>CAVZJV010000001.1:0-108944 GCA_963775685.1 Candidatus Bathyarchaeota archaeon
TTTCTAAAAAAGTAAGAGTTAGCAATGCTACCCAACATTAGGGTTTAAGAAAACTTCAAACATGGAACTTATTTTTAATTAAGTTTGCTTACGGTCCTTTTTGTTTATTGGCATCACCTAGAATTGAAAAGTCAAAGTATATGCATTTTCTTTTGTTGTCAATAATCCTCATTTGTACAGCCTTTTGCTTCCTGCATATTTTTAGGATGTACTTTTTGAAGTATATATTCGCAATCATTTACCCAACGCACAGTTGAAGTATCTGTTTTACCTTCAAAAGTTTCTATTTCGAGATTTTCGGTGCGTTCAAAATGAGTAGTTTTCTCTTTACCGTTTATTTCATATTCAAAACTGAACTTTCCAGTTTTAAAGTCTTTACAGTTGCGTTCCTGCTGATAGCATGATGTAAGTAAGGAAAATGCTAAAACGAGATATGTTATTTTTTTCATATTTAGTCAAATAGGCTTTTCATAATAGTTTTTATTCCAAAAAACATTAGTAACATTCCTATTATGCATGTTATTATGCCTAAACCCAAAACAGGTATAAACATAAAATGTTTCTGATTTTTAAAAGAGGAGTGTATAACTACGGGGCCTAAAAAAAAGAGTGGTAGTGCTCCTGCAAGGTATCTTATACCTTTTAATAATATTCTTTTATTTGTTGGCATATGCTTCTATAGCTTTTCTAACGTTTTTATGTTCCTCAAGAGGGTAGTGGCAACTTCTTGTGAAACATTTATTTCATCCATGATCATTCTTACACCACGGTCAACAAGTTTATGGTTGCTTAACTGCATATCAACCATTTTATTTCCTTTTACATGCCCAAATTGTATCATTGTAGCTGTGGATATCATATTCAATACCAGCTTCTGAGCTGTTCCGGCTTTCATACGTGAACTTCCGGTAATAAATTCAGGCCCTACAACAACTTCTACAGGGTACTTTGCAGCAGAAGCCAATGGACTGCCGGTATTACATGTTATACAGCCTGTTGTTATATTATTCTCGTTGCATTTTTCAAGACCACCAATTACATAGGGTGTTGTTCCTGAAGCAGCAATACCTATAACAACATCTTTACTGCTAATTTTATATTCCAAGAGGTCTTTCCAGGCCTGCTCTTTATCATCTTCGGCAAATTCAACCGCTTTACGTATAGCAGCATCACCTCCGGCAATAAGACCAATAACTAGATCAAAAGGTACTCCGAAAGTAGGGGGGCATTCTGAAGCATCAACAATTCCTAATCTTCCGCTTGTACCGGCACCAATATAAAACAAACGCCCGCCCTCTCTGAATTTAAAAACAACCTGCTCAACTAATGCTTCAATTTGGGGTAATGCCTTTTCTATAGCAAACGGTACAGTTTTATCTTCATTATTAATATTTTGAAGTAAATCAGCTATAGGCATCTTCTCAAGATGGTTGTATTTAGAACTTTGCTCGGTAGTTTTTGTAAATGACATGATATAGGCTTTTACGTAAAATTAAGAAAATACGCCATTACAACTCCTAAAATAATAACAAGAAGTTTGGCTAGGTTAAATTTATGACCTTCGCTGCTTTCAAATATAATTGTAGATGAAATATGAAACAATATACCCACAACTATAGCTGATATTTCAGCATAATAATGGCTTATAAATTCCATTTGCTCTGATATTAAAGTGCCAAGCGGAGTCATTATAGCAAACACAAACATAAATAGCATTACAGCAGGTTTGCTTAGTCCTGAGTTGATAAAAAATGCGGTTAATATTATAGCAATAGGGAAGTGGTGTATAGCTATACCCCATGCCATATCTGCATGATGGCTTACGGGCATACCTTCAAGTAATGCGTGTATGCAAAGACTAATAAATAATAGCCAGGGCATTTTATGCAGATGCTCATTTCCGTGAACATGAACATGACCATGTTCAGCACCTTTTGAAAAGTACTCCAGAATTATCTGGAAAATAATACCGGCCATTATAAAAACACCAATAGCACTATTATTATGTCCATGATCGTGACCTTCATGAGCATGTGACGCACTTTCATAAACCTCCGGTAATAAATGTAATACCGTAAGTGATAGTAAAAAAGAACCACTGTATGCAAGTAACAATTTTAAGACTCTTTTTGTTTGATGGCTTTAATAATAAGTGCTATGCCATAACCAAGAATAACAGATAATAAAGGGAGTAGATATATCATTATTTAAAGACCATGATTAAACGTTCCGACTCGTTTTTAAAAAACTTTTTAAGTTTATAATCACCAAAAATATCCAAAAGGTAAATACCTGCTTCTTCCATCATGCCCTCAAAATTTTCAAGGGTTAATGCTTTTACTTTTTCAGTAAAATGAAACTTCTCTCCATTGTCTTCAAAATCAATTTCCTTAAAAATATGATCGTCTTTTACATAACGCTTTATATGAAAATTTATACCATTTACAGTTTTAGTTTCTTCAGGAATAAGATTTTTAATGACCTTGTTAACATTCATAAAATCAATTACGCCAAATCCATATTCATTAAGACTTTCGCAAATTGCTTTTAGCGTTACTATATTGTCACTATCGTTTTCAAAATAGCCAAAACTGGTAAACAAATTAAATATTGCGTCAAACTTTTGTTCAAAAGGCTCACGCATGTCGTGTACTGTAAAATGAAGCCTGTCATTACTGGCTTTAGAAGCTATTGCAATACTGTTTTCAGATAGGTCTGCACCTGTAACATCATAACCTAACTGATTAAGATAGATGGAATGACATCCTTTTCCGCAGGCTAAATCCAGTATTTTGGCATCTTCAGGAAGGTTAAGGTATTGGGTTATATTATCCATAAAGAGTTGAGCTTCTTCGTAGTCACGATCCTTATACAGTATATGATAGTAAGGGGTATCGAACCAGGATGCAAACCAGTTATTTGTTTCTTTTTGCATATTCATTTAATGTACCCGCAAAATTAGTTTATTTTTGCCAAGAATTTGATTCAGGTACATGGAAAATAATTATAAAATGATTGCCAAAACCTTTTTTGGTTTTGAAGAAATACTTGCCAAAGAATTGCAGATTCTAGGAGCTCAGGATGTTGAACAGGGGGTGAGAATGGTAAGTTTTGTGGGAGATAAAGGCTTTATGTATAAGGCTAACCTTGCATTACGTACTGCTCTTAAGATACTTAAACCTATTTACTACTTCAGGGCATATAATGAAGAAAGTCTTTATAAAGGTATTCAGGGTATAGACTGGTCTAAATATTTAAATGCAAACCAATCGTTTGTAATAGACGTTACACTGCATTCAGATCATTTTAATCATTCTCAATTTGTTGCCTTAAAGGCCAAAGATGCAGTCGTAGATCAGTTTAGAGACAGATATGGCAAAAGACCAAGTATTGATAAAGACTTTCCCGATTTAAGGATAAACCTCCATATACATAATGATCAGTGCTCTGTAGCATTAGATACTTCCGGCAACTCATTACATCAAAGAGGCTATAAAACAGCAACTAACATAGCGCCTATTAACGAGGTGCTGGCTGCAGGAATGCTGATTGCTTTCCGGTTGGGATGGACAAGGCGATTTTATGGACCCTATGTGTGGCTCAGGTACTATTTTAGCAGAAGCGGCAATGATTGCATGTAATATTCCTGCAAACATTAACCGAAAAGAATTTGCTTTTGAAAAATGGAATGATTGGGATAATGACCTTTTTGATACTATTGTAGAATCACTGCTTAAAAAAGTGAAAGAGTTTCATTATACCATAAAAGGTTATGATAAGGCACCATCGGCAGTGGCTAAAGCTAAAGATAATATACAAAATGCAAATCTTGATGAGTATATAACTATAAGCCAGCAGGACTTTTTTACTACTGAAAAAGAAACCAGAGGACCACTACACATGGTATTTAACCCACCATACGGTGAAAGACTGGATATTGATATGGAGCGTTTTTACAGGGAAATAGGCGATACGCTTAAACAAAGTTATCCTGGCACAAATGCATGGTTTATTACTGCTAACCTTGAAGCTCTTAAATTTGTGGGGTTAAAACCTTCGAGAAAAATTAAACTCTTTAACGGTAAGCTTGAAACACGTTTTGTAAAATATGAAATGTATGAAGGAAGCAAAAGAACCAAATTTCAAAAAGATAATACCGATTCTTAAATCAAATGACAATGAATAAACAGATTAAATCTTTCTTATATAACTTATTAGGATTTCTTCCCTTTTATGTAATTTCTTATTTACTGCTTTTCTACTTTACCAATCTTACGGGATTTTGGATACCGCTTACCGCTGCTGTTATTACAACCATACTAGCACCAAAATTTCAGCATGTTAGACAAGCAGGTGGCGATAAAATCTATATGAAATGGATTTTTATAAAAGGTATTAAAGAAGTTAAATAACATAATAAACGGAGGCAATAAAAGCCTCCGTTTGTGTCTACATTCGTTTAAATCCGTTTATCCAGCGTTTGTTTTCGTATAGCGTAGATCGGCTTATTCTGCCATCCGGATTTTTAGATGTTCCTTTTAAATGTTCTTTTATCGTATTATATATTTGTTGCGGCATTTGCTGGCTTATGGTTACTTTACGAATAATATTTAATGGAATATCAATTTCAAAGAAATCCATTTTTTCATTGGTTTCATAAATTACTCTATATTCTTCTTCAACACGATAAGGCCACCTTTTTGTAAATGGCATAGCATCAATTTCAACTTTAGTTTTTTCTATCTCGGGCAGTTTTTTATAATCTACAATTCCATGTTTTAACCCGGCAATTTTGTCAAGAATGGCAAATAACTTTTTAGCATCAAATTCAATCACACAACCACTAGGGCCGTTAGAATATGTTTTCCAATGATGTAAAGTTTCATCGTTATGAGAAAAACATAAGGCAAATAAGTTATCTACTCCTTTACGGTTTTTATATTCAAGTATAATTTCGGCATCATTCCTGTCTTCCCAAAGTATTGGGTTGAGTAACGTAAGTTTCTTTCTCTCCAGCATATCCAAAAGAATAGGAAGAGTAGTGTAGCGATTGAGTCTTGAAATTGTGTTATTATCCATATATTGAATTAAATAAAAACGGAGGCCTAAGCCTCCGTTAAAATATTACTTTTTAAGATAAGTATCAAAATAATCAGCAATTTTCTGATTTAAATGAATCCTGTCCCTTCCACTTACGTTATGTTCATGAGTAGGGTATAAGAAATAATCTACCTGTTTACCCGCAGTTATACAAGCATTAATAAATTCCATACTGTGTTGTTGTACAACTACATTATCCTGAGCTCCATGAATTACAAGTAGTCTACCTTTAAGTTGTTTAGCTTTATCTATAACATTGGTTTTAGCATAACCTTCAGGGTTTTCCTGTGGCATATCCATATAGCGCTCACCATACATAACTTCATAATATTTCCAGTCGCATACAGGGCCACCTGCAACCCCAACTTTAAATACATCACCATGATCAAGCATTAAAGACGTGGTCATAAAACCACCAAAACTCCATCCTGAAACACCAATCCTGTCCTGATCTACAAAAGCTTTAGATTTAAGAAAATCAATACCTTTCATTTGATCGGCCATTTCATTTATTCCAAGATTACGGTGTACTATATGTTCAAAATCACGTCCGCGTGCATCACTACCTCTATTATCCATAGTGAAAACAACGTAACCCTGTTGAGCAAGATAATAGTCAAATAATGAAGCTCCACCCAGCCATCTGTTAGCTACAAGCTGAGCATGGGTCCTCCGTAAACATAAACTACAGTTGGGTATTTTTTTGAAGCGTCAAAATTAGCAGGGTAAATAATTCTACCGTTAAGTGGCGTTTTTCCATCTGCGGAAGTTATAGTAACCAACTCCATTTTAGGAAGTTCTGTTTTACCTGTATAAGGATTGTCTGCTTTAAATATAGAAGTTGTTTTATTATTTTTAACCGTAATGATATTTACATCATTGGGAGTAGTCGTATTGCTAAAA
This sequence comes from Candidatus Bathyarchaeota archaeon, assembly GCA_963775685.1. Classification (GTDB taxonomy): domain Archaea; phylum Thermoproteota; class Bathyarchaeia; order Bathyarchaeales; family Bathycorpusculaceae; genus Bathycorpusculum. Next base: position 6,004 of record CAVZJV010000001.1, read on the forward strand.
CTATCCAGTGCAAGTGTACCATCCGTGCTTACAATAGCGGCGTGAGTACCTGAAACTGTAGTTATTTGGGTAGTTTTACCTGATTTAAGCTCTGCTTTAAATAATTGTCTGTCAAGACCATTATTTGCTGTGCCAATATAAAATACATTTTTAATGTCTTTATCAAAGTTTAAAAGATCTGTTATTACAACATCTTTAAAACCTAATTTTTTAAGCAGTTTGCCATCAGTATTATAAAGATACAATTGTTCAAAGCCATCTTTTTCTGTTCTGTATAAAAACTGGTCATTTTTACCGGGAACAAAAGTCAGGTCATGTAATGGCTCTACATAGGTAGATGCCTGTTCTTCAAATAATGTTTTTTCAAAATTTCCGGTTACAGCATCATATCTGTTAAGTTTTAGGTGGTTTTGTTCTCTGTTAAGTACACCTACATAAACTTTTTTACTGTCCGGCGACCAGGTAACGCAGGTAAGAAACTGTTCTTTGGGTCCTTCTGTTTTAAGTGTTGTTGATTTTCCTGAAGTAATATCATAAACAACAAGTGTAACTTCATTAACGCCTCCCATCGTACAGCCTCGATCTGCACGCCAACGTCACGCGGCGATGGTGGCGACGCCGAAGCGTTCGTGGCCTATCGCACCTATCCGCACGTCGACATGGCCGAGACCGGCGCGCGGACGGCGGCGCTGCTGCAACGCCGCTTCGACGGGGGGCCGAGACCCCATGTCTGGTGCGACAGGTGCCGTTCCTGATTCCGACTGGGGTCGCAGTGCACGAGCTGGAGCCTACCCAGTCGCATCTACCGCGAACTGCCGCGGCGTTGAAGGACGCGGCGTGGCGTCGCGCATCGTTCACGCCCGGGTTTCCGGCGGCAGATTTCCCGGAATGCGGTCCGGTCGTGTTCGCGTACGGTGAGACGCGGATGCAGTGGCCGGAGCCGCCGACCGGTTGTTCGAAGCCGTGGTCGCGCGCGAATCGGCCTTCGAGTTGGAAGTATTGACGCCGGAGGAGGGCGTGCGTCGGGCGATGCGATGCGGCGCGCGCCGTGCGGCCCGTCGTCATCGCCGACACGCAGGACAATCCCGGCGCTGGCGGCAATTCGGATACGACCGGCATGTTGCGCGCGCTGGTGCGGTGCGGATGCGCAGCGCGCTGCCATCGGCGCTGATCGTCGATCCCGAGGCCGCGCGCGGCAGCCCACGCCGCCGGCGAAGGGCGCACGTATCAAGATCGCGCTCGGCGGCAAGTCAGGCGTGCCGGGCGACTCGCCGTTCCAGGGTCGTTTCTGCGTCGGAGCGCTGTCCGACGGTCGCTTCGTCGGCACCGGTCCGTTCTATCGGCGGCGGCGCGGATGACCCTCGGGCCCGTCCGCCTGCCTGCGCATCGGCGGCGTGCGGGTCGTGGTCGCCTGCGACAAGCCGCAGCTGGCGGATCAGGAGATGTACCGCTTCGTCGGCATCGAGCCGACGCGAGGAGGCCATCCTCGTCAACAAGAGCTCGGTGCATTTCCGCGCCGACTTCGCAGCCGATCGCCGAGAAGATCCTGGTCTGCGCGGCGCCGGGCCCGATGCCGGTCGATCCCGCGGCTCTGCCTTGGAAGCGGCTGCGCCCGGGATTCGCATCAAGCCGAACGGCCCCGCCTTCGTCCCTGAAACGCCAATCGCCTTCAAACCGAGAGGACCGGAACGCCATGCCCGTACTCGCCGCGATCGAAGCCTACGCCGACGAACTGACCGCCATCCGCCACGATCTCCACGCCCATCCCGAGATCGGCTTCGAGGAAGTGCGCACCTCCGGCATCGTCGCCGAGAAGCTGCAGGGCTGGGGCATCGAAACGCATCGCGGTATCGGCGGCACCGGCGTCGTCGGCATCCTGCACGGCACGCGCGGCCCCGGCCGGCGCATCGGCCTGCGCGCCGACATGGACGCGCTGCCGATGGACGAGACGACCAACCTGCCTTACCGCTCGACAGATTCCGGGCCGTTTCCATGGCTGCGGCCATGACGGCCATACCACCATGCTGCTCGGCGCGGCGCGCTATCTCGCCGAGACACCGCGATTTCGCCGGAACCGCCATCTTCATCTTCCAGCCCGCCGAGGAAGGCCTGGGCGGCGCCCGCGCCATGCTCGCCGACGGGCTGTTCCAGCGCTTTCCCTGCGACGAAATCTATGGCCTGCACAATTCGCCCGTATATCGATGCCGGCCAGGTGCGCGATCTTCCCGGGCAAGGCGATGGCGGGCGCCGACTTCTTCGACATCAGCATCAAGGGCAGCGGCGCCATGCCGCCATGCCGCAGGTCTCGCGCGATCCGATCGTGGTGGCGAACGGCGCTGGTCCAGGCGCTGCAGACCATCGTCAGCCGCAATGCCGATCCCATGCAGGCGGCGGTGCTGTCGGTGACGCAGTTCCATGCCGGTTCGGCCTATAATGTCATCCCCGAAGAGGCGGCGCTGTGCGGGACCGTCCGCACATTCTCCGCCGAGCGTTGCGCGAAATGATCCGTGGGCGGATGCGCACCATCGTCGCCGGCGTCGCCGCGGCATTCGAGGTGGAGATCGACGTCGATATCCGCGACTTGTTCTCCGTACTGGAAAATCACGTGGCGGAGAGCGGCCGCTATGCGCCGATGCCTGCCGCGACATCGTCGGCGCCGAGAATGTGCTGACCGAGCCCAAGCCGATGATGGGCAGCGAGGATTTCGCCGACATGCTGCTGCGGTGCCGGGCTGCTATTGCTGGGTCGGCCATGGCGGCACGGTGCCGCTGCACAATCCCGGCTTCATCCTCGACGACGCGATCCTGCCGATCGGCGCGAGCCTGTTGGCGCGGATCATCGAAACCCGCATGCCGGTGGCCGCCCATGCATAAGCCGTCAGCACAGGAAGGCGTCACGTCGCTGCACGACCTCAGCGCCGTCGACCTGATCGCAGGCTTCCGGGCCAAGCAGTTCTCTCCCTCCGAAGTGCTGGAAGACGTGCTGGCGCACATCGCTGTGTGGGAGCCGCACATCAAGGCGCTGTACGCGTTCGATCCGGACGGGGCACGCGCCGTCGCAAGGGCATCGACCGAACGCTGGCAGAAGGACCAGCCGATGGGGCCGCTCGACGGCGTGCCGGCGACCATCAAGGAGAATATCCCCACCAAGGGCGTGCCGGTGCCGCTCGGTGCCGCCCCCAGCAAGCTGGATCCGGCGTGGCGGATGCCCCGCCGGCGGCGCGGCTTTACTCGCTTTTGTACTCCTTGAGATTTCTTAATTCTTCAAGAGTCTTGTAGACCGTTATTACGTCGCCGACGTTTCTAACGAAATTTGTAGGTAAAGATACTATTATTGAACCCAGCAGAGGTTTTTTAAATCTGAGAGAATCAGAAGCTTCTTTGGTCAGCTCAACTTGTAAATAATTTAAATGCCACGCGATTGTGTCAGCGTCGGAATTCTCCACTTCTCCAAGGGTGAAAGCATCAGATGTAATTACTTGCATCCCGTTCAATTTACTAACTTTCATGCCAAAATTACCAAAAATAATGTTCTCAAGAAACTATTTGAACGTTATGAAGATTCGAATCATTCTGCAAATTAATTAGCAGAATAACGCACGCTGGCTTGTTTCGATTTTAAGTGTGGAAGTAAGTTGGTGAAACAGCTTTGTCCGCTCTTTCTGATGTTTTAAGTAAGGTCGTTAACTATAGGCTGGTTGGTAAGTCAAATAAAATCATTTTTCATTGTTTTATTGCTTCTTGATTGGTTCAATTTTTGTTTTTGTGCAATGATTTTCTTCTCCATTTCTTTACCTAACCGATTGACAGCTTCCCTTTGAAAGGAATGTTGCAGGGTTCTTTAACTTAGCAATCTTTCGGTACAAAGCCTTAATTGTTTTCACCGAAAACTTGAATTTCAATAAGTTGCCACAAACATCTCTTTCGGGCGATTTGGTATTTGAATTTTTGATATGTTGAGCTGGATTTTGCTCATTTCTGGTTGTATGTTTTGGACAGCTTATAGGGGGCTTAATTGCTGTTTGGTTTGGGGGATTAAATTTTAATCTTTTTCTCTTGTGTTCATTTACCTACGACTACGCATGTGCGACTACGTTCATAAACATCTATGACTGCGACTGTTCGCCTGCGTACGTGTGTGTGTCATATCCCTGTCGGAGTCAGTCAGTCTGTCAGTCTGTCAATTGCAAACATCACACAACACAAACAAAGATGGACAAAGACAAACAGACAAAGACAAGTAAACAACCTAAAGAGTATAATGATTGAAAATAATAGTTTGCTAAAAATAGGATTTTCTATACTCTATCTCTCTCCATTTAAACCTATCTCATGGGCTCTCCAAAACAAATACCAAAGGATTACCCTTTGACTAAATGGAAATGTTTGTCATATTATCATAATAACACAATTCAATTCAGTCAAGAAATGAGACTGTGTGAAAAGTCTGCTTTAACTTGCTTAGAATGCCGTTAACCTTAAATCTAGACACATAGCAATGACTGACAAAGACTTAAAGGTGAGACAATGGACAACGAAGCCAACAGCTACGCAGATGGCTTGTCTAGAAACCAAACTTTCCTATTGCCAAAAACCATAGAAGAGTACGTTACAACAGACAACCCAATCAGATTCATAGACGCATACATAAACTCGCTAGACATGGAAAAGTTAGGCTTCACACACTCAACACCACAAGACCTTGGGAGACCATCCTACAACCCAAAAGACCTCGCTAAACTCTACCTCTACGGAGGCCTAAACCATATCCGATCCAGCAGAAAACTAGAACGTGAATGCAAAACAAACCTTGAAGCCATGTGGCTGCTAAGAGGCTTAGCGCCTGACTTTAAAACAATAGCAGACTTTAGAAAAGACAACCCAGCTGCCATAGGTGCCTTATTCAAGGCATTCGTAACTTTCTTACAAGAGCTTTGCCTCTATGGCGCACAGCAAGTGACCGTAGACGGCACTAAACTCAAGGCGGTAAATTCTCAATATAAAGCCTTTAACCAGAAATCGCTTGCCATAAGAATAAAGCGCATGGAAAAGTCAGTGAAGCACTATCTAGAAGAGTTGGATGCTGTAGATGAGCAGGAAGCAGTTGATGAGCAAAAAGTTGCTAGCGAAGTAGGTGATCAGGCTAAAGCTTGCCAGGTGAATAAGCTTGCAGCTCTACTTGAGAAGAAGGAGAAATTTGAGAGAATTCTTGAGGGAACGGAACAGTCGGGTCAAAGAGAGATTGCGCTTACAGATTCTGAGTGCAGGCTTATGAAGAACCATGGCAGGATTGAGCCTTGCTATAATGTTGAGGCAGCAGTTGATGCAAAAAACCATCTTATCGTTGATTACAAGGTGACTACTTCTGCTTCGGATCTGAATCAGCTTAGCTCAGTTGCCATAGGTGCTAAGGAAACACTCGGAGTCGAGCATATTGATGCTATTGGAGATAAAGGCTTTTTTGATTTTATGCAGATTAAACAATGTGTCGATAATGGGGTTATTCCTTATGTTGCGGTGAAGAAGTCGGGAAGTGGCGGAAGTGCTGTCTTGCCTGCGTTTACTGCTGACAAATTCATCTATAATAAGAGTTCTGATGTGTATATTTGCCCAGCTGGGCAGCGTCTTGTCTTTGGCTATTCGACTGTACGCGAAGGTATGGATATGCGAGTCTACAAGTGCCAGAGGGCTGTTTGCTCTTTATGCAGGTTTTTTATGGCTGGGTGTACGAGTAATAGATGTGGACGGGCAATTTGGCGGTGGGTTCATGAGGCTGTTGTTGACCAGATGCGGGAGAGGGTTAGGTTGCATCCTGAGGTTATGGATGAGCGAAGAAAGGTAGCGGAGCATCCGTTTGGTACATTTAAGAGGGCGTTTGGGGCTCCATATTTGCTGCTTAAGGGTCTTAGAAAGGTTAGTGGGGAAGTTGGTTTGCTTATGGTTGCTTATAATTTGAGGAGAGCTTTGAACATTCTTGGGGGTTAAGGCTTTAATTGGTGCGCTTGTTAAAAAATAGAATAAGAGAAGGGTAAAATCAAAGAAGAGAATTGAGGTGTTTTCAAGCTTTTCAACCTTGGTTGCGTGATTTTTTACACGGTCTCAAACCTTGACTTGGGCTATTCAGGAAGCGTTTACTGTAAGCTTTTTATCGCAAACCCTTCCACAGTTAAAGTATGAGACTTCTAACAAAAACATCCTTCTACAACTTGCAGTTTTAGCAGTCTTAGGCGCCTTAGTATTTGCTTCTTTGTCTAATGGTTTAGCTCAAAGCGGCATAAACGAAAATGGTTTAATTGCCTCTGACGCTGTTTGGACAAAAGCTGGTAGCCCATACAGCCTCACGGGTCCTGTCGCCATAAACGAAGGCGTAACACTAACGGTGGAACCTGGAGCAACCATAACCTGAATAATTACTATATATGAGTAAACGAAACCTTAAATGCAATAGGAAACCCGACTAACAAAATAACATTTCACCTAGTCCAATTCCTACTGTTCCAGAGTTTTCATGGCTAATATTCTGCCTTTATTTGTATCTGTGCGCTTTATTGTGGTAAAGATAAGGAACCAAAAGTCCCGTAACTTACCTCAGAAAACCTTCCCCGAATAAGCGTATATAAACCATCAAGTTTAAATGCTTGCCAAAGCGCCTAAAAAATCCGGTTTTTCCTTGTTTTTGCCTCCGTTTGAGGAAGACGGTTTTTATAGATGTATGAAGTATTGGGTTGGGCAAGAGAAGAGGGGAAAAACCTAGTTGACCCTTATAGTTGACGATGCAGGCAGCGGCGATTTGCTTTATGGAGTTGTAGTCGGCGCTTACCATGAACCATCAGGCGAATTCAAATATGACCTTATCGATGTCAGATTCTACCAGGACATCTTCCGCGAAAAAGAGTACCTGCAAGAATCCAGCCGCGTCGTATCCAAACTCGTTTCGCGTTTCACCTTGGCTCCTGATGAAGAAATCCACATTTGCCAAGGTTGCATCTTTGACGTTGCCGCAGAGGAACTTCAGAAAGTTTACGGCGAAGACCGTGTAAAACGTGTACGCGTCGTCGGCGAAACCCAAAGGCTCGTGGAAATCGCCTACTTAGACGAAATCCGAAACTTAGGCTACGAACCTCTCGTTGAGCGGGAAGAGAAAAGGGGCAAAAGCTTCTTTCACATGATGCGTTGGCTAAAAGACAACCCAGAGATGCTTCGTTACGCTAAGACTGGCTGGCCAAGGCTGAAGAACTACCAGATGTTCAAGCAATTCCATTCACAACCAGCCATCTTCAAAGTAGTATGTAGCGAATGTGGAACGGTGTGCGAAGTGCCCTTCAAGCCTAAAGCTGACAAACCCGTATATTGCCGCAAATGTTGGTCAAATCATAAACCTTCTCTCAGAAAAGATAAATCAGTAAAACATTAGAAATTTGGTAATAAAAATGAATGTAATTTTCGATTTTAACTCAAATTGGTATGTTCTCCTATTCGCTTTCCTCGCAGCATGGGCCATTCTGTTCGTTGTTCGGCGCAAGTGGATAGCAAAGCAGGAGATTAAACAACAGGTTTTCTTAGCTTTCGGTGGTATGTGCTCACTGGCTCTTATGGAGTTTTTCGCCGTATCCACTGGTTTATGGAATTACACGCCAGGCAACTGGCCAGTGATTCTTTGGCCTACCTACTTTGTAGCAATATTGTTTGGCTATCAACTGCTCCGCTCAATCGAAAGCTTATTCCCCCACAGGTCCGTCATGTAATTTTTTTTAACTATATGAAACAATCCAGTAATAATTGGAGCCTGCAATGTCAAGCGGCTACTTTGGCTTGAACGCTTAAATACTGATTTTGCCAATGGTTTAGTGGTCGTGTTTTAGTTTGGCTTCTAAGAGCAGACACGGTGCTCATGGAGATGTTGTTTGGTATGGCAAGCCTTGGATTGTTTCAGCCGCCATCATCCGAACCGTTGCCATAATCGTAGTTGCGATCATTTTTTTCTGGCTTGAACTCTTCTCAGCCGTTGCCTCCGATGGCTTGGTTGGTTTGCCAGTTTGGACGTGGACGTTTTTGGCGTTTGGATTAATTTGGCTTGTCAGCATGCTTGAACTTGTGGTTTTTCGGGCAGCCAACACTTACATCTTGCGGCAGGATGGCTTGGAGATTAAACATGGCATTATCGGGTTGCATTCGTTTGTGGTTACGCCTTCGGGTTTTGGAGACTTATCGGTTTACCAATCTGTGGGCGGTAGAATCTTTGGTTATGGCGAGGTAACGGTTAATTCTCAGGGTGACCGGGAAACCAAACTGAGGCTTGTTCGGTCGCCTTTCACGGCTGCAGATAAGATGCGAGATATTATGGGTAAACCCATTGTTCGTTTGGAAAATCGTGTTTAGACTTTTTCCTGCTCGGAAACCAGCACGCCTAACGCTGGTGATAACAACAGCCAATATGTTCAGTTTTGCTTAATATTACTGCACGTTTAATCTGAAATTCTATTAAATGCCTAGTGTTTGCAGAGTTTTTCTTAAAAGTTATGAACATTTCTCAAATCCCTTTAAATCCCGCCTTGCACAATCAACTATCAGAGCATAACAAAATATGGAGGAAATGGTTTGTTGGATTTAGCGATTCAAGCATTAGCGTGTGTAGGCTTGTTTGCCTTGCCCTTTATATTTATGGGGTACGTCCGGTCCCGTGTTCGCCACGCCCTAAGAGCAGTAAGCAAGGAGGCATAAGCATGTACAGCACAATAGTCCTTGATTGCCAAACCAAAACAGCCACCCCCTGCTCCCACAGCTGCATTGCTTACAAAACCTGCCACGCCCACAGCACCAAGCATTAAGGTCGTATATACTTGCATGTTACATAGCCTTATAAGCCAAAATCACTGATGCACCAAGCCCCAATGGAGGCGAAAAAAAAAGTGTTGAGTAGAGACTGCGACGGCTGCACCCTACTGCACATGTGTAGTGAAAGGTACAGGCGCGTTGGCAAAGACGAAAAAGTTTACTGTCCAGACGGAACAGCACACCTAGTAGACCAAAACTAAAACCCCCTTTTCTTAATTTTTTGCTGTTTTGGGGGCAAAACAGAAATGCAAGCAACCCGCAATTACGCTTTATTGGTGATTAAGTGAACAAAGCCGATTTTCTGATGTGGAGCCGCAAATACGACAAGGCGTTTGGTTGGCAAGCGCAGCGGGAACGGGAACTCGGCGCAAAATTCCGTAAGAACAAGGCTTTGACTTGCAGGGATTTGGCTTGGGTTGTTGAGTGGAAGTTTAAAGGTGACACTGAGCGGCAGGCTCGGAGTTTAGCGTTAGTGGCTCGAAACGACGAAGCAACAGTCAACAGGCTGACCAGTCAGGCACTGAGCATTCCCGGATCCGAAGACGGCTACCGCATGAACTGCCTAACGCTGCTCGAAGGAGTCAGCCCCATCTTAGCCAGCATCATTCTCACATTCTTTGACCCCAAAGCCTACTGCATCCTTGACGCCCACACCTGGAAAGCCCTTCTAGGTAACGTACCCCCAAACATGCAAACAACCCAAAACTACCTAATCTTACTCGCGGTCATCAGAAAAACCGCCGCTAAACAAAACCTCGACGTGCGAGTGATCGACAAAGCGCTGTTCAAGAAAGGATTCGACGTATCGAGCTAATTTCGGCTTAAGCTACAAGTTTGCGAAACCTATTTTTTAAGAAGGCAGATATTTGGTTATGAAGTTACTTTGGATCAGGTTCGCGAAGAAGAAGCGCTTATGCGGAAAGACCTTAAGTCGATAGAAAAGTCGCTTGACCTATTGCTTGAATATTTAGTTTCGCCATCCAACTGCCCGTAGCTTAGAATCCCTCAACTAGTTGAAAGGTTGAAGTAGCGATGGACCACTGCGGTTTGACGCCTAGACTCCGTCTGGAATCTCCAAGCCCTACGCTCTTACCCGCACCCCCTTGAGCGCATAACGTCCAAACTTAGGTTGCTCTCTCCCGAGCCTAGCCAGGTTCATCTGGGAGACAACGAAGGGACTTCCCTACGGAAGCCACTCATTGACCGCCAGCCCCAAAGGACGGATAGTCACTGGTTCGGAAATGAAGATCCAAGCGGCCTTTGACGCCTCATCCGCAGATGTCAGCCCGTCATGTAGAGGATTTACGGTATAATGGACCCCTAACCCACCGCCTAAGATCCATCGCCGCAGATAGAGAGTTTAATCCAACTTTAAAACTTTCCCAGTGACCTTGAAGGATTTTGGTTATTTGGCTGTTTTTGCTGCTGCCTTGAGTGCCTTCGCAGTTTCTTGCAGTTGTTTTAGCACGTGAGCGTTGTTTTTTTGAAGGATGTTGATGAAGGCGCTTCCAACGATTGCCGCATCTGCTCCTGCTTGGATTATGCGTTTTACGTGTTCAGGCTTAGAGATACCAAAGCCGACAGCTAAAGGTATTTTATCCGAAGTGAAGGATTTAACATGTTTGATTAATTGAACCGTTGAGTCTTCCATGTCTGTTTTGGTGCCTGTGACTCCATAATGTGAAACGAGATAGAGGAGGCCCGATGAGGAGTCAACTATTCGGGTCAGCCGCTCATTCGTGGTGGAGGGCGCCACCAAAAAAATCGTGTCCAACCCATACACTTTTGCGGCTTTCCTGTAATCGCCTGCTTCTTCCACTGGCAAATCGGGAACGATAAAACCATCAACCTTGCATTCTTTAGCCAAATAGCAAAAGCGATCAAGCCCAATTCTAAACATTGGATTATAGTAGGTCATAACGACAATCGGAACGTTGCGTTTTTGTTTTATCTCTTTAGCTATTTCAAGTACTTTTAGCGGTGTTGTTCCTGCAGCTAAAGCTCTGATGCTTGCCGCTTGAATTGTAGGTCCATCAGCGATGGGGTCAGAAAACGGCAGACCCAACTCAAGAATATCTACACCGCCTTTGATTAGCACGTCAGCAATTTTGGGAGTAGATTCAGGGTTGGGGTCTCCTGCCATAATGTAGCCAATAAGAACGCCGTTTCCATTCTCTTTTGCATCTTGGAAAATTTTTCTTATACGTATCATATTTTAGTCCCCATATAGTCTGCGATTGTTTCCACATCTTTGTCTCCACGTCCAGACAGCGTAACCACAATCGACTGAGTCTGCTTCATCTTAGACGCCAGCTTCATAGCGTATGCTACTGCATGGGAAGACTCTAACGCTGGCAAAATTCCTTCTTCCTTACAAAGAAATAGGAAAGCGTCAACTGCTTCTCTGTCAGTGGCAGAGGTATATTGTGCTCGTTTGGATATTTTGAGGAAAGAATGTTCGGGTCCAACCCCTGGGTAATCTAGGCCTGCTGAAACGCTGCTGGTGCTCTGGATTTGCCCGTTGCTGTCTTGGAGAACGTAGGTTAACATACCGTGGAAGACGCCTTCTGTTCCTGCGCCCAGCGAGGCGGCATGTTTGCCAGTGTTTAGGCCTTCGCCTCCAGCTTCAACGCCATACAAAGCCACTTTTTTATTATCTTCGAATGGATAGAATGTGCCGATAGCGTTGCTTCCGCCGCCTACACAGGCCACCAGCGCATCGGGCAATCTGCCTTCTTTCTGTTTAAACTGCTCCTTGATTTCGTTTCCTATTACGCTCTGGAAATCCCTTACAATCATCGGGTAAGGATGCGGACCCACCACTGATCCAATCAGATAGTAAGTGGTCTCAAGGTTGGTTACCCAATCGCGGAAAGCTTCGTTTATGGAGTCTTTTAAAGTTTTGGAGCCCGTTTCTACCGGATGCACCTGCGCATTCAGGAGTTTCATCCTAAAAACGTTAAGCCGTTGCCGTTCACAATCTTCTGTACCCATGTAAACTTCTGCCTGCAAACCTAAAGCAGCACAAGCAATAGCAGTAGCTACTCCATGTTGACCTGCCCCAGTCTCTGCTATGATACGCGTTTTGCCCATTCGTTTGGCAAGCAACGCTTGTCCAATGGTGTTGTTTATTTTATGTGCTCCACCGTGGGCTAAATCTTCTCGCTTAAGGTAGATTTTCCCTCCGCCAAGTTTCCGCGATAAGTTTTCAGCGAAGTAGAGAGGTGTAGGTCTGCCTACGAATTCAGACAAGTAATAATCCAGTTGCTTTTGGAATTCGGGGTCTTTTCGGCATTTTTCATAAGCCCCTTCAAGTTCACTGATAGCGTCCATTAAGACCTCAGGGACAAAGCGTCCACCGAACTTGCCAAATTTCCCGTGCACAGGGTAGCTGCCTAGTTTCATGCTTCTACAAACTCCTCGACTTTTTCTTTAACGTTATCACTTAACATAATGCTTGACCCGATAAGGAAAGCATCCGCGCCGCAGCTTTGTAGGAACTGCAGGTCGGCTTTTGTTTTGATACCGCTTTCGCTAATGATTGTTTTGCCGTTTTTAGGGTTTTTGTCCAGAATATATTTCGTGGTGTTTAGGTCAATTTTTAGGGATGAGAGGTTGCGGTTGTTGATTCCTAAGAGGTCAGCGTCGGTTTCTAACGCTAACTTGAATTCATTCTCCGTGTGGGTTTCCAGCAAAACCTCAAGTCCTTTCGAATGAGCAAACGCTATAGTTTTATCCATGCTCATTTCGCAGCATCCTTTTTCAAAAAGCGCCTCAATCAGTAACACGGCATCTGCTCCAATCTGTTCAGCAACATCTATTTGGTCTGCAACAATGATTATGTCTTTCATGAGTATTGGTAATTTTACGGCTTCTCGTGCTTGCATAAGTGTTGCCAGGGAGCCGTGGAAGTGTTTAGGCTCTGTTAAAACCGAAATGCCGACCGCGCCGCCTTTTTCCATGGCTATAGCAATTTCCTGTAAGTTCATTTGGCTTCTGATTGTTCCAAGAGATGGCGAGGCTGACTTAATCTCTGTTATCACAGTGTTTGTTTTGCACTCTAAAATTGCCTTTTTTAGACTAACCTTTGGTTTGTTTGTGAACACAGTAGTTTTGTAGTATCCGCTGTCAATTGTCTTTGTCGCGTCCATAGCTAATGTGTCAAGAAAATCAATCATATTTTTTTTCCAACTCCTCAAGTCTATGTAAACTTCCATTTGACGCTTTAACTAATTCAATTAGTTTATTGTATGCAGCTCCGCTTGCAATTGATTTTCGGGCGATTTCCATCCCTTCTGCAAAATTTTCTCCTTTCCCGCCCACGATAATTCCTGCAGCACTATTAACAAGCACAATCTCTGTCTTCGCGTCATCCATGGTTTTACCGCTAAGGATTTTAAAAAGAATTTCAGCGCTTTCTTCTGCCGTGGATGACTGCAAATCACCTACTGATGCTGTTTTTACCCCAAAATTGCTTGGAGCCATCTCCAATTTAGCTACAATACCTTTCTTTAAGTGGGCGATGACTGTTTTTCCAACCGTTGAGATCTCATCCAATCCATCGACGCCGTGGACAACCATCGCTTCAATGCAACCTAACTTCTCAAGCGCAAAAGCCATCGGAACTACCAGTTTAGTGTCATAAACTCCAAGCAATTGAGCATTAGCACAAGCTGGGTTGGTTAAAGGTCCGAGGACGTTGAATACCGTACGGATACCAATTTCGCGCCTAGTTTCTGCAGCATACTTCATGGCGGGGTGGAATGCTGGAGCAAACATAAAGCCAACTCCGACCTTCTCAATTATGTTTTTGATGGCTTTGGGGTCCAAGGTTAAATTGAGCCCTAGTTTTTCTAGTACATCAGCGCTTCCGCTTTTGCTGGTCACTGCCCTGTTTCCGTGTTTAGCGACTGAGATACCAGCTCCTGCAATTACGAACGCCGCTGCAGTGCTTACGTTGAAAGTTTTAATTTTGTCCCCGCCCGTTCCGCAGGTGTCAACTAGGCGTCCACGTACTTTGGGCTGAATCGTGCAGCAATTAGACCGCATAACTGAAGTAAACGCGATTAATTCTTCGACCACTTCCCCTTTCATTCGCAGGGCGGTTAAAAAAGCAGCAGTTTGGGAACCGGTAGTTTTTCCCGACATAACTTCCCGCATGATTTCCTCTGATTCTTCAAAGGACAAGTTGTTACCTTCGATGAGCTTTTGGATGCCATCACGTATCATTGCTTCTTTGCCTCCAGAAAGTTTTTGATTATGAGTTTGCCGTCTTGGCAAAGGATGGATTCAGGGTGGAATTGTACGCCATAAATGGGGTATTTTGTGTGGCGTATGCCCATGATTTCGCCATCGTCGACGGCTTCAGCGGTAATCTCCAAACAGGCAGGAATAGAATCGCGTTCGCCAGCAAGAGAATGATACCTTGTTGCAGTCATTGGGTTGCGGACACCTGTAAAGATTGCTTTTTGATTGTGTTTTATTGTGCAGGTTTTTCCATGCATCAGTTTTTTGGCGTGAACGACTCTACCACCGTATGTGTGGATGATTCCTTGGTGTCCAAGGCAAACACCCAAGGTTGGTATGATTGGACTTAGCGTTTGCAAGATCGCTTTGCATACGCCAAAGAATTTGGCGTCCTCAGGATTGCCGGGTCCTGGAGATATGACGATACGGTCTGGCTTGATTTTATTGGCTTCAGATAGGGTGATTTGATCGTTTCGGTAAACCACGGTTTCTGCGCCTAATTCACCTATGTATTGGACAAGGTTGTAGACGAACGAATCATAATTGTCGATTACTAAGACTTTCATGGTTTTTTGCTTCCTGTAGCATGTTCAAGTGATTTCATGAGGGCTTTGGCTTTGTGGTCGGTTTCAAACCACTCTTTCTCTGGCACTGAATCAGCAACTATGCCTGCACCGACTTGAATGTAAGCTTGATTACCCTCCGAGAATAGTGTTCGGATGGTTATTGCAAAGTCAGAGTTGCCGTTGCAGCTGAAATAGCCGACAGCACCAGCATAAGGTCCACGACGCGTTGGTTCAAGTTCCTCAATGATTTCCATGGCACGGACTTTTGGTGCGCCTGAAACCGTACCTGCAGGAAATACCGCTTTTAAGGCATCGTAACTTTCTAAGCCTTCTTGCAAATCGCCGACCACTTGGGAAACGATGTGTTGGACATGGCTGAATTGGTGAACCTGCATAAACTCGGGAACGGTGACGCTGCCATACTTGCTGATTCTACCCAGATCATTCCTTGCCAAATCAACCAGCATAACATGTTCAGCGCGCTCTTTTTGGTCTTTTAGCAGTTCCCTGCCAAGTCGCAGGTTTTCTTTTTGATCTGTCGTGACGGGTGTGGTACCTGCAATTGGGAAAGTGATAACCCTTCTGTTGTCCACGCGAACCAGCATTTCTGGGCTGGCCCCGACGATTTGGCGTTTGTTTGATTTGTAGTAGAACATGTAGGGTGAAGGGTTGATGTGACGTAGGCTTTTGTAGAAAGTCAGTAGACTGCCGCCGTATTGGAAATGGAAACGTTTGGAGAGGACAACTTGAAATATGTCTCCTGCTGTAACGTACTGCTTGGCTTTTTCGACGGCTTTCTGGAAATCTTCTTTTGCAATGTTGACCGACGGCGCGGTGAAAGTAAATGGTTCTTCCTCTTTAGCTGGCTCTTTAAGCAAATCTTCAAGTTCCGTTATTCGGTTTTCTCTTCTAAAATAATAGTAAGCTTCATTTTGGGTGTGGTCAAAAACAACGCCATCCTCAAAAATTCCCATCTCTACATCAGGAAACTGCAGTTCGTCTGGTTTCTGGCTAGGTAGTTTTTCAAAGTAGCGTACAGCATCGTAAGATATGTATCCTAATGCTCCACCCACAAAACGAAAGTCTACCATGTGGTTTTCGTAGGGTTGCAACTGCTCTTGGATGAGCTTGAGGGGGTTGTTGCTTTTGTGGGTGGTGGTTTGGTTGGTTTTGAGGTTTGTTATATTCACTGTGCCGTTTTTGGCTGTTATAGTGATTTTTGGGTCGAATCCTAAGAAAGAGTATTGGGCGAGTTTTTGGGGGCCTTCGGTGGATTCGAGGAGATATGTGGTTTTATATTTTTGGTGGAGTTTTGAGAATATTTCTATGGGTTGGTTTGTGTAGTTAAATTTGATGTAGTTTAGTGGGTTGACTGTAGTTTGTGTTTGTGTTGGCGTTTTGCCAAATGCGATTCCCCATTGTGTCATGCTTCCTTATAGTTCAGAAGCATACTGAAATGTGCTATTTAAGGCTTATCTGTACAAAAATATACATATTATTTGAGGACATCACCCAACCAACTCAAATAATCAGTTGAACCATCAACTATTGGAAGAGCCAAAACCTCAGGAACTTCATAACTATGCAACCCCTTCACACATTCAACCAATTCCGCGAACAAATCCTTGCGCGACTTCATCAAAACCAAACATTCCGCGCACTGGTCGATTTTGCCAGACCAACGAAAAAAAGAAGTAACGGGATTAACGATGTTGGCGCATGCAATCAGCTTCTTTTCAAGGAGAACTTGAGCGATTTTTTCCGCTTCTGCATTACTTGTGGTTGTGACTAAAACTATGATATATTTAATACTCATTGAATTCCCTGTAATAATTTATTTTTAGACCTAAAAAAACTTGTCATCCAACATTTTTTAACCAGGGTTGACACATTTAAATTTCCCCGAGATTTATTATTAAGCGTAATGAGGCGAAACTTTTGAAGGAACAACAAATCAAAATCCTAAAAACGATGAACGAAGCTACAAACCGCATGGACCTAACCATGTTCGCACAAGCAGTAAACCTAAACCCAAACCAAGCCATAGTTGAAGTGCAGCAACTTGCATCGGAAGGCTTTTTGCGCAAGGTAGGCGGAGGATTCGGGTTAACTGAAAAAGGCAAAAATACCCTTAAAATTTTCGCATCTGTTCCCAGTGAGATGGTTTTTCATTTTTACGTTGGCGTTGATAAGCCATTGGGTTTTTCTGCGCAGTCGCTTGAGGAGTTTTATCGGTACATAAAACAGGTCACATCTGATTCGTTAGAGTTTCATCTTTATAGGGGGGACTTTGAGAATTGGCTAAGAGAAGTCTGCAAAGACACAGAGTTGGCTAAAGTTGTTGGATCATTTAAAGCCGATGCGTTAAAGGGCGAAGAACTCAGAAAAGCATTCCTTAAAGCCATAGATGAAAAGTATGGTGTTGGTGAACTACTTTAGGTTTTTTCCTTTGCCTCATTAAGTTTTTTCCACCAGTCAGGAACTTTAGCGTTTTCTGCAACATCCCAAGAGTCGTAGGGCTTTATGTCTAAAATAGGGGTTTCATCGAATGCATCCAAACCCTTCACCGTCAAAACGTTACCTTCTACTTTGACCAGTTCAACCAATGTTAATCCGATGGGGTTGGGTCGCAACATGGTTCTAACTGCGAAAACGCCTGTCAAGGGCAAGTCTTGTCTGCCTCTTGGATGAACCTGCAAAGTTTTTTGTTGCTCAGGAGTGACTTGGTGTAGATAGAAGAGCACAAATAAATGAGAGTACGCAGATATGCCAGTTAGACCCTCAGTCAACTCGTCACTCAGAACAATCTGAGAAATTAACGTTTTATCCTTGACTTCATCGTCAACGGCACTGGTTTTAACGTGTCCTATGGGCTTTAAAACAATTTTTTCCTTCGTTGACATCGACTGTTTCCTTGGTTTTAGTGGATTGTTAAAATATATAAGGGTTCGATTAGCTATGTTTTTTGATAAACCGTCTTAATATAGGCAAAAATTTGATGGTTGCTTAGAATCTCATTCAGCCAGGGTTTTTAGATAGTCCCAGATTTTGTCACTTACATAATGCAGAGTTTTAACTACTGGCCCTTTCTTGGTGTTTTTTGCAGTTTCTGTGTCAAACAAGCTTTCTCCCAACGCTAGAGCTTTGCCATGCTTCATATCCGCGATTACAACGAGGTCGCCGATTTTGAATTCGCCGTCTATGCGCACAATACCAGGAGCCATCACTGTTGCACCCTTGCAAACATATGGGATAGCGCCCATGTCAACAATGATTTTTGGGGCTTTGGTGATGAAATCGCTAAAGAGCAGAGTGGGCAGAACTTTGTCGCCGGCTTTGTACAACAGGGGTTTGCCTTCGATTAGGTAGATTTCACCAACATCTGACTCCACAACTTCAACGTTTGCTTTAACACCAAAAAGCCCTTCTAAGTCAAAGTTTAGCTTTTTTGAGGTTGCATCTATGATTTGTTTTGCTTCTTTTGCTTTTAGCGGATATCGGCGTTGTTTTGTAGGCATATTTAACCTTCACTAATGCGTTCCTGCTTGGTTATTTTAGCTTTTCTTAGCTGGTGCCGATGATTTTTTCTTGAAAAACCTTTCGGCAAGTTTGCGTAAATCTACTTTCAATAATATAACAGTAATGAGGACAGTTAAGATTATTGAAGTCACCACCATGAGTTCGGGGCTTAACCAACCTGAAAACAGGTTGCTTGCCTCTTGCCCAATGAATGCTCCTGCAACTGCAATGGTGAGTTTGCCCAAAAAATACGCGGTGAAAAACTTTGCGGGATTGTACTTCAGTAGTCCAAGCGGAATAACGACTGGTTCATCGGGAAGCGGTGTAGCGGCAACCAGAAACAGCAGAGGCATAGCCCAGCGCTTTATTTTGGATGCGTCGGCATCAAGTCGTGCCTGTCTTTTTTGACTAAGATGCCCACTAACGAAGAAAGTTACCATGTAATGAATTCCCTTTGCTAAAGCTGCCGCCAAAGCGATGATTATCCCTATAAACACTAATGTCGCTGCATCCGCGTTTACTAAGCCAATAGCCGCCGTAGACGCTATTAACAGGTTTGATGGTCCAGCAAACGGTATCAAATTGAACCCAAAGGCAGTTAGAAAAATAATTACAATTTCAATTATCAATACCATCTTTTGCTGCCTACTAGTCTTTCTGCAAAATTAGATGAACCACGCTTATAAGTTCACGTGCATAGTTAGTTCAGAATTGCACAACTGCGAAACTTGGATGACTCTGATGAAAAGGACATATGACCGATGTGGAGGGTCTTGTTGAGCTCATGGGTTGAGAGTTATCTGGAAGTGTTTGCTTTCAGTCAATAAGAAGAAGAAATGTTATTTTTGCAGAAATTTTCTGGGCTTTTTTGGTTTTGCTGCTGGGTGGATGACTGGTTTAAGTTAAGTTTAGGTTAAGTTGAGGTTTTTTGGTGAAGGAGGTGACTGTTAATTGTGGATAAGGAATTTGCGTAGGATAAGGGAGTTGGAGTTGTATGTAGCTGTTATTGCTAGGGCTTAGTTAAAGCGACAACTGTAAGTTCCTCCGAAAGGAAAATACTAGAAATGATTTGTCTTTGTTTGATTGAAGAACAACATCAGTTGTTTTGGCGAAATTGGAGCGGTTTGTTTTGGGGTGGTTTTGTTGTTTGGGCTTTGAAAAGGCTTCAGGTTGAGGTTAGAAATGGCTAGGAATGGTAGGTGTTCTAGTTGCCGTTAACTGCGCATGTGAGTTTTAAGATACGGTTGCAGAAAGGAAATAGACTGTTTTGGAGCGTTGTTTTGTTGGCTAAAATCCTGAATAGCCCAAATGTTACTATAGAACCAAAAATGCTTGCTATGCAAAATTTTATGCCACCGCTCAACATTTAATTTTTTTGGGCAAGCATCATGCAAGGTTGTAAAACCAGAGATTAGAACGATTGCCCAGCGATCCACGTTCAACAAGACGCAAGCATTCGGTGATATTAAGAAGAAATTGCCTTGCTGGCGTGGCTCGCTGAGCTTTCTTTCATAGTTCTGCTAAATCACTCAACTATGTATGTGGTCAAAGTGCTCTTAAGGCTTAGCTAAATAATCTATATAGAGTATTGTTTTGCATCTAAGAAGAATGAGCTGTCATTTAGGCAAGAATGCCGTTTGTTGTCTAAACATTTTCTCCGCCTGTGACAGTGACACTAAAGTACACTGAAACTAGAAGAATCAAAATCATGCTTGCTATTGCACTAACAAATGACAAAATTACCGCTAAGCCAAAGAAGAATAGCGCAACCAAGTATTCACGAGCCACACGGTTGATTTGGCTTTGAGGAACATTTTCACTGATCAGATTGTGGTGGTGTGAGGCATTATGCCAGAGTATATTCCAAACAAGACCAAGGAAAAAGAATGAGATAGAATATGCGGCAGCTGCTATGTTTGCATCACTTGAGAGCAGATGCTCAGAAACTAATAAAGTGGTGAAAGGAGTTATCACAACAACCAAGAGAAGTAACCCGTTAAGAAGCATAAGTTCTCTGCTAACTCGTTTGATGTAGTTAAACATGTTGTGGTGATTAATCCACATAACAAGGATATTCATGAAGCTGGCAGCTAAAGCAAAGAACGCAGGCCACTCACTCAAAAGCCCTCCAAGCAAAAGCACTCCCGCGGGTCGTAGGGTCATAGAGGTTTAGGACAAGCAAAGTTATCGCAAAAGCAAAAACGCCATCGCTGAAAGTTTCAAGACGCTCAGTGCCCCGCTCACGAAAAACAAAACCCATAAAAAACCAACCTTTGCGATGTCTGACATAAACCAGAACTATATTAAAAATACTCGCTTTCTCAGTATTCTCCCATCTATCATTCACAATTTAAGTGAGCAAGCTCGTAGATCAGAATTAGAGATACAGTATTATGTATTTTTTATTTTTTTTTTAAAATATTTGTAAAGTGAAAGAATAAACTAATCTGACCATCAACTTTCGGGCATAAGATTTGACAAGGTCATTTAAAGGAAGTTCTTGCTATATAGATTCTGTTTTGACTATAATCTATTTTGAAATGTTACATAAGCAAATTCAAGCAATGTTTTATTTGGTGACGCAGTTGCAAAAAAAGAAAAACCTAAACAAGAAGAGAAAAATCAAGGCGACAAACCATTCTTTTTTCGGCGAATTTAAATTTTTAAAGTATAACGAGGAGAGAAGATGAGCGACAAAACAGAAACAAAGGGTTGCAATTCGGAATTGTTTGACTGGATGTTAGCAATCGATTTTGACCCCGCAGAATGCAAATGTTCAAGAAAAACCGCCAACTTGATCGCTAACCTCTTGTCCTTATAAGCGGAACCAAAGTGGCACTTATTTTTCTATTACAAACAACTTTGCAATAATTTTCTGTCCAATCTTCATCTCGAACGACATGCAACAGAAAACCCACACGCATCACTGTAAAATTGCTATAGTAGTTTGAAAACCAATCATTTTAAACACCAAAGATAAAGAGATAACTATGAAAGAAACAGAAGTCAAAATACTCGAAATCAACAGAGCGAAAATAGAAAAAACTTTAACTGGTCTTAACGCCAAAAAAATATTTAACGGTAACATCCAAACCCTATTTTTTGACTTCAAAGACAGGTCAATGAGTAAACAAGGAAAACTGCTACGCCTAAGAAAAAATGCACAAAAAACCGAATTAACATACAAAAAAGTCAAGCATACCAAAATTGTAAAAATAGCAGAAGAATATTCAGTAGAAATCTCGAACATGGAAACGATGGCGCAAATTCTACAGAATTTAGGATTAAGTGTAACGGAAAAAATGGAAAAATACAGACTCAGCTACAAGATAGATAATGCCCAATTTGACATCGATCATTATACTGGTAACTATGCATTTGTTCCCGAATTTCTGGAAATTGAAGCTGAAAACATTGACCAAATCCATAAGTATGCACGACTATTGGGCTTCAATCCTAAAGATTGCCTTCCTTGGTCAACAGAAGAACTAATTCAGCATTACTCGAGCAAGAAAAAAGCAGAAAAAAATAGACCCTATTTTGCTTTTTTAGTTAGCTTACGAGAACTTGAGCCAGCAACAGATTTAACTATCTTAGGCGATACTGATTTTTTAGCAGGTTTCTTTGAGACATTCCAAGAAGGATATTCACCGTGTTCCTTCTTGAAACTTTCCAGAAGTTCCTGTTGCAATAATTGCGGGTGCTCACTTACCATCCAGCTGATAACCACTTTTTCCAGAAATCCTTCATTAAGCAACATTGAATTTATTTTTCTGGCTGCTTTGCCTCCATATCCTGCTAGGTATCCTCCGAAAACCCTTCTATGAGGTTTCTTTGATTTGCCAATGTATAAAATGTCTGATGTTGGTTTTCCTGTGAGGGAAGAGTCGGCTAGAACCAAAACGCTGCTTTTATCGTTAGTCAGAGATGAAAAGGAAAGTGATTTTATCGGAACAAATTCAACAAAGCCGTTTTCTTTGAGAGTGAGAGAATTCATACTCTTTTATTAATGGGAAGCAAAATTTAACCTTTCCTTAATAGTCTATGGCCAACTATATAGTCTATTTTCGAAGCCTTTAATTGGGGGAGGTTGTTTTCAATAAAAACCTGTGAGTTGGAATGAACAAAAAAGTTCCGCTTTTCGAATATGAATCATTTGTAGTTCGCAAACCAAAATGCATAGAAATCCGCGATTCGTTAAGGAAGCGCGAACGCTGACTTCAAATATTTCTATTATGGCAAAGATTTTTTTAGAATGTTTCCTTTATAATATCCAACCGTTATTATTTCTATCATGAAATAGCCATCACCATAAATAGACATAAAACAATTGGTAGAGATTTTGATAACCACAAATAACCCTGAGTCTAATACAAACATTGTCTTAAACCAGAAAAAACTGTCAGATAATCCGAGCTATTTTCTTAATAG
Source organism: Candidatus Bathyarchaeota archaeon (assembly GCA_963775685.1). Taxonomy (GTDB): domain Archaea; phylum Thermoproteota; class Bathyarchaeia; order Bathyarchaeales; family Bathycorpusculaceae; genus Bathycorpusculum. The sequence goes on from CAVZJV010000001.1 coordinate 28,601, forward strand.
GGAACTTAGCTGGATACGTTTTAACGCTCGAGTTCTAGAAGAGGCACGTGACCTGTGGCATCCCTTGCTGGAGAGAGTTAAATTTATCGCGATCTGTGGAAGCAACCTTGACGAGTTCTTTATGACGCGTGTGGCTCGGCTTATAAAAAAAGTCAAAACGGGATCTGACGAAAAATCCATGGATGGAATGAGCTTCATTGAACAAATTGACGCAACGCGCAAGGAAATAATTCCATTAGTTGACAAACATTCAGAGTGCTGGAGAACCGACCTTATTCCCGCTTTAGCGAAAGAAGATATCTACATTAGGTCCTATAATGATTTACCAGAAGAAGATAAGAAGAACTTGAGGGAATTACTCAAGACAACTATTACTCCATCGATCAGAGTGCCTAAAGTAGGTTTTGAAAGCATATTAATCGAGAATCTGCATGTAATCTTGTATATATCAGGATTTCAAAATCACCCAAACTTCTGCATTTTGCTTGATGTCCCCTCTGAAAAATTTGGAAGACTAATAAGCATTCCAAAAAGAGGACACCTTACGGAAGCCAAGGAAAACAACCATTTTGTATTCCTGGAAGATTTGATGTCGAACAACTTGGACATTATTTTTCCAGCTGAAAAAAACCTAACCGCCTATCCCTTCAGGTTAACGCGGAATGGCGAAATAGATATCCTGATGGATGAGTCTTCGGACTTTCTTAACTTAGTACAAAAAAGCATTTCCACCCGGAAAGTCGGGTTTCCAACTAGACTTGAGATTGACAAGAAAATGCCCAGCCAAATAAAGGAAGTTATTGCCAAAAAGTTGGGCTTGCCAAACCATTTAACGTACGACCTTGATGGACCACTTGGGCTTGTTGACCTTTGGCAACTTCTGAAAATAAATCGCCCAAAACTGAAAGACCAAAGTTTTCTACCGTGCATTTCTCCTTTGTTGCTCTCAGAAAATAATATTTTTGGAACTATTGCTAAACAAGACTTCGTACTCTATCATCCCTATGACGGCTTTGGAGTGATTGTTGATTTACTAGAACAAGCCGGTTTGGATAGTGATGTTTCAGATATCTGTATCACTATGTATCGGATGGATCATAAATCGCCGATTGTTGATGCGTTAATGGAGGCTGCCCAGAATGGCAAAAAAGTAACGGCTATAGTTGAGTTAAAAGCTAAATTTGACGAAGAAAACAACATCCTTTTGGTCTCAAAACTTCGAAGTGGCGGCGTAAACACCGTTTATAATTTTCCAAGGTTTAAGGTTCATGCGAAACTTTGCTTAATCGTTAGGAAAGAAAAAACTGGAGTTGTCAGGTACTCGCATATTGGCTCAGGCAACTATAATGCTGTGACAGCGAAAATTTATGGAGATATTGGATACCTTACAGCCAACGCTGAAGTGGGTTTAGAGCTTGAAGATTTATTCAATGCAATAATCAATGGGCTTCAAGAGAAAGAATCCAAGCATCTGCTTGTGGCTCCGAAAACTTTGAAAAGAGAAATTCTTAGGCGAATTGATAGGGAAATAAGTTTTCATCAAAAAACTGGCAAAGGCTACTTGGCTTTTAAACTCAACAATCTAGAAGAAAAAGGAATCATTCAAGCGCTATACAAGGCATCGATGGCGGGAGTCAAAATTGACCTTAATGTTCGAGGTTTATGTTGTTTGAAACCAGGAATTAAGGGAATAAGTGACAATATTTCAGTGATATCCATCGTGGGACGCTTTCTTGAACACGCCCGCATATATTACTTCAAAGATGGAATTGAAGATGAAGTTCTCGTGGGCAGTTCAGATTTGATGTTTAGAAACCTTAACGAGCGGATCGAAGTTCTGTTGTCTGTGCCAGACCCTAAACTGCGGCAAGCCATCTTTGAAGATATGCTAAAAATTCATCTTCAAGACAATGTTAAAGCAAGACGATTACTTCCGGACGGAACCTATGAGAGAGTCAGAATTAAAGAAAACGAAAAACCAATAAACTCTCAAACTTGGCTCATTCTAAACAGAGGCATTTGGAATGAACGAATCAAATAGAGATCAAAAATGTCAAAGTGATATGAGTTACTGCAAATTTGGGTCTGAAACGCTCCTGAAACTTCTCACAGTTTTTGAAAACCAAATCAGCGGAGTCATAAAAAACGACGACATCGAATATGTACATAAAACTCGTGTCACCTCTCGCAGGCTAAGAGCAAATATGCCTCTTTTCAAAGCTTGCTTTCGTAGAAAAGAATACAAGAAATGGATTTGCGAAATTAAAAAGGTCACACGTCTTCTGGGTCAGGCAAGAGACCTTGATGTTCAGATAGTCTTTGTCGAGAAGTACATGGATCAAATTTCTTTGGCCGAAAAAGCCTCTGTAGGCTCACTTCTTAAAGACCATAAAAACCGCAGAAAAAGCATTCAACCCTCCGTTGTCAAAGGATTAGAGGAGCTAAAAACAGCTGACGTTTTAGAGAATCTCCGTATTTTTTGCGAAAAAACTACTAATGATAAATCAACTACAGCTTTTAACCTAGAAAACGTACTAGAAAAAGCTCGTTGGCACATTTCTTTTAGACTAGACGCTTTCTTGGCGATGGAAAACTATGTTCACTTGGAAAACGAAATTCTAAAACACCATGAAACAAGAATACACGCAAAAAAACTCCGCTACACAATGGAATCCTTTGCCGCATTGTACAAAAATAAACTCGTTCAAGAAATAGAAACACTCAAAGTTTTTCAAGAAGTTCTTGGAGAGATGCATGACTGCGATGTCTGGATAGAATACATTCCCAAGTTTATTCACGAAAATTCCAATATTAATTCTGAACGAAGTAAAGAACCAGAAAAACAATCAGAGCAGGCACTTTTGAACTTTCTTAAGTTTGTTCAAGAAAAAAGAAAAGAAAACTACAAAGAATTTTCCCATTTCTGGGATGAAAACAAAACGAAAGGATTTTTTCTTCAACTCAGAGAAACAATAAACGACGAATCTAAGGCCAAGGATGAGAAAAAAATACAGCAAATTCTCGAAAATCCTGATGTTAAAATCGCTGTTTTATCGGATATTCATGCTAATCTGCAAGCTTTGGAAAAAGTCATCCAAGATGCTGAAGGACGTGGAGTGGGTATTTTTCTAAATGCAGGAGACACCATAGGTTTTGGTTGCTGCCCAAACGAAGTTGTAGAATTCCTATGTGAAAAAAAGGTGTTTAGCATTTTAGGAAACTATGATCTTGAGGTCATTGAAGGCAACGCCAAAGCTAAAGGGGAAAAAAACTTTGCCTTAAAATTTGCTAGAAAAGAGTTAGCAAAATCATGCGAACACTACCTTCATTCTTTGCCGCATGAACTTAGACTGGAAGTTTCAACCAAAAAGCTTCTCGTAACACATGGAAGCCCTGCTTCTATTGACGAGCATATCTACCATAACACACCAGTTGAACGGCTGAAAACGTTTGCTGATGAAGTAAAAGCTAACGTGGTAATTGTTGGGCATTCCCACGAACAGTTTTGGAGAGAGGTAAAAGGAGCCAGCTTCATCAACCCTGGAAGCGTGGGAAGACCTGGGGATGGGAATCCTCAGGCGGCTTACGCGATCTTGAGCTTCAAACCTTTCAAAGTCGACTTAATTCGGTTGGATTACGACGTTGAAGCTGCAGTTCATGCTATTAGGAAGAAGAGTTTGCCTGAAAGTTTTGCTCAGATGCTTCTTCGCGGTGTATCGCTTGACACAATTATAAAAGAAGACCAAATTAAAGAAGACCTGATGGTTCAAGACTGCAAAGGCATGGCGAAAGCTTCAAGTGACATCTCAAAAGAGTATTGGCCGGACATTGACCATTACCTTCAGGTTAAGAAACTCGCGTTAATGGTCTTCGACGGGTCTATCAGGATACACAAGTTTGGTATGAGGGAAAGATGCTGGCTCGAATGCGCCACAATCCTGCACGATGTTGGCTTGTCAAAATCCAGACGCGGGCACCAAAAAGAATCAGCCACACTTATCCTAAATGATGCCCGGTTGCCCTTTGCTTCCAAGGAAAGACGTATAATAGCAAGCATCGCCCGGTACCACCGCAAAGCCTTACCCAAACAAAATGACAACATCCTCGTCGCATTCAATCGGGAAACGATGCGTAAAATAATAACTCTGGCAGGCATTCTGCGTGTAGCTGACAGCTTGGATTATTCACATCAGTCAATCGTAGAAGTTTTAAATTTTAAAGTTGGAACTAAAAGAATTGTTATAGAATACATTTCCGAATCGAAGTCCCCGCCGGAAGAGCAGGCTTTTAATAAGAAGAAGGATTTGTTTGAAAAGGTCTTCGCTAAAAGAATGGTGCTAATATGGAAGCAACCGTCAAAAACGCTGGACATGTAGTTGGGTTCGTGGACATTGGAACAAACGCAGTGCGTCTTTTAGTAGTAAGAATAAACCCCAATTTTTCGTACACAATTATCAGTCAAGAAAAAGAAGTGGTCAGACTCGGCGAAGATGAATTCAAAGATAACATACTTAAACCTCAAGCTATAGAACGCGCCATTTTTGTCTGCGGAAAATTTGCTAACCTCGCCAAAACCTACGGTGCCTCAAAAATAATAGCAGTCGGAACCTCAGCAATTCGAGAAGCCAAAAACCAATGCGACTTCCTCCAAAGCCTCCACGAGAAAACGGGCCTCAATGTTTCCGTTATTTCAGGAGATGAAGAAGCACGCTTCATTTGGTTGGGTGTTTCCAGCGGTATAGATATTGGCGACCAAAAAGCCATTTTCATTGATTTAGGCGGCGGCAGCACTGAAATTGCCATCGGAAACCAACATGAATATTTCTATTTGAACAGTCTTAGGTTAGGGGCTATCCGGCTAACTTCAAAGTTTATTGGTGAAGGCTGGACAGGAGCTATAAAAACTGAAACCTACAAGAAGATTAAACATTACGCCTGCAGCAAGATAAAGGTAGTTAAACCGAGAGTTTTAGAGTATGGCGCTAGGTTGGCATGGGGCTCGTCAGGAACAATGATAAACTTAGCAGAGGTCTCAAATAAGCTGTTCAAGAAAAACAGCGCCAGCAACGAGTTAGTGTTATCTAGGAAAAACCTCAAAAAGTTGGCGACGGTTCTTTGTTGGCTGCCTCTAGCGGAAAGGAAAAAAGTACCTGCCATCAACCCAGAGCGCGCTGACATTATAATAGCAGGAGCAGCTATAATTGATGCAATCATGGAGCAATTTGGCATAGAGGAAATCCGTATTAGTCATCGAGAACTCCGAGACGGATTGCTTGCTGATTACTTATCGAATTTTGAGGGCTTTCGGGAACTCCAAAAAGAACCGATGAGAAACAGGGGAATTCTGCATTTAGGCAGGTCGTGTAATTTTGATGAGAAGCATTCAGAAACAGTTGCTTTCTTGGCATTACAACTTTTCGATAGCGCAAAACAAATTGGGCTACATAATCTGGGCGAGCCAGAGAGGGAGCTCTTAAAGCACGCTGCGACTTTGCATGACGTTGGCGATTTCCTCTCATTTAATAACCATCAGCTTCATTCTCACTACATAATCAGTAACGCCGAACTTCTGGGTTTTGACAAGAGGGAAATCCAAGTAATGGCTAACATTGCGCGTTTTCACAGGAAAAAGTTGCCTACTAAGAAAGCTTTGAAAAACACAGGTTTGGACGATAAGACTAACAATTCCATTGCAGTACTTTCGACGTTTTTGCGATTTGCCGAAAAGCTTGATCGAACCCACTCTTGTCTTGTTGAAAAGGCAGAATTCGTTAAAGTAAATAAAGAACAGATATTACTCTCTTTTTATTCCGCTTCAGATTGCAGCTTGGAACAGTGGAGCGTCATCCAGAATCGGCAAGCATTCTTTGAAGCTTTCGGAAAACAACTTGATGCTCAATGCACAGTAACAGTTAGCAAGTAATCAAATCAGACGGTTATTCTTTTTTCAGTTCCGTCTTCGCTTCTTCAAAGGCAACGCATTGCTCTTTGCTCAAAACAGGATATTTCAGATCCAACTTTTTGATTTGTGACAGAATAATCTCAGAAATCGATGCATGAGTAACCCATTTCTTATCAGCAGGTATAACATACCAAGGTGCCCATTCAGTGCTTGTTTTGTTAAGCATCTCCTCGTATGCTTCCATGTAATCCTTCCATTTTGATCGTTCAGAAATGTCAGTGAGCGAAAATTTCCATTCCTTATCAGGGTCTTCGAGGCGTTCAAGCAGACGTTGTTTTTGTTTTTTCATTGAAACGTTAAGGAAAAATTTTAACACTACTGTACCACTACGAACCAGATGGCGTTCAAACATGTTTATGTCTTCGTAGCGTCGATTCCAGAAAAGTTTTTCGTCATCTCCTGGAGGCGATTTCTGTTTTTTCAAGACTTCTGGTCGAACCTTAACTATTAACACGTCCTCGTAATATGAGCGGTTAAAAATTCCTATACTTCCTCTTTCTGGAAGGGCTTTTTCGTGGCGCCATAAGAAATCGTGATTTAGTTCCTCTTCCGTTGGAGTTTTGAAACTCGACACTTGGCAGCCTTGCGGGTTAATTCCTGACATTACATGCCTAATTGTGCTATCTTTACCTGCTGCATCCATACCTTGAAGTATAATCAGCATTGAATATCTACCGCTCGCCCAAAAAAGCTCCTGCATCTCAACCAGTTTTTTTCTGTTTGTTTCAAGAATAGCTAATGCTTGTTCTTTGATTCCTCTTTTCCCCTCTTTTTCTTCCTGTTTTTTAGCCCATTTAGGAATCCACCCAGGATCGTAAGCCGTCACGCTTACGCCTTTTCCTACAGGTACCTTGAACTCGTTTACATCTATTGACAACCCTAAAACCTTCCCAAGAGATTAAGTTAAGGCGCCTAATATTAGCTATGGCTCTGCATTCGGCATGAATATTTCATGACCTTTTCCGAAAGAGGATCAAAAATCCTGATGCCTTTAAAGAAAAAATCTCCACGCCCTTTTATAGCTAAATCTAAGAGTCAAGGATTAAAGCTTGGAAGTGGAGAACAACCTTGTGGAGCGTTAAGTGAATATATTAGTTTTAAAACAAACTGGGCGGAGGATAACTTTTGTCTTCAAAGTAGCTTGACTTGTACGTTTAGTCCAAGTTTATTTTTTCGCCTGTTACTATGTACACAATGGATTCACATACGTAAGTCGCGTGGTCAGCAATTCGCTCTAAATATCTTGTCATTAAAGCGCTTGATATTATACATTTACTGTTGGTGTGCTCAGTATTTATTAGTTTATGGAGATAATCAAAGTACATTCTGTCTACTTCGCGTTCGGTTTGAGAGATAGTTTTGGCAAGGACAACATCCTGTTTTTTGAGGGAATCTACGCTTATTTTGACCATTGAAAGAACTTTTTCGCTCATTTCGCTGATATAGTCTTTTGTCCAGGGTTCGCATTGTTTTAAGCCGTTTAATTGGTCGCTGATATAGGAAATGTCTAGAGCATATCTGCCGTATCTTGCAAAATCATTGGCTATCTTCATGTGTGATTTTATTGTTCTAAGGTCCGTAGCGACTGGCTGAAACCGAGCAATTAACTGGAAGGTTTCATCTTCTATTTTATCAGCCATAGAAAGTAAAATATCTGAAAGTTCCCGTACGTGGTTATGAACATTTTTGTCTTGAAGATAACCATGTATGGCTATGGCAAGGGTTTCGAATGTTAACTCGCCCATTCTAACAATCATAACTGATTGTTCTTCTAGTCCATAATCTATTATTCTACTCATAACTATCTCCTATCCAAATTCTCCTGTTATGTATTTTTCTGTTAACGGGTTCTTTGGAGACTCAAAAATGTCCTTTGTTGGACCAAACTCTATTAACTCACCCAGGTAGAGGAAAGCCGTATAGTCAGATACTCTTGAGGCTTGCTGCATATTATGAGTTACAATACCGACTGTATAATCACGTTTAAGCTCAACAACCAATCGCTCAATCTTGGCGGAGGCAATCGGGTCTAATGCTGAAGTGGGCTCATCCATTAAGATAATCTCAGGCTGCAATGCAATAGCCCGCGCAATACATAGCCTCTGTTGCTGTCCTCCGGAGATGCTTGTACCCGGCTTCTTTAAATCATCTTTCACTTCATCCCAAAGCGTTGACCTCTCTAGACTACGCCTAACCACCTCATCAAGGTTCTTTCCCTTTCTGGCACCAGTCAACTTCAAGCCTGCTGCAACATTATCGTAAATAGACATTGTTGGGAAAGGGTTTGGTTTCTGGAAAACCATTCCGACCCGCCGTCTAATCATTACGGGGTCTACACTTGGGTCATAAATATTTTGACCATCAAGAAGGACCTGCCCAGATATTTTGGACCCTGACACCAATTCATGCATTCTGTTTAAGGTACGGATAAATGTGGATTTTCCACATCCTGATGGTCCAATTATGGCTGTAATTGCGTTTGTCTTAAGTGAAATATTGATATCCTTTAGGGCTTGCTTTGTACCAAACCAAGCGTTCAAGTTTACACTTTGCATTTTTACATTATTCAATATTGTGTCACCTGGAAAATAGACCTCTACCTCGGCTTGCTAATCTAACACCTATGTTGAGAGCCAAAACTATTAAAATTAACACCAACGACGCCCCCCAAGCTTGAGCTTGCAATTCCGGTGAGGGCAGCCGCGAGTCAAGAAAAATCCTAAGCGGTAAGGCATCCATTGGCGCATTGAGACCTTGAAAAAAGAAGCTACTGCCTAATATTGTAAGCAATATGGGCGCAGTCTCTCCAGCAATTCTAGCAATGGCTAGAAGGGTACCAGTTATTAATCCACCTTTTGCGGAGGGTATTACAATACTAAAGATTGTTCTCCATCTGTGTACTCCTAAAGCCATTGAAGCCTCACGTACACTATTAGAAACGAGCTTCATTGATTCTTCAGTGGTTCTTGCTACAATAGGAATCAACATGAAAGAAAGCGCTATGGCTCCAGCAAAGGGTGAAAAAGTGCCTATTAATCCAATTACGATTATAATATACGCAGTAATGCCTACTATTATGGATGGAAACTCTGTGATTATGTCATTCACAGTTCTCAACCAGGACGCATACTTGTTATTTCCAAACTCGGATAAGTACACTCCCGACAATACACCTATTGGGACCCCAATTAAGCTAGTTAACCCTATAAGAATTAAGGATCCCTGAATTGCAGGTCCGATACCATTATGCAAACCGTTAGCAGTTAAAAAGTTCAGGCTTAGCGCAGGGGCTCCGCGAACTATAACTTCATAGAGGATACTAATCAAAGGCACTATTGCAATCAAAACGCAGGCTAGGCATAGAATGTAGAAAAACTTATTCTTGAATTTTCGGAAATGGTAGTTATCAAACTTGAACACCTGGAATAGCCGGAAAAGCTTGTTGACCTTTATTCCACGGCGCCTCCCTTGATTTTCAGAACCCGGGTTACCATTATATGGGCTAATATGTTAATGATTAGACTAATTACAAGCAAAGTCAATCCTGCACCTATGTATGCAGCGCTTTCAAGCGGTGTTTGAGCGTCAAAGAAACCATTAGCAATCAATGAAGGCAATGTCTGACCTGGCTGAAAAAGCGTTGTTGGCATTGCATTTGGGCCAATGGCGTTACCAATAACCATTGTCACGGCCATAGTTTCGCCCACAGCCCTTCCTAAACCAAGAATTACTGCTCCGAAAATTCCCGAGCGCCCGTAGCAGATCACCCAATGGCGGATGACCTCCCATTTTGTTGCGCCGATGCTGTAGGCCGCTTCTCGGATCGAATTTGGAACTGCGCTGATGACTTCTCTAGTTACCGAAGCAACTGTTGGAATAATCATTATTGAAAGGATAATTCCCGCCGTAAAGAAATCTAACCCGAATGGTGCTCCGCTGAAAATGGGGATCCAGCCAAGACACGCATGTAAAGGTCTTTCAATATAATCTAGAACCCAAAACCGAAGAATAAACAAGCCCCAGAGCCCAAAAATAACGCTGGGTACGGCGGCGAGCAACTCAACTAGGTATGAAAATGGAACTTTTATGGCTTTGGGCGACATCTCTACAAGGAAAACGGCAATGCCTAAACTTAAAGGAACACCAATCAGCAAAGCGATGCCTGCTGTGATAAGTGTTCCAAAAACATAAGGGAGGACACCGAAAGTTTGTGTGACATGGTTCCAACTAGTTCCAACCAGAAAGTTGAAACCAAACCTACCGACGACAACAGTTGATCCTGAGATAAGAATGTAAGCGTTAATTATAAGAATGACAGCGGCTGAGGCTGCGATAACTCCTACTAAGACTTTGAAGATGTTGTCGCCTGTCAGCTTACGCATCATGCAAATCTGCTCGCATTTTTTATACATTAAACAAAAAAAGGTTTGGAATAAGATTAAACCAATCTCATGAAATTTTAATGTGTTGGCACCAACTGCCCATTGAAGGTTATTGAGTTCAGTGTGGTTTCGTCGAGTTGAACTAGGTTCGATGGAAGTCTTGCATATTCAAGTGCACCAGCTTGTTGCTGACCATCATGCACGACATACCAGATGTATTGAACTATTGCTGTTGCTTTGTCCATTGTCATTCCTGGAACGACTTTGAGTTCTTTGTATACTAGCAGGTAGGTTGGATTAACGATTGGATAAGCTTGATCGCCAGAGGTATTAAGTATGGCTACGTTTGCCCAGCTGTCACTTCCGGATGGAAGTCCACTTGTTGGGAGGGATGCGGCTGCTGCGGTTGTGGAGTCAAGAGAAGGTAGCACATAGTTTCCTGCTGGGTTTTGGAGGGCAACAACTGGGATGGAGTTTTGAAGAGCATAAGCTAATTCGATATATCCGATTGCGTAGTCTGTTTGGGTAACTGTGGCTGCAACATTGGCATTTCCGCTTGCACCGACGCCTACAGGCCATTCAACTGTGGTGCTAGCTCCCACGTTTGAGCTCCAGGCAGGACTAACCAGCGAAAGATATTTTGTGAACCAGTTGGTCGTTCCAGAGCCATCAGACCTGTGAGCAACTATTATGGCTTGGTTTGGCAAGGGCAAATCTGGGTTAATTGCTGTTATTGCGGGGTCATTCCATTTTGTAATAGTTCCAAGATATATGTCAGCAAGTAAACTGCCTGTAAGTTTTAGGCCTGAATCAATTCCAGGTAAGTTATAGGCTACTGTGATTGCTCCGACGGTTTCTGGGATGTGAAGTGCATTTGATGCTACGGCTCTTTGGTCATTTGTTAATGGGGCGTCTGAGCCTGCGAAGTCAACAACTCCGTTTGTGAAATCAGTGATGCCTTTTCCGCTGCCTCCTCCTTGATAGTTAATTTGTACATTTGGCTTTATTGAGGAATATGCGATAATTGTGGCGTTGAGAAATGGCTGGGGGAATGTTGCTCCTGAGGCGTTGAGGTTTACGGATGTTGAGGTTGAGGGGTTTGAGAGATAAATGTATGCCACTACAGAGCCAAGTATTATGGCAATTGCAATTATGGCTATTATAATTGTGTATTTAGTATTCATATTTTTTATCCTCATTTTTAATTCATAAAAGGAAAGCCATTGGTTATATAGTAAATCTCCATAAAATTTATAGTCTATATAGACATACCTAATATAACTACAACTTATAGAGGAATTAACTTGGAGTCAAGAGTGACCAAAGAAAAAGAAAAATTAAGTGAAGAACAACGAAAACTACAGGTAACAGGCGGTTCTACATTCATAATTTCCTTGCCTAAAGAATGGGCCACCAAAAATGAATTAAAAAGGGGAAGCTCTATGATGGTCCGCGAAGAAGAAGACGGCTCGCTATCCATAGCACCATCGAGTTTCCCTAAGAAAGAAAAACATGACGAAGCCTACATCAAAACTGCCTCAAACGATAACCCTGATGCCATCATGAGAACTGCAATCTCCGCGTACTTAAGCGGCTACAACATCTTACACATAAAATCCCAAGGACAAAAAGTTCTTTCTTGGAAACTTCGAAATCACCTTAAGGGGTTTGCCAGAAATTACTTAGTGGGAACAGAAATCGTCATCGATACCCCAATTGACCTTACCTTACAGGTATTACTAAATTATCCAGAATTAACAGTTCAAAACGCACTAAGCAGGATGTCGATAATTGCATCATCTATGCATAAAGAGGCAATAGCGTCGTTAAAGAGACTGGATTACTCTAGTGCTAAAGCCGTCATTGAAACTGACCGAGAAGTAAACCGCTTTGGTCTTTACATTGTACGACTTTTGAAGTTGGCCGTTTCAAACCAAAGAATTGTGAAAGAAATCGGATTAACCAGTCAAAAAGAATGCTTAGGATACAGGCTTTTAGCAAAAGCAGTTGAGAGAACCGCTGACCACGCAACTAAAATCGCCGAAAACACTCTGCTACTTAAAGAGCCCGTAAACGAGGAACTTTTAGAAAAAATAAGTCAACTGAGTAGTTTGGCTATTTCAATGTTTGAGAATTCGATGGAAGCGTTGTTTAAGCATGATTTTAACTTGGCTGAAAATGTCATTGAAAGACTATGTCAAGTGCATAAGCTTGAGAAAGAAGTAGTTTTGTACGCGCACAATGCTAAGATTGAGGAAATAGTTAACTTGAGATTGCTAATTGAAAGTGTTAGGCGAACCGCTGAGTATGCAGCCGACATTTCCGAGGTTGTTCTAAATTTAAATGTTGAATCAGTTTTAAATTAATTTATTAGCTTGCTCTTGATGAGATAATCTTGAGGGTCTACTGATTCTTCCTTTTTGACTATGCCGAATAACACTTTCTGCTGAAACACTCATATTGAAAGCACATTTGATTGCTAAAATTTAAAAAAAAGAGCAGGTATTACTCGTTTTCAAACTGCTGTGTTTAGATGTCGATTGAGTGATTGTATCATTGAAACGCTTGAAGGAAACAGAGTATTTCTGAATTTTGACTTACACTTGAACTATCAATTAGGTGAGCTGTACCGTCAGGGCAGTATACTTTGTCCCCTTTCCGGGTTTTTTGGTAGCGTCTGCTACACTCTCTAAGTTTTGAGCAACCATCACAATCTCTTGATAGCATTCTTTCTTTTCACCTCTAATTATATTCAAGAGATACATCATCGCAGACACCTATAGAGATGGTCCCCATAAACTATATATAAAATATAGAAGCATGCAAAAAAATTGTTAAACCGCACGGCAACGTTTAAGAAACAAAGAAAACACTCAAACCCAGACATCAATGAACTACAAACGATGGAAACCAAAAGGCATTTTTCTAGACTTAGACGGAACCATCGTAGATTCAACAGGGGCCTACATTGAAGCCGCCAGAATTGCCTTCAAAGCCGCGAGCAAATCAATACCTGAAACAAGAGTTCTCCTTGAAATCCCAAAAAGAATAGAGCAACACCTCACAATCGATGACTTAACACTTGGAAACACAAAAGATTTCATGCAAGTCTACCTAAAAGCGTACTATTCCGTAACGGAAACAAAAACTAAACTTATGCCAAATGTTTCAGATACACTGCAGACATTCTCAGCAAGCGCGAAGCTTGCGTTAATAACTATGCGTCACTGTCCAAGCCAAGTCATCCAAAAAGAACTTGACTATTTTGGCATCGCAAAATACTTCACTCACATAGTAACCGCCATGGATACCTCAAAGCCTAAACCTTCGCCTGAAGCATTAATCCGATGTGTAAAAGCTTTGGATCTTGAAATGTGTGATTGCATCATAGCTGGGGACTCAGTTAACGATGTGCGAGCCGGAAAAGCGGCAGGCGCAAGAACTGTTGCTTTGCTTTCAGGGTTGTTTGAACGTGACGAATTGGCCAGAGAATGCCCAGATTTGATATTGCCCAACCTCAATGCGCTTCCGGCGTTCATTGAGTAGAACCTTTTCGGTATATCAGAATTTGATATATTGCTATAATCTGCTTAGGCAGTTATATGCGTAAGAAAAAATAAGGTTTAATTAAAACCTCAATCTTAAGTGACTATGGAGAAGGAGAAGGGCTTCGGAGCGGAAATCAGTATGAACTTTGTGGAGATTATGTTAGGGGAGAAATTGAAAGATGCGGATCCAGCTCTCGATATAATGGGGTCGGACCGTAAAGTATTACAGGTAGCCTGTCAGGACTTCACCAACTACCTAAAGTTCCATTGGAACCTAATAGGGAAAGAAGCAAACCAATGTGAACTAGTGGAAAAACTAGAGAAGCTTTTCAAGGAAGATGCCCAAGAATTGGATGCATTTTTGACCGTTTGGACAGGCATTTGGTTTAATAAATGGAAGGAACGGGTGAAATTGCTTATAGGCAATCAGAACGCCAACAAATGGAACAAGATGTCCAAAACACTCGCCAACGCCGAACCACTCTGGCGAAAAATCGAGCACAAACAAGAGCTACAAGAAATCGTGGTCTCAACTCTAATAAAGAATGGTGAGGTTTGCGGCACCGAAATCTTGGCAGAGAACCTCTTAAAAATGGAACTCGGAGAAAAAAACCTGCAGACCATCAGCGACAAAGAACGCCTATTTACAACTTTGAATAATGCATTACGGAAAGCTCGAGAAATGGCTCAAAGTAAAGGTCCACTAATCTTTGTTAAAGTTGACAAAGGCTACTACAACCCATTCAACGAGTAAGCAGCGTATTTTTTTTTCTTCCATTATTTTTTATTTTACGATTTTAACGCGATATTACGAAAAATAAAAGATTAATAAATTGAAATTAGAAAAGTTGACTTTGGCAGTTTAGCATACTCTTTGTCTTTGCAGAGTCTTTGTCTGCCACTTATAATGTCTAATAGTTGTGGTTTCCCCAAAACCGCAAGCCGCGCAACGCTTATGTCTTACATGGTATGCGCGTCTGCCGCAGCGCCTGCACATGATGTGTACAGTTTTTCCCTGGCGCTTGCCCATTGATGGAGTTCCTTTTCCCATTTAACTCACCTTGGTGGGGGCGAAATAAGGACTACGTTGTCTCCGCGGACAATAATGAGTCCAAGTTTTCTTTGATCTTCAACGACAGTAGTGTCTTCTGTTTCTTCTAAAACAAGGTTTAAGTGCTGATCGAAACCCTTCAATCTGCCTCTAAGGCTTTTGCCGCCTTTTAAACGGACTAGCACGATTTTGCTGAGGTTTTGTTCAAGGATTTCAGTTGTCATTTCGCTCATATAGGAATCCTCATGTATCTTATTCTCTTCTATACTTTATCTCTCCCAATTTAAACCTATCTCACGGACTCTGAAAAAGAGACACCTAATAGAATATTTTTCGTAGGAAGAAAATGTTTGGTGTCTTTTGGTTTTTAATATGGTCTTTTGTTAACTCGTAAATTAATTCATAGACTAATGCTCAGCCGGCAGATAAACTGAAAAAATAGTTCCAGTGTTAAGAGCACTCTTGACTTTAATTTTGCCTCCGTGGGCTTCTACTATTCTTTTACAGATTGACAATCCAATACCCATGCCTTTTGCTTTTGTGGTAAAGAATGGTGTCCAGAGCAATCTTAATGTCTCTTCAGACATTCCTTGTCCAGAGTCAGAAAAATCAACAATAACTTGATTTCTTACTTTTCTATTGGTTACTACTAGTTTCCCACCGTTGGGCATAGCATCAAATGCATTCTTGACTAAATTAGAGAAAACACGCTTGGTTTTTAATGAATCTACTAAAATAGAAAAATATCGCTTGACTCATTAATCACTTGTATGTTACTGGGCACTATAAAGCTTGACAAAGAAGAATCAATCAATTTTTTAGGAGTAGTTTTAACCTTGTCCAACTTGATTTTGCTTGAAAAGTCAAGTAAATCTTGAACAATTTTATCGGAATAATCAACACAATTCTCAATCATTTTAATTGTTAACTTTCCGTTCTCATCCAAATTTTGTGAATATTTTTTCCTCAGAATATACGCAGAGTTCTTGATACCTGCAAGTGGATTTCTTAAGTCATGTGCCACCATTTTTGAGACATCATTCATCGCCTCAAACTTTTTGTTGAGAGTATCCTCTACTGCATTTGAGACGATTTCTATCTCTTCTGTTTGGAACTTGGACTTATTCTCACTCAGCTTTTGATTGAAAGGCATTGTTTTGACGGACGCGGACATCTTCTTGAGAGGTTTTATGATGCTTACTTCCAGCAGAACTAATATAACAGAGCCTATAGCAACTGAAAAGGCAATTGATGAAGCTAGAAATACATATTCGACCCATAATGCTTGTTGATAAGCTGTTCTTTCACTTAGAACTGTCAAGACAAAAAGCGGCTTAGAGTGAAAATCATTAAGGGATAAATATCCGGAAACAACTTTGCTGTTCGCGTTTATTATGCTAACTTGGGGATTTGTAAGCAATAAATTTGCAGTCTGACTATTCGCCTGTGACAATTGAGAGAGAGGTTTAATATCGAAAGTAAGGTTAGTGATTGATTCTAAACTTGAAAGTTCTGGTTCATCTAAAGTATTTTCCAAACAGCATTCCGCCCCTTGCTGGTCCTTCACCTATACCAGTTAAGATGGGGGCGATTGCCATCATCATTGGTTGATTATCAAGGAGAATTAGCCCTGAAACTGCTGTATTTCGTGATGAGTACTCCCCGATGTATGATGAAAGAGTCTGTTTCGTTTCTTGAGAGGTTAGGCTTTTACCCGAATTATTGAGGTCATAGGATTGCATATAAACTACGTTTTTGTTGTTGTCCATAATCGCAACTATGTTTAGTTTTAAATTTTGAAACGTCGAATCAATAAAATTAGTGTCAACAAATTGCTGGTTTTGGTTTTGAACAAAGTTGTAAGTTTCATCCCAACTTGCATAGTCTACCAAATTAGTTTCTACCTGTGAAAGACGATAATTTAATGAAGTCAAGGCTTGGTTGAGGTTTTGTTGGTTTTTTTCCTTGTCTAAAACTTCAAACCCTGGAGTAATAACAAAAACTGCTACTTAAATGAAGTAAAAGAAAAGTAACTAGAGCAATAAATACAATTAGGATAGCACTTTTTGTCCTAATTTTCATGACCATATTTCCTGTAGACTCTTTAATTCAAACTATTTCTAATTTAAGTCTAGTGGATTTAAAATATTGTCAGACAGTGTTACTCTAAAAACTCAACTTGTACTCTTTCATCTTATTTAACGAATAACTTTTTCGCATATAGCATGAAAACAATACCAAAGGATTTAATGCTGACCGCTTTTATGGCAGCCTAACTCTTCTTCACATTCGCCAGAAAACAATCTGAACAAACCTAAAACAATAACCCGCCAATTGCACTCACAACCCAATCTTGAAAAATACACATCACAACCACATCCTCCCCACCCAACAGTGATCACAACATGGAAGATAACCACAACCAACCCCAACGCAATCCAAAAACAAACAAAAACCAACTAGAAACCTACAAAACAAAAAACAAGAAACAATGGAAATCTCAACTTAAAGCATAACATTTGACCAAACAGCAGAGTAATGTTCAAAAGCAACATTTCAACACTCCAATTTTCAATGATACCTGTTCTGAATGTTAATTGGCAAAGCCATCTAGCCGACTACAGCCTTAGCGAGCGCGACGCTGATGTGTTGGCGCTTATCGAAAACGAAGACTTAGCCACCTTTACATTCGACGGACTCAAAAGAAGGACAGGCCTACATCCTGAAACGCTCTCACGCATATTAAGCCGCCTCGAAGAAGAAGGCATAATCAAAAAAGAACACACAGGATACCGTGTAACCCCAAAAATAACCGAACTCAAACTTCATACCCTAAGAAAAGAAAAGCCCACAACCCCGCTTATACAGACTTTTCTGCCCTCTGACCTTATGACCCAACAGCTAATCCTCAACCTCAAAGGTAAATGGTTTGGCTTGCTCCGTTGGCTTGGCATATCCGAAAACAGCCAAGGCGTAACCCTCAAATGGATTACAGAGGACGGCGCAATCCAGATAGCTGCAAACATTCAAGGCACGGCACTCAACATAGAAGCAAAATTCTTAACAAGCAACAACCTCAACTTAGCGTTGAAGGCTTCTTACCAGTTGATGTCGCTGATTGGTAAAATGTGCATAAACTCCCAATTGTCTAGACCAGCTATAGCCAGAAACGTTGGATACTTTGGCGGCTCAATGATGCCAGCCTAAATTTTGTGACTGACTTTGCGGGTTCCTTAGTCAACAAATACCTTTTTGTACTTATACTCTTTTGGAGAAAAACCAAATGAGTCAACTAACTAACCCATTAGAGGTCCTAAAATCTCTCTCAGACGCAACAAGTTTGCTCATCAAGAAAATTTCTCAGTCGGTGGTGAGCGTCAAAGCACAGATGTCAAGGGGCACTGGCGTTGTCATAACCAAAGACGGTTACATTATCACCTGCAATCACGTACTTCAAGGATGCGGCACCCTCAAAATCGGCCAAGGAGAAAAAACCTTCAACACAAAAATCGTAGGCACGGATCCATACAACGACGTGGCTTTACTTAAAGCAGAGCAAGGGGAATTTACGCCCATCGAAATGGGAGATTCCGAGAAACTCAGTGTAGGCCAATACGTTCTGGCTCTTGCTAACCCGTTTAACAGAAATCAACCAACCGCCACCAGCGGCATGGTCACCAGCGTAAACAGCACAATCCGAGGCTGGCGGGGGGCATCTGCAATGGAGAATGTCATAGCGACCGACGCCCAACTAAACCCGGGCTTTAGCGGCGGACCACTCATAGACTCCCAAGGCAGGCTAATCGGCATAAACACTGCTTACGTTTGGCAAAGAGGCATCGCCATTCCCGTAAACAAGGTCAAAGGCATCGCCGACCGCTTGATGACTGGAAGAGTAGCGCAAAGAGGATATCTGGGCATAGTCGCTAACACAGTGGCTATCCCTGAGGAAATCGCTGAAGCAGCACACTTAGAACAGGAAACCGGCGTCATGATCTTTAGCGTTGAAGCAGGCTCACCCGCACGCAAAGCAGGCTTAGCCATGGGTGACGTCCTTGTCAAATTCAACGGCAAACCGGTTACCGAATTCTACGACTTACCAAGGCTTTTAAACGAAGATGTGATTGACAAAGAAACCAAACTGACCATCATCCGCAAAGAGAGCCTCATCGAAACAACCATAACCCCAACAGTTCACGGAGGCGAAGAAGACTGATAAGCAAAATGCCCCTCGAGATTGACCCGCCCTCTCCGATGCCGACACCGCCGCTACGCCGAAGACCATCACCTATGCCACAGCTAAAAAACGCTTACGCTGTTGCACTAACTGTTCCTTTCCCTTCTGTTTTTGATTAGAGAGCAAAATTTCTCTTTTCTTTTTTTAATTAGCTTATAAGCAAATTAAGCTTATCAATAGATGGGGATTTGAATGCATGCTGGATTTGTCTTTGCCATTGGCATTTTAATTATGATTGCAGCGTTTCTGTTTTTCGCTGGAATCTCAGGAACCACATTTTATGGATTAGCTGTGTCGGTTGAAGTAAGTATTGGAATAACCCTCATCGTCGTTGCTTTGATTATCATCGTCATAGTCTCCATGGGAGTTAAAGCCCAGTTTAGACGGATAAAAACTGGCAAAGAAGCCTTAATCGGTGCCTCAGGCATTGCAATAACTGACCTTAAACCTAAAGGCGAAGTTCGTGTGATGGGTGAGTTCTGGGAAGCCATAGCCCAAAATGGCGAAATTGCCGCTGGTCAAGCGGTGGAAGTCGTAGGCATGGAAGGCATGTTTCTTGTGGTAAAACCAGTCGAGCAAAAAGCTTAATTCTCCAGCGATAGAATACACCTAGTTGAGGAATGAAGTTTGGTTGATGTTTTAACGCCTATTATCGGTTTCATAGTCATTGTTGTTGTACTTTTCCTGTTAAGTGGCATTCGCGTCTTAAGAGAATGGGAACGTATGCCCGTTTTAAGGCTCGGACGTTACGTAGGCTTGAAGGGTCCAGGAATCATATATCTTGTTCCCTTAATCGATAGAGCACCCTTAAAAATCTCCACAAGGTTAGACACTATACAATTCCGCACGGAATCAACTTTAACAAAAGACAACGTACCCGTAAATGTCGACTCAGTTTTGTATATGAAACCCGTTGATTTGGAGAAAGCGGTTCTGCAAGTAGAAAACTACTATCAAGCCACGCAGCTAGCATCACAAACAACTCTTCGGGAAGTTATAGGTAAAGTTAGCCTCAATGAATTACTGGCTGAACGCGAAAAAGTCGGAGCCCACCTTCGCGAAATCATAGATGAAAAAACCGAAGCTTGGGGCATAAAAGCCACTGCTGTCGAAGTCCGAGATGTCATTATCCCAGCCAACCTACAAGACGCCATGAGTCGCCAAGCACAAGCTGAACGAGAACGCATTGCAAGAGTCACCCTAGCCACAGCTGAGTTTGAAGCATCAGCAAAAATGATTGAAGCCGCAAAAATGTATGAGTCAAGCGAACAAGGTCTACGTTTAAGATGGATGAACATTATCTACGAACTTGGCCAACAAGCCGGTACAAACACAATAATGCTAATTCCCTCCTCTATGCCTGAAGCCGGTTGGCCACCTGTTGGCACGTTTGGTTTCAAAGAACTGCCCAAAGGCCAACCAGGGGAGAAACCAGCAAAGAAACCCGTGGCCAGAGCTGAACCACCTCTATCTGAAGAACCGGAAGAATAAGAGCTTAAGCGGTTCTTACTGCTTCAACGGTACGCTTCAAAAGTAATTCAGTTGCATCCTGGCTTGGCCAGCTGCCTAAACCGCAGTCGGGACCCGTGAAAGTCATGCACGCGCCAAACTTTTCTTTGGCAAAAACAAACCTTTTCTTCATCGTTTCCACATTTTCAACTAATTGTTCAGTTGACGGCTGGGTTATGCCTTTCTCGTAGAGTTCAGCCCAGATAGTATCTATGTCTGTTCTGGTGATACCCACGCGTATCTGTTTGTCAGCTTTTTCCAGAACGCTTTTGGAGACAGCTTCAATATTTTTTGGGGATGCAGCGTACTCAAAAGATAAAACATCAAGACCTTTTACCGAAAGCAAATCGTGCACTCCCGATGCAAAGTGTAAGTGAATCTGTTTTATGGGTCCTTGAAAGTCGTAGGCTTTTTCAAGTGTTTGATGAACCAACTCAGGGGAGCCTGAAAAACTGCTGTGGCCAAGGCTTGGTTCGTCGATGGATATGACTCTGGTTTCTATGTACTTGTTGTTTAGGATGCTGTTTTTTGCGAATCGGTTTATCGTTTGAGCAAACCCTTCAAGCACATCTGGATAAGCTGTTGCGCCCACTTCAGATAGGTATTGCTCTATTGGACCAAAAATTGAAACCCGCAATTGAATCTTTTTGCCGAACTCCTCGCTTAGGCTCTTAGCTTCTTGGTTTAACACGTAAATTTCTGGAAGAAACGCCATCTCCTCTTCAACGACGAAGGAGCCCTTCTCCATTGCTGCATGGACAGCATCGCCGACTTGTCTGATTCCGCTGAAATGTTGAGGAAAATTTGCGACATCTAACCCACATGCCAGCTTTTTCTTAAACGACTCAACAACGACGTTGTAAAAGTTTTTTTGAGTAAAATCTTCTTTTGACGGGTCTTGTTGGTTGATTATTGCTTCTCTTGCAAGCTCGTAGGCTTTAGCGTACGCTTCTCTTTTGATTCCAGCCGGTAAAGGAAAACTGCCAATATCGTCAACTAAAGTGTCCATAAAGTATTATTGACTGGCGAAATTGTATTAAAGGTATATGCTACCAACAAACCGCTGAAAGGTATGAACGCAATGTCTGACTGTATATTCTGCCAGATAATCAAAAAACAAGCCCCTGCCTAGCATAGTCTACGAGGATGAACAGGTTGTGGCGTTTTTGAGTAACCGCCCAGTAAACGAGGGACACACACTTGTGGTTCCCAAAAAACACTACGAGAACATCTATGGGATTTCTGAGGAGGAAGCGGCTTACTTGTTTAAGGTTGTTAAGCGGGTTGCGCACGCCGTTAGGGATGCAACGGATGCTCAGGGGATCAGGATTGTGCAGAATAATGATTGGGCGGCTGGACAAGTGGTTTTTCACTTGCATGTGCATGTGATTCCTATGGAGCCAAATGAGGGCTTCATTCATGGCAAGGCTTTTCGAGATCACACAAATCCACGAAGTTCAGAGGAATTGGAAAAAGATGCGGAAAGAATAATTCAGCACCTTTAAAACCCCAAATCGCTGGGATGGATCTACCATTACATTCTGGCTCGGTGTTCCAATGAATATAAGTTACCTTAGTCGGTTACGGTGATGTTTTGTCCATTTAAGATTACAATTAATGTAGAACGGGTTAAGGTGATGTTTTCCAAAGCGTTGTCGTTCGTAAGCCCAGAATGTCTAAAGGTTGAGAAAGTTCTTTTTATGATGAACGAGAAATGAATCAAAACCACAACCCTAAAACCGTTTACTGGCTTGACAATACACTTTACCTAAACATTACGAATCAATGCTCAAACAACTGTTATTTCTGTTTTAAACGTTATAAGCATGGAGTTGGCGGATTCAACCTTAAACTTATCCAGGAACCAACCGTAGAAGAAGTCAAAACTGAAATAGAGGAGGTTTTACGAATTCGCAGTTGGGACGGGTTGGTTTTCTGCGGTTTTGGTGAGCCTACAAAACGGCTTGATATGTTGCTTGAAGTTGCCAGATGGACAAGAGATCACCATGGAAGACCCCTGAAAACTCGTTTGGACACAAACGGGCATGGCTATGTGCTAAATCCCGGCAGGAATGTTGCAGCGGAGTTGAAGGCAGTTGGCGTCGAGAAAGTGAGCGTAAGCCTAAACGCCGGAGATAGTAAAACTTACCTGGAGATTTGCAAGCCAACATTCTCAGACTCATTCGAAGCAGTTATTGATTTTGTCTGCAAAGCCAAGTTGCTTCTCGAAGTTGAGGTTTCGGTTGTTAGACTGACTGAAGTAGATTTGAGTAAAGCCCAAGAGATTGCAGACAGTTTGGGCGTTAAACTCAAAGTCCGAGATTACATTCCATGCTTCTACTGATTTTACAAACCTAAGAACCGTTTTTTAGTGCCCACTTCATACGACAAAACACTAAATCCTGGGCGAAAATGTTTTAAATCAAAACCGCCAATTTCAACGCCGGAGCTATTCATGAGGAAAACATTGCTCTTTGAGTTCGACGTGCCTTGCTACAGAAAACGCGCATTCGGACTTTCAGCCAAAAATAAACAACCAAGATAAACCAAATACTTGAGGCGAATTAAACCTAAGTATGGTTTACATAGATGCCTTTCTCGAAGGCGAAAAAGGCTTTTTTCCTTTTAGCATAAGGCAAAACAGAGGATAAGGTTGCAACTACAAAAACTGGAATTATCCAACTTGAAAACTCTGGCACTTGATCATCATCCGAGAAGACTACAACCAAATCGCCCAACAACGGCTTATCATGTTCAGAATGCATTTGACCAAAACCACATGTATAGAGCCTTCTTTTGCTATCTCGTAGTTTATGGTGTTCCATTTTGTGTCAGTTTCTGCTGTGTAGGCATGCAGGTTGGTGGCGTTTGCTTCAATGCGCATACAAAATAAGCTGTTGAATTGTTGTTGTCTTGGGAAAGGTACGGGCAGATATTTAGGTCATATAGAAACAAGTAACTTCCATTTGTCATTTCCAGGGGTGCTCATAATGGATGCTCAGATCAAAAAACCAGAAACATTTTCGAGCAAGCTATAGATCGTCCACCAATCACCGATTGCTGTATAATGCAAAATCTCTGGATAAGATTCGGTATAGTTTCTCCAGCTAAACTCCTTATTGTCTAGCGATAACATGTATGTTTGTTGTTCCAGGATGCATTGGATAAACCATGGGCAATTCACCGTTAAAAATGCAATCCAGAGTGTTCTGGATTGTATATAGGGTAGTTTCCATCAATTTTTGCCCACAAGGAACCGTTGATGTTTGTTATTGTATAGTTAATGTATTCAACAGGCATGGCTAATGATGGAGTTGAGCTCGCTGGGATTTGCGGCTGCATTTGGAACAAATTCAAAGACAGCTACCGAACTTAGAAGCGCCAAGAGGAATACCAGACTAACGCAATTTTCTGCATAGTTGCCAAGCGATATTCAGTTTAAGTTACTTTATAATTTTTTTGGACCCCAAAATAGATGGACTCCCGTCCATACAACGCCGTAGTAAGGGAAAGAATTTTAATCCGCACACACCTCTTTTATTAAGTAAAACTGCTTATTTTTCTTGCTAGTTCTGGGATTATTAATGGGTACTTGTAAAGAGAAGCCAGAAAAGAAAACAGGGGTTAAAGGTGAAGGGATAGAAAACAAGCGAACTCTTGTTGCGTTTGCTGTTTGGCTAGGCGTAACCATCCTTGTCAGCGGTTTACTGGATCTGTTTGCTAAAGGTTTGCCGCTTGGCTTTACCATGCCAATTCTTAATATCCCCGCTACTTTGTCTATGATTCTTTACTACTTTTCAATCCTGACAGCTGCAAGCTATATTGGCGTAGTCGGCTTGAAGGAGCTGGTTTTGGAGAAACGCTTCAGCGTAGAGTTCCTCATGGCAGTTGCTGGATTAGGTGCACTTTTCCTTGACTACAGATTTGAGGCCGCAACCGTTCTGTTCCTCTACTGCTTAGCAGAATACTTTGAAGGCTACATCCAAGACAGAGCCAAGAGAACCGTTGAGAAGATATCCAGAGTTATACCTGAAAACGCAAGAATCCTAAGCGAAGGCACAGAAAAAAGCGTTAAAGTGAACGAAGTGGAAACTGGAGCAATTCTGCTCGTTAAGCCAGGAGAAAGAATCCCTCTAGATGGCAACGTAATTAATGGATTCTCGCATGTTGATCAGGCTTTGGTTACCGGCGAGTCAGTGCCCGTACCCAAAAGGGTAAACGACTGCGTGTTCGCTGGCACACAAAATACGACAGGAGTTCTCAAAATCACCGTTACTAAGAAATCCACAGAAACCCTGGTTTCTCGTATTGTTCAGCTTGTGATGGAGTCCCAAAAAAGAAAAGCATCAATAGAAACGTTGGTGGACAGGTTTGCTAAGATTTATGTGCCGATAGTGATTGCACTTGCCGTTTTCACCGCTGGAGCCTTACCGTACCTTTTGGGAGGAACCTTCCAAACCTGGTTCTACCGATCACTAATACTGCTGGTGGTTTCTTGCCCAAGCGCATTCATCATTTCCGTGCCAGCAACAATTTTTATAGCTATAACAATTGCCGCAAAACGCGGTGTAATAATTAAGGGTGGAGTTTTCATTGAAAAACTTGCTCGAGTTAAGCATGTTGTTTTTGACAAAACGGGCACATTAACTCTTGGTCGGCAATCCGTTCACGAAATTAGGCGACCAGATAATTCTAAAGCTGAAGATGAAGCACTAACTTACGCTGCGGCTTTGGATCAGTTTTCCAACCACCCAGTTGCCCAGGCTATCGTACGGAAGGCTATGGAACGCGGTATTGACCTTAGCAAAGTAAAAGTCACCGATGTTTTGGAGGTTCCAGGAAAAGGCATCGTGGGCATAGTGAACGGCAAACACGTAGCTATTGGCAATTTGGAGTTTATGCGTGAGTTAGGCTGTGATTGCACAGAAGCCTTTGAGGTAAGCGCAGGTGACGCCCACACTGCAATCTGTGTTTCGGTTGGCAAGACGGGCTTGGCAGCAGTTTGTGTGGTTGACCAGGTCCGCGAAGACGCCCTGGTTGCAATTCGTTCTTTAAAAAAGGCAAATATCAAGACAACTATGTTAACCGGAGATAGGAAAGAGATTGCAAACGAAACAGCACACACATTAGGCATTGACGATTTTCAGTCGGAACTATTTCCTGAAGACAAGCTCAAATGCATCGAGGATATGAAGGGTAAAGATGGGCTTGTGGCTATGGTAGGTGACGGAGTAAATGATGCTCCTGCGCTTGCTGCTTCAGACGTTGGAATTGCAATGGGCGCACATGGCGTAGACATTGCGCTAGAATCCGCAGACGTTGTTTTAGTGAAAGATGAACTTGCCCAAATTCCCTACCTGCTAAAGTTAAGCGACAAAACAATGACCATAGCGAAACAAAACATTGCCGCATCACTGGTTATAAAGTTGATTTTGGGTGCTTTGGGTTTAATGGGTTTGACACCACTCTGGTTTACAGTTGCCTCAGGCGACGATGGCGTTACTATGTTACTTCTGCTCAATACATTACGGCTTGAAAGAATAAAATAACCTACGCTTATCTTAGCCGCTATTTTTTCAATGGACCCCTATTAATAGTTAGATTGGCCGTTTAGAAAGTCACAAACGCCCGCGTTGTCCTATCAACCTTTGCTTATTGCAACCAATTGTCAAAAGGTACTTGGTTGGAAGAGCCCATTTTAGTTCATCTAGCAGTTGACTTGATCTATGAAATATTAATAAGTCCAAAAGCTCGACTTAACTTATGCCTAAAAAGTCAAAGGCTTACCCTGAGCCTCATTCAAAGGGGCAACGAAAATCCTTACCTAAAAAGACTAAACCTAAAGCTCAACCAAAAAAGGTAAACATATTAAAAAGCAAATATTACTGGGCGACTTTGACTGTGATTATTCTTATTTTTGCCGTTGCTGTAGGATATTTAGCGCAAATTTCTCTAGTTAAGGAGTTACTGATGTTAGGCACATTATTTTCGGTGATAGGTTTGGCATTTTATATCGGGTTTAAATCCTCTGAGGGTTACAGCAAAAGAGCAACTTTCTTTTTTGTTGGAGCATCCATCATTGGCTTTGGCATTTGGGCTGTGATGGTACTTTCCTTTAATGCAACCGGGCTGACCGCTCAAATTTCAAGTTCAATCGGTATCGACTTCTTTGTTATAACAAGCCTGATAATCTGCTTAGCTTTTGGAGCATTAATCGGTGACTTGATAGGTAAAAATAGGGAAACTATCGAGATTTTCGTTGATAAAATCCGGAATAAATTGTATTAGTTTGCAGAAAAAGACTAATGGAAACAATTGGTCTACGCTTCCCCAGAAACTTTAAGAGCACAGTCCTTCAGCATGTTCTAAGACCAACGTAAGGACCGACTACCATTGAAATTTGGAATAATGACAAGGAATCCAGAGGCATGGAGCAGCACTCAGGTTCGAGAAGCGCTAACCAAACGAGCCATCCGGTACGAATGTTTCACTTTTCCACGCCTCGTGGCACGTCTCGCTTACAGACCTTACTTTAAAGTTAACGGCACTAGCATACTGGACGAGTTAGATGCTTTGATTATTCGTCCGATTGGACGTGGCTCACTAGAGGAACTAGTTTTTCGTATGGATATGTTATACAAGCTGGAACGTCAAGGCTTCTACATGGTAAATCCACCCACAGCCATCGAGCACTGCGTCGACAAATATGACATCTTGGCGCTTCTGGAGGACATTGGCGTTCCTGTACCTCGCACCTTAGCCACCGAAAGCGTAAATGAAGCCATAAAAGCATTCCATGAACTAGGCGGCGACATAGTCGTCAAACCCATATTTGGCTCACGCGGAAAAGGAGCCACCCGGGTAAACGACATAGACATCGCCGACACAGTCTTTAAAGCCATAACCTTCCACCATGGCGTAATCTATATGCAAGAATTTGTTCCTCATGGAACTTCAGACATACGCGCCTTTGTTATCGGCAACCAGGTTGTTGCCTCAATGCGAAGAGTTGCTACAGGATGGAAAACCAACTACAGCCAAGGAGCCAAACCTGCTCCTGCAAAAATCAGTAAAGAATTTGGAGAAATAGCCATAAAATCCGCTAAAGCTGTGGGCTGCAAAATCGCCGGGGTGGACATTCTTGAGGGCCCAGATGGACCACGCATTGTGGATGTGAATAGTCAGCCGGGTTGGAAAGGCTTGCAGGTAGTTGCGAAAGTTAACATCGCCGAAGAAATAGTCAACTTTGTGCTAAAAGAACTCAAAAAGTAACTATTTTCCAGAAAGAATTCGTGTGTAGGGGTCGTCAGCTATCTGGGGGAACGGCGCTTCTTTTCCTTTCTTAATTAGAATCCGTTCTGTATTCTCTGTGAATTCACCCAAAAAATAAGCCGAAAGCTCATTCTTCCTTAATGCGGCTTTCACTTTTTCTTGCGCTTCAGGCTTCACGGCTGCCAAAATCGTTCCCGTCGAAGACAAAGCCAGCATTTGGTCATCGGTGAGGTTGAAATGGTTTTTTAGCTCATAAACTTCCTTTGAAACTGGAACTTTATCCAAATCCACCCTAAACCCAACTTTTGACGCCAAAGCCAACTCGTTTAGCGCCGCCACAAACCCACCTTCCGTTGCATCATGCATCGCATGCACTCCCTCAATCTCGATGAGTTGGAGAGCTTCTTTTACGCAACTTTGCAAGTAGACCAGTTTTTCGAGCGCGCCTTGTTCGTCAACACCAAAGAGCGCCTGGGCTTTTTCCTTGTGGTTGAGCGAGAAGTTGGTGATTGTTTCTAAACCAAGCGGCTTAGTGCACAAGATCAAGTCATCTGACTTAGCGTTTCCCGGCGTAATCAACTTCGTGGGTTCTAAGGTTCCGTAAACGGTGCAGACTCCGAGCGGTTCTTTGAGGCTACCGTACATACCTGTGTGCCCGCGGACGATGGCTATCCCTAATTCGTCGGCAGCGCTGCAGGTTTGTTTCATGATCTTTTGGAAGACTTCAGCTTTGGTTCCTATCGGTCCAAGAAGGTTAATGGTGCAAAATTCAGGTTTAGCCCCAAATAGCGCCACATCGGAGGCGGCATAATTAATCATTAGCCACCCAAACCAGTTTTCAGAAACCCCCGTGCATGGGTCCGTTGCAACCGCCACGTACTTGCCATGTAAAAGGTGAACCCCTGCATCATACCCAATCATAGGTGGGATGATAACTCGGAAATCTTTTTTTATGCAATTTAGCATTTTCTCTAAGTCTTTGCCGGCTAGTTTTCCCATTACATGTATGCCTTCAACACATTGCTCTTATGTAGTAAGTAGATAAAGAAAACGCTAATTATCAACTCGGGCAGCATGTAACTTCCGTTGTAGATTGTTGAGTAAACCCAAGGATTCATTCCTGGAGGAGCGTAGCTTGCAAAGAAGAGTGCTCCTGAAATCAGATGCATAATAAATCTGCCTGTTATTGCAACAACCACGCCTACTAATGCATATTTCTTGAAGAAACCCGCTAACCCCAAGCAACCGAATGCTAAGGGGTAATCCAGCAAAATTTGAGTTGGGTAATATATTTGGGGCATAATCGCCAACTGCACCAACCCATAGATGACGCCTGTAAAGATGCCGATTTTTGGTCCTCTGCGCAGAGCCAGCCAAAGCATGGGCACCATTGAGCCTGCAGTAACGGATCCACCTTCTGGAAAAACGACGAATGTAATAAGACTCAAGGCTGTGCTTAAGGCTGTAAAAATTGCTATTTCTGCGAGGATTTGAGTTCTGGGTTCAATTTTAGGTTTAGATGTATTGTGGTTCATTTGTTTTCCCTCCGCCAGTATTACCTGGTTCAGGTTCCTAAGGGTCGACAGCAAACAGCCGTCCTCTCAGCCAGGTCATTTTCCCAGCTCCCCAAGAACTATTGGGTAATGTTGCTTTGACTCATATTAGTTTTGCTAATAATTGCACTTTGTTTATTTGTTTTGAGTCGTGTCTTTTATTTTCATTTTATTCTTGTATGCAAAGATTGCTGCAATCGCCGAACCGGTTACGAAAACGGCGGCTATTAAGACTATTGAACTATTGTCCAAGCTTATTGATTGACCATTTTCGGTTTGTGGTTGAAGTGTTTGAGTGGGCTTAGAGTCGTTTGCGGGAGGAACAATTTGGTTTGTCGTGGAGTTATCAGGAATAGGTTGGGAAGTAGATTGCGTTTGTTTGGGAGTCATTGTGGGTGTAGGAAGTGCCTGTGTGTTTTCAAGGAGGTTTGTTATTAGATCGGCTCGCCCCCCCGATCCCGAGGCGGCGGCCGGTGAATCAACTTCATTGTCGCCCATAGTTATGGAAACTATTTGAGCAATCCAAGATGCGCCGTTAACTCCTGGAAGGACCAAACGTAGCCCAGTTACTGGATCCCCGTCTTTTTGATAAGCTATAATCGTTTCTTGCGTCATAGCCAATTGAATGGGTATTGTGACCATGTAAGAGTCTGAAGCTGTAAATTGGATTGATTTTACTTCAGAGCTAACGTTTGCCTGTGTTAATATATAGCTGAGTTGCACTCCAGTCCAATCTCCACTGGCTACAAGGCTGCCATAACAGTAGAGTTCAGCATATAGAGTGGTTTGGGGCATTTCTGTAATTTGTTGATAAGTTAAGTTGTAGGTATCGTGTGATAGGTTTATTACTTCGATTGTGCTGTCGGCAATTGTTGTGGGTATGATGGTCATTAGCAGTACTGCCATAATTACCAATATTGGGATATATTGAACTTTCATCATCGTTCCATCCACATATGCAATTATATGACATGTGTCATACTCTTAAAGTCTTCTCCAAAAACAGTAAGCTAAAGCCATTAACCTGTAAGAATACACATTACAGAAAACGACCCAAAGAAACTATTCAATTGACTTCAGTCAAACAGCCGAAAAAAATAATTACCTCAAGAGGCTTGTTGCTTTTAAAAGATTTAGTGTTCTATAGCATGCTGTTGTTGCCAAAAAACCTCATATCACAACAACCAAACAAAATGCAGACAAAAAGCTCAAAAACACCTTGAGCAATCTACATTTAAATTAGATGTTGTAGTCCCCAAAACCCGCTTGATCTACTTAGATAACCTCAAAGTGTTCCTAATCATTCTTGTAATCCTAGTTCACTTAACGATAACTTACGGGCCTCCAACAGGCTTATGGCACTATCACGAAGGCACAGTAAGCATGCCAGAGGGCTTACTATACGTGTTTTTCCAAGTAATCTGCCAAGCGTTCTTTATGGGACTATTGTTCCTGCTCTCGGGCTATTTCACCCCTGCATCCTACGACCGTAAAGGACAAGGACTATACATTGTGGATCGTCTATTGAGACTTGGAATCCCAATCTGAGCTTCATTTTCTTCATCGACCCCTTGATGCAGTTTGCGCTTAACGGCTTCCAAGGGTCGCTTCTAGGCTTCTTTGCTGCAAACCCTCTCGCAGGATTGGGATTTGGACCTCTGTGGTTTGTTGAGGCGTTGCTTTTCTTTGCCATAGCATTCATGGCTTGGCGAAGCCTCGCACTTAAACCTGCCAAAGCATATGGCACTCCAAAAAATCACGTCATCTTGCTCTTTGGCTTAATGCTCGGCGCAGTAACGTTTGTTACTAGACTTGTTTTTCCGGTTGGCTATGTTTTTGATTTACTCAACTTCCAGCTTCCCTTCTTTCCACAGTACATTGCATTGTTTGTAGTTGGGATAATAGGTTACAGAAACAATTGGATTCAAAGTATACTGAAAAGTACAGGCAGTTTTTGGGTTAGGGTCGCCATTTTGCTTTTGGCGTTATTGCCAATCATAATAATTGTCGGTGGCTCCAATGGCTACTTCAACCCCTTTTACGGCGGAATGTTTTGGCAGCCGGCGGCTTATGCATTTTGGGAACAACTCTTCTGCGTCGCAGTGGTTGTTGGTTTAACGGTGTTTTTCCGAGAAAGACTGAACACCCAAAATCGGTTCACCAAAGCACTCTCTGATAGCTCATACACCGCATACATACTGCAAGCGCCCATACTCATCTATCTAGCTCTGGCATTGAAAAACATCCAGATGCCGCTTGCTAAAATTCGAGGTTGTAAGCCCCGTTGCTGTAGCGCTCTGTTTTCTGGTTGCTTTCTTGATTAGAAAAATTCCCAAAGTAGACAAAGTCCTTTAATCCCAGCTTGAGCGTAACACTTAAACAGTCAATAGACCTTACCAGATGAAAAGTTACGGAGTCAACTAATCATGCAACCTATGCCTAAGGAATACAATTTTTCTGAAATTGAGCGGAAATGGCAGATCAAATGGGAAGAAATCGGCATCTACCACTACGACTGGAATGACAAAGAGCGCCTTCCTTTCAGCATTGACACGCCGCCGCCTTACCCGTCGGGCGAGTTGCACATGGGCAATGTTTTAAACTGGACCTATTTTGATATGGTTGCCCGCTTCAAACGCATGCAAGGCTTCAACGTGCTGTTCCCGCAGGGTTGGGACTGCCATGGATTAGGCATAGAAATTCAAGTGGAAAAAGCCAAAAACATCCGCAAACGTGATGTCCCACCTGATCAGTTTCGCTCATGGTGCATCGAACTGGTCGAAAAATACATCGTCATGATGAAAGAAGGCATCCTTAAGATGGGAGCTAGCATCGATTGGACCACCGAATACAAAACGATGAACCCGGACTATTGGCGCCGCACACAACTGAGCTTTGTTTTGCTGCACAAGAAAGGTTACATGTACCGGGGCACACATCCGGTGAATTGGTGTACCAGAGACGAAACTGCCATCGCCGACGCTGAAGTTGACCATGTAAAGAAAGAGGGGGTCCTCCATTACATTCGTTTTAACCTTGAAGGAAGTAGCGAATACCTGCTCATCGCGACGTCACGTCCTGAATTCATACCTGCATGCGTCGCAGTGGAAGTTAACCCCAAAGACGAACGCTACAACAAGTACATTAATAGAAAAATCTCTGTGCCGCTGATGAACCGTGAAGTGACAGTTATCGCTGAGGAATCAGTTGATCCATGCTTTGGTACGGGGGTTGTCCAGATTTGCACGTACGGCGATAAAGAAGACGTGAAGACAGTCATAAAACATAAACTCCCAGTCATTCGACTTTTAAAGGAAAATGGGCAAATCAGCGAGGCAGGCTGCAAATACGCAGGGTTATACGTTAACCAAGCACGCGCAGCTATCGTCGCAGACTTAGCAACCGCTGGATTGCTGGAAAAATCGGAGAAGATCCAGCATGAAGTCGGAGTTTGTGACCGCTGCAAAGCCCAAGTCGAAATCCTCGAGGTTAAACAGTGGTTCATGAAAACCATGCCTCTCTCCGAAGCAATAGAGAAGAACGCTAACGAAATCCCCTGGTACCCCGACTACATGAAAAACCGCCTCATCGATTGGACCCGCGCCCTGGATTGGGATTGGGTGGTTAGCCGCCAACGCTTATTCGCCACGCCGATTCCGGTGTGGTACTGCAAGAGCTGCGGCGAAGTCCTTGTTGCCCTGGAAAGCTGGGTGCCAATTGATCCCCGAATGGAAAAACCTAAAGTTGAGGCGTGCCCTAGGTGCGGCGGAACCGACTTTGCAGGCGAAACCGATGTGCTCGACACATGGATGGATTCGTCAATTACCTGTGCTGTCCATGCTGGTTGGCCTGACCGGGCTGACTGGAAGCACCTGTTCCCCGCAAGCATGCATCCCTCAGGCACAGATATCATCCGAACATGGGCATACTACCTCATGGTACGTCACCTCGCACTTTTCGATGAGCGCCCATTCAACAGTGTCCTGATAAACGGCATGGTACTTGGCGCTGACGGCAGAAAAATGAGTAAATCCCTGAAGAACTATGTTGCAGCACCTGAAGTACTCAACAAAAGCGGCGCAGACGCAACTCGGCAGTGGGCAGCTGGCGGAGGCGCAACAGGTTCAGATATTCCTTTCCGCGCCCAAGACGTTGAATACGGCAGACGCTTCCTAGTTAAGCTCTGGAACGTTACAGGGTTCGCAAGCAACCTACTTGCGGACTACAACCCAAAAGCCAACGCTGAAGTGGAACTGCAACTGCTCGACAAATGGATCCTTAGCAAAACTGAGAACATAATAAAGAAAATTACTGACGCATTTGAGAAATGCCAATTCAACATCGCCGTTGAAGACATACGCAACTTCACCTGGCACGTGTTCTGCGACTACTACATTGAATCGGTAAAAGACCGACTTTACCGTCAAGAACCCGAAAGTTCAGCGAAAAGACGAGCCGCACAGCAGACCTTATACAACGTTTTATACAAGATTCTGCAGCTACTAGCTCCGATAACTCCCCACTTAACTGAAGAAATCTACCAAAACATGTACGCTGAAGACAAAGGATTTAAAAGCTTACAGATTACATCCTGGCCAAAAATAGACAACGCTCTTGTCGATAAAACTGTTGAAGAGGAAGGGGATAAAGTCATGGCTTTAATTGAGGATGTGCGAAGAAAGAAAGCTGCACAAAAATTGGCGCTAAATACTCCAATTTTATCTCTTGAAGTCTATACTGGAAGTCAAACAAGTGCTGACATAATTATTTCAAGCAAAGAAGATATCGCCGGCACTCTCAAAGTTGTAGGTGATTTCAACGTTGTTACCAAAGCCGGTCAAGGACAAGAAGTGCCGATGTTTCCGGGAGTAATTCCCGTCGCTGTCTTTGGGGCGGTAACTAAAAAATGAAACGTGTTGGGTTGATTGGTTGCGGTGCAATTGGAACAGTCTTAGCTGAATCTATGGAGCGCAAGATAGTTGTTTGTGATGAACTTGTCATTTTTGATGTGGACGGGGCAAAAGCACAAAAACTCAAAGACCGATTAAAATTCCCTGTAAAAATCATGGCAAACGTGGATGAGTTGCTTGCGTCTAAGCCGTCAATAGTTGTTGAGGCAGCATCCCAGCAAGCCGTGCGAGAATACTACAACAAAATTTTAGCAGCAAATGTTGACTTCATCGTTATGAGTACAGGCGCTCTTTTGGATTTAAACACAAATACTCCTCGCCTTCATTTTCCCTCAGGCGCCATCGGAGGCTTAGACGCACTCTCTCCTGCCGCTTTAGCAGGAATCAGCGAGGTCACGTTGACCAGCCGCAAACCCCCTAAAGCGCTGGGAAAAACCAACAGCCAAGAAGAGACCATCTACGAGGGCTACGCAGAGCAAGCTACAAGACAGTTCCCACGCGAAATGAACGTAGCAGCAACATTAGCGTTAACCGTTAAACCTGCCAAAGTAAAAGTCAAAGTCGTCTCCGACCCCGCCGTCACACGCAACACCCACCAAATCCACGCAAAATGGCGCTACGGAGAAATAAACCTCCAATTCGCCAACGACCCCCACCCTGACAACCCCCACACCAGTGCCCTCGCGGCCTGGTCAGTCATAAACCTACTAAAATCACAACTAGAAAAATAGCAACACCAAAAGCGTGGATACTTAGGGAAGCGACTGAATAAAGCAATACCCCGTTAAATCATATCTCAAGGTTTACGATCAAACACAAATATAAGAAGCTGTTTTGCTGTGTTTCGTTTGTTTGGTAGATTGCTTATTTGGGGTGTTTGGTTGGGGGTTGGTAGGGCTGCCAGCGCCTGGGCGGCTGAGGGTTAAAAAATTGAAATAAACAAAAAGAAAGAAGAAGAATACAGTTTATTTTATTCAGTTGTGGTGTTTTCTTCGTTTTCGTCTGCTTGGTGGGTTTGGTCGCTGTCTTCGTCCGTTGTCAATTCTGAATGCGCCTGCTGAGGCGCTTCTGAAGGGTGGGCTGGACTGTGGGCCTCCTCCACCATGGAAACGGGTTCGATTGCTGGCTCTTCTAGAACTTTTTCAAGGGTTGTTTCAACTGGAGCTTGCTCTGTTACCTCGAAGGATTGGAGTGGAGCTTCTACTTCAGGCTGTTCCTGGGCTGCTTCTGCAACTACATCTGTTGGGTCTACTATTTCTTCTGAAGCTTCAATGTTGATTGCGGGATTTTCTTTGATATCGATGGTTGGTTGCTCAACTGGGGCTACCTCTTCAACTATATCGGCTGGAGCTTCTTCAACGATTTCAGCAGCTTCTTCTACTGGTGATTCGATTACTGGAGCTTCTGTGATTGGTTCTTCGACTGCTGGCTCTGCAATTACAGCTTCGTTTATTATTTCAGTTGCTTCTGGCTCAGCAGAAACTATCGGAGCTTCTTCCATGGGGGCTACTTCAATAATTGAGGTTGCTTCAACCGATGCTACGATTGCTGGAGATTCTTCGGCTGGAGTCTCAACTGCCGGAGCCTCAACGATTGGGGCTTCTTCAATTGAGGCGACTTCAATGGTTGGTTGCTCAACTAGAGCTACCTCTTCAACCATTTCGGCTGGAGCTTCTTCAACGATTGCTGCAGCCTCTTCAATTGGGGCAGTTTCAACTGGACCTTGTTCCATTGTGACAATCTCTACTGGAGTGGCTTCTTCAATAACTGGCTCTGCTTCTGCAACAACTTCAACCGCTGGGGCTTCCTCAACTATTGCGGGAGCAATTTCGACTAGTGTGTTTTCCATGGGGGCTGCTTCGAGGGGGGCTTCTTCAATTGGAGCTTGCTCGATTGGAGATGCTTCTTCGACCATTGCGGGAGCGACTTCTTCTGGAGCTTGCTCGACTATGGCTGCTTCTTCAATTATTTGGGCTGGAGCTTCTTCAACGATTGCAGTAGCTTCTTCTACTGGAGTTTCAATTACTAGAGTTTCTGCAACTGACTTTTCGACTGTTGGAGCGTCTATCGTTGGCGCCTCGGTTGGGATTTCAACCGCGGGAGCCTCAACAACTGGAGCTTCCTCAACAATTGGTGTACTCTCGATTATTGGAGCGGTTTCGACTTGGGCTTCGATGGTGGCTTGCTCAACTTGAACTTCCACTGGGGCCTCTAAAGGGACCGCCATCTCAACTGGGGCTGTCTCAGCTACTGGAGCTTCAGCTGGGGCAGTTTCGATTGGCGCTGCTTCAACTGGGCAAGTTTCTATAATTGGAGCTGACTCAACAAGTGTAGCTTCCAATGGGACCTCTAAAGGGGCCGCTTCTACCGCCGTCGGTTGAACTGCTGGAGCTTCCATTATTGGAGCTGGTTCTGGAGCTTGAATTGGTTGAGCGCTATGAAAAAGTTGGTCTGTTGCCTGTTTGATTACACCGAGTTCGTTTCTTGTTGTTTCAAGAGTGTTTGAGAGCAGACTTATTTCTCGTGCGTAGCTTTCCTCGTCTATTTCTCCGACTACATGTTGAATTTCGTAGTTAGCGAGAAGGGTTTCTAAGGTTTTTAATTGGCTTTCTAGTTCGAGGGTTTTCGCCTGCATTTTTTCGCCGAGTTCTTGGCGTTGTTTTTCGATTTCGGCTATTGCTGCGGTTATGTCGCCTGTGAATGAGTCGCGTGTGGCTTGTGAGATTTTGCCTGACATAAAGAGGTTGTCTAAGGCATGCTTCTTTTTGTTGGCTATTTCGTATTCTTCATTTAATCGTTTAAAGGTATATTTCCATGAAATCACGTTTAGGGCACCATACTTTCGATGGGTAAAATGAGAATTAACGTTTGTTAACATGTACATATATCGCTGACTATTAAATTCGGGCGAGGAGGCAGAAAAATGGATATTTTAACGTTAAAACATGGTGGGTTTGTAGGGGTTTATGTATATAAAAAGTGAAATTTTTCTTGAAATTACGTGGATTAAGATAACACTTCTATGTCAACTATCATGCATCTATGGGCAAGTTATGTAACCATATATGAAAATGAGTTTGGGCAATTTACGAAGTTTTATTGTTGAGCTTAGCTCTTCAGGTTCAAGAGCGAGAGTTTATTTTGTTTATACACTTTCAGCAGTGTCATAACTTTTTATTTAAATCCAAATAATTCCTATATAACTAAACAAGAACAAACAACCGAAGGAACAGAATAACATGGTTGCCTTAACAATCACAGTAAACGGAGACAAATCCGAAGCCAGAATAATCAAAAAATGCATGAACGCGTAATCAAAAGCTTCATGGACACAATAATACTGGCTGAACTCCAAAACGGCCCCATAAGCGGATACACCGTCACATCCTTCATATGCAAAAAATTTTGGTTCCTCGCCAGCTCAGGAACCGTCTACCCCTGCTTTATTCTCTGGAACGCAACGGTTTAGTTGAGGGAATCTGGATCGAACGCAAAAGAGTCTACAAACTCACCGAAAAAGGTGCAAAAACCATCGGAACCATCCTCAACTCCCAAGAAAAAATCAAGGGCTTCATATCAACAATCCTTAGAGCCCAAACACCCCCATTAGCAATTCCTTTTTTTTCACTAAATCAATAGAAATACTAAAAAACCCCTTCTTCTTTTCCTATCAGCCGCAACAAATCTTTGCGGGTCCGTAGCTCAGTCAGGCTAGAGCATCGGACTTTTAATCCGAGGGTCGCGGGTTCAACTCCCGTCGGACCCGCCATAAATTTCCGAGTTTTATATATTAGTTGTTGCGGAAAAGCGCCTATACTACAAACAACAGGACTATGCTGCGCTGTGCTGTTTGTCGTCTAAGTTGAATTCAAGGTGCAAGGTGGTTATGGAGGCTATAACAGGCAGAAACCAAGAACAGAGCTTGTGTATTTGCTGAATAATTAGGTGCCTGCCAGTTGACTGTGAACTTCTTCGGATTTAGGGGTTCGTCTACTGCGCTTATGTGTCAATTTTAGAAAACTGGGTGAAAAAGGCGAAACAGAATAATTTAAGTTATCGCTCGCCCAAATGTCTGGTGCAGTGGATATAGCATTGCACTTAGAAAACCACTGCTTCTATCGCTATGAGCTCAAAATAAAGGAAAAGACGGATTGAATGGACAGATATCCAATCGGTCGAGGATTCCTGGCTATTGCGCGTCACTGGCAACGTTTTATTTCTTCTTGCACGGCTTATAAATAACACCTGCAATGAACAACACAATCCCAACGATGGGTAATACGAGCACCGCTTCTTGGCCTCTTGCAAAATAGAGGACAAGGCCCACAACAATTAATATTCCCCCAATTCCAAGAAGTCGCCCTTTGTTTGTTTGATAATAATCTTTCATGTCCACCACTTTTCCCACCTCCTCCTCGGCGCTTCCAACTTTGCTACTTCCACTTTGTTAGTATTTCCTCTCGTTGAAAAGCTGCTTTACTTACGAAATAAAGAGCGATATCAATCGCGGAAAGGATACCTGTGATTATAAGAATCCCGTTTATGTCTAGACTTATTATGCGTATTTCGCTAGCTAAATAAATTGCTAAAAATGGCAAGAAAATAAATATCCCAAAATTATTAGCGCTGCGAACGTCGTTAACTCGAAGACTAACGTTGTCTACAGCTATCAAGTCAGAGAATTTTTTTGTTAGATTCTCAGTTTCTATAAAACCAATCACTGGGTCATGGTGATTAGTTAGTTATGTTAAAGCATTATTAGTACGTCGCTAACCAACACAAGGTTAGATTCTGTGGGTTCGAATTGTCTTAATCAGGTTGCCTTGGTTTTTTTAAGGCTTGTTTCTGCCCAAAGAAAAAGTTCGTCCACTATAATGGTGAAAAAATGATTAAGTGCCAATTAGAGACGAAGGGGGTTTATGGAAAGTTTATGACATTCCATTAAATGGAACATTAACTAAATCAACTGACAGCAAAAGCCATCCGTAGTTGTCTTTGTCGCAGGCAGCGGACCAATAGCCCCCAGTCGCTCGCGATTTCGAAAAGTCATAAGTTGAGCTTTTATTGTGGGTTCAATGGACGAATATGCTAGATAAATTTCCAGCAGTAGCCCTATTTGCGGCTGAAAACTGTTGTATCCTTTTAATGCGGTTTTTTCCCATCAGAAAGATGAGGCGAAGGCTTGGTGCAGTAGTGGGCATTCTTGCTGGTTTAGTTTAATGTTTTTTGGCGGGTGCAAACTGCGCTAACTTAAAAAAATGGGCCAACCTGATGGGTTTGAATTTTTGTTTGGTTTACCAGAATTTGAGTGGTGACTTGAAGCTCTCTTCAATTTCTTTTCTGGTCTTGGTGCCTAGCTTAACTGGGGCATCCTCTAGCCATGGGATGTACTCCCATTTCCAAATCCTCTCGTTCGCGTCGTGTTCAGCCATGGCGTGGTTTGCTGTGTTTACAAACATCACAGGGTGTTTATGGTCTACGAAATAGTACGTGATTGGATGTTTTGGTGCTGGTGGAGGTTTGTCGCCGTGGATTGAATCGGCATTCATTCCGGTCTCGTAGCTGTATATTCCTTCGAAGGTAAATCTATTATTAGCCGGATCCTTGGCGACAAGAATCTTGAATGATTCTAGATCCATCACCCTTCCGTAGATTATTTGTCGTAGTCCTTGGTAGATAGAATTCAAGATCCCGTGCTGGCGAAGTCTTTCGTTGTTGAATAGAAGAGAAACCTCCATTTCATAAGATCCATCTTGGTTGGTAGGTCCTCTTGCGCAGTGGACTTCGCGAAGGAAGTTTTTCAAGGCGTCAACGCTCGGCTGATATACAACGGGAATTACCCTGTTGTCTTGCACATTTACCTGTACATCGAAGATATTATTTGGATTCTTCGATGGATGACCCAATTCATTCACTATCTCAGTATACAAACTGTAGATTGTTGAATCGGTGATGTCTACGCCTTGCTGTGCCCACTCCCAGATCCAATGTTTATCATCAAGCTGAAAGACCCAACGATTTTTTGGGCCTTCTCTTCTATTTGGTATATTATTCCTCGCAGTATACAGCTCAGTTTTGGGTTCAGATGGTTTTGTCGAAATCTCAAAGCCCAGCATGTACCTTAGCATAACTTCTTTTTCCATGAAATTACTAAGTATTGTTTGGCTGCTTCGGACAACAATCAGGCACTCATTGTTTAGAGTTCTCGCAAAACTCATCGTGCAATTATCCGAGTCCCAGAAATCTTCCTCACCAGTCCAAGAAAACTTGCCAAAGTAACCAACCTGCCATTTTTTCTCTTTAACAGTAAACCAAACTGGTTTTGAAAACATCGTTAACCTAAGTTATGTTACTCTCTGATCTATTTGATGTTTCTTCTCCACAGAACAGTGCGAATTTCTGACATGGTCCTTTGTTAGTTTAAAGAAGTAGGTTTTGCAGTAGAGAAAAAACCCGTTAAATGAATTATAGTTGCACACTTGTTGCATTGAATTATCACTTCATCCAGACTCTGTGTTTTGACCTTTATCTCCAAAATTGATTATCCTTCTTCGGCGCAGTCATCGGGGATATTCTATTTCCACATTCTGGACATAGAAATGCTCCTTCTCCATCTATTGAGTTAAGTCCAATACATGCGATTGGACTCATTCCATTTGTTGTCCGCATATATAGTTAGAGTTTTCAAAATCGTTCATGTTTAAGATCTTATTAATTGGTTTTTCCATTTTGCGCTAAATTCTTCCCAAATTGTTGCCTAATTCGAAAAAAAGATCATTAAAAAGAGAAAGTTGGTGGACTAAACTTAATCTCCACACACACCTCAACTCAACATAGGCTGCGACAGGAACGCCTACTTCTTCCCAAAACCCTGCGCCCTCGCCAACAATTCCAAATTATCATGGTTGATACTTCTACCCTTATTCATCTGCGCACTATCAATTGTAAGCGTAGTTAAGTTAAGAAGGATATCTTTGAGAAT
This sequence comes from Candidatus Bathyarchaeota archaeon, assembly GCA_963775685.1. GTDB lineage: Archaea > Thermoproteota > Bathyarchaeia > Bathyarchaeales > Bathycorpusculaceae > Bathycorpusculum. The sequence continues at coordinate 70,007 of CAVZJV010000001.1, forward strand.
AACCCAACATTCAGCTCATCTCCCGGTCAAACAGAAAAGAAGTGCGCAAGCAAAAAGATCACGTGTTCCAAAAGAGGAACAACATGTTCCAAGAATAGAACTAAAAGTGCCTCCTTAGTAATAGCTATTGTCTGGTGTTATAGATGAGGAAAGCGACTCTTATGTTGGCGATTCTTCTTCCATGTCTGTTAATGTCAGTCGCGGCAGAGTTGGGCACTGTTAAGGCACAAGATATTTCTATTGACGTAGAATTTGTGTCGCCTCCACCTGCATATGTGAATCAAACGTTTGAAATCAGGGCAACAGTTAGTGGTGGAACGCCGCCCTATACTTATCAGTGGTATACTAAGTGGTTTCCTCCTTGGGAGGCAGGCATGGATCCAGCCCAATATCGGGCAAGTGGCGGAAATGAAATCGCTGCGCCTGAAGCTACGTCTGCAACATTCTGGTTTACTCCAACAGTCGAAGGGATCTACTGGATTTCCGTTGGCGTATCGGACTCTGCTGGACATTCTGTATCACATTATCCATCTATTCAGCCATTCCAACTTATCGTTCAAAACCCACAACCATTGGACCTTGAAAAACTGTTTGATGTTGACTTGATGTATGCATACATTCAGCAAGGTGCTTCTTCTGCAATTGCCGTGATCAACTTTACCAGTATTTCTAACGTTACATTGCCCACTGATTCGGGTGTAACTGAAGTCTACACAATTCAGGTTTTCTCAGGTGGAAACGTTGTTGGTACAAAAGGAGCGATTGGGTGTTCAATTGGCAAGGATGTAAACAGTAGTTTTCTCATGGATTTAGCTATGAGTTTCGGTCACTTTTCAGGGGCACAAGGAGGGGGATTGCGGTATTGTGAAGTTTTTTACGAACCCCTAAATCCAGCTTTGAGGGAACCTATCTCTATCAGTGTGATAAGGCTGGGGTGGATTACTGTCAACGGAAATGATACTCAAACCAATCTTTTACATAATGAAACAGTAACTCATGTCGAACTATCAAAATACCAAAACGGCTTCCTATACAATAAACTACTATCTCAAGAGCAACTTATGAAAACAAACATGTTTGAACCATTAAATACGTCCTCTTCAAACTCAAGCCCAACATCAACGCCTACCGTTCCAGAGTTTTCTTGGTTGATAATTATTCTTGCATTGTTGGGTACAGCGACCTTTGCGGTAGTCTTCCACTACAGAGGAAAAAGAGCTAATACCTGAACTTTTTCAGGCAAAGGAGAGTTCTCCAACAAATCGTTTGGTGCCAACCTTATTAAAATTGCTCCGATAAGATCATCATGATTGTTTTAGTTATAATGTCAATAGATAATTTTGAGATTTCTTAAAAATAAAAAAAGAAAAGAAGGGTGATTTTGTTTTATTTTTTTCGAAGAATCATCAGTATGGCTGCGCCGATGATAACCAATATGACTATTATGGCAATTCCAGTGCCTAACACATAGGTGTCAGTCATTGAGACGGGTGGTGCTGCTGTTGGTGTTGAGGTTGCATGTGGTTCTGGGACAGTAAAGGTGGTCTCCGAACTTGATGGCCAGTAACCATTTGTTCCAGCGAATGTTGCGACTACTTTGAAGTCCCCTGAAATGTCAGGTGTCCATGTTAGGCTGTACATTCCATATTCGTCAGTTGTTGCTGACCCGATGCTTCGGAAGTTGCCGTTAGAATCCACAACATTTATCGTAACATCAACGCCTGTAAAGTTATCATAAAGTGGCTTCTGCTGATAGACATAGCCCATCCAATCTTTCATGCCTAGCGTCGGATGCAACAGGAACACTGCTTGGGAAGCGTGCCGATTGCTCATCTTGTTGTGTGCCTGCGGAGATATCTGTCACTGTACCTCTAATGACTATTGATGAATCAAAAGCTTGAGCTGAAACACTCATGGCGCTGGGTCCTCTGCCTATACTGTAAACTCGGTTGTCAAGACCGTTTATGAATACGCTAAAGCCATCTGCGGTAGCCCATGAATAAGCTTCGCTGAAACCCCACTCGCTGGGGTATTCTGAAAGTTGCCATATTTCTTCTCCTGTGGTGGCGTTAATAGCACGTGCTGTAGCACCTTTGTAGAATGGGTTTGGCATAGTGTGTTCATCAGTAGCCACGTATACTACTCCGTTAGCAATAGCTTGTATCATAGTTGGGTAAACTCCATAGAAGATCTGCAAGCCACCGTTAGTGCTGTTGCCTTCTCCGCCGTTACCGTAAGTCCACAATAATTCGCCAGTTAAATCGTCATAGCAGTAGGTTACTCCTCCGAAGCCAGCATTATAGAATTTCCCATAAGCAATTGTGCCTAAAACGGGCTGTCCAGGGTCGAAATAGTAGTTCCAAACCGATTGGGGTTGTGTTGTCCAAAGCAAGCTGCCGTCCTTCAAACTGTATCCCTGCCAATTTAGAGTTTCCATTAGTTGTATAACAAAGACGCCTGTATCAAAATCTACTGCGCTTTGCAACATAGTGACGTTGCCTGCTACTGGATTATATGTTTTCGTCCACATTACAGTGCCAACTTGTCCTTTAGATGCGTTGAGGTTAACAGCGAAGTATGTGTAAGGAGCTTGATCTGCGCCGTTCCGATTTGCTGCGAAACCTGAAGGCAGGTTGCCGCTTCTGAGAAGCATCATATCACCATAGTTAGCTGCTTGTACAGAGGGTGCTGGGGTCATGGTGTTGAGCCATGGTATCGAAATGTTCCAGTCATAAGTAGTTAAACCGTGACTGGGCGCGTTAGGATTGATAGTAGTAGAGTTAATGGGGATATCCGCATCGACTATGATATAATCTGTGTATTGGCTAGTACCTAACTGTGCTGGATTTTTTGTAATGAGAGCGTTGTTGGTTGCATTTACAAGTGCTGGTGAAAGACTGCCAGCGCCGGTGAATGGATTAATGTCGTACTGCCACAGTTTAGATGAGTTCCATTGAGACAAATACCATTGTGGATTCGCAGTTGTGCCTGCGTTGCGCATAACATACCTTATTATTTCGCCGCTTGGACCCATAACTGACGTACCTGAAGGGACATTTTTTGTGTCGAATAGCCAGTTTCCTGTGTATGCATCATAAGCACTGCCAAAGTTGGATGTGAACAATATTGGTGTAAAAGTCCCATGCTGTTCTTGATCCCAAAGATTGAATATATAGCCAAATGAAAGTGGTGGGACATCGTTGCGAGACCAGAGAACCTTTCCCGTGCGAAGATCCATAGCGGTAGTTGGTCCACTGGCTGTGCCTGTGAATGATACTGGTTCAGTGTAAATGAGGATTCCACTGATTATTATCGGACCGACGAATCTTGGCTGGTATGCTGACCCCTCGTAATATTGGACTCCTTGAACAGCGCCGTTGGGATTTGTGCCGCCTTCAACAAACTGGTTTCCGCCGACAACTCCTCCGAACTGAAGCGGACGCGTCCACATAATGTGAGGAGTTAAGGGTCCTATGGCATCGTTATGGTACATTGTTGCGTCTGAGGTGCTAGCGGCGCCTCCTGGAACTGGGGAGCCTCTACCTAGCCAGTTGGACGAAATTGCCCACCAGTCGGTGTTTTCTCCGTATATTGGGTGTGTCCAGTATTCCTTTGGAAGCGGATAGCTAGTTATGGGCGAAGATATGGGATCTTGTTGCACAATAAGCGTTGTAGATGCTTGGGCTGGCAAATAGGTATCGTTAATCAGAATTGATTTTTCATAGCCGTTTCCGTTCTCTCCATAGGCTTGTCCAGGAAAGCTGAAGTCTAGAGTGTAGGTACCAATTTGGTCAGGAGTAAATTTGGTAAATTGATTTGATGTAGTATCAAAGACAGTCTCAAAAATCTGTGTTGTCGCATGACCGTCAGGCGCTATGATTGTAAGATTGTAGTTTTTGAATCGATAGCTGTTTGATAGCAACGCCGCGCTGGCTGTAGAGCCATTTGTGCCAACGGCAGCAGCGGATCCACCTGCTACTCCGTAGACAGGGTCAAGCCACATATAGACATGTGCTTCTTGCCCGACACCTATAGGATCAGGTGCTGCAACAACGTAAGCATATGTAGGAATATCCCATGGCGGAGAATGTGCACTAGTAGCCGGTACTAGTATCATTGAAGCGCCCATAGAAATTGTTAAAAGCAAAGCAATCAAAATAGCCATAGTTTTATTTTTTAATTTTTGCATTTTGTTTTTCTTTTCCGTTCATTTTATTTTCAGTTGAAAAAAACAGTCTACATTTAAATTCTTCCAATTAAACAACCTTTCAGATATTATATTTATAAATAAACAAAATAGATCTGCAATTTTTCAACTAAATAACAACTTAAGACCATAAAGCTTAAATAATTTTCGGTTTAATTGTCATAAAAAATAACTTGAAAATACGTCTATAACCAGGGTAAAAAGTTTGAATCAATTTAGCCAGATTACTAAAAAAGTCCAAAACCAAAAATTGATTTAGAAAAAACCTGATTCTTATAGGCACCCAAAATAATCTTTAATTACAGACAACTACCATTATTTTCCAAAGGATCGCTCTATTGTTTGCCTATTTGCTCTAAGTCACTTTGTTGCAGTTCAGCTTACTCTTCCCAAACAAGTTTACCCACTCCAGCGGTATCCAGAACTTCACCGACACTTATTTTGGAGTCGATCCTTACACCATCTATATCCTTTAAACAAATACTATGCCGAGATATGGTCAAACCCAGTTATTGTTGACGGAGTAGTTTAAGTTGGTGTTGAGAGCGTTCATATTTAGGAAGTCTATACATATGATTAACCTCTTGGAACTGGAAAATGCACAGTTACAGTTAAAAAAGTGTCCACTATATGTGGGGAGGAATTAATTTTTTTCCTCTCCGCCTTCTGCCATATGTATGAAACCGAAAACTGCTTATGCGTTACTGCATTAGATAAGGGATTGATGGAAACAATGTTTTCTGTCCAACAAGGAATCATATTCTTCGAATTAAAAATTTTTAGAGGTATAAAGAAATGACATCGAAAAAATCTAAAGTAAATAGTTTAGCACATAATACGGACTTCAAATATCGACTCAAAGAGGTCCAAAAGAAAAATCAAAGCCCCAACAAAAGAATTGAGACATTTTTGCCCATTTCAAATGAAGCGGCACCAAAAACTAACTAACCATGGAAATAATTGATGCGCCCTTTTCGGTGAATTTGCTGTAAGGATGCTGTCAATGATTAAAACTTGTTAAAATTTTATTAAAAATTCTATAGCTTGGAAACGGTCAAGTAGTTGTTGTTCATTTTGCATGACAAGGCTCTTTTTTTAACAAATAGGTTAATTGCGGAACGATCATAATCTCCTCTGATCTGTAATCGATACCCGTCTGGTTCATCGTGTTCAATAAGAACTAATTGGGGATTAACAAGGTTGTTAGCTCCTAATTCATTTAATAAAACTATTGCTTCTTCTTTCTTCATATGCTTTTCCACCATATCAATTATGAACCGTACAAGATTAAGATTATGCAGTTAAATCAAATAAGCCAATGGATTGATTCTTACAAATGAAAATAGATAATTATTTGACAATATGAAAGGCTTATGGGTCTTGGTTGGTTTGTTAGGTTAGATGTTAGGTTTAAAGGCAGTACTTGCAATCTTCAAAGCTCCTCTTTCTCATGTGATTTAACGCCATCGATTCTAAGTTGAGTCTCAGGCGGCTTAATTCCCTTCAAATAATGCTTTATCCAAATCTCACAATAACCCACACAAGCGCAAAAATCAGAAGCCGACGATGTGATTTAACCATAAAATCGCCTTCGGACGCTTGCTTTATCTCTATCATAACCTCACAAACCGCAAAGAGAGTAAAAGCCATTAAGTCAAATTCAAAATACCCCTCTAAAAAGAAAAAGTCGATTAACTAGTAGAAGAAAAAACTTGAAAAAATCGCGGTTCTTCTTCCAACCAAACATTATCTATGGGTATACACGAAAAATCAGAATTTCGCTAAAGAGCTGGGATGGGAGTTGAACCTGTATATCTGGTCTGCAGTCTGTAAGGGAGATCTATTGGATGCTCTCTAATGTGGAAGCGTTTGTTGTAGGTGTTATCTTTTTGATTAATCGGGCATCTTCTGTTATTAATCTAAGATCTTTTACTTTAGCAAAATAAGCATATGAAGCGTCGTAAAAAGTAATCTTGAGTTTTATTGCTGTATCCAATATTTCCTCTTCGCTCCCCGCTACTTCTATTAGGTCCATTAAGTTTAGGATATGATTGATTGTTTTCTCCATCATTTTTGCTTCTTGCTCTGAAACTTTAGCATGTAAGACACAGTCTTTCCAAATGATGTTTCCCAATTCATATCTTGCTAACTCTATCGTGTAGTTTCCAGCCAAAAACTCGATTTTGTTTTCTTTAACGGCTCTAAAAATGGCTGATGAATCAAAAAGAAACTTCATCGGCTGTCCCGGTCTTTTCTAATGCTTTTCACGATGTCTTCGACACTGACCTTATCAAGTATTGGCTTTAGCTTGTCTATCTCTACTTTTAGCTCTTCCATTTCTCTTTTCTTTACTTCATCTTCAAGGGCTTTTCGCAAAATCTTGGATGGCTTGATTTTGAATTTCTGAATTTTTTCTTTAAGTTGCTTGGGGATTTTTGTAGAGACGGTTGCGGATTGCTGTACCAAATTACTCTCACCAAAAATTACTACTTTAAAGTAAGATAAAATAGTTTCCATAGAGTGTAAGAAAATTATTAATCATCTGTCGAACAGAGGTGAGAGTTGAGCTCATTAGTCCTATCCCAGAGTAGAAATTTCGCTCAGTGAAATTAACAAAAGAACAACAACAAACTGGAATTTTGGCGTGTTGTTGTTCTTCCGATAAAAACAGGTTTATTTTTAGGTCTATCGAGCCGCAGCTTTAAGAAAATATTTTTGTTGTTCTGGTCCTCATTTTGTCTACACAACACATATATGATTTCTTAATATTCTTGCAATCACCTGGTGGCCGAATTGGAAAGCAATCAACAAGTCGTAAAAAAAACCATACTTAGCAAAAAATTAATCGCAATAATTATAGTGGCGGTTATAGCAATTGCAACAGTCGCCTCTACTACGGCGATTTTAACGACAGGCAACAAATCACCCAATAGCCAAATTAACACGGAGAATAGTTTGACAGATAACCAGAATAGCCCGGAATCTTGGATCAAAAAGGGAGCTTATGCAACCTATGCAGGCCAAGCTGAAATCTTATCTTTGAGCATCGCCTTTAGCGCGAGAATAGAAATAGTTGATTTCAACCAAACTCACCTGCAAATATCCACCGACTACATCATGTCGACATCTTTCGGTGCAACAGAAAACACAACCACGATCTGGGTGAGCAGAGAAGACATGAATTTCCAACCAGAAGACCTACCACTAAACAACACGTACACTACACAAATAACCATACCGAACCTTGGAACAAGAACCTGCACCGTTTACGAATATAGCAACGAAGGAATCAGCGCAGCCTACTATGTGGACAACAGCGTCCAATGGCCAATCAAAATGGTAATGACCTCGCCAGCAGTTGAAGGACAAACCTACAACATGGATATAAACCTGGTAGATACAAACATACCCGGCCTCTAATAATTGCCGGCTATCAAATTTGTCTGGGTAATGGGTATTTGCTTAAATGAGCTTTAATTTGTCTTCTTTTTATCTCCTTAAAATCTTTGCGTCGGAGCAAAATTTTTGTGTACCAAATTGCATTTTGTATTAAAGAACTTCTTCTGAGAGCAAGAACTTCCATTACTGAGAGGTAGCATGCAAGTGTGTGTTTTTATTTTTTGTTCTTGTTGAGAGAGTAACATAGAGAGTTGGGTTTGGGGATTAAATCTTAATCTTTTTCCCTTTCGTAACTTCCTAACTACTTAACTTCTCTCCACTCCTATCTACTCCTCTTCTCACAAAATACAAAACCTAAACCTAAAAAAATAAAACTCACACACAAAGACTATATGAATAATATCAGTTGAATAATATCAGTCAGTCATCTTGTTTATTCGAGATAGTCAAAGTTCTTTTTTAGATTTTTATTTTAGAATTTGACATATTTCTTTATTGTTCGAACATTTGTTCTATGGAAAAATGACATAAAAATTCAGCAATTTCCCAAGTTCATAAAGTATGTCGATTGTCTGTTCCCTAACTTTAATTGTGCCGTTGTTTTAAATTTCAAAATTAAAATGTGCTATGGCATTCTTAATTTTCGATTTGCCTCATTGTTAAATAATTCAAAACCAAGTTCTTTCAAGAACGCTTCTTTAATCAGAGCATACCAATGTCTGAAATGGCTTCAAAATAACGTGCAAATCTATTTTCGAATGAATTATAAAGGTCATATCCCAGCAAAACAAGCAAAAAACACACATAATTCATACCGTTGGAAAATCCTCCTTCTACAAGAGGCAAGTAAAATATCAGTTAAGAGAAAAGGGTATTGGCATTTCTTTCTATTGATAAAATATATGTACCGAATTTCGTTCGAATAGAGTTTTCTGGTAAAAGCGGAGCTTCTTAGAAGTAATAGAGTGACCCGTTTAGTCGCTGTTTCTCTCTTGAAGTTTCCTTGCTTCTCTTTGAATCTGTTCTAGAGCATATGCAATTAGTAAGCATAGACCGTTGTTTCCCACAAGCATTTCGCTGTCTTTTAATGAAGTAGCCATATCGTAAAAAATATTCTCAATTTCTTCTTCTGCATCGGGTTGCAACTTTAGTAATGATAAGTCAAGGTGTGTTTCTGCAAAAGGAAATTTCTCTTGCAGCTCTCGAAGTATTGTTCTTTGTTCGCATAACTGCCTGGTTTCTTTTATCGGCATACCTTTTCCTTTGTCAACGAGCATGTTCAAATTAAAAGTCAAATAGGTCAATAGGCTGATTTTTACCATGTATTGAACCTCATAGCAGTGTCATTCGAATCGATTATTAGTTTTTCTATCTTTGCTTTAGCACGAAGAATCTAAAAAATTAAGCTTCGGTTTTTCGTCCTTCAAAACTAACTTGTAACATTCACATTTAGGTTTAGTACATACTCTATCTAAAAAATATGAATGTTCACTTTTAAGATGTCCGCACGTGCACATTTCATCTTTAATTTTAGCTTTTTCCATCAAGATTTCTCTGTGTTAAATAAACAACTTTAGCCTTGAAAAGGTTTTAGGTGTGGTTCTAATTAAATTTTGGTGCACACACACAATTTTTATTATATTTTTTTCAATAACCTATAAACCGCTAATTGCAAATAAACATTTATGGTGATAACGCTAAAATGGGTAAATAATCTTATGTTACTTTGTATTATGTGAAGTAATGTGAGGGCTGCTTCGATGGTGAAAAATGTAATCGATTTAAATGAAAGGGACAGCCGAGTAATCAACATAGTTAAGGCAAAGTATGGGCTCAAAGATAAAAGCCAAGCTTTAAGCATAATTATCCAGCATTATGAAAAGTGTGAACTTGAACCCCCGCTTAGACCCGCGTTTGAGAAGGAAATAGAGGAAACCGTTAAGAACGGCAAATTTGTCAAAGTTAAGAATTTCGCGGAAGACTACGGGCTAAAGTGATTGCTTGTGCAGCCTTGAAATTGAGGAAGAAAGAAATGACAAAAGAAGATATTTACAAAGACTATGGCAAGTTCAGCGGTGTCAAAAGTAGGTCAAAAACCAAAACACAAAAACCTCCAAAGAAACTAAACCAGTGTTCCAAATGCGGCAGAGTAGGCGACGAAATGACTAAACACTCCCTCACAGGTGAACATAAGCCACCTTTCATATGGCTGTGCAGGCAACCATGCCACGACGAAGTGCACAAGTTCGGCCTAAAAATGACAAAAGAACAAAAAGCAGCACTAAAGCGGCAGCCACCCTGCAGCATACAATTTCCCACAGAAAACAACATAGCCAATCCTTATACAAAACTGATTGAGCCTGAATCGCTGGAGGGGGAAAAATTCAAGCAGTCTTTCAAGCGAATAAATTCTGAAAATGAAGAAACGTAATACTCGAGAACAAACTGTAGAAGAAGAATAAATCGTGTTTTTTCCAAGCAGCACATGTTTTTTTTCTTTCAAACTTCAGCATTGCAGTACTCTCAAGAGAAGAAGAACAACATTTGAAAAATATTGCAGATTAAAGCGTTTTTCTATCGATTGCATGCAATGTTGCAGCAACCAACAATTGGTTAACTGATAGAAGAAGAAACGTAATAGATATGGATACAGGTTTAACCCTGCTTTCGATGGGGTTAAAGAGTTATAATTAATGAACAGTTGAAAACTGGCTGCTAACTTTTTTCTATCAGTTCATCCTTGCGTTTGTGTTTATGGTTGTTTGATGGTGAGGATGCGTCCATAGTTGCTGTGGACGTTGATTATTCGTGTTTCGCTTTGGGCTATGTTGCCTATGTCTTGGTATCCAGGAAGTTCATCGATGTAGTTGCCTGCAAAATCGAAGGTGAATGGCACGTTTTGTTCTTGGTCGCTAAAGTTTAATGCTATCAGGCTAAAGTTTTGGCCGTCGACACGGTGGAAAATAAGGATTCCTTTTTTTGTAGGTTGGCTTGGTCGTCATGGAAATAAGCTTCTCCTTGTCTTATTTGGGGGTTTTTTCTGCGGATTTTAATAAGGTTTCTGACGAGACCGACTGTTGATTTGCCGATCTGATCGTAGAAGTAGTCCCAGCGTACTGGTCGGAAAAGAAGCACACGTCCCATTGATGCGGTGTCTGAGGGGTTTGGCAGGTAATAGTTTTCTGCGAATTCTTGGCCTTGCCAAAGCAGTGGAATCCCTTTAGCCATGAGCATCCCGATTAGGTATGGTTGCAGTTTATAGAATAAGCTTCTGTTTCCCTGCCAAATTAGCGGATCTCCCTCTACATTGCTGAAGTTGCAGATGAATCGTGAGTGGTCATGATTTTCAAAGTATTGGAGCGCAGTCTTTTTCAGAGTGTCTCCGTTGGTGGTTTGTACTCTTGGGAATTGGTCAAGGCAAAACATGAAGCCCAAATTTGTAAGTTCGTTCATGTTTCCTTTGGCGATTTTTTCGCCTGCGTTAAGGGTTTTGTCTTGCCAGGTTGTGTTTGAGTAGCTCTCTGTTAGAATTCCTTTTGGATCGTTTAGTTGTTCGGCACATTGGATAAGATTGATTTTTTCGTTATTGTAGAATCGTTGCCAATCTGGGTCATCTTTCTTTGATTTTATTAGTTGATACGTTTGGTACGTAAGTGCCGCATATTTATTTCCGGTGGGGCCATCCCAAAAATTAGGGACATTATCGTAGCGGAATCCATCTATGTGGAATTGTTTGAGCCATTGGTAGTTGACTGTGTAGAAGAAATTTTGTGTGAATGCTTTGTCGTAATTGGGAGTTTTTCCGTATTCATCGGTGCCTTTTATGAAGGGGTTGTCTTGGTACTGTAGAGCATCGTAAATGTAGAAGTAGGCAAAGTCGGCGGCTGTGTGGGCGTATACTGAGTCAACGATAACTGCTATTCCATGTTGGTGCGCTGCATCGATGAGTTTTTGCATATCTTTTCTGTTTCCAAAGCGTTCGTCCACGCCAAAGTAGCCGATGGGTAAGTAGCCCCAATCTATTGTTGCTGCAACATTGGATAGAGGCATTAGCTCTATGCAGTTTATCCCTAAGTCTGCTAAGTAATCTAATCTGGCTATGGTTTGATCGACGCTTCCGCCAAATTCGTTAATCATTAACTCATAAATTATTAGGTCTTCTAGATCTGGCGTTTTCCAGGTGGCTTCGCTTGGACTCCATTGGTATGGCTTGTAGCCTAAGGTTATGGCTGAGAGTTTGCCTATGCCAAATTCACTGGCGCAGGGGTCGATAATCCAATCTAGCAGTTTTTGGGGGTATTTGCTTTCGTCTAGGTTTGGGTTTTCCAAACAGTATCGGTAGACGTATCGTCCATTGGTTCCCCAGACTGAATCTGGTGTAGGTTTAGCAATTGACGGTATGTCTAGACTTGTTGACCAGTAATCACCATAATCCGGATCTGTTGAATGATCCAATTCAAATTTGAGAGGCTGGATATTTTGAAGAAACTGATCTTTCTCGTGGATAATTTTGACGAAAAGCTTGTTGCCGTCAACGGCTGATATCCATGGTAAAAAGATTCCAAAATTAACGGTTCCTATTGGTCCTTCACGAGCACCTAGTTTAGTTAATGGCAGAAGTTTCAAAAGAATCCCCATAAGCTAAATGGTAATTCTAGTTTTTTAACACTCCTACGTTAGGAAGATTAAGAAAAAGGGAAGCTGTTGTTTACCTTGAAATTTCACATAGAACAGCTACTTCTAAGATTATGTTTTTTTTAGCTTTCTCCTTTTAAATGCATAGGTTGCAGGCGATTTTTCTTAAAATTGTGGGACACAAAGAAGTGTCAAAAGATAGAATTCGAAAAGCTGAGCATGTTAACTACTGCACATAATGGTAGGTTCTAAACGTGGGTAAGTTATCGGTTCTCTATTGTAAGCGATGTAATTGTTTTTATTCTCAGAGCTTCATAGGGGTAATTTGGAAACAGAAGGAGTTGAAATGAAGAATGAGCTGGGCATCTGATGCATGGAATTGGGTTAAAGATAAAGCAGGAGAGGTAGGTAATGCTATTGGGGATAGCGTAAAGACTTTTTCTGGAGGGTTAATTGACTTTTTTACTAATGCTAGTGCTGTGCTTGAACGGTTTAAAACGGTTGAACAGCCGAAAATTGAGGCTATTATGGATTCGGTTGATGGTAACCTTGAGGAATCAAAAGAAGTTCTCGAACAAGTGGACAAACTATTTGTGACAAAGAAGAAAATACCGCTTGGAGTAACGGAAATAGACCAACTGCCTGGTTTCACCAAATTGAAGCTTCAGTTTCTATTGGATGAAGTAAATAGCCTTGAGAGCTCAGTGACAAGGGATTTGACGTTGTTATCTCATTATAGAGCGATCAAGGCGGGTTTTCAGCCGACTGATTTACAGATTCAGAACGAGATTGATTCGATAAAATTGGGCATTTTCTCTAAAAGTTCGCTTGATGATATAACAAAGAAATCTCTGGACAATGCTGCAAAAGAAACTGTAGCATACATGCCTCCACCAGTGCTTAGTTTAACAAAGGAACTTACTCCCACAATAGACAAATACTTTGCATTAAACTCCAGATATGAATCTTTCAAGGCATACCAGATTTTCCATTGGGGAGAAATCGACAAGCTACATGGAGAAATCGACAAGATTAAGTATGCATACATTGAGGAACCTGGCGTAATTCCGAGAACTTTAGCAAATATTGAGAATATTGTTGCCAGAGTCAATGCGGAAGAGCAACCAAGAATCGAGAAGATAATGGACTCAGTAAATGGAAACTTGGTGGAGTCGCAAGGGATACTCAACAAGATAAATGGAATTGCAGGAAAAGTAACTGGTTTTGTAGGCAACAACACTCTATTGCTTAAGATCGGTATTGGCATTGCAGGTGCCGGAATTGTTCTTACCTTAATATTAATACCCATATTGTTAATCAGATGGATAGTTTGGGGCGTCTAGCGAATATTCACTTTTTTATTAGCCCAAGAACCTTTTTAGTTTAGAAGCTAATTTTCAGTGTGAGCTTATGAGTTTTTTCCCGATTTTCAACACTTCTTTTACCATAGTCTCGAAGTCTTCCCGGCGACTCCTATGATTGGTGTTAGCCACACGAAGAACATATCTGCCATTGATTACTGTCCCTGTTAAAACGGCAATGCCGCTTTCCTGTAACTCAATGGCAATCTGCTTGTTAACTTCATCAAGCACAATGTCATCTACCTCAGTTGAAACAAACCGGAAGCAGACAATATTAAGGCTAATGGGTGCTGAAAGCTCCAGATCAGACGAAGCTTCGATTAGTTCGCCCAAATAAAACGCTTGATCGATGTTCTGCTGAATTATCCTAGCGTATTTCTTTGAGCCATGCTCTTTAATCGACATCCAAGCCTTAAGCGCGTGAAATCCTCGTGAAAGCTCATAACCGTAATCGCTAAACCAAGGTAAATCGCCTCCAGCAACACCGCGTTCTCCTTTCCCGTGAGCAAGGTAATCAGGCGTTAAAGAGAAAGCCTTACGATGATACTTTTCTTGCTGCACTAGAACACATCCAATTTCGTAGGGCATGTACATCCACTTATGCAGATCCAAAGCCAACGAGTCAGCCAACTCAATTCCCATTACCAATTTTTTTGCTTTAGGCGACAGGCGAGCCCAAGCACCGAACGCTCCGTCAACATGGAACCAAAGTTTTTCTCTTCTGCATAAGGCAGCCAAGGAATAAAGGTCATCAACGCTTCCGGTGTTTGTTGTGCCTGCAGCTCCAACAACGCAGAAAGGCGCGAAGCCCTCTTTGCGGTCTTGTATGATGGCTACATTGAGCTTTGCAACGTCAATTTGGAAATGATCGTTAACCGGCAACAATCGCAGGGCCTCATTTCCAAGTCCAAGAAGTTCAACCGCTTTCTGAATTGAACTGTGGGCTTCTTCGCTGGCATAAAGCACCATCTTTTCAGGTGAAAGTTGCAGTCCTTTCTTACGTAGGTCAAAGCTTGCTTTCATGTTGCGCGCGACTGCTAAACCGATCAAGTTAGAAGCTGAGCAACCGCTGGTTAATATTCCGCTTGCTGAAGCTGGAAATCCAAGCATTTCCTTAATCCAGTCCAGGACCTGTTTTTCAACGTGGTTAGCGATATGGTTGCCCCCTCCATTGTTTGTGTTCATAGAGGTTGCCAACAGTTCGGCAAAGGCACCAGTTACGGTTCCCGTTCCCAGTATCCAACCCCAAAAGCGTGGGTGGATATTTCCCATTGGATACGGCAACACTTTTTCCACAAATTCCCGGTAGACTTCTTCAGGTTGTTCAGGATTGAGCGGCACGGGTGCAGTAAACTGGGATTTGACTTGATCGGGAATATTTTGCCAGACAGGACGCTCTCGAACAGTTTTCAGGTAATCTATTATGTCGTCAATCATCTTGTGACCTAGCTTTCGAGTAGATTCCCAATCTTTAGGATCTAGCGTTTCTTCAGTCGTGGCTTTGTTGGTTTCTCGCGTCACATTCATCCTCTGTTTAATCCCTATTGAATACTGGCTTTATTTGTTACTATAAAATTGTTAAATAATTTCAGCCGAAAGTTAACGTTCCAAACTATTCGCCTCATCTTTTTCTCGGTTTTTTGATTACAAAGCTATGTATGATGCGGTACAGGTTAGTACGAATATAAATTCCCAAGGCAATGGGGCTATTTTTTGGGGGCTTTTGTTCTAAAAATGGTGCCGATCCTTTGTCTGTTATTGTTGCGGTTCGTAAAGAAGGAAGCCATCTGTAGGTGGTGCAGATTGAACGCCGTTTGGGGGAGAACTGGATAAGGCTTGGGTAAAGGGGGTATCTAATCATTTGCAGGCTAAAAATGAATTTGTGCTTAGCCAAGAAAAATTGAAAGATTCAGTTAAACGTGGAGTACTTCTAACGTTACGAGATACATTTGGTAAGAATGCCTTGTCTATTCCAAATAAGTTTACCCAACTTGTTGAAAGCGTTTATAAATAAGTTTTTTCTCCGGACTTAAAAAAAGACTAACTTGCTTCGTGGGTTTAAGACCGCAGCACAACCACCTCTCCCACGCTTCAAATATTTTAGAAGAAACAAACACTTCTCGCCTAACAGAAGTAGAAGTAGACCAGAAAATATTTCACTGTTCTTCTACTACCCATAAAGACCTCTCTTTGGGGTGGGTAAATCAACAACTTACGTTTTTCCAAACTAATCATTTCAAATTTATTAGTAAGTTTGTATCTGTTTATCATTAGTTCGGTGGGTTTGATGGCTAAACCTGCGTATTTAGATGAGGACGACCTTAAACTTCTTTTTGAAACTAAACAAAAGTTAGATGAAGCTACCAAACTGATGGGTGAACTTATGGAAACCATTGATGTTTTAAATGATCCTGAAATGATGAAAGCCCTCAATCAAGGACAAGAGGACATTAAAGCTGGCAGAATCAAAGATTTGTGGTCGCTTCTAAAGGATGAGAAAGCGATGAAAACAAAGAACTCTTGAGTTTATTTTGAAAGATGACACTGTTGTGTAAAATTGGTTTGCTTCATTATACCATCATGATTATCTCTTTGGCCAAGTCTCCTTTTTTTGAATGTAAAAGGGGTAAGGCTTAAGAATTTCGAAAACGCTATGCAATCATATGCTACGCTATAGAGTTATAATAGAAAAAGATGAAGATGGCATGCTTGTCGCTAAAGTTCCTGACTTGCCTGGTTGTGCTACCGAGGGAAAAACAAGAGTGGAACTTATGAAAAATGTCAAGGAAGCGATACAGGCGTACATTGAGGCGTTAAAGGAACATGGTGAGCCAGTTCCTATTGAAACGGTGCAAGTTAGTGTCTAAACTAAAGACGCTTGATTATGATGTTGTATTAAAGGCTCTCGTAAAAATCGGCTATGTTGTTAATAATCAGAGGGGTAGCCACATCGTTATGCGATTTGTAGACAAACAAAAGTACATTACTTTATTTGGCTGTAGAAATAACGAGGTTATGGTGGTTATCCCTGCCCATAAACCTCTGGGAAAAGGTATGTTACGTACCATTATCAGGGAAATTGACCTCTCAGTTGAGGAATTCAACGAGTTTCTTTGAAATCTTATTCAATGGAATTGAATTATGAGGGCTCCTATCGGTTTGGGGTTAAGCGGAGGGAATCTAGTTTGTTTCTGTTAATTAGAATAATCTGGGATTAGACTGAAAGTAGAAGTAGACCAGAAATTTTTTCACTGTTCTTCTACTACCCATAAAAACACCCATCTGTGGTTGGCGGTTGATTGCTGCCCATTAAAGTTGGATAAAGAAAAACTCACAATAAAAAGTTGCGTTTTAATTGATGTTGTGGGGATTCGAACCTCTACTCGATAGAGATGTCACCGCTTGTCTTCTTTTTTTATTTGAATTACTAACTTTCTGAAGATGTGGAGAGATAGATAGAAAAAAAGTTGTAACTGGATTTAGTTTCTTTTGAAGAACAATCTATCTTGTGATTTCTTTCTCTATCTTTTCAAATAGTTCTACAAAAGTCTGTTCCGGCTGAGCACCTACAATTGTATATTCATCATTTATAATAAACGTAGGAACACCAGTAATGTTGCGTTTTTTTGCTTCAGCACAGTTATTTGCATATGTTTTTTGGAGCAAGGGGTCTTCCAACGCATTTTCAACATCCTTTTTTGTTAAGCCAATTTTCTTTGCTAAATCTATGATGACCTCGTCATTTCCGATGTCCAGGCAGTCTTCAAAGTAGGCTTTGAATATTGTATCAGTAAATTCTTCATTTTTGCCCATTATCCGTGAATATTCACCCACTATAAGAGGTCGTCTTGAATTAGGCATCACCATAACATCACAAAAGTTCAAACCGTACTCTCTGCCTCTATTTCTCAAATGTTCTTACATTTCATTTGTTTGAGAAATGTATTTTCTTAAATCGACGCCGCAGATGGGCGTTTCTGGATGAATTTCAATTCCAACGTGTTCAAGCTCAATATCAAACTGATTTTTGAGTTTATCAATAATAGCTTTGCCAAGGTAACAAAAGGGGCAAATGTAATCTGAAAACATTCTAATTTTTATCTTCATTAAATCGCCTATTGACTGTCTGGTTTTTTTCCTTCTTCTGTTTGCTTAGGTAACGAGTGCGCTTCTGTTGAAAAAGCACCGACGGTTTTAATCAGTTTTAGTCCTCTTTGAGTTATGACGTAGTCTCCTTTGGATGCTTCTTGCGCCATCAGATTTGCATCAATAAGCTTCTTTAGATGAAATGCTAAGTGGCCTGCCTTTAGATCTACTGTTCTGGACAATTCTGAGAAGCTTCGTTTTCCTTCGCTAACTGAAAATAGAATCTTGAGCCGTGAATGGTTTGAGAGCGGTTCAAACAGTGAATCAATGAGAAATTGAGTGTCAATGACTTCAGGGTTCTTGGTTTTGTTACTGCCTTCAACTAATACAATTTCATGGTAGGCTCTTTTTTCACGCTTTAGCTTCTTATCAAAGTTGGAGAAACAGTTTCCGCATTGCTGACCTTTGGTCTTTTCAACCATTAACTCGTTTTCAGCTATTTTATCATCTAAGTCTGCAAGAGCTTCTTTTGTTCCAGATTGTTTGATAACTTGTGTGTTTTCCTCTATTGTGTTTTTGTAATGCTCAAGGCATTTGTTTCTGTTTTGGCAATCTTCTTTGAGCAACGTTGCAATGTCTTGATTTAGAGATTGCGACCTGTGGCCAGCATAGACCGATAGGTGATTTTGTATAAGAGTATCTTCAATTGCACGAAGACGTTCCTTCAAAACGGTTTCTTCTACCCTGTTCATGTCTGTTCTTAAGCCTTTAATCTCCATCTTCAACTCAGCGATTGCACCAATTATGTAATCGTATGATGAATCCTTGCCTGTGTGAGTCAAATACTGTGCTTCCCTTTCATTTGCTGAGTATATTCTACTTCCCTAAAAGTATATTAGAGTTTTGCAGTTATGCTTACATTATAGGATGTGTGAATTTTGGTTAGTATCCCTAAAGATGTAATGGATGTTTTAAATGCAAGTGATTCAGCGAAAATGATAGCAACTATCGACGATAAAGGCATTCCAAACGTAGTTCCATTATGGTTTGTAGTAGTAGACCCTGAAACTATTGTGTTCGCAGAAGTTTTCATCAAGAAGACAAAAGAAAACCTTGAAAAAAACAAGCAAGTTGCTCTTGCAGTGTTCAAAGGACCAATGACAGGCTACCAACTAAAGGGAACATTCAGTGGTTTCCAAACAAGTGGCCCAATTTTCGATGACTTCGCAAAGAAGAGCATGGAAACTATGAAAATAAAAATAAAAAGTGTTGGCATAATAAAAGTCACTGAAGTCTTCTCTGCTTCGCCAGGACAAGGCAGCAAAAAACTAGCATAACCTTGTCAAATGCGGACTTACTTTCTTTCCCAGTTTTTTATCCTGGAAAACAAATTCCTTTGATTCAAATCTAAGCGTTTAAGATTGGCTTATGGGCAGCAGTTGCAGTTGTTGGTGTTGAGCCATTTTTTGTGCCACTTAAAGTGTGCACTCGGAGTAAGAATGTTTTATTGAATTAATTCAATCACTCGGATTGTTGGTATGCCCTAAATTATCTTGTGTTACTTTGTGTTATGTGAGGTAATTGGAGGCTGCTTTAATGGTGAAAAATGTTATCGATTTAAACGAAAGGGACAGCCGAGTAATCAACATAGTTAAGGCAAAGTATGGGCTTAAAGATAAAAGCCAAGCTTTAAGCATAATTATCCAGCATTATGAAAAGTGTGAGCTTGAACCTCAGCTTAGACCCGAGTTTGTGAAGGAAATAGCGGACACCGTTAAGAGGGGTAAATTTGTCAAGGTTAAGGATTTCGCGGAAGAGTATGGACTAAAGTGATTGCTTGAATAGTCTTGAAATCGAGGAAGAGGTTTCTAAAACTTTTCACAACCTGCTTCAGTTAGCTTACCCAAGACCCTCCATTTACATTTTGTCTATTAATTCCATTATCTTAGCGTAGGTTTCCACATTGCAGCGCCAACCTAAAGAAATCATATCCTTAACAGCCCCTTTAGCTTGCTCTTTTAACAGTAGCCCTTCAAAAACCGCCCGTGCCAAAATGTAGGGTGTGCCCACATAGCTGATTTTGTATATTTTAGCGGTTTTTCTTGCTACTTCATCATCAATAACCGCCAATCCTTTATGCTCTTTGGCAAGCGCTAAAACCTCTGCGTCGGCGGCATGAAGCCCCTGTGTCTTGGACAATTGTGAAAGGAACAGTTTGTCTTTGGGTTTGTAAAGTTCAAAAACTCCGTTTTCGAAGAGTTTTTCTAGCGCAATTGCATCTGGAACTCCTTTTTGTTTGCCTTTATCTACAACTTCAGTTTTCACCAGTAGAGAGGTCAACTTTTTCTCTTGAAGGTTTTCAATAATTCCGCTTAACCCTACTTTGGATAGATATATTAAAGGGGTGGAATTGAAAACTAACGGTTTCAATTTTGTTCCGCCGCTGATGCTGATGTAAATTCGTTCTCGACTTCTTCTGGATCAAACCTGACCCATTCAACGTTATGTTGTTTTAATAGATCTGCAAATTCCCAAAGAGAGAGTTTTGCAATGTCTGCTGCTTGGGCAAAAGTGACTTTGCCTTTACTTAAGAGTTCTAAGGCGGTTTGCTTTCGCCATTCGGTTATGCCTGTTTGAAGAAGATTTCGGACAACTGTTGCTTTATCAAGTTTTTCTTTTTTTATGATTTCAGAAATTTCTTTATCTAATTCAGCTGGGACGCGAACTGCTAATGGTTTGAGTGTCAAACACCTGTCACCGTATACAATAGATGCCATTTGCATACATAAGTATTTTGCATAAAATTATGCGATAACACGTAATTTTCTCTTTAAACTCTGTCTACATTTTTTATTAAAAATAGGTGTTAAGAGTAAAGAAGTTGTCTCAAAAAAGCTTAATCACATAGTTTTATCAAAAGTATGTGGTTAGCCACTAAAATAATTTTCAAAGCCCACTTTTAATTGAAAGAAGAAGTAGACCAGAAAATATTTCACTGTTCTTCTACTACCTCTATAAGCTTAGAAAATTTGGCTGGTTAAAAGAAGACAGTAACCCCGTTTGGCAATCGAGCGTACCTGATAGGCTTACATATAGAAAGTCTGTTCATTCAGAACTTGAGAACAAACTATAGAAGAAGAACGGAGTGTCAAGAAAAAATTCACTGTCTAAGATGGGTAGTAGTCGTCTGGCAAGCTCTATAGACGACTACTTCTAATGTTTGCCGATGTTGAAAAAGCGTGATTTCCTGCGGCAAGTATTTTTTCTTCTTTTTTCAACTTTAAGCAAATTTACTATTGGATTCACCAGATAATGGGTAAACGAGATGTAAGGGCTTTTTCTGGATGGACCTCCGATAAGCCGTATGATATCGGCGGTACAAAAATGAGTGAAGTAGTCGTTGGGTTGGATGTTCACCTGAAGAATACTCAGGTGACAGTTATGAAGAATGACTTAATTGGAGAAATAGTGAAAAAAGAAAGAGTAGGAACTAACAAAGCTGAACTGCAGAAGTCTTTAGCATCCGTTCCTAAAGGCAGTAAGGTAGCTTTGGAATCGGTTGGTTCCTGTTGGCCATGGATTGATTTTCTAGAAGAGCTTGGATACGAAGTATTGCTTGCTAATCCAGTGAAAGTGAAGCTGCGAGCGGAAGATATTAAGAATGATAAGGTAGATAGTAGGACGTTGGCTGAATTGGTTAGGGTGAACTGGTTGCCAACATGTTACATACCGCCAGCTGAGCTTCGTTGGCTGCGTAGTCTATTGCGTCATAGATCTTATCGAACGAGACTTTCTACCAGTGTTAAAAATAGAAGCAAATCTGAGTTTAGAAAGCGAGATATCCAGTTGGATGTTAATCTTGGAACTATTAAAGGAAGGAAAGCGGCTGGTATGCTTGATGTTTTTGAGGTTAATCAGAATATTGAACTGCTTGACTTGATTGTAAGACAAAACAAGGAAGTGGAAAAGCAGCTTTTGAAAAAGTATGGAAAGATCAAGCCTGTTGAGTTATTGACGTCTATTCCCGAGATTGGGGGTCATCTTGCATGTGTTTATAGGGACGCTTTTAAAAGGAAAGGGAAGGGTGCTGACGCGATTAAGGTTGTTGCGCGTAAGTTAGTAAATGTGGTTTGGGCTGTTTGGATGTATGAGAAAGAGTTCATGGTAAAGTAGGACAAACAACAGGGGATGTCTTCTGTCTTCTTCTGCGGTTTGACCGCTTTCGGGTAGAGTGGAGTGTTCCTTTGTTGTTGGCTGAAGCCGATGTGCGACTTGGTTCGCTGATAGGAGAATGCTGTCTGAAATACAGGTTTGAGTAAAAGGATTTAAGAAAGAAATGAGGTGAGATGGTTAGGTAGTCGGGGTCTGTTTAGAGCTGGCCTTCGTCTGGTCTTCTTACATAGGAGAAGAAGAAGCGTAATTTTTTCATTCTTCTTCTTTTGACGCTGATCTTAATGTGCATAGCTTGCCTTTATAGAAGTTTAGGTGTTCGGTTTACGGTTAATTTGTGGTGGTTGTGAAGGTCTTCTTGTCTTTCTTGCATAGTTCATGCACAAGGTCTCTTCCCATTAGGCAAACTGTACTGATTCCAAATGTTCCTCCAGCCCATTGTCCAACCATGTAAAAATTCTGCAATCCAGGTAATGTTTTGCTAACACCCTTCTTATTTATTTCTTTAGCTAGTTCTTTAGGTGGCGGCCAAGGCTGAGCAAATCCACGATAACCGCCCGTCCAATGCTCCACAGAAACCGGTGTTACAACATCGAAAGCTTCGATTTGTTTTGTGAATCCAGGAAAACGCTTCTCTAATCTCGTAGCAACCATATCCGCTAACTGTTGCTTGTGTTCTCTGTAATGTTCTTGATTTGCTGATAGTTTTTTCCAATACTCATAGTTCGAGTCAAAATTAATTTTGATAACACATTTGCCAACTGGTGCTAATGATTGATCAAAGTTTAATATTTCAATGTCGAGTCTATCTTTTTCTTTTTCCTCTACAGTTATTGGTTGGTCCAAAAAGAGCACCATTGCATGGGGTTCGTTCGAAAAACTTCTGTTAACTCCATACCAAATCTCAAGCCCAAAAGGTTGAGTCTTGGGACATGAATTGTAGTAAGAGTGGATGAGTTTATTAGAATATTTTTCTTTTAGCATTCCAAATATTGTTGAATAGCCATCAGCTGCCGAAATTACTAAGTCTGCAAAATGTTCCGATCCATCTTCAAGCACAATTCCTTTCGCTACGTCGTTTTCAATGATTATCTTCTTTACTTTTGAATTATAGCGTACTTCTCCACCGAGTTCTTTGTAGCGTTTCTCAATGTTGCGTGAAAGAGCTGCTGAACCTCCGATTGGCCATCCTGCGTCAGCTATACTTAACATCGAGAGAAAAATTATGGGCACTATTGTAGGTACTTCTTCTATATCGTATTGAATTGTGGAGAATGCTTTTTTTAGAAATGGATCTGTGAATTTTTGGGCGTATTCTTTTAAATTAATTTTTCCATACTTCATAAAGAAACTCATTAGTGGCAGAATTTTCAGTTTTCCGCCTACACCGCCAAACATTGCGCCAAATACATCTTGACCGCTGAATTTCCGAATTGCTTTTGTGAATTCTTCGATTAGTCTTGTATCGGCTGGTGAGAGTTCTTTCATGTGTTTTTCCAGTTTTTCGATATCTGAGTAGACTGTGAAAGCTTTTCCGTTTACGTCTTCAACTTGGACAAATTCATTAAAAGCGTAGGCGTTGGTTCCTTTTAGTGCTCCAAGTTCTTGCCATATTTTATTGTATAAGGTTCCTGTTGGTTTGGGGGAAACACCAAAGACGTTGTGAACTGCATAATCAAAATGGTAATCATTGCGTTTCCATGAAACACAGACGCCGCCGGGTTTGTTTTGCATTTCGCAGATTTGGGTTTTATATCCGTTCATTTGGCTGTAGCAGCCAGTGGATAAGCCGGCTAAGCCACCGCCTATAATTATTATGGATTTTTCTGCCATTGAAGTCCACCCAGAACATTATTGCTAATTACAAAAGTCGCAATTAAACTTTAACAAAAAGGGAACCTTAGCTCAATAACTTGTTACATTGTTTGAATTTTACATTTTTTAATTTGGAAGTAGTTGTCGAAGCTGAAAATTTCAACTAGACTGCTACTTCTCTTTATTTGAAGAACTTTTTACTGATTACCTTTGCAATGTGTTTCAAAATGACTTGTTAACGAGCAGAAGAAGACTAAATTTTTCAATCTTCTTCTTCTTTTGACACCTGATCTATTGGCGCACATATTTATTTTAGCAAAGTCAAGGTAGAAGTTGTTGTTCACCTGAAATTTCAATCTTTCTGGGGCAAACTTTTCACGGTATTTCGCGTAAGCCCTTTTGCGGGCAAACAACCAAATGGAAACGTTGCTGAAGGATATTCCTTCAACTTTGATTTCTTCTTGATTATTGTAATCTTCAAAGAGAATCTTGTAATCTAGTTTGGGGTAAGACATTGCGACTCACTCTGGATAAGCGGTATTGTTTTAAATTCCTCATATAATTACTCAAACATTTTTATGACAATCTTTGATCAGAACGGCATCACCGTTAATATCGGGGTGGGATAGTTTTTGAGCCGAAAGAGAGCTGGGAATGCCACCACTACGACTATAGCTGCCTCTGTGATGAGCGAGAATAAAGGTGGATAAAATGGCTGAAGAAAAAGAATGTAGAAAATGTAAGGTTTGTGGGAAGGAGATCAGTGCCCAAGACATGAAAGCTTCGATGGTATGTGTTGGGAGTGCTGGGATGACCAACTAACTGAGGAATCTGACAGTATGTTTGACGAATTAATGTAGAGGTAGGTGTTGTTTTGTGGCTGTGTAAGAATTGTGGACACGATAATCCTGATGATGCGGTAGCCTGCGAGGTCTGTGGTGCCTTAATGGATGAAATCGGTGACTCTGGCGATAACAAAGATTCAGAAGACCTCTTTTTCGATGATGAAGGCATCTAAGGACTGTGGAAGGTTTCTTGGAGTTTAGTTATGCTTTCTGGATTTGGCTGGCGCACTATGCGGTTTATAGTGATGGTGTTTTTGCGTGTCTTTCTGAATGCAATTGTCCGCCCGTTGCCCAATTATTTTTTGGCGCTTCATAAATCACTATATGCACTGCTTCCTTAGGAACCCCCATTTCTTCAAAAACTTTAGTTATCCCTTCAACTGTTTTCTTCTTATTCTCAGAAGTCATTCCTTCCCACACAGAAACTTGAACTATCGGCATTACATTTTACCTCAAATAACTGTGATATTTCGTCCAATTAATGTGTTCTTATCGAGTGTGCACGTGATAGTGTTAAAATTCAAGTGTTCTTACCAAGTGTAAGTATGCCTAAGATACGAGCAATCCTGTTTGACCTTGACAATACGTTAATTGACTTTATTCGTATGAAAGAGGAATCTTGCAGAGCAGCGGTTAAGGCGATGGTAGCGTCAGGATTGCAGATGAAGGAAGACCAAGCGTTTGAAATTTTACTGAATACCTACTTTGACGTGGAAATAGAATCAAACATAGCCTTCTCAGAGTTTCTAAAAAGCATCGATCAGTTTAATCACAAAATACTTGCTTCAGGCATCAACACCTACCTAAAAACAAAAAACAAATTCCTAAAACCCTATCCTAATGTCAAACCAGTCCTTGGAAAGCTAAAAAGAAAAGGCATTTTTCTCTCAATTGTTACCGATGCACCAAAAACCAAGGCTTACCAACGATTATTAGGTATGGGAATAGAACCTTACTTCAAATTTGTAGTTGGATACGAAGATACAAACAAAAGCAAACATACCGGCTTACCACTTCTGCGGGCTTTGGAAATACTGAGAAAAGAATGCCCAAACATAGAAAACTCGGAAATTCTAATGGTCGGCGATTCAATAGAAAAAGACATAGTTCCAGCAAAAGACCTTGGGCTAAGAACAGCACTCGCCAAATATGGGCAAAAAACCCCTGAAAGTGGATTCGCAGATTACCAGCTAGTAAATTTCATAGAAATCATCGATATTGTCGAATCAATCCAGTAAGCCAAGACATCACTATAGTAGCCAAAAATAAATTATAACTAAACAATATTTCCCATTTTTTGATGTTCAGTTAGCTTCTCGTTTGCCAAAGTATAAGATCAATTTTCTTAGTATCAGATATCCCCGAATTCGGAACTCTATTGCCAATTCGGCAAGTTGAGTTTTGCCTTTTATAATTGTTCTTGCAGGTCGGGGTGTGTAGCTGAAATGTCCTAGCAGAAGGATTTTGAGAATGAATAAACGCTTACAAATTGAATTTGGGCCGAAAGTCGGAGAGCAGAGGGGTTGACACTGGGCGCTAACTAATTTTACGTTTGAAATAGGGGTGGGACCGAAAAAGCTGGATAGCGGTTTTTTCAATTCCAACTTTAGAATCTTAAGGTTTTTGAAAATGTGGCTGTCAGACGCGCCCCTCAAAAGAAGACTATGTGGATGCTTTGAAAGAGTACTAGACCAAAATGCTACAGAGGCGTGTTGCTAAATTTCGTGAACGCAGAAAGTGGAAGAGTAAAAGTCGATTTAGATAGTAAAAGAGTGCGCGTGAAAACTATTTTTTCAGAAACAGGTTATTTGCATCACGCCTACGGAAGCGTCTTTGCTTCTTTCTGGCTGCGAAGGTTCCCAATTTAGCATCTACTCTCCATCTATAGTTAATGCACCCTGGTACGCTGCTCTTTTTTGCCTGAATCAGCAAGTAATCCAATCATTAAACTGTTTATTCGTACTTTAATTTTAGATACATAAAGCACTCGGACACTTATCAGATGCTCATAGACTTAAACTCAAGTGCCCAAATGGGTGACGAAAGCAAAGATATTGGACAAAAGGAGTTTAAAATGCACATCAAAGAAGAAGCCCAAACGCTAAAACAGGCAAAAGACGTTAGTGAAGTTGTAGAGGACAAGAAGATTAAGCAACTTATTTTGAATATTTTGGAAGATGAGCATAAACATCACAGGATTCTAAAAGAAGTATTTGAATTCTGAACAAGGAATCAAACGAATGGGACGCTTACTTATACGACCTGATAGCAGGCTTCCCATAAACCCTATTTTTATTAAAAGACCCTTATTGGAGAGTTCAGGGAAGATACTTATTGGTCCTACTTTTGGTTTTTGAATTTAGAAGTGAACTAGAAAGATGCTTTCCTGTATTTACATCTAGCAGCCAATAGCCATTTTCATCACAGGATTCAATTATAAACTCGTTTTCGCCTGATAATTCATCATCCTTCAATATTACAAAAGTTAATCCGTCAAATTTCATCACAAATTCATTTGTTATCGGTTGTGTAAATATCGCCTCAGGAAATAATTCAGACAGCTTTTCCCAACTCAAAATTCTTCCAATGCAAACTTCATTGTCTTAATCTCTGAACCAAACACTGTCTTATCTATAAACCACTCCTCGTTTTTCATTCTAAGATTGTCAAGTGTAAAAAGTTTCTTATAAGAGACAAATTTCAAGAAAATCCCAGGTAGTTCTAATTCCTCTTTTCAAATTAATAATTTTCGGGTGTTGCAATCTTGATGTAACCTAAAGATGATTTCGCGCAAATAAGTGCATTATAGAACAATTATTCCCGTTTGCCGTTTGTTTGCTCAAACTTCATCTGAATGCTTGCACCAGTTGTACTTAGTGAAGGAAGGAGCTTACCGATGGCACTATGGGTCGTCCAATTAAATTTTAATTTAATTCCCTCCTCCTTGGCCACCATATCACCTTCAGCATTAACTGACTATATCCATTTCAATTGAAGGATATTCAAGGCATTAACTATAGTAAAATCAAGGTAAATTAGGCGTATATCCTAAAAAAAAAGAAAATACTCGACAAAAAGCAGCGATTATACTTGCACAGCTTGTACCACATCTGAGTTTGTATGCATCCAATTAATGCAGGATAAACGCTTCATTGATGCATGCGAGCAGTATGGCGCGCTGGTTTGTCCCCTAAATTAAGCTCACGTTCAATGGCTGTGACTTCAAAGTCGCACCAACATATTTTCATTAAGCAGCGCAGGCTTTTGAAACAAAGGAGAATCTGGAATGACCACTGATAATAACAAAGTCATCGCACGCAAATTCATCAAAGAAGTGTTAGGCAAAGGCAATATTGACCTTATCGACGAATTGCTTGCACCGGACTATGTGAATCCGAGTATGGGCGTAACCAACCGCATTGGCTTCAAAGCTGTGGTTTCTGGCCTGAAGGTTTCTTTGCCGGCACGCGATTTTGAAATCTCAGACCTGGTAGCCGAAGGCGATTCAGTCGTTTTTCGGGGCAACATGAACGTCACCCTCGCCAACGGAAAAAAGGTCTCTGCCCGAGTAATCACCTATTACCGTCTCGCCAACGAAAAGATCGTGGAAGATGAACTGATAAGCATACGCCTCTGACCGAATTGTTAAGTAGCATGATGCCGCCAAAGTAGCGCGTGCCAGTATTATAAGAACCTCATATCTTGGCAATCTACAGATTCCTTAAGACACATTACGGTCTAGCCCTCTGATAAGGTTAGAGGCTTACGCGACGTAGCTTCGTATGCACTCTTCAGCATTCTGTGCTTGGCTCTTAACCGAGCGGCAGCAGAAAACATGGCAATAGATTACGAATTTTAATTGCAGGAATCTAAAAATGACGTATTAATTATGACTTTCAAACACGACAAGCTTATACTTGTCTTAATGCAAACTAGATAGTGATAGAGTACTATTTTTCTTAGGAGGTGAAAGATAATGGGTGGAATTTGTGATACTGCAGTTGCTGCTGGCAATTTCAAGACGCTAGTAGCAGCTACTCAAGCCGCTGGACTAGTCGAAACCTTAAACACTAAAGGTCCGTACACTGTTTTTGCTCCTACTGACGCTGCATTTGCGAAACTACCACCGGGAACTGTAGAAGGTCTTCTAAAAGACATCCCAAAACTGACGGCAATTCTAACATACCACGTGATTGATGCAGCTGTACCAGCATCTGATGTGGTTCAACATAAGAATTTAACAACTCTTCAAGGACAAGACCTCAAAGTTGATGCAGCAAAATGGCATCTTCATAAGTCTGTCAAAATTAATGATGCAAACATAATTACAGCTGATGTTAAAGCAGATAATGGCGTAATTCACATAATCGACAAAGTGCTCATTCCAAAGTAGAGCAAAACAAAAATACCTTCTTTTTTTCTTATTATTTTGTTTAATGATGACTATTTGAGTGGAAGACATCGTAGTTATCGATAATCTGCATAAAACTTATAAAAAAACGTAATTGCTGTAGATGGCATATCATTTACAGTTAAGAAAGGAGAGATCTTCGGTTTCTTGGGCCCAAACGGGGCGGGCAAAAGCACAACAATAAAAATTCTCACAACATTGCTGGAAAAAACCTCTGAAAAACGCCACAATCGATAAACTAGACATCGATGCTGACCAAGCAAAAGTGAAACGAATAATCGGCTACTCCTCACAGAAAGTAGGCGTAGATGAAGACCTCACCGCCCGCGAGAACCTTATGCTCCAATGCAGATTTCACCATATTCCAAAGGAAAAAGCAAAAACCAATGTAAACGAGCTCCTCCAAACTATTCGCCTCTCTGAGGCCGCCGATAGACGATTGAAAACATTTTCGGGAGGAATGAGAAAACACTAGACGTAGCTCATCGCTATTTTCAGATCCAAAAATTCTGTTCTGGATGAGCCCACAACGGGGCTAGATCCTCAGAGCAGGCAAGACATCTGGGATACATAATCAAACTCAACCGTTAAGGCACGACAATATTTCTAACCACACAATACATGGAAGAAGCAGATCGCTTAGCCAACAGATTATGCATGTAGATCAAGGAAAAATCGTAGCCGAAGGGACACCCGCCGAACTCAAGGCAAAGGCTGGAGCAGACAAGATCACTCTGCGATTCAAAATAGATTCATAATTATTAATTTAACAGCCTTGAGGTTGGTCATATCTTTTTTTATTATGTCGTGTTTACAATAGGTGTAAATTGATTTTTCATTGAATGCGTCCACTACAACTCTATGATAGCGGTATCTCAAGACGCTTCGATTGCTTGAAGCTTGCTAAAACCAAACAAGAAGACTTAATAGCGAATATATCCCTAACGAAACTCTCTTCAACTTGAGGATCCAGCGTTGTAAAAGGCATTTTCTTATCATCAAGAAATGCAACAGTATCTTTGCCGATAAAAATATAAAAAAGAGACCTAGGACATAAATAAAAAATAGATTGGTGTGAAATAAAACTTGCAAGTCTTTGGAATTAGGGAAAAGCCAACGAAATATTACTGTTGTGATTGCAAGAAAAAGTTAAAAGCTCGCGCAAAGACGCCTGAGTGGAGAAAAATTCCAGCAGACCAGAAAAGATGTAGAAGCTGTTCTGCAAGACATAGAGGCTTGTTAAAATGGAAAAAACAATCACTCGTTAGTACACCTCCTTAAAGGGCACCCTCCTCACATCTAAAGACCCTGTCATTGCACAGCACATGCAATTACCAAAAGGAAATTAACCTCAAAAATAGCAGAGACCAAAAGTAAGTTATTTTATGCAAAAACTTAGTCCGGGGGTGCATTAGGGACATTTTAACTTATTTTTTTAATCAAAATCCGAAGGATATTGCCCTCTTTAGAAATAGAAACCAACTCTTGT
This sequence comes from Candidatus Bathyarchaeota archaeon, assembly GCA_963775685.1. GTDB lineage: Archaea > Thermoproteota > Bathyarchaeia > Bathyarchaeales > Bathycorpusculaceae > Bathycorpusculum. The sequence goes on from CAVZJV010000001.1 coordinate 100,425, forward strand.
CCTGTGTACTTTACAAGGCTATTGATGTCTGCTTCTGCAGCAGGATCATCAGCAACAACCTCCAAAATCTGACCTATCTCCATTTCATCAAGTGCTAATCTAGTTCTGAAGACTGGTTCGGGACAATATAATCCCAAGGTATCGAGTTTTTTATAGATCTTAGCAGCCACAACTTCCTCTCCGAATCATTTCTATTTTAAGATGTTGTGGTAGTTTAGAACCACATTGTGGCATTTGCAGTTAGGGCTAAGTCATTTAAAGTTGCCGTGCCTACGATTTTGACTCCTGGTATTAAGGTTACTTTATCCCATCCGAGCATTTGTTTGGAAGCTTCACAGACATCAATTTCGATTCCCATTTGCATGGTTTTTTGCAACATTTCCGCAACACTGGGGAAGGTACCAAGCTTTATTTTTTCGGCTGCGCCCGGAAGAAGGATCCTAAGACCTTGCCCTAGAAAATAAACTCTTGGGTTTAGACCCATAGCTTTCGCTGTTTGTGCCAAAACTAGCGGAGAGTATTGTCTTTCAGGATTATCACTTGTTTGCACATACAAAACAAATTTTTCATCTTTCAAAAAAATCACCTGTACACATTATATTTTCTACGGTCTCCCTTAATAAGTATAACGGTGTTATGAACATGTTTGAATCTTTACCATAATTAAACATCTAATTGAAGTGCTTCTTCACTAGCACGTTAGAAGGTATGACAAAAGGCATCCGATTATGAAATAGTCTTTTCCTGTTTCGTCGAGTCTGGCAGGCTGAGTGACAAACTGATATTACAGCGGTTAAGAAAGAGAAAGACTGAAGGCTAAAAGCGGTAGTGGCGAAACGACATTTTAGAACAGATGAATTGTTACCGAAAGTAATAATGGCAAGAATTAAATGCGCTCTAACAAAATACTTTATGAGAGGCGCTTTAATGCTTGAAAAAGATATAGAAAATCTACTTGCAAAATATCCACTGCTTAAGAAGGGATTTTAATGGTGACTTCGAGAAGGTCTTCAACTTGTCACTCTTTTGCTGAGTCTACGTTTTTGATGCCTTCTATTTTAGTAGCAATTAATTCACCTGGCGTCTTTTGAACCGTATCACAATAAGTTTTAAGGTATCGAGTGAATAGCCTTTTGGTGCGTGGTGAACCTAATTTGTTCAGCCGCCTCTACCAGAGGTGTAACAAGTAATCCAAGAGTCCTGTTCTTCTGTCATGCGACTCAAAGGTCAATCCCCCTTTAAGAGGTTTTAAAAATTATGGCTTGTTGATAATTAGACCATATCCCAGCTGGGGTAATTCTTAATTAGACTCGAAAATTCCCTGATAATTATTAACTCAGATGTGTTCAATATCCTGGGCACAAATATGTTCTGCATCGATGTTATCGACTAATTAAAGTGCCCAAAAAAGCCCATGTGCTTGAGAAATTAAGATGACTTCAGCTAATAAGACGGGGTATAAATAATACACTAAGTAAATAAAACTAGGTAACTAAGTTCTTAACTATGAAATCTATTGATAGGTGAACAACATGGCAAAGAGTAGTGAGAAGAAAGATGAGTCTGCTTCACAGCTTACCGACGGGAGAATTCATCAATATGCGACTGGCGCGGAGAAACGTTAGCTAAAGTACGCCATCTAATCAAGGAGGCAGACCCGGAAATAGTTGAAGAGTGGAAGTGGGTGAAGCCAACAAATCCCGGGACTCCAGTCTGGTCCCACAACGGCGGCATCTGCACAGGAGAGACCTACAAGAGGGCGGTCAAGCTTACTTTCTTTAAGGGTGCTTCACTAGATAACCCCTCTCACCTGTTCAACCAGCCGGGAACCGTTAGGCGCGCCATAGACATACATGAAGGAGAAAAGATTAACGAGGAAGCCTTCAAGACCCTAATTCGTGCCGCTGTGAAACTGAATACATCCAAGTCCCGATAGTGCAACACTTCAGGTTGCCGATTTCGTCATTACTCTTTGTTAGAGCTTGTATCATAATTATCAAGGGAATTCCCAACATAATTCTTAATTCCTTCGAAATAAAGCTCGGGCATAATTGTTTGCCTAGAATTTTCTTTGTGAATGCCTAGTTTCTCTGTTGTTTGGTCGAGAAAACATTCGAGTATCAACTAATTCATTGTCTCTATGAAAATTGTTCTTAGCAAATTCTCGTTTTTCAAGTCCACACACGCAACAAAAGAAACCGCCTTGTGCACCCCTAAGTATTGCACCGCCACATCGGGAACATCTATCAGCATTACTCTTGCTATACGACATTTAGATCTATAGCCACATAGTTTAGAAGCCATATTTAATTATTCGCATCCCTCAAAAGCCACAGCCATCGCAACCCATTGAGAATTCATCCTCACTTAACTCTTGAAAGTTACATTTGAGTAAAAATCTTTACTCATTTCAGCGTCATTTTAAACTTAATTCTGGTCGCCGCAATTAACCGAAATTTTTTGGTTTTTAGTCTGATTGGAGGATTTAAATTGAACGGAGAAAAAAAGCGAATTCTTGTAGTAGATGACGAAGTGAATGTTTTAAATCGACACATAAAAAGATGTAACTAAAATTTTTCAGCTAAATTTTTTAACAGAGCCATAGCTTCTTCTCTATTAAATCAGTTCCCTGCTACAATTTTTGTTGTATAATGCTTTAGCACTTCTAAGGATTTTTCATTTTTTACTTTTGGGTTATTATAGCGTTTGGGCAAATAGTGCGCTATTGCTTTTTTCTGCGGAGATCTAACAGTTTACTATTGGTAGGTTCTGATGGCTCTTTTTTATGGTAGCGTGCGCTAAATTTTTGCCATCAAAGCGACAAAGCCATTGACTTTTTGCAAAAGCTTATATCTACTTTTTCAATTAAATGTTGAATAACAAACAAACGCAAAAATTCGTGATTTTATGAATAAAATGAAGAACATATTTCTTGCTATGCTTTTAACATCAGCAATTTTACTAGCAGGCATAAATCTTAGCTCCGTAACAGCACAAACAACAAATTCCACTTACGCCTATGATTCAATTGGCGGAACAATTGCAGCAAACGGAAACGCAGTAACCGGCGGAACCTCCATTACCACCAACACCAACGAAAATGCTGAATTCACAGCTACCGCTCAATCTGGCTTTGAATTTCTAGCTTGGGAATACGCTACTGCCGCAGGGGGTTGCACAGTTACTGATAACCCAGCATCGATAAACATTACCGTAGACGGCGCAATACAGGCGCTCTTCATACCAACAACGAACACAACTGCGACATCTAGTCAAACTGGGGCAGCCACTGTCATTATCTACAATTCAATAGGTGGAGAAACTACTCCAGCGGGCACAGCACCTCCAGCAACATACACTAATTACAATATCGGTGATGTTGTTACGTTTACAACGACCCCTGGTGCCGACTTTAAATTCCTCTACTGGATAGTTGCCACCTCAACAACCAACTACTACACCTCTAGCACTCTGGACCTACCCATAACGGAAAACACAGTTGTAATGCAAGCAATTTTCATCCCAACTGACAGCAGCGTAACACTGCCCGGCCAACCTATGCCTACACCTACAGTGCCAGAATTTTCTGGTATTGCAGCCGCAGCAATCGCAGTGGCATTAGTCGCAGTTGCAGTCGGAACATACACATTCAGCAAGAAAGCTAAAAAATAAATTCTCTTTTTTTTATGTTTTTAATTTATGTTTTGGCTTTGATTTTAACTAATTAAATTTCTTTTTGTTTGCTTCTGCGCATTTAGGGCTGAGGACAAAACGTCCAAAGCATTGAGGGAGAACGATTTTGTTTAAATCTTGTCTATTGGAAGCACAAGCAATACATGACCTCACAGAACTTGAGAAATAGAGTCTTACCGGTTAATGGCAATGTTAACACCATAATAATAATTTAGGAATTCATCCTTCAAATAAGTGGAGATAATTCCAGAATTGCCTTACTCTAATAAAAAAGCTATCCTTAGAGACAAAATCACTTAGTCTAAAGTAATCAATAGTGTTTGGATAGGACTTATCAATCGTTCTCGCATTCTGTTCTGCAAATCGTATTGTCTCGATTGCCTTGTTTTGCTCGCCATTAGTTGTTGTATCTGATGCTCTGACAGTTCTGCGTACGCTAAAAAACTCTCTACAGAAAGAGCGAAACAGAGTGTGTGTAGGATTTCTGTGGTAATAATAGCGAGGCAATGTTTGGCTGGTTTTGTCGCCCTTATTTCAGCAAACAATCGGCTTAATTGGGCTCGTGAGCTTGGACCGTAAAGTTTAGATTTAATTTGAATCCATTTTTCTACATCAAAAAATAACAAAAGTTTGTTAACGTAATAATCATTATAATAGATACTCAGTTGCTCAGAAACTTTAGAAGAGAAATGGGAATCAACATGTTTACTATAATCATTACAGAAACTAAGAAATTGGTCGCTTTGAGTAAAATCGACTGCTGCATAATCTAACAAATGACAAAACGCTTCTAAGATAATAAACTCGCAATTCTCCTTTGTTTTATTCATCAGGTCATCGGTGTTAATCGCTATAGCGCCTCTATTTTGTTTGGAGGCGTATGCATGAGCTTGAAGCGGTAACTTGCGTATAAGTTTCCACCGATTGCTTGCGTGATTTGTTTTTGAAAAACCTCAAGCATCGAAAAGTATTAGCAACAAATACAATTCTAAGAGTACGGTAATCTTGTGCAACTTGTGTTTTTGTAATCAAGTTGTCGCAAATTATTTTGTAGCGGCTAACATCATTTTTTGTTATCGTCATATATAGAGTTTCCATCATATCACTCGCTTAGTTATTGATCGACAATAGTTTGGATAGGTATCACTCTCAATTTATATTGTCTTTGAATGTCAACGCCTATAGGTAACGCCTAGGGGCAAATCGAAGTTGGAATTTAGAAGCAGAGGACACTGAAATTTAAAAGAATACGCGTTTAGTCTGAAATTATTTTGTTCTTATACATTATGCATATCTGCCAGTATGGATCTTCAAAACCAACAAACTATTCAAAACTGACGAAAAGTGCCACTCTCAAAAGAGAAGCTGCTGATGCTGCTGCAAATGAATTTTGCACAATTGCTGTTGTATATTTCAAGATTTACCCAAATTACAATATTTGGTTTGAGCCTGAGAAGTTGTTTTTGTTGTACTTAATTTCCGCACACCGGCTGCAACAACTATCAATCAAAAGTTAAACCGGCCAAAATCTGCACTAAGTGCTCACATATGTTTGTGGTGCCTTTTTTTCAAAATAGCATAGGGCTTTTATAATCATTGTAGAGATTGTAGGTGACCCTAAATTGCCAATTTCGTATTTGTGCCGGAAATGCGGTAAAGATTACTCGAAAGAAGAGTATGCACAAAACAGATTCTGCTTGTCATGCGGTTCTTTTCTTTTGCTCAATTTTAGAGTACAAGATCAGGGTTCAACGTCTGGAACGGTGGCAGTTAAAGTTGATGATTCTTTCAAGGAAAAATCCGCATTGAGTAGGGCTGCTGAGAGTCTTAGGCAGAGGGTGGCTGATTCAAAAGAGTATGAGGTCGTATCTGAAGCCGCCAAAAAGGAGCTTAAGAAACCGGTTTTTGAGAGTTGGGTGTGGAGTGCCGAATACAACGATGCCCTGTACCTCGAAGGCGAACTGATCAAGCAATACCAGGACAGGAGTCTTGAAGACGCGATACCTGGCAAAGTTGTTTCAAATGAACAGGGCGAATGCTACTCAATCTCAACTTCTGGCACATCCAACTTCAAACTGGCACCTTACCAGGAAAGCAGGCAACACGTCATATCCGACTTAAAAGTCCTATCAGGAATTGGACCGGTGGGTGAACAAGCACTAAAGCGCCTGGGCTACAAGACAGTTGAAGACCTAAAGCGTCATTCACGATGGAAAAAACAAGCCGTCGACTACATGAAAATAGTCGATAACAGAGAAGTGGACTCGATACAGAAATGGCTCTGGCAACGCCTTCCAAAATCCCACCCTCTCCTCCACTATTTGGCAGGGTTCTGCCAAGACCAAAACTTCGCCATAATAGACATCGAAACCATGGGACTGTCAGAAAGACCCATCATACTTTTAGGAATAGCAAAACCAACAAAGACCCACATTTGCACAAGCCAATTCCTGTTAAGGGATATCCAAGATGAACCAAGCGCGATTTGGGCCTTAATCCAACAGGTCGAACCTAACTCGTCATTCATAACCTTCAACGGCAGAAGCTTTGATATCCCATACATCAAACAAAGACTGGCCTACTATGGATTAGATGCACCCTTGGACAATACACACTTTGACATACTACATTTTACTAGACGCGCCCTACGCCACAAACTATCCGACTGCAGATTAGACACCGTTGAGACATACATCGGCGTCAAAAGAGACGTAAATATACCAGGATCATTAGTTCCCCACTTCTACGAAACCTACCTAAAAACCAAAAATGTTGGACCTCTCGTGCCCATAGTTGAACACAACAAACAAGACCTATTAACACTGGGAAGCCTGTTCTCGAGGCTCTATGAGGAATGGCACCTTGATAGATGACTTCATAAAATCCATAAAACACATGTCATCCTACAAAAAACAAATCGTTCACATAGAAAAAATTCCATCTCAAGAAGCAAACTATGCAGAACTCGACAAACCGCTTCCCCAAAACCTGCAAAATTGCCTCCAAAACAGAAAAATAAGATTCTATTCCCATCAAGCAGAGGCCATAAACGTAGCCAAGCAAGGCAAAAACGTCGTAATTGCCACCCCAACTGCCTCCGGAAAAACCTTAGCCTTCAACATTCCTGTTCTTGAAGCATTAACCAACGACAAGAAAGCAACCGCACTGTACCTCTACCCAACCAAAGCCCTAACAAACGATCAACTAAAAGTTCTAAAAGAGCTCGAAAAAGACACATGCATAAAGACAGATGCCAACGTCTACGACGGAGACACACCCCCGTATCAAAGAGCAACCATACGGGAAAATTCAAGAATAATCCTAACCAACCCCTACGGACTCCACCAATACCTACCCTGGCACTACAAATGGCGAAGCTTTCTCCAAAACCTCAAATTCATCATAATTGACGAAGCTCACGTCTACCGTGGAGTCTTCGGCTCAAACGTCGCCATGGTCATAAGACGACTACTAAGAATCTGCAACTACTACCACGCAAACCCACAAATCATACTCTCCTCAGCAACCATCGCAAACCCTAAAGAACACGCCAGCAGACTGACAGGAAAAGCCTTTGAAGTAGTCACAAAAGACGGCGCACCAAAAGGAAACAAATCCTTTGTCTTTTGGAACCCACCCTTCATCGACCAAGCCAACACAAACCGTAGATCCACCCACCAAGAAACCAAGGACCTATTAACACTAAACCTCCTCAAAAACCTCCAAACCCTCTGCTTCACAACCTCAAGACAGATGGCTGAACTTATAACACGATGGACCAAAGAAGAACTCATCAGACGAAAAAAACCACCCAGCATCATAACAGCCTACCGCGCAGGCTACCTCCCCCAAGAAAGACGAGACATAGAAAACAAACTAAAAAACAAAACCCTAATCGGCGTCGTCTCAACAAACGCAAGTAAACTCGGAATCGACATAGGCTCACTGGACTCAGTGATCATCTCCGGCTACCCCGGAACCATCATCTCCACATGGCAACAAGCCGGACGAGCAGGCAGAAAAAGCTCCGATTCACTCATAACCCTAGTAGCCTTCCAAAACCCCCTAGACCAATACTTCATGAAACACCCAGACGACTTCTTTGGAAGACCACACGAACAAGCAATCATCGACCTCCACAACCAATACATCTCTTTAGGACACATAATGTGCGCCTCAAGCGAACTGCCAATAAACCAAGACGTTGACAAACAATTTTTCACCGAACTGCTTCCAGAGAGCATTAAAGCGCTGGAGCAAGAAAACCTAATCCGAAAGACCCCCAGAGGATGGGTCTACTCAGGCACAGCAAGAACAACAGAAATCGTGAATCTTGAAAGCATAACCTACCAAACCGTTTCTGTGACCTGCAACGGAAACCTTCTAGAAACCCTCACCCTCAACAAAGCCTATGAAGAAGCTCACGCAGGCGCCGTATTGCTGCATCAAGGAGAAACCTACATCACTGAAGACCTCAACTTGGGCCAATTAACCGCAAAAGTTAGGCAAGAAAACGTCAACTACTACACAGAAGCACTAAAAGACGTCGACGTCACCATCAAAAAAACACAAGAAGAAAACAACAACGGAGTTAAGGTTCGACTCGGGAACTAGCCATAACCGAAATTTACCATACCTACCTAACCAAAACATACGATGAAGTCATAAAAAGAACCCCGCTTAGCCTGCCCCCTCTCTCTTTTTCAACCGTGGGCTTGTGGTTTATTATTCCAGAAGAAATCAGAGAAGAAATCGAAGCTCAAGGGCTCGATTTTGACGGCGGACTCCACGCGGTTGAACATGCCATGATAGCGATGTCGCCTATTT
>CAVZJV010000002.1:0-21854 GCA_963775685.1 Candidatus Bathyarchaeota archaeon
ACGAGACTGTGTGAAAAGTCTGCTTTAACTTGCTTAGAATGCCGTTAACCTTAAATCTAGACACATAGCAATGACTGACAAAGACTTAAAGGTGAGACAATGGACAACGAAGCCAACAGCTACGCAGATGGCTTGTCTAGAAACCAAACTTTCCTATTGCCAAAAACCATAGAAGAGTACGTTACAACAGACAACCCAATCAGATTCATAGACGCATACATAAACTCGCTAGAACATGGAAAAGTTAGGCTTCACACACTCAACACCACAAGACCTTGGGAGACCATCCTACAACCCAAAAGACCTCGCTAAACTCTACCTCTACGGAGGCCTAAACCATATCCGATCCAGCAGAAAACTAGAACGTGAATGCAAAACAAACCTTGAAGCCATGTGGCTGCTAAGAGGCTTAGCGCCTGACTTTAAAACAATAGCAGACTTTAGAAAAGACAACCCAGCTGCCATAGGTGCCTTATTCAAGGCATTCGTAACTTTCTTACAAGAGCTTTGCCTCTATGGCGCACAGCAAGTGACCGTAGACGGCACTAAACTCAAGGCGGTAAATTCTCAATATAAAGCCTTTAACCAGAAATCGCTTGCCATAAGAATAAAGCGCATGGAAAAGTCAGTGAAGCACTATCTAGAAGAGTTGGATGCTGTAGATGAGCAGGAAGCAGTTGATGAGCAAAAAGTTGCTAGCGAAGTAGGTGATCAGGCTAAAGCTTGCCAGGTGAATAAGCTTGCAGCTCTACTTGAGAAGAAGGAGAAATTTGAGAGAATTCTTGAGGGAACGGAACAGTCGGGTCAAAGAGAGATTGCGCTTACAGATTCTGAGTGCAGGCTTATGAAGAACCATGGCAGGATTGAGCCTTGCTATAATGTTGAGGCAGCAGTTGATGCAAAAAACCATCTTATCGTTGATTACAAGGTGACTACTTCTGCTTCGGATCTGAATCAGCTTAGCTCAGTTGCCATAGGTGCTAAGGAAACACTCGGAGTCGAGCATATTGATGCTATTGGAGATAAAGGCTTTTTTGATTTTATGCAGATTAAACAATGTGTCGATAATGGGGTTATTCCTTATGTTGCGGTGAAGAAGTCGGGAAGTGGCGGAAGTGCTGTCTTGCCTGCGTTTACTGCTGACAAATTCATCTATAATAAGAGTTCTGATGTGTATATTTGCCCAGCTGGGCAGCGTCTTGTCTTTGGCTATTCGACTGTACGCGAAGGTATGGATATGCGAGTCTACAAGTGCCAGAGGGCTGTTTGCTCTTTATGCAGGTTTTTTATGGCTGGGTGTACGAGTAATAGATGTGGACGGGCAATTTGGCGGTGGGTTCATGAGGCTGTTGTTGACCAGATGCGGGAGAGGGTTAGGTTGCATCCTGAGGTTATGGATGAGCGAAGAAAGGTAGCGGAGCATCCGTTTGGTACATTTAAGAGGGCGTTTGGGGCTCCATATTTGCTGCTTAAGGGTCTTAGAAAGGTTAGTGGGGAAGTTGGTTTGCTTATGGTTGCTTATAATTTGAGGAGAGCTTTGAACATTCTGGGGGTTAAGGCTTTAATTGGTGCGCTTGTTAAAAAATAGAATAAGAGAAGGGTAAAATCAAAGAAGAGAATTGAGGTGTTTTCAAGCTTTTCAACCTTGGTTGCGTGATTTTTACACGGTCTCAAATCTTGACTAAGCACAGTCAAAAGACTTTTACGAGAAGTCTTTTATTGATAACGCATCTAAATACAAAGTATGAAACAATTCAAGTTCTTACACTTGATATTTCCACTTGTTTCACTATTGTTATTAGCTGCTCTGCAACCTGATACGGTAATGGCTGAGCCCAATACGATAAATCCTGCAATCTCATATACTATACGCCAGCCATCCCCGAACGTCACCTATACAAATCAAATGCCTTTAAGTTTCGTCTATGACGTAACTTATACTGACCCGTCGGTTGATTCTTTAGGACTAGGTGTAACCTACTGCATTGATAAGGGTTCAAAACAATCTATTCCCACATTAGGTTGGTACGATGAAATCATAAACATTTCTCGACTGTCAAACGGGAGACATGAGCTTAGCGTATACATCCAAGCACCTTATGTTTACAATGGCACTATTTTTTTAAACACATTGAAACTTTTTTCAGTTAATTTCTCAGTCCTCAACATAGCAATAACGCCCATTCCGACTGTAGCAATAACGCCCACTCCTACTGTTCCAGAGTTTTCATGGCTGATGATTCTACCCCTTATCTTTATACTATCCATGGCAGTAACGGTTAGACTAAGAAAGACTTGGAGAATAACTCAACACTAAACCTATCTCATGGGCTCTCCAAAACAAATACTGATTGATTCCCCTCTGGAGCATAGGGAAATGTTTGGTATTTCTCGCAATAAGGAAATTGATTGCGTCAAGAAACTTTGACTTGAGTTCGTCAAGAAGTGTTTACGAATAACCTTTTAACAAAAACCTACTCTTATACTGACTATGGGCAATAAAAGAAAGACTTCTGTCTTAGTTCTTGCATTGATCTTATTTTTTACGGCATGCTTTGTTTTGCTCAAAAAGCTTCAACAACGTCAACATTTACTTCGACAACATGGAACACATCAACAGTAGATTCTTTTAGTCATGGCCCCTCTTTGGCTTTGGATAGCAATGGGCAACCCCACATAAGCTACAAAGACCTAACTAAAGATGACCTCAAGTATGCTTTGTGGGATGGTGAATCGTGGATAACACAAACTGTTGATTCAACTTACTATTCAGGTTATAATCCATCCATGAAGTTAGACAACAACAATCGACCACACGTAAGCTATGGTGTTCGTTGGATACATGGTTTTGATTCCACGCATTCTAATATGGAAACAGATTATGTCAAATATGCTGTTCTAGAAGGCAATTCATGGAGCATAACAACGGTTGGTGATGCTGTTTCGTCGGTCATGAAGCTGGACAGCAATAATCAACCGCATATATGCTATAGTACTGGTGGTTCTCTTCGGTACACTTTTTGGAACGGCAACTCATGGATCAATGAAACTTTAGTTACAAAAGATCATGTTGGTCCATACTTATCTTTAGCTTTTGATACTAACGATCGACCCCACATATGCTACTTTGAATACAAGAATACAGAGAACTTTTCTGACGGTTCTCTTAAGTATGCTTGGTTTTCAGGGACAGAATGGGAAACAACTACAGTTGATTCCGAAGTTGACGGTTTAGACATGAATTTGGTGCTTGACCACTCTAATCAACCGCACATAAGCTACAGCGACAAGTATGCACCTTACAGTCTAAAGTATGCTGTGTTGGAAGATGACCTATGGAGAATTACGAAGATTGACCCAACAACCCTTGTTGGCACATTCTCTTCTCTGGCTGTTGACAGTAACGACCACCCCCACATAGTTTACTGCGACATTACAAATAATACCTACGACACCGCACGTGGCATGCTCAAGTACACTTGGCTTTCAGGAACTGATTGGCAAACAACGACAATTGATTCTAGTTTCGGCGATTTCTCTTTAACATTAGATAAAAACAATCTACCGCATGTAAGTTACATTGACCCTCAGAACCAAGACCTTAAGTATGCTGTTTTAACACTACCCTCCCCAACCCCAACTCCTTCTGTTCCAGAGTTTTCATGGCTGATAATTCTATCACTATTCATCTTCACACTATCTATTGTAGTTCTGATTAGAAAGAAAAAAGTATCTTCATCAAAATGGTCATTGAATTAATCAGAAATGTTTGGCATTTTCTCACAACAATTTAGTTAAAAAAACCTAAACTATTATTGTGTTCCAGTTTGGAACAACCAACTGTTTGTTTGTTCTTTGAATAGAACTATATGCTGGTTGCCTCTGTTAATTATTTAGATGAGGGAAGAAAATGCAGAGATTAAGCAAGGGTAGAATCAGCAAGACTCTCTCATTATTCCTAACTCTTACTATCGCTTTGTCATGCTTGACTTTGGTCGTCGTTAAGCCTGCCATCGCTCAAACAGCCCCTAAGCCGTCTGTACCAACATTTACTGTTACATTGCAAAATGATACAATTGTCTTGACCATAGAGAACCAGCCTTTTGATATTCATAGTAGCGGTAATAATTCATTTTTCTACGATGTCAGAATTTGGAACATTGCAGGTCATTGGAGTAATCTCTATGCGGCTGAAGATAGACCCACCCAGTCAGATTCTTCCCAAACAATCCTATTTTATCCAATAGGGGAGAGCAATGTGTTTCCCTCATACACTACAGTTGCAGGTGTAATAATTCCCAAGTATGGGCAGGTGCAATTTCAGGTTATGGCGTTGATTGGTTATTTGGAAAGAACACCTTACTCCTATGGATTGATAGGTCAAGTGGGTAGCTGGAGCGGCAGTCAAGCAATATATTTGCCTGCAACAAATGCTTCAAGCCCTACCCTCTATTTTAGTCCAGATGGTAGTATGGGGACTTCTTATAAACTAACTGTGTTTAGCCCGAATGACCAAACTATATACAATAACACATTGTCTCTTGCCTTCATTCTAACATGGAAAGCTGATTTAATCCCATTGGGTGAACTTAAAGCAGATTATGCCTATAGCATAGATGACAAACCTTTTGCAAGTATTGTTGCAACTCCATCCTCAAACGACCAACATGGTGGCTCCAATTTTATTTACAATCCATCTTTTTCACATTTACTGGATATTTCTAACTTGCCAAATGGTTATCATAATGTTGTGATTCGAGCAACTTTTTACAATGGAGGTCACATGTACCTAAATGCATCCTCAACTCCTTTTCAATTCATAGTTAGGACACCAACACCTACACCTATACCTGCAACTACACCTACACCCACATTAACTCCAACTCCAGCTTCCACTCCCACTTCAACGCCACCACCAACTCCAACTCCTACTGTTCCAGAGTTTCCTGCAACATTAGCGATAACATTTCTAGCTATAACAGCATTGGCAGTTGCTGTGGTGTTTAGGAGAAAGACTAAATGAGAAAGGCAGTTTATGTGACTGCTGTTCTAGTGATAGGTTTCCTAATTCAGCCTTTAGCTGAGGTTGCAGTTGTAGAAGCTAATCCCCTTAGTGGTCTTTCAATAGGGATAAAGTCTCCAGAAAACAGAGTTTACAATACCACAACGATTTCTATAATATTTAATGTAGATACGCCACTCCCAGACACCAAAATTGTTAAAATGTCTTATAGTTTAGATGGTTCTTCCAATAGAACACTAAGTATCTATATTTCTAAGACTACAACTTTTGGAATTCCAAAGATTGCGTACGTGGGGACAGGAGTTTTGCGGAATCTTGGCAATGGCACTCATACACTTGATGTATATGCATTTGATGCTAAAGGTAAAATATGGACATATCCTACAGGAAGAACGTTTATGGTTAATGCAACCTCAATAAGCCCAACAGTTAGCAATGAACAGCTTTTGGCTGCAAGCATCGTAATAGTTGCTGTAGGTGTAGTTGCACTTGGTATGGTTGTCGCTATTGTTATTTACAAGAAAAGAATTAGAAAGTAAGCAAAGTTTTCTAAGTTAACACTTTATGCCAAATTTAATAAATGCATTCTAAAATTAATCTAGTAGTAGACCTGAATGAATATCAAGCTATTAGCAATCTTTCTCATACTATTAATTGGAAGTATCTCAGGTGCATTAGCATATAACATAATATTGACCACTTCAGAGCCAATTAGTACTCCAAGCACAACTCCAACAATTAAACCCTCAGATAACCTAATAATTAATCAGACATCACAGCTCAATAGTCAACCAACCACAACACCAACAACAGAAGCAACACCAACTGTAGTACCAACAACACCAACAAGTAATGAGATAGATGCTTCTTGGATAACTGTTGTCAATCAATATCTTAATGATTCAATGCCTTATCCTGATTGGAAAAATGAGTACACCCTAAATGCGTATTCAATTTCTCTTTTTGATAATGGAACGAACACTTTCATTATTGCTTCAAATGGGAATTACTTTACAGTTTACTTGTTATCCATTATTTCCAAAGCAAACAAACAAGTAAACAGCTCTATTTCTAATGCTCAAATAGAGAGAATAATGCAAAGTGACAAGGTGTTGACTTTCAGAATTAGATTATCAACATTGTTTTCTCAAGGAGGATTTCATGCTTGGGATTTTTACTTTGTATTGGATGATGCTTTAAACCAAGAGTTAAAAGGATTAATTCTTGTAGAGCATGACATAAACAATGCACCCTTGTGGCAAAGTTGGGCAATCACTAAATAAGCAAAGTTTTCTTCATGTTATTTTCTATCTAAAACAGGTCTCAAGTTTCCAAAAAAAAATTTAATTGTAATAAATAAGCTCAGGATAGATTGTTAGAGTTTGTTTGTAAGAGATAGTTTGATAGATTGATTGATTGTTTTAGGGGGGGAGTAAGAGAGAGAGTAAGAATAAAGTAGTGGTAGACGTAGGCGTACGTTTGGGTTTGGGTTTGGGGATTAAAATTTAATCTTTTTCTCTCTCTCCTTAGCACACACAAGTCAGACAGACAAAGACAAACAGACAAAAACAAATAAACTGAGTTGTCGAGAAACCTTCTGAAAAGTTAATATCCATCTCAACCAGACCTTCGATATGGAGAATCTAATGAAAAATAAAGTGTCACTTGTTGTCGCAATTGTAGTAATAATCATGGCTGTTGCAGGGCTGATGATATTTCTTACGCAAAATCAGCTTCACCCTTCTCCAACACCTTTAAGAAATTACATAGTGAATGACAACATAACAGTAAACGCTGGCTCATACACATATTTCAATTTCAGTCTATCAAATAGCGCAAACGTTTACCCCACAGTGACTGGCACCTTCATCGCTTCAAGCGAAGAATCAATGGAGAGACCGCTAATCAGGGTCTGCGTTATGACCGAAGCCAACTTTATTGCTTGGCAGAATCAAAACTCAGCAGAAACGATTTACGATAGTGCATTTGTGCACAATGGCACCATTTCCGCCGACTTGTCTATGAATGGCGCCTATGTTCTTGTATATGATAACACCTTTGACTCAATTTCAAAAACTGTAAGTACAGCTGTCTATGCTTTTCAAGTCTAACAGCCGAGCGCGCGCACTGTCTCAATCTCTCTGTCTGTCACTGTCAGTCTGAAAATCAAGCTTTAGTGCTGACTTCTTTTATTTTCTAATTAATCTATCGACCCATGAATAAATCACTGGTAAATCTTGGTAAACAGTTCGTACATTTCCAGCACCATAAGAAAATGTGCCTTTAGGTAATCGTTTGATTAGTGCTTTAGCGAAATCCTCTAAAAAAGCAATTAAGTAGCCGAAATACATTGCAGAATATAATTCAAAGAAGACAACGTTGTCGTTATACATTATTTCTGGTATAGACACCAAGTTCTCATATCCTTTGTCCACTTGGAAAAGTATTGATTCTTTGTCCAAAAAGACCATTGTAAAAGCACCACGATGAACTATTTCATCTCGAACGTTTTTGAAGTCTTTGTACCAATCGTTAGATAGAACTAATTCCGCTAAATCCTTACTAAGTCTCTCGTGGTTTTCAGGGTTCTTCTCCAACCATGTCTTTAGAATATTAAAACCTTCATCTGGAACCTGTTTAGGTTGATTTGAAATTCTCGTTAGAACTTTCGCCACATAGTCAAAAATCGACCGTAATTCAACATGAAACATATCAATATCACATTGAGCATATGAAGTCCATTGTCCTAAAGTGAGCTCATTTTTAGCCCATAAGCTTCGTTCCCATTCCAAGCGAGAAGTGATTGTAAGAATGTCGAGTAAATCCTGCTCAATGTACTGCATAAACTTGGCGACTGGCGGAAATTTATCGCCCATTCGAGTGTTTAGGGTAATGTAGAAGGCAGTTTTCACAAACTCGCTTGAAGTGAAAAAATATTTTTCGTCTTCATCTCTCTGCATTAAAGATAGTGCCGTAGTTAGCCTTTCCTTTGTTATCTGCATAATTCTATTGCTATCTGACCTTACTCTTTAGGTTATTCTAGAGCTAGCCAATGGCTGTTAAAATTCCAATTAGTGCTATTGGTTGAATAGATTATATTCTTGACAGTCGAGGAATCCATGTTTCTTTTTCGTTCCTCAAGTATTTTGCAAATAACAGAGCTTCTTCGCTAATCAGTGTATCAATGGTTTGTCTTTTTCCAACTTTGATTCTGTCTACATCAACCATATGGTCAAAGAAAGCGTATAAATCCTCAGCTAAACTATCAGTCTCATACTCTTTCAGGTGAATTTTTTTACCCATCTTTAGATGCATCATGAAATCTGTAACTAACACAAAATCTTTTTTGCGTAAAACTTGGAATACCGACACAAGAGTATCGAACAAGAGAAGAACAATTCAAAGAATATTTGCTCAATCTAGAGAAACAAGGGTAGCTACTGCTCAACAGAAAGAACAGAGATTCTCAATAAACTACGTTAATCATCATGAATAGCTAAACAAGAATGTAAAGACAACACCATATCAAAAGCGAATTATCAACTATATCAGAAACCATCCAAACGCAAGTTTAGAAGAAGCAAGAGGTCACAGAGCAAAGAGGTCTTAATAAGACCTCTAATCGTCTGCTTTTTCCTTCTTTTTTTCTTTTTCCAAAATCGGCTGAAGAAACTAATTTTTTTTACTTCTATGCTGACTTTCTTTGACAATAGTATCACCTCTATTTTCTTTTCTTCTTTGCTTGCTCAAGTTTGGTAGAATCTACGGTTGCTTTAGGTTTCGCTTCAGGTTTCTTAGACATTACTTCACCTCTTCGTTTTCTTATTTTTCTCTCTTTAAATCATTTGGAGCAATTAATGCATGAAGCATTAGTTCTTCTTTCTTGTTTCTTTTTTCTTTCAAAGTTCGCCTCTCATTATTTCAAGCCATATAACTTTTCCATTTGTTTTGTTGCCTTTTCAGCAAGCTTATGTGTATCGTCAACTTCCTTTTTATTCGTCATCTCATTATCGTTTTCATAGAAGTTTTTGACACAAGTCCAATAATCAATTAATGTATTGGCAAGTTTTTCAGAAACAAAAATTTCGTAACCTTCGCATTTCTTTTTTATATAATGGGTTGAA
Source organism: Candidatus Bathyarchaeota archaeon (assembly GCA_963775685.1). Lineage (GTDB taxonomy): Archaea > Thermoproteota > Bathyarchaeia > Bathyarchaeales > Bathycorpusculaceae > Bathycorpusculum. The sequence goes on from CAVZJV010000002.1 coordinate 9,148, forward strand.
AATGCAAGGTACGCCTCATTGTATCTTTTTAGCATTTCTTTTTCAGTTAATTCAATATATTCGCATTCTTTAGTGAATACTCTTGCCATTTTCTCTTTGGCAATAATGCTCCTATGATATCCCCGCATCAGCTCATCAAGGACAGCAATATTGCCATATAATTCCCTGTAGTATCCTTGTGCAGTTTTTCTTGCCTCAAAATCTTGTCCAGCCTTAAGCTGGTAAAAGCTAAAAAAAAGACTGAAAATTGCTAAAACCGCCCCATTGCCAATTATTAATGTAGCAATATCGAGCCAATTCATTTTATATAATTCTCTTTCATTGTCTTTATGTGAGAGTTTTCGTTTTAAGCTTTTAGCTAAGATTAGGCAAGCATAGTTTTTTACTGTTTTCTTTTTTCTGTCTATTTGTCTTTGTGTCGTTTGGTGTGGTGTCGTTGTCTCGTGTGGTGTGGTGTTGTTGTGGCGGTTGTGGGGTGTTGAGGGGTATGAGAAAGAGAGGAGTAGTTAGTTAGAAATCAGAGAGAGAGAAAAGATTAAATTCTAATCCCACACACTTTAACGATTATTATTGGGTTGGGCTGTTTTAACAGATTAAAAGATAGTTTATTCTGGATAGGAAGTAGAAAGTAAATAATAATAAATAATGTATTTCTAAGAAGACTAAGACTAAGACGTATATTTCAGAAGACGAATTGAAAAGCTTAACTGTGTTTTTGCCCATTTAGCTTTTAATAGGTATGGGTTACCATGCAATTTGAAAATGTGATTTTTCCCGATTCAGTAGGCTTTCAATGTACGAATTGTGGAGTTTGTTGCAGAGACGAGCCGCCAGATATCAATTTGAAAGAACAACAAAGAATTGAAGCCAAAGGATTCGTGAATTTTTTGGAAGACCCTAATGACTCTTCTAACAGGAGCATTCGCAGAAAGAAAGACGGAAGCTGTTTCTTCTTAACTGAAGAAGGCACTTGTAAGGTTCAAGATGTCAAACCGTCAATATGCGTTTTGGAGCCATTTATTATAGCAGACTACGATTATAGAACAAATAGGATTTTTGTTGACTTAAATCCGCTTGCAGTCAGAAACTGTAAAGGTATTTTCACCGGAGAAATGATTTTTCCAGAAGTAATTGGAAAAGCTGCCCAAACCATCGTAAAAGAATCTTTAGAAATAGTCGCGAAGAAAACAGGACTTCCGGTTACAAATAGGAAAGTTTCTTCATTAACAAGGAAACTATTATTACGCTTTTGATTAAGGTGTATAGTTGTTCGAGTTTATCTTTGTTATTAGTTCTTTGGATTAAATTTTAATCTTTTTTTCCCTCTGCATATTTCTAACTAAATATTTCTACTCCTCTCGACCCTCTATTTGACTCCTATTCTCCCAAAACCATAAACCAAATATAACAATAAACAATTATTCATACACACTTGTAATAATTTTTTCTTGCGCAAATTTCTGGGTTTTTGAAAGCCAAGAAAAAATTAAAATCTACATGAATCGACGGTGTCTACATATGGCAGAGACAACACAAGAAAACAAAAAAACTGAGTATTCGCTCCAAAATGCACTGAATAAACTTGCAATAATACTTAAAATTATTTTTGATGATAACCAAGATGTCTTCTTAAAAAAACCAGAAGAAGTTAGTGTGGGATTACTAAACAAGTTGTCTGATTCATTTATTTTACTTTCAACGCTATTTCAAGAAGTTATTGAAGAATGGTTTGGTTCTGAGTTAGACGGGTTTGATGCTATTAAAAGGTCTGAAGAATTGGAAGACCGACTAGATACTGAGGTATCTGAGACTGATAAACTGGACTTTGAGCAAATAAGAAAAATCATGAACAGGATGAATAGAATTGACGATGCTTTAGACAGCTTAGAGAAAATATCCTTTTATCTAAAATATTATGAGGACCTATGCAAACAAAAAGGTCTTACTGCGTATGCTAACTTGGCAGAAATTTTTAGAGTTTATGGGGTTGAAGAATTTGCCAAAATCCTAAGAAGTGAAGCAAAGAAACATCGGAAACAAATAGAGCGAAGTAATTTGTACAATAACATGTACAATCAAGCTAAACTGAACACAAAGACATTGAAAATAGCTTATACAGCCTTAGGTGTCTCTATTTTGTTCGCTATTCTTACAGTATTGGATTTGCTTTTGAAGTAACGAACACTTTTGTAAGGAAGCAGTCAACTGGTTCCTTAATTGGTGAAAATGGTTTTAAATTAGTGTCGGTGTGGGATAAAATTTTTTTTAGCCTGCAAACTTGAGGATTTACGAAATCAATTAACCTTTTTATCAATTAAGAGTAGTTGTCGGACATAAATGACCTTTCGGATTTACCAACAGTCTTCAACACATGATATTGAGATATGATGGAGCGCTAAGAATAACGATTTGCGCTCTGTTGCTGTGAGGGCACAATCACAATGGTATATTTAACGTTATTACGCCAATAGTTTAGGTGAAAGTTTTGTCGAAAGTTCAACCTCATCCTGGTCATGAAAAGCACCTCTGCAAAATGGTAGAGGACAAAGTACCAATAGAGCAGATAAAGCCCCTTGTCAAAGACGCGAAATATATCTGCAAAGGCTGTATGCGCACAGCGGCCAAAGCAGAAAATCTTTGCGCCCCAGAAAAACTCTAAACTTCTTTCCTTTTTTTTGTGAGACTATTTACTGATAGTTCTTCTATTTCAAACCGTAAATTAATTTTTTGTTAGGTTACTTAAGAAACTGGGAATTCGAGTTTGTGCCTTGTTGCCAAATTCCATTAGTGCGAATACAAGGCTTTTGTCCATTTTAAAATAAGCTGTACCGCGAGAGTTTCGTATGAGTCTTTGATAGTTGTGCATTCTTACCATTATTGCAACACCCAGAAAGTAGCCCAAGCTATGGCTAAGGTGCTTGATGCACAGGTGAGTTCTCTGCTGGAGTGTGAAGTCGAACCTTACGGTTACTTGAACCTCTGAGTTTCACAGTCTCTGCAAAGCGGAATACGAAACCCATTCACCGAAATTTTATACGTTGGATAAGAAATTGGTTTTTTACATTTATTATAGTAGAAGCCTTGGTGATCAAAAGTAAGTCCTGAGGTGGATTGGGAGTTGGTCTTCACTTTTTCAGTTTGAACTTGCTGTAGGGTATTTTCGACGCATCTTGTGTAGCCATTATTATCCTGCAATATTTTTGATTTTTTGTACTAAAATTGCTGCGTCGGGGCTGCCTATACCTGTGGGTGAATCCCAGCCTTTGGTTGCACTGTAGCCAGGAAAATTGTTGCCTGTTGGGTATGTGTTGTCGCCTGACTTAATATCGTGTATAGCGCTTGTTTTGTAGAGGTAATCCCTATGTGCGTACAACTCCGGGTTGATGTATCCAAGGCTATGACCCGCATACTGACTGGCGATGGCAGTTAAAGCAGCCCAGAAGGGAGAACCTGCACTGGTTCCGCCAATAATAGTGGCTATGGGAAAACCGGGCGATGCAGCGCTCAAAAATATTGGCCCCAGGCCACCATATACACCGCTGTTGAAAGAAACGTCAGATGTACATCTTCCAGTTGGATTAATGGTAACGCCTGTTGCGTCAGTTAGGGTTATTCCTTTTTGCCAACTTGGCAACGGAAACAAGGAACTCATAGCACCGCCTGCTGTAACCATGTCAAATGGGTAAGGAAAGCCGTCGGCTGTCATGGCTTGATAGTCGTTACCTGCAATTTCGTAAGAGTATTTGATTCCGACATGGTTTTGGCTATCCCACGATTGAGTTCCCTCCAAAAACCCATCGGCACATTTCATAAATAGGTTTGTCCCGCCCACTGCTGTAACATACGGGTCAGAGGCTGGGAAAAAAGCATTGTTGTAATCTGCCTCGTTTGACGCTCCCCAATCTCCCGAACCTGCAAAAACTGTTATACCCGCACCAGCAGCTGATTTGTAGATGGCGTTGGCAATTCGCACTTGCCTAATTGCATTCTGACTTGTTATCGTGGATTCTGGGTCACCCCAGCTTATTGAAATTGCACAGCCAAGATGGTGAATAATTGAGTAAAGTACAGCGAAGTCCATCGGTCTATTATTACTGTTGGGGGCGATAACTAGCGCAATATCTGCCTGGGGCGCAATGGCATGAACCATGCTGACATCTAGGGTGGTTTCAGTGCTCCAACTCAGTTGAATTGGGTCGTTTGCATCGAATGCTGGTTTACCCATGGGGTAGTAAATGTGGAGATGGTTTTTTACTTCTTTAAGTGTTGTCCAGGGTAGGCTTGCGCCGTTTGCATTTTGCCACTGAATAAACATCAATAAATCCTCATATATGGTTGGGCTGCCGTAAGCATCAACAATCACTACAGTTTGACCTTTTCCGGTATACCCCAAAGAATAGAGCGGGTTTAGGTCGTAGGCATTGCGTAACTCAAACACAGTATTAGCCATGATGCCTTCTGCATAACTGGTGATGGTTGCCTTCGGGTGGACTTGGTATTGGAAGGCGGATCCATCAACCCACCCTTTGTAGTTAGTGTCTAGGTTTGGTTCGCTTGCGTTACTTGTTGTCATGGCGTATGCATTTGGAACAGCTGAAATAGTGAACAAAATACATATGGTCAGAATTAAGCTTGAAGTTTGTCTTCTCTTCACATTGGGTCCTCGACTGATAGATAAGCGAACAACATTTATATATTTTATCTTATTACTCACGAATCATAGCTTATGACACGTTAGAAACAGCAAACCTCGTCTATATGCATGTGGCTTCGCTCAGCAAGTAAAACAAGCCACTCAGAAAAATTATCAAAATCCTTTTAAATTTAACAGAAGAAATACCTTTCTCGGTTGTTGAAGAAATGGGTAAATGTCCAAATTGCGGTGCCTCGTACCTGTTTTCTACTCCATCCGAAAAATGTAATTGGTGCGGAAAAGTTAGCTGTGCAAAATGCCTACCCGTTTGGCCTGACTCCTTCCCGGTCAAAAGTTCACGAGAAAACGGACAAGGGGAAGCAAAATATAGACACCTATAACTTTTTGCTCTAACTCCTGTTCTGAAAATTTTTGGAATCTCGTGCTGAAGTATCCATTAACAGATGTAGGTACAGACATTCCTGGATTTGGAAAAAATCTACGCAAATTATTCTATACCGCAATTCTTAATGCGTTGAATCGCGCGCCCGAACTCCGAGCTGAGGCAATGAATAGAGTAAATTGGGCTATTGAAAAATGAGACAGGACCCTTTGTTGCAATTCCCATGGGTTTTCTTGATGACGGTACACTTGAGGTCAATTGTAGGGATTTCGTTACTGAATTTGCTCAGCTTGGATATTCAGCCCTTGCATTAAATCTTGAAAAGTGTGGCCGCCCTTTGGACGCAGCAAAAATCTACGAAGAAAAATTAAAAATGTATCACAAGGCTCGACTACTCAGACAAAACGAAAAACAGGTCATTTCAAAACACACTGACGTTTCCGTTAATCTGAATGAATTGCTAAAGCAAGTAAAAAATGGCGGAATAGTTGCAATATATCGTTGTCCTCACTGCAACGGAACCCTCAAGGTTAACGATAAAACATCTTTAAAATCGCTAAAAACCTGTGAACATTGTGGTTCAGAACTCGAGACAGTTGACTTGGCTGATTTCCTCAGAACAGCATTATCATAGAAGGGTTCTATCCTTTACAGAATTATTGTTTAGGATTCTATTATCCTTATTTGTGAATGACCATGCAAATATAAAAAAAAGAATGGAGCTAAAGAAATTATTAATAAAATCATTGAACTAACGGAATCAAATTCTTCTTCAGATTCAAAATGGCTCTATAAAAAAAACAACGCAAAGAAGAAAAATTGCAACAAAAAGGAAGCTGGAGTCAGGAATTAAAAAGAGAGCGCTTTGGTCAATAGGGGTAGTATCTAAATACGTTGTTTCTTACGACAAGTTCATTGACATATAATATTTCGCAGGAACTTGAGAGGTATTCAATTTGAACACGGTAAAAATATCAACGGATAAAATTAATAAAATTTTTGAACTACACGCTTATATGTGTTGATTAAAATTTAGTCACACCCAAACGCTCGAATCTATAACCAACGAAACCTGTCTGCTTTTAGAAAGATAACTTATCATGGTTTACTATTGTGATGCTAGCTCAAGTTTTCTTTTGGCTTCTTCAATGGCTTCAAATTTTTGCTTACTCAAGACGGGAAATTTGATACCCAAAGACAGTATGCTTGTGGTAATGTCCGCAACTAATGAACGCGCTAGCCATTTGTAGTCTGCTGGAATGATATACCAGGGTGCATATTTCGTGCTTGTATTGTTTATGGTATCTTCATACGCTTTGGTGTAATCATCCCAATATTCCCTTTCTTTAAGGTCAGTATCCGAAAATTTCCAATATTTGTCAGGGTTGTTTAAACGTTCAACCAAGCGTTTTTCCTGTTCGTTTTTAGAAATATGCAAAAAAAACTTTAAAATCACTGTTCCATTTCGAACAAGATGATGTTCAAAATTTGTAATATCCTCGTAGCGGTTTTTCCAAAACTCGCTATTATATTTTCTCGCCGGAAGATTTTGTTTTTCTAAAAGATTTCTATGAACTTTAACAATCAAGACTTCTTCGTAGTATGATCTGTTAAAGATGCCAATCTTGCCTTTTTCAGGTAAAGCCACGGCCTGTCTCCATAAGAAATTGTGCTCTAACTCCATCGTAGAAGGCTGCTTAAAACTTGTTACCTGACAACCTTGCGGGTTAACTCCCGACATTACATGTTTGATGATGCCATCTTTGCCAGCTGCATCCATACCTTGCAAGATCACAAGTAAAGCGTAAGTACTATTTGCATAAAGCAACTCCTGCGCTTTAGTCAATTCTCGGCGGTTCTGCTCTAACAGCGTATTAGCCATTTTCTTTAATTTGCCTTTTCCCAAAAATTTTGCTTCCTCATTTTGCGCCCACCCAGTATCAAAGTCTTTCAGTTTTATTTTTGAATTAACTGAGACCTTTCCTTTATAGCAGGCGTCCGTGAAACATGCCATTTCTTCAATTTGGGCACTTGGCTTGGTCAGCATGTTAATTTCCATCTCTTAAGAATCAAGTGATTCTTGTTGATTGAACTAAAATCTAATGGTGCTTAAAAGGTGTGTTAACATAGAAAACATATTTAAAATAATTATTCGCCCAAAAACTGTGGAAGAGAGGCGCAAAAACTTTCTTCTAATTAATTTATGTCTCAAGAAATACGTGTCTTATTCTTCTTTAGACATACATTACTATAATATCTACTCCTCCTTCCTACCATATCCAAGGTAAGCCATGTTTATCAACGGTTAATTTGGAATAAAACAGTCACAAACCCTTGGTAATCGTCATAGTTTGTGTGGGGTTAACTTTTAATTTACTGCCCGTTGATTATTGATCTTAGTTATTGGCTTTGGGATTCATAAGTCTAATAAAAAAGAAATACTTCAACTGATTTGTTGTTGATTGCCTGTTGAAACCTAAGAAGTAGGTTCTTGTTTTAGTGGTTGGATATGTGTTCTCTTTGCAGGCGTAGAGCTATTTGTCGCTTGGAATGGAGGTGTGACCACTGGTTTAATTGGGAACTCAGAGGGGGCAACAATTACTAATGTTCGATTTGTTGAGGGCGCTCCCACAGGCGACATGATAAAAATAACGATTAAAAACACTGATAATAGCGTGGTGACTATTCAGGAAGGTTACGCGAATGAAACCAAGGCTTCCAACATAAGTCCCACGCAACCGATCATTGTCAAAGGTTTTTCTTAAGAATTAACTTTGACATATCCAAACAGCACCTTAGTCTATGGAACCCAATGTCAAGTGAAGCTAACAACCGCCCAAAGGCACTGACATAGTTTATTTATTGACATACGACTCAACAAGTACTTCACTATATGACCCACTGGTAGACGATGTTGTTTCAACTCCGAGACCGCTTCAAGCCTATGAATTAACTCCCCAACCGAAATTAAGTTCATTTCAAGTTATGGTTTTATGCACGACTTCAGTTGTAGCGGCAATTGCTGCTGTAGGTGTTTGCTTACTCGCGAATTATATGCTTCATCCCAGGAATAGAAAAGAGCTTTGTGTGTTGCTTTTTTTTGTTACTATAATTGTTGCATTCACCATAATAGCCGTAGTATTTTCCATAATCTTTCCGCCACAAATTGGGCTAATGTAACAGTTAGAGTTTCAAAGATTACGACTTCGTTTGACAGGAAACAATTTCTATTACTTTGAATTAGCCATTTCAGCCTGCCTGCAAAGTTTTAAATGCCTAACACTTTGGATCAGAATCCTATAATTTGGGGGATTAAGAAACGACTGAAAGAATTAATTGTAAGGCTGAGATTGCAGCAAGAACAGAAGTCCTTGTTGAGGTTTTAAAATGAAGGGAGTAGTCGTCTACGACACCTCGCACGGAAACACAAAGAAAATAGCAGAACACTCGCAGAAACACTAAAAGCATCTAAAATAAACGTTGACCTCTTTGACGTGAAAGAAGTAAAAAAGTTAAGCACAATCGACTACAATTTCCTAGTTCTTGGGTCTCCAACTAAATTTGGTACCATGAGTTTTGCAATCAAATTCTTTCTTAGGCAAAGTGAAGAGCGAGGAATGGATGAACAAGTCTTTCGCCGCTTTTGACACTGAAAATCCTAAAAACGTTGAGAGGACACGCGTAGAGAATAAAGAATGGAGGGCCGCCGAAAAGATCGTCGCGAAACTCAAAGAAAAGAAGATGAAGCAATTGTTGCCCGTTCTGAATGGTCTTGTGTTGGGGCAAAAGGGACCACTTGTAGAAGGAGAATTTGATCGAACAAAAATCTATGCAAATGAGCTGGCAACTAAACTGAAGGAAGAAAAAGCCTGAAGGTTCCAAGAAACACAAAGCTTTGCTGTTTTTATGAAGAAGGGGAGGTAAAATGTCCAAAGGTGAAAATCGGTTTTCCGACTACTTCGCTTAGAACGAACGCATCATATTAGTGCTGTCCTTATTCTGCGGGTTCCTCTTTACATCAATTTCCTTCCTTCTGACCACATTTCAAAATAGAGGAGGACTACTTGGGCAAACCACAATCCTATTCCTTACTCTGGTTTTTTACTCCTCGTTGCATACACTTTAAACAATCTTAAAGTGCCTTCCACTTATCAAAAATATTTCACCATTAACACTAAAAATTCGCCCCTTCTTCAACCTGCTACTGATTTTTTTTATCTCTTTTGAACCTCTAAGACCTGTAACTATCTAGCTTCGATTTGTGGAATTGTTTGGGTATCACTGGTGGTAATGCGCATCAACATAAGCGGCAAGCGCTTCTACAAACAATCCGTTGCAAGAAAATGGAAAAAAGAAACTTAGCCCTCAGGAACTCTCAGGTTTAGCCAGGTTTGCCATGACAGGTTTAAGCAGATGGAAACAGCAGATGAAAAGATTTTTGTTGCTCTTTTAACTTGGTCTCCAACAGAAGATGATGATGCTGATGATGAGGCGAGTGAATTTTGCTCAACAGTTCTCATCTTTCGAATTAAACCCAAATTGTTCAATTTGACCCTCTTTTGCGTGGAGAGTAAAATTTCCTATTTAATCTGTCTATTTTTTAACTTTAATGTTATGTTTAGAATTATAAAAAATGATAAAAAACCGTCGTTCGCAGCGGTTTTAACTGGATGATTTGATTATTGGCTATCTACTAGATGAGCAGTGCCGTCTGGACAGAATACTTTTTCTCCCAGAGTTACTTTTGCATAGCGACGTTTGCATTCGTGGAGTTGTTTTTCGCATCCGTCACAATCGCGGGATAACATCTTTTCATTTCACCTTAATATGACACGTGTCATAACTTGCTTATACACATTTCTAAACAACAGACCACAGCAATGTTAATAACCCAATAAACCGCTTAACCATACTGGCGTAATTTTTTTGTCAAGTCCTATCGACGTAGTCCTTTGTTTTCACAACGCATTTAGAAAAGATATAGCACAGATAGATACCACAGCCCTTAACACAGCCCGTAGCGGCGGAAATCTATTGCCAGTTTTGAATCGGCTACATTCCATGGATGAACTCTTGGATTACCATGCAAGAGGAGAGGAAGCTGCAGTTTTTCCCGCAATCGACAACGTGGCGCCCCTCGTAGCAAGGGCGTACTTGATGGATCATCGAGAACTCGACAAAATGATCGAATCTCTGGAGGCTATGCGGCTACAAAAATCACCCGACCCACTCCAAGCGGCCAGAGCTACAGCTGTTCTAAATTCGCACCTCCGCATTCATTTAGACAAAGAGGACGCTCACCTCTACCCAATTCTAAGAGAGAAAACAACATTTAGCCAACAGATTGCAATTGGAGGAATTATGTCAAGCAAGATTCCGCCTGATCGGTTCCCCGCAGCGATTGCGTGGCTGATGCCCCTGCTTAACCTAAACGACCAAGTAACGGTTACTAGGGGCTGGAGGACATTTATGCCTGCGCAGATTTTTACAAGCGTCAAACCGCTCATAAAAAATGCTGTTGCCGAAGGCTGGGACGCAATTGCGCAACGAATCCCAGAATTAAACGACAAATAAACAGACTGTTTTACGGGTCAATGTTTTCTTCTCTTAGCCAACAAAGCCACTCAAAATACGGGTAAGGTCTGCCTGAAAGAAGAAAAAATAGTTTTAAAAATACAGAACAACTAGAACAACCGTCTTGTTACTAAGAGCAATCCAACGTAGTACCGGCCTCGCTATTCATCGATAACTATTTAAGTTATCCTTACTGCATTTTATCAAGGTGTTTTTATTGGAAATTGAAAGAAAAAATGTGGACCACTCTAAATCCATAGAAAAAGCTACTCAAAGTATCGCTGACACAGTCCTTGCAATAATGGATAAACTTGCCGGAAAAGAATCAGACCTTAAACTTAGCTTCGAGGACTTAACTCTTGATATGGGTATGTTTAAGACGAAACTTAACGGTGCGATTGTTTTAGACATAGTTTACGCCAAAGAAGCAAAACCTTAGCCATTCTAAGAGCAACAAAGGATGTCCTTCGTAACTGTAATAGGTGAGATGTTAGAATCAGGAAAAGTCACAGTATCTGCCAATAACGTTAAAGCCATAGAAATCAGAGCTGCTAACAAAAACATCGAAATCACCGCCATCGACAAGGAAATTATAAAACAAACCCTTGCAGCCGCGAGCGGTGGAAAAAAGAGCAAAGGAAGACTTGGACGTATAAGGGGAACCGTTGACCAAATTAAAACCGCCCGAAGCAAGCTTAGTCAACTCAAACAGGTGGCCGAAGAACTATCTGAGTCAGGCATCACTGTTACGCTCTCGTATGGGGGCAATGTTGTTGTTACGATGGGTTCTCAAGCAAAGCCTAAACTGTCAAGCGGAGCAACAGGAACAAAAGCTATAGAAATAAACAGTCCACGAAAGCTAATAGAACTGGGCATCTAACTAAACACAAAATATTCCTTTAAAAGGAAATTCTTTTTAAAATAAGTTGAGACTGGAGACAAAGTCTATGACCATAGAACAAAGGAAAAGAAAGCTTGGACAGTACTTGATAAGAGGTATCAACTATTATTTGACGAGGAACTTTGCTTTCCTAACACATTATTTGAAGATTTTTCTTTCTAGAAAGTGGGCTGAAGTGATTGAGCCCTTGCTGAATTCAGATAGATTTATTAATTTTTCATGTTTATCTCAAGGAAAGGTCCTCCAATAAAATGGACAAAATAAAAAAAGCAGATCAAAAGCTACCGTTTGTTGTTTGCGATTGTGGCTTCAAATTGATCGTAATTCCAGATCTGGATGAAATGGCGCGTAGCATCGAAGCGCACGCAACAACACATAGCAATGACGAATTTGAACCGGAGAAGGCGGAAGCCGAGTATTGCCGAATCGAAGAGCTGCTATCAAACAAAGTGCTTATAGAAATTGCCAAAAGAAATAGTAATCAATTTAAATAAAAACTTACACGAATTTTACCAATAGACAATTCTTAGGAATGCGTCATGTCAATCAAATTAGTCTCCTTTCAATCTTCTTAATTGAGAGATAACAAAGCGGTATATGCCGTTTTTACAAAAATTGTCAATGTGCATAAGACTCAAAATGCAAGAGCTTAAATAAATCTTAAGACTTAAAAGGTGAACGGTTGCAGCTATGCCGCATAGTACGCTGAAGAATTATATGGACATTGCTAAAACGGTAAATGATCACGGTCCTTTAAATGTCTACGACTTAGCTGATCATTCTTAAAAGTTAATCCCTCCTCTTTGAAAGCCCATTTAAACTTCCTTATCACTCAACGAAGCGATCGGGGGAAAAGGCCAGAACTCCATCCCAAGTTACATCATCACTGAACGCGGTATTGAAATTTTAAAGTTCTTCAAGGTTCAACCTTTAATAAAGGTTACAATTAATTAAATCTACTACGATTTTATTTTTTGTTCTTCTCGCTGATCCGCATTAGCCTGATTTCATTTGGATTTCTTACAATCAAAGATTGTCCACATCTTATTGATTAAAGAATGTACGATAAAGCTTGCATTCTCTGGATGACCCTGATGTGCATGTTGAAAAAGGGAGGCTGTGTTGTGTTTTGTTTCCTCATCATTTAGACAGGTTTTAAGTAATGGAAAACGGAAGACGGTTTATTTATTCTTAAA
>CAVZJV010000003.1:0-49736 GCA_963775685.1 Candidatus Bathyarchaeota archaeon
AAGCGAATGGTTTTTGTCTGGTGGCATTGCATATTACATTGTGAGATTTGGTGCCGCTGATTTCAAGCTTTGACCCTTGGCGTTTAGCCTATGCACGTGTCCACCAAAGCTGACGTTTAACCCATACACGGGATGCGACCACCAATGCACCTACTGCTACGCTTCCAGCTACATCCCAAACTTCAAAGATTGTCACCCCAAAAAAGAAGCCCTTGCAATGCTGAAGCGGGAAGCCGCCAAACTAACCGGCCAAACCATATCTATAGCAAACTCATCCGACCCCTATCCCAACATCGAAGCTTCCCAAGGTTTGACGCGACGGTGCCTTGAAATTTTAGTGGAAAACAACTGCCGAATCCAAATTATCACCAAAAGCAATATTGTAACGCGAGATGATGATTTGCTTTGCAAAATTCCTTCGACAGTTTCACTAACAATAACCTCCGACAACGACGACTTGGCAAAGGTAATCGAGCCAGCTGCACCTTTACCCAGCCAACGCCTAAGAGCTGTACAAGACCTAACCAAAGCAGGCATCCCGGTCTCAGTCCGAATCGACCCCATCATCCCCTTTGTAAATGACCACCCGCAAAAACTAATCGCAACCCTCGCAAGCATAGGCGTCAAACACGTAACCTGCTCAACCTACAAGGCAAAAGCAGATAATTGGATGCGACTAACCTCAGCTATTCCACAAATTACCGAGATGCTAAAGCCAATGTATTTTCAGCAGGGCGAGCGAATCGGGGGAAGTATACTTTTGCCAAAAGATTACCGCTTCAAGATCCTTAAGGCAACACGGGATTTAGCTGAAGCTCATGGGATGAAGTTTGGGGTTTGCCGTGAAGGCTTAACTCAGCTAAACACAGCACCCTGCGACGGTTCCTGGCTCTTGCCAAAACCTAAAGGAGGCTTTGGCTAATGCAGAACCGAGTAATAATGCTGGCTGATTTTGACTATTTCTTTGCCCAATGCGAAGAACTCCGAAACCAAGCCATCAAGGATAAACCCGTTGTCGTTGGCGTTTATTCGGGACGCACCGAGGAAAGCGGAGCCGTGAGCACCAGCAACTATATCGCCCGAAAATACGGTGTCAAATCAGGCATGCCTCTTTTCTTGGCGAAACACAAACTGGAAGGCACAGAAGCTGTCTTCTTTAAAGTAGACCATGAATACTACGACCAAATCAGTGACCGAATCATGGAGATCTTCCGCGGCTACGCAACCTCCCTGGAACAGGTCAGCGTAGACGAGGCTTATCTGGATGTTACGGAGAAGGTTGAGGGCAGCTTCGAGAAAGCCCGCGACTATGCCCTAAAAATCAAAGCTGACGTGAAAACGCAAGTCGGCATATCATTGACAATCGGAGTTGGACCAAACAAGCTTATCGCCAAAATCGTCTGCGACAGCCAAAAACCCGACGGTTTAACCATCGTCAAGCCTGAAGAAACCGAGGTTTTTCTTGGACCACTCGCAGTTGACTGCCTCTTGGGGGTTGGCAAAAAAACTATGGTTCGCATGGAGCAGATGGGCGTTAAGACAATCGGCGACTTGGCAAAATATGATTGCCAAAAGCTCATCGAAATCTTTGGTAAAGTATCAGGCATCTACTTCCATAACTCCGCCAACGCAATAGACAACGAACCTGTTATTGAGCATGGTGAACCTGAATCAATTAGTAGAATTGGAACCCTAAAGCAGGACACAAGAGATTTGGCGTTTATTCTGCAGAAAACCGATGAACTATCAGAATATGTATATAAAGACCTCACGGAAAGGAACCTGACTTTTAAGCAAGTTTCCATCTACATGGTTATGGTTGATTTAAGCAGCAAAACCCGTTCAGTTACACTTGAGCAGCCCGCCAAAAATAAAGAAGCTATTAGGCGAAATGTCAAGATACTTTTTGAGAAATTCTTGGCTGAATCTACTCTTGAATTGCGTAGGGTCGGAGTTAGGATTTCTGGTTTTAACCGCGAAGAACCCTTGCAGAGTCAATTGTCAAACTTTTTCCAAAACACCCCATAATCATTTTCTTTACGTTCTTTCTGGAACAAGCCTTAAACTAAACGTGACTTTTTTTTTAAATCCCCTGAAATGATCTATGAAAAGAGACGAAGTGCTGTCTATGCTTAAGAGTTAATGATTGTCTGCGAATCAACGCGGTTTTCGCCCGCTGTTTCATTAACGCCAAGTCCTAAACGTGGTCGTTGAAAATTAAGAGTCAAATGGAACGATGAAAACAAGAAAGGTTGTTTTGATAAACACTAATCAATGAACGGGATTAATGGCTACCCAAACACAAGACGGCTACACAATTTTCCAAAAGATGTAACTTTGGGCTAGCAGCTTCCTAAAATCTAAGTAAGCTTTTTCTTTCCCCAGTACCTAAGTAATTAGTGATAACTTTTGTCTACCAAAAAACCAAGATTACCGCCTGACCAGCATGCTACAGACCGTATCTTGCGCTGGGGCACGGACCACCCGGGCATAACCTCGACCAATCCACAGGTGAAACTGGAAACCTACACTTTGACGGTGAACGGCGAAGTTGACAAACCTGTAAAGCTAAGTTGGAACGATTTCATACAACTACCACAGACTGTTTCAGTTAGCGATTTTCACTGCGTAGAAGGCTGGAGCGTTCTGGATTGCAAGTGGGAAGGCGTCAAAATCAAAGATATCGAAAAACTCGTTAAACCTAAAAACGTAGCCAAAGCGGTGACTTTTGAGTGTGCCGACAATTATACGACTTCGCTCTTTCGAGAGGAACTGGCGGGCAACGATGTGCTCTTAGCTTACAAACTTAACGGTGAAGTTTTAGATGAAGGGCTGGGTTTCCCGGTGCGCCTTATTGTTCCAAGCAAATATGCATACAAGAGCGCGCTGTGGGTTGTGGGTTTGCGGTTTACAAGGGGCAAAGAGCTGGGCTTTTGGGAGCGACGAGGTTATAGTGATAGCGCTGATGTGTGGAAAAACGACCGTTTCAATCGCTAACTCGTTTTTGAAACTGTTTAGATTTATCCACTTTGACGTATATAATTACTTGTATTTTTATCATTAATTATAGATTAATAACGGATTTAAAAGCAGGAAAATGTTTATAAGCATACTCAAATACCTCGATTGCTCTTCAAGAGATTGAAAAATATGTCACAGAAAAACAAAGCAAGACACATCTCAAACAGCCACCTAACCGTTAAAACCACGGTTGCATTAGGCAGCAGCGGCAGTTCTGTGCCTTCACAGAAAAGAAAAGAATCAGCAGAACAAACACTCTACATAAACAGAATATAGCAAACCCTTCTTGTAACAGAAAAGTTTGACAATTGAACTCTTTTATACTTGTAAATCTCCGTTTTAACGCAGCAAGAGAGAGAACAACCTTGGATTACACTGAAGCCAAACTCGCAAGAATCTTCATTCTAAGACTCCACCACAACGAGCGACTCCATGAAGTCATAGAAAAATTCGCATCCCAAAAACAAATCGAAAGCGCTCTCTGCTTTTTTTTAGGAGGCGCCCAAGATAAAAGCAAAGTGGTCGTCGGGCCAAAAGACGGCAACGCAATGCCACCCCAACCTATGTTCACTCTGTTAAAGGGCGTCCATGAAGGGTACGGTGTTGGAACAATCTTCACAGATGAAGAGGGCAAGCCCAAGTTGCATATGCATGCGGGTTTTGGCAGAAATGACAACACTGTCATAGGTTGCGTACGTATGGGTGTAGATGTTTGGCAAATCGGCGAAGTAGTTATTTTGGAGTTAGCTGGCGGCGCCTCGAAAAGAGTAAAAAACATAGAAACAGGCTTTGAATTCTTGGAGTGTTAACCCAAGAAGCGAACAAGGAAGATTCTGTGGCCCATCCAGCCATTGAAGTCGCCCCAGAAAGGTTGATCCTGCGGGTCTCCGAACATGCCTGTGCCTGCAATCATCGCTTTAACCTGAGTGTAATCTAGTGTTGTGTTGAAGAACTGTGTATTAATTCCGAAGTCGTAGAGAATTATATATTTTACGTTTCGCTCCACGCATAGGTCCACAAATTCATTTATATTAAAGTTGGGTGTGAAGGCATCCACCGCCAAGGCTGGGTACTGCCAAATTTGGTTGCTCGACATGTTTTTAGGTAAATAAAAGCGAAACATGTCCTGGTTAAGCAGGTTGAAAGAGCAAACCAGCACCGCCGACTGATTTTGGCTCAAATGATCCGCCAAATAGTTTGTTGCTTCCTGGATTGGAATATGGATCTGATCTCTAACTGTCATTTGATATGCATCATAGCTGCTGTATGCTATGGCTGAGGTTATGAAGACTATGAAGATTGCGGCCGCTAGCTTCTTTTGAAGTTCTACATTGATGCCCGTTTTCCGGGGGTCCCAACTTTGCAGCCGCCCATAGAGAAAAATTATGAAAGCCGCAGCTGATATGGCTAAAATAGGAAAAAGCGGAGTCACATATCTCCATTGTCTGTTAGGAATAACCGTAAAGAAAACATAAACCACTAAAAACCAAGTAAGGAAAAAGATGTCCTGCTTGCTTCGGCGGTAAGCAAACAACCCCAGTCCAGATAATCCAAATATAATAATGGGGAGCGAAATGGGGTGAACTGCGATGTCGGTAAAGGGCCACGCCATTTCCACAATATAGTAGATGGGTAAGGGTTGGAAACGGTTGCTGTAAGCAGGTCGGTCTTGCCCGCCTTCAGACATCACATACTGAAGGGTTTGGAACTTGGTGACTCCGTCGTAGTGGTAAATCATAGCAAACCATGGGACAACCACCAAGACCACGATTACAAGAATCAGCAGAAACTTTGCGAGACTGATTCTCAAGCGTTTTCTAGAAAGAAACAGAATACTCAAAAACATCGCTATGGCGCCGACTATAATTTGGTACTTAGCAAGAACACCTATTCCTAAAGCTAAACCGCTGAAAATCAACGTCTTGTAAGTGTCCTTAGTTATCCAAGAGTAGAAAGCAAACATTGCAACGGTGAAGAAGAAGATGAGCATTGTTTCTAGCATGGTTACTCGGGAGAGCCAAAAGAACCCGGGCATCGTACCTAGGAGGATGCTTGCGATTAAGGCGTTTTTGGATCCATAGGTTTTCTTTGTGAACGCGAATAAAACCACCATTGACAGCAACGAAAAAGTCACTGCGACAAGTCGTCCAGCAACTTGGTTTGCGCCGAATATTTGGAAGTACCCTGTCGTAACAAGGTCGAAGATGGGCGGGTAGTAACCGTAGGTTGTCATGTAATCCCACATTTGCCCATGACTTAACATTGTGGCGCCGTACAAGTGGGGCATTTCATCCCATTGAACCGACATGTAACCCAAATTATAGAGGGCAGCCAACGCGAAGATTATTAAGAAAACCAGCAACGCCAATGTGTATTGGTGTTTTTTGACGAACCCCACTTTACAATAAGTGGACTGTTCGCTGGCGTTGGTTGTTTGGGATATATTTAGCGACCCCTTTATGGAGTGAGAATTAGTGGCAGCATCTAAAAAGAGTTTGCGATTCCCCCAAAATGCTGGCGCAGAATTTTTTTGGGGAAATACGCAATGGATTTATCGTTAAGACCACTTTGTTTTCCCAGTTTAGAAGAGCGGAGCGGATTCAATTGAAAAGCGGGGAACCTGACAGGGAAATTTCAATCCTGCTGCCAGCTTTCAACGAGGCAGGGAAGATTGAAAGATGCGTGCGTGAAGTTGAGGCGGCTGTTAGGTCTTTTTCTAATTCGTATGAGATAATTGTGTCTGAAGACGGTAGCACCGACGGCACAGAAGTTATCGTTGCAAAAATTGCCGAATACAACCCCAACATCGTTCTTCTGCATTACCCTGCTCGTTTGGGCAAGGGCAAAGGCATCAAAAACGCCCTCAACGCCTCCAGAGGCAAAATCATAACGTTCATGGATGTTGACTTAGCAACAAACCTTGAATGCTTACCCCAGCTTCTAAACGTGGTTAAAGAACATGGTGGAATGGCAATCGGCTCCCGACATGTTGCAGGCTCGCGGGTTCAACGCGGAGTTTCCAGAACAATGTTCAGTCTCACCTACAACCTGGCAGTCAGGCTGCTTTTTCTCGACGGCATCCGCGACCACCAATGTGGATTCAAAACCATGAGTCGCCCCGTTGCAGAGGCAGTGCTAAACGTTTCCAAATCAGACGGGTACTTCTTCGACACCGAGATGATTGTGCGCTGCAAAAAACTGGGTTTTCCAGTGTCTGAAGTGGCAGTTCAATGGACAGAGCAGAGTAATGGCGCCTCAAAAGTTAATCCTGTGCGAGATGCCAAGAAGATTGGTTTGGATTTGTTAGCTTTTAGGCTACGCTCTTAAGTGTTGCTGAATTTTTTAGCCATCCGCTTTAACCTCAAAAACTGCTGCTCAAGGTTTATGAACGCGGGCACAGTTTGACCAAAAGGCTGGCAGTGCCCATCCACTATCGCTTTGGCTACAGCTTCAACGGTTGGCTCCGCTGCTTCAATAACTGTGTACCCGTAACCGATTTGTGGACCATAATGAGCGTCGGTTCCTGCAACACGTGAGAGCTTAAAATGCTCCGCAGCAGCCTCAGCTTTCTTAACGCTTCTTTTAAATGGGAAGGCCCGCGCGTTTATGACTTCGATGGCGTCGAATGTGCTGCTGACTTTTTCTCTTAGGCATCCTTTGAAGTATACGTAGGGGTGACATGCGATTGCGATTCCGCCGGCCCTGTGGATGCGCTCGACAGTTTCGACCGCGCTGAGACCTCTGGGGATAAGTTCTTTGACGTTAAGGGCGACGATGTGTCCGTCGGCGCTGGAGACTTCCATGCCGGGAATGATGAGGAAGTCGGTTTCTTTGGCGATTTTCCAAGCGCCTTCAAGCTGGTTGTGGTCGGTGACTGCGACCGCGTTCAACCCGCGTTTCTTCGCGTAGTAAACGAGGTCTTTGCTAGTTATCAATGAATCTTTTGAGTAGGTTGTGTGAACGTGGAGGTCGGCACGTATTTGAATTATAATTGCATCTCCATTAGTACTCTTTTGATCCAATATTTCTTGAATTTCGTATCATTAATACAACAACTTTTTTGTTCATTCAACCTTCAATGAAACCTTTTTTCTTTATATAACTTATCATCTGTGCTAACACCTAAGAGCCGCTTAAAAATAATGCTTAAGTTCTATTTTCCGAAGGCTCCTCATAGTCGTATGAAAAAAGTGATGTCTCTATTTTAAAGGGATTTTTATATTTCAGCCTGAGGTCTCTTTTGGGATATATCTCTTGCCCATTGAAATTGTCATTATATGTCTCAAAGAAAGTGGTTCCCTGTTGATATTTTGGTGTAAGCATATGATATTTAAATAATCTCTCAGAAGCTGGCTTATAAACAACATTCAGTAGAAATGCTCCGGCAAGAGCGTCTCTAGTAGTCATAAGGTCTGCTTTTACGAAGTTAGCAGAAAAGTCGTGCTTGATTCCATTATAAGCTGTCCACCAATAGGGTACTTTTCCGAATTCTTTCTTATACTCTTTAAATGGGAAAACTTCTTCGCTATTCGGCAGGCGCTTAAAAATTACCCCTTTTTCATAAAGTTTGTATTGTTCTGAAATTGATAAATAATCAATCATTTCTTGGTCTCTTTGCTCGCCCTTATGTACACCTTTTTTAATTTTAGGATTAATCATTTCAGGATATTCACTAATAAAATAGGGGTCTTGAGCAATTTTCTTAAAAGCGGAATCTATATGCGCTCCAATAACTAACATTATGTTAGCCAATCTAAAAGAGTAGGTTCGTTCATTCCCTTCCAAGTACGGGACTAATTCTAGGAAACTCTCAAACTGCCGCTCTATATCTTTGTAGTATTCCCAATAGCCACCATTTTCAAAAGTTGGGTTGAATCGATTTTTTTCCTCTACCATATCACGTTATCTCTTTAATTTCCGTTTTAAGCGTTTGCACTAGCAATATTTTCGATATGAAGCAAAATCAAGAAGGGAAAACCTGCGCAAGTAAATTTTAATTATCTTCCAATTTGAATCAAATGCCTCTCTAAACAAGTCTTTAACAATAAAATAGAACAATACATTACATAGGTGAGTGAAATGAAAACAAAGAAATCGGGGTTGTATGATGATACAAAATCTTGGAATCCATTGGTCTGTTTCTTGCCTAAAGTATTTCGTAAGCATTAAAGCCTTTTCATTTATTAGCGTATCAAGTTTTTGTTTGAATCAATCTCTAACCTGCATTTTCCAACAACCTCTCTAAAGAATTCACAGCATAATTAATTCACATGTTCAAGAATTATAACAGTCACCTTTCCCAGGTCAGCATTTCCAAGCGGAACAACAATACAGTTCAAGTTAGCAGCATTTTGTTTCTCGGTTTCAGTTGAAGATTTGATTACGCCACTTTCTATCCATGACTTTATCAATTTTTCATTGCCTGCATCATTGGCATCAACGAGATGATACAGAATTGGACTAACTTTTTTCCCCTTCTGCACTAAATGACATACTGTGTACTTATCTATCATTGGAAAGCCATCATACTGTGAGTAACCTGCCAAAGACTTAATATCAGGAACAATATGCTCCAAGCTCTCAAAAGCTGATTGAAGTAAACCATGCGCAAACCCCACTTTTAAAGCACATGCTGTCTTATTGAGCGGTTTACCTTTTTCTCCTCTAAGCAAACCGTCAATCTGGACATACTGTGATTTTTTTCTGGATTTGTCTAATCTTGACGGACGTATAGTTCGTGTTAACTCATTATCCTGAATGTCGCCGTCTTTTACTTTTAGTTTGGCAGATACAAGATTTAATATGTCTTCATCTCTTAGGGCGTCAGGGCATTCTGTAGCTAACTGCGCTAGTTTTTCCAGCAGTAAACGTGTTTTTGATCGTGCTCTGAACTTGACTTGCCTATAGTTGACTTTGTCAACTGTTTTATCCTTCTTTGTTAGGATAGCTTGTTCGTGTTCAGTTACCATTTTAAAAACCTTTGACATTTCCTAAACCTCAGTGGTGACAGATTTCACGTTATTTTTTGTCACCAATCTTTACTTGCGTGGTGCATCTTAAAGGTTTAGCGGGTGTGATAAACACGATTGCAGAGTACCAAAAAATAATCGGTTTCCGTCTCTCCACAAAAGAACGCGAAAGCCTAGAAGCGCTCGTATCCGCGGGCAAGGTAAAAACGATAAGCGCGGGAATCCGAGCGGCCCTAACTGATTATCTCACCAAACAACGGGAGCGTTAGCCATGACAGAACCAGAATTGAAGCAAGCGATTCAAGAATTTAAATCGATTCTTGAAGATGCACTTAAAATTCTTGACCCTGAAAAATCGTAAATCTAATTGAATAACTGAACTTTGGAATTTTGTAAATTGGAGAAAAAAAAACAAATGAGAGAAAAAAACAATGAACAATCGATACATAACAATAAAAATATCTGGCGAAGAGCATCAAATAAAACAGGCAATCGCCAAAATTGAATCTCAATTTCCCCTTTGCATAACGGGACAAATAATAAAAAACGGCAACGACGAAAACAGCCACGTTTTTTTAACAGCCGTCATTTTGGAGGCTTAACTTTTGAGCCTTATTTACACTAACCAAACTGATTTTATTCGCTGTAGATGTGGAGCGACTAATAGCAAATGGCAGGACCGCTGCCGCGTATGCGGAGAATTTCTGGGGGCGTAGGTATGACCGAGCAAACTGCCCTTTATTGTCCTATCTGTAACAGCGAACTATCAGTAAGTACAGACGACTTAAAAACAAGATTCTTATAAATGCCCCACTCATGGCTTCATAACAACTCCAAAACAGGAAACCGACCCAACAATACTAAGTGATCCATTTAGAATAGAAGCTAAAGAAGTAAATGCAGAAAACGTCCAAGACGCAATCACTAAAGAAATAGCAGCTGCTAAAACAGAAGCAGACAGATTAGAGAAAATACGCTTAGGCCTAGAACAGTTAAGCATAAACCCCGATTTAGAAGAGCTGTTTCTATCTGAAATCCATAAAACCGTTAGCTCATACGATGACCATATAGTAAAAATAGGGTTTCATGTGGCCTTATCTACTTTCGGTGAGCCGTTAAATTTAGCGTTAAAATGTGAATCGGGAGCCGGCAAAACATACAGTACCTTAGAAACTCTGCGTTTCATGCCACCGGAAAACGTGGTTGAAGTAGGTAGTCAATCCCCTAAAGTTTTCAGCCACCAAAACGGTATAAGAAAAACCGCTGACGGTGAATTATTAGATGAAAAAGATGAACCAAAAAAACCGGTAGAGAGAGACTTTGCAGACCCTAACTTTGGAATGGGAGACAGCGACAGAGAAGAATTTGCAGAAGCTAAGAAACGCTATGCAGTAGAGAAGCCGTTATGGGATGAAAAAGTTAAGACTTCTATTTGGGAAGTCGATTCAAGAGGGATGATCTATTGCTACTTAGAAGGAATCAACCCAGAAACCTTCAAAATGATGAAAACCACGATGTCTCACGACGCGCCATACATAGATCATATTTATGTAGATGACAAAGGCAAAAACCATACTACCCGCATAGTTGGGTCTCCAGTTATGATTTTTAACAGTTTAGACTCCGAATATATTTCGGAATTTGCCACCCGCTGCTTTACCGCTTCCCCTAACACAACCAAAGAAAAAGTGGCTGATGCAAACAGAATAACCAATCAAAAAAGCTGTTATCCCTGGTTATATAGCGATGATGTTTTTCATAAACAATTAATTCGAGAGTACATACGCAAAATACGAGACAGTGCAAAATCTGGAAACTTACACACTATAAATCCCTTTGATGGAATAAACGAGATTTTTAGCAGAGACGCAATACGGGATATGCGTGACTTCAAAAAATATCTGGAGTTAATGCCCAGCTTTGCACTCTTTAAACTATTTCAGCGGCCCATAATAACAATTGAAGGCAAACGCTACCTTATCCCAACAATACAGGACGCTTTAGACGCTAAAGCAGCATACAGCGCTATAATTGAAACCACTAAGATGGGAACAGAAGCGCGTGTACGTGATTTTTACTATAAAGTTGTAGCTGACAAAGTCAACGGATGCGATGCGGAAACATTAACAGATATTTACAATGATACGCGGGAACATAGTAGAAAAACAACTGTTAAAACCGTGCGTAATTGGCTTAACCGCTTAGAAGAGTTAGGTTATGTTGACGTAAGAGAAGGCCGCGAACGCAACGAACATGGAAATATCGATAGACGCTTCAATAATTATATACCTATACACCCAGCTAAAAATGCGCTAAATACGCCCGATTCAGAAACGGGCGCATTATCTGAGGCAATTCTGGAAAAGAACTTTGAAACATGGTTAAATAACGTGTCCTCTATTTCCGCCTCCCCACCCAATATTATGATGCTACGTATTGATGGAACAGCTAAATTAATCTCTGAAACAGAGCTAAAACAGATAGTATTAAAGAGAAGTATAGAAAAAACTCTTAACACCCCTCTAAATAAAAGACACGTTTTATTTAACGATACGGGTTCTAATTCGCCAATAGAGCTTGAAAGTACACCCGAATCTAAAAAGGACGTAATCGGCGTATTATTAGAGAGTCAAACAGTTAAAGTGGAAACTGTACCTAACCACTTTTGTGGCTCTGATTGTGGACACTTTGATGCTCCCCAATGTCCTTGGAAAACCAAAAACCTGCCCAAAGAAACCCCGTTGCCTCTAAAATGCAATGGATATGCTGCACCGTTACCAACAAAGGAGGCGATTTTTTGAGTCACGAAAGCAAGGAAAAAATAACATTGACAGTTAAGCAAAAGAAGCCCAGAGACAGACTTTTTCAGGTATTAAACGATATTTTAACCTTCGCTGAGCAAAAACGTAAGATTCCAAACAATAGCGACAAAATCAAGCAAGCATGGAGTCGAATTGCTATAAGCGCTATTTCGACGTATGGGCAGCTTCTCAAAGATTCGGAGTTGGAAGAAATCGAAGAGAGGCTTTCAAAATTGGAAACTGACAGTGAATTAAAAAAATATCGGTGAAAAAAACATGAGTAGTAAAACTTTCATACAGAGAATAAAAAAAATTGAACGTCCCACAACAGATCCAAGATGGTTAGTGGCAATTTTCGACGAATCAAAAAATAGCTTTTCAGGCTCTGATCTTGGCGAAGAACCTTTAACGCCCGAGGAATTAAAAATCTGGCAGGAAAAACAAGACAAAAACACGCAAATTCTCATAATAGAAGTTGTTGAGAATAAACAAATAAATGTTAAGAACTATGTTGACAAAAGCACCTCTGATTTGTTGAAACGTTACGAATCGCTAATCAGAAAATCAGAATCAAATTCGGAGGCTCCCAAGGCTTGATAGGTCAACGACATGATTTCCCCGTAACCTGCTCTTTATGCGGAGCCGAGACCACCTTACCTTTTAAACCTAATCAAGGTAAACCCGTTTTTTGCCGGAACTGCTTTCTGAAACAAAAATCTCCCGTCAAGCAATCTAGAGAGTGCGGGTTATGGGCGCGAAGAAAAACGTTTGCTTAGCCCCTTTTTGCGGTGCTGTTATCTCAAACATCTAGGCTAGGCTGCCCAAAAAAATACTGTATTAACTGCAGGCTTTTTCAGAGGCGCTTTCATGAACACCGCCGCTATCTTAAACGAAAGGAAGCCGAGTTTTCTAGGCTGTCCGAAAAAATGGGTTCGGATTATATCGCTTTGCAGAAACATCTCAAGACCCTTGAAGCGATCTATAGCCAATATCCGGCGATGGCGACAGTCTGTTCGACCATGAATTTCAAAGAGCGAGAAAGAATTTGCAAGCCCGTGAGGAAACGTGCTTTTGCGTTGCAATATCGTTTAGCCTAGGTCCGCAGAGGGGGGGTAGGGGGGTAACGGAGCCTATTTCGGGGTTCTTTTTTAGGTTTAAAGTGATTTTTTGCGGAATTTCAGCCCTATTATGGGGAGTTGTTTAGTTTATGACGGCCACGGACGAAAAAGAAAAACTGAAAAAAGCGTTTCAAATTCTCGAATACGCGAATCCTGATGATTGAATTAATATTCTTTGTCAGCCGATAACAGCGGAAAATAAAATGAAATATGCAGATTATCTTTCAAGCGCTAAAAAATTGGTTGAAGCATATTTACATATGAATAGACGAAGATACCGAATATTCCAGAATGCCCAGGAGCAAATTATCGATCTTTTGAAATCCAGCGAAATTTTGGAAGCGAAAGCCAAAGCGAAACTCAACCAAAACCCTTATGGTCGTGTAACGCGAGCCCAAGCTGAAGAGGCCTCCATGATCTCAAGTTTGGCAGGTTATTCTCAGGGAAAAGCAAGTATTTTGATGTTGGGTGCAACCAAAGACGTTTTTAACGAAATCATTAAGGCCGCTAACGCGATAGGGTTTCTTAAACAAAAAATTGCGTCTTGGCAGAACACTTTTGAAGTGGATAAAAAAGGAAACATTCAGATTTGAATGGAAAGTTTTTGCTTCACTGAAACGCGCGGATCTTAGCGTCCGGGTTTCGTTGACGGCCCGGGGGCTGGTTACCCACAAACGCTTTTCACCTCGGCGCGCAGCAAAGAAGCAAAAATCTATTAATTTATAATCCATGCCTTTGTTAGTTTTTTGCGCAAATGTGCGTAGATGAAAAGTGTTATATCTCTATTATACTGCTTACTTAAATGAGGTTTGTTAGTTGGGTTTTCTTGACCATAAAGGCGGAGCAGAATATCCATATTTCAAGGACGATGTTTTTAATGCTCTAATTTACGCTGTAAATAAAATCAAAGGAATGAAAATAGAAAAATCGGATAAACTCAGCGGACATATTTTGGTTAAAGCTGGAGCGAGCTTGATGTCTTGGGGCGAAAACATCCCCATCTCAGTAGCAGAGATAGCGTATGGAAAAACAAGAGTAGACGTGTTATCCACACCTAAAACTGGAATCCTGTTTGGCGGTGCCTTGGACTTTGGAAAGAACCGAGGCAACATTGAAAAGATTCTTGAAGGAACCTCCAGAGAACTTAGCAAATACCCTCCAGTGCCGCCTCAGACTTCTCAAAAACTGCCTGAGGGAGATATATCAGGGCGTCTTCAGAAACTTAAGTCGCTCTTAGACAGCGGTGCCATCAGTAATGATGATTACGAGAAGAGAAAACGCGAAATCCTCTCTCAACTCTAAGACCTGAAAAGAGGCAAAAATCAAAAAAATGAAAACCAAAATTCTTCTTACCCTGTCCCTAATCATTTTCATCGCAACAGCCGCGGCTATAAGTACCCTACCGTCTGCTCAAGCTGAAAACTGGCAAACAGTCAAAACAATAACGGGG
Organism: Candidatus Bathyarchaeota archaeon; assembly: GCA_963775685.1. Taxonomy (GTDB): domain Archaea; phylum Thermoproteota; class Bathyarchaeia; order Bathyarchaeales; family Bathycorpusculaceae; genus Bathycorpusculum. The sequence continues at coordinate 14,360 of CAVZJV010000003.1, forward strand.
TCATCCGACCAAACCACAAGCACCTTCACCATTACCGCAAACGAGTGGCGAATACAATGGAGTTACACCCCGGACCTAAAATACCCTCAGTATTCAGGTTTTTACTTTTTTGTTTATCCAAAAGGTGAAACATCACATTATGTCAGCCATGTTTCTGCTGGAGACACCCAGACCAGTAACACTGAGTACATCTACGAGGGAAAAGACAGTTACTACTTGAAAATCCTAAGTGCAAACATTCCAAGCTACACCATCACTATACAACAAAACCAAGTCAGCAGTTCCACCACCAATCCCACTAACACCTCAAACACCTCAAGCACAGAAATCCCAATGTCGGGCTTAGTAGGCCTGCTCGTAATTATCATAATAATAATTGTAATTGTAGTATTACTAATGAGCCGAAAAAAAACCCATCCCCCGGTGGTTCAATCCCAAACTATGCCTCCCCCACCGCCGACTAATGTCTCTCAAAACAGTTCTGGAGGCGATATAGCAGGGCGTTTAGACAAGCTTAAGGGTCTCCTTGATAGAAATCTCATAAGCAAGGAAGAATACGAGAATAGGAAAAAGGGAAATCCTCTCTCAAGTTTAAACGTGTATGGTCTCGTTGCTTCTTCATTGGTTTGCTTTACTAAGTTTCTTTTCTAGTTCAAGAACCCGCTTAAGCAACGCTTCTATACCTGATTTATCTGCTTCGATCCTGTTAACTTTCACTTGCAACTCTCCTATTTGCTGATCCTTCTTAGATCCATTCTGAATTAATGCATCAATTATTTGCTCTTTAGACTGGATTTTTTCGCCTAATTCTTCAAGTTTCTTTGTGTCTAAATTCTGGTTTGAAAACACGTTGAGAGCCGGATCAACCTTTAAGTATTGAGTTCTGAAATACTCGGGATACACTTCTGGGCTTTTGTCGTATCCAAGTTTCTCTGTGGAGTGCCCAATAAAGAACTCAGCTACAGGAAAATCTAAACCAGCCACAGTGCAAGCGGTGCGGAAGGTGTCTCTTAATTCGTGGCAGTGGAAGCGGTAGCGAACCTCAGAAGGCTTCCCATATTTGCGGCTTTCCAACCCTGAAGAAAACGCTAAATTATTGAATGCTACGCTTAGGCTTTGCTTCTGAACTGGGTTTCTCTGGGAAGTAATAAACAGGGGGTCTCCAGCTTTAACAGGTTGACCCGTAAGAGTCTGCCTAACGTGAAGCCAACTCTGCAAGGCTTTAACAGCGTCTAAACCTAAGAAACTGTAGTATCGAACTTGGGTTTTTACTCGGTAGAGGCTGATCTTCACTGGGGCTTTAGACAGATCCCAAAGGTCAGGGTTTTCTCCTCCAAGTTGCTTGGCTATTTCGCTCCAGCAATTAAAATTAAAATGCTCAGTGAAAGTTGAACGATCCATACCGCTCTGCAGCATACAAAGGAAAACCGCTTTCATTCTCGGGTCAGCGTTGGTTAACAGTTGCCTTACTTCGTCTAAAGTGATAGGTTGCTGAGTTACAGTGTGCCTTGGCTCTTTATCGTTGAAGCGTATAACGTAGCTTGGCAACTCTGCTTTGTTGTGTTTGTAGAAGCTTCGGATGGCTGTATAGGTGCTTTTCTTTTTGGATGCTGGAAACCCTTTCTCGTCTAAGTAGTCTTCTATCATGTTGATGTGTTGGTAGCGGTCTTTGTCGTTTTGGGCAAACTGCTTATGCTCAAGCATAGCGTCAGCTGATTCAAAGTATCCTTTAGCTTTAACCCAGATGACATATTCAAGGAATAAATACAGGAATTTCTCTTTGGTTTCTTCGCTTCTAAGCCGCTTTAGCCAAGCTTTTATTGCTGGTGAACTCTCGACTTGTTCACGCTTAAGCTTAGATGCTGGATACTCTTTAAGGTCTAAAATCGAGTTCGCTAAGCCTTTGCTCTTCAACCGATACAACACAACATCAGCTGCTTTCCTGTTGGCTCTACCGTGCTTGTATCCGATTATTGTGATTAACTCATCTATGTTGAAGACTTTGTTTGGTTGAGCTTTCAAAGCGTTTAAGCATATTCGCTGTTTCTTCTGAAGATGCTCAGAAGTGTCTTTAACAAACTTCCAGCCTACTACTTCCTTTTTCATCCAAACCACTGAAAGAGTACTATGTCAGACCCAATATTAAAACGTGTTTACCACGACGTGGAGGTCCGCATTTATCTGCATTAATTCGCCTCTATTTTGGAGGCGCCTTCGCCCTTATCTGCGCCAATTGTTCTTCGAGTTTTATTTCGTTGGAGTCTATTTTGTGGAAAAGCGGGGTTGGCTTATTTATTTTGTGCCCTGCCTCTATCGGCTGTAAGGCGTCGCTCCAGCGGCTTTTGCCGACGGTTTCAGGGAGATTTAGTGTTTGCCAAAGTTGCTGCGCCGTCTGGGGCATAAAGGGCTCCGAAACCACCGCGATTGACTTAACGACCTGCGCTGCAACGTAGAAGATTGTGCCTGCTTTTTCCCTATCAGTCTTCATCAGGTTCCACGGTTCCTTCGTGTTAAGGTACTGGTTACCTATGCGACTAATGGCGATAAGCGCATTCGCGGCGGATTGCAGCCATGAATCCTCGATTTCCTTTGCCGCACGCTCCACCTTCTCCTTTACTGCCTGCAGGACTGCTTCGTCGTCTTTGTCGAGTTTGGTAGGTACTGGGATTTGCCCGTCGAACTTGCTGTTTATGAACGAGAGAGTCCGGTGGATGAAGTTGCCGAAGGTGTCGTTTAAGTCAGCGTTGATTTTCTCCAAGAACGCGGTCCATGTGAAGTTGGTGTCTTTACTTTCGGGTCTTGTAGCGATGAGGAAGAAGCGCCAGTAGTCCAGTGGAAACATCTCTAATGCTTCGTCTATCCATATGCCCACCCGCTGGCTTTTGGAGGCTTTTTGTCCTCTGAACTGGAGGAATTCAGTGGCGGAAATGTTCCACGGCAGATTGTAGCCTTGACCCGAAGCCAACAGCAAGGCTGGCAATATTATGGTGTGGAAAGGAATATTATCTTTACCAACGAAGTACAGGGTTTTAGCGTCTTTGTCAAACCAGAATTCACGCCACTTCTCAGGCTGCCCTAAGCGCTGGCACAACTCGATAGTAGCAGAAACATAGCCTAAAACGGCATCCACCCAAACGTAGATGGTTTTGCCCTCTGCTCCTTCAAACGGCGCTGGGATGCCCCATTCGACGTCACGGGTGACGGCGCGGGGTTTTAAGCCTTCTTTAATCCAGTTTAAACTAAAGTTCTTCACGTTAGTTGGCAATTGTTGGTTTTCCTTTAGGAACTGGGTTAAGGGTTCGGCGAGCCTTGATAGGTCGATGTACCAGTGCCTTGTAGTCTTCAAGGTGGGCTTGCTCTTGCAGATGACACAATACGGATTCACCAGAGCTGTGGGTTCCAGAAGTTTGCCACAGATGTCACATTGGTCGCCTCGGGCTTTTTCGCAGCCGCAGTAGGGGCATTTGCCCTCGACAAAGCGGTCGGGTAAAAACCGTTGATCATGCTCACAGTAGAGCATCTGGGTGTCTTGAGCGAATATGTAACCGTTCTTTTGGATTTCAAGCAAGGTTTTTTGGACAAACTCTTTGTGGATGGGGCTCTCGGTGCTGGTATAGTTGTCAAAGGAGGCATTCCATCGGTGGAAAAGCTCTGCGACGCTGGCGTGGTTGCGGTCTGTCAAAGCTTTGGGTGTGATGCCCTGTTTTATGGCTTCTACCTCAATGGGTGTACCATGCGTGTCGGAGCCGCTTACCATCAAAACATCACTACCTTTAAGGCGGTAGTATCGGGCAGTAACGTCGGCGGAAAGCACCGAGCCAACAAGGTTACCAAGATGAGGCGTAACATTGATGTACGGCCAAGCGGATGTAACTAAAACTTTTTCAAGCAAAGGTATCATCAACAAACCGTTTGGTGTCAACCTTATTAAAATTGCTATAAATCATTTGTAGGTTTATTTTGGTAAGGCTTAAATCATGAAAACGCGCTACCCGTAGTTTGAGGTTTCACAGTTGCCATATTGTCGTAGATGCGGTACTAAACTCGATGAGGATGCACATTTCTGTCACAAATGTGGAACCCCTATCGCCACTTACGTCCCATCTATACCTGCAACATTACCTGTTCCGCTCAGAAAAGAACCCATAATCATGGCAGCAATTGTGTTGACGTCAATTTTAGTCGTGGGAGTAGTTGCCGCGGCTTTACTTACTACGCCGTTCTCGGATGTGAATATTGGACAAACAATCCAAGACGAAACTGCAAACGTTGAAAAGTTAAACCTTAATTTTGAATCATCGACCGCGAAGGTAACCGTTTTCGCCCAAAACGTAGATAACAATAATTTTGTAATTTCAATTTCAGGTTCTGCTTCAAAAGCCATATTCGGAGGAGAATCCGGACCCCCTGTACAAGTCACAATCTACAATGATACCGTAAACGGAGTTCAAACCGTTACTGTAAAGCTTGAGCAGTCAACCGCTTTCTCCAGATATAACGTAGTCTGCACAATCTACGTTAACCCTGCTTTGACCCTGAACCTCAACGTAACATCACAAGTGGGTCAAGTTAGTTGCAACTCTGAAAAGCCCACAATTTTTGACTCAACCAACCTACAAGCGTCGACGGGTGCTGTGGTCGCGAACCTTCAAAATGTGACAGTTGCAGGAAATGTAACTCTTAGACTCAAACTGGAACTGTGGACTTTCGGACAAGTCAAATCAAATTTGAAGGAAACAACACCGTTAGTCTTCATTCAAATACTGGATCCGTAAACATGGACGTAACCCAAACCAATTTGCTTCAAGGGAACCTTCAGATAAACGCAGTTACCGAATGGGGCTCAGTAAACGTTGGCCTGCAAATTGACGGCGACGTTGGAGCCAAAATCACCTCACAAACCGACCATGGAAGTATACATACTGATCTGCAGAATTTTTCAAGCAACCAATCCCCAATTCAATCAGACAATTACCCAGCATCAAGCAATTTCAAAGTTTACAGCTATACAGGTTTGGGCAGCATCAACATAAACGCCGCTTACCAATTATCCAGTGGACCCCCCATAAGAAACTAAGTTTTTGACCCCTAAAAGTTTAAAACTGTCCTTAAACTTTTAGACAGCAAATATAAGGTGAATTTTTTGTCAGAACAAAAAAAGATAACACGCCAAGAGCTACAGCAAAATAACGGCAAAAACGGAAAACCAGCATACATCGCCTATCAAGGCAAAGTCTATGAGGTTACAAATAGCAGTTTTTGGCTGGAAGGCGACCACATGGGAATGCATGACGCAGGCAAAGACTTAACCGAAGAACTGGAGATGGCGCCGCACCGAGAGGAAACGTTCACAAGAGTGAAGCTTGTAGGCGAATTAGTCTAAAAGATGCATTGCAGCACACTATCGACCCTACGTAGACCTTTCAACACATTTTTTATGTCCTTCTCGCTTAACGTTTCTCTTATTTCATGAACTGTATTGATAGTTTGGTATACTTTGTCGAATGCAGATTTAACATCTAAATCTTTATTCATGTAATCCTCGAAATCAACCGTAATTTGGACAGCAAGCGGTCCTTCCTTTAGTGTTTTGGGTGCGGGTTTTGTATTCTTCAAATCTGCAACAAAGCGCTTAAGCAAATCCAGCTTCTTAGTGGTTTTAGACAGCTTCTCGAATGTGAAGTTTAGTTTTTTCCTGTAAGGACCATAAATAAGAAAGAACCTTAGTTGATCTCCGCTGAAGCCTTTGGCTATCAAGTCGCTTGGGTAATAGACATTGCCTTTGCTTTTGGACATTTTTTTGCCATCCACAAACAGGTGTCCGCCGTGTAGCCAGTATCTTGAGAACTGTCGTCCTGAAACAGCTTCTGCAACCGCTAGCGTGTAGTCATGGTGTCTGACTAAATTATCGACTCCCCCGCAAGCTATGTCAACGCTGAAACCCAAATGCTTAGTTACGATGGCTGCGTCCTGAATGTTCCACGCTGGTCGTCCCCTACCAACAGGCGTTTGAAAGCATAATGCGCTGTCTTGTTTGCATCCATGCCAAAGCACAAAGTCGCCCTTGTTCCATGGCGTACCCGGATAAGTATCTAGGTGAAATCGGCGCTTCTTCCTTGGCCATTTGCTCATATCTAGATGCGTAAGTTGGCCGAATCCCAGAAATTTTTGTGGATCAAAATAAACGTTTTTCCCGCCTTTGTAGGTGTAATAGTAAGCGGTGCCTTTTTCGATTAGCTGGGAAATGAGTTTTGCCGCTTGATCTACCGCCGTCGCAGCTCTAACGGGGTAATCAGGCTTTTTGATTTTTAATAGCTCAAAGTCCCTAAAGAAAACTGCTTCATTTTTGCTTGTTATCGCTTCTACAGATATTTTTTCTTTTTTGGCTTGCGCTAAGGCTTTGTCTTCTATGTCAGTCAACGTCATCAACCGACTAACATCGTAACCTAAATATTCTAAGTAACGCTGGAGTATGTCTTCAAATAGGAAAGTGCGGTAGTTTCCAATGTGGGCTCGCTGGTAAGTGGACGGCCCGCAAGTGTACATTTTGAGTTTTTTGTTTTCGGTGGGAGTGAAGGGCTCTATTTTTTGTGTTAAAGAATTGTAGAGGTTGAGCACGGTTACTTCTCCAGTTAAAAGGAGCCTTTTTCTTCTTTATCTATCTGAATTAACGTTTTCTTTGCTTCTTCCACATGTCGTTGGGTTTGGCTTTGAGAATTAAAAATGTGGCGAACAACACCCTTCTTGTCGATGATGTAGGTAACACGTCCAGGCAGAAAACCCATAGTCGAAGGCACACCGTAGAGTTCTCTGACCTTGTTGTCTTTGTCGCTGAGAAGAATAAATGGCAACCCGTAATGCGTAGCGAAAGACTTATGTGACTCCACACTTTGTCCGCTTATACCTAGAACTTCAGCGCCCAAACTGGTTAATTGCTCGTAGTTATCTCTGAATGTGCATGCTTCTTTAGTACAACCTGGAGTTTCGTCTTTGGGATAAAAGTACAAAACCACGTTTTTCTTTCCGAGGAATTCTGAAAGGGTAACGTTGTCGCCCATTTGGGAGTGAAGAGTAAAATCAGAGGCTTTATCACCTACTTTAATCGCCAAAAAATCACCATACAATAGTGGCTCTTAAGGGCTATTATGGTTTTCGCGCTCGATTAAATGTTATAAGAGACTCTTCACATAGCAAGCATGGGATTTGTTTGGAAAAAACCTTGACTGTTGCCAACCATAAATGTCGCACCTTATACAGTTTGGGTTCCGGAGTACCGGTAGTTTTTCTTCATGGTTTATCTTACAATGGCGAAATATGGCAACACATAGGCATAACCGACTTCTTAATCCAGAAGCATATTCCCTTTTTAGCGTTGGATATGCCGTATGGCATGCGGAGCCAGTGCCAGGCAAAAACCCGCAGTCCCGAGCGTAACGTAACCTTTGCCAACGAAGCTACGCAAATGGTTTTTGGCTCTCAACCACCCGTATTGGTAGGTGCGAGCATAGGGGGTAACATTGCGCTCCGATATGCCTCAAGGTTTCCTGTGAAAGGCTTATTGCTGATTGCCCCAGCAAGATCTCTCGAAGTGGATCTTGTGCAGTCTTATAGCAAATTCAAGTTTCCAACAACAATAATTTTTGGTTCAGAAGACAATATAGTAGCAAGCGAAGATATGCGCACCTTAGCCGACAAGCTACCCAAAGCCAAACTCATTATCTATGATGGAGCAAAACACTCTGCTTATAAGGACCAACCTGTCCGCTTTAAACATGATTTGATTGAGCTGTACGCTAACGTAGAATGAGGAAAATTATAGTTTCGCAGTTATGAGATAATGATGGGGCCCAGCATCCCTAACATCTATGTCGTCAAAACCTGAAGCCCGTAACAAACCAGACGCGTACGCCTCGCTAAACCTTATGGAGACAGGCGGACCAAAAGTCATTTGCTTTTTTTTCCAATCCAAATCAAGTAGTCGCCCACTTGGTTTTATCATTTGTTTGGCGTTTTGGAGCACTTTTGCTGGGTCACTGAAATCATGCAGATCCATGCTGTAGAAAACGAAATCAACGCATTGCATGCAAAGAACTGTGTCTTCTGCTTTACCCACCTTGGCAGTTATGTTGGTTAAGCGTTCTGCTTTTGCCTTGGTTTTCAGCTTTTCAATTCCAGAGGGATCAATATCGACGGCGTAGACTTTGCCGCTTGCGCCCACTTTTTTTGCTGCTAAAAGACTAAAGAAGCCGTCACCACAGCCTACGTCTACGAAAACCATGCCTTCTTGAAGTTCTTTTAGTATTTCTTCTGGATTGTACCATGACCGTCTTGTCGGTTCATCGAGACTAAAGCCGCCGTGACATCCCACATTAAAAACCTGCTGGCTCGGGCTTTAGGAGTTCTCGGATTTGCTTTTCGTGTACTTGCCGAGTGGTTAAGGGGTAGATTTCTCGTTCACTGTCAAAGAACATAGGGTCCTGTCCGATGATTTTTGAGAGCTTTTCGTCTGAGTCAACGTTAACTATGAGCATGCTCCCTTGCTGACCAATGAGGTGATAGGTGGCTTCAAGCGTTTTGTCTTTTTCTAAGCTATCAAAATATTTGAATTGCATAGGAAGCAATTTTGCCCATTTTTCTATGGGAACCTCGCGTTTGATTTTCTGTATGATTAAAAACTTCATAATTATCCCTAAAAAGAATGTGTCTGTTTAGTTATAAAATCTTTCTTTGAAAAAGCCATAGTTTCTTGACGTTTTTGCAGTGCAATGTATATTGTTTAATTGGGATAATAATTTTCATATTCTGTTCAAAAAATACCAAGCCTTATGCTTTCTTTCTGCAAATGTCTGCTTATATTTCTTGGGAGTGAATGTTATTTATTTTGGAGTAAAATTTTATAAAAATAGTGTACGGTAGACGGACACTTATTGAGTGTGGAGCATATTTGTCTCGAATTGCTAAGAAAAAAAAGCCTCGACAAAGCGGGTCATCTGAGATAAAATGTTCTTTGAGGGATGAGGATTTTACTGGTTCCAAACGTTAAAGTCATGAGCGAATCCATCGAAGTTCGAGTCGCGAAGCGTATAAGCAAAATAAAAGACTCAAGAAGCCGAAACGGAAACTGAACTCATACACGACGACTTGATAGCTAAAATAATAGAAAAAGAAATCATATCATAGAATCTTTTGCGAAACAAAAGAAAAAAAGATTTTTAGAAGAAGACATATTTACGGTTTGTTCTCTCCACCTCGCCTCATCATCTCGGGAATCTTTGTGGAAGCCTTAGACATCGCGTCTTTAACTACACTCATCAATTCCTCGTTAACTTCGAGTTCAACGGTTACTTTCAACTTACCTTTCTTCTCAGGCATTTCAGTCATGGAACCACCTCCTAAACTTGCTTAACTGTTTAGGAAAAAAAAGTTACCTAAAAGATGCACAGCTTGTTTGCCCGTTAAATTTAAATCCATCTCGATTCGGTAGTGATATTTGCCTAGTCGTTTTGTGTGAGTTTTGTAGTCACCGATTGTCCCTGCTTTCTTGAAACGATGCAGTTGCTGGTTCATCAGAACTGTAATTGCTGTGGGCGCTAAAGGTTCAAAAACGAAAGCAACCCTCATTAGAACGCGAACTGCACTACCGATGAGTGATTCGGAAACTGATTCTTCATTTGCCATTTTTTTGCCTCAGTAAAATTTAGCCCTAAAACTACCAAATATGTTCTTGATTTGACAGACAAGAACTTGATTAACTATTAGTTAGCAGGGTTTTTTTAAGGTTGTGTGACTGTTAATAGCCAACAACAAAGCTGATTCACATGTCGATGGATGAGTTTAACATGCAAATCTACGGCTGCAAAAAATGCAGGCTCTGGCAGGGTGCAAAGCACGGCGTACCCGGCGAGGGCCCCCTAAATACCACAGTCATGTTTGTAGGGCAAAACCCGGGTGCCGACGAGGACGAAACAGGCAGGCCATTTGTTGGCCGAGCAGGAAAATACCTCACCAAAACACTAGTCGAATTCGGCATAAAACGTGAAGACATTTTCATAACCAACATTGTTAAGCATGTTTCCCCCCAAAACCGCAAACCCTTCGACGATGAAGTAAAGGCATGCTTACCTTACCTAATAACACAAATTAACACCATTAAACCAAAAATAATAGTCCTGTTAGGTGCATCAGCAAAAGAAACCCCCCGAATAGACGGCATAGAATACATTCAAGTCATCCATCCGTCAGCAGCCATGCGCTTTACAAACATGCGAGAAAAATTCAGAGTGCAAATCGCTGAATTATCTAAACGAATCCAACAAAAATGATAAATTGGGTCTTAGCGGCATATTTGGACCCTAATATCCAAGGAATGCAGAAAACGAGGGAGGGGGAGAGTTGCACGAACCTATTTGGATTCTATTAGAAACTGGTTGCAGAAATTATAGAGGGGTAGGTCGTAAAGGTCTTTTACCAATATCAAGTGCTTGCCATTTCATAGGTTGCCTAAGGATGGTTTTCAATTTTTCTGGCGCTGTTGCGGCTGGGTTGTTTAGGTATATTTCATGATGTTTGCCGCTTAGGGCGTGTCCGCTGTTTTATGTATGTATGTATTTTTGCTATGGTCGAACCTTCATCAGAAAAGGGTCCAATATACATTATTTGGGCGGCAGCTCCTTCTTTGAAGCTTTCAAACCTAACCTTAGGCAACACGCCTGGGTTCTTTTTCTTTTTCACCTTTTCAACCGCCAAGATAAAGTCTTCTGCCGTAACGAATTTTGGCTGCATTATCATAGCCGTCCACTTCCACTCGTCTTGTCGGTCCGCACTGAACTTAGTCATGTCATCAACCCACCACAACCCCTCAAGCGGCATGACCACGTAATCGATACCCTTGCCTTTCTTAACCATAAATTTGAGCGTATAAGCGACACTAAATAACGCCTCAATAGCCTCGCTGTATTGCGGTGACGTGGGTGCACCTTCGCCTGTCAAATAACAGGAAATTCATAGCTGGAACATCAACGGCCGTAACTTCTTTTGCCGACGGATTGTATAGGTTTTTTAGCTCTTTTTTTAAATCAATTTTATCCAACAAACCCACCATGTTCATATTTGGTGTTCTGAAAATAAAAAAATAGTGTACTGTCCTTTAGCAATCGCCTAACTGCTTGACACCCAGAAATGTCAACGTTAAAACTATAAAAGAAGGAAGCCACAATTGTTTTTAGGTGAATTTTGTGGTATTAGCAAGAGAGTCTTTTTGGCATTTTAAAGCAGGGAAACGTGAAGAAGGTTTTGCTGAACTGGATCGGATTCTTAACACTTTAGCAGCAGTTGCACAGGGTTTTCGCGGTTACATGTCCTTGTTATCTTACGAGGACCCCAATGCATTAACTGTCCTTACGCTTTGGCAAGATGAAGAATCAATGCAGAAGTCCAAGAAAGGCGAGTTTGCCCAGGCAATAAAAAAAGTGCAAGACCAACTTGAAAGCCCTCCACATACCGAGAATTACCGAGTATTCTCAACCCAGCTCTTTCAACATCAACAATAATTTACATACCTTAGACGAAAAAGAGCCCTAACTTTAGCTTTTAAATAAGTGGGCAATAGTTTTTTCAAGCATCAGTGTCCTGTAACATACCTAAGTTGCTTTCAGATTTACCGTTCCCTTCGTGTAAGGCACAAACTCGCGGATCTGTTCAATGGATGTTTTTCTTGCTTTCTCTCGCTGCTCCTTAGGCAGCTTTAGCATAAGGGACTTGAGAATTTGCTTGAGCAACTCTTTGCCTGCTAAATCGCCCGGAAGAATTACAATGTAAGATTTAGTTTTTGCCTTAACCGCCTCCACTGGGCCCCCAACAAAACTGGTTTCTTCCCCAACAATTATGCCGACACCAACCCGAAGCGGCGTGTTCCGCATCCAATTACGCTTGCCAACCACAAAAAACGCACCATGAGGAACCGACTCGCCCGAAGGACCACTCTTGCTTAACTGGTCAACTTTTACCCAGTAGACATCGGCTGTGCCCAGGTTTTCTCGCCAACCCCTCGAGAAAGAAGCAGCGAACTCGCCCGCTTCACGAAGCGCCTGCTCACTTATCGGTTTGCCCTCTGCTTTGATGACGACAAAGGGTGAACCTGTGATTTCAGCGTGAAAAACCACATCTTCTTGTGTGGTGTATTTTTTTATGAGAACTTCGTTGCTGACGGTGTCTTTGCCTGCAACAACTAAAAAGCCATCTGAGGATATATACCAGCGGAATTTTTCATACCACTCTTTGTTCTCCATCGCCACTTTACGTTTAGAAAGTGCCTCCATCATTTCTGCTGGCTTGAGGCTTTTGAGCTCTTCCGCCTCAGCTAATTCACGCTCGATTTTGGCGAGTTTTCTCTTAGAATCCTGAAGGGCAAAAAGGGCACCCTGAGCTTTCTCTTTAGCTCGTTTGCCGCGCTCATAATATCTGTTAGCGTTATCGAAGAGGGAATCTCGCAAGTTAAAACTGAAATGGAAATTGTCCATGCTAAGGTTTAGAGCAAGGTTTTTGCCCTCAAACCCTTCAACGTAAGCGGCAGGTGGTTTGCCTGTTTTCTTTGCAGCCAAAACGGTCGTGATGATTGTTTCCCAACTGTGTCCTTGAAGGTTTGCTTTTAGAAGGTTCTCTTGAAAGGTTTGGAGTTCATTGAAATGAGCGTAAACGGTGTCGCCGACGAGTTTGTCTCGTTCAGATTTAACTTCATCTTCGCGAATGGATTTTTCTTGCTCTGCAACCATGCGTCTTAGCCGTTCAGTTTCTTTTTGTAACTTGTCAACTTCGACACTTGAAAATGCCTTCTCAGCGGTGATAACTCGCAGGTAAAACTCGTCAAGTGCACCATTAAAAGATTCGTAAGTTTGGGTTTTGCAGTCTTCGTACCTTTTAAGTTTGAAGGGCACAACATCGACAAAGTTGTCCTCGTTATCCAAGATTATGTTGGGTTGAAACTTGCCCTCTAAAACTGGCGTAAGAAGGCTTTGAAGCGCATCAAAAACCGCTTTCATCTCAGCAGATGTCAAAGTGCTGGATGGCTTGGTTTTATCCACGTTTGACCGTAACAAAAGCTCTTCAGCGTACACTCCACCAATACCCAAAAACCGTGCTAATGCCCTTACAACTTCTGCTTGCCCCGCGTTTTTGAGCGCTTCTTCCACTTCATCTTGAGTTACTTTGAAAGGGTTTTTGCCGCTTGAAGGCGGAAGTTGAAGAACCACGTTGTGGAGGATGTCGCGGTCACGCATTTTTTTTAATTCTAAAGCCTGAATAATCACGTCTTTCTCGTTTGTCAAAATGATGTTTCCCTCGCCGAAGAGTTCCACCACTAACTTGAGCAAGCCAGTTTTTGTGTCAAAGTAAACGGTTACGATTCGCTCAAACTCCGTTTGCTCAATTCCCCTCAACCAAGAATCCCTCAGATACTTTCTTAAGGTCATACAAAATGTTGGTGGCTCAGCTGGGTTTTCTTCTGCGTAACTGGTAGAATGAATTCTCCGGCCTGCCTCTATCACTAGTCGGATTGGGGGTTTGTCAGTTTTGTGAAGTTTGAATATTAGGGTTTTTTCGTTGAGTTGGTAGATGTTGTTCACCCGCGAATCGGCTATTGTTGTTTTTAGTTCTTTGATTGCTGCTGCAATGTCAAAGCTTGAGAAATCTTTTTTCCGCAAGACATCCACCAATGTATTGGAATCTATAGACCTTGACTATAAAATAACCGTTTTCACCCAAAAACAGCAAATTTTGGGGAAATGAGGCTTTGGGTGGCAGAAACGATTAATACTTAGACATCTTTTTTAAGTAAGAACAAAATATAAACAGCAAGGATTCGATTTACATGACACCTGTCGTTCAACTTTACTGGTTAAGAGTAGTATTGGGCATGGTTGCAGGAGCCGTAACAGCGTCTATAGCTGCGTTGTTTGGAGGAAGTGCAGGGATGATTGACATAACTACCCTTGTAAATAGCATCACAGTAGCTCTACTCATCTACTTCGCATCATACTACATCCTGAGAGGTTACTACAAAAACAAGATAGAGAAACAATCAAAGATTCTAAGCACAGCAATAGGAATGTACTTCTTCGCGTGGCTATCCTTCTTTGTCCTGTTCTACACAGCATTTCTGGCATTACTCGGACTCACATAAGAAAAAAATTATTCTTCTTTATCTGTGGAGCTTTTTAGAAAATTAGCAATAGTTGCTTGGCTCTTATCGCTTCGCAATGTTTCAATTTTTTCTTCCTCTCCAGAAGCTTTCCCGCTTCCACTCTGTGGAGCAGGAACGTCCATACGAGTAATGATACGCATGCAATCTGCCCAAGCCGAAAAGTATCCGCGGTCAAAATCGCCATGCAAACCGTTGCCCATGTGCGCCAAGAACTCTTTTCGGTAGGTGTTTAGCGCTACTTTGTCAGAAAAATCCATTTTTGAAAAGAAAGCATAGTCGTCGTTTGAGCTTTTACGTGAAAGATACATGCCATAAAGAGCCCTAAAGTATCCTCTGTTCCACTCGGTTTTCTGCATTTTCTGTTTAACTCTTTCCAATTCCCGTTCAGACTCGGCAAATTGCCTATTGACTAATAGCTGGAAATATCTGGTGACTAAAGCTTGTGAAATCGGCATACTTAGCGTCCACGCGGTTTCGTTGCTTTCTCCTCTTCAGAGACATCCTCTATTCCGTTCTCGGTTACTTTAAGGATTTCCTCTCCTTCAGGCAAATACGGACTTGAAACAAGCCTTGCGATTCGGATTGGTCCATGGGATGCACGTCGAAGATAGATGCGGGTGTGACTGGTGTGACCGACGATGTTTCCGCCGATTGGGTGGATAGCGTCGCCGAAGAACTGGTCGGGTTTTGCCATGACTTGATTGGTTACGACTGCTACGGCGTTGAATGCTCGTGCTAATGCGATGAGTTTGTGCATGTGTTTGTTGAGTTTTTGCTGTCTTGGCGCAAGCATTTCTCTTCCGACATATTCGCTTCGGAAATGCGCGGTTAATGAGTCCACTATGATTAGTTTGACGTTGTTTGCTTTGATTATTTCATCTGCGTTTTCGAGCAGGAACATTTGATGGTCAGATGTATAGGCCTCCGCGTAAATGATTTTTTTAACGGCTTCCGCTGGGTCTAAACCTGCAGCTTTAGCCATCTGAACTATACGCTCTAGCCTGAAAGTGTTTTCGGTGTCAACGTAAAGTGCTGCACCGTTTAATCCTCCTTTTTCTGGAGGCAACTGGACGTTGATGCATAGTTGATGGCACATTTGGCTTTTTCCGCTGCCGTACTCACCGTAAAACTCAGTTATGGTTTGGGTTTCTAAGCCGCCATCCACGATTTTGTCCAAAGCCTTGCTACCTGTACTTACCCGAAGGACGGTTTGACGCATTTTGAAGAGTTCGTCAGCTCTGATAAATGAGATGCCAATGGAGGAACGTGCAGCTTCGATGACTTGGAAAGCTTTTTTCTCGCTTACTCCGACTGGTTCAAGTTCTCGACTAGTTGCCATAGCCAAGGATTCCACGGTGTGGTAACCTAGTTCTCGGAGTTTCTGTGCAGTTGCTGGACCAACTCCCGGTAGGTCTTCTATGAACTCGTATTTTTTTCTGTTTGTTTCCAGTATGGATTCTTCTTGTGGTTGTGCGTCGGAGTCTTTTGACATTATCTTCACACTTTTAGTGTTGATGTATGATAAGGGATATTTAAAATAAGCTGAAAAACATGCTGCGGTTGCAGTGGAGGGGTGATTGAAAGTGAAGGCGTGTAATAGTTGAGATTTTTTGTCGTCTCTTATGTAAGGTCAGATTTGTCATAAGTCTTGTCGTGACAGCTCACAGAGACCGACCCCTCACTTATAAATAGAAAATCAACTCAGAGAAGAAGTCCTATTATTTTGATAAGCTGTGCTAAAGACTGGTTTGGTTCAGGGCGGGATTACGCCAATCCGCGAGAATTCTTCTTTGAGATTGTCTTTAATGTGCCTTTAGACTCTGGCATTTATTCGCATATTTGTCGCCGCCAGAGCTACACCAATTAAAAGAACAGTGAAAAGTTTCCAAGTGCGGAACACATGTTTCATTGAATATAGAAGCAGCACAGCCAATCAAGCCCATATTTGAGGGATTTTGCTTTTAAGTCAATTTGTTAGACAACAAATCTCCATTATTCAACCGCTTGGTAGGCTAGAAAGAATTAAATCGTGAGCCTTCCTCTACTAGCGCATGAAAAGTTTTCTTGGCTACCTTACAGCAGAAAATATGAGCTTATTCACCGACTACTACGAGTTGACGATGTGTGCAAGTTACTTTGACAACAAAAACTTTGAGCCTGCAACCTTTGACCTCTTCATTCGGCGGCTGCCAGAAAACCGAAGTTACTTCTTGTTCGCAGGCTTAGAAGAAGCGTTGCAGTACCTTCAGAGCATCAGAGTTTACCGAGGAGCATTTAGATTACTTAAAAAAGCAAGGCTTTCGAAAGGATTTTCTGAATTACCTTCGAGGCTTCAAGTTCACAGGTGACGTTTGGGCTGTTCCTGAGGGCACTGTGGCTTTTCCCAACGAACCCCTGAGTCCGCGTAACCGCCCCAATTATCGAGGCACAACTCGTCGAGACTTTTCTTTTAAACGCCATTAACTTGCAAACTATGATTGCTACCAAAGCCTCACGTGTAGTCCATCTGCCTAAGGCAAATCAGTAATCGAGTTCGGATTACGGCGAGAACCAGGGATCGACGCTGGGATGAAAGTGGCGCGTTCAAGTTACATAGCGGGGTGCCAGGGAACAAGCAATGTTCTCGCAGGGATGACTTATGGAATTCCAGTCTTTGGCACAATGGCACACTCATTCATAATGTCCTATCCCAAGGAAATCGACGCTTTCCGCGCATTCACTAAGACTTTCCCAGATAAATCCACTCTCCTGATAGACACCTATGACGACATCGCAGGAGCAGAGAAAGCCGCTATTGTGGCTAAAGAACTTGAAACAAAGGGCTTTAGGCTTGGCGGCGTTCGATTGGATAGCGGCGACTTGGCAGAAACCAGCAAAAAAATCCGGAAAATCCTCGATAATCATGGTTTGGGGTATGTTAAGATTTTTGCTAGCGGTGACTTGGATGAATTCAAAATCACGGAGCTCCTCAAAGACGAAGCAAGGATAGATGCATTTGGGGTTGGCACAAAGATGGGTACTTCCGCCGACCGTCCGTATCTGGACGTAATTTACAAACTCTGTGAAACCCAGGTAGCAGACGGCAGTTTTTCTCCTATAATGAAGTTGAGCAAAGGCAAAATTACGTTGCCTGGACGAAAGCAGGTTTATCGGTTCAAAAACGAGGATGGCAGCTTCAAGAAAGACATTATTGGGTTGTCGGATGAGCAGGTTGAGGGTGTGCCTTTGCTTGTTAGGGTTATGGAAAAAGGCAAACTTGTTTTTACTTTTCCAACGCTTGAGGAAATCCGTGTTAGAGTCCAGGAAAACCTTCAAAAGCTCCCCCTGGAGTTTCAGGAGTTAACGGATGCTCCAGCTTACCCAGTAGAGGTGAGCCAGCGTCTTCAAAATCTAATTGAAACAACCAAGTTACAACTAACCAAAAATGAAATAAATAATAGAGTCTAAAATTGCTTTTAGATTGCCGTTTTCTTTTGTAGCGTTTTGTATTCCCGCAATGTAGTTGTTTCCACCTTGTCTACACTCTGGTTAATCCTGATCGAGATCCTTCAAGTATTTACATTTATAAAAAACCAATTACACTTCTTTTGTAGACTATGTAACAAACCTTTTTTCTCGCCATTTAAGCATTCGTACCATTTTAGGGCATCTCTGTGCAGTTATTCGCATATTCTGTGCGGATATGGCAAACCCTTAATAGTCATTTTGAAAAACCTTAAATGCTATTCAAAAAAGGGGAAACACGATGGAAAATCGCCCAGCCATAGTTGCTGTTGGCAGAACTAAGTTTGGAGAGCACTACGGCAAAGAACCGGAAAAACTCATTGAAGAAGCTTGGCTTGCCGCTTCAAACGAATGCTGCTTAGAACGCAAAGATCTGGAAGCTTGTTACATGTCTGATTGCTTTCTTCCCATCACCAACAAGTTAGGTCTAGAAGAAGGCTTTCTCTCAGAATTAACTGAACTTCATGTCCCCATGGAAGTCACCCGCTCATTTAGTGCGGCGTTAGTAGCGGCTTGCCATGCCATTCAAGCGGGTGTCTACAATACGGTTCTGGTAGGCGGTATCGAGAAAATGACTGACCGCTGGGACAAAATCCGCGATGACCTTATGTTGCTTGATGACCCCTGGAGCTATTATGCAGGTGGAACACCTGAATCTAATCATGAACTCATGCTTCGTGCCTATATAAAAAAACATCATATAACAGGCGAAAATATAGACAAGCTTAATACGGCGTTGGCAGAGGTTACCGTTAAGAACCATGCGAACGCAACCAAAAACAAGTTCGCCCAGTTCCAAAGAAAAATTACCATCGACCAAGTCATAAACGCAAGAAAAACAGCCCATAAACCTTTGGGACTCTTCGATTTTGCCCCCGTCTCAGATGGCGCCTCAGCCCTTATTCTCGCCAGCGGCTCAACTGCAAAGAAGATAACTGAGCGACCAATTGATGTTTTAGCGATTGGCTCAGCAACCGACTACCTTAACTACCCCAAAAGAGAAGACCTGTCCCATTTTGTTGCAGCTGAATACGCAATGAAAAAAGCCTCCCAAATCAGCAAAGTTAAACCCTCCGACCTGCAGATTCTCGAGGTCTACGACCAATCTACAGTGATGGAGATGGTTTCTCTGGAGGACTTGGGTCTTTGTGAGCCTGGAACCGCTTGGGAAAGCATCCATGGCTGCCAAAACTGTTACAACATCGGAGACAAACAAGTATATGTAAACACCGATGGTGGACTCAAGGCAGACGGGAACCCCTTGGGTGCAACGGGCGGTGCACAGATATTTGAGATTTACCGGCAGCTGCGCGGTGAAGCTGACGAAAGACAGGTAAAAATTGGCAGCGATCTACCTCAGAATGGTTGTGTTTTGGAGTTTGAGGGTTTCGGAACTAAAGCGTACGTGTCCATTTTAGGAGTGAAACAAAATGAGTAGTGAACCGATAGAGCGGCGGGTTTCGTATTTAGGCGATCGCTTAAAATCATGCCGTTGCCAGAGCTGCGGAAAAGAATACTTTGAGGTACGCGATTACTGCAGTAACTGCGGACGTAAAAGCTTCGGGAAAATGGACAGCATAGACCTCTTTTACGACAAGGGCAAACTGGAATTCTGTACCTATGTCAACGAACCCACCAACAAGTTCATGAAGCTCTCCAGTTACGTTTATGGGATTGTTTCTTTCCACGGTGGCAAAATCCGTGTGCCCGCCAGGCTCACAGACCAATTGATTTGTGATGGTAAGGATGTGGATCTAGAAAGTCTCGAGGGAAGAGAGGTTATTCCTCGTTTCCGAAGACGCTACTCTGTTGGAAAAAACGATGTTATTCCAACGATTTCTTTAGCTTTTACTCTTAGCCGACGAATATTACCCGCATCAGGAGTACCAAGTAGTCCAACCTGGCAAGGAGTATCAGTTGCCTGGCATCGTAGGCTATGGTGCTTACACTTCTCGCTTTCGAATAAAAGAGCAAGGATTGGAGCGCTCCGTGCCTTTCATCGACGAAGACTCAGTAACAGCAGCCGTGGAAGCTGGCAAACTTGCCCTCATCCATTCCGGGCTTGACAGCGCGTTGGTTGGAAAAGTCTATGTTGGCTCCGAATCGAACCCGTACGCTGTTAAACCGATCGCGTCAAAGGTGGCTCAGGTTCTTCAGCTTGGAGAAGAAGATGGCGATCTTCAGGGTGTTGATGCTGTAGACACTGAATTTGCCTGCAAAGCTGGCACAAGCATGTTTAAAGACGCATCCGCTCTGGTCAGCTATCCACGATCAGGAATAGAGTATGCAATGGTTATCGGAGCCGACAACTCCCAAGCAGCTCCGAGGGGATGTGCAGGCGGAGAGTTAGATACTTACGTGGGATACGGTGGTGCCTCTTTCATCTTCGGAAAACACGATGTAATAGCTGAAGTTGAAGGCTGGTACTCATGTACTTCTGATACCCCTGATTTCTGGCGCAGAGACGGCGAACAATATCCCATGCACGGTGGCAGATTCACAGGCGACCCCGCATACTTCAAACACGTTCGCAAATCAGCTACCAAACTCATGGAACGCCTAAACATCAAAGCATCTGACCTCAACTACTTTGTTCCTCACCAACCCAACCCTCAGTTTCCAGTCCGAATCGCAAAAGAACTCGGATTCAAAGAAGAGCAGTATCTGCCAGCCATACAGATAACGAAGTTTGGCAACACCTACTCGGGTGCCTCGCTTGTAGGTTTAGCAGCAGTGCTTGACGTTGCTAAGCCCGATGAACGTATCTTGGTTGCAAGTTACGGTTCAGGTGCTGGAAGCGACGCATACCTGCTTAGGACAACAAGCCAGTTGCTCGATAAACGGAAACGGCAAAAAATAAATGTTAGATTCCAGGCTGAAAACCCATTCATTGAATACGTTGATTACACAACCTACCGAAGGCTCAAAATGGGAATGTAAACAAGCCAAACACTTTTTGCCTTTTTAAATGGGAATCAATGTATTGGGCTTGAATTTTAACAAATACTTAATAAATCCCGAGTAAGTGAGACATAGCCGAGGGCAAAAGATTGTCGTTCCTACAGGATATATTGCAGGTCATTTACGCGCCTAAAAAAGCGTTCAAGTCAATCGTTTCCAACCCTAAATATTTAGGCGCATTAATCATTCTTCTTCTTTTTATTGGCATCCAAATTGGGTATGAGTATATCCAGTTTTCTAAAACCTACACTGAGCAGACGTCTCCAGTGATCTTCTTTAACGGTTCTGATTTAATTGATGAGTTACCTACTTACATTAACGCATCATTATGGACGGGTAGCTCAAATGTAAACTTAACCAATAATATCAACGATCCCTTCAACTACAGTGTATATTTGGCTGGTTTCGGTGCACCACCCACAAGCCCTGATGGCTACTACAGCATCTTTGGCAACAGCAGCCTACAAATGGAAGCCTCAAACACAAACAATGTTGTAGCAGCTTTGAGCAACACCTCCAATGTTGACTGCAGCGCCACGGGTTTTCAAAACATCTCTATGACTATAAAACTGGTTTCGCCTCAGTCAGTACCCCAAAACGCCACTATAACACTTTACTCGCTTAGTGACACAAACTATTACACTTATGATTTAACCCCCAAATTATCCGACTCATCAACTTTAGGTCAATGGAATAACCTAACAATCTCGGTTGGTCCAAACGCGCAAGGGTGGACAACAAGCGGTAACCCCACCTGGAGCAACATAACCTCATTAGTTCTCAACTTCAATTATCCCGCAGGTTCAGACGTAACCATACGCCTTGGTGCCCTCTTCTTCCGTGGACTATACCTAACACCCGTCACCTATGGAAGTCTAGGACTGGTCATTCAATTCTTGCAAGTATTTTCTCTACAATTCATATTTACATGGTTTATCTTAACAGGGCTAATCTACGGATTTTGCCGAGTCCTCAAAAACGCAGTTCTCTGGAAACCACTCTTCGTCGCCTTAGGCTTCGCAATGTTCGTTATGGTAATACGTGCAGCTGTAAACATAATTGCAACAGGCACCATGCAAAGTGCCTATTTCCCCTTCGACTTATCTCTTGGTGTACGTTTTGACCAATTCGCCGCCTTGTATTTCCCGCCTGAAGCAGTCAACTCATTATCTACTTTCTCTCAAAATGCCTTCCAAACTATCAATTCATCAACTGCAGTCTTTACCGGAATCGTGTCAGTGATGGCTTTCATATCCTACATCTGGCTTGGAGCAGTGTGCGTAATTATCCTCGGCGAACTTAAACCAGAGTTCTCACAGATGAAACGCATCGCCTTGTCAGCCGTCGGCTTAGCTCTAACTATCCTGCTGTTGCTTTTCCTAGTAGGAATCGTTTAAACACCCGCCCAAACCGTTCCCACTTCCTTTTCTTCTTATTTTTTAGTTCGCCCCTACTAGTCAGCAAGATTTATATGATTGAAAGTGGAAAACCGTTATCGAATAGTTAGAGGGAAAGAAATTGGTTGCAATTAAAGAATTACAGGACGGCATGAAGCGGGTTAGCGTTGAAGCCAAAGTTGTAGAAAAAGGCGACCCACGAGAAGTTAAATCACGATTTAAAGATGAAACTTACCGCATAGTTGACGCTGTGGTTGCCGACGAATCTGGAAGCGTTAAACTTACGCTTTGGAACGAGCAGATTGACCAAGTTAACGTTGGCGACAACATAAAAATCGAGAACGGCTACGTCACCAGCTTCAAAAGCGAAATGCAGCTGAATGTGGGAAAATTCGGCAAATTGACCGTCGAATAAGTCTCAACAATAACTTCATTTTGAATTGTAGTTAAACAAAAATTATTTTTTTATAAAAATTATTTCTCTAAATTCTTAACAAGTTGGCGGTTGAACCCTATTAGAAATTGCCTTATTTTAGAGCAGAGTAATCTGTGGTTATGATTTTAAATAAATCGCTTGGGGTCTTTGCCTGCATCTTAGTTTTTGCCTTAGCAATTCAGTTTTGTTATAACGATACGATTGCTTGAGCCCAACGGTTTTTGCTTTAAGCGGCGCAGCCATTTTAACGCCATTCCTCAAAGAGATCACATTGTTCTTTAAAAAATCCTTTGTCACTATACACACCATTACTTTGCCGCCGCAGATTACTCCAATAACGTTGCACCCAATTTCAGTAACTATTTAAGCGCTTGACCCAACCATCCTTTTGCCCAACTTCCTCACTCTACAGATTCTTCTTCTACGGGCGGCAGCAACGCATTAATATGTCTACGTTGCTTTTTGTCTCAGTTCTTCTAAGGAAAAAAGCCGTGGTTTATTGATGTCCTTTTCATGTGCTCGTATGTGGCATTGTTTTTTGGGGTGGTCCACGCTAACCTTTGGGGAATGGATTTCCAAAACAGCCACATAGCAGTAATTTACGATGGCTTGTTTGCGGGTGTGCTCTTTGCGTTTGGCTTGAAACGTTGAAGTTTCTACCAAATAAAGAAGCGTAAGAACAAAAACCATACAACTGCAGCCCAAAACAAAGCTTTATTATATTAATCTGCACAGATAAAAACAAACTAGAAACGCGGATATTTAAGAAAATCCTTATTAATTTAATTCTTAATTGAGAACTTTCTCGTCGTTTGTGGGGAAATAACGTGCAATTTGAACTTGTGGCACCATTCAATATGTCTCCCGGACAAGAAACCGCGGTTGAACAGTTAGTGAAGAACTTTGCCACAAAACCCAAACAAACACTTCTGGGAATTACGGGCAGCGGCAAAACTTTTGTCATGGCAAACGTTATCAACAAACTACAAAAACCCACCTTGATTCTGGCGCATAACAAAACGTTGGCGGCGCAGCTTTATAGTGAATTAAAAGAACTCTTCCCAAACAACCGTGTGGAATATTTCATCAGTTTCTATGATTTCTACCAGCCAGAATCTTATTTGCCTGCTCAAGACATGTACATCGAGAAAGACTCTGACGTGAATGAGCAGATAGAAAAGATGCGTATGCACGCCGTCTCTAGCATCGTTAGCAGAAACGACACTATAATCGTCGCCAGTATAAGCTGCATTTACAGTTTAGGTAACCCAGATGACTTCCGAACCATGGCAGCGGAGTTAGAAGTGGGCAAGCAAATGTCACGCAGTCAACTCATCCATGGCCTAGTAGCCATGCAGTACGAACGCAACGACATGGTTTTGGAACCCGGCAGATTTCGAGTGCGAGGCGAAACGGTGGATGTGGTACCCTCCTACGAGAATGACATCTTGCGTGTTGAACTCGAAGGCAACACTATTAAAAAGATTAAAGAAGTCAACTCATTAAACGGCGATGTAAAAGTCTCAGTTGACAAACTAACACTTTACCCTGCCCGCCAATATGTCGTGCCCGAAGAAAAACACGCCTTGGCAATTGAGCACATTAAGCAGGAGCTGGAAAAGCAGCTGCTTGAGCTTCCGCCTCTTGAAGGTCACCGACTAAAACAACGCACAAATTACGACTTGGAAATGATAAAGGAACTCGGGTACTGCGGCGGCATGGAAAACTATAGCCGCCACTTCGACGGACGCAAACCCGGCGTGCCTCCCTTCACGTTGATAGATTACTTCCCCAAAGACTACATACTCATTATCGACGAGAGCCATCAAACTATCCCTCAAGCCAGAGCCATGTATAATGGTGACTACTCCCGCAAAAAGAACCTCGTCGACTTCGGTTTCCGTCTTCCAAGCGCTCTCGACAACCGACCGCTAAAGTTTGAAGAGTTTGAACAGAAGATGGGCATAGTCCTCTTCGTATCCGCGACCCCAGCAGAATATGAGTTGGAAAAGAGCGGCTCACCCGTCGAATTAATCACTCGCCCTACAGGGCTTCTGGATCCAGAAGTCGAGATTCGTCCGATTGAGGGTCAAATGCAGAATTTGATGGTTGAAGCAAAGAAAACCATTGAACGCGGCGACCGCATCTTAATTACAACATTGACAAAACGCATGGCTGAAGACTTGGCAGATTATCTTGCTAAGGAAGGATTTCGAGTCAGGTATATGCACTCAGACATTCAAAGCCTAGATCGCATCGAACTTGTAAGGCAACTGCGAGCGGGTGAATTTGACATTCTCGTTGGCATCAACCTGCTTCGAGAAGGCTTAGACATACCTGAAGTCGCAACCATATTCATCCTCGACGCGGATAAAGAGGGTTTTCTGCGTGATGAACGCAGCCTCATTCAAACCATCGGACGAGCTGCCAGAAATGTCAATGGTAAAGTCATCCTCTATGCCGACATAGAAACAAAGTCGATTAAACGTGCAATAGAAACTACATATTACCGGCGCAGCTTCCAGAAACGTTACAACCAACAACACGACATAACACCTACAACCATCATAAAAGGCGTCTCAAAGAAAGAAGGCGTAATTAGAGGTACCAAGCACTTGCCAAAGTCGGATATAAGACGCCAGATTATCGAGTTGGATGCGCAGATGCGGGAGGCAGCTGAAAAGCTGGATTTTGAACGCGCCATTGAATTGCGGGATGGAATTGCTGAACTCAATAAAGCGCTGGCTCGCAAGGTTGGAAATGAAGCGTTGAACCCAGAAGTTTAAGTGTTTTTCGCAAAAAGGTTCTAATCTTGCAAGATAAAACTGGTTAAAGTCTCAGAAACGAAAAAGAAAATAAGGTTTAAAGTAATGCGTGACAACATTTCCATTAAGGGTGCACGGGAGCACAATCTCAAAAATATAGATTTAGAGTTGCCCCGAAACAAGTTCATAGTTATAACTGGACTTTCTGGCTCAGGAAAATCTACTCTGGCATTTGATACGATTTATGCTGAAGGACAGCGAAGATACGTTGAAAGCCTCAGCGCGTATGCAAGACAATTTTTGGGTTTGATGGATAAGCCAGATGTGGATTCGATTGATGGACTATCTCCTGCAATCTCCATTGAGCAAAAGAGCACCAGCAAAAACCCCCGTTCAACCGTCGGAACCGTGACTGAAATCTATGACTACCTCAGGCTACTTTTCGCACGCATCGGCAGCCATCATTGCCCTAAATGCGGCAGCAGTATCCATCCTCAAAGCGCGGAAAACATCACCAGCCTTATAATGGCGGACAAAGGCAAAACCCTCATCTTCCTATCCCCAATCATTCGCGGCATGAAAGGCACCTACGAACAGGTATTTGATGACCTCAAAAAAGAAGGCTACACCAAGATTCGGGTAGACCAGAAAATCTACGAGTCTGACCACATCAAAGAAGAAGTAAAATTGGTGCGGTACGAGAAACATTGGATTGAAGCTGTGATAGACACCTCCACTGTTTCTGATGAAGAGCGTTCCCGCGTTGCCGAAGCAGTCGAAGGAGCACTCAAAACAGGCAAAGGCACAATGATTGTAATCGACGCGACAAACAAGGGTGCGAGCAAGAAAAAAGAGCTCGAACGATTCGAAGGCGAAACAATGTACAGCACATTTGGGGCATGCCCAAACCACCCTGAAATTGTTTTTGAAAGCCTTGAGCCACGCATGTTCAGCTTTAACTCGCCATTTGGCGCTTGCCCAACCTGTCACGGCTTAGGTGAAATCACCGAGGTAACAGCTGACAAAGTGATACCTGACAAAAACCTAACAATTATGGATGGCGCCTTGGCTGTTTACAAGGGCACTATGGAACTCAGCTGGCGGGCACAGCAAATAGCAACCGTCGGCAGAAAATATGGCTTTGACGTTTTTACTCCAATTAAGGATTTTACTGAACAGCAACTCCAGGTGCTCCTGTATGGTGATAAGGAACCAATCAACGGCAACTGGTCAAACGGCGCCAGCATGTGGATGCGCGAAGGCTGGGAAGGCATAATCCCACAAACCATGCGGCTTTATCGCCAAACAGAGAGTGAGTGGCGCAAAGAAGACATAGAAAAATACATGACATCCAGACCCTGCGGAACATGCAAGGGCAAAAAACTCCAACCAGTTGTATTGGCTGTAAAAGTTCTGGACAAAAGCATAATTGACGTTACTGACCTCTCGATTGAAGAATGTGTCGATTTCTTCCGTGACTTGCCAGCGAAGTTGAATGAAAACGAATTATTCATAGCCAAGCAGGTTCTTAAAGAAATAAATGAACGACTTGGTTTCCTTAAGAATGTTGGTTTAGGTTATCTTTCATTGTCCCGTGCTGCCAAGACTCTTTCGGGCGGAGAAGCGCAACGTATTCGTTTAGCAACACAGATTGGCAGCAACCTCATGGGCGTCCTATACATTCTTGATGAACCCAGCATCGGCTTGCATCAGCGTGACAACGCCAAACTCATCAGTACACTGCAACGTCTAAGAGATTTAGGCAATACATTAATCGTTGTTGAACACGATGAGGAGACAATGCGGCATGCTGATTACATTGTTGACATGGGACCGGGCGCGGGCGTCCATGGCGGACACATCGTCGCAGAGGGTCCTCCGCAGGAAGTAATGAAAAACCCACGTAGCCTTACAGGCAAATACCTCTCAGGGGAACTAAAAATCGAAATCCCCGATGAAAGGCGCAAACCCGTTGGATATATCACCGTTAAGGATGCACAAGAAAACAACCTCAAACACCTCAGTCTCCAGTTGCCGCTGGGCGTACTCTGCGGTGTTACAGGCGTGTCAGGCTCGGGTAAGAGCACACTAATGAACCTGACGGTTATTCCTGCAATGCGAAAAAAGTTCGGGGAACAAGTTGACAAAGTTGGAAAACATGAAGCCCTGGATGTTCCCGCAGTCGTGCGCAATGTAATAGTCATCGACCAGGACCCTATCGGGCAAACCCCTCGAAGCAACCCTGCCACATACACTAAACTCTTCGATGAAATCCGCCGCATTTTCGCTTCCACCAAAGAAGCAAAAGCCCGTGGCTACAAAGAAGGGCGATTCAGCTTCAACGTTAGGGGAGGTAGATGCGAAACATGCCAAGGCGACGGCGTCCTTCGAATTGAAATGAATTTCCTTCCAGATGTCTACGTTCAGTGCAGCGAATGCAAGGGCAAACGTTACAACAAAGAGACCCTTTCCGTACTGTACAAGGGCAAAAACATCGCTGAAGTTTTGGATATGACTGTGGAGGAAGCGGCCAAATTCTTTGAGAACACTCCACGGGTTTCACGCAAACTCGAAACGCTACTGGATGTTGGGTTAGGTTATATCAAGCTGGGGCAAAGCTCAACCACCCTTTCGGGCGGAGAAAGCCAACGCATCAAAATTACTCGTGAACTCAGCAAACACAAGTCTGGACACACCGTTTACATGTTAGATGAACCAACTACTGGCTTGCATTTTGACGACACCAAACGTCTCATAAAAGTGTTGAATCGTCTAGTGGACAACGATAACACCGTCTACATCATCGAGCACAATCTGGACGTAATAAAAAGTTGTGATTACCTCATAGATTTGGGTCCTGAAGGGGGAGCTGGAGGAGGACGAGTGTTAGCTCGGGGAACCCCTGAGGAAGTCTCAAAAGTTGAAGGCTCCGCCACGGGCATGTTTTTAGAAAAGATACTTAACCATAAGCCCCAAGAAATCATGGTGACAGTGAAGCAACCTGCATGATCCAAATAACGTCGCCCTCTGACTTCAAAAGCTCAGACATACCCACCAATCCAGGAGTCTACCTGTACCAGGATGAAGAAGGTGAAATCCTCTATGTTGGCAAAGCAAAAAACCTTCGTTCAAGGGTCAAGAGCTACTTTTCAACCTCTGACCAACCTATAAAGACCAAACAATTAGTTACTAGGATTAGGAATATCGATTGGATTGTAGTCAACAGCGAGGTTGAGGCATTGCTGTTGGAAAATAAGCTGGTTAAACAGCATACACCCAAATACAACGTTAATCTCAAAGACGCTAAAACCTTTGCTTACATCTCACTTACAAGAGAACCCTTCCCGAGAATCCTGACGAGCCGAAAGGTTTCACGTAAACTCGAATCTTTTGGACCATACACCGATGGCTTCACACGGCAAGACCTGCAGCGTTTGGTCGTGAGGGTATTTAAAATTCGCACCTGCAAGACCATGCCCAAACGGGCTTGCCTAAACTACCACATCCATCTCTGCACCGCCCCATGCATAGGAAAAGCAACCGCCCAACAATACACTGAACAAGTCAAAGAAGCACGCAGCTTCCTAAACGGAAATTACCAACAAACAATCGAGCAACTCAAAATCCAAATGCAAAACGCCTCCCAAAACCAACAATATGAAATAGCCTTGGAGCTCCGCAACCAAATCCAATCCATAAGGCTTCTTACTGAGCATCAGATCGTGGACAACGAGCGACGCTTTGACCAGGACGTTTTGGCGTTTAAGCAGGTGGGTGAGAAGATGATAGCTGTCCAGATGGGTGTTCGCCGCGGGGTTTTGCTCGGCAAAAAAGATTTCAACGTTGATTTGCAACCCCAAATTGAGCAAGAGTTCCTGAAAGCTTTCTACACCACCAACCATATTCCAAGAGAAATCCTGCTAAACAAACCCTGCTGGCAGGGCACAGAAGAGAAAAAGGCGTTAGAGGAATTCCTGTCTGCGAAACGAGCTGCACCTGTTTCATTAACGATTCCCAGACGAGCGGATAAACTTGCACTCGTGAAGTTGGCAGAGAAAAACCTGGAGTCCAGCCTCGACGTCGACAGCGCACTGGTAGATTTACAAAACAACCTAAACTTGCCTGTCCTGCCACACGTAATCGAATGCTTTGACATCTCCAACTTGGGAACTGAACATGTGGTTTCAGGCATGGTCAGCTTCAAAGACGCCAAACCCGACAAGAAAAACTACCGCAAATTCAAGATCAAAACCTTCATAGGACAGGACGATTTTGCCGCAGTCAACGAAATTGTCTCCAGACGATACAAGCGCCTAACAGAAGAAAAAACTCAGCTGCCCGACCTTGTGGTCATTGACGGCGGACCTGGACAGGTCAACGCTGCAAAACATGCTTTGCAAACGCTCGGATTGCAGATTCCCCTTATCGGTTTAGCGAAGGAGCATGAGGAAATCTATTTGCCAGACGAATCAGCGCCCAGAAACTTCGATAAGAACAGCCGCATGATACTTCTGCTTAGAAAAATCCGCGACGCCGCCCACGACTTCTCGCTGGGATACAACCGCAAACGCCGACAAATGAAAATCCGGGAAGAATTCAAACAAGCGAAGCCTAAACGTACTGTTTGAGTGTTTCTTCAAGCTGGTAAAACCCTTAATTATCATGTCCGAATGAAACACTATCCATGGGCTAAGGCACGGCACTTCTGAAACAACTATTACTATTTTGCCTTTGCGTTTAGCGTAGAACATTTCCATGCAGGCGCCCGCCGAGAGAATGGGCAGGTAAACTACCATGATGTCGCATCGGTCAGCATCATCGAGGTCGCGCTGGACAAAGTCAAAAACTGGCACTTTGTCCCACCAGCACTCCTCGGTTCCATTATAGAGGATCCTCTCCCTCTTCCATGGGTCGATGATTTCAAAGCCCAACTTTGAAGCAATGTCGGTGATAGTTTCGCGATAGTTCTGGTTTTTTTCCATGCCAATGATTGGTCCTGAGATGAACACATGCTTGGCCAAACTTATCAGCTGTAAATTCAACATCTCTTTGGCTAATATTCTTTCCCGATTGTGAGTGATTTAAATAACAAGTTACTTTTTACCTTAAGCAAGAGGCTGGCGCTCTTGATTGATATGATTTCGCTTCTCCTAATCTGTATTCTTGTCGGTTTTTTGGGGTCGCTCACGGGTTTAGGAGGCGCAAGCATCTTAATTCCCATCTTAGTTTTTCTTGGCATCCCCGTCAAAGAGGCTGTTGCATCTGGGATGGTCGCAATAATTGCAACCTCCAGCGGCTCAGCATCTTCATTTGTGAGAGAAAGAATCACCAACATTAAACTTGCTATGTACCTTGAAATGTTCACCATAATCGGAGCCATCGTCGGAGCAACAATTACCATCTTAATTGCCCCTGTTTTTCTCTACTTTTTCTTCGCTGCTTTCCTGTTAACCTCATACATCAACATCAGAAAAAGCTTAAAGGAAACCTCCTATAGGCCGCCGGAAAAGCAAGATAGACTTTCAATGTGGCTGGGGCTTGAAGGAAGCTACTTTGACAGGGCAAAGAATCAAATAGTAAAATATAAAGCCACCCACGCTTTTCTCGGTGGATTGGGCATGCTCGTGGCTGGGCTTGCTGCAGGGATGCTTGGCATAGGTGCTGGTGCTTTCAAGGTTATTGTTCATGAGAAAATCCTCAAGCTGCCAGCAAAAGTCTCCAGTGCCACAAGCAACCTTGTCATTGGCATGACGGCGCTGGCTGGCGTGAGTGTTTACCTGTTTTCTGGCCTCTTGAACTTGACTTTGATGGCGCCTATGGCAGTGGGCGTTACCGTCGGGGCAGTCGCAGGCGGGCGTACGCTAAGCAAAATTCATGACAGAAACCTGAAGGTTCTCTTTTTGGTCATTGTTACCATTCTAATAATTCAGATGCTCTTCAAAGGAGTATCATCGCTATGAAAGATTCTGGTGTTGGTTGCGGCGAATCCAAACTGGAAACAGTCATAAGCTACTTGCTCATAATCGGCGTTATCACAAGCGTTATTTTTGAAGTTGTTGGCATAGCTCTCTATTTTGGTGCTTATGGCAACGTGCAGGTGTCGCAATCCCAAAATGTCTTCATCTCCGGCGAGGACTTCTTTGCTTTTATAATTGCTAAAATTCAGAGCTTGTTTATTTCGGAAAATGCTGTTTTGTTTATGACAATAGGCGTTATCATCTTGATTTTAACGCCCTATGTTCGTGCCATAGCTTCAGTCATCTATTTTGCTTGGGAGCGAAATCGAAAGTATGTTTTGATTACACTGTGTGCTCATCGTCTTAACTGTGAGTTTAGCGTTGCACTGAAATCTTGTCAACGGTTTTAATCGGTCATAAATATCTAAACAAAATAAACAGCTATCCGCCGGGTGAACACAAATGAATCAACTGTCAAGCTGAATGGGTTTTTAGTCAGCAACAGCATCGCTGTTCTCGTTACCTGATTCGATGTGGGCATGATTGCATCCACCCGCCTCTTTCCCAAGACATCTATCACCAGCATAGAAGAGTACGCGAGCTCGTACAGCAGTATGAAGATGTTGGCGTTTATCCCTTCACTGATTCTCGCGCCGTTCTTTGTTGTTTTAATGCGCTCCATTTACAATTCCGCTTCAGAAGACAAAAAAAATTCTAACTCAACTGGGATTCACTTTTACCCTCATCTGCGCTGTCATCTTAAGCCTCTACTACTACATCCAAATAACCGTCGTACAGCAAGGGCTCCTAAGCAATCAGTTAGCTGGGCTGTGGTAGTTTGCCCATACTCAACCCTCACTCGTTTTTCTGGACTTTTGCTGGGCTATGGTATGGTTTCATGGGATTCGCCTTGATCTTTACAGCTCCAGTATTTGCAGTGAAATCTGAACGTGCCATAAGATGGTTGTTTACAGCAAATGGCTTTTTCGGCATTGTGTTCTTAATCGGGAATGCTTTGGGCGTTTTCATAGCAAACATCTTGGCCAGTTTTGCTTGGGCGTTTTGTTCCCTGTAGCTGCTGTTTGTTGGCGAAGAAATTCATAAATTCACGAGCTTAATTTCTATATGGTAGTCAGTTATTCGATGAAGACATCCAAGTAATAAACAGACATCAACAGCTACTCCTGATGGCTAAGTCCACGAGAGTTTTGTCAATTTGCTGAATATTTATTGTTTGTTAGAAGAATAACAACAGTTGTTTTTGCAAAATAGTAGAGTTTGTTTTGGTTTGGTTTTGTTGTTTAGGCTCCGTAAGGGTTGCAGGTTGAGGATAGAAAAAGTGCAGAAAGGCTAGAAAAGTCTAGTAAAGGTGACTGCTCTAGTTGCCGTTGTGAAAAGTTAGAGAATCTTAAGCACAAAACCTACTACTTGGAGATTTCCGGTTAAGAAATCATGTAATTGTTTATTAGGTCGTCAGTTTTGCTTAGCTGCGATGAGATTGACCGATGGTATTCAAGTTGGAATTTTATGGTCAGGGCTTTGTTGTTGTATGGAATTTTTTGCCGTCCTGTTTGCAGAGGTCGCGGACTATGTTGCGCCAAGTCAGACAAACAGTGTTTAGACCGATTGTGCCGATTGCCCACTGTCATACCATGTAAAAGTTGCCAAGTCCAGGCAGGGTTTTGCTGACGCCGTTTTGGGTGACTTCTTGGATGTATTCTTTGGGTGCTCCCCATGCTTGGCAGCCGCGGTAGGCACCTGTCCAGTGCATTGAGGAAATTGGTGTTACTACATCGGTGGCTTCTATGTTGTTAATGAATTTTGGGAAACGGTTTTCCAATTTTGATACGATGAGTTCGGCTACTTTCCCCTTTTCTTCTCGGTATTTTTCATTTGATACCGATAGTTCCTTCCAGTAGTCGTAGTTAGAATTCAAGACCACTTTAACAACGGTTTTGCCTGCAGGAGCGAGCGAAGCATCAAAGTTGAAGATTTCCACATTAAGCCTATCTCTTAAGGTTCCCTCCACCGTTACAGGCTGATCG
The DNA here is from genome assembly GCA_963775685.1 of Candidatus Bathyarchaeota archaeon. Taxonomy (GTDB): domain Archaea; phylum Thermoproteota; class Bathyarchaeia; order Bathyarchaeales; family Bathycorpusculaceae; genus Bathycorpusculum. The sequence goes on from CAVZJV010000003.1 coordinate 47,622, forward strand.
AGGAAAAGCACCACCGCATGGGGGTCATCTACGAATTTTTTGGCAACGCCGTACCATACCTCCAGCCCGAAAGGCTGAGTTGGGGTAAGCTTTGTAGTAGGCATTGACTTTTTGATTTACGTATTTTCCTTCAAGCATCCCAAATATAGTGGAATATCCGTCGGCTGCAGAAACCACAACTTCAGCTAAGTGTTCTAAGTCATCTTCAAGATGAACCCCACTAGTAACGTTATCCTTAACGATTATCTTTTTCACTTTTGAGCGGAAAAAAAACTTCCGCCAAGTTCAAAATATCGCTGCTCGATGTTTTTAGAGAGCGCCATGGAGCCCCCGATGGGCCAGCCGCCGTCGCCATTTGTTTAGCATTGCCAAGAAAATCAAAGCTAATACCGTAGGTACATCAGGGATGTCGTATTGTATAGTGGCAAATGCTTTGCGCAAGAACGGGTCGGTGAATTGTTCTGCGTATTCTTTGAGAGTTATCTTGCTGTACTTCATCAAAGTTCGCATAAGCGGAAGCATCTTTAGCTTGATTCCAACACCACCAGACATCGCGGCAAACAAATCGTATCCGCTGAATTTTCGGGCTGCCTTATGAATTCGTCGATTAGTTTCTCATCTTGTGGTGAGAGAATTTTCATATGCTGTTGGAGCGGTTTCAAGATCCGCGTACACCGTGAAGACTTTGCCGTATGGGTCTTCCACTTGAACAAACTCCTTAAAACTATGCACGTTCAAGGATTTGATGGCGCCAAGTTCCTGCCACATGTGGTTGTTAACTGAGTTGGGGGTTATACCAAAAACGTTGTGGACTGCATAATCAAAAGTGTAGTCCTTCCGTTTCCAAGAAACACAGACGCCTCCAGGTTTATCCTGCATCTCAAAAACTTTGGTGCTGTAACCGTTCATCTGTCCGTAGCAGCCTGTTGCTAACCCAGCTATACCTGCCACGATTATGATCAATGACTTGGTTGCCAATTTGCATAACCAATCATGATTTCTAGAGACGATTTTTATATCTTTTTGCTGCCGTAGTCTAAAATAAAGAATAGTATTAATTGCCCTAAGAGTAACTTTTATTGAACATAAAAGAAACTCTATTGCAAGTCTTATTAGCCATAGCATCAATATATGTGGGGTCAGAAATGTCCAAAAGCAATTTAATGCTTGAGAAGGCAAATGCATTCGACAAAAATGGGTTAATGAAGCGTGAAATAGATAGTGCGCTTGTTTTGCTAAAGGAATTTAGGGGAAAATATCCTTTCGCAGAGAACCCTCAGTCAATAGATCTTCTAGAACCAGACAAAATCCTTAAGGCTAACTCAAAAGAAATTGGAGAATTTTTCCATTATCTAGTTTACACCCTTAATCCTTTCGGTAATCTAACAATTCAAAACTCTAACGTTTACCAAAACATTCAAACCCAAATCAGGGATTTCAAAAACTTACTTCACTGCGCAGTTGATAAAAAGAAGTCTTTAGCTGAAAAAGTGGATGCTCCTTGGGAGAAAATAAGCGGTTTAGGTCAAGACAAAAACATAGCCAAAAAAATCATTTTTTGCTTTAATTATGAAACTGGAGCGATACTGCCCATCTTTAGCACACAACACTTGAGGCACTTCGTTAACCATATTATTGATGCACCAAATGGTCAAACAAAATATTATTCTCAAGGGCAAGAATATGCACATTTTACTTCCGAACTGCTCAAAGCTAAAGATAGTCTGCCTATAACTCGAGCTTGGGAAATAACGTATTTCGCAAGGTTCCTCTGCAACAGTTACCCACCGCCAGATAGCGAAAAACCAACAACCAACCCCTCCGGAGAAGGAAAAGCCATAAACGTAGTAACCAACGAACAGTTGGAGCTAAGAGCCTTTGTTAAACTACTCGGCGAACTTCAGTCAAAGGGAAAAATCACAGGGCTACAGTTCCGAGAGAACCGCGAATTGTGGATGCACCAGCAACCCAACGACCGAGATGTAACGGTCTGGCGACTAAAGCAACTTCTAAAAGCAGAAACCAAAAACCCTAACGCCCCCAGAAATCAATCGGATGAACCGCCAAAACGACCAGCACGGCAAAGACTTTAAGTAAATATTGGCGGGTCCGACG
>CAVZJV010000004.1:0-19793 GCA_963775685.1 Candidatus Bathyarchaeota archaeon
CTCACCACGATAATCTAGGCCCCTGTTTAAATAGGGGCTACTTACGCTTCCTGAACAACTTTGTGTCTCCAAAATCGCAAACATACTCAAAACCTGCTTCAACAAGCTTTTGAGCATCTTGAACTGTTTTAGCGGTGGCTGAATGGAAATCGTCGTTCTCAAAGCTTATGAGCTGAGTGTATAGCAGCGTATTTTGGATGTTTTTGTGGCCGAGTATTTTCATGACATGTAAGATGTCCTTGGTTTTGGCGTATTCCATGGTTGCTTTCCAGTGTCTAAGCGTGTGGAAGTGGATTTTGCGTATGCGGTCATTTTTGAGTTTGGTGGCGATTTTGTTTCTTTGTATTCTGAAGGTTCTAGTGAAGTGTCGGGGAGAGCAGGCGAAAGGTTTGGTTTTTTCTTGGGGTAGGCTGTTTAGCATTGCGAGTAGGCGTACCGAGATTTTTAGTTGGCGTGGTTCGCTTCCTTTTTCTGGTGTTATGTTAACGGTTCTGTTTTCTAGGTCAAAGTCGATCCATTGAAGCATGAAGGCTTCTCCGCAGCGCATGCCTGTCTCTTTGAGTAGTTGGAGGAAGGTTGCGGTTTTTTTGTTGCATCCGGCGATTAAGTTGTTTACTTCATCTTCGGTTGGAATGAAGGGCAATTTTCTGGCTGATTGGTATTTTGGGGGGTTCCAGGTTTTTCCTTGCATTTTTAGGAAGCACGAGTAGGTTTCTACTGCGATTTTTTTGGTCTTCGCGGTCCATGTTTGTTGTTTAGCGATTGCTTCTTTGACTGATTCTGGGTCTTGGAGGTTGGCGCCTTTGTTTACTATTGTTCTTAAGAGGCGTATTCTTCGGGTGATAGTTGATTCGGCGTATCCTTCTTTTTGCATCCAAAAGGCGTGTTCGACGATTTTGCCTTTTACTTCTGCTTCATTTCTACGCAGAACTACGGTTTTTTGAGGTTCTGCTTCCAAATTTTTCGTCTCCTTGACGCATATTTGGCTGGTATTAACTATGTTGGCTTGGCTTTTTAATGACTTCGATTCAACTGTTTCAACAACTTTGAAGTTTTCAAATTCTTTTTTGGCGCTCTCTAAGTCAGTGGGATCTGAGAATCTTCGTCCGCAGTCTCTGCAGTACCATCGTTGAATTTCATAGCCGAAGCTGTTTTGTCGTTTAGCATCTTTCCAGACTCTTTCGGATTTGCATTGAGGGCATCGCGGATTTATACTCGTTGAGCTAATGCAAGGAGAGCAAGAAAGCAGTATTTGATTTTCCAAACTAAGAAGCCTCCATTTCTTGGCTTTGGAGGTGCTCCAAGACACGGCTTCCGCAGTTAAAGCAGATTTTGGCGGTTGAGTGGTCGTAGAACTCTACGTTATATAGAATATCGAGGGGCTGTTGGTTACACATGGGGCAGAGTTGGTCAACGGCACGTTGGTCTAAGTCGAGGACATGGCAAACGACGACTTGGTCGAGGGAAAGCAACTTAGGAATTTGTAGTCGATTATTTTGTTTGTACGATTCCGACGATTGCGACGTTTCCGACGAATCCGACGATTGTAGCAAAGAAGTAGCTTTAGGTTTTAATTGGTAGTTTTCAGGGTCAAATCCGAAGCGTTCACATAGTAGTCGCAGTTTTTTTGTGTCCCAAGTGAAACCACGTTTTTTGCCAACTCTGCACCGTTCAAATCCTAAAGCCGCTATTTTTGAGGTTAACGTTTTCCCAAATAACTGTTCTTTTTGTGTGCGCTCAAAATTGAAGGCGTTTTCTATATATTCGTTAGCAACTGCACCGTTTTCTACATGGTCACTAGCTGTGATTATAGCAAGCAGTATTTCCGATTCAATGCTTGTGTTTTCTTCTGTTTTCTGTTGACTTGAAACTGCCTTCGCATAATCTACGATGATTTTCTTTTCGGCTTCATCTGCTACTGCACAGAGGGGCATGAAGATTTCTACGACTCGTGCATTTTTTATGGCTCTGAGTTCTTCTGGAATGTCAAGGGTGGCTTTGGTTTTTGCGTCGTATTCGTCGTAATCGTCGAATTCGTCGTATTCGTCGTCGAAGGTAGCGTTAACGGTTTGTTGGTTTTGAATAGTATTGCCAAGTAGAGTTTCAAAACGCCACTGTAGAAGTCTATTTCGTATTGTCTGTGCTGCTTTATCGTTCAGTACTATGTCGAGTTGTCGAGTGTTCTTTGCCATGGTTATGATTATGCTTCGACTTTCGAGTGTGGCTTTGAGTGCTTCTGTGCCTGCTATGCCTTTGAATCCGAAAACGTGGAAGGATTTTATCTCTTGGTTGTCGCCTTGACATCTTTCTATGATTGCGCTTCTGCGTTTGTATCCTGCGTTTAGGCATGCGATTACATCGACTTTTTCGTCTTGGTTGTAGACTTCGGCTTCGTCGAGGAATGGTACACAGTTGAATTTTTCGATGCTTCTAAAGAGTGCTGGTGCTGTGGCAGAGACGCTTATTTTTCCTCTACATGTGAGAACTTGGAGTGTTTCGAGACCTCTGGTTTTTCCTGAATTTTTGACGCCGACAAAGAAAACGTATGGTGCTGTTCCCCATTTTTCACTTATCCATGTTGCGAATACCCACGCGGTTAGAACTTCGTATAAGCGCTCATCTGGGAGCTCTACACTTCGCCAAATGAATCTTTTGATGAATCGCCAGAGTTTCTTTTTGTTTACAGGTTGTATTTGGGTTGGTGTGCATAAGTTCCAGTTTATTTCATCTTGTGATATGGGGGTGTATGCTGTGTTTGTTCCTTTTGGGATTATTTTTGCTGTTTGGCCGTTGTTGAGTAGGAATTGTTCGCCTTCGACTTGTTCAAAGATCACGCCTTTTTCGGGTAGCCATAAGCCTGGGGTTTGTACGTATATGGTGGTGTCTTCTTTGGCTTTTGTTTCTGCTCGTTTAAGATCAGCGATTATAGCCATGGGGGAACCTCCACTTGCTTTGTTGTGCCTGTATGTTGGTTGATGGCTTTGATGACATCGTAGATGCCGCTGATGCCTTTGAGGTTGCCGATGTTTTTGCGGTGGCTGTATTGGTAATCAACTTTAGCTAAGAATTCTTGGCGGTCAAAGTCGCTTGTGGCTGTGCGGGTGCATAGTTCTGCAATGACGTTGCGGGTTGCTTCAATGGTTATACCTTTTTTGATGCACAAACCACAGAAGCTTATGACGAGTTCGTTGCGGTAGCCGTTTATCCAGTATTGCATTAGGAACTGGATGGTTTGCTCTTCATCTTTAGCGGTCAATGGCTTGGTGGTTGGGGGGTTTGGAGCAAATGACATCTGTACGTTTGTTTTAGTTTGCATCTCCATTATGGCGGTGTCGGCTTCGCTGAAACTTAAGCCATGTTTGTTTTCAAGTTCTTTAATGGGTAAGGGTTCGAATGTGTCGAGGTCGAGCATTCGGCTCCATTTGCGTTCCACTTGATGCTTTCCAAAGGGTAGCTTGACAAAGTTGCCGTAGGGTGTTTGCGGGGTTAGCGCATCCTGCTTGGGGAAGACTTCGATTTGTTTTGGGCTAAGGTTTGCCATTTCTAATATGCGAGTTCCCAGCCAGCGTGCTGCTTTTGCTTGCATCGGAATGAGGAATAATAGCCAAATGTGGTATGATGGGTCAGGGTATCGTGAGGCTTCAAGGATTATGCAGTTAGGCCATGCGCTGGGTCTTTCGTTGCCTTCTTTGTCCGCGGTCTTGTGCAGAAGGATGCTTAGGATTGTTTTGGCTGCGGCTTTTGGGTCAATGTTTTTTTCTGGGTCTATGTCGAAGCAGAGGTATTTGACCAAGTTATTAAGGTCCAGTTGGTAGCTGCCCACTGTGATTTTGCCGTCTAAGTGTTGCTGTAATGTTTGGTCGGTTAAGGGTTGGGGTATTTTGCTGTAGCCTTGCTTTAGTTGGATACAGTAACAGTCGGAGCGGTTAACAAACAAGTCTTTGAGTATAGATAAGATGTCAGCAGTCATTGAGTAAACCATCCGGTCTGTTTTTGCAGTTTATGCATTTTGCAGGGCACATATTGTTGGCACTCGCTTCATCGGTTCTGTGTTTGGAGGGTTTATTCGTCTGCTTTCACCTCTCTAACAATCTTTAGGTATGCAACGTCTTGATGCTGGAAAATAAGTCTCGCTGAAGTTTCCTCAAGAATAAAACGTTTAATACGTTCGCTATCTGAGGAGGTTGCTTTGACAACTATCCCAGTAAAAAACAGGTTCTCTGCTGGGTTGATAATGATCTGGTTTTTAGATGTTTTATCGTTTTTGTCCATTTATTAGTTCCTTGGAAACAAGGTTCCTGCACCCTTCGGTTTTAAGTCTAGAAAGTCACGGGAAAAAGGGAACTAAAAAAAGATGGAAAAAGGAACTATACTGCCGATAAAGCTTACTTTAAGGTCTGGTGCAGGGTTAAGATCGGGCAGTAGGTTGTACATTTCTCTTCACTAAGAGGGCATTTCTTATTGCAGAAAACTTGGAATTCATTGCTATTAATGACTGCTTCAAGATGGTTGGATGTTGTTACTTCTGGTTTCATAACAGTGTGCTCTTTACTGTTATCAATGCGTTGCCTTAGTAGGCTTATCTGAATGGCGTTTTTCGATGGCGTTTGGGTTCGATATTTGTTGAAATTGATGTAAACTCCATACTTGCAACCCATCTCACAGCAATAAGCCCAAATCCCGTATTCCGTTAAGCAATAGATTATTTTTTCACTGCTATGCTGGATAACTGGGCATCGCCATTTTTCAAAAACGTTAAAACCAAAAAAAGAAACAGCCCCCATAATTTCTTTGGCAATCGTTAGTTGCTCCAAGGTAATTTTTCTTGTAAAATAAAAGTTCTCGTCATATCTATTGCCTAAACCAAGTTTACCGAGTTTGTATAAATAAATTTGAGCGATTGGTATGTTAATGGAATAGGTTTTTTTCTTACCCCCATGAATACTTTTCAACAACTCCTTGCCGCTGAAGTCTTTTTAACGCTTCATAGAAAGTCTTTCTTTGCATCCCCGACTTTTTCAGGGCTTGAGTAAAACAAATACCTGGGTTGTCTACCATTGCATCTAAGACATGAAGTTCATTTTTTAATTTAAGGGTAAGTTTCAAATTGCCTCTCCTGCCTTATCTTTTAGTTAGTCTTAGAAACTATATGAAAACGAGTTACTGTTTTGGTTGCTCTCAGCTTGTTTGGCTGGTAACAGTTTTGGAAAATTGGTTCAGATTTTTCTGGAAGTTCGGTTCAACTTTACGAGTGAGATTAATCTTTTATTATCCTGCTGGGCGTAATCAATTTTGGTTACGGTGTTGGTGCTGTATGTTTAAGCCGCCAAAAAAGACACGTCAACAAAGGAGCAAGGCTCGTAGTAGTGCGCGTGGCTATTTCAATAAATTATCTGGTATTATTGAGGAGACTTTTGATACAGTGGATAATCCTCGGAAAGAGTTTGCTTTGATGTTTAATGATCCTGATATGCTGCGGAAGGTTACAGAAGTTATTTGTCCTGTTGTTGCTGCGGGTGTGTCCAGTCAAATTTTAACGATTGGTAAACCGTTTCCTCAGTGCGTTTCTGACGATAGAGTGAATTCTGCTTATGACAATGTTAAGTCTCATCTTAAAAAGTCTGGCAAATGGGGTGTTACGGTTAGGAAGTTTCCAGACATAAAGCATATTGTTAAAGAAGTGTTGGAGCGTGAGCCAACTGCGGAGCTTGATTTGGCTATAGATTTTGAAACTTTGCGTGACTACGACTTTTTGGAGGATTGGTTTGAGTGGTTGGAGTTTGAACGCAAGATTCCTCGGGATTATACTCGATGGGCGCTTAATCATGCGTTAGAGGAGTTGGAGGAGAAAGCAGAGTATTTAGGCAGGGCTGTTGTGCCGAAGTATGAATATGATCGACTCCTAAGGCTTGATGCACGTTATGGAACGTTGGATAGAAAGTTGAATAAGAGGCAGAATAAAAGGCAGCTGAAGTCTAGGTAATATTAAGTCTTTTTAGTTATGATTTCTATTTGCAACTTGTGTTGTAAAACTATTGCTGCTTGGTTAGCTTTGTTCTTGGTTTGTTTTAGTTCTTCCAGTATGCCGTTGAATTGTTCAAGCGCTGATTGCAGGGTTTTCCGCTATCTCCACAGCTAATACTTCTGGTGCGGGCAGGTTATCTGTATCCTCAAGGCTTTCGTCTTTAAGCCAAAAGATGTCCAAGTTAGCTTTATCCCTTTTGCATAAGATCGTTGTAAGTAATGGATTTGAAACGCTCATTATCTTTGCGTTCATGGCGGTTTTTTGGGTTATATCAGGCAATAAAATCTTCTAGGTCTTTATATGCCAGGGTGGTTGTTTTAAGCGTAAAGTGTTTGTTGGTGCGTAGGTCGTATATCCAAAGTTTGTCGGTTTGGGGTGTTTCGCTGAATATGAAAAACGATTCAAACATAAAGTCAAAGTAAAATAAGCAAAGACGTTAAAAGCGTAGAAACCTCAATAATGATTCTCTAGGTGTATCCGTGTTTCAGAAGTATATTAAAAAAATCTCCGATACGGCAAAACAAGGAGATGCCCGTGAAGAGAGTTACTATTCTACACTTGAAACATTAATAATCGATTTTGCAGAATCCATTGGCAAAAAGGATATTCGTGTCACTTCTCAACCCAAGAAAACAACCGCTGGAAATCCCGATTTCCGAGTATGGTCTGGGAAACTGGACATAGTCGGATATATTGAGGCAAAAGTTCCTGAACAAGACTTATCTCCGATTGAGACAAGTGAGCAGGTAAAAAGGTACAATAAGACTTTCCCAAACGTCATACTTACAAATTTTATAGAATTTCGATTCTATAGAAAGGGAGTCTGCATTGACACAGTAACAGTTTGCGACCTTTCAAGTCTTATTCAATCAAAGAAAAAGCCATTTTTTAGAAATGAAACCGAGTTTACAAGTCTTTTGTCCAAGTTCCTCTCTTTTTGTTTCCCAAGCATAACCTCTGGCAAAGACCTAGCAATTGAACTAGCAAAGAGAACCCGCTATTTGCGGGATGAAGTCGTTGCTGAGGAACTAAGAGAAGGAAAAAGTGAGAATGCGGGAAAAATTCTTGGATTTTATGAAGCATTCGAACGATTCCTAATCAAAGGATTGACAAAAGCACAATTTGCAGATTTGTATTCTCAAACGATAACTTACGGCCTATTTGCAGCAAGAATGCGCTCTGAAGGCGAGTTTAATCGGAAACTTGCAGTACATGATATTCCTCGGTCATTGGGTATTTTGAGGGAAATGTTTGATTTCATTTCACTTGGAGACTTACCTGTTCAAATGGAATGGGCTGTTGACGATATTTCATATGTTTTGGCTAAGGTACATGTGAAAAAACTGTTCTCAGATTTCTATCGAAAAAGAAAAGGAGAAGACCCTATCTTTCACTTTTATGAAACCTTCTTGGAAGAATACGACCCAGAAGAGCGCGAGCATAGAGGGGTCTATTATACTCCTACACCTGTTGTCAGTTACATTGTTCGTTCGCTCAACTTGATTTTGAAAGATAAGTTCGAATTGAAGGATGGATTGGCGGATGAAAGAGTAACGATATTAGACCCTGCGGCTGGCACACTTACCTTTATTGCAGAAGCTGTGAAGCAGGCAGTAGAAGAATTTGTATCTAGATATGGTGAAGGCGAACGAGAAGGGTTCATTAAAGAACATATCATGAGGGACTTCTACGCTTTTGAACTAATGATTGCTCCCTACGCACTTGGGCATGTTAAAATATCATTTTTGTTGGAAGAACTAGGGCATAAATTAGAACAAGATGAACGTATGAAGTTTTTCTTAACAAATACTTTAGATTTAGAAGATATTGAACAGACCTCCCTGCCTGGAATGGCTTCTTTGGCTGAAGAAAGCAAAAAAGCAGGTAAGGTGAAAAACGAAGTCCCAATTTGGATTATCCTAGGCAATCCTCCTTATTTTGGGATGTCATCGAACAAAGGAGAGTGGATCACAAACCTAGTACATGAGTACAAATTTGTTGACGGAGAACCACTTGGTGAAAAAAACCCCAAATGGTTACTTGATGATTATGTCAAGTTTATCAGATTCGCTGAATGGAAAATTAACCAAATGGGAAGGGGCGTCATAGGATTCATAACTAATCACAGTTACTTAGATAATCCAACTTTTAGGGGAATGCGTCAGCATCTAATGGAGAATTTTGACGAAATTATGGTTCTTAATCTTCATGGCAACACGCTAAAAGCGCCTACATCTCCAGATGGAAGCAAAGATGAAAATGTTTTTGGAGGCATAATGCAAGGTGTGGCTATCTCTTTTTTTGTGAAGACTGGAAATAAAAAATCAGCATCAAGGGTATTTCATCATGAAAAATGGGGTACACGTGAGCAAAAATATGAATGGCTCTTTTCAAATGACATGAGTACAACTCGTTGGACTGAGTTAACTCCTCATACGCCGTTTTACTTTTTTGTGCCGAAAAAAGAAAAGTATGAAAAACGCTATAATAAATTTTGGAAAGTTACAGACATTTTTAAGATCAACAGTGTTGGAATTGTCACTGCAAGAGACGGCTTAACTATTGCTTATACTGCAGATGAAGCATAGAAAACAGTGCAAGATTTCTCTTCATTGTCAATCGAAGAAGCAAGGACTAAATATGATTTAGGCGAAGATGCCCGCGATTGGAAAGTTTCTTATGCTCAAGAGGACTTGAAAAATACTGGACCAAACCAAAAAAGGATAGTTCCTATTCTCTATAGACCGTTTGACGTAAGGCACACGTACTATACAGGACATTCAAAGGGTTTCCACTGTATGCCACGACCAGAAGTAATGAACAACATGATGAAAGACAACATTGCATTAATTACCTCAAGATTAACAAAAGGAGAAAGCTTCAAACACGCTTTAGTTTCGAATACGATTTCAGAAGTGATTCTTCTCTCGCCTAAAACATCAAACAATGCTTTCGTTTTTCCGCTTTATACCTACAGCGAAATGAAAGGCAAGTGTAAAAACATTAATTCTTATGTAATTAATGCGCTAGAAAAAGTATATGGTCAAAAAGTTTCTTCAAGAAGCATTTTTAACTACATATACTCTATCCTTTATTCAAGCAAATATAGAAATAAATACGAAGAATTTTTAGAAAGTGACTTCCCAAGAATACCATTTACCACAAGTCTTCAAATATTCAGTACTTTAGGGGAACTAGGACAAAACCTTGTAGATTTGCATCTTATGAAAGATGAGGCTTTGAGCAAATCGAAAACTAAATTTCAAGGGCATGGTGAGCACACGGTTAAGAAACCTTTCTACGTCAGCGAGACAGAGAGGATTTACATAAACGAGACTCGATATTTTGAGGGCATCGAAAGAAAGGTGTGGGAATATCAAATCGGTGGATACCAAGTTCTATCTAAATGGCTGAAATATCGAATACGAAGGGTCCTCTCCTTGAGCGATGTTAAACACTTTTGCAGAATTGTTGAAGTTATAGGAGAGACTATTGAAATTCAAGACCGTATAGACGAATTGTATGGAGAGGTTGAACAAGACCTTATTCCTCTTGAGAAAACTAGTTCAAATGAAATAATTGAAAAATTTATAAAATAGCAAAAAAACCTTTTACAATACTCTAAACAAATAAAATAAGAGCAACCCACGATACCACTTACTTCATGTTGAGTAACTTAACATAACAGTATCGGATATACACAAAACTAAAAAGCATATTCTGCCCAAATTAGCTGTTTCTGTGGAAACTATGACACAGCTTACTCTCTATGGTGGCGTTAATGAAATTGGCGGAAACAAAATCCTTCTTGAAGATAAGGACGCAAAGATTTTCTTAGATTTTGGTATGAGTTTTGGTCAAGCAAACAAGTACTTCTCTGAGTTCTTGCAGCCCCGAAAATGCAACGGCTTAGGGGACTTTATCGCGTTTGGGCTTATCCCAGATCTTAAGGGACTTTACCGGCTGGATTATCTAAAACACATGGGGCGCTCCCATGAGGAGCTTGGTTTTGACGGAGTGCTTTTATCGCATGCTCATGCAGACCATGCCTCTTACATTAATCATCTGCGTGAAGACCTGCCAATTTTTTGCTCAAAAGAAACCTACCACACACTCAAAGCAATGAACGATACTGGATCAGGCAGCTTTAACGACATTACCGATTTAACGCGATGTTTTGAAACGTACATTAACAAGAAAGGGGAAGTAAGCCGTAAAACCGCACAAACACACGATGACCTTTTGATTGAAAGAAAATATCAGCCCTTCGAATTTAAAAAACCCTTCAAAATAAAACATATCACCATAGAACCCTTTAGAGTTGATCATTCCCTAACGGGTGCCACTGGCTACATCATTCACACCTCTTCAGGCACAATCGTTTACACTGGTGATTTTCGTTTTCATGGCCGCAGAGCAAAAGAAACTACTGCATTCATGGAAGCTTGCAAACGGTCAAATCCCGACCTGCTAATCATAGAGGGCACGCGAATTGACGAGGATAACTCAAGAACAGAAACAGATGTGGAAGAAGAAATCTGTGGCATAGCGACTGAGGCAAATGGACTCTCAGTATGCAACTGGTCGGTCAGGGATACTGATAGAATGCTTTCTTTTCTTAACGCTGCCAAAAAGATGAACAAAAAACTAGCAATTTCTTTGAAACAAGCTTATCTGCTTGATCAACTCTCAAAATGCTCTGACACCCTTATTCCAAGTTTAGATGATGATACTATAGAAATTTATGCTAACCGGAAGAGCTGGGGCTTGATCGGGAGTAGTGTATGTGAGCTACGAATGCGTAATCAAGATTATGATACTTGGGAGCGACCATATCTTGACCGAGCAATATGCTATAAAGACGTGAAAGCCAAGCAAAATGACTACCTACTGTTCTGCACTAACTTTGACCTAAAAGAACTAATTGATATTGCACCGTCAGCCGGATCAGTCTACATTAAGTCAGTCTGTGAGCCTTTTGACGCCGAAATGGAAATCGACTGGGAAAGAATACAAAACTGGATAGGACACTTTGGTTTAGATATAGCGGCAACTCATGTTTCTGGGCATGCAGCCGGGAATCAACTTAAAGAGTTCATAGATCAAGTCAACCCAAAAACTATTATCCCGATACATACAGAAAACGCTCAAACCTACAAAAAATGGTCAAGTAATGTTCACCTTTTGGAAAAAGCCGGCGAAACCTTCAACCTTCCGTATTCTTAACACTCATGAAAAAAGAGTTAAATTATGAGAGGCCTGAAGATCTAAGATGTTTTGGATAAGAGAAATATTGTCCGGGGGAAAGACTATGGAGGTTAGGAGTAAGCACTATGATGTTTTGGGTCAGAGGATAGCGTTGGGGAACTCTGAAACGGGTTGGTTGAAGGGTACGCCATCATCCAAGAAATAATTAAGATACCGGTGAAACAGATTCAAAAGTATGAGAGCAAACATCTTGCGACCAAATGGGCTGTTTAATATTCGGGAGATAAGGGGAGTTAAATCATGTCAAAATGTCTAAAGGGCATCTTTGATGCTGACAATCTTTCCTTTTAGACATCGATTGGTTTTTTCTCTTGCTAGTGCCAAATGCAAGCGATGAAAAACAAAACTCAATTAAAACTAATATAGATGTTAGAAAACCAGTTATCTGAAATCATAACTAAGGATTCATAAAGCATAAGCCTCACAAAACGAATTGTATGAGGACACTAATGACGCTTAGTTCAACCTTTAACCGAAGAATCTTCCTTGTCTTCCACTGTTTAGGCATAAGTTGCACAGGCGGGGCAATATTCCTCCAAATCCTAACGTTCGCAAGCATATTCTACCAAGGATATTTTTGGGCAGTGGAGAAAAATCCCGCAATACTCTCAATAGAAATAGGCCTTACAGCCTTTGCACTGGTCTATTTTATTTATGTATATCAACGAATAATTCATTCTTTGAAATAAACATAGAAACAGTTGCGTTTTTTCCCGTTATCTGACCCTCAAATAGGGTTATAGAGATGTCGGAGCTTGCAAATTATTTTGTTGTGTTCATCAACAATACTTATTTCTTAGAGTCGCCTTTTTTTCACGATTCTGAATGTAGCTACGCTGACTACTGCAATAGCAAACACTGCTAACGCATAGAGGTAGAGGGGTGTTTCTGTGGGCTGTGATGTAGGTGAAGGCGATGGTGATTGAATGCGGCTTGGACTTGGGGTTGCAGTAGCAGGGGTTATAGTAGGGCTTAGAGTTGGGGTTGACGAGGTAATTGTTGGTGAAGCCGTAGGCGTTGAGGTTTGCGGGGTTGTAGTTGTTGGAGTGGGTAAGGGTGTTGAAGAAGGTGAAGCTATTGGGGTCGAAGTAGGAGTAGATGTGGAGGAAGGTGAAGGTGTTGCCGTTGGATTTGGTGTTGGAGTAGACGTAGGACTCGGAGTGGGTGTGGGTGATGAAGTAGGTGTCGGGGTTGGTGTAGGAGGTGTTTCTAAAATGATGGTGTCTGAGTAGGTGGAACTGAGCAAACCCGCGTTATCCTTGACTTGATAGTAAACAGTTTTTATTCCGTCACCAGCTATTAAGGTCCAGGTCTTAAATGCTGAAGGCGTCTCCCATGGTTCAGTGTCCCATATACCGTCGTTACTGTATCGAGCTTGAGACACACCTGACGTCAAATCATTCGCACTCAGCGCCAAGGTTACTGACGGAGAAGATGTAAAGGCATCGCCATTGTTCAAAATAATTGAGCCAGTAGGGGCGTTCTTGTCTAGTTTTATTCCTTGTAGAGTTTTATGCGGAAGCTCCTCGTTTCCGAGGCTGTCTGTACTCCAGTACTCTAACTTGTTTTTGGCGCCTTCAACGTTTATTATAGGTTGATTATTGATGTTGACACTTCTTATTGAGCCATCGTTGATTCTGTAGTAAGTGTCGAAAACGCCAGTAAAGTCATCTACGGCTGATAGTTTTATTGCGAAGTCTGCTGTGTGCCATAAACCGTCGTATTCATGAACAGTATGTGGGGGCGAATCTGCAGGAATCTTAACAAGCCAACCATCGCTACCTCCTGCTCCGTACGAGTTTGTAGTTCCTGCCATCGCGTAGCCCCCATCAGAAGCCTGGATAACAGATTCTGCTTGCTCGCTTTTTGTTCCTCCGTAGGTTCTACTCCATTGGGTATTACCAACTGAGTCAGTTTTGACAAGCCAAGCATCGCTTTCTCCAGCTCCATATGACCATGTAGTTCCTGCCATCGCGTAGCCCCCATCAGAAGCCTGGATAACAGAGTTCCAATCGTCGATGTCTGTTCCTCCGTAGGTTCTACTCCATTGGGTATTACCAACTGAGTCAGTTTTGACAAGCCAAGCATCGGTATCGCTCACTCCATATGATGTGTCTGTGGTGCCCGCTAACGCGTATCCTCCGTCAGGAGTCTGGATAACAGACCTTGCAAGCTCATTTTTTGTTCCGCCTGTTGCTCCATCTCCGTAGGTTTTGCTCCACTGGGCATAGCCGGTTGAGTTAGTCTTGACAAGCAAAGCATCTCCTTTTCCAGATCCCGCTATTGCGTAGCCTCCATCAGAAGTCTGGATAACAGAGAAACCACGGTTGTAATATTCAATACCGTAGGTTCTGTTCCACTGGCTATTGCCCACTGAGTCAGTCTTGACAAGCCATGTTTTTCCGCCTCCTACTGCATATGTGATACCTGTTATTGCGTAGCCTCCATCAGAAGTCTGAATGATGCAACCTGGCTCTGCATACTCATTACCAGGTCCGCCGTAGGCTCTGCGCCACTGTTCGTTACCAGCAGAGTCTGTTTTAACGAGCAAGAAGTTCGAGTTGGGATATACACGTGGAGGAGACGACTGATTAGTACCCGCTAAAGCGTAGCCGCCGTCAGAAGTCTGGATGCCATACTGTATTGTTCCGTAGGTTTTGTTCCACTGGCTATCGCCCACTGAGTCAGTCTTGACAAGCCAACCTTCTGCACCAACTATTGAGTATCCTCCATCAGGCGTCTGAATTACAGAATATGCATATTCGTTGCTTGCTCCTCCGTATGTTTTACTCCATCCAAGCGATTGCACAATCAATTGTCGTGCCTGCATCGTGTCCTGCCATACTGAAAACCCACCGCCCCACTAGGATGAGAATAATCCAGTGCCTCCAAAACCTTAACCCCGTCCACAAACAACTGCAATGAACCACAAACCGCAACCGCAGAAACCGTATACCACCTGCCCGCTTCTACCTCGCTGTAAAGCCCTGAAAAAGCCAACTCTTGATAGACACCATCCACAACTCTTGAAAGACTATACTTGTGACCAAAACTTCCCAGCCCCAAAAGGTAAAAGTTGAAAGGATCAGTGTACCTCACGACAAGACCCGCTTCGCCTCCAGGGTTAACTGCACGAAGATTCGCGGTTGCTTTATAATACATCCAAGAGAGATCTCCTGTCCAAACTAATGCTTCTCCATTAGCTGCTGTACCCTGAAGCAGACTTCCTGAAGTAGTCCAAACACCATTAATTACGTTCATGTTATCCAGATTGGCAAAATTATCGCTGAACAAAACCAAAGCACTGGCTTCTGGCAGTTTCACTTCAAAAACCAAAACACAAGATAACAGCAACAAGAAAGCTAATGCTACTCCAAACCTAAACGGTCTCCTCAAAACTTCTCCACTCCATTAATTTTAAGGTTGAATCAGCATTTAAGTTTTATTCCGGCATCTTTTGAGGTTGACTCTGTAGGAATTAACAATGAGGTTAGTGGTTAGTAGAAGTCAACCCTGAACTCTACTCTTTTCAGTTAGGGCTTTGCATTTCCTTCAATGAGGGAATATACTGCAAGGAAACTGTTATTCGCCCTCGACTAAGTCTGCTTCTAATTTCGTTATTTATTCTTGTGTTGCCTCTTCCTTTGCTGGATGACCAGAAAGAGATAATGAGTAAATTGTTCTAAAAATGGGATTTATGCCTCGCGTGTTTGAACTTAAGTTTAGATGTGGACGCCTTTAGGAGTCCTTATTCTATTTCTGGGAGGTAAGGTTTGGTTTTTTGTCTTTAAGTGGTCGGTTGCTTGTTGTAGTGACGAGGCTACAGCACGACTTTATATCTTTAATCGTCACTCTTAATATTGATTATATTCAGTTTTGAACTATCTAAAGAGGTGAAATATTTGAACAAAAAAATCTTCCATGGAGCCATTCTCGAAAGCATCCTGCTCAACCTAATAAGCGAAACATCCGAACGTGGCCTATACGGCTACGCCATCTTGAAGGCAGTGGATAAAAAATTTAAAATATACTTGAGCGCATCAACTATATACCCGAACTTAGGCGTTTGGAGAAACATGGGCTCATAGGTTCAAGCTGGGAGTTCGTTTGGGAAAAGCTCGCAAGCAATATCGAATTACGAGGAAAGGGAAAGGAGTCTGCTGATGGCGTATTTTGTAGAGTTGAAAGCTGTTATTCCAGTTTTCGTTACATGCAAAACAGAAGACGGTTTAGTTGCAGTGAATGAATAGGATTGTTTAATTTGTGAATTTCGAAGATTTGCAGAAACATATTGCATGGAAACAGTTATGCGTTTTCGGCTAAGGCTACCCCTAAAGTAATGTAAAATAAAATTTTGAGTTAAAGTCATACTTCGAATGGTCTATCTATTGCCCCACTCTGATACTTGATCCGCCGTACCTAAACGAAGGCCCAACTTGCCCTTGAGGGTTCAATTCACTGTAGACTGGGTCAACTCTGAATCCGCCTATGTCTCCTGAAGTGTTCCAACGGTATGTTTGGTTGAAAGGCTGGATAATCGCAGCGTTTGAACCAGGAGAAACTCTGAATAGGAGAATGTCTTGAGCTGCTGTGCTTGCTGGCCCATAAGTTATTTGTGAAATGTCATAACCTAAGAGAACATATTTTAACCGATCAAATTGCGGTGCCCCCCATGTGAGGGTGGCTTTTCCCTTTTCCCAGACACCGTTTAGAAAAGGCAGAGTGCCAAGTCCTGGCGGAACAACCGATATGCCTTCTCCAGTGATTGGAACACCTTGATCCGAAGTTGTGGGTTGCGGATTTAGGCTTCCCTGAATGCCAGTGGGCGTTTGTGTTTCTAACGAGGGAGACTGTTCATATTGGTAATTTCTAGGTGGCTTTCTCTCCACTGTATGGTCTCTCTATTCTTCTTATCCATTACATTTTGCATTCGCTGTTGCCTTTTTGCCTTACTAAACTTGATAACGGCTACTATAACCGCCATTAGGGCTATGCCAACGGCGCCAGCTATGATGAAAGGTACAAAGGCAACTATTGAATCACCATTAAAAAGACCCAAACCACCACCGCCTCCGCTTCCACCAGATGTTCTTGTAGCGGTCCAACTCATGCTAAAACTTCTTGCACCCAATGGGTCAACCATCGTTCCTGTGATTGTTCCGCTTGCTGACGTCGCTGATGGGAATTTTGCATTTAATGTTCCTTCGCCATAACCATTAATTTGCCCATTTCCAGAGTCGTAAGAAGCAGTTAAAGTCAGACTCATTATAGTATCAGACATAAAACCTTCAACAGAGATTGGGTAGGATCCCGATGGCGTGCTGCCTGTGAAGCCTGAGGATGTGAAGTCACCGTTTGACTGCACATTTATCGTTCCAGAGTAAGATCCGCCTTCCACAGTTGCAACCATTTCCCAAGTTTGAAATGCCGATTGCGCTTTAATCGTAGAAATGAATACTCCAAAAATAGCAAAACTTGATAGCAGGATAATTAACGCCAAAATCGCAATTTTTGGATTCCTGTTAGCTTTCAAACAAATACGCCCGCAACACCCTATTAAATATTAAATAATATATGATTTGTTTCTTCTCAATCAAGATTAGCAATAAACGAAGAGCCGAGCGCTCTTATCTTCAGAATTTTTCAGTCATTGATTACAGATTTAATGCGTTTGGACTCGCAGGGACATACTGCATGGAAACGGTTATTCGTTTTCGGCTAAGACTTCTTCGTATTTCATTGTTTATTCTTGTGTTTCCTCTTCCTTTGCTTGCGTGTCCAAAGCGGGCTATTTTCCAGTTTTTCATGTTTCCTCTGTATGATCTGAGGATTGCTTGTTAGGATGTAGAAGGGCATTTTTGTTTGGGAAGAGTAAAGTTCAGCGATAAAGTTTAGGAATCGTTTGCCAACGCCGATTCCTTGATAGTCTGGCAGCACAACTAATCGGCTTACTCGATAATATTTTGCTTTCATTCTTACGCATGCGACAGCTATGAAGGCAATGGGTTTGTCTTGATAGACTGCAGTGTAGCATCTGACTCCTGCACCTAAGGAGCCGTTTAGATAGTGATATTGCCGAAACATCTGCCAAAGGAAGCGCCGCACCGATGGACTTGGAGTTCAACGGGCGGCCTGACTTCTTTTTTTCGGCTAAACTCCATAGTGTCAGTGCAGAAAACCCAATCGGGATCAAGCCAATCAACAACATCATAATGGCAGGTTACAGCTATGAATTTCTTTTTGAGCTCTTCGAACTGCTTTGCTTATTGCAAAGGCGCTAACTTTGGCAATTTCCCTATCCACAACGATTGTAAACTCATCGAAAACCACTAATGGCTTATCTAAGCAAAGTGCGCGTGCGATGTCAACACGCATCTTTTCTCCTTGGCTTAGGCAATCATAACTTTTGAGCCAGTCAGGAGGAGAAGCAAAACCTACACTGCAAAGCATCTTTGTAATTTCTCCTGTTTCAAGCTCTTCGGGAAAATCATCAAGACGCATTTGCTTGGATACTCAAACCCTCGGATGTAGGCTTCAGGGAAAAGCTGTTTAGCAATGCTTGTTTTGCCTGAACCACTGCGCCCCACAATAACGCCAACTTGCCAATCATAATCTTCAATGGGCAAGGAGCCTTTGAAATGCTTCTCCAACTTGACTTCAGATAGGGTATAGCTGCCAACTACGCTTTGAGACCTGAAACTATCTGCTTCATCCCAGCTTTTTACAATGTCAAAATCCGTAGCTTATACCCCTCCGCTTTTAGCTTCTCAAAATATGCTTTTTGATTCGCTTCATCTTTGCATTCAATGATTATCTCGTAGGTTTCAGGAACCGAAAGAGAGACCTCACGTTCGCCTAACCTCCTCGGGGAGTCTTCTCGCCGACTGATTCAAGAAGCACCTTTAAATCGTCTTTTTCACCCAGCTCAAGTATGCGCAGGTACTCAGCGTTATCAAGCTCCTTGTTGTGTTTCCCCTTTAGCTTGTTGAGCACTTGCCTAAGCATCCTTCTATCAACATCAGAGACGGACAATCGTAAAACGGGCGCATAGAATTCGCCATGTTGCTTGCAAACTTCAGCTCTTTGCTCGCCATCAGCATAGACGCCATCCCTATTGGTTATTATCGGATATGCCCAACCGTATTTTTTCAGACTTCGCCAAATTTGCTCTTGCTGCTTAAGGGTGGTGCGGTTAGGGTTGTGCTGGTCTGCTGTTAAAAGGCGAATATCTTCCAGTAGTGGGATATAGGCTTCTGGAACTCTGAGGGTAGTTTTGTTTTCCAAAGAACAGGTCTCCTTCATCAACATATTAGGTTAAAAAACAGGTTTACAGAAGCTTTTTTGCTTCCATTAATGATTTAAGCTCGGCAATCTCAGTTGCTGCCCTGGCTGATTTTGTATTATGATCCTGCTTTTCTTTAAGCGTCTCTAACCCCAGCAAAGCCAAGAGTCCGATCGGTTATGTCCACCATTTTTGATAGGTACGCTGGTTTCTGGGCGTTCGCCTGCTGTTTGGAAGTGAAGGCTTGCCATCCGATAGAGATAGTCATACCGATTAACAAGTATAAGCCGTGCTTTGTCTAGTTCGAAGAGTTGGGTTAGGACGGGTTGCCAGGTGTCGCGGGTTTCTGCGTCATAGTAGATGTTTCTCTCTGAGGTTTGGTATTTTTCGCTTAGCACCTTCACTATTTCGCAGAGGGTAAAGCCTTTTGCTTCGAGCTTTAGGAATTCTAAGCGTCTTTCAAGATTTCGTTCATGCGAAAGCCTCCAAAATTGAAATGTGGATTTCATTTTCGCTATAATCGGTTGTTCGCTTTATCATGTCGCCTTCAAGCTTGATATCTTGGCGCTTCTTCTCTGACAGGAAGTAATAGGGCTCTTCAAAGGTTGGCACGTGGTATTTTCTGCAGATTTTAAAGTAAGCATCCACTACCTCGAATATGTCGCTGTCAGGTAAGCATTGTCTAAAGCCATCTCTGTTGGGTGAATTGTTCCAGTTATAAGTTAAATGCCAGTAGAAACGCAAACAAATCTTTTCGTATTCTGAAGCTTGAGCCTGCAAAACATCTATCTTACCATAAATAATTTTCATTTTAAGAAGTGTTTGTAAGAAGATTTTACTTTTTGGGTCTTCTTTGGCTTTAACTACATTAATTTGATTGGGCTCCTGTGGTTCTTCATCCCAAACTTGGCAAAGCATTTTTGATTCTTGTTGTGACTGCGGGTATTTTTCGATTAGATACTTGCGCAGTTCAACAAAAGTTACCATGACTTCAAACTCTGAACCGGACATTAGGGACAAATCTGTACTACCGTCTTTATCTATAACTTCTGGGAATAACTGTTTAAGCGTACAGTTTTTTGGGTCTATGTCTTCTTGTTTTAGCTTCTCTATAACGTGAGGAGACATTAACGCTGTAGCCTCAGTGGTTTCACTGCTTTGTTGATTCTGTTCGCGTATTTTTTAGCAACTGACTGTTCGAAGTAATGTAACATAATA
>CAVZJV010000005.1:0-159464 GCA_963775685.1 Candidatus Bathyarchaeota archaeon
GCTAGTGAAGAAGCACTTCAATTAGATGTTTAATTATGGTAAAGATTCAAACATGTTCATAACACCGTTATACTTATTAAGGGAGACCGTAGAAAATATAATGTGTACAGGTGATTTTTTTGAAAGATGAAAAATTTGTTTTGTATGTGCAAACAAGTGATAATCCTGAAAGACAATACTCTCCGCTAGTTTTGGCACAAACAGCGAAAGCTATGGGTCTAAACCCAAGAGTTTATTTTCTAGGGCAAGGTCTTAGGATCCTTCTTCCGGGCGCAGCCGAAAAAATAAAGCTTGGTACCTTCCCCAGTGTTGCGGAAATGTTGCAAAAAACCATGCAATGGGAATCGAAATTGATGTCTGTGAAGCTTCCAAACAAATGCTCGGATGGGATAAAGTAACCTTAATACCAGGAGTCAAAATCGTAGGCACGGCAACTTTAAATGACTTAGCCCTAACTGCAAATGCCACAATGTGGTTCTAAACTACCACAACATCTTAAAATAGAAATGATTCGGAGAGGAAGTTGTGGCTGCTAAGATCTATAAAAAACTCGATACCTTGGGATTATATTGTCCCGAACCAGTCTTCAGAACTAGATTAGCACTTGATGAAATGGAGATAGGTCAGATTTTGGAGGTTGTTGCTGATGATCCTGCTGCAGAAGCAGACATCAATAGCCTTGTAAAGTACACAGGACAAGAGTTGGTTTCTATTTCTAAAGAGGGCAATATCCTTCGGATTTTGATTAAAAAAATAAGTTAAAATGTCCCTAATGCACCCCCGGACTAAGTTTTTGCATAAAATAACTTACTTTTGGTCTCTGCTATTTTTGAGGTTAATTTCCTTTTGGTAATTGCATGTGCTGTGCAATGACAGGGTCTTTAGATGTGAGGAGGGTGCCCTTTAAGGAGGTGTACTAACGAGTGATTGTTTTTTCCATTTTAACAAGCCTCTATGTCTTGCAGAACAGCTTCTACATCTTTTCTGGTCTGCTGGAATTTTTCTCCACTCAGGCGTCTTTGCGCGAGCTTTTAACTTTTTCTTGCAATCACAACAGTAATATTTCGTTGGCTTTTCCCTAATTCAAAGACTTGCAAGTTTTATTTCACACCAATCTATTTTTTATTTATGTCCTAGGTCTCTTTTTTATATTTTTATCGGCAAAGATACTGTTGCATTTCTTGATGATAAGAAAATGCCTTTTACAACGCTGGATCCTCAAGTTGAAGAGAGTTTCGTTAGGGATATATTCGCTATTAAGTCTTCTTGTTTGGTTTTAGCAAGCTTCAAGCAATCGAAGCGTCTTGAGATACCGCTATCATAGAGTTGTAGTGGACGCATTCAATGAAAAATCAATTTACACCTATTGTAAACACGACATAATAAAAAAAGATATGACCAACCTCAAGGCTGTTAAATTAATAATTATGAATCTATTTTGAATCGCAGAGTGATCTTGTCTGCTCCAGCCTTTGCCTTGAGTTCGGCGGGTGTCCCTTCGGCTACGATTTTTCCTTGATCTACATGCATAATCTGTTGGCTAAGCGATCTGCTTCTTCCATGTATTGTGTGGTTAGAAATATTGTCGTGCCTTAACGGTTGAGTTTGATTATGTATCCCAGATGTCTTGCCTGCTCTGAGGATCTAGCCCCGTTGTGGGCTCATCCAGAACAGAATTTTTGGATCTGAAAATAGCGATGAGCTACGTCTAGTGTTTTCTCATTCCTCCCGAAAATGTTTTCAATCGTCTATCGGCGGCCTCAGAGAGGCGAATAGTTTGGAGGAGCTCGTTTACATTGGTTTTTGCTTTTTCCTTTGGAATATGGTGAAATCTGCATTGGAGCATAAGGTTCTCGCGGGCGGTGAGGTCTTCATCTACGCCTACTTTCTGTGAGGAGTAGCCGATTATTCGTTTCACTTTTGCTTGGTCAGCATCGATGTTTAGTTTATCGATTGTGGCGTTTTTCAGAGGTTTTTTCCAGCAATGTTGTGAGAATTTTTATTGTTGTGCTTTTGCCCGCCCCGTTTGGGCCCAAGAAACCGAAGATCTCTCCTTTCTTAACTGTAAATGATATGCCATCTACAGCAATTACGTTTTTTTATAAGTTTTATGCAGATTATCGATAACTACGATGTCTTCCACTCAAATAGTCATCATTAAACAAAATAATAAGAAAAAAAGAAGGTATTTTTGTTTTGCTCTACTTTGGAATGAGCACTTTGTCGATTATGTGAATTACGCCATTATCTGCTTTAACATCAGCTGTAATTATGTTTGCATCATTAATTTTGACAGACTTATGAAGATGCCATTTTGCTGCATCAACTTTGAGGTCTTGTCCTTGAAGAGTTGTTAAATTCTTATGTTGAACCACATCAGATGCTGGTACAGCTGCATCAATCACGTGGTATGTTAGAATTGCCGTCAGTTTTGGGATGTCTTTTAGAAGACCTTCTACAGTTCCCGGTGGTAGTTTCGCAAATGCAGCGTCAGTAGGAGCAAAAACAGTGTACGGACCTTTAGTGTTTAAGGTTTCGACTAGTCCAGCGGCTTGAGTAGCTGCTACTAGCGTCTTGAAATTGCCAGCAGCAACTGCAGTATCACAAATTCCACCCATTATCTTTCACCTCCTAAGAAAAATAGTACTCTATCACTATACTAGTTTGCATTAAGACAAGTATAAGCTTGTCGTGTTTGAAAGTCATAATTAATACGTCATTTTTAGATTCCTGCAATTAAAATTCGTAATCTATTGCCATGTTTTCTGCTGCCGCTCGGTTAAGAGCCAAGCACAGAATGCTGAAGAGTGCATACGAAGCTACGTCGCGTAAGCCTCTAACCTTATAGAGGGGCTAGACCGTAATGTGTCTTAAGGAATCTGTAGATTGCCAAGATATGAGGTTCTTATAATACTGGCACGCGCTACTTTGGCGGCATCATGCTACTTAACAATTCGGTCAGAGGCGTATGCTTATCAGTTCATCTTCCACGATCTTTTCGTTGGCGAGACGGTAATAGGTGATTACTCGGGCAGAGACCTTTTTTCCGTTGGCGAGGGTGACGTTCATGTTGCCCCGAAAAACGACTGAATCGCCTTCGGCTACCAGGTCTGAGATTTCAAAATCGCGTGCCGGCAAAGAAACCTTCAGGCCAGAAACCACAGCTTTGAAGCCAATGCGGTTGGTTACGCCCATACTCGGATTCACATAGTCCGGTGCAAGCAATTCGTCGATAAGGTCAATATTGCCTTTGCCTAACACTTCTTTGATGAATTTGCGTGCGATGACTTTGTTATTATCAGTGGTCATTCCAGATTCTCCTTTGTTTCAAAAGCCTGCGCTGCTTAATGAAAATATGTTGGTGCGACTTTGAAGTCACAGCCATTGAACGTGAGCTTAATTTAGGGGACAAACCAGCGCGCCATACTGCTCGCATGCATCAATGAAGCGTTTATCCTGCATTAATTGGATGCATACAAACTCAGATGTGGTACAAGCTGTGCAAGTATAATCGCTGCTTTTTGTCGAGTATTTTCTTTTTTTTTAGGATATACGCCTAATTTACCTTGATTTTACTATAGTTAATGCCTTGAATATCCTTCAATTGAAATGGATATAGTCAGTTAATGCTGAAGGTGATATGGTGGCCAAGGAGGAGGGAATTAAATTAAAAATTAGCCGTTAAGGTTGCGGTATTTCGAAACTTAGTTCAAATTCAGAAACCATAAAAGGATATGACAACAAAATGAGTTTGAACTACGAAATGAAAAGCAATCTAAACGATAAGGCTGTTGATGAATTCTTAAACAGCCAAACGAAAGAAGGAACTTTCAAGAGTTACAAAACTGTAATGAAACAATACCTGCAATATACCCAGAAGACGGGGCAAGAACTTTTAGACATAAAGAAAGCCGACACGACTTTTCAAGTTGAAAATTCTATGCTTAACTATCGCAAACACATACTAAGCAAAGGAAAATCAGAGAATTATGCCGTTGGTTCAATCATGACAATTAGGGGATTCTATGCTTACTATCGTATGCCGTTAATGTTTAGAAAGCAAGAATCACGTAAACTTGGTGAGAAAAACCGCACCACAACAGATTATCTATTCGACAAAGAAGACCTTGCAAAAATGGCTCTTGCTGGAAACCTAAAAGAACGCTATGTTTTGCTTGTTGGGAAATCCATCGGATTAAGAGCAAGTGATTTCTTGAGCCTTACATACGGGCAGCTTAGAAGCCTAAAACTTGAAAATGAAGCTCCTATCGCTCTCGGTGAAATAGCTACAAAGAAGGAGAGGATAAGGGCATTTCCGTTTTTAGACAGCGATGCAATACCGATTGTTAAGGCGTGGTTAGATAGCCATAAAGAACCAAAAGATAGCGACAAAATTCTCGATGATACAGAGGATAATCTTAGCGTTATACTGCAAACTTTGGCGAAAAAGTCTGGAATGGAGATTGAGAACGGAGCAGTTCACGGCAAAAGGGTTAGATTTCATTGTATGCGTAAATTCCTTATTGACCGTTTAAGTGCTTATGCTGGTGAATCGCAATGGAAGCAAATCGTAGGCAAAAGTATTGATGAAGGCGCATATGTTAGCCAAGATCAATTAAGAGGTATATTTCTTAGAGCAATGCCTACGCTTTTGATTGACGGAAATGGATTTAAAGCCAAAAAGCTGGAAGAGTTAGAAAATGCGTTAAGAGCCGTTGAAAGCGAAAATGGTATATCTAAAACACGCATTGACATGATGCAGAAAACGGTTGATGAACAAAACATAAAGTTTGACCGATTACTTGGAAATTGGGAAAGCTTGTTCAAAGGAACAAAAGATATAATCCAAGACCAAAAGAGAACAATTACTGAACTCCTAACAGAAGACTACCCAATAACCATTAGCGTAATTGACTCTGAAACAGGAAAACGAACGATAGAAACCATTAACACCCCTGAAGAGTTGAAAAGATTCAGGGAGGACTTAAGAAAACGGCAAGAAAGTGAGATACATGCGCACTGAAGAACGCAATGACCTATATTACGAGCAATCTTAGAAGAATTAAAAACCGATGATTACACGATAAAAGTTACCTGATACTCAATCGTTACACCCCTAAATTTTCCCGTTTTCTTCCCTTTCCTCTATTTTTCCTTTAAATGATACATGTCATTTGATTTTTTGAAGAGCATCGTTGGTTGTTTAAAAAGAGATACGAGTATGGGTTTTTGAGATGAATGAAATGACAAAAAACGTAGTTCAAAATTGTGAAATATTCCCTAATGTGATTGTGCATATCCAGCTCAACGAATCCATAGCTCTGTTTGATTTGAATACGCAATTCCTTGATGCCTTAGTTTATCCCGATTCTGAGGTTGAAGAAGGAATTATTGAGCCATATGGGTTATTGTGTTTTGGAATAGAACGCGATAAAGAGTTAATCGTTAAAGCTTTAGAGTCGGCAGTTCTGCAATATCCTGACCTCAAGCGGATTGTATTATATTGTTTGCCTTCTCTTTGCAAAGAAGCAGAATGTATAAAGCAATGCTTACAATCGGCTCGTATTGAGGTAGATGTTCGTTTCTTGCCGAAATTATGGTCTGCGCCTAATATGTTTTCCATAATATTGACGGAAGGCTCGATTGATGCCAAAAAGTCGGTTGCTTCTATTTTGAGCGAAATTCGTTCGGCTCTAAACGGGCAAGCGTATGACTTAGTCGGGTTTCAGTTCGATAGGGCAAATAGCAGAGTCGGCAATATTATAATGAAGGCGCTTAGGTTTAGCGGTTATGAAATTAGATTTTTAGGATTCGGTCGAGAAGACAGCGAAGCTTATGAAATCTCAAATAAGAAACGTGTTTTGGCAAACTTCACAGCTACCACTTTGGCGAGCAAGGGGCGGGTGTCTTTGGATAGGGGGCTTGAAGTGCAAAATCAAGTTACGATGGAATATAGAAAAGTAAATTCGCGAATTATAATATCCACTCAACGAACTAAACCAGACATCGTTGCTTATGACCCCCATGGAACGGTTATTGAAGTTGTAGCGGTAAAGTCCTATTCTCTTGAGGTCACAAATGGTCGCGGATGCAGAAATTGTAAGGGGCACAAATACGTGGCAAGCTTTAAAGCGTGTAGAGATGCAAAAGCTGAATGCGTAGCGGCAAAAAAGCACGGCTTAAGTCAATTGCGGTTAATAGTGATTAACCTCAAAACGAATAGAAGGATATTTGATGATAAAGTCGGATTCACTGATAAAGTGACGCTTCGAGAGAGCGATGGCTGACATTTTATTCCAGCATTTCCCTTTTTTCCCTTTTTTTGGTTCATTGCTCAACATACAGATTAGCAATTTAGTATCTTTTCGAAGGCAGAAGTATAAGGGGTGTAACTTGTAACAAGTAACGGCAAGAGCGGGAAAATTTGTAATGCCTCTGATAAAATCCATTGGAGAAATAAAAATGGAAATCATCAACGGTGCGTTATCAGACTTAAAAATCCTTACAAGAAGGCAGTGCTCTACTCATTACAACAAACCAATTTTATTTATGCTAATTACCGAAGAAGAATACAGCGAAATGAAGATCCATAATCCGACCATAAAATAAGCATTCAAAACCGAATGAAAGCAGAATTTTTTACCTAGTAGAATGAAAAACTCTGAAACTTCATATATTGGAATTAGTCAAGAAAGTTTGACTAATTTCAGTCAAGGAACTTTTACGAATAGCTTTTTATCACCTTTGATTGGTTAATACTAAGCATGGGTAATATCGGCAAGAGTTTGGCATTGGTTCTAATTATAATCATGGCTATCTCAAGTCTAACTCTAATGTTGGTTAAACCTGCAAGTGCTCAAACAATACCCTCTCCAGCTGTGCCTGAATTTACGTTAAAACTCGTCCAGCATATCCTAAATTTTCCTCCAACATCATCCATTGACCCTTTTACAGGAAAACAAACAGTTAACGCAGGCTCCCAATTGGAATGGACAACGATAGACATTACAATTATAAACCAAAATTTCAATGGCAAAACAGAATTTGGTGACAACACTTACACTGGCATGATGTATGATGTTGAGTTTAAGGGACACTTCGTCAATGATTGGACACAACTGGGCCCAATCAACGGTGAAGGAGCGGCTGGACCTTATTTTATTCAAAAATCAGGTTCAGCAACGGTAGTGTCGTTAGCCCTCAATGAGGCAGATATTAATACAATAACTATTTACGCGCTTGACAGTAGACCTGATAGTATAGTAACAGTTCCAGAGGGGGGTCAAGCCGATATTCGCATTCAAGCTATGGCGGGCAATGCTTATACAAGCCGCGTTATTCCTTTCGACTCTTGGCATTTTAACGGCACTGAAAGCGAATGGAGCAATGTCCAAACCATAACCTTCAACGAAGCAGACGCTACAACTGTAATTGTCAAACCATCAGAACAAACGCCTACCCCTACATTAACTGCTACGACTTCGCCAACGCCAACCCCAACTCCAACCGTTCCAGAGTTTCCAACTTTGATAATCCTGCCACTTTTTGCAGTAGCAACACTTCTATCATTTGTATTTATCAGAAAGAGAATAGCCAAAAATGCAACCAAATATTTAAGCAACTATGTAATTATGTTTACTTTAGATTTTGAACTATAACTCGGAAACCCACAATTTAAACGGCGAAATTAAAATTTAATCCAAAGAACAAATAACAAAAAGATGAACTCGAACAACTATACACCTTAATCAAAAGCGTAATAATAGTTTCCTTGTTAATGAAGAAACTTTCTTATTTGTAACCGGAAGCCCTGTTTTCTTCGCGACTATTTCTAAAGATTCTTTTACGATGGTTTGGGCAGCTTTTCCAATTGCTTCTGGAAAAATCAATTCTCCGGTGCAAACACCTTTGCAGTTTATGACTGCAAGGGGGTTTAAGTCAACAAAAATCCTATTTGTTTTATCATCGTAATCTGTGATAATAAATGGCTCCAAAACGCATATTGACGGTTTAACATCTTGAACCTTACAAATTCCTTCTTCAGTTAAGAAGAAACAGCTTCCGTCTTTCTTTCTGCGAATGTTCCTGTTAGAAGGGTCATTAGGGTCTTCCAAAAAATTCACGAATCCTTTAGCTTCAATCCATTGTTGTTCTTTCAAATTAATATCTGGCGGCTCGTCTCTGCAACAAACTCCACAATTCGTACATTGAAAGCCTACTGAATCGGGAAAAATGACATTTTCAAATTGCATGGTAACCCATACCTATTAAAAGCTAAATGGGCAAAAACACAGTTAAGCTTTTCAATTCGTCTTCTGAAATATACGTCTTAGTTTTTTAGACATTCATTATTTATTATTTATTTACTTTCTACTGCCTATCCAGAATAAATTATCTTTTAATCTGGTTAAAACAGCAAAACCCACTAGTAATCGTTAAAGTGTGTGGGATTAAAATTTAATTTTTTTCCCCCTCAACTTCTAACTAACTACTACTGACTACTTCTCTCATCTAACCACTCTCACTACTACTCTCTCTCCTTTAGCACACACAAGACAAACAAACAGACAAACAAAAAATGCGTGCCTAACGAGGTAAATGAATTACTCCTGTCTGCACAAGAGTAATCAGAAAGCCGTTTATTTTTGGCACCCCAAGACCTAAAAAAACACTATAATCGTTTCGTCAGATTAAAACCAGAATAACCGCATGAACCAAAGCTAATCCACCAACAATCAATAAAACTTGCTTAGACTCCCTCCATTCTCAATTAGCTTTTTTCTATCTTCCCAATCTTCCTTACTAAAGCTACCATAATTCTTTCTATACATGCCATAACTAACATTTTCAGAGGAACCTAATGACCATAGAGAGCCTAAAGCGACAAGAATCCCACCCTCAATGAAGAAGAGAACTCCTAGATTAGTCAGTAAGTTACTTCCAAAGAAATAGCTATAATGTTGCAAAATTTGAAAGCCAAAAAGTTCTACAGCAAGAATATTTGAAATAATTAAAACTCCAAAAAAGGGTAATGACCAAACGAAAATGCTTAACCATTTAGGGCGCTTTGCATCATTCAACAAAGAGTAAAACCCAAAATCTAATAGAGTATAATCCTGCTTTTAACACCTTGCCTTCCTAATCTAAGCAAAAACACCTCGGGTAGCGAGTACACCTCCTAAAGGGCACCCCCCTCGCACCTAAGGACTCTGTTTTTGCACAACAAGCCAGCAAACAAAAGAGAAAGTAAAACTATCATTAAGAATTATTTTGTTCACTTCTGCGCTGGTCAAGAATAACGTTATCCAAAGTAACAAAAGCAATAATGGCCGTGTCGTTTGAGCTTATGTATTGGTATGCTTCATCACCCACGATCGACATAATTGTTCCCCTGAACGCCCTAACCTCGCCAGCTTTAAGCGGTACCGTAATAGTACCATTTTCATAGGTACCATCAAAATAATTTCCAACTTGGAGATCGCTATTGTTATGGAACATTTTAACGTCCAATACTAAATCACTCATGTTATCTACACCTTTATTTTCTATTGTAAGGTTAAAGCTAGAACCATTACCAAACCACCTACGTAACTCTACCCTCTGTTTATTGAAAAATCAGTTATCTTTATGGTTGGTTGATTTTGTTTAGAATTATTTGGAGCATTTATTTGGTTGAAATAGGAGTGTAAAAATCGCCAACGAAACTATTAGTATTAGACTAATTGAAATTATGGTATAAACGACCTTTTTATTCGTTTTGACATTTTTTGAATAGGATGTTTGCGTCAAGTAGTTTTCAACTTATGTGTATTCTATCTATAATACAAACTCGGCTAATATCGCTAAAGAGTTTTTTCGTTATATTCGTTTACTAAATCATAGTCATTATCTAAAGGTCTTTGCACAAGCAAAATACCAAACACCCAATCCCCAAAAAAGCTTATAACTAGACTGCAACAAGAGTGAAGATAGGGAATAACAAGTAATCCCAGCTAAAAAATTACTTTGCCCTAAGGCTGGGGCGGCGACATCATCCCCAGCGAATTAGCACCGTCTCGCAATGATAAAGCTTCAGGGTTTCTTTACAAAACGCCCTGTCTTAGTATCTCTGTATCGGTGTTGTATTCTGCCTCTAATGCTTACTGTCTCGTGCCTCCAAGAAATATTTGGAGAGCAAGGAAAATAGATTGTATTTCTTCTTCTGAATCCGTCTCGTAAGTCTCCTATTCTTCTAGCTTCATATCTTAAAGCATCCAACTGCTATAAGTCGGAATCCACTTTTGACCAGCCCAGCGTCCAAAAGCTAGCTCTAACTGCCTAAAAGACTCAAATCTGCTTACATCGACATCTTCTTCGAATCGCGGAATGCTTCAGGAAACCTATCAGTCATAGATAATTTTTCCCCCTTCACCCAGAAAAACAGTTAAGCCTAAGCTTTTGGATGTCTGTGTCATAGAGTACTCTTTCGCAAGTTTTTGGAAATGGAACACTGTAAGACGGCAAGAAGGCAACAACTTTTTGCAGCGGTCTACCTTGTTTACTGTTGGTTCTAAGTGTTGATTTGCCTTGTTTAACTGTCCACCAAAAGAAGTTGTAATCCAGCAGTTTCTTATCAAGTAACATTAATTGCATTCTAATATAATCAGAAAAACTAACATGGCAAAAACACCAAACTCGAAAACTTCTATCTTTATATGAAGTAACAAAAATATCCGACAAATTGTAACTTGCCTGTAACTCTTCAAGTGCAGAAACACATTCATCTAAACTGCAAATTTCAGCATCAAAAAATGGAGTATGCAGACTATCCTCTTGAAGTGAAGTAGTACCTTCTAAACTTTGAGTATGCGATACCATAACAAAAAGTGTAGCATTAAATATTTTAATTCTAAAATTAGCTCTCATTTGCTTGCTTCTCCCTGTATTTTTCTGTGCAGTCTTTACCGCAAAAAGTCAGAGTTTCAAGTATCGGCTTATCACAATTTTTACAAGTATTCTTGTGTGGATGCTTCTTTGCATATTCAGCTAAAGTTTCTGGTTTATCATCAGTTGTATTTTGTTTTTCTGTTTTTGATAAGTTGTAATTTGCCGTTTCCACAAGGGACTATGTAACCTATTTGCTTAGTTCAGAATTCAATTTAAATATAGGGTAGGTAGTCGGAAACGAACATATGACTTGGCTCATTTTTGTTCACCAAACCATTTAATAAACCATTTTTCTCTTGCCAGTGTTCTTTCGTTCATAGCTTCACAGGTTGCTTTCCAATCCGGGTTTTCGTATTCAGTATTAACCCATTTTTCGGTGAAAAGCGGCATTTCTTTTTTAACTTCATCCAAAATTTGTTTTATTTTAGCATTTGCAAGTTCAGAAGTATTATACCCTTTATATGATAATTGTTCAATCGGAATTAATTCTTCGTAAAGTCTGCCTTTAATCATGTTTTGCGCCTATCTTCCTTATTTGCTTAAAAAGATTTTAAGCATTTGCATTTATTCGTGTTATAGCAATTTGGCTTCAGTTGTTGACTATTTAGAGCATGAAATAAAGAAAATTAGTTATGGCGATTTTGTCCTTGGCATTAAAATTTACCCCAACCAACCAAAAATCTATAAAACAGTAACAGCTACTTCAACTTTTTACTGCAACTACCATTTGTAGCCTCAGCCTCACAGTCACACACACTTAAACCAACCGCTTGAATAGAACAAGAACGTAGCTGAATAGTGCTTGGCGTAAAGAAGGGCGGAGCACGAAACATGCTAACCGTTTCAACTTTAGAGAATTGAACTAACATGTGGACTATCAACGGATTGCAATTAAAAGTTTCAAATGACAACCTGCACATGTACCTAAGGCCATAGTCAAAACTTAGGCTTGGACATTTTTTAGCGTATTTTAGGAGGTGTAACAAATTATGTCAGAACAAAAAATAGACGTCAAGGAACAGATACAGAAGATGAGCGAGAAATGGAGTGAATTCCAGAAAACTTGGGTTTCGCACTTCAAAGACATGGAAGTGGATGTATTAGAATGGAAC
Organism: Candidatus Bathyarchaeota archaeon; assembly: GCA_963775685.1. Taxonomy (GTDB): domain Archaea; phylum Thermoproteota; class Bathyarchaeia; order Bathyarchaeales; family Bathycorpusculaceae; genus Bathycorpusculum. The sequence continues at coordinate 12,039 of CAVZJV010000005.1, forward strand.
TTTGGTGTTGGAAAAACCGGCGAAGACACTATCTTTGAAATGAAAGCTAAGGTCGCGGTAAGACAAAAGAAGCAGAGTGCTTCTTAACGCACTTAGACTGAGTTAACACCTGTTTCTTTAAGACCAGGACTCATTTTTTTTTACAGTTGATGGCTAAGCCCTTCTTTTGTTTGTTCATTTTATTAATCTTAATCACTAAAATCTCAGTGTCGGGTGTACATTGTTAACTAAAGATATGAAAACAAAAAAAGCAAATGACGAAATAGACAAAATAGCACAAAGGATTTTGCTAGAGCTTGAATCCGCAAGTTCCACAGATTTATCTGACGCCCGTTATGCAAAAATGATGTTACGTTTGTCAGATGCCCATTACGCAAAAGGAGTGTTGCAAGACATGTGTGATAAATCTGGAGCGGAAAATGAGTTAGAGAAAAGAGCAGTGATCAAAGTTCTGCTATTTTCTACTTGGTTGCAGCGACTTTATTTTATAATAAGATCTTTTCTAATGGGGCTCATAAGTGCTGCGGCAACATATCTTATTGTATGGTATCTTGGTTCAATAAATGTCATTGAAAGCATAATAATCGGCACGTTTGTGTTTGTATTTTCCCTGGCTATGACAAGATTATTTGATACCCAAATAACGCAAGCTACAAAAAAGATAGTTGAACTAATGACTAGCCATAGAAACATTAGGGATTTTATCATGAAACACTTCTAATTCTAAAAATTCTGCATGACATTCTACATATTAATTTGAAGTTAAATGCTACACAGTATCTTGTATAGGTTTTCAGAAATGAAGAATCTATTTCGCGCATGAGGATAGATTGTGTATGTGAGTATTTGACAAATATTTGAGCGGTTAGTGTAGTTAAAAGATAGATATTTTTTGCCTTTGTCTTTTTTGGAGAACTACGTTTTTGGTTGGGTTCCCGCGGATAATACATCCATGAAATAATCTCAAACTTCCCTTTACACATCGATTTCATGTTTTGCTATCGAAAGGATTTGTTTGATTACGATAATTAGGAACCAATGACAAAACCAACAACGAGTCCTAAGTCTATAGGCAGCATGCCTACGAGAAGTACCCTATCTCGCACTGCTATAGGACCATATGTATCTGCAATACCCTTCAAAAGGTGCCAAAGAGCTAAAAGGGTACCCGTTTTTTTACTTTTTTATTTAGGCTAACATGCTCCCAAACTTAATAATAAAAAAATGAAAAGATAGCCAAACCAAAATTCCTATCTACCCACCTACACGCTACGTAGGTCTTAGGTAGACCGCTAACTGATCTTTTGTTACCTTAAGGTTTATTCCTTTTTCGCTACAGCATAAAACCCCTTTTTGCAACGCAGAAATCGCCAAGGTATTTCTTGGCAGATCAAACAACGCAGGCTTTACCCCAAGAATTTGTTCAGTAGCTTCCTTAGTTAATTCGATTTCAAGATGAGTTATTTTCCACTCTTCAGTATCCATAACGACGTCTTTAACTTTACCTATAACAAAACCATTTGCGCCAGTCACAGTTTGGTTAACTAATTCATTAAATTTCATCAAAATCTACTCCAATCAAAACATAACGAATTTTTCCCTATAAAGTTTGCCGTTGCTAATCGGATGCAAGCATTTGTTAACCATCCTATCCACCATACTTTTTAAGAAATACAGCAAATCCTGTTTCAAAGGTTTATTCCCCATTCAATTCCACATTTTTCCAATAAAAAAACTGGAACTCACCCGTCCAAATTTTTGTTTCACAATGGTTACGTTAAGTCTATTATGGATGAGCCCAATTCAGAAAGGACCCAAAATCATACGAAAGTACCAAAGAGGGTTCTACATAGCAGTGAAGAGTACATTCCTGACAGTTTTGTGTGTCTTTCCAGTCAAAACATGATATGGCCTTTTTAATACTGGTATCAAAAACAGAAATGGTTTTAGCATATTCATTCCGAACATAACAAGGTAAAACCAAATACCCTTCAGGACTTACATTAATCGTGGACCAAGGTTTGCAGGTCCATTTCTTCTCTTTTGCAATCACTCCAAAATAGCCAATTGAATTTATCAATGGAAAACCTTTATTCTTTAATTCAACAAGCTTTCCGGTTATCTCTCTGATTTTAAGTCTAGCGGGAGTTGACGCGTCTGTTTCATAGTATTCATGAGCTATTGCCACAGATATTTTTACATTCAATCCTTTTGCCAACTTTACCAGATCTTCAATCTCATGGATATTCTCGTTCATTATTGTCGTGTTAATAATCACAGGAACCTTTTTTGAAGCTGCAATGATACCTTGAAGTGTTTTTTTGAAACAGCCATGTACACCCCTGATAGCATCATGAGTTTTCTCTAATCCATCCAAGGAAACGTAAATTGCGCCATTGATGTATTGTGATATATCATCTATTTTAGATTCAAGAAGAGTGCCATTGGTAACTATGCTTGTTTGCAAAGGCAGAGATCTTGAAAATGCCAGAATTTTGTTTAAGTCCTTTCTTAGTAGCGGTTCTCCGCCTTCAAACGCGATCGCGCAAACACCCGCATCATAAATTTGTCTCAGGATTGCTTTTTCCTTATCAATACTTAAATCTCGATTAGTTCTTTTCCAGAAGGGGCACATTTTGCATCTGAGGTTACAATTATAAGTTAATTTATGTCCGCAAAACAGTGGAGCCCTTACGCCTAACACGTTTGAAAGCAACCCTCGACTTATTCTAAGACCTAACCTTAAAGTTTCCTGACAATGCATAGTTCCGTTTTCATGAACTGTTTGAGGGCTCAATATTTGCTTCATTTCTAATATCCTTTAAATTTAACTGAACGCGCAATCGGTAAATTTTAATCTAAAATTTATTCTTATCCTTGGACTTCGTTACATTCTCAGGGAAGCATTACAAAGCTTAAGAGAATATAAAGCCAACGATGAAGCCAACAATGAGTTCTATACCTAGTGGAAGAATGCCCATCAGAAGGGGGTCCGTATTGAATTGCTATGGGACCGTATGTGTCTGCTAAAACACTTTAATGCTCTCCATCGTTTATGTATCTTAGTGTTAATATCCTCCCTTCTTCTCACGACAAATATCAAAAAACTCATTTTATTCCAAAGACCAGTTCACTAAAGTTCGAGTTCAGATAAGCAGATTTGGAGTTTTTGAATACCTAACGGCTCAAACTTGTTGTCGTATTTGTATTTGGTGGCTGAAAACGTGGAGTCTTCAACGATGAGCATACAGTGGGTGCACATAATCATATCATCCCAAGCAAATCAAAAGCGAAACCCGCTCATCCCCAAACCATATATCCCTAAGAAAACTCGTAAATAAATCTCCCGGGCACCTCGATGTGTTTAGTTAAATCCTTATTTAGATGTCTGTTTTTTTGAAGACGTTTCGATTCATTTTGGGCTGCCCATAGTTTCCATCGAAGCCCTCACAGTCAAAGCCTGCCGTTAGTTAGACCTTGGCTTCAGAAGCAAGGATGCAAAAAGGAGATAAGCGTGCCTTGTTGAAGCAAGGCGTGGCACTTCTGGCAAAAGGTCACTTTTTTTTATCTCTGTTTCCACTCCTTTTTCCCTTTGTTTTTAGTTTGGTTAGTTTTCTTTTCGTTTTCCGGTTTGTTTTTTGTTTTGCTTTTTATTCTGTTTTCCCTCCTTAGCTATCATGCTACACTGCACACTTATTCGGTTTGCCTTCAGTATCCTCGATTCGCTCACCGAATAAGTGAGAACAACACGATAATATTTATTGAGAAATTTCAAAGAGCAACTCACTAAATTTTTATGTTAAAGAAGTAATATACTATTTGTGCCTAATTACTCCAAGAGCCCAGTCCTAACAGCTAACGATGAAGAATATACAATGCTAATCGAGGTTAGTGAGGAATTTGAGAAACAAAAAATCGACAAAACCGCTCGCGAGAAATCTGGAAGCCCAACAGAAATCGTTTTACGCAATCACCTCTTGAGAAGAAATCTGAACCTTTCAATGAATCCAAATGTCACAATCCAAGAATCTAAAATCAAGAATAACATGCTTCTTTTGAAAAACGGTGTAGACCCAAACCAAACAAACTACCCGCCTATCCAGGTAAAGATGGTAATAGAGGTTAAGAACAACGCTGTCGGTGGCAAAACACTGAAGGACGGAAAGCAGGAAGACCCAAACAAGGTGCTACGCACTAAATTCAACGAGCTTGAAGCAACTACCAATGTAAAAAATTTTGCTGTTATCGTTTTTTCTGAAATGCTGCTTCCACCCAGAACGCCCTACAAATGGCGATTTAAAGAAGAAGTGATTGCAAAAGAGAACTGTAAAGTCTTTACCTTAGCTGCCCGTCAGCTGTATCCTCCTGGCGGACTCTACATCAAATCCAGCATAGAGAAAATGCTGCAGAAAGGTCAGATGAAAAAAACCGGAGAATTTCAGAAGCTGATCAATTACCTCAAATGCTTGTAGCGATAAAGGCACGTCTCATCGAATAGGTTAAGTTTATTTGAACTAATTTTTGTGATCTAACGGAAAGTCTTCCTAAACATGATAAGAGAGGCGCCACATTCACAAGAATTTTTCCATGTTAATAAGGTGCGGTGTTAGATGCTCTCGATTTTAGCAAATCCCCAACCGAAACATTTCCCGCAGGGCATTCTTAAAACGGGCAACAAAAAACCCTGAGAAAGTACTTGCTGAATTCGCCCATTCGGCGTCCAAATCCAAAAAACCGAACCATCTTCGGTTTGGAAAAAGATCTGAACAACTAAACCCTGAAGAACCGATTAAGGAAAGGTGTGCGTCTCCAAAAACAGAACAAGCAAAGTCAGTGCAAAATACCAGTATCAACGGAAAACCCCGCACACCAGTGATCATAGCTAACTGGGACAAAGGAAAGATCGTCTACTTTGACTTCCAAGCAAAAAAGTCCCTACCACAATTTGATACTCTTCTTAAAAACACCAACGAATGGCTTCTAGAAACGACTAAATCGCCTTAAAACAATGACCGCTAAGAAACAGGTTATTGCTGATTACGAATTCATAAAGCATAAGGCCCTAAGAACACAATAAATCAGAAACGCAATGACGACGCCCAAATCAAACCTTAACCGCAAAGGCCACTTTATCTTCCACTTTTTAGGCTTAAGCTGCATAGGCGGCGCAATAATCCTTCAAGTTGTGATGTTTTCCAGCATTCTTCTCCAGGGATACTTTCGGGGAGTGGAGAGCAATCCAACGATCCTTTCATTTGAAATTGTGCTTACAGCCTACGGGTTATTCTATTTTTTCTACATGTATCATCGGTTGATCCTCTCGTTCAAACTAACGCTAACTAACAGAAAAAAATAACAGCACCTCTATTGCCCAAACCTTATTTTCCTGTAAGGTTTTTGGATTAGAGCTAATCAAACCAAAAACTGAACAAAGCAGAAATCCTGGTGTATGGACTTCAAAACCAATAACAAATTAGACCATATTGTCCGTGGATTTTTATGGAAAGGCATGTATTAGTAATTACAAGTCAATATAACGAAAGAGCATATAACAGATCGAGAATATTGCATTAATTAATAGATTACAAACTGAGTGGAAGGTGTCAAAAATGAGTTTCCTGAAGAAGTCCCTACGACGAATGCGACATGGAGTTCCAAAAATGGATTTCTTGAAGAATAACCATGAGGACTGCGCTAACTTTGATAATGGAACTTGCAAGTTTTTCCATTTTACTAATGTGGATCCTAAAGGGGCGGCTTGTCCACATTTCAAAGTCAAAAAGAAAACAGAAAGCACTAAAGAAACTGAATGATCGATCAGACACTTTAACGTAGGTTAAAAGAACCTACAGAAACAACCTACAAAGCACGCAGTTCAATCATAGCCGATTCGAGGAAAACAAAAAACTCAAATCGTATCTATACTCAACTGTAAGGAGGATATGTGTTTAACAAATGATGCCAGTATTATTTATCGGCCATGGTTCCCCTATGAACATAATTCTCGATAACGATTACACCCGAAGCCTGGCCAAGGCAGCCCGAGGACTCCCTAAACCTAGAGCAATACCTAGTAATATCTGCACATTGGTTAACCAGCGGCACATACGTAACTTGTGTCAGTCAGCCTAAAACCATCTATGACTTCTACGGTTTCCCTGAAGAACTATACAAATTAAGCTATCCAAGTCCAGGAGCACCCCAAGACGCTCGATTGACAATAAATACAGTCAAGTCGGCAGAAGTAAAATGCGGCGACTGGGGACTAGACCATGCAGCATGGGCAGTTCTAAAACATATGTATCCAAAAGCAGACATCCCCATCTTTGAAATGAGTTTGGACTATTCACCCTACAACGATTGGAAACCAAAACCCATCCAATACCATTACCGCTTGGCATCTGAACTTGCTACACTCAGAGAAAAAGGCATACTAATCATCGGCAGTGGCAACATCGTCCACAACTTAGGTCTAATAGACTACGACATTGATGCTAAAACGCTCGATTGGGCAGCTATATTTGATGATACAGTAAAACAAGCCTTACTTTCTCACAACCATGAAAAACTGATTAATTACCGCAACTTGGGAAAAGAAGCCCTCAACGCTGTGCCAACCCAGGATCATTATCTTCCAATGATCTACACTATAGGGTTGCAACAAAAAAATGAGCCCCTACGATTTATTCATGAAGGCTTCCAGCATGGTTCTGTTTCGATGAGAGCATTCCAAATTGGATGATAGCTATGCAGACTTTGACGATTGAAGAAGTAGAGGAAACGAGAAAAATCAATACCAAATAGGTTTGTGCTGCTAAACAAGAAAACTAGGCGATGAGCCCAGATTAGACCAATTAGAGTGTCACTTTACCTATTTCATATATAATCAGATGTGAGTATCTTAGTAAGAATTTGTTAATCTAGAGTTTTCTTTTTCCAAATCAACGCCTGGGTCTCGCTCGTAGATCTAAGAACTATAACAGTAACGTTTCTTGTTGTTTAGCCTCTGCATTCTGAGCGCTTAAATTAAAGAAGATCTCAAACTTTACCTTTTTTCAATCTTTCATTCAAAGCTTCACGGATTGCAGCATTCAAAGCTTGGTTGACCGACTTAACAACCATGTCATCGATGTTCTTTAACGGTGTTGGGCAATCGTTACCACATGAACTACACAACGGTGTTGGGCAATCCTCAGCTACGACTCTTTTGCCCAAAGAAGAATTTACCCACTGACTATATTCGGGAACAGCTTTTTCCACAGCTTCGTGTATTGTTGATTTTAGCTTCGCATACATTTCGGGGTCTATTTTTTCAATAGGAGGCAATTTTGCTAAAAGTGCTTTTACACGTATACTTTGCGCTCGGGTAAGTTTATTCCCCGAAACAACGACGGCTGATTTCTTTTTGGAAACTGTTTTAGAGGGTTTTCTAGCTCGGGCTTTTGTCCCTGATTTGTTTTTTGACAAAAAATCATTACATTATTTTTATGAATTACCACTTATTTATGTTTATTGTAAAGATGCTTAGTTAAGGTTAATTTTCAACTGCGTCTGAGTCGATCCTAGACCTACTTCTTTCAGAGATTAGCTTATTGTTATTAGAGTTTTCTCGGTTACGAAATTTAAGAAAGCTTCTCTGTCTCTAAAAGAACCCTCCTTTTCGACTTTCTTGTATTCAGGTTTGTTTTTGGTTTTATCAAGAAATTACAAAATAACAGAAGCTTGAGCGTTTCATTTAGAAAAGTGCAGAAATAGTTTTCTTTTATGCCAATTTTACCAGTCTTAATGTAGACATCATAAGCGCACGCTCCGCCGCACATCCCAAGAGCGGGACAAAGCATACATTCTTTATTTTTTAATGTGCCAAGCTCTAACCATTCTTAAAAAATGGGTCTTCTTGAACATTCAAGTAATTGCTTATGGGAATTTGATGTTTTCCTGAAGGATAAAAAGCTTAACAGGTCCCAAGGGTTCCAGCAGGCGAAAAGAAAACTTGCTGCCCAAACGCAGGATAATCATATACATGAAAAACTTCATTGAAAAAATAACTTGCTCTCTGAATATCTATGCGATCTTCAAACAGCCGCAATTACTTTGCTGTTAAATGTGCTCTAAAAGATGATGGCGCGTTGTTTTGGGTCAGGCACTTCGTAGTCACTGCTTCCTTGAGTCTGGTTAACCAATTAAAACTTAAGCTTCTTATTCCCAACTTGTACACGAATTCAACTATTTTCTAGGCATATTCATAGTTCTGCTTTGTAATTGTGATGAAAGTCCAACATTTACTCCAAATTCTTTTAGAAGAGCCACGCTTTAAGGGCAGAATAAAATGTTTCCTTTCCGTCAGCAAAAACACGGTTTTTGCTCAATTTAGCACAGAAAAAGAACCACTCTGAATGCACTAAACTGATAAAATAAAGTTTTCCTAAACTCTAATAGAGTTTTCCCTTAACACCAAGCGGAACACGTTTTCGGGGTTAAATATTAAATTTTGAAGACAACTCCATGCTTCATCCAATTGCTCCTAAGTAGAATAACAATGAAAGCAGTTACTCGTTATAAATTCGCTTCTATGGTAGAATACCTCCTTATCGGCCAAAAACTCTAATCCAGAAAGTTTTCTCATCTGTAGTCAATGACATTTGCTGGTTGGTTTAGAAATTGTTCTCCTCATCCAAGCAGCGTTTCGGTAGCTGAATAAGCTTTTTATTAATTTCGCTATTTTGCCAACTACTCCTTGCACTCTTTATCGTCCCTATGCAGAAGTCACACCAAAGAAACCGTTGCCGTAACGGCTCAGCAATAAGTGACGAAGCGAATTTTGTTGTTTGATACTGGTAGATAACTATTGTTGATGTAAGGTTGGCTGGTTAGAATAAAAATCAATGAGCCAAAACATCGAAGCAAAAAAGAACGATAAAATTATTCCTTTTTCATTTTTCGGAATTGGGGTTCCATAAAAGCGTAAAGGGCTTGATCAACAAGTTTGTCAATGAAACTTGGTTTATAGATAATCAAAGCTTTAACTGCTCGATCATCTTTAATCCGATATTCAGTTTCGGAACCAATTTGGTCTCTAGTAATTATTTCATTATCCATAAGACGTTTGAGATAATAGGAAAGCGTGGAAGAAGGCAAACCTAGAATGTCTTTCAACTCTTGAAATTTTACCCCGTCTTTTCCCAAAATTATGAGAACGATTTCTCGTGGTCTCCTCTGTCTTAAAACCGAAATTAATTCCTTATCTTCATCATCGAATATTTTTGTATAGAATCTGTTGAAGCGACCATCCTTTTCTTTATAGATAACTTTCCTCCGAGCCATATACTCCAAATGATAATCAAGGGTTGTTAGAGGCACCTCTAAACGTCTCTGAAGCTCTCTTAAATGTAAACCAGGATTTGCTTCTAAAAAACGAAAAATTTTTCTACGAATTTCATTCTTGAGGAGCTCTTTCTTTAACATTACAACTTAATCCTTCAGTAGCCCAATCGCTATCAAAAGCAAGCCTAAAAGATCAATTAAGAGAAAGACGTTCTCAGAAAACATGAGGCTATAATCGTTACTTATAAGCTCGGGAATATGAAGAAGAGCGTTGACAAAGAAAGTTCCGAATCCTAAGGAAATAAACAGCATTTTTCGATTTTTCATCCTTAAATATGCGAGAAAGACAACGCCAAACAGGAAAGCCGTGGCAGCGATCAATCCGATGCGAATCAGAGTGTCAATCATTATTTCTAATACCATAAGCATCAGTAGGATTTCACTCATTCTTCTTAAATAAACTATTCATCTGATCCAAAGTTTGTGTTATATAATTTATTAAGACCCCAAAGAATCCACGGTTAGGAGTCATTGAAGTTTTTTGGAGGTGAAATAATGCAAAGAAAAATTCTAGCTATTTTGAGTATAGTGGTTGTTGGTTTAGCAGGGATTGCGTTTACAACGGTTGCTTATGCCGGTTGGGGAAATGCAGGAACTATTTACACGATTGATAACTCCGCTTCAGGAAACAACGTTTTGTACTATAGTAGAACGGCGGGAGGATCAATTACTTTCCAAGGGTCTGTCGCAGCTAATGGCTTGGGAACAGGAAACGGACTTGGAAGCCAAGGTGCTGTAGTTATTACAGATAATGGTCGGTTCTTGCTTGTAGTTAATGCTGGAAGCAACGAAATCTCAGTGTTTGCAGTACAAAACAACGGACCAAACTATCTGAGCAAAACAAGCTCCCACGGAGACATGCCAATAAGCTTAACATCATACAACAACTTGGTCTACGTGCTGAACGCAGGAACAGCTCCAAACATCGCTGGGTTCACTTTAAGCAAATCAGGGATATTGACATTCATAAGTGGATCAGATCAGCCTCTTAGCGGCCTAACTGATCCATCTCCAGAGCAGATAGGATTCAGCCCTGATGGAAAAGTCATAGTTGTCACCGAAAAAAACACAAACACCATAGATACTTACACAATTAATAAAAATGGAGTTGCAAGTGCTCCGACAAATCATCCATCCAACGGTGATGCACCCTACGGGTTTGCCTTCACAGACAAAGACAAATTGGTCCTAAGCGAAGCAGCATCAAACACGATGTCTTCTTATGTCGTTTCTAATCAAGGAGATTTAAGAACCACTAGCGGCGCCATGCCGACTTTTGGAGCAGCCCCATGCTGGGTGGCCATTGATAACCAAGGAGACTTCGCATACGAAACTAATGCTCATGTCGGCACAATATCTATTTTCTCAATCTCACGAAGCGGCGGGATAACATTACATAGCGCCATAGCAGCAAAAGTGGATATTCCCGCACTTGACTTGGCATTCAGCCTGAACAGTCAATTCCTCTATGTACTTAATGGCAACAGCATAACAGGCTTCAAAGTATACAATGACGGAAGTCTATCACAGGTAACTTCAATCAATACTCTCCCAAGTTCGACCTCAGGGCTAGCAGCAACATAGCGCAAAAAAAGAAGTCTCTCCCAATGTCCAATCTTTTTTTTTAAAAATTTAAACTCGATTCAACCATTTTTAGTGTTTTCATTTGTCAACGTGAAAACATTAGGGAATTACGTTTGGTTGACCTAAGAATTAATCCACACACATTTTTGACTGCAAAACCTTGCACTGGTTTTACTTTGTTGTGTTCAGGTTAGAGGGGCCTCATTAGTTAAAGGCAGGTCTTGAGCACAGTTAAATGATGTTACTGCCGATAGTGAATGCTTCATTCATGAGAATTACATTTCATTTGATTCAGGGATTAGAGTTTGCTAATGTTCAGTTCTTTCAGAGTATAACATTTCCAAATCTTATCAGCCATTGCTTCAGAATACCCAGAATTGGCAAGGCTCTTCTTAAATGAGCGCTCAGAAGGTCCACAGTGTTTTTTATCAGTCTGCTGTTGCGACATACAAACTTTCTTCGTTAAGTTGATAATAAAGATTATGAACGCTCCCCTGAATAGTAGAGTTGTTCGACAAAAATACTCATACGTAACTATCTGTGTGGAAGAAAAGCTCTCCATTTCAATATTTAGAAGTAGACAAGACAGTTAGTTTTGCATAACACTGCTGAAACGAAATTTAGGTTCACAACTATGAGCACATTTAATGAACTATTTCGTAAATATGCTATGCATTGTGTACTCCTTCGCTTGTTCTATTTCTATTTGAATGAAACATCTTCTCTCCTTGCCTTATTCTTAATCTTGTTTGGTGTTAAGTGGGAGGAGGGAAAGCGTGGGACAAATGTACAATGGATATTTGAAGAATACTAGACACCAGAGCAAATCAAGTGTTCCGAATCTTTTCTCTAATTCGAGATATTAAAAAAAGAAGGTAGTTTTGGGGTTTATTCATGTACAAATAGTGAGTCGTCAAGTGCTGGATTTACTGCTATGTCATATATTCTGACTGTGCTGCCGTTGCTTGTGTAGGAGTAGTCTCCCAGTCCAGTCCACGCTGCCAAGTTTGTGCTATATCCTTGCCAAAGACTATTCCACGTTTGGAACTGCAGATCATAATAAGCGGAAATGTCTACCCATTCATCTCCCGAATATGTCCATGCTTTGTGTTGAGCTCCATTGAAGATGAAGATTGTAGCTCCATCGTTATCAGTGTAGTCTATTCGCATCATGAAATTGTCTGTTCCGGAATTCTTGCCCTGGAAGGTGTAGGTTCCCTGCAATACGCCGTTCTCAGTGAGGCTTACAGTGTATTTCAGGCTGTTTGCTCCAGCGATACCTGTTGATGAAGATGTAGGTGTACTTGTCGGTGTTGGAGAAGACGAGGTTGAAGATGGTGAAGTAGTTTCTGACGGAGTCGCTGTTGGCGTTGTTGAATCCGATGGATTATTTGCGTTTTGACTAAAAACGAATCCTGCTATGCCTGCTACTACAATTACGATGACAATTGCTGCAACTATTAAGAGCAGTTTCTTGTTATTTTTTTGTTTTGTTGTCACTCTGCTTTCTCCTAATCCATTATATTCCAGTAATTACATTAAAAACCTTGCGTGTAAACGCTATCTCGCTTAACACTCCTACAAGAACAACACAATATACGAAGTGCTGCAAGCCGGAAACTATATTCCCACAGCTAGTTCAATGACACCATTAGTAGATACAAAGCTTCGGCTAATTGAATGAAAATAGGGTTGCTAAGGCTCCAAATCACTAAGGAGAGGATAAAATGCAAAAACCCATAATAGTAATTCTCAGAGCCTTGCAGCCTCAACCACCTGTCACTCAAATGGTTATTAAACAATTTTTCAAAATTAACCCCAAAACTTGCCCTAATTCCCCCCCAAACGACGCTAAAAGGTTGCTTCAAAGGGCAATAATTTGTTAACTGAAAAATAATTCTCAAGTTCTCTAATAGCTTTTTTCATCATCGTTTGTATCTTATTGAATCCGCTTACCAGCAAAGGCAGGGATAATTCTTTCCGACTACACGCCTACTTCCATGCTCGTTTCCATAGGGAAAAACACACTCGGCCTCAGGATTTAGAGCAGTTTCTCTATCGCCAATTATTAGTGTATATTGACAATGCACGCAAACTATGTAATCGTCGAATTCATGAATGTGGTTTAATGAGACTCTATCTGCATAGCAGGTTCAAAACGCCCGACTGAAGTTAAAATGAAAGAATTTTTTGGACGGGATTAGATTCTCATTCACAAAACTACGCGTGGATTGCGGTTTCCGTTACAGTTATACCACTGATTTGCTCTACAGCCACCCGGATGAGTCTTACTTCTTCGAGGTCTTTTCCTTCCGCAAACAGAATAACATTATAATTGCCCATCACAGAATGCGCAATTTTTACTCCTTCGATCTTGAGTGCGGCATGGACGATGTTTCTAGATTCCCCGATCCTGGTCCTCAGCATCATATAGAAAGGGACTACCATTTGATTTCATCTACCTAAATTAAGTTAAGAGGACCCACTAATGTAAAGTTTGCCATAACCTAAATCTCGCCTTTGCAGCCAAATTTTAATTAAAAAATTTTAACGAAGACTTATTATGTTTAAGAAATGTGGATTAAAAAAACAGCACTCACAATTTGTGACAAGACAGAGATCTACGTTAGGTTCGATTGATTACCAACTTTAGAGTCCAAAGAAATCACCAAGACCATAAAGACGAATCTATAATCAAACCATAAGACTAAAAGAACCTGTTACGGCAAGACCTATTGAGCAAACTCTTCTGTCATTACTGATATGGAGGAAAGCAGAGTAAATCTAAACAAAGTAGTTTCGAAGTTCCTAAAGGCTATTCCTTTTCCTTCTGAATCTCTTGATAATCTTGCAGAGGCCATGCAGGTAACCAAAATTTTGAAAAAAGGAAAAATGGAGCGTTATTATAATGTTCGTTTTTTGCAGGTTGGTGGTATGGCTTTCTTAGACAGTATATTCTTTGATAGTAAATATCTGGAGGTTCTTCTTGCCGATGAATTGCTCTCCGTAGGAGCACATGAGTTCACTCACCTAAAGAGGAGACATGGAACAAAGAAGTTCTTTCGATTAACAGTTCCCGCGGCAACAGTCGGAACCCTAATGGGGGTGCTGGTGTTTTATAACTTTGCATTCTTGGAACCAATTTCCCAGATCTTGTCCGGTTTGCTCGTCGCGGTTTTCTCCGGTTTTTTTGCTCTGGTTGCAGCTCTTCACATCAACGCTAAATGGCTTCGCCAACAAGAAACAGAATGCGACTTAAGCTCGGTTAAGTACCTAAATGGCGAACCGATGATATCAGCTCTGATTAAATTGAACAATCTTCGACCGAGAAGAATGATGCTTCTGGAACGGTTACTACCCAAGATCTACCCGACACTTGAACAAAGAATAAACGATATCAGAGTTGCAGCTGGGAAAAAAAGAAACAAAGGTCACCAGATCAATAAAAGTCCTTATTGGATTTGAACCTAAGGCGAAATAGTAGTCAATATGAATTTACGAGCACTATCTATGTCTACGTATCTTGATTAATGTTTAATAAACGATGAAACTTCAATTGTATTTTTATTTTAAGAAATTTGGAGAACTTCATAGCGTTCCATGTTAGCAACTAGAAGCTCTATGTCTGTTTTCATCTGACATTTTTGTAAGGCTCTCAATCTATTTTCAAAAGCTGTAATGAGGTCATCTAATACAATATTACGCATTTCACTTGGAAGTATTTGCATTTCATCGTTAAAGACTTGGGCCATCTTTATTCGTAATTCTTTTCTGCGTTGAATTTTAAGATTTTTCATATTTTCTCTCAGAGTGACTATAATTTTGGAATATAATTAATTTGTGAACCCAAAATTCAGGTTAAAGTAACTGCTATCGCCACATTAGAATTTATCTTGAATAAATATTTTCAACTTTAATTTTTAATTTAAAACGTTTTTGATTTCGGCTTTCTTTAAGTTGTGCTTGGTTTTTTTGTAGTTTTGTTGTACAGCTTCTTTGAAGCCTTAAAATAAGATTTTATAGGCTGTATTTTACGTATTGAAGTGTTCTTGTGTCGGACGGTTAAACCGTGTTGGGCTGTTTTATATGCCTGCGGTATGTGGGAGGGTTTATCTTGCTGTTTATTCACTAATAAGACATAAGAAATGTATCTTGAAAAGACACATTGTTTACCTGTAAAACAAACATACAGGAGAAAAACAGAAATGATGAAGAACTATCAAAAAGAAACTCAAACAAAACTCACCAAAGGCTTACTAGACATGATAATCCTTCAGTTCCTACACCAAGAACCAATGCATGGATACCAGCTAATCATCAAAATCCGCAAAAGCTTCGGCATCTACTTTGGACCAAGCACAATCTATCCGCTACTTGGAACTCTAGAAAAGAAAGGCTACGTAACAAGCATTTGGAATATGGATTCGGAGAGACCAAGAAAAGTGTACCAGTTAAGCAAAGATGGTAAAGATGCTTTAAGTTTTACCGAGACCTCACTCAATGCTATATGCCGAACAATTACAACAAACAATAAAAATCAAATACAAATGGCCCCAATAATCCATGCGTAAACAAGATGCATTGCTAGGCTTTTCAACAGATTTATTCTAAATCACGTTTTGCAATAATTAAGCCTAAAATTATGAAAGCAAAAGCAACTATATAGAGAAGCCCCATCACGATGGCCCTCACAGCGATGTTGAACCACGATGTATCTGGAATAAAGGTCGGGAACCCCATTGAAACTATTGTTAAGACTATAGCGGGCACTAAAGGAACCAACCCAATAATAATTAAAGCCATTGATACTTTACCCATAGAAACTTGGGATATTTGAAGATCATTTAAACATTTGTATTTACCTAAGAAAATACGACTTGCGTTTAAAGCGTTGAGCGGACTGTGAGGTTTGAGAGTTTATAAGGTAAAGGAAAAAACTTTCACCTTCTTTTGCCCCAAATGATAAAAAAACGAAAATTACCTAATACAAAATTAGTAGCTTAGAATCTAACAATACGTGGAATAACGATGTGTTCAAAGACACTTGGGTTCACCGTTAAAGAAAAAGAAGTGGAAGGTTGGCTGGTTTGAAAGTTTTTCTTGGAAGGTATGGAAGATTTTGGGATTCCGATAATTACGCGATTAATTTAGCAGGAACTTTGAAAAATAAGTGCTAGTTGTTGTTGGACAAAGCCAAACAAACCGTAGCAGTTTCATTCGAAAAGAAGTAACCTTCGGTATATGCTGGGCTTTGAGATCGTAGGGAACCCTTCAGAACCCAAAATGCAGATGCATGTTGCCAGGAATTAATATTCCAGATAGAAAAGAGGGCCCAAAGAATCGGCAACATAGCGTACTCAATGAAGACCTGACTAAGAAGATACACTCGCTGCCACAATTTAAACAGCAATGACTCTTCTTAACCTAAAACCCTCAACCAACGATATAGATTTAACAATTTCAAGCTGCGATAGAGTAGAATTCGAACAAGGTCTAACTTTTCTCAAAGGACTAAAATAAAAAAGAAAGAGGAAAGTTATTTTGTTTAGTCTGTTCTTATGGTCGTTTCTTTAGGACAATTATTGTGACTGCAAAACAGACGACGATGGCTATTATTATGCCTGCGATAGCTGGGACGAAGTATTGGTCAACCATTGATTGAGCTGGTGCTGCTGTCGGTGTTGGGGTTGGCGCTGTTGGGTCTACTGCGAACGATGTAACTGCGTGAGAGGGCCAATATGATTCGCTACCTTCGAATGAAGCGTAGACTGTGTATTTTCCTGTGATGTCCGGGTTCCAGTTGAGTGCGAAGAATCCGTCTGAGTCGCTTGTGACTGTACCTATGTTTCGATAGTTGCCGTTAGAATCGACGACACTTATTACAACTGGAACACCTGTTGTATTTGATGGTCTTGGCTGGTTCATGTAGACGTATGGCATCCATTGATTCATGCTTGCGTCAGAAACTGCTGGAACGCCGTCGGGGAAACGTGCTGCCTGCTCATCTTGTGTTGTGCCTGCAGATATGTCGATGATTTTGCCTTCCACTATTACGCTGTTTCCGAACGCTGAAACCTTTGGTGATGCTGAAACTGTAGTTTCGCTTGGACCTTTGCCTACGCTGTATATTTGGTTATCATAGTAGTTGTAGTACGCCAAGAAGCCGTCTGCCAGGATGCTAGTAGAGCTACCTGGACCTCCGCTTTGTCCCGCCCAGCTCAACATCTTGTAGATTTCTTCGCCTGTTGTTGCGTTTAAGCAGTAAATTGATTCGCCCTTGTATAGTGGTGAGTTTGGAGAGTGCTCGTTATTGAAAGCATAGACTTTGCCGTCAGCGAGTGCAGCTAAGAAAATAGGCGTCAGCCCCCATGTGTTATCGATTCCGGCGTATGTGTTATTGTATTTCCATAGCAATGATCCGTCTTTCGTGTTATAGCAGAAGAGTTCTCCGCCAAAGCCCTGCACATAGATGTTGCCGTAGGCAGTGACTGCTCTTTGACCTGCTCCGTAGCCGCTGGCAAAGAATTGAATCGAACGCGTTTGGGTGTTTGTTGGACCCCACAGCAGGCTTCCATCTTCTAAGCTGTATCCTAGCCATTGCGTTGATTCAGCATCAGTCATAGTCCAGACACGATTTATTGGGTCTAATGGTCCAAGTGATCGAGATGCATTGCCTGATGGTGCTTGGTAGGATTTCTTCCATAAGATTTGTCCTTGATGTCCATCTTTTAAGCTCATAGTCCAAACAGTATAGGGATCTGGGGTTCCTCGTGTGCTGAAAACGCCTGCAGTTATTGCGCTGCTTCTTCCAAGTATTATGTCGCCTGGTAAAACGTAGGTGATAGAAGGAGCTTGGTTTCCAATGAGATCGCCGGATATAGAGACGTTCCATGAATATGCTGTACTGCAGTTGATGTTCTTTCCTATTGGTCTGAATTGCAATGCGTTAGTTCCAGATCCTGGTAATCCTAAAGCTGCGGTTGGTGCACTGGTCCAGTTCCAAAGGGCTAACCAGCCAGTTTGTGTGTTTGTGTTGTAGTTGAGTATGTATTTTACAATTTCGCCGTTTTCGGTATATGCGATGGTTCCTGTTGATGGGACATCGGTTAAGTTAAACAGCCAGTTGCCCGTCAATGGGTCGTATGCTATCCAAGTCTGCAATCCAGGGCCTTGGGTTACTGTTTGCCATAAATAGCCGTTAGGTACTACACCATGTTGGTTTGGTGATTCGTAGGAGTAGAGTTCGCCAAATGTCGGGTTGATTGCCGCGTTTCTCCATAATACTTTGCCAGTGCGCAAGTCCATAGCAATGTAGTCTCCGCCGTTTTGACTGTTGCTTAGTGGTGTTTTGAAGCATAGTTTTCCATCTATTATAATGGCGCTGCCAAATCGACCTTCGTAAGAACCGCCTGAATAGAAGCTAGAGTCTTGGATACCTGTTTGGCTTCCGCCAACTACTCCTCCGGATTCAATTGGATAGGTCCACATAATATGTGAGCTACCTGGTCCAATACCGTCTTGCTGCCAGAGGTTATAGCTCGCCATTTGGAAAACGCCGAATTGAGATCCGCCTAGCCAATGTGACCCTAGTGTAGCCCAATCATGGTTTTGCGCATACACGGGGCGAGTCCAATATTCAGTCGGTAGAGGAATTGCGGGTGAAGCGGCAATTGGGTCCTGTTGTACAGTCAGTGTTGTGGTTGCAGATGATGCTAGGAATTTAGTGCCGTTCCAGGTGGGATTAATGTCGTACCAGTTGTATATTTGACCTGGATAATCAAATTGGAGGGTGTAGGTTCCAAGCTGGGTAGGTGTGAAAGAAGCCGACTCTACGCCGGTGGTATCTCTAATCACAGCCCAAGTCTGAGTTTGAACTGTACCGTCGGGTGCAGTAATAGTCAGTTTGTAGTCGTGCCGCCTAACGTCATTGGCTTCTGACGCCGAGGGCATAGGGACATCAACCCAGATTGAGAAATAGGTAGCTTGACCTACCCCAACTGGGTCTGGCGCAACGTTAATGTAGGCATATGTTGCAAATTCTCCAGAGGCCTGTGCATTTGTTATTGGCAACGGAAGGAAGGAAACTGCCATCAAGGTTGTTAGAATTATAGCCATCATTAGGGTTATATTTTTATTTTTTTGCATTTTTCTTTCTCCTAATTTTTTAGTGCCACATATTAATGCATATTCGCTTTATAATGCTTGCTGAGCTATCAAGTACTAAATCTGATTAAATGGGCTATTAATCGAAAAAACCAGTTATCAAAAAGAACAGGTTTACTAAAACAGCCGCCAGCTCTATTCATTCTGAATCGCTTCTAGCCACAAACTAAAAAGATGCAAAGCCCACACAAAAAAAGCAACCGAAAACAAGAAAGCAGCCAAAAGCATATTGCAGCGTCTTTGTAAATCCGTATAGCTCCGGCTTAGGGCGTAGCTATTCCTATTTGTTTTTCCCTGTTAGATATTCTCAATACTTTTTTATCAATCATTTGTAAGATATCTGCCCATTTTTTCTTTGCATTAGAAGCCCAGTTTCTTTTTAATCAAATTGCTTTCGCGCTCATATAATAGGAATTTGTCTCTATTTTATTCCCAGCTAACTTTGCGCTGTCGCACGCTCTTAGGCTTTGTCCAGCCTTGAACAAATCGCCCTGTTCTTTAATCTAGACACGATAAAAAGTTGTCGTCGGTGGGTACTTGCAATAGGTTTATATATAAATCGTAATAGACTCGAAGTGTGGCAAGAACATTTTAGATAAGGGTTCTTGTCGCAATAAAACAAAAGGTAGAAGGAATAAAATGCAAAAACTGAAAAATAAATCATTAGCTATTTTATTTGCAGCAATCTTGACAATTTCGATTGGAGCATCAATTACACTAATACCAACGGTTAACGCGCACACTCCGCCGTGGATTATTCAGACGTTTGCATACGTTAATGTTGCACCCAATCCGGCAGGTCTTGGCCAAACGGTTAACATTGGAATGTGGATCAATAATCCTCCACCAGATGCAAGCCGGAGTTATGGCGATAGATGGGAAAATTTTAAGATAACAGTTACAAATCCAGATGGAACTACTGAAACTTTGGGTCCATTTACATCTGACGATACAGGAGGCACACATTCTGATTTCGTTCCCGCTCAACTTGGCAACTACAGCTTCTTCTTCAGTTTTCCAGGACAAACCTTAGCGGGCAACAACCTTGATCCGACATCAGGCGGCACGGCAGCTTACCCCAACATCGGTGACTATTATCTACCAAGCAACGCTTCTACAACACTTACAGTCCAAGAGACAGCCACTCCAGCTATTCCTCAGAATCCTATTCCGACAAGCTACTGGACTCGTCCAATAGAATCCGTTAACCAATATTGGTATAGCGTTAGCGGAAACTGGCTAGGACTGGCCGCTTCGACTTTTTCCACCACCGGACAGTATAACGCTTCTGGAAACTATAACCCCTACACTACGGCACCAACAACAGCTCATTTGCTATGGACAAGACCCGCAGCACCCGGTGGCTTGATTGGAGGCGAATTTGGTGCAACCCAAACAAGCAATTTCAACGCACCTCAACAGTACCAACCAAAATTTGCGCCAGTAATTATGAACGGCATATTATACTATGAGCAATATCCCAATGCTCAATCCACTCCAGAAGGATGGGTTGCAGTAAACTTACATACGGGACAAACGCTTTGGACTATAAATCCCAACGCAGATCTATTATGTGGTCAGCTGCTTGATTATGTAACGCCCAACCAATACGGAGCCCTGACGTACCTGTGGGGTATTTCTCCCACGACAGCTCATGGAGCAGTAGGAAGCGTAGTGCACCCAAACACCGCACCGAACACAGGCACTACATACACTCTATATGACGCGACCACAGGAAACTACGTTCTCAGTATTGTCAACGGCACTGGCATGACGGTTACAGAAGATGAAAATGGAAATCTGATAGGTTACTACGTAAACTCTGTAGCTGGAAAACGGATGTTGAACATGTGGAACTCAACACAATGCATTGACAAACTTAACCCTGCCACTCCAGGATACTCATATGCTAAACAATCTGAATGGTACTGGGAACCAATTCAAGATGACGTCATTCCATTTAGTTATGGCTTACAATGGTCAGTACCAGTGGCTATGGATATATCAGGCGTTGCATTGCCGGGGAATCTAGGTTTAAGCAGTTCCTCTATTGGTGAGAGCGGTGTTATATTGATGACTGCAGCAGCAACTGGCGGAACAGGAAGTTTCCAAATCGGCTATCAAATCGAAGCAGGCTACGACCTAACTACAGGTGCACAGCTTTGGATAACTAACCGAACCGAAACACCTAACACAAGATTATATACTCTCCCAGCTACAGCAGGAAATTATGCTGAAGTCAACTACAATACTGCAGCAGTCAACGGTTATAGCATGAAGACAGGACAACAAGTGTGGGGTCCAATTACATTGCCAAATTCGAATCCATACGACAGCCTAGGCGGGTATCAAGCAGTTTCAGCTAACGGCACCTGTTACATGTGGGGCTTTGGAGGAACCATATATGCTATCGACATGGCAACAGGAGACATAGCCTGGCACACAACGACAGAGCAAATAAGTGGTCCCTCAGGGTCGGACACTCCTTATGGTACGTGGCCGCTTTGGACCTTTACCGTCGGTTCAGTAGCTGGAGGAATGCTATTTGTTCCAGAAGGCCATCAGTACAGTCCGCCGATGTTCCGAGGAGCCAGCCAACTAGCTATAAACTTAACTAATGGAGAACTAGTGTGGAGTATGCTGGGATTTGACGTTACTAGTGGACCAGCAATTGCCGATGGCGTAATGACGGCATTCAATTCTTATGACAACCAAATATATGCATATGGCATGGGACCAACCCAAACAACTGTTACTGCACCTAACGTGGGAGTAACAACTGCTACACCTATAACGATAAGCGGCACTGTTATGGACATCTCCGCAGGCGCAAAGCAAGAAGCAGTAGCTGCAAACTTCCCCAATGGCCTTCCCTGTGTTTCTGACGCAAGCATGACTGACTGGATGGAATATGTCTATATGCAGCAGCAGTGTCCAGCCAACGTCACAGGTGCACAGGTTACTTTGAATGTCTATGATGCTAATGGCAACTATCGACAAATCGGCACGGCTACAAGTGATTCTTCAGGAATGTTCGCTTTGACTTGGACTCCAGATATTTCCGGCGATTATACAGTATATGCTTCATTTGCAGGTTCGCAGTCCTACTACAGTTCTTCTGCTGAAGCAGCATTCCACGCCTCCGAACCAGCTCCAACAATAGCACCAACTACAACATCATCATCAAATGCAGCAACTACCGCTGATATATTGATGTATACAATGGGTGCAGCAGTCGCTATTATCATAGCAATGGCAATAGCAACTGTGTTTATCATAAAGAAACGGCCGTAAAAAAATCCCAAAAATCCTTTCCCTTTTTTTATTTTTTGAAGCTATAAGCCGAGGAAGTGTTGAGTTTTGGGAAATTATTTGATTTCCTGGTTAATTTCGGTGGATCTTGTAGGGGAAAGTTTTCTGATTATCAGTTTTTATGAAAACGCCTGAGCACAATCCTCAAGCAAGTTACTAAATTAAGTAATCACAAAAGCTGGTAATCTTAAAAAAAGGTTGGAAGATTGTTGGTCTTTTACCATCCCATACAAGGACCGTACCCATATCCATAACCATTGCCATAGTAGCTGCCTTGGTATGGTTGGTAGGGTGCTGGAGCTGGACTATTTGTTGCCGCTGGTGGGGCAACGTATTGGTTGGTATATGGTTGGTTGGCTCTGAAGCCAAAGCAACTACCTAACCAGCCCCAGAAGCCAGGGTTTGGTGCCGCAGTGTTTGGGTCTGTGGTCGTGGTAGGGTAGGGTTGGTTTTGGGCTATTTGGGCTGCTGCCAATCCAATTATGGATAGGGTTAATGCCGAGATAGCAAATAGGGCAATTATGATTTTTGTTTTTTGCATTTGTTTATCACCATATTACAATATGTGCATGGAGGCTTATGGGGGTTGCCTGAAACAAAACTGAAACAGTTAATGAAACAGTTTTTTCCATAACATAATTATCAATTTTCCTTCAAAACTACCTATTACCAAAAAATTTTTTCCCACACCATTAATTCTTTTACAATCCCGCATTCTTATAGAAGCATCAATTGGCAAATTCCTTTCATTTAAAACATGTTATAGAGAGCTCATAGGAAATGCGTTATGATTTTTTACCATAATGTTTTTAGGTTTTAGATGTCGAGTATGACTTTAAGTAGGTTAAATCAGTTGAAATCAATTCGAATTGCAATTCTAAATCTTGATAAGATTTCGAAGGATTTGGTGTTGCGTTAAGATAGTTTGGTTGTTGGGACGGATTTTCGTGAGTAAAAATTTGAATGTTTTGGTTACTGGTGGTGCCGGTTTTATAGGTAGTCATTTTATTGACAAGTTAATTTATGAAGGTTATGATGTTAGTGTGCTTGATAATTTGTCGATGGGTAAGCTTGAAAATATAGCAGGATCATTTAAAGTCGGGAAAAGTCGAGTTTATGCGAAGGAGACATACGTGACATTGCGGTCGTAACCGATTGTTTAGACGATGTCGACATAGTTGTTCATTTTGCTGCTCAGACTAGTGTTACTTTTTCAGTTAACAATCCCGACCTAACTTTTGACATTAATGCGCTCGGTACTCAAAATTTATTGAAGACCTGCGTGAAAAAAAATGTTGGTAAGTTTATTTTTGCTTCTACGTGCGCCGTTTATGGTGATCCTGAGTCTTTACCCGTTGATGAGTCTTGCAGAACTAATCCGATTTCGCCTTATGCCGAATCGAAATTGATGGGGGAGCGCTATTGTTTAGATTTTCACGAGCAAAAACTGTTGCAGTCAGTCGTTTTACGTTTCTTTAATGTTTATGGGTCTAGGCAGGGCTTAAATGACTATAGTGGAGTTATAACACGATTTATTGACCGTGCAAAAAGAAACGAGCCTCTGATTGTCTATGGCGATGGTCTGCAGACTAGAGATTTTGTTAATGTGGCTGACATTGTTGACGCCGTATTTGCGTCTATGAATAGTTCCAAGGCTGCTGGTGAAATTGTTCAAATTGGGTCTGGAAAAGCGACTTCGATCAGTGAATTGGCGAAAACCGTTTTAGAGTTAGTTGGAGTAGACTCAGGGATTTCTTATTTACCATCTCGGGCTGGTGACATTAAAGAAAGTTATGCGGATATTTCTAAGGCAAAGAGAGTTTTGGGTTATGAGCCCAAAGTTTCGTTGAGAGAGGGCTTGAAAGATCTGCTTTAACTTCTGGGTTCTATGCACATAATTAATATGTTGGAAGCAGCCATTAACCGTTAATTTAGATATAACGAAAAATTAATCAGGTTAATAGTATGCCGCTGATAGAGCGTCTAGACAAGAAAAAGATGGTTATTTGGGCAGTTGAATTCACGCTTGTCATTTGCGTAACTTATTCCTTATTCTACATGGCAAGTTTTTTTGGTTTGTCCTTTTTTGTTTTGACCAACAGAAGCATGGCTGAACACGTTGTAGGCGGCGGCATCATTTCAGGCTTCTTGGGACACTGCTGTTTGGGCTGGCAGCATTTTCGTTATTTTGGCTTGGCTTTTCTACAATGTTATTTCAAAAGAAATTGGACCCCACTGGCGGTTGTTTTGGATTGGGGGGTTTTTGGTGTTTATGTGTGGTTTGGTTGTTTGGGTGTGCTTTACTGTTTTAGGTGTGATAGCCTTGGCATCTTTAGTTTTAGTTAGTTCGTTACTTTTGAGTCTCTGTTTATTGTTTTCTTTAGACTTTTTCGGAGTTAATCGGAAGAGCCTGACTTTAAACGCGATGCTTTTTGGGGTGTTAGTCATTTTATTATTCGAGATGGCGAGTTTTGTCTTGTTTAGTGTTCCTGTTTCTTTGGGTTTGGCCGCTGGGGGTTTAGGTTTTCATTGGAGCGGAGTAGAGTTGGCTTTTGCGAATTTGGGGTATCCCTTTTTGCCCTATGTTTATTTTTTATTTGTTCTATTGGGCTTTGTCGGTTTGATTTTTCGACTGTTGCCTCGGGCCTGGTTGTGGTTGGATCGTAGAATTAGGGGTCGAGGGTTTGGTCGTTTTAGCGATATGTTTGAATTAGATGATGGCGATTTTGGATTTTTAAACGGACGGTTGGTTGTTGTTTTGGCTGTTGTAGGTTCAGCGGTTATTTCTTGTTTATTTGTTTTGTTCACGGTCTTATCCAGAAACAATCCTACCGGTATGTTGGTTAGTGTGGATTCCCCAATCTATTATAGCTGGATTACTCATATGCAGAGTGTTGATGTTAATTCTGCTTTGTCTTTTGCTTTCAGGTAACGATAGAGCGCTTTTTTTGGTTCTATGTTATGCCCTATCAGCTTTCATTCCGACAATTACTGTAATTCAGTTTGTCGCAGCATTGCTAATTGTATTGTTTGGGTTTGTTTCTTTGTTAGTTTTGCGCTTGTTTAGTAAAGATAGAGTGGTTTGGGTTTTTGGTGTTTTGTTGGTTCCTTTTTCATTTCAAAGCTTAGGCTTGATTTATTCTGGCTATTTTGCAAATATGCTTGCCCTTATTTTGATTTGCGTATATGTGGTATTATTCTTTAGAGTTCTTAGTTGCCTGGTCAAGTTTAGGCTTCTTTTCTTTGCTAGTTGCATCTGTGCTTGTTTTATTTTCTCATTCTTGGACCTGGTTTATTTTTGCATTTACACTGGGCGTTTTCTTGTTACTCCAATGGCGACTAGCTGCTCGTGACAGAGGCTTGTGGAGCCGATTTAAAATTCAGGCAATTTTAATCTCTTCATCGATAGGGGTGGGCTTGCTTAGTGATTTAATGCGTAAATTGATATCTCCTATTTCTTCAGTTACTTCTGTCATTGGAACTGCACAGTCAAGCTTTGGGTTTCCAAATGCCGCCTTCATCCTAAGCGGGTTGCGACAGGCGGTTGATTTTACTTTAGGCGGGGTTTTTTCTAATCAACTTTTCGTTTTTCTGTCGATTGTCGGGTTCTTGGTATTGTTAAAGTTTAAATCTGAGGTCTCTAACTTTTTTGTTGCTTGGATTTTTGTGGTTTGCGTCTCTATTTTATTTGCAGGAGGAGATTTTATTTTTGATAGATTTTTGTTTTTATTTCCTTGGATAGCTTTGTCTAGTTTGGGGTTGTTTTTTGTTGTTCGTCTTGTTGGAGCTCATTTTGGAGGATGGAGGGGTTGGCAGGTTTTGGTTTTGACATTGGTTTTCTTGGTTCTTTTGAATGGGAGCCTGAGGTTTATTTTTAACATTAATGTTTGGTAGCGTTTTCTTGTTGAACAGTTTGAAATATTTATTTTAGATTCATAAACCTTTTAAATTGAATATTATGATATAAGTCGCATTATTGGGGAAGAAATAATGTTAAGTAAATCAAAATTAGGTGTCATTTCAATAATTGCTGTACTTATGCTTTCACTATCCGCAAGCTTAGCAACAGCACAATACACAACGCAAAAAACCAGCAATATCGCCCTTTCTTCTGACGGAACATGTACAATATGTGAAGCTGATCTGGGTATAACATACGTGGTACAGGGCACAGCAGGAGCTACAGGAACTGTAACTGCTGCAGTCTATAATGGCAATCCTCAACCTACTGCTGAAGTCCCAAATGGGATCGCATTGACCCATTTCGTTGTTGTCACTTTCGATATGGCTGCAACTGATTTCTCTCAGGCAACAATAACTCTAACCTACACTGATTCTGACGTAGCAAACTTAAAAGCGCCTTACTCAGTTTTCAAGTACGTTCCAGAGACACAAAGTTATGTCGAACTGCCATCAACAGTGGATACTGCTGCTAAGACCATAACCGTTACCCTGACCAGCGTCAATGATCCTTTGTTAGCCATAGGTGGATCCAGTAGTGCAAGTACATCGGAACCCATTACGATGTGGACTTGGATAGCTGTGACAGGTGCTGTTGTCATCGCAATCATGATTGTTGCATTCGGAATCACAAGATATCGCCGCAAATAAAGAAATAATTCCGCTATCCTTTCAATCTGTTCGGACCCCCTCCGAACTGAACCCCCTTTTTGTTCTTAAAATCTTGCTTTATGTTTTGTTGTTGTAATTTGCACGTAGCGCCATATTCTTAATTGTCTATTTTGCTTTTTTTAATTTGGGTGAATTAGCTTGTGTTTTCAATTATGAAAATTTTGGAAAAAAAGAGTTTTGGCTGATAGAGTTGACTAATGTGAGAATTTAGACGGTTTATCGTATTCGGAGTGAACTTCTCAAATACTTTAGCTATAACGCATATCTGTAATACTTAGTGTCAATGTTTGCCCGAAATCATCAAATCGTTATTTAATTGAATTTAACCAGTTCATATAACACCAAAAGCTTTCTTTTCGATTTCAATCATAACCTTAACATTGTTATATGAAGCTTGGGATTTCTTGAGGCACAGGATTAACATCACTTAAAAGAAAGTATTAATTTAGGTTTTAGTTCTTTGATTCAGGTATTCTGTCATTCTGTGTTTTTGTTCACTTTTGTGATTTGATTAATGGCGATAGATTAGAGCAAATTTGAATTTGTGATTGTTTAGTTTTGTAATCCTTTATAGGTGAATTATTTGTTCTTGATCACTTGAAAGCTTTTGAATAATCGTTGGTTTTGTTGTTTTCATTTGTTTTTTGGTTTATTCTTGTTGTTCAGGTTCTGGTGTTTTTAAGCTCGCCTTAAATTAAAATAAAATTTTATAAACTTCCGTATTCTTTCATTCATAATCAATTAATTTTTGGATATTCCAACAAAATACATCAAAGTTGATGATTCCTTTTTGTTTATTGTTAAATCATAATGCTTTTAAGTATTTTACGTAAATGTGGTGTCTCATGAGAGAGGACGGAGGGTTAACGATGAAGAGAGGCATCAACAGTTTAGTTTCAATAACTAACATTGCTGCAGCCAAGAAAAAAGCCCTCAGACACGGCCTATGGTTTAGAACTCTCAACCGATTAGAACGCGGCATCATGGACCTCACCGTAAGATACGTCGACAGCATCAAAAGCAAAAAGTTGGTCAAAGTGTTAACGACCATAATGAAAAAGCTACAGTCTGCCAAGGACAGCGCAATAGATAAGATGGTTGGGAATGTGGGCTTGCCCTTAGCCCGAAAAATCAGTAAAATAGCAGTCAATTGGGGGAACCTCGCAGCATCCGCATGGGCTGACGATCAAAACTTTGCAATATTCTTATCAGTTAATTTTGCCAAAACATAGACAGTGTATTAGAGGATTAAGGTTTGGTTTTAACCACTAGCCAACCCGATGTGGCGCTAATTAATTCCGATGTTACTGACTTGCAGGAAACATTAGTAGTTGTGGGAATTCCAGCTTACAACGAAGAAAAAACAATCGCACGAGTAGTTTTAGAAGCCAAAAAGTATGCCGATATCGTCGTAGTCTGCGATGACGGCTCAGCAGACATGACAAAACAAATTGCCGAACGCATGGGCGCTGACGTTGTTCGTCATGAACAAAATTCAGGTTATGGCGCTGCAATACAAACTTTGTTTAAGCGTGCAAAAGAACTAAGAGCAAACGTGCTAGTAACACTAGATGGGGATGGACAACACGACCCTGAAGAAATCCAGCAATTAATCAAGCCGATCCTAACCGGCAATGCAGAAGTCGTTTTAGGTAGCCGATTCATGAATGAATGCGGCACTGCCGACATGCCATTCTACAGAAAAATAGGCATAAAAGTCGTGACAAAGCTGGCTAATGGCTCTGGAAAAAATAGAGTCACCGATTCTCAAAGCGGATTCCGAGCATATGGAAAGCAAGCCATAGAGAGTCTGTCTATGTCTGAGAATGGAATGAGCGCAAGCGTCGAAATTTTGCGTGCCATAGGAAAATCAGGTTTAAAGATATGTGAGGTCCCCATATCCTGTAAATACGCCGATAGTGTTGGAGTAGAAACTTCAACTGAAAACCCCGTTACACACGGAGTCGGCCTAATAATGTCTATTGTCAAACTTGTCGTCGAAGACAAACCCCTAATGCTTCTTGGATTACCTGGAATAGCATCTTTGATTATGGGTGCTTTGCTTGGGGTATGGTTAATGAACCTATACGTCGATTTAGGCAGAATAGTCACAAACGTTGCTTTAGCATCAATAGGTTTTCTAATACTAGGGTGCTTTATGCTATCAACTGCTATAACTTTGTATGGTCTAAAACGTTTAAGTCAGAGAATAGAAAAGAAGGCGTGAAAAATAAAACTGCTGGCGATCAGTGATTCAATTCAAACCTTGTCAAGGGTAAGACTATTCAAAGTATATATGAACTAAAGATTGCGGTCTCGGTAGTCGTTGTGGTAAAAAACGGTGAGACTACAATAGAGCAATGTCTTAATTCAGTATTGCAACAAGAACTAGATTACCCCTTCGAGGTGATTGTTGTTGACGGTGGTTCAACGGATAGCACAACCGACAAAGTCCAGCAATACTCTGTTCGTCTCATAAAAGATAATAATGGAACCATTGCACACAGCAGAAATGTTGGTATATACTCAGCGATGGGTGAATACATTGCTTTTACTGACTCTGACTGTGTAGTTGAAAAAAATTGGTTAAAATCACTCATAAACGAGATACAAAGCAGCCCTAATATAGCAGCTGTCGGTGGCCCAAATTTAGTCGGTGATGCTGATCCACCATTCGGGAAAGTAGTCGGATATATGCAAGGGACATTTTTTGGTTCAGGCGGATCTCCTCAATCATATACAATGGGGAGTGCGCAATACGTTTATTCTCTGCCAAACTGCAATGCCATGTACAAAAAAAGCGTTTTTATCGAAGAAACTTTTGATAGCAGTTTTAACGTTGGTGAGGACTGCGAACTAAATTTCAGGCTTAATCAAAGAGGGTATTCATTTTTGTATATACCCCATATTATTGTTTGGCATCATCGTTCCAAAAATATTAAAAAATTCTTCGAAAAAATGTACAGTTATGGCTATGCTATGGGTAAGGTTAGCAAAAAGCATAAAAAGCTAGTTCGTTGGTTTGCACCTCTCCCCTCAATTGCATTGATTGCTTTAATCCTTGGCCTGCTCTTGATAGGTACTTTTCCGATTATTGCTCTGCCCATATTAGCCTCTCTTTTTGTTTATATGGGCGTTCTTTTTTTTTCTACAGCCCAAGTATTTTCAAAATACAGACACAGTAAGTCATTGCTAGTAATGTTCCTTTTGCCATTACAGCACTTGGCTTATGCGACGGGTTTCCTAAAAAGTATCTTTGTATGATTTAATGATAAAAATATTGAGCGAAAAAGCATGAACCTTTCTTATAGTAACTGGGCCTATTTAGCTCTCTTAAAAATGTGAAATAGAAACAATGCACCCTGGTAAAACAGTTGCTTACCCCTTTGTAAGCATAATAATCCTAAATTACAATGGGATTCGGTATCTGAAGAATCTTTTTGAATCTCTAGTTAAGACCGATTATCCAAAAGACCTCTTTGAGGTGATAATGGGCGATAACGGCTCTACAGATGACTCAGTCAAGTTCACAGAAGAACACTTCGCTTTTGTAAGAGTGCTACGATTTGATAAAAACTACGGTTTCTGTAAAGGCAACAACTTATGTGCACAACAAGCGATTGGCAAATATGTTGTCTTTTTGAATACCGATATGATTGTAACCAAGGATTGGCTGAAAAGCCTTGTAGAGGCTGTTCTGAACGATACGACCGCTATCAGTGCAGGCGCAAAACTACTGAAACCTTATGAAATTAACGGAAAAAAGGTGATTGATTATGCCGGTGGAAAGCTAACGAGTGAAATAAATTTCTATGAGGGTCTGCTTGAATTTGATTGCCAAAGGTACTCTAACCAAAAAAGCACTGGTTTCGCTTGCGGCGCCGCGGTCTTGGTCGACAAGGAATTCTTCTTACTAGTTGGGGGATTTGATGAATACTACTTTGGCGGCGGCGAAGAAGTAGAGCTAGGTTTTCGTGTGTGGCAGTATGGCCACAAAGTCCTTTATGTTCCCTCGTCTGTTATCTACCACCTGAGATATGGTACGTTTAAAGAATCCGACCCCTTCCCGACCTATAATTGGGCAAAGAGCATGTTTTATTTTATTTTCAAGAACTACGGGAAAAAATATGTTGCTATCTACAGTTTTGAGAGTCTTTTAATGACGCATCTTCCAAAGATCATGGTTTTCATCGTTAACAAAGACTTGTCCTTGGCGAAGAGTGTCTTAAAAGGAATAGCTGATTTCTTTATTGAATTAAAAACAAAAAAGATTCTAGAGGATATCTATTTAAAAAGACAACCTATAAAGAAAAACGCCGTAATTTCCGATAATGACATGATAAAATTAAGTGTTACTGCATCTCTTTCAGAAAAAATGCAATATCGTATTAGACAATTTAAGAATTGGAACTCTGTTAGGCCAGAGAATCAATTGGTACAGAAATGAAAGGCAAACTTATTGATAACCGCTCAAAAGTGAAAGTGCTTTGGACAGAATG
Organism: Candidatus Bathyarchaeota archaeon; assembly: GCA_963775685.1. Classification (GTDB taxonomy): domain Archaea; phylum Thermoproteota; class Bathyarchaeia; order Bathyarchaeales; family Bathycorpusculaceae; genus Bathycorpusculum. Next base: position 43,613 of record CAVZJV010000005.1, read on the forward strand.
TATATTAATGGATGAATCCGCATCGTTTTCAAAGACCACTGAAATAGAAATACTTAATGGATTAGCAGAACTGAATCGAGATGTTCGGCTTCTTGCCTTGCGCTCAAAAGAAGCTAATGTAAAAAGTCCCTCAATACACCTGTCTATAGTGCCGCTTAGAGCTGTCAGTCTATTAACTCCGGTCATTTTCACGGCAATCGAAGCTATTACCATCCCATTATATATTGCCCGATCCAAAGCAGATGTAATAATAACAGAACCAGGTGGTAATTTCCTAGGCCTCATTACGAGCCTAATAGTAAAAAAAATCAAGAAGGTTAAATTCATTCTTGATATTCGAAGTCCGCCCGTCGTGGCTTATGGTATATCCGGTTTCGTGGAAAAAAAATGTTTTTTGCTGTCAGTTTCGTTTGCAAAAAAATTCTTTGATGGTATTACTATAATTACTCCTCGAATGCGGAATGAGATTTGCCAGCAGTATTCAATTAACGCTGACAGAGTAGGTGTTTGGCCTAGTGGGGTTTCAATAGAAAAGTTTCGTCCCGAAAAGTTTAATCAAAAGAGTTTGAAGAAAAGGCTCGGTTTTTCGGGTAAATTCATAGTATTTTATCATGGGTACTTTGCTAAAGACCGTGGTCTTAAAGAAACGGTGGATGCAATGGAGATTTTGAAATCAACATACCCAAATATTGTTTTCTTTTTACTTGGTGGTGGTCTATTTGCTGACGACTTAAAGTCGATGGTCGCTGAAAGGGAGTTAACCAACGTAATAGTCCATGACCCTGTACGTTACATGGATGTACCCAAATTCATCGCTATGAGCGATGTGGGTATTGTACCTCTCCCCGATTTGCCCCACTGGCGGTCGCAATCTCCACTAAAACTGTTAGAGTACCTTTCAATGAAAAAGCCCGTAATATTAACTGATATCCCTGCGCACAAAGATGTTGTTAGGGACGAGAAATTTGGCATTTATTTGCGATCAATAGACCCACAAGAGATTGCAGACCGTATTATTCAAGCGTACCAAAACAGAGAAGCCCTTTCAAAATGGGGGGTTAAAGGACGAGAGTTTGTCAAGGAAAATTACTCTTGGAAAAAGGTCGCTAAAAAGCTGGATAATTACATTACTGCCGTCAGACTTGGTGCTGCCAGCAAATAGCGCCTTCTACGTTTTTACGTGTCTTGGGTGTCAAACATAGAAAAGGTTGAATGTCTCTGAGAGTTCTGGCTTTATTGGATTATCTGCCAAATACTTTAGGTGGAGCTGAAATAAGCGCCTATTTAGTTCTTAAAAGTCTTGTTAAACGAGGTCATGTCGTAAGCATTGTTTCAGAAAGAACCTCCATTACAAAGGGCTATTGTGATTCATTGAGAGCGAAAGATAAGTTTAAGAATGTTTTTTCAACCTCCGTTGTTTGTCCTCAGATTAGGCCTTCTTGGATATTTATGGACGTTGTATCCATGGGTCTTTCTTTTCTAGGCAACCTTGCGATATATAAAAATTGTAAAACCAGATGTAATACTTACTCATAAGCGCGCTGGTTCCGGTGCTGTATTAGCCGCCAAGTTGATTGGCGTTCCAAGCGTTTATGTGGTTCGTGGATATCAGCATGCGTGTTTTAATGCAGAAAAAATGCGTCCAGACTATGGGAACGTCATTAGATGTAAACTGGCGAAATGCGATGTTGGGAATCTTTCTAGATGCGTAAGATTTGCGCCTAATGGCCATGAAAACTTCTTTTGTCGAACCTTAGAGGTGCTCTTTTCTCTATATGCCTATTTTGTCTTAAGGTTGCGCCAGTTTGGCATGTCAAAAGCTACTGTTCTAGTGGGTGTATCAGATGCTGTAGCTTCGTCTTTAAAAGTTATCTATCCTGCAGATAGCGTTGTTAGAATCTATAATCCTATGGAGATAGAATTATTCTCTGGAAAACAGAAAAAACATGATCCTGCAAAAAGGTGTTTTGTTTACGTTGGTCGTTTTTCGCGCTCCAAAGGAATTGATGTATTGTTAAAGGCCTTCAAACAATTGGTTTCTTCGTATCCTAATTGCCGTCTTGCTATGGTTGGAGACGGTCCAGAAATGAATAATCTGAAACTTTTGGTCCGTGAGTGGGAGCTAGACCAATCTGTAACTTTTATGGGGTATCTGCCTTTTGATAAGGTTTTATCGTTCCTTGAGCAAAATGGCTTTGCAACAGTAGTTCCTTCTCTTTGGGAGGAAGCGTTTGGAAGAGTAGTGATTGAATCGATGGCTATGGGAATCCCAGTTATCGCTTCAGATATAGGTGGAATGTCTGAACTAATATCCAATGGACGAAACGGCATCCTAGTTGAACCTGGAAATTTTTTAGCTCTCTCGGAAGAAATGAAAAAATTAGTCAACAATAGTGAACTGTATGAAAAAATGTCTACTTACGATACTGAATTCGTGAATCAATTCGCTTCAGAACGCATCGCAGCAACATATGCCAAACTATTTCAATCAATAATTTGACAGGATTACTCAATTGAAAATAAAACTAAATTTGGAGAATCTTTGCTGGATAATTCCTTCAATAGTCATTTCAATCATCGTTCTATGGATAATTAACGGAATTCTTGGCTTCATTTTATCTGGAATTGCCGCGCTGCTCTTATTTTGTGCGTTTAAGTTATTAAATTCGCGGGATTCGTCCTTAATTGTATTATCGGTGGATCAAAAAAGCGCCAAAAGCCTAAAATCCCTGCTTTATGTTTTTGCATTTTTATCACTTTTAAGCGTTTTTCTGGTAAATCCGTTAAATACTTCTTATGCGGATTGGTCAAGTATTTCATTGTTAAACTACTTGCGTGCAATTAGTGCTTTCTTAATCACGTCTTTTTTTGGTGGTTACTTCGTTTTAGATCTCCTTGGCTTTAACGAAAAAATTAGTCGAATAGAAAAAGTGCTCTACTCTTTTATTCTTTCGGTACTCATTACTGTCACCTCAACTTATTATTTCTCGGTTTATATTAAAGAATTTTCGATAATTCCTTTAATCTCGATTTCAAGCTGTTTACTATTATTAGCGATAATCAGATTTTTATGGAAGCAATCGCGATCTTGCGGAACCGATAATACAATAAAATCTAAGATCTCGCTTAGCTCTATAATTTTACTTCTCGTTATTTTGTTTGCCTTTTTCGGATTACTTTCTATTTTCTCAGAAAATAGCACGTTAATTTCTGGCGATATGTGGCGGCAAAATGGGTGGGGCGTAATGATTACGCGGGGGGTATTTCCTAAGGCTCTTGAAATTTTCGATAATTACCTTGCGGCTAACTTAGCACTTTCTGGGATCCCCATCTTAAACATGCATACTCTACTAGTTTTTCCGTTTGCAGCGTTGTTAATTCTTTCTTTCTATTTAATGGTTAATAGTTTATTTAATAGTGCCAAGAAATCCGCATTATCCACTATCTTCTTTACAATTGGCGGTGGCTTTGGAGGTAGCTTATTCCTTTATAGCTACTTAACGGGTCCTTCTAACTCGCAAGCGCTCCTTGAAAACATTAGTGCTCAAACAATTCTTGATACGAGATATACTTATGGTTCACCATTCTGGTTTGCGGAGTCCATCTTTTCTTTTATTTCAGTATTCGTCCTTCTGCATTTTCTAAATACCGAAAAAAGCAAAAATAGACTATATTTACTTATTATTCCAGCGGCGATTTTTATCGGATACATAACTCGCCCTGAAATCGCCATATTTTTCCTTGCATTAATTATTTTTAGTCTTTTGTATAGAGAAAGAGGCAGCAGAGAACACATAAAGAGGATCTCAATAGCAAGTTTACTAGGTCTAGTCCTAACGCTTGCCTATTTTAACCCTTCTAATAACGGCTTTATTGCAATCCTTCTTCTCTTAACTTGCTCGTCTATAGCTATAATCACGCTTATAATTGTATCACTCAACTATAAGGTTAAAATCCAAGCGTCGATAAAGCGTCGATTACCAATTTTCCTTGGTTTAATCTATTTCATTGGGCTTTCGTTTTTGGTCTGGTTTGATATGCGACCGGATATACAGAACAATTTTGATAAAATATATGCTATCGGCGTAGTTCCCTGGTATGCATACTTCCTCTTGCTAGGTCTACCTGCGATAATAGCGATGATTGGTGTTATTTTTTATTTTGGTACTTTAAGGGAAGACCTGAAGAAACCGTTAAAACTTTTTTTAGTTCTGTCTTTACTGTTTATCCTTATCGGTAGATTTCTGTCCTTTATTAATACTCAAACTACTTTCTCCTTACCTTTTTGGGAAATAAGGACCGCGTTTTGGGCTCGTATTTTCATCGCAGTATGCGCTGCATGCCTGCTTATTCCAATATTTAATTCAACAAAGACACGTTACTATAAACATGCACGTTTTTCATCATCGAGCAAAAAACTGGTTAAAATTCTGGTTATCGGCTGCATAATATCCGTTGTTGTAGTAGTTGGCGTTTCTTCAACAATTTTAAGAACTGAATATTGGACTAACTTTGCCCAATACGGCACAGCCGGCGAAGGCCAAACAACTGTTTCGCCTAGTGAGCTTGAAGCAATAGATTTTCTACGACTTAATACCAAGCCATACTCTCAAACAATTACGTTAACCGCACTTTCCTGGGATAAAGTGAAGTATTTTGGAGGGATTCCAAACACATTTGATAGAACTTCGCTTTTTTTCGATGCCACCCAAAGTGCTTTTCTTCTTAGAACATTATCTACTCAAGATTTTATTTACGTTGATCAGGGCGATCAATTTTATTTGGATCAACCTTACAAAAACAGCTATCTTGTGACAAATTATTTGCCTTATTTACCTGTTCCTTTCAATTATTCGAATGTAGCTATTTATGAAATACCTGAAATTTCGCCGCCAAACAGTAATGCAAGTCTTGCCATAGTGACTCCCGGAACAGGTTTCACGTTTGCTGATGATAGACTGTCAACTTGGGATCTTCATGCCCAATCAAGAACTATTAAGAACATAACGACAACTTCTAGCAGTAGCATTTTTACTTTAAGCGGCTATCTGACCACCTCAAGTAGAGACTATTATTTGTTAAGTCAACCGGTCATAAATATGAACACTAACGATTTTCCCACATTGTCTATAAAATGGAAAAGCACAGATTCTTGTGCTACTTTTAACGTTAAATATTCAGACGGCACTTATTTAACAGAGTATACGGGTTCGAAACTAATCAGTCAATCAATGCCTGACTGGACTGTAACTACAACAAATCAACCCACAAATAAAACCGTAACCGAGATAATAGTTGGAATTGATGACCGAACAGATATCCAAGTTGATGGTCTTCAGTCTGTTTCTATTGACTATATTGCTTTCCGCTCTAATGATCGTCCTCAAGTATCAGCCTTAACTAAGTTACTAGCCGCCTCAAATGTTGACTATGCGATTGTTTCTGATCAAGATCCTAATCTTTGCCAATATCCCCAGCTATTGCTGGCCTCAGACATTAATACTTACGATCTATCTGATGATTTTTCAAGTACCTCATCCCAATATGCTAGTCAAACGGGGGTATGGTTAATTGAAAATGGTGAATTAGAACAGACACAGAAGACGTCCTATGTAGATGCAACAATTACCGCTGGAAATCAACTTTGGACAGATTACACCGCTACAGTGCAAGCAAAAAGTATCGGAAAGTTATCTGATGATATAGCACTTCAATTTCGTTACCAAGACTCCAACAATTCTTACGATTTTAGGATGCAATCCGACCTCTTAAGGCTCGGAAAATTCGTTAACGGTTCGTACAGTCCAATCGTCAGCTCTACAAGCTACACAGTGGAAGGTAACACATGGTATAAGTTGAGTGTTACAGTCAAGGGTAATAATATCGTGTGCTACTTAAACGACCAACAGGTGTTCAATGTGGTCGACAACTCGTTCAGTAAGGGCCAGATTGCTCTGCGCACGGAAGGCATCACAGCTGCATTCGACAACTTAACTGTCCAAACTAGCCGACCATCTGGCGCAACTTAACCGCTATGTCGACGCCATAAAAAGTGGATTACAATTGACTGTTCTAGGGGACCAAAATTTGGGTTACTTTGCATCGCTCATGAAGCTCTACTATGGAAACGAAACATCAGTCGACTCCATTAGATACAACAATCTCACCGTTGCCACAACAACTACAGCGGTCACAACATTAAACTCAGGGGTAAACACACAAACTATCGGTGCCTACTGGGAAGGCAACACTTCAAAAACGGCCTTTGCACTATCAACCAACTTTGGCGCCGGTAAACTAATTTACATAAACAGCGGCCCCAGCCAAACCATAATTAATGCATCGCCAAGCGATTTAAAGTGGCAGTTGTTATCAGAGATGGGTAAATTGATTGGTTCAATCGCTGGAGCACAACCCACTGACTATAGTGCCATTTCTAAATGGAATTACGACATAGCACAAGATGCTACACTCACTGGAACGGTCAACGTATCAACGACGCAGCTGCCTTTTGCAGTAACAACCATACAAACTGACAACATAACCCTCTCATCTAATAGTTCCAAATCCACACAAATAACAAACGTCACTATAACCAGCATCAACGTGCAAGGAACAACCGGATCGACTATAACCGCAAACAGAACACAGTTTTCCTCGTTCAGCACGGGTTCCTACACGGCGCTCGATTTTCCAGACGGATGCCAGTGGACCATAAAATTGGATGATGACTCTTCCGTTGCTATCAATTACAATAACGGCACAGGCATACATACGGTTACAGCCAAAGGCGGAACAATCAATCTCCATTCACCCTCCACGACTCTTCTAACAAACAAACCGCGGATAACTGTTCAAGGACAAACAAACTTCACTAAAGCATACATAGGTTGGATTGGCTCCACAGACAAAGTACCCAGTGAAGGAGACCAGTTTACAATAAAAGGCAACGCATCCTTCACTATCGACTGCATGGATCGTACAACCGCACTGCTATCCAACTTGGTATATACCGGATCTGCCAGTACCTCGAAAGCTGCATCTATTATTCCGTGGAATGAAATGGATATTCCTTGGTACACAATCTTAACATCGCCTTATCATCTTCTCCTAATAACCTCAATTATCGTTGCTATACTTGCATGGTTTGGTTTGAGTAAACTAAAAGCTTGCAAAAGATAATTTGAATTGTACAATAAGGAAGCTTGGGTAGATAACGAACTTTGAAAACATACACGAGGGCTTATTAGTAACAATCACCCAAAAAATTAAATTCAGGCATCGGTGACATGTTTCAACAATCAGGATTACATAATCAATTTAACATAGAGTATTCAAACGGATGACTAAACAACCGAAAGCGCTTGCTGGTTCAGCCCTCGTTTTAATGCTCTCAATACTAATTTCAGGCGTGAGCGCCGTTGATTACACTGCCTCCTTTGTCGGGGACTTCCAAAATAATAGTTATTTAGGATTTAGAACCGCAATTAATCTGAGCGAAACCCCTCATCTAGGAGTATCCAATATCAGTGGCTTAGTGGGTTATTGGAATGCAAACGAAGGTTCTGGCAACATTACGCACGACTCAAGTGGTAATGGTAACAACGGAACACTTTATGGTCCTGTCTGGGTGAATTGTTCTTGTGGTTCTGCCCTTAGTTTCGATGGAGTAAATGACTATGTCCAAATATCTAATCGAACATCTCTCATTCTTAGAGATCAGTTTACGCTTTCTTTCCAGTTTAGTCCCGCTACCCTTAAGAACCAAACCCAGGCGCTAATAGGAAAAAGCAACGCATACCCAAATTATGAATATTATGTATATTTAGAAACAGACGGTCGCTTACGTGCTGGAGTGCATACGAATTCGGATTCTGGGGATGTCTTCAGTAATTCGAATGCACGATTAGTAGCAGGTGGAAATTATAGTATTACAATCACTTGGATATATCCTGGACAAACAAAAATTTACATTAATGGGAACTTGCAAGGTTCGGCAGCAGCTCATAATGATCCTCTTACCAGTATCGGGGAGCTGGTTATTGGTGATTTACGTGTTGGCAGAGGATTGTACTCATCAGGTGTCTTCGACAATATTCGTGTTTACAATCGCACCCTAAGCGCCACTGAAGTCGTAGCTTTATACTTACAACCTGATCCCACTTATTCCGACGGATACTTTACCTTTCAGGATTCTACAACAAATAATACATTACTCATACACGTTGATAATGCTGACTTAAACAGCGGTAACTCGACATTGGTGACGTGCACTGATTTTTTTGCAGACAACCGATTGACTTTTACCGCTAACAACAGTGCAACTCTCATTTTATGGTCTAACCTTGAGAGACCTGTGTATACAACTGGTACTTGGAACAGCAATACCTATACTACTACTTTAACGCTTAATGACTCCTCAATCGGCGAATTAGACTGGAACCACGGCGTGCCTCCCTCTGCCTCACTCGCCTCCTCGAATTCAAGTTATGCAGGTAACGCTACCTTATTCTGCGCTTTATGGACTGATAATCGAAGTCTATCAGGGGGCGGGTACATTTTTAGCACAAATAATACTGGGCAGTGGGTTAATGCATCTTGGGTGGCTTTCTCGTCTACTCCATGTTGGGGCAATGCCACGTTGACCTTGAAAAGTAAGGTTGGGTCGGTTGTTGGCTTTCGTGAGTTTGCTAATAACTCTTTTGGTTTTTGGGGGGACTCTGGAATTTATGATTTTACAACTACTAATGGTACAGTTACACCTACATCAACTCCTAGTTCAACTCCAATAATTGTTTCAGCAGTTACGCCCACTCCGAATTTAACTCCCGCTACAACTTCAACTGGGAACCAAACTGCAACATCTACATTGCAACATGAAACCAATTCCTTAGCAACTCAAACAATAATGTTCACAGGAGCAACCGGCTCTGTATTGATTGCCTTAACTGCTTTCGCTTTCAAAAAAGGATACATAAAAGTAGAGGTTATAGAAGAGGAGAGCAACACTGACGATGAGAATAAACAAATTAGAATAGGAAGCAGGAAAGAAAACGCAGACTACTCAATTTAGGACTTAGCAAACTGGAAAAGAATAAGGCTCGAATAAGCAGAATGCTCACTTGAAGCTAAATGCAACTTTCTTTTGTTGAAAAATAATCTTGGGAAAGAAATCGCAAAACTAGCTATAACCCAGTTGGGTCTTTCTATTGTTTCTTTAGAAAGCTCCAACCTGCCAACATTGCGCTGGATATAACTATAAACGTTGAAAAAATCGCTTCTATCGTAATTATGTACTCGTTTGGTTCAATCAAGGTTAGCGTATGTGAACTTCTAAAATACATCGACAATAGGATAAAAGCTATGAATAACGAATTCGCAAAATTTGCCGCAAACCAAAAAACCCATCTTAACTTCATTTTAACTACCTCTGAAAATAGATTGTTGCAAAATTGAAGAGAAGCATAAGCTATTGAAGGCAGACCTTTGCTTCTGTGGTTCTGCATTTAAGGCATTTAATTGTTGTTGCTGTTTGTATTGAGATTCTGCCTTCATGTACCTTTCTCCTAATTTCTAAAGTGAGACCATTAAGGCTTAAAAGAGATATTTCACTCAACGGAATATATCCAAAAGTCAAGTAATTTGATGGAATGAACTTTAATCAACAAGAATGTAACAGAAACCTCGTAGAAATTTTCTTCTTGCCGAGTCTACTCGCAGTTTTAGGGCAGTCATCAAAAAACTAATGTTCTATTTAATTAGACCAGTAGGACACTGCAGGACCAAGAAAGTTTCTATTCGACAAATCTGCAGAGTTCATTGCAGGAAGTTTTGTTTTGCTTTGGCTATAAAAAGTAGCCTTGGATACCGCGAACTGCTTCATGTGTTTTCTCAAAAGCACACCCAACAAAGCTGCGGCAAAGAATCAGGCAATCTAAACTCTAAAATGATAAACTACCGCTGTTTAGACACGGAAACAACAAGTAGGATATTTATCAAAACTAAATAGGCAGGGAAGGCCAGCTCCGAGAAACTCCACGCTGTAGCTACCAGAAAACTTGTAATGGGACTAAACACGCCTACTACAAAAGGCCAACGCGATTCCGTCTCGGGATTACGCCATGCCTTTCTCAGAGTTGGCGCCGCCGCGACAGCATCACTTAATATCGCAAACATTATTGCGTGATTCGCATTTGCTGTCACGAACCAAAAAACTAACGCCAGACCCGATAGTGCACCACAGAGATAGTCAAATGATGAAAGCTTCCAGTACGCTTTCTTTTTGAGAAATGAGGCTGATAATATCAAAAAAGGAGAAAACCCCGACATAAACACTGGTACAACTGCCCAACCCCCACCGTTGGATATAGCGGCGGCAGTGGCTATGAAAGGAGCAATAGACCACATAAGCCAGGTTACTCTGTTGGGCCTTACCTGACCCTTAAACATGCAACGTATGTAGACTAATGCAGCCAGTAGAGACGCAAAGGCCGCAACAAGCACAAGCAACTCAAACATACCTTAACTAAAGGCATAAATCGAATATTTTAAGAGCATATCATAAGAGAGAAATAACCCATCGATTGACACAAAAGCCCCTGTCAAGTATATACCCGATTTCAAATAATTTTCTTAAAGGTCTTTTAGAAAATTGAGCGGTAAATTTGATATGAAAAAAATGTGGCAGCTCGTTTCTATTGCAGCCTTATTATCTCTGACTTTGATATTCGGGCTCTTGCAACTTTATCGTTATGGTGTTTTTCAGCGTGTAACTTGACGTGTTCAACTGCGTCTTCTGCTCCAAAGGGCGTCTTTAACTGAAAACCTATTCCTTTGCGTTTTAAAATTTTGTTAAGTGGCTTCTCGATTCATTTTTCACGTAAATCTTTCGCGATGCGATCGAGGTCGTTACTACTAATATTGTTATGGCTGCTACTATGAACAGCACCGGAGGATTCTCGGAGATGATTTGCGCGTTAGTGTCGATACCTATTGATGGGTCATGTTCTAAGGTGTTTGACCCAAAGTATGGGTAGCAGATAAAAAGCTGCATATAGTTGTCGGCTGTGCGATAGGCAGCGGTAGTGTCTTCTAAATAAGCTTCCTGCGTTGTTTGGTTGATTATTGCTGCTTTGTTTGCGAAGTTAAAGAAGCCGGGAAGAGTCTTGTCACTTTGGGCAAACTGCATCCTGTAACTCTGGATTGAACCAGTCGGTATACTGAGGGAAGTAGTATCGAATTGTTTAGTGTTTTGCATATGAATCTGGTGCCCTCCTGCAATAATATCAGTCATAGTCGAACTACCTTCCAACAATCCAGTTGGCGCAAGCGTGCTGTTCTCAGGCACAGTTGTTTGGCCTTCATTAGCATCGCTTAAGGCAATCCCTAAATCTTGCATGTTAATGGAGCCAAAATCGCACCAAAGAGCCAAACTGCCAGCTTGTGATGGAACCGTGACACCATAATTATTATGCATAGACATGAAAAGACCTTCCATGTAGTTGGTGTTCCAACTCCAATCGTTTACGTTAAAACCCATTTCCATCTCTCCAGAACCAATCGTGTAGCTGTACAATCCATGAGGACTCTTTGTGCTTTGATTATCATAGAACCAGCAATTAAATCGGACATTATTTTGAGTAAATCCAAATTCTGAAGGTGCACCTCTTAGGGTAAAATTAAATGAAACGTATCCTGCCCCATTGCTATCTGTGCCTTGACTGGGACCGGCTAAGTCCCAACTGCAGGCGCTAAACGGCAAAAAGGACGGGTGAAAATCAGATACCCAAGTTTGGTGAGCGTTTCCAATCATGCCCCGAATCCCATTCATGCCCATGCCGCCGCCCATGCCATACCGATTTATCATAAGTGACTGCATGGTCTGCGGGTTTGCTTCACATTCAGCAGTATAATAACCATTCAAGGGCAAGTACTCTATCAGACCACGGTACTTTACGCTGTAGACTTCGCTTGAATTATCGTTATAGTACCAGAGAAACATGGGTTTTTTACCTTGAGCAGGAAAAAGCACAGTTATCGATGAGCTGTTAATCTGCCACCATTGTCCATTATTTGAGACCTGAGGCTGACCAAAACTATCATCCGCGTTTTGTGCTGCAGTTTGATTAACAAAAAAAGGAACCATGGCAAAAACAAGCAAAGAAACAAACAATGCACTAAACAAGTTGGCAGTTCTCATAAGAAATCTCTATAAGGATCATATTCCGCCCACTTTATTAAACAAATCGCAGCTGCATTGTCGGAGAAAAACAGTAAACAATTTTTTCAAATTGTTGATTTTCCTCTGACACTTCAGTTTCATGAGGAATAGCTTATTTCTAAATGCTTATTTGCCAATGGCCCTTTCCTCTCACAACAATGATTCTGCAAAAATCGTTCTATAATCAGGACACAATTACCGTTTCTAAGGAACTTTTGGGAAAAATTTTAGTTCATGAATCCGGCGAAGGCATGACGGCGGGCAAAATAGTTGAAACAGAAGCATATCGAGGACCTGAAGATCTAGCGGCCCACAGTTCTAAGGGCCGTCGGACAGCTAGGAACGAAGTTATGTTTGGGCAAAAGGGACGCGCTTACGTTTATTTTATCTACGGGTTGTATTACTGCTTTAACGTAACTGCGGGTAATGTGCCGGGAAAACCAGAGGCGGTTCTTATTAGAGCACTTGAACCGGTAGCGGGTCAGGAAATTATGGCAAAACGTCGAGGACAACAAGTTAAGGTTGGTAACCTAACGAATGGTCCAAGCAAATTATGCATGGCAATGGGTATATCAAAGACTCAAAACAAAAATGACCTAACAACTCCGCCCCTGTACATTAAGGATACATCATTGGTTTCTCAAGATAATATAGCAGAGACAACACGTGTTGGAGTGGACTATTCTGGCGAGTGGAAAAATATGCCCTGGCGATTCTACATCAAAGATAACAAGTTTATCTCAGTTAAATGAGATGAAAACATCTGCTTTTGTTTATGCAGTTTGTTAACTAAACTCATCATGGCCAGTGTCTCTGCTACATTATGAAGGGCAGCACTGCAACCAACAAAACAAGAATTACACAAGCAAATGTTACCCCAACAGTAATTGTACGGATAGCTTTTTCACTTATCCGCTTGCCTATAGCTCTTTTCAAAGTGATATCGAAGATTCTGCCTCCATCCAAGGGGTATAATGGCAAAGCATTGAAGATTGCAAGGTTGAAGTTGACAAACCAGATCCAGAAAAGAGTGTTCGCAAGTATTTGCCATTGGGGTATCGGATTTGTGTAGAAAGGTGCTAAGAAATCTGAAAATGGCGTTAGACCAGAAGCTAAAGTTGGAGGAACCAAGTACATAGCGAGTCGATCTAAAGAGAAGGTTTGATAATTTTCTAGTCGTTGCTCAGTAAATAAGTCATAGGTGGTTATTCCCATGATGGTGCGGTTTTCGGATGAAGTTAGGTTAATTGTTGTGGAAAATCTATACTGCCAACTCTCGCCCCTTGCCACTGTTACCTGAATTGTATCTCCAGCCGTCTTAGTATCTAATATAGCCCTTAACTCAGTGGTGTTAGTGATTGTTACATTGTCGATTGAAACAAAGACATCTTTTGGCAGTAATCCTGCAGTTTGAGCGGGCAATCCATTTGTGACGTCGTTGACGAATACGCCATCGATTACAGGTGTTAAGCTGCCAACAAGCAATAGAACACCTAGGAGGCACACAACTGCTACAACGATGTTTGCACCAACGCCTCCAGCCATAACTTTTAGGGCAGTGCGGGGTTTTGCTTTCTTTATTTGCTCTTCGTCAACATCCACAAAAGCACCAATGGGAACAAACAAGAAAAACAGTAAGCCACTTGACTTAACATTCAACCCAGCGTTTCTAGCAATAACTCCATGTGCGCCTTCATGAACCACAATAGCGAACACTATTGCAACCCATCCATAGACTATTGGAAGCACAGGGTTAATTCCAGGCAACAACAGAATTGATCCTGGCCCCAAGTCTCGAACTACTTGACCCACCCCTGGATTAGCTAACAAACCGATGAGGCTGTTAACTACGAGGTAGAGAGCAACTCCTGCAACAAATGGTACAAGAACAAGGCTTATCCACGAAAAATATCGCGATGTCCGCAAAGCACCTAACTTGTCAAAGACGACGGCAAACCGTTTTGTCCTAACAATTAACATTGGAAAATTGAATTCAAGTCTTGGCTGCTTACTTTCTTGCTTCTCGTCTTCAGTATCGGATGCCAAATATACAATCGCTCGACTCAAAAAACGTGATATCTAAAAAATAAACGTTTAGCAAAAAAAATGAAAAGCACTCAAAGACCCCAATATTTAGTGACATATCTACCAAAAACCATATTTCTCAGAAACTACCAAACAGCATTATAAAGCTCCTCTATTTCTACGACTTTTTAAGTCGTTGTAGGCAAAATAAATTATGATCAAACTCCAAATTAGGGTAGCCGCATTTGGAGCAAGGATTAAGGGTTGCATCTGAATGTCGGCAAGGTTTGGAAAGAATGCGTAGTTGCTAAAGATTCGCTGATTTACAGTGATGGCTATTGCGAGAAAGGGCGCCCATCTCTTTCTTTTGATCAATAAAAGCATGGTTAGTGCAAACAAACACACCGCTATTGCAGCTTCGGTACCGATGATTGAGAACCCTAAGCGATAAATGCTCCATTGAGTGGCAGGGAAAGCGGCCCAAAGTGTTAATGCTAAACTATCTAAAACTATGTTTGCCGAAACTAAACGGATAAGAATTTTATGCGAATTGTTGCGCAAATACTGTGACATTTCTATCCTTTTCAACTACTGTTAGGTTGACTTTGTATAAACATTATGCAACTGACTTAGGTATCGATTTGAATCGTGTACGTCTAAGAATAATAACAAAGCTCACTGTCACCGCTAAAGTTGCCAAAACAAACACCAAGACAGATGGAAGGTTTCGGTTCAAAAAACCGTCTATGGGTTGTTTTAAAAGAACCTCATTTGGAGTTGGAGAAACCAGAGCTGAGCTGTTTAGTTGAATGATCGCATTGTATTCTGGACTGCCCTCTGAGTCCAAGCGCATCTTCATAAACTATGTCTAACTTGGAGTCATAATGCTCCAGCAGGCTGCCTAGTTCCATGCTAATTGGAGTCGACCAAGAGTCTGCTTCCCATAGACCCCAAATCTTGTCGTTTGGACCACGAAAACCATACGCGTAATCTTTTGGAAGAACAGAAGCGGTCCGGTCGATTACCTGGCTTGTTTTTCGAGGGTTTTCTTGAGAGTATTGCCAGAAGCGTTTCAAAGCGTCCAAATGGTCTTGAAGCAGAATACCGCCTGTATATTCTTTGTTTGAATTGAAAACTAAAATGTACTTTGCTCCATTGTCATAGGCTAAAACGAGATCGTTGTAGAGTTCTTCGCCTGATTCTATGTATGGCGGTTGCCTATAAGTCCAAGTTATTATGACACCCCACTGTTTGTCTTGTATAGTCGCGGCGCCCCTGCAAAGTCCGACGTTCAATTGTCGGCTGTAGTTCCAGCCAAACTGGGCTAAAAGCACATCATAACCCGCCCGATAATCAAACTCATAAAGCGCATAATCCGACGTAAACAACGTAGCGTTCGCTCCGCCTGCGTATGAGTTTCTAAACCACTCGACAGATTCTTTTGTTTTCGCATTGAACTGGCTACTAGCGTTGGCGTAGCTGTCGGCTTTTTGAACCGTTGTCCAATGAGGATCAAGATCCAGCTGTCGCCCCCCAACCTCATCAGCATAATAAAAACCCAAAAAATGACTCCCCCAACGAGCCTTAGCGATCTCAAACCAACCTGAAACAGCGGTATTAAACCAACTATACCCCAAGGGATAGTCTTGATAGACGATGAAGAACATGCCCTTATCGAATAGATATTGGCACGCTTCCTCCAGCTTGAGCCTGTCTTGAGTAACGCCTGTGCAACCCAAAACAAAAAGATTAGTATACGAACTGATTTCATCAACCAACTGCTTAATCTCAGCTATGCCACCATAGGCTATGTCAACACCCACAAAAACGTTAGAATCACTTTTGGAATTTGCACCAACGGAAGGAAAAACGCCTATTATAATTGAGCTTATCAGCGTAAGAACCAAAAAGAATCCGTACCATGGAGATAGAGTCTTCATCGAACTTTCCAATGGCATTAGCGTATTTTAAAGTTGCCTGAAATCGCAGCGCACTAAAATATGACATACATTTGTGATCAATGGTTGGGCCATAGCTAAAGGCTAAAGACCTTGTTTTGGCAAAACCTTTATTGTTAACATTTCTTTCAATTTATGTGAGGTTATTCTTATAAAAGCCGATAAATCGCTAGATTGTTTAGGTTTGTTCTGTCCTGAACCCGTTTTCAACACTAGATTGCAATTGGATGAGATGAAGGTTGGAGAAACTCTTGAAGTCACTGCGGATGATCCGGCAGCCAAATCTGATATTGAGAATCTTGCCAAAAACTTAGGTCACGAAGTGCTGGAAAGCAAACAAGAAGATGGTGTGACTCGGATAATAATTAAGAAGGTGAAATAGTCAAACAAGAGGGGACATAATTTGGACGACATTGGTAAAAGAAGAATTTATATGGATTACTCAGCTGGAAAACCAGTTGATCCACGTGTAACCGATGCAATGGTGCCTTTCTTTAATTCACACTACGGAAATCCATCGTCAGTGCATACGTTGGGACAGGAAGCAAAGCAGGCATTGGAAAAAAGCAGAGAAATCGTCGCACAATTAATAAACTCCGAGAAACCTGAAGCTATAGTTTTCACTTCAGGCGCGACAGAGAGCAACAATTTAGCAATTCGAGGTACAGCTGGCCGAAATAAAAGTCGCGGAAACAAAGTCATAACATCCAGCGTAGAGCATATGTCAGTTGTTAACCCTTGTAAATTAATGATCCGAAACGGATTCCAAGTAGCTTTCTTGCCTGTGGACAAATTTGGGGTTTTGGATTTAGAAAAGCTTGAAACAGAGTTGAATGATCAAACTACACTTGTTTCAATCGTTTACGCAAACCCTGAAATAGGAACTATTGAGCCGATTAAAGAGATTAGCAAAATAGTGCATGCGAAAAAGGCTTTTCTACATGTTGATGCCACGGCAGCTTCAGGTCAAGTGCCCATTGATGTGCAAGATGAAAACATAGATCTCTTGACTTTATCAAGTAATGATATGTATGGACCAAAAGGCGTCGGAGCATTATACATTAAACCAGGCACCACGATAGAGCCCATAAATCAAGGTGGCGGTCAGGAACGTGGATTGCGGTCAGGAACAGAAAACATACCTGGTGTCGTGGGGTTTGCTAAAGCTGCAGAAATTGCCAAAAACGAAATGACTAATGAAAGTAAAAGATTGATCTTGCTCCGCAACAAACTAATTGAAGGCCTTATCGAGCCTATACCAAATTCATATCTTAACGGTCATCCAACCCAAAGGTTACCCGATAATGTGTCAGTTAGATATAGCTTCATAGAGGGCGAGTCAATACTTTTGAGTTTAGACATTATGGGCGTTTTTGCATCATCTGGCTCAGCATGTGCCGCAAAAACTTTGCAGCCCTCACATGTTTTGCTGGCTTTGGGCCTAGAACCTGAGGATGCACATGGTTCTTTGATGCTGACTTTGGGAAGGGAAAATACTCAAGAGGATGCGGATAAATTAAAAAGTATCATGCCGGGTATTGTTAAGAGACTAAGAGATATGTCTCCTCTAACTCCTAAGGAGTTGAAATAATTATGTATTCTGAAAAAGTGATGGAACATTTTAAAAAACCTCAAAATATGGGTGAAATTCCAGATGCCGATGGTGTGGGTTCAGTTGGAAACCCCACTTGCGGAGACCTAATGACGATGTACATTAAAGTCAAAGAAGACCGAATTGAAGACGTTAAATTCAAAACATACGGTTGCGGAGCCGCCATTGCTACAAGCAGTATGACCACTGAACTCGCAAAAGGAAAAACTGTGGATGAGGCAATGAAAATAACTCGCGCGAGTGTAGCTGACTCACTTGGAGGTCTCCCAGCCGTAAAAATGCATTGCTCAAACTTGGCAGCTGATGCACTCCATGCCGCCATCGAGGACTATAAACAAAAGCAGAAAAGTAAAGAAGAGGTGGAAGAATGAAAAAAGAAACCGCCAAGTGCAAATGTTGCGATACCGAAATTTCGGGAGAACCTTGTGAGCTTGCAGCTTACACTACCGAAGTAGATGGAAAAACAGTCAGCTTTTGTTGTCAAAATTGTGCACCACAGGAAAAGAAGGTGATAAAAAAATGAGTGAAAAAAAGAAATTAGCTTTAGTTGTTCAAAGTGGAACAATCGATAAACTATATTGCGCTTTCATTTTGGCATCCACATCTGTAGCCATGGGCTGGGAAGCGCACTTATACTTCACATTTTGGGGATTGCAAAGTCTAGGCAAAGGGGGCCATGGAAAAAGCAGTGTTACCCGGAGACTACAAACATCTGGAAGAGACTATGCGAAAGAATTTAGAACGTATGAAATACCCCTCGCCTTACGATATGCTCAAGCGCATCAAGCAATCTGGTCTATGCACGATTTACGCATGTACTCCAACCATGGAAATGTTTGGAATCAAAAGAGAAGATCTGATTCCTGAAGTTGATAGCATGGTTGGCGCTGCAACCTTCCTCGACATCGCCGCTGGCGCAGACGTTTCAATGTTCATATGATCAGCTAATCTTAAAGAACGGCCATTCATACAAACAAACAACAGCTACAATATCAAAACACAACTTTTTATTCAGAAGTTGAGAGCAACGGCTATTTGATTGATCTAAACAGAATGCTATTCAAAACAAAAAAATTATGCTAACTCAATTTAGCAGACAATCTTTTTTTATTTAATCAAAATATTTAACCAGCCCATTTTAACGTAAAAGTTAAATGTCAAGTAAGGATTTAGAAGTTTATTCTTGAAGGTAATTCTATGGCAAACAATAAACCTCTACAAGTATCCAAAGACATCTTTTGGGTCGGAGTCAACGATTCCGAAACCCCCCTCTTTGAGGGACTTTGGAGCATACCTGAAGGCGTTTCATACAACTCATATCTAGTTAAAGGCTCAGAGAAAACTGCTCTAATCGATAGCGTTCACGAAAAAAAAACTCAAGAGCATCTCGAAAAAATAAGCCAAATAACAGACCTCTCCAAAATAGACTATTTAATCATCAATCACATGGAACCCGACCATACAAGTGCAATTCCAACGTTCCTGCAAAAAGCACCCAACGTCCAAATAGTCTATACCCCAGTCGCCCAAAGCATCTTCAAAAAATTCTACGGAATCACCCCCCAAGCAATCATTGCTAAAGGCGACGATATGACAATTTCTTTGGGAAACAAGACGCTGCATTTTATTCAAACGCCGTGGCTTCATTGGCCCGAAACCATGAGCACCTACATACCAGAAGATAAAGTTCTATTTTGTTGCGATGCCTTCGGAGCGTTCAAAAAGCTACCGCAAGGAGCCATAATGGAATCAGATATTGACATGGACAAACAGAACGTTTGCGGATGCTCTCAGAAATATTTTGCTTCCGTCTTCAACGGACAAAAAGAATGGGTTCAAAAGGCCATCGAGAAATTTGAAAAAATGAATCTACAGATTGATGTTTTAGCACCAAGTCATGGTCCAGTATATACCCAAACAGTAAAGGAAACATTAAGTCGATGGGCTGGCTGGAGTAAAGGCACCTACAAAAAAACAGTCATCATCGTTTACTGCTCTATGTATGGGATGACAGCCAAGTGCCTAAGCGCCTTAGCTGACGGTATCACAGAAGCAGGGGGTACGGTGAAAAGCTTTAATCTCTCAGAAGCCAAGCCAGTTGATGCCTTAACAGCTCTTGTTGAAGCTCCTGCAATGATTGTTGGAACACCCACCTATGAACACGAGATCTTCCCCAAAGTTGCAGATTTCATAAATTTGCTTAGGACAAAAAAATTTTCCAACAGGTGTGCCGCGGTTTTCGGGAGTTTTGGCTGGAGTGGAGAAGCAACAAGAAAAACAGTTTCTGAACTTTCTACTTTGGGATTTGAAATGGTGGGGGAACCGCTTCCAATATATGGAAGCCCAACAAATGATGATCTTCAGAAGGCACGACAAATGGGCAAAGCAGTCGCAGAAAAAGCCTTTTCCATGAACAATGAAAAATAAGCACACTACAAAAATCTGTTTTGTCAGCACAATTTTTTTTATAGATCAAGATTCTTAGTGTGCAAATTTTTTAATTTTGATTGAAGAAAAAATGTTGAGAAAAATATTATAAAAAAGGTAAAAATATAAAGGTAAATATGGTAGAATTGGTTGGCAACTTGAGCAGATTTGAGTCTGGCTGTATTTGAGAAAAGCTTGTTCTACCGTGGAGTATTTTCTTTAAGTTTTTGTTTTGATTTCTCGATTATTTCACAGATTAGACCTGCGGTGTCGTCAAGCATTTTCTTGAGTTTCTTCATGTCTTCTTCAACAATTTCTCGGTTTTCTAGAAGCGGGTAGACGCTCACGTGTATTAGGTCGAATGTGGCTTTTATGTCAATTTTTCCGGTCCTTTTTTGATCCATGACCGACTTTAGTATTTTTTCTCTTTTTGCGATTTCCTCAATCTTTAACTTGGGTTTATCGCTACTTAGGCTTCTGCTCATTTACATAACCACCTCAATCTCTGGAATTTTCATTCCACATAAGTTTAATCCCTTGATTTTGATTCCTTTTAAGACTAAGTTTAAGTCCAGCTGGTTGGCAATTGCGGAATCTGTGGTAACTGATCCGTTAAGATTTGAAAATTCCAAGCCACCTTTGACTCTCATTATCATTTTGGTGATATGAAGAGTTAATGCCCCGGTAATGTGGGCTCTGTCTGCGTCGCCGTGGAGGGCAACTCCTGCGCCATACATTTTTTTGGAAGTTGATATTGTCACTGGAGTCGTAGATTGTGCCTCGAACGCTTGGGTGGTGACAGAAGGAATTGTAACATTTAAGGCAGTTATGTTTTTCATTGAAGCTTGTGGGCTTGAAATTCCAGTTGAATCCATTTCATCTATACTTGTTTGATCCGTTGCTATGTCGTTAGGACCCATGGGATTGGGTACAGGTAGACAAAGTCCAATGCTAATTCCCAGAGGCGTATCAATAGGAATACTGGTGCATTTCATTTGAATATTTTCAGCGGTAACTTGGTCGATCTTTGTTCCTCTTATCGGATCAGGCGTCATTGAGAACGGACCAATAGAAGTCAAGGAAGAAAGCATTGAAAATTGGCCAGTGCCAAACAAAACATCTCCCAAAGAATGTTTCTCAACATAAGAATCAAAATCCACCCCACCTGAGACGCCATAACAAAAATCTGACCAACAGATAGGCCAAGGCAGATCAATGTTACCTGAAAAGGTCGTGCTAATGGATAAAGTAATTTCTAACTCTACATTTTTTGCTTTGCAGGAATCATACTTAAAGGTCCCGCTAAAGTTTTTCAATCGAAGGCTTGGAATCGATATTTGCCCAATCTCTATTTCAGCAACAGAGAGAGGCCCGCCAATGCTGGAAGCAATTTCTGACTGCGGTATAACTGCGCGGGTCGTAACCTTTTCTTGTCTAGGCCGACAGCGCATCGTAGGCGGAGGGCAATCGCAGCCTTTTGATGGTATCTTTGGTAAGTCAAAGCAAACTTTTTCTGTTTTTACATCTATTTTGGGTAAGTTTAGACATACTTTTTGAGTTTCGATGTTTGGCACTGGGATACAGATTTTTTGGTCTGTTGTGGTAGCGACAGAAGTTACTTCTTTGGAAATATTCTCTGGCAAAACTTTTTTTGTTCTCGAGCTTTTGCTCAATTGCTTGACCCCATTTCTATGTATGACTTATTGTTATTTATCGTTTTTGTTAAGATGCTCGATTGGTAAATAACGATGAGAACTATAGACGTTTTTACTGTTGCTAACGTAGTTTATATGTTAAGAAGTAGAATCGAGGTGACATTCTTGAAAGACGTAATATCTGCTCAAAAATTTTATAGCATTTTAGCAGTGTTGCGGGTTCTCCAAATGCCTCAATTTTCCCTGATTGAAGTGCGTTGTCGAGGGTAATTCTGCCTTCAAGAAGGTCAAACAGGCCTATCCTCGAAAGGATTATGTGTACATCAATTTTTTTGGGTTTATTTTTTTCTCCGATAACAACGTCGTCAGAGGTGACGTGAATTACAGTAATCTCATTGTCGAGAGTTTGAAGCCAAGTTAAGCCTTGAGTATCCTTGACAATTTTTTGGAAGTACAGTGGATAATCTTGTTTCATTAACGCTATTAGTTCTCTAAGAAACTGTTCAAGCTTCAATTGCATAGCTGTTAACCCTCTTTCGTGGTCGAACTGACTCAAACCAGCAAGGAAGAACAGAATCATATTTTTGGCCATTTATCTTCCCCCTGAGGTCTGCTTCACAGAACATTTCGTTGAAAACAACTTCTGAAGGACTCATGAGACTAGCGTTGACTACACTGCACACAGCTTTGGGGGTAAATGTAATTTTAAGTTTGTCGGCACCCTTAGAAGCGGCAAATGTCAAGTTCTTCGATATTGCAGGATGGTAATCTGGATAAAGCAATTGTGTAATTGCCGGCATAATGCTCAGGTTACCATCATACTTCCCTTTTGTGGCTATTTGCATTTCTGCGTTATCAAAGAATTGTTTTTTCCCACTCTTGCTTTCAAAAAAGACTCCGCCATAGGAAAGATCGTCTGTGTCTCCGTAACGATAAATAAGAAAGTCTATCCTCTCCGGCTCCTGGGCAGCTAAGGGATCACAAAAGATGACGCCAGTGTCCCAGCCCCAAGTCGTTCCTATGTCGAAACATCCACCTTCATGGTCCTGATACCCCTGGCTAGTTTTAATTTGATAAGTTTTTTTGTCGAGCTGTAATTTTCCTTTAACAAGTAATCTTGGTAGCTCCACCCAGTTTTCCCATTGGCGGTTCATTTCTTGGGCAGCCAGAAGCATCTTTGCTTTAGGATCTTGCACTTTGAGCACATCAATAAATATGTCTTTGTCCGTTACGGGAGGCAGAGCAACCTTAAAATTAAGGTCAAATGAAGTTTGCTCCATCTTCCCTATAACTTTGAAAGAATTGTCTTTTAGCAAATTCACCGAGAAACTTTCACCAATAAAGTTTGGGTTGTAGGATGAAACCTCAAGATGATTCATGGGTATTAGCTTTATTTCAGAATAAATCTTTCCAGTGGGGTCGACAATGTACGCAAGTACTGAGCCCCAACCTCGTTTCGAATCGTAAGGATTGCCATGTATTCCAAAGTTTAAAAGACCGAATACCCGTTTTTTCCGGTCAAAAAACACGAAATCATGCCATTCCTGGTATAAGCTAACTTTTGTGTCAAAGATTGAGGGTAGAGTAAAAGCATCGACGCTGGCCGTGTCTTCTACACGGTATAAAGTCATTAGGACGACGGCTCGATGTTAGTCTCTTCAGGATTCGGAGCAGCTTTTTCTATGATATCAACAGCCCTATTGGAAACTTTTTGCACAAGAGTTAAGAGCTCTGTATTGAATTGGATATAAAGACGCATCATGTCAGCAACAGAGTTGCTCACAAGCTCGGTCATTTCTTCGTTGTCTAGTTTGCCCATACGGGCGGTCACTTTGCTCAATCTTTGAGCTGTCTGAACAGTGTTGTTAACTGAAGCCTGAGTTAACTTGGTTAGTTGGTCTTTGTACTCAGGATTGTTTAGGGTAGAAACGATTTGGTCAATGGCTTTCTGCACAGTTTTTGGGTTTGGCATTACTGTTTTGGGATTTGCTTCTGCGGCATTTTTGGTCCTTGCACTTGCTTTTTTGGTTGTTTGAGCGCTCATTGTTATCTCCACTTTCATCATCTCTGTTGGTTGTATTTATTTTTTCCGCTGAATCAGGTAGTTCGTCTGTTCGAGAAAGAAATCTTTCCACCTTTTTTCGACTATCCAGTCGCATTCATTTAGCAAAACGTTCTTTGCTTTGGTGGCGAATTGATTTGCAGTTTTTCTAGCATATTCAATGGAACCGTATTTTTGCATAAGATCTCTAACATACATCACATCCTCTTCTGTCTTGATTTCTCGAGGTGTTTCCAATATTTTTCGAATACGGTCTTTCTCTTCTTGAGTACAAGAGTTAAGAGTGTGAATAAGCATGAGAGTTCTTTTTCCTTCCAAAATATCGCCATCGATCTCTTTGCCATAAAGGTCCTGAGACGCTGTAAGGTTCAGAGTGTCATCGGTTATCTGAAATGCTATTCCCGTGTAGAGAGCATACCTAGTTATGGCATCTAATTGTTTAGGAGTTGCCTCATCTAACCCAATAATTATCCCTGTTCTGCATGGGGTAATAATGGTATACCAACAAGTTTTATTCTCGCAGATATAGTAATAATCTTCAGGCTTCAAATCAACCCGATTATCTCTAACAAAAGTTAACTCAGTTATCTGCCCTTCTACACTTCTTCTTGCGGTCTCCTGTATTTCCATGATTATTTGCAAAGCTTTCCTAACGCCTATCGACGCCAAGTTGTCAACAAGTGGCGACATTGCAAGGATTTTCACCGCGTCCCCTGCATTCGCTGCCAAAGCAAGACCATACTTTCTGTTTAGAGTAAGGTCGCCGCGTCGATAAATCGATTGATCAACAATATCATCCTTTATTAGAAACGAATTGTGCAAAAGCTCAATAGCCGTGGCAGTGTTTATCGCATTATTGTAGTCGCCACCCACTGATGCCGCCGCTGCAAGACAAAGCAAAGGACGAATCCCTTTTCCTGGTCTAGTGGGATAGTCAGCCAAGAGTTCGTATGCTAACGTTTTTGATCCAAAGTTACGTTTAAGATAGTACTGCATCCGAACAGCTACTTTTTTCTTCATCTTGGACAGAACTAATTCGCTCAAGCGAAGACCAACCCCTCATAATACCCAATATTCATAGATAACCTTTGTCCAGTTATTTTAGGAGAATAAAGCATGCATAAGTTAGTTGGATTTCGCTTTCTCCTCGGTTTCTAAGTAGTTTGAAGACGATGCGATTGCAACGTTTATTGCGCTTGTAGCGGATTTAATGAACCAATTGATGAAGGCAGATGGGTTCTGGGTTGCTTGAACAGTTATTTCGAAGCCTGTTTGGAGAGCTTCCATTGTAGCTTTTGCCAAGGCATTTGGATCTTGGATTGCGTCGAGCAAATTTGTGGGCCCTTTTGATAATAGGGCTTGTTCAATTGTTCCCTGGGCGACCTCCAAGTTGGTAGCTTCGCTTTGAGGTACGGTTCCCATTAGGATGCCTCCGACGATATCAGCATATCTCGGATCCGCTTGTGAACGTGCAGCCATGAGTTCCATTGAACGGAGCCAAAGTGAATTGAAGCTTCGATTTCTTATCAATTGAACTATTAGACTTGCAAGTGACATTCCGTATCGAAGTTCTTTCTCAACAAAACTTTGGTATGTCAACAAAGCTTCTTTGGATAAATCGTCGGCTATCAAACAAGAGATTGCAACTTCGGAAGCCCATCTGCCACTAAGAAGGGCGTATTGAATTCCTTCTCCGTTTAGAGGATTCACTAAACCCGCGGCATCGCCTACAAGCATTACTCGATTGTCAACCAATGATTGGTTTGCGTTATAGGTTGTTAAAGGCCAACCTTTTATCGGCCCGATCAATTTAGCGTTTCTAAGGCGTTTATGCAATGATAAATCATTCTCGATGAGTTGATTTAGAAGCTCGTTCAAGCGTTTACCAGAAGGTATGGTGTCTAAGACCATGCCGACTCCTACGTTAGCTTGGTTTTTGCCCGTTGGGAAAAGCCAGCAGTAACCGGGAAAACTTTCTTTGTTGAAGTGCAGGTCAGCATGATTTGAAGAACCATCTACGTCTTTGAAGTATCCGCGTATGGCAATTATTCTGTCTGCACTCGAAGGAGGGTGCCCCCTGACGAGTTTGGCAATGGTTGAGTTGCTGCCATCCGCACCGATTAAAAGGCGAGCTTTTAATATTTTTTTACCCGAAGGTCCCTCTACCTGTAACTCAACGATTTTGCGCTTTGTGTGCATACCTACTGCCTTTAATCCCTCAAAGAAAACAGCCCCTTCTTTGATGGCTGCGTCTAAAAGTAGTTTATCCAAAATAAAACGAGGAACCACACGCCCGTATCTGGGAAGACCTTGAACCTTTGGCACGGATCTGGAAATCAATTCGTTGCCATCCAGATAAACTGACGCTCTCCTAATGAGGTTTGACCTCTTAAATTCAGGAGAATTTGCAAGACCCAACCTTCCAAGCTCAATTTGTGCTACAGGACTCACAAAGTCACCGCAAACTTTGTCACGTGGAAATTTACACTTGTCAACGAGAATCACATCATAACCCGCAGATGCAAAGTAGTAAGCAGCAGCAGAGCCGCTAGGTCCAGCACCAACTACGATCACATCGCTATCATATTCTTGTTTTTTGTCTAATAGAATGATTATCACTCCTGATTAGGGGAAAGGAAAACGAGCCAAAGAGGAGTAATTTAGCATTAGAGCTTGGATCAAGCAAAACTCTGCACATAAGTTTTCATTTCCCGTTTGTTAATTATGACTCTATAGAAGTAACTTTGTTAATAACTTTGCTTTTAACCTAAATACCACTCTTTTAGTTCCAACTAACTTTATCAAGGGAAATTCTCTCTTGTTTGGGATTATCACGAACAGGACGCTGACCCCTTACATCCTACCTAACAACATTGACCCACAAATATAGACAGATGACCTCCAACCTTACCGCCACAGTTGAACATTTTGAGATTTATGGAAAAGAATGAGCCACGTGAATGGGCTTCTGTACTAGAAATCGGCAAATCCTTTATGTTTCTGACCAAAACGCAAATAGGCAAAACCGGCGACTTGTTTTGTATATTGGGGAAGAAATAACTTGTCAGAATTAGCCAACAGCTGTGAATACTTAACAAGTGAGAAATTATGCTTAGCTGTTTTAGAAAGCGAGAAAGCAAAGGCAGCCAGGCAGGAGCGATGCAAAAATGAAGAGAAGACGACCTGTTGCTATCTTTGCATGTTCGTGTTTAACTGTGCCACTCCCTGTCGGTTTTTGGGAAAAGGGGAGAGCGAGCTAAACCAAATCGACTCTGAAAAAACCCGCATTGAAAACATATCCATAAGTGAACAAAAACCCGAAGAGCTCAAAACAAAAAATTCACCTGTAACCCGCTGCTTGTTATGTGACGTCGAGATGTCGCAAGCTCGAACTAAGTTTAAGATAGAGGGTTTGGAAAGATCAGGTCAAGAACTTTCTGAAGATGACTCAGGGCAATTGGAAAAGGAAGTGCTGCCTGTAATAGTTTATCTCTGTCCAAAATGTGGTAAAATCGAGTTTAAGGCGGATGAAAAACTAAGCAAGGACTAATTGTATTTCAAACCTTTGCTAGGTTAAGGTTTTTCTTTTTTTGATGAAATAACCGTACCACACTCGGTACATTCCCAACAAGTGAGTATCTTGTTCTTGTCATACACAGGAATCATTTCTTCTTCGCATTCAGGGCACAGTTTTTCCAGTTGATTCTTTTTTGACATTTAAATTTCAGACGTTTCAAGTGCCATTATGAAATATAAACCAACTGGTAACCAACTCTAAATCGCAATAGCCCCCACAGGGCCTTACGAATCAGGCTTCTATAATTCAAGATAGAAAAAATATTAGATGCAGCAATAACGCGACATGAAAGAAAAAAGAGATTTTACATGGAGAACAATTCACTCGGTAGCATACTCAAATCCAGCGCCCAACCACAACTATCTGACCAAATATTTACTGCTAAAATTATAATTTCTACCCTATTATTTCTCGTACAAATGTTAAGATTTAGTGAGATTCTGGCAAACCTTCTAATTTGAGTGTACACCCCAATAGGAAAACGCGATGTAAAATAGATCCTATGGAGTTTGACGCAGTTGGGAAGAAACCTCTTCGACACATTGAATAAATTTATTATAAAGCGGCATCGCTTGATAATCATTGCCTGGATTATTGCTTTAATTGTTTCGTTAAGTTTGGTTCCCAGTTTTTTTGGGGCAGTTTCATACGACATTACAGGCGGTTTTGCCGCTCCCACAAATAGCCAATCCGAAAAAACATCACACATACTAAAGGCTCAGTTTCCAAGTTCTCAAAACCAAAGCGCCAACAGCATCCTACTTGTAGTTCATGGCACACAGCCGTATTCCGATGATTTAAGGAAAGCTATACTTGACCTAAACCAAACAATCTCAAAGGACCAAAGCATTGTGAACTTTACAGGGGAATCCAGCATCTACTCCACCGAGTACAGCTTACTTAATTCGTCAATTCCAAGCATTCTGCCACAAGTTGACGCCCTAGAAAATAACATAAGCTCCATCAACACAGGCGTCTATTCATTAGCGACAAACTTGGCTCCACTAAACGCAAACATTTTTCAAACCATCGAAGGAATCAACCAGACCGCTCAACTGGTCTTTGGGATTCCAGCGGCTTTTGTGGAAGTGTGGCAGGGAATAACCAGTCAAGGATTAACTGACCCATACCTTGCAAACTTTCAAGCCAACGTAACCGCCTACCAAATCACAAACAATTTCGGAGACGACCCAAGCTCTATCGGCTACTACTCTGCATTCTTTAACGTCTGGAATGCCAGCTTCCTAAGCCTTCCAAGCAACGCTAGCTCTGTTCAAGACAGGGAAGCTTTGGCTATTAACCAATCAGTCACGCTTTTTTTGGGCAATACACAATTAGATGAACAAACTAAACAAATCGTAACAGCAGTTGGTTCAGGCTTGACAGTTTCAAGTTGGAGCCAAAGCGAATCCATCACAAACTTAGCTAAGTCAACAATAGCCTCAAGCATTCCATCCGACCTGTCAACTCAACTGGCCATCACACCTCAAACCCTAATCAACCAACTCTACAGTTTGGGAGCCGCACCCTCAAACGCTACAATTTTGAAGTATGCAATTAACTTGACTGTAAACTCGATGGGAAACCTTACAGACAGCGACATCGGTTTTTCGCCCTCACAACTTGTAAATGAAGCCGTCAACTTGGGTTCATCTCCAAGCTTCAAACAGCAATGGATGCTTTCGTGCGAATTTATCGCAAACGCTACCCAAAGCGCATTCGTGGATTCTCCCCTTTTCTCAATTAATAGCTCTTCCTTAGCTACTTTGCTTTATGTTCTGCCACAAAGGGCCACCTTAACCGAAATCGATGCGGCAATCGAAAACACAATCGCATATCAAAACTATGTTAGCTACCCCTACAAACCAACCCATGCAATCACCCAAAACTTTGTTGGCACCGACAACAACACGGTGCTTATCATTTTGGGCTTCTCTTCAGAACCAGATGTCACATCAATAGCTCAAATAAAGTCAGCCGTACAAAACTCAGAATTGCAAAACCTAGGAACAACCTACGTTACCGGGTCACCTGTTCTCGGTCGCGACATCGAAAACACCTTCATACCCGCACTTGAACTCACCGTAGGACCCGCGATCGCCATTTCTTTGTTGATTGTCGGACTCTTATTCTTGGCACCTTTAGCCGCGATTATCCCGATCATTTTAGGAGGTTTTTCGACAGTTATTTCTCTTGCTTCGATCTATTTTGCAGTGGTTATAGTAGGTAAAGGCGACATAACATTCCTTACACCCACTCTGACCATCCTTCTTCTGCTGGGATTAGCAGTTGACTACGCGGTCTTGCAGCTTAGACGAACAAGAGAAGAGAGACAACAAGGCAGATCGGTAGAAGAGAGCGTAGGGCTCTCCGTCCGTTGGGCTGGGCAAGCTGTGCTTACCGCAGGAATCACAGTCATCGTAGCGTACATAGTAATGGCAGTTGTTAACGTACCTATATTCAGCGATGTGGGAACTGCTATTGCCATCAGCGTCTCCATTCTGCTTGCAGCCTCCTTAACGCTGCTACCTGCACTTGAAATCGCTTTGAATGATAAAATTTTTTGGCCGGGACTAGGCAAAAACAAAAACATCTCCTCCAATTCGCCGCGTTTAAGAAACCTGGCGAAAAATATACTAAAAAAGAAAAAAGTAATAGCTATTCTAATAAGCGGGTTGGCTTTGGGCGCATTCTACTTTGAATATACAACACCCACCGGCTCAGACTTCCTAAAACTCATACCAAACTTTTCCAGCAACCAGGGCTTAACGGTTATATCGAACAGTTTTGGAGGCGCATCCATCAGTCCAACCACCATTGTGGTAACAACCCCCACTCCTGTATCCTACGGCAAAAACCAACTAAATCAAACTCTCATGGACCAACTTGAATTGGTAGCCATTTCAGTCGCTAACTCGCCCAATGTAGTCACAGTGATTGGCCCCACAAGACCGTTTGGTTCCTCTTTCAACTATTCAGGGCTATCAAGCATGTCTGACACGCTTAAGCCGCAATATGAAAGCCAAATCTACTCTATGATAGGGAAAGACAATATGACCGTTCGAATCACGGTGGGACTCGCTAACGAATCGCAAAGTCAGATTGCTATGACTTCGCTTCTTCAAATGGAAAAGAAAATTAATGCGCTGGTACTTATTGACGGGGTCACAGTTAATTTTGGCGGAGAAACCCAATCCTCGATAGACAGCAAAGCCTTTATGGCAAACCTGCTGCCCGAAGTCGTCGTTATCCTCTCCGTTGCAGTGTACATAATCTTATTTGTGCAACTTCGGTCAGCCTTCACCCCTCTACGGCTAATTTTCACCATACTCTGCAGCGTAGCTTTTGCGATAGCTATTCTCTCAGCAGTTTTCTTCTATGCCAGCAATTTGCCAATCCTCGACTTCGCACCCCTCTTTGTGGTAGTAACTATGCTAGGGGTAGGAATAGACTACGACATATTCTTTGTAACCCGAATACGCGAAGAAGCACTCAAAGGAAACACAGACGATGAAGCCATAAAAACAGCCGTCGAAAAAGTTTGGGTAACCATTCTGGGGTTGGGATTAGTTCTTGCCACCGTCTTTGCGTCCTTGATCATAACAGGCATCGCACTTTTGCAAGAAATCGCCTTAGCTGTATCAGCCGCCATAATCATCGATGTTTTGGTGGTTATCCTGTTTTTTGTGCCTTCCCTGATGGGGTTAGCACAGAGACTTAACTGGTGGCCACATAAAACCTCAAAAACTCCACAAGACACTACAGAAAACACCTAATCAACTCTGTCTACCACCTTTTTGCAAGCTTCAACCATCTAAAGCATAGCCCCATCACATAGTTGCAATGAATGCGTAACAGGTAAATATTACCTGATTAACTAATTTTATTATTACCCTAAAGGAACATAAGAAAGCCCTGTGTGGTGGCGCAGAGAAGTTAATTATAGTTATTTCAACTGGCGTCTAATTTTTGTAATTGCTGGAGCAGCCACAACCTTTCAAGACCCTAACTTTCTGGGTTCAAGTCTTAGTTAAGTTACCCATTACTTCAATTCATGGGACTTAAACAAATAGTCAAAGGCGGCATCTCTTCAGATGCATTCGTTGAGAAACAAGAACAAGGAAGGACTCATATTTAAAAGAATAATAAAAGAAAAACGGTCAATAACAAACTTCAAAGGGAAATAAAAATTCATGCCCTTCTTAAAGGACGAGTTCTGCGTCTGCACAACCGCTAATTAGGTTCGTTATTCTAATCTTTACATGTTCGTTAGCTTTGGCATTCTTTATGAAAACCGGAAAACCTTTGATTTTGGCGACGCCCTCCCCATTGGGACTCACATCTATAACATCCACGTCGAATTCTTCTCCAATTTCCATTGGATATTCAATGCCTCTGCCTCGGTTTTTGGCGTTTCTGGGGGTTCTTTTTTTGGGACTAAAAGCGCATCATTCCTCTTTCCAATACAATGTACTCTATCAACATAAGAGTTTTGTTATTCATCTAGATTTTTCAGCGTCTCCACCGCTTTTTCTGCCCACTGCGAATCCCCCCAAAACGCCCGCCCAACCGCTACCAAATCAATTTTGCCCTCACGCACCAGCATATCCGCATATTCGGGCTCTGTGATTCCGCCCACGCCGATAACTGGAACTGTAACCGCCTTTTTAATCGTAGCAGCTTGCGGAACAAAATAGCCTTTAACTTGTCGTAGCTGCCTTGGTTCGCTGCCACACATGCCCCCGGAAACATCCAGGATATCTACTCCAGATGCCTCGAGTCTCTTAGCGAACGTCACTGAATCTTCAATATGGGTTCCATATGGAGCTAAATCATCTGACCCTAACCTATAGAGCAATATTTTAGAGCCGAGGCATCTGCGCACTTTTTCGGCAACCAACAGCGGAAAACGCATCCTTTTCTCCAAAGAACCGCCAAACTCATCCTCACGCCTATTAAACAAAGGAGAATAAAACTGGTTTAACAGGTAGCCATGGGCGCCATGCAACTCAACCCCGTCAAACCCAGCCTTAACTGCACGCTCAGTCGCCAAAGCAAACTCATCAGCTAGTCTGAAAATTTCCGCTGCATCCAACATTCTGCTTTTATCTCTTGGGGAAGGACCTCCTGGTTCGACACCGATGACCCGTCGGTTCGTGACTGCGCCTGCATGTGAAATCTGCACGATTGCTGGTGCACCAACTTCATGCAGGGCGTTTGCGAGCTCTGCAAAACCGTCAATTACTGAGTCATCGTGGATTCCGAGTTGTTTGGGTCCTATCTTCCCGGTGGGTGAAACATAAGAGTGCTCAACAATGGGTAACCCTAAAGCTGCTGAGCGGCGAACATAAAAGTTTATCAATCTGTTGGTTATTGCGCCCTCAAAGCTTGCTCTTCCCGTCTGCATAGGTGGCAAAACAATACGGTTGCGAAGAGTGTAACCCTTAACCTTTAAAGGCTCAAGTAAACCAAGCAAAGCAACACCGATGCAACAAAAAATAACCTGCATCTATATATGAACTTGCGGACGGAAAATTGAAAAAAGGCTGAAAATGACGAGTTATGTTTTAGAAGAAATTTTTTATACTACATGCATCTGTTTGTATGTTGGGTAAACTCATTTCTTGCCCTAAAAAGTGTTTTAGGTTGAGTTTTTATGGATGTCAAAGACAAAATAGCCATTATAACAGGAGCCTCATCTGGAATAGGGCTAGCAACTGCAAAACTACTCTCCATTAAGGGCGCCAAGGTGGCGCTGGTTTCACGTTCAAAAGACAAATTAGAGAATCTATCAAAAGAAATTCCCAACTCCATTGCAATTGCCGCTGATATGTCGAAGGTTTTTGAAGTCAAAAGGATGATTAAAGAAGTGTTTAACCGATTTGGCAAAATCGACTTGCTAATCAACAACGCTGGCGTTGGCTATGATGCTTTAACGGAAAAAATGGACCTTGACACCTTCCACTATATCTTCGACTTGGACTTGGTTGGACCAATCGCCGCGATGCAACAGGTTATTCCATTAATGAGGGCAGGGGGCGGAGGCACAATAGTTAACATAAGCTCAGCCGTTGCCTTGATGAACCTGGCAAACAACGCCCCTTACGCCTCAATAAAACGTGCCCTGTCAGTTGTAAGTTTAACCGCCAGAGAAGAACTCAAAAAAGAGAACATAACTGTAAGCGTAGTCTACCCCTACATTACACTTACCAACTTTGAAAGAAACACCATCCGAGACGTCCCAGTGCCCGAGAGCGAACTAGAACCTCACGGTCCATTCCCGCCTGACCCCGCAGAATACGCAGCGCATAAGATTATGGAAGGCATAGAAAGCGGTGAAGCGGAAATTTTCGCCCATGACTGGATAAGAGATAGGGCTCTAGGAAAAATTCATTAAAAAAGAGCCTACTTCATTCACCTTTTTTGAATGAACCTTCAAGCGGGAACATTCTGAGTTATTGTAATAACTAAAACACATACAATGAAAACTGCTACAATTACCCATTCTCCATCGAAAAGGTTCATGAAGATAAAACTGACACCGAAAGCAGAGTTAGGTATACTTTTCCAAGATTTCGCTGATTATATTCATGTTTCGAGTAGTTGCCTTCATTTTCAACTTTGACTCCAAAAAAGAATTAGGCAAAGCACCTTCGCCGCCACCGTGAGTCACACTAAAAACTTCAGTGCCCTTCGCCGAAATTACTTGCGCAGTGGATTTTGGAATTGTTAAGGGCAATTGAAGAGGGGAAGTGGTTGGCGCAGTTGCTAGAAAAGTCACCAGAAAACTTGCGCCTTCTCTGCTTTGACCTTTGAACTGGTCAAGATTGATTATGCCTTCGAGCTGGGAAAATGTCCGTACAAACACGGCAACCGTGTATCCTAAGTCGTCAAAGAGTTTTTCTTCGATTTGGGCTTTCACTTCTTGAGAATCCGGAGAGTCAGCCTCAAAAACTACATTGCCGCTTTGTTTGTGAGTGGAAACGTTTTTGAAGCCTAAAGAAGTGAAGGCTTCTTTTAGTTTTTCTTTTACAACAATGTGTCCGCCCACATTGATTGCTCTCAGGAAAGCCACAAAGCGATACATAAAAAACCAGTGAAAGGGCACGCTTATAAAAATTTGTTTTTAGCCATGTGTCAGCGGTTTGATGTTTTTTAACGAATACAATAGCTTTTTTAATCAACGTTTCACCCTTATTTTGCGGTGTATTAAAACGGAAGAAGCTGATGTCTGGACTCCCATGGATGGAGACACGTTTGTTACAAAAGACGGTTTTATCATGAACACGTTTGGGTACGAGCACCCTGACGACAGAGTTTTCGCGTTCCTCAAATACATCCCCGCTCAATACAAGGGATTATTCGATGTTGAAATGCTCACTAGGACATGGCGGTTTGGCACAAACCCGCTTACTAGCCAACTGTTCCGTGCAGAAAAACTCTACACCGCCAAAAACTACCAAACCTTCATCGAAGCCTTCCGCAAAACCTTCCCAAGTTACCTCTATTTTGACCAGACACGCGGCAAAGAACTCATAACTGCCCCACTAGACGCGATTGAACAGGTTTTCGTTCCCAAAGACCGCCTTGTTTGGCTCCAGACCCTTAAAAACCCAGATAGACTCCAAGCCATGTCACTTCGACTAATCGATTTAATCTCCAAAGAGTCAGGTGTCCCCTGCAGCGACCTGGGCATCCACGGCTCCATTGCCCTGGAAATGCATGCACCAGAATCAGACATCGACTTTGTCGTCTATGGCTCAAACAACTTCCGAGTTGTCGAAGATGCCATACAACGGCTCGTAAACGAAAACAAGCTCACCTACATCGCGGGCAACCGCATTGAAGCCGCGCGAAAGTTCGTGGGCAAGTATCAGGGCAAAATCTGGATGTACAACGCAACCAAAAAACCCGAGGAAATCAAAACCCTTTATGGAGATTATACTTTCACCCCGCTAGCACAGCTCCGTTTTACAGCAACCGTTTGCGACGAAACAGAAACCATGTATCGACCAGCAATCTACCGAATTAGCAACTATCAACCCCAAGACCAACAAAGCGAAATCAGCCTCGAACAAACCCCAACCATTGTGACCTCAAACATAGGTTGCTACCGAAACGTCGCAAGAGCAGGACAGCAAATTAAAGTTGCAGGAACACTGGAGAAAGCCCAAAGCACAAAAGACGGCAGCGTCTTCTACCAAGCCGTCGTGGGAACAGCCACCTCGGAAGAAGAGTACATATGGCCAATCTAAAACTGCGTGATCGCGATGCCATCCAAACCGCAGAAGGCATAATTTTCCGTGTCTTCGGTTATAGCCACCCACAAAACTCCTACATATGCGACGCGGAATACGCCTCATCCAAAATTTTTCATTCAAAAGATCCACGTGCACCAAGAACAGGAAGAAGGGAACTCTTCTACAAATTCTACAACGACGAAGGCATGAAACTCGTCACCGAAAAATACCCACATTACCTTGTTTTGCATGAGATGCTGGGCCTAAAAATCGTTGGAGTACCACGTAATTTAATTGCACAAGCTAGACGACCGCAGCCTCGCCTACAAGAACTACTTAAAGCAGGACCAACGGATTCACTGCTGGCAGCGATGGAACATGTTCTGGATTTAGCAACTCAAAAATCAGGAGTAACCGCCAAAAGTTTCGGGGTCTTCGGCTCGATGCTACATGGATTCCACCACCCAAAGTTCTCTGACATAGATTTTACCATTTACGGTAAAACTGAAAATGTCAAAATGTGCCAAACCATGGCAGAATTATACGCTGACAACAGTTCAGGTTTAAGAAACGAGTTTGAATCCAACGATGCGATGAAGGGCAAAGATTGGCGATTCAAAAATTTTGATGTTGAAGATTTTGTTTGGCATCAGCGTCGCAAAATGATTTATGGCCTATACGACGACACCAAACACAGCGGCAGGGTAATAAAAGCCGAATTTGAACCCGTGAAAGCTTGGAGTGAAATCAAAAACGAATACGACCCACAAGCACACATCATGCAGAAAGGCTGGGTTAAACTAAAAGCCCGCGTCACCAAGGACGATGAGGCACCTTTTATTCCATCAATCTATGGTATCGAGCCCATTGAAGTTTTGGCTGGTCCTAAGGAGGCGCTTAAAGTGATACGGATTTTCTCATACATGGAAGAGTTCAGGCAGCAGACAAAAAAAGACGAAACCGTGATCGTTGAGGGCAACCTAGAAGAAGTACAGTTGCCAGTGGGAAGCTTTTGGCAGATAACGTTGACCTATTGCCCATGCTACTACGAACAGGTCCTTAAAGTGTTGCACTAATGCAGAAGCACCATGTAATCGGACGGCTTGCTACCAATAATTAGGCGGTAATGTTCACGCCCGCTTTTCTTGGCGGTTACAAGCTCCACTTTTCCCTGTGCCTCAACTTTTTCGTCTACTACCGCTTGTTCACAGAATCTACCGCGAAAAGAAACGATTTCCTCGATTGGCGCCAATTTGGGTCCTTCAACAGTTGCCACTTCATGGAACTTGTAAGAGCAGGGCGTGAATAGTGAATCGGATGCATCAGCTATCTTGGCGGTTATTTTTGCGTAGCCACTATTGCTATAGCACACCTCGCCATACTGCTCGATAGTTTCAGCCCAATCTTTCACGAAGCGTATGAAGTAGTCCGTGCCCATGAACATGCCCTGGAAAGCTTTGCGGCTTTCGACTAAAACAAAGTCTTCGAAGCTCATCTGGGTATCCTTCGAACGGAAATCGAAGAGAGTCTGGAGCTCCTCACTGGCTGTAGGGTTTGAATCCTGAATCCTCCTCTTTTAGCAGTTCCTTCAGGGCAACGTAAGCTTTGTGGCTGTTCTTTACGCCGTAAACCAGCGGGTCGATATCTGATTTCTCAGTTGTTAAACCCGCCATTATCGAACCAGAAATGCCAATCGCACTCCATGAGATCCCTGCTTTTTCTTTTAACGCTGTCGCAAGATGTAGCCCTTTGCTTTCTAAGGCATTGAGGGTTTTGGATTTGCGCAATTCTGCAAGTTTCTCGGTCGGCAGATAATGTTCAGCTATTTGCTCTATGGGGACCTCACACATTGTCTCCCCAAACACAGGGTCAAAAATGATGAGGTCTGGATGGTTCTTCCGCAAGTACTCGAATCGGTCGCTTAGGCTGTAAACTTTGCCATAAAGCCCATCTTTGCTCCTTCGTATGCCTTCAGGCGAAGGGATGAAACGGGGAAACGCGACGATCTTGTTTGGTGGATGAACCAGGCCTTTAACATCGAAAACTACATTGCTTTTGGTTTTGACCAGGTCGCCTTCGCGTGCAATCATGTCAATCAGGGCTTGTAGTTTTCAAAACTTTAATAAACCTTTTTAAAACCACATAGAGTCGGAGCATTCCGATGAGCAACTGCAAAAAAGCCCAGCACATTTCAAAGTGCCTTCAGCTGGCGATAATGCTTGAAGTCAGCGCCCAAAAACCAGGCAACGTCAGCTTCACCTCCAGCTTTGAAAAAACAAGGGTGGAGCATTTTTTGGCTTCAGCGGTTGCAGCGGGACCAAATTTTCAGGAAGCAGCATATCTTGGAACAAAAGTCGCAGAGAAGAGGCTTGATGCTGGCAAAGTTGGAGTGGGGCAACTTATCAAAGACTGCGCATTAGATGTTAAGGCTTGGCAGAGGGGCGGAAACACAATCTTAGGCACCGTTATGCTTTTTATTCCCATTGCAGTTGCCGCAGGAATGACACCTACAAAGGAAAATTACGCCTTTAATTTCTTTGAGATACGCAAAAACATCGATTTAGCAGTTAAATCAACCACAGCTTGGGATTCGGTTCATCTCTACGAAGCTGTTGATATCGCGAGCCCAAGTGGACTTGGCGAGGCACCAGACCTTGATGTTTCTGATCCTGCGTCTAAAGAAAGGTTGCTAACAGATAATATTGGGTTGTTTGAGGTTTTCAAAATCGCCCAAGGATACGACGACATATGCTACGAATGGGTCAACAACTACTCCATAACCTTTGACTTATCATACCCATATCTGATGAAACAACTTGAAAACAAGCCCCTTAACAATGCGGTCGTCCACACTTTCCTTAAAATCCTCTCAGAGCGCGCCGACACCTTCATCGCCCGCAAAGTTAGCAAACAAAAAGCTCTTGAAGTCTCACAAGAGGCAAAGGCAATTTTGGCGATAGGAGGCTTAGACACCGCTGAAGGGAAAAATAGCCTCACTGAGTTTGATCGGACCCTTCGCTCATCTGGCAACTCCTGCAATCCAGGCACTACAGCAGACCTAACCGCGGTGGCATTGGCACTCTGTACCCTAAGCGGATACAGACCATAACATTCCATTAACTCTGACGGTACCTTTAATATTTAAAAACCCGCCTGTAAAAGTACTCTAAGGTGAACGTTTATGGGTAAAGCACTTAGCATAAACCAAATGGCTTGGAATATAGCGCAAAAATTTATCGATAACCCTGAATTCTACTGTGTTACAGTTTCAAAATCGGCTGCTGGAGCCACAATCATCGATTCAGGCGTAAATGCCCCAGGCGGCTTTCAAGCAGGGAAAAAACTAACTGAACTTTGTCTAGGCGGCGCCGGCAAAGCGCAATTGGGCTTCAAAACTTATGGCGACCTAACTTTCCCATCCATCACTGTTACCTCAGATCATCCAGCGATTGCCATGTTGGGCTCTCAGTTTGCAGGGTGGCGCATCAAAGAACCAGACGGCTCCATAGCCATAGGTTCAGGTCCCATCCGCGCCCTTGCGCTTAAACCCAAAGACATTTTCGAAGAGATAGCCTACAAGGACATAAGCGACAAAGCTGTCATCACACTGGAAAGCAACGTTTTACCTTCTGACGCGCTCATAGAAAAAGTGACAACTACCAGCGGTGTCTCAGCGCAGAACCTGATTGCAGTTGTCGCTCCAACCGCAAGCATCGCAGGCTTAACTCAAGTTGCGGGTAGAGTAGTTGAAGTGGGCATCCATAAACTCCGTACTCTTGGTTTAAGCTCAAAGGTTATTCGTTATGCGATGGGTTACTGTCCAATTCCACCCGTTGGCATGGACTTTGAGGTTGCTATGGCAAGAACCAACGACACCATACTCTATGGTGGAACAGTCTATCTCACAGTTGACTTTGACGATGAAGTTGCGCTTCAAAACATTATCAACCAAGCACCATCAATGGCTTCCAAAGATTACGGCAAGCCGTTCCTGCAGATTTTCCGCGAAGCCGACAAAGACTTCTACAAAATCGACCATGGCTTATTCGCCCCCGCTTTTTTAATGATTAATAATGCAAAAACAGGCAAAACTTTCAAAGCGGGAAAAATAAACCCTAAGGTACTGGCAGAATCCTTAGGATTCTAAATTTTCTTCATTTTTGTGTTGGAACCGGACATTTTTCTACCTGTGGCATCGTTATATGCAGGACTTTTTGAACCCTGTGTGCAATCAACCAGCCTATCGGAATTGTATACAGCGCAAGAGTTGCGTTGAAGAAGGCGGCAAATGGTAGATATGCAATTGTTAATGCTTGGTCGAAGCCGAAGCTTTTGAAGCCTATTGGTGCTTCCTGAGGAAGCGCAAAGTATAGAACAAGTGACATGAATGCCACCCTGGTTAAGATCCCTAAGGTTGTTGCGACTGCCGCCCATTTGGCTTTAGAGAGTATATTCGTGTCTGGGTTTTTTGAGCAGAAAAATCTTTTGCCTAATGCTACCGCAGCAAAAATTCCAACTTGCATGGATAAGGTTGCGGCGAGGTTGTAGATTGGACCTGTAGGTAAGGCGCCGGGGAAGATTGCGAATAAGACAGCGGTATTCAAGAGTGATACTCCTATTCCGGCTACTGGGCTGATTATTAGGAATGCGATTACTATGGGGATTTCCCATATTTGATAGATGAGCCCTTGCGCGAAGGGTGCAGCAAAGCTGATGTAGGTAAATGTTGGGTTTAGGGCTATTGCTAGGGCTGCGAAGACGATTGTTAGTGACAGCTTTTTAGTGTCCAAGATGTTTTCCTCTTAGGCTTGTTTTAACAGTTGTTACCTATTTAAGAGTAGCTACCCAAAATAGAGTACAAAATTGTGTACAAATCGGGCTAAAATTGATAAACAAGCCAACAAATAAAGTAGTACAGTGAAGCAGTATTGACTGAAACAACCCTACAGTTCTCATCCTCAGACGAAGTGAAACGTTGGCTTGAAAACCAAACTAGCTCAATCCTCACACCTGTACATGCCCAAGCCAAAAAACTACGTGACGAAATGAATTTTTCCCTTCAAACTGTTGCAGATGTTAGCAGGCAGCTTTTTGACACCAGTTCAAAAGAGATAGAAAAAAGGAACATGAAAGTTTACAACCGCGCTAGAGCCTTAAACAAATTAGCCCGATTATTTCTCGATCGACTCAAAAAACTCAGTCCTCCCGATCAAGTCTCCTATGAGAGTATGAGTAGGTATGTTCAGGAAACACAAAAAGTCCTATTGGTAACGGATATAGACATTAAAAATTGGTTTCCAAGAATCTCACCCTTCTTCATCATGGATAGAAGGAAATTCTTAGCCGTTTATGAGCGTGCCAAACAAGCATACAACACCCTAAACGACTACGTCACCAAGGAATATATCAAAACTAAAACCTTGGAAGAAGCTCTCCAGCAAATAAACGAGCTTCAAAACATAGAAAAACAGTTAATTGCCTATGGCGAAGATAAGGAAAACCTAAGAAATGAGCGTAAGCCAATCGAGCAGGACATCGATACTTTAGAGGAAAAAATAAACGAACTAACAAGCAAAGGACCAATCGACAAACTCAATATGGTAACCTGTGAGATTGAATCCTTAAGCAACGAGTTAAAGCATGATCTTAGGCACTTGCAGAAGCCTTTCATCAAAATGCAAGCCTTAGCCACTGGAGGCGGCGGAGGAGGAATAACACCCGACGAACTAAACAAGATCAGCCAGTACCTTGAGAAGCCCTTTGACGCATTGGTATCAGAGAAACCGGGTTATCCCCTGCTTAAAGAGATTCTGCAGAGACTTGAAGAGCTATTAGCAGAGGATAAGCTAAAGTTGAAACCTGACAAGGCACGGAAAGCGACAGATTCTGTGGTTGAGATTCTGCATAAGGATTCTTTAGTGAAGCTGCAACTAAGGTGCATAGAGATGGCGACGAATAAAGACCAGTTGCTAGCGTCATCGAGAATGGATGAAATAAATCAAACCCTGGCGCAATTCCAAGAACAAGTAAACCTTCTAAAAGTCAGAAAAACAAGCGTAGAAACACATGAAATCGTAAAAGAAAACGCTTACAAAGAAACAGAGGACAAAATCAACAACCTAAAACGCACAATCGAGAAAAACATCTACAGTTCAATCGACAAAAAAATCCAGATAACATAGCTTCCAAAAGTAATTTTCTTTAATCTTTTTTTGGAAGATTTTGCCTTTTTGATGATTTTAGGGGTGTCTTGATTCCCGTTGATAGAGTTGGACGAGGAAGAACGTGGTTGAGAAGCCTGTTAAAGCTTGTACTGGTTGTAAAAACAAAATTATGTATGCGAATGTTAACTGAGCAACATTATTCTAAGTCAGTTTGTTCACTTTCCCATATTAATCAGCTTCAAACGTCAAAACCAAATTATGCTAAGTCCTGTTTCTCCAATTCTACGTAAATAAAGCAGAATCAGCATGCTTTTATTGAACTGGCAACTATCCAATAACAAAAACCTCGTTGCGAAGGCAAAAAGGATGGCTGAACTCAGAACCCAAGAACAACAACTCCTCTCGGCATTGGAGACGCTTGGCGGAAACGCAACCGTTGACCAACTAATCCAAGCCTGCGGAATTCAAGATTCAGCCGTGATGCGCAACGCCCTAACGCTGCAAGAAAAAAACTTTGTAGCCATCCACGCAAAAATTCAAACCATCATCAAATTAACTCCAGAGGGCGAAAAATACGCCAAAAATGGCTTACCTGAACGAAACCTAATCCTGGCTACCGCACAACTTGGCGGAACCGCAGACCTAAAAGAAGCGGCAGAAAAAGCTGGGCTCAAGGATCAGTTTGTTCAGATTGCACTTGGTTGGGTTATTAGAAAAAAATGGGCAATTTTCACGCCGCAAAGCAATACACTTCATATAACTGAATTATTGCTGCACCAAACAGTTATCCCCGAAGGATGCGACGAAACCCTCCTAAAACATTTGCAGACAAAAAAGCAAGAACCCCAAGAAGACCTAAGCTTGGAACTTCAACAAGCAACTGAACAACTTAAAAAAAGAAAACTCCTAACCGTTGAGCCGAAAACTACACGCACTCTCCAAATCACCGCAGAAGGCAAAAAAACAGCCGCTGTAGCCACAATCGCGCCCCAAGAAGTCACCCAGTTGACCCCAGAACTCATAATTACAGGCAAATGGAAAAAGGTTAAGCTGCAAAAATATAACATAGAAGCGCCAGTGGCAAAAACTTTTTCTGGAAAGAAACATCCTTACTTGCAGTTTCTTGACGAGGTTCGTGCTAAACTGGTCCAGTTAGGTTTTCAGGAAATGATTGGAACTGCTGTTGAAACGGCATTCTTCAATTTTGACGCGCTTTATGTGCCACAGGACCATCCAGCTCGGGAACCCTCAGATATATACTACATTAAAGATCCGCAGTGTGGCGAATTAGCAAAACATGCTCAGGCACTCGAAAACGTAAAAGAGACACATGAAAATGGCTGGAAAACGGGTTCTACAGGTTGGGGATACAACTACTCTCTTGGAGCTGCCCAACGTTTGCTGCTTCGTGGACACGGCACATGTCTTAGCGCAAGAACTCTTGAAGCAAAAAAGTTTGAGGCCCCTAGCAAACACTTCTCAATTGCAAGGGTTTACCGACCCGAAATAACGGACAAAACGCACCTCTCAGAATTTAATCAGGTCGAAGGCATCGTAATCGACAAAAACCTCAACCTAAAAGACCTGCTTGGCGTGTTAGGAAAGTTTGCCAAGGAAATAGCCGGAGCAGAAAAAATCCGCTTCAAACCCGACTATTTCCCCTTCACTGAACCTAGCGTAGAACTCAGCGCTTACAAGGAAGGTTACGGCTGGGTGGAATTTGGCGGTTCAGGGATTTTCCGTCCCGAAGTCACCTTGCCACTAGGAGTTAAGGAGCCTGTGATTGCCTGGGGACTTGGCGTTGACCGCCTTTTCATGATGCGTGCGGGCATTGAGGATATACGCATGATTTTTAGCCAAGACCTCAATTGGCTACGGAAAAAACAGGTGACTTAGAATGCCAACAATCGATGTAGATTATCCTGAACTGGAACGTTTGCTCAACGTGAAATTGAACGGTGATAGGGCAAAACTCGACGAAATCCTCGCTTACGTCAAAGCGGAAGTGAAAGGGTTCAACGAAAAAGAATGTACCGTTAGCATTGAAATGAAAGACACCAACCGCCCCGACCTCTGGGGCGTCGAAGGCTTAAGCCGCGCATTGCAAGGCTACCTGAACAACACGAAGGGAATAAAACAATATTCTTTGGGCAAATCATCCATCGAAGTCAATGTTAACCCTCAATTGTACAACATTCGACCCTACATTTGTTGCTCCATAATCAAAGACATACACCTCTCAGACACCACAATCAGAGGAATCATGCACCTGCAAGACAAACTAGACCAGACTAACGGTCGAAGCCGCCAAAAAACCTCCATCGGCATCTACAACTTGGACCTCATTAAGCCCCCAATCGAATACACCGCAGTTAAGCCTACGGATATAAGTTTTGTTCCTTTGGGCTTCAGTGAAAAAATGGGTTTAGACGAAATTCTCGAGCGCCACCCAAAAGGCATCGAGTATGGTCAAATCGTTAAGAAAAACCCACTTTACCCAATGC
Organism: Candidatus Bathyarchaeota archaeon; assembly: GCA_963775685.1. Classification (GTDB taxonomy): domain Archaea; phylum Thermoproteota; class Bathyarchaeia; order Bathyarchaeales; family Bathycorpusculaceae; genus Bathycorpusculum. The sequence continues at coordinate 88,057 of CAVZJV010000005.1, forward strand.
TATTTGACAGCGAAGGCAAAGTGCTCTCGTTCCCTCCAATCATAAACTCGAATGATTTAGGCAAAATTACAGAGGATTCACGCAACCTACTAGTTGAAGTCACTGGAACACTGCATAAAACCGTTCTAAACACGCTTAACCTAGTTACTTTGGCGTTGATTGACCGCGGTGGAAAAGCATATTCGGCAACGATCAATTACCCTGCAAAGTCAAGTTATACAGAGAAAACCGTAATTACGCCTGATTTTAACAACCGCAAGATACCTTTGAGCATTGAGTACACGAACAGGCTTTTGGGCTTAAAGTTGAATAGCAAACAAATTTCTGATTTGCTGCTCACCGCTGGATTGGAAGTTGAAAAGGTTTCAGGCGACTGTTTGTCGGTGCTGGTTCCATGCTACCGCGTAGATGTAATGCATCAAGTTGACATAATCGAAGACGTAGCCATCGCATACGGCTACAACAACATAGAGCCAACATGGCGCGAGATGCCAACTACAGGATGCGCAAAACCCGACCAACACTACATCGACGTCGCCCGCGAACTCTATGGTTGGACTTGGATATCAAGAAACACTAAACACCACCCTAACCAACCAGGAAACACTTTTCCAAAAAATGAACACACCACCAACCAAAATCATCGAACTCACCAACCCAAAAATAATAACTATGACCTGCATGCGCAACTGGCTCCTACCTAGCCTTATGGAATTCCTCAGCAACAACCCTTCAGTGGAGTTTCCGCAAAAAATCTTTGAACTGGGCAAAGTTACGTTACCCGATGAAACCCACGAAACACGAACACGCGATGAAGATTTGCTAGCCGCAGTAACCGCCCATCCACAGGCAAATTTCAGCGAAATCAAATCTGTCCTCGAGTCTTTTATGGCTAATTTTGGTGTTGATTGGCAAATAAAAGTAACCACTCACCCGAGCTTTATAGAAGGCAGAGTAGGTAAAATCTGTGTTGGAGGCGTTGAAGTAGGCATTGTGGGTGAGGTTAATCCTTTGGTGCTAGAGGTTTGGAAACTTGAAAACCCGGTATCCTCTTTTGAGCTTAACTTAAAACAAATTCTTAGAAGCAAAATTAGTAAAAAATAAAATTCTCGGATTTTCGCACTCATCGTCCGTAGTCTTTGATATGTTTTTAAGACCTGAAAATGCCTTCTGTTTTTTCATACAATTTAGAATCGGATGTGATGAGTTGGTCTTTAATTTTTTGATCTAAGAAGAGATAAGTGGAATCATAAATTTCAATTTCTAGTTTGGCCCATGTGTTGAGTATTTGTGAAGCTTCGTTCCAATCAAACTTATGAAGACCCTATGTTGTTGTTACCAAGCATTTTTAGCGCTTCTTGGGCGTTTTCTAGAGAAAGCCTTTTGAATTTTACTGCTTTTCACAAAACATTGGTGACTTCAATAGTAAGATAGTGGACGCGCATAAACCGACTCTTTTAGAAATGTAGTAATCCTTAATTGTAAAGCATTTTTTTGGTAGGGTTCAATTGGTAGAACCCATTTTGCCACTACACCTTTGCTTCGACGACGTATTGAATTAGATTTATGTCTCTCTGCCTTCTTGAATCCAAGTTAATAATTCATCTTCTGATATTGGTTTGGCGCGCAACCTTATTTCACAAGAGCAGAAGCTTCTTTCATTTTTTGTTCATCTATCTTTTTTTAAACACACTCTCTAATGTATTCACTCCAGTTGACATCAACTTGCTTTATTTCTTTTTTGAGTTCAGTTGGGATTTTACAGTTATAATGTTTGTTTGACTCAAAATGTAAAATACCCAAAATATATACCGCACGTATATACTCTTAAAAGTCGTCACTCTGTGAATAAAAGCAAAGCCTCATCATGAAGGTATTTGCATTCTGTTTTAGAACCAGGAGAGGGTTCCGTTTTTCCTCGCCATTTTAAGGCACCAAGAGTATGCCAGGTAACCGACAGGAAGAATTAGCGCGCACATCAGACCCAGAATTAATATATCCGGCAGAATCACTCCAATGGCTTGTCCAATCAACATAGGTCGAATACAAGTGAAGAAGTAATACTGCGGCACAAAGAAGCTGATTATCTGAAGGGGAAGCGGCATAACAGAGATTGGGAAAAGCACGTTTCCAAACAGGTTGGTGGCTAAAGTGATGATTGTGGTAACAGGGTCGCCCTGTTTTGTTAAAATTAAAACTCCAGCACCTATCATGCTAAACCCGATGAATGTTCCAATCCCCAGCCCTACAACAATGATGGTTCCAATGATGTTGACACTTAAGATAACCCCAAAAGCAAAAACACCCACAGACAAGTAAATAACAATGACAAGCGTGCTCCAGATGAACCCCCAAAGCGAACTGCCTACAATAAAGGTTACAAGTCCGGTGGGCGAAACCAACACTTCCTCAAGACTCCATGGGTTAATGGTTTTCTGAACTAGCGTAAGGCTCTGGGACAAGTATGTGTTAAAAGCAAGGCCAATGAGCAAGTAAGTTACAACGGGCATACCGAGATTCTGCACGCTCGGCATGGATGCGTTAGCTCCCCAAAATGCGTATGACAACGCTCCAAAAAGAGCACTTACGACGCTTAGCAAGATGTTTGTTTTGTAAGTTGAGAATGAAATGATGTCGCGTTTCATGAAGTAGTAGATTTTGTCCAGTTCCTGAGTCAACCTCATCGGCTCGTACCAGCATCTGTTAGCTCAATAAATGCATCCTCCAATGTGGGCTCTTCCTGGCGAAAGTTAACAAGCTTGATTTTCTCGCGGAAAAAGAAATCTAACACAATCGGCAACGAGTCCACGTTCTCCAAGCGCACCCGTAGGCGCGTCTGCCCAAGAACTGAATCCTGCACTTCTGAAGCTAAACCTGCAACCCCAGCCAAACCACGCAACGCATTCACCTGTGCTTGGGACATGTTTTTAACAACGAAATCTGCGACTTCGTTTTTCTTTGCCATGCCCTTTAATGCGTTAGGTGTGTCTAACGCAACGATTTTACCCTTGTTCATGATGCCAACTCTGTCGCACATCTGGGAAACCTCCTCGATGTAATGCGTCGTGTAAAGTACTGTCTTTGCCGTGTTTTTTGCTAAGGTCATTTTTTATGAAATCGCGAATGTTCCTAGACGAAGTAACGTCTAGCCCTGTGGTTGGCTCATCCAGAAGAAGAATAGGCGGGTCTGCCAACAAAGCTCTTGCCAGGGCAAGCTTTCTTTTCATTCCACCTGAATACTTCTGGAAAAGCACATCTGCCTTCTCCTTCAAATCCACCAGCTCCAGAACCTCCATGATTCGCTTTTGTCTGGTACTTCGAGGAACGTTGTTTATAGCGGCAAAGAACTCCAAGTTGCGGTAACCGCTGAGCCTCCAGAAGAAACCGCGTTCTCCCACGCTGAAAAGAGTGCCTATAGACTGTTTTACTTTCATCTGCTGCTTGACTACATCAAAGCCGTTTACTGTGGCGGTGCCTTGGTCTGGCGGCAGAAGTGTGCAGAGTATCTTGACAAGGGTTGTTTTACCTGCTCCGTTGGGTCCAAGGAGCCCGAAGAGTTCGCCTCTTTTAATTAGTAGGTTAAGGTTGTCGATAGCGTTGATAGATTGGGTTTTATTGTTGAACAGGCTGTTGTTTGGTGTTTTGAATTTGTATGCTTTTGTGAGGTTAATTGTTTGGATGGCAGTTTCACTTTGCAACAGTAAATCACTTTGTGAATTTGTTTACAAAAAATTTCTAGTAACTCTTTAGCGTTAACGCGGCAATTAAGTATTTCTGCTAAGCATAGCTAAATTGGGAGAGGAAATTACCTATTCAGTAGAAAATTGGGAAAATAATAAAGGAGAGTTATTTGAGCTTCTCAAAAGAATTAACTAACCTAATTAACAAGAAATTTTCTTGTTTTCTTTTTTTTGGATTAATAATTATTTTGTCGTAGTACCGTCAAGTCAAATTCCTCAGTTACTGCAGGAAAATTTGTCGCCATTTATTGTGAACCTAAACCTTAAACCGTATTCAACTTTTTGCTTTAACCAATTTACCCCGCGCTTGAATAATTTCTTTTTCACTTGAAAACCAGTCTGTACCTTCTTGCAGATCGTGACAGAAACTCTAATGCTCCTATACCCCCTAAACCTTAACATAGAACTATAAACGGGACGCAAACAACACTTTTGACTATACATATAATTATTTATTTTGCAAATCATCTGAAACCCCCTCAAGTATTATTGTGGTTGCTTGATCCCACACACATATTTTTTTATCCTTTACGCATAATAGTAATTTGGTTATTCACAATTGGTGATTGATTTTCAAGGTCTTGCGTTAATTATCAGTTGTCCAAACTGTGGAAAGAATATAGATAGACCTGATAAGAAAATAGAGAACACTCACTTCTGCTTAGCATCTTACATTTGCCCAGAATGCGGCAACCATTTTAAAAAATCAGACTAACAGTTTCTAGCAATCAATTAACCAAATCATATATCCCGATTCTAAGTTGTTGCTTCAATCTGAGACAACATCATTTTATATCATTTAGACTCGTAACGAGTACTAAGAACAAATAAGTTAATACACCCTCGTTATGCGGGTCTGGCTGCTAACACGAGATAAAGTGTCTCCCCTCTTGACTTTTGCACTTTATCGATGTTGGCACGTGGCTTGGTTCGCTTAACCCTCCCTTTTTGCCCCTAACAAAGCGAAAGTGGGAAGAAGCTTTTTTAAACTTACAAGTCAGTTTAGAAGCTATGTCGCTAAGAGCCCTTGCAAACACATTTCGTAGCAGACGATTTTGGGTTTGGCAGATAGGAGGCGCTTTCATTTATGCCATACCAGCGACGATTCGGCTTGCTACCGGCAACGTCCACCTACCAATCTTAAGCGCATTTATGCCGCCATGGACAACCCCTTTTGTGCCCCGCAACATCGTTGAAAAAGTTTTGGTTAATGCTTTTTTCCCTGGAGGCGCCGGAGCGATTGCAGGAGAGGTCTTTTACACAAACAAAAACCAGAATCTTAGTAGAAAAAAGAAGTATCTGGCGCGTCTTGGCGGCGCGTGGGTTCAAACCGCATTATGGTCACTGTTCCAATTCGTTGGTTACATACAAAATATAAATGGTTCCTATGGTGGCAACCTCTTTGAATCCACATATGTTTTTCCACTTAACTTCACTTTGGCATCACTCGCCATTTTTACCCCCGATGTTGTGGGCTTCCTAAAAAGCAAACTTCTCAACACTTATCAAAAACTACACCACAAAAAAAGTTAATATTACTTTACCCATTAGAATCAAAGCATGTCTTTTCATGTTAGACGCAAAGAACGAGAAATCACCGATGACAAAGAGATGCAACAGATTTTGAAGAAAACAAAATACGTCACCATTGCCCTCTGCATGAACAACGAGCCATATCTGGTTGCACTAAATCACGGCTACGACCAAGATAAAAACTGTCTCTATTTCCACTGTGCACCTGAAGGCAAAAAACTCATTTACGCACAGGCAAACCCAAATGTTTGGGGACAAGCAGTTCTGAATTTTGGCGTTACCGATGAGTGTGATTATGCCTACACTTCGGTGCATTTCCAAGGCACAATAAGCCTAATTTCTGATTCAGCAGAAAAACGACATGCCCTTGAAGTTATAGTGAGACAAGTCACCCTAAATCCTGAGTCAAAGCTTGCAAAGATCAAACCTGAAAAAATAGATAAGACCACAATGTTCAAAATAGAAATCACTTACATCAGCGGCAAGAAGCGTCAAGCTACGCCATAAAACCAGCCTAACTATACATGGAAGACCCTATTAAATCGCCTAATTTATAGAGGTTTGTAGATATTGCGATTAAATCGCATTTCGGTTTTTTGGTTGTTTTTTGGGTCATTTTTTCACACACTCAATTTTTTAATCTGTTGTTTAAAAAAACTATTCGGGAAAGAGAATATCTTCACTGTCTAAACTCATTAATCCGTCTGAGTCGTTAAGGTCTCTCTCTTCTTTTTGGTCTTCGTTGTTCATTTCGTCTAAGCCTTGAGAAATGCGTCTTTCGTCTCTCTGGGTTTGTGCTTTTGTTCGCTGTTTGTTTAGCCAGTCGTTTATTTTCTCTGAGAGGGTTTTCTTTTTTGGCAAACTTGAGAGCCATTTCTGTTTTAAAGTTTCGTTGATTATAAACGGTTTTCCATTGCCTTGGCTGAATGTTGGAGACAAAAACGTTTTTCCATCATAAAACCAAGTTTGTGGTTTCATTTCTGCAAAACTGAGACCTTGAGATTTTTCTATTTTTCTAAGAAATGGCGTTATGTCTTCATTGCTTAATTTACCAATTACGCTTAACTGTTTGCTTCTAATCGTTTTTGAGAAGTCATTTAAACGCTGGCTTGCAGTGAAGAAACTCTCTTTTTGGTTTCGTGCTTCATTGAAAACACTAAGGAAGGTCTCCGTTTCCTTGCTGGCTGTGGTGCGGTTTGTAAATATCCCTTGAGCCTCTTCTAAAATATAGGCTATGGCTTGTTTTGGTTCGTGGCTCTCTGAGGTTGTCTTTTCTACTCTCTGCTTTTGGTCTAAGTAGTTAACCACGGAACGAACAAAAAACGCTTTTTTGCTTGGTTGTCGGGTCTTGAATCTAAACAGTAAATCTTTTTCAGTATCTAAAGCCATTCTTAAGAGGTTAGCGTTTCTTAGTGTGTACTTTTCGAAGGCTTGAGAATTTCGTCTTTCACTCTCTAAAATGTCCCTTTCCGAGACGTTATAAACTGGAATTCGAGACGCTTTATAAATCCAAGTTTCGGAACTGTCAAAAGCTAAGACCCTTATGTTTTCTTGTTTTTGCAGTGCTTGAGCTATAGAGAACAAAAGAAATGTCTTTCCGTGGCTCTTGTTTGCTACGATATGAGACCCACCACACTTTAAGCCTTCAAAAAGCATAGTTTCAAACGTGTTTTCCATATGTTGTCTTATGTCGGCTTGCTTTAGCTCTGTGTTTTGTTTTTCGTTTGACATAGATGTTTCAATCCGTGGGTTTAACCGTGAAAATCGAAGGTATATATGCAGTATGGCAAAAAGACCATACTTTTTATAAAAAGTGACTGAAATGCGGCTCAAATTAGGCTTATTTTGGGTTGTCTTCGAATAGTTTTCGACCAAGTCTAAGGCTTTTTTGCCGAAATAATCAGTTTTGAGCCTTATTTCAAGGGTTTATCATTCAAAAAACGGAGTAAATTTTTGGATTTTTGAAAATTCCCTTTTGCATACTATGCATAGAAGGGTTTGGAAAGGTTCGACTCTGAGATTGTAATTCATTTTAAAACCACTAAAAAAAGTTGATAATCTGATGTGAAAATCGAATCCCTTTGAGTTTGGTTTCTGAAATAATGTTCTAAGAGTCTCATAAGGGGATTTTAATTTAGCTACTTTTTGAAAACGTCTTTTTGGAAATGGCAAAAAAATTGAAAAATTCCCAGATGGGGGGGGTTATATCTGAAAGGCGTATTTTCTTTTTTCTGGCGTTACATTCTTTTGCCTATTTAGTGCGAAGTGTCATACGTCTAAAGAGTAAGCCCATTTGCGAAACAACTTTCTCGTTAGCATAGTATTTTTGGAAGCATTGTTCACAAATAGCCTTCATTTTCTGTGAATCTGGAATAAACCCTTCAATGTTAGAGTAAACCGTTTCACCTTTTTCAATGGTTCGGTCACACTTACCGCATTTACCAGAGAACAACGCCTTTCCTTTTGTCCAAACCATCTTTACCACCAGAAGTGATGATATTGGTTATGTTAGCTTTTATGTTTTTGCATCTCTCAGCTTTTTCTAAGTCCCATTTGGTTTCCATAATTTAAAGGAAACGTTGAAGGAAGATGAGGCGTTATAAGAAGCAAATAGGTAACCATTAAAATGATAAGTAAACAAACCCAAATTATAAAAGATTTTTTTCTACTAAATTTCTTGTTCAGAAACGTCTTTTTGGAATAATTTTGAGCGAAGTTTGCATATTTCTTTCTCAATAGTAGCAAACTCTTCCAGCTCTTTCGAATACAATTCTCCAACCCTTTGATAAAACCATTTGTAAAAATCTTTGATTAAACATTGATATTGATTTAATACAACCTTCAAGTCAACCTCTTGATTGACACGGATGTACCTTTTAGAACCAGCACTCAATTTCTTTGAAGGTAACCTTTGCTTTTCCAACAGTATGCTTTGTTTAATTTGCTGCTCTTCTCTGGAAAAATGTGTTAACAAGTAGGGAAATTCAATATGTTGGGTAATATTTCGCAAGTCTTTTATAAAAACGTAACAATCGTTAGGCTCTAAAGCGTTGACTCTTGCATCATATTCTTCTTTTAGTTTTGAGTATTTCTCACAAAATCTTGAATTATGTCTAATCAAACTGAAAGTACTGGAAAGATAATTATGCAGTAGTCTTGAAAGTTCTCTAAAAAAGAGAGTACGTTCTTTTCCACTATTCCACAATGCTGAGTTGCCTTCGTAATTTGCCATTGCTAAGGATAATTCTTGATAGTTTCTGTTTACTGCATAATGAGTACTTTTAAATTGTCTAAGCATTATAACGATTTTTGTGCCTTCTAACGTTTCTTGCTTGTCAGTAAGTTCATTTAATCTTTCAACAATTTCAAATTGTTCTTGACTCATTATTTTTCAACATATCCTTAGTCTGTCTGACATTTAGGAACGCGCTAATATTCAGTTTTAAGTTTTTTGGCTATTTCTACGCTGTTACAAATTTAAGACTTATTACGTTTTCAAAAAACAAAATGAGGAAAGGGCTATTTCTTGGCTTTTCTCCTTTTGATAAATACAATTGACAATAATGATGCAACTACGAGTATTGGCAGAATTAACCACGATGGAAACTCTGGAACTGTAGGTGTAGGAGTTGGGTTCTGGGAAGAATAAGGCGTAGCTGTCGGGTCTTGTGTTGGTGTTGCTGTCGGAGTTGCTGTAGGTGTTGGGGCAACTGTTGATGTTGGACTTGGACTTGGAGTGGTGTTATCCACGGAAGGTGACACATAAAGCACCCAATCATCAACGTTGGTAGTGAGGAAATAAATCTTGTAGCCTTGGCTACCTATCTGTGAATTCTTTAGACTGTAAGGATAAGGGTTGATTAAATCAATGCCAGTTGTGCCTGCGTTGGCGTAGCCATCATTGCCGCTGTCGCCTACCATAACATTGGTAGCTACATCATAAATACTGTATTTTACCCATGTATATTCATAGTAACCGCTGGTGTAGTTGCAGTCCCATTGCATCCACCACATACCATTAGGGTTGGTCGCCGTCTTAGGTATGAAAACTGTAGGCACAGCATAATCTGTATTTTTGAAAGTATAGGTCGGCGAGGTCAGCGGGGAATCGGGTTGTGGATTTATCCATGGAAGAAGAGGAAAAGCATCTGCAGGTGCAATCATACAAACCGCAAAAAAGACTAATACGACAGTTACCAAACTACAAATAACCAATACTTTGTTTGCTAAACGCATAACTACCGCTTCTCCCCAGTTGTAGTGTTATGTTTTTAGCTATTAATAATTTTAGTAATAGTACTCACAATATACTCTACGATTCATTCTCAAATAGTACTATGAACTTACCGAAAGAAATGAAGGAAACTTTAGGCATAACTGAGATAAAAGGCAAAATATTGTTTATCTTAGAAGGCTCTCAAGTCATAGTGCAAAAAGCCTATTTTTATCTGTCAATTTTGACCATTAAAAAATGACAGAGAGATATCGGTTTTCTCCATAAAAAAATATATATATGCACTTATCCAGCGTACAATTCCCTTAACCTTTTGCTCTCTTCACACTTAACAATCTTGGAATATTCAACAATAAACTCTCTAATTTCACTATAATTAAGAGAGGTTACACGTTCCTTATTGTTAATATCACTATTATGAGTAGTAGTATATTGAGAGGTTAATAGTAATTGTATTAATTGTTCTAATTGTGAAAAACCGCAAATTTGAATTTTGTCGGCTTGAGCAAGGTCTATAACGCTGTTATAGTTTTGTGGTCTATTGGTTAATAATACGTGGATGTGAAATTTATCGGCTATGTGGCAATCTTGGAATCTGGGTTTAACGCTGTCTAAATACCATTGCGTTCTTATGGGATAATCTGCTTCGCAATGTTTGTTTTCCACGTAAATTTTATATGAGCCAACAGTAAAAATAAAATCTACTCCGACCCCTCTTTCCCTTTTCCATAGGTGTGGAATCCAAGAATTGTGATAAGTTAAATATTTGCTTAGTTTTTTGGCTTGAGTTTTTTTGAAAATAGAGTACTCTTGGTTTATGCCTATCGTGTCGAATTTGCTCAAGTATTGGCTTGTTATCGTTTTTTAGCACTCTCCCTTTTTAGGGTGTCACACTACTATATAAACTTTACGTTTGTAAATGTTTTGGTTGTCATATGTAAAGGTTCAGCATCCATCCACTTTTTAATCAAGTGATTAAAAAACGAACCCTAAAAGCCTTTACATATGTAAAAGGTTTAGTTTACATAAAACCATAACATTTATATATTAGTGTATGCATTATAGTGCATAGAGGTTTACACTATGTCAAGTAAAACTAATCAAACAGTTTATGTTCGTAAAGGCTCTCAAGCAGTTTTGAAACAATTAAGTGAAAAGACCCGATTAAGTCAGAGTGAAATTTTGGCTAATTGGCTCTCTGCTATAGAGGTAGTTATGAACCGTTTTTCAGACTTGTCATATGACCGTTTAAGTTTTGCTTCATATCCGACAGAGAGAAAAGAAGTCAAAACGCTGTTAGCACCTATAATTAGTGGTGAAGTTCAATTCCAGCTTGATAACACAAGCGAATCTGTAAATGAGGCGAGAGCAGACCACGCAGTGACTAAAGACCTTGAAAGAATAGCTCAAAAGGCAAAGGTGAACTAAAATGACCCCTGAAGAAATTGCAGAACAATGGAAAAAAGAAGGCGAAGCACGAATTAACGGTCAACAGCGAACCGAAGTTATAAAAATTAACGTTGATAATCAAGCCATTACCGATACAATCAACGAAAACAAGAAACTTAAAGCAGAAATTGAAGAGGGAAAGGATGCAACAGACTTATTTACTGAATTAAAAGAAAAAGCAAGCGTAGAATTAACGTCTCTCGGTGTGAATACTGAGGTCTCAGATTTAAAGAGCAAAAACGATTTAGATAGAGCAATAACGACAATTCAGAAATTAAAGGCTGGAAAAGGCTCAAATTCTAATTATCCAAGCATCCCAAGTGGAACAGTGCCGTTATCAAGCCAAACGCCTGCTAAAAAGTCTGGATATTCAAACGTTGAACAAATGGTGGATGACGCAAACCAGAACAAGGAAATAAGAAACGCATTGCTCTCTAAATGCTTAAAAGGCGTAAAAGAAGGGCATTTAATTCTCAAAAGCTATGAGTTGCCACTACCAGAAACTCAAACCTCAGATTTAATTGAGAATGGGAAATTATCAAAAAAACCTGACGTTCTCGGAATTCAACATATGCACCGAACTAAGAAACTAAGGGAACGTGCTGAAAAAGGCGACTCTCAAGCAATTGACCTTTTGAACAGTGGAAATTATTAAAAGGTGTTATGTATGGGTAAAAGACAAAAAATAGCATTTAACGAAAATAGCGAAGTGGTTTTTCTAACCATTGACACAAACACAAACGAAACCATTGAGACGAAAACCCCTTTAGAAATGGGTCTCTGGAAAAGCAGAGAATTCTATTACATTTTTAAGAGATGTGCCTTAAATCCAGTTTCACTTCAAAACATAGAAGGATTTTTCATTCAAAAAGTGCTTTTTCGTTGTCCTAATAAAGACGGTCTCGAATTCCATTACTTTTACTTCGAAAAAGGGTTTAGTTTGCCTTGTTGTAGAATCTTAGACCCACGGTTAAACAATTTGTGCGGTTTAACTTTCCAAGTTTCGACAAATGACCCAACATTCACTAAAAATATAGGTAAACCTAAACGTTTGTCTAATACAATCGTTAAAAAAGCGATAATTGACAAAAAATATAATGGCATTGATGTTTTAGGATGCTATAGTGAAGACGGCTCGGAGAGGGTTTAAAGTGACTGTGTTTAGCTGTGTCTCTTTGGTTTCTTTGAGTCATATCGGGTTTCACCTATTTCACTACACGGCTAAGCACTTCACAATTTAAAATTAAGGTGATTAGTCTATGCCTTTAAAAAATTGCAAAAAGTGCGGAAAGCCATTTCGGGCTAATACTGGTCAAACGCATTGCCATAATCCTTGTTACCCAGAGAGTGAAAAAACTTTCAATCATTGCAGTGAGTGCGGTAGAAAACTAATTAATGGTTTTTGGTCTCGAAAACCTGAAAGTGAAAGGATATGCAGTTTTTGCGATGACCGACATAAAAAATTAAGGGTAACTCAAAAAGAAGACGCACGGAAAAAAACGCTTAGAAAATGCTCAGAATGTGGTGAATATTCGTATTTAGTGCTTAAAGAATCGCTTTGCCGTGCTTGTTTCAGAAAAAAAGAGAATCCCAGAATTATATCAATAAAAGAGGTTAAAAATTTATGAGTGAAATTCAAAAAGAAAAATGCGTTTGTGGTTACTCTGAGACCACTTTAAAACTAACTGAATGCACTCAATTAGAAGTTTGCAGTTATTGCGGCTCTATTAGAAGGAAATTTCAGTTTTGAGAGTGGTAAATATGGAAGACATAAACAATTTAGAACCTAAAAAACAGAAAAAAGCTAAAACGTTTGAAGAGTGGGAAGCATCTCACAACTTTAAAGACGTTGACCCCAAATTAGTTTCTAAGGCAATTTTAGCTGAATATGATAATCGAGAGCAGTCTTGAAAAATTTCACGTATATTTTGACGTAGGGCTTTATAAGTGACTGTTAAGAGTCAAGATATTTAGTGGTTGACTAATCGCCTCAAGGTTTCTGTAAAACTTTAGTCAATTGTGAAGGTTAGTCAACCACTATATTATTGAATTAAACAAAAAGTGAGGTGAAAACTATGCAAAAAATACAAAGTTTCGAATTTGTCTCCGTTAATCACACAAGAAAAACCGTGACCTTAGTTCTCACTCACATCTATAACCCTCAATGCAAAGGTTGCAGAGAGAATTTAGTTGAAGCAAAACAGATTGCGAAAGATTACGGTTATACATTCATTCTGAAAGAGCCAAAAGAAGATTTGCCTTTTCTCAGAAGTGATTTCAATGAACGTTAACTCTTAGTTTTTTAACATCCACTCTAATTTTTTTTGCCAAACTAAAACCCCATTTCATTAAGTATTAATCCATAAACACATATTGTGAAATTAAACCCAAAATAATCCCTATTACGATATTAGACCTAATTATGTACCTATGGACTACTGAACTCTCGAATTCAAGTCGAATCTAATTGGCGGGGGGGTATTTAGCCTTTTTTCAACCAATAGACCCCAAATTACAAATACTTTTCTCTTGAAGTTTAAATATTTTACTTCGAAACCTTTGTTTAATGTCCCTCTACTAAGAGAGACCCTCATTAAATAGTAGTTTTCTACAGTTTATGACACGCGGAATATTATTTAACATCCATCATAAGAGACCATTAACAGAGACATACACGGCTCTTTTTATGGTAACAATTAGAAACTTAACGGTCTTAGACTGTAGTTAATAGGGGTTTAATGAATGGTCTCGGCTCTGTTTGGGGTCAACCTTAGCCAAAAAAATTAATTTAACATCCACTTGAGAAACTTGGACAAATAAGAAGAGAAAAGAGAGCCTAAAAAAAGGCTTAATCAATCTTCACTTTTTCGTTTTGCTGTTCTTTCAGTGCTTCTAAGACTATTCTCTTTATCGTGTTTGGGTCTGTTGCTGTGTTGTTTCTTATGAAGTCTTCAAGTTTAGCGATTCTTTCCAAGTCGGCTTTTCTCTCGGCTTTTCGTGTTTCTATTTCGACTTGCTGAGAGCCTATCAGGTTGTTTAGGTTTTCCTTGATTTTTACTAAGTCTTCTCTGCTCTGCATTCCGTTGATTGAGACGAATTCAAAAGCCTTAGTGTAAGCGTCTTTTATGGTTTGTTCGTCATAGCCATAGTGACCCCTTGAGCCTAAACGCTGGTGACCCATCATAAGGTCTTTAACTTCGCTTTTTATGTCGGCTCTGAGCAATGCCGAATTATAGAGACTTCTTAGATGCTTAGTTTTGAATTCTTTTGCTCTCTCTGAGCCTAAAGCCTTCTCTGCTAAGTTTTTCATTGATTCGTGAATTCGTCTAACCTCAATAGGTGCGTCAATTTCTGTTTTCTCTTTTGTCTCTGGGTCTATGTCTTCAATTTTTGCGTTTTTGGTTTGAGAAGTGAAGATAAAGCCTTTTTTCGGATTGCCTTTTTCGGCTAATAGGTCTCTTAAATCGTGTACTGCTTCGAAACTTAAACAAGTGGCTTGTATTTCGCCAGTTTTTTCTCTGGGTTTCTCTAAAAAGTAGTGTGTGCTTATTGGGGTTTCATAGAATCCTTTCAAGTCTTCAATGCGAAACTCTGTTACGTCAACCTCAGAAAAACCCGACTGACTGAGAGCCAACAATAAGCAACGGTCTCTTAATGAGCCGTGGCTATACATTGCTTTAACATCATCCAGCTTTAGAGTCAATTTGTTTTTTATTCTGGTTGACTGAGTGCTGTTCCAGTCTCCACGTCTTAAATTTAGTTTTCCAGTGGTACGACCAAAAAAAGACGCTATTGTTCTTAGCTCTGATTTTATGCTTAGTGGTGCTAAAGTGGTTTCTGTCTCTCGTTTCTGTTTGTATTCTCTGAATTTCGACTCAAAAAAAGACCGTGCGGCTAAGTCTTTTGAATTCAAGTCTTCAATGCGTCTTTTTATTTGCTCTGTTGGGGTCATTTCGATAAAGTCATTCCAGCTTAAAATCCCTCTTAAATAATTGCCTTTTGACTTTTCAGTGAGACCGTTAAGCCACTGGTTAACGTATTGGTCTTTTAGCAGTTCTGCAATTTTTGCCTTTATTTCAGTGTTGACCATCTAAGCCACTCCGAGAGCCTTTAGAAATTTGGCTTTATTGAATTTCTTATTATCTATTTCGAAATGTAGCATTAAATCTTTTGTGAATTCTTGCTTAGTGTTTGCAGTGGTTGACTTTAGGAATTCGGCAAAAAAGCAATAGTGTCTTTTTGTGAAATAGGTCATTTTAAGCCACTCCATAAGCCTTTAAAACTGCTTTTCTTGTTTTGGGGTCTAATTGGTAACGGCTCAATTTAACTCTAAAATCTATAGAATTAGAGAGACGTTGATTTAATAGCAAAAAACTATTAAGAGTTTTAGCGATTAAATAGGCTGTTCCATATATGAAAGAAAAAAAGGGGTTATCCTTGCGTTTTCAGTTTTTTCCAGTCAAGATACGAAATAACAACCAATATTACTGTCCAGATTGCCCAGAAGGCGAAGGCGGGACTGATAAAATACAGTGGCAAAGCTATTACGCGGTTAGCAATTGAAGCAGCTATTACCAGCAGAGGAGCCCAAGCAAGTTTCTTTAGCAGCCCAAACAAAGCCACACCATACACGGCTGAAACTAATAGCAGAATCACAGTTCCCGCAATCAACGCACTATAATTGCCTATAACAGTTGCGATATAGCCTGTGTTTAGTGAAGAGTCTCGAGAAGCAGCGTTAACCCACCAGAATGCTACGTTGCCGATGTCACCGATTATGTTGATGGCAACAAAAATGATCAAGACTGTGTGCAATTTATCTAATTTTTCAATCTTTGTTTTCATAGATTACCGTTTCGCCCTCTTCTATATTTAAAACTTGCTAGCAGATGCTAACTTCCCATCATGGAGTAGTCCACTTGGTAGATGCGCAGGTTGCTATCAGAGTAGACAGTTGTCAAAAACCCCACAGAGTCAAAATGCGATATACAATTTGATGTGTAGTAGCTGATTTCTTCGTTACCGACATACACATAAGACACGTTGAATTCTCGAATTACCGACGCTAATTCTGTTATAGTACCATTGTAAGCTGAGTCGATTTCTTTTTCGCGCTGCCACACTTGATCCAAAGGTATTCCATGACCATATGGCCAATAAATATACGACGACACTCGCACCCGACCCGCAATCATAGTTGGAGGCTCATGAATACCATAATAAGTCAAAAACACCGAGTTCTGCGGCGTGTTGTCCCGAACCCACAAACCAAGTTGGTATTCACTCCAACTAACACCTGTGTAGTCGGTCCCAACATTGTATACTATAACGCTCGATGTTGTGATGACTGAAAACAAAACCAACGCCACCACCAAAATACGCCTGGTTTTAGCCAACATGATGCCGCTAAGCACTGCGATGAGTACCCAGGCAAACATGAAGAACTTGTACATGTCCCAGCTCCAAGGCGTCAACAAAAGCATATTTGGAATTAAGAAAAGTATCAACAGAGTGATTTTGAGGTATTGGTGTCCGCGTTTGAAGAAAGAGATGATTGCCAAGGCAAAGGGGATTCCTAGATTTAGTGGGTAAAAAACAAAGGGATTATTATGAACATAGGTGGCAAAAAAGTCCAGGTTAAAACTAATCGAGAACGATGACCCGCTAAAAAGGATGAAAGGCAAGGCAAAGATAGTGGGTAACAAAAAATACAGGTAACTAAGTTTGATTTTGCGTAGGTTAATCAGCAGACAAATGGCGTAGACGACGTAGCAACAGAAGAACGCAACATTGTGGAATTCATACGCTAAACCTGTCAAGACTCCTGCGAGAATTAAGCGATTTCTGTCATCCATATCCCGTAGCAAAGCCAGAACCAAAGCAAACGCTGGCAACCCAATAAGCAAGGGGCGCTGCTGCAAGAGATTATCAAACATTGAGGGCAACCCAAAGGTTTGGCCAAACTGATAGATGTAATTCTGCGTTGGAGTAAACGTGCCATTGAGAAGGGCTGAGAACAAACCTAAATAGCTCAATCCCCAACCGAAAACGCTGATAACTGTAGCAACAACTGCCGCCCGCCGACCATAAGGTCGCGCCAACGCGTAAACCGCAAAACCAAAAAACAGAATGAACAAAGCATTAAGGACAGGCATCAAGGTAGGCAGGTATCCGTAGACTTTTTCAAGGATAGCCGTATGGAAGTCGACAAAGTAGTGGTAGCTAAGAGGTGTACCCAAATAGTTTGGGTTTTGAGGTGGGAAGTTGCCGTTGTTTAAGCTTTCGATAATTTCGTAATGGAAAGGTGTGTCCTGCCAGTTAGAGCCCGTGACGACTATGCCGTACTGGTCGCCCCGCCAAACACTGAGACCCAACAAGGCAATTGAAACAAGAAATATAACTGCGAAGAGAAGCAAGCTGGTTTTCTTAATCTGTCTCACTTTAAAAAACATCTGGGGTTTTAGTGGTTCGCCCTTCTTGTAAACTACCCAAGCATACAACGTTGTTAAAGCCAGAAAACAAACGAGTATAGTTTGGCTTGAGTAACCTGCTGCCAACGACGCGTAATAGATGAGTTGGACGGACACTAAAACACTAAAGAGAGGTATAAAAGCCCATGTTTCATAGGATTTCAAGCGGAAAAAACGGATACCAATTAGACCTGGAACCAGAAAAGTGAAGAGAAAGGCGGCCACAAGACCAACGATGAATGAACCAAACCCCGCAGAAGTCAACACTAAAAACACTAAAACAAGCCAATATTTTTTCAGAAACGCTGAGTAAGGTGCTTTCGCAGTGATTTTCCTGTTCCCCTTCGCCTCGAATTGGTAACAGTTAATTGTTTACTGAAATGTATTAAGATTGCCGCAGAATTATTTTTCGCTCTGGCTTCTTTATCGTCTTAGAGCTACTTGTTCATTGCAAAATCCGAGAAAGCTTAATTAACTGAATTATCGTGTATGTGTTGCGGCGCTTAGTTGCCCAGGTAGTATAGTTAGGTCTAGTATATGCGGCTGTCGCCCGCAGGACCCGGGTCCAAATCCCGGCCTGGGCGCCATCTCTTCTTCACTTCTAACCACAGACGTTTACTTGGGGGATTTTTAATACAAATAATTACTCAATATTTCCTTTTCACAAATGATAAATCAAGCTTGAAACAACGAGTATATGATTGTCATGGAACATCAAGTAGAAATTCCCTGTGCCTCCTGTCAATCATGGAACGGCAAACATAAAAAATTTTTCTGCAATCCTAACTCCTGCAAAGAACTGGCTGCATGGCTACTTGAACATGGTCATCAACCAAGCACGACTACGGCGCAAATACAGGTACGACTACCAGAAAACGCACTTCAATATCTGGTCTAGTCACAAATCGAATCTCAACTCAGTTATAGTTGAGCGCCTTTCTTCAAGTATAATTTAAAGATTAGAGTTTCTTTATACACTCACAGGTCTTGTTTTGCCCTACACCTTTAGGAGTAACTAATCATTGATTTTAGCTAAACTAATTAAATTATTGAGTGCAATTTTACATTTTGAATTTTCTTTTTTAGAAAACTTTTTATGAATACAAATGCCCAGAACAAAAGAAGCAAACCAACAAATCCACGAACAACAACAAACAAAAATCCTCCAAGCAGCCACAAAAGTTTTCGCAGAAAAAGGCAAAGCAGCCACCATGGCTGACGTAGTCGCTCAAGCACAAGTCAGCCAGGGCTTAGCTTATCGGTACTTTGAAAGCCATGGTAAAACAAGCAGCCAAACGGGTGGTGGACCAGCCCACCGCATAAAGCAAATTCACGGAACCCCCGGCACCCGCCTATCAATTCTAGTTTCACACATCTTAAAGGACAGACAAGAAAAACCTGGACACTACCAACTCTTTAATCAAGTTTTGGCTGATGACTCAACACCTTATGGGCTACGGCAACTCATACTAAAAAATAATCATATTATCCAAGACATAATTCGTCAGCTAATAGTAGAAGGTCAAGAATCAGGTGAAATCGCCAAAGATGACCCAGACCAGTTGACGGCAGCATTGATGGCATGTTTCGAGTGGTTGCTCAAAAGAAACAGCCGGCTTGACCCCACACGTGCAAAAGAATATTTTCCCGACGCTAAAATTATTCTACGAATGCTTAAGCCAGATCTAAAGTAAGGTGTAAAGCAATGATTCGAAGGGGAGTAAGCTACGATGTGGGTCGTGTTTACTATTTCAATTGGCGCCCAGTTTTTGAGCCAAAGGTTGTGCATCGTGAGCTTGAAATCACCAAAAACGATTTGCATTGTAATGCCATCAGAATCTGCAGTTTCAGCATTGACCGGTTGGTGATTGCTGCCGAGGATGCTTTGAGGCAGGGACTGGAAATTTGGTTGTCGCCTGAGATGTGGGATAAAAGACCCCAGCAAACAATTGATTATCTAATTAAAGCGGCTTTAGCAGCAGAAAAACTGCGCCTGTCATGGCCTGACAAAATAGTATTCAGCGTAGGTTCAGAGCTAACGCTTTTTTTGCGAGGCATCATAGAAGGCAAGAACGTTGGGAAGCGAATTGGGAACCTAAGAACTGGGCAAAAATCAAGGAGGGAGAATACAACAAGCAGCTCAACGAATTCTTGGCAAAAGCAACCACAGCGGTAAGGAAATAATTTCACGGAAACTCACTTACACGTCGCTGATTTGGGAAGCTGTTGATTGGAGACTCTTTGATTTGTAGGCGTAGACCATACCGAGTCGCCCAAATTAAAGATAGGTATATACAGATGCTAAAACCCCTGTTTGCGTTTGGCAAGCCAATTGTCATCACCGAATTTGGGTAAACCTACCAAGAAGCAGCAATCACTCCCGAGGGCATAGGCGGAGACATAGTCGATCATAAATCAGAGTTCCTTCACCATCTACCGTTGTTGGGACGATTTGTTCGCCCAAAAATAAAAGGCACTATATACGCGACGAGGAATCACAAGCACTAGAACTTGTCGACCAACTCAGCGTACTGGATAAAGCAGCAGGTGTGAATGAGCTTTCATCATGACCTTTGTCTCAACGCTCTCCACTTTCGACGACAACCCCAAATATGACCTTGACATGGCAAGCTACAGCATAGTCAAAAGCTATGGCGGCAATAGACATGGCCTAACTTACCCTAATATGACCTGAGAACCCAAAGAATCTTTCAAGGCAGCAGCCGAATACTATGCAAACATTAGAAAAAGAGAAGACGTCAGTTTTAAATCAGGCAACAGTTAAGTTCTGATTTTGTTTTAGGTCTACTATTATCGACACTACCAAATCATTCCACTAAAAATGATTCAACAAAATCGAGACTTTGAAAAAACACAGAAAAGCAACCGTTTTTGGCATTTTCATGTAGAAAAAACCATATGAGACAACAGTTACATTAATCCAAGCATACATGATGCTAATCCAAAAACCACAAAATTTAACAAACCCAAACAACTGGCTAGTCGATATTATAAATAAAGTCAACAGCAATGCCATCGACCAGCAGCAAATAACAATGCGTGCCAGAAACGACAGTCTCTGTGTCCTTTGCAAAGGCGCACGAGCACTGTGTGGTAAAACCCGATGCCCGATAATGGTCAAAGTAAACTATTTCCTCAAAAGCGCCCCATTAATGGCAACTGAAGATATCGATGGCAGCTCACCGCCAAGCGTTTTTATCGGAAGAATCGGATACCCTAACGTTTACGTTGGGCCCCTTGTACCACCCGTTCATGAGGATACAAGCATTTACGATTTGCCCGAGCAGTGGTTTGGAAAATCCATGGATGAGATCGTGGGTTTCCGCAGTTTACTTATTCGCGGAAAGCATCGGGTTAATGTCCAGAAGTTTATAGGTGAAGGCAAGATTTTGGATCAGACATGTGAATTAGCCCTGGCTGACAGCAGCGTAGACATCGAACTTAACCTCACAAAAAAACCCAAAGGCTCTATTTTTCTTGATGACAACGTACAACCTTTCGGTCCCTCAGCACCCATTCGCGACCTTCACGTTGGCAACGCACGCTACGACGACAAAATAGAGAAAGCATATTATGACACTGATTTGCGAGCGACACAAGCAGTAATAGACCTCTACAATAGAGGCGTCTTAGTATCCAAAATTCAGAAAGCCTTCAGCGTAGGTGCATTTGGAATAGAAAAGAAGCGGCGCCTTGTTCCAACGCGATGGAGCATAACGGCGGTCGACGACATCTTATCTAAGAACCTTAAAGAAAAAGTCAAAACGTTCCCAGAAATTAATGAGTACCGCGTCTATGAATCCATCTATATGGACAATGTTTTTGAGATTTTAATGATCCCCCAGCAGTGGAGCTACGAGTCCATGGAAGCATGGTACCCAGGCACAGTTTGGAACCCAGCAGGAACCAACATCGCAATCTTCTCCGATTGGGAAGGCAACAGTGGACGCACAACCTATGCTCAAATCGGTGGCTGCTACTACTCCGCGCGCTTAGCCGTCTGCGAACAACTAATAAGAGAAAGACGACAAGCGACGGCAATAGTACTCAGAGAAGCCCGCCCAGGGTACATAATGCCAATCGGCGTATGGCAAGTCCGCGAAAACGTACGAAATGCCATGCACCAAAAACCCTACATGTTCAAAAACCTCGCAGAATCACTACAATTTATCAGCAGCAGGTTCGAGATTCCAATGCAGCAATGGATATCGCAAAGCGAATTGTTAAAGAGAGCATTATTTCAGAAAAAAATAACCGATTTCTTTAAGAGCTGACCGATGGCAACTTTTAAAAAAAGCATTAAGTCTATACCTTGACAGACAGTTATGTTAACCTCTGCAACAAAACGGTTCATTCTTCCCTTCTCAAACCAAAAGCAAAATCTGCCCGAGACCGAGGCAGCAGCCGTTTTTGCCGTTGCAGATTTTGAAAGAAGCAAACGCGGAGGCTTTTTAAATAAGCAACTTGAAGAAAAATTGGTTTTTATATCGATGATTTTCTATCCCATATGGCTGTTTCCTGAAAACACTATGGGATTTGTTTTCGACGGTTTTGGCGATTCCAGCTATCGCGTGTCTTATGTTGAACTCCCACCTGTTAAACAATTCATAGAAAGCTTTGAAGCAAATTCTATACCTATAGAAAATTATGCAGCATTCCTCTCAGATCACACCAACTACTTCCAACAATCCATTAAAGAGAAACAGTATGTGTTTAGGGGCTTAATCGCTGATTTGGATTTTAAGAATGAGTTTAATGTTTACCGCAAGGAAGCAACAGAAATAATTTCACAGCCAGGAGCAATACTTTCATTAACCCTTGAAGAAACGACAATTTACTCTATGCTATCAGAATTTGACAAATTGCGGCTATCTTTTAGGGAAGAAGATGAAAAACTTTTAGAATACACAAGGCGCATAAACAAAACAACAAAGCAATACCTAACCGAACTCGACTATGAAACAGCTGCCGCAAAAGAAGAAGCCGACGCTAAAATCAAAGCACAAGAAGAACTCGTTAATCCCCAAGTAGCTAAATTGAACAAGGAGTACAACCGCAAAATCAAGGATTTGACCGAAAGCTTCTATGAGGAAATGGAGAGTCTAAAAAAAAGCAGGACAAAAACTTTAAAATCCATAGAAATCTGTGAACTAAAAATTAAGAGCTACGAACGCGAGGCAAAAGCTCAAGCTATAAAAAAACATGCAATTTATGAGAAAAGATGGAAGGAAAAAATCAAGCAAACAAAAAAGGACCTGAAAAGCCTCAGAAAAGAAATAAAGAATATAGAGAGACCCCTTAAAAAAATAAGCAAACAAAAAACACAGGGGATTTACGAATTAGATGTTGAACTTGATGCTGAAATCAAGTTAGTTCGACAACCACTGCAACAACTTGAGGTCACCCTTAAAGACAAAATACTTTTCTTCAAACAGGAAACCGAAAAACTTCTCAAAAAAGAAAAACCTGTCCTTGAAAGTCTCAGCAAAAGCATCAAATTAAGGGAAGACAACAAAGCCATGTTTGAAGGGTTGGGAATTCAGAGTGTAGACTTGAAGGGTCCAGCTCTGTTTTACGTTCCATTTTATGTGGCAGGCTATGAAACTGGCCTGACAAGGCGCTACTATATGCTGCCGCCTTCAACGATTGCAGCACTAGATTTTTCGGCCAAGCTCAAAGGAGCCTTTGGTTTGTCAAAAATCAGAGAGCTTTTTGTGCCACGCTACAAATCAATTTCTAGCTTAATTAGCAATGTTCAAGTTTTAACCAGGCAAAACAGCATGTTTGAAAGCCAGATGTATAATTTATGTTATAGAAACAATCTATTGAACAACAGTTTGTTCATGGAAAATGTTCAGAAAGGGTTGGTTTACCTGAATCATCTGGGAAGGCTCTCAGACAAGGACCAGAAGGTTTTAAGCAACCGATCAACAGCATAATGCTTGTATGTTCAAAAAACTTATTGTACTCCTCATAGAAGATATTACATGCGTTAACGTGCCATTTATTGCAGTTGAAAGGTGATTATTGTGGCGGAAAGCAAAGACTATATATTGAAAGTTTCGAACCTTGGCGTAAAACTACAAAATCAAATCTTACTAGACCATATCACCTTCAACGTTAAGAAGGGAACAACATTAGCTATCCTTGGACCCAACGGGGCGGGGAAAACAATCTTGCTCAAAACACTTCTAAACCTTGTTTCCCACACTGGATCCATGGAGTGGACTGAAAAAGTTAAAATCGGCTACGTGCCCCAATACGTCGCTGTTTCGGATATTCCAATGTCGGTTAGAGAGTTTCTTTCAATCGGAAATGGGGCTGATGTAGAAAACGCGCTAAAAAAGGTAAGATTAAACGACAATAGCATCTTGAACAAACGTTTAGGAGTACTCTCGGGCGGGCAGTTGAGACGAGTTTTGATTGCTTGGGCATTAAACGACAACCCCAACGTGCTGCTTTTGGATGAACCCACAACCGGCGTGGACATGGATAGTGAAGAACCAATCTATCTAATGCTTAACGAAATCAAGAAATTCCAGAAAATAACGATTTTCCTAATAACGCACAACATCCACATCGTCCAAGAATACGCGGATGCTTTACTGGCGATAAATAAATGCGTAACCTTCTGTGGAGCAGCATCAGAAATAGCTAAACCAGACATTCAAAGACAGATTTATGGCGAAACAGTCTGCGTGGAAACAGAAAGAGGAGAAAACTAAGCGCATGCTCGACACCACACTCTACAGCCTGTTTCTATCAATTTTCGTCGGCGTCGCCACAGGCTACTTGGGGTCACTGATGGTTCTCGAGAAGATGGCGCTAGTTGGCGATGCACTCTCACACGTTGCCCTTCCAGGCTTAGCTATTGGGATTACGTTTCATTTTGACCCGTTCCTTGGCGCTTTTGCCTTTTTGTTTGTTTCAGCAGCTATAATTTGGCAAATTCAAAGGACAACAAAAATCTCTTTCGAAGCGCTCGTCGGCGCAATGTTTACTTTGGCATTGGCAATCGGTATTCTGATCTACGGGGATAATTTAGATGCGCTTGAGGCAGCTCTTTTCGGCGACATCTCCCAAGTTACCCTACAAAGCACTACGATCGCTGTAGCAGTTTGTGTTGTAGCCATCATCCTCACTAAATTAATCTATGACAAACTTGTTTTGGCAATGATTTCCGAGGACCTTGCAATCTCAAAAGGCATCAAAGTTGCAAGAGTAAACCTACTTTACCTTTTCCTTGTCTCCGTGGTCGTCGCCATCGGCATCCAAATAGTTGGAACATTGCTTGTTGGATTTCTAGTTATAGTGCCTGCGATAGCAGCTAAAAACTTGAGCTCCCACATGCGAAGATACTCGATGCTCAGCGCAGTTTTCGGTGCCGCCGCAGGGTTCTCAGGTGTATTTTTCTGGAGCGTCTTTTTTGGTCCAGGGACATCTATTCCATTCTCGGGTCCGCTGGTTGTTTTCTCAGGCATCATAATCTTCTCCGTAAGTATAGTTATTAACTGGAGATACAAGTTAACGACTTAGGAGCGGAAAAAATGAAGAAGTACACGGGTAAAACCTCAACCGCCATAATACCCTACATAGGCAATAAGATTTTGCTGATTAAACGTAACACGATTCCATTTAAGGGGTACTGGGCGTTGCCTGGCGGCAGAATGGATCCTGGCGAAACCATCGAGCAAACCATAGTTAGGGAAGTAAAGGAGGAAACAGGACTCGACACCGTTATTGTAAGCAAATTGGGCGAGTATGTTGAGAAAGGTGTTAAAGATGATGTTGAATACGAGTATTACCCGACGTGTTTTGTAGTTAAGCCTGTGAGCGGAGAAATCAAGAAGCAGGACAGCGAAATCCAGGAAATCAAGCTCTTCCACCTAAACGAGTTGCCTAAACCGTTGGCCTTTGAACATGACCAGATGATTAAGGATTACCTGCATCCATCAAAGTAATGCCTCAAATCTTTTTGTCGTCGACTCTTGGCGCCTCTTTGGGTATTTTGGAGTTAGCCAGGGCATCCTCGATGGTTTTTCCTTCGCTTATCTTCATGTCGTAAGCTGAGGCATAATTTCGGGCATTTTCAGTCAGACCGGGTATAACAAATATCAGCGAATCACATTCAATATCATTTATCATGCCGTAGATTCGGGTCATTTCTCGCACATCAAGGGGTTTGCTGGAAATTAAAACTTCAATGACGGTGTTGCCATTATCTTTCCGCAATGCAGATTTTCTTATAATCGGGTTAAAGGGCTCTATCCACCCAACTCTGCCTAACACAAGAATATCAAACAAGTGCTGAGTGCCAGACCTTCCGCTCACAAACGCCGGAGTAACAATAGTATATCCTAAAGACTTGAAGAAATTAGCACAGACTTCAATGGGTTTTATCTGCTGTAGTTCCTGCATGGTCAATTCAGAGTTTGCAGTATACTCGTAGAGGAGCACTTCAGGTTCTTCATCGAGTTGAGCTGTTGATCCACAGTCGTCGCATTTAACCACCAGCAAAGGTTCCTTGCTTCGAACGTTACAATTAAGACATGTGTACGCAGTAGGCAACACTCGGTAATCTGAGCCAACAAGCTGTAATTTGTCTTTGCATTTGGGACACACAAGGTCTTTATTTGCAGTTTCAAATACAGTTTGTGTATCTATAGTTCCGCAAGAGAGGTGTTCTATGATTCCTTCTTTGCGTAACCTCAACGATAAACATTCAGGACACAACTTCTTGATTCTAACGCTTGCAGAGGCACATGCCACGCAAACGACAACTTTGTCTATGAGCTCTGCTTTTAGGAACCCCTTTCGAACAAGGGAGTTAAGTGTCTGTCTTGCCCTTTTAGTATCCCAATCCAACTGGGGAAAACCATCATAGAAATAGCCCTCGGGTCTTGACGAGTCGGCGATAGGCACAATTTCTTTAACCTTTCCGTAGAGGAAAAGCTCCATTAGGTTCTGTTCATCTTTCCGCAATCCTTGCTCATCAACAAAATCTGTGATTTCTTGATTTTTTGGCAACATCGATGTCGAGGTCCCGCCATTCATAAAGGTAACCTCGTTACCGTTATTGCTGAATCCATTGCTTGGTTTTTTGGAACTTTTTAACTCAGGAATTTTCAACTTATTTTTGCGTTTACTACGTAATTCATCTATCCTCAATGCCACTACAAAGCCTACGGATAAAGAAGTCTCTAGAATCAATATCAATATTATTGCTACCATAAATGGGGCGTTTGACCCAAGGCCGGTCAAGGACGTTAATGCATAGTAGAAACTGTCAAAGAAATAGATGGAAACTATACTTGCACTATAATAAAATGCGGGTATGGAAAGTCCAATTCCTGAAATAATTGAAAAAACGTATAAGGCCAAAACTTTTCTTTTCAAAGTCTTAATCGGAACTACCTTAAATACGAACCCTAGAAGGAGTCCTATAAGAAGCATGAATAGGGGTGCAACAGGAAAGAGAATATTTGCTATTCTTGGTCACCTTTCAAACTTTATCCATTAGGGCTTGCTTCTAAGATAAGCATTTTTGAGAAACAGAATTTACCTATTTTTCCAATTTTAATTCAGCCAAGAAGATTCAGATAAAATGAATGCGAAATTACCTTATCTAAATTAGAAAAGTATAATTCTCATATAAATAAAAAAGTTGATGGCTAGAAAAATCAATATGAAAAACACCAAGCGGATTTACTCTATTTTAGCTCTAAAATAAGTCTTAGTTACAGTCATATTGCATCATGTTTATCCTTACATCTATTTGATGGTTTTCTGAGTCGGCGGAGGAGGTACAGGTAGCACGGTCGCTTTTGAAAGGTTTTCTTGCTCATTAAGGATTAGCGAAATTGCCTTGCCTTCAGGTACAATTATCTTAGTGTTGTTCTGCAGTGATGCTGAAATCGTATCCAGTTGCTTAAAGGTGATGGCGCTGTCTTTGAAGTACGTGGTTAGTGCCTCATTTCTCAACTTGGTGGCTTGCGCGTCCCCTTCAGCTATGGCAATAGTTGCGGTTTTCTGACCCTCGGCTTGCAAGATGGCGGCTTGTTTTTGGCCTTCAGCAACTTGAATCGCAGCGTTTTTCTGTCCACTTGCCAACGTGGCCTGAGCTATAGCTGTTTTTTCCGCAGCTTGTCTTTCGTTGTCCCGAACAACTCATGTTGCTGAAGAATTTTGAACTTCACGACAAACACAAATCCAGATGGACACGTAAAATCATACCAGAAAACAAAGCATAATTCTCAAAGGCAACCACATAGTCATAACCCGAGTAATAGAGTTGTTCGAGTCAACCATGCCTGGAGCATTAATGCTAGATGAACTCGAAGCATGGTTCTTCAAATTTGATTTCCATAATTTCTGGGCGCAGAGGATAGAGTGCCAAAAAAACTTGAAGAAAAGGAAATAAAGAAAGGCAAACTTAAACATTAAGAGAAGGCCGCTTTGAACTCAAAAATTGGATTTTTAGTTACCATAATCGTCACAATCATCATTGGAGTTTATGGCATAGAATTGGGTATTCGTGTTGCAACAGGCAGCGGACAACCAGAATACTTAACTGTGGTTTTGATAGTGTTGGCATTACTGACGCTTACCGACATTATACTTTATCGACGTTTGCACAGCATCAAAACCGATCTTTAGTATTTGAAACAGAGTTTGTTGCCTATATAATAAGGAGCAGTCCGAGACAAACACACATAACCGTTTCATGCAGTACATTTCAACCTAAACTATTATTGATTGCATGAAGCTTATATCGGCAGATTACAAAAGTAATATGATTGCAATGTGTCCATTTCAAATAGAAAAGTGCCAAGTTGTTTGGTCTAAAGATTCTCCTTCAGAAAATGATAGACAATCAATAATCAAAGAATTAAGAGATATGTCTTTTGAAATCCAAGAAGCGGTTAATTTCACTAAAGAATTAAGCGAAGTCAAAATGAATGAAGTCAAGTTTTGGCTAAGTACAGAAGGTGAAATTGGCTATACTTTATCGATTTACTATGATGTTCATGCTAGAGCATGGGGTATGATGCTTGAAGAAAATGAAGCAAAAGATAATTCCCCTAAAGTCTTGGGTGAAATTGCCTGTACAGATCCTATGACCTTAAGCTTTATTACACCTGAAAATATTCTAAAAACGGAACCTCTTTCCAATATTTAGAATACTTATTGTCTTTAACTTTATTTTTGGGTTAACGCCTAAAATTTTTCAAGCGTTTTCTCATCGATCTTTTCAGCTGAGGACAGATTTCAAGCAGCCGCATAAATAATGAGATAAGGGATAGTCTGAGCCGAAACCGAATAAGCATTTCTATGCAATACGTTTCTGTGAATCCTCAAATTTAGAAATTAACCAATCCTAGCATTAAATGCAACTAAACCGTCTTCCGTTTTGCTGGAAACAAAAAATGGAATAACAGCTTTTAACTCAACGAAATATGCCCTCAGCAGACTCTGCCCTTTCTTTGTAATTCGGTATTGCTTGCGGGCTTTTCCTAAGAGCGAACTCCCAGTTTGAACCTATGAGTCCATGTTTCTCTAAACGTTTAAGTTCAGGGTATATTGTCGATGCGCCCAAACGTATTCCGAATTTTTTATGCACTGCCGTTAAGATTGCGTAGCCGTAAGTCCGCGGTCGGAAGTGTCGTTTATGAGGTTTAGCAGGATGCTTTCGAGAATAGCGCCATGAAAGATTTTTTTGATCATAATTCTTGCTCCTTAAATCGTTTCAAAACTCGAACTAACTGATATATTTAGAGTGAAGATTAAATATATAAAACCATGTTGTAGCAAAGCAACTACAACAACCTGCAAGGGCTTCCTGCGGTTGACGAAATAATGAAATCGATGATTTCTGACCTAAGAAAAGACATTTACCGCCAATGATAAAAAAAGGCAGGAGTTAGAGCGACTGCTTGATGGAGCATGAGAGTTCAAAGCAAATATCGTAAACCTCATGTGTGTTTGAGAGTAAGCTTGACCCATGCTGCACTGTAATTACCTAATGTGACTTTAACAAGCGTTGCTCCACATCTTGGCAAATTCCCTGTCGTATTGCTGCCTGTTTTTTCTGTGAGACTTTTTCTCCGTACTCTGTAGATTTTTTAGCGGAAAATGTTTCTTAAAATACCAAACAAAGAATAGAACGCCATTCCCAGCATTATTTGCCTTCTGAAACAGGAATCTAAAAGCTACATTTTTAATTTTGGGAAAAAATTTTGTGCAAAAAAATTAGTGCGAATCAAAAAATGCTAAACGTATTCAGACTATTTCATTTCAATTTAATTAAACATCCGAACTTGCGGGAACTCACTTCTTGGAAGCTTGATAGGCAAGTTAATAGTGATAGTTGTTCCTATACCAACCGCGCTTTTTACAGCAATCTTTCCGCCATGGGCTTCCACAATCCGCTTGCATATTGCCAGGCCCATTCCCATTCCTTTTGCCTTGGTGGTTACAAGGGGGGAGAAAATCTTTGGCAAAATGTCCGCAGGTATGCCTCTACCCGAATCAGTGAAAGCTATTTCGATATCTTTTTCCTTCAATACATTTTGTATTTTTATTATTCCTTTTTCCGGTTGAGCGTCTACGGCGTTTTTTATAATGCTAGTGAAAACTTTCTCTATTCTTTGCGCATCAAGAAACATTTTGTTTTCACTCGTTGCGTCGTTTATTATGTTAATGCGATCTGGAACTTGAATAGCTGATAGGGAATGCAGTACAAGCGAATTAGGTGTGCACTGCTCCGGCTGCAAAAATAGTTCGCTCGCTAATCTACTAAACTGCTGATGATTCTATTCGAGTCTTCAATTGCGATGTCCATAGTTGCCAAAGTCGCATGCATTTCAGTTTCCGTGAGTCGCCCGCTTTTCTTTCTCAGAATGTATACGGAGTTTTTGAGTCCTGCTAATGGGTTACGTAGGTCATGTCCAACCTGCCCTGCTAGTTCGCCAATGGATGCAAGCCTTTCAGCTTTAACGAGCATTTCCTCCATCTTTTTGTGTTCAGTAATGTCGTGAATGATGCATGCCATCCCGATGGCTCGTCCCGTTTTGCTATGGACGATGGAGCCAGAAAAAAGTACATGCCGTTTCTCTCCTGATTTAGTTTGGAAAATTAGTTCATGGTTTCGGATGATTTCTTTTTCCGAAAACACTTTCAAAACTTTCTTACAGGATGTTGCTTGGGTTTCGTCACACAACTGCACGATTGATTTGTCGATCAATTCTTTATCTGAATAACCCAAGAAATCCATTAACCGTTCATTCACTCTAAGAATTTTTGACTCCGTATCCGCTAAGATTAGAGAGTCAGGTATCGTTGAAAGAATGTTGTCTGCTGCTAATGCCGCGTCAAAAGTAAATAAGTCATACTTAACAACCGCGTATCCAACAAAACAGCTAAAAAACAAGGTAGCTATGAACCCAAGATTTGGAATATCCATGTCAATCATTCGCGCCACCATGTTGGTACTTATGAATGCGGCAATAGGGATAGCGAAGCCTATCGTAACATATTTTCTCCGCTGCCTTTGAAGGGTGTCATTTGCCTGACGATAGTATCTGAAACATAAAACAAAGGCCAAAATTGGCAGCGCTATGGTCCAAATAATGGAACCATAATAAATCCAACTTCCTGAAGCAACGTCATTATACCCCCAATACTCCATGACTGGAGATCTATTTATTAGGCTAGTGGAAAAATCGATAAGCCAAAATGCCACAGCGGGTAAAAATAAGATTAGGTAGTTTAGCTTGTTTTTTATCCATTTGTTTTCTGTGAAAACCAGTCCTAAAGTAGCTACTAGAGCTACGAAAAAAGGCCATATGGTGCCCATCTTGTTCCAGAAAGACGCACTTGCTAAGTCGGTTGCTGTCCACATCATAACTGTCGTGAATGAATAGAAAAAAGCAGCTAAAGCTGTCAAAAGGAAGATTTTGTTGAGAATTGATTTTCTGTTAAATGAGTATACGATTATGCCTAGAAACAAGCAACTAATGCTTGCGAATAACGAAAGCGCAGCAAATATGTTCACCGATTGTTTATCTCCTACAGTTTAATCAAATTTTCACATCAATGACTCATCATACGTTCGATCTTGATTTTGACTCTTTTTCACAGAATATAAATAGGCTATAAAATTGGATTTAAAACATATGAATTACTAATTAATATCCGGTGCTTCAAAGCAATCTTGGGCTCAAGAAACAATCCCTTCCTTCCCCTACTGCACAACCACCCCATTTTGTTTCCCTACGCGTTTGTCAACTCTGGAGCCTTTTCAAATCGTGGCTGTCGTCACCGTTTCAGGAGCATTGATTTGCGATGATGGTATGTTGGCCTAACTCAATAAAAAAGAAGCTAACCGAGGCATTCCAAAATCTGGGTCCCATAGAAGGAGAAGCTTTTCAGGTTTTATCTTATCATCAGAAATTAAAAATCAAATAAATAAAATCTAACATATCTACTCTTTACCCGGCAGTTTCCGGCAGACCTTTGCCCTTACAATGTACCTGGTATGGCGACATTGGCGAAACTATATTTTGATAAAAAAGATGGATTTGAACGTACGCAGCGACTCAAGAATAAACAACTAAATATAAGACAACCTTAGCAGAAAACGCATTACCTTCTTAGTACAGTATATTTAAACTACGCATTAAAACTAATTCAGAAGCATAAAAAACTGTTTTACTTCTTTGAATTATCGGCTTGGGTCTGTCTCGAACGATTATCGTTGGCTTGCTTCTGCCTCGAACTATTGGCAGCATTTGCTCTTCTTGCTATACTGCTCCTATTTGGAGAAGAGGTTGTCGATCCTTCTGGTCTGTGTTGTTTACGCAAAAATATTCACCTAAATTATATAGCACTTTGTTCTTAATTTGTCTTACATTGAAACCCGAAACGTGTAATTTTGATTTTTTTTTACTTAATGCAGCCAATATTTGACCGGAAATAGCTGATCATACTGCAAGAATATTTACAATAAGACTGCAGATAAGTGTCCCCATTGCGGAGCAAAAGTCTAATTCTATTCCGCCCACTAGGAATAACTAAGAATATCATTGTTGATTCTTGGTTGATTGGGTCCAATTGACCTAATGATCTGAATAAAAACTAAATTTTCCGTAATGATGCCTGTCTTTCAAATGAGCCAGTTGGTATAGCTACAACATATTCTAAGAAATGTTAGCTCTTCAGCCTTCCTTTTTTAACTGTCTCTCCATTACGGGTGTTAGTCGTTTAAACGTTTTGCTTTTTAAAGTCGTCAGGAAATAGCCATGTGAGTTTTATGGTTGATTGTCTAGAGCCTTGTGATGCTTTCGGCAAATACATAGGCGGCGGGTTCCATTGTTGCAGAAAATGCAAGATTTACTTCTGTTTCTACTGCTCGCTCTAACTTCCAACAATTCAAAATACAATAAAGAGAAAATGTCCTATGTGTGGTGAAAAATTCAAGTAGCTGCCACACTCCATATGCAAGTTAAATACTTCCCAAACAAAAAGCCCTTCTTCATGTTAAAGAGCAACCCTCAGATTATGTAGGGCAACATGAAAAATTGGAAGATAACGCGCTATGGACACACGGGCAAAGCAAAAGAGAACACAAGAATAAACTCTGAAATCAAAAGGCAGCCTTAGCCGAAAAAGGATAACTGTCTCTATGCAGTTTGTTCCGACAAAAAGAGGTTTACTCCATTAAGAAAGCCTTGCAATCCAAAGTGTTAAATACCCCATAACATTTATGTACTTAAGCACATATGCTTATAAGCATGTATACACATATATGTTTATATAAATAAGCGAACTCAAGCGAATGAAAAATGGTAAAAACCTGCAATTGTAAATAACTCGCTTATTTCAAAAATAGTGACACGTGACTAAAAATGGGCCGAATTAACGTTGACATTCAAGATGAATTAGAAAGACAGCTAAGACTAAAAACTGTGGAGAAATTCGGCGGCAAAAAAGGCGACTTATCCAAAGCAGTCCAAGAAGCAGTAAGAACATGGATTAACATCAAACAATAAAGTCGCCTCCTCAAAATACTGATAACTATATTATAAGAAGCCTATGTAAAAGCCTGGGCAATCCAGTTAGCCTGGAACATCCTCGTATGAGGGTTATGGGCAATATATCTGGAAAGTTCCCATTGCAAAATAGTTCAAAGCAAAGCTACAACATTATTGTTAGCCCGCTCAGAAAGAAAATTCGAGAATATTCTCGCAGATTAATATTAATTGAATGGAGTCAGAAAAATGAGTATAACCCAAATGAGTATAACTAAAGAAGTTCCATTAATTCATTCGCACTCAGTTGATAAGTGCCCTGAATGCATAAGCAAAAATCTCGTTCACGACAACGACTCCGGCGAAACTATCTGTGGTGACTGCGGCTTAGTTGTCTATGAACAAATGATGGATAAAGGTCCTGAGTGGCGCGCTTTTACTTCAGAAGAAAAAGCGTCAAGAAGCCGCGTCGGCATGCCAACATCATATTCGATTCATGATAAAGGATTATCAACAGTCATAAGCCAAGTTGACAGAGACGCATTTGGAAGAAAATTGCCGATGTCTACTAGATTGCAGATGTGGCGTCTTAGGAAATGGCAAATACGCAGCCGGGTACATTCATCCACCGACCGAAATCTCGCACAAGCAATGTCTGAACTTGAACGTTTATCAAGCAAAGTAAACATTTCAGCACCAATCAAAGAAAAAGCCGCCGTCGCTTACAGAAAAGCACTTGAAAAAGGCTTAGTCCGAGGAAGATCAATCAACGCAATCGCCGCAGCAGCACTATATGCCGCATGCCGCAAAAGCGGATCACCCAAAACCCTTAGCGAAATCTCGCAAGCAAGTCTAGTGAACAAGAAAGATGTAGCCAGATGCTATCGACTGCTGCTGCAAAAACTCGATTTTCACATGCCAATTTCCGACCCCCTAACATACGTTTCAAAAATTGCAGAAAAAACAGGAATCTCAGGCAAAACACAAGGCGCAGCTATAGCAATACTCAGAGAGGCTAGACAAAAACGATTTTCAGCAGGAAAAGATCCAATGGGATTAGCTGCAGCCGCACTCTATATCGCATGCCTACAGAACGCCGAAAAAAACACACAAGAAAACATCGCAAAAGCATCCGGAGTCACCGAAGTTACAGTCAGAAACAGATACAAGAACCTAATAAAGCAGCTTCACATAGAAATACCCGACCGAAAAACTTGTTTCTAGTTTTCTTTGCATTTTCTTATTATTTTCAACAGAAACAGGTTCCAACACAAGCTCAAATGTCCAATATTAAAGTTGAAAAGAAAAAATTCATAACACCGAATCAATTTCTTATGTGTAGAGAAAATGAATTTTTATAAGCCAATGCTTGGTAAACCAATTTCTAAGCCTTTTTCTGGAAAGAGATTGGATTTTTGAGACTAAATGGGATGGTTTTCGAGCCATTGCTTACGTGAAAGATAATTTGTTTACAATTCAAAGTAGAAATGGCAACGAGTTTAAACGTAATTTTCCCGAGATTGAAGAAATCACTCAGTTAGCTAAAAATGTGGTTATTGACGGCGAAATCGTTGTAATGAAACAGAGCAAGGTTGATTTTCATTCACTCCAGGAGAGAGGTCATCTTATTTCGGGCAAAGATATTAAGAAGTTACAGCGCGCCTTCCCTGCAACCTATATTGTGCTTGATTTTTTAGAAAAAGATGGCAAAACCTTTCGTTGACTTGTCGGTATTAGAAGAAAAGCTATTCTAAAAGAGTCAGTTAGAGAAGGCTCCCATTTAATCCTCAATGATTATGTCGAGGAGAAAGGCGAAAAATTCTACATAGCGATTTTGCAGCATGATCTTGAAGGGATGGTTGCCAAACGCAAGGACAGCACCTATGAGCAAGGGTTAAGAACCGGCAGCTGGTTGAAAGTCAAGAATTTGAAAACCTGCGACCGCGTAATTTTTGGCTATTCAAGAGGGTAAGGTGCAAGAGAATCAACTTTGGGCGCTCTAATAGTGGGAGTATACGATAATCAAGGAAAACCAGTTTACGTTGTTCATGTCGGCACCGGTTTCACCCAGCAATTGCTTGACTCTCTACTGGTTGAGTTTAAGAAAATCAAAACTAATGTTGCACCTTTTAGCGTTCGTGGAATGGAAGGGGTGACGTGGCTTGAGCCTAAGCTTGTTTGCGAAGTAATCTATCAGGTTGTGACAAAGGATTGCAGGTTAAGGATGCCACGCCTGCATACGTTAAGATTTGATAAAAATCCTGAGGAGTTCTCCATTGATCAAATTGAAGGAAAGGGTAAATGCTTCATAAAATAATTCAAGGACAAATAAAAAAAAACCAGCTCTTAGCCTTCCACTTTTAACTATCCCTACACTATGGGTGTTATGTTGTTTGAAATGTAAGATTTATTTTTGTTTCTTTTGTTCAATTCAACTTTCAGCGATGCAAAAGAAACCAAAGAAAGAATGCCCTATGTGAGGTGGAAAATTCGAGTAATACCCTTGTTCTTTCTATAGCTTGATTTAGTTATTTGGGAATTTGAAGTTGTAGTAAAGTAGAATAAATAAAGGAAAAAAATAGTGAACAAAAATAAATCACTGAAAAGAAGAAGAATTGTTGATTGCTGAGGCTCTGGAAGGGATTAAAGGGGAAAGGAAGAAAACTGCAAAACTTAACTATGACAATCCAGAGCCTTTTCAGCCATCTTTCCCAGTTCTCCCTGTGCCTTATTGGACTCTTTTGTAAATAAATTCTGTTAATTTCGAATATGAATCTAAATCAAGCAAAGCAAAAAAGAAAAAATTGGTTTATTCGATGCTTAAGTTCTTTTTAGTAGATGCTCTGTTGCGGGGTGCAAGTTTAACTCAGCGATCCCTACGTCAATTAGTCAAGTCAAATTTCATGCGAGAATTTGAGGGCGCTAGGAATATAAGTTGAATTTTAGATAGTAAAAACCATAAAGACTGCAAAAGATGGAGAGATGTTTTAGTTGAGTTCGACACCAAGTGAGTCTGAAAAGAAAGAGCAAGAACCAAGTCCAGTTGACATATCTTCTTTAGACATATACCAGCTTATAGAAGTGTTTATCATGCTATTGAGCGAAAAAGCATGGCGTTATATAGGATTAAGGGTTGATCCGCGCACTAACAAAATAGATAAAGATCTCGCAAAAGCTAACGTTGCCATAGATTGTATAATCTCACTTGTCGACAAAATTGAGCCTAACCTAGTTAATGTAGAGATAGAACGTTTGCGAAGACTAATAACAGATCTACAATTAAACTACGCTGAACAGCTGAAATAATTAGCTAAGGACCTAAACAAGAAAAGTCATAATGGCTGTTTGCGCCAATTTGTTGGGCGCATTCTGGTTTTTTTCCCATTCTGAATAGCCAAGGATGACTCTGTTGAGTTCTTGTTTGCGTTGATCCCATTGAGGCATGTATGATTTAGTAAGCAGCTCAAATTGTTAGTTATGGTGCTTATCTTTTAGATGAGTCATTTCATTGACTATCACGTATTCTAAACAACGGGGCGATTCCTTGGCAAGCCCAAGACTGATCTGAGTACAAAAACTGTTTCATAAACTGTTTCAGTTTTGTTTCAGCCAACTGCCATAAGCCTCCATGCACATATGGTAATATGGTGATAAACACATGCAAAAAACAAAAATCACAATCTCCCTGGTCGCTGTGGCGGCGTTGACCTTGGTGCTCGTTGGGTTGGCTTCAGCCCAAATCGCAGCTAACCAAACCTACACTGAAACAAGTGCAGACCCGAGTACTCCAACACCTAACAATGGCTTTTGGGGATGGATTGGCAACTGTTTTGGCTACGGAGCAAACCAAGCCTACGGTAACGGTTATGCAGCGCCTCAAGCGCCAACAGACGGCTCAACTCCTGCACCCAATCAAGGCAGCTATGGCTACGGATACGGCTATGGACCCTGCTGGGCAAGATAAATAAAACTAAAACTCTTGCTCTGTGTTTTCCCCTTTTTTAGTTTTAATTTGGTTGTAATAGAATAATCATCTTACTAAAGACGCTTTCAGCGACTGTGCAATCACCTGCAAAAACAAGAAAGACTTTGAAAATCCCAGCTGCAGAATCTGGGCAGTTAACTTAAACAGCTAATTCGACAGGAGGATTCAGTGTAAAATGCTCTTCTGGAAAAACGGGTCCGGAGGGATTTGAACCCTCGATCTCCGGCTCCGAAGGCCGACACCTTAATCCGTGCTAGGCTACGAACCCAACTTAAACCTAACAACTCATTAATGGGGTTGCATTAAAAGATTTACGGCAATTCTTATAAACCCACATAATATTAGATTTGTGTCATCTCAAAAATGGGGGCCGGTAGCTCAGCTTGGCTGGAGCGTTCGACTGATAATCGAAAGGTCGGCAGTTCAAATCCGCCTCGGCCCACCATTTCCCAATCTTCTGAAACACCAAAGAGTTGTATGTGACTGCGATCAGCCTACCACAAACGTTTATGTTGAAACCACTCTAATAAATAGAGTAAATACTTTCTCACAAGTCATCCGATGGAAGATTTAGATTATGAAGAAAATTCAAGATTCTAAGTTGAAAAGTCATAAAGAAAAAGATGCAATATAATAAAGTATCTTGTTCAAGAATGCCCATCATCAAATGTGATTGTGGAGCAAGAATCTTGGTGGTTCCTGACTTAGCTGCGATGGATAGAGCAATAAAAGCCCATCTTTCTGAGCATAAAGGCGCTGACGAACATTTCTTAGTTAAGCAAATTCTTAGTATTGCAAGCAAACAAACGATATTAATTTAAGAACTAGATCCATACAATAATCTTTCATATCGTTAATTAAATTGAGTGAATAATATTTGTTGGGTGCTTGACTTGACTGAGAAAAAACCTAAACCTCAAGAAAACCATGATGCTTGTGTTAGAGCTGTTGCCGAAGAATTGAAGCGAGATAATTGGACAGTTAAGGCGGATTTAGAGGGCTATCAGAAACCTTCTGTTTTGGTTAAAGGTTACATGCCTGATGTTCAGGCTGAAAAGAAAGGGTGCATCACCCGAATTTGCGAAATAGCAACCCCCGAAATGTTTGAAGGCAACACACAAAAATACATTGAATTCAAGAACTACTGTAACGAATACGATTTCCAAATGTACGTTGTGGATAAAGATGGAAAACGCAAGCGGATTGATCCTCAGACTTTTGGAAAAAATAGCCCTTAAATATAAGCACCATTCATCAATAAATATTGACTAAAAATATTTTTTTGTAAGATCTTTAAGAAAAATGGTATTTTTATCTTACGTGAGAACAGTCTTAAATCGAAAGGCTTAATAGTTAAAAATGTTCAATCTACCATGAAAGGAAGCGAACAGTTGGCGCTGTCTAGAATGGAAATGTACCTCGCCATAATCAGGGTCTTAGACCGCGGGGACTCTATTACGCAGCAACAAGTTACACGTAAAGCAGGTCTTGGATTTGCCTTATCAAAAGAATTCTTCAACTTTCTAGTTAATTTGAACATAATAGTAGAAAAGACTGCGGGGTCAAAAATAGTCTACACCCTCACTGACAAGGGACAAAGATTATGCACCTATTTTGGTTTAGACGACGACAACCCAATTTTTCGCGGAACTGGAATATTTCGAATTGACTAAAAAGAGAACTTTACGAATAAATTTAGAGGAGGTTTTCCTCAATAGAAACTGGCAAGAATTTGCTTTCTTCTTTTACGGGAAGTTTTTTGTCTTCGCCAAAGAACCGGATAACCGCTGATCCTCGATTGGTGTTTCCGTAAGCAATATTTTTTTTCTCCAGTGATATCTCTTCAATTAATCCTTGTTTTATCAGAAAGCCAATGTTTTCTAAGAGAATGTTGCAAGTTAAGTTTGTTTCATGCATGATATTTGGAAGCTGCAAAGGTCCTTTTTGTGCTAAAACCTTCATTATTTCAACCTGCATTTCTAGTTTAGAGCGTCTCATATTGAACCCTTCATAGAGGGTAGACACAATTCCGTATTAACAATTTGTGTGTAGAAAATATATACTCAATTCAAAGCCACATTCAACTAAACAGCTTCTGGACAAATCCCCATTTTCCCTAAACTCAATCTTTGAGATCTTATTCGTCTACTTTTTCTTATTGGGTGTCTCATCGGTTTCAAATTCATCCTTTGTCGCTTCCTCTATTATCTCAGCAACTTTCTGGAGAGGATGAATGATTCTGTCGACAGACGCAGGCAAATGGTGAATTGCATGGTGCTTAACGGTGATGGCATAAACTTTAGAGACTTCTGATCCGAAGAGAACAATCAGGTTTAAAACAAAGATCCAAATCAAAATAATCAGCAACACACCTGCCGCCCCGACGATTGTTGTGACGATGAATATTTGAATATACGTTCCAAAAATATAGTTTGCTACAGTGAATGCAGTACCAGTCACTATGGATGCTACTTTAACGTCTTGCCAGTGAACTTTCGATTCAGGGATCATTTTATAAATTATAGCTAAAAGCAATGTTGCAACACCAAAGGATAATATGATTTGAGCTAAGGCAATTGCAATCGCGGTTAGAGTTCCATTTATCAAGTTCAACCTTATCAAACTAAACAAGCTGCTTGCAAATGCTGTCCATACAATGACGATTAATCCGAGCGAAGAAACAAGTATAAACGGACCAATTCTTTGCCGTGTCCTCTTTGACTTTTAAGGGTCTTCCTTTAGGCAGCCTAACCTCCCAAATACAATCCATAGCGTCACGCAAAACAGAGAAAGCGCCAATTGCACCACCAACCGAAAAACCAACCACAACAATTGCAGTCAAAACTGATGTAAACGGAGAACCTGCGTTTGAAAGAAGTTGCCTGAATAAATCTGCGACTGCAGGTCCTGTAACAGCTGATATTTGCGGGACAAGTATTTGGATTGCTTGGGCTTGGCCGAAAAACTGAGCGAAAAACTCATTACAATAGCAACATGCTAGGTAGAGGAAGGATAATAAAAAAAGTTAGAGCTTGCTCGAAAGGTAGCATTATCTTCCAGCCAATTCTGGAAAGAGGTTTTGAAAATTCCATAAAGTTCCTTTCAATTCATGACTTGAACTCATTTTTGGTAGGATACTTGTGGTTAAAGTTCTCAATCTTTAAGTCAGGTATATGGTTTTGTGGGGAGTAAGCAAGCAATCACAAACCAGGTAAGAAGCTGGAAGCGATAATTTTTTAAACTAAGCGTTGAGACTTATAGTTGAGGCTTTTGTTTGAGTAAAGAAGATGAAATGTTAGCAGAGTTAAGGAAAATTAGAGAAGCCGTTGAGAAAGCACCGCCACCGGCACCACCCAAAGGTTTTGTAAACGAGTTCAAAGACTTCCTATCAAAATATAAAATTCTCGGCTTGGCTGTCGCATTCATCCTAGCTTTGTACGCTGGAATCTTGGTTCAGGCACTTGTAAAAGACTTCATTATTCCCCTCTTAGGCTTAGCAATACCCGGGATGTCAAACCTATCTACCTATGCGGTTGACATTTTAAGCCAGTCATTTGGCGTCGGCGAGTTCTTAGTAGCTCTAATAACCTTCATAGTAGTGGCACTTATAGTGTTCATTATTGTGAAAGCAGCCAAAAGACTCAAAATAGAATAAATCTCCAACTTTCCTTTTTTTTCTTATGAGAGTTTCTCGGTTCAAGACTGATATTGTGCTTATGGTGTAACCCTTGCACTTTGAATATTGATAAACTGAATAGGATATCCGAAAACGTACATCAAAAAGTAACCTCAATGTGAGACGAAACTACCGCACAGCCATGAATGCCAAACCTTTATACAATAAGCATAAGGTTTCCCTACGGTGAGTACTATATTGTCGTCAGGAATTCCTTTTGCAACTAAAGGTTCGTTCAATTTGCGGAGGAGGCACCTGAGGGATATTTACGGTTGCACTGGTCTCAATGGTCGGTGTTGCCCCGTTTTTCACGGTGACCCCCAACCTACGATGGTGTGGGGACTGGATGCTTTCTGGTCCAAGTTGTATATATGAATTAGCAGTGTAACTAACGGTTACGCCACTAACTGTTCACACAAAAAATATCTTCAATGAAAAGTGAAGATACAAGCAAGGTCAGTATGAATGACTATAGCCCTTTTCAACTTGAACCTTCAAAAAAGCTAACCAACAAGCTAATACACTTTCCACAAAAGCCAACAATAAAAGCTAAAGAAAAAGTCAGAGTCGGATTACAACTTTTTCGGTAAACGGTTGTATTATTTTTGCGAAGCCTTCGATTGTTTCTGGTGCATAGGGCTTGATCATCTGGTAATGTTTATCCAATGCATCAGTGGGTACGAATTGTTGGAGGGCATGAGTTTTTGAGCCTTTCACCATTTCAGCTATGCATGTGGCGTCTTGTGTTGTGACGAGTTCTGGAACTGCGGTTGTGCGGAATTCGTAGGGAACCTTGCCTGTTTTTAAGATTTCCATTGTGTGCATCAAACCCGCGGTTTCTTTGGCGCCAAGCAACTTGTACTTATCCATACAGGTCTTAATGTCCATTGCAACAAAGTCCACGCTGCCCAAGCATTCTTCTAGAACCGTTGGGAAGAAACCGTTCGTGTCTAGCTTCACCAGAAAACCGCGCTCCTTGAGTTTTGTCAGAAATTTGGGAAGTTCCTTGTGCATACACGGCTCGCCCCCGGTAACTACAACTGCATCAACGTATTTTTTGCGGCTCTCCAAAATCTCCAACGCCACGCCTTCCTGCAGAAACGGCGGTTGTGGGTCAACGGCAATTCGCCAGTTATGGCAAAACGGGCAGCGAAGGTTGCAGCCGGGCGTAAACAGCACTGAGGCTACCTTATCTGGGTAATCTACGAGGCTTACTTTTTGTAATCCGCTAAACTTCATTCGTCCATATTTCTCCTTAAA
Source organism: Candidatus Bathyarchaeota archaeon (assembly GCA_963775685.1). Lineage (GTDB taxonomy): Archaea > Thermoproteota > Bathyarchaeia > Bathyarchaeales > Bathycorpusculaceae > Bathycorpusculum. Next base: position 130,453 of record CAVZJV010000005.1, read on the forward strand.
CTGTAATGGGCGCCGAAGACACGACACTTGATCGGTCAAAGGTTTTGCGTATATTGAATTCGGCTTGTTTGCCATCGTTCCACTGGTCCACTGGTCGCAGATAGCCGACAACTCGAGAGTAAACTTCGCTTGATGCTCCGCAGACTGGGCATTGCTTATGTTCGCCGCTTGTGTAGCCATGGGTTGGACAAACACTAAATGTTGGTGTTAAGGTGAAGTAGGGTAGCTTTGAGTTCCAGGAAACTTTCTTGATCAGTTCAGCAGCTGACTTCCAAGATTGCAGGCGTTCTCCGAGGAATATGTGGAACACGGTGCCTCCAGTGTAGAGTGACTGCAAGGTTTCTTGGTGTTCGAGTGCGTCAAATAAGTCACCTGAAAAGTCCACTGGCAATTGAGAAGAGTTGGTGTAGAATGGTTCGGCGTGCTCAGAGTTTATTTGTTTTTGGTTGGCGAATAAAATGTCTCTGTATCGTTTTTTGTCTAGGCGTGCCAAGCGGTATGATGTGCCCTCGGCGGGGGTGGCTTCAAGGTTGTAGATGCAACCTGTTTCCTCTTGGTAGTCTGCAAGGCGATCACGCATGAAGGTGAGCATTTTCAGGGCAAAAGCTTGTCCATCACGCGAGGCAATGTTTTCTCCCAGTAGGTTTAGGATTGCTTCGTTAACACCCACTATACCGATGGTGGAGAAGTGGTTCTTCCAGTATTTGTCGTAGCCATCTTTAACATGCCGCAGATAACGCCTTGAATACGGGTATAAACCGTTATCCGTGAACGCTTCTAAGACTTTGCGCTTTATCTCAAGACTGGATTTAGCTGTTTCCATCAAATTTTCTATACGCTCAAAGAATTCGTCTTCATTTTTGGACAGATAGCCGATTCTTGGAAGGTTCAAAGTGACTACGCCGATGCTACCGGTTAAGGGGTTGGCGCCAAAGAAACCGCCTCCACGTTTGCGCAGTTCCCGATTGTCAATTCGGAGTCTACAGCACATGCTACGAACATCTTCGGGCTTCATGTCACTGTTTACAAAGTTGCTGAAGTATGGGACACCGTATTTTGCTGTTACTTCAAAAATTGCCTGCGAAACTGGCGAGTCCCAGTCGAAGTCTTTGGTTATGTTATATGTTGGAATTGGGAATGTGAAGACTCTACCTTTTGAATCGCCTTGGCGCATGCCTTCGGCGAAGGCTAAGTTGAACATTTCCATTTCTTTAGTCATATCGCCGTAGGTATCTTGAGTAACTTTGCCGTTGTAGAGCACTGCTTCATTCTTCATAAAGTCTGGAACTGTTAAATCCAGGGTTAGGTTAGTGAAGGGTGTTTGGAAGCCCACGCGGGTTGGCACGTTCATGTTGAAGAAGAATTCCTGTAGCGCCTGCTCGACTTCTTTTTGGTTTAAGTGATCGTAGCGTATGAAAGGTGCAAGGTATGTGTCAAAGTTGCTAAACGCCTGTGCCCCTGCTGCTTCACCCTGCAGCGTGTAGAAAAAGTTTACCACTTGCCCTAGTGCTGTGCGGAAGTGTTTTGCTGGTTTGCTCTCGATTTTGCCTGCAACTCCGCCAAAGCCTGATAGTAACAGGTCGCTTACATCCCAACCGACACAGTAAGGTCCAAGCACACCTAAATCGTGAATGTGCAGGTCGCCTGAGAAATGGGCTTCCGCGATCTTTTGTGGGTAGATGCGGGCAATCCAGTACTTGGCGATGACAGTGGATGAGAGGTAATTATTGAGACCTTGGAGAGAGTAACTCATGTTACTATTTTCTTTAACCCTCCAATCCTCAACCTCAAGGTATTGGTCAACCATGTCTGAAGAACTTAAAAGCGAAGCTAACTCACGCATGTCGGTGTGCTGTTTGCGGTAGAGGATGTAGGCTTTCGCTGTTGAAGCGTGGCCATTTTCGATTAACCGTTTTTCCACAAGGTCTTGGACTTCCTCAACCGTGGGCACGCCGTCGTCGCCGTATTGCTTGTTTAGCAAAGCCATGACTTCGTCGCTTATGCGTTTAGCTTGTTCTTTGTCTTTTCCGCCTACTGCTTTTGCGGCTTTCCAAATTGCTATTGTAATTCTTTCTTGATCGAAGGGTTCTAATTTACTATCACGTTTTAGGACAAACTTCATTGTTTTTTCACTTCCAACAATAACCGCCTGAAATCTTCAGGTTCTTCAAACTGCTTGTAAACTGAAGCAAACCGAATGTAGGCGATGCGGTCAACGCCTTTTAGGTGTTTCATGATTGAATCACCGATTTCTCTGGATGCAATTTCCTCGGTGCCTTTAAGCATGAGGTCTTGGCGTACTTTCCCTGCTAACTCGTTGATTTGGCTCATGGTAACTGGGCGCTTTTCGCATGATTTCTGTAGACCGCGGATGATTTTGTTTGCATCAAAGCGTTCTAGTTGCCCGTCCTTTTTTCGTACCATGAGTTCGATGGTTTCGAGGTATTCGTAGGTGGTGTAACGTTTGCCGCAGCTTATGCATTCTTTGCGGCGCCGTGTAGTATTCTCTATTGAGTCGCGTGTTTCCAAGGTTTTGGATTCTTCGGAGTTGCAGTAGGGACATCTCATGCTTAACAATACTCATTGCTACGGTATATGTATAGTGTTAGGGAGCTAATCTATACACTACAGTTAGCGCATATATAAGGTATTTTCACATTAAACATGCAATACAACAAAAAAATCCAAAACCAACTCCATATAAAATAAACAAAAAACCCAAAATAAAAAAATCGAAAACAAGCCCTTTTCAGCCAAAATACCCTAATTCAAGCAAAAACTTCTCTGGTTAAGCCTTGCGCAAACAATATAATTAAAAATACCCATACTCAATAGTTACCTTCTATCTCACTACCAAATACAAGAAAAACGGTGAAACTTTGAACCCAAAAATCGTAAAAGGCAGTTCGCCAAACGAGTATTTAACCCCTGAACACTGCTACATAGCCGAAAACTACAGCGGCAAAGACGTTTCGGTAGCCCGCGCCACCGTGAAGCCAGGAGTTACAACCTTGGCGCACCATCTTGTTGGCGTTCAGGAAATTTACCTAATAACTAATGGCCAAGGGAGAGTAAACATCGGAGACTTAGAGCCAACAGATGTAACCCCAGGTGATGTTGTTATAATTCCTCCTGAAACATCCCAAAAAGCAACCAACACAGGCAAAACAGATCTGGTCTTTTATTGCATCTGCACTCCAAGGTTCACTCAAGCCTGCTATGTAAACGAGGAACCAGAAAAGCTGCCCTAGTGATATATGTCGGTATCCGAAATAGTGACTTATAAGCTGTAATAGCGATATGTGCTTTGAGGAGAAAGGAGAAGCTCCTTACGTTCCTTTTATTCAAGTTAGCTCGTTTTTAGGTCATCCATAAACTCGCTTAAATCTAGTGCTGAAACGCCGTTCTCGTCTCTTAGTTGTTGTTTTGCTGGCGGGTTTTGCAGGTAGAAGGGTATTCTTTGAGCAAATCGATCTTGGAAAGTAGACTCCAACTCGTTCTTATAGAAAACACCAATTGGGATTCTGTCGCCCCATTCCTCTGCCTTTTCTAAACCGGCGACTTTTTTCTTAAATTCCTCGCTTGCATCATGCACCACAGGGTCAAAGCCTGCTTCTTCGAGCTTGTAGAGCCTTGGCTGCGGCTTGTCTGCAGAGTCTTTGCGATCTTCTCCAGCATACCAATCCTTAGTGTTTATGTTGTTGTAGGCTGGGCATGGCTGCAAGCAATCCACAAGCGCCAAACCCTTATGTTCAATTGCTTGTTTAATAGTGTTCTTTAAGTGAATAACATCAAAAGCATACGACCTGGATACAAACGTGTAACCTGCTGTTATCGCTAGGGCAACAGGGTTTACCGCTTCGTTTATGTTTGGTTTAGGAAGCGATTTCGTCTGCATTCCAAGCCGAAGCGTAGGCGACGCTTGTCCCTTAGTTAATCCATATACGCCATTGTTGTAAATGAGGTAAGCCATGTCAATGTTTCTTCTGCCAGCGTTAACGAAGTGGCCCGCGCCTATCCCTAGCCCGTCGCCGTCTCCGCCCACTCCGATGACTTCGAGATTTGGGTTCGCAACTTTTATGCCCATGGCAAAAGGCAACAGTCGCCCGTGAAGGGTGTGGACGCCGTTGGCTTTAACGAAATGCGGCGTTTTGGATGAGTTGCCTACTCCTGAAACGACCACGACGTTGTGGGGTTCAAGGTTTAGGTCTGCCAGCGCCATTTGCAGCGCACTTAGGATTCCGAAGTCGCCGCAGCCTGGGCACCAATCCACGTACACGTCGGTTTTATAGTCTGAGGGTTTATGCGCCAAGCATCAACACCTGCCTTTGGGGCGCTTTATCCGTTAGGATTAACTTGATTGCGTCGTAGACTTCGGTTGTCATCATGGGTCTGCCTGTGTATTTGAGAATGTAATAGTTAGGTTTAACCAATGCGTATTCGGTGATTACGCCTCCGAGCTGTGCGGTCGCGTTGTCTTCAATGTCTATTACCCGTTTTTTGTTCTGGAGCATTTGCCTTATATTGCGCAGAGGGAAGAGGATGAATCATGCGTACCTGAATAAATCCCACGCTGAAGCCTTCCTCTTTTAGTTGGTTTATCGCTTCAATTATGGCGCCTTTAGGTGAGCCCCAACTGACTACAATGTTCTCAGAGTCTTTATCGCCAAAAAAGTTCAATTTCAATTCCAACGGCACTTCCTTATCTACCAATTCAAGTTTTTTCAGTCGTTTATCCATCATTTTTCTTCGGATAATTGGTTCTTCGTTAATGTTGCCCGATTCGTTATGTTCATCGCCCGCAGTACCATTGAACAGCATTTTTTGTTCCCAGAAATGCTCTAGGAGAAACGCCTGTTTCTGTAAATTGGAATCGCTTGTACACTTTGCCTTCAAGCTCCTTCTCGCCTACAATTTCGCCTCGGTCAATCTTTACTTTACTATAATTGAAGACTGGGTAAGTCTGCGAAGAATTTGCCATGCCTTTATCAAGCAAATGAATTACAGGCATCTGATATTTCTCTGCTAAATTAAACACTCCAGCCGCATCAAAGAAGCATTCCTCAATGTCGCCTGACGCAACGATTATTCTTGCAAATTCTCCATGAGCTGCATGCATGGCAAAACGGAGATCCTGTTGGCTAGTGCCGTGTCGGCTGGCCCGTTGCTGGTCCGCCTCGCTGATAATAGGTTATAACTAAGGGAACTTCGTTGTTGCCTGCCCATCCTAAGCCTTCAGCCATCAAAGAAAAACCTGGACCCGACGTACTTGTTGCTGCCCGTGCACCAGCTAAGCATGCGCCTGAAGCCGAATTTACAGCGGCAATTTCATCTTCAGTTTGCAATACGATTATGGCTTCTTGGCTGCCGTTTTTGGTTTTCAGGATTTCGTGGGCTTCCAAATATTCGCTCTCGTCAGCGGCGGGGGTGATAGGGTAGTATGTTTGGACTCTGCATCCGCCCAGGACTTTGCCCATCGCGACAGCTTGGTTTCCCGTCAGGAAAATTCGTTGGTTCCTTAATTTCCATTTTTTCGAGTTTATGCTTGAAATTGTTTACGTTAAAGTTCTGTTCAGCATAATCATAAGCCGTATCCACAGCTGCAACATTCATGTCGGCGATTTTTTCGTGGAAGGTAGCTTTGATTGCGTTTTCAACGAGTTTTCGGTCATACTTTAACAAATGCAAAGGATACGCCGATTGTGAGGACATTTATCATTTTTTAAGTGTGCTTATTTTTTCTATGTGGAGTTTTTCGCCGATTTGTTTAAGCAAATCCATGTATGGAACAGCGAAAACCTGAATGTTTTTTTGTTTGGCATAGTTTAGGAAGTCGTTGATGGTTTCGCCGACATTATTTTCCTTCATGAAAGCTTGGATTTGAGTTTTGTAATCTTCAGAGAATGTCGCGATATCTTTTAGGACATTAACGCCAAGGTCGCGTGAATCCACGATTATGCCGCCTTCACTCACGACTTCGTCGACATGTCGCACTACGGTTTCTGCATCAAAAGCCGCAAGCAAATTCACATCGGCAATGTTGGCTAACGTGGGTTGTTTGGATATTCGTTGTAGGAAGTAGCTGTGCATGGTTTTGATGTTTGAGTGGTATTCTCTTCGGCCAAAAACATACAAGCCGCCGTAGCCGCAGGCTCTGCCAAATATGGTGGACGCTGAATCAACGCCGCTTCCTTGTGGGCCGCCTGCCATCCAATTTATACTTTCAACTACCATTTTGTCTCACACTGAAAATTTTTTTGTTTGACGGAATTATCCGCCGCCAGTTGCTTTATCGTGTCCGATGCAGCAGGTGCATTTTGCGGTTTCGCCACAGTAGGGGCAAACGCAGTTGCAGTCGTCGATAAAGTTTCCGCAGTTTAAGCAACGAGGCTGATTTTCTTCGCTCAATCCTCTTTCGCCTCTGCTAAATTATTCTGTGTAGCTCAAAGGATTTTAAGTTTTCCCAAAATTCTGAGCGAGATAAGTCTTTAATTGGCGTTATTTTAGGACATTAATATATTCAAAACAGTCTTGTTAAAAGACTGAATGAAAATTAAAACCCCTAAAAAATAGGGAAAGAAGATTTGTTTTATCTTACGAAGTCGTCGAAGGTCCAGAAGTGGTTTTCTTCTTGGATGATAATGTCTTCGAACATGCGTCTTGTGGTTGTGTCGCCGCGTTTGAGTGCTTCAGCAATGATTTGGCGGTAGAGTGTGATAGTGCTGCTTTCAAGTGCGTGGTCTAAGACCAGGAAGTCTTGGGCTGTGTTGCCGACGACTGGAAGTGGATCGGGTTTGAATGTTGCTTCTCCTTCGAGGAGGTAGATGCGTTCGCTGATTTTTTCGAGGTGATCCATTTCCTGCATGAAGACTTCTTTGAGGATTTTGCTTACGACTGCGGCTTTGTTGGTTTCCGTGATTGCTTCTAGTGCAGTGTTTTTCATTCTGAGTTCAAGGAACGCCATTTTCTCATGCTGGTTAGTGTACTGGATAATTCCTGTGATTTCCGCGGAAACAGCTTTGTTTAGAAGTGTAAAGTAGTCGTCGGTGTAGATTTTGCGCCATTCAGGAAGAGGCACTTTGCTTGGTTCATTCTTTTTCGTCTTGGAACTTTGTGTATTCTTGGAATTTGAAGAGGTGTGCTTCTTCTTCGCCGTAGATTTTTTCGAAGACTTCCCGTGTTTCCCAATCACCCATTTTCGCCAGCGGTCTCGATGATTTGGCGGTAGAGCATTAAGGCTTCTTCCTCTGCTTTTACGCCAAGTTTAGCGAATTCGCTTAAGCTATCGCCAATGGTGACTTTAGCTGATTTGGTTGATGCTTGTCCACCAAGATAGTAGATGCGCTCAATTATCGAGGCGGCATGTTTCATTTCTTGGATGGAGATTTCTTTTAGGAATTTTCCAACCGCGTCATATGTTGTTTTATCTAAAAGGATGTTTTCAGGGATGGTTCTGCGGACTAACTTCTCCATTTTTGCATGCTGAAGAATATACTGGAGAGAAACTTGAATTTCGCGTTCGACTGCCTTGTTTAAAAGGTCAATATAGTCTGGTGAAATTTTGACTGCCATATAATCACAACTTGTGTTTAAAAGGAGAAGGCACTGGGATATAAAATTTTTTATAAAAAGCAAATTTAAATATGGAAAAAGCCATTACTTGCTTGATTAGTTACTCTATTATTGTAGGGTTTTACCGCAGGTGCGGCAGTAAGAGGCAGCATCATAGTTTTCCGTGCCACAATTTGGGCAACGTTTTGCTTGTGTAAAGTGTTGGGGTGGCTGTAGCAGGATAAGAGATGGGAGATGTTTGGGTTGGCTGGAGCCTTTGGAATCCTATGGCCGCAAAAATCCAGCCGATCCAAGCGATTAAAGGTATGATCATGCCGATTAAGTAAAGAATCCCTGCGGTGCCAAAAGAGTCCACTCCCGATTTTTCTTTCAGTTTGTTGAAAGCTCGCATGTAAAGAAACCCGTTAACTAAAACTAAAACTATCAACACCGCTATAACCACGACGTAACTTAGCATTGCTTGAACAAAAGCGGTTGGGGGATTTTGGGCTGTTTGCGGGATGTTTGCTATCGATAAGAAAAAACTCGCCAGATAAATCCCGAAAATAACTACAACTTCTGCAATCGTGAGGAAAAAAGCGTAAAGTACATTCTTGAAAATGCCCGGTTCGTTGTAGTAGTGCGACAGGTTATACATAGCCACCATAAACAGGACAAAGCCGACAATTCCCAAAACCGCGATTGCAACGATGAAAACTATGACGCCGATGGAAAAACCAAAAAGCCAGGTATCAATGCGCCTCTTCCGATTTCGGCTGCAACCGCAGAAATAACAGACAGAACAATAGCTGCAAATCCAATTATCGCTACAACTGGCAAGATAACACTGATTAAGCTGGCGGTTAAGCCTAATTTCTTCCCTAATTCCAAGAGGTTGGTTGAAAGTCCACGCTCTCTTTTACTCGTTTTGTTGCATACCAAGCCACCGCAACTGAAAGCACGGACAAACCAAAAAACACAGCCACAAAGGAAACAAGTGCATTTGGCAAAGGGCACCAGAAAATCAACAAACCCATGGGCAAAGCAATCAAAACAAACCTACTCTTTTCGGTAAATGAGCCATCACGCAGGTAACCTCATACAAAATGAATCAAAATCAAAGAAACCTCTCGGAGTGCCCAAAGCCACTCACCGCGAAACCTCAGATGTGGATGCAAAAATTCCATGAGCACTTTCACTCAGCTGGGTGTAGAGAGTTTGTGGAAGGGCACTATTGTTGAGAGAATAAAACAATAGGCAACTAAATTGACCAGCGAGAGGGCACTTGTGAAAGCGGCGGTTAAGATACCAATTCACCCTCAGGGCAGTCGCTATGATAATTACGGCAACTGGATGAACAATAAAGATGGGATCGATATTTTGCATTACAACCGTTACTAAGTTTAATTTTAACAGAAGTCACAATTTTTTCTGCATCTCTGTAGCTCTGCCAGATACTTTTATGGCAGCTAGAAGCCTCAGAAATGTGTCGTTTTGTTTATAGGGAAAAAATGAGTTTAACTATGGTTTAGTTTTAGTTATTTTTTCCAGTTTCCTTGACTCCACTTGTTGAAGTCTGTCGGCGTTACCTTGATTATGGGTATGTCGCCTTCTTTCCAGCTGCCTTCGGGGCTCGCGTACTCTGGGTACTTTTCTTTGAGCAGGTCATGGGCGTAGCGGTATTCTTTGCCGTTCCACATAACCTCCGCTTCGCCTTGAACCCGGATTCCTTTAAAAATTGACCAATTTTTTTCGTCGTAGTCATCAAAAACCAGCGATACCTGAGGGTTTGCCTCTATGTGCTCCAACTTGGGTGTGTCAGGGTCAGAGGCTATGTAGATGTTTGCGCCGTCAAAGATAGCCCAAACCGGTCTCACTACAGGCTCGCATTCTTCGGTTGCGGTTGCAAGGCGGCAAACTGGTAACTGTTTAATAAACGCAATATCGGATTTTGAAAGTTTAATCCCCATTTAGGCACCAACACGACATCATTTTTGCAGAAAAACCTGCAAGACAATAGTTAACAAGGTCAACCTTTTAAACTATATTGAAACAGCTAAACCAAATCCTTCTAAAAAATCTATCTCCATTAGCCTACATAAATTAGCGTTTACCCAAATTTTCCTTCACGCGAAACGTCACTATCTTCTTCACCAAATCGAGCGGAAGTGGCTTATCCAAAGGAAACCTGACTGTTCCTTTGCTCACTACATAACCAGACAATTCCTCTTTAAACTCCTCAACACCTAAAGCAGTCGGAAAAAAACCAATATGATCTTTGAACGCGGCAAACCATACCAGAACACCGTTCTGTTTGAATGCAGGCATCTGATAACTAATCACCTCTTCCGCTTCGGGCGCAGCTACTCTAATCGCTTGCCGCATCTCTTCTAAAATAATTTGGATATCCTTAGGAAAAGTTGAGATATATCCCTCTATGTTTTGAAATTGTTTCTTAGGCGCCATGCTTCCCCACGCAGAATAAGGGTTGTTATCCTCTGTTTATTTTTGGTACACCCTGATTTAGATTTAGTGGTAAGTATGGGTGAGAAATGTTTTTGGAGTCCACTAGTTTTAATTTCCAGAAAGGTTTAATTGAAATACAGCATAATGGATTGGCTGAACTGGCGTGCGGGATTCCCCAAGCCTGGTATGGGGCAGGCCTGCTAAGTCTGTGGTCGAAAGGCCGCGTGGGTTCAATTCCCACATCCCGCGCCAAGCTCATTTTTAAAAATAGAGCTTGATTATTGGTTAATTTAGCGAATAAATCCAAAAACACTCCAATAATTCTTGCAGTTTTGTCGCTAATTCATCTAAATTGACTTCTCACTTAAATCACACACCAATCAGAGAAGACTTGAACCCATCTCAGTCTATGCTCCATAAATACCTATAACCAGCAAGGTTCAGGTCCGACGGGGGTCAAGCACGCAGGTGATTACTCACTCACGCTTTTTCTTTTTGCCTCAATGGAATCTTGTTCCTCGTTTTAGTAATGAATATGGAACTAAAACCATTTTTTGCCATTCCATTACTATACATTCAAGCTGTGAATTTTTCTAAGTAGCGACCTGCAATCTTCCAACCCCTTCTCAGTTATCTCCACAACCTGATGTACGCCGCCCCAAGACCTAACAGAGCGGACTCTGATCAGACCAGAAGCTTCCATCTTTACCAAGTGATTCTCCAAACTACCCTTTCCCAACCCTACGAAAGAACGCAAATCCACAGAAGTCAACTTCTTGTTCATGGCAAGCAGAATCAAAATCAGTATTCTGGTTGATGATTTGAAGGTAGGGTCGTTTAGCTGCTCGTTTAATGATTTAATTATGTCTGTGCTGGGCATTTGAAGTTGGGTTGTTGGTAGGTTACCAATTTGGGGGATCCTCCAGAGAGATGGGAGGTTTGCGTCTGCGCGCATGTGCAGAAGCTAAGATAAGAACGACAAGAAAGATTACCCAAAGAATCAGGTAAAAGCCCACATTGGCTTTTAGGAGAGAAACAACAAGACCCCCTAACGTGTAAATAGTTAATGCCGACACAACGGCTATACTTTCTCGTGGCAGCCGCTCAGGGAACGACCCTTTAAGCGCAAAGAATAAAGGAAACACTGTTGTGGCCAAAAGTCCGAATCTAAAACCAAAAAGTCGTGGTGCAGCAAGAAAATTGCGGCAAGAATCGGTAAAAAGTAGGCCGTCCAAATTAATGTTATCCACGAAGGCCTCAGCAATTTTGTCCATATTGAATCCACAATTTCTCTGCGTACAAGCATGGAGTTATAAGCCTTCTTGAAAATCCAAGCAATCATGGCAGCGCCCACAATGCTCAACGCTGTGTTAACCAAGATTGCAGCAACGAGAAAATAGCCAGCTGAAAGCCCAAGGAATAGGACAATCAAGGGCAGAAAAGGTATGAGGACAATTTCAGCGGCGACTGCAGCATAACAGAGGCCCCAAGCTCTCTATAGTATGTACAGTTCTATAACTAGGGCTTTTTATGCGACCCGCTTAATTTGCTCTGGTGAAACGCCCTCGACCATTATTTATCTCCTTAATTTCTATATCTGAGTGCTATGGCTCTTTTGACCTTTGTCTTTTTGGTACAAATTTTGTACTCATGCAACATTATTTGTGAAACATAAGCCCTATTAGCAGACAATAGGTAACATTTAATCCAAAGGGATCATGCTTGATTGATACAGAAAATCTTACCAAAAAATTCGGGGAACTAACAGCCGTAGACAACCTCACCCTACATGTTAATGACGGCGAAGTTTTCGGTTTTCTTGGACCAAATGGCGCTGGAAAAACTACTACCATTAGAATGCTTTGCTGCCTAATATCAAAGACCAGCGGAAGCGCCAAAATAGGCGGGTATGAAATAGGCAATAAGGAAGATTCACTCAAAATCCGCAAAATCATCGGATTGGTTCCTGATAATGTGGGATTATCTGAAAATTTAACCGCTTACGATAACCTCGACTTTTACGGAAAAATATACGATTGCTCGGACCGCTCAAAGGAAAGAGAACATCCAACGTTTTCTTGAGATGTTGGGGCTTTGGGATAAGAGAAACGTTTTAGCAGGGACCTTTTCCAAGGGCATGAAACAAAAACTCGCCATAGCCCGCGCCCTCATACATGACCCACAAGTACTTTTCATGGACGAGCCTACTGCAAATTTAGATCCAGAGGCTTCGAAAACAGTCCGAGATTTCATTCTTCAACTAAAAAAAGAGAAGAAGACAATCTTTCTAAACACTCACAACCTCGACGAGGCGCAAAGAATCTGCGACAAGGTAGCAATAATGAATACGAGTCTTAGGGCAATCGGTACTCCGCAGGACCTTGAAAGGTCCGTTAGCGGCAAGAAGACAGTTATCGGATTGGAACAGCAAGTGAACGATGCCGTTTTGGCGGCACTGAAAAAACTGGCGCTCAAAAACCTGTCCACCGGCGGCGACACGATAACATTTGACGTGGAAAACCCAGACAAGGAAAATTCACCTGTTATAGAGGCTATAGTCCTGGCGGGCGGTCATGTCAAATCAATCAATGTGGTGGGCTCAACTTTGGAAGATACCTATCTAAAACTTGTGAGGAAATAAATATGAGACTCTCAAAGGCGTGGATTATAGCAGCTAGGGACTTCAAGATATTTAGGCGAGTAAAAAACGTCTGGTATTCAATTATCATCTTCCCAGTTGTTATCTCGGTTCTGTTTCCGGTGATACTGGAGTATTTAGCAATAAGGGGGAACCACGGACTCGCAGCGCCGGGTGTGCTTCCAAATTTGCTTAACTCCTTTTCCTTCTTTTTAGTTATAGGAGCAGCGTACGTTCCCTTAGGGATTGCCTCCTACAGTATAGTTGGGGAGAAAGTGGAGAAGAGTCTGGAACCGCTTCTAGCCACGCCCCTTACTGATGGAGAAATATTGCTTGGAAAAGCCATTTCCGCAATTATTCCAACTTTAGTAGCAATGTATGCGGCTGCAGTAGTCTTCATGGTGGGCATTGATGAGGTTACTTTCAGTACGCTTGGCTACTATTATTTTCCAAACTGGAACATCGCCACTTTGCTGTTAGTTCTGATGCCGGTCGCCATTGTTATGAGTGTTCTGTTCAGCGTGATTGTTTCATCAAGAGTTAATGATGTGCGCAGCGCTAACAGTTTTGGAATTTTTATTCTCTTTCCACTTCTTGGCATATACCTTGCCAGCGAGACAAGCATAATAACTCTTGACGTAAACGGTCTGCTCATAATTTCAGGTATACTTTTAGCGGTTGATGTGGCGCTTTTCTTTGTCAGCACAAAGACTTTTCGAAGGGAGGAAATACTGACAAAATGGAAGTAAAGAGTCTTTATGCTTGCCTAGATACAGAACAACATGTTGAAACGGGGTGGTGGTAAATGACTACTGAGGTACTTTACATCGTCATTGCTGTAACCGTTGTAATTATGGTATTAGGATATCTTTTCAAGTATCGTTTCAAGAAGAACACGAAAACAACGCAATAAATCAGGAGAGAATGCTAACAAAGTGGAAGCAGCAAAGTTAGAGGAGGGAGGTTCAAAAAAATGACAAAAGCCAAGTTTGAAATAGGCGAGACTGAAAAACATACCATTATTGTTAATGCGAGCGCGCTTCTAAAATACATCAAGATAGAAGTGGATGGCGAAAAAGTCGTTAATGAAGCAAACTTTCAGCCATTGGCAAAGAAGTTCCAGTTGGACGTGGGAAATTCCGAAAAGCATCATTTGGAAATCAGCGCTGGACCGTTCTCGCCTATCAAACTATTCGTGGACGGAAAAGAAGCTCAAAAAACCTGAAACTGCATCGATAGCCCAAAAATTTGAAATTTAGCCAAACTAACCGATAATCTTTTCCGGTGTAGATATCGAAAAAAGGCAGCGCGTGCTAAAGTGGAAGCAACCAAGTTGGAAGAGATGAGGGAGGAGGTGGGAAAAGTGGTGGACTGGAAAGATTATTATCAAACACACAAACAAAGGGCGACTCCTTGGAATTGGGGGAATATTAATTGTTGTGGGCCTTGTCCTCTATTTTGCAAGAGTCCAAGAAGCAGTGCTCGTATTACCCATCGTTGGGATTGTGTTGTTCATTGCAGGTGTTATTTGTAAGCCGCGCAAGAAGAAATAAAATGTTACCAGCGACGCGCAATAGCCAGTAATCCTCGACCGCTTGGATATCTGTCCACTCGGTCCATCTTTTTTAATATTTTGAGTTCAAAGCAATAGAATCGGTATTTTTTTCAGGTAGATGTTATATCTTCTGCGTCCGATATTTGGACGAGCACCTGCTCCGCGGCTATTTCAATTTCGCACCCTTTGACAAAAGGCTGGGCGCGCATGCGATTGTCTCATAGGTTCCGAACCCATTTCAGACTGTGTGAAAACCTCCAATCGAGCTCAGAAAATTGCTGTAAATGTGTATTGTATCCTTTCTTAATCAAACACTATTTACATAAAACTATCAATTTCATGAAATTAAAATTAGTTTCTACACAGTCTCTGTAGGGGATAAGTCCGGTACGACCTACCACTGTTTTTAGATAATTTTGTAACGACGACTTAAACGACGGTTTCAATCTAGCCCTCGGCACCACCAATTAACATAAAACAATCTAATTGATATGGAGCGCATTGGCGTAAATCAGGCTTAATTTAATTTATTTTGGCTATAAATGATTTTTCGGGTCCAGGCATTCCCAAAGAGCGTTTAAATCTTACAGCAAGATTTGAAAAAGTCATAAAATTATTAAAAAGTTCCAACCCCTTTTGGGCGCAGAGATATCACTCGCACAAACCATTTTTAGTCTATTTTTCTCATTCTATATGTTCCATTAGCAGGATAAAAATGCAAGGCTTAGCCAACATAAATTGCAATCGAAAACCCTGATTATCCAAGTATCAGGTTATAGACTAAAAGGACCGGAATTGGTTCATCTATTGCGTACAGTCTATCGGTAGGCTATGCCCATGCGTTTCATAAAATCAAGAACTTTCCCGTACTCTACGATATACTGTTTACCCTTTTCTGTAAGCTTAAGCGATGTCTGATCTTGAATCAGGCCTAAATCATTGAGTTCTGATATGTACGTTTTTAACCTATCAAAAGGGACTTTAAGTTGTACTTGAACATGCGTTAACACAATATTTTCTTCTCTACTTTCGGCATAGAGTAGTGATAAAAGGTCACCGTAGATTTTCAATCTGTCCCTACGCGCGATTTGTTTCATTTAGTCTCTCCTTTTTTTATTCTGTAAAAAGACTCGTATGAAACAAAAAAGAACAAGGCTAGACCCGCCCAACGAATTGCCAGAGCCCCCCACCAAGCAGACATACTATTATCGATAGCATAAATGATCAGGGAGTACTGACTTATTCCAAAAAGAATATAGCCCAATGGAATCCATAGCGTTTCTGGATCAGGCTTTTCTAAATGGCTTCTGAGTGTATGGGCACAAAGATAAACAATGAAAATTAGATTGAGGCCTCTGGTAAAGGTACTTGTAAGTTGATAACTGGGCAGAGCAATATCGGGAATGATAAGGAGCAGAAATGAAACTAGAACAGCTGTAATTAATAAAGCCAAAGTAGTATTCCAGAGCCTTCTACTTCCTCCACTTTTTCTTGAAAAATAATATGTGACACATAGAAAAGCAAATGCGAGAGTTCTTACTACGAGTTGAAAATATATTGTTCCTCTGCCAAAAAAATGTGGTTGGAAGTAAACAAAGGCAGATAAAGCGTAGGTTGCTCCAAGAAACCCAAATCCGAGTGGTAGTCCAAGGTACCTGCTTTCTCCAGTCACCTGGTAGGGTTTAATCATGAATCTTACGAGAATGAAGCAAAAAATGGCGGAGGCAACTTCGTAGACAACTCGAAATGTTTGGTAAGAGTAAGGGTCCATCGTAAATTCACCGTGTTTTAGTGCTTTTTTTAACAATCTTGTATGTTTCCCCAATAATATTTTTCACTCACGATAGGTGAGTGTGACTTGTTGGCATCCTCTCTTTGACGGCAGTTACGAAAAGGTGTTGACAATATACTTGGTGAAGATTAACCAATAAGCGTTTTTTGGGCTCACAATAGGTGAGTGAGGCTTATTAGCACTTAAGTTGCGAATAAGGAACTACAAAAAGGAGAAAAATATACATGAATCTGCAAAAAAAACTTTTATCGAAAAAAACATTATCTATTATTGCATTGTTTCTGATGCTATCACTAGCTATTCCTATGACTACTTTATCGTCTGCTAGTGCACACACACCCGCATGGGACATCGTCTCATACGCATATGTAACTGCTGCTCCGAACCCTGTGGGAGTTGGTCAGGAAGTGTACGTTTACATGTGGGTTGATATACCCTTAAATGGCGCGTTGGTAACCAACGATGTTCGTCGACATGATTACACGTTGACTATTACCCAACCGGACGGGACAAACAAGACTGAAACTTGGGCTTTAGTTCAAGATACAACAGGTATACAATCATACTCGTTTATCCCTGACACAGTAGGAAACTATACAATGACCTTCAACTATGCTGGACAAACACACACTTGGAGCGGTATCTACCAAAACGATGTTTATCAACCTGCGCAAGCAGTAACAAAACTAACCGTGCAAGAAGAACCAACTGAAGGTATATCCCCAAGTGCTGCTCTTCCAAGCGAATACTGGAGTAGACCAATAAATGGTGAAAACTCTGATTGGTTCTCAATTTCCTCCAACTGGCTAAACGGACCCTATATCCGCTCAGGTGCTACCGCTACGGGTGGTTCAGGGTACGGTAGATACCAGCAAGATGGATCAGGACCTGAAACTTCACACATTATGTGGACTAAACCACTTCAATTTGGTGGAGTTGTCGGAGGGACTTCAACCACAAACCTAGGCCAAGGATATTACACAGGCAGCTCATACAATCCCCGATTCAGTAACGCTATCGTCATGCAAGGAAACCTCTTCTATCAAGAACCATATGGCAACTCAGGCAGCGGCGGAGACTACGTTTCAGTAGACCTGCAAACAGGCAAAGAAAACTGGCGCATTAACACAACTGCAACAGGCGTATCTATAGTACCAAGTTTCGGTTACCTGTACGCCTACGAAGACGGAAACCAACACGGTGTATTACCCAACGGTCTACTAATAGCAACGACAACAGTTTCGGGTCTCGGTACAGTCTGGCGAGCATATGATGCTCGAACAGGCATACTAACCGGAATGAGCCTAACCAACGTTCCTTCAGGATCTGCCGCATCCGCCACTTTAGCAGCAAATTCAGCGAACGGCGCATCAGCAGCAGGTCCAAACGGCGAATACCTCATTTACTCATTAACCAACCTCGGTACGACAACAAACCCGCAGTATTACTTAAGCCAATGGAACTCATCAAAATATACTCAACTAGCAGCCGGCCAGATTGGCGCAGGTAACTGGTACCCAACATCCTCTTTCAATTCAACCGATTCTCGTATGTACGATTGGAATGTTTCTGTGCCATCACTTACGGGACAAGGCTGGACTATATACAGAGATGTACTTGTCGGTGACAGATTACTCCTCCTCCAAGGTAACTTGGGCGCTGGTCCAAGAGCAGAAAGCTTCGGCGCAAACATGACCTTAGTAAAAATAGATCCCGCCAACGCAGGAAACGTTCTATGGACTAAGTATTATGCACCAGCCGACGGCAACGTAACCAGAGTACTTGTAGCAGTTGATTCAATTGCAAACACCTTTGTCACAGAAGATAAAGAAACCCTAGAATTCAACGGCTTCAGTCTTGACAACGGAAACCACATCTGGACTGCAAACACACCAGTAGTAGAATGGGATACTTTACGAAGAGACACGCTTAGTGCATACGGCAATCTCTATGCTGCGGGCTACGATGGTATAGTCTACTGCTTTAACGACGCAACCGGTGACTTACTTTGGGCTTATGGCAGAGGCGGAGAAGGTAACAGTACGTACTCAGGCGAAAATACAGTCTACAGCCATTATCCCTTATTCATAGACGTTATCGCTGATGGAAAAGTTTACGTTGGAACAACAGAACACTCACCAAACCAACCGCTTTATAAAGACGCACAATACAGATGCCTAAACGCCACCACGGGCGAAGAAATCTGGACCCTCACCGGAATGGGAACAGGCATGTACGTAGGTCAATACGACATTGTTGCAGACGGATACTTCGCATACCTAAACATCTATGACATGCAAGTCTACTCAGTTGGCAAAGGCGCTAGCAAACTAACCGTTGATGCACCATTAGCTTCAGTCACTCAAGGTCAAAGCTTAGTAATACGAGGCACAGTCACGGACCTCGCTTCAGGAACCACACAAGAAGAGCAAGCGGTAAGATTCCCCAACGGCGTACCATGCGTATCTGACACAAGCATGAAGCTATGGATGGAATACTTGTATATGCAGCAAGATAAACCGACAAACACAACAGGTGTTCCAATCAGTGTCACAGTTGTCGATGCAAACGGTAACTACCGCAGTATTGGAAACACAGTCAGTGACTCAAGCGGAACCTACAGCCTACAATGGACACCTGATATCACCGGTAAATACACTGTCATAGCAACCTTCGCAGGCTCAAACGCCTATTATGGATCATCTGCAGAAACATCGTTTGCAGTAGACGCGGCAACAGCAACCCCAGCACCAACTCAAGAAACAACTCAATCGATGGCTGACGCATACCTACTACCTAGCGTAGTGGCAATTATTGTTGCAATCGCAGTAGTCGGCGCAATTCTCGCATTGCTGGTTATAAAGAAACGACAATAGATAAAAGCAACCAAACAACAAACACCTTTCCCTTTTTTTAGTTTTAAAATAAATGGAAATACAAATGGGCTGAGTAGACTCTGGATATTAACTGTTCGATTGAAGCTGCAAAAAAGAGGTTTAGCATTTTTCCTCTTTCTTCCTTTAATTAGGTTCCAGAACCTCAGCAACCCCTTGTTCCTATTAAATTGATTCGGCATGATTGCTTAATTTTGGTTTGCCCATGAATGTTGGCATGTTTTAATTTAAACCCCGGTCCCATTTTAACCCTGGATGGACTTGAACCCTATCACCCATGGCAATATCACACCATATAACCCCTTTTTTCTATTCAGATAATCATGGCGTAAATTACTGTTTGGTAAAATAGACCCATGATTCGAAATATTTGCTATTTGAACTTGAGGTGTGCGCTAATTTTACAACACACTAAACTTCACTTCAACACCATCACACTGGATTATCACTAAAACGCGATAGCTACCTTCCGTTTATTTCTATAGCGATATGCTGAGATTGCTGCGATCAGACCAACAATGATAACGCACACTACTACTGCTATTGACATCTGTTCCAAACCTATGAATTGTTGACCTACGGTCTGTTGACTAAGTGTTGGTTCAACTTCAGTATTGTTTGCTGGAAGGACCGTTGGACTTGGGGTAAGGATGGCTGTTGTAGGTTTTTGCTCAGGTATAGCGGAAGGTTTTGAGGGAGAAACTGTTGGCGTTGGAATAGTCATCTTGCCATAGTCATTAAGCACACTCTGTGGTATGCCACCAACCGATATAGAGGGTGGGGCAGCAACGACATTATAGCTCGTGGAGATGGAAACAATTTGGGAAATCCAAGCAGCCCCATTGTAATCCGGTAGGATTAATCGGAGCCCTTCGGGTAGGGGTTGGCCATTTATTTGATAAGCTATTATGGTTTGAGGCGACTGTGCCAATTGTATGGGTATAGCCGTCGTATATCCGTCTGAGGCTATAAATTGTATTGAGTTTACATCAGCGCTGGCATTCAGTTGGTTTAGTAGATAGCTGATTTGTACGCCACTCCAATCGGCAGCAGTTAATAGAAAGCCGTCGCAATAGAGTTCGGCGTATACGGTTGTTTTGGGCATTTCTGCAAGCTGCTGATAAGTAAAGTCGTAGATACCGTTTGATAAGATTGTTAATTTCACAGGCTCAGCAACGGCTGATGTTGGAATGATCGTTATTGCAAGCAATGTAACGATAATGAATGTTAAACTGAATTTTTTGTTCATTTAGAGCCTCCCACCTAAAGTATGACGCGTGTCATATCTTTAAACGTTCCGCGAATAATCTTTTGATCACATCACAGTAATTTGGAGCAAACAAAACAGTGAAGAAGCAGACAGATGCCTCTGCGAGAGATAATTTCTATACAATAGAATATGGATCGGATCGCATTGCTCAAGAAGAAACTTACCTGCAAATAAAGAGCAACAACCCAATACCTGATTACAATACCGCAGCAAATCTCTTTATAGCCAAAACCAAAGGACCCATAGATGACTTGAGAAATCAATGTAACATAAGTAATGGGGATTTTCCAATTTTTACGTCTGATTATGGTCTTTACTGGTGGGATTACAAGAGCGGATACGACGTGGTTCTTGCGCAGTTAGGTTGGAACAATTCGGTTGCCCAAGAAATCGCCTTAGTGCGCGGCGCTGCAAATCTGCAGGGCAAAAGCTTGGGAACCATCTTGAATGGAAATACACCCAAGCCCCATATCTTGCGGATGGAAACGAAATTTTTAACCAAATGAAGACTTCCTATGAAAACGGAGCCCAATACGTAATACTATTTAACAATGCAGATAGCATGTCAGGACCATACGGAACCCTAAAAGAGGAACATTTCCAAGCATTAGAACGCTTCTGGAATGAAGTAGTCCAAAACCCCACTGTAATTCATGGTGGCGTTAAAGCTCAAGCAGCGTTGGTTTTGCCCCAAACTTAGGAAATGCAGCGGTTTTTCTGTGAATTCTGTCATCCCAACGGTTTTGAGCGCATCTTCCACCAGTTGTTTATGACAAGGTCAGTAGCGTAATCAAAGTTCAATGGTCCAAAAGCTACATCTTGCTTTACGGTTGAAGCGAAAAGTTGGTCGTTTGGGTCTTGAAAAACAAAACCCACCCTTTTCCTCAGGCACAAAAGAGATTTCGTGTCGTATTCTAACGGTTTGTCTTCGAGTATATTTTACCTGAAGTTGGTTTCAGGATACCGTTTAAGTGGTTTAGCAGAGTGGTTTTTCCTGAACCATTAGTGCCTAAGAGCGCGCGATTCCATCGCCTTTTGCAAAGTTCATGGAGATTTCATCCAAAGCAATGGTTCCATCTGAATATCGGTTGAGAGATTTTCTAACTTAAACAGCATTTTATTACGCAACTCCAATATTTGTCGTCAAAACAATTGCTATAACGAATATAATGTCGAAGAGTAATATGCCCAATATCGCAGTTATTTTGGGTTGAGAAAGGTCTTCGAGGATGCGCATGTTTCCATCGTATCCTCTGGCGTTCATAGCAACAAAAGTGCGCTCGCCCTGCTCTAAGGTTCTAATAAAAAGGTTCCCCGCAACCAAAGCAACGGATTTCATTCGCTTTATGAATCCTGAATTTCCTAGCCGCAGTTTCTGGGCAGTGTTCATTTTCGCGGATACTTCCAAGAAAACGAATATGTAACGGTAAATTAGCATAGACAATTCAACTACAACTCTTGGAAACTTTAATCGGCGAAGCGTAATGAAAATATCAGTTATTGAGGTTGTTAAAACTAAGAAATATAAGCAAGAGAGCGCGGCTTCCACTCGGAAGAACGTGTTAACGCTAATTGTGATTCCATTTTTAAAAATAGACCATGTAAAACAAGGCAAATTAACTTGGGTGAGAGCCTGGCCGTAACCGAAGAAAAGAGCTATAAACAGACAACTCGATGCAGCCAGAGCGGTGGGGTAAATGAGCAGATCAAAGTATAAATGGGCTTTTATCTTCGCGAAGCCCAAAAGCAGAACCGTGGTTATTGTAAAAATAATAGTGGGTACCACTACTGATTGTGAAGAAACGCTTAAGATTAGGGCTGATAGAGCAAAGAAACCTTTTGTTATAGGACTTTTTTTTGCCAAAAGGTTACTGTAAGCAGACCTATCTATGTGCGCGTATATATCGCCATGAGCCAATAGGCTTGTCACCCTATTTTGGCAATGGTTTGTGCTTTGTATTTCTTTTCTGCCGCTCTCTTTCCACGCTCATTTCCGACGAAGTAGCCTATTATCATTGCACCTATGGCGGCTTGAACTGAGAACAGTAGAGTTTCTATCTCACTGCTAGGCGGCGTCCAAATAGAGCTAAACCATGGTACGTAGCCTGAATCGGATATTGCTTGTTCAGCCCCACTATCCGCTCCTCCAAATTCGGCGCCAGGCAAAAGAATTAAAGGGGCAGCAAAAAGAACAACCACTGCAATGATTAAGATAGCGTAGTGTTTGGCGTTCAAGATTTTAGTTCCCCCTATGCACTTGGAACACCTGGCAACTTAATTACCTTCAAGGTTGCTAAAAGTTGCCCCTTATACTTTGCCAAGAAGTCAAAGAGAATTACTGCCAAGATACCTTCGCCGATAGCTAGTGGAACCTGTGTGATTGCAAATATGGTTCCAAACCTTAAGAACGCATCAAAAAAACCTGCCGACGTTGGAAATACTAAGGCAAGCTGAACTGATGTTGTAACGTATGTAAATAAATCGCCAAACGTTGCAGCTAAGAAATATTCCCGCAGCGGTTGGAAGCCTTGCCTTCTTTGACGCAATCCATATTCCGTAAGCTACTAAAGGTCCCACTATTCCCATGGAAAAGACGTTTGCGCCTAGGGTAGTTATGCCACCGTGCGCCAGCAACAAAGCTTGAAACACTAAAACAATGATTGAAAGAACTGAAGTGATTCCGGGTCCAACTACAACTGCAGATAAGCCTGCACCTGTGGGATGCGATGTGCTCCCTGTAACTGAGGGCAGCTTTAAGGATGAGAGCACAAAGATGAATGCACCCATCAATGCGAGAAGCGGAAGCGCTTCGGGGATTTTTTTTGTAACCTTCGAGAGTCTGTAGATGCCATAAGCCACAAATGGCATGGCCATTGCAAACCAAATCTCCCACCAAGGGTTAGGTAAAAAACCTTCCATTATGTGCATTTTTTTTATCACCGTGTGCGTTTATCAACGTTTTGATTTATAAACTTTGGTTTAACTAAAGTTAATGTGAGGTTGATTAACTGTGGTTGGTAACTTGCTTTGAGATGAGGCACTTCACTATTTGAGCGTTGATTATTCTTTAATCCCAGGCTCTTCAGTTAAAAAACGATCTAACTAACACATTAAGAAAAACCTATCAACACCAATTTCTCAAGAAGTGAATTGTTTGGAAAAACGTAAAATCCGCCACCAGTTAATTTTGAAACAATTTTGAAACCTTTTTGAACGTTGCCTGGCAGCTTTAAACCTATTTTAACATTTACGAAATACTACTTAGAGATGTTATGACAAGGAGGTTAGAGCGTTTAGGGGGTAGGCCTGGTTCGGATTACATTCACCAACGATGGGAGACTTGTACCTTTTTTCAAAATATTTCATGTGAAATTTAAACGTGAATATAAATCTAACATCTCGCGCTTTGCTCCTTTTGGCAAATCAGGCTTTACCACAAGCTATTTTAGCAAATAAGCCATAAATAATATCGATTTATAATTCAGCTCACGCAATAATTAAGATGACGCCGCCGCAACCTCCAAACATTCCAGACAGCGCGCGGTGTAAAAGGATTATCTTAATTTTGTGTTTATTCTTAGAAAAAAGAAAAAGTATCGTTGATAGTTAAGATGAGGGAAGTTGCAAAGTTTTATGCGAATTTCGCTAGAACTTGCCTTCCAAAGTCGGAAATTTCGACGATATTGAAATCGTAGGGGCCATGTCTTTTTTCCGGGTCAGGTATATCGATGAGCTTGGATTTTGACAGGTGCCGAACAGCGTCGTTTAGGGCTTCAGGCATCAAACCAGTTTTTCTGTGTAAGAGGTCTACCGTCACCAAGAGACCTTTCTCAAATTGAGAAAGGGCTACAAGAACTCTTTTGGCTGTCGGGTCAATCATGTCGAAATCGTCTTGTTCAAAATCTTCAACCATTCCAAAACACCACTCGTAACTAGGACAGCCTCACATAAAAACCATTTGAAAAAGCCCAACGGAAAATAGCAGACAAAAAATGGAAAAGAGTTTACTATGCCGCGTCCGCTGTGCAGGGTTATGGCGGGTTCTTTCCTAAGTGTATCGCCGATTTCAGCTGCTCGAACAAGAACCTGTTCAGCTAAATATTCGCTTATGCAGGGTGCATTAGGGTGCTATATGGGGTCTTGTTTTAATCATCCAGCGGTTCCACCAAATTCCAATTATCCATGCTTTTCGTGTGGAATTCAACTGTGGGTGTAAATCTAACATCCCGCGCCGCAACTTCCACACACCGCTTTTTGAATACACCTTTTGCATAAATACCTAAAGGAAAATATTCCAGAGGTCAGGGCTATTACTTATTGCAAAAGGTTGGAACTCCTCAGCAAATTGTAGACTTAGATAAAACTGACAATATCAAAACATTAATTGCTCCTACCATTGATCTGAAGCCTTCAAAGAGTTACTAACAAATTCCTATGAATACTATGTTAATTTCAAGGACTTAGCTGGAATAAACCAAGATTTACAATGAAGACAACTCTTTCACTTTAAATAAATGATTGAGTTCAGCACTTAGACGTCACGTGGTTTCATTTTCAGAGTTAACTCAATTACCGGGTTTTTTCAGAGATTTTTCTAAAGTGTATAACCAGGGGCACCGTTCCAAGTGAAATTAAGGCTGAAATCGCAAATGTCAAGCCGACAAATCCCACTGATGCGCCGAAAGAAAAAGCAGTTGCTGCTAAAATAGGAGCTATAGTCTGCGCAAGACCTGCAATCGCCCATGCAACGCCGAGTGCGCCGCCCTGAGCGTTTTCGGGTGTGTTCGTGGATATCAACGTGTTGAGTGTAACGATTTGGATTCCGAAGCCAAAAGAAAACGCAACTGAAACAATCACCAAAACCGCGAGACCAGGTGTCACTGACAAAGCCACCAGCCCAACAACAAAAAAAATGATGCCTAGCAAAGTCAAATTCAACCGGTTAAACCTCTTGCCCAGCGCGGGCAACAAAACCGCCTGGGTAAATACGCTGACGCCGCCAATGAAGAAGAAAACCAGCCCCGTCTCAAACGAGCTAAACCCAAAAACCGCTTGCAACCAGGGAGAGAGAGCTGACTGCAGAAAAACAAACGAAACAAAAAACAAAAAATAAATTCCCAACAACAAAGCAACCTTCTGCTTCCTAAGAACACCCAGAAGAGCGCTAAAGGAAATCATTGTTCTTTTTATGTTAAAACTTGCAGGTTCAGGTAAGAAAAAATATGTTACAATCAAGTTTATAAGCGCTAAAGCCGCCGCCAAGAAAGAGGGCTCACCATAGCCAAATAGGGTGCTTAGTGTTCCGCCGATTGCTGGACCGAAAATGAACGCCAAACCCGCCGCTGCACCTAAAAGCCCCAAGTACCGTAATCTTGCGTCGCGGGTAGTAACGTCGGCAACATAGGCTTGCGCAACAGGAACAGTGGCAGCGGTTGTTCCAGACAACATCCTGCCCAAGAAAAGCAGCCAAATTGCCTGCGCCGCCCCAAACAAGAAATAGCTAAAGCTCGCCACCGCCAACGCTACAAGAAGAATTTTTCTTCTGCCATAACGATCGCTAAAGCGCGCAACCAGCGGCGTAAAAATAAACGACATCAAACTATAGGAAGCTAAGAGCACGCCATAGACGAGGGTAGAGCCGCCGAGGGCAAGCACATAGAAGAATAAGTAGGGCACGACGATAGCGAAGCCCAAGTTGTCGAGGAAAACAACGGAAAAAAGGATCCCGAAAGTTGACCGACTAGCTAAAACGCCGCTGGTTTTCTGATTGTCATTGACCAAAAGGTTCCCTAACAAGTTTACAGAGACTAGGCAAATAAGCATTCTCAAGCTGAAAATCCAGGTATTGTAAAGAAAAAAGCTAAAAAGCTATTCTCCGGGTATTGGAAATACGGAATGATGCCAGATTTAGGTTACAAACGCTCAATTCAAAATTAATAATGTATTAATTGTAGCAGGAACATGTTTTTAGAATAAAGCCTTATAACAGGTTTATGGGGCTGGATTTATGGATACGAGGGGAAAACACGACTCTAACAAGCTGAATCCTTCTGAAAGCGCAATTTTGAAACGCTACCGCTCTTTTGTTGAGGTTTCAGGAGAACTTGGATGGGTTACAAACGCCGACGGAGAAGTCGAGGAAGACATACCATCATGGAGAAAGTTTACCGGCCAGACTTGTGAAGAAGTTAAGGGATGGGGCTGGTCCAACGCTATACATCCTACCGACTTGGAACATACAAAGCAAATCTGGAACCAAGCCGTCAAAACAAAAAACAAATATGAGGTTGGATACCGAATTCGAAGACACGACAGCGTTTACCGTCTTTTTGCTGTACGTGGAGTTCCGGTGTTCAATCAAGACGGAGGTGTCCTTGAATGGGTTGGCACCTGCATAGACATCACTGAAAGCAGAAATATGGAGCAGGAATTAACTATCTCTTTTGAAAAATCACGTCGCCGAGAAACCGAGATTTCAGCGCTATTAAAAGCATCAAGATCAGTTTTGCAAAACAAAGAATTTCCAGATTCCGCTCGAGCAATATTCAATTCTTGTAAAGAACTACTCGGAGCAACAGCAGGATACGTTGCACTCTTAAGTGACGACGGAAAAGAAAATGAAGTCTTATTTTTGGATTCAGGGAATCTGCCCTGCACCGTTGACCCTTCGCTTCCGATGCCTATTCGTGGACTCCGCGCGCAGGCATATAATTCGGGGCAAGTGTCAGTTGAAAATGATTTTAATCAAAGCGAATGGATTAGATTTATGCCTAAAGGTCATGTTCATCTCAAAAACGTATTGTTTGCGCCATTGTTAATTGAACAAACAACTGTCGGCGTAATTGGTTTGGCTAATAAAACAGGTGGCTTCACTAAACGTGATGCTGAAATGGCTTTGGCATTTGGAGAAATCGCTTCCGTCGCTTTAGCCAACAGCCAAATGCTGGAAATGTTGGAAGCAAGTGAAAAAAAGTTGAAGGCGCACACAGAAGATTTGGAGGCACTGGTTGAAGAACGAACCAAGAAGCTTAGGGACTCTGAACGTCTGGCAGCAATCGGCGAGACAGCAGGAATGGTTGGACATGACATCCGCAATCCTCTCCAATCAATAGTAGGCGAACTCTACTTGGCAAGAAATAGCCTTGCAGCTTTGCCTAATAGCCACGCTAAAGAAGAGGTAAGAGATAGCATCAGCTACATTGAAGAACAACTTGCCTACGTGAACAAAATCGTGCAAGACCTCCAAGACTACGCAAAAATGCCAAAGCCCCAATTGCAAGAAACTGACCTTGAAAAAACCGTTCAAAATGTTTTAGCATCGATGAATATTCAAGACAACATAGCTATTTCTTACTCCCTTGAAGCAGACTTTCCAAAAATCATCACAGACCAGCTATACCTAAAGAGAATACTGACAAACCTAACATCTAATGCGGTACAAGCCATGCTTAACGGAGGCAAACTCGATATAGCTTCGAAATGCAAAGAAAATAATGTATGCATCATTGTGGAAGATACAGGCGAAGGCATGTCTGACGAAGTGAAAGAAAAGCTATTCAAGCCATTGTTTACCACCAAAGCTAAAGGTCAAGGGTTCGGCTTAGCTGTTGTAAAGAAGCTCACTGAAGCGTTGGGCGGCAAAATAATTGTTGAAAGCGTAGTTGGAAAGGGCACACGGTTTACTTTAGAGTTCCCTCTGACTTAGAATACGCGGGACCCTTTACCGTAAGCGTTGAAACCCTAACGCAAGGAGGAACTGCTCAATCATTCTTTACATGATGAAGTGAAGGGAACTGACAAGAAAACTTTCATTTTTTAAAAATAGGACATTTGCGTTAATCCGAGTTAAAAAAGAGGTTATAGATTTTGAGTGGACAGTGAAACTTTTCAATTTAGAATCCAAACTATACCGTTGCCCACACATGAGATAACCGAAAAAATAGAGCAGTATAGAAAAATGGTCGCGAGAATCCATGTAACCTTTTGACTACCAAAATTTTGCCACGCAAAAATTAAGATTGGTGCTGTTTGATGAATTTGGCAAGGTTTATAATTTCTAGGTCGCCTCGGCATCGTGGGCAGACATTTTGAATTTGAGGTGTTTTTGCGCCTATTTTCAACGGAGCTCCACAGTGGCAACAGTAGTATGTTAGGTTTTGTCCTTTTTCTGCAAGCTTTTTGACAAGTTCAATTGCTTCTTTTTGTTCCTCAGACAAGTTATCTTTCTTTTTTGAACTTACTTTTTGTTCAGTTGAATAGTCTCGGCAGGTTTCTGCTTCAACGAAATACATGTTAAATCCTGCTTTCACAGGAACTATCGCTTTCCTACGCTTACCGCATGATTCCTCATCGAAGTAGCCGCAGTCTTCACAGCTTTTCTTCTGAGCATATTCCTTCTGAAGCTTCCAAAGACAATCCGCACAGTACGTCTGCTCTTTACCATTTATATTGACAATTAAACCTGAGCCGGAGAAGGATTTCTTGCAACTAAAACATTCAGACCGCATAATGTTCACTTTGGAAATTACATTCGGTAAGCTTTTATTTATTGTTTGACTGCAAAGGATAGAAAATGCTTGTTTCTGAAATAAGAGACAATGGCCTTCAAAATTACTGAGGCGCCAGAAAATGTTAAGTCAGTCAACATTTATTGGCATATTAGTGCAATAAGCAACGACTTAACTCTGGCTATGAGTAAATGCCTGTTTTCCTTAAAACTCGAATATTTTGCTTAAGCAACAAATTTCATCCGCAACTTCAAAAATATAAATGGACAAAAACAAAAAAACCAAATCTCCTGCCCAAGAACTCAAGAACAAGAAGCAAAACAAAACCCACCAGGGTTG
>CAVZJV010000006.1:0-9738 GCA_963775685.1 Candidatus Bathyarchaeota archaeon
GTTGTGAAGCGTTTAGTTGAAGCTCTAGGTGGCAATATAACCTTTGTGAGTGAAGTCAGTAAAGGAACAAGATTCATTATTGAATTACCGTCAACTAACTAAACCGAAAATCAATAGAATAGGCCCAGAAAACCGTTAAAAAAAGTTAATAGTTGTTTTTATGTATCTTGAGACCCCAAAACAAGGCACTATCGTAGCTGACACCAAGACCGGTAGAATCATTCTGGAAGGTGTATATGGTGGCTGAGACATAGTAACCAGGGAGGGAAACTTAATCAGAGCGATAGTTCAGGCAGAAGATCAGGCAAGGCAATATGCAAATACCTTTTGAAAAAGACTTGACTGCAAAAATATTCTATTTGTTGTCAATTCTCGAAAAAGCCGTGTTAACTTTAAACCTGAAAGATTTGCTGTTTGTAATTTCAGAAATACTTCAATCTATACCCGACCTCAATAGCATACCTTCTTGCTCTTGGTGACCCGTTTTTTATGATTTTTGGGCTAAAGCTTTAATTTGGGGGAAATATTCAGGTTTTGTAGAAACTAAGTCGACTTATCGTTAAGTTTGGTGGTTTGCAAATGAGTTTGAACAATTTTACGGTTAAATCACAGGAAGCTATTCAGAAGGCTGCGGAAATCGCCTCAGCAGGAGACAACCAGGCAGTGGAACCGCTTCATTTGTTGAAGGGTATTTTGCTTGTTGATGAGAATGTAGTTCCTTTTTTGTTTGGAAAACTGGGGGTTAATTTTGATTCTTTCTCGGGTTTGCTTGATAAGGAAATTGGTTCTTTGCCCAAGGTTAGCGGTGGAGAGCCTTATCTTTCTTCAAATTCTAATAAGGGGCTTCGTAAGGCTCAAGAGTTGGCTTCTGCTGCTAAGGATGAGTTTGTTTCCGTAGAGCAACTATTATTGGCTATTTTGTCGTTGGATGATCCCGCCTCGCGTTTGCTTAAAAGTTGTAGTGTTAATGAAAAAGACCTCAAGTCGGCAATTGGTCAGTTGCGTAAGGGGGCCTCTGTTAATTCTCCCACTGCAGAGGAAACCTACAATGCTCTCAACAAATTTGCCATTAACCTAAACAGTATGGCTCAGGCGGGGAAATTGGATCCAGTTATTGGCCGTGACAATGAGATGCGGCGGGTTCTTCAGATATTGTCTAGACGGACTAAGAATAATCCTTTGTTGATTGGGGAACCGGGTGTGGGTAAAACCGCCATAGTTGAAGGTCTTGCGCAACGAATAATTAATGGCGATGTACCTGAAAATTTGAGATCAAAGCAGGTTTTTTCCCTTGATATGGGTGCTTTGATTGCAGGTGCCAAGTACAAGGGGGAGTTTGAAGAGCGACTTAAGAGTGTAATCAAGGAAGTTGTCGGAGCGGAAGGGGATATTTTGCTTTTCATCGACGAGATTCATACTCTTGTAGGGGCAGGAGGCGGTGAGGGTGCCATGGATGCAGCTAACATTCTTAAGCCAGCTTTGGCGCGAGGCGAGTTACGTGCCATTGGCGCGACGACTTTGAAGGAGTATCAGAAGTACTTTGAGAAAGACAAGGCGCTGGAGAGGCGTTTTCAGCCAGTTATGGTTAATGAGCCTAATGCGTTAGACACTATCTCTATTCTTCGAGGCCTAAAAGAGCGCTATGAAGTCTATCACCATGTTCGAATCAGAGACGATGCCATAATTGCAGCTGTAGAGTTATCTCAACGGTACATTACGGAGCGTTTTTTGCCCGACAAGGCGATTGATTTGATAGATGAAGCGGCTTCAAAGTTGGAGCTTGAAATCAATTCTGAGCCTCAAGAACTTGAGGATGTTGATCGGAAGATACGGCAGTTAGAGATCGAACGTGAAGCCATAAAGCATGAAAAAAATGAAGTTAAGCTCAAGTCGCTAAATCAGGAAATTGCCAATTTAACTGAGCAACGCAATAGTTTGAGGGCTAAGTGGCATGCTGAGAAGGAGATTGTTGATCAGATTCAAGCAAAGAAAAATCAGATTGAGCAATTAAAGTTTGAAGAGGAAAATGCTAACCGCCGGGGAGATCTTGGAAGGATTGCAGAGATTCGATATGGCAAAATTCCCGAAGCAACTAAAGCAATTGAGAATTTGAAGAAGAAATTAACCGAGTTGCAGAAGGATTCGGCTTTAGTAAATGAAGAGGTGGGGGCGGAGGAAATTGCCGAAGTCGTTTCTAGCTGGACGGGAATTCCTGTTAGTCGCATGTTGCAGACTGAGAAGCAAAAGCTTCTAAACATAGAAGCTGAGCTTCACATGAGGGTTGTCGGGCAGGATGAGGCTATCCAAGCTGTTTCTGATGCGTTACGGCGTAGTCGTGCTGGCCTTCAGGATCCTAAGCGCCCAATTGGGTCTTTCATTTTCTTAGGCACAACGGGGGTTGGAAAAACAGAATTAGTCAAGGCATTAGCTGAGTTTCTCTTCAACAACGAGAACAATATGGTTCGGATTGACATGTCTGAGTATCAGGAGCGGCACACCGTTTCCAGGCTTGTGGGTGCTCCACCGGGCTATGTTGGCTATGAAGAAAGCGGACAGTTAACTGAAGCGGTCAGAAGAAAGCCCTACTCTGTTGTTTTACTTGATGAGATCGAGAAAGCACATCCGGATGTTTTCAACATTCTCTTGCAGGTACTTGATGATGGCCGATTAACTGATAATAAAGGTCGAACAGTAGATTTCAAAAATACTATCATTATTATGACCTCAAACATAGGCTCTCACCTCATCCAAGAAAACCTTGAGAAGATTAACTCTGAAAACCGAGAACGCACCCTAAATCAAACCAAAGAGCAAGTCTTTGAGTTACTCAAAAAAAGCATCAAACCAGAATTCCTAAATCGCATCGACGAAATAATCATGTTTCAACCCCTCACAATAGAGGAAGTTCGGAAAATAGTGGAGCTTCAATTGCGAAAAGTTGAGAAGATGGTCGAGAAAAACAACATAAAACTCTCAGCCACCAAGAAAGCCATAGACCACATAGCCAACGTTGGATTTGACCCTCAATTCGGCGCCAGACCAATAAAACGCGTTATCCAAAAAGACATTCTAAATGAACTTTCAAAGATGCTACTTTCAGAGAAAGTCAGCAAAGACGCAAATATCATTGTGGATGAAAAAAATGGTCAACTAATATTTAAGAATAAATAAACGGTGTTCCGTTTTCCGTTACTTAAAACCTGTCTAAAGGATGAAGAAACAAATACAGCATAGCCTCTTCTTTAGCATGCATATCAGGATCATCCAGAGAATGCAAGCTTATCGAACATTCCTTAGTCAATAAGATGTAGTCAATCTTTGATTATACGAAGTCTAAAAGAAATCAGGCTGATGCGGATCGCGAGAAGAAACAAAAAATAAAATCGGTAGTAGATTTAATTAGTTGTAACTTTTATTAAAGGTTGAACCTTGAAGAATTTTAAAATTTCAATGCCTCGTTCAGTGATTATGTAAGTCGGGATGGAGTTGTGACCTTTTCCTCCAATCACTCTTTGACTGATAAGGAAGTTTACGCGTTCTTTCAAAGAGGAGGGATTAACTTTTAAGAAAGATGCTAAATCGTAGACATTTAAAGGACCGTTATCATTTACCGTTTTAGCAATGTCCAGGTAATTCTTTAGCGTACTATGCGGCATAGCTGCAACCAAGCATCTTTTAAGTCTTAAGATTTATTTAAGCTCTTGCATTTCGTATCTTGACCACATTTAAAAGTTTTGTAAAAACGGCGTATACCGCTGCATTATCTCTCAATTAAGAAGATTTGAAAGAAGACTAATCTTATTGACGAGACACATTCCTAAGAATTGTCTATTTGAAAAATTCGCGTAAGTCTTTATTTAAATTGACTGCTATTTCTTTTGGCAATTTCTACAAGCACTTTGTTTGACAGCAGCTCTTCGATTCGGCAATACTCGGCTTCTGCCTGTTCAGGGTCAGATTCGTCATTGCCATGCTTTGTTGCGTGCGCTTCGATGCTACGCGCCACTTCATCCAGATCTGGAATTACGATCAATTTGAAGCCACATTCGCAAACAACAAACGGCAACTTTTGATCTGCTTTTTTTATTTCGTCCATTTTATTAGGGGACCTTTCCATGAGATAAACATGAAAAATTAATAAATCTATCTGAATTAAGGAAGGGCTCAGTCATTCCTGCCCATTTCCAGAAAGAAAAATCTTCAAATAATATATTAGGAAAGCAAGTCCCTCGTCAATAACAGTTGATACCTCTATCAAGTACTGTACAAGCTGTCTTTTCCTTTGTTCTATAGACTTGTCTTCAGTCTCCACCTATTTTAGAAAGAATTTCCTTTTAAATGACTATTTTGTGTTTAGCTATATGCCTAATTCTATTAGCTTTCGTGGACTGTTTATTTCTATAGCTTTTGTTCCTGTTGCTCCGCTTGACAGTTTAGGCTTTGCTTGAGAACCCATCGTAACAACAACATTTCCTCCATATGAGAGCGTTACAGTGATGCCGGCCTCGGATAGTTCTTCGGCCACCAGTTTGAGTTGACCAAGTTTGCTTCGGGCGGTTTTTATTTGGTCAACTGTTCCCTTTATGCGTCCGAGTCTTCCTTTGCTCTTTTTTCTACCGCTTGCGACTGCGAAGGTTTGTTTTATAATTTCCTTGTCGATGGCAGTGATTTCGATTTTCTTGTTTGCAGCTTTGATTTCTATGGCTTTAACGTTATTGGCAGATACTGTGACTTTTCCTGATTCTATCATCTCACCAATTACAGTTACGAAGGACATCCTTTTTTGCTCTTATAATAGCTAAGGTTTTGCTTCCTTGGCGTAAACTATGTCTAAAACAATTGCACCGTTAAGTTTCGTCTTAAACATGCCCATATCAAGAGTTAGGTCCTCGAAGCTAAGTTTAAGGTCTGATTCTTTTCCGGCAAGTTTATCCATTATTGCAAGGACTGTGTCAGCTACACTTTGAGTAGCTTTTTCCAGGGATTTAGAGTGGTCCTCATTTTTTCTTTCAATTTCCATTAAAAACACCTTGATAAAATGCAGTAAGGATAACTTAAATAGTTATCGATGAGTAGCAAGGCCGGTGCTACTCGGGATAGCTCTTAGTAACAATGCGGTTGTTCCCAGTTGTTCTATATTTTTGAAAACTATTTTTTATTCGTTCACGCAGAGCTTACCCGTATTTTGAGTGGCTTTGTTTGCTAATAGAAGAGAACATTTACCCGTAAAACAGTCTGTTTATTTGTCATTTAATTCTGGGATTTGTTGCGCAATTGCGTCCCAGCTTTCGGCAACAGCATTTTTTATTAGCGGTTTGACGTTTGTAAAAATCTGCGCAGGCATAAATGTCATCCAGCCCATAGTAACCGTTACTTGGTCGTTTAGGGTAAGCAGGGGCATCAGCCACTCAATCGCTGCGGGGAACCAATCAGGCGGAATCTTGCTTGACATAATTCCTCCAATCGAAATCTGTTGGCTAAGTGTGGTTTTCTCTCTTAGGATTGGGTAGAGGTGAGCGTCCTCTTTGTCTAATTGAATGCGCAGGTGCGAATTTAGAACCGCTGTAGCTCTGGCCGCTTGGAGTGGGTCGGGTGATTTTTGTAGCCGCATGGCCTCCAGAGATTCCGCCATTTTGTCGAATTCTCGATGATCCATCAAGTACGCCCTTGCTACGAGTGGTGCCACGTTGTCGATTGCAGGAAAAACTGCAGCTTCTTCGCCTCTTGCATGGTAATCCAAGATTTCAGTCATGGAATGTAGCCGATTCAAAACAGGCAATAGATTTCCGCCGTTACGGGCTGTGTTAAGGACTGTGGTATCTATCTGTGCTATATCTTTTCTAAATGCGTTGTGAAAACAAAGGACTACGTCGATGGGATTTGACAAAAAATTACTCCAATATGGTTAAGCGGTTTATTGGGTTATTAATATTGCTGTGGTCTGTTATGTTTAGAAATGTGTATAAGCAAGTTATGACATGTGTCATATTAAGGTGAAATGAAAAGATGTTATCCCGCGATTGTGACGGATGCGAAAAACAACTCCATGAATGCAAACGTCGCTATGCAAAAGTAACTCTGGGCGAAAAAGTATTCTGTCCAGACGGCACAGCCCATCTAGTAGATAGCCAATAATCAAATCAGCTAGTCAAACCGTTGCGAACAACGGTTTTTTATCATTTTTCATGATTCTTAATATAACATTAAAGCTAACAAATAGACAAATTAAATAGGAAATTTTCCTCCACATGCAAAAGAGGGTCAAATTGAATAATTTGGGTTTAATTCTGAAAGATTACACTGTTGAGCAAAATTCAATCGCCTCATCATCCGCATCATAATCTTCTGTATGAGGCCAAGTTAAAGTGCAACAAAAATTTTTCCCTGTTGTTCTTCCTGTTTAAACCCGTCTTGGCAACTTGGCTAAACCTAAGAGTGCGTGAGTGCCAAGTTTCATTTTCCATTTTTTTGCAACGGATTGTTTGTTGAAGCGCTTGCCGCTTGTGTTGATGCGCATTACCACCAGTGATGCCCCAAATAATTCAGCAAATAGCAGCTAGATAATTACAGGTCGTAGAGGTTTAAAATAGATAAATAAAATCAGTAGCAGGTTGAAGAAGGGGCGAATTTTCAGTATTAAGGAGGGAATATTTTTGATAAGTGGTAGGCCTTTTTAAGATTCCCCGAAAGTGCAGCCAGCGAGGAGTAAAAAACCAGAGTAAGGAATAGAATTGTGGTTTGCCCAAGCAGTAGTCCTCTTCTATTTTGAAATTTGGTCAGAAGGAAGGTAATTGATGTAAAGAGGAACCCGGCTGAATAAGGACAGCGCTAATATGATGCTTTCGTTTGAGCAAAGTTGTCGGAAAACCGATTTTCGCCTTTTGGAATTTTACCGTCTTCCTTTATGAAAACAGCTATCTTTGTGTTTCTTGGAGCGTTCAGCCTTTTTCTTCCTTCAGTTTAGTTGCCAACTCATTTGCATAGATTTTTGTTCGATCAATTTCTCCTTCTACAAGTGGCCCTTTTTGACCCAACACAAGAGCTTTCAGAACGGGCGACAATTGCCTCATCTTCTTTTCTTTGAGTTTCGCGGCGATCTTTGCGGCGGCGCTCCATTCTTTATTCTCTACGCGTGCCCTCTCAACGTTTTCAGGATTTTCAGTGTCAAAAGCGGCGAAAGGCTTGTTCATCCATTCCTCGCTCTTCACTTTGCCTAGAAAAAATTTGATTGCAAAACTCATGGTACCAAATTTAGTTGGAGACCCAAGAACTAGGAAATTGTAGTCGATTATGCTTAACTTTTTTACTTCTTTCACGTTGAAGAGGTCAACGTCTATTTTAGATGCTTTTAGTGTTTCTGAGAGTGTTTCTGCTATTTTCTTTGTGTTTCCGGGCGAGGTGTCGTAGATGACAATGCCCTTCATTTTAAACCCTCAACAAGGATTTCGGTCTTGTGGTAATCTCAGCCTTACAATTAATTCTTTCAGTCGTTTCTTTAATCCCCCAAAATCGTTGGTTTCTAATCCAAAGTGTTAGGCTTTTAAAACTTTGCAGGGGTACTGAAATGCCTGATTCAAAGCAATATAAATTGTCTGTACCAAATGGATTCGTAATCTCTTGAAACTCGAGCTGTTACATTAGCCCAATTTGTAGCGGAAAGATTATGGGAAATACCGCGGCTATAATAGTGAATACAACAATTAAGTAACAAAAAATTAACACACAAAGCTCTTTTCTATTCCTGGGATGAAGCATATAATTCGCGAGGAAGCAAGCACCTACAGCAGCAATTGCCGCTACAACTGAAGTCGTGCATAAAACCATGACTTGAAATGAACTTAATTTCAGTTGGGGAGTTAATTCAAAGGCTTGAAGCGGCATCAGGGGTGGAACAACATCTTCTACCGGCGGGTCATATAGTGAAGTATTTGTTGAGTCGTATGTCAATGAATAAACTATGTTAGTGCCTTTTGCGGTTGTTAGCTTTACTTGACCGTGGGTTCCATAGACTAAGGTGCTGTTTGGATATGTCAAAGTTAATTCTTGAGAAAACCCTTTGGGAATGATCGGTTGTGTGGGAGTTATGTTAGAAGTGTTGATTTTATTTGTGTAACCTTTTCCTGAATAGTCACTGCTCTATTATCAATGGGAGCGCTCTCAACAGATCAAACATTAGTAATAGTTGCCCGCTCTAAGTTTCCAATTAAGCCAGGGGTCACACCTCCATTCCTAGCGATAAAAAGCTCTACGCCTGCAAGGAGAACAATAGCCCAACCACTAAAACAAGAACCCACTTCTTAGGTTTCAACAGGCAATCAACAACAAATCAGTTGAAGTATTTTTTTATTAGACTTATGAATCCTAAATCCAATAGCTAAGATCAATAATCAATTGGCAGTAAATTAAAAGTTAACCCCGCACAAACTATGACGATTACCAAAGGTTTGTGGCTGTTTTATTCCAAATTAGTCGTTGATAAACAGGTCTTATCTTTGATAAGAGAGACAGGAGGGGTAGATATTATAGAAATGTAGCATGTGTAAAGAAGAATAAGTCATGTTTTTGATGAGACTTAAATTATTGGAAGAAAAATTTTTGTCCGAATAATTATTTTAAATATGTTTTCTAAGTTAACACTCCTTTTAAGTACAATTAGATTTTAGTTCAAATCAACAAAGAATCAGCTGATTCTTAAGAGATGTAAATTAACATGCTTACGAAGCCAAGTGCCCAAATTGAAGAAATGGCATGTTTCACAGACGCCTGCTATAAAGGAAAGGTCTCAGTTAATTCAAAAATAAAACTGAAAGACTTTGATACTGGGTGGGCGCATAATGAGGAAGCAAAATTTTTGGGAAAGGGCAAATTAAAGAAAATGGCTAATACTCTGCTAGAGCAGAACCGCCGAGAATTGACTAAAGCGCAGGAGTTGCTTTATGCAAATAATACTTACGCTTTGCTTGTGATCTTGCAAGGTATGGATGCAGCTGGCAAAGATGGCATCATCAAACATGTAATGTCGGGAGTTAACCCTCAAGGTTGTCAGGTAACAAGTTTTAAGCAGCCTTCTACTATTGAGTTAGAGCACAATTTTTTATGGAGACAGGTCTTGGCTTTACCTGAAAAAGGCAAGATTGGCATCTTTAACAGATCATATTACGAAGAAGTCTTGATTGTTAAAGTTCATAGAAATCTTTTAGAAAAACAAAATCTTCCGGCGAGAAAAAATAATAGCACGTTTTGGAAAAACCGCTACGAGGATATTGTAAATTTCGAACAGCATCTTGTTCGAAATGGAACAGTGATTTTAAAGTTTTTTTTGAATATTTCTAAAAACGAACAAGAAAAACGCTTGGTTGAACGTTTAAACAACCCTGACAAATATTGGAAATTTTCGGATACTGACTTTAAAGAAAGGGAATATTGGGATGATTACACCAAAGCGTATGAAGATACCATAAACAATACAAGCACGAAATATGCACCCTGGCACATCATTCCAGCAGACTACAAATGGCTAGCGCGTTCATTAGTTGCGGACATAATGACCACAAGCATACTGTCTTTGGGTATCAAATTTCCCGTCTTGAGTAAGCAAAAATTTGAAGCCATTGAAGAAGCCAAAAGAAAACTTGAGCTATCATCACAATAGTAAACCATGATAAGTTATCTTTCTAAAAGCAGACAGGTTTCGTTGGTTATAGATTCGAGGTTTGGGTGTGACTAAATTTTAATCTT
>CAVZJV010000007.1:0-47574 GCA_963775685.1 Candidatus Bathyarchaeota archaeon
TTTAAGTCAATGTTGGGGGGAATTTAATGCGCTCTTGCAGGGGTGTTTGTCTGAAACCTTGTTGTTTTTGTCAGTTTGTGGAGGGTGGGGTTTGGGGTTTAAGGGTGATAGGACAATTGAGTTTTTCTCGTTAAATTCTTTTTTTGGTTTGGCTTTTTTCTGTATTCTGGTTTATTAATGCACAATATTTAATATTCAGTATTGAGTCGTAATATTGGTGATTATATTCTGCTGGGCTCAATCCAAAGGCACAAGGCAATCACAGCCGCAACACTACTTATCTTATTCATAGCCTTGATTCCCATATTTGAAGCAAACACCAAAAGCGCCTCCAAACCAGCAGCACCCCAAGAAATCGACAATCCAGACACCCTTAACCATTCCAAAAATCCAACAAGAACAATGTGGCTAGACAACCGATATCTTTACGGCAACAGCCCAGTAAAAAACGTTGCCCAAGCAAAAGCTTTCTTAAACAGCATAGCAAACCCAGATTTTATATACTTAAGACCCGCCCGCGTATACAACGGGAACCCAAGTGTCGTAAGTGTAATGACTCTAAATTTTGCGTCCTTAATACATTCCGCATCCTCAAGAACCAAAGTTTTGGCAATCGTAGATATAGTCACTGAGAAATCCAGCGACAAACCAAATGACCCCGACTTTTTAACAAGTGATATTTACTGCGACCTTTCAAACGCAAGCAGCCGAAACACGCTTGTGGAAACTATGTCTCAAGTTGTAAATAAAAATGATTTTGATGGAGTATATCTTGACATTGAACCATTAAATTCTGGCACAGCCTGGCTTCCTCAAATGATAGAGCAATTTAAAGCCCTCACCGATGGAAAAACTGTGATAGTTTATGGTTTTTCATTAGTTGATGATTCGCAAGCGGGAAAATATGATTGGTCAACATCTTATCTAAAAACGGTTTGCTCCTTTGCAGATTATGTTGAACTTAGGTTATACAATTTTAGATTACAAACACCTGAGGCCTACAAAGAGAAGGTCCAAGAACAGATAACAAGAGTTGAGTCAGCTGGTTTAACCCAAAAGATCTTGTTTAACCTTCCCGCTTATCCAGCCAGCCCTAATCATGACCCCGCAATTGAAAACATTGCCAATGCAGGTCCTCTGGTTCAAAAGTACAATACAGGTTTATTTTCCCAAGTATATATGACAGAAACCAACTACGCCGAATACCTTGGACTATTTGCAAAGTAAGAAAGAAAACAGTTTTAGAAAAGCACTTAACTCAGGCAAAACCATTTCATTTGATAACGAAAAAAGACACTACCCAAATATTTAATCTAAACCGGAATTAGCGGGCAGTTGGGTGTGTTTGTTACAAAATTTTTGATCGTAGCAAATTCAGCTTTCATCATTTGCAAGTCATCTAACAGCTCTACGAATTGGGTATATTTTTTGGGTCCAGAGTTTTGCCATCACTTGAATAGTCTCTTGGGTGCAATAAAATAACGCAAGGTTTGAGTTACTTAGCGAATCCGTGCAATGGTTGAGTATGTCAGTTTCAGAATTCAGAGTGGTTTGGCTACAGTGTTTTGTGGAAACAGTATAGCCTACGTGCCAGATGTATCCGTCATTAAAATATTCTTCTTCCGTAGCGGACATTGTTTTGAAGTTAAGTTTTGAAAGGGCTTTGGTGTTATTTCCGATGTGGAAGTTGGGGTTGGTTGAGGTTTATCTGTTGTGGTTGGTGTGGGAGTGAATGATTGTGTTGGGGGGGAAAAATTGTGGGAGTTGGCGTTGGTGAAGTTGTTGGGGTTGATGGTTGGTTGACTATAAGATAAGCCAATCCGGAGCTTGCTCCAATGAATATAATTAAAATAAAAAGAGTAGCCATCTTTGCTAAACCTGACTTTGACACAGAAGGATCCAATACTGTCTTTTCTTTACCCAAAGCCCGAACATCTACCTTGATGAGCAACTATAAAATATTTTGATTTATATAAACAAATTAATTCTTGGACAGAGTGTCCCGATGGGTAAATTGGGTTAACTTAAAGTTAAAGGAGAAAAAACTGCAAGAAAACAACGCAACAATGACCTCTTTCCAAAATATCGGTCGAGAGACAGCAAAATCGTTACGTTTTTGAATATTAAGTCAACTTGTCTTTTGTGTCTATGAATACATTTTCGTCCATTGTGAGAAGTATGTCTTGAATCGATTTTCCATTTTTACAATGCGCAAGTGTCTTAAGTTACCCAGGGCAATCTGGTAACTGTAATTTTACTGTATTCCACTATACCTGCGGGTAGTTGTGGTATGCCGGGGTAGTCGCCTGGGTGGTTTTTTTCTGCATCTTGATTATAGGCTATCAAGGAAGCTTGTCCGGCTTGATTTGCACCAACCATTATAATGTCAAATTGAAGTCCGGTATCATTTGGTCCACCAATGGTTACAGGAGTTTGCCAAGATCCTGTCTGCTGAACAATTGCTGCTGCCGGCATTGGAAAGTAGAGATCAATTTTTTGGATATAGACAATAGCCCAGATTACTTGTCCTGAAGGAATATTCTGTGAAGTTCCTTGAGCCGCAACAATCTGACTAACTGAAGACCCAGCTATTGGAAAACTGATGTTGACAGTTGGAACAGTTATTGTCACTGTGTTTGAGGCAGACGACATAACTGGAGTAGAAGCACTATCCGTCACCTTACAAGAAACCAAATGGGAACCCCCACCAGCAGTATAAGAATAACTCGAACTATCAGAACCCACAGCTGAGCCGTCTAAGTACCATTGATAATGAATCAACCCAGAACCCCCACTTGCTGTGGCAGTAAACTCTTGAACCTGACCAACTCCCAGCGTTACAGGGCCGACAGGAGAAATATTCACAATGGGATTGGAATTGTGAGGGTTTTGAGGTTTAACGGTTAGGGTGTATGTGCAGGTGTGTTCTTTTCCATCAGCCCCGGTTCCCTTTATTGCTATTGGATAGTCGCCTTCGGGAACATTTGAAGTCACTGTTATTATAACGTTTGAAGTGTAGGCTGGTTCAGGTTTGTTTGATGGAGGTTGAGGGTTGACTATCATGCCGCTTGGATGTCCAGCAGCGCTAAGGCTTACATCATAGTCGTAATTATGGATGCTCTTTACAGTAATCGTAATTTGTGTCACACCCCCCTGTAGCACAGACCCGCTTATCGGGTTAACAGAGATCTGAAAATCAGCTATACGATCTGGCTGATTATTAAAAGCGGCGTAAATTGTTCCGGCTCCAACTATTGCAGTCACAATAACTGCTATGATTGCTATTTGATTTCTTGTTACCATTTTTTGTTCTTCCTTCCAAATCTAATAAACTCAAAATTAATTTTTATAGGATAGGCGGCGAGTTTGCTTCTTCTTAGTGTTGTTTTGAATTCATTGTCGTGAGAAATATTCTGGCCTCTCAGTCTCTTTCCCTTTGCGCCAATATAATTATGACTTGAATCTTCTTTATTACATTATCTGAAGAAAATCAACAATGAAGCGGCTATGAACCCAAATGTTTTCTATGTAATTACTCCAGCAATAAGAATGGAAAAATGCAAAAAAATTCGACTTAATTGACTGAAAAAATTTGTCTTATTGACTTAAAAAAGCATGAAAGAAACCGCAAGAAAAAAACATCAAAAACCCAAAAACAAAACAAAAAATAATTAAAAATACCCCTTCCCGTCATCAGGAGACGTTGAAAGCACAAAAAAAATAGAAGAGCTGAAAACTACTTACTTTACCCGTAGTGCTTAAAATGTAGGAAGCTGCTGTGTTCTTGAACGTCATTTTGGAATCTTTTTTGGTTTCTTGGCTTCGGGCGTTGGCCTTGCTCCGGAGGGACTTTGTAATTTATGGTGAGGTAACTATTTTGTCTGTTGAGGGTCTTTTCGGGGTATCTTTAGGCTATTGAAGTGCTTGTCAAAAGATATTATTGCTTCTGCTTGTACGTTCAGTGCTGTTGTGTATTGGATAGCATCGTCCATGTCAAGGTTCTGTTGTAATGCTGTTTCCACAGCGTTTATTTCATCTGTTATGGTTGTATGGTATATGTGCAGTCCTTTGTATGCGGTAAGGCTTGAGAGGAAGATTTTGAGTTCTTCTAATCTATTAAGGTTGTACATGATTACGATTATGGAATGTATTGTGAAATCGGTCACTACACCGGTTTTTTTGCCTCTTCGGATTAGGTCTAGGAAGTTTTCGCATTCTTCTTTTCTATCTTGAAGCAAAAGGACTTCTAGAAAAATGTTGGTGTCAACAAGATACATGATTGAGCACTTTTTTAGCCCAAAGTTTACGGATTTCATGTTGGAGAGTTACTGAATCTATGTCTACATCTTTGAGTAGACCTTCTATAGCTTTTACAGGGTCGCCTTCAAAATTTGGATTTTCCTGCTCTGCGGTTGATAACCAATTTAAGATTGCGTCTTCCGCGGCTTTGCTTAGAGCTCCTTTTGTGTAACCATATCTTTTCATGGCTGCTTCTCTGAATTTTCGTTCCAGTTTAGTGTCGATTTGAACTCTTAAAGACATGACTATATTACCAAATGGGCATAAGGCAAAAAGGCCATTTATACTTTTCTTTGAATTATTCACCTATCCGGGGGCTGTCAATGCTTCAAAATGGTTACACATCAGAATCATCAACTACGTCTGCCTTTGTTCTGTGTCAGTTAATGTGCTTCTCCGGACGGAGTTATGTTAATTGAAATTGGAACTTTAGAACATCAGATCAAGAACATCCCTACCTTTGTTAAGAATCAATAAAAATGAAAAAGGAAAAGAGCAGAAAAATGCTCATTTAAATTACTTATGGTTGCTTAAAATGTGGAAGATTGCTGCGTTTCTGGGGTGCAATTAATGTCAATAGCGAAGCTGATTTTCTCAAGTTTTCTTAGAAATCTGCAAGTTGAAGGGCACCATGGTTTGTGTGTAGGCAGATTTAGATGGTAATTGATTGGTCTTCTTTAGGAGTAACCATTAACTTAATTTCTTCTTGTTTTTGTTGTTTTTTGATTCTTTGTTTTTTCTTGCGGTTTCTTTTGTAGGGTATAGTGAGTGTTTGAACGAAGAGGTTTTAGCTATCATTTTAGCGGTTTCTTGTTTTTGTTTTGTATGCGTTTTCTGAGTGTTTTTTTAGAGTTTTTTTAAAAGTATTCTGTGGAAAATTATTTAAGGTTATACAGTTGATATGAGTATTTTGGTTTGGAGAAAGCTCAGCGAGGCTTTTTTTAAGCCGAAAAGAATTAGGAGAAAGAGAAATGCAAAACAAAATAGTTTCTATAGCATTAGCTTCGTTGTTAATACTCTTAATGTCAGCTTCGATTTTGTTTGTTCCAAACGCTAGCACACATACGCCTCCGTTGACAATTCCAACTTGGGCCTACCTTAGTGTTATGCCAAATCCTGCGGGCATTGGTCAGGAAGCGTTTGTTAATTTCTGGATTGACAAAGCACCCCCAACTGCAGCTACAATCTATGGCGATC
Source organism: Candidatus Bathyarchaeota archaeon (assembly GCA_963775685.1). Taxonomy (GTDB): domain Archaea; phylum Thermoproteota; class Bathyarchaeia; order Bathyarchaeales; family Bathycorpusculaceae; genus Bathycorpusculum. The sequence goes on from CAVZJV010000007.1 coordinate 5,497, forward strand.
GGTGGCAGGATTTTAAAGTCACTGTCACAAAGCCCGATGGAAGCAATGAAACCCTTGGACCCTTCACATCCGACGATACTGGAGGAGCCCACACAACCTACACGCCCTCTGTTTTGGGTAACTATACTTTCCAGATGAGTTTTCCAGGGCAAACCTTAGCAGGCGGCAATCCCCCACCAGCGGGCTATTCTGCGGCTATTTCAGGGTTGATTGGTGATTACTATTCTGGCAGCACAAGCAAGCCAGTGACGCTAGTTGTTCAGCAAGAACCCATACCTGGCGAGTCAACTAACCCAAATCCCATCCCTTCAACTTATTGGCAAAGACCGATATATGGCGAGAATTTGGACTGGTACAAGATTAGTGGAAATTGGCTTGGCTTAGCAGCGGTTGGTTTTACGAGGGCAACGGGTCAGTATAACGCAAGTGGAAACTTTAACCCCTACACGACTGCGCCAACCAGCGCTCACATACTATGGACAAAACCTTTGGCACCTGGAGGCCTAATTGGAGGAGAATTTGGTGGGAACCAAGCGGGCAGCAGTTACTATTCAACTTCCCAATATGAACCTAAATTTGGCGGTATAATAATAGATGGAAAACTCTACTACCAAGTTCTACCGGGATCATCAACTAACCCGGCGGGTTGGGAAGCCTTGGACTTGCGCACGGGACAAGAATTATGGTTTAAGGACACAACTGAACCTTTGCTTTGCGGTCAAGTGTTGGATTACATATCGCCAAATCAGTTTGGTGGCTTATCTTATCTTTGGAGCACTCAAACAACTGTGAGCCCCAACTATGGGTCTACATATGGCATGTATGACACGATGACAGGTAACTACATACTAAGCATAGTCAACGGCACATCATTTACATTGACGGAAGATGATGGTGGAAACCTAATAGGCTACTATGTCAACGCAAGTACCGCAAATGCATACAAGGCGCCTACGCTAAATATGTGGAATTCTACTCAATGCATCATTACTGGAACAAATGGTCTAGACCGCTGGCAGTGGAGGCCAACCCAAGATGCCCAAGTTGATTTCTCAAGAGGGATCATGTGGTCAATGCCCATAGCAACCAATGTTTCTGGGGCAACGTTTAGTCCAGGTCTTAGCATCAGTGCAGTTGGCGCAAAGGTACTTTTGTTGACTTCTACTCCGACCGCTTTGAGTGGGGGTCTATCTTGGCAACCGGGTTGGCGTATAATTGCGGGCTACAGCACCAGTACAGGACAGCAATTGTGGGGTCCGATGAATCAGACCGAAGAACCGTGGGTTAGGCTTGATACATACGGTATTTCAAATGACATGTGGTTTGAGTTTGATCACGAAAATCTAGTTTGGAGCGGCTATAACGCTAACACCGGAGAAAAGCTTTGGCAGTCAGATTCCTACAATAGTCCTCCTTGGGCATACTTTGTTAACTATAAACCCGTGGTTGCTTATGGCAAGCTTTTTGCATCTGACTTTGGCGGGCAAGTCCATGCCTACGATATCACAACTGGCAAACAAGTGTGGCAATTCTCCACAGGCTCTAGTGGCTATTCAACTCCCTATGGCATCTGGCCTCTTGTTCATGTTGAAGCTGTCGCTGGCGATGAGGTTTTTCTCTCCGGAGGACACACCTACAGCCCACCTCTATTCTTGGGCGCGCAACTATACGTGTTAAATGCTACCACAGGCGAGAAAGTTTGGAGTGTTTCTAGTTTTGACGACTCTAACGCAGCTAGCGCCGCTATAGCTGATGGCATCTTTGTGAAACCAAACGCCTACGATAACCAGCTCTATGCGTATGGTCAGGGGCAAACCGCAACTACGATCTCGGTTATGAATACTGTTGTGCAGGAGGGATCTCCCTTAGTGATAACTGGTACTGTTACTGATCAATCTGAAGGGCAAACCTGTCTTGGAATTCCCGCTAAAGGCACACCGGCAATATCGGACGACAGCATGAGTGTTTGGATGGAGTACCTCTATATGCAACAGCAAAAGCCAACCAATGCAACCGGCGTTCCTGTTACCATAAATGTTCTTGACTCAAACGGCAACTACAGACAAATCGGCAGCACCAACTCCGACATAAATGGAGTGTTTAGCTTTGTTTGGAACCCCGATATAACGGGCTCATTTACTGTCATGGCTAACTTTGAGGGCACAAACGCGTACTATTCCTCAAGTGCAGAAACATCTTTCTACGCCACATCAGCAACAACACCGATGCCGACCTTTGTCCCCGTCACCTCTATGGCTGACACCTACTTTATTCCTGCTGTCGCCGGTCTTTTTGTCTTAATTATCGTAACGCTGGTTTTAGTGGTACTGTTGATGGTTAGAAAAAGACCATAAAACTGCAACCAAGACTATCTTTCCCCCTTTTTTATTCTAAAAAGTTTATCTTCCTTAATCTCTGTTAGCTTTCGAGAAGTTATTGTTTGGTTGATAGTTCGGATGATGCCCTTTTGTTTTAGCCGAAACCATCTCTTCTACATTTTGCAGCTCTACTTGTTTATCTTAAGAGCGAGGGTGGTTTGTTTGCCTTTGATTGAGCGGTGTTAGCTTTAAAGCGAGTTGCAGAGTGAAACCGGTTTAGAGTCTCCAAGTACGTAGGGTGAAAATACAAACTTGAGACAGACAAAATTCTGCATGTGGCCATAACACTTGTGAGTTTTTATGGTTTTTTGGTATTGATTTAAAATCAATAAAGCTTTTACATTAAGAGTTCCTAAACAAAATGGGAGCAGGCATCAACATGGCAAAACCAACTTTCAGAACAAAACGCAGCAAACTTGCAATAATCTTGCTGGCCCCCTTCTTCATCTTTGTGCTTATAGCCTGTTGGAGCCTCCGCTGTATAGGAAAACCCTGGCACCAGCTAAATCAAGCACAGCAGCTAACCGGCAATATGTCCACAAACCATGACCCAATAGAGCTTTTGGTGAGTCCTCAACAAGAAGAACAAATACAGGCAAACTAAGTCAGGACTTTTTTTTTAAATCAACGAAGTTAAATTGTTTTAGAATGTGGAATATTATGGTTCAGTGGATCCGGTTGAGTTGACAAATTCTAATTATTGAGATGTTAAGATTTTTTTAAAGTATCCTTCCATATGCTCGCAGTTGTGGTTCTCAACGTGGTTATTTCGCGGCGGTCATGGGTCCCTGTGGACACTATCAGTGGGGGGCAACTCGAACCTTTGCGAGGTTGAAGCCCGCTTGCTTTTAATGGTTTATTCAGCAATAAATTTATTATAGTTAACCATAGTTTGATATAGTGAGCTATAATGAAGGACGAAGATGTCACCACAATTCAACTTAAGAAATCAGTAGTTAAGGAGTTAAAAGGCATACGGAAGTATCCAAGAGAAACATACAACGAAACCATTTTGAGTTTAATTAAAGCTGCAAAAGAAACCAAGAAAAATAGGCAATACGATGAGTTTCTCCACAGGATTCAGCAGGCGAAGATGGAACAGTTATGGGATAATGAGGAAGATGAGGCGTGGGAACATGTCTAAGCCTGGGGATGTTATACTTGCAACTGTGCAGTTTACAGATACCGCTGAAGTGAAAGTCAGGCCGGCGGTGGTTCTATTTGAGGAATTGGGAAACGTTGTAGTTGCAGGTGTAACCAGTAACCTCAAAATGAAAGGAATACCCCTGACCAAAAGCGAAGGAGCCATAAAAGAAAGCGTCATAAAACTAAACTACATCTTCAGTATCTCAAACGAAATGGCTTCCAAAGTCCTCTTTCACCTAAGCAAGGAAAAAAAGCAGCTGATTTTTGATGAGTTAACCAAAAGGCTTGGAGAACTCAAAATTAATTAGGTTGGCGCAGGGGTAGGGATTCGAACCATGGGTCGGGTAGCTTTCGGTCAAGGATCATCCGGGTGCCATAGCGTTTCTGCTTAGTATCTTTGTTGCTGGTTTCTGGTTCCTGTCCCAATTGTGCTGAGGGCTGCCATGCTTAGGTCTTGATGTGATACCGCCAGACAAACATCGTACGCTAAAAATGCCGGCACGTTCCATAAACACTAATAATGACCACAAACAACTGCCCCAACAAACCGTCGGCTCCTCATTAACATTAACTTGGAGCCAATAAAGGTTCAATTGTTTAGGCGTTTTTTGCTGTTTGGGGAATTTGTTGTCTTGCTAAGGTTGTATTTTATCCAATTATTTGGTTAATAATGGTGGTTTGCATGGTTGAAACAACTTACTATAAAGATAAGGTATATCTTCCAAGGCAGGTGTGCGAAAGCTCGGGTTAGTTATGTTAAGCTCGATTAAGTTTTAATTTGTTATTAGGCTATTGCAGTTTTCAAACATAAAGGGGCAAAAGGGTGAGAACAGACACTGTTCTTAGTGGTTTTCTTCGGAGTTATTAAAAGGCGTTTGGATGTTCTATTTTAGGGGGGTTCTTTTAATTTCTTTGATTTGGTCAAAGTCTTCATCGTCGCTTATGATTATTGTTGCTTTTCTGCTAAGTGCTGATGCAACGTGGATTGAGTCGCGTGGGCTTAGTTTGTATTTGTTCATAAGTGATTGAGCTTGAGATATTATCGCTTCATCGGCATTAATGAATTCTAAGTTTGGAAAACCGAGTAGTTTTTGTCCTAGAGTTATTCCGCCATTTCTGTCTAACAGTTTGGATGCTACCCAAACAACCTCATCCCAAGTCAAGGTAGATGTCGCGGCGGATAGTTCTTTGTTTTCTATCTTTTGAAGGATTTCTTTAGCTTTCTTTGCTTTTGGCTCCAAGTCCGGCGAATAGAGTGCTGAGTACAAAAATACGTTGGAGTCAACGTATTGCATGCCGCAAAGCTACCTCTTGATCTATTATTTCTTTGATGTTGACGAGCTTTTTTAGTTTTGGGGCATGAGTTGTGGTGTAGTATTCTGTGTAGCTGCCCTCGATTTTTGGTTTGCTTATAACTATTTCGTCGCCTCGGAGTTCCAAAATAACTTCAACTCCAGGCTTCAGACCCATCGCATCCCTTATTTGTTTAGGGATGACTACTTGGCCTTTTGGCCCTATATTTTTTTGTGGCATTTTGGATACCAATTAGTAATTCTGTTCAACTTGGATTTATACTTTCCCACCAATAGGTGCCACTATTCACTTCTGCTTCAGCAACTGACACTGGACAGCGTCTTTTTCCCGGATTACTCGTAGATGGGATTGAATATAATACTCACTTTTTATTAATACTTACGACTTGTAATGTAAAGTTGAGAACCACAACATGAAACTAACAAAAACATCCAGCATAGCAATAATCGCCCTAACAATAACCGCACTAGCCCTAACACTAACAACCGCCGCAATTCTAAGCGCAAATCAAACTTATACGGCCACTTAGTAGAGTTACCATGGAACCCTTCTAACGTTATTGTCTGCTAGACAACAACCGGTGTTTTTGCAAAATATGGGGTTTGTTTTGGTTGCTTTTCTTGTTTGGGCTTTGCAGCGTTTTCTGGCTGCGTCTTTGCCCGTCGCTATGTGGTTGAAAAAGATTGTTGGAGGCGGCTTGTTCTAGTGCCTTTGTATGAGCGAGAAAAGTTTTCCACAAGCCACAAAAGGGAAATCGACACCAAGTCTTCAAATGTGTCCGCTTGCGAGATCTATAGTGTTTCACGTTTTAACTCTTTGATCTTATCAAAATGCGGGTCCGTTGAAACAATAAAGTCTGCTTTAATAGCAATAGCAGTGGCAGCGTGGAGGGCGTCTCTTGGCGCCAAATTGTGTTCTTTGATGAGTTTTAAAGCATCCAAGGTAAGTTTTCTGTCTGTGGAAATGATATCTATATTTGGGAAGTTTAGGAGTGCATAAGATGTTTCTGTGGCAAGTTCTGGTTTACGTTTCTTTATTGACCAAAATATTTCATCAAATGTTAATACTGAGGTGGCTGCTTTTTGGTCACCTTGTTGGATTTGTTGAAGCAGAGCTCTTGCTTTTTGTCCAGTCTCTTCAGTGTTTATAGCTGCATAGATGAAGACATTTGCGTCTAGGTAAAGCATTAAGGGTTTCTCTGTTCAAGTTCTTCTTCGTATTCGTGGGGATTTATTTTCTCGTTTGAGTGTATTTGCTCTGCTATTTTTTTGAATACAGCTACTCCATCGAAGCTCGGTTTTTTAAGGATTAGTTTGTCGTCTTCAAATGTGAACAGGACTTTGGAGCCTGCTTCTATTTTGAGTGCTTTTCGCATAGTTCGTGGAATAACTACTTGGCCTTTTGGACCGACTTTCATTTCTTCCTCAATCAAAGTCTTACCTTCAGTTATACTTTTGTAGAACCCATATTTATACTAAACTTAGCAACGTCTCTATAGAGCAGAGTTGTTGTCTCGCTAAGTTTATATTTTACCCAATTATTTGGGTAATATAGTGTTTGCATGGTTGAAACTACGTACTATGAAGACAAAGTGTATCTCCCGAGGCAGGTGCGCGAAAAGCTCGGGTTAGTCGATGGAGACGTTTTACACATTGAAGTCGTCGAGAGAGGAGTAGCCAAATTGAGCGTAGTACGCCGGTGCGGTGCCTCCAAGCGCGCCCTTGAAAAGTTAGATAACCCACCTGATCTGGGAACCATCAAAGGCAAACTTATAAGAGAAGAAATCTATGAAGACATTACTTGACACAAACATTCTAGTTCATGCCTATAACAAATCTTCGCCCAATCAACAACAAGCAAGCAAAATCCTCAAAAAAGCCATGCAGGGCGAAATCCAAGCATGCCTAACACCTCAAGTGCTCTACGAATTTTTCGCCGTAGTCACCAGCGCCAAAAGAGTTGAACACCCAATATCATCAAGTGAAGCTGCAAATCTTTGCATCGACCTCTGGGAGTGCAATAAGATAGAAAAATTGAACCCTTCAGGAATAGCGCCTATCGAAGTTTTCAAATTTGTAGAAGAACTTAATTTGTCTAAAGCTGAGATTTTCGATTGCGTCTTGGCTGTGACCGCCAAAGAGAACAGTATAGACAGCATATATACTGAGAACATTACAGATTTCAAACCTTACAAATTCATAAAAGCAGTAAACCCATTTGTATAATCGCTAATTTTTCCATTTTAAGCTTCTATTGTGAAGTGGTTTGTTTGTCTGTAAGAAGAGACATGAGTTATTGCACTGTGAAGTAAAAGTTTGTTTTGGGTTGCTTTTCTTGTTTGGGCTTTGCAGCATTTTCTGGTTGCGTCTTTGCTTGGTCGCCATGCGGTTGGGTAAGGTTGTTGGAGGCAGCTTGTACTAGTTGTTGTTTGGGCGAGTAAAGTTTACAACAAAATTCAGGCTACTCAATGAATGCAACTTTAGAAGCTTTCTAACAGAAAATAACAGAGGATGATTAGTTGCCGTTGAGGTAGCGTGTTAGGTTAGGTGCTCGCCAACGCCTTGTCGTGGAGAATGGTGACGGCACAAATACTTTTAATTACTTGTCCTTTTTTTTGAAAAAAGGCGAATGAGAAAAAGGTGATTGTTTTGGGTTGTAAGTTTTTTCAATGGGTTGTTTTCTTTGTCTACTAGGGCTTTCTCGATTAATCAACAGCCTATTGCTAAAGTTCTTTTGCCACTTTGTTAACGACAGCCTCGCTTATTCTAAAACCTGTCTCACGTAGCCTTTTGAGAGCTTTTATGATGTCGGGTTTATCGATGACTTTGGCATCATACATCACTCTCAGGACCCACAAAGTCCCCACGACGTTTAAGTTCATAGCTTTAGCTCTTCTTCGAGCAGCTTTATCGTCTAGCACAATTTGGTCCGCTTTCTCTTCTGATGCTAAAGCTATTGTTTCGGCTTCACCTAAGTCAAGCGGATCCAACAAAGCGTTAACAAGTAAGCTGTTTCTGACTTCCTTGACTTCAATCAAATTAGCCTTCACTGCCTCTTGGAGTTCATGTTCACCCATTAACCCCTTCCCTGCTATGCAAATTTTCTTCGTAGACCGCTTTAGCTACAAGAATTCTTTTGAAGATTATTTGCAGTTTGTTGAGATACCCTAAGTTGCTTAAAGCTATAATAACTGATGAATTCAGAACAGCTTTGTTCAAATCATAAGCTCCTTAAGAGCTTCCTTATCCGTGTAGGGATAAGCTGAGATTCCTCTTTTCTTAAGTTCAACAAGAAATTCTTGGATAGGAATTTCGGCTATTTCTGCAGCTTTTCCAACGCTTATGGAACCCTTAGAAAAGGCTTCAATTGCGGCAGCCACCTTAACGTCTCGTTCAGACAAGAATTCTGGAACTTTAACCTGTACCACTTTGGTTAAGAAACCCACCCTCCACTTTGTTCATACATAACCGCATTAAAAAACATGTTGGAGCTCACATAATTTTCTGTTTTGCTCCAAAATCAAGTTAGGATATCTGATTCATGTTAACCCGAAGAGATTGCTCGTCAACCTCATGTCGTGGAGAATGGTGACGGTACAACTACTTTGAGCTATAAAAGGGAGTTAAATTGCTAAGATTATGTTTGGAGGTTTGTGTTGGCTGTGGTTTGTCGTTATTTGTTTTTTTTTTCGGTTGTGATTTCTTCGATTGGTTTTGGTGGGGGTGTTGTTGCCATTGTATAGCCTATCCATGCGCCTATGCCTAAGATAGCTACGAAGGCTACGAATACTGGGGCTGCAATGAGCCAGAATCTAACATCAGCAGATGCGCCTATGTTTAGCCAGGGCTGGATTAATTGTTGATAACCAAACAGTGCTCCTAAGTAAACTACAGCGACAACTGCGCAGACAAGAAGAATCGCACCACCTATTGTTTGATCTTTACTAGCCATATTTTTTTCACCACCTAACAAAAGAAGGATTAATTGTTATCGATTGTTGACTAACATATTAACCATATTCTTTTTTCGGCACTATACTGATTTGTTTGAGATTTTTGTCTTTGTTTGGTTGTTGTGGGTTTTGTGTGCTGTTTGTTTTTGTTGGGTATTTTTTGAGGTTGTGAATGTGGTTTGGGTTGGTTTTGGGGGGTTGGTTGTTATAGTTGTTGATGGGTTTTTTTTAATTATCGTTTGGAAGGTTTTGGGGTGCATCTATAATAGGGTCTTTTGTTATCTGGGTTTGAGTTAAGAGGATCTGTAGATGTTTGCAATTGGCCATTTTGCTTTGGGATATATATTTGGGAGGGGCACCTCAAAGCTCGCCAAAGTAGCGTTAAATCTTCCTCTTTTACTTGCAACCTCAATTCTACCAGACGTTGATTTGCTCTTTCGTTTTCTCATACACAGAGGACCCACCCACTCAATAATCACAATATCTGTCCTGATGATCCCATTCTTCATTATCTACCGCAAACAAGCCCTTCCCTATTTTGCAGCCATGCTTACCCACATACTCATAGGCGATTTTTTCACAGGAGGCAGCGAGCTTTTTTGGCCGCTATCTCACGACTTATTTGGAATATTGAACTTTGAAGTGACAAGCCTGGGTATCGAGGTTGTGGAGCTTGTGCTTTTCCTTGTAGTTGTCCCAGTTATGTATAAAATGGGTGATTTGCAGACGCTTCTAAAACCTCACAACAAGAATTGGGCTCTAATAATCCCGTTGGGATCAGTTATTGGCCCTTTGATTTCGCTTGGTCGAGGTCAAGAAGGTTCGCTTCCAGCCCTTCTTGTTGTGCCAAGCCTGTTATGCATAGTTATATTTGCTTACTCTATTTTTATTTGGCTAAGAGCTGGCATTTATCAGAATAAAAATAGACTGCAACTTGACAGTGCATATAAAGTTTCTTTGATGTGTATTTGTGTTCTTCTTCTTGACAGTGTTAACCATCAATACCTAATGTTTATTAATACTCACTACACGAGATGTAAAGTTAGGGAACAAAATAATGAAACTAACAAAAACACCAACCATAGCAATAATCGCACTAACAATAACCGCACTAGCCCTAACCCTAACAACCGCTGCAGTTCTTACCAATAATCAAACTGTTCCTTTAAACGGAACAATAAACGCCGTAAACCTAGACGTATACACCGACAGCGACTGCACCCACGCCGCCAAAGCCCTAACCGTAGGAACCCTAAACCCAGGCGCCACCGCAACACAAACAGTCTACATAAAAAACACCGGCAACATAGCCGAAACCCTAACCATGACAACCAACAACTGGAATCCTACAAGCGCCAGCGACTCATTAACCCTAACCTGGAACCGACAAAACACAATCCTCCCAGCAGGAGAATCAATCCAAGCAACCCTAACACTAACAGCCGCATCAAACACCGGTAGCCTAACAACCTTTAGCTGCGACGTAACACTCAGCGGCACACAATAAAATTAAGACAAAACTAAAGTGTCACTAAGACTGTTTGGTTTTTGTCTTAAATATAATGTCAAATAAAGGTTGCAGGGGTTTTTTGGATGCGCCTTATAATGCCACGTTCCGTCTGCCAAAGACTGCACCAAAGAGGGATGTTATAGTGGCCATTAAATGAGATAGGCAAAGTCAAGTTTAGATGCTCGCCACCCCCAGATTTATGGAGAATGATGACGGCACAATTTTTTTGTGTTAGTAGATAAATTTTTTGAAAAATCGCCAACAACGATTTAGGGGGTTTGGGTTAGATTCAATTTAAGATTAACGTATCGGTTGTTGAATTCTATGTTGCCGGTTTGACTGTTGTACATCCATAGTTCGAAGAGTAGGTTGTATTGGTTGGTTGTGGTTGTTTGGTTCCAGGTGGAGGGTTTGTTTATGGTTGTGGTTTGGCCGTTTATTTGGATGTTGCCGATGGTTGTTTGGTTGTTTTGGGTGTGTGTGTTGGTGATTGAGAAGCGCACCGGAACCTGAAAGGTTTGTCCATCTTGGATTGAGAAGCGTAAGTCATAGCAGGGTTGGGTGGGGTTGGTTACGCCTACGAGCCTGTCGGGCAGGGCGTCAGAGGCATTGTAGAGCTTAACATAAACTTGGTAGTAGGCCAAGGATCCTATGTGGTTTGTTACGCCCAAGTTTATGGTGTAGTTTTGGTTGGGCACAATGTTGTAGGGGTAATCGGCTGCCATTTGTTGGGATCCAAGCAGGTACAGCTCCGAAAACTGCTCTTCAGCCGGCAAGGAAATTAATGCCGCAATGGAAGGAGAAGCGAAAACCAGAATTCCGATTACGCCCACCGCGATTAGGATAAGTTTGTAATCATTCAGCTTCATCGCCAACGACCTCCGGTTTCATGTCGCCAATGCGTTTGATGTAGCTGCCTTTGAGGATGCGCCAAACCCAAAACAAAACAAAAACCAAAACAATCGACCCAACCGCGCTAAAGGCCACCGTCAACACAAGACCCGTCTGACCAGAAGCTTTGGCGTCGGTTTGGGCAGTTTGCGCTAAAGAAGAAACTTGACCCGCAGTTGCAACCACGCTATCAACTTTAGCCTGGACGTCGGTGATGTCGCCGCTGCGGTAGGTGTTTTCGGCTTGAGCCAACAAGTCCGCGGCACCGTTTAGCTGCACAAGAAGGCTGGTTACGTTTGCACCTGCTTTCTCAGCTTCAACTACGTCGCTAAAGGCTTGGTTTAAGCGGTTGTTAGCGGTCTGCAGATTGACTTGTATAGCGTCGGTTTGTGCAGCTCCAAAGTGTATTTCAACACAGGCGCTAAGGGTTAGCAGGAAAAGCAAACTTAAGGCCAATATTTTTTGAGAAATACTAATTCTATGTCCCTCCACAGCTTTTAACGAGATTTTAACTTAAAGCAGGTTACCAAAATATTTAACCCTTATTCGAGAACAAAGCCAAAAAATACGCTTAGTTAGCTTACCAAGCGTCTAGTATGATGCGTTTGAAGATTTCGTAACCGTTTTTTAATCCAAGTTTTTTCTGACCTATTCTTTGTCTGTACTGAATTGGGATCTCTACGATTTCTTTGCCTGTTTGCTGCACATAGTTGTTTAATTCTACTTCTATGTCAAAGCCTTTTGACTTTACCTTCCACTCTCTTAGCAGGTTGGCACGAATTGCCCTAAGCCCAGTTAACGGATCTTTTAGTGCAACACCGTTTACGTGATTGTGAGCAAATGCAATTAGTTTGTTTCCGATGTGAAATATTCTATGCAGCGCTTCTGGGTCTACGTTGCCGTTTAAGCGGTTGCCACATACCATGCCAACTTCAGGTTTTTCTTTTAGGATCTGGATCATTTCGGGAACGTATTGGGCTGGGTAGGTGTAATCGGCGTCTGTGAGTACGACATATTCTGTTTCTGCGCCTATGAGTTGGAGGGCTTTGGCTACTGCATCACCCTTTCCTTTTCCATCCTGGACTGCAACCTTTGCACCCAAATTTTTAGCGATCTCACTTGTTCTGTCGGTGCTTTTGCCATCGACAACGATTAATTCAGCAGCATCAAGGGCATCTAGCATCTCTGTTATGGTGAGGCCTATTCCTTTCTCCTCGTTTAGAGCGGCTATGATGACCTGAGTTTCTGCACTTCTTTGCGCTTCTTCTTTATTTAATGGATTAATTAGCATCCTTTCACTCACACAAAACCAATGGCTAACTTAAGATATAAGACACTATGAAAAAATCTGAAGTATATCGAAAACCGAACTATTCTACATCAATCTCAGGCTTTACCGAATCATCTATGCAATCCTGTTACATAAACTTTCCAGTTGCTCTCGCTCTGAACCCAAAGACTCCAGCATCTTCTGTGCGCGATCGTAGCGTTGATGGAAATAGTTGTACTCTCTTAGGAATCCCTGGCCCTTCAAAGTCAAAAGGTACTTACCACGGCTAACTTTAATAAGGCCTGCACCTGAAGCAACCTCTAAGTATTTTTCAAGCAGGCTAAAGCTCAAGTTTGCCGCATACATTATGCGAGTTTTGCTTGCGCTAAAGTGCGCCGCTTCCAATATAGCTACCACGATGCTTAGGCGATCACGGTTTTTACCCAACAAAACACCCCACACATTAACTTGAAACATACAAGACAAGAAACTATTTTCTAGAGAGAACTCTGCAAGGTCCCTTCCTGAAGGAAGCAGACATGGGCAGTTAACTCTGACTAGAACAAATTTCCCTTGCCTTCTTCCCCCCAATATAGCTCCTCTTATCTGCTGTATCAGTTCTTAAGCATTTTGCATTATAATTTTTACTGTAATAGTAAAACCAGCCAAAAACAGCAAAACCCCAACAAGCCAGCCCACCAAACACCCAAACTCCGCTTCCAAGCGTTAAACCGATGACCATAAACAGCAAAACAAAAACATACACAGCCAAACAACCCATTTGCCATGTATCGTGTGCCCTTAGTTTTGCCGCCATCTCCATACGCCCATAGCAAGCAATCGCCCCAAAAACCATATAAGCCATATTCCGACCGCGGAATAGCCTTGAAAACTATCATTGTTTTCAAAAAGGAACCCAAAAAATAGTCAGATAAGACTTGTGTATCAGTAATTAATAAAGCTTATAACCCAAAAACCAAGTAACTAAAATGTTGCTGGCTACCAAATGGCAAAACCAACCCCCAGAAAACAAGGCAGCAAAATCGAAATAATCCTACTATCACCCTTACTTGTCGTCATCTTCCTAGTCGGCTGGACCCTATACAACATAGGCGAACCAAACCACACACAAAAACAAAAACCCGCAAAGATAAGAGTCCGAAGTCAAGAAGATATTGAGCTAATGGCTATTCCAAGAGACGAACAATCAATAACAGTCTAGACCAACAGGCAACAAATCAGGCTGCATCTTCACTTTGAAGGGTTTGACAAAACAAATCAAATCAGAATTCGCCTGCGACAGCTACTACAAGCCAGCAACGCTGCGCATCTTGCAAAGAGACCTAACGGTTCTCTCAGAGGATCCCTTGGGTACACCCGCAGCTTAGACACCTGCTTCTTTGGCTTTGCTATCTTTAAAAAACGCAGTCTTCCACAACTATGCTTCAAATAAATTCGAATCAGAGCAATTTTAGCCACTCACCTTTTGTTAATTCAAAAACATTTTTCTGATGGTAATTTTTGAAAATTTAATAACGCGATTTCTGCATTTTCGGTTCGGTTTGGTGTTTTAATGAATTTACAGCTTAAAGTTTGAAACTTTGTCAGAGCTAAATATTGTTAGCTTTGTCAATTCTTCATTGTCCCCATGAAACAAAAATAAAAGAGATCTCCTTCAGGTCACCTTTTGTTAACCTAGCTATGGTTTCAGGTAAGTCTTTGAAGCGCTCATCTCCGGTTAGAATTTTGGAACTTTGGATTGATTTATTCTGGCTATTGCAGGTTCAGGCGGAGAGCAGTATTGAATAAAAATCAAGTAGACCCCTTGGAAGAGATGATGATGCAACCGAATTTGCACATCGACAGTCTCATCTATCAAAACTTGCAGCATTTAGCTACCAAGAGTTAGTTGATTTGGGCCAGTTGGCGCCAGAGAAGTTGTTGTAGTTGTTACTGCTGCAACTGCTTTCTGCAGACCGGTTGCAACAACAATCAAACACTAATTCCTATCAAAATTAACGTCGCAAAACTTTGGTTGCGCCGTCATCATTCTCAAACCACATGAGTTGGCGAGCACCTAAACCGTACCACGCTTAGCTCATTAATGGCAACTATAACAGCCCTCTTTGTTGCAGCTTTCGGCAAACGGAACGTGACATTTGGCGGTCACCGCCAAGAAGCGATCGAAAATCTCAGCTTTAAGAAACTGAGTAGTTGAAGAATATCACAAAACTTTGTGATAAATTAGATTTCCTTTTTTCCGGATGCTTGGAGAAAGTTTAAAGATTTCCGAATTGTATTTGTTGCTAAGAATTAATGGTGATTGGCATTGACTGTGACAGCTAACAACGCTGAAGTAAAGTTGGTTCTTGAAAAAACTAGACAGTATCCAGCTTGAGGCTCCGAGTATTGCTTCTACCTGAAGAAGAGGTATAAGAAGAAGAAAAAAGAAACTTGATGCAGCTCGAAAAGAAATTGCAAAAGGCCAAAAAAAGCCTTGACGCATTACTTAAAGAACTGTATTAATTAGGGCTTGGCTTTTGAAGGTTTAAATTTTATGTTCAATAATTATTGATGTGGTGTTTGATGTGTCTTTGGCCAGTGTTGTTGATGAGTTTCCTTTATTTAGGGAAAGAGAGGCGAAGGAGCGTTTCTTGTTGGTTTTGGGTCTTCTTGCTTCTCGAACTGTTACTTTAGGTAAGGCCGCTGAGGTTTTAGGTATGTCTCGGGTAGAGTTTTCGGCGGTGCTTAGAAGTATTGGTTTTAAGTATAGTTATTTGGATGATGAAGAGTTGACCAAAGAAGTGGTTGCAGGCAAAGATTTGTTGAAGAAGAAGCGGTGTAGTTGAAGGCTGCTATAGATAGTTCAGTTTTAATTGCTTTAGAGAAACTTGGTTACCTGAAATTAGTTGGAGAGATATTCGATAAGTTGGTTGTTGCTGAATCTGTTCTTGAAGAGATAAGAGGCGATGAAGTTTGCACCGTGGTGAGTGAGTTAACGAGTGCTGGGTTGGTTGAAGTTGCGAAGGGTTCTAATCATGAATTATTGAACTTGCTGTCGTCCAGTCTTGGGAAGGGAGAGACTGAAACTATTGTGATAGCGTTAGAGTTGAAGGCTGATATTGCGTTGCTTGATGATTTAAGGGCTCGCAAAGCAGCAAGGCGTTTGAAGGTTAAAGTAATGGGTACCTTGGCTGTATTGAAAGTTTTACTTGAGCTGAAGTTAGTGGAGGAGCAGCCTGTGGCTTTGTGTGAAAAACTGATTAATCAGGGCTTTTGGGTAGATGCTGAATCATGTTTAAAGATACTGAAGGGGTAGGAAACTTACGTTATTCTTAGAAAGCTCAATGGAAAGCATCTGCTTGAAGTGTATGGCATTTGAAGAGGATACAATTAGAGTCATAACTACTTTTATGACATCTCAGGATGCTCTTCAAGCGAAGTTATATTAAAAATCTTTAACAGTCAAAAACCGAGGTCGCAACTCACGAAACTCAGAGTGTTGCGGCACTATGACATAAAGAAACTTAGGCTGCACCGACACATATAGAGCAAAAATCGGGGATATGCGTATAATTTATGAAATCGTCTGGAATCAGTGAAATGTCAATGTGCTGATAATTGAACCAAGAGAAACAGCCACTCTTGAATGATGAAAGAGTAGTAAGCAAGGAAGATAAACAAGCGACCGTCATCATTCTCAAACCACATGAGTTGGCGAGCACCTAAACCGTACCACGCTTAGCTCATTAATGGCAACTATAACAGCCCTCTTTGTTGCAGCTTTTGGCAAACGGAACGTGACATTTCAAGATGCATCCAAAAAGCCCTCCAAAGCCTATGAAACAAAAGCAACCCAAAACACACCCTCACTGAAAAATGCAAAAACCTTGTCTTCTTCTAAAAGACAAATAAAACACTCCAAAACAGAAACTTAAATGTCAAGCTGCTTGGTTTTGGTTTAATGTCTTGTTCTAAAAAAGATAATTCAAATATAATCCATGTATCATTATATGTAATTGTTGGTATACTTGACCGAATGTTTAGCAAAAACAAGGAAAGTCGGCGGTTCATTAGTAGTTACCTTGCCTAAAGAGCTAGTTGAGGCTAACAGAATTAAGGAAGGTGAAATTATTGAAATTAAAATCAAGAAACTGCGTAAAGATGGCTTTGGAATCCTCAAAGGAGTAGGTCCTTTCACCGCCCAAGATGAGTTGACAACGCATGGCTAAGTATGTTATAGATGCTTATGCGTGGATTGAATATTTGGATGGAACCGATTCAGGAAGCAAAGTCTCTGCGATTCTTGAAAACAACAATGACATATTTACCTGTGCAGTAACTCTTGGAGAAGTTGTCAGTAAAGTTGCACGGATGGGCAAAGATGCAAAGGTCGCATATGATGTTTTACTAGGAAATTCGCAAGTAGTTAATGTCGATGAAGAACTTTCATTGCAGGCAGGATTGCTACATTGTGAAATGCGTAAAACTGCCAAAGATTTTAGGCTTGCAGATGCCTATGTTTTGGCTACTGCAAAAAGGCTTGAATCTAAAATTCTAACGGGGGATCCTCACTTTAAGCCCTTTAAAGAAGCAATAATGATAAAATAAAATCTGGTTAACTACATCCAACAGAATTAACCTACCGAATCCTAACCTTGTGATGCAAATTTGGCCGTGTCTGTTTCTTTACAGGATTTAACTTTTCATATTCACCATTTCTCAAAAAAACAAGTAAATAGACAGTAGTTGTACCGTCATCTTTCTCCACAAATCAGGGTTGGCAAGCACCTAAACATAACTTCGACGTAATCATTGTGTTGTTGCACTGCACTCTTATCCAAGCTAAAAACGTTGCAAAACATATATAATTACATTTTATATATTTTGTATTGTGTAAAAGTAATGTCTGAGTCTGAAACAATATGTCTAAGACTATCCAAAGAAACAGCAAAAAAACTTCGCGAAATAGCTAAAAAAGAAGAAAAAGACCGATCAACCCTGATACGCGAAATCTTAGAAGAAGGCATCTAAGAAAAAAACATAGCGTACGCAATAGAGCTATACCAAAAAGGGCGCATAACAGGCTGGAAAGCAGCCCAGCTAGCAAACATCTCGCTGTGGAACTTCTATAAACTCTTAACTGAAAAAGGCATCCTTCTACAATATTCCCAACAAGACCTCGAAGAAGACCTCAAACCCTAAAAGGAAAAGACCTTGCCTGTAATCTCAGATACCAGCCCCTCATATGGCTTGCAAAAGTGGGTAAAATAACCCTCCTAAAAGATCTCGTTGCGGAAGTAATTATACCTCAAGAAGTGTATACAGAAGCAGTAGAAAAAGGATTACAAGGCGGATTCACCAACACCCAGACCATAAAAGAATGCATAAATGAAGGCTGGATAACCCCCTCCAAACTAACCTCCAAAGACCAAAGTATACTCCAAAAGATCTCTGAA
This sequence comes from Candidatus Bathyarchaeota archaeon, assembly GCA_963775685.1. Classification (GTDB taxonomy): domain Archaea; phylum Thermoproteota; class Bathyarchaeia; order Bathyarchaeales; family Bathycorpusculaceae; genus Bathycorpusculum. The sequence continues at coordinate 23,417 of CAVZJV010000007.1, forward strand.
AATACCAATGAAATCCACCAAGGAGGAGCTCACGCAATAGTCTTGGCGCATGAAATGAAATTATTGCTACTGATGGACGAATCAGCTGGACGCACATTCGCCGAGGCTAGGGGGCTAAAAGTAAAAGGAACAATCTATGTAATCATAACCGCCCTAAGAAAAGGCCTTGTCAGTGAAACGCAAGCCAAAGAAACGGTGCTAAAAATGGTAACTAAAGGCTTTCGCCTAGAACCAACTCTACTTGCTCGACTAATCATCGAAATAGAAAAATATCATTTCAAAAAATAACCACTCAAAGCATAAAACATATAACTTCTAAAACTAAAAAACATCACCAAAGTTTGCTAATAATTTATTGACGTTTTCCTTCAACAATCAAAGAATAAAGTCTTATTGCAAAGTTAGTCTTAGGTGCTTGTCATCTACCCGCTCATGCATAGTTTGAATATGGTCGAAGTTACGTTCCTTTTTTTAGTTGACATAGATTAAGAGCTTTTCCAGGTCGGGTATGATGCAGTCTGGTTTGGCTTCTTTTAGCTGTTGGATCGTTGCTACCCCTGTGGTCACGCCAATTGTTTTGATGCCAGCGGCTTTTCCTGTTAAGATATCTATAGGGCTGTCTCCCACGTAGAGGCATTCATCTTTTTTTATTTTGAATTCTGCGATGATCTTGTTGAGTCCCTCCGGGTTAGGTTTATTCTTGACGTCTTCCTTAGCTAGCATAATGTCAAAATAATCTTTTAGCGAAAATTTCGATGCAACCACCCCTAACGGTTTGCTTGGGGTTGTGGTCAAAAGACCTAACTTTATCTGCTTAGATTTTAGAGTTTTCAGAGTCCTTTCAACGTGTGGTAGAAGTTGGCAGCGTGTTCTGCAAAATGCAGTGTATGCCTCAAAGACGTCTTTTTCAATTTCTTTTGCGGCGGACTCGGTTATATGGGCTTTCGCGCTTATAATGTCGATGAGTGGTAATCCAGCCATACGGCCAAGTAACTCGACTTCGATACTCGGCAACCCTCTCTTTTTGAGTGCATCGTTTAACGCGTTAAAGACCATCTCCATTGAATCAACTATTGTACCGTCGAAATCAAACACAATGCCCTTAATCATCAAATCTCCCAGACGGAGATGAACCATCTTTTATTAAAAGCTAATTGACGCAACCATCTTTTTTTCCACAAATAGCTAATTCGCTTCTGTCAAAAACTTCCCTGAACCAGCATACTCGCCTAACCTTTGACAAATACACTAATAGACAGCTCTAGACGCTACTTCTATAGGGTAGCCTGGATTTTAGTGTGATCTTTGTTTTTAAGAAATTCGTCGATGAGCCTACTTTTGCCTATGCGCCTTCTTCCATTGACAACTATCATTTCTGACCCTGTTGTAGAACATGCTTTTTCTAACGCCGCAAGTTCAGCACCTCGATCATAGAACCGCAAATTATCCACGCCAAGGATAAGCCTATCACTGGATAATTATTTAAATTTTAGGACTAAACAGACATAAAACAACCCAAAAAAACAAATCACCAAAACCAACCTCACCAAACCCAATAGCCACGGACACAGACGCAACCAAAACCTACTCCAAACCCCAAATTAAAAAAGCAACCCAAACCAAACCCCCAATTTTGCAAAAACACCAAGTTGTTGTCTAGCAGACAAAAACGTTAGAAGGTTCAAAGGTGACTTCCACTAAGCCGTCTAGGTTTGACTTGTCTTTTTTATGCCAGTGTGAGTTTAGGGATCACTATTCAGCCGTATTTGATCATTTTAAACAAAAGTCTCCTGATGAATCCTAAAGCGATGGGATGTATACTCGAACTAAAGCAAGGCAGGGCATTATAATGAATAAGTTTTTTAGACACTTTTACACTTTTACACTTTTACACTTAGGTCATAACATGACTGTTACTATAAAAATAGACGACGCAAAAAAACAAAAAATCGACCGTTTTCTAGCCAGGATAGTGCTTCAGGAAGGCAAAAAAGTAACTATACAGGAAGCCGTTGGCATCATGATTGATCATGCGCTTGAAGATGAGGAAGCTTTCACTCAAAACTTCACAAACCTTCCTCCATTGGAAGAAGATCCAGCATGGAAGCTGCTTGAAAACCCCAAGCACTGGGGGGTCAAAGATGCATCAACCCGCATAGACGAGTTTTTATATGGAAGCTAATCTGATGACAATTTTTGTCGATACAGGCATATTCGTAGCCTTACGGAACGCAGAAGATATCAACCACCAAAGAAGCAAAGAACTCATGATAGCTGCTTTAAAGGGGAATTGGGGCAGAATATACACCTCAGACTACATTATCGACGAAGCGATAACAACTGCCTTAGCAAGAACAAAAAGGCATGATATTGCGGTTGATGTTGGTTCATATATTATAGAGTCCCCAAGGTTTATCAAAATAACAATCGACAACGAAATTTTCAATGAAGCTTGGTTAAAATTTAAAACGCTAAAGGATAAAGGTCTTAGCTTCACTGATTGCACTTCAATAGCCCTATCTCAAAAACAAAGAATAAAGCAAATCTTAAGCTTTGATTGCGGCTTTGACGGTATAATGCAAAGACTATGTTTAACTTGAAACTGTAAACAAAATCTATAAGCTATAATGTCAGCAACCAAAGCAAACCCACAATTTTACGCAATAACGAATATCTCTTCTCCATCACACGAAAAACTTATCCCTTCATAGGCGCTAAATCGTCTGGTTGCACATCCTTGATAGTTGGAATCCCTCGTTTAGGCATTTGTTTGCAACCTCCGAAAAAATGGCTAACCACCTCATCAGGGCAATAGTAGCCACTGCCAAGCTTGTATCTGGCTTCCCGAGCACACCCATATTTATCACACACAATCGGCTCATTAAGCGGCAGACAATGGCAGTGGATTGGCTCGTTTCAACCAATGGAGCCGCTCTAGACTCAACCGAAAGACCCCCAAAGAAGAAGAACAGTGAAAAACTTTGTCCTCTTCTATAGTTCAATACTCGTTCTGTTTTTTTGTCGGAAACCTCAGCTACCACAGACATCGCAGGTTTTTGCGCATCACAAATCTTTCCGCCGCGGAGCCAAGATTCGCTGCGAAACGTGCTTACTTAAAAAACTTGAAGGGTTTATTTTTTTTTAGTTTATTTGCTGAAGTATTTTATTCATACACTTTTTTTCCGAGTTCAACATCATGAAAAATAACTCTTTCCTCTTGCTCAGCAATTTCATAGAGATAATTCGATATTTTCCAACTCGTACTTTCCATAAACCCTTAAGAGGACCAACATGCATGATGCCGTTGCCGGGCTTTATGAGCGTTCTTTAAATGTTTCCACAATTCAAAATTCTAGACTTTACTGTGCTTGGCAATTGTTTCTCTTTTTAAGAAATGCTTTAGAAAATCTTGGGGTTTAGGCATGTTAGTTCAATATTTTTTCTAGTCATTAATTGAGCATTCAACGTATTCTCCTTTAGCTACCTGCTTTTACTCTCCTCAATGGCTGCTATTTTTTCTTTATCTGCAAGGTGCCTCTAACGTTGCAAGTATATGCTCCATTTTAATGTAAGTGCCGACCATTTCCTTGAAAAGTTTCTTGGAATATTCTTCCTTCTTTTTGATTTTGCGTTCTCCTCCAACTGAAGGCACCTGAATAATAGACTGTTTAAGCGCCCCTTACTTCTTTTCAGACAAACCTCAATAAACAATAAGACCTCTTCTTATTAGAGCAAAAAAACTACCCCATTCTTTCTAGTCCTTAGCCCATCCCACCCCATCCAATCCAACATTGAGCCATGTTGACTTAAAGGATAAAATATTACTCGCCCATCCCAACAGCAACTCGAAAACAGCCCAAACCAAAAAACCAAACCACTCCACAACCAAAAGATCGGATGCAAAAACACCGAATTACCCCATCCCCACAAAAACAAAACAAAAACCTTCGGTGACCGATTGTAACAACTACCAAAACAAAAACAAACCATTCCAAGTGTTGGTGTTATATCAAAACATTTATCAAAAAATTGTCGTCAGTACCCAATTTCCAATAAACTATATAAATTATTAAAAAGAACTAGTACGAGAGCAAAACACACATTTTTAAGGATTTTGTTTCGCTCATAACAAAATTAAAGGAAAAGAACAAAATGCAAAACTTGAAACATAAAATTATGGCCATAACGATTTCGGCAATTCTAATGCTCTCCTTGGCTTCCATAATGCTAACAACAACCGCACACGACCCACCATTCAAAATTTCAACATACGCTTTCCTCAGCATTGAACCCGACCCCGTCGGGGTTGGTCAAGAAGCATACGTAAACTTCTGGATTGACAAACCTCCACCAACTGCAGCCAGCCAATACGGAGACAGATGGCACAACTTTGAAGTAACAGTCACAAAACCAGACGGAACAACCGAAAAATTAGGACCATTTACGTCAGACGACACTGGAGGATCACACACTGTTTACACACCAAGCGTAACTGGAAACTACTCTTTCGTATTCAACTTCCCTGGAGAAACCTTAGCAGGTGCCAACCCAATTCCAGGCGGAAGCGCAAACGACGAATTTATCGGCGACTACTATCAACCCAGTACAAGCCAAGTAGTCACTCTATATGTACAAGACGAACCAATAATGAACGCCCCATCAAATCCGCTTCCAACAAACTACTGGACACGCCCAATATACTCAGAAAATCTTGACTGGTACAAAATCAGTGGAAATTGGCTTGGAACAGTAATGCAAAGTCACGGCGGAGCATACTACAACATCAGCGGCAACTTCAACCCGTACACTGAAGGACCAAACAGCGCGCACGTACTCTGGACAAAGCCCCTCGCACCAGGAGGCATCATCGGAGGCGAATTCGGAGGAACCGAATACGGCAGCAGTTACTACCAAACTCCACAGTACGAACCCAAATTCCAAGGCATAGTTATAAACGGAATACTTTACTTCAAAAGTGTCCCAGGCAGTAGCACCTACCCAGCAGGATGGGTTGCTTTAGACATCCGCACAGGCGAAACAGTATGGACAAAAGAAACAACTAACTCACTTCTATGCGGCCAAGTGCTCGACTACATTTCCCCCAACCAGTTCGGTGGACTCTCATACCTTTGGAGCATTGAACCCACGGTGAAACCCAACAAAGGCACCACATACGGTCTATACGATGCAATAACCGGAAACTGGATACTAGATATCGTCAACGCAACCTCTTTCAGCAAAATCGTCATGGACGAAGGCGGAAACCTATTAGGCTACTACACCAACAACACCGACAACACATTATGCATGTGGAACTCAACCAAATGTATTCAAGGATTAGATGAAACTCGCTATTGGTACTGGAGACCAGTACAAGGTGCAATGGTTCCATTCGACCAAGGCATACAGATGCAGGCACCCTTACTCACAACCTATCAAGGCGCAACCATTAGCCCCAAGTTCAGCATCTTAACTATGAGTTCAGACATCGTGCTTCTCCACTCAACACCAGTAGCCCGATTCGGACTCGGCTGGGACCTTTGGGTTGGATATGACGCACACTCAGGCAATCTACTGTGGGGACCGACAAACCACACCTATGTACCATTCGCCAGAATAATGGACAGCCCAGCAATGGACGGCAAAATCTTTGAATTTACACATCCAACAATGACATGGGACGCCTACAGCCTATCAACAGGAGAACATGTATGGGGACCAACACAACCGTACGATAACCCATGGGGTTACTTCGTAGCTTACGACCCCATCGTGGCATATGGCATGCTCTACCAGTCTGATTTCAGCGGAACGCTCCACGCATATAACGTCGACACTGGAAAAGAAGTATGGACATTCTCCACTGGAACAAGCGGTTATGAAACTCCATACGGCACTTACCCGCTCTACCACATTGAAGCAGTTGCAGACGGAAAAGTCTACGTCGAAGGAGGACACACATATAGTCCACCAATATTCAAAGGGTCACAGTTGTGGGCGATAAATGCAACCACAGGCGAGAAAATCTGGAGCGTATCCAGCTTTACAACTGTCAACCAAGCCAGTGCAGTTCTTGCAGACGGCGTCTTAGTAGAACCCAACGCTTACGACAACCAACTATACGCCTACGGCAAAGGACCTAGTTCAACCACCGTTTCAGTGCAACCCTTCGGACAAAAGATGGTCATTAGTGGTACTGTCACAGACATTTCTGCCGGTACAAACCAACAAGCACCCGCAGCCAACTTCCCACATGGTGTTCCAGCTATTTCAGACGAAAGCCAAAGCGCATGGATGGAATACGTCTATATGCAGCAACCTAAACCCACCAACGCGACAGGAGTTTCAATATCAATCGATGTTCTTGACTCCAATGGCAACACACGAACAATCGGCACAACCACAAGTGACTCAAACGGCGCATTTAGCCTCACATGGACGCCAGACATAGCGGGTGACTACAAAGTCAGCGCCAATTTCTTAGGCTCCGAATCATACTACCCATCTTCAGCTGAGTCCTTTTTCACCGTTACAGAACCAGAGCCAACAGTTGCCCCTGCTTTAACCACACCATCGGTAGCAGACCAATACTTCATTCCAGCAATCATAGGGCTGTTCGTATTCGTCGCAATAATTGGCGTTGTATTGGCATTATTGATGCTCAGGAAACGACCATAAGAATACTAAAATAAACTCCTTCTTTCCCCTTTTTTAGTCTTTCAATATTTTTAATTAAAAGATGCGGGCTCAGTAAAGCTATCGAGATTTTGATTATTTAGGCCAGTAAGCGCCAGAGAAGTTGTTGTTGCAGTTGCCTTCGGCAGATTGATTGCAACAACTTTTATTGACACAAGAATAAGTTAAGAGAAGATGCAACTGCTACTGCAACAATTGAATTCTGCAAATTAACTGTTGCATTTACCACCCTTCAATAATACATGCAAAAAATAACTCATAAGCACTCTAACCCCCATGGCAAATCAACGGGTTATTAGAAAAAAGTTGTCCTGTCAAAATCCTCCATATTTGGGGTTAGCGAGCACCTAAAAATGACGCCAAACCTGATAGAAAGCTGCGGTCCTGCCAGACATCAATAGTGGGAACGCTTAAATTAGTGGAATAAGAATTTATTGTGGGAAATTCAATGAGCGAAACAACCGCGAAAATAGATGAGAAAGGCAGAATAATGATTCCCAAAAACATCAGAAAGGCAGCCAAAATTAAGCCAGGAACATACGTTACCATCAAGACAACAGACACAACCATAATAATAGAACACGCCGAATCTATAGCCGAAAAATATGGCGGCCTCTTCCAGATAACAAAATGGCCTGAAGACTTGGACGAATTCATGGTGGAGGCAACCAGAAAATGGTGGACAAATCACGCTTCTACGTAGACGTAAACGTATTTGTCTACTGGCTTGGAAATCACCCAAAATACGGGCAAGTAGCCTTGGAATATATCAAGAAAATGGAAACCTCCCCACGAGGAAAATACGTAACATCAGCTTTAACACTCTATGAAACACTAGTAATAATAGGTGGCTTAACAGGCAAGAAACTGAAAGACAAGAACTTTGTACAACAAGTCATCAACCCTATAACGAGCATCAAAGGATTAGTTATCGAATCCCTTAGATCAGAAGACTTCAAGAAAGCTTCAGATTTGATGAATGAATGCAAACTCGACTACGAAGACTCACTACATCTAGCCATAGCAACAAGAACAGGTGCACAAGAAATAATCTCAAACGATAAAGACTTTGACTGCACCAAAATCAAAAGAACCATGTAGACAACTGCAAGCGAAATTTTCAATCTCAACCTAAAAACGCGATCAATTAGCAATTAGTGTACCGTCAGCATTTTTCTCCAATCGGGGTTGGCGAGCGCCTAAACCTAACTACGCAGGTTTTATTTCAATTTGTGTAACCACTAAGGAGTTATTTTGGCAAGTTAGAAATCGATACACAAACTTAGTAACTTTTTAACACTTATTACATTATCCGTTCAACTTGTTGAAGCCTCAAAAAACATAAATAAACGATTCTTAATAGAACAAAGTAGTGATTTCTTGTCATCTAAATCAAGTTCAAAAAAGCCAACCAAAAAAGCCCCAAATAAAGCCCCAATCAAAAAGCTCACACAAACAGACAACGAACGATTAAACAAAATCATATCCAAAACACCGCCTATCGAGAAATTGGATCCTAAAATTTACCAAAAACTGCAATCAGCAATTAATGAAGCAGTCGAAAAAACTCTGCCTGAATACAAAAAATGGCTAAACTCTGAGTTTGGCCGGAAAGTTGTAGCTGACGATTGTCCAGTTGAGATATGTAGCTCATGCGGAAACGATTGCCCCGTTGAAATCTGCAGCTCATGCGGAAACGATTGCCCCGTTGAAATCTGCAGCAGTTGCGATAATGAGGGCAGAATTATTGGTAAAGTTGCCAAAGAGGCAGTCGATGAGGCAATAAATGCAGCATTCAGATCTGCCTTAGAAGAAAAAACAAAAAAAGGCAAAGTCTCCGAAGGCAAAATGAGGGCCAATACAAAGAAACGATTAAAGAAAGCGCTAAAAAAATAGGAGTTCAATAAGGATCATTCTGCTGTGACTAAAATAACCAGGCAACCGCATATAGACAAAAAGGGCAGTGCGACCGCAATTAATCCGAGAAGTATCAAAAGGATAAAGCGAAACTAGAAAAGGTCATGCAGGCAAAGGAAGAGCACATAAACCCAATCTTAACCACCGAATTAAACTATAGAAAACTTACACAAAAAATCCATAATTCTTTTCTATTTAGTCAAGACTACCAGAGCAGACGCAATGAACACTTAGACTAAAATAAAGAAAGACAATTCTAGAAAAAAGACTGATGCAAAAGCTTTTCAGTTAATAATTACATAAATAATTTTAAAGAATGAGTTGAGTTAGAATCCATGCCTGCTCCAACTGTGAAAGATGGTAAATGGTCAAAAGAACGTGAGAGAACAAAATCTGGAAGATGGCGAAAAAAACGCTCCGACGCTAATCAACCCAGACAGAAAAAATCAAACCGAAAATACAAAATCGCCATCGCAGCAATAGGCATAATTGCCATCGCTTTAATAGTGATTTATCTCTACTTCCACGGTTTGTTGAGATTGCCATAGTAACTAACATAGCAGCTAAAACAATCCAAATCAAGTCCTGCACCGTCAATCGATGGCCTTAAGGACTTTAAATTTAATAGTTTTAAAAAGGGCCCTTAAGTTCAATTTTCAACCGGTAAACTTCTCAACAAATTGTGTTATCCCTCATTTTGGTTTAGATTAAGATCAATACAAACTCCTCATTTAATCGTGTCCCAAAAAAATGAAAATTTTGGTTAACGTTTTATTGTTTGCTTTGGCCAAGTTTATTTCTCAAAATCGAATTTTCTTCAGTAACAAACCTCCAAACTAGATGCTCAAAAACTAGACCTGAATAAGCGCTGAAGAGCTCAAGAAGAGGGTAAAGATTTTTCGCCTAAGAAGCTTTTTTCAGTAATGTTTGGCCGCTTCTTTTAGGGTCTTTTCAACCAGTTCATTTTCGATCCGTTCTTGCTCAGAAGCGGCTTTTACAGGGTCTTTTTCTCTTTCCCCATGCTGAGAGGCATGCGCTTCAATAGCCTTTGCCATCATCTTCAGATCGGGAATCAACAAAATCTTAAAACCACATTCGCATTCAATGAAAGTGCCACCTTCTATTGGAAAGTCATTCTCAGGCATTAACATACACCCCAAATCCACTTTGAACTAACACTCTAAAATGAAAACTTAAGAAGTATATTCCTAAAACACAAATAATCCCGACCAGCAAATAGCCAACCGAGGTCTTAATAACAATTAGATGCCAATTTCGCTGCTTGCCTGTAACTTCCTCTAGCCGTGCCTTGGCTAACACTCCATATGACACGGAAGTTGGGGGCACTAGCGCCAAATTGCATCTCTAACCTTTTCTGAATTCAACACATTTAGCAACTTACTAAACACCTGTCTGACTCATAGATGCTTTGTGGAATATTCATTTTCGAGACACATTTTTTTATTTAAACCTTCTGAATCCTGAGTTAAATTGCGGAAATGTAGAACACAACATATCTAGCAGTCAAATCTCGATATATGACACATCCGGAAGGTTCCTTTAAAAACTCAAACCTCATAATGTTTGACGAGAAAATAAAGTCCAATGAACTCACTAAAAAAGATCGAGCAAAACCACAACTCTTGCGTTAATTCGATCGGATCTAGCCCTGAGTTAAAGAACAAAATAGAAAACTCGAGAAGAGTGAGTTAATGCTGCTTGAGCAAAGCCAATAGAATCAGAACTCAAAAACTTCGATATTTAGAAAAAGGTACAGGATGACTAAAGTACAACCTATCAAATTATGTGTTTAAGGTGGTGAAAAGCATGAGTAAAGATCAAGCAATAGGGGCAGCAATCGTTGTAGTCTGCGTGGCTGTCGTGTTAGCATATGTGGGACTTCTGTTCTTCTATGACCCATATTTCATATCTTTCCTTAACATCGGTTCTCAAGGAAACGTTCAATTCTGGCTTATCGCGGCTCCCGTCGCCATAGCCTTCATTGCCATACTGGGCATTGGAAGCTGGATTGGATACACTATGGCAACAACTCCCCCGCCAAAGCCTATCGAAGAAATCACAACAGAATCCACCGATAGCAACAAACCAGCGCCATAATCCTACCAACCAAAAACAAAATATTTTTTGTTTTTTTTAATTGAAGTCATACTGAATTACAATCCTTTTTAGGCTTTACTGCGGCTCAGGGGCAAGGAGAAGAAAGAACACAAATACAAATTCACTTGATAAGTATGTCATAATTATTTTAACCAAAGCCCACTCAAACCCAACTTTTCTCTTTTCGTTCTATTACTAACATTTGTTACCACCTTTAATACAGACAGAGAAAAAATATCAAAGGTTGTTAGCACAAAAACCTCAACATTTTTGAGAAAAAGAAAAAACAGGGGTGCACAAACAATAGTTCCTTCTTTCAAAAGCCTATCGCCCGAATAACCAGTAGAAGAAGAAACCCCACTCACCAACACTTCTTCTTTCAAACATAGCTAAAGAGAGTTAACCTCAAAAGCAGGAAACCCACAATTCTTTCATCTTTAAAAATCAACGATGTTGACTGCAACAATCAAATACCAAAAAGGGTACATCTTTTGGTTTTTTGAGCCTTCCAGATTCTTCGAATAAACTATCTTTAGAATGTTAGTTGTTTTGTGTTGGGCGCTTTTTTGTCGTTGTCTTCATACCAGTAGTTGACCCAGTCGGGGTCTAATTCTTCAGCTATTGTATCTGGAACTTTTTTTTCTGCTTTCATGACTTAAACCTTGAGAAAGCAAACTTATTTGACAACAGTATTAGCTCTTATGAATCTCAAATACTATTTTTCATCGATATTTACTTGTCAAAATCTTGCAAATCCAACAACTAACCACAACTTTATCGAAAAACTATACAAAAAAACAATATAAAAAATACCCAATATTTTTTAAAACAAGACATTTTTGCGCCGCTAAAATTCTCAAGCACATGAACTAACCAACACCAAGATAACTACCATCTTAGTTGATAATCAGAGAAAAAGTGGTTCTTGAGATTAAAGTTTGGGTTTAGGCGCTATTTTTGGTGAAGCTTCTGGTACACAATCAATAAGGGTAGTGGAAGACGGATAAGACATCCTGCTCTTATTCATGACTGCGTGAGTTGCAGCTTTGCGTTTGTAGGTGTCAAAATAGAGGACTCGGTTGCCCTCGACCTTTTTCTGGTAAGTTTTTGGGTACATATACTTGAAGAGGTTCTGTGCAGTCGGGTTTTCAAAAACCGGAGAGGCGTACTCGTTGAAGTGAGCTGCGTGTTCCTTGTAAAATGGAGCCCCAAACTTTGACCTGCCAGTCTGATAGAAAAGCTTTCCAAAACAAAGTGCACTCAGAGTTCCACAAACTACGCAGCGACGCCGATTTATTTTCACTCTCTGAACAGAATCATAATGCAAATCATGTTCTTGTGTTTCCATGTCAGATGCCCTCTGGCTTACCTGAAAAATTGATCATCACATTCGTTTTCGATAATCTCGATGTAGCCGCGTTCTTTGCAAAAAGCCATTATCTTTTTTAACAGCGGGTCGTTGACGTTTTCGAACTCTTTTCTAAAACCGATATTTCCATTTTTCACGCTCAGGTCAATACATCCGCCATCGATTTGATAATGGTAGAAACCAAACTTCTCGCCAGCACATTCAACAAGAACATTCCAATCCTCAATAATATTTATCACTTTATGTCACCTAAACCTATGGTGCGGCAACAAAATAAAGGAATTCTGGCAGCCCCAAAGAACAGGGTTCTTTGAGATCCCTCCCAAAGAAGAGGGTCCAGATATGTCAATAATTGAGTGTTATCAATCAATATTTTCGCTCTTTTTGACACCTTCAACAAGCAAATGTCATATTGCAAAAGTCGATCATTACATCAACGTAGAAGAAAAGAGTTTTGGGCTAAAATATTCTGGGCTCTTCAGGATTTTTCCTGGACTTAGGGCATGTATGGCTGTGGGCTGGGAGTAGGCATGTAACTAGTTCTTGTAAATGGGGTAGAGGTGAAGCTGTTATCCTTTTCTGTTATCAAAGTTATTGTATATTGGTTTCCAAACGACAAGTCAGCGTTTGGGAAGTTTATGTCGAAGTGAACTAAAGTTCGCATAGCTGGTAGAATTTGTGGTTGCATCTGCTTATTATTTTGGACAACGATGTTGCCTGATGAATCTCTTATTATTGCATCGATAATTACTATGTCAATACCTGATAGTGATTCTCCAAATACGGTAATGCTGCTTTCGTTAACGTTGGCTACTCTTGCGATACTAATTCGTTCTTGAGAATTGTTGTTTAAGATTTCACCATCCAATTCGTTGATTGATGATTGTAAATTACTGAGTTTATTCTGCATGTTGCTATAGTCTATGGCAAGTTGGTTATAATTTGATTGCATGGCGTTAAGCCTATCTTGGACATTGAAGGTTAAAAATGCCAGGGTAGAGCAAATTAGAATCAGTATAGTTATGGAACCAAGCAATATTTTGTTGTTTTTGGCTGTGGAATTGGGCATCATGGTGATCAATTATTTCGCTTTTTGTTTAAAACGTTTCCTGATATTTCTTTGATTTTAGTTTTTGCGTTTACCTTATTTGTTTTGCGTTAATTAAATCTGCTAAGATTATCATTGCTGCCTCACTTCTAATGCCAATGAAGATGTCGTTGGCGGGATTTTGATCAAGGAATTGTGAAAGATGGGCATTGTCTGTTAATTCGTAATAGTTGGTTATTCCTCCAATCCTTTGGTTTATTTGCATTTTCTTTAGGTATTCGCGCTTTTCGAGGTCTCTAACTCTCTTATTAACGGTCGAGTCCCTTGTGCCCTTAAAATATAGAATGCCCCTTACATTCTTGCCTATTTGCTAGTTGTTTGTGGCTGCTTGATTCCCAACAACTATAATATGGCGCGGTTTAGAGGTGCTCCTCTACCTATGAACGGGTCCACTGCAATGCCTTTGCTCTTATCCCACGCCATCCTACAGTTCTCTCCCGCTGCAGGAAAGCAGTTCCATGGAAGTCACTTATTGCACTAACTCATGCAAAAAACTCACCTTAGCCGTGGGAAAAATTTTCTAGACACGATACGCCTCGGGCAAAATTCAGTAAACCATATTTATATAGCAAAATTGCTAGCTCCATGCATAAAATAACGAGTTACCGAAAGCTAAAGCGAAAAATTTAGCGTTATTTCACGGAGTACAATTCTAGGCAAGAAACATTTTAACGAGCTCATTTCTAGGCAAGAAAGAAATTAAGAAGAGCAGAAACAATTTTGGTGCGCACAAAATCATGTTATCTCGGTCATTCTTTTTTCAAAGCGTGTTTCTTGTTGTGTCTAAATGGTTGGAAAACGCAAAAACTTTATTCAAATTGTCCTTCTCTCAACTGATGACTATTGCAGCAAAACCATATCTCAACGCTGAAGCAGTAAACCTTGAAGTAGAGATAACAAAAGCACATGTCTTCTCAGAGAACTGCCTCGAAAAACATACCAATGCAACAACAAAACGCTTATGCTTCCTTTCTTCGAATCTTTATTATGCTTTTTTCTTTCTTTTTTGAAAACGCGATTCCCCTTTATGCTTTCATATTTGGCCCTTTGGTTCTTATCTGGAGGCACTATTTTGAACGGCACCTTGTTTGGTAAAGCAAGTTTAGTATGTGACTTTCAAGAATTATACCGTTACTTGTTGATAATTTCCTGATTGAAAGATGCCGTAAGCTATGCAAAAAAGACTTTGTGTTGGTTACTGACTTTATGATGCACTTGAAAATGGGAAAGAAAATCCACTTGAAAGAATATGAAACTGACAGTTTAGCCGAGGATTTAAACGCATTTTTTGACCGTATGGTTAACGTTGGTTGCTTTAATTTCCAGTTCGCGGTCACGAAGGAAACGCAGGATCTCATGGATTTCTTTGGGGAAACGCAGGCAAACCGACTCATGCTCATACACTTTGCCTTTGTAGGTCTTCCGAACGATGTAGAATCCAAGCTTCACCAAACCTAACCCTTCCTACACCTTCTTATTGTCTGGCAGCATCCAAACTGGCTTGCATTCAACGGTCTCGCGCTCAGTGGGCGACGGATAGGGCAAACCTAAAGCATCAAACACCCCTTGCTCACTCGCTCCAGCCACAGCCATACCCTCCTTGATTAGGCCTTCACTATACTTGAGCCGCATTCCTTTTGAGAACGCATACCCAGCCAACCACATATTATGATCAGCTGAACCCGTACAGACAAGCAAATGGATCCCAAACGTTGACGGTTTGGCGCGGTAGAAATCCACTTGAAAGAGCCCCTCTTGGCAGGGCACAAAAGCTTTGATGACGCTGTTACCTGCACAGTTAGGCTTAGCTTTTAATTGCTTGAGCTTTTCGTTAATCTTCTGCCATTCAGCATCGCTTTTTGCTGCGATGACAAAGTCAATGTCGTGTATCTTGGGTTTTTGCCGTCTTATGCTTCCTGCAACCTCTATCAATTCACAGAGAGGTTCTACAGCATTTTTTATTTTGGCTGCAATTCTTTTGGTTTCTTCTAAGTCTTGCTCTGCCACTATTTTTATCGTATCTTCAGGAAAAAGTGTGGATTGTTTTTTCATCAATTCAATCACTTACCGTTGAGGTTCCTTATTAGGTTCGCCAATGGGTTTGTCGGAGGATAGTTTGTTTTCGAGTTTTCGCAACTGCTTTTGGTGACCCAACATAATAGACATGACCATGGGCTCAAAGATTACTGGGTTTGTGGCGTTGCTGCTTTCCGAAGCAAAAATCCTGCATAAATCCATCAGCTCATCAAGCGCTTCCCGATCCGCCTCGCTGGCCAATGCCTTTCTAAAACCCCGCCACCTATCAATCTCAAACTCCAAAGCTATGCGATAAGCCGGAACCGTCTTTCCCATGTATTATGTCCCAGCGCTTCTAACGTGAGTGATGTGAGATAGGACGAATTCTTGTTCTCCGAGGGTTTTGTGGAGTAAGTCTTGGATTGCAGCGTTCATGTTGCCTCTGTAGTAGGGCTTAACAATTTTTTCTACAAACTCGGCAACAAGTGACGGCGAAACACCGTGGAACGTTAAACCTATTGAAAGGTCCTTTTCAGTCGCAAAAACGGCTACTTTCTTTTTCATACTTAACCACCTAACCCGCCTCTATAGTTGAGCCTAATAAAAAGAAGAACGTTAAACCGTAGTTCGGGAGCAGGGGGGAGAGGGCAGTAAAAGTGAAGCATTCTCATCGAAAAATTTAGCGCCAACTTTGACAACTGATTATGGATAAGTTAACCCTCAATTTCTAAACCACTAGCATTTTAAACAGTAACAGCTAAAACAACAATCCAATGGCATTATGACAAAAGAGAGCAAGAAGACAGAAGATCCAAAGAAAACATGAGCGTCGCTATTTCTTTGAAGATACACCACCGGGGCTCTAGTACTGAAAATGGCAAAAACCTCTGGGCCCAACACAACCACAGAATTATCTTAACATGTTTGGAACACACGCGCTGATAACTGATGGCAGGAAAATCAAGCAAGGCTGATGTCTGGATCAACTTACAATTCTTCATTAAATTGCTTTTCATTTTTCTTTTCTCCCTAAAGAGAAACTGAACCCAAAAGCTCCAGTAAAACCTGATTTTCCCCTGAAAAAACAATGTATACAATAGAATATGTAATTCAAAATTGACAATAACTTACGGTATTTGTTCCAGCTTAATTCGTTTTGCAAGAAACTCCACAAGTGACTTATTCTAAAGCTTTCCTGAAAGATTCAACAGTTTTACCCACAACCAGCAAAGCCTACAGACAAACAGAAACACTTCATAGGAAAAAAACACTGAACCCAAGCATCAGACGAAACCACATATAAAAAAGATGACCAAACGATTTACTCAAATAGCAGAGGCTGAGGCAAAAGAGAAAGAAATTTTTAGGCGTTAGTAGCCAAAAACACATATATGGCTGGCTGCAATGTTTTTTCATGTACCGTCAATTAGGTTAAATATATAGTATTTTGGTGCTGGTTTAATTGACTCTTAAGCTTTACATCATCAAACGTAATGATTTAGATGACTATTCAAAGAGGAACCGCTTTTGTGTTTCGGTAATTGACCTAAATAAGTCTGAGAGTTATCCTTCAAACTTCGTTTGTATGCTTCCAGCACACATTGGTAAGAGCACAAATCAGAGTGGTTATGAAAAGCTTTTTGGAGAAAAAAGCACTCAACAAGCCAAGACCCTATTACATGAAGCCTTGAAGGGGGTTGAGGATTCCGAGATTAGGGGTGAGATAGAGCGAAGGTTAAAGTTGCTTGAGCCCAAAAATTCTATCCAAATTAAATGTTGCAGTTGTGGAAAAATATTCTTGCCTAGACGAGTAAGAAAGTTCAAGAACAATTTTTGCGAAGACTGCATCAAGAAAAAGTTCGGATTCCGAGATTAGATTAATCAGTCTTATTTCTTGGATAAGTAAAAAGTTGCATTTAACCTGTTATCGATTTATGATATTAGAAATGTACTCTGGACTAGCTCAATGAAGGAAAACATAAAGGTCAATCCCTAAATAAATTCCATCACAAAAATGTGTTCTTCCTAAACAAGAAGACCTAAAAGTTACCAGCTAAAAAATTGAAGGCTCATAGGTCTTTGAGCGATCGAAGCGTTTGCCCATTTCGAAAGCTTAGTTTAAGCGAAGAGGGCAAAAACAAAAAATTTCTGCCAATCTTCAAGCCGTAAAAAATTGCTTTTTACGCTCAAGATATATAGAAAATCAAGAATTTTTTAAGGAAAAAAGTAATGGTAAGTGGATTTAGCCAGGGGCTAGCAATGGCAGGCATAAAAGATAGAAGCTTGCCTCCTCCTTTGTTAGCCGCCAAACCCACTTAGCAATCTACCAGTTGTTACATCCTTCCTTAACAGCTTCTACACCCCAAAATAATATAAAATAATG
The DNA here is from genome assembly GCA_963775685.1 of Candidatus Bathyarchaeota archaeon. GTDB lineage: Archaea > Thermoproteota > Bathyarchaeia > Bathyarchaeales > Bathycorpusculaceae > Bathycorpusculum. Next base: position 41,024 of record CAVZJV010000007.1, read on the forward strand.
TTGGCACACCCTGTAACAACAGTCCATATTAAAGGTATAAATAAACAACCGATACTGCGCATTTGCAAAATCTTAGTTTGGGGCTTTTTGTGGAAACCACCAACTATGTTATTCTGTGTTCTGCGTGCAAGATTTTGCCATCATCTATGATAGGCAGAGCTTCATTTAGTTCTTTGAAAGTCTTTAGAACACTTATACCGCGAGAGGTTACTGCGTAAACTATGTTGTTTCTTCCAACTTTTTTCTCTTCCACTAATCCTTGCTTTTTTAGAATCCCTAGGTACTCTGTCACTAATTTGCAGTTCATATTAGCTTTATACATGACATGAGTCAACTTCAAAGGACCTCTTTGCGCAAGAACCTTCAAAATATCAACGTACATTTCTATGTTTGAGCGGCGCATATTTGATCGGTCTTAACTTAAACTAAAAATAAAATTAACGCTATGTGCGTCATTTAGGGCATTCACATTAGACACTATCGCCTAAGTCATTTTTAGGGGACCTACCTGAGGTCTGGATTTTCAGGTTAGTACATAGGTTACATCAAAAACAAAAGTTAGTTGTCCTGAATCACCATCAGTGTCAGCGAGTTTTTTACACCTGCGATGGTCTTTATTCGCAGCTTAGTGATTTCTTTGACCTTGTCGATGGAGTTGGCCTTTATTTTAATTAATATGTCGTAGACGCCATATAGTGCGTGAGCTTTTTCGACTTCTTCAACTTGTCTTAAGCTTTTTAAGACTGCATTTTGAGTATTTGACTCGGTGTTTACTAAAACAACTGCTGATATCATAGTTAATCACCTCGTTATTTTGCATTTATCTTGAAAGGGCATAATTAAGATATTTGGACGCATGGGTGAAGCCACAAAGCGATAACTAAAATTAGAATCAACAAGAAAAACAAATCATAGCAGCAGGGCATTTTCATAAAACATCCTCTAGGCTCAAGAATTGACTAAAACTGAATTTAAAGTAAACGAAGAACAGACGTTGGCAACAGTGGAGACTTCAATAAAAGTACTCTTGAAGTTTAAATCCCGATATTCAACGAGATTACCGGTGACCTGATTATAGTTAGAATTTTTTTCTTTTTAACCTAACAAAAATCAGGCTTACAGCTACAAGTGCTATGATGAGGAATAATGCTGCTGGCAGGATGTTGAATTCGTCAGCAGAAATTGGTGTTGAGGTTGGCGTTTGGGTGGGTTGGGTTTCGAGTACTCCATCAGTGATGGATACTCTGTGAGTGCTGTGGATATAGGCGAAGCCTAAATTCCACGAATCGCCATTATCGGCAAGCACATAACTAACAGGCGCGTCGTCCATGGTGACTTTGAGGGCGCCGCCGTTTGGCATAACAGATTTGGCTATGGTGACATTGGTGGAGCCTGCAGTGCCACTTGGGCCACTGACAGTGAAGCTGAGTGTTGCATTTTCGGGGTTGAAGACTACGTCGGTTACGGTGCTGTTAGTTCCAATATGGAAAGGATTGCCCTCCGAGCCGCCGCTGTTTGGCACATTAATGCTTGGAAATGTCATGGAGTTGGGAGACGCTGCTTGATTCGGTGATGTTAGAATCGGGTTTATGCTCACGGTGCCATCATAGGGCTCAAAAGAGTTGTCCCAGATGCTGTTTTCGATAGCTTGCGTATCGGTTGTTCCCCACCAGTTGTTTGCTGCATCAAGTTTGTTGCCAGTGTAGAGATAGAAGAAGTATTTGCCGTTATTTTCCATGTTGTTGTTTTTCACGGTTAAGGTAGGTCCGTTGCTTACTACTATGCCCCTTTGGTTGTTTCTTATCGTATTATCTGTTATGATGGCGTCAGATGCAACGTGAACTGCGTCTCTTGTGGTGTTAACGATTAGATTTCTCTGAATGGTTGTGGTGCCGCCTTCCAAAACAGAAATTCCATCTAAGCAGCCTGTAATGACGTTATCAGTTATAACTGCGTCATGCAGCAGATTTTGGTAGTCCCCTGTAATTCCGATACCAGTACCAAGCCAGCTGTTGTGTATCAAGTTGTATAGACTGTCTAAATCGCTGTTGAAGTTCACGTACTTTAATCCAGTGATTAGATTGTTTGTTATGGTGGGTCTGCCGCTCTGGGCAAATGATATTCCTCCCTCAATGGTGTTATGGGAAATTACTGGGGCATCCACATTGTTGCCGCCTTCGCTGATTATTATGCCCATTATGCCGTTTGAGCTAATTGTTGGAGACCCTCCGGTTATGCGTATTCCGCGTTGGCTGTCGGCTCCATAAATGAGGTTGTTTGAAATGCTGGGCGATCCACCATTTATTAATACTGCTTCGAAGCTGTTTGCTGAGGCTCGCCCAATGATGGTGTTGCCGTTAATTGTGGCCGAACTGCCAATGATAAGATTAGTGGGATTTAAGATTGCATTCTCAATCACGCTGCCAGAACCGCTACCTCCAAGGGAAACGTCTCCGCCCGTAAAACTGATTTTTTCAGAACTCGTACCTCGGGCAACCAAGATGCCGTTTACCAGCAACGTGCAGTCGCTTGGAATTTGTATTGTGACGCCAGGCTCAACGGTTAAAGTTGCGCCAAAGTCCAAAGTTAGGTTTCCATTTAACGTGTAGGGGCTGTTAGCTTTAATCCAAGTTATACTGGAACTAATTGTACCGCTGTAGTTTTTAGCGCCATAAACTGTTGCAGTTACAAAAGACATTGCGCAAAGTAACAATGCGATTAATACAGCGTTTAATAGACGTTTCATCTCTCTATGCCCCTCTAATCTTTAACTATCATACATTAGTATATACTTGCCCATCTTCAGCCCTGGTAAAAACAACCGACTCCACAGCTATCAAAAACTTATTTGTTTAAAAAAAATAAGATTACCAAAAAATGGATTGAAACAAAACAGAAAGCTGGACAACAAGCCAAAATCGGCAAAGAGGAAAAACCAAAATAGCACTTATTAGCAAAGGTAGACGCTATGTAAGTCTTCTTCTTACCTGGAGAGGCGTGTTTCTAACCTTCAAACTCGTAAATGGATCAGGATTGTTAACCAGCCATCGGCTAATAATAGAACATAATCCCGACAAGTTGAATGAGGGAAAACGCAAAGACTACTCCCTAAAATACTTCGAAAAAGCCCAAATAAAAAACACACCCCTAACAGCACAGTTCCAAACAGTAAAAGTCAAAATCCAACTCCCAATTTATGCCCCCAGCTTACTACAAGAGATCAAAGACTTCATTGAAGAATCAGCAAAACAAGCAACGAAAACCAGCTCACCCACGAAACTCCGCCTCCATACCAGAAATAAAAATCTCTAGTTTGTTTGATTCCAATAGTAAACGGCTGGATTCTTTTCTTCTACCGAGAACGCTTGGTCTTGATAAAAAAATCTAATTTTGTTCCGTATCTGCAGGGTTTATCTTGTAGAATGCCCCAGATTAGGTTTGATCTATCGCCAGGCTCACAAACCCCCAAATTTTGTCTTCAGTCGACGCATACCCCAGCCGTAATTATGCGGCAACCCCAAAGCCGCTTCTGCATTGACACTGCCTGTTTTAAGTCAGGTTTCTGAACTATTTCGTTCCAGAAGCGTTTAAGCGCATCAAAGTGTTGATCTTGAAGTGTGCCATAAACGCCTTCTCTCTTGCTAGATTGTCAACTTTCAAAAGCACGTGTTAGTGCCCAATGCCAGCCTCTTTTTTCAGCAACATGCTCGCCGAACTCTTTTTCGAAACGATGTCGGACTTACAAACAAGCGGTTATTAGTCAGATATTGGCTATCTTATAAATAGCATCTTAGAATATTTGTTTTAAGGGAACTGAATTGATTGCATAGCATAATCAAGATTTGGCATAATGCCAACATTAAAACTGTTGTGGCTATTTTTCTTATCGTTGGCATAGTCATTGGTTCTTACTTTGGTTTACAATTAGGTTTGAACACTTCTGTTCCCTTCAGAGTAGTTGAAAGCGGCAGCATGAGTCTTCCTCTTAACTTCATAACTGGACCACCCTACGCTTTAAACGATTTCTTATTAACATTAGAGCACCCCTTTGACAGAACCCTCGACACAGGCGATATAATAATTATCCAAAAAATTGACCCAAAAGACTTGAATACGAATTATCCTAACAGCGATATTATAGTTTATAAACCCCCTACGGACCCAACGGAAACTCCGATTGTCCACCGCATAGTTGAAGTACAAGAAATTAACGGAACACTTTATTTCCAAACTAAAGGCGATGGAAATCCCAGCGTAAAATATCCAGCAATCCCCTCAGAAAGCAATTGGGACTCTCATACAATCTGGCACACAGGTCAAGGAGTTACTAACGACGCTGTCGAAAGCAGAGTTGTAATGCGTATCCCATTATTTGGCTGGGTAACACTCTTTATGAAACAAAATTCTTTAGCTTTACCATTAATTATCGGAATAATACTGTTGCTTGTGGCTCTAGAGTTTGTAGTTCCAATCTTTAGAGATAGGAAGAAAGCTCTGTCAATCAAGGCACAGGTAAATGTTAACGGTTAACCTCAAAGAAAGGAAGGGGTAGCAGATAAAAGAGTTCAGTTTTAATCTATAACCAAACGGGTCCAGGACCATTATACCCTAAGGGAGGACCCGCAGACTTAGCAACTTCTAGTCCTGAATTGCTTGTTCCCATTAAGTCACCACAGCCCAGCAACAAGACCAAAAAAACCATAAAATTTCGTAAAAAACTATTCTTTTACTAATTGAAGAAAACTCAGTAGGACCTTTACGAACCCTTGCTCTCCCCAGAGAACTCATTAGAAGATAGGGAAGCAATTTCAGTTTGGCAGAGCGCAGAGATGAAGATTAGGGTTCTTTTTTCTTGATCCGTTTGTACCTTTCCTCAAGGCGCCTATCTCTTTCTTTCCTCTCAAGACTAACAAGAGGAGCCACCGCCATAGCCCCAAGACTTCGACCGATTTTCTTAACCAAATTCATCAAATCAACACTTCCTAAACTATGATTCCCCACCCAGCGTTTAAGGTATATTACTACTTCTGATATATGTCAACCAACGAATTATCCAACCAACAAAATACAAGATACAACCCACAAAAAACAAACACCACACAACAAACAACCAAAACCACACTCAAAAACGCCCAACATCTTTCTTCTTAACACAAAACCTCCAGCACCAAAAAACCCGAAAAACCCAACATAAAGACAAACAAACAACACAAACAAAAACAAATTTCCTCAAAGAATTGTAGACTGACCCTGAACCATAAAGCGGGTTTTACATTCTCTACAAGTATAGCAAGCTAAGGCAAAGATTGCATTTTCTATTTTTCTGTCCGGATTAGAATTCTCTGCTCCACATTTGGGGCAAACAACCATCATTCAGATAGCGCCCTAAACCTGATGAGTAAGAGGTTGCTTTTTTGGTTCAACTACTGAGCGGTACTTGCCGCAGTACTGGTAGGGTCCATAAACGCAGGTTCTAGCTCCAGGATCATGCATCGAGCAACCCCTACGCTTTGGGCAGCCTCTGAAAAGACTACGACATTTATCTTGCAATTTCACAAATCCAAACCCCAAAACACCCATTTCTCCTTGTTTCTACACCCTCAAGTCGCGGTCTTTGTTGCGAAGTACTTCAGAAACAGCTTCCAATTCAGAAATTAAAGAAAAAGCCTGAGCAACCAAATTTAATTCCACGGCCTCTGTCGCTTTATGAGTTAGAGCAAAATTCGCTTTATGCTCTAGTACATGTTTTTCGATCGCGTTTCCCATAGCTACCAAATCAGGAATTAGAAGAATCTCATAACCACATTCACACTTTATAATGGGCAAATTCCGAGTCAAAGCATAGTTTAGCATTTTTTTTGAAGACATGAAGACATATCCAAACACAGGTATGCATTTTTGAATAAAAAGCAAGTTCAAAAAACCACAATATTAAAAAAATCGGAATATAGATGCCCAACCAAAAACCTCCAACGCTTCAACCTCTACAACACCTACAGATTACCAAAAAATAGAAAAGAGCTACAATTTACGCGCCGCTAACCCAGCCAAATAGTCTCCAGCAAGTTCTGGAAATGCTCCTCGCCTGTCAGAAGTCTACATTGATTTATCCTAGCAGTAACAAGACGATGGCGTCAAATAAGCTAGAGTATTCTGCTTGAAACTTGTTGCTTTTACAACTAGTTCATTTTGACATGTTGCCGCTCCCAGAGCTATCGTTGAATCGATCTGCGCTATGATTGAGGTCGCTGCGATGATATCTATCCATTCTATGACCTTATTCTCATCATTGCCTTCTTTTAGGAAATTTCGAGCAATCTCAGCTAACACACTGCGCGGAGTATACACTTCCTTAGCGGTTTCAAGTATTTCATCAACTTTCTTACCTTTTCGCTCCAAGCAACAACTCAACCCATGCATACGCATCAACTACGATCTTCACCAGATCCACCTCAATAAATGGCTCTATTTTATTTTTTGCAACCCCAAAACCTTTCTTCAGAACAGCACTACGCCGTCTTTTAACCAATAACTAAATCATCTCATCCATC
>CAVZJV010000008.1:0-5897 GCA_963775685.1 Candidatus Bathyarchaeota archaeon
GGCATATATCGCTGCTGGTGATATCACCTTTAAATTTTTCTACCTACAAAATGCATCTTCCCTTTTTCTTTTTTCAGCTTATTTTTTTGGGGTCTGCCTATCTCATTACTGTTTACCCTTCCTTCTTCCTACTTGTGGAGGCTCTTGATTGACTCAGAACAACGATTTTGTTATTGTACCTTTTAAAAGCCGAAAGCGTCTTTTCCGCTCAGATAAGGGTAAGCGGCATCATTATCCCAAAGAACGCAAGTTTTGGAATTTGATGTGTCATGGACATTGTGGCTCTAATTTAGGTTTTAACCCAACAGGCGCTAATAGTGCTGTCATGGACAATGATAAAACGTTCAAGCATTCGACTGAGCTGCGTGAGTATTGGCGGCTTGAGAAGCGCAAGCAAAGAAACCAAGCGAGGAGTGCCAAGGAAGTTAAAACCGACCAAAGCAGGAAACTGGGCTGCGGTGAGCGACTTGTTTGAAGACTTCAAAGAGAAAGTGCGTGAGCACATCAAAATCGAGCAGAAGCCGTTGAGTGCTTCGCTGTCTCCTCAGGTTCTTGAGAAGCTTGAAAAAGAGGGCATAGACCCTGATAATTTTACTCTTAAGCAGTTGTGGCCTGAAGTTTCTAGATAAGGATGGTACTGATTTATCTCTCATGTCCGGCGCAGAAATGGATGTGATGGTGGCTTATGGGACCCTTCGTAAGTATCTTATCGAGAAGTATCCGCAGTCTCAACAAGAAGCCAAGGTGCTTGGTCAGGTTTGGGATGAAGAGCCAAACGAGCCCTACCAAATCAACGCAGTTAAAGCCCGAGAAGATCCGAAAGGCAAGCTCTTCTGGCAATCGGTGCTTAAAATGGCAGCTGTCTTTGACAAGATCAGTGTGTTGCAGACTCAAGCCTCAGAATACGAGAAAATCTGTTTGCGTATCTATTGGCACTTGACTTACAACTGGAGTCACGCACCAGACATAACGCTGTTCAGAGGCAGCTTTGAGAATCGTGACGGTGACATATTCGAAATAGTGGAAGCCTACTTCAAAATCTGTAGAAAATACCATGTGGCCACTTTCGAAAAACCCTACTACTTTTTACCCGAAGATCAAAAGAGAAACATAAAGTTGGAAGGCGACATGCTCAAACGCACAGGCAACTACAGCGAAAATGAAATCCGCCTTTCAATTTTAGAGGGGATTCCTTGAACGAAGTCCTTGAAAGGCGCTTAGAATTCCTAAAGCTCGAAGCAAAAGGTTTAACGCTCTGTGAAATTGTGAAGGTGCTGAGCGAAAAATATCAAACCTCGGAGAGAAACATCTACTATGACGCAGAAAACCGCGACACCTGGCAACCCGTCCTAACCCAACTCTTCGACCTAAACAAAGCACGACTCATGATCGTGAATCGGTACGATTATCTTTACCGTGTGGCAAGCCTTCATTTTCAGACTGCAGGGGAATCCCAAAAGCCAGTCTACCTGTCTAAGATGGTTGACATAACTGATCGCCTTGTAACCTTGCTGGGGCTGGAGACGCTTAAAGAAAAACAAGATAAAGAGAAGCAAGCAGTGGAAATTGAAAAAGAGATCGCAGAGAATGAAGCCATACTGCAAGCTTCAAGATTTGGGCAGACGTAATCACAGTATCCAATAGATATCAAATGCATACAAAAAAATTGCACTTAAAAAGATACGTTTTGTTCGCATACGTAAATTTCTATGCAGCATTTATCAGGCGGTTTTCAGAGCCAAAGATGTCTTTCATGTCGACCGGCACAAGCTACTATCCTGGGACGACGACAAAACACTCAAGGCACGGGAGCCAAAACTAGAGCTCGCATTGTATATCATCTCTACCACGACAGCCACGCAAACGACGATACTATACGCGTGATAGTTGGGGGAGCAGTAAGAAACCTCGAACTATACCGTTGTCCATAAACAAGTAGATCCGACTATCCAATAACTTCCCAGCAAACCAAAACGTAACTACGGAGTTTTGGTGCAGAGGCGCAACCTACGATTACCCATACTACTGGATAGACGAAATCTGGATCATCACCAAATAAATCAGACTACACTGCATCTACTCACTCAAGATAAGCACTTCTTCGATGCCTAACAATCACAGCAACAGAGAACACGAATAAAAGCAAAGGGGCAATTAATAGCCAAGATAATTCTGGAACGGTGGGTGTTGGGGAAGAGTTATCGATGCTGGCACTAGTTTTAATTAGCCAATTATTGCTTCCTCCACCACTTCCAGCAAGCACAAAACCTCCGTCACCTGTCTGAACTACTGAATACGCTGTCGAGTTTAAAGCTAAACGCCACTGCAATTTTCCAGCTGTATCAATCTTAATCAAGTTAGGGCTTTCTAAAAACACAAAAATCATGAATCATACAACGGTAATTGCGATACTTAAAGCAAAAAGAAAAGAAAGTTATCCGTATATGCATTTAGCCGTAAAAGGACACACAAGAACAAGTTCCTGCAATCTTCAAAGAAGTCGGGAATTTGCTATGATTTCTTGACCTGTTTGACTTTTTGATATCTCCGATGCAAAAGCAAGAAGGAAATTGTGAGGATTACAAAGATAGTGATAATGAGAAGTGCTAGTGCTGTAATTGGGGCGATGAACTCAGGCGCGTTAATCGTGGGTGTTACAGAAGGAAGAGAGGTGTCGGAAACAGTTTTTGTCAAAGAGTTTCCTGCAAGGAACACATAGCTACCGTCGCTCAGCTGCATTACAGAGTGTACGTTTGAGGGGTAATCAAAGCTAAATGAAATGTTCCACTGCAAGTTTCCAGTTGCGTCGACCTTTACGAATTGTGCGGTGAAATGATCACCAAAACCCAAAGCGTATCCTCCATCGTTGGTCTTTGCAATGTCCCGGATTGTTCCCTCTCCAAATTGACTGTACGTTTGATTCCAAACGATGTTTCCAAGGGAGTCAGTTTTAGTTAAAAGTGCTGCGTCTTGACTGCTGTTGGTTCGAAATGTGTTACCCGCTAATGCGTAGCCATTGTCGGTTGCTTGAAGAAAACGAATAAACTGAATTGATGAGCCATATGTCTGGTTCCACATAACGTCGCCTTTTGAATCAGTTTTGATAAGTGTTGCCGCCCCGAATCCATTTGATGAAAGCACTTCACCTATCATTGCGTATCCACCATCGTTTGCTTGAACAATTCTGTAAATGGAGATCTCGTCATAGTCACGGTTCCACTTGACAACTCCATTTGAATCGACCATAGCCAGCCAACAACCAGTGCCATTTTGGTAGGGGCCAGAGATCACGTATCCGTCAGTTGGAGTTTTAATCAAATCCCCAACGAATTCTTTTGAAGGGTAATTTTGTATCCATTGAACGTTGCCCTTAGAATCAATTTTTAACAAGAAGGCTCCAGCCCGATAGTAACTTCCTCCTATGAGAAAGCCTCCATCAGAGGTTTGAATTATGGGGCCAGCTGTTCCCAAGTTTAAGTCTGGGTATTTGACGGAGTACGTTTGGTTCCATTGTTCGTTGCCTTGCGAATCGGTTTTGATCAGCCAAGGACTACCAACAAAACTTGGATTTGGAGGAATTGAACCGGTTAAGGCAAATCCGCCGTCGCTGGTTTGAATTATCCGGGATATGCCGCTCAAGCCATAGGTCTTTTGCCATTCTATAGAAGGGGCTTGATCAATTGATTTCGCCTGTCCAATAGTCGGTTGAAAGGTGACTGAAGATGTTAGGAGTAAAACAAAAATAACAAATATAGCTGAATGGTTATTCATGTTATCGCATTCCGCTTTCCTTAATACTTCATAAAAACTACAAAGCAAATATAAGCCTTTTCGTAAAGCTTCCTTGACTGGGCTAAGTCAATGTTTCTTGACCTATCGGCTTTTTTGGTTCGTTTGTAAAGCAAAAATGAGACTACAAGAGCCGCTGCTATAACTATAGCAACAATAATTATGAGAGAGAGCGCTTAACCAAAGAACCAGATCTTAAGGTAGACATAGTATCACTTTTTTGAATAAACTTTAGTTAATCTGCGTGGAGTTTGAATTTAGGAAACATTATATCAGTTTAAATCAACTTACAAACATGCCCAACAGCAACCAAAGCTTCGCGTTATTTTTGGCTTTAGCACTTGTGGTTTTAATTGCTGGTATATCTATGCCTAAATTTGGTTTTGCCCAGCAAACATCAGGGGATTAGCCAATGTTTTTGGCGACCCATCGCGCGCGCTATAGCAGTGCTATTTCTTCTTTTTTGGTCTATTTATTTGTATAAAAATAAAAAGGGGAAGATGACTTGCTTGGTTGAGTCCTATGAATGTTCAATGGGTCTGAACAAGTTTGTCGACAGTTTATCTGAGGGCACGAGATCGTTATGGAGAAAACCGCCTTCGTAGTTGCCAAGCTGTACCATGTCTGTCGGTTCCTTGTTTGGTTGGTCTTCAAAGATGATGACAGATCCGTTTGCTATCGTTACGTAGCCAATCCTATAGATAGTGACTGAGACAGCATTTGGTTTTCCTTCACTGAATAATCCTAATGAATTCTTGTCAGATGGTAAGTATATTGTGTTGGAACCGATAGTTTCAGTTAAAAACGAAGAAGAGTTATCCCAATTGAACTTAAAGTTTCCGGAAAGGCTACGAGAAATACGGCGAACTCAACGGCGTACTGTACTACCGCAAGCCCAAAACGGATTGAAGCGACATGAAAAACCTAAATACACCGTATACCTCTAAAAAACCGCTATCACATTTAGCACCGTGTACTAGCAGTTCAGTATGGAAAAGGGTTCGTAGCCTAGCACGGATTAAGGTGTCGGCCTTCGGAGCCGGAGATCGAGGGTTCAAATCCCTCCGGACCCGTTTTTTCAGAAGAGCATTTACACTGATGCCTCCTGTCGAATTAGGTGTTTAAGTTAACTGCCCAGAATCTGCAGCTGGTGATTTTCAAAGTCTTTCTGGTTTTTGCAGGTGATTGCACAGTCGCTGAAAGCGTCTTTAGTAGGATGATTATTCTCTTATATGCAAATTAAAACTATAAAAGGGGAAAACACAGAGCAAGAGTTTTAGTTTTATTTATCTTGCCCAGCAGGGTCCATAGCCGTATCCGTAGCCATAGCCGCTTTGATTGGGTGCAGGAGTTGAGCCGTCTGTTGGCGCTTGAGGCGCTGCATAACCGTTACCGTAGGCTTGGTTTGCTCCGTAGCCAAAACAGTTGCCGATCCAACCCCAAAAGCCATTGTTAGGTGTTGGAGTACTCGGGTCTGCACTTGTTCCAATGTAGGTTTGGTTAGCGGCGATTTGGGCTGAAGCCAACCCAACGAGCACCAAGGTCAACGCCGCCACAGCGACCAGAGCGATTACGATTTTTGTTTTACTCATGTGTTCGCAACAGAGCATCTGCTAAAAAGAACTTAAGCATCGAATAAACCAATTTTTTCTTTTTTCTTTGCCTGGTTTAGATTCATATTTGAAATTAACAGAATTTATTTACAAAAAAGTCCAATAAGGCACTAGAGAACTGGAAAAGATGGCTGGAAAGGCTCTGGATTGTCATAGTCTAGTTTTGCATTTTTCTTCCTTTCCCTTTAATCCCTATCAAAGCCTCAGCAATCAACAATTCTTCTTCTTTTCAGTGATTTATTTTTGTTCACTATTTTATTCCTTTATTTTTTCTACTTTATTACAACTTCAAATTCTCAAATAACTAAATCAAGCAATAGAAAGAACAAGGGTATTACTCGAATTTTCCACGCACATAGGGTATTCTTTCTTTGGTTTCTTTTGCATCGCTGAAAGTTGAATTGAACAAAAGAAACAAAAATAAATCTTACATTTCAAACAACAATAGATCCCGCTGCCAATCATTCTCCCGCAAGCATCACAAGACCTAGACAA
>CAVZJV010000009.1:0-7375 GCA_963775685.1 Candidatus Bathyarchaeota archaeon
CTTGAAATCTGTCCTCAGCTGAAAAGATCGATGAGAAAACGCTTGAAAAATTTTAGGCGTTAACCCAAAAATAAAGTTAAAGACAATAAGTATTCTAAATATTGGAAAGAGGTTCCGTTTTTAGAATATTTTCAGGTGTAATAAAGCTTAAGGTCATAGGATCTGTACAGGCAATTTCACCCAAGACTTTAGGGGAATTATCTTTTGCTTCATTTTCTTCAAGCATCATACCCCATGCTCTAGCATGAACATCATAGTAAATCGATAAAGTATAGCCAATTTCACCTTCTGTACTTAGCCAAAACTTGACTTCATTCATTTTGACTTCGCTTAATTCTTTAGTGAAATTAACCGCTTCTTGGATTTCAAAAGACATATCTCTTAATTCTTTGATTATTGATTGTCTATCATTTTCTGAAGGAGAATCTTTAGACCAAACAACTTGGCACTTTTCTATTTGAAATGGACACATTGCAATCATATTACTTTTGTAATCTGCCGATATAAGCTTCATGCAATCAATAATAGTTTAGGTTGAAATGTACTGCATGAAACGGTTATGTGTGTTTGTCTCGGACTGCTCCTTATTATATAGGCAACAAACTCTGTTTCAAATATTAAAGATCGGTTTTGATGCTGTGCAAACGTCGATAAAGTATAATGTCGGTAAGCGTCAGTAATGCCAACACTATCAAAACCACAGTTAAGTATTCTGGTTGTCCGCTGCCTGTTGCAACACGAATACCCAATTCTATGCCATAAACTCCAATGATGATTGTGACGATTATGGTAACTAAAAATCCAATTTTTGAGTTCAAAGCGGCCTTCTCTTAATGTTTAAGTTTGCCTTTCTTTATTTCCTTTTCTGAAAAAGCTGGCTTAATCTGAAGAAGTAATTGTGAACTAAAATGCTTGACTAAGATTACGATGCTTTGCGAACGACAATACCTTGGCCGTGCAAAACTGGTAGAAACCTCGGCAATTTGGGTCATTTTAATTCAAACCTAACATTGGATTTACTCTCAACAGAGTAACAAATCAATCCTAACTGTTGCTTGAAATATCCGATTTTTTGCAAGTGTGCATGGGTATTGCTCTTTTTATAAGTAAACCCAAAAATTTAATATTAAAATGAGACGACTATTATCTATGGTATTTGCCAAGATAGCTGCAGGTCTATATGTTGTTTGGGGTTTGCTTCATATTCAAGCTGCTTACGATGCTTTTTTGCTGGGAACAAGTGTTAATCAGGGTATAATTCAAGGAAAAATTTTTCAGGATGCATGGAACTTGCTGTTTTTTGCCCTCTTTAGTATTGTAGTTGCAAGTATATTTAATTGGAAAAACAGCCGTTTAGGATATTGGCTTAACCTGGTGGTTGTTAGTGTTGCGGATATAGGTTTTATCATATTCGTCCTTATTCCTGGCAATGTGGCTTTCTTTCCTGGAATTTTAGGGCCGATTTTTTGGGTGTCAGCAGTAATCTTTTCTATCTTAGCCATTAAAAAAGAGACCATTAATTGACCTTTTAAATGCAGATTTTTTTTGAACACCTTGTGTGGACAAACAAGGTAGACTTAAGAAAATGAGCAATCGACCAAGCATTACAATTTGGTTTTATTTGACCTAACCCTTAAAACGTTATTAAGAAGATATGGCACCGCGATTATTATGTTTCTTCTAAAAGCAATTATACTTTTCTTGTTGGTTACCTTAAACGGATTTAATGCTTTACCCTTAGGGTATCCTCTTTTTGTTAGAAGGATTTCTGAGTTTTGAGATAGGCTTTTACAGGTTCTTTGGTTTGTTTCTGATTGTGTTAGGTTTGCTTTTTGGGCGGTCTTCCTTTTGCCTTAATTGGCAAAGGTACTCCAGCGCCTTTTGAACCAACGAGAAATCTTGTCAAAGTGGGGCTGTTCAAGTATACTAGAAACCCACTGTATCTGGGTGCAAGTACAGCTCTTTCGGCGAAACTCTGCTTTTGGAATCTTTAGCCATTTTGGTTCTTGCAGTTCTGAGGTGGTTGTTTTTTCATCTTTTTGTAGTTTATTTTGAAGAGCCGGAGCTGTTCCTTCCAATGGGTCATGAGTACAGCCCACCGCTATTCCACAACGCACAGCAGCTATGCTTGAATATTACCAATGGAGAGCCGATATGGAGCATATTAGGTTTTGACGTTACGAACGGTCCAGCTATTGTTTATGGTGTCGAGACTACTCTCAAGGCTTACGACCATCAAATATATGCTTTTGCTAAAGGACCGAGTGCGATGACTCAAACAGCACCTATTGTTGGAGTAACAACTGCTACGCCCTAAACCATTAGTGGTACAGTAATTGACATCTCCGCGGGCAAAATGCAACAAGCTCAAGCATCAAACTTCCCAAACGACATCCCTTGTGTCTTTGATGAGAGCCAAAGCGCATTAGATAGATTACGTCTATATGCAGCAACAATGCCCAACTGGCGTGACTGGCGTTCCAGTATCAATAGAAGTTCTTGACTCCGACAGTAAATATAGGCAAATCGGCACTTCCACAAGTGACGGCAGCGGAGCCTTCAGTTTCACATGGACACCCGATATAACAGGCGCTTACACTTTAGTTGCTAGTTTTGCAGGATCAGAATCTTACGATCCTTCTTCTGCTGAAGCATTCTTCACCTCTGGTGAACCAGCACCTACATCATCGCCGTACCCAACAGTCAGTTTAGATCTACTCAAAACTACATCATCGGCATAGGAATCGCCATTATTATTGCAGTAGCTTTAGGGTTTGCTATAACAATCCTGACACTTAGAAAACGACCATAAAACGAGAAAAGCCAAACAAAAAATTCCTTCCCCCTTTTTTAGTACTAAAATACAGAGAGAAAAGTTGGGGCTGAGAAGGCTCTGGTTAAACTAATGGTGACCTCTCACCGAGCACATTTGCATTTGCGTTCTTATCCTCTCCTATTTGGTCCAGAGCCTTAGCAAACCCACTGAAACTGAAATCAATAAATGCATTTAATCAATGCACAAATATTTCATCTGGAAAAATCATACATCTGTTTGTTGTCTTGTTTTGTGTTGTCTTAGGTATCTTACCCTCCCTAACTGATAGCTGATTCGTTGTCTCTAATGGATGAAGAGCTATACTCTAAGGGAAAACTGTAATTTCGAGGAAGCGGTTTTAACAGTGGATAAGGCTTTCAGACACTTAGAATCACTAAAGCTCGAAGGATTAGGATTCTCGCAAGTTGAAAACCAACTACTACACTTTTTTTTAAATCTAATCAGAAGAATGTTGGATTAAATGTTAATCTTTTTCACTTTTTCTAAGAAAAACAGTGCCTTTGAGCAGTTTTGAAAATAAATATTATTCCCAATTTGCGCGCTGCACACTTATAGCAAAGTTAATAAATGCAATTATAACTCAGTTATATTTGAGCAAGACATCATTCTTATTTTTTGCTCAAAACAAAAATAAAAAGGAAGAAAAAAACAAAATGAAAATTCTGAAAAATAGACCAACAGCTTTTACAATAGTTGTACTTCTAGGATTTTCAATAAGTGCTTCATTTATGCTAGTGCAAAATGCCAATGCACATACTCCCCCATGGAATGTCCCTACATACTCTTTCATAAATATCGCTCCTAATCCTATCGGTGTAGGGCAACAAGTTAACGTAAACTTCTTTGTCGGCAACCCGCCACCAACAGCCAGCGGAGTCTACGGTGACAGATGGCACGGATTAACCGTCGAAGTTACAGACCCTGACGGACTCAAAACAACACTAGGACCATTTTCATCAGATGATACAGGAGGATCATCAACTAGATTTACTCCAGACAAAATAGGCGACTACAAATTCCAATTCTTCTTCCCAGGACAGACACTAACAAATGAAAATCCAGGAACCTCACACGCAAACGACATCCATAAAGGCGATTATTACCAACCTAGCGAAAGCGCCGTATATACGCTGGTAGTTCAGCAGGAACCAATAAGTTTTGCACCGCTAATTCCGCTTCCAACAGAATATTGGACTCGTCCGATCTATGCTCAGAACAATGATTTATGGTACGCTATTGGTGGCAACTGGCTTGGTCTTCAACCATCAACATTCGCAAACACTGGACAGTACGATTCTCATGGCTCGTATGCACCGTACACTACTGCACCAAACAGTGCTCATATCATGTGGACAAAGCTTGTTGCTTTCGGTGGCACAATGGGAGGAGAATTCGGTAGCGATCAACAAAGCAATTACTGGTCAACATCACAGTATCAACCAAAGTTCGCACCAGTGATTATCCATGGCATACTCTACTATACTAGTTATCCCGGCTCTACTGCTAATCCAGCAGGCATAAAGGCAGTAAACTTACACACTGGAGAAGATTTATGGACAATAGATAACAAGGAAGTGTTAAGATGCGGTCAAATAATGAATTTTCTATCGCCTAACGAATACGGTGGTAGAGGCTACATTTGGACTACGGGAACATCCAATTTCATTACTTCAACTGGTAGTCCTGTGTCTGGAGTTACTTATAACATGTATGACGCTTTGACTGGAGAATATGTCCTCAGCATTGTTAATGGCAGTAGCTTTAATAAGCTTCTTATTGATGACCATGGTGGCTTAATAGGCTACTACACCAACAGCAGTGGTGGTAAGACTTCGCTTACTGTTTGGAACTCTACTAAAACCATCCTAAGAGGGACCAGCGGTACAAATGATCTTAATAATGCTTGGCAATGGAGACCCGAGCAAGACGGAATCTATAATTTCCAAAACGGCATTGAATTTTCAGTACCTATAGCAACGAAAATTGATAACAACACTATAGCTCTAAGCATTACTGGAGTTGACGAAGACAGTGGGGTAGTGTTGATGCAATACAATGAAGGACAAACAGTTTACTTCAACGCTGGATGGTTTGTCGGAGCAGGCTACGATATGAATGACGGACATCTTATTTGGGGTCCAACTAACCGAACGGTACTTGAAAATACAAGGATTCTTACAGCTGCTGAAATGATGGGAAACGGCGTTTTCTTAGAAATCAACTCTGAAGTATTTACAGTGGAAGCCTATAGTCTAACCACAGGAAACTCCGTATGGGGACCAGTTACTTTCCCAAATATTAATCCTTTCAGCAAACTTGGCATGCGATACTGTCCTGGACCTAATGGCACTGAATTAATCTGGACCTATGGAGGCGACGTATATTCTCTTAACATGGCTGACGGCACTTTTAACTGGGATTATCACGCTCCACCTAGTGGTTATGAGTCTCCGTATGGCACATGGCCCATTTGGTCTTTCAGTGTTGGAACTGTTGCTGATGGTAAATTATTTGTTCCTATAGGACACATGTACAGTCCACCCCTGTTCCACCATGCACAACAATTAGCTTTGAATCTCACAGATGGCACCTTAGTGTGGAGCATCACTGCTTTTGACGTTACAAGCGCTCCCGCTATCTCGGACGGAATCATGGTAACACTAAATGCCTACGACAATCAACTATACGCATGGGGCAAAGGACCAACCAAAATGACCGTAACAGCGCCTAAAGTAGCTGTAGATCTTGACAGAGCGGCTGTCATTAGTGGCACAATCTATGATATCTCGGCAGGCGCTTCACAAGAATCACCGGCAGCACGATTCGCTAATGGTCTTCCATGTGTCTCAGAAGCAAGCCAGCAAGCATTTATGGAATACGTTTACATGCAACAGCCAAAACCAACAAACACAACTGGTGTTCCAGTTTCAATCGACGTAATTGACTCAAACGGCAACTATCGCAACATCGGCACAACCACAAGTGATGCCAGCGGCATGTTCACTTTTTCATGGACGCCTGATATAACAGGTGATTACACTGTGGTTGCTAGTTTTGCTGGATCCGAGTCATACTATGCAGCATCGGCTGAAACCTCATTCACCGCCACAGAGCCAGCACCAACAGCATCACCAATTCCAGTGACATCGATGCCTCCTACTGAAATGTACTTCGCCGCCAGCACCATCGCAATTATAGTGGCAATAGCCATAGTAGGCTTTCTTATACTCAGAAAAAAGCCATAAATGAACAAGGAAAAACAAACTATCTTTCCCCTTTTTTACTTTCTAACCACAATTAAAAACATCGCTGAGTAGGTTCTGGTTAAAACTAATGTTGACTTACTTACCCTAAACACATTTGCATTCGCGTTCTTTTCTCTCTTTGCCTCAGAAACTCAGCCAATCCGCATAAATAATCAACTTGTCGGGTTAGCAGATTTCATTACTTCATGCAGCATAGGACTAAATTGTTGTCTTGTTTTGTAACTGCCTTGAGAACTCCCTCTCTTGTTTTATCTTTTTCTCCAGGTGCTGAAGAAGCGAAAATAGGTGCTTAAATTGATTTTATGAGAACAGGAAACCGGTAAGAAACTCACCTTTCTATTTTCTTAGGATAATTGTTTATTGCCATTTTATTCGAGTTTTCGGGTAGTTATGCGTTTTTCCTTTGTCGCTTCGCGGTCCAATCCTGCGGGGTTTAAACGGTTCAATTGTGAAGTCTACACCTTGCTTCATTCAATTCCTCCAAAATAAAGTACAAAGGAAAAGGGATACTTTTCAGTATAAATTTGCTTCTGGAGGTTCGGATACCTTTGGACCCTTCTTCTCTGCAGTAATTTTTTAGGCGTGTTCTATTGACAAGCTTTTTTAGTTTTTAGCAAATCTTAAATCTGCCTAACTATGCATTAATGAAGTAATATCCAGAGGGGCGATAATATGGTTGATGTTATACAAGCAATAGCAATAATTGTACCATTAGTCGTAATCGTTTATGCAGTCCTTTCTACACTCCGTATAGTTAGACCTACCGAAAAAGGCTTAGTTGAACGCCTCGGCAAATACCATCGTTTCGTGCAAGGGGGCATAACTTTTCTTGTGCCCTTTGTGGATCGCCTAATCAAAGTTAACATCACTGAACGCATGACGCCCGTGCAGCGTCAAGACGTCATTACCAGAGACAAAGTCTTCATGGGAGTAGACGCAGTCGTATTCTATAAAGTTAAAACCGATGAAACCTCTGTGAAAGCGTCGCAGTATTTTGTAAATAATTATGAATCGCAAATTGACACCTCAGCAAGAACGGTTCTACGAGATATCATAGGCGGTATGGATATGACTGTAGCAAATACCTCTCGACCTACCATTAACGAAAAACTCAAAGAAGCTTTTAGATGAACAAACCAGAGATTGGGGCATAGAAATTGTTCGCGCAGAAATAAAAGACCTAGAACCTCCCAGGGGACTTATGAGTTCTATGGAATCGGTCCTTAAAGCCGACAACGAAAGACAAGCTGCGGAAAAAACAGCTATAGCTCAG
>CAVZJV010000010.1:0-29378 GCA_963775685.1 Candidatus Bathyarchaeota archaeon
TCGTCGATGGCGGGACCCTTGCGGTCTGACATGGAGACAAGGTGAACGTTAACGTCAAGAACGGCATTCTCAGCGGCGTCAAGGTACCTGGATGTCGCCCACGCGTATTCAGCAGCGTTGTCCGCGGCCTTGCTCGCGGACCTGGGCGCCGAAGTGCTCTGTATCGAACATCCCTCCGGTTGCCCTGTGCGCCAGACGACGCCCAAGAGTCACCGGTCAGGCGCTGTGGTGGAAGAACATGGGGCGCGGCAAGCGGTGCATCACGCTGAATCTCGGCAGTCCAAAGGGCCGGGAGTTGTTCCTCGAACTGGCGCCGAAGTTCGACCTCATCGTTGAAAACTTTCGGCCCGGCACGCTCGAGCGGTGGAAGATCGGTCCTGCTGAGCTCGAAGCCGCGGGCGCAAACTTGTCACTGCTGCGCATTAGCGGGTACGGGCAGACCGGACCCAAGAAGGACCGCCCAGGTTTCGGAACCACCGCGGAAGCGTTCAGCGGCTTTGCGCACTTGAACGGCTTTCCCGACGGCCCGCCGGTTTTTCCTTCCATCGCGCTGGCGGACGGCGTGGCAGCCACGTTCGGAGCCTTTGGGTTGATGGCGTCGATGAACAACCGGCTGCGAACCGGAAGGAAAGGTGTCGACGTGGTCGACGTGGCTCTTTTGAAGCGTTGTTCCGCTTGAGCCCCGTCCAGGTGATGGCTTATGACCAGTTGGGCCTCGATCTTCTGCGGCCAGGCAATTCCCTGGGCGCGCTCGGCCTAAGCACTTTGGGCAGACTCGGCGACATCAGAGGCAAGCCCACCGCGGAAGATTTGATGAAACTTAAAAAAGATGCAGAGCAAATCGCCAAGAGCCTCTAAACACGGTGATTGTTGTGGTTAAGTCTGTTGAGTTGCCTTTGAGGGTTTTTGAAGATTTACTTAAAGTCTCTGAGGAATTGTCAATGATGGCAAAAAAGCCCATTTCAACCTCCATGGCTATAGATTTGCTGATGGAAATTTACCGTGCCCACCTCAACAACCCCTGCGCCTTGGATGCTTTTAGTCTGCAACTCAAAAGCCTAAACATCATGTCTCCAGAGGAATTCGACAAATATTGGGATGAACCGACAAAAACGGTAACAGCAAAGACCAAAGTAAAAACCAAAAAATGATAGTTGCGTTAGATTTAGTTTGGGTTAAGCTTTTTTGTTTTGTGTGGTCTGCTTATTTGTTTTTGTTTGATTGTTGCAACCGGTGTGCAAAATTCAGGTGCAACAACAACTTCTCCCAGGGGCTTTTCTGACCAATGTTTTAGAAAAACCAAATCTTGTTTAGCTTTCTGGCCTGCCCTCAAAATCTTTCATTTTTGATTTAACATGTTTAGCGGCTTCGAAAACAACTGTACTACATACCATTAATTGTTCCAGCAAAACCACCACCAGGATTCAAAACACCAAAACAATTTACAGCCAAAGCCACCGAAAGCTCTAAATGCCCTTATCACCGTGTTTTTCCAGAATCGGGCCGGTAGATCAGCCTGGTATGATCGCCGCGTTCGCAACGCGGAAGCCGCGGGTTCAAATCCCGCCCGGTCCATAAAGTGGTCTGAACCCTAAACGGTTCAACTCCCAGCGGTCCACTACCTTTTGGTTTGGGAAATATTACTTCTGAGGACGTTCGCGTTTGGCCTTGCGATTTAATGTTTTAATCGGCTCTAAGATGCATGCTGAGTATGATCCTGGCACAATCAATTCCATGAACTCGGCGCGCAAAGCCTTTTCTTCAGGTATCTCGCTAAACCCGCTCTCCCAACCGTCAATATTAGCTAAACTTTTAAAACCCCACAAGGCGGTGAATCCGCCGACGGAACCACCGTATTTGTGTCTGAGAACCCGCAGAGACGTTACACCCCTAAAGAGGATTGGCTTCCTCTTCATCAAGGCAACTAGCTTTTTGCCCCACTCGTTATGCTCATCTAGTTTGTCAGGATTAACAACGTATGTTCTAGAGAGATAAACAGTCATAACTGCACCCCAAAATATAAAATACTCAGAAGATTAAAAAAATTCCGCATAACACGTTCAAATCCCAGCATCCCACTCTCAAATTAATTTCTCTAAAAAAGGTGGGTGAATAGTACAGAGATAGCGCGAGCTAAAGGATTTAATTTACCCCCACTATCCAGAATAAGTGAAATCAATAAGGAGTGCGCGATAGAAGTATGAAAAACACTTCCCCCTTAAAGCCTCTGAATTAGAAGTTAATCGAACAGACGCTAAGCAAACCTGTTTTTAATACTATCTTTCAATCGGATTTTTGGGTTTTTGGTAACTTCTTTGACAAGATCGTTAAGATGAGCCAATTCATAATTCTTGCGTACCTTATTATAGAATTCTTGCTCTTGCGACGAGAGACCTTCTTAGCAATATAATTCATTTTACCTAGCCAGATGGATTCGGTGACGAAAGATTGAATTTCATTAATTAGAGGTAGGGGATCATAATCTAAAAAGGGCTCTATTGAAACGCTTGTTTTGTACCCGTTATTAAATGCCAACTTTAGTGAACTAATCCTTTCCGTAAAATTAGGTGCATTGGGTTCCCAAAATTTAAGCAATTGATCTTCTTTTGAGGTTATAGTAAACCTGAATTGGATTTGGTTTTTGAAGCAATAAAAGCGATCGATTATTTCTTGAATTACCTTTATTCTAGGTTTGGTAGTTATCAGGACATCGTTATTAGCATTCAAGAGATTTTCTAGAACCTTAAAGCAAGCGCCTTTATACGGATCAAAATCGAAAATGTCATGGGTGCTTGGAAACATTATTCTACCTGATTTTTTGAGGTAGCTTTTATTTACCGAATTATCGTTAACTGACATTATCGCCCAGTTATTATCGGTAATCCTGTTAAACCTACGTGCCATCACTTTTGCGTAACAATAGCGGCAATCATTGTAGCAACCCTTGATACAATTAACGTTAGAGTCTGCCCACTCTTTTGTTCCTGTGGTTATCTTTATTTTTTCATGTTTTTCCAACGATTGCATAATTTCACTCTTGAGGCGTAAGAGGAATTAGAGGTTGAGGTGGGTTTATTTTAAGATTTTTAACAATTGTTGGCCAATTCAACCAGTAGCGTCTGTAACGCTGTGTTGACCAAGCATGCGGAACTCTTAACTCTTTGATATACCCTTTTGACCTCAACCAGACAAGGGTTTGGGAAATTTTGGGAACATCTCTTTCAAGCTCTCTGAAGTCAGGACATAGCACGTCGCAGACACCTCCTTCATGCTCAACAATAATCCTCCACAACATTTTCCACTCCAGAGCTCTTCTATCATGTCCGGATGAAGAGTACCTATAACAATTGTTCCAATGGGATTAGCTGGTTCAGATGGCTCTTTTTCCCTCATAGCTTTTAACCAAGACATACAAAAATCAAATCCACTATTCTTCTAAATTCGTTCTTATCTTGCTAAAATAATGGACTCAAAACTAGATAATTAAGAATTGCCCATTGATGAAAAAGACAAAGTTTTTGATTTACTGATTACGAGAACTAACTACTTTGCCTGTTTCTAAGTATCCACGCAATTTCGTAGGTGTGTTATTCTAGAATGGACAAATTCTTGTTCTGCAAGGGCTTTTTGTATTAGGTCTTGGATGGCTAGAGTTCATGTTGCCCTTAAAATATGGTTTTACTATCTTTTCGGTAAACTCTGTGAACAAAGAGGCTGGAACGTTATGAAATGTTAAGTCCATGAGGAACCCATTTTCCATTATTGCGTTCGCTGTTCTTTTTTTCATGTTTACCAGTTATTTCTAAGACAATGTGACCTTAAATAGTTTATGAAGTATTATGATTTATTAGTGGCGTTGAGGGAACGAACTCTGGAACTTGATAGTTGTATTACTTGTAGAAGAACCTGTCAGTGCTATTTCTTCTTAGAAGAACTTCTTCCAAATTCGATTTTTGAGGTTTTATTTAATTGATACTTTTGTGGTGGAGCGCTTACTTTTTCTTCAATTTCAGGTTGACAATCCCTGTAAAGCGGCATATCGAAGTTCTCATTTGAAATTTTGAATTCACCATTAGTTATGGTCTGCTTGCACTCTGCAATAGTAGCCCATATCTGTCAAGCATACTTGTAAGTATTTTAGCTTTAGGAAGTCAGGCATACCATATGCGAATGCAGATACTATCTCTTATCAGAGTGACCCATTCCAGGCACTGTTTGATCTTGGTTTGTTCCGTTTACGTGTTCGCTCATGGCTTTCAACGGCTCTTTCTGTTGCTTTAAAAGATGTTCTAGATTTAAGGTTAACGGTAAATAGGCAACAAAAAAGAGACTTTTTACACAGTCTGAATTGGGTTCAAACCCCGCACAGTCTGTTCTGCACAAAAAAACAGTCAACTGTAACTATTTCGTTAGCCGCTGTGTTGCCCGAAGTAGGTTCTGAACCCATTTGAGCGTGTGTGAAAACCAATTTCAATTTCAAAAATTGCTAAGTTTATGTCAATATGGTGGGGATTGATGATATGTTTTCGTATATAAGGAGCAATTTCTAAAACTAAATTCGAGTTTTCACACAGCCTGATTTGGGTCTGAGACCCAGCAACCCCATTTTGTCCACTTCCTGACTGTTTCTTGCTCTTATTCAGAGGCTCTCTTGCAGTTTTAGTGTGAACAAAAAGGAAAGGAATTTCTCTCTATTCAAGTTCTCGTGGCCAGTTCTTTTGCATAGTTTCGAATTGCACTCCAGTCTCTTGTGTCGTAGATTCCGTTTGTTTCCTTAAACCCTGCCGCCACCAATTGTTGTTTGACTATTGGCTTAGTCTTTCCTGCCCACCACGGCCATTTATTAAAGTCATAGACGCCGCCAAACAAGCCTAAAGCAACAGGTTGCAGGTTGTACTTTGCCGCTTTATCTTGAAGATACTTCTTTTTGCCCCTTTCAATTTCTTCAGGTTTTCCCTCATGCTCAGCTATTGCTTGTGCGCCCGAAGAAACAAAGAGTGCCACCTTCTTTGTCGCCAGCTCTTTCTGGAATTTCTTCAAAAAGTCTTCCGGTTCACCAGTCCACTTGTCGATTTGGATTCCGCTTCCAATAATAACAAGATTGTATTGCGATATGTCTTTGACTTTTTCTTCTTTAGCGTTGACCACTTGGACTTCAATTCCTTCTTTTCTCAGTATAGCAGCGATTTCTTCAGATGTACTGGCTGTTGCTCCGTACCTTGTACCATAAACGATCAAAGATTTTTTCATTAGCTACCACCTTCATTCTTTGCAGTTCTGAAATTGAAAATTACTGCGACTAACCCGGCTGCGAATCCGAATAGTGGCGGAACAATGCCTCCACCGACAAGAAGCATTACAATTGAAAGCAGAACAAGAACTAAACCGCTGTATTTGCTTGAAATGAATTTGGCAGCCCAAACTGCAAGCAAGACTCCGACGATTATTGTCAATATGCCAGTTACCAGAAAGTTCGGAATAATACTCATCGCAGGTTCACCACCTAATGCTGTCAAGCTGGGCCAAGCTTGAAACACAATGCTATTTGGAGCTACATTGCCTTGAAGCATTTCGCCTTGTCCATGAGATGCACCGCTTAGTCCTGTGAAAACGCCAAGGGCTATGGCTGCAATCTTAAGTTTATTCATGCTTTCACCTCCAGCAATCTTAAGTTTATTCATGCTTTCACCTCCATTTGCTTTTGTTGAGATGTTTTCGTGATGTCCTCCTCTCTAAGGTCCAAACGAAGAACACCGTTTTTTCCAACAACCTCCAAAACAACCCCTTCCGCAAACGTCGCTCGCAATAGTTCACCTATTGATCCCTCGATAAGGACGCTTTCGCTGGAACCGTCGGTAAGAGTGATGTTCTTCAGGTTTATTTTCGACTTAAGCTCAACAGAGAAAACCCGTCTTTATTGCATGTCTTTGTTTCCATTTTAACTGCCTCACTTTATTGAGAGGGCGGCAATTGTGATTAGTTTTATTTGATGCGGATGCTTAGAAGTAAGTAACGGAGCTAAGAATTTAGCAGCGGTGATTAAAAAATGGAGAATGAAACGGGCATAGAGAAGTTGTTTTTTGAGCTTGCAAGCGAAAGTAGACTCAGTATATTGCGTACGCTGCAGATTGAAAATCTCAAAATGCAGGAAATTGCACGCAGGTTGGATTTAACTGCGACAGAAGCGTTTAGACAATTGGAACGATTAAGCGCTGCTTTGCTCGTTCAGAGGCAACCTGATGGCTCATTTGCCATAGCTGAGTACGGCAAGATCGTGTTGCAGCTCTCTTCTTCCTTAGAATTTGTCTCTAACCACAAGGATTACTTCTCGACACATGACGTAATGCGGCTTCCTGTCCAATTCGTGAATAGATTAGGCGAGCTTTCGCGATCGAAATTGGTGATGGACACCATTGAGAACCTAAACTTTGCTGAACAGGCGTTCATAGAAGCAGAGCAGTTTGGGTGGGGAATGGCAGAAGGCACTATTCCTGAACACATGATTCCATTAATGGATGAACGAATCCGAAAAGGAGTAAATTTCAAGTTTCTCATTCCTGAAAATCGTCTTTCTGCAAACGTAAGTCCAACCTCAGTAGTAAAGAATCTTGAAGGAAGAGGTCTCTCTGATATTCCAGCTATAATTGTTTTAACTGAAAAAGTGGCAGCTATATGCTTTCGACAAGTTGGAGGAAGAGTTGATTATGCCGGCTTTTTCGGAGTTGATCAAGTGTTCATAACTGGGTTAAGGACTTGTTTCTTTACTACTGGGAAAAAGGAAAGCGAGCTTGACGCACATAAGGGTCTTCCCCGTACTTGAACCCATTTTGTTCTTGCCTGAGTACACATGTACAGGGGCGATAACCGTTGGACTCGCCAAATTCGCTTTGTTTTTAGAGTTTAGCTATTTCTCTGGCCCGTTTCTTTGCTGCAGCTAACTCTTCTGCATCTGGGTGCCCCCGCTTAACAAACCCCAAGCCCCCGCCAAAACAGCTAAAATGATTATTGAGCATTCGTTGACCATTAGCATCTAAAGCGCCCCCTTTTGTGTCGATGACGTTTTTTTCAGCGACGTTTTTGCCCCAGCCAAAGCAAGTCATGAATAACGCAAATTGCTTCTTACCATTTAGACGCATTGTTTGAAGATAGCTAAGAAGATCCTGGTGTGGTTGCCCCTTGTATATGCCTGTGCCAATGAACACTGTATCATAATCATCGATGCTAACGGCAGAAGAATCGGAGGTTATCTGAAGGCATGGACAGTTAAGTTCTGATGCAATTGCTTCTGCAACTTTTTTGGTGTTGCAGCTTCGCGTTGAATATACCACTCCAGGTTTCACTTTTTCACGCCTCCAAGTTGGCGTTTTTATCTGTGTCAGCGTTTCCACTTTTGGCTGGCTTCGGCTTATCTGAAGAAGCCGTCTACCAACCATCAGCGTCCAAACCATCATAAGCAAACCATTGATTGTCCAAATCGCAAGACCTAAACTAGACCCAAACAACCCAAACACGTTAGCCACAATCCCCACGATGGCTACGGGTTTACTGAATGTTTTGTTTCTCAGCATAACAATGGATACTATTATGCCCGCCAACGAACCGAGGACAAACGTCATAATCATTCCTGTTCCCTGTTCGGTAACCATGACTGCTTGCCCCGCCGCCAAAAGCATGGACTTCTGCACTTCTGAAGTGGCAATAGCATATTGATTGCTGAGGTTAAGCATAGCAAAGGCGTTGTTGGAAGCAAAGTAGATGGTTGTGCCTATGAAGTAAAGTGCGGTGCCAATCGCCATGAGCGATTCGCTTGTCCGCCGGAGCAGAAAATATAACCCCATGAACATCAACACGCCCAGAGGGAAGAAGAGGGTCTCGAATATACCCAGGTTTGCAAGCCCCAGGAGAGGATTAGTTTGCAGAAGCGTGAACCATCTTATTACGCTTGATGGTATGGACGTTAGACCAGACCCGCCGCTGGCTTCAATAGCAACTTCGATTAAGCTGAAAACTACGATAAGAATTGCTGCAACGCCTCCAATCTTGCATAGGCTTTTCCATCGTGAGTCTACAGTTGTATCATTTAATTTAGATTTGAGTAGCATTGTCATTGTTTTTCATCTCGCCTTTGGAGTTGCTTTTTGATGTTGAGCCGATTGTCTGACTGACCATGCAAAGTATGCCAATGCAATAGATGCTATCACGACCAATCCTTCTAGAATCGAATAGCCCAATGGAGCAATTTCTGGCTGCATCAAGTGTGTTTGGTCAGCAATAACTTGAAGAATGTTGAGAATAGCTGCAAAGACCCCAAGTCCGCCGCCAATGTTTTTGCATTTATAAATCATTGGAATCGTCGCAATTTCAACAATTAATATGATTAGGAAAAATACCAACCAGCAAGATGAAACGTCAGTTTGTGGGCGAGGTTCAAAGCCAATCGGAGAAGGAACCTCGAGAACAGTCAGTATAAGAATTACAATGATAGTGGCAACCACTGCTCTTCTTGCAGAAGATAATGTTAATGCCTTCATTGGTTTTTCCCCTTCGATTGGTTGTCTTCAATGTTTTTTTGTATGTCAGTTTGGGCCAGATTTATTCTTAGAACACCCTTTTTCCCCGTGACTTCTAGGATTTCGTCTTCAGCAAAAGTCGCCGCTACCAATTCGCCGATGGTTCCTTCAACAAGCACATTGTCGTAGGAGCCGTTGGCTGAGGTGACGTTCTTTAGGTGATTTTTTGAAGTGAGCTCAATGGAGAAGAAGCGTTCCTTGGTTTGATTGTTATTTTCCATATTTTTTCCTCAAAAAGGTATAGGTGAGAATGCAGATTACTTTTATTTGCGTTCGATGTGCAACAATATACAGCGTTGTAAACTGGTTAGCATTGGTGATGAAGTTGGAGAACCAAGAAGGAATTGAGAAACTATACTTTGAGCTTGCAAGCGAAAGCAGATTTGCCATCCTTCGAGAGTTAAACAGAAAAAATGGCAAGATGAAAGAAATCGCAGGCCAACTAAACTTAACCACTACTGAAACATTTAGGCAACTGCAACGTTTAAACGAAGCTTTATTTGTGGTGAAACAACCTGACGGCGGCTACACCATCACAGAGTACGGCAGATTCGTGCTGCAACTTTCCACTTCCTTTGAATTCCTCTACAAGCATA
This sequence comes from Candidatus Bathyarchaeota archaeon, assembly GCA_963775685.1. Lineage (GTDB taxonomy): Archaea > Thermoproteota > Bathyarchaeia > Bathyarchaeales > Bathycorpusculaceae > Bathycorpusculum. The sequence goes on from CAVZJV010000010.1 coordinate 9,167, forward strand.
GGCAATACTTTTCCACCCATGACTTTCGACGGCTGCCATACCAATTTCAGAATAGAATAGGTGAGCTTTCTTCAGCATCCCTGGGAACCGACACAATGGAAAACATCAATTTAGCCGAACGCATCACGCGGGAAGCAGAACAGTACATGTGGGGCGGAGGAATGGAGCAGTCGCTAAACATCAGCTCAATCCTTATGGAAAGCATCCCTAAAGGAGTGAAATACAAGTTCCTTTTTCCCCAACGGTTTATTAATCCCAGACCATTGCCGCCCAAGATGGCAGGCGCTATTGAGTGGAGAAGCTTTGAGGACTTGCCAGTAAACATTGTATTAACTGAGAAAGAGGCAGGTATTAGTTTTTGTCTGGTGGAGGGAAAAGCGGATTATGTGGGTTTTGCAGGGAAAGATCCGGTGTTTTTGGGCTGGGTTAAAGACTTATTTTGCTATTATTGGGAAAAAGGAAAACGCTTATAGACTGATGGCTCCTGGACCACAGTATTCTGTTAATTTTACCCAGAAAACTTGGATATCTTCTATGGTAAGGAAGGTCTGACCATACTCAATATTTTTTACTGCCGTCATATCTGTTTCTGAGAATGCTTTGATGCAGAAATATGCTGCTGGAAATCCCGCCATCATGCCTTGATGCCAGAAATTCTCGCGCACACCTTCCGACATTTTGGCGTTTGGTCTATTGTATCCGTAGAACGGCATCGAGAGATCTTTAAAGAATTGTGCACGGTCAGCAACGACGTTTGCGCGTAATTGGTCAAAAACTTGTATTGGTAACCCTCCAGGATTATCATCTGTTTTAACCATTAAAGGTGAAACCGAGCCAATAAGTACAATTTTTGCCAATCTTTTGGTTCCATGGCGACCTATGTATCTTGTAACTTCGCCCCCTCCAGTTGAATGCCCAACCAGAATTACATTTTTTAAGTCAAGCTTTTCTATGAACTCACTAAGATCGTCTGCATAAGTGTCCATGTCATTTCCGTTCCAAGGTTGACTTGAGCGTCCGTGCCCTCGTCGGTCATGTGCAATACAGCGGTAACCTTTAGGCACCAGATAGAACATTTGATCTTCAAACGCATCTCCATTTAGAGGCCAACCATGACTGAAAACAACTGGTTGTCCTTTGCCCCAATCTTTATAATAAATCTTCGTTCCATCTTTGGTAATAATATTAGGCATTTCAATAAACTTCTATTCCAACAAAGGAGCATGAATATTTTAGCTTTTGTGACTTCGGATCAACTACAACAACAAAACTTTGAAAAACCCAAATAAAAAACACCCCCCTAACCACAGTTCTAAGACAAAAAAAGTCAAAATCCAACTCCCAACCTACACCCCAGCCTACTACAAGAAATCAAAAACTACATAGAAGAAACAGCAAAACAATATAACAAACCTAACATGCATTACTATCGCAATATCAATTGTTACAATACTTATCTTTAAGGTCGTCTGAAGCTCCCACTCGGGCTTATGCAAAGCCACTCCACCGGTTAATTTCCGTTTCCAAAGCTATTCTATGGAATTCAGGTATTCGATTACTGCACGAAAATGATTTAGATATAGATTAATATTTTTAACTTGTTTAATCTCGATGGGATTATGTTGGAATAGTCTTTAAAGATGTGATTTATGATGGATTGGATAGATGAATGGATATCTGTTGGCAGTTTATTAGATTCAGAGAATGTTGATGAACTTAAAGAAGACAATATTGACATCATAATAGATGCCTAGGGTATTATTTGACCGTCATGGGCTCGGATATACTCCTATTATTGAAAAGGTTCTAAAGGTAGGAGAAGTTTTAACTTGTATCTCAAATATGAAAGTCAAAGTTCTAATTCATTGTCTGTGGGGGATAGATAGAACACCTTTCGTAGCTATGGTATATGTAGCTAGAAAGTATAATAAAAAAAGCACGGATGCTTATGCATATGTAAAGGAAAAACATCCTTGAACCGTCTATCATTGGGATTGGATTAAAATGTTAAAGTGATAAATATGAGTGAAGAGCGCGCCAGTTAGTTGCCAAATTCAGATTTTGATAGACTTTATTAGGTTTCATGAGTTAGAGGACAGTTTTGGTTTTCGCATCTGTCTTTTACAAGTTTGCAGTAACCACCTTTCCCGTATCTGCACGCCTTTTTGCGCTGCCCTGCAAAAAAATTTTACACTGGAAAAAAGTGGAGACCTGAAATTTTCCGCAGATTCATTATGTGTTATGGGTTAGCGCTACAATCAGCCCAATTATTGCGCCAAGTAAAACCAGCAAGCCGCCCAGTCCACCGCCGATAAGTCCCACAATTATCAGCACTATAGCCCACACAAGAGTAGTAACGCTTCTTGCACCAACGATCGCTATGACACCGCAGATTAACATTACAATTCCACTGTACCCAAAAGAGTAGACACTCCAATAGAAGAATGAGGGGCCTCCGAATCCTATTGATAATAAACTCAGCAACCCAAAGATTACCAGCAGAATGCCACCGACAAGCGCTAAGACATAAGCCACTTGCCCTATAGAAGTTCGAGCCATTTGATCCGTTCTCCTCCTGCCTGGATACTATTTCGGCAGGTAGCACTTATAAAATTTTTTAGGTTTATCTTTGCCTTTAGTTTCATGATGAACAAGTAACGCCTCAGCTTTAACTTCAGGCTCCACGATGGCAACTGCAGCTGCCACATCAACAACAGATAATTCAGCAGAAGCATCTATTCTTTCGAGAAAATCAAGATTCAAACGCTGCATCTCCTCAGAAGAGAGCTCAACTACCTCACCTGGAAAAAACTCAACGTTTTAGACGAATAGGCAAAAACGTTTTCCACCCATATTTAAGAAAATAATCGTAGAAAACTTGAAATTAAATAACCACATTAATACTTTAGTTGGAGAATAAAATGATTAACTGTGAAAGTTGTGGAGCTGACCTGTCTGAAGGGGCCAAATTCTGTTCAAATTGTGGGGCTCCCGTAGGCATAAAAGAAGAGTTTACAGTCCGCTCAGAGGATCTTGTAGCGAAAATCAAGGAACTGATTCATGAGGGAGACGTATCAAGAATCATCGTGAAAGACGAGAACAGCAAGATCCTTTTAGAAATACCAGTTTGGGCTGGCATTGTAGGAACAATATTAGCTCCTTGGCTGGCAGCTTTAGGCGCAATAGCAGCTTTAGCAACAAGATGCACCATCACAGTTATTAGGCAAAAAAGCTAGCTAAAACAAAGCCTTTGAAAGATTACAGAAACGATGAAGACCTATTTTTATCCTCAATTGGGCAAATCTGAACCTTAAGGCCTTAAACTCAAATTGATAAATGAGAGCTCCAAAACTGTTAGTGAAGATGATTAAGTATGAAAGGATATTCAACATCAATCGAAGAAGAGACGAGAAAAAACTCTGATTTTAGAAGAGTGCTTTACACAGGCAAGTATAGCCAGCTTGTTTTGATGAACCTCAAACCCATGGAAGGAATAGGCTTGGAAACCCACACAGAAACAGACCAGTTCTTCAGATTTGAGGAAGGCGAAGGCAAAGTTTCATTGACGGGATCGAGCACACAGTCAAAGACGGCGACGCAATAATAGTGCCTGCGGGAGCGCAGCATAACGTTGTCAACACCTCCAAAAACTTGGAGCTCAAACTCTATACAATCTATTCACCCCCAGAGCATCAAGACAAGGTCGTCCGCCACACCAAAGCAGAAGCCGAAACTTCGCCGGAAGATTACGACGGCAAACCTACGGAGTAGCAGGCGCCAAATTTCTTCTTTCTTCTTTAAGTTCCTCCTTGTTTATTTTATTTTGGAAAAATAATTAAGTTACTATGTCTTCTGCTTGTTGATTTCCTGAGTTTTGTTTCTAACCAACAAAGATTGGATTTTTGAAATAAGAGTGACTTTGTTGTCGCTTTGTTACAGTCACATATACTTAAGAAAGCTTGAACCCGCTAATAGATTGTTAAGGTGTAAGTCATGCGCAAAAAAGAAACACAGCAACCTTCCCACACGCTTGGAGCGGCGTCATCTCAAGAGATACCAATTAGTGGAATAGAGCCAAGCCAGATTCCTTGTCCAGACTGCGGCAAAACCTTCAAGACCCATTCAGAAATGGAGAGACACAGAGATACAACGCACCACGAAACAAAAGGACACGAGGAATAACCACTAGTTAAAAAACAACATGGACCAACGACTATGCATTTATTGACATAAAAGTGAGTAGAAAAACCCCTCCCCACAGTTTGAAAAGAGCTTTTCGAAAACAAGCCATATGCCCCTCTCCTTAAATATAGAATCAACTTGAAATGAACCAATTGATAGCTCTTCTGAATTGCGTGAACTACTTTTATTAAATACTTAAACTCCAAAATATGATCAATTAGACAAACTTATATGCGAATCATAATAATATTCGATTATGCAGAGTGAAATTCAAGGCGAACTATTGCAGGCAAAAAAGGAAGCTTAAAAGATGCATTTTGCTGAAGGTCACTCAAAGAAGCCAAAATTCGGTAAACTTCTGCACGTGCGATTTTTGAAACCTTGGAAATTGTAACCGCAGGCGCTGATTTCTGTTGTACAAGGGTTAGATATACCTTGGCTTGGTTTGATGTAAGTCCAACCTCTATTAAACCAGACATTAAACCTTGGCCCATTTTTCCTTTCCCCCAAAACCTACTCATAACTTATAGTTCTTAAGGTTTATCGTACTCAGAGTTGAACCAAATTTTCTATTCTACAATAGTTCAGATCAATTAATCATCCTATGGGTGCATTTGTGAGGATATTCCGTCCTCGCTAGTTGTTAAATTAAAAATGAATTATACTCTGTAAACCATACACAGTGATGTGTATTAAAATAAAAGAAAGGAAAAAAACAAAATGAAAATACTAAAAAATAAAGTAACAACTATGGCAATAATTATACTCTTCCTTCTTTCAATGTCAGTTTCAATAACACTAACGCAAATCACTAGTGCACATACACCTCCATATCAGATTCCTACATACGCCTTCCTAAGCATCTCTCCAAATCTTGTAGGCGTAGGCCAAACGATTAATGTAAACATGTGGATAAACTTCGTTCCTCCGACAGCAGGCACTTTGTTCGGTGACAGATGGCAAAACTTCAAAGTTGATGTCATAAAACCTGATGGAACCAACGAAACACTTGGACCCTTCAGCTCAGATGACGCGGGCTCAAAACATACAACATACTCTCCTAGTACCCCCGGCAATTACACTTTTGTTTTCTACTTCCCAGGGCAAACAATAGCAGGAGCCAATCCACCTCCAGGAGGATTTTCTTCTTCTGTAGCAGCAACCATCGGTGACTACTATCAACCAAGCACGAGCGACCCCGTGACTATAACTGTGCAAGACGCACCAGTACCTGGTTATCCATCTAATCCACTTCCGACACAATATTGGGAGCGACCTATAAACTCTATGAACACTGATTGGTATCAATTAGGCGGAAACTGGCTTGGACTCAAATCGAATTTCGGTGGTTCAACTGGACAATACAATGTCGCTTCAAACTTCAACCCTTATTCACAAGCACCAAACACAGCACACGTATTATGGACAAAACCCGTGGCTGAAGGCGGAATGATGGGCGGTGAATTCGGAGGCACCGAACAAAGCAGCTACTACGCAACCTCACAATACGAAAACAAATTCAGTCCGGTAATCATTAACGGGATACTCTATTATACTTTCTATCCAGGTTCTTCCACCAGTCCTGCTGGAACAGTTGCCGTTGACTTGCGCACGGGAAAAACACTTTGGACATCTGACCTTATGCGAACATTACCCGATTCAAGACTTCCACAGAGCACATCCTCAGAAGGACCCACAACTGTTCTGAAATGCGGTCAAATCCTGAACTATGTAACGCCAAACCAATTCGGGGGTTTAACATATCTCTGGACAACTGGAACTCCAGTTGAAGTCGCCAAAGCGACCAATATCCGTTCAGGATCAACAACTTGGAATATGTTTGACGCTTTGACTGGAAACTATATTCTAAGCTTAGTTAACGGAACAGCAGTAGGCGGCTTAGGCGGTTCAGCACTAACTGAAGATGAAGGTGGTAACTTGATAGGCTACTACGTAACCTCAAGCAGACTTTACCAATGGAATTCAACATGGGCAATAATAAACTATTGCAATGCAACTGGCTTTAATACTAACCTATGGGCGTGGAGACCACCACAAGGTGCCATAATACCCTTCGACTATGGAGTACAATGGTCCGTGACTATTCCTACAACAATCACCCAAAACGGAGTTACTGGAACAATCAGCCCAGCAATGACTATAAGCACCGGAGTTAGCCAAATCGTAGACGGAGTAGTAATAATAAATAACGTCGGCAACGGTGCATGGCAACCTGGCTGGACAGCCGAAGCAGGATTCAGTGCAACAGACGGAGCTTTGCTATATTTAAAGAATCAAACCCAGTCACCTTGGACAAGCATCTTACCTGGAGCCGCCGGCAATGGAGTGTACACTGAATACACAAGAGAATCACAATCATGGAGCGGATACAGCTTAACGACAGGCCAGAAAGTTTGGGGCCCAATAAAACCCGTTGAAGACTCATGGTCTTTCTATGACTGGTGGAGTTCAATTGCGGCCTACGGAAACCTATACGTCTGGACTTTAGGAGGACACGTATACGCTCTGAACATTACCACAGGTGTTGTCCAATGGATATGGCAAACTCAATCAAGCGGTTACGAGACTACTTACGGAAACTGGCCAATATGGGTCTTTAACGACGGAGTAATGGGCGATGGCAAACTCTACGTGTGTGGCGGACATGAATATAATCCACCCGTCTTCAAAGGCGCTAAACTCTATTGTCTCAACGCAACCACTGGAACAGAAATTTTCGAGACCTTAGGCTTTGACGTTGGAGGTCCCCCAGCTATCGCAGACGGACAATTGGTAGTTAAAAATTCCTATGACAACCAAATATACGCATATGGTGTGGGACCGAGTAAAATAACTGTTAATGCTCCAAACGCTGCCGTTACAACAACAGGTCCTTTCACAATAACCGGTAGAGTCACAGACATTTCAGCAGGAGCTTCCCAATCCGCAGTTGCAGCTAACTTCCCCAATGGATTACCAGTTGTATCTGATGACAGCATGTCACAATTCATGGAAGCCGTATACCAGCAACAATCAATGCCTAATAATATCACCGGAGTTCCAGTGGCTTTAAGTGTTCTCGATTCAAACGGTAACTACAGAACAATCGGTACTGCAACAACCAACGCCCTAGGAGACTTTAGTTTTGCATGGACACCAGATATACCTGGTGACTTTACAGTATATGCTACCTTCGCAGGAACACAATCCTACTATGGATCTACAGCGTCAACCGGTATGCATGCAGGCGTACCTGCAGCAACACCAGCACCGACTCAAGCGCCAATACAATCAATGGCTGACCAATACTTCCTTCCATCAGTTGCAGCGATAATTGTTGTTATCATAATTGGATTCGCAGTGCTTGCATTGTTGATGCTCAGAAAAAAGCCATAAGATGAAAAACACAATGAAAACAATTTTCCTCCCTTTTTTAGTTTTTTGGAAAATTAAGTTGGGGCTGAGTAGGCTCTAGATAAAATTTAACTGTTGAAGCTGCAATCAAAAGAGGTTTTGCATTTCCTCTTTTCTCCTATTTCGGTTCCAGAGCCTCAGCTAGCCCAGAACCCAAGGCTACTATAAATCAGCTTTCATACATTCCGCTTGCTTAGTCCCAGCGTCCACAATAATTATTCCGATTAAAGTTACACCAAAATTTTTCGGTTTCCGAACCCATTTGGGGCTGCAACTCGGCGGACTTATTCTCTTTTTGGTTAAATGCGGGCGAGGTTTCAGATCATAGTTCAACTCGTCAAATAGCATCGTTCAAAGAATTTAGGTGTAGGGACTCATACCCGTTTGGGGTTAAGTCCGGTACGACTTATCCTTGTTGCAAAAAAGTTTGTTTAAGTGATATTTTCAGGCTATTCAAATTAATTTTACTCTTTTAGTCATTGTGGTTTGAACCCAATTGGGTTCAAATCCCGCCCGGTCCACTTAGCAACATTTTTGATTTTCAAATGTTCAAGTTCGTCATTGTTTTCAGAATTTAACCCTTGTAATTTGGTTATTGCAGATTTCAATTTGTTAGATCCTTTTTTAGCGTTCTATCGGCATAGACGAAGAAGCATTGAAAAAGTATAACCCGTAAAAGAGCTACAGTTTAGGAATTGTGTCAGGGTTTTATACTCACAAGAACGTCTGATTTGAAGATATGATACCCGATTAATCAAATAGTCGAGCTATCAAATTGGAAAAAAAGGTTATACCGCAAAGAAATTGAGTGCGTGCTACTTTAATGGTTTGTCAAAACTCGGTTTTTACGGTTCGACCCCGACTTTACCGCCGTTCACTTCGATTAGGTTGGCGATTTCTTTTGAGGCTTTCTGCAGTTTCTCTTCTGGGTTCGGGTCGTTGGTTCGCATGGTCATATGAAGCTCGGTGAAGGGTTTGCTTTCCGTCCCCATCGCCGGATGCGACTTAATGTAGACGCCTTTGTTGGCAGCCATAATCTGGCCAATCAGTGGCGCCAATGCTGATTCTATTATGCCTTGCGCAAAGAGGCTTTTTTGGCAAAACACACATTCGCCTACTGCCTGCTTAATCAGGGGTGCAATTGACTCTGTGAAAATTGCCTCCATCTCAGCAGGGACACCCGGCAGAACAAGCAACAATGCGTCATCCATTTGTGTCCTCAGGCCAGGTGCTGTTCCGAGGGGGTTGGTTAGAGGCTGTGTTTCTTCTGGGAAGGAGGCCATTTTCATTCTGGGAGGTGTAAGCTCGATGTCTGTTGGCCACCCACGTTTTTTGGCGTATTCGATGCAGCGCTGCTTAACTATTTCCATCGCAGAGGGGTTCACTTCCAGTTTGCGTCCAAGCGCAACTGCGACGCCATGCAGGGTCATATCGTCAAAGGTTGGTCCAAGTCCACCTGTGGTGATTATAAAGTTGGGTTTGCGTGCTTTAGCTTCGTTTAAGGCGGCTGCGATTTCCCCTATGTTGTCTTGGATTACGGTTATGCGTCGAACATTTGCGCCTAAGTTGGTGGCTTGTGTAGCGAGCCAATGTGCGTTTGTATTCATTATTTTGCCTATCAAAAGCTCGTTGCCTATGCATATGATTTCAACGTTAACCGTCATGCAGCTGCCTCTTGTTATATGATAGGGATGAGGGTTCTTTTAAGCCGTTTGCGCCTACCCAAGATTATCCTTGCTTGATAGTCATTTCTATTACAATAGAAGATGGTTGGCAGGTAGCGCTAAGGGGAGAAACTCCAAGTAATAAAATTAAGTTCCAGAGCGGAAAAAACGGTGTCGCAAACGCTCGAATGCAGAACGAAGAGCCTAAAATCGGCGAATTTAGACTATTGATTCTGTCTTCATTAGCAGGTGTACTGTTAGGTTTTGCCAAATCTGGTTTTTTAATACTGGTACTCAAACTTTTTTAATATCAGAATAGCTTACCCCTATAGGCGAGTACTTTTGCTTTTTGGACACAAAAATAAACCCCAAATGGAACTCCAAGTAGACTTAGGCGATTTGCAAAACGAAAAAGGAAACCTAACAAGCTTTCTGCAACTACATCTCAAAGTTTCAGTTTCTCAAATTGAGGACAAGTTGAGTATAAATTCAGAAAAGGTATCGGCGCAAGAACTGCAACATGTAGTGAACAAGTTTGTTTACCACCGAGACCTAAACAACACACACTGGGTCTCCGTTGAAGGTGCAACCGTAAAAATAAACAGATTTAAAGTCCTCGAGAAAAAAGAGAAACACGATAAAGAGCCGCCTCACCAAACTGCTGCACAAAGCTGGGGCCTATAAAAAAGCAGCGTTAAATCACCATTTCTTTTACAGGTTCCAGCTGCAAAACTGTGCTTTTCGCAGGGGATCCGCAAGAACACGCACTATCGAAAAGGAATGTAGGATTGAACTATTGAGTTTTTATTTCCTTCTCTTAGAGAGAATAAGCACTGCAACAACACCTATCAAACCGACGACAACTCCGACTGTTGTGATAGGTAACTCTGGAACAGAAGGTGAAGGATTTATCGTTGAACCGAAAATGTTAGTCTCAATAACAGTGTAAGAAATTGTTGTTATAACGGGTTGAGGTTGTGCTTGAGTTGTTGTTTGAGTGTTTGATTCTAGTAACATTCCTGAAGCTTTGTCATAAACGTAAGTTAGAGTAGTGTTATAATCTGGCGTGGAGAGTGAAGCATCAAGAATGTTCACTGTTCGGCTAACACCCAAGTAAGTTCGGGTCTCAGTTCTATTGACGACATAAGTGTTAGGCGGAGGTACTGAGTCTCCTTGGTTCAAGTTGGCAGCTATGATTGGACCTTGTGTACTTGGAACACCGTCTTCATTTCCCGTTTCAATGTTCCAAACTGATACGGTGCCATTTCCAGCGATAGCTGTTCCGTTCTTGTATTGACTCGTCGAAAGCAAAGTAACATCCTTTCCAGAGACATCCGTAACCTGGAGTTTTAGCCAGTCATAATCGTTGAAAGACTCAACTCCTTGACCTACCCCAACAAAATTACCATATTTTACATATTGACCTGTCTCAACGCCTGGATTGTACGTTACAGCTAAAACAGGAAGTACGAACGCTGCCAAAAGGGCAGCAGATAAAAGAGCTGTTAAGAATTTTAATTTTGACAAAATAATAATCTCCAATTATACGTTATTTGCTTTAGTTTTAAACCGTTCTCTTTGCTCCACAATTAGGACAAAATGTTGCTGTCTGCTGAAAGAGGGTTCCGCAGTATTTGCAAGGAATCATAACAACTTCACGAACAACTTTTCGAGTGACTTCCCTTCTATCACTACTTGATCCGCAACCACATCCAAAACCAAACGAAAACATCTTTTTCTCCTAAGTGAAGGTTTTGACATTTCTTGTCGTTGACTGAGCTGTTCTATTAATACCTCTCGAACCATATCGCAGGCTTGGCTGATCTTTGGGCTGGCAACTCGATAGTATACAGAGAGCCTTCTTTTCTTGTTTTAACTACTTGTCTCTGTCTCATTATTGCTAAGTGTTGGGAACCGTTGGATTGGCTTGCGCCAAGTTTTTCGGTGAGTTGGTTTACAGTTTTCTCACTATCTTTTAAGGAATGATGATAGCAATTCTTAGCGGGTGCGCTATTGTTTTTGAAATTTCTGCCTGTAATTCGTATATTGACATGTCAAAAGGTGGTTTCGGCATTTCGGTTCCCTGCTTAGTTGAATATTCGGAAATGGTTTTCATCTATTAGGGTTTTCTATTATTCTAAATTGGAGATTTACAAAAAAGAAAGGGATTGAGTTTTTCTCAGCTTACCTGCTGTTCTTGGACGAACGTTCCATGCCATGTATGGACCCAAACTTGTCCAGTGTAGCCGTTGATGCTTAGCATGCCATAGGTTGTCCCGCCATTAAGCACTTCGATAGTATAGTAGCCGTAGAATGTAGTTACGTCGCCTGTCGTTGCGCCGCTTACGTAGGTGTTTAGGTATTGCTGTGCATTAGCAGTTGCTTGCGTCGAAGTCACTGTCATGGTTGTGGTTGGGGTTCCAAAGATTCCGCCCAAGATTCCGCCGCGCATCATGCCGTATTTGGTGTTCCACATCATGTTGGGTCCCATTTCGGGGTAGATGCTGCCCGTGTACTTGTTGATTAAGAGTTCAAAGGCTCCATTGCCATTCTTCTCGTTAACTTGGATGTAGAAGTTCGCTGAGTATTCTTCAACTTGCTTAACTGCTAAGTTAGGGTTGCCTATCGAGGACACATAGTTTTGTGCTATTGTTACTGCATTGGTAATGGTTAGGGGTGTTCCAGTATTTGCGTAGGGTACTGTGTATCCATAACCTCCCATCATTCCGCCAAAGCCTTGGCCGTTGCCTAATTGACTCATCATCCCGCCTCCGAACATCATCGGGTAAACTGGCTGATAATACTGGGTTGAAGGTGTTGTTGGGATAGTTGCCCCAGTTGAGTAAGGTGGATTGTTGTTTCCATAGCCGTAGCCATAGCCTCCTCCCATCATTCCTCCGTAGCCTCCGTAACCGCCGCCCATCATGGCCGCGGCAAACGCGGATGAAGCTAACAGTGCAAACACTATCGCTGCAACACTGACGAATGTTAATATTTTCCAGTTTTTCACTTAATTTCACTTTTTTCTTTTACTGATAATATGGTATTCGAATGATATGATGGTTGGCTGAAACAGTCGTGAAACAGTTTTGAAACGCTTTTGTAAGGCTGAGTTAACATCCTTCTTAGTTTCGGGTTCAACCTTAAACCATCACACATATTATGATATTCTAATATTAAGAATAACGGGCTTATAGGTCTTTCTCACGTAATTCTAAAATACCATGGAAAACCATCCTTGCGAAGTCAAGGTTTCATGTGTAAACACCCAGTAAGTATACCCCTTTCTAATGGTGTCTTAGAGAAATAGATAAAGAAATTCAAAACAAAAAGATCAAGAAGCGAATATGCTTTGTCACTGAAGGGCAAAACAGAACTGCGGTTAGATGAAAGAAACATCGTAAAATTCTTTGAAACAGCAACCGAAGAAGAACTGGCAAAGTCTCTTGATCTGGTATCGCTCAATTGCCATTTTGGATTAAATTCTAATAACGCCCCAACTGTGGATGGGCAACTTAATTAAAAAGAGATTTTTCAAGAAATGAGAATTTCTTTGAGGTATTTTTTAGAGAGGTATTGGGTCGCAGAGGTTTTCTGCTTTTGCGGCTACACGTCCACAGTGTTTGCACAAATACTTGGCATCTTTCACTAAGGCTTTGTACTCTTCGAGGGATGTTGTTTTATTGGAAACTTTAAAGCATAGATGTTTTTCGTGACCTGGATGTTTTTCATAAAACGCCATTGTAATTCACCACCTTCAAAAGGTCTTTAAGCTAATTCTATTGGTCAAGTTTAAAAACTTATTCTGGGTTTACACTTGGGTTCCGATTTTTTAGAAACAGCAGAAATCATTTTTTACGATCTACTTACAAAAAATTGAACTGCTCCGTTAAATCCATAGTCGTTTTGAAGCTGTGTCCTTTTCTTAATAGTGCACGTTTTTTCACCAAAGACTCAGCCCCAAGTTCGGGGATGAACCCAGTTAAGACTTAGCCTATTTTAATTTCGAATGCCGCAAGTTAGGTCAAAGCACAACGAGACATGTGTATAAGTGTTTATAAGCTTAAATACATACACTTATAAGTGTGTAGACACATATATATTAATGTAAATAAGCAAGCCAACTTGAACTGAGCATAACAAAAAATAAAAACAAGACACGAAAGACATCGACACGCTTATTACGAAAACACGAAAGAACAATAAAGTGACTGAAATTGGGTCGTATCAACGTTGATATTTCAGACGAATTAGAAAAAAAACTAAGACTGAAAACGGTAGAAAAATTCGGAGGCAAAAAAGGCGACTTATCCCGAGCTGTCCAAGAAGCAGTAATAACATGCAAAAATCAATAGAGAATGAAGTCGCCACTCCTCAACTCCTAATAACTAAATTATTAAGAATGCCCTGGCAATAGGCGCAGGGAGCCAGTTAGCCTAATCACGCATAAAAAATATGTTTATGGGCAATCTAACTGAGCCCTTCCTTTTAGAATAGTAATACCAAGCATATAGTGGTGCTTTTAGTCGATTTACGATGGGCAAGAAAAGTTTAAGCCAAAATCCTTGCGAAACAAAAAAGTTTATGATTAATAAGGTGGAAATTATGGTAAACAAAAAAGCAGGAAAATTAGAAATTGTCTTTATTGATAATGGAGGAAAATGGTACCCTCTCGATGAAGTAGACCGTGAAGATTTAGCCGAAGGTTTAGAAAAACTTTCCAAAGAAGTCGCCAATCGACTTCAACTATTAAAAGAACAAAGGTAGGAGCTTTCTGGTTTTCAGTGTCTTTGAAGCTTAAATATCCCTTAGCCCTATCCTGTTAGTGGAGAATATTTTTATGGCCAGTTTTAATGTGTCTTTACCTGCAAATTGGGAAGAATTTGTAAAAGGTTTAGCTTACGACCATAACATTGACGTTAGTAAGGTCGTTGGTGGATTGTGCGACTGGGTTTTTCTAGCCCCGAATACAAAATGCAGTTTGAAGTTTGGCTGGGTACGGTTTATCCGCCGAAAGGTCAAGCCGAAGATAGAGCAAAAGCTAAAGGAGAACAAGCGAGTATGCACGAAGAGTACCAGCAAGATGAAGCTGAAAAGAAGAAGCCCACGAGGACCGAGACTACAGTGAAGACAGAGATCTTAAGCCTTAACACGCAAAAGTCAACAAATGCAATATTCCTTAACAACTTTTTTCTTTTAGAAACTGGAAACTGAGATGAAAGAAGCAAAGAACGAACGAGAACGTAAAGGCTGACAAAATAGCATTCTGTTAGAGAAATGATAAAGTAATAAGATACTTCGCCTTAGAAATATACAACTCACAATGGAGTAATTTTATGCCTACAACAATTGGTTTAATATTCAGAAAAATCGTCAAAGACTTGAAGGCCAAAGACGAAAATCCAAATAGTTACCTAAATAATCCAAACAGCGACTTCTACAATGCCAATTATGATATCAACAATCCATGTAACGACATCAACAACCAAAATAGCGGAATCAACAATTCATCAAATAATAAATTCAACAAGTAACTACGAAGAAACGCTTTGAGAGAGCTCATTCACATGTATCTGTCAAATTATCTGTCAAAAGAACAAGCGGAAAAACTTGTTACAGAGTATATTCCATGACTCCCTTATGTCTTTTAAGTCTTCAATAGCTCAATGCGCTTTTGGGTAATTTCGAAACTGAAGCAATCGGGAAATACCTGATTTAGTTTGAAGAGTAGAAGCTAGACCAAAAAAAGCTTAAAATCAAAGCCCTAATTCTTTTGCTCGTTGCTCTATCTCCTGCATTGTTCTCGATTGTTCCCCACAATTTTTTAAACTATTTTCTAATATTTTTTGATCCACGGGGTAGAGGGTTCTAATTATTTCGTCTTGAAGAGGCAACCATTTATCAAGTTTGACTCCAAATTTTGCTTCAATATAGCGTCTTTCTTTTGGAAAGATTTCTTCGTGCCCTTCCGGTGTGTTCAATCTATAGACTTCGTGGAAAACAAGTTCGTAGAATGCCATTCTATCTTGGCATCTTGTTAAGTGGATAATTTGGTTAGACCAGTTATCGCCCCAAGCATATCCCCCAGTAGGATACTTGAATTCATTTTTCCACTCGGGACTTAGAGGTTCAAAAACCTCAAACGTAACAGGTTTATGTTTAAAATACCTCTTTTTGATATGCTCAGTTACTTCAACAATAATCTTATTCTCTTCATTGTTTGGTTTCAAAATTGTTCCCTTCCTTAGTTTATCTTTTAGACATTTTTTAAGCCGCTTAATCTTTTATTTGCTTATCTATATTTGCCATCTCTTAGCGAACGCTCAAAGGAAACTCAAGTCTATTTTCTTTCCTTATTAGAAGCGCGTTTACTTGTAGATTTTTTGCCTGTCAATAGTTTCGTTTGTGACTTTGATTTTTCCTAAACTACCATTGTGTGCGCTCAACTCAAATTTCAACGTATTTTCCATGTAAAAGTCTCTGAATTGATTTCCACATTTTTTGCACTTATACATCTTGACTTGGAATCGCCCGAAGTTCCATTCTTTATCAGGTCCTTGCGTATGTGTTGAGCAATTTGGGCATTTTGGCATGACTTTCAACCACACTAGACTAAAGGAAAAAGGCGAATATATACCCATTCAAGCGATAGTTCTAAGCCACAATTTGAAAGTTCGAATATTCTGCGAATCAAAAAAAAGTTCCCAGTAACAATGGAGGCTGCATTTTTGGCAAGTTTTTATTTTTTTCCAATCAAAATCCGCAAAGGCTCCACACCTTCAAACGCAACCCCGACAGCCCCTGTAAAGTAGAATTGTTTCAGAACCGCCTTCTCATGTGCAAGATTATGGTCTGGGCTTGGTCTTTTCCAAAAAGGACACACCTTACAGCGGAGGCTACAGTTGTATGTCAATTTGTGCCCGCAGAAAAAAGGAACTTTTACGCCGAACAAATTTGAGATAAAGTCACGATAGATTCTAAGCTCTTACCAAAAGGCTCTATATACTCCCGAACTGTTTTTTCTGCAACGTAATAATTAGAAACCAGTTCTCAACTCCAAAATCCGCAAAGCCAATAAATAATCAAATAGCAAAAACTGATACTTCTCTTTTCGTTAAAATCATACAATTAATGGTTTGCTTAGGTCTTTATTGCTATACTTTTTCAGTGTCAATTTCAAGCCTCGTTTTTAGTGGGGTGTACCAAAAGATTATATTACTTTCCCCAAACAATTTCTAACGGGTAGGCTCTTGGATAGATTACAAGCTGTGGCTTTGCTAAAAGAGTTAGTGGACAACAATTTAGTTGAACCTTCTTATGTGTCAATGTTTCAAGTAAAGCCTAACAGTTTCCAGATTCAAATAAAATGCGATTACAACAAGATAGAGATAGAGGCACATGCAAAGAAACATGCCTTAACCATTACAGAAGATAAAGACCGAAAATACTTGTTGATTTTCAAGCCTTAGTCGTCTTTTTTACGATGGCGGAAAAAGGTATTTAAGATTAAAAGTTGGCAAGTAGGATTAGCTTGGTCCGACTCATCCTCAAATCTTTTTACAGGTAAATTTGGGTTGGGATCCCCCTCATGAAACGTTTTTTAAGGTGATATTTAAGGTTATTTTGCCAAAATAAGCATAGTTATGGATTATTTGGCGATTCCTCTGAAACGGGCAAAAGTTAAAGATTAATTTTTACCGTAAAAAACGGGCTTTACAACTGATTGAGTTAGAGTCGGCGTTTTGGACCCCCGCTTGGGTTTGACTGTGTCAAAAAGAAAGAAGGTGGAGTATTGTATCTAATAAGATGTGCCTCTTATCAAATTTAGATTTAAATACCTGGATTCATCCCAGAGATAATCAAGAATCAGGATAACCAATCTGTCACAGTGATGTCTAATTGATTGACACAGAAAACCTAACAAAAAAATTCGGGGACTTAATAGCTGTGGACAGTATTACCCTGCACGTCAATGAGGGCGAAATTTTAGGCTTTCTAGGCCCCAACGGAGCGGGCAAGACTACTACCGTGAGGATGCTCTGTTGCCTGATCTCAAAGACGAGCGGAGAAGCCAGAATAGGCGATTATGATGTCAGCAACGAGGCAGATTCTCTGAAAATAAGAGAGCTCATCGGATTGGTTCCCGACAACGTGGGCCTTTACGATGACTTGAGCGCCTACGACAACCTGGACTTTTATGGGAAGCTATATGATTGCACAGAAACGCAGAGGAAAGAGAATATTGAGCGCTTTCTCAAGTTGCTTGGGCTCTGGGAGAAGAAGGGCGTCGCAGCTGGATCTTTCTCCAAAGGGATGAAGCAAAAACTCTCGATAGCACGCGCCCTCATCCATGACCCTCAGATATTGTTCATGGATGAGCCAACGGCGAACCTCGACCCAGAATCTTCAAAGACTGTGCGGGATTTCATCCTCGAGCTCAAGAAAGAGAAGAAAACCATCTTCCTGAACACGCACAACCTTGACGAGGTGCATAGGATTTGCGATAGGATTGCAATACTGAACACTAGGCTTATGGCAATTGGCACTTCACAAGAACTTGAGAAATCCATTCAAGGAAGAAAGACGTTAATTCAGCTAGAGCAAGTAGGCGACGCGATACTATCTGCTTTAAGAAAGCTACCACTTCGGAACTTAGTCGTCGAAGGCAACAAACTAGCCATCGATGTGACAAATCCCGAAAAAGAGAATGTAGCTATCTTGGACACGATATTCCGAGCCGGCGGTCACGTTCAATCCGTCACCATTGTAGGCTCAACATTGGAGGATACCTATCTTAAGCTCGTGAGGCAAACCAAATGAGACTCAAAAGATCATGGATCATCGCCTCGAAGGACTTCAAGATATTCTTAAAGAAGAAAAGCATTATCTATTCAATTATCGTTGTCCCACTCATTGTCTCAATTCTTTTTCCGATTGTGATAGTGCTTGCAGGGCATAGTAATGGTGGAAACGGAATTCCAGCGCCGGAACTCACGATACTGCTGCCTACATTTTCTTTCTTCTACCTCATCCTCGCAGGTCTTATTCCAACAACTATTGCCTCCTACAGCCTGGTCGGAGAGAAAGTCGAAAAGAGCCTTGAGCCGCTCTTGGTCACTCCCACGACCGATAGCGAAATCTTGCTCGGAAAGGGAATCGCAGCGTTTCTTCCGCCCATAGGCGCTATCTTAGGAAGCGCTGCAATCTTTATGTTTCTTTTGGACTTGGTGACACGTGGCACATTGGGCTACTATTTTTTCCCTAACTGGAATGCAGCCATTGTACTTTTTCTTATGGTTCCTTTGGCGGTCGTAATGAGTGTCGAGTGGAACGTCATTGTCTCGGCCAGGGTGAGCGATGTGCGCATTGCGCAACAGATTGGAATTTTCTTGATTCTCCCCTTCGGGGGGATCTATGTCGCCGGTGAACTTGGTTTAATACAGCTCAGCAGCACCATCACCCTCCTCCTCATCACTGCTATTATTTTGGTGGTTGATGCGTGTCTGCTTTACGTCGCCAAGGCAACTTTCCAAAGGGAGGAAATATTGACGAAATGGAAGTAGTGGGGTAGAAAAATATGGATAGTGTGAAATTACGACTTATCTTAATGGGCTGCATACTTACCGTGATAGGTGTTATCCTGATTATAGCAAGGGGTCTCTCAGCACCTTTGGTTGGAATACTCGTAATAGGAATATTATTAGCCACAGTTGGAGTTGTTTGGAAGCCGCGGAAAAAAGAAAACAACGTCCAAAGTGACAGCATTCAATCAGATTTACGATAGGATTCATACCCGTTTGCAGATTAGTCGAACCTGGTAGGTCCATTGAGCTAAAAGTTCATGGCTCATAATTTGAACATAGGTATCCAGTCGCTCAATCTGCTAGGCGATTTTGAAAGATGGATATTTTTATTGCTTACAAAAGATCTAAGAATTATTAAGGCTTTAAGTGTTGTAACGCTTTTATTCTATCATGAAAAAGCGTCTGCAGACAATTTTGTTCTTCCTTTGGCTTGACCTGAAGAGAATTATGTTCAGAACAAAATTTTACGCAGAAGTTGATGTAACGGACAATTGTAACCTTAGATGCAAACACTGTTATCATTTTAACGGTAAAGAAGACCTTAAAACACAAGAGCTGCATATTTCTGTTTGGAAAAAAAGATTTACCGAGCTCTACAAATCTGGAATTAGAGCAGTCTTATTGGTGGGCGGTGAACCAGCACTCAGGACGGACGTTTTGATGCTCGCTGATAAAATATTCCCACTAGTCTACGTTATAACAAATGGAACTATTAGAATACCTGAAAAATTTAATCACAGATTATTCGTTTCTTTAGATGGGTTATCAAAAACAAACGACGCAATCCGAGGGTATGACGTTTTTTCTAAAGTTATGAAAAACTATTCGGAAGATAAACGCGTAATTATTAATATGACTCTTACAAAAAGCAACTATAGTGAGCTGGAAGATATCACACGAATTGCGGAAAAAAACGGGTTTGAAGGTGTAGTTTGCAATATTTGTGCGGGTGGAACCGATCGCGGTTCATCCATGGTTATAAGTAAAAAAGAAAGAGGCGCTCTGATAGAAGAAATGAAGAGAGTCAAGGCTTTATCCCATAGGTGTTTTCTAATGACAGATGCGATGATAAAATGGTATGAATTTCCGGATCATCGAGACTTCTGTCCATGGGGAGATGGGGCTCTTCATTTAGACGTTTCATGGAACAAAAGAAGATGCTTCGGGAATAATCCTGACTGTTCAAATTGCGGTTGTCTTGCAGGGTCTTTTCAATCTCCCCTAAAAATGATGAGGAGTCTTAGAAAAATGATGCAGATAGTGTATGTCCATGGGAATTAGGCGCGGTTGAATTGAAGAATGGTTTTGAAACGCTAAATAATATTGTTAAAAGTAGTGAGAATTTTGGATCCTGGGCATCTACTCAGG
>CAVZJV010000011.1:0-91545 GCA_963775685.1 Candidatus Bathyarchaeota archaeon
TTTCTTACCTAAAAACTATATCAGGAAAAAAAGAAAAAAATGGAGGGGGGATGTTTGATTTCTATAGTGGTTTTGGCTTTGTTTCCAAGGAGAGGGGCAGGCTTCGAGTATCTTTTATTTGGTGTCTTCTTAGTCGTGGTATGAATCTGGGTACTGCCTGTTTGTATAATCGGAATGCTTCGCCATATTTTGCTAAAGCCTCCCGTTCCTCGATTTTTGCCAGCCGCCAGTACAGAACAACCAAGACAGGCCAGATTGCTGTTGTGATGATTGTTAGCCATTGAACGTTTAAGCCGCCAGTTATCATTAGGAACCCGATGTATTGGGGGTTGCGGGTGTACTTGTAGAGGCCAGAGGTGACAAGCTTTCCGTTTGCCCGAAAGATTTGGTACCAGCCGAAGATGACAAACAGCATGCCTGCGCCGATTATTATTTTTGATGCGGGAAACACCCAGTAGTGGTAGACGATGTAGAATGGTTGTGACCCCATAACTTGGGTTAAGAGAAACTCGATGCTAAAGATTTTGTTGTAGCCAAATAACCCCGCGAAAAAGTACATGGTCAAGGGTATGCCGTACATTTCTGCGAACAATGCGACGATGAAGGCTATATAGACGCTGTTGGGTAGGCGGTTGAGTTTTTTGCGGAAGGAGGAGAGAAGGAAGAAGACGCTGAAGAGGATGATGTTCATGATGACAAAGGTCCAGTTGCTGTAGCCGTATGAGGTGAAGGTGAAGTAGTACATGAAAATGCCCACGGCGAGGGTGACTATAGCTACTAGCAAGAATAGTTTGATTTTGCCTATTGTTTGTTCGGATATTTGGTTTTTCTGCATCCATGACACCTACCCATAACAAGGCAAGAGGCGGCTCTTAGTTCTACGCATGGAACATAGGCGTTCCAAATTGGAACATGGATTAACGCTGAAACTTTTGTTTTCTTTTTCTTGTAATTATGAACGTCGCCAGTAAAACAAAAATAACAGCTATGGCAGCAGCAAAAATCACTATGGGAAATTCATTGGTGTTCTGGGCTAGGTTGGTCAACGCGTAGATGTTGCCGTCTAGGGAGCCAACATAGACCACTCCGTTGACGACTGCAGGGGACGATTCAACGTAGCCGTTGGTTAGGTAGTTCCAAAGCTTGGCCCCGCTTGTGGCGTTTAGCGCATAGATGTTTGCATCCGCAGAGCCCACATAGACCACGCCATCGACGATTGATGGAGCCGAATACACCGTGCCGCCGGTAGTGTAACTCCAGAATTTTGTCCCATCTGAAGCGTTCAACGCGTAGATATTTAGATCCAACGAACCAATATAGACAACGCCGCCGGCAACAGCAGGGGACGATTTGATAATGTTGCCTGTGGCGTAGCTCCAAACTTGTGTCCCGTCAGCTATGTTTAAGCTGTAAATGCTGCCGTTGTCGTAGGCTGTATAAAGAAAGTCACCCACGATTGTTGGCGACGACTCAGTTGGAAAACCATTAGTGAAATTCCAGAGTTCGGCGCCGCTTGAGGCATCCAACGCATAAGTGAAGTTATCGGTTGAGCCTATGTAGACAACACCTGCAACGACAGCGGGAGACGACCAGACCGGGGCGAGGGTGCTGAAAACCCAGAGTTTTGAGCCATCACTGGCGTTTAAGGAATAAACGTTGTTGTCGTATGAAGCAACATAGACAACGCCATTTGCGATAGCGGGAGACGAGTCAACTTCGCCACCCGTGCTAAAACTCCACAGTTTGTCTCCGCTCGTAGCGTTTATAGCGTAAAGTTTACCATCAGCCGAACCCACATACACGACGCCTCCAATGACAGTAGGACAAGAATAAACCTGACCCCCCGTAGAGTAATTCCACAGTTCTGCCCCGTTATCCGCTTTTAACGCATAAATCTTCCCGTTCAACGAGCCCACGAAAACCACTCCGTCCACCACTGCTGGAGACGAATAGACTTGACCGCCAGTACCATAGTTCCAGAACAATCTGGCATTTAGCACTGGGCTTCCTGTTGCTTCTCCGTTGTGAGAGAGGTCTCCCCGAAACATTGGCCAATCTCCAGAAGCCTGAGCAGTCACCCAGGGCACTGAGAAAATAAATAACAAAAACAAAATTGCAGCAAGCGTAACCAATAATGAGTCCTTCAAAGTTTCTCTCCCTTGGGTTAAAGTTAGTATTCCTGAAAATTGACTTTTAACAGTTTGCTTTTGTCGGGGCAACTCTTCTAAAGCGGAAGTATTCGCTTTTAAGTTGCCTTCTTAGTTTTCATCCTGTATCGGACTGCTTCAACAAAAAAAAGCAACGCTGCAACAGTGGTTGTTAGAATCCAGAACCAGAATGACTCTTGAATTGGGGCTCCTCTAACTAAATGGGGAATCAAGACAGCTAACTCGCCGATTAGGATCCCTACAAAAATGAAGCCCAAGATGACAAAGCTGGGCAAAAGAGTTTTCCCAACCCAAACATAGCCCTTTTTGGCTACTTTTTCTTTAACCACATAATTGTTGTACTCGTCTTTAACCACTAAACCTAAGTCCATCAGTTTCTGAAGGTTCCTGTAAGCAACACTTGGACTGCTTAGATTGGCTCCACGCATAACATCTCTTGGCCCCACAGGCTTTCCAACCTTGACAAGATAGAGGTAGGTCTGGAAAGTTGATTCGTTAAGTTCTTCGCTTGGCTCCAAGAGTACCCCTCAATCAACTATTGTGCGCTGCCTTAAAAACCCAAGCAAAAAAACCCGGCTTTTAAATTTACAGGTTTTCCGATCTAAGGGATAACCGCGCCATTCAACCTTATAACGAGCAATGGAAAATCACAAGCCATGACAAAGGCTCGAGGTTGGTGGTAAACGAAAGGTAGACAGGTTTCTTGACGTGCGACAAGAGTGCGTGTACTTGATTGGAAAAATTGTTCGCCGATAAGAGTTAGCTGCTCTTCGTTACTTTAGTATTGAATAGATAGCGTATAGAGAGGAAAAAGGGTAGAATTGCTATCCAAGGAGAACTCAGAAACTCAGCATAAAAGCGAGGTTTGATGAAGGGAATGCTCCATCGAAACAAAAAACCCTTTAAAAAAGGTGAAAACAAAGATAACTATCAAACCGGGCAGTTTAACGCTAACGGAAACATTTAAGTCAACGTTCCAACATTAATGAAACGTAAAATAAGGAATTTTTCCGTATTTTCAAATCATATGGAGTAATTTAATGTCTCAAAGAAATGTAACAGAAATCAAATGCAGCGACTGCGGCAAACCCGCCACTGTCCCTTTTAAACCAACAGCGGGCAAACCCGTTTATTGTAGAGAATGTTTAGCTAAACATAGGTCTCCCGGGAGCGCCGAACACAAAGTGTCAACTTCTGATGCTAACCAAAAACAAGCATGGTCCAGAAGAAGAACTGACTGGAAATAGCTAAAACCAGCTTTCAATTTTTAAAAATATTTTTTTCTATCTAACGGACGCAGTTGCCAACTGTTGCTTAACGGTGCCAGCGGGAACGACGTTAAGCACCCCATTTTTCCCTAGCCGTAACTGCCTTTCGCCCCTAAAAACACATACCTGAGCATTCTTTAACTCAATATTGTTTCCGACTGCTATTGAGCCTATTTGCCCTTCCCAAAGGCAGAGTTTAGTTTTTCCTGTGTCATCCCCAACTAAAGCATTGACGACCATGACAGTGTTGCCGAACTGGGTATGAACCTGCGCAGGTTTAGGAATCTCTAAAACCTCAGCTTTTAAGTTAACCCTTTTCATGCCTGCTCGCAAATCATGAATTGAGGTGTAGATTGACTCAGTGTTTTGTTTAGCGATTTTCTTGCGAATCTTATCTGTGCTCATCCAGCTCTCGAAGGGGTTATCTTTTCTTAGAAGAAATTCTTCGGCGACACGGAACTGAGCAACAACGGCGCTGTCTTTTGTTATGAGAAAAATTGTTTCGCCCTTAACCTTGCCTCGGTATTCTACCGTTAGGTTGCCGCATACAGCTTTCTCGTTGTTTTTTGCTGTGATTAATGCTTGAAAGACTTCATTAGGGTAAATGTTATATTTTACCGAAAGAAGCGCAAGATGTTCACCTAATGTTGATTTTTTCTGTCTCAAATTACCCCTCTCAAAGTATTGGCAATTGAAGAGAAAAAGCAACTGCTGGATTGCCATTTTATACTTTTTCTCAATTACCCGAATATTCAATTAATAATACTATGTTACCTATATTAGGTTGACGATGAAAAATAGTTATTTCCTTAATTTGTATGCTTAAACCATTTTTCTTCCATCAATCCTAAAATAAAATTCAAAGAAATTCAGTCTATAGTTAAATGCGTATGAGGTTTTTATTAATTAATCAAGACCGTGAAAGCACTCAATTTATAAGCATCGGTGATTAGTTAGATTGTACTGTGTGAAAGAGACACTTTTGCACAGCCAAAGTAGTAGGAGTTGAAATAGCGAATGTATAATAACAAAGAGATGCACAAGGCAACTTGCGCTGACTGCGGAAAAGAATGTGAAGTTCCTTTCAAGCCGGACGGTACAAGGCCAGTTTACTGCCGAGAGTGCTACTCAAAACGTAGACCACCAAGAAGATACTAAGCGCATAGCTGAGCATCTTTTACAATCTTTAACTATTTTCTTTTTTATTTTTAATTATCTTCTGAACCCTTTAGGCTCCTAACCTCTGACAATTTAATTAAAAAAGATAATTTTAAACGTTAAAAAATTTTAGGAACGAGCAAAAATGCTCGGTTGATTTAGGATTTTTGTTCTGATCCTGTTCTCTTCTTGTTGTCGCTGTATGATTTCTTACCCGACTTCTTTCTGAGAACGCAATTTAGCCTGACAGATGACTTGCATCTACGACAATTTTTAACTAAACCTGCTCTTAACATACACAAATCTATTTACCTCTTTGTTTACTTTACGAAAAGCATCCGTTATCAGTTAGGTTATCCAAGAGGATAAAAGAAACTCTTCAACCATAAATAAGGCTACATCCCTATAAAGGAATGGGTAATAAAGCCTTTTCTGGAAAATAAAATAATTCCATGCCTATTTTGAGTAAATAAGTTAATAAAAAATTCCTAATCCAAAAAGGCTTGTAACCATGCGAAAAAAGTCCAAAAATGTAAGCTAACCTAATATACACGTGGTATCCTTAATTGAGATAAGGTTAGAATTCTTAAGAGGAAGAGTCAAACCACTCTCGCACTTTTTCTCAAAACAATTCTGATTACTAATAGGCGCAAGCCAAATAGGTGTAAAAAATGGGTAAACGAAAAATTACAAACGAGGGCAACCTTGACAGTATGGTCTTACCTTCCACAAACGACGTGTTAGGTGTAGCTGTTAAAATGCTTGGGGCAGAAAGAATCACTGTTAAATGCCAAGACGGCAAAGAACGCATGTGTAGGGTACGCGGCAAACTGAAGAGGCGCGTTTGGATACGAGAAGGAGATGTTGTATTGGTTTCTCCGTGGGATTTCCAATCTGACACGAGAGGAGACATCTTCTGGCGTTACCGTAAAAACCAATCCGATTGGCTCCGAAGCCATAACTATCTCAAAATGGAGTAGGAGGCATAGTTATTATTTTAAAATGTACCGAATGCGGAAATACCTTCAAACGCGATGGTTTAAAAGATGGCGAAATAGTTGCTTGCCCAATATGCGAAGCCGACTACCAAGTAACAGTTAAAGACGGAAAAACCGAAATAACCGAATATGTATACGAAGGGCCTGATGTGGGCGAACTGTAGATCACAGATTTTTTATAAAAAATTATTACTTTTTTGAAAAAATGAAAATGTTTAACTCACAAGTTCAACAATTGAACCTATAGCTTGACCAGGAACTCCGCGCGTAAACCTTGCTTTAACCATGCCGTTCTTGCCGTGTGGACCCCTAATTTTTCCAACAAGCTTTGTTTTTCCATTGTTCCACGTAACTTTTTGTCCGACTAGCTTGCTAGCTAAGGATGCTGAGGTAACGTTTTCAAATTCAATTAAGCACTCGTTTGAAGTTTGTTCCTTTATTCCTATGCGGTAATTAGTTATTCTTCCATGAATTTTTTGAGCCAAAATACTCACCGTTAAGTCTCCCATTGTAAGGTGCGCTTGCTTTTAAAGCTGTGCCAATCATCCTTAAGAAATCTTGTGTTCCTTAATAAGCGTTAAGCTGATGGTTAAAATTTTTATTCCTCTTAAAGATTAATGAAACGGGGAAAGGAAGCTTAAATGGAACAGTTTCTCATCACAGCCCAAGCAGGTAAACGGTTGATAGCAAAAACCATCACAAAACACCCAGCCATTATTAAAGCGTTAAAAAATGGAACTCTCGTAATTGTCGCTGGAACAACCAATGGTTACATTACCGAAGAAATCCTAAAAACCCACAAAATAAAAGGAAACTTCTCGAGAAAACACTTTTTCCGTGGCATAACCCTGATGTCTCCAGCTAAAAAAGTAACCTCCGAGGGAAGGCTTTCAGATGAAAGCCAGTTCCCTGGCGATGTCATAATAACTAAAGGTGTTTGGCAAAAAAGCAAAACAATCGCCGATGTTATTGAAACCCTAAAAGAAGGCGATGTTATTTTGAAAGGAGCAAACGCCTTGGATTTAACTCGAAGGCAAGCCGCCATTTTGATCGGTCAACCAAAAGCTGGAACGATAGGCTTGGCTTTGCCTGCAGTCGTGGGTCGTCGGGTTAAGCTAATAATTCCGGTAGGTTTAGAGAAACGTGTAAACGGCGATTTAAACACCATAGCACAGAGGCTAAATTCGCCCAGTGCCAGCGGCTACCGTTTGCTCCCTGTGCCAGGAGAGGTGTTCACTGAATTGGATGCATTGAAGGCTTTAACGGCTGCTGACGTGGAGTTGATCGCTGCTGGCGGCGTTTGCGGCGCAGAAGGTGCATGTTGGATTGCTGTTACTGGCGAAGAAGAACAAGAAGCGTTTGCAGAGCAAGTCGTTGCTTCGGTGGCTGACGAACCGCCGTTTACAGTTGATTTGCTTTAAATGCTCATTCTTGACCGTGGTGCATCATCATGCCGCCCATTCCTTTCCTTCTCTCGCCCATGTTTTTCCTCCAGATGTCCGCACCCTGAGCAGCTAAATCCATCATCATGTCAATATCTTGCCTAACAAGCTCCATTATGGGCTGGTTTAACTCCATTTCAAAAGTGAACTTCACTTTTCCACTCTTGTCTGTTGCTTCCATGAATCCACCTCCTAAAAAAATCGCCTAAAGTTGGTTTAATCTACTTACAGGTAATTTGTTGTGTATTTTAAACGTAAGTGACTGTGCTGATACAACAACATTGAACGTCGGCTTAATGGACACTCCAATAATTAGCTAACGCAGCAAGAGCGTTTTCGAAAAGGTAGTCATCGGGCACCACGTCAACTTTTATTTCCATTTCTTTTAAAGCTTCAGCAGTGGTGGGACCGATAGCTACTGTCGTCACTTTTTCCTTGATTAATCGGCGAATCTGCTCCATGGATGCCTTTTCTGAGAGCATTTTGAAAATGTTCTTGGCACTCAACCCGCTTCCAAACACAACTGCGTCAATTCGTCCCCCTATCAAATCCTGATAGAACTTTTCTTTAAGCTCCTTATCCACAGGCAAACCTGACTCGTAAACATAGATTTCCTCCACGTCGGCCCCCATTTCGCGGAGTTTATCGGTTAAGATTGGGGTGGCGTTGCAGGTTCTTGGGATGCAGATTTTTTTGCCCATCAACTGATCGCTTTGGAAAGATTCGATTAAGCCTTCAGAACTGTATTTTGTTGGAACCATATCCACATGGACATGGGCTTCTATTAACGCCTCTGCGGTTTTTGGACCAACTGCAATAATGAATGTTTTAGCTAAGCCTTCCTTTAGCTGGCTGGTATCCCTTGTAGCATCCGCAGCTTCGAACAGGTACTTGACACCGTTGGTGCTCATCAAAATAACATAGTCAACCCGCCCCTTGCTGAGCTCATCGATGAATTTTTTTACGAGCGCAGGATTGTTTAAGCCTTTGATTTCAATAGCTGGGATATAATAGGGAACCCCTCCCATTTCGCGAATTAGTTTTCCTGCTTCTTCCGCCTGACCTGCGGGACGCGTTAACGCGATGGTTTTGCCGCCTAAGATAGGGGTTTTTTGAACCATGCCAGTTTCCTGCCTAGATTAGCGACTTCACCGATGACTATGACGGAGGGAGGCTTGATTTGTTTGGCGTGCGCTTCTTTTACAATTGTGCCTAATGTGGCGATTAGGGTTCGCTGTTTAATGTAAGTGCCTGATTCTACCATTGCAACTGGTTTGTCTACGCTGATTCCACCAGCAAGCAGCTTGCTGACTATGCCGCCCAGTGATTCCACGCCCATAAGGATAACCATAGTGTCGACGGCGTTTGCGATTTTTATCCAATCGATGGGTTTTTCAGAGTCGCCTGCTCGGTGGCCAGTGATTATGGCAACTGATGCCGCGTAGTCGCGATGAGTCAATGGTATGCCCGCGTACGCGGGAGCAACAACTGAGGAGCTAACTCCGGGTACAACCTCAAATTCGATGCCTTCCTCGACGAGCGCTTCTGCTTCCTCCCCTCCTCTACCGAAGATGAAGGGGTCGCCGCCTTTGAGCCGGACGACTTTGCTGCCTTCTTTGGCTTTCTTGATTATTATTTCGGTAATCTTGTTCTGTGGTACTTCATGTAGGCCCGTTCGTTTTCCGACAAAAATCCTCTCAGCGTTCGCGGGAGCTAAACAAAGAATTTCTTCGCTGACACCCAGCCGGTCGTATATGATTACGTCTGCTTCTTTTAGTACCTTAACAGCCTTAATCGTGAGCAGTTGTGGGTCGCCGGGTCCGGCGCCTACAAGGTAGACTTTACCATACGCCATACTTTTCTCTCCACTCCTTCTCCAACTCTTTGGCACCCTGCCTGATTAGGTCTTCGCCCACCATGCTGCCTAGCTCCGCGGCTTGGGCTAAGGTGCCTTTGGCTTGGGCGCTGATTTTTTTTTTGGTGGTTAGCGAATATATGCTGCCTTGGAGTGTGAGGTTGTTGTCGTTTGCTTGTCCAACTGCACCGATGGGTACGCGGCAGCCGCCGTCCAATTTGAGCACTAAGCTGCGTTCAGCGGTGATTTCGGCGCGGGTGGCTTTGTCCTCCACTGACTGCAGGATTTTTTTTATTTCGTTGTTGCTTTCTCTTGCAACAATTGCGAGGGCGCCCTGTCCCGCGGCAGATGGAAACTGGTCCAAAGGGAGCTGTTCGGTGATTTCGCTGGTAATATCCATTCTCTGCAACCCAGCCTCGGCGATCACTATGCCTGCTAACTTTCCTTTTCTGACTTTGCCAATTCTTGTATCGACGTTGCCTCGGATGGGCTCAACTTCCAAGTCGGGGCGGTGGTATTTGATTTCAGCAAGCCTTCGCAAGCTGCCTGTGCCGACAACAGCGCCTTTCGGTAACTCGTTTAGGCGGATTTTATCTTTGGATATAAAGACATCGTAGGGTGAATCCCTTTTTGGAATTGCCGCTAAAACGGTGCCGGTCTGCTGCTCAACGATGGGTACGTCTTTTAGGCTGTGAATTGCCAAATCTACTTCACCGCTGACCACTTGCTGATCGATTTCCTTCTCAAAAATCCCTTTGCAATCGATGCTGAATAGCGGTTTGCCATGTTCTTTGTCGCCCATGGTTTTGATTATTTTCAACTCAAAGTTTACGTCGGGGCATTTTTGTTTGATTTGGTTTAGGGTACGGTTGGTTTGGGCAAGTGCGAGTTTGCTGCCTCTTGTGCCGACGGTTAGTTTCATTGAGGTTTCCTCGTATAGGCTGCCGCCGAGAGGGCTTTGTCGAAGGCTTTTATGGTGAATTTTAGGTCATCTTTTGTATGTGCCGTTGAAACAAAGCAGGTTTCGTATTGTGACGGCGGAATGAATACGCCCTGCCGAAGTAGTTCTTGGAAGTAGGCGGTGAACATTGCTCGGTCGGAGTGTTTGGCGCAGGCGTAGTCGGTTACGTCTTTGTTGGTGAAGAAGATTTGATAGAGTGAGGCGATGTTGTAGACTTGGGCTGGTAGTTTGTAGGCTGCGGATAGATCGGTTAGAGCTTTTTTGAGTTCGGCGGCGTTCTTTTCGAGTTTTGGGTAAATTTTGTTTTTTTTCTGGTTTAGGATTTTGAGAATTGTGTAGCCTGCCGTTGCGGAGATCGGGTTGCCGCTGAAGGTGCCAGCTTGGTATACCTTGCCTACAGGCGAGATGTTTTGCATGATTTCGCGTTTGCCGCCAAACGCCGCCAACGGGAAGCCTCCGCCAAGCACCTTGCCCAAGTGTTGCCATGTCAGGTTTTACTTTGAAGTATTCCTGAGCGCCTCCAAGTCCCAAGCGGAAGCCTGTGATGATTTCGTCAAAAATCAAAACGGCGCCGTTGACGCTGGTTACCTTTCTAAGATAAGTTAGATAATCTTTTTTGGGCAGAATTAAACCCACGTTTGCCAAAACAGGCTCAACGATGACAGCGGCGATTCCGTTGCCCTGGCTCTTGAATGTGGCTTCAAGGGCTTCTACGTCATTATATGGTAGGACAATTGTGTTTTGGGTTGTTTCCTCGGGAATCCCCAGTGAATTTGGTGACCCAAAAGTCGCTGCGCCAGAACCTGCCTTGACAAGCACATTGTCATGGGAACCATGGAAACAGCCGTCGAACTTGATGATTTTCTTTCGGTTGGTATAGCCTCTTGCCGCGCGGATAGCGTGCATTGTGGCTTCAGTGCCGCTGTTGACGAGCCGCATCATCTCCATACAGGGTGACGCTTTGGAGATGAGTTCAGCTAATTCCACTTCCCGTTCAGTAGGAGCACCATAGAGTGTTCCCATGGCCAACTGCTTTTTGACTGCGTCGAGAATTTCGGCGTTCGCATGCCCTAAAAGCAGCGCTCCATAAGCCATACAATAATCAACGTACGCTTTGCCGTCGGCATCATACATTTTTGAGCCTTGAGCACATTCCACAAAGAATGGGTACGGTTCGAAGGCTCGGACGGGGCTGTTTACGCCGCCAGGCAGACTTTTTTTGGCTCTTTCAAAAAGCTGTTTGGATTTGGTTTCGGTCAAGGTTGGTTCAACCATGTTGTCGCTTCTTTGGCGTGGTAGGTTATGATTAGGTCAGCGCCTGCGCGTTTGATGGCGGTTAGGATTTCGTGGGTTATGGTTTTTTCGTTTATCCAGCCATTCTGGGAGGCTGCTTTAACCATGCTGTATTCGCCGCTAACGTTGTAGGCGACTATGGGCACGTTAAAGTTGGCTTTGGCTAGTGAAATAATATCAAGGTATGCTAAGGCGGGTTTGATCATTATCAAATCTGCGCCCTCGGATATGTCAAGTTCGATTTCGCGCAGGGCTTCTTGCTGGCTGCCTTGGCTCATCTGGTAGCTGCGACGGTTCCCAAACTTAGGTGTCGATTCAGCTGCTTCGCGAAATGGACCATAAAAGCCCGAGGCATACTTTGCGGAATAAGCCATAATAGCAACCTGCTCAAAACCAGAATCATCCAGAGCTTCGCGGATTGCGCCAACTTGACCGTCCATCATAGCGGAAGGCGCCACAATATCCACGCCAGCTTCGGCGTAACTGACTGCAACCTTACAGAGTATTTCTAAGGTTTGGTCGTTTTGTACCTCTGCGTCTTTGATTATGCCACAGTGTCCGTGGCTTATGTACTCGCATAAGCAAACATCCCCGACAACGACAAGCTCTTCGCCAAATGCTTTTTTGAGTTCACGGATAGCTTTTTGGACGATGCCATCTTTGGAGTATGCGCTGGTGCCTTCTTCATCTTTTTTGGCTGGGATGCCGAAAAGCAGCACAGATTTGACGCCTTGGACGAGTGCTTGTTTTCCTTCCTCAACAACTTGACTGATGGGCAGACGGTTGTAGCATGGCATAGAGTTGATGGCAACGGGTTTTTTGATACCTTCTTCAACGAAAATTGGGTAAATCAGGTTACTGGGTTGAATAATTGTCTGTTTTAGCATTTCCCTCAAAGCAGCAGTTCTACGCAAACGTCTCATTCTAACAGTTGGAAAACTCATATTTTCATCTCCCTTTTATCAATCAGCTTCATAGCTAAATCCTGAGCCTCTTCAAGTTGTCCTTCACACAGAGCCTTTTTGATGTTGGAGTTATTAAGTATCTCGTACAGCAGTTTACGTCGAGCTTTTACGTCGGAAACCTGCTCTTTTAGGATTTCACGCATGCAGGCTTGAAGTTCTATCGCAAGCAAATCCTCAGGCTTAACCAGCTTTTCGATTCTTTCCCTGATCACACGCGCCATCGCGGGGCTTTTGCCGCCGGTGGAAACTGAAATTTTGACATCGCCGACTTTTGCGATTGCAGGCAAGATAAAATCGCTCAACGCTGGGTTGTCCACGGCGTAAACCATGCAGCCCCTTGCTTTTGCTGCCGAAACCAGCTTTGCGTTTAGCTTGCTGTCATTGGTCGCAGCTAACAGTACGTCTGGCTTCGGGTTAAGGCAGTCGACAAATGTTGTGCCGTCTTTGATTTCTGTTTTTAACAAAATGATTTTTCTTTCTTTGCTTAGCTTCTCGATGCCATCCGAAAAAGTTTTGCTGATTACCCAGATTACTGCGCCAGAATCCAAAAAGCTCTGGGTTTTGCGGTAAGCCTCTGCGCCTCCGCCCACTACAACAACGGTTTTGCTTTCAAGTTTTAGGTCTATGAACAACTTTCTGGTTTGCCACCTTGGGAAACGTTTAGGTTATAGTTGGTTAGTAGTTTTTTGAAGTTTTCCACAAAAGCCGAATAGTCAACTGCAACCTGAGTGGGCGGCAAAGCAACTTTAACAAGCAAATCTAAGTCGATGTATTTTTCCGTTGCATCGATTGCTTGGGCGCCAAAGTCCTCATAGCGGATTTCGATTTCAGGAATCATGCCTCTCCTATCTAAATCCAACCGCGGCACCATACCTAACAATTCGATTCCAGCATTCTGAAAGGCGCTTTTCATGGTTTGACGTATTTCGTCGGTTATGTAGCTTACTCGCAGCTTGTTGAGGATTACGCCTGTGGTTTTTACGCCGAGGCGTTTGAGGATGTTGACATAGTTGAGGGTATTGATTAGGCCGCCTTCGATGCCTTCCTTGTCGCAGCCCACGACCACAATGGTGGATGCGCCAAGTGCGGAGGCAACTTCGGCTGTAGACATCGGGCGTTTATAGTTTTCGTTAAGCAAACCTGTGAACGCGGACATAGCTCCTTCAACTAGGAGGAAATTGTACTTTTTGGCGGCTTCCTCGACTGCTTGCTCGAGAGGGGTCCAGCCGCTTTCCCCAATCTTAATCGAAGAATACTCTTTGATTGGCTCCTTAATGAGATACAATGAGGAGACAGCATCGCGTATATCTCCCCCAACCTTAATGATACCGACTCTGTAGCCTTTTTTCTTTAGCGCTCCGGCAATGCCTGTTATGATGAAGGTTTTGCCCGAACCGCTCCCCGTCGCTGTCACCATCAGCAGCTTTGACTCCTGGCTGATTGGGGCTTGCTGGCGCACATTAGTTGCTATACCGACTTCGCCCTTGATTTGGTCCAGCAGCTTCACATTTGCTTGCCTGATCTGGTTTAGTTCAACCGCGTTTATGTCCAGCGATTTGGTGATGCTGTCAAGGATAGTCGGGTTATGATCTAAGAGAGAATGGATGAATACGCCGACCACGTTACCTTGCTTGTTGGCGACGCCTGAAACCAAGTCTTGGGGGTCTTTCTTGTAGTTGACTCGTTTGGCATGTGTGATTATGATTGGTTTGGCGTCTTTGTGGAGCACGATTTTGCCGTAGGTGTGACAGTGGAACCCGGATATTTCTTTGCCGATTTCTTGGGTGATGAAACTTTTGTCCACAACTGTCGCTGTCACTCGGTCTGTGCATACTAACGGTTTGAACTCGGCATCCAGTAGCCCCAAGCCTTCACGGGTAATTGGAATTGTTGAGAGTCTTCCAACATCAGTTTCTTTGGCAAGAACCTGAAAACCTGAACAGACGCCTAAAACAAATTTGCCTGAATCTGCCATTTTGATAATTTCGCGGGTGACTTTGTCATTGACGCTTTGAGATTCAACAAGACTGCCGCCTGGAATGATTAGCATATCTAAAATTTCGGATGCAGATTTGCCATCTACCTGGGCGTCAGCGCAGACTATGTCGGTTGGGAGGTTTCCGAAGTCTTCAAAGCACGGTAGAGCCCCTGGAAGGTAAACTAAGCCGATTCTGTGACCTAAAACCATCTCAAATGCCCCAACGGCTATTTACGAGTAAACCTTATATTTAAGCCGCATGGTTTATCCATCCATGCTTTCCTCGGCAAAGACAGATCACGTCATAAACGTCAGAATCACGCATAAGACAGCCCATGTGCCATTGATGGAGGCTGTAGCGTTTAAGGAGAAGCAAAAAGCACTTACCGAGATTCGCTCAATCAGAAACGTAGAAGAATGTCTTATTTTGCAAACTTGCAACCGAATTGAACTTTTCATAGTAACTGAGCTGGCAGATGAAATGGCTGCTGCAGCTAAAACTTATTTGGCAAACCGAGCGCCAGAAAAAGTTGAGGCAGCAACCAAAGCCATCGAAACCTCCATCGATAACGAAGCCTTCAACCACTTACTCAGGGTAACCTCAGGCTTAGAATCAATGGTTATAGGCGAAGACCAAGTCTTAAACCAAGTCTGGGATGCATACCTAGAAGCGGAAAACGCAAAAGTCATCGGCCCAATCCTGAGACATCTATTCAACCGAGCCATGACTGTTGGCAGACGCGTCCGCAACGAAACAGGCATCAACAAAGGGGCCGTCTCCATCGGTTCCGCCGCTGTTGAATTAGCTGTGAACCTGCTGGGGAATTTAGAGGACAAGAAAATCTTGGTTATGGGTGCTGGCGAAATCGGAACGTTGGTCGCCAAAGCATTGGCTCGACGATGCCTCAGCCCGATATTTATAGCTAACCGAACTTATGATCGAGCGGTAAAACTTGCCGAGGATCTTTCAGGTAAAGCGGTGAAGTTTAACCAGTTTGAAGAAGTCCTGGTTGAAGCTGACGTTGTGATATGCTCTACTGCGGCCCCGCATTACCTATTAACCAAAGACATCGTTTCCCGTTTGATGAGTCAACGCGTCAACAAAAATGACATAATAATAATCGACATTTCCAATCCCCGTAACGTTGAAAAAGCCGTGCAAGAGGTAACGTCAACGAAACTCTACAACATCGACGACCTGCAAATTATAGCTGACAAGAATAAGAAGGAACGCGGGAAAAGCATCGAGAAAGCCGTCAAAATCTTAGAACAGGAACTTTTAATTCTAAATGATGACATGAAAAGTCTCTCAGTTCGTTTAATTGTCTCTTCGCTTCTTTCACGCGCTGAAGACGTTAGGCAGAAAGAGCTTGCAACTGCCCTAAACATGCTGGGAAATTTGGATGAAAAACAAAAACGTGTCCTAGAAGATTTAACTTCAATTTTGCTTAAGCAAACGTTTATTCCCATTGTTGAGAACCTAAGGTTAGCCGCCAAGAAAGGTGATGAGAAACTCATCGAAACAGCGGTTAAATTGTTTGAGAAAACGGAGAAAAAATAACTTGCCAAAACAAACAGTGTTGGATACTGTAGGCTTAATACTCATTGGGCACGGAAGCAAATTGCCCCATAACAGAGAAAACCTAGAAAAACTAGCGGTATCTCTGCGGAGTCGCTCAAAGTTCAAGGCGGTCGAAATTGCTTTTATGATGCGAGACACTCCAACAATAGCTGAAGCCATTGATGTCATGGCGAAGAAGGGTGTGTCAAAGATTGTTCTGGTTCCCGCTTTCCTTGCTCCAGGTATCCATACTACTCAAGAAATTCCGGAATTAATTGGAGTAAAAGAGAAACAGCCCCATCTTAAAGCGTTAGGGATCGAATTGATTTACGGGGAACCAATAGGGAGTGACGAACGAATAGCCGACATCCTCGAAGAAAAAGCGCTCAAAGCTCTAGGTCAAGAGATAAAGAAGGACGGTGAAGTTATTGATGCTTACTCTGTTGCGGAAGCAGGCAAAATCGTAGATAAGAGCATGATGCTTATCCGAGAAGCTATAGGTTCAGACTTGGCAAAGTTGCCCAAAGACAAAGTACCGCTTGTAGAGAGGGTCGTCCACACAACAGCTGACCCGGAATTCGCCAAACTCCTCGTCATCAGCGAAGGAGCAGTCGCTGCAGGAGTTGCAGCCATTAAGGCAGGAGCGAAGGTAGTCACCGACGTTAAAATGATAAAAGCAGGTATAAATGATGCGCGTCTTAAAAAATTCGGCGGCAAAATCTTCACCTATATGAACGATGAACGAACGATGGAACTGGCAAAGGCTGAGTCCTTGACACGTTCTGCGGCTGCCATGCGTCTTGCCATAAAAGACGGCTTAGATGGCGCCATCATCCTTATCGGTAACGCTCCTACTGCTGCCTTCGAACTCGCAGACCAAATTAAACAGAGCAAAGTTAAGCCAGCATTGATTGTCGCAGTTCCAGTCGGCTTTGTTGGCGCCGCAGAATCCAAAGAAGTCGTCGCCAAACTTCCAATCCCATATGTAATCACGAAAGGACGCAAAGGCGGTAGCACAATCGCAGTTGCGGTCTTCAATGCTTTACTTTCTATGGCTGAGGGCAAAAAATACGGTTAAAGGTGACCTCTGAATGGCGAGGTTTTTAAAATACGGCATAACTACAGGTGCAACTGCGGCTGCGGCAGCCAAAGCCGCCGTAATTGCTGCCCTAAAAGAACCAGTTGATCGAGTAGTAATCCCCACCCCAATAGGATTGCGCTTTGAGGTGCCAGTTAAATATAGCAGAAAACTCGCCAAAGACACCGCCGAAGCAATCACTGTCAAAGATGCGGGAGAAGACATTGACGTCACCGACAAAATGGAAATCACCGCAACTGTCAAACTTACAAATGACGGCAAAATCACCATCAAAAGCGGCGAGGGCATAGGTAAAGTCACCAAACCCGGCTTGCAAGTTCCCATCGGTGAAGGGGCCATCAATCCCGTTCCAAAAAGCATGATAAGTGAAGCAGTAAAAGAAGTGCTCCCTCCTGGCATAGGCGTTGAAATTCTCATCAGTGCGCCTGAAGGGGCAAATATCGCCAAGAAAACCATGAACGCTAAACTGGGCATAGCTGGCGGCATATCCATCTTGGGTACGACAGGCGTGGTTAAACCTCTCTCGCTCGAAGCGTGTAGACGTTCACTGGTGCCACAAATTGATGTCGCACTAGCAAAGGGCTATAACCGCATCCTATTTGTTCCAGGCAACATCGGGGAACGAATTGCTAAACAACAGTTCGGTGTTCCCGAAGATGCGATTGTGCAAACAGGCGACTTCGTTGGTTACATGTTAGACAAAGCCGTGTCGAAGGGTGTAAAAGAAATCATAGTTCTCGGTCACAGCGGCAAACTCGTTAAGTTAGCAGCAAACATCTTCAATACCCACCACAAAGTTGGGGATGCACGAAACGAAGTCATCGCCTCCTATGCCGGTGCAGTCGGAGCCAAAACCGAAACAATCAATGAGTTGTTGGAGGCTAATACCACCGATGAAGCTACAGAAATCCTCAGACAAGCCAAACTCTTAGAAGCGACCTACAACCGAATTGCCGCCCGAGTCAACCAGCGGGTAAGTGACCGAGTCGAAAATAAGATTAAGATAAGCGTAGTTATTGTGGCGATGGATGGTAAAGTCCTTGGCATGGATGAGAATGCTTGGTGCAATAAACCTTGGCTAAAATTAACATAGTCGGCGTTGGACCAGGTAACCCAGACTACGTTACGCCAGCCGCAAGAAAAGCTGTAGCTCAAGCTGAGGTTGTTATCGGGGCACAAAGAAGTCTTCACCTTTTTACTTCTGAAATCAAAGGCGAATTAATTGTCTTAGCAGCTAAAAACCTACGTGAAGTCTTAAAACATGCGGCAGAATTGATGAGGAGTGGCAAAAATGTGGTTTTCCTCTCAACTGGTGACCCTGGTTTTTCAGGACTTTTACACACTGTGTTAGAAAGTGGTTTATTTGATGTATCTGAGGTTAATGTAGTTGCAGGAGTGAGTTCACTTCAAGCTTGCGCTGCAAAGCTTGCCATAAGCTGGGATAAGGCATGTTTGTTTACTTTTCATGAGGGCAATGTTACTGAGCAAGAAAAAGACAAGCTGGTTGAATGCATAAGAAAAGGAAAAGACACCTTGCTTCTCCCAAACTCAAAAACGTTTTCACCAAAAGAAATCGCCAAATTTTTAATTAGAGTTAGGAGCAGACAAGAAAACGACCGTTTACATCTGCGAAAACATAACGATGGAAAACGAGAAGATTACCTGTCAGCAGTCTAGAAAAGATTTGTGAGCAGACTTTTGTTTCTCTTTGCGTAATGGTTATCAAGAGCTACCAATTAACTTAACGATAAAGTTGAAGACGAATGGCAAAAGAATGGGCGTATAAGACACCGGGAATTCCCGATGAGATGTTCAATCAGAAGGATGAGGTTCCTGGTCCAACCAAAGAGGAAATCCGAGTTGTAACTATAGCCAAAGCACGCCTTCGAGAAGGCGATGTTGTTATTGACGTTGGCTGTGGCACAGGGGGTTTGACGGTTGAGGCTGCGTTGCAAGTTTCTCCTAAAGGAAAGGTTTACGCTATTGATGAGGATCCAGTAGCTATTAAGTTAACAGCCAGTAATGTGGAGAAATTCGGAGTTAAAGGCAATGTATCCATCGCCGGCGGTAAAGCGCCTCAAGCACTGATAGCTCTTCCAACTGCTGACGCCATCTTAATTGGCGGTGGCGGCGTATCACTTAGAGCGATCATTCAAATCGCCAACAACAGGCTAAAATCGAATGGCAGAATAGTCATTAACGCAATACTTTTAGAAACCGCAACTCTAGCAATAGAAGAACTCAGAACACTTGGCTTCAAAGATATCGATATCGCGCATATTTCCGTAGCGAAGGGAAAACAAATAAACAGCGGCACTATGATGATGGCAAGAAATCCAATAACAATTGTCTCAGCGACAAAACCTTAGGAGAAAAACTTGATTTGGCTGGAGTATTCATAGGCATCGGCGTTGGTCCAGGCGACCCAGAACTCATTACAATAAAAGCTGTAAAAGCCCTCAAAGCAGTAGATGTTATTTGTGTCCCAAAATCGCATGCAAAAAAACCCAGCATGGCACTTAGCATGGTTAAACAAATTCTTGCCGAACGCAAGAAACCAGCGGAGATTTTGGAACTTGTTTTTCCCATGACTAAAGACGAATTAAATAACCGCAAACTCTGGGTGGAAAACGCAGCCATAGTCGCTGCCAAAGCCAAAAAAAGCGCCGTTGCGTTCATCACCTTGGGCGACCCTATGCTTTACAGTACATTCCTCTACCTATACGAATGCGTTAAAGAAACTTATCCGGAAATCGAGCTTGAAATAATACCTGGGATAACCTCAGTGACTGCAGCTGCAGCAAGCTCAAAATTGCCTTTAGCTGAGAAAGAAGAAGTTGTTACGATCATACCATCTGACCTTGACCAAGCCCACATGGAAGACGCCGCTAAACACGCTGACAACTTAGTATTCATGAAATGCGCCTTCCACATTAAAGAATTCCTTCCGATTCTTTTGAAGTCGGGCTTTACCAAAAACTCAACTATTGCCATAGTCAAGCGTTGTACTTTGCCTGAAGAGAAAGTGCTCGTCGGCAAAATCGGTGACGTAGGCAGCTGGGATATAACGGAAGATTATTTCTCGGTCGCTATTGTTAAAAAAAGCCCAGTTCCTATTCACTGGAAACAAAACGGAAACGGAAGCAAAAAATGAACAAAGTTATCTTCATAGGGGCAGGTCCAGGCGACCCAGAACTTATCACGCTTAAAGGCAAGAAATGGCTCGAACAAGCTGACGTTGTTATCTATGCTGGAAGTCTCCTAAACCCAGAATATCTAAAATACTGCAAAAAAGACGTAGAACTGCATGACAGCGCAAAGATGAGTCTGCCCCAGGTCCAAAAAGTCATCGCTGAGGGAGTTAGGGCTGGAAAACTTGTTGCTCGTGTTCATGATGGCGACCCAAGCTTCTATGGAGCCATCCAGGAAGTGATGACTTTTCTAGACAAAGAAGGAATTGAATACTTCCGTATTCCAGGCGTAAGCTGCCTCTTAGGCGGCGCTGCAGCGTTAAACCGAGAATTAACTCTACCAAACATCTCTCAAACCGTCATAATCACGCGTCCCGAAGGAAGAACCCCGGTGCCTGAAGCCGAAAGCATCCGCAAACTAGCGGTTCATCAAGCAACAATGGTTATTTTCCTTGGTACACCCCACATCACCCGCGTTGTGGACGACCTTCAGAAGGGCGGTTACCCTAAAGACACACCCTGCCAAGTAGTTTACAAGGCAACATGGCCAGAACAGAAAATCGTCAAAGGCACATTAGCCGACATCGTTGCAAAAGTCAAGGCTGAAGGCATAACAGAGACGGCGCTAATTTTCGTGGGCAAAGTCCTTAATCCCCAAGCTTACGATCTATCCAAGCTCTATGATCCCAAGTTCACCACAGGGTTCCGTAAAGGCGAGAGTGATGTATGCTAAGGGCATATCTGTAGTGGCGATTACAAGGGTTGGTGTAGAGACCGCGCTGAAAATCAAAGAAGCCCTCGATAAAGCTGAATTATCCTCGACCGTATATGCCCCGAAAAAATACTGTCAAAACGGCGTTGTCCCCTTAGAGAAAAAACTAGGGGACTTCATCAAAGATACTTACAGCACGGTGGACGCTTTGGTTGCTGTAATGGCAACAGGTATAACTATCCGTGCGGTTGCACCGCTTCTGGAAAGCAAACTAACTGACCCCGCAGTAGTCGGAGTTGACGCCACAGGTAAATTCGTCATAAGCTTGTTATCGGGCCATTTTGGAGGCGCAAACGAGCTCTCAAGAACCATAGCCAAAGGCATAGGTGCAACACCAGTAATCACCACCGCTTCAGACGCTACCGGAAAAATGAGTGTTGATGAAATCGCTAAAGTTATGCATTTGACTATACAAAACCCCGAAAGCCTCGTTGCAGTTAACGCTGGTATAGTGAATGGCGACCATATAATAATCGTCTTGAACGGCAATATAAAAATTCCCATGAACGCAATTAGCTGTTTCGAGATTAAGAAAGCGGAAAACGGCGTGCAAGCAATAGAAATCATCAACTGCTATGATGCAGGGGTAATCATCACCGATGAACCCCTAACAATCGACAAGTTCGTTAAGCCTTTCACGATACTTAAAACTAAAATCATAGTTGTGGGGTTGGGAGCAAGAAAAGACTCAACCGCCGAGAGCATAATTCAAGCAGTGGACGCTTCGCTGGAGCAATTAAAAATCCTCTCGTCTAGCGTTGATTGTTTCGCAACAGTGGACATCAAACGCAACTCTAAACCCATGGTAGAAGCAGTGGAGCGATTGGGTGCGCCACTTGAGTTTTTAAGTGTCGATGCACTTCGTTCAGTAAGTTATAATGATCTTTCACCTGACTCAGCGATGGTTCAGGAAAAAATCGGTGTTGGAGGAGTATGCGAACGAGCAGCCTTATTGACAGCGGGAAAAAACTCGAAACTACTACTGAAAAAGACCAAGCTAAACGGGGTTACAGTGGCAATAGCCGAGGGCGAATAAGCGTCGTAGGTATTGGTCCAGGCAGCCTTGAACATTTGACGCCTAAAGCTCGAAGCGAAATAGAAGCTGCAGACGTAGTCGTCGGCTACGGAACTTACATTAAACTAATTCAATCCATAATCAGAAAAGACGCCGAAGTTGCTTCTGGAACAATGGGCAAAGAAGTTGAACGCGCCAAAATAGCCGTTGAAAAAGCTGCAGAGGGCAAACGTGTTGTTATGGTCAGCAGCGGCGACCCAGGAGTCTACGGTATGGCAGGTATAGTTTTAGAAGTGGCGGCTTTGGAAAAAAACTCAGTGCCAGTTGAAATTGTTCCTGGCGTAACCGCAGCCACAGCAGCATCAGCAATCCTAGGTGCACCACTGGTTAGCGACTTTGCGGTCATCAGTCTAAGCGACCTTTTGACGCCTTGGGAAAAAATTGAGCGTAGATTGAAATCTGCGGCGTCGGCTGATTTTTCGATTGTTCTTTATAACCCGCAGAGTCAAGGCAGAATTGAACCTTTGGCGAAAGCTTACGAGATTATGCTCAAGCACATCGACCCCAAAACGCCTGTGGGCATTGTTCGGCAAGCTGGACGGGAAGGCGAGCAATACGTCGTTACCACTCTTAAGGACATGCTAAACTGCGACATCGACATGGTCACCACCATAGTTGTCGGCAACTCGGCCACCAAAGTGGTTAACGGCAAGATGGTTACGGCTCGAGGCTACAACCTCTCAACCTAACTTTTTCTGTAAAGAACATAAATCCCCAAAACCATCAACAAACTCGCAAACGCCTGAACTACTGTTATGGGTTCTCTTAGAATTTACAAGAGCAAAGACCGCCCCAAACAACGCAGAAGTCGAATAGATTGTGCTCGTTTTGATTGAGCCAATCTCTTTTAAGCCCACCATAAAGAAAAGAATCGAAAAACCAATGCTAAAGGCGCCCACCGACAGCAGATATGGAAACGCTGAAAGGGGAACATAGAAGTCCAGCCCAAGCACAAAAGCCAACAACAAAAGGCAACCCCCTCCAATAAGGCATTTCAGAGAGGTAACCAAAATCAAATCTTCCTTAACGCAAAGAAATTTGTTCAGGTTGTTATCAACGCCCCAAAACAGGCATGCACCCAAAATCATCAGGTTACCCAAAAGGGCTGTTTGGAGTGAAAGGATGTTGAACTGGGCGTTGGTTGCTAAGAAAACGGCTCCCACCGCCAGAAGCGCTACTCCTATCCATTCTTTTCTGTTGCAGTATTCTTTAAGGAAAGTTAGTGCAATCAGGACAGTGAACAGTACCTCGGCGTTTTGCAGAAAGGAAGCGTTAACGGCGGTGGTTTGGTTTAGCCCGTTTAGGAACAAAAAAGGCGCTATAACGGAGCCAGAGAGTACAACTAAACCCAGCACGGCTATGTCTTTTCTGCAGAATTTGGGTTCTGTTTGGGAAGGTGTTTTGAGGAGTTTCGTGACGCGGTGGCGAAGAGGCGAGAACCTAACCGCTGCCAAAGGGAGCCCCGCGAAAAGGTAGATTAAGGCTGCAGCAACCGTAGGGTTAACCTCAGCTAAAACCAGCTTGTTTAGGGTAGTTCCTATACCCAGATAGGATTGCAGAAACAACGGCGCCAACGTAGCCCCAGTGATGAGTCATGCCTAACTTGCCTGAGACATATTTTTACTATGCTGTATTTTTCTCTTGAAGTAGTCGCACTATTTCTTTTCTGGCTTCACTAATCGTTAATGGCAACTCAGTGCCTATGGGCAAGTTATCTTTGTCTCGGAGTACCTCAAAGAGGTGGGTAAGCCTTGGCGAGCGCAGGTTTACTTGGCGGATGAGGTCTCCGTTCGAGAAAGAATCTTTCGGAGTGCCCTCTGAGACAAGTTTGCCTCGGTTTAACACATACATTTTGGTGGCAAAAAGAGGCACCATGTCAACGTCGTGGGTTGCCAGTAGCAGGGTTATTCCTTTTTCTTTGTTTAGTTGCAGGAGCAAATGCAATATTTCGCTGGTTGCCCTTGGATCAAGATTGGATGTGGGTTCGTCCATAATGAT
Source organism: Candidatus Bathyarchaeota archaeon (assembly GCA_963775685.1). Taxonomy (GTDB): domain Archaea; phylum Thermoproteota; class Bathyarchaeia; order Bathyarchaeales; family Bathycorpusculaceae; genus Bathycorpusculum. Next base: position 23,783 of record CAVZJV010000011.1, read on the forward strand.
AACTTCGGGCTGCATCGCTAAGACTCCTGCTAGAGCAACACGTTTTTTCTGTCCCAGACTCAAAAAATGCGGGGGCTTCTCAGCGAGTTCACTGACGCCCACAGTTTTTAAGGCTTCATCAACGATAACTTTGACTCTCTCCGCGCCGTACCCAAGGTTAAGGGGTCCAAACGCAACGTCTTGTTTAACGGTGGGCGCAAAGAGCTGGTCGTTTGGGTCTTGGAAAACAAATCCTACACGTTTACGGAGTTCCAAAAGTGATTTTGAATCGTATTGGAGGGGTTTGCCGTCGAATAAGATTTTGCCCGAGGTAGGCTTTAAGATGCCGTTTAGGTGGTTTAGCAGGGTGGTTTTGCCTGAGCCGTTGGTGCCAAGCAGCGCGATGCGTTCGGCTCTCTCAAAGCTCAACGAAACGTTATCTAATGCAAGGGTTCCATCCGAGTATTCGTGGACCAAGTTTTCTATCTTAAATATCATGCATCTACAAACTCCATATCTGAATAATGTTTAACGCGATTAAGGCAAGCGAAATATCGAACACAACAATACCCAGCAGGACAGCTTTGCTGGGTTTAGGCTGGTCTTCCAGCACCCGAATGTTGCCGTCGTAGCCTCTGGCACTCATTGCAGTGAAGGTGCGTTCGCCCTGCTCTAGGGTTCTGATAAAGAGGTTAGCTGCCAAAAGAGAAGTTGAACGTATTCGTCTTAGCCAACCCGATTGTCCAAGCCGAAGCTGCTGTGCGATGTTCATTTTTGAGGCGACTTCCATAAAGACGAAAATGTATCGGTAGATTAGCAAGCTGATTTCTATGAGTACCTTGGGAATGTGGATTTTTCTGAGGCTGATAAAAAGGTCCGTCATGGATGTGGTGAGGACTAAGAAGAACATAGCAGAGACTGCGCCGACAACTCTAAAGAACGTGGTGAATGCAATTGTTAAGCCGTTGCTGTAGATTGTCCATTTGAACCATGGAAAGGCAATTTGCAAAAGCGGTGTGCCGTTACCAAAGAACAATGCGATAAAAACGCAGCTTACCGCAGCAAATATGAGGGGATAGATGAAGAGGTCAAAGTAGAATCGCCCCGGAATCTCGGCTACCAAAATAATCAACACTAAAGAGATTATGAATACGGTTATTGGAACAACCGGTGAGGGTGATAGGACGCTAAGTATGAGCATGGATGCGGCAAAGAGGATTTTTGTTGTGGGACTTGTCTTTGCCAACGCGTTGGTGTAGGCATAACTGTCGATTTGCCCCGACAGGTGGCTGTGTCCTTCGTTGCGGCTATGACGGTGTCCCTTGTGCTGGTTTCGCAAAGATGGATTTTTGGTTTGGTTTCGCCGCGTCCGCACAACTATGTACGCGATTATAGAAGCGCCAATTAAGGCTTGCAAAGCAAAAAGAGGAGTTTCCAACCAGTCAGGCAGAGTTAAGACTGGGTTAAACCAGGGCTTGTATCCGGTCTGGCTGATTATGTTTGCCGCTGCATCATCTGTCCCAGCCATGTTTGTGGAGACAAAAACTAGCGGCGTAATAAAAAGTACCAATAATACGGTGATTAAGATTGTATAGTGTTTCTTTTTGAATTGGGATTCCTTCTCTGCGATGCCAGCAATCGGGATTTTGATAACTTTTAGGGACTGTTAGGATTTGGCTTTTGTATTTAATGAGGAACTCAAAGATGAAAACGGCAAGGATGCCTTCGGCGATTGCAAGCGGTATTTGTGTGACTGCGAATATGCCGGCAAACTGCAGAAACGCTTGTGTGAAGCCTGTTGCAGGGAAAGCCAGAGCCAACTGGAATGAGGTTGTGATATAGGTGAAGAAGGTCGCTTAAGGCTACGGCAAGAAATACGGCTGCTTGAGTTGGTGCACGAATTTTTTTGCATAAAATCCATGTTAACGTATGCAACTGCTGGTCCAACGATTCCCATGGAGAATACGTTTGCTCCCAATGTCGTTATGCCGCCATGGGCGAGAAGAGTGGCTTGGAAAATCAGGGCAATCATTGAGAGGACGGAGGCTATGGCTGGTCCGAAAACCACTGCTGCTAGACCTGAGCCTGTGGGGTGGCTGCTGCTTCCGAAGACTGAGGGTAATTTTAGAGCTGAGACGACGAAAATGAATGCTCCCATGAGGGCGAGGAGTGGTTTTGCTTCGGGGTTTTTTCTTGCGATTTTGGAGAGGCTGTATATTCCGTAGGCAACGATGGGAATCATGATTGCCCACCAGATTTCCCACCATGGGTGGGGTAGGAAGCCTTCCATTATGTGCATTGTTTTGTGTCCTCAGGATGGGTTAGTTAATGTGAAGGCTTATTAACTTTCGTTTAACTAAAGTTAAACTGTGGTTGAATTGAAAGTGCCCAAACAAACCAGCATCATTCTACGAGACAAAAGTGAATTCACCAAATTCCAAATCATCCTCGAGATTATGCGTAACCAACCCCACATTAAACAAAAAGACATTAGCGATAAAATAGGCATAACAATCCAGGCTATCTCAAAATACTTCAAAACACTAAGCAAAGAAGGCTTGCTCGAAACAGGCTCCGAACGTGCCGATTATCGCTTGACACCGAAAGCAATCTTCAAACTGCGTGAAGATATACGCAACCTGGAAAACTATGTCATCGAGGTGAAGCGTGACCTAAAAATTGAACGTGCCTGGCCCGCAATTGCCACCTATCCAATTAATGCAGGGCAAGAGATCGGCTTAATCATGAAAGAAGGCGTAATGTATGCCGTACCCCCTGATAGCGCTCTTTCTCAAGCCAAGGGAAAAGCTCTTGCCGACGCTAAATCTGGGGAAGATTTAGGTCTTAGAGAGTTGCATGGGAAGATCCATGTTAAACAAGGAAAAATTCTAATCGTAAAGTTGCCCAGTATACGAAAGGGAGGTTCAAGAAGTACAGACTTGGCAAAAGTTCAAGTTCTTTTTGATGAATTCAAACCGGACCGAGTTGGCGTTATGGGTGCTGTCGGGCGAGCAGTTTTAAACAAGCTGGAGCTTGCAGCAGACATAGAGTTTGGAATCAGCCGGTCAGCTGCGATCGCTGCGTCACGTGGATTGAACGTTTTAGTTCTGGTGGTTGGTAGAATGGTTAATCGGATGATACAGGAAATTGATCAAATCAACATGAAAACAGCTGGTAACATTATATACGAAGTCAAAGATGCACAAATCAATAAACAGAATCATCCCTAAAGAGCAAAATTTTCATACAAATCGTTACCTTTCACTTTATCTTTTTTTTAACTAAAAAAGGGGATAGGTTGGTGGATAACCAACAATGTGTTTTTTTAAGTAGTCGTGAAAGTCGAATCGGGGATTGTTGGGTTTATTACGACATTGAACAGTACGATCCCTTGTCCAGTTGGGTCAGTGTAAGAGTAGTCTCCGCTTCCAGACCAGTGTCCTGGTGTAAGCTCGTCCACATAGCTGAACCATTGCTGGCTCCAAGCTGTCCAATCAGCAACGAAGTCTCCTTCTGTCCATGTGGCGCCGTTGTCGGTGCTGCTCCATGATTTTTCTTGTGTGCTGTCCAAAATTATGCTATAACCAGGTAAGTCAGTGCGGATTACTGGAGTAGTGTGAATGTCTTTGCCTGCCCAGTTGTACGTTACTGTTTCTCCTTGACTTGTTATGTTAGCGCTAAATGTCAAAGTTGATGCGTCTCCAACAGTCAACGTCGGATTAGGTGTGGTGGTGGGATTTGTTGTTCCCCCGCCTCTGCCACCATAAAGTACGTATACTGATGCACCGGCGATAATTATCACGATAACTAAAACTGCGACTATAATGTACATAGTGTTTTTCTTCAATTGTATCACCGAATTTTTCTGAACTATGTTTGATTCAAAGCAAATATAAGCTTTTTCCAAGCGCTAAAATGTCTGGCTTCAGATAGGCAAATCCCCATTTTCCTTACTTCTTAATGCAGGACAAGTGTCATTGTGGAAAAACAAAGGCTCCTGAAAGTTGCTTTACACAATAGGCTAAGCCTTTTCCTAACAAATAACTTAACGTTCGATTGAGATTTGGCTTGCTCCCGCTTCTTTTTGGAGAGTAATTACATGGTCTGCTTTTGCAGCGAACGCTTCACTATGCGTGACCGCGATTATTTGCTCAATGGCTTTGAATCGGCTTATAGCTTCCGCCAGCCTCTCTATGCTGCCATCTTCGCTTCCCAAGTTTTCAGTAGGCTCATCAAGCATCAGCAATCCTAAACCGTGACCAGTCCTTGACTGCATAATCAACTGCCCCAGCCCTAAACGGTAAGCAAACGCCAACAAAGTTCGTTCTCCACCTGAAAGGTTGCTGACTTCACGGTCACCCCCAGTTTCGCTCTTCACATATGGCGTATAAGTCTCATCTATAACAACATTGAGCATCGGGAGTTCTCCACCAACTAACCCATCAAGTACTTGCTGAACAAAGTTGCGCAAAACCTTCACGAATTCGCTACGCAGTTTCGGCTGGATGCTGCGGTAAGCATCACGGATCGCACCCAAAACCTCCACGGTTTTGAGTATTTTCTCCATATGCTCCAGCTTTTCTTGGCCATGGTTGATTCGTTCTTTGATGTCATCCAAACGTTGGGCTAAGTCTTTTTTGCGGTTCTCTTTGGTGCGTAAATCCGAGTCAACAACGTAAAATTGTCTAAACAGCTGTTCTCGTTGCGTTCGTGCAGCTTCAACATCTTGGAGGTTGAACTTGCCGATTTCAAACAAAACAAATTCAAGCTGTGACTTCAAATCAGACTCAAGTTTCTGCTTTTCCTCGAACTCACTTAAAAGGGTAGACATGTTGTTTTCTTCTTCGCTGATTCTTGCCTTTAAATCCGCTTCACGAGTAACACAAGTCTGCAGGTTTGTGTAGGCTTCAGAAGCATTAGCCTTGGTTTTCTGCAGGTCTGCAACCTGAATCCGAATTAGGTTAACTGTTTTTTCTCGTTCAACGTTTTCCTGTTGAATTCTCAGCATCAAACCAGTCTTGTACTCACCAGTTAAAGGTTGAATACAGAGAGGACACTTGCTCTCTTCGGCTAACTCCACTATTCTTTTGTTGTCGGTTTGCATGCTTCGCGAAGTTGCTTCTTGCTCAGCTTTTAAGTTGCTGATTTTATCATCAAACATCATCAAACTTGAACCCAACTGCTCTAAGGGCAGATTAGCGGGTAACCCTGCTTGATCCAGCTTGAACAAACACATTTTCATCTGAGTACCAAGAGAGCTTTGGCGTTGACGGAGGTTTTCGACAATGTTTTTTTTGCCTTCAATGCGCTGATTAAGTGATGCCAAGGTGTTTATCATGTTAGTTATGTAGGCGTTTAATCGGGCTTCTTTACGCCTAAGGTCTTCTACAGCGAATTTTTTCTCTTCCAACATTTTAAGCTTTGAGTTAGCTTCATCTAACGCTCTTTTGACAACAGCTAGTTTCTGTGCTGAATTCTCCAAATCCATCTCTAAGAGAGTGAATTCTTCGCTTGCTCTGTTGTATTCATTGCTGAGTTTTTCTAAGCCGGTAACATCGGCATCCTTCTGGTAGAAGGATAGTTCATTCTCGTAGTCCCTTTTGAAGGGGGCAACAGAGTTCCATGCTTCTTCATAATCAGAAAGACCGAATAATTCATCTAAACGAGTTTGCCTATCTCGAGGTTTAGCGTCAAGTAAATCTTTGAGGTGCTCCTGCCTGAACCAGACGATTTCACGGTAAAGGTCCTTATCCAAACCCGTGATTGCTTTCAGTTGTTCGGCAATGGCTTCGGTTTTCATGCTGGCGACAAGCTTCTCGTCTTCATATAGCCTGAGCTGTTCCAGATCTTGGTTGATACTTTTGCCTTTTTTCCTCAGTCCTCTTGTAAGTTTATAGGTTCTGCCGTTATGAGTGAACTGCAATGTAACTTTGCTCCAGTCAGCGCCTTCACGCATCAAATATTCAAAACTTCTACTGCCAATCGTGTCTCCGAACAACCCAAAATCCACCGCTAACATCACGCTTGATTTGCCACGGCCAACACCTCCGACTATACAGTTAAACCCACGGGTAAAAGGTACTGTGGATTTGATGTGGCTTCGGATGTTTTCTAGCTGGACGATTTCGATTTTCATTTGGCAAGCTCCTCAATGGTTTGCTTGACTTTGTCGTCTTGTTTTCGGGTTAAGGGCTCAATTAGGTTGAGCGCTGCTTTTGAGATTTTTTCAGCCTCTTCTTTGCCATAACGTTCAGAGAAGATTTGCAGGAAATACTCGTATGCTTTAGTTTTCAGGTCCTTAAATCCGCTTTCAAATATGGATCGTACGATTTCGTCGGAAACCGCAGTTTCCATCAGAAGAACGATTGGGTGAACAAGTAAGGCTTTTTCACCCGCACAGCGAATTTTTGTTATGTCGATTTCCGTGCGGCTTGCTTCTGCTGGCAACGTTCCCTTCAACACCGGAATCACAATTGCACCTTCTTCATCAGCTTGCTTTACTATCTGAACTGCTAACTCTGTGATTTTAGCTGGGACCATGCCTGTGAAATCTTGTTCTGCAAGCACAAATCTGCGTGGAGACATAAGCTCTATCGGTTCAGGGTGGGCTTCACCTTTCTCATTAACCTTAACATGGAAGAAACCTTTGGGGTACTTGGCTTCGTCATAACTCACAGTTTCAGTGCAGCCGCTGTAAACTAAGATGCCATCCTTGAACTTGCCCAAGAACCTTTCATGTATGTGCCCAGCCGCATAGTAGCAAAAACCACCAGGCAACTCGTCTGGCGAAATTTCTGCTTCAAAAGGTCCCTTAACGCTAGCCAAATCTATGGCCCCGTGAAAAACAAAGATGTTGGCAACTCCAGCTTTTGGAGTTGGAGGGTTATCTTCCATGAATTTCGGCAGTGCCTCTTGGGTTTTATGCCTATTATGGTAAGTTGGGATGCCGTAAACATAGCAGCAATCAGGTTTGCTCCAGCATGCCCCCAGATGCCTCGGCAAATGGATGATTAATCCTGCGCTGTCCAACGGATAGAGAATCGTGCTTGTTATGGTGTTTGGGGCCGAATCGTGCGAGCCGTCAACCGTTAAAACCTGGATGCCTGCATCTTTTAGCCGCTTGAAACTTCTGATAGTATTCTCTAAGGTGTGGTTGGATGGTCTTGGCTGATGAAAAAGATCACCTGCAATAATTATGAAGTCAGGTTTTAACTCGATTGCCTTGTCCACAAGCTCCGCAAAAGCGTTGTCGAAGTCTTGCCTTCTTGCTTCTAACCCATACTGCGGATACCCCAAATGCAAATCTGAAGCATGGACAAAACTGAAAGCCCTCAACCCTTAACCCTCATGCAGTAGTTAGAGTTTGTAATGGCAAGTTTTAAGCCTTTAGCATGTAACCGAAAAACGCAATGTTATTGTAGTTAGCTTTTTTTCTTTCCGGCAACAATTATTATGTTGACATATGAGAGAGAGAAGTCTCCTGTGCAGTCCTTCATTTGCACTTAGTATGATTATAAGCTCTTAAGGCAACGATTTTTTTGACCGATTTCACTGTAAGCTATGAGCTAAAGGCGCCTCTCAAAATTCTTATTATTAACGGCATGATTTCGCTGTGACTTCCTGAAGTCATTTTCTATTAGTATTTAGACAATCCTCAATCAGCAAAACCATGCGGACTCATATTAATAAATTAAAAAAAGTGACCTGCCGTCTTTCAAGTTCAGATTGCTGAAGTTTACGGATTCACTAATCACATCTATTTTGACAAGAACGATTCTTCCATTGTTTCTTAGAACCGTTTCATTCGACGAAAACCTTGCGTCTACAGCTTTGGGGCGCACTTGGAATAGGCGATCTGCATCTTCCCTGTCGAATTTGCCACTGGCAAACGATAAGTCTTGAGTATTGCACTGAAGGGGCCATATTTTTTAGAACTATTGAGCCATTTAACTTCTGAGGTCGCTTTTTAACCATGTTTAGTTTGTTGTCAACGCCTACAATTTGCTCTCATTGCCAACGTATTATGTCAGCGCAGTGGTGTCGGTTGCAGGACAACCGCAAAGCTGGAAAAGGTGGAAGCTTCTGGTTTTGATTTGTTGGCGTTTTGACCGATTTTCTTAGGTGCTCGGCGGTGTCATAGCCTTTATTCTCAGTTACTTTGCTAAAAAACACATTTGCTCTTTTCTTATTATGTTAAGGGTATTAACTAGTGCCTTCTCTGATGTCGTTTTAAGGAGATTTTTGAGTTATTTTAACGTAAAAATATAAGAAACCCTTCGTATTAACTATGGAAAGGCGCAAACCTAATGAAATGCCAAGCATGCACCCAGGACGTTGTTCTACCTTTCACATGTAAATACTGTGGTGGGCAATTTTGCGCAACCCATCGTTTGCCAGAAAATCATGAATGCCCAAAAATCGACACAGCGCGTACCCAACGCAAAGAACAAGTCATGACCACCCAAAGCTATGGCTCCTACAATTATAGTTATGTTTATGATCAAGACCCCTACAAACGAAAGCGTCCAATCATTTTCAGTCAAAAAGAAGTCAAACACATCAGCATTGCAGCAGCACTTGTTATTGGTATCGGCTTCTCTATAGGATTATATGGCCAGTTTTTTGGTGGTTTCCTATTCAATTGGACCTATGAATTCATGGCTGTATTCGCAACTATAATGACAACTTCGTTTTTGGCTCATGAAATCGCGCATAAGGTGTTTGCCCAAAGGAAGGGGTTGTGGGCTGAGTTCCGCTTGACTACTTGGGGTGCGGTGTTGACTTTCGCGTCGATTTTCCTGCCCTTTAGGATGATTGCTCCAGGAGCCATGATGATAGGCGGTCAACTCAAAGAAAGTGACGATTTACTGAAAATTTCGATAGCTGGACCAATAACCAACCTAATCTTTTCGGTCGGAATAATTGGCGTAGCCTTTTTTGCGCCCGTAACGATCGATTTCTCCCTGATGCTCATGTTTGCTGCTTACATCAATGCATTCATGGCTGTCTTTAACTTGGTTCCGTTCGGCGTTTTGGACGGTTACAAGATTTTTCAAGTTAACAAAAAAGTCTGGATTGCAACTTTTGTTCCAAGCGCTATTCTAGCGATTTTTACTTTCCTCTATGTTTAAAAAGAAAGAGGCACTATTGTCCTCTTTCGAAAAGTAAGTAATGGTTTACGGTGTAATTCCAAGCACCACCCATTCCGGCTGTGTTATAGCTGTGCAATCGCCAGCCCTGTTGCTCCCATTCAATGATTGATTTACCCACGTCGTCATGGTGATTAAGGAGTATGCATCGCCATTCTTTCATAGTTTCACCTCTTGAACCGATTACCATAGTAAAATTTAAGGAATTTCCTAAGAGGCTCTGAAAATTCTAAAAAGGGCTAAACTGAAAAAGTTTAGATAAGTTCAATTGTTACGTGCACTTCTTCAGGTACACGGATACGCATAATTCGGCGCATGACACGCTCTTCAGAGTCTATATCGATTAACCGTTTGTGAATGCGCATTTCCCATCGGTCCCATGTTGCTGTGCCTTCGCCTGATGGACCTTTAAGAACTGGAACACGGAGTCGTTTGGTTGGTAGTGGCACTGGGCCGTTCATTTTTACTCCAGTTTTTGAGGCGATACTTTTTAGTTCTCCACATACCTCTTCTAATTTACTATAATCCGTACTTGTGAGGCGTATTCGTGCTTTTCTGACCATGCTTTGATGTCAAATCCCGTTTGTTGCAAACCATAGACACAATAGCCAAACATAAAAACCTATCGACGCACATTATTTCTTATCGTCTAGCATTTTTTTAATCCGCCGAATCGTTTGGGCTTTCGATAGAAATGCGCTGTAATACCGTTAAAGGTAGCTTCATCATTTTTGCTAGCCGGCTTTGCCTAAATCGGGGAACGATTATTTCTACAGTTATTGTTCTCGAACCTCAATAATCCCAGAAATCACTTCTAAGAAATTCAGCAAAAAAGAAAATAATATTTACTCTGTTACATGCAAATTGAAACTAAAAAAGGGGAACTCAAAGAGTAAGAGACACAAGTTCGCTTTATCGTGCCCAGCAGGGTCCATAGTTGTATCCGTTGCCATAGCTGCCTTGATATGGCGCAGGGGGAGTTGTGGCGTCTGTTGGTGCTTGAGGCGCTGCATAACCGTTGCTGCAGGCTTGGTTTACTCCGTAGTCAAGGCAGTTGCCGATACATCTCCAGAATCCGTTGTTGGGGGGTTGGCTGGGGTTTGTGGTCGTGTCTAATTGGCTTGCGGTTAGTTGGGCTGAAGCTAAATCAAAGGCGTCCAGGGTCAGGCCGCCACAGTGATTAAGGCGATTGTGATTTTAGTTTTACTCATTTTGTTTATCACCATGTTGCTATAGGTCATAGGGGCTTATGGCAGTTGGCTGAACAAGAATGAAACAGTTTGAGAAACGGTTTTGAAGCGTTTTGTTTTCTTCTTCACAGATCACTTTTAGCCCAATAAGCTTGAATAACTTCATTTTCATAGGAGACTCTAATATCTGCAAAGGTCCTTTGGAGTTACTGTTTAAAAACACAAACAGCATTTTTTGCTATTCTTCAACATGAGGGAGAATTAGGAATTTGAACCAAAACATGATTGTTAAGCTTATGATATCTGAGCGGGTTTTTCCATTTAGCATAAGAGGTGTTAAGGTAGTTTTTCCAGGGTTTGCGTTAGGTGATTTTACGTTTTCACAGGGTTCGTCTATTTTGTCATTAGAGTCCCTGTTATGCGTGAAAGTCCAGCTTCAGCCACAGCTTGGAGGATTGCAGAGCAGCTAATCAAGGAAGGTTCCGACGTTCATGCAGGAAACAGTGAGCGTTTTGTTTTCACTGATTCAACAAACAAACGCTTTGAACGTCGCGTAAGGTAGCTCAGCTAATTGAGAAAGGGTTAGAACCTGACACTAAAAAGATACCTGCTAATTCTTTATTCAGCAATTGGCAAACATGCTAAGCTTCACGGGTTTAACACAAAATCAATCTACGAAGCTGTTAGAGAACAAAAACAAAACAGTCTCCAGCAATATTGAGGAAATGCCTATGGTGAAACTTCGTTTTGACAAATCAAAAAGAAAGTACAAAAACGACAAAAAAATATACGCGTACGATCGAATCACACTTGTTTTCCCCAGAGAATACCATGACTTGCTAAAAGCAATAAACAACTTTCAATATTCATTGAAAAAAAGGATGAACGCCTAAACCTGTCGTTGTCTGAAGTCAAGAAACCTTAACCTTTGAAGGGTTCCCGCGTAATTCATCTTCACAACAAAATGTCAAAGCAAGAAGAATTGGTACAGTGGGAGATCGCCCACCGCAATCGAATTAGCTTCAGATTTTCCAAAGTCAAAAGAGCTAAATGTGCCCTACAAAATGTTTCGGCATGACAAAACCTACAAAGTGAAAACACAGGAAAAGACCTTAAACCTGCGGCTTTATTCGCGGAATCCTATATTTTGTGTAAATGGGGTCTCAGAGAAAAATTTGCCCAAGGCATTTCTGCATGCCGAAGAATTTTTCCTCGAACCAAAGAGGCATTTTCAGCTCAAATAATGTAATAAACGACCTTTGCCGTCTGTTTCTTAAGGCGAAATCAGCTTGCAAAAATAATTTACAAGAGAAGTAGAATCGATCCAGCTAAAATATCAGGTCCTTATTCTCTTTTTGCAGTGATGCTTTTGGTGGTAGAAATTTTTTTGCAATCTGGTTTTATAAATCTCAAAGTTCCATTGAAAGAATAGTTGCAGGTTCAATAATGGCACTTGTTTTCATCGCTCTAATAATTTTTGCCATGAAAATAAACCGAACTGCCGACCAAGAAAAACCTTAAATGGAATCAGAAGCGGGTCTGCTTAACTTTTTTTTAAATATTTCCAAAAACTATCTACGCTCCGACTGAGGTTTCGAGGACAAAAACTTTACAATTACTCTATAGTATCCGCTATTTCGTCAATTTCAATCTTGCTTGTGGCTATATTCCAGCCTATTGAGTGAAAAATTAACTCCTTGAGCTTTGTTAGTGATTAGACACAATCACAATGCTATATGTAGCATAACATTGTTCCCTAATTTGTTATCATTAAGTCAATCGGTTGGTAGTTGTCTGATTGGTTTTTTGAAAAAAGGGTAACATACGAGGCAGAGATTAAAACTCGCCTAATTTAAAGTTGGTTTATTGAGGAGGTGAAGAAGAATAAGAGATATTGTTAATACACTTATTGAGGCGGGCTCTTTCAAGATGCTCGTCTCAGCAATCCAAGCAGCCGAACTAGTAGATATGCTCAGAGACACAGGTAATTTTACGGTTTTTGCACCAGATGACGAAGCTTTTTCTAAACTGCCCCAAGGCACATTTGAAGACCTTCTAAAAAACCTACCAAGGTTAAATGCTATTGTAATGTATCACGTCGTTGCAGGAAAGCTCACCATCGATCAAATCAGTCAAATGGAAACTGCCAAAACAATCCAAGGCCAAGAAGTCAAAATTGACGCCCCCAAATGGCATCTCCACATGAACCCCAAAATCGATGACGCAAACATAACAAATGCAGATATAGATACAAAAAATGGCGTGATTCATGTTTTGGATAGAGTTCTTATGCCAAATATGGCGTTAACTTGCCCAGTTTGTGGAATGGGGTTCGTAACAATTCATGCTTTGAATACTCACACAAGAACGGTTCACCCAGAAGAAAGTAGACCAAAGCCAATGCCAAATGCTGAAACTAAGCCTACGGTTGAAAAAAACCCCAAACACCTCTCAGCTATGTCGTCTCAAGATATACCGCTTAGGGGAGTAGAACCCAACCAGATCCCTTGTCCAGTATGCGGAAAAACCTTCAAGAGTTCGTCCGAAATGGAAAGACACATGGATACAGCACACCATGAAACAAAAGGACACGAATAAACCTGCATCTAACTATGTGAAGAAGGAACCTAATTGCTACTTTTTGCATTGCTCTTAGCCTTAACCTTTTTTTGTTCTTCAGCTATTAATCCTATCTTTTCAAGCAGTAGTGGACAGTTTTCTGGGCATAGCCGTTGTAGTTGAAGTGGCCGTAGGCTTTTTTGACGTTGTTGGCTGTTTTTTGGATCTTTGGTACCCAGGGTTGCAGTTCTTCTTCGTTGTATTGGTAGTCAAACCAGATGTTTTTTCCTTTGCCTTGCCAGCGGAAATATGCAAAATCTGCTATTAGATGTATTTCTGGAGGTAGAAGCGGTTCATCGACAATGGTGGAAGCCACTCCATACTGCTTGAGGAGCGGGACTGTTTCGATGTTAGGTATGAGCCAGGTTGTATTTCTAAATTCTAAGGCGTTCCTGAATGTTGTGTCGAGCATTTGAAAGAAAGCTTCTAGGTTTTTAGGGTGTTTGAGTATTTTGGCGGCAGCTGGATGAGCAAGCAAACGATGGAGGACATAACCGCAGGCTCTCCTGACGATAAATCTGCTCATAATGATCGAGTCCCTTGAGCAAAACCAAAATAGACAAAGACCATTTTATTCTGAAAATAAAAAAGAAGGAATTATTGCGGGAGAACGGGTGATAATATATAAAATCTATCGACGCACAAAAACAAAGGTAAGGACGAAATCCTCCTTAATTCCGCCAAGATAGCCAAACTAATAGCGTTCAGGCAACCATAACTCTCATTTAATGGTTCAAAAATGTCGACTGCAACTATCCCTTTAGAGAAGGAGCAGTTAGACAATCGTTATCTAATTAGGTGTTTTGTACTTGGGATGTCTATTATGCAAATTTTTAGGCGTTTGACGTGTAGGCAACGGGTTCCGAGAAGTTGTTGTTGCTGTTGTTGTTGCAACTGAATTTTGCACAAACAGTTGCAACTTTCACACACTTTAAAAGTTAAGAAAAGGAAGGGCGACAAATTCGTTAGAAATTGGTTTAAGCATATCGGCAATGAAAAAACAACTGTAAAACCCCTAATTCATTGGAGGTTTAACGGTTACAATGCAACATTCATTATAGTTCTGCAACGATATTCTATTGATCCATCTAATAACCGCTCGCTCTTAAGCACTTTTCGAATCTGTCGTCATATCTTTTACTGAAAAAAGCTGCATTAAGTACTAGCTTGTTCCTGATTATTTCGATTTGTTCTGGTGTGAATACTTCTTCTTGGCATGCTGGGCATCTGAGCGCTTTCACGTTATGCAAGATAACGCTATTAAATTCCAAGTCAAATTCCACTTCAATGAATTCGATACAGCAAGAAGGGCAAAGCAAGGCGTTTGCTTTTGTGGCAGTTGGTTTATTGGGTGAATTTTTTTCCAAGTTCTTCTGCCCAAGCTTCAACTTTAGCCAAATCGGTGTTATCTACCATGGTTTTTCTGAAGTATCTTATGCGTCCGCCGAAAGCTTCTGTGCTTACCGGATTAATTTTTGGGTATTTGGTTAATGTTTTTTCTACAAATTTGGTTTTTGCGTTCTCGTAGCTTCCAGGGGTTCCCGCCCAGGAGGAGGAAACAAAGAAAGCTACCTTCTTACCTGTTAAATCGTTCTCCAAAAACTTTAACACTTTACCGTAAACTTTTCCTCCCCTCACACCACCGCCAATTATAATGTTTTGGTACACTGATAGGTCAGGGTGCTTCTGCTTTTTGATGTCAACCAAATCGACTTCGAATCGAAACTTTGAGCGTAGGGTTTCCGCTATTTTCATAGCAGCCTCCTTAGTAGCTCCGCCTTTACTGAAATACGCGATAAGCGTCTTTCCTGTGCTCATCTTTTCAGGTGCTTCCCGAAGGCTCTTTCGAGGACGTTACCTTTCCGCCGCAGTTGTGACAAAAAACCGCGCCAGAAACATTCTTTGTCCCGCAGATAGAACATATGACTGTTCCTTGGGGGTTGGAGGTGGTTTTTTGTTGAACGTTTTCGCTGACTTTCTTAAATGCTGCTTGAGTTTCTTTGGCCGCTATTGTGAATGCTTTTTCAAGTTCAAGTCCCACTTGGTAGAAGGCATCCCTTAATTCATCAGAGGGGTACATCGCTTTTGCAGTTTTGCCTTTTTGGGTTTTCGTTCCACATTTGAAACAGAAATATGCGTTGTCATCTATTTTTGTGCCGCAGTTAGAGCAGTAAACCATTTTTTTCACTAGTAAGTATGCATGTGTGCTGTGAATTTAAGCCTTTACAAAAAATGAAGTTGAAGAAAAAACAAAAGAAAATTAATCGAAGACTAAAAAAGCTAATCTACAAGTTTTGCCCTTGCGTTCTCAATCAACTTGACCGTTTGCATGCGCCATGACTCAAACCCTTCAGGTGTTGTTGGATAAGTGTTGTAATGCGCACTAAGGCCTCTCATCATTGTAACCGTCAAGCGCAATCTGTTGAGGAATCCGACTCGGCGAAGACCTCGAAAGACTCGTTTAGCGGTTTCGGTGATGTTTAGGTGGAAGTCGTCGCCCATTCCTGCTTTGAGCACGTCGTCTTCGGTCATGAGTTTCTCGTTCATGCCGTAGTTTAGGTCTTCGTCGCTACAGGATAAAAGGAACATTTTGAAGATGTCTAAAGTGCCCTGTTTTTTGCCGTAAGTGTCGATGTATTTCTTGTTGTAGCCCCAGAGTGCTTCTTTGGTGGGTTCACCTTCGCTTAGGGCTTCAATGATTTGTCGTCCTGCAAAGTAGCCGCTTAGCATTGAGGGTCCGATGCCGCCACCGTGAATCGGGTTAACCAACGAGGCAGCGTCCCCAACTAACATTACGCCATTTGAAACCATGTTGTCTAGGGGTCTGCGGACTGGATCAAACCATGAGCCGGCAGTTAAGATTAAGGAGTCGTCAAAGATTGGTTTCTTGAAGGCGGTGCTGTAGAGTTGCTGTTTGGGGTTGGGGAAGTTTCCACGCATGCAGATGCCTAAGCCCACGTTGACTCGGGCGCCGCCTTTGGGGAAAATCCATATGTAACCGCCCGGTGACGCTTTTTGGTTAAGATAGATCTCACAGAAGCGGGTGTTTTCGGTTTCCTGTTTGAGTTGGCGGATTTCTCGGTAGCATGCTTCAACATCTTGGTTTGCTATGTCGCGATCTATGCCCAACTCGGCTGGTAACTGTTTACGTACCATGCCCAAATAGCCGCTGGCGTCAACCACAACCTTGCTGCGAATCTCAGAGACTTTGCCTGTCTTCATGTTCTTTGCATTGATTCCTACAACTGCATTTTTCTCAAGTATGGGTGAACGGAAGTTCATGTTATCCTGAAGGAAGGCGCCTTTGTCGGTGGCTTTTTTGAGGAGCCACTGCCCAAATAGGCGTCTATTAAGCAAGTAGCCAATGAAGTCTTTGTCGGCGATTGTGAAAACTGTGTTTTCGTCTGGGCTGTAGATTTTGATGCCATCGATTTTGGCTTCTAACTCGCCACCTGTAGGCTTCTCAAGGTTCAAGAATTTTAAGTGGTGCTCTCCTAGGGCGTCGCCGCAGATTTTTTCTCCGATTTCTTCACGCTGCTTCTTTTCAATTAAGCATACTTTTAAGCCTTTTTCAGCGATAGTTTTTGCTGCAAGGCAGCCTGCTGTTCCTGCGCCAACAACTATGACATCATATTTATCCACGAGTATACGTCCTCAAGATTACTTTACTTTGTATACTTTGTTGTATATGTAAAGCTTAATAAATGGTGAAGTGAGCAAAACCACACCGAGTGTAATCCCATGAGTGCTCCCTTAACATTGAGCGCAGAATTCCGCAAAATCGTTGAAGCCCGAATGAACCAGGTTCTTCGCGGCATAGAAGAAACCTTTAACGCAATCATTGAGAAACAGAAAATCACTCCAACCGAGCTCAAAAACGAATTGGAGAGCCTTCAGGAGAGCTTCAACCTGCTTTTCCAGAAATGGAGCCTAGAAATTCTCTACACACTTATGCTTAAAGACACTATAGGCTTTGGAGGTATAAGAAAAATCTTAGGTGTTAACTCACGAACCCTCTCGGACAAACTCAAAATGCTTCAAACACACGGTTACGCAAACCGAAAAGTCACTAATGGGCCACCATTAAGAGTGGAGTATTCGTTGACTTCTAAGGGAAAAAACACCGTGCTGTTGGCTTTGCCGCTACTATACTATTCAAGTTCAGCCTAATTATGGTTTTAGCACGTTTTTTCTAAACGTTTGCGGAAGACTCGTTGATTCTTTCACAGTTTCAAAAACCATGCAGGTCAGAGTCTTATCTAAACCTTTAATCAGCCTCAACTTATCCACCACAAACTTGCCGACAGCGTCTACGTTTTCTGCACGCAACTTCACGAGTAAGTCCCAATCACCTGTGATTATATGGACTTCCTGCACTTCTGGGAAGCGGGCGATTTCTTCGGCAACTTGACGTTGGGAGACTGGGGGGTCGTCTTCGTTTTTCGCTCTGTAGGAGACAGCTGCTAGGATGAAGGCGGCGGTGCTAAGGTTGAGTTTTTCTGCTGAGAGGATGGCTCGGTATTGTTTTATTATTCCCATTTCTTCCATGCGTTTAGTTTTGGCGAAGACTGTTGTAATTGGGGTATTGATCTTTTTGGCGATTTGGTTAGCGGTAAGTTTGCTGTTTTCTTGGATAAGAGTTAGTATAGCGAGGTCTTTCTCGTCCAGTTTGATGCTCATATGTAAATATTGCAGGTTTCAGGTATAAAAGCTTGTATTAATTGTAAATTATCTATATTTTGTTATAAAAAATTTATTACCTGCCATGCGCAGTGTACACAAAAACAAACTCACAGTGATTAAATTGCTAAAACAAGAAACAATAGAAATCCCAAAGCCGTTAGACCAGCTAACGGAAAAAGAAATAGAAAGAAAAGCCTGCATAGGCAAAGTTATGACTTACACACTCAAAAGCCTTTCAAACACTTTTGTAAACAAAGGTTTCCAATGGCTTCTACCCGTGGCACTTAGCCAAAGCACTGACCCACTCTGGCCAGACCCAGGCGCATCCATAGAAAAACGCATCGAAGTCGACATCTACGGTAAGCCTGTCCGGACCACAGCCAGCATGATTATCCACAAACTCGTCGCCGCCTCAACTGCCTATCCCAAACTGTTTATCCTTTCACCCAATATACGTATCGAAAAAGCTGAACGCGCAAAAACTGGCAAGCACATATATGAGTTCACCCAACTAGACTTTGAAGCCAGAGATGCGTCCTCAAAAGAAATTTTCGCCTTGGTTGAAGAAGCCATGAACACCCTAGTCAAGGACTTGAAGCGTGAAATGAAAAGCGAATTAACTGCTCTATGTCGCTGCGACACCCTCAAAGCGCCAAAAGCACCATTCAAAATTTACGACCGCGTAGAATTAGAAGCTAAATATGGTGGAGACTGGGAAATAGGCATATCAAACGAAATAACTGAGCCAGTTTGGGTAACAAACATTCCCAGAGAATTCTATGACTTTGAAGACTTCAAGACGGGCAGATGGGACAACTACGATCTGTTCCTGCCGCAATTTGGAGAGGTCCTCTCAGGCGCCAAACGCGAATATGAATACAAAAAAATCCTGAGCAAGATTGAGCGCGACCAAGTTAAGAAAGAAAACTACACACTCGTACTCAAAATGGCAAAAGAAGGCAGACTAAAACCCACCGCAGGCGGAGGCATAGGTATGGAACGTTTAGTCGGCTGGCTTGCAGGCGTCAAACATATCGGCGAATGTCAACCGTTCCCACGTGTTCCCGGAACAGTAAACGAGCTCTAAGGAAAACAACCCTATGAATCCATACCTTGAAGCACTACAATCCAAACTGAGTTTAGCAGACTTCCAGAAGTTAAGCGCCATCGACAACCCAAACGTACACGAATTCATCGCTAAAGAAAGCGACCTTTGTCACCCCGAAAAAATTTTCATATGCAGCGACTCCGCAGAAGACATTGCTTACGTGAGGAAACAAGCAATCGCATCAGGTGAAGAAGAAGCCATACTAACAATACCTGGGCACACCGTTCACTTTGACGGCGAACAAGATCAAGGACGCGACCGCCAAGCAACCAAATATCTTGTACCCAAAGGTCTGGGCTTAAGCAAAGCCCTAAACCAGATAGACCGACAAGAAGGTCTGTCAGAAGTTCGCGGCTTTCTGCGGGACTCCATGGTGGCCAAAACCATGATTGTCCGATTCATCGCCCTTGGACCCGCAGATTCTATATTCACCATTTTAGGTTTACAAGCCACCGACTCATGGTACGTGGCCCACTCTGAATCACTTCTTTATCGACCAGGCTACGAACAATTTGTTAAGGCAGGACCAAAAAGTGACTTTCTCCGGGTTTTGCACTCTGCAGGAAAACTTAGCGGCGACATGGTGAGTGTAGATTTCGCTAAAAAACGCATCTACATCGATCATATGGATAACACCATCTACAGTGTTAACACCCAATACGCCGGCAACTCGGTAGGCTTCAAAAAACTTGCCTTCCGACTTGCAATCCGCAAAGCAAGCAGCGAAGGTTGGCTAGCCGAACACATGCTGCTCATGGGTGTGTTTGGTCCAGGTGGACGCAAAACCTATTTTGCAGGTGCATTCCCTAGTGCATGCGGCAAAACCTCAACCGCTATGCTGCCTGGCGAAACCATTCTTGGCGACGACATCGCTTACATCCGAGAAATTGACTCCGCAGCCCGCGCAGTAAACGTTGAGTCAGGCATCTTCGGCATCATACAAGACGTAAACCCCAAAGACGACGCCTTAATCTGGAAAGTGCTAACTAATCCAGGCGAAATCGTGTTCTCTAACATTCTTGTGAAAGACGGCAAACCTTACTGGCTAGGCATGGGACAGGAACTTCCAAAAGATGGTTGCAACTACACTGGAACATGGTATGAAGGCAAAAAAGACGAAAACGGCAATGACATTCCTGTAGCAAACAAGAACGCCCGTTATGCAGTGGCTCTAAAAGCATTGGAGAACGTTGACCCTGAACTTGAGAATCCTAACGGTATAGAACTCGGCGGCATAATGTATGGTGGACGAGACGTCAAAGCTTACGTGCCTGTTCAGCAAAGCTTCAGCTGGGACCACGGTATAGTTGCTTATGGTGCATCTTTGGAAACAGAAACCACTTTTGCAACCATCGGCAAAGAAGGTGTTCCCGAAATTAACATGATGAGCATCCAAGACTTCATCTCCATCCCAATGGGCAAAAACGTCCACAATAACTTGGACTTCGGACGAAAACTCAAACGTCAACCCATAGTTTTTGGCGTTAACTACTTCCTTAAAGAAGTCGGTAACGGCAAATACCTTAACAGTCCACAGGACAAGCATGTTTGGATAAAATGGATGGAACTACGAGTCCACAACGAAATCGGTGCCCTAAAAACACCAACAGGGTACATTCCAAAATACGAAGACCTCCGCAAACTCTTCAAGCAAGTGCTCTGCAAAAACTACGTTAAAGAAGACTATATCAAACAATTCACAATACGTGTACCAGAAAACCTAGCAAAAATCGAAAGAGTTCAT
Source organism: Candidatus Bathyarchaeota archaeon (assembly GCA_963775685.1). Lineage (GTDB taxonomy): Archaea > Thermoproteota > Bathyarchaeia > Bathyarchaeales > Bathycorpusculaceae > Bathycorpusculum. The sequence continues at coordinate 44,255 of CAVZJV010000011.1, forward strand.
CGGTTCTACCAAGAAAATGTCACGGATACCCCGCTGGAAATGTTTGGTTTACTCTATCTACAGCGCCAACGCCTAATCGATGCCAAGACAAAGTATGGCGAATATATTTCGCCTGAAAACTTTGAAAAAGAAGCAGAGGCATAAAACAAAAAGCGATGAATCCACCCATATTTTTCCTTTTTTTGCGTCAACCTTTTAAATGGATTCCACATACTGAATAGAAATTCATAATCGTTAATTAATAAAAACGGTCAATGAAAAATAAAGAAAAAAACTGAGTGAAGGTATATGATGATGAAAAAGCTGGACAAAAAAGGTTTGACGTACACGATAAACATGGCAACACTCGAAGGCGACGGCTCATTCCAATGTCCCAAATGCGGAAAGTCCATTTCGCCCGACGATAACTCAGAAGACAACTATGAAATCTTGGATACTAAATGCGTCAACGACGAGCTTGCCGAGTTAGTCATCAGTTGCGCCAAATGCAAAAGTACCATAAAACTTACTGGCTTTCAAGAAGGCTTACACGATTAGAGTTTAAGTTTTAACTAAACTTAAGTTTATAAGTAAATTTTGTTATATAGCTGAAAGTTGTAATTATCAATTCTTGAGAAAGGCAAATACTTTATTTCAACTTCAGCATATTTTATCATCGATTAGAATGCTTGTTGAAACGTTTACCGTTGGCATGTTATCAACCAACTGTTATGTGGCGAGTTGCCCCAATACAAAAGAGGCGATAGTTATTGACCCGGGACTGGACTATTCTTCCGAGGCTCAGCCAATCTATGAATACATAGAGGAAGCCAAGTTAAAAGTCAAATTTATCGTCAACACACATGGACACCCAGACCACGTCAAAGGTGACACTGCCTTCCAAGAAAAATACAATGTTCCAATATGCATTCACTCACTTGATGCCCATTTCATTGAAAGCCTTGAAAATGCCAAGACTTTAACAATCATCTTAGATGAAGGCAGTCTGCTCCAGTGTGGTAACGAGACACTCAAAGTAATGAATACTCCCGGACACACCCCAGGCAGCATATGCCTTCTTGGAAAACAACTCGTTTTCACAGGCGACACGTTGTTTGCTGGTGGAATCGGCAGAACCGATTTCCCAGGCGGCTCAATGAGCGACATGGGGAGATCTTTGCAAAAACTAACTATTTTGCCTGACTACCTTTTGGTGTATCCTGGGCATGGTGAAACTACAATGATTGGGGAAGAAAAAAGAACCAACCCTTTTTTGAACAATAGACGTGAGAATATACTTTTCTAATTAAGCGTTTGGCGGTTTTGGCTTAGTTCCTGCAGAGCTCGCAACCTTTTGATTATGTTAGGATGGGTTGAGAAGATTTCGGCGAAATTGTCCGCGGATGTTGGCTGTTTTGTAAGTGCTTCTCTTAACAAGTCTTGCTTGTTTGTAATACGGTTAGCTTTTAATTCCGCTGCGTCTGCAGTTGCCCGTTCAGGATCAGCTATGAAGAGGGCTTTGTAGGAGCTGTTGCTTTTCTGTTTGTCTTTTTGTTGTTTAGTTGGATTTTTGCTTTCTTGTACGATTGTAACTAGACTCGTGGAGAGTTTTTGTGCACCATTTTCAACGATTTGGGCGCTGTGTCTGTCAGCATAGAATTCACGTAGACGGCTTAGGTACAGCGTGAATAATGTCAGCACCCATGAGAAAGCCATGAAGGCAATACCGAATAATGCATTGTTTCCGTCGCCTCCATTTTTGCGTTCTCCGCCGCCGAACATTCCTGATAGCATCAGTGAGTAGCCAATGTAGTAGAACAGTGCCGGCAAAAACGAAACCACCATCATGACCTGTACGTCACGATGTTTGAGGTGGCCAAGTTCGTGTCCTAAGACGGCTTCAACTTCTCCGTCATCAAGATTGTTTAAAAGCCCTTGAGTTACCGCCACCCGGCTTCCTGTTAAAGGTGAACCATAGGCGAATGCATTGGGCAGTGGAATTTGGGATAACATGAGTTTTGGCGAAGATATTCCGCTTTTCCGGCTTAAATCTAAGACCATCTGGTGCACTTGAAGGTTTTCATTTTGAGGCATTTCTTTAACTTTGTAGATCCATCCTACAAGGTAAGGTGACATTAACCATTGAGCTATGTTGAGAACTACCACAAATATTCCAATGGCATACAAGCTTAATCCTATTCCAGCCCAAGTTAAAAGAACTGCAAATACAAGTGTAGTTAAACCAAATATTACGGCCAAGGTTGCAGCCATAGAAACTTGAAGTTTCCAAGCGTTCATTTTTCTTCACGGTCTGATTCTTCCTTGTTTCTTTCTAGGCGCTTATAACTTTTGTGCGATAAACCATGATAATCATCCTTACAGGACGGCACCAAAAATCATTCTGCAACGGCCACAAAGATAAGTCGCGCAGAGTTCGCGCTGAAGCTTTCCATTTCATAACCACCAAAAATCCGATTAACCCCAAAACTAGCGTTCTCTAGCAAACGCTTCAGTTCACACATCCCATACAAGCGAACTTTGTGCTCAAAAAACCTAACTTGTCCATCTTCCTTGTCGCGCATAATCCAAGAGTCACAAAGCCAATCATCAATATCGCTTATTGCTCGTTTTTGTTGAAAGAAAAAACTCGGATATTCTATCCACTTAGAGGAATTGTTTTTGTCTCTATTTTTGAGGGCTACTTCTTTTCGGTTAAAAACATCGATAACAAAAAAGCCCTCCTGAAACAACACTCTTCGCACTTCCCTCAAGCTAACCCTATCATCAACTGTTGAAGGCAGGTACCCAAAGCTTGTGTCCATGCTTATTGCAGCCACGAAAGTGCCCGTTTTGAAGGGCAAAAAACGCATATCACCCAAAACTGCCTCAACGCCCTTCGAACATTGCTTTGCAATTCTGAGAAGTTTTCGCGATGCATCCAATCCCACCATCCTATATCCATCAGCGTTTAGGGCAATCGAATGCCTTCCCGTTCCACAAGCAAGGTCTAAAATGTATCCTTTAGGCTTGAGGCAAGTTTTCAAGAATTGAATTTGCATTTCTGTTTTGTTCCTATCCGCTATCTCCGCCCAGTAAATGCCCATTTCATCGAAAACGTTTGCCGTTAGTTTCGCCTCGGTTTTTCTCAGCCAAATCAATTAAGCATTGGTGCGACAAAGATTTAGTGGTTTGGTTTTCGAGCCGCTTAAATATCCAACCTCGCATTTTCTAATCTGGAGACCCTTGTGTTGATTGAGAAGCAGGAGTGGCAGCACCTCTACATGCTCCTAAAAATCGCCGAGATGGGTGCATACAGGCGAGTTGCTAAAATTTCAACTGAATACCTAGCTAAGAAACTCGGCATTTCTCAACAGACCGCGTCCCGCTACCTAATCGAGCTTGAGCGCAAGGGTTGGATACAACGCAACATTACTCCAGATGGTAGCTTAATCAAAATCGAAGAACAAGGTACGAAAGAACTACAGAAATTATACTCGGAACTAAAGTTTTTGATGGAAAAATCTTATCCACCATCTGTGACTTTAGAAGGAATCGTCTTTACAGGCTTAGGCGAGGGAGCCTACTATGTTACAAAGGAGCATTATTGCCAGCAGATTGTTGAAAAGTTAGGTTTTGAACCCTTTCCAGGCACACTTAATCTGAAATTGTCCTCAGACTACGACATCAAAACCAGAATGGAACTGGACGCTTATCCCACAGTCGAAATTAAGGGATTTAAGAATGAGGACCGCACCTTTGGATTAGTGAAATGTTACCCTGCAATCATCGGCGGCACCGTTAAGGGCGCCTTGATAACAGCGTTGCGTAGTCACTACGATGCTTCGGTTCTGGAGATAATTGCGCCCATCTGCCTTAGGCAAGCACTCTGTCTGAAAGACAGCAACAAAGTAAAAGTTGAAGTATATACGCTACCCAGCTAAAACGGCAAATTCGAATTCCTATACTTAAATTCAGTTTTCTTATAGGTAGGCTTGCGTCTTGAAGCTATTAAGTAACCGGCGACTAAACCGAAGACCAGTCCGCCAAGGTGCGCTAGTATGTTTACCCCTGGCTCAACGTTAATAAAGAACAAGAAGAACGCGAAAACCAGTCCGCCCAGAATCGATTGTCTCACAGAACGTCGGTCGTATATCACGCATGCTCCAAAAAGTGCGAAGATTGCGCCTGAAGCTCCAATGCCAGCTACATTGAGTGGTCCAAACTCTAAGTAAAGGAGGTTGCCTGCTAAGCCTCCGCAAAGGTAGATTCCGAGGAATTCTGGCAAGGAAAACATTTCTTCTCCCCTCAACCCAAAGATAAGCAAGAAGAGCATGTTGCCAACAAGATGGAATATTGAGGCATGGATGAACATGGATGTAATTAGTTGGTAATACGCTCCTACGTAAAGCACTAAACCATTAACTTGACCCCACACTCCATAGATGGCGGGGCTTGTTTGAATTGCATCTCCTCCGACTATAGCCCCTGCAATGTAGATAGCTACGTTTAAGGCGATTAGAATATACGTTGGCTTGTATTTCTCGCAACTCATAAGTTTGCAACCGTTATTCGCCGAGTTTGTCGACTATTTTTTGCTTAATCTTGGACGAGCTATCTAAAGCATTCTCCCCATACTTGCCAATTCGCACGACCATAATGGGCATTTTATGGGTATCAATGTACTCTTTGACTTCATGCTCCATTTCCGTTTGGTCATAGCCCAATGCAATAACGTCTGGCTTGATTTTCTCTATAACTTCACCGATTTCAAGCCCTTCATAGCCAAGAACAGCTTCATCAACCACCCTTAGAGTTTCCACCAATGCGCAACGCTGTTCCTCACTCATAATCGGCTTTCTATCCTTGATCTTCTCTACCGTACTGTCCCTTGCGACAATGACTATGAGTTTTGCGTTTTTTCCACCTGCCATCTTGGCATCTTCCAAAAACCTCACGTGACCAAGATGAAGCAGGTCAAATACGCCTGAAGCTAAGACTACTCTTCGTTTTCTGGTTTTGTTGGCCATTCAAATTTCACTGCGCCGATTAATCTTAGTGTGTCCAGTATGCCTTCACAGTAGGCAACGCTGGTTAAGCTGGTTTCAAGCTTGCCCTGCGCTTTATAATACTTTGCGTCCTCAAAATAATCCGTTGCCCAACGAAGAACGGTCGCCACCGACGCCTCATTTAAGCTGATAGGGGTTTTGTTTCGTTGGAGTTCGCTAAAGACTTTTTTAGCCATTGAAATGTACTTGGACGTAAGCTCTTCTAAATTCATTTGGCAAGCCTCCTAAATGCAATTGGTGCACCCCCAAAAGTCATCAGAGCTTCGACTTCCATAAAATGCAGCACACTAGGAATTATTAGGCTGTAAGGTGGTTCACCGAAATCAAAGTTTGCCAAAGCTCTAATAAAATCCGCTTTTAGCATTGGGTTGGTGTTCCCTGCCCTTGCAATTCCAACCGCAACAGTATCAGGGGTGACCACATTTAGCTTCTTTTTTTGTTCAATCTCAAGAAGCATGTTGAGGGCTTGATTGATTGACAAGTACTGGTTCTCGCTCGCTTTCAAATCCAGCAGGCAGAGGGTATGCAAGCCAATCTGTTTGTTCTGGGCAATCACGTTGTAAGGAGTTTCAGAAAAATTTTCTGGGAAAGGTATAGTGACGGTTTTTCCGAACTTATAGTTGTGCAAACCTGAAAGGCTAACAATTGCAGAGATGATTGATGTGCCGTGAACTATGCGGGTTTTTATTCCCGACTTTTCCGCGTCGATTCGCAAAGTGACATGGGTAGTTGCGATAAATGGTTCGCCGGGGACCAGGAATACGGTTTTGCCCGTTTTGGCGGCTTCAAGGATGATTTTGCCGTTTTCTTCCTCAAGCGTCTGCCGCTTGACTAAGTGTACCTTTTTGCCACACAGCGCCTCGAAGCGTTCCAGATTGAAATCAGGCATGTGACTGGTATAAGTTTCTATGAAAACGGTGTTGGCGCTTTTGGTTTCTGCTAAGCCTTTGAGGGTTATGCCTTGTTCATCGTTTAATCCTAAGCCTACAAAGACAAGTTCATTCAACGCTAAAACCTTTCAAAATAATTGAGGGTTAAACCTAAAATCATTTTTCTTTAATATCGCCGTTTTCAACCAAAATGTTGTAGTAGTACCTGCATGTACCCGAGGAAAGTCCATGTCGCGAGCAAAATATTGCGAGAAGTTCCTCCATTGGTTGGTTGGGGTCTTTCTCTTTAACCATTTCTCTTAGTTCTTGGATTTTGTGCTTGTCTAATTTGTCGGTCATTTTTATCCTCCGTGCGTTAACTTCATATTACCATTGTTTTACCCTCTCAAAAACCCTTTTATTGAAATGCATATTTGGATGGAACATCCAACCAAACCTTTATATGATTACATTAAAAAGAAAACCATACATTTAGCGGCTTACTGAAGGAACAAAATAATGAAGCCTATAGAGAGCCTAGTTCGCGACAACGTAAAAAATCTTAAGCCCTGCGTGCATGGCGCGGAGGTTTTGGGTGCCGCAGAGGAAAGTGGGCTTTTGCCGCAAGATATTTTAGATTTTAGCTCCAGCGTGAATCCGCTGGGTCCATCAAAGCAGGCACTTGACGCCGCAAAAGCTGCGTTCAGCCAAATCGCAGCTTACCCGGACTCTAACTCAAACGAGCTACGGCAAGTAATTGCCAGCCACTTTGGCATAGCTAAACAAAACATCGTGGTGGGCAATGGCTCCACCGAACTCATGTACTTGTTTGCGGAAGTTTTCCTAAAAAAAGGCGACACAACCGTTATGCCAGCGCCGACCTTTGGTGAATACGAAAGTGCCGTTTGCAAATCTGGTGAAACACCAAAATTCGTCAAGCTGAGCAAAACCTTTGCGATTGAGCCAGAAGCGTTCAAACGTGAGATGGCTGGAGCAAAACTTGTTTTCCTATGCAACCCCAACAACCCAACCAGCATGCTTATTCCCCAAGAAACCCTGACAGAAATTATTGAAAGTGCTCTAAAACATGACACTTTTATTTTCCTCGATGAGGACTTCTTGGAGTTTGTGCAAGACGAAAAAGAGCTGTCGATGATTGGGAAAATAAACAAGTACCCAAATTTGTTCATTTTGCGGTCTTTCACAAAGATTTTTGGGTTAACTGGTTTGCGTGTTGGCTACGGAATCGCCAACCAAGACATAATCAACATGCTGTCATGTGCCAAGATTCCATGGAACGTAAACTGTTTAGCGCAGGCTGCTGCCGTGGCGGCGCTGAAGGATGAGGCGCACTTGCGGTTAACGCGTGACCTTATTAAGAAAGAGAGGGCATGGCTGCGGGATGCACTCGCAAAATTTCGCACATTCGAGTTCTCGGAGCCCGATGCAAATTTCTTCTTCATAGATATCCGCAAATCTGGCTCAAATGCCGCTGAAATCAAAAGCAAAATGCTTTCAGAGGGCATCCTGATCCGCGACTGTACTTCCTTCAAAGGCCTTGATGGATACCACATTCGCGTTGCCATCAAAACCCATGAAGAAAATGTACGGATGATTGATGCTTTCAGCCGGATAGTACAGCGGTTTGAGTCGTGACCTATGTTTTGGTTTGACTTTTCATGGTTTATCGATTCCGGTCTAATCTTCACAATAGCCTTCCTGATTGACTTGGTTTTAGGCGAGTTTCCAGACAGAATTCACCCAACCATTGGCATTGGCAAAATGATTTCCTACTTTAAACGGAAATCGAAAAACGTAAATCCGCAGGTTGAGAAAGCAAACGGCGTATTAATGGCGCTGGTCATCATAATGGTCATTGCGATTCCGGTGTTTCTGTTTCTTTTTTGGCTTAGAACTCTTCTATACGGCGAAATCCTCTACATCGCAGCAGGCGCCATACTATTCAAAGCAACCTTCGCTATCCGAGGAATGGGGCAATACACCAAACCTATCGCGAAGGCATTGAAAAACAACGATTTGTCTGAAGCACGAAAGTGGCTGCCCTACATTGTCAGACGTGACCCATACGCACTCAATGAACACCAAATCATATCTGCAGCCGTCGAGTCAATTGCCGAAAGCACAACTGATGGGATTACTGCTCCATTTTTCTTTTTTGCCCTCTTTGGGGTTCCAGGAGCCTTTGCATATAGAGTGGTTAATACTTTGGATTCGATGGTTGGCTACAAGAATGCAGAATACAAAAACATCGGTTGGTTCTCGGCGAAACTGGACACTATTGCCAACTACGTTCCTGCACGTTTGACTGCTTATTTGATGGTTGGGGCAGCTTTACTTTCGGGCGAAGACTGGCGTGAATCTTACCGAATCCTTCAACGAGACAAACATAAAACTGCAAGCCCAAACGCTGGATACACTATCTCAGCCATGGCAGGGGCCCTAAACATCCAGCTTGAAAAACAAGGCTACTACAAACTGGGCGACAGCCACGGAATCTCGGCGGAACATATTCCTAAGGCTTTGCGAGTGATGACGGTTACGGCGGTGCTGTTTGGGTTGGTCGTGGTTGTGCCTATTTTGGCTTTAAGAGTTTATGTTGCTGGGCTATAGTTCTTTTTTTCCTATAGCCCCGTATAAAACGGCGAAGATCTCCTTCTTGAAAATGATTAATCTTTTAATGGTGACTGGGCCGTCTTAGGGTTCACCTAAACATAATTTGTTTAAAATCAGTGTTTAAAAGAGGCTACTTGGATGCAGGGCATTTAAAATTACTTGGTGATGGCTGTTTTCTCGCTAGACTTGATAATGTTTAAATTTCTGCCACAGATTAACGAAATTATGAGTAAACCAAACCTTAGCATAACTAAACAAGCCTTTATCGGATTATCGGCGCTTGCAATCGTCATGTGGCTTGCGCTGTTTTTGCCTGCATGGTACTTAGTTATTGGCAAGGAAGGATCTATTGGCTTACATTTGTAAAAAAGATCGTACCCTTACTGCGAACAGATTAAAAACTGGTCCCATGGCGGAAAAAGAAAAGAGCCAAAAGGTAACTCAAGCGTTTGCAGCAGTTTTCTTCATCTTGTCGCTTCTGGTTCCACCCCTTGATTTTCATTCCATTGGTCAAACGTTTCCCTTTATTGGTTGTTGTCTCAGATGTTTTGTTGTTCTTGGGCTTGCTTTGGTTTTTCTTGTTTTTAGAGAAAACAGCTTCACCTCAGACGTTATCGAAGTCTCCGCTGGACAAAGTGTAATTTCAACAGGTCCTTACTGTGTTGTTCGCTACCCCCTGTACACAAGCGCTCTTCTTATGCTGTTCTTCTCTCCTTTAGCGTTAGGCTCTTTTTGGGGGCTGCTCTTCTTCCCAAGGCTCATAGTAATTGGTTTTAGGCTTGTTAAAAGAAAAATTTCTGGAAAAAAAGCTGCCAGGCTACGCAGAATATACTAAAAAACCGTTACCGCCTGGTTCCCTTTATCTGGTAAATAACAGGGAAATTGCTCGTACAATTAGTAGGTTTCTTTCCTAAAAATGCTCGACAGATTCGGTGAATTATAAGATTGAATTCAAAGTAATATTTATGATGTGGTTTTTATTCTGGCTCGGCATAAATGTATAACTATTAAAGAGGTACATGGGGTTTGAATAGGAAACCACTTGTCAGCATAATCAGCGCGGGCATGTCAAAATTCGGTAGGCGTGACGGTTTACTTGCAAGAGAACTTTTCAGTGAGGCAATAAGTGAAGCATTCAGTCGTTGTCCTAAACTGGAGCCCAAATGCGACATTAAAGCCCTCTTCATAGGGCACATGGGTGAAGCATACGAGCATCAAGGGCACACTGGCAGCGCTATTGCAGATTGGGCTGGTCTTGTAGGAATACCTGCAACTCGTACGGAGGCGGCGTGTGGTTCTTCAGGTGTTGCGTTAAGGTCGGGCATTTACGCGGTCATGTCTGGCCTTGCCGATGTAGTTGTTGTGGGCGGTGTGGAGAAAATGACGCATCGAACTACCTCTGAGGTTACTGAGTACTTAGCTATGGCTTCAGATTACCCATTTGAGCAGTTTCACGGAATCACTTTTCCAGGGTTATTCGCATTGATGGCGACTGCACATATGCACACTTACGGCACCACTGAGCAGCAGATTGCATTGGCCGCCGTCAAAAACCATTATCACGGTAGCCTCAACCCAAAAGCGCACATGCAAAAAGAAATCACTCTTGAAACTGTAATGAATTCCCGCTATGTGGCATGGCCCCTTAAACTCTATGATTGCTCCCTTATTACTGACGGCGCAAGTTGCATAATCTTAACCAAACCTGAACTCGCAGGCAAATACACAGACCAACCTGTCCAAATCGTTGGCAGTGGACAAGCCAGTGACACAATTGGATTGTACGAACGCAAAAGCTTCACCTCGCTTAATGCCACGAAGTTGGCAGCGAAGACAGCCTATGAAATGGCACAAATCACTCCACATCAAGTAAACTTGGCTGAAGTTCATGACTGCTTCACATTTGCTGAACTTATGGCATACGAAGACCTCGGTTTTTGCAGCATAGGCAAGGGAGGCAAATTAATCGAAAGCGGCGAAACCCATCTTGGCGGCAGAATCCCCGTTAACACCAGCGGCGGCTTAAAAGCAAAAGGGCACCCAGTCGGCGCTACAGGAACCGCTCAAGCTTACGAAATTTACCTGCAGCTTACTGGGCAAGCGGGAAAACGTCAAGTAAAAGACGCCAAAGTCGGCTTAACTCATAACGTTGGCGGCTCAGGTGCTACCGCAGTGGTTCACATTTACAGGAGCGCACAACAATGAGCATGCAAGAGCCCTTCACGGTCGAGCAGTTCTACAAGTTCTTGCAACGGGGCAAGTTGATGGCTGGGAAATGCCTAAAATGCGGAAAAATCCATTTGCCTCCACGACCCTTATGTGATAATTGTTTCTCGCAAGAATTTGAATGGGTCCCTGTTTCTGGAAAAGGCAAACTGCTCACTTACACGGTTATCAGCATTGCGTCTCAGCAGTTCCAAGCTTTGACACCATATGCAGTTGGAATTGTCCAGCTGGAAAATGCCTTAAAAATCCCTGGCATGATACAGGGCATAACTCGGGAGCAATTAAAAATTGGGATGGAGTTGACGTTGGATTTCGGTACATGCAACACAACGCAGCAATGGCCTCAGTGGCAAAGATACTGCTTCAAACTCTAAACAACTAATAACCAAAGTAGGTGAGTTTTCCTGCCCCGCGATCGGAAAATAAACCTCGTTTTTTAGGAAGAGAGGGAAACATGCCCCAACCGCTTGGCAGGTAGTTCTCACCTAACAACTTAGCTATTGTATGCTTAATATAAATTTTGTATATTTGAGATATACAAAATTTTTTAGCATTTTGCCGCAAAGTTTTATTTACAATTGAAAATATTAATTTTCTCTCAGAAGTTGAATTTGTGTGAAAGAAAAATCGAAGGGTTGTCTGGTTTCCTGCAGTGTTCTTAGGGAGGAACTTGAACAATTAGTCAAGCAGGGCGACCTTGAAGCTGAGCTGGTTTTTGTAGGCAAATTTTTCCACATTGATTATACAGCTCTAGAGACTAATTTACGCAAAGTTATAGAGCAAACACTTAAAAGATTTAAGGGCAGGGTGGTCTTAGTTTACGGCGACCTGTGCCTTGGCCAAGACAACGAGATGAAAAAATTATCTCTAGAATACGGCTTAGCAAAGGTTGACGCTGTAAATTGCATCGACTGCCAACTAGGAGGAAAAGGAAAATTCTTCGAAGCAGACCCTGATCACAACTTGATGTTTATGGGTCCCGGCATGATAGGTTTCTTTAAGCATGCTAAAGAACAAATGCTAAAAGAAGGTATTGATGAGGCAGCGTTTGCAGGTATGTTCGGAGGCATCAAAGGCGCCGTAATTTTGGATACATGTGGTGATGCAGAAAAATGCCGAGAAGACATAGAGGCATCTGGGATGGGCCTTGAGATTCTTGAAATAAGAAAGATAGGCACCGCGAATATTAAGCAGGTAGTTTTGGATGCAATAGACCAAGCATGCAGAATCAACTGACTGACTCTTTTTGCCCCAAAAATGGGTCTATCTGATTGTTTGAGCTATCTAAACTACCGTAAGTATTAAAGAGCCTTCCATACAATAATGCTACCTGTACTCTTGAGGAGTCATCCTTACATGACTGAAATTACTCCCTCCCTGCCAATGAAACGTATTGAAGATTGGAAAGCACGGTTAATTGATCTCTCAAGAAAAAATAACCTTCTCTACTTCTATAGGGGTAAACGTGGAAACCTGCCTATTACTCAACCTGATATGCAAAGAGTTTTTGACGGATTGGTTTTAAAGAAGCATCGCTTGGAGTTTTGGCAGCCTCCCGAAGAAACTAAAAAAGTTGAGCATCTTGAGAAGACAAAGGGCAGAGGCGAAGGTAAAGCGGTCAAGGCACGTGCAAAAACGGTTCAACCTGAAGTTAAAGCCGCCCAAACTGAAGAACCAAAACGCCCCACGGCAAATCAACTATTGAGCGGCAGTTTGTCCCGCATTGATCTTGAGAGGGATCTCAAAAATTTGGAAAGACGCTCGTTGCTATATTACATGGAGCGTGGCGTACGCATCTTACATGTAGCTTTTGGAACATTAAACTGGATTGATGCTGAAACAAAAGAAAATGTCCAGTCACCGCTCATTCTTGTGCCTATAGAATTATCCAAGGTGACTATAATGCAGCCTTACAGCATCGTAGTGCCGCCGGTTGAAGATGAAGTTGTCCTAAATCCCGCGTTGCTAGCTAAGCTGAAAAATGACTATAAAATCGAGTTGCCGCCCCTACCTGAGGAGTGGGAAGAAAAAAAGTTAGCTGACTACTTCAAACTGTTGGATGAAGCTGTGGCGGAGATGGGTTGGAAGACTGCGCCGTCAGTTGATTTGGGGTTGTTTTCGTTCCAAAAACTGGTTATTTACAAGGATTTGGAATCCAATGCATTACTGGCGACCCAGCATCCCATCATTAAAGCAATTGCAGGAGTAAAAGAAGACAGCCTAATTTTGAATGGGCTGCCCGACGAGAAAGACGTGGACAAGATTGAAACACCAGCCAAAACCTACCAGGTTCTAGACGCAGACAGTAGCCAACGCGTCTCCATCGAATATGCCCTGCGCGGCCAAAGTTTCGTGATGGAGGGTCCTCCAGGCACCGGTAAGAGTCAGACAATTGCCAACATCATCGCAGAGTGCATTGCAAATGGCAAAAGCGTACTCTTTGTAAGCGACAAAATGGCTGCTCTGGAAGTTGTTTATAAGCGGCTTAGCGAGGTTGGTTTGGCGCATTTTTGTCTTGAACTTCACAGCAGCAAAGCAAACAAGCAACAAGTTGTTGCAGAACTCAAACGAAGCCTAGACGAAAACTTGGTCCCTCGCAAGTTGCCTTCGGCGCATGAGTTTGAGCGAATGATAGAGTACCGTGAAGCACTAAATGGCTACGTCACCGCGCTACATGAGAAGCGTCAATACCTACAGAGAAGCGTATACGATGTCCTGGGTATTCTCTCGAGCCTTGAGCGGGTTCCTTTTGTGGCTGTTGGCTTAACCGAGTTGGGAACGTTGACTCCGCAGAAGATGCATGAACTCGAAGAGCTGGTTTCGCAGCTAAGTAAGGTTTGGCAGGTTATCGAGGAACCAGATTTTCCGTGGCTTGGTTACCGCGCAGACACATATAATCTTGAAATTCGAAGTGAACTCCTCACCACACTTGTGGGCATAAACCAAACTTTTCGCGGGCTACAATTTGAAGTCGAGGGGTTCTCAGCGAGTTTAGGCGTTTCTCCTCCTGAAACTTTTACACGTATCAAGTGGCTCCTCGATGTCAGCAAACTCCTTTCTGAGAGTCCAAAACCTGAAGCGTGCTGGCTTACAAACTTGGATGTTGGAAACCTCTTAGACGAGGCTAAAAATTATCTTGAAACTAGTATCTGGATAAAGTTCACCCGCGTCAGCCTCATGGAACGCTATAACCTCTCCCTTTTCATTCTGGCACTAAACAGATCAGCGGAGATTCAGCAAGCAGTTAACAATTTAGGCAAAATGTTGCCTTCAGTCAATGTAGAAACAGGTGTATTACTAGCAAAACGAGAAAAACTCTTATCCTACCTCAGAAGCACCCAGTTAGCCACCCATAAGTGGTGCGAAACTTCTCAAGCCCTCGCCCAACTTCTCGGACTAGACGGCGCCGACTTGACGGTTACACAGCTAAAGCAACTTTCTCGAATGGCTATCCTGTGCTTTGCCAATGATAAGCCTGAGCCGCAGTGGTTTGACGCAAAGTACTTTGAGCAGGTCCAAGCAACTGTCTCAAAAGCAAAGTTACTCTATCAAGAATACAACCTGATAAAGAGTCGGCTAGACCAGATTTACTCTGATGCGCTTTTTGATATGGACCTTGATGGTCTCATTGAACGTTATAGTGGAGAATATCAAAGTGGTCTAAAAATCTTCAACTCAACCTATCGAAAAGACCAAAAACAAATTGCCCAGATAGCCAATGAAGGAAAAGTTCCAAAAGAAATCCTAAATGACCTTGTCGATGCAGGAAAAGTCAAAAAACTCCGGGAAAAAATTGAAAAAGAAGCCGAAACCGTCCGGACCTTGCTGGGGCACTTCTACCGCAAAACCGGGACCGACTTCCAAGGCGCAGAAAAAGCCATAGCTCTAACCGACGAAATCAAAAAGCTGTCATGGGCAACCCAAATTCCCGAGAAGCTCTTGGCGATAATCACTAATTCTTCGAGCCCTTCGCCAATGATTAAGAATTTGGGTTTGGAACTCCAGGAGTCAGTTGACAAATGGGAACTACAGGGCAAAGATCTTGAATCTCTTTTTCCAGTGGGCTTGCCAAGATCAGATGCATCTATCACTTGGACGCCGCTATCCCTGCTTGAAGAATGGACAAACGAAACAGAAAAACTACTATCTGCTCTGTGTACACTCACGAAAGATACCTTGGTGACCAGCAAGCAGGAACCCAAAACCTTCAAGCAACTCATCGGAGACCTCAAAAGCTCTGAAGAAATACGAAAAAAAGAAGCCCAAATTGTTGGTGAAAAGGTCCAGTTGCAGGCAAAATTCGGCAGCCGTTTCCAAGAGTTAGAAACCAATTGGCAAGACATCGTCTTTGTACTTGAATGGTGTAAAAAAGTGCAGACGGCGTTCGCCGATATTCCTGTACCGCAAGCTTTCGCAGATCTCGCTGCTCAAGGACTCACTGCAGCGCCCTCAAGCTTAGAGCTGACCCAAAGAAGAGATGATGCGCTGGAGGGTTTGGCTGATTTTGAGCGACGCTTTGAAACTGAAATCAAGTACCAAAACCAGTTTCTGAAAGATTTAGAAATCAAGATCATATGCGAACGAATTCAAGTCCTTAGAGACCGCGTGGACGATTTGCAGGTTTGGATTGACTTTAAAGATGCCAAAAATCGTTTTGCGCTAAGAAATCTTGATCCGTTCTTTGGTCGTTTAGTTGAACAACATATTGTAGCAGCCGACTTAGGTGATGTCTTCCGAAAAAGCGTTTACCAGGAATGGATAAACAACCTCTACAGCGAAGATCTTAAATTGGGCAAGTTCCGTCGCGAGAACCATGAGCAGCTAATCGCGGATTTTCGAAAACTAGATCAAGAACTAATTCACCTCTCTTCCAGTATGGTGATTGAATCCGCTAACCGCAGAAAACCTCAAAACATCCTCATCCAGGCGGCCGATTCAGAAGCCAGCATTCTGCTAAAAGAAGCTGCCAAAAAAAGGCGACTAATGCCAATCCGTACTCTAATGCAAAAGATGCCGAATCTGCTAGTAAAGCTCAAACCCTGTCTCTTGATGAGCCCCATCTCGGTAAGCCAGTTCCTTTCCCCGGACAAAAAATTCGATCTGGTCCTTTTCGATGAAGCCTCGCAGGTTGTTCCCGAAGACGCCATTGGAGCAATCTACCGGGGAAAAACCCTTGTGGTTGCGGGCGATAACAAGCAGTTGCCGCCAACATCTTTTTTTCAGAAAAATCTAATCGGCGACGTTAATTGGGACGAACTAAGCGATGACGACATTGAAGTGTTCGACAGCATCCTTGACGAGTGCTTGGGCATCGGGTTGCCTGTTAAAACTTTGAGATGGCACTATCGTAGTAAACATGAAGAACTAATCGCGTTTTCCAACTACCGTTTCTACGATGATACCATGATAACCTTCCCAGCAGCTAAAAACCAGACTGATGGTTTAGGTGTAAAGCTCGTCTTTGTACAAGACGGTATTTATGATCGTGGAGGCTCAAGAAATAACCTCAAAGAAGCAGAAAGAGTCACTGACCTTGTATTTGAGCACTTTAAAAACCACCCAAAAAAAACCATTGGAGTTGTAACATTCAGCATCGCACAGATGAATGCTGTTGCGGAAGTCATAGACCGCCGGCGCAAAGAGCAGCCGGATTTTGAGTCCTTCTTCAAAGAAGACCGTCTAGAAGGCTTTTTTGTGAAGAACCTTGAAAATGTTCAGGGTGACGAACGTGACGTCATATTCTTCAGCGTCGGTTATGGCTTTGACCAGCAAGGACAAATGACTATGAACTTTGGACCCTTAAATAAGCCAGGCGGCGAACGTCGCTTGAACGTTGCTGTCACGCGCGCACGGGAAAAAGTTGTTTTGATTACCTCTATTCATGGCAGCGACATCGATAAGGAGGCCCAAGCATTGGGAGTACAGACTTTGCGCTCCTACCTTGATTACGCTGAGCGTGGACCAGAAACCCTCCAATCAGGTAAATGTAAAGCTGGCACATTTGATTCAGCCTTAGACGACGATGTTGCAGCCGAAATCAAGAAGATGGGTTATGAAGTTGTTCCCGAAGTGGGATGCAGCGGCTTCAGAATTGACATTGGAGTCGTTGATCCAGTTAACGTAGGCAATTTCTTGCTTGGTGTAGAATGTGACGGCGTTACCTACAAATCCAGCAGTAGCGCTCGAGACCGCGATCGACTACGCGAACAGGTCTTACGCCAACTGGGTTGGCATATCCACCGCATCTGGTCACCCTCATGGGTTGCAAGACGCGACTCAGAAATAAGGCGTCTAAAAGAAACCCTCGAACAAGCTCAAAAAACCCAGCTCGAAAAAGACGCCCAAAACCCTATAATCGACATCAAAGAAGGTTCAGCGCCCCAAACAGACATCCAAAAAAACAAATTTGCCGGAATCGAAAAAATCGGAGTTCCCTACATAATATACCCGCTAAAAGCCATTTACCGTCCCTACATCAAAATCGCCACAAACAAAGCCATCTACGACTCCAAACAGAAAAACCAGTTTCACTTCTCAGAAAACAGAGAAGAACAAACCAAACTCCTTTCCGAACTAATCCAAAACGAAGGACCCGTCCATTTTGACTACGCAGTTGAACGATTATCGACTGCATGGGGCATAAAACAGGTAACCCCGAAAATTGCTCACGCAGTAAAAGAAGCATTAAACAACTTGATTAGGGAACAGAAAGTGACAATCAGGGGCAGTTTTCTTTGGCCTGTTGGACTAAAAGAAACAACCGTTCGGGTTCCAATGCAGGGGGTTCCAGAATCCAGACGTAAACCCGAGTACATTGTACCTGAAGAAGTCGAATCAGCTATGACCACAGTTGCCCAGTATGCTTTAGGGATAAGTGCTGATTCTCTGGTTGCAGAAACAGCTAAAGTTTTCGGGTTAAATCATTCCGGCGAAGAAGCCAGAGTGGTGTTCTCTGAAGTGTTCAAGCGGTTGATTAGGGAAAGAAAGCTCTTCTGCAAAGAAGACGGCGTCGTTACTGTTGCTTAATTTCCTCATTTATTTTCTTTATTAGAATTGGCAAATCGGTTAGCGATGTTATTAAATAATTTGCGCCGTTGTCCATCAATTGTTCAGTTGTGGATAAACCCGTTATTAACCCAACAGCAACGGCTTTTAGCTCTAAGGCACTTTGCATGTCAACAGTGCTGTCCCCAATTATCAGTGCGTCTTTGGGGCGAACATCTAAGATTTTGAGCGCTAATTCAAACTGTTCGGTATGAGGCTTTACATACTTCACTTTGTCGCGAGGAACAACAACTTTGAAATAGCTGTCAATTTTGAATCGTTGAAGAATATATTTGGCTGCTCTTTCGCTGTTTGTCGTGCATAAACCAATTTTCAGGTTCATCTTATGCAGGTCTTTGAGTGTTTCAATCGCGCCGGTGAGCAAACTGGTTGATTCGGCGGCTTCCATCTCGTATTTTTCAGCAATGACTAATGCGCGGGATCGCAGTTCTTCAAAGGCTTCTGTTGATTTGGAGCTGTTTTTAACGAAAATTTCGGTTTTCTTTAGCATTTCAAAAATGCTCTCGTTTACTTCTAAAACGGAGATTGGGACACGCATACTTATTAGGAAGCTTCTGACCTCTGAGCGTAAAGCTTTGAAATCCAAGTTGAAATTTGCAAGAGTTCCATCTAAATCAAATATTACCGCTTGTATAGCCAAACTGTCAGCTCCGTTTTTCTGTGATAGGTTTGGGGTTAACACTTCGCTAACAGAAATATACCTTGCGGTAAGTGCCATCCCAACGGCATTACTGCTTTATGACAACTTTCAAAGGCTTCTCAGCTGGACTATCCGCCGTCTGCAATGCCTTCTCAAATTCCTCTAACTTGAACCGATGCGTTATAAGACCCTTAACATCCACAAGTTTTCGGGCAATTAACTCAACTGCCGCTGGGTACTCGACAGGTGAAATGTAAATCGTAAAAAAAGTGGCTTCATCTGCATCCTCTAAGTTCAAATAGCCTTTAGATTCACCCACCAGTGCGACTTTGCCTGCTTTTCTTACCAAAAAAGGCGTTTGTTCCACCGCCTGCGTGGTTCCTGCAGCTTCAATCACAAAGTCAGATCCCAATTTGGTTAGTTTGCGTATAGTTTTTCGTACATCCTCTTTTTTAGCATTTATAATCGCGTCGGGGCCGTATTTTTCTGCGAGTTCCAGTCTATAATCCTCCAAATCCACCGCGATGACTCGGCAACCCTTCATCAAAGCGATTTGCGTCATGAGTAAGCCAATTGCTCCTTGTCCTAGTACGGTAACCCAGTCGCCCAGATTTGGTTGCAAGTTATTTAATACTCGAAGTGCCAAAGCTACTGGTTCCACTATGGCAGCTTCTTCGTCGCTAACATTGGAGGGGAGGCGAATGAGGCTTCGAGGGAGCATCACTTTAGATTCGGCGAAGAAACCGTCTCTTGTTAAACCATAAAATTTTCCGCGTGCGCAGTAGGTTGGTAGTCCTCGGAGGCAGAAGTAGCAGTGTCCACAGTTTACTATAGGAACCATAACAACACGCTCGCCCGTGTCTTCCCTGACTCCGCAGGCATCATGCCCAATGATTCTGCCTTTTTTCATCCATTTCCAGTCGCCCCTGTAAAAGTGCATGTCGGTTCCGCATATACTCCCAGCCGCAAACTTCACAAGCACTCGGTTTCCTTTGACTTCAGGTTCAGGAGCGTTTTCGATTTTAATGGCGTGTGATCCACGATAAACAGCGACTTTCAAAAGAGTCAACTCTAAGTAATTGAAAATGTTTTGGTGGAGTATTAAGTTTGTTGTACCGTTCTCAAACGTAGTTTGCGGTAAACTAATAACTCTTACCACACATCAAAAGGTTGATTCGCATGAACTTGGATGAATATACCAAAGAGAAACTCTGGCAGTTACTTGTCGAAGCGGTCCACGCATCCGTTATGTATCCGACTCATAAGGCTTACACCCGCGACAACGTATTGCCGCAGAAACCTGGTGTTTCGGCAAGTGAGCTTGCAGAAAGGTTGGGGATGCCCATTGGGGAAGCGATGGTAATTTTAAGTGAGTTATCATAAGAAAGGAAATAATTGGGCTTGAAGCATTTTTTGACCTTGTTTTTGCTATTGATATGTGGTTTAAAGTGCTTCCTATTCGATATGCTTAAATATGCATAACGCATCAAAGGAAAACAGTGAAAAAAATGAAGAAAGCTACCACCCTACTGACAGTAGTACTCATAATTGTGATTGTAACAGCGATAGGTGCTTACGCTTACCTGCAAAGTACACATCAGACCTCATATTCACCTACAACATTAACTGTTGCAACTACCACTAGCCTTCATGACACAGGACTCGAAGATAACGGAACGGGTAACATAAAAGATGCTTTCCAATCTAAATACCCATGGATAACGGTTAATTTTGTTGCATTGGGAACAGGTGCCGCAATAGCACAAGCTCAGAGAGGCGGTGCAGACATGATACTGGTTCATTCGCCTTCCCAAGAGAAGAATTTCTTGAGTGGCGGCTACGGAGTTGACCGCAAAATTGTTGCCTTTAACTTCTTTATCATCGTTGGACCTACAAATGACCCTGCCCATATCAGCGGAATGAGTAATGTATCTGAAGCTTTATTGGCCGTATACAATGCTGCTCAAACCGACAGCAACATTAAGTGGGTCTCAAGAAACGACGGTTCAGGTACAAACACTGCAGAAATAAATCTTTGGAAGGCCGCCGGTTACACCTATGCTGACCTTACCCAACAGACTTCATGGTTCAAATCAACAGGTCAAGGCATGGGCGCCAGTTTGCTAGTGGCTGACCAATTGGACGGGTACATCTTAGCAGATACAGGAACATACCTAGCATATTATAACGCAGGCAACATCCAATTAACAACAACGATTCAAGCCCAACGATCACTGCTAAACGTGTACAGCGCCATAATTGACAACCCCCAAAACGCCAACTTGACCAGCATAAATTTTGATGCCGCCATGACGTTCGTAAACTATCTAGTTTCCAATGAGGGTCAACAGTTATTTGCAAACTATGGAGTATCGACTTATGGACAGCAACTTTTCAGCCCATTTGTGCCCTTAGCTACCGGAACTGCGGCCAATGGTACGCTACTGACTTGGGTTCAAAACTACGCGTACATCAATGGAACCGAATGTCCAGCTGCATACCGATACAACGCAGAAGACCTATATTTGCCATCATATGATACACTGGCAAGCAGTAACCTTGGGGCTTCAATCAGCGTTCCCAACTATTACTCAACAGGCGGACAACAAGTTGCGCTCGCTGCTCCATCTATACCCACTCTAAGTAACGTTAAATTAAACAAGGTATAGGTCAAAGAAAAAGCTCAAATAAACTTCCCTTTATTTTCTTTGTGATATGCATGGCCGATATTATCGTCCAGTCTTTACAGCAAGCATTCAACTTAATTATAAGCGGCGACCCTGAATTTTACGCCACCGTTTACCGAACAATCTACGTCTCAGGCGTTGGAACACTATTGGCATGTACTTGGAGTATTCCTATTGCGGTAGTTTTAGGGTTGTATTCTTTTAGGGGGAAATGGTTCATCAAAGGCCTCTTTAATGCGCTGATAGGTATTCCTACGGTTGCTCTAGGTTTAATCTTGTTCTTACTTTTGTCGCGACAGGGTGAATTCGGCTTTCTCCACATGCTTTACACTCTTAACGGGATAGCAATTGGCCAAGCTTTGCTCGTGACGCCGATAATAGTAAGTTTCACCGCTAAAGCATTGGGAGCTGCAGATACTCAGCTCAGAGATTTAGCTAGAACTCTTGGCGCATCAGATTTCAGGACTAATCTAACTTTTGATTCGCGAGATCGTTTGGTCTATGGTGCTTTCTGTTACGGTTGCCTTCAATAGGGGCTTTGGAGAACTCGGTGTAGCCACAATCGTAGGTGGTAGTTTGATTGGCGAAACAAGGGTACTAACCACTTCCATTGCCCTTCAAATAAACTTTGGGCGATTCGACCTTGCCATGGCTTACGCAATTGTCCTTATGACAATCGTAATTGCACTAGCTTTAACCATAAGCCTAATCGAGCGTGTAAGAAACGAGGACATATCATTGAGTGAACTGGTTTTTTGGAGAGGTTTAAAGGGGAAGTTAGAAACTTGAGCGTTAACTTGCAAATATTAGACCTGCAAAAGATCTACCAATCCACAAAAGCCCTAAAATCAGTATCCTTAAACCTTCAAGGCAACAAAATAATAGTCCTCCTCGGAGTAAACGGTGCAGGCAAAACCACCCTCATGCGTATCTTGGCTGGTTTAGAGAAATCTGACTGTGGAAAAATCCTCTTCAACAACCAAAATATAAACGCTAAAGCTTTGCGCCAGGTATCAACCTTGGTTTTTCAGAAGACAGCAATGTTCAGCCTCAACGTTTATGGCAACTTGGCGTTTGGGCTTAAAATCAGAAATGTTTCTGAAGAACAAATTCCCAAAAGGGTAAGCGAGGCGTTGCAAGCTGTTAGGCTTTCTGGGTTTGAGAAAAGACGCGCAAAGAAACTTTCAGGGGGCGAACAACAGAGAATTGCTTTGGATAGGGCGTTTTTGCTTGAGTCTCAAGTTTTGCTTTTGGATGAGCCCACTGCGAATTTAGATCCTAACAGTGCAATAATTATAGAGAAGGCAATTGTAAACCACAAAAACAGCCAACGAATTATAATAATGGCGACCCACAATCTTAACCAAGCAAGACGCATGGCTGATGAAATTGTCCACATCCATAATCGAGAAGTGGTAGAAGCTGCTAAAGCATTGGATTTCTTTGAAAATCCCAAAAGCGATATAACCCGCAAATTCATCAATGGCGAATTAGATTTCTAAAGTTTATGCGGGCTTTCTTCAATTGTTTAGTTATTTTTTAGACCCTTTATTTTTATGCATTAATTGCTGTTTTGGATGCTTTCACATCAAGATAGCACTTTTTTCATCCTTTTCGGATGGTGAAAAGTGACAAGCGGCGCTTTGTGTTGATTGTTGTGCGGCAGGTGGTTTCACATAAAACTTCTATTTGAAAACAACCCTTATCCTACTTTAGAAACCAGCGACTTCGCCTGCTCTTGCTGAGTACCTTTATATGGGTTTTGCCACATAACCATGATTAGAATGCTTAGCAATAGAAAACATACGCTCTCATGCAAAGCCTGGATTGAAATCAAAGGAAAACCCATAATCGGCAAAGGCGGCGCAGAAATACTTGAAGCAATCGACAAGGAAAACTCGCTTTCTAAAGCAGCAGAAACGCTGGGGATGTCTTATCGTTACGTTTGGAATTACGTACAGGAAATCCAAACCGTGATGGAAGAGCAAATTGTTGACACATATAAGGGTGGCAAATCCGGCGGCGGCGGCGCAAAACTGACGGATTTGGGCAGAAGTTTGCTGGCAGAGTATAAGCAAGTTGAGACTTATTTGAGTAAGGCTTTATCTGTTCAAGGTAATTTGGAGGTGAATGGTTTGAAGTTAAGTGCACGCAATCAATTTAAGGGAAATGTTGTTGCCGTTGAAAAAGGTGTCATAACAGGCAAGGTTAAAGTTGAAATCAAGGTGCCGGCGACCATTACGGCTGTAATTACAAAAGAAGCCATTGAAGAATTAGACATTAAAGTAGGAGATGAAGTGTCTGCGATCGTGAAATCAACAGAGATCATGATTGCAAAATAATTTTTTTATTTTATTCGACAACGTACCTGTAGGTTACATGTTCGCCTGCAGTTGTGCTTTTGCGGGTAATTTTCAGTACGTCGCCTGGTTTTGCACCTATCGCTTTGACGGCAGGGTCGCCTGATTTGATTTGTGGCATCTGGTAGGGTTTAACTTTGAATTGTGCAAGTAGTTGATTCTTTTCTTTTTCGGTTAAGATTTCGTGGAATGGGACAAGTGCATGTTCAAAGATGTCAAAGACTGGGAACGATTTGGGTAGTAACTCTACTTTTTTCTTCTTTGCACCTAGTTTGACGGCGTGGGTGTAGCGTCCTTCGGTAACTACTATGGCGCGATCGAGTTCTTTTTCTTTCATCACTTTGTAGAGCGTATTCATGGCGGCGATACCGACGGTGGCTTCGCCAAGGATGCACCAAACGATGGCTTTTTCTTTGTCTTGTGGAATGTCGATGATGTAGGCGTAGGCGCCTTCAAATTTTTCTTTTTCGATAAGCTTGTATTTTCTTAGTTTTATGAGAACTTCCGCTTTCCGTTCTTCGATTGTTTCCATTTTGGTGCTCAAACCACAAACCTCAAGGTAGAATTACTCGCAACCTAAAACAAACATTTACCCTTAAACTTTATGGTGTACAAAACGTAAGACCGTGAACAACTTGGTTTTTATCTGGGCGAACTCTAAGTTATTATGTATTTAGATGGGTTGATTCAAAGATTTTTGAGCTTCGTTTTTCTCTTTCGGATCGTTTTGACGGCGCTTTGTGTTATCATATTTTTTCTTTTTTAAGCAAAGTTTTTGCTAGGTTTGATTGTTACAACTGGTGTGCATTAAGTTGCAACAACAACAGCAACAACAACTTTTATGTTGTTGATTCGGTTAAGTTTTTTTTAAGAAACGGTCAAATCGCTATAACAGAAAAGTTTGACTTCAGGCTTTTGCCAGTTTGTAGCCCATATTGTTGCCCATTCTATAGGTATATGCTAGATTGATTATCAAAATCGCCATAGCTTCAAGGTAACGAGGAGCCTTTAGCGGTCCGCAGTCAACGGGGTCAAAGCCGATGTCTCGGGTTAACTGCGCTACTGTCTGTTTAGCTTTAAAATCGTCTCCGGCGATGAAAGCGGTCAACTGTTCGACGCCGACTTTGCCTGTGCTCTGGTTTGGTGCAAATACTGTGTTGAAAGCTTTTACCACTCGAGCTTTGGGTAGCTTCTTTTGTGTTTCCTCCGCACTGGAGGTTGTGCAGCTGATTGTCAACTCCATGATGGTTCCAACCGCGTTCATGACGTCTATCACGATTTTTCCGTCAGCATAAGGCTTTATGGCTTCTCTTGCATCGTCTGCATTTTCATGTGGTACAGCAAGGATGATTATATCTCCCCATTTTGCGGCGTCAGCGACTGGTTCTGCTGGGTCGCGGTGACCAAACTTTGTTTCGTGCTTGTTGGTTAGACCTTTGTTTAGTGCGTTACCTACGTTGCCTTTTCCGATAATGGCCATTTTCATAGCTTTTGTCCTCAAAGAACTATTCTTGTTTGGGTTCCTTAGAAGTTGTTATTGATTTGTGTCTACAACAAGGGCTTCTGTGGGAAACAAGGGTTAGTGTAATTTCTGATTTGTGTCTTTTCTCAAATTGTTTTCTGCCAGTGTGAAGGATGATAAAAAATTTATAAAATCCCTTAAATGTTCGGGGCAATACCTATTTATGAAAAAGTGCACTATATACTTATTGTGATAGTTATGAGTCAAACCCCAATGTTTTGTTTTCAATGTGAACAAACAGCCAAGGGCACAGGCTGCACCGTTGCTGGTGTCTGCGGAAAGACAGCCGATGTCGCAAACCTCCAAGACCTTTTAGTTTACAAGCTAAGGGAACTCAGCCAACTGGTAATCGAAGCCCAAAAAGCAGGCATAAGAGACGAAAAAATCAGCGTTTTTACCGCTGAGTCACTTTTTGTAACGTTGACTAACGTGAACTTTGATCCCGAAGCTATCTCCTCCTACATAAGAAAAGCAGCCCAGATGCATGACCAACTGCACAAGCAGCTAAAAGTTAAAGTTGAATATTTGCCCTTAGAGCCAACCCTTGAAGGGCTAATTGCACAGGGAAAACAACACGGTATAAACTCCGACCCAACTATGGACTCTGACCTGCATGGGTTACAGTGGCTACTAACCTTCGGACTAAAGGGAGTCGCCGCTTATGCATATCATGCTTACCTGTTGGGTAAAAAAGATTCCAAAGTCTTCGAGTTCATCCATGAAGGCTTAGTTGCGCCCTTCGACAAGTCGCTTGGCGTAAACGAGTTTGTCGGTTTAGTTTTCAAATGCGGCGAAATTAACATCCGTGCAATGGAGCTGCTTGACGCAGGAAACACTGAAACATACGGTCATCCTGTTCCAACCAAAGTACCCTTAGGACACAAAAAGGGCAAAGCCATCGTGGTTTCAGGACACGACCTCATTGATTTAGAACAAATACTAAAGCAAACTCAAGGCACAGGAATCACCATCTATACCCATGGCGAAATGCTGCCCACACACGGCTACCCAGGGCTCAAAAAATATCCTAACTTCTACGGACACTTTGGAACCGCATGGCAAAATCAACAAAAAGAATTCGCGCAATTCCCAGGAGCCATCTTAATGACTACTAACTGCATCCAGCGACCCGTAGAAAGCTATAAGGGTAACATTTTCACTTCTGGACCTGTTGGTTTCCCAGGCGTACCGCACATCGAAGGTCAAGACTTCTCACCTGTAATCCAGAAAGCCCTGTCGCTTCCAGGCTTCCCCGAAGATGTCGAAGGCAAAACAGTCTTGGTTGGTTTCGGCAGAAACGCAGTTCTGAGCGTTGCAGGCAAAGTCATCGATTCAGTCAAGAGCGGAAATATTAAACGCTTCATACTTGTGGGTGGATGTGACGGTGCAAAACCCGGACGCAGCTATTATACTGAATTCGTGGAAAAGGCACCCAAAGACACAATCATTTTAACGTTGGCATGCGGCAAATTCCGCTTCTTCGACAAGGAACTTGGAACAATCGATGATATCCCACGATTACTGGATATCGGACAATGTAACGATGCTTACTCAGCAGTCAAAATTGCCTTGGCGCTTGCGGACGCGTTTAAAGTTACCGTCAACGAGTTGCCTCTGTCACTGGTTCTGTCATGGTATGAACAGAAAGCCGTCGCCATCTTACTGTCGCTACTCTACTTGGGCATAAAAAACATACGAATCGGCCCAAGCCTACCTGCGTTCATAACACCAAACATACTAAATGTGCTAGTTGAAAAATTTAACATAATGCCAATAAAGACACCCGACGAAGACCTCAAGGCAATAATGGAATAGGTCTGCATCGCCCTTTTAGGGCCACTTCCTTTTTCTTGAAGCCCCTTTTATTAAAAAA
This sequence comes from Candidatus Bathyarchaeota archaeon, assembly GCA_963775685.1. GTDB lineage: Archaea > Thermoproteota > Bathyarchaeia > Bathyarchaeales > Bathycorpusculaceae > Bathycorpusculum. Next base: position 71,176 of record CAVZJV010000011.1, read on the forward strand.
AATAGTGGATTATAAAAATGTATTAACTCGGTGGGCTGAGTTTTTCGAGAAGCCACGCCATGTTTTTGCCCAAGTCATCCATTGTTTTTAGTCCTTCCTCGTCTTTTTCCACATCGCCCTTGCCTAGTCCGATGCCTATGTTCCAGTAGGATGAGCCAGGAATAATCAATTGGCTTATTAGGAAAAAGTGGTTTATAGCGTCAAAGGTGGGTATGCCGCCTGCTCTACGCACAGCTACCACAGCCGCACCGACCTTTCGCTTAAACAAGTCTCCGTTTGCCCTGCCCACAAATCCCGCTCGGTCGATAAGCGCTTTCATATCCGAGGTCATCATGGAAAAGTACGTTGGGGAACCAAGAATTATGCCGTCGGCTGCAATCATCTTTTCAATGTAGAGGTTGACGTTGTCGTTTACGATTTTACATTGTTTGTTTTGAATTTTTAGGCAAACTCCACAAGCGGTGCAGCCGTGGATTTGTTCACCTGATAGCTGGATTAGTTCGGTTTCGATGCCTTCAGCCTCAAGGACCCTTAAGACTCGGCGGATTAATATGGCTGTGTTTCCATCTTTTCGTGCGCTTCCATTAAAAGCAACAACCTTCAAACATAAACCCTCTAAAGGTAAAGTTGAGGGTTAAGAATAAAAGAGTAACGCAATCAAGTGCTATGTTTTTTGGTTCTTCGCCAATAAATAAGCATTGTAGCAACCGCAACAATCGTTGCCGCTAAAAAGGCAGCAACTATTGCTTCAACCGGCAATTTCGCCACTGCTACATGTAGTTTGACGGGGCTCTGCAGCAACGGATAGCGGTCCATGTTCAAAGCATCAATCACATAGGGCGCGTCGCCTATGCCATCGTTGTTGCTGTCATTGCCATTGTAGTCGCTCCAGAAGTTACCCTCCCTACCGTCATCCCAATTATGTGGCGGTTCAGACGCATTTAATGAGTCGCATCCACATCCGTTAAGCTGAACCACGTTGTTTTCAAAGTCGTTATGGTTGACTTCGATGTCTGTAGGAACAGAGGTAGTTACTTTGTTGTTGAAGCCAAAGAAAAGGCCTCGTTGATTGTTGGCGATATAATTCTCTATGATTGTTTGATTTGAGCCTGAAACCAAAATCCCCACGATGTTGTCTGAAACATCATTTCCCCTTACGGTGTTGTTTTTGGTCCAAACGTACATGCCGATGCTGAAGTTCTTGATGTTTATGTTCTTAAGGGTGATGCCATCAACGTTTGCTCCTCCAAAATCTATCCCTATGATATAATCCGCGAAAGTTCCATTGGTCTCCTGGTTTGGTCCCTCGCCAACAACCCAATTGTTTGTTGCTGTGCCATTGTAGGGTCCCCTAAGAGTGTAGCCTCCCCCGTCGAGTATTATGTTGCTTTTTTGGATTATGATGCGAGCATAGAGATCGTTTGTAAAGGTATAGGTATGACCGTTTTGTGCAATTGGCGTCGTCGAAGGCGAAACTGTGCCGTTTGGAAGAATAATGACCGTTGAGAAAAACTCTTGGGCGCTTGCAGGCCCTACCGAAATCAACTGGTGCAAAAGCAAGTATTAAGAAAATTGCCGCTAAAACTAGCATTTTCCCCGTGCTACGAGCTCTCATTATTCCAACCTAACGCTATCAGACTTATTTAACCAATTCCTCGACCGACAAACGGTCTTTCCAATGAGCTTAAACTGCAAACAGTCCTCGTTGGGACACATTTCCACACAACGTAGACAATAGATGCATTGTGAAGAGGCAACGTCGCCACTTTTTTGCTCGTAGACTTCCTTTACTTGTGTGGGGCAAACCCGTTTGCATATGCCACATTTGGTGCATTTCTCCTCTATTTTGTTTAGGCGTACGCCGCTTATCCATTTGAAGGGTGGAAAACGGTTAAAGAGCGCAATCAAGCCTCCCAGAGGGCAGATTCTGCACCATGATCGGCGGAAAAAGAACGCTGCCGCAGTTACCAGGCCTAAAATGATGAGGTTGGTTGAGGTTATGTAGTAGCCTAGCTGCCAGAATTGGCCTGTTGTGTTCTGGGTTATCCAGTTGGGTCTCATCAGTCCAACGGTTGTTTCCGATAGAATGCATATTGGTTTCATTGGGCAAACTTGGCAGAACGGGGCGGAGAAGTAGGTGTAGACAAAACCGCCTTTCTGGGTTCCGTTGACCATTTGGGTGCATGTGAGGGTTTGTGAAGCGAAGACCACGCTTAAGATTATTATGAACGCCAATATTAGGTAGCTAAGTTGATGGAACCTCTCGTTAAATTTATCAGAAAAGTTTCGTCTCTTAATCTTGAGTGCTTTCCGCAATCGAGTCATCAAATCAACGTATAAACCAAAAGGACAAACCCAGCCGCACCATACTCGCCCAAAAGCACCGCCGCTACAATGATTATGCCTAAAACCACAGCCAATCTTGTCAAGCCCGTTGAATCGTAATGTACGCCCCAGCCTCCTCCCACGTCAAAAAATGGGTAAATATAGGCTTGAATTTGCCAGAGTGCGCATGTTGTGATTCTGCCGCATGGATAGAAGCAGCCAAAGAAGGGTGCTGGAAGCCCATCAGGCATGCCGACTCCGAACACATTGGTTCCAATGTCGAGTTCGTGTGGAGCTATTTGGGCCGCAGGCACAGGTAAGCCATAGTGGTCTATGAATATCCCTGCAAAAGTACAAAGATTAAGCCAATTTGGATAAACAAACGTAGCGAGCTTATTTTTCGAGTTTTATTTCGTGTTCCAAAATAAAGCACAATTGTGCCTATGCTTAACAGGGCTGCTGTGACACCTATGACGCTCCAATTTGGTTTGTAGGTTTGGGATGTGATGGGGCTTGGCGCTGGGGCATTTGGGTTCGCTTGGTCAGTCACTTGAGCAAATAATCTATCACATATGTGCCCGTCTATGGCGAATATATTCCAGTACCCATCCATGTCAAGTTTCTGGGTGGCTGAGAAATTTCCAGTCACGGGGTCAGTTAGTACGTACTGTTCCACATAACTGTAGTCTGGTCTGGTGAAGGCGATTCTTATGATTTTGTTTTCCGCAGGCGGACATGCCTGCCCGGTTACGGTTACGGTTTGATTGAGTTCAACTTGGGTGTGATCGATGTCTGAGGTTATGCAGGGACCATAACAGGAGTCAACTGGAGCAACCTGTACTGTAAAATAGTAAAAGGCGATGAGGGTTAAGATAGATAAACAGAGAATTGTTCGCTGTTTAATGCCCAACACCGCCCATGCTTCTCCATAGGCGTTCTTTATTCATATATCTTTGTAAACAACCGCTTGACAATCCAATTTGAAGCATAGCAGTCTTTGTCATTCTTACTCAATTTATTTTTTGAGTAGTGCCCATAAAAGGGTTCTTGTACAGGATTCTTGACAAAAAACATTTTTCTTAGTCAAGAATCATTGACAAATATCTATCTTGTTCGGTTTTCTAACTAAGGATATAAAAACGAGATCAAAATCAGCAAAACCGCTTCAAATAAGTGGGCTATGGATTGCCTCATCCAAGAGTTAGTCTAGATGGTATGCTTCTTCGCCGTGTTGGCTCAAATCTAAGCCTTCATCTTCTTCTTTGGGACTGACCCGCAAAGGCGAAAAGACGTCTACCAACCGTAGTAGCAAGTAAGAGCCAACGAACGCGAATGCCGCTACAACCGCCACCGCAAGCACCTGGATGCCTAGTTGTGCTGGGTTGCCAAAGAACAGTCCTCTCACGACCGGGTTAACTGCCGCAGTGGCAAACAAGCCAACGGCAACTGCACCGATAATTCCGCCGATTCCGTGGCAGGCAAAAACGTCAAGTGTGTCGTCGATTTTGGAGCGTCCAGCGCGCCAGTTAGCTACCAAATTGGAAATTATGCCTGCAGCTAAGCCGATGATGACTGCTGCAGTGAAGTTGATGTAGCCTGCAGCAGCCGTAACCGCAGCCATACCGCAGACCGCGCCAACTGAAATTCCTATTGCAGAAGGCTTTCCCTTGAGCAACCAATCCAGAATCATCCAGCTAACCGCTGCTGCTGCTGCCGCTAAATTCGTTGCAATAACCGCGGAAACTGCAATTCCATCTGCGGCTAATGCGCTGCCTCCGTTGAAGCCAAACCAGCCGAACCATAACAGTCCTGCGCCTAAAATTACGTATGGGATGTTCGTTGGTTTAAATTCAGTGCCTAGCGGTGCAGAGAGCCCTTTATCTTTGCGGTCTAATGCTTTCATTTGGTCTTTCCAGTAAACACAACCTTTCCTTCTTCCGACAATTAGTGCTGCTGCCAAAGCTGACAAACCTGCTGCAACATGTACCACTATGCCGCCTGCAAAATCCCAGGCGCCCAATACATGTAACCAACCGTTGACGTTCCAAAGCCAATGGGCGATTGGAGAGTAAATAAGAGTAGACCATAGAACCACAAAGATAAGTAGAGATCTGAAGCGGATCCTTTCTGCGCAGGCGCCGATGATTAGTGCTGGTGTGATGGCGGCGAATTTTAGTTGGAAAGCAAAAAATAGGATTTCTGGTATACCTGAAGCGTAAGTGGCGTTAACTTGGTTTATGGTTATTCCATTTAAGCCTGCAAGCGAAAGATTTCCGAGAATGCCTCCGATGCTGGGACCAAAAACGAGGCTGTACCCCCAGAAGAACCATACGAGGCTAACGACGGCGAAGATGACGATGCATTGAACTAACGTTGAGACCAGGTTCTTTCGGCGCACTAAGCCTCCGTAGAAGAAAGCTAAGGCTGGAGTCATCAGCATGACTAAGGCTGTTGACATGAGAACCCATGCAACGTCCGCTGGATTGTACGACATCTCTTCCCCTTTTCTTATTTGATTATTTCCAGTTTTGTCAAAACAAATATTTAAACTATACATTCGCATCGAATAAGGTACTAAAAATCGATAAATGTCCAACACGTGGCTATCATGCGGCATAGTCATGCAACAAATTATCCATATTAAAGCTGTTAATAGCAAAATTGTTCAAAAAAATGAGTTCAAAAAAGCTTCTTGTCTAAATTAAAAGAAACCAAAATTGAAAACAAACAAAAGGGAGGAAATTGAGCCTTTGGTTGGCTCTAATCTAGTTGGTACGCTTCTTCGCCATGTTCGCTTAGGTCGAGACCTGCATCTTCTGCTTCGGGGCTCACCCTTAGAGGCGAGAATACGTTCACCAGCTTTAGCAGTCCGTAAGAGCCAAAGAACGAAAACGGCACAACCACGGCGACAGCTATTAACTGATCGACGAATTGGCCTACGTTTCCGTATATCAGACCACTTACTCCACCTACTGCTGCGGAAGCGAATATGCCCGTACCGATTGCTCCCCAGATACCTCCGACACCGTGGCACGCAAAGACATCCAACGTATCGTCGATTCTTGATCTGCCTGACCGCCAGTTAGCAACGAGGTTAGAGATTATGCCTCCAACTAAGCCCATGATTATTGCTGCTGTTGGACCAACGAATCCTGAAGCGGGTGTTATGACTACTAGACCAACGACTGCACCGACGGCCATGCCAACTGCGGATGGTTTGCCCTTAATGAGCCAGTCCATTAGCATCCAGCTTACGGCTGCTGCGGCTGCGGCTAAGTTTGTTACTACCAGCGCTGAGACTGCGAGGTCGTTTGCGGCTAGTGCGCTGCCTGCGTTAAAGCCAAACCAGCCGAACCACAATAGTGCTGCGCCTAAGAGTACATATGGGATGTTGGTTGGTTTGAACTCGATTTTCTTCTCTTTATCAATCTCTTTCATGTGTTGCTTCCATGGAATTGCACACCCTTTTCGTCGACCGACCACAAGAGCAGCCGCTAGAGCAGAGACTCCTGCTGATATGTGGACTACTAGCCCGCCTGCGAAGTCAATGGATCCTAAGCCTTTGAGCCAACCATCTGGGTTCCATACCCAATGTGCGATTGGTATGTAGATGAGTGTTGACCATAATATGATGAATATCAGCAGTGATCTAAAGCGAACTCTTTCTGCGCAGGCGCCGATGATTAGTGCTGGTGTGATGGCGGCGAATTTTAGTTGGAAAGCGAAGACTAGTAATGTTGGTATAGTTGGTGCTAAGGCCATGGTGACGTCGTGTATGCCTATGTTGGTTAATCCTGCGAGAGACAAGTTGCCTATTATTCCGCCGATGCTGGGTCCAAATGCTAAACTGTAGCCGTATAATGCCCATATGATGCTAATTACTGCAAAAATGATGAAGCACTGAGCAATTGTGGATACGAGGTTTTTCCTTCGCACTAAGCCTCCGTAGAAGAAACCTAGTGCTGGGGTCATTAACATGACTAGGGCTGTTGATGCTAGAACCCATGCTATATCTCCAGAGTTTGTGGTTACTGTTACGCTCATTTTTTAAATCACCGTTTGACATATGTTTAGTATTTTTTATAATTACTGTGCATTTATTACAAACAAGTATTTAAGATTATCCACTTGAAAAATTTTAAACTTAAATGATGAACATGTGTCTGAGAAAATAGTGAATGTTTGCTCATCTATCCAATTTCAATCAAGCAACCAACTAAAAATTCAAAACCTTTTCAAAAAAACTTTGAACAACAAAACAAACGACTGATGCACAAAAAACGTCTCACCTCAATTATTACAAGTATTAATAAATTATTTGCTGTTTACTCCGAACATTTAACAATTAATAGAAATATTACAAAAAATCCACAAACAAATCGAACATAAGCTTTTCTTTGAATCTTTGGCAATCGGCATACTAAGCATGATTTTTTAACAGCTCAGGAGAGCTAAAACGGATTCATTTCTCTCAGCGCAAAACCCTTATAACGACACTACCGCTTCTTGCATAAAAGGCGTCAAGAATTATGAACTTTGGCTCATTTACCTTTAAACCCGAAAAACCCCAAGGGTTCGACTTTCATGTTCTAAGGGTTAAACCTGAAACTGGCCTAAGGCTTCAGCCAGTGCAAGACATGGCCAGCAATATCGCTGTTTTCGCAGACACATTAACAGTGCAAAATCATCCTGACTGGGTTTCGCAGTCGCCGCTTGGTCCAGCCAAATTCGGAAACAATAACTTCAACATCTACTGGAGCGTTGTTTGCCCCACCCAGCCCGAATACCGAGAAGAACAGCTAAAATACATTGCAGAAGTGGACAGACAATCTTCTAGCATCTGGCTGAACAGCCAGTACTTCGCTGACCACGACCATTGTACCTGTCCCCGATGCCAAGAAAGATGGCAAAAGAGAGGTTCAAATTGGCTTGAATGGCGCAGAAACGAAATTAACGATTACATGGATCAAATACGCAGTGTAGTCAAAAAAGAACTTGTTTTCTGTTTGCAACCTGACCCTGTAAGTTCATACGAACGTTACGGCGTGGACTTTGATGGTTTCGCAAAATATGCCGATAAGTTTTGCGTTGTGATGTTTAGTAAGAATTATGCGACACCTTGGTATTGGGAAATGTTGGCACGTGGATTTAAGAAACTACTTAAGAGACCTTTCTACATCAACTTTTACGTTTTCGGTCCAGGTGACAACCCACAGGATGTGCCAACCGCCGAGGAACTGCTAACCGTTACGGTTCGATGTGCACGAGCAGACATTGACGGGTTTCTCTACACGGCTGATGGTGCCCAACAAATGGTTGACTTTCAAAAAGTAGCTGTCAAAAATAGTCCTCTCAGGGAGAAGCTCAAGAGTTATGGAGGAAAACCAGTGCAAGAATTCCTTGAACGTGTTGCAAGCTGGGAAAAAATTTTTACATAATTTTTTCTATTTTCACTATCAGGTTTGCCTTTTTTTACTGTGTCTCGACTAGGGTCTCAGCCCAGTTTGAAATGCCTATTTCGATGCCGTGTCGGAACTCGCTTAGGCTTCAAGTGCGCTTCTCATAATCGCTATCCAATTGATGACATCCATATTTCATAAGGTTAACCGATAAGATGGAATATGTACGAAAGAAAGTTTACAAACCTTCAACCCTGGTGGGTTTTGTTTTGCTTCTTGTTTTTGAGTTCTTGGGCGGAAGATTTGGTTTTTTTGTTTTTGCCAATTTGTATTTTTGAAGTTGCGGATGAAATTTGTTGCTTAAGCAAAATATTCGAGTTTTTAGGAAAAAAGGCATTTATTCATAGCCAGAGTTAAGTCGTTGCTTATTGCACTAATTTGCCAATAAATGTTGACTGACTTAACATTTTCTGGCGCCTCAGTAATTTTGAAGGCCATTGTCTCTTATTTCAGAAACAAGCATTTTATATCCTTTGCAGTCAAACAATAAATAAAAGCTTACCGAATGTAATTTCCAAAGTGAACATTATGCGGTCTGAATGTTTTAGTTGCAAGAAATCCTTCTCCGGCTCAGGTTTAATTGTCAATATAAATGGTAAAGAGCAGACGTACTGTGCGGGTTGTCTCTGGAAGCTTCAGAAGGAATATGCTCAGAAGAAGAGCTGTGAAGACTGCGGCTACTTCGATGAGGAATCATGCGGTAAGCGTGGGAAAGCGATAGTTCCTGTGAAAGCAGGATTTAACATGTATTTCGTTGAAGCAGGAACCTGCCGAGACTATTCAACTGAACAAAAAGCAGGTTCAAAAAAGAAAGATGACTTGTCTGAGGAACAAAAAGAAGCAATTGCACTTGTCAAAAAGCTTGCAGAAAAAGGACAAAACCTAACATATTACTGTTGCCACTGTGGGGCTCCGTTGAAAATAGGCGCAAAAACACCTCAAATTCAAAATGTCTGCCCACGATGCCGAGGTGACCTAGAAATTATAAACCTTGCCAAATTCATCAAACAGCACCAACCTTAATTTTTGCGTGGCAAAATTTTGGTAGTGAAAAGGTTACATGGATTCTCGCGGCCATTTTTCTATACTGCTCTATTTTTTCGGTTATCTCATTTGTGGGCAACGGTATAGTTTGGATTCTAAATTGAAAAGTTTCACTGTCCACTCAAAATCTATAACCTCTTTTTTTAACTCGGATTAACGCAAATGTCCTATTTTTAAAAAAGGATAGCTTTCTTGTCAGTTCCCTTCACTTCATCATGTAAAGAAAGATTGATCAGTTCCTCCTCGCGTTAGGGTTTCAACGCTTACGGTAAAGGGTCCCGCGTATTCTAAGTCAGAGGGAACTCTAAAGTAAACCGTGTGCCCTTTCCAACTACGCTTTCAACAATTATTTTGCCGCCCAACGCTTCAGTGAGCTTCTTTACAACAGCTAGGCCGAACCCTTGACCTTTAGCTTTGGTGGTAAACAATGGCTTGAATAGCTTTTCTTTCACTTCGTCAGACATGCCTTCGCCTGTATCTTCCATAATGATGCATACATTATCTTCTTTGCATTTCGAAGCTATATTGAGTTTGCCTCCGTTAGTCATTGCTTGTACCGCATTAGATGTTAGGTTTGTCAGTATTCTCTTTAGGTAAAGTTGGTCTGTGATGATTTTTGGAAAGTCTGCTTCAAGGGCGCAAGAAATAGCTATATTGTCTTGGATATTCATCGATGCTAAAACATCTTGGATGGTTTTTTCAAGGTCAGTTTCTTGTAATTGGGGCTTTGGCATTTTAGCGTAGTCTTGGACGTCTTGCACGATTTTGTTCACGTAGGCAAGTTGTTCTTCAATGTAGCTGATGCTTTCTTTTACCTCTTCTTTAGCGTCACTATTAGGCAAAGTTGCAAGGCTATTTCTTGCCAAGTAGAGTTCGCCTACGATCGATTGGAGAGGATTGCGGATGTCATGTCCAACCATTCCTGCTGTCTCGCCGATTGCGGCCAGACGTTCAGAGTCCCTGAGCTTCTTTGTTCGTTCTTCAACCAGTGCCTCCAAATCTTCTGTGTGCGCCTTCAGTTCTTTTTCACTTGCTTCCAACATTTCCAGCATTTGGCTGTTTGCTAAAGCAACGGAAGCGATTTCTCCAAATGCCAAGGCCATTTCAGCATCACGTTTAGTGAAGCCTCCTGTCTTATTAGCCAAACCAATTACGCCGACAGTAGTTTGTTCAATTAACAATGGCGCGAACAATACGTTCTTGAGATGAACATGACCTTTAGGCATAAATCTAATCCATTCGCTTTGATTAAAATCATTTTCAACTGACACTTGCCCCGAATTATATGCCTGAGCGCGGAGTCCACGAATAGGCATCGGAAGCGTAGGGTCAACGGTGCAGGGCAGATTCCCTGAATCCAAAAATAAGACTTCATTTTCTTTTCCGTCGTCACTTAAGAGGGCAACGTATCCTGCTGTGGCTCCGAGTAGTTCTTTGCAAGAATTGAATATTGCTCGAGCGGAATCTGGAAATTCTTTGTTTTGCAAAACTGATCTTGATGCTTTTAATAGCGCTGAAATCTCGGTTTCTCGGCGACGTGATTTTTCAAAAGAGATAGTTAATTCCTGCTCCATATTTCTGCTTTCAGTGATGTCTATGCAGGTGCCGACCCATTCAAGGACACCTCCGTCTTGATTGAACACCGGAACTCCACGTACAGCAAAAAGACGGTAAACGCCGTCGCGTCTTCGAATTCGGTATTCAACCTCATATTTGCTTTTTGTTTTGACGGCTTGGTTCCAGATTTGTTTTGTATGTTCTAAATCGGTTGGATGTATAGCGTAGGACCAGCCCCATCCCTTAACTTCTTCACAAGTCTGGCCGGTAAACTTTCTCCATGATGGTATATCTTCCTCGACTTCTCCGTCGGCGTTTGCAACCCATCCAAGTTCTCCTGAAACCTCAACAAAAGAGCGGTATCGCTCTAAAATTGCGCTTTCAGAAAGATTCAGGATGTTAGAGTCGTGTTTTCCCCTTGAATGCATAAATCCCGCACCCATAAGCCTGTTATAAGGCTTTATTCTAAAAATATGTTCCTGCTACAATTAATACATTATTGATGTTGAATTGAGCGTTTGTAACCTAAATCTGCATAATTCCTTATTTCCAATACCCGGAGACTAGCATTTTAGCTTTTTTTTAACAATACCATGATTTTCAGCTTGAGAATGCTTATTTGCATAGTCGCTGTAAACTTGTTAGGGAACCTTTTGGTCAATGACAATCAGAAAACCAGCGGTGTTTTAGCTAGTCGGTCAACTTTCGGGGTCCTTTTTTCCGTTGTTTTCCTCGACAACTTGGGCTTCGCTATCGTCGTGCCCTACTTATTCTTCTATGTGCTTGCCCTCGGCGGCTCTACCCTCGTCTATGGCGTGCTCTTGGCTTCCTATAGTTTGATGTCGTTTATTTTTACGCCGCTGGTTGCGCGTTTTAGCGATCGTTATGGCAGAAGAAAAATCCTTCTTGTAGCGTTGGTGGTGGCGTGCTTTAGCTATTTCTTGTTTGGGGCGGCGCAGGCAATTTGGCTGCTTTTCTTGGGCAGGATGTTGTCTGGAACAACCGCTGCCACAGTGCCTGTTGCGCAAGCCTATGTTGCAGACGTTACCACCCGCGACGCAAGATTGCGGTACTTGGGGCTTTTAGGTGCAGCGGCGGGTTTGGCGTTCATTTTCGGTCCGGCAATCGGCGGAACACTCAGCACCCTATTTGGCTATGGCGTGCCCTCTTTCTTGGCGGCGGCTTTAGCGTTTATAAACTTGATAGTGACATATTTTTTCTTACCTGAACCCGCAAGTTTTAACATAAAAAGAACAGTGATTTCCTTTAGCGCTCTTCTGGGTGTTCTTAGGAAGCAGAAGGTTGCTTTGTTGTTGGGAATTTATTTTTTGTTTTTTGTTTCGTTTGTTTTTCTGCAGTCAGCTCTCTCTCCCTGGTTGCAGGCGGTTTTTGGGTTTAGCTCGTTTGAGACGGGGCTGGTTTTCTTCTTCATTGGCGGCGTCAGCGTATTTACCCAGGCAGTTTTGTTGCCTGCGCTGGGCAAGAGGTTTAACCGGTTGAATTTGACTTTGCTAGGCATCATTTTTTTTGTTGTTGGGCTGGTGGCTTTGTCAGTGACGCATAGTCTCGCGGTTTTGGTGATTGTTGCAGCTGTGTTTTCTTTTGGCTTCGGAATCCAAATAGTTATACTCAACACGTTGATATCCACAAACACACCCGAAAACGCACAGGGCGGCGCACTCGGCGTTTCATGGGCAATTGCAGGTCTTGCACAGACTATAGTTCCTATTTTAGCAGCCACTGCTTTTTCCTTCGGCGCATCAGTGGGCTTTGTCGGCTTGACATTTGCGATTTCAGCCTTAATTTCACTTGGAACGCTGCCCATGGTTATGCACTTTAGAAAAATCTCTGAAAAACCCGGTAATTGAGTTAACTCTGAAAATGAAACCACGTGACGTCTAAGTGCTAAGCTCAATCATTTATTTAAAGTGAAAGAGTTGTCTTCATTGTAAGTCTTGGTTATTCCAACTAAGTCCTTGAAATTAACATCGTATTCATAGGACTTTCCTAGTAACTCTTTGAAGGCTTCAGATCAATGGTAGGCACAATTAATGTTTTGATATTGTCTGTTCTATCTAAGTCTACAATTTTGCTGAGGAGTTCTAACCTTTGCAATAAATATTTGCCTGACCACTGGAATATTTTCCTTTAGGTATTTATGAAAAGGTATCAAAAAGCGGTGTGTGGAAGTTGTGGCGCGGGATGTTAGATTTACAGCCACATTTGAATTCCACACGAAAAGCAAGGATAATTGGAATTTGGTGGAACCGGTGGAATGATTAAAACAAGACCTCATATAGCATCCTAATGCACCCTGCATAAGCGAATATTTAGCTGAACAGGTTCTTGTTCGAGCAGCTGAAATCGGCGATACACTTAGCAAAGAACCCGCCATAACCCTGCACTGCGGACGCGGCACAGTAAACTCTTTTCCATTTTTTGTCGGCTATTTTCGGTTGGGCTTTTTCAAATGGTTTTTATGTAAGACTGTATTAGTTACGAGTGGTGTTTTGGAATGGTTGAAGATTTTGAACAAGACGATTTCGACATGATTGACCCGACAGCCAAAAGAGTTCTTGTAGCTCTTTCCCAATTTGAGAAAGGTCTCTTGGTGACGGTAGATCTCTTACACAGAAAAACTGGTTTGATGCCTGAAGCCCTAAACGACGCCGTTCGGCACCTGTCAAAATCCAAGCTCATCGACATACCTGACCCGGAAAAAAGATATGGCCCCTACGATTTCAATACCGTCGAAATATCCGACTTTGGAAGGCAAGTGCTTGCGAAATTCGGATAACACTTTGCAACTTATCACTCATCTTAACTAGCAACGATACTTTTTCTTTTTTTAAGAATAAACAAAAAATGGAGATAATCCCTTTACACCGCACGCTGTCTGGAATGTTTGGAGGTTGCGGCGGCGTCATCTTAATTATTGTATGAGCTGAACGGAATCGATATTTTTTATGGCTTATTTGCTAAAATGGCTGATGATCAAGCCTGATTTTCCAAAAGGCGCATATACAGAGTTGATAACCGTCGGACCCGAACCTTGCGCGGATTGACCCCAAAATAGGTTCGGCTGCCGTTCGAATTCGTGTGCAATTTAAACGCTAAGGGGAAACAGGCGCTTAGTAAAATTCAGGGGTAAATAATTCAGCCTTTTTTTAAAAATAAGCCATGTTTAAGCTTTAATTGGGAAAAGAAGCTTGGCGCGGGATGTGGGAATTGAACCCACGCGGCCTTTCGACCACAGACTTAGCAGGCCTGCCCCATACCAGGCTTGGGGAATCCCGCACGCCAGTTCAGCCAATCCATTATGCTGTATTTCAATTAAACCTTTCTGGAAATTAAAACTAGTGGATTCCAAAAAGATTTCTCACCCATACTTACCACTAAATCTAAATCAGGGTTCACCAAAAATAAACAGCGGATAACAACACTTATTTTGCATAGGAAGCATGGTGCTAAGAAACAATTTCAAAACATAGATGAATATATCTCAACTTTTCCTAAGGATATCCAAATTATTTTATAAGAGATGCGGCAAGCGATTAGAGCAGATGCACCCGAAGCGGAAGAGGTGATTAGTTATCAGATGCCTGCATTCAAACAAAACGGTGTTCTGGTATGGTTTGCCGTGTTCAAAGATCATATTGGGTTTTTTCCGACTGCTTTAGGTGTTGAGGAGTTTAAAGAAGAATTGTCTGGTTATGTAGTGAGCAAAGGAACAGTCAGGTTTCCTTTAGATAAGCCAATTCCGCTCGATTTGGCGAAGAAGATAGTGACGTTTCGCGTGAAGGAAAATTTGGGTAAACGCTAATTTATGTAGGCTAATAGAGATAGATTTTTTAGAAGGATTTGGTTTAGCTGTTTCAATATAGTTTAAAAGGTTGACTTTGTTAACTATTGTCTTGCAGGTTTTTCTGCAAAAATGATGCCGTGTTGGTGCCTAAATGGGGATTAAACTTTCAAAATCCGATATTGCGTTTATTAAACAGTTACCAGTTTGCCGCCTTGCAACCGCAACCGAAGAATGCGAGCCTGTAGTGAGACCGGTTTGGGCTATCTTTGACGGCGCAAACATCTACATAGCCTCTGACCCTGACACACCCAAGTTGGAGCACATCGAGGCAAACCCTCAGGTATCGCTGGTTTTTGATGACTACGACGAAAAAAACTGGTCTATTTTTAAAGGAATCCGGGTTCAAGGTGAAGCGGAGGTTATGTGGAACGGCAAAGAATACCGCTACGCCCATGACCTGCTCAAAGAAAAGTACCCTGAGTACGCGAGCCCCGAAGGCAGCTGGAAAGAAGGCGACATACCCATAATCAAGGTAACGCCGACAGACTTCAACAAGTGGAGCCAAGGAAACTGGAAAAAATAACTATAACTAAACCTGTAGTTAAACTCAATTTTTCCCTTTAAACAAAACGACACATTTCTGAGGTTTCTAGTTGCCATAAAAGTATCAGGCAGGGCTACAGAGATGCAGAAAAAATTGTGACTTCTGTTAAAATTATACTTAGTAACGGTTGTAATGCAAATTATCGATCCCATCTTTATTGTTCATCCAGTTGCCGTAATTATCATAGTCTCTGCCCTGAGGGTGAATTGGTATCTTAACCGCCGCTTTCACAAGTGCCCTCTCCCTGGTCAATTTAGTTGCCTATTGTTTTATTCTCTCTCCCTTCCACAAACCCTCCACCCCAGCCGAGTGAAAGTGCTTATGGATTTTTTGTATCCACCTCTGAGGCTTCGCGGTCAGTGGCTTTGGGCACTCTGAGAGGTTTTCTTTGATTTTGATTCATTTTGCATGAGGTTACCTCTGCGTGATGGTGGCCATTTACCGAAAAATTAGGTTGTTTTTGATTGCTGCCCATGGGGTTTGTTGATTTTCTGGTGCCCTTCCGCCCAAATGCCCTTGTTCCCTTTGAGGCTGTGTTTTTCGGTTTGTCCGTGCTTTCAGTTGTGGTTGCTT
Source organism: Candidatus Bathyarchaeota archaeon (assembly GCA_963775685.1). Classification (GTDB taxonomy): domain Archaea; phylum Thermoproteota; class Bathyarchaeia; order Bathyarchaeales; family Bathycorpusculaceae; genus Bathycorpusculum. The sequence continues at coordinate 86,543 of CAVZJV010000011.1, forward strand.
GGTATGCAACAAAACGAGTAAAAGAGAGCGTGGACTTTCAACCAACCTCTATAAGTAACTGAAGGAAGAGATTATTTAGACCATTGATAGTTTGAGAACTCGATTGCGTCAAGGAGTATCTGAGAAAAATCAGTGTTTTCGCATTGGTCGCAGTACATTGCAAAACCGTCGTAAGCGAAGAAGTGCATGTTTTTTCGGCGGTAAATAATTCTTGGTCTGGCTATCCCGACAAGTTCTAGAAAGTTTTGTTTATCAAATTTTACTCTATAGGAGCTTGCGTTCATTTCGCTTCCTGCGGTAGCTGCTTCCAAAGTATCAACCTCAATTGCAGAGGGGGCTTTAGGACTTTAATATTTATCTATGTAGCGAACATAGGTCATTTTTAATAGTCGTCGAAAACCTTATCCCTAAATCGTAACTATAGCTTTTAATGTGAAGAATATGTCGTTGGAATTAGGGAAGAAATTTGGCTTAACCGCCAGCTTAATCAGTGTTATCTTGCCAGTTGTAGCGATAATTGGATTTGCAGGTATTGTTCTGTCTGTTATTTCTGCAGTTGCAGCTGAAATCGGAAGAGGCACATTGATACCTGGCTTTTTTGGTTTTTCCATCGGCGTAATAGTTTTCATCGTTGCAACCGCGGTTTTGGGAATTGTCGGCTTTGTCCTGTTTGTGGTGGCTATGTATAACCTGTCGCACTACTACAACGAACCAGGCATCTTCAAGAATGTACTTTACGCTTTTTTCCTCACGATTTCATAAGTTGTGGTTATTTTCGGGATTTACCTGGCGATTTTTTTCTTATCGATAGCAAACATCCCGCAAACAGCCCAAAATCCCCCAACCGCTTTTGCTCAAGCAATGCTAAGCTACGTCGCGGTTATTGTGGTGTCGATAGTTTTAGGTTTAGTTAACGGGTTTCTTTACATGCGAGCCTTCAACAAACTGAAAGAAAAATCGGGAGTGGACTCTTTTGGTACCCCAGGGATTCTTTACTTAATCGGCATGATCATACCTTTAATCGCTTGGATCGGCTGGATTTTTGCGGCCATAGGATTCCAAAGGCTCCAGCCAACCCAAACATCTCCCATCTCTTATCCTGCACAGCCACCCCAAAACTTTACACAAACAAAACGTTGCCCAAATTGTGGCACAGAAAACTATGGTGATGCCTCTTACTGCCGCACCTGCGGTAAAACCCTACAATAACAGAGTAACTAATCAAGCAAGCAATGGCTTTTTCCATATTTGAATTTGCTTTTTACAAAAAATTTTATATCTCAGTGCCTTATCCTTTTAAACACAAGTTGTGATTATATGTCAGTTAAAATTTCACCAGACTATATTGACCTTCTAAACAAGGCAGTCGAACGCGAAATCCAAGTTTCTCTCCAGTACATTTTTCAACACGCAAAAATGGAGAAACTTGTACAACGAACCATCCCGGAAAACATCCTCCTGGACAAAACCACATATGATGCGGTTGGAAAGTTCCTCCGTGAAATCGCAATCCAAGAAATGAAGCATGCAGCCTCGATAATGGAGCGCATCTACTATCTTGGGGGCGCGGCAACAACTAAATCAGCCAAACCTACTATTGGTGATAGTTTAAGTGAATTCGCCAAACTGGGCGTAAAAGCTGAGGAAGAAGCCTTAGTGCTCTATCGTCAAATCATCGAGACTGCTGCCAAAGTGGGTGATTGGGGTACACGGGAGCTTTTCGAGAAAATCTACAGTGAGGAAGAAGGGCACTTATTCAAGTTCCAAGAATACACCAAGTTTCAAGACGAAAAAGAAGAACCAAGCAAGGTGCCTCTGCCTGAGTGGCGTAAAATTTACACCGACGACTACTTCACACTGCTAAACAAGGCTGTCTCCGCGGAAATCACCGGAATAATCCAGTACACTAACCAGCATGAGAAAATGGCGTACCTCGCACTGCGAATGAAAAACTCTGCACTTGAAGCAATTACGGAAACCAACAAAACTGCAGTCATAAGCAAAATCCTCAAAGAAGTCTTCATGCAAGAAATGGACCACCTAGAAAAAATCAGCGAACGCATCTACCTACTCGAAGGAGAAGCCACATTCAAGCCCGATCCACTCCCAGTCGTCGGCGAAACAGCCCAAGACTTCCTGGTTTTAGATCACGCACTTGAAAGCAGCGCAATAACACTCTACCGACAAATCATCGTTGAAGCCCTAAAACGCGGCGACACAACCACAAGACGCATGTTCGAAGACATCATCCTCCAAGAAGAAGAACACTTCTGGACCTTCGACGACTTCGTAAGATAAAAAGTTCAACCTCATCCCTTTTTGGGATAACTCTTATTTTTTTCTTCTGCCTTTTTCTTGAACTATTAGATATGAAATTTAAGCCTATTTTATTGTTGTTAGCTTTTTTTCGGCTCAACTACGGTACTTTAGCTTCTTATTTAAGGGCAAAACAATAGTTAATTTTGCTTAGGATCTCGCCTTTTTAGAAAAAGCACAATCAAAACGCCAAGAAGCGCAATTATGATGATTAATGCACTGAAGATTCCGAGTTCTAACACGTTAGCATCGAAATTGAAGTTCCAGTGCCCGTTTGGTTTGGCGATTGGGTTAGTGTCGGATTACTGGCTACTTCTGAAGTGGGTGTTACGGTTGGTTGCGTGGCAGGAGTCCTAGTTGGAGAGTTTAACGGTGAAAGCGTTGGCATGGGCGCGTTGGGGTCTGGAACAGCTTGGGCGTTTTCGCAGGTTAAAAAGGGCTCAAAGTTTACGGTGCCCAAGTTAAAGTTACGGTTGCTATCGTAAATTGTTTGGCTTATGGCGGATTTGTCGGTTGTTCCCCACCAGTTGGATGTTGCAGTAATGTTTCCGTATTCGCCCGATGCTAAGCGGACATTATATTCAGGGTTGTCTTGAAGATTATTGTCCTTGAATATTAAATCCCGAGCTATCCCATCAATGTTCACTCCGATTTGATTTTGAGAAATTGTATTACTGTCCATTGTAGGGTTTGCGTTGCCGTACAACATTGCTTTGTAAAGCTCAAGATGCACCCCGTGAGTATTGCCGATTATTTTATTTCTTTCCACTATAGCGTTTTGGTTGGTATCCCCCATTGTTCTATTGATAGTTCCTAGCGAGATGCCATAGGTGCAGCCAGAGATAGTATTATCAGCAATCAGAGCATAACCTGAACATGAAATTCCCGCCTGCAGATAGCCATTGTTGCCGGATATTTTGTTACTAGAAATTATTGGATAGATCTGTGGTGGTGTTCCTATTCCGAGAGCGCTTATGCCAACCTGTAATTGGGTTGCTCCACACTACGGTGGCGCCTAGAATATGCAATTGACCAACAATTGGTATTGCTTGAAATAATCGATAAACCCTGAACTTGAATATATCCAGTAATGGAATTTTGGTTAATTTTTATTGGATTTTGGCTGCTCGTAATCGACACCGAGTTGAGCGCACAGTTTTCAATTATGCAGCCGGTCCTGTTTGCTGGTTCCAACCGATACCGCTTTCTGTGAACTTTAAGCTTCCCGAGTTGAACTGGACCTGGTAGGAACTGTTGCCTATTGCTCGTAGAGTGCCCTCGACTTGTATGTAGTAATTGTTGAGGTCGATTGTGAGCTGGGGTCGATTGTTAATGTTACGCCAGTGTTTACATTGATGGATCCGGTAAGTGTGTAGAGGCTGTTGGCTTTAGTCCATGTGGCGTCTGAAGTTATTCTGCCTATTGCATCGGTGGCGTGGACATTTGTGATAAAGAATGTTGCAGCAATTATACTCACTGCAAAGAACACAATTAGTAATTCTCTTTTCACGGAAGTTCTCCAAAATACAAGTGCTCGGTTGCAAATATTAATCTATTCAGAAAACCAATTTTTCCGAAACCTTAAATTCCTTTGGCAACACAGATTATTTTAGCAGAGGCAAAAGAGGTTGAGCGAAGATAGTCAGCCTCGCTGCGTGAACTGCGGAAACTTTATCGACGACTGCAACTGCGTTTGCCCATACTGCGGCGAAACCGCAAAATGCACCTGCTGCATCGGATATGATAAAGCAACTGGCGGCGGATAACTCCGCAAACAAAAAAATTTTCAGTGTGAAGCAGAATGGTAGTTGAAAGTATAAATTGGATGGCAGGCGGACCACAGGGAAGCGGCGTTGATTCAGCGTCCAATATCTTCGGGCGAGCCTGCGGTTACGGAGGATTGTACGTTTTTGGCAGACGTGAATACCACTCAAACATCAAAACTATGCACAGCTATTTCTTACAGCGCATATCCAAAGAGCCTACGTTAGCCAACATTGCCGATGTGAATTTGCTTGCGGCTTTTGACGCGGAAACCATAGTGCGGCATATCGATGAGGTCGTGAGCGGCGGCGGCATAATCGTTGATTCCCGCGACCTAGGCATTAATGTTCTAAAAGACATCGCTACTTTCAGTGAAGATTACAAAAACCACATCCAAGCCTTCATGAAGGAAAACGGTATCGGCGAAACCATCAACGACTTCCTTTCCTACGCCAAACAGAAAGGCATTCAGGTTTTCGCTGTTCCATACATGGACTTGCTTAAACAAATCGGCGAAAAACTCCAAATAGAAAAAATTAGCCAACTTACAAAAATGATAAATGTCCTCACAATCGGCGTATCCTTCGCTTTGTTAAAGTATGACCGAAAACTCGTTGAAAACGCAATCAAAGCTACTTTCCACGAAAAAATCGCCGACATGAATGTTGCAGCCGTGGATGCAGCTTTTGGCTATGCGGAACAGAACTTTAACGTAAACAATTTCAAGCATAAACTCGAAAAAGTGGAAATTAAGGAACCAAGGATTTTCCTGACGGGAAACCAAGCTGTCGCGATGGGCAAGGTTCTGGGCGGATGTAGAGTCCAAACGTACTACCCAATCACCCCCGCTGCTGACGAGAGCGAATATTTAGAAGCCCACGAAATCCTGAAAACCAAAAACGGCAGCCAAGAAGCCATAATCG
>CAVZJV010000012.1:0-20455 GCA_963775685.1 Candidatus Bathyarchaeota archaeon
CTCACCATTATTTACTGCTAGCCTAAGCGTTAATATTTCAATATCACTGTCGCAACTTGGGGCTTCTTGTGAAGTTTAGAGAATGCTTGCTTGTAATTTGCTTTACCTTCGACGATCCATTCAGCTAAGCTCCTGTTAAACAGCCATCCTCTGCGGTTAGTCACAGCTTAATACCCGACCCGATTGTTTGCACACTAAACGAGCCTTCGAAACCTAGTTTAGTATGCCGGAGAAAAACCAAGGCACATGATACAAAAATAGAAGTGTCAACATGCTTCCAACACGCCCACACTCACACTCTTAACATAGCATCCATGTTGACTGTGTGAGTTAAACCCTCTTCCCACACTTAAACCGCAACAGGAAAAAAACCCAAACTAAAAAAGCAAACAATTCCAAAACCCCCAGTGTAGAGTGCAGTTTTTACCTCCCCACACCCACACAAATATAACTAAAGAAATATTGTGAGCGACAAATCCATGGAAAGCAAGTTCAAATCCCAGAGACCTACCATGTCCTTCTTTGTGTTGTGTAAACTTTGAGCTTGTTAGTTCAATTTTCTTCTTTGACTTAAAGCATCCGCTCGATAGATGGCGGTTTATTGAGGATAGAACAGGGTCGGTTAAGCCTTCTTTAAATAGTCTTTTTTTTCAATTGAAGAACAACACCAGTTGATTTTGCAAAAAAGGATGGGTTTGTTTTGGGGTGCTTTTGTTGTTTAGACTTTGATATATGCGTAAGTTGCGGCTAGAAATGGTGGGGAATGGCTAGAAAATGGCTAGAAATCGGCTAGAAATGGCTAAGAAATAGCGTGTGTTTCTAGTTGGCCTTTTTTCGCTTTAGCGAAAGCCCAAAGTAGCTTTTTTTCTCATAGTTTCGTTAATTTCTGGAGGACCAGAGGTAATCATGAAGATGCCGTTTTTTGCAATGAATCAAGCCCTGTTTGTAATATTTGGTGATTATGTTTTTCATTGCATTGTGAAAGTATAGAAAATTTAAATCGTTTTTAACCCCTAAAGTTACCAGAAAACTCAAATGAATCGAACACCTTTGGAGGGTTAAATAACGCGCATTTGTCATGGTTATTTTCTGCTCAAAGGTCGAGTTTGCAAATCACCCAATAATCCTTAACTTGTTCTACTCTTAATTTATGACTTTTAATATAATCTGCCATTTGAGTTGAGAAGGATTCAGTAGCTAAAGTTGTTAAAACTACGTAACCGTTCGTTTCAGCACTACAATTCTTCCATTCAACAAATCCCTTGAATATTTTTGGGTGACAACTGGGAAATTGTTTTGAAAATTCTAATGCTTCAGCCAAAATCATAAAATTGCTCCTTAACACCTGATCTGCCGGCTCTGTGAAGATAAAGGTAGTGAAAGCTGAATTTTCATTAGGTATAGGCTTCTTCAACAATTGGTAACGTTTGTTTGAGGTCTCGGAAGTACTTCAACACCGTAATGCCTCGTTGGGTGACTGCAAAGACTATTCTATCTTTTCCAATAGTTCGCTCTTCAACTAAGGCTTGTTTAACCAAGAAGTTTAAGTCTTCTTTAAGCACGCTGCCATTTAAGTTGACATTGTACATTATATGTGTCAGTTTTTGAGGACCGTGTCGAGCTAACAAGCTAATTATGTCAACGTATATTTCTACGATGACTTCGTCTCATGGTGAATCTCCTTTTCATGAGAGGAGCGCGAGAGCATTAATAAATGTTCTTATGCTTTGTTCAAACAATTATTCTTTTTATTGACAAAAATTCAAATTATAATATAAAATGAATTAAAATTATATATAAAATACAATAATTATTTTATATGATAATAGTTAATGAAGTGCGGTTTTCTTGAGTTTTGCCGATCAGGCTTTTTTCTAGCTTTCATCTACATTTGCAAAAGCTGAATTTTTGCACATACCTCCGATTTTGTATTCCAAAAACAACCTCAAAATTTTTGGACACCCAAACAAGAGTGCTGGACTTCACTAATGTTTGATTAATTACGAATGCCTCTATTGCATTCCCTTTCATTTGTTTAATTACAAAAGGGGAACATCGCTTTTCTGGGATCAGGTGGTTTGTTTAGCTCTTGAGTAACGTAAATTTGTTTTTCAAAACATCAGGGAGCATCGGCTTTTTTGTGCAAATCAGCAATCCATATAATAACTACCGAGTATATACGGATTAACAAGACATATGAGATGGTTCTAATGGATTATTTGTCACCCCTCAGATCAGAACTCAAGCTAAAGATCTTGTTAAGCCTTTTAAACGGAGAAAAAAAAATTTCTGATCTTAGAATTGATGCCGAAACTCGGGACACCACTATTCTTCATGTTCTTGAAGAATTTGGCGATCTTAATCTAACAACGAAAGCTCAGGGACTATACAAACTGTCGCCTCTGGGTATCATCGAAGCAAAAATTCTTAAAGAGTTCATTTCGACAACTGAAGTTGTTAAAAAGTTTAAGGATTTTTGGCTGTCACATAACGTAGATGACATACCAGCACACCTTCTTCAAAACATTGGCGAGCTAAAAGACGCACAATTAGTTCGGACTCAAGCATCAGAATTAGGGATTGTTCACCAAACATTCGTAGAGGCCGTCAGAACATCCAGAACGCTAAAGGGAATATCACCAATATTTCACCCTGATTTTATCTCTTTGTTTGGGCAACTGCTTGAGCAAGGAAGTACAATTGAGCTTATAGTCAGTAGCGATGTTCTCGGCAAGATTACGGGTTTTGTGGATCTTGATTTAGTAAAAAAGTACTTGACAGAGGATAAGCTGAGAGTTTTTCTAAAGGACGATTTGAAGATTGCTCTTTCTTTGACTGAGAGCAGTTTCTCACTTGGTCTTTTTGCTCTATCTGGAGCGTATGATGATAGCATGGACTTGCGGTCAAATAGCATCGAGGCAATAAAGTGGGGTGAGCGTCTTTTCGAAGATGCAATTAAGGGCAGTCAAAGAATTGGTCTAGATTTGCCCATTTAAACATCATTTTTATTTTTTTTTGGTTAGACGCGATCGACTTTTTTTCTTGAAGCTGATTTCATAAAATTATTTTGGACATATATTTTGAATATGGATTAGTGATTCATAAGTTTCATTACTTATTTGAAATCCATATTCGCCTGAGAGGGCTAAGCGAAAGTGAAAGACCAAAACTTTCACATTGAATCAACAAAAAATCTGAAGGCGAGTCTGGGAAATTTTGTTTTAGAGCAAACATACTGTCCGATATTCAAAGTTCTAAGGTTTATGGTATCAAATTCACTTCTCTTAGCCTTAAATGGAGTTATGGTAGTAGTTTTTGGCTTCTTTTTAGACAGCGCCGCCATTTCACCATCTTTGCTTTTCGCTGCATTTTTAGTCACCTTTTCAGTCTACGGTTTAAACAAGTTCACCGATAAGGCTGAAGATTCGGTCAACCGACCTGAAACTTTGCCAAGAGCGCCAGGTTACTATTTGGTTTTCTCTTTAGTGTCAATGGTATTTGGGTTTTTGATAGGTTTATGGGAAGGCATTTTGGCTTTCTATGTTCTGTGCACTCCTGTCTTAATTGGGGTGATTTATAGCGTAAGAATTTCAAAATCAATCCCAAGGCTCAAAGAAATTGTAGGGGTCAAGAGCATTGTAGTTGCAGTGAGCTGGGCTTTAACAGGCTCTCTTCTTCCTGAACCTTTTTGCACGGCTAAACTTCAGGTAATTGTAATTGTTTTCGTTTACATTTTTATTCGGGTATTCGTGGGCGCGACTCTTTGCGATGTCTTGGATAAGAAGGGCGATTTGGCTTCGGGAGTAGAAACAATACCTATAAGGTTGGGATTAAACAAAACTAAAATGTTCTTAGTACTTCTAAACAGCCTTGGGATGCTTTTACCAATCTTTTGTGTTGCAACCGGGATGCTTGTTCGTTTTGTGCCTGCGTTGCTGTTCGGAGTTTTATATGGATATTTGGCAATTTGGTTTTTCTTTAAACACAACTGCAAACGGTTTACCGCGGGCTTAATGTTAGATGGTGAATGGATTCCCATAGTTATTATCACTTGCTTGCTTATCAGATGATAAAAAAGCTATCCGCTGGGTTTCATTTGAATGCTCTTAATGTTGCCTCGAAAAAAAAAGTTACACCTTGAAATTTGGATAAAGAACAATCGTTCCAACTATTCGGTTCTATCTCTCATTGTTGGGCTTGAAAACGAATTTGGACTCACTTGTGAGTTTCTTCATCTTTGCATTCGCCCGCAGTTCTCAAAACCTGCATTATTAAATCGTCTCGAAGACGTTCAGCTTCTACAGGTGTACATGCTGGACCTTTTACTCCCTTAATATGCAAGGCAACATGAACCTCAATAGCTTCACTAGTTGCCCTTACGTCAGGCAAGAGCGAGATTTCCTCTCCACACTCGCATTTGATCCTATCATTTCGCCGCCGAAAACGGGTCACTTCTTTATTCGTCATATTTTCAACAGCTCCACAGTTCCATTAGAATTAGAATAATTTGGACTTCTAATAATTAAACAGCGTGGACATATGAACAAAAACAGGGGATATACCACTGTCTCAACGATTCCCTATTTTGATCGAACAATAAGGTGTTTACTGCAGTCTTTTGCTACCTTTTTAGCTCAGTTTATTTAACCATAATTAGGTTTTGGCGGTTAGGATAAACTTGATAGTTTCACGTGCTTCTTTGATTAAAACTCAATTTCACCACCTTGAACATGTCTGTTAATGCACAGAAAATGCACCTATGCAATCTTTTCTTATAGCTGGAAAAACAAGTCAACCCAAACAAGATTTTAAAATCATCATCAAACGAGATTGGTAAACAGTTAATTTGAAGCGAGCTGTGGCAGCATTTTCGCCAACCATGAATAGTAAACGCTGATTAACTCAGTTACATACATACCCAACGCTAAGACGGTGATTACGAAACATGTCAGCTAATAACCGAGATCAAATCATCAAAGATATCACGAAGTGGATTGTTCAATCGGGCTTCCGAAACCACTCTTAAAGAGGCGGCGCATTATTTTGTTTTCAGGACCATCTGAGGCTGCCAAGATAGCCGGTGAGACTCTCGCCAATGAATTGAAGCTTGACGTATTTAGGATTGATCTTTCGATGGTTGAGAGTAAGTATGTCGGAGAGACAGAGAAGAATCTGAATAGAATTTTCAAAGACGCAGAAGAGTGTGATGTAATTCTTGTTTTTCGACGAAGCAGACGCTCTTTTTGGGAAAAGAGGTAAAGTGAGAGATGCTCACGATCGGTATGCCAACATTGGAATCAACTTTTTGCGACCGAAAATAGAAGAACACGAAGGAATCGTAATCCTCTCCACGAACTTGAGCGAGAACATTGATGAACCATTTTTAAGGCGTATGGATTTTATCGTGGATTTTAAGTCTCCAACTGGAGAGTGCAGTCTCAAAGAGGTTGAACCTAAACGAAGATGGACTGTATCCACCTGAAATCGTTTTAGATTGAAGGTTAACCTATGCCAACAAATGTCATCTCTTAAATAAAAAGAATGATGGGCTGATTAAAGCTCAAACCTTCGTCGCAATCAGGTTGTAAATAAAATGCTTAAGCAAAAAAATAACAAACTGTGATTGCTGTGCCGAAGCAGTTAAACTGAGGATTTTGTTATCAGCCCTTTAGGTTTGTTTTTCGTCTCTTTCAATTTATTTTATAGCTCTGTTGCTAGGTGACCACCAAGTTTTAGAGGGCCCTTTATGTTTAAAGTTTAAAAATATTCGCATCGATGCCACCTTTGGCGACTTCGGAGTAGCATATCTAATCTTTGCATTCTGCTTTTTGGGTCTTAATGGTAACAAATCTATACTTCATCTTTAAACTTTAAAGAGACAATAAAACGAGACCTAACCTTTCTTAGTTCTTGCATTTTTTGGGCAAGGTCAAGGGGCAATTGAAACATGGCTAAAGTGTTCGCTAAATGTGGATTTTTTTTTAAAAGAACAACACCAGTTGAATTTTCAAAAGAAGATGGGTTTGTTTTGGGTTGGTTTTGTTGTTTAGGCTTTGGAAAGGCTGCAGGTTGCGGCTGTAAAATTGCTTGTAATGGATAGGAATGGCAATTGTTCTAGTTGTTCAGTAGGTTATCTATTTGGGGGGTTGATGTGCTTTTATGGGCGTTGTTTAGAGTATAAGATGAAGAAATGTTGTTTTGCAGATTTTCTTGGGCTTGTTTGGGGTGCTTAATTTTGTTTGGGGTTTGTGGTGTTTGCAGGTTGCGTCTGGAAAAGTCACAGAAAGGCTGGGGGCGGTTTTCTAGTTGAAATAGATTTATACATAAGGGTTTTTTAGCGCCAAATTACGCTCTCACGATTGAATTAAAACAAGTAACACGTCAGACAAGGATACTCACGGTTTTATTCCAAAACTTCCCATAACGTCCGGCGGCTTCTTTGACAACCTCTAACTTACTTTCATTTAGTTTCTTGAAAGGATTTAGTGTAATTTCGAGTTTGTCTTTCTTCATAGTTCGCTTCCAAGTGCCCACCACTTTTCCATCCAAAACTACCACTGCATTAAGGGCGTTACCCTTCGAAATCATACGCTCTATGCCACGTTCTTCGCTTATATCGCTCCTATCTTTGTAAGCAATTGTATATTCATCATATATTGACAATAGAAAAGCCTGCTCAGATAAGTAGAAACGAGCAATCTGCGAACCCTGCCTTCTATCACATATTCCACTGAAAAACCAATACTCCTTCCCATTCAATTTTGCTTGTGTAAGTTTTGACTGGATCGAGTTAGCTGCTTCCTTGGCGTCCTTTGCAGACAATCCTGACCACCAGGCAAAGTCTCGAGTTTGAGCTGGCCCATGACTTGTAAAATATTTTAGCGCGAGCTTTGCCAATGCTTCTTCACGAGTTAGCGCCCTGTATTTTGGAACCCGGTCCTGAAGCAAAGCGTAAGTGAATTGTTTGCCTCTTCTTGGACCGCTACAAATTAGACCATTCAACTCTGCATAGGCTAAAATGTGACCAAGTCTTTGTCCATGTACCAACATTCCTTTCTTCGCCAGTTGGTCTGCAAGCTCCGGTCGAGTTAGGACTTTTTTGCCCTCCAAAGCTTTTTCTATTTCAGCCTGGCTTTGAAAGCGCATTTCCTTAGTAATTTCTAGTCTTTGGTCATAGGGCGTAAGAATTCTCTTACTTGGGAGCGGTTAACTCCAGCATCCATCGGATGTCTTCTGGCAAGACAAAGTGCCACGTGGGGCGCATAACATGTGTTCTCAAGAATTTTCCTTCGCTATAAGCTTTCTCCACAACTTCATCAGTTGCATTTTGCATTCGTAAGCCGACTGCCCATTTAGCAGCAGAAAATCTTGAGCCTGCACGGCACCTAAATGTCCTATAACAGCCTCAGGGCTTCTGAAAGGAGAAGTGCCAAGACCAGTGTTATCTAACCAAAGCTGAAGAATGTCAAGTTCTTTCATTAGTGTGGTGTGTATCCCGTTATTTTATTTCTTCTTGAAAAAATGTGGTAATTTATTGTTTTTTTCTTGGTTTAAGGAGGGGAAGGTGGCATCTCTGGCTGAATCAATCCAAAAGCGTTACCTTCAGGATCAGCCACTAGCGCAATCGAGCCGACTGTGGGAATTTGTTGCTTGGCTATGAGGATTGTGCCTCCTGCCGCTGTGACTTTGGGGATGTATTCGTCAATGTTTTCAACGCTGATGTAGTTGACCTGTTTGATACCTGACCAATCTGGGGTACGCGGGTAAAGTCCGCCGTTAACCCCAGGTCGCTGCAACATCCCTTTCTCATCAGTAGCAACTGTCTGTATTAGCCAATAATCCATATAAGGCAAGGGTGATTTGATAATTTTCCAACCTAAAACATTCTCATAAAAGCTCTTGAGTACCTCAACATTTTTTGCTTGAATTTCAAAGTGAACGATTGTATGATCCAATATACGTGCACCTCCTTCGTTCTTTGGATTAATTAAAATTCGGAAACCTACAAGTTGCATGAGTTGTTGGTTGATTTATGTTTTTCGCAAACTGAAAGAACACCAATGCAAAGTTTGACTATTTGGACTTTTTAATCTTGCTTTTTCTAATTTCAAGGTAACTTATAATCTTTAATTTTATCTTGAATTTCTTGGACTTCTCTTAGTTTTTCTTCGATTAGTCTTTCCATAACCATCTTCAATGGTACAATGGAAAAAATGTTATTGTCGTCAAGTTTAATTTCCATAAAGCCTTTTTTTGTTAAGCGTTGAAGACTATCGGTCAATTCTTGGTCCCGAATGTCAAGTTCGCTCATAACCTCTTTTCTCTTATCGGATTTGTTTTTGGCAAAGAACACATAGATGTGCGCTTCCTTTGAAGTTAAACCTAAAATCATTAGCTCTTTAACGAGTTTTTCCAATTTAAATCATGCTCCGGTAAGTGATTGGATGAGGAAAAAAGAAAAAAGAAGAGTGGTTGACTTGCTTTGTGTGCTATGTTTGTGGCTAAGGCTGAGTTATCACTTCACTGTAGTGAAAGTTTATGTGTCCAGCGACTTCAAACGGAGATGTAGCGCCAAGCCATAAAGGTACCGTTTCTTCTACCCACGCAGGTGTTCGCATTTCACTTATTGGTTGTCGATAGTATCCTGAAGGCAATGTAGCGTTGGTCCCTGAATCAGCGTAGCTGTCTCCAATTACACGGAATTTCAGAGTCATTGGAGGAAGGGTGAAAATCATATCCCCATAAGCCACTACTGAACCTGCCCAAAGGTTGAATGGAAGATCTATTTGAACGCCACCAATCTTTGTCAGGTTAACAATTAACACGTTATTATCCGCCCCTGTTCGGCTATAGAAAAAGCCGAACTCTTAGTTTCATAGTCAATTTGATTGGGGCTTATTAACCCTGCACCATAGAAACCGACCGGAAGTGGCACAATCAAAGACGAAAATGCAAGGATAGCAACTGTCATCTTCTCCTCATTTCTCTTTGGACCTGCCTGCCCTTGCTTTTTCAGTCTAAATAACTGGCACGATATAGATTTTTAATAGTTAAGTTTTCACAGCTGTTTGGCTAAGTCTGACAAATTATCCCTTTCCTGCTTCAATCCGAGCTACTGGTTTGCCTATTTGGTATTTTTGTGAGCTTCATAAAAAGTTTGTTGGTGCCGCTTATTAAGCACCATTCACTGGGCTCCTTTTGTTCCGCGTATTTCAAAATGTTCAACTGTGGCCGTATGAGTAAATGTCATCTGTATAGAGTTGTGAGTGCTATTGTTTGACAGAGTATAACGGTCAGGATTCTGTTCGTAGTACTTCCAGACAAGAGAAATGTTTCCCCCAATCAAGTCTGTTGGAACTGTTATGTTAAAGCCAACAGTCTCTACAGTTGATCCGATGAAGTCGCAACTGACGTCGTTTGAATCTTGTTCAGGCAAGTAAACTTTCGGTGCAGCAGTCCAATTAGTTTCAACATTTATTATGTAGTTTTTCTCTCCAACTGAAACATTATAAGAGTACAGCTTGCTTGTTGCTTCTTGGTTCCTCGATAGATTAACCCATAGAATCCCAGTTGATAATGTAATGATTAGAATTACCCCTGCAACAATCACAGTCGATACTCTTCTCTTCATAAGTACCAATTTATTTTAGATAGGTGATTTCGTCTAAAAAGGTCTTTTGTCAATATTTTGAGATCTAATTTAATCTTACTTAGCACGTATTCTATAATAATGTGACGCGTGATGTTCTGTCGGCTGTCCTAAACCTTCTGGAATACAAGTTCCCTTTGCTTCTTTCCAGCTATTCGAATAACTCCGCCTTTTCTTAGACAGTAAGTTATTTGCCGCGCTGTCCTCACTGAAATCTTTGTCAGTTTGGCTAATTCGCGGTTGGTAAAAACGCCTTGCAGGCCATCGGGTAATATTTTGAGATAATCAGCTGTGGTTTGAAAGAGCATTCGATCGTTAACCTTCAATAAGTTCCTTTCTTTGATGCTAACTCCTCTTCGTCTCCAGCTTCCTTTTCCATCATCGCATCTTAACTCCTCTTCATCGATGAATAATACTTCCAAAGAGAAGTTCTCTTCTCTAATCATATACGGGATCATGACCAGCTCGCGAAACAGGTCAGTCAACCTTCCCTTTCTTGGGGATTTCCGCTTATTCAAGACTACATTATCTTTGGTGACGTATGTTATCCATTTCTTTTCCGGTAGTGGATAAACCAACCTCACTTGATATTTTTCAGTAAGCAATAGGAGCTTTTCTTTAAGAGCTGAAAAATTCTTGGTCTGAATTTCGATGACTAAATTTCCCCTCAAGATATCGACGATGTAGCTACCTAATTTAACCTCAAATTGATCACCAGGAAGTGAGTAAACTTTCTTGATTTCTGAATGCAGAGAAAACTCTCTCATTGTTCTCAAAAGGCTAACTGGCAACTAATAAGCCTATTTTGTGGTCTAGGGCAAAGAATTGAAAATCAAGAGATAGTGATTTGTAATAATTATCCCAAATACGTAAACTCTATAACATCAGTAAGTAAAAGAGTGGTGAAGTGGAAACCTTGGCAGTTCAAAATCCTACCTGCCAGCACAAAAGCAATCGGGACAAGCTTCCAATCATATGCAAACGATATACGTAGGAGTCTTCTCTTGATTTTCACAACAAACATTAACAAAATTGAAGCACATTTAAAGTTCTAAAAAAGGTGAACAAATTGCTAGGAAATAGCTCTCAAACTCTAAGTCACATCAAGGCTGACGGAAATAACAAAGATCAAACGTATGAACAGAGGTACCGTCGTTTTTACCTGGAATCAGACATCAATCAGTCTAGAAAAGCTGCCTTTCTGTTCTCACTACCAATTTTAGGGTTCATCTTCAATGATTATCTGTTCTTTGGTTTTTCTTCTTTGTTTTTTGGTTTGATAACCATACGAGCTTTTCTTCTTTTAATTATTGGCCTCGAGATAGTTCAGATCAGAAAAATAAAAACACCTCGTAGCTATGACTTTCTCATTTTCTGGTCCACCATATCCTTGATAATTGGTGGAGGCATCATTAACATGACGCGACCAGAAAACTTCATTCTGCACGCCGTTGTCACCATAATGTCTTTATTTGTTCTTTTTTTGGTTGTCCCGCTCAAGTTTTTCTATCAAAGTCTTCTAGGTTCGGTTATGGTTATTGGCGAAATTCTCATAGTTGTTTTTCTTGCCCACAGTTCCGAGGTTTCTGTTGTTTATTCTATAGTGTTTAGTCTAATTGCATCTTTTGCTATCGCAGTGTTGAGTTCTAGGCAATTTCATCTGTATAGACGAAAGAGTTTCGATGAATTTGTAAATCGGCAAACGTTGCAGGAATCCCTAAAGCAACACGCTGATCATTTGTCAGAGTTAGTTGAAGTGCGAACTAAAGAGCTTGTTGAGACTCAGGCTATGGTTCTGAAATCTGAACGGTTTGCTGCTATCGGAGAATTGGCGGGTATGATTGGGCATGACTTGCGCAATCCTCTCGCTGGAATAAAGAATGCTACGTATTATCTGAGAAAAAAACAGGGAAGTTTCGTGGGCGACAGCGGTATGCAGATGCTAAACACAATTGACAAGGCGGTTGAGTACTCGAATAAGGTAATCAATGATTTGCTCGATTACGGTCGGGAAATTCGTTTGGAATTAGAGGAATGTACGCCTAAATCTTTGATTGATTATGTCTTGCTTACTCTAAAAATTCCTAAAAACATCAAGATTTTGGATCATACCCAGAGTTCGCCCACTATATTTGCCGATGTTAACAAGATTGTACGAGTCTTCACTAACCTAATAACTAATGCCCTTGACGCTTTGGCTGAAAATGGAGGCATTCTTGAGATAACTAGCCGTCAAACCGGTGATAAACTGAAGTTAGTGTTTGCTGATACAGGAGTTGGAATACCTCCTGAGGTAATGGAAAAGATTTTCACCCCACTGTTTACAACGAAAGCGCAGGGGATGGGGTTTGGATTGGCGATTTGTAAGAGAATCGTAGAGACTCATGGAGGAACAATAACAGTTGAAAGCACTTTGACTAAAGGAACCACCTTTACTGTAATATTGCCAATTAGTCAAACGTCAAAACAATTGATTATTGATTAACGAAAGGACAAGAAACTTGGGAAAACTCTATTTTAAAATGGTTATGAGTATCTTAGCGGCCGTTTCTGGAAGTATCTCTATAACCTCTTGGTCGTTTATGTCGTGCCAGTTCTCATAAGCTTCTGCGCCAGCTTCAGGGCTGTCCATAAATTCAGATATGCATTCTCTGAGAACTGAATCTTCATCAATCTTTGCTGTCAAGACCTAAACCTGCAGATAACTATTGAGCCACTCCGGGTCAGCCTTACTTTTAGACTGGCAGTTGCCGGTTTGTGACCCGATTTAGTTCCAACAAGGTCTTTTATTGTTGAAATCGGCAATATTCTTTGCTTATTATGGTGGAAACAAATGAAAAAGATGTTGATTTTGCTCGAAAAAGGAGTCGAGGATTCAGAGTTTATTTATCCTTATTACCGATTTCAGGAAGAAGACTACAAGGTGGACATCGTTGCTCCCAAAGCCAAGAACCAATACGTCGGCAAATGCGGTGTAACCTTTACCTCAGAGTTTTCGCCCAATGAGGTAAGTTTGGATGATTATGATGCAGTCATTATACCCGGTGGTAATGCGCCTGACCGTATGCGTATACATCCAGACATGGTAGAGTTGGTACGGGTGGCAAATAGTAAAGGCAAGATTATCGCTGCGATTTGCCATGGCCCTCAAATGCTCATCGAAGCGGATATTGTTCGAGGAAAGACAGCCACGAGTTGGCTTTCTGTCCGAACGGATTTAAGGAATGCTGGTGCAAAAGTTGTAGACGAAGCTGTCGTAGTTGATGGAAACATTGTGACTTCCCGTTCTCCAGATGACTTGCCAGCTTTCTGCCGAGTAACCATAAATCTCTTAGCTGACAATAAGAAGGACCCGCTATAACTGTAGAATGTTTATTCTATGTTTGAGCAGGACTTGGAGATTTCCTGTCCGTGCTAAGCAGACGACAAAGCTAATTTCGTTGAAACTGAAAAAAGTAAAAGTCGATAAACGAAGACAATCTTTGGATTGCTGTGCTTAATTTTATCAGTTGTTTATTATTATTTTTGGATGATGAAAAAACTGTTATGCATACGTAATCCTGAATAAGTAAAAATTTCAATCTAAACAAGGTTTATCTTAATGGAAATTGAAGCGTCTCTGGTGGTGAGTCCCTCTGTTAAGAGGTGGATAGTCTTTGCGGCTCTATTAGGTTACTCGGGGCTTGTTCTGTCCCTCTTCTACTTTGTAGGTATTGCTCAGTTAATTTCAGTTATTGGAAAAGTAACCTTGGCATCTTCGCCTTCGCCAACACCAGCGTAATCATATCTCTAATTTTCTATACACTCGTTTGGCTGCAACTCCTAAGATTGCTTCAATAAAACGCACCTTCAAAAGACATACGCCTTTACTGGGTGGAGTATTCGTCGACAACCTAATCCCAGGTGGCTGGTCAGGCGACCTCTTCAAGGCTTATAAACAAAGACCCAACAATAGAGAGTGAAAATCCCGTCGCATCCGTCGTAGCCAAGAACATGTATGAAGCAATATTCAACTTGGGCAACATATTTCTCAGGGTAGCTCTGTTGTTGTTGAATTACTATTTTGAGGACACCCTACTCTTCACACTTGGAGGCATAATGCCTTTGTTAACTTTGCCTCTACTCATTCTGCTCGTAGCTAGTTTCAAGCCAAAGAGCGCCCTAAAAATCGTTGCTGCTTTCTTTCGTTTCCGCAAAGATGGTTCGAAACCGTAGACGCTTTGATACGCTCCAATCAAAGTACAAAAAGCACTAGGAGACTACACGATGGAATGAAGATACTGTTACAAAACTCGAGAATGCTCTCCAAACCTATGTTGCTCTCATTTTTAGCCTGGGTTTTTGAAGTTATGACACTGATCTTTGTATTCGTGTCCTTGGGTCAATTTATTCCTCAAGACAAAGTAATAATCGTCCAGTCAATCGCAGGCAACGTTGAATCCCAGGGCTTCGCGTTCGTCGGGTACTCTCAAATAATCACAAGCGAACTCTACAGGACACTCGGCGTGCCATTCACTATAAGTGCCTTTGTCGCTCTGTTAGGCGGGATGGTGATTTTCTGGGTAAAACCGGAATTTTCTACGTTACTTTTCATCGCACAATCTTTTCTTCACAAAAAAATAAACGCAAAAATGACAAGCACCAGAAACCTAACCAACTAATATCGAAAAACAAATTCTTCATCCAAAAATAGCTGATTGGTCTTTATTAGAGCTTAAACCAAAAGCAACTGACGATTCCAGATAATTGCTTCTTCTTTCAATTGCGCATTTTGTTAAAGGAAGACCTAAAATTTCTTAATTAACAATATTATTTGCTAGTCGGAGTCGGTTTTAAGTGTCCTTAACCGTTTTGTAAGCTCAGTTCTGACGATGGCATCTTTTTCCCTTTTCAAGGCATTATGCAAAAGCCTACTAGCAACTTCTATGCTGCTTGCGCCAAAAACTCTACTGAAAACGTTTGAGGGCTTACTCGGCGAAATTGCTGTTTGGGGAAGGATGCAGACAAAGTTTAGAGGGTAATGCTTTGATTTGTCCAGATCCACAACTACAACTTGAACTTCTGTTTTCATCGAGTATTCGGTTCTACCACTCTGCTTTTTAAGAAGGACTAAACTGGGCTTCATGACATGTTTCTTCTCCCAATTTTTTTTGGAGCTCCGGGCAAGATCGCAGCTCACTTGAAATGTTCCTCAATTTAGATCATAAACTTGTGTGTGTATTAGCAAGATATGACGAGCCATGCAGGTGACTGCATAACTGAAAATAATAAGACCATTTATTGCTGGTGTGCTATTGACGTTGTTTTTTAGATTTTGAAAGGGTCAATAGCGGTGGGGTCGGAGAATGCGATAAAGTATGCCAGAAAGAATAATAAAGCGCTTGGTTTTTTTGGTTTAAGTCAAAGCGGGCAGCAATATCTAAACGAGAACTAAAAATGTCGCTTCTGTTCATCGCTTTAATATTGGGATTAATAGCTCTAAGTGTCCTTCTTTTGGTTACACAATACTGGTTTGTCTGGCCTGCCATCATAGTCTGCGTGTTAGTTGCAGTCGGGATACTTTGCGGCATCAAAAGAAGCTTACCGGTGTCCATCATGCGACAAACCGTTTAAGATTACAGCACTTCAAGACTTCTTTGCGCCACATGGAATAACCAAAGGGTCAAACGGACAACTCTACGAGTGGAAACTACTCAAATGCCCTTGTGCAATAAAAGAGAAAAAAGCTACCGCACAAAGCAATAGAAGAGAAGCATATAACTCCGAAGGAAAAATTTAGAATTGCTTTCTTTGGTTTATGATGTCGCAGACTTGGTCAGGGGTCTTAGATGAAAAGACAAACACTCTTCCCGCCCTGGGAGTAACCTCGACAGCATTGGCAAAGGAAGTCGTATACGCCAACGAACCGTCAAGCCCAACCCTAACACCTATCCCGAGGTATCTGCCGAAGGCTTTGGTTTTTTTACAGGAGACAATGTCTTTGAGTAAGAAGGATTTTTTGTCGAATCTCCCATAAGCAACAAAGAGTTGCTGGCCACTAATTGTTATTTGAAGACCGCGATAATTATAGAACACTAACAGCAGGATAGCTAATATCCCCCAAGCCAACGAAACACTAAGAATATTCTCAATGGGCAATTCTTTGCTGAAAATAAAAACTGCGAAAGTCACAAAAACAACGATCAAACTAATCATCGCGAATAAACCCTTAACTAAAGCCCCTGCAGGAACCCACTCGCTGTATTTGATATTTTCCATGTCCAAAATATCAGAATGGCGCCAGATAAGTTTTTGTCATTCTAAACAATGAAAGATAAAAATGAGGAGTGCTTTGCAAGAGAAGAGCGAATTTTCCATACTTCCTGGTTTTAGCCGATATTCTTAATCCTGATTTTGATAATGCAGTTAATTTCTTTTAACTTAAAAAGAAAGTAACTATATTACAAATAGACAGATGACCTGAATGCTAAATTGGACAATCGTTGACTCAGATGGCAGCCTCTTTTCAAGGGGAAAACACGATTATTACGCAATACTTGTTCGAGGAACCCCCGAAGAACACCCTAAGGACTGCATCGTAGAACTGTATGTGACGAATAAAGAGATGACAATTCTCGAGATTAAGACCAGCGCATACAGTGAACAAATGAAACTATTATCACGCTCAATTATTTTGGGGAACTTGTTACCCATGGCAAGTATAGGTCAAGTCATTGATGAAATGAAAGAGACAGCAGAGAGACGAGAGAAAGAGAATCCCTATAGCTCAATTTCTAGCGATTATAGGTCAAAATAAAACAAGTCGATAAAAGGCCCTGCTAAGATATTCCACATTTGAGCTTAGTCCTTGTAAATTCAGAACATAGATTTGGAGTTTTTTGTTTTTGACAAGTCTTAAATCTGCAATGCGTAGAAATAAACAAGCGAGTTGTGAATGAATTTGCCGATGGACTTTGAAGTTTTTGAACCAAACGATGAACACATTGCACAGATTATAGTAAGAATTCTTGAGGAAAGAGGTTATAATGCGGACTATCAAATCGGTTACCCCCACAATAAGATCTTCATAAAAGTCGACGACAAACAAGAGGCAGACAAAATTTCAGGCATAATTAGAAAGTTCATGAAAAAATCACAATTTAAATGAGAGTGGAATAACAACTTCCAAATTAAACACATTAACCAGTAAACTCGGCAGCTTAATACCCGAAACACCAAACAAGAAACAAGAAAAACTCGTAGAGAATACAGAAAAGAAAACAGAAAACAACGAGATTGACCACTCTGAAAAATCAGAAAGCGAAGTTTACAATAATGACAAGCTTGAAGAATTGAGAAGCAAAATCACTGAAAAGCTCAATCAATTAAATACTCAAATTGCGCAAACTCCAA
This sequence comes from Candidatus Bathyarchaeota archaeon, assembly GCA_963775685.1. Classification (GTDB taxonomy): domain Archaea; phylum Thermoproteota; class Bathyarchaeia; order Bathyarchaeales; family Bathycorpusculaceae; genus Bathycorpusculum. Next base: position 17,042 of record CAVZJV010000012.1, read on the forward strand.
ACGACCGCTCAAACGAAAAGAGAAGGCTTGAAAGAGACACTCTGCTTTGGGTTCTTCAGAATATGCAGTGATTACTCAGAAGGGCTTGTTGCCAATCACAACGATGCAAGCAGCTAACATGACTTAGAAATAAGCAATTTATGCCAAACGAATCACTATAGGTAAACGACTAGCAGAAACAGGTACAGAGGAATTAACGCTACTGACGGAACCGAAATCTTCACCCTTAACGCATATACCAGTGCATTTAATACTCCAACAGCTGCTATCGCAGACGGCTTTGCAACATTCTTCAACGGCTATGACAACCAAATTTACAGCGTAGGCAGAGGACCAAGCTCATTAACGGTGCAAGCACCAAAGATATCAAACGAACTAGGCAAATCGCTCATTATTGACGGTACAGTAATGGACGTTTCTGCCGGTACAAAGCAGTCTCAGCAGGTTGCAGACTTCCCCAACGGAGTACCTGTATCATCTGACGTATCCATGAAGAACTAGATGGGCTATTGTCTACCAACAAAAACCAGTACCCAGCGGCTTCATAGGTGATTATGTCACAGTAGACGTAATAGACTCAAACGGCAACTTCCGAAATATCGGCAAAACACAAACTGACCAAACCGGAATGTACACCTTAACATGGAAACCTGACATTGCTGGCAGCTACAAAGTCATCGCAACTTTCCACGGCAACAACGGATACTGGCCATCATACTCAGAAACATCCTTCGTAGTAGATCCAGCAGCACCAACTCTCGCACCAGTCGCTACCACTCAATCAAACGCAGCAACAACATCAGACCTACTGCTGTATATGTCCGTCGGAGTAATTGCCATAATCATTGCAATAGCCGTAGTCGGCTTACTACTGTTAAAGAAAAAGCCATAAAACAAGCAAATAATAAAAAATTCCCTTCTTTATTTTTCTAAACTTCGATAGCAATGGGCAAACTTCAAGTTAACACGCTTTGAAAATGAGATTAATGCTGAAATACATCAAGAAGCGAACAAGCAGACCCTTACGCGTTTTCACTATAGTCCTCTTGATTCCCAACGACTTTATCCACCTTTTACTGCCATGAATGTCTTCTCGTAGCCAGTGGCTACTGCGGGTACTGCCGGTAGTATTGGACGCTTAAAAGGTGTAATAGCGTCAACTGCCACCTTACTGTATTTCCTCTGAGGCTTATCTGGGGCTTTCGCTGTTTTTGCGCTTGTTCAATTAGTAGGAGCAATAGGGATTTTTGTGCTCTATATGGAAACCAAGGAAATAACTTGGGGAAAAATAATAATGGCCATAAAATTAGATAATTAACTTCGATAAAGAATCATGTTTGTAGCAACTTCGCTAAGAGCCTTAACAGCTCGAAAGGACAACAATATTCCCAGATAATGTGTCGTTCTACTATCCTTTGCGTGAGAAACGGAGAGCCCATGACTCAATCTCTATTGCAACAAATTCGAAAAAAATTTTAAGGGCTTCGACCTTTGTTGCATGTAGATTTGATAATTTAGGGGAAATCAACGTTTCTTTATCAAAAGATGCTACATTAAAGAAAAAATTGGTTGGATTTGTAGCCTCCAAAGATTCGGTCGATTCCTCAAATTTTTGTCAATTGCCTTCGAATAGAAAGCGCCTGCAAGCGATTCTAGAGAGTATACCTTCAGCTATAGTGGTTATGGAAAAGCCAGATGGCATAATTACCTACGCTAATAAAAGGGCGATAGAGCTTCATGGAATTAACCCATGTGGTCTTAAGATTGATGAGCATACATCTAAACTGAAAATCTCAACGTTGGCTGGCAAACTTTTCTCACCAGAAGAACTCTATACTTATAAAGCGTTGTTTCAAGGCGAAACAACACGCAATGCGCAGGCAGTAATAAAGCGTCCAGATGGAAAACTGTTTTGTTGTAAATATAAGTGTAAAACCACTAACCGATGAAGTAGGAAACATCAATGAATGTATAGCTATTTTTGATGATGTCACTTCCTACTTCAAGGCTCAAGAATCGCTTAGGAAAAGCGAAGAACGACTTAATCGAGCGCAAACGATTGCTAAGTTAGGAAGCTGGGAGTACAATGTGCAAGAAGACAAATCTATTTGGTCTATTGAATTGTTTCATATATTTGGTTTAAAGCCCCAGCCATATGGCCCGAACGTTAAGTCATACATTAGTTTAATTCATCCTGACGACCAAGAAAGAGTACTGAAGCAATCTCAACAAATAAAGATAAAAGAGGTTTTAAAACTTGAATACCGCGTAATTTCTTCCAATGGCTTGGCTCGAACTATTTATTCAGAACGGATGGTGCAAGAAGTAGATGAGCATGGAGTCCCAAAAATTATAATAGGAATAGAGCAGGACATAACCGACCGGAAACAAGCTGAAAAAGCTTTAAAACAAAGTGAAGAGCGCTATCGTACGCTATTCAGCAACATTGGCGAAGCGTTTGCCTTACATGAAATGTTATTTGACAGTCGAGGTGTCCCAAATGACTATCGTTTTCTTGAGGTGAATGCAGCTTTTGAGAGGCAAACAGGTCTTAGGGCGGAACAAATTATAGGCAGAACTGTTCGTGAGGTGCTTCCTGACCTGGAGCCGTTTTGGATAGAGACCTATGGCAGAGTGGCAGTAACTGGCGAACCTGTAAGATTTGAAAATTATAATCAAAGTCTAAAGCGGCACTATGAAGTGTATGCTTTTCGTCCTGCTGAAGGAAGATTTGCAGCGACATTTACTGACATAACCGAGCGAAAAAACTTGCAGCATAGACTCGAAGAATATACTAAGGATTTGGAAAAGCTTGTTGAGGAGCGTACCCGACAGTTACGTGATGCTGAGCGTTTGGCAACTATTGGGCAAGTTGCAGGTATGGTTGGACATGACATACGCAACCCCTTGCAGGCAATTGTTAACGAGTTGTACTATGCAAGGCAAGAAATGGCTGAGCGCGTTAAAGATAGAAATGCGCAAGACGCTTTAGAAAGTTTAGACATTATCCAAGAGCAAACTGACTATATTAGCAAAATTGTCTCAGATCTGCAAGATTATGCCAAGCCGCTAAAGCCTGAATTAGTTGTGGTTGATATTTGTCAACTTGTTCCTGAAGCACTAAAAAATGTTGATATTCCTAATAATATCCAATTAAGTGCGTTATGCGAAGAATCCATTCCGCCATTGAAGCTGGATCCAACATTTATGAGGCGAATTTTGAGTAACTTGACTAACAATGCAATTCAAGCTATGCCCAACGGGGGAAAATTAACTGTGAAAACTTCTAAAAAAGACAATAGGGCTATAATCACGGTCGAGGATACTGGCGTTGGCATACCTGAGGAGGTTAAGACAAAATTGTTTACTCCATTGTTTACCACTAAAGCCAAAGGGCAAGGTTTTGGCTTGCCT
>CAVZJV010000013.1:0-20735 GCA_963775685.1 Candidatus Bathyarchaeota archaeon
TTCTAGTATTACGGTGTTTTTCTGCCAATATCTAGGAGAGAGTTTATTAAAATTGGCGCTGCAGCAGCAATTGGGGCTGGAGTCGCAAGTGCAATCGAAATTCCAATTCTGGAAAATGCAATAAATAATGATGACTCCAAAATTAAGCAGCTGCAAAGCCAGATTACTCAGAGTCAAGGCTTCCTGGCTCTAAATCCTTCCGAACAAGTGACAGTTGAAGCTTTGTCTGAAGCCATTATTCCCTCTGATAGCACGGGTCCAGGTGCAAAAGAAGCCGGAGTCATCTACTTCATTGACCGCATGTTAGCAGGGAATTTTGGTAAGGGCGGTAATATGTTTTTACAAGGACCCTTTGTTACCCCTCAGTCTGGGTCAGTTACAGTTATGGGCGCAAATTATCCCAATCAAACAAAGACTGCCATTACATATTCGGGCGGCACAATAACACCGGATCTACAAGCTGGAACAGCTTATCAGTATGCTTTTAATCCAAGAGAGTTCTGGCGACGCGGACTAGTCGCCCTTGAAGACTACTGTACTGCGGCAAAAGGCGGAAAGTTCGAAACTCTGGATTCTGCCACGCAAACAACGGTGCTTCAAGAAATGTATGACAACAGCGCTGACAACACTCCGTTGCAAACTGCTTTTCAAGGTCCAAACGCAGCAGAATTCTTCAACGAAATCTACGACATGGTTATCGCAGGTTTCTGGGTAGATCCAATTTATGGCGGAAACCAAGGTATGGTGGGTTGGGAACTGATAGCTTTTAATGCCAATTATTGGGGGGACGACATAGGCTTGGGCGCAATGAAGTTGATGGTTGCAAGTACACCTACACGGGTGCCTCCAAAGAGTCTTGGTCAACTTACAAAAGAAGGAGGAGGAGAATAAATGTCAAGTCCAATTTACCATCCCCAAACCGATGTGGTAGTCTGCGGATTAGGCCACACTGGAGGTCCGATAGCTGCAGAACTAACCGCGGCCGGGTACAACGTTGTGGGAATAGAGAAGGGTCCATTCTGGGACTATAGAACTGACTGGCGGCAAGACCAAAAAGACGACGAATGGGCAATTACCGTGGAGAGAAAGTTTGATCACCCACTCTACATCTCCACTTTCACTCTACGCAACAATATAAACCAATTCGCTTTGCCTATAAGACGATACACAAAACAAAGGCAATACCACGCGTTAGGTCATGGAGTGGGTGGTGCTGGAACTCACTATGCTGGTGCCTTAGGAAGGTATTCCCCTTGGTCTTACTCGCCAGTAACCATGACCAAGGCAAAGTATGGCGACGCAGGATACAATACAATATTAAGCAACGTAAAAGGTGGCACGCCTGACATTGAAGATTGGCCAGTTACCTACGAAGAAATGGTGCCCTACTATGATGCTTGGGAAAAAGCCCTTGGCGTATCAGGAAACATGCAGACAGGTCAAGACCCTTTCATACCTAACGCAAGATTCCCAATGCCCCCTCATCCAACCACGCCACATGCTACTATTTACAAAAATGCTGTCGAAAGCTTAGGATACACACCATTTAATTCAGTAAGCGGTTTAATAAGCGGTGGATACGTCAACCAGTATGGTATTGGTCGGAACGCCTGTGTTTACTGTGGTTGGTGCGGTGGTCGTTGCAACTACCCATGCGAAGTAGGTGCCAAAAGTAGTTCTCACGTGACTACTGTTCCAGCGGCTATGGCAACAGGCAAGTTTGACATGCGCCTTGATTCCTATATATTCCGCATAGATACCGATAGCACGGGAAAAGCAACTGGTGTAAGATACTACGATGCTATGGGCAACGTACATACCCAGCCAGCCAAGGTGGTTTTCAACGGTATTTGGGGCTTCAACATTATACGACTAATGCGTTTATCAGGAATTGGCACTCCATATAACCCTGTAACTCACACGGGCTCGTTGGGAAGAGGATTAGCAAATGGCTACACTCCCTCAACTTCGAGTGCAAGCATAGAGCTAAACGTAGGTGCCAATGCATACGTCAGCGGAAACGCGTCAGGCGGCGGATACAGCATAATGGACTTAAACGAAGTTAACCCAGCATTTAGCCACGCAGATGACTTAACTTTTATGGGCGGAGTTAATTTGGGATTTGGAAACTACATAGGAGGTGGGCCATCCACATTCTCGGCTCATTTGCCTGGTAGAACCAGCTTTGGAAGTACATGGAAAGCAGGTCTGAAAGACGAAAAAATACCCTCAAAAATCAGAGCAACACTTTCAGGAACTGGACCAAATTTACCACTTCTTGAAAACTACGTTGATTTAGACCCGCATTACACAGATATCTATGGGGACCCAGGTGCCAGAGTTACCTTAGACTGGGATGCCAACACTTACCGCGTCTCAAACTACCTAGTAAACAAGACAACTCTTATCACTGACATTCTTAAAAAGATGGGCGACCCATCAACCCTCAAGGTAAACCCCGTTGATGAACTTTCGCAACATGTGGATTGGTGGGGGCATCATCAACGTGGAGGAGCAAGAACAGGAACAAACCCAGCAACATCGGTTTTTAACAAATGGATGCAATGCTGGACGAGTGAAAACTTGTTTGCTGCAAGCGAAATCTGCGATACCTTCGGAGATAACTTGACTGCGGGGACTCATGTTGCTGGAGCCATGGCTTATCTAGCGGCTGACGGCATAAAGAAGTACCTGCAAAATCCAGGCCCACTGGTGTAGTCAAGTTCAAAAACTCCTTATCTTTCTTTGTATGTGTGTTAAGCATGAGTAATAGAAATCAAGGCTTCTTAGACCACCTTAGCAGTGTCATAACGATTATTCCGCAAAAATATGTTGATGCATTACTGGTTCTTCACAGTAAGCTTGACGACAAAGAAACCAAGTGGGTTGTAAGCGGCGACTTGGCAGAGTGCCTAAGACTGGTTAAAGTTGACCCTGACTGCATAGAAATTGTCACGTCCCAGAGGGGGGCAGAGCAAATCTTTGAAGCTGTACAAGAATTTGTACTTCAGAAAATCAGTATCCAAACACGGCGGCTTCCAAGAGACGCTGTAGTTGGAGAAGAAAAGTTACCCGTTTACGCCAGAAGCCACTATTTTGAATTCAAAATAAAGGATGTAACTGTTAAAGTTCAAGGTGACTTACAATTCAAAGTTGGCGAATGGGATTGGGGTGAGGTTTTTGATTTTGACCCCGAATACGTTTATGTCGCTGGAAAAAAAACCGCTGTGACTCCGTTTCCCATTCAATATGAACTCTACCAAATGTTAGGTTGGGCGGACAGGGCAGAAAAAATAGCGGCAATCCTTAAGCCTTGCGTAAAATAGTTAGATGAAAAAGATTTTGTCCAAAATTAACCCTAACAGCAATAATGCAAGATATGGCATTGAAGCTATGAATGCTTTGAACCCGCTGGTTTCTGAGGCTGAAAATAGTAAGCCGCGGTTTTGGAAAAGAAATCCACCTCCAACCGTGACTGCAAATCCCAAGTAAACTGCGCCTGTTAACCCGAGCAGCGGAAATAGAAACGAGAATGCAACTGTTAAGGCATTTAAAACAAAAACGACGATTGCAGCTCTGCTTATTCCAACTTTAACTGGCAGCATAGGAATTCCTGCTGATTTGTATTCTTTCATTTTTTTAATCGCTAAACCCCAAAGATGCCCAGGGGTCCAAAGAAAATCCAGCGCTCCAATTATTAACACCGTTAAACTCAGCGTGCCAGCGGCTGCTGCCCAACCTGCAAACCCCGCGAAACAGCCTGCAAAACCACCGATCACCACGTTCCATGGGCTTTTGCGTTTGAGCCAAACAGTGTAGACAGGCAAGTAAAAGACAAGTCCTAACGCGAGCATTACAAAAGTTAAGAGGTTAAAGAAGACGTAAGAGACTGCAAAGCTAACTGCGATTAAGGCTGTTCCAAAGGTTAGGGCTTTGGTTGTTGTAATATACCCTGCAGGGATTGCTCTTTTTGATGTGCGTGTCATTATTTTGTCTACGTCATGGTCGTAGACGCTGTTTAGGACGCCGCAGCCGCCTGCTGCCAAGTAACCTACTATGGCGAAAACTGTAAGGTTTAACCAGTTAACGGTTGGATACGCAGCTAGCAGAAAGCATGTTACTCCAACAAGCAAGTTTAAGAGAGTTACCTTGGGCTTTGTTAACTCAAGGTATTTGGCTATTTTTTGTTTCATGAGTTTAATAGTTCCTCTATTGAGGGTTAAATTCACATTCCAGTTCCGTTGCCTGAAACAGTTTTGATGATGACTGAGCCGTACATTCCGGCTTCAGCGTTTCCTGGAATTGGGCAAGTGTAGAAGAATGCCGAGCCTGCGCGGTTTGGTGTGAAAATTACTGTTCCTTGTTGACCCGGTTGAAGGGGATTTGTAGTTGAGCCGATTTCAGCGTTAAATAGTGTTGTTGCACCTGTTCGAGGGGCGGTGGTTATGGCGAAAGCGTGCGGAATCTTGCCGGCGTTAACGACCGTTATATTCACAACATCGGAGGTTTTGAATCTAATTGTGGGGCCAGGCGAAGATAGTGTATCTGGCGTGTAACCAAAGCCGTATTTGCCTTCTGATATTTCGCCCTCGTATAGCAAAATGTTCACTGTCGGGGTCTTGCCTGAAACATCTGGACTTACCGTTAACGGCGGCTGCATGTTGAAGACAAACATTGACATCGCTGCAAAGTACAAAACTGCTGCAAGAACAACGACTGCGACAAGTGATAGGGTTGATTTACTCGTTGGTGTTACATCCCCATTGCAATGGTCATGGCTGAGGAAACTCCGAGAAAAACTACGCCTACAATGGCGGCTAAAGGTAAACTGGCAAGTCGGATTCCTTCGTAACGTAGGTGCTGATAGTAGAGAGCTATGGCTATGGCTTTAGCAGAGGCGACCAAACTTATCACTAGCACAATCAAAGCTGCTGTTCCAGGCAAAGACCGAATCACAACTTCCATGACGGTTGCTATTACAAGTCCCAGCCAGATTCCAACATACATTTTTATTCCAGGCATATTTTTTCACCTAAATTAGATAGAAGAGCGGAAAGAGAAGCATCCAAACTATGTCCACAAAGTGCCAGTACAAGCCGATGTTCTCGACGGCAACATGCTTTGTGCTGGTGAAATCTCCTCTAGAGGTTCTAAACATAAGATACCCCACCGCCACTAAACCCACCGCAACGTGCATGCCGTGAAGCCCAGTTAACACATAGTAACTTGAAGCTGGCAAACCGCTGTTTATTGTGAAGCCGTTGCGGATAAGCTCGGGCCATTCAAACCCAAATTTAATAACTAAAAAAGTAACTCCCAATGCGAATGTTCCAATTAAACCAATTTTTAATCCCTTTAAGTTTCCAGACTTAACAAAATAGAGCGCCAAAACGATTGCTAAGCTGCTGGTGAGTAGGGTAATGGTGTTGCTCATTCCCAGGAGCACGTTGTGGGTTTGCGTGGCAACTGGCCATGAACTGCTGTTTACGCGGACATATACGTAAGCAACGATTAGGGAGCCGAAAATAAGGATTTCAGATGTAAGAAAAACCCATAGTCCAAGTTTTTCTTTACTGACTGATTCAAGCGGAAACTTTTCTTCCTCGGACTCTTTACCTTCAACGAACTTTTCTTCAGCTCCATCTTTGAAAAGTTTATACAACCCCGCGACAACGATAACTAATCCTGCCACGAAAAGGGGAATAAAGATTGCAAGCCCAAGCAGCATTAAAGCAACGCCTGCTGCAATTATTATCGGAGTATAGGTTGGTGGGGTTTCTTCGGATTGTTTTTCTTGGTCGGTCATGATGCCTGCTCCTTTTCGGTTGACTTTGATGTTTCATTTTTGTCCAATGTTTCATTAGCTATGTTTTCTTTTTTTGTGGATTTTGCTGGTTTGGCAGTGGCTTCTTGTGCGTTGTAGTTTTGTGTCCATTCCATCTCAGTGGATTCCCAGGGATTGGGACCTGAGGGCTCATTTTTTCTGTAGCTAATAATGAGGTTAAGGATAGTGAGTAGAATGGCTGGTCCAAACACGAAGGCGCCGATTGTTGCATCCAAATTCAAAGATGCCCACCCAGAAACTACTGAGTATGTGGATATTCGTCTGGGCATATCTAAAAGCAAGAAGTATGGCAGGTACAGGATGTTGAATCCGATAAATGAGATGGCGCAGGTTATTTTGCCGAAGGTTTCGTTGTATTTGCGTTTAGTTATTTTTGGCCACCAGTAGTAGAGGCCTGCTATGAGTCCAAAGAGTGTGGTTCCCGCCATGACGTAGTGGAAGTGACCTACCACCCAATAGGTGCCTCGGAAAGCAAAGTCCAAAACTGGAAACGCCTGCAAAACCCCTGTGACACCGCCTAAAGTGACGGTGAACATTGCGGCTAAACAAAACAGCATGGGCGTTGTTAGTTTTATGCGGCCTTTGTAGAGTGTTAACACTAACCCTATGACTAACCCTTCAAACGGTATGGAAATGGCCATGGTGGTTATCGAGAATGTTTGGAGTATGTCATAGTTTACGCCTGTGGTGAACATGTGGTGCATCCAAACGCCCACGCTAAGAAAAGTCACCGCGGCAAACTCTATTATGAAAATTTTTCTTGCAAAGAGCTGTTTTTTAGCAAAAGTCATGAAAACCTCTGCAATTATGCCTATTGCAGGAAACACTACGATGTAGACTTCGGGGTGCCCAAAAAACCAGAAAAGCTCATCCCACAATATGCTGCCGCCAGCCGTGGAGCTAAAGAAGACGGTTCCGAGAATTCTATCTGATGTTAGAAGGGTAACTCCTGCCGCTAATGGGGGAAAAGCGAAGAGCGCCAGAGCCATAGTGAACAGAACTGACCAGGTGAAGATGGGTAGTCGGGTCCATGTTACGCCTTTGGCTCGTTTTAATACAATAGTTGTGATAAAGTTGATTGAAGCCATAGTAATGGAGATGGCTAAGAATGCTAGTCCCAAAATAGCAAGTGTTGCTCCCACTTGAGGAGTGAACTCTATTGTGTTTAAGGGCGCATAGAGCGTCCAGCCTGTGTTAGCAGTCCCTCCAGGCATAAAGACCGAGCTGACCAATATGATTCCACTGAAAAGATACATCCAGTAGCTTGTAGCATTTAGGCGTGGAAACGCCAAGTCCTTTGCGCCTATCTGAAGCGGCACAATATAGTTTGCTATTCCAATACCCAAAGCTGAAAGAACCCAGAGAATCATTAAGAGCCCATGGAGTGTGACGACTTGGTCGTAGATGAAGGGTTCAAGAAACGTTTCGTTTGGGGTGGCAAGCTGCGTTCTTACAAGTTCACCTAGTGAACCCGCCACAATAAGGAAAAAAACCGACGTTACAATGTAGAGTATGCCTATTCTTTTGTGGTTGGTTATTGTTAGCCATTCTTTTAGGGAGAATCCACTATACAATTTTTTAGCCTCCTGAGGTTGGGTTTTGAACTGTCTGGTTGTTTAGCCATTGGTTAAAAACGGTTGGATCCATAACTGTAAGAGTCGCAGTCATGTACGTATGTCCGATGCCACAGAGTTCATAACAGCGTATGGTGTAATTGAGCTGGCTGTTTCCGTTCAAGAGTGGGGTAGTTATTCCCATAATATTATATCTGCCTGGTATGGCATCAACTTTTTCCCTGAAATCCATAAGCCCAAAATTATGCATCACATCGTCGCTTGTGACGTTAAAAATAATGCTTTTGCCTGAGGGAACATAACATTCTGCTACGGAGTAAGCTCCGGTAGGGTATGAGAAATTGAAATACCATTGTTTTGCCACGACGTCTATAACTAAGCTTTGAGAAACCGGTGGAGGAAATCGCTCATTAGGTGTTAGCCTGTAAGATGCTATAGTTAACCCTGATAAGATAATGATGGAGATTGCTGCGAAAACAACGGCTTCTCGGGCTCTTGTTTTTGAGACGCCAAATTGGGTAATAAATTTAGGCTGCCCTTTTTTCTCGCGGTATTTTATGGCAAAATAGACCATTGTACCCAAAACTACGGCGACCGCCACTACCGCTATATATGCAGCTAAATTGAACAGATTATTCCAATCTGCCGTGGAAGGAGGCATAGGCTGTGGCATGACGTCATCCTGCTTTTTTTATTTAATGAAACAAAAGAAAAGGGGATTTTAAAAAATTAGAGGCTTATGTTCTGTGTGTCATCATTGGGTTTGTTCGAGGTAACTGTTTGTGTTGGTTTCGTGTGTTGCTTATGTCGTTATATTAACGGTGCCCCACATTCCAAGGGCAACGTGACCTGGCACGGGACAAATGTAGTAGAAGGTTCCAGCTTGATTTGGCGTAAACGTTATCGATCCAGATGCTCCTGGTGCTAAATAGGTTGTTGAGGCAATTTTGGCGCCAAAGAGTACTTGTGAACCAGTTGCTTTTTCGCTGGTTATTTCCCATGCATGAGGCATTGTTCCTGAGTTTGTTAGAGTTATTTTGTATGCTTGGCCAACCTTAAGATCTAAAGTTGGTCCAGGTGAGGCTATGTTGCTTGAGCTGGTTCCGAAACCGTATGTTGCGCTGTTGACTTCTCCCGCGTATAGTGTTAGTTGTGTAGCGTTGGATGGAGCTGATGGATTCATCATTAATGCAACAACAACTCCAACTACAACGATTATTATCACTATAATGACTATCCCTACGTACAATCCTGTTCTGCTTTTACCTTTTGACATTTATTTTCGCCTTAAAAAACCGTTATTTTATACTTTTAAGACTAGGAGAAGTTTCGTTTAAACGTTTGTGTCCTTAAGCGTACAACCACAAACAAGGTTGGTTGATTTTGCAACAAAAATTTAAAAGAAAGTTAGGCTAAATTACTATTAGGTGTTTTGTTGTTTTCTGATTTTCTAATGCGACTGATTGCATTGCATGCTGGCACTCCGGTAGAGCTCTCCCAGGCAACCTTAACGTTGATGTTTGTTGTTTTAGGTATTCTTTCGATGGGAATGGGTTTTGGCTTCTTGGTCAAAAGCAAAGAGAGCCTTTTGCAGCACCGATGGAGTATGACAGTGGCTATTGTTTTGGCGCTTTTAGCAATCTTTTTTGTTATGGTGCCTTCATTCATCAGATTTTACATAGACCCCGACGTAGAGTTCTTTTCAACGCTTTCCGCAATGACAATTGTTCACGGAGTCATCGGTATACCCGCAATCGTGATGGGTGTAATTTATGCGTTCGGCGATTTGCCCCAGAGAATTAAGCAGTGGATGCGTTGGGCAGCCGTAATTTGGGCAGCTAGTCTTGTATTGGGGGCTCTCTTGTTTTTAGAAATGTTGGGTTTGCTGTCTATGTCTATGTGACAGCACTTACTTTTTCTATTGTTTGTGGAACTTGGGTATCTCCTTTGAAATCAATAATTCATCTATCCGCAACATCATTGTTGAAACCTCATATGCTCGCCTGATAGCTGAACGCTTAACCCTGAACGGTTCTCGGCAAGGCAATTCCAAACAACCCTTCTCACCAACCCCAAAATTGTGAAAACTGTCAGCATGATGTCCCCTTAATTCAATAATAATGTCTGTAGGGTTTAACCCGTAGTTCTCAGCGAGGCATCTTGGAACATCCATAAGAGCCGAACCATAGGCTTCAATTGCTATTTGTTCTCGGCAAGCGAATTCTTTGCTGTAACTTTTCAGTACCTCAGTAATGTGGGTTTCTGCTGCTCCCCCTGCAGGTATGACCTTGTCATCTCGGCTCATCAGGTCTAAAACATTCATGCTGTTTTTGATTGTGGTCTCCAGCTCATCGATGGCTTGTTCGGTGCTTCCTCTAAGCATGAAGGTTGCCCCTTTGCACCCCTCTATTGTGACCATTTTTTCAAGCTCTACACTGCTGGAAGAGAGATTTTCTGCCAAGCCGATGTCTTCCTCTGTCAGATCGCTCAAGTTTCCCACAATTTTGGCCCCAGTCGCCCTCGAAACCGCAAAAGTATCCTTCTTATCAACATTTTCCAGAGCGAAAATACCTAAAGAAAACAATTTCTCTTTTTGAAAATCATCCAAAGGCTGTTCACAAAGTAGCACATTGACCTTTTGCTGAACCAACATCTCTACGGGTTGAGTTTTTAGCCTGTATTCAGTTTCTTTGAATTCACGTATTTGCTGAGGCGTTTTAATATTTAAATGAATGTGTTCTGATCCTTGCCCTAGCATTTTGATTTCTAAACGATTTATTCCCAACTTACCGCTTGTGATTGCTACTCGCAAGTTTCTGATTTTATTTGGCATATTCGGATGGGCTTTCTCTTTCTTTATTACCACTCCTTTGATTAGACTTGAATCTTGAAGATTACCGCCCTTTTTCTTAAGAAACCTGATGGTTTCCCTTTCAAACCTCCCCTCAGAAATCGAGGAAGAATATGCTAGTCTAATCATAGATCGAACTTGCAGCGTAAGAAGGTTTCTTTTACAGTCAACTATATCCAGAATGTCGGTGCTTTGAAGTCTAGCGGTTGCTTGTCCTTCGAGGATTTCCAGCGCCTTTTCCGTTGCGAGGTGATAACCGTGGATGATGGTGTTAGCGTGAATCCCCATTGTTAATAGTTCGTCTGCCTTCTTCAGAAGTGCCGACAAAAAAATCACAAACCCAGTTACCCCATCGCCCGCTTCCTCCCGTTGCAGTTTCGCCGCTTCGGAGATAATAGTGACAGGCGGATACTGAATTGCCAACTCCTCCAAAATAGTGATTGCCTCCTTGGTCACTTTAACGACTTGTTCGGGTCCACGGTTATATGTCACCAGCTTGTATGCTCCCTTGGGACCTAGTGTACTTCGAACTTTGTCAGCGGCGAATATGGCTATGCGCAAGTTTTCCCGCCAAACATCTTTGCCGGTTATGCGCTTGATTTTTTTAGAAATTATTTTTTCCATAATTATCAATCTTAACTTTGTTGGAACGCACGTAGGTACACGAGCCTGCGCATACTTGCTTACTTCTTTGATGCACTTAAGATTAAGTGACTGTAATAACACTCCTACAAGATATGCTGTGATCCCTTGGAAATTAGCTTTTTTCCTCTTGAATTCTTATGGGTGCATAGGTTTCAGCAAGCTTTACATTGTGGGCTATTCTTAATTTAGGTAAGGTGAAACCGAATGGTAGTTCCTTTCTATATGCTGCTTAGAACTAGAGTTGGGCAATCTAAAAATGTTGTTCATGCAACTCTCAAGATTGAAGGCGTAAAAGTATCCCATTCCGTCATGGGCAATTATGACGTTATACTCTATGGCGAAGGAAAAGACATCGAAGACGTACGACGCATTCGCGACGCTGTATTTGAAATTGATGGTATAACTATATCGGAAACTGTAGTTCACGCTTGATTTTTTTATCCAATTTTTTTCAGATCATAAACTATCTATTTTAACATAACCTTTAAAAGCTGATTATAAAGGGTAAAAATTGGTAATCGTAATCTCTCCAGGAAATTTCGTTTAAAACTAATATTCGCATCTAACTTAATTTATGCACGGGGATTATTGAGTTGAAGAGCTTCAAGGGGGTCTTAGTAATTGGAGAAAGAAGTATTTTTGGTGAATTATCCCAGATTATCTCCATTGCTGCCCAGGTCAACCTCATTTTGAAAGCCATGTTCAAGAACTGCTGTAACAGTCAAGCGTTAACAGAGAACATGCATGCCGTCCGAGCTCTCGAGAGGAAGTCGGATGAAATCGCTTTCAGACTCAACGAGGATATTACGTCTGGAGCAATCAGCCCCAACCTAATCGACGACCTCATCGAAAGTGCCCACTTAGCTGATAACATAGTGGATCTTATCTTTTATTTGAGCCGAGAGCTCAGCCGTATGGCTAAAGTTAACATAACAGATCCCTCGGCGGCACAACAGGAGGTTGAGTGGGCTGAAATTTACTTACAAATGCTTGCCCTCGTTGACCAATCACTTCCCAAACTGCAATCAATGCTATCCAATAGCAACGTTCCAAATATTATACAGTTACGCAAAGAAATCGAAGCCATAGAAGAACGAGGCGACGATGTCAAGGATGCCGGGTTCGATAAACTCTACTCAATGGCTTCTGGAATGCATTTTCTCCATTTTTACCATTACAGTGAAATGCTGCATAAATCCGATGATATCTTAGACACTTGCGAAGATTTCTCTGATATAATCGTGTCGATAGTCACATCTATTCTCAAGTGAGTCTAAATATGATGTTGTTGTCTGTTGCTCTTCTAATTTTGGTGTTTGTAGCGGTAATGTTGGTAGCAGGCAACAACTTGTCAGCTTGTGTGGGTCCTTCCATAGGCTCAAGAATAGTTACAAAACGCTTCGGCGTACTTGTGGGTGCAACAGGCTTTTCTGTTGGATTGCTGGCTCAAGGTTCAGCTATGTTGCAGTCGGTTGGTACCTTACTTCCATATGCTTCGCCTGAGTTAAGGGCGGAAGCTTTGCTGGTGGCAATTACAGTCTTTGTTATTGCCTACAGGATTCGGGTACCCATGTCGCTGAACATGTCGCTGGTGGGACTTCTTGCAAGCTTGTCAATTGCTGGGAATTCCCGCTCGACTGGTTTGTTTGTAGTTGAAGTGGTTTTAACCTGGATTGCTGTTCCGCTAATAGCGCTTGCTGTAGCATTTTTTCTTATTCGCTTCTAATAGGGAGTGGCCAACAAACTTTTGGCATCGCCTTCAAACTTACAAGATTCTGATTGTAGTAACCTCATTCACAACAGCCTATGTAACCGGAGCCAACACACTGGGAATGATAGTTGCAACAGAAGGATTTGATTTAGCATCAGTTTTAGTCGCCATAGCTGCAATTTTCGTCGGATCTTTTTTCCTCAGCGAAGGCGCCATAAGAAGAGTTTCAGAAGAATTCTTTCTGATGCGTTATGCAAATGCGACTGTGACACTAATAACTTCAACAATTCTAGTGGAAGCAGCCACAATTTTCAACATTCCCCT
This sequence comes from Candidatus Bathyarchaeota archaeon, assembly GCA_963775685.1. Taxonomy (GTDB): domain Archaea; phylum Thermoproteota; class Bathyarchaeia; order Bathyarchaeales; family Bathycorpusculaceae; genus Bathycorpusculum. The sequence goes on from CAVZJV010000013.1 coordinate 12,951, forward strand.
ATCCATAACCCAAACAACTTCAATAGGCGTCCTCGGAGCAGGGTTATCTTACCGAACACGATTTGTTTCAGCAAAACCGTTCTTAAAAATTGTAGCCGGCTGGGTAATTGCTCCCTTGTTGAGTTTTGCCATCGGTTTACTTATCGGTTAATCGTCGAGTGTTTCGCTCATGGGTTTGCCGCAGCACCAAGGTGCCTTCTCCACATTACGTTTGGTATCGCCTGTGCAGGACACTTCAAATTCGTTTCTCGTTTTGCGACCGCATACAGTACACTCAAACAATGGCAATACAAAGCCTCAACTCGTGTAACTGAAAGGTTTTATAAAAAATTTCTGCTTATGATAAGAGGATTGTTTCTTCTTGTGAATTCGCAGAATTGTTCTCAATTAATAATATAGAATATTTTTCTTACAGACATATTGTCGCTTGGCCTTGGATTCTTTAGAGGTATAGTCATCGGGTTCATATTCTCATAAATCCATTCTCAATTGGTTAAACCTTGGAGAACAAAAGGTTATTAGAAGTGCACTAGCGTCAAGAGAAAATTGGGTTTAAAGGGAACGAAAGAGTAACTTTGATGGGAATCTTCACTCGTTTCATATTTTCAGCACTTTATCAGGTATTTAAAAATGAAATAGATTTCTAATGACTTTTCTTCAGACAAAAATTCGTGCCATTTCTCTGAAAATTTGCAAATGGGCTTTAGAATCTAAAGCGGTTTGATTTCAAACTTGTTAGGCGCCGGGTTCCTTTTTTTCGGGCACAAGCTAACTTACAATTGTAATCTACGCTGTAAGATGTGTCCCTTCTGGAAAAGAAACAATCCAGACTTGAGTTTAGCGCAGGAGAAAGCGATTCTAAAGCAGATTTATAATTCGGGAGCATGCAGAGTCGCTTTTAAAGGCTGAATACCACTGCTTAGGAATGATTTAGTATCGATTCTTGATTTTTCCCGGTCCTTGCCTTTGCACACAAGCCTCATAACTAATGGTACCTTGCTTGAATCCCAAATAGGTGAGATAGCTCCCTACATTAACGGGGTTGTCTATGTTTCATTGGATGGTTTGGAGAAAACTCACGATACCATCAGAGGAGTCAGTGGAAGTTTTAGAAAGTCCGTAAGAGGCATAAGTGCGGCGAGGAAGAAATTTCCCCTAACCATTAACACTACTATCATGGCTGAGAACACAGATGAGATCGAGAGCAATAGTAAAGTTAGTCCAAGAGTTGGGCACAAAAATATCCGTAGCTGTAGCTCACGAATGATACAATGCAAACGTATCTTCACCTGCCGATGACAAAATACCGAAAATAGCAAATAGACTAATGGAAATGAAGCGGGAAGGCTACCATATCTTCAATTCTATGGGATACTTCAAAGGCATTGGCTAAAGAGAAAAAGTGGCAATGCAAACCCTGGACAATGATAAACTTAGATCCTCAAGGAAGCGTAGTTTTGCCCTGCTATGTCCACAGCGACTACGCAAGCATCGTCTCTATTTTAAATGGTGACCTTAAGAGGCGGCTATATCTAATTTTGACTGGAAAAAAATAGAAAACTGCCAAAAATGCAGCCTACATTGTTACGTGGGGCCTTCTTTGGTGCTTTCAAAAGATTATTAGTGCGTATATGTATTGGGCATTTCGAGTTAATGTTTAAATTAAGTGGATAAGGCTTAATCATTAGAAGTTATTGTCTGACTTTTAGATATTTTGTGGATCGAGAAGTGATTTTTATGGTTTATTTGAATAGAAAATACGGTAGCTATGAGTGCGGACAGGGTCGTGGTAAGGGTTTAAACGTTGATCAGTCGAATTAGGCAAAGGAATAGAAGTGATGTTGTCGAATTGATCTCAAAGAGGAAGGTATTTCCAGAGTTTGACGCTTGGTAGTCCAGGTTGCCAATGCCAAGTCCTGAGATCACCTAAAAAAAATAATAAGTTTAGCGATGCAACAATTGACCAAGAAGTAACAAATACCATCAGGCTTGCCAAAAAAACCGATTTGCCAAGTTATCGCCATAACGGCAGTAAATCAAGTGAAAAAGCCATAGTCACTACGTTTTTATTTGTTGAACCCCATAAAATTTGCTGAGAGTTTGAGAAAGGAGAGAAAGGTTAACTTAAACGCGAGCGAATTCAGGAAGAGAGAGGGAACACTTCGCCTGCATTTAAGCTAACCTTTTCTGTATTATATACTGAGAGTCTTTGAACCATAAATAATGATGTGATTGTGCCTACACAGCAACAAGTTAGATTTGATGGTGCCAAATTGGTTAGTTTTTTGGATTTACGCGGGGGCAGGTCTTGTGGAGTGCAAAATTGTGTCTTGGTCGTATTTTTCCTGATTACTGACTTGCTTTTCCATAACCTTTCCGTTACCAGAAAAACCTTTTCCTGAAATAAGAAGGTCTAAAAAACGATAAAAAACTATAAAATAATCTTGAATTATTTATCCAATACCTCACAACCTCATCGATGCTGCATTTAACCGGATTTAGTTATCTTTGTGAAGGTGGAAAAGAAATGTTTATATCAGTTGACTAGGCTTCTGTTAGAATTCAGCTATAATTGCTAACCCCGCAATTTTCACATGGCGGCGGCTCAACCCCTACCGAAACGGCGATTACGCCTTGCAGGAATGACGGAGTTGGCCTCCAGTTGTGGGGACAAAAATAGGAAATGTAGACCTGACTAATTGCTCAGTTAGGTCTGAATTGGGCTTTGACGTATAATTTGTGGAGAATGTTTCTCCCTCCAAATCCAGTTAGGCACAAAAATGCGAAAAGTGCAGAACGTACCACACAAAAAACATGATAGTAAGAATCCGCAGAAATCAAAACGGAGTGCATAACTCCGGTTGATCCTGCCGGACCCCACTGCTATCGGGATAGGACTAAGACATGCTAGTTGAGCGCTTCCAGCCAACACGGGAGCGCAGCGCACAGCTCAGTAACACGTGGCTAATCTGCCCTTGGGATAGGAACACCCCCGGGAAACTGGGGCTAATTCCCAATAGGTGAAGAACTCTGGAATGAGTCTCCACCAGAAAAGACGCTTGCGTTATGCTCGTAGGCGTCGCCCAAGGATGAGGCCGCGACCGATCAGGTTGTTGGTGAGGTAATGGCTCACCAAGCCTTTTACCGGTGCGGGCCGTGAGAGCGGGAGCCCGGAGATGGGCACTGAGACAAGGGCCCAGGCCCTACGGGGCGCAGCAGTCGCGAAAACTTTGCAATACACGAAAGTGTGACAGGGCTATCCCGAGTGCCATCCGCTGAGGAAGGCTTTTACCCAGTCTAGAACGCTGGGGGAATAAGGAGAGGGCAAGTCTGGTGTCAGCCGCCGCGGTAATACCAGCTCTCCGAGTGGTGTGGATGTTTATTGGGCCTAAAGCATCCGTAGCTGGCTAAGTTAGTCCCTTGTTAAATCCACCGAATTAATCGTTGGATTGCGGGGGAAACTGCTTGGCTAGGGGACGAGAGAGGCAGACGGTATTTCCGGGGTAGGGGTGAAATCCTATAATCCCGGGAAGACCACCAGTGGCGAAGGCTGTCTGCTAGAAACGCGCCCGACGGTGAGGGATGAAAGCTGGGGGAGCGAACCGGATTAGATACCCGGGTAGTCCCAGCTGTAAACGATGCAGGCTAGGTGTTTGGACGGCCACGTGCCGTTCTAGTGCCGCAGGGAAGCTGTTAAGCCTGCCGCCTGGGGAGTACGATCGCAAGATTGAAACTTAAAGGAATTGGCGGGGGAGCACCACAAGGGGTGAAGCTTGCGGTTTAATTGGAGTCAACGCCGGAAATCTCACCGGGAGCGACAGCAGTATGAAGGCCAGATTAAAGGTCTTGCCAGACGAGCTGAGAGGAGGTGCATGGCCGTCGCCAGTTCGTGCCGTGAGGTGTCCTGTTAAGTCAGGCAACGATCGAGACCCGCGTCCTCTGTTGCAACTAGCTTTGAGCTGGGCACACTGAGGAGACCGCCACTGATAAAGTGGAGGAAGGAGCGGGCCACGGCAGGTCAGTATGCCCCGAATCTCCCGGGCCACACGCGAGCTGCAATGGCAGGTACAATGGGTTCCGACCTCGAAAGGGGAAGGCAATCTCGAAAGCCTGCCGTAGTTGGGATCGAGGGCTGCAACCCGCCCTCGTGAACATGGAATCCCTAGTAATCGCGTGTCATTAGCGCGCGGTGAATACGTCCCTGCTCCTTGCACACACCGCCCGTCGTTCCATCCGAGCGACTCTTGGGTGAGGCGCCGTCTTTCATGGCGGTGTCGAATCTAAGTTTCGTAAGGAGGGAAAAGTCGTAACAAGGTGGCCGTAGGGGAACCTGCGGCCGGATCACCTCCTAAGTAAAAAGCATGTATGTGCTTAATTGGAGGAGCAAGGAGAATACATTAGAGCAGGCCACAAAGGTCACGTCAAAGCCCAATAACATTAGCAATATAGCTCCGAACCATCGGGTTGCTAACAACATCTTTTCTCTTTTTATTCTTAAGAGATTCGTTGTTCAATTGAAGGCGAATTAAGACCTTTTTTAGCTTCCTATATGTTTTTGATTATTTTCCTTGAAGAGACAAGCGAATTAGCACTATTCCAGTTTCGATTGGAGCCCAATATCCTCAGGATTACCCTGATTTGATATTTAGCAACAATTAAGATAAAATGTTGCATATTTCGGTATTTTTTAATTGCTTAGCTTTTTTGGGACCGCGAATTACGAAGAAGCTCGGATTAGTAAAATGAAATTTTTTGTGCGTTGCTTTCTCGTTGTCTATTCTAAAAAAAGCAATAGAATCTGCGATATGCCATTTTTAGAGAATGACTTAAAACCGATTGTCTTTAAGAATCGAATTAAACTAGGAAACTTAACAGAGTGCCCCCAAATTCTTGACACCATTTTTTAATAAGGGGTTAAGGCTTAATGAGGGGGCAACTTTTTTACATTCCAAGAAATAATACCGTGGGGGTCAGAAAAGATGATTAACCCTGCGAGTTCAGAAAAATCCTCCAATCGCAGGAATCGTGCGATTTAATCACATTATCATATAGTTCTAGCAATGGTTTAGCGATATTATCTTCGTTTTGGTTGGTAAACTTCTGATAGTGAGGATCTGAAAAAGGTCGTCAACATTTGATGGATAATAGTTAGTTTTCCAAATTACATTTAATTAATTTAGTTTCTGCTTCTTGTTGTGTCAAATAATAGTTTACTGTATACCATGAATCCTATTGGGTAGCTGTTTTTCTTTATGCACTGGGTTAGACCTTTTTGGGAAATCCCTTATGTGTTAGGGTTAAGTTTTATTTGGTTCGCCTTCGCAGTTCTTAATTAATAGGCGCGGTTATTTGATGGTTAAGGTTTTTGTTTTTTACGATTCTAAATACGACAACACGAAGCTTTGTGGGGAGAAGGTTGCGGAGGGTTTGCGTGTTGGAGGTGCGGAGGTTGATTTGGGCTACGTTAAAGAAGTCAGCCCAGAGCATGCCTTGGATTACGATTCGATCGTTTTAGGTGCACCAAACCACATGGGTCGACCCAGCCAAACCATGAAGAAATTTGTGAATCGCCTCTCAGAGCTTGGGTTAAAGGGCAAAAAAGTCGCAGTTTTCGGAACTTACTCGGGGAAAGTGAGGTCGCGTGACAGGGCGGTTAGGAAGTTGGAGGGGCTGGTGCTGGAGAAATTGCCCAACTTGACTCTGGTTTCGTCCTCACTGTCGGTTAGGGTGAAAGGGGTGTCGGGTCCCGTAGTGGAAGGGGAGCTGCCTCGATGCGTGGATTTTGGCAAAACCCTCCTTGCCCAGTTGTAATTTTTTTTTGCTTTTCTTGGTTGTTTAGTTTAATCTATCAATGTTTTGACAGTTATTTTTTCCTTCTTTTGTTGAGGTTTTCGGTTAATTTGGAGAACGGAGGGTATTATGGCTAAGGCGTTGATGATGCCTAATACGAAGTATGTGTTTTTTAGGCTGTTGAAGAAAACGGCTATGTCTGTTGTGGATACGGATGCGGGGTTTAGGGCGGAAATCGCTTCGGTTATTATGGTGTATGGTGCAGTCAGGGACATGACGACTATTGCTAAGTTGAGGCTTACAGTTAATCCAATGTTCAAAAACAAGCTAACTAAAGCTGAGCCTATTCCTCGTCTTTGCATGGGAAGTGAACCCATAACACTCCTCAAGTTTGGTGCCAAGAAAAACCCGGTGCCCAACCCTAAAAGAACCAAATATGCACTCAAGATCGCATACGGGGTGGTTGTGGTGACAGTGGAAAAGAGAAACAACCCTGCAGAGCCCAAAGCTAGGCCCAAGATGGTGAATCGAACATACCCAAACTTATCTGACAACCTGCCGCTTAGTGGACCCACAGCTAAAAAGGCAACCTCAAAGGGCAAAATCCGCAGTCCCGCTTGCAGAGGGGATTGGCCAAGGACAAGTTGAAATTGCAAACTCAGTAGAAGTAGAAAAGCAGCCCACGCAATAACGTTCAATAGGACAGCTACAACACCTCCTGTCACAGCTCGAATCCTAAACATTGTCAAATCCAAGAGCGGATAGCTTATTCTTCTTTGCCAGATTACAAACAGCACAAGAAAAATCGCTGAAACAGGCAACAAAGTGTAAACCACGTTTAATGAGCTAAGCCCATATGCACTAAAGGTTAAGCTAAGCATGAAGCTTAGCATGAAAACGCTAAATAATGCAAAGCCAATCCAGTCAATTCTGCGGTCCTTGTCCAAATACGCAACCTCCAGCAACCTTTTTCTTGCCCAATACGTGCCAAAAATTCCCACTGGTATGTTTATGTAGAATAGTGCTCGCCAATCAAAAAAGGATAAGATTAAGCCGCTTAACGTTAAACCTAAGAGTGCTCCAGCTCGAAAAGATATTTGGTTTATGCCCACAAAAAGCCCTAGCTCTTCTTTTGGTGAAGCATCTGTGACTATGGCTATGCTGTTAGCAAAAACCAAAGATGCACCGAAGCCCTGAACAGCTCTAAAGAGGATGACTTCGGTTGGGTTCATGCCTAAGCTGGTTAATGCTGACCCGATGGTGAATATTGCAAAACCATAGGAGTAGATGCGTATTCTCCCGAATATGTCAGATAGTCTTCCGATTAGCAGCAACATCAGGGTATTTGTTAGGACGTAGGATTGGGTTATCCAGATTGCCTGTTCTGGGTCAGCATGCAATTGCTTTGCAACCTGAGGCAAGCCTACGATGACGATTCTGGAATCTAAGCCTACCATGAAAATGCCTAAAATGGTGACAGTTAAAGCAACCCACTTGTATTCCACACAAAAACCTCAAAAAAATAAAGAACAGCGGTCCCTTTAGAAATATTAATTTGCCAGGTAATTAACTCTTTCATTGAGTTTTTTTTTAAAAAAAAAGTCAAAGGTTCTTTTAATCCATGTTTTATCCTTACTGAATTTTTTGAAATTGCAGGTGCAAAAATCAGAGAAAACGCCGCTTAAACGTTTTTGAGGTTGCTAAAAGAGCAAGGCACTCAGATGTTGTCGTTGAATGAGGAGTAAACGTTGGTCATTGCTCGGGTTCATCAAAATGCGCCTTCAGCAGCCCCGTCATCACTTCCTTAGAAGTCGAATGTCTCCGAGTATGTTTTGTCCTTTATGCCCTTTTGGAATATTGGTGGTAAGACAAAAGGAAGGCTTTAGACAAGAGCACAAAACAGTTTGACTACTGCTTGTGGCGGCTGCGCAATAAGCTTGCAACCCATAGCCAGTGCCACCAAAATAAACATAAATCAAGAAAATTTTTCCGTCC
>CAVZJV010000014.1:0-2467400 GCA_963775685.1 Candidatus Bathyarchaeota archaeon
TTTTTTGACTGCCCTTAATTGCATCTTCGAAAAGACGCTCACCCCACTCGATCGCCTCAATGCTATCGGACAGCAAATCCATACGATCATCATACATTCCCGATCGGCGAAAAAGACCAAGTGAGAAACTATTCTCAGTCAAAGCAAGAGCAACTTTAAATCTTCTTTTAGATAAATTCTCAGTTTGTCCTCTTTCAAATATTTCTTGACTAACTCTATGTCGCACAAAACCCTGTAATCTTGTTAGAACATCACTGCTAACGATTAATTCAATTGTGCTTCCTTGATCGAGCAGTTGACCGAATAAAGAAATGAAATCCGGATGGAAAATAGGAGATATTCCCTTGATCCTTTTGGATGTTTTAAGGGCTTCAAGGAATGTTTTATGAACAATTCCTAGTTCTGTTGCTCCAGTCTTAACTAATTGGGCGTCTTTTAGTGCGCCCATGTTTTGAAGAAGGTATGCAGGTATATCATCGACATTATGGGACAACCAAAAATCCTTAAATTTTTCAATCACTTCTTCGGCTAAAGGAACTCTTTAATAATTTTAGCTTCGATGACTCCAAGTGACGAGAGTTTGTAAACTCCTTGAGTTTTTGTTATTAGATTGAGATCGCCAAATTCTTCAAGAACATGAAGAATAGTGGTATCTCTCGTTTCGACGTCAGATCTTAGCTCAGATATTCTTCTCTTTCCGTTAAAGAGACTTAACAAAATTTTGAGTTTAAGTTCTGATCTGAGTAAAGATAAATAATCCAAGGAAACCATCTCATATGTCTTGTTAATCCGTATATACTTGGTAGTTATTATATGGATTGCTGATTTTCACAAAAAAGCCGATGCTCCCTGATATTTTAAAAAACAAATTTACGTTACTCAAGAGTTAAACAAACCATCTGATCCCAGAAAAGCGATGTTCTTCTTTAGTAATTAACAAATGAAAGGGAATGCAATAGAGGCATTCGTAATTAATCAAACATTAGTGAAGCCCAGAACTCTTGTTTGAGGGTCAAAAAATTTGGAGGTTGTTTGGAATACAAATGCCGAGGTATGTGCAAAAATTCAGCTTTTGCAAATGAAGATGAAAGCTAGAAAAAAGCATAGCCATCAAAACTCAAGAAAATCACACTTCCTTAACTATTTTCATATATAATAATTATTGTATTTTATATATAATTTTAACTCATTTTATATTATGATTTGTATTTTTGTCAATAAAAAGAATAATTGTTTGAACAAAGCATAAGAACATTTATTAATGCTCTCGCGCTCCTCTCATGAAAAGGAGATTCACAATGAGACGAATTCATCTAGAAATATACGTTGACATAATTAGCTTGTTAGCTCGACACGGTCCTCTAAAACTGTCACATATAATGCACAATGTCAATTTAAATGGCTGTGTGCTTAAAGAAGACTTGAACTTCTTGATTAAGCAAGCCTTAGTTGAAGAGCGAACTATTGGAAAAGATAGAATAGTCTTTGCAGTCACCCAACGAGGCATTACGGTGTTAAAGTACTTCCGAGACCTCAAACAAACGTTACCAATTGTTGAAGAAGCCTATACCTAATGAAAATTCAGCTTTCACTACCTTTATCTTCACAGAGCCGGCTGATCAGGAGTTAAGGAGCAATTTTATGATTTTGGCTGAAGCATTAGAATTTTCAAAACAATTTCCCAATTGTCACCCAAAAATATTCAAGGGATTTGTTGAATGGAAGAATTGTAGTGCTGAAACAAACGGTTACGTAGTTTTAACAACTTTAGCTAATGAATCCTTCTCAACTCAAATGACAGATTATATTAAAAGTCATAAATTAAGAGTAGAACAAGTTAAAGATTATTGGGTGATTTGCAAACTCATTTGAGCCTTTGAGCAGAAAAATAACCATGACAAATGCGCGCTATTTAACCTTCCAAAGGTGGTTCCATTCATTTGAGTTTTCTGGGAACTTTAAGGGTTAAAAACGATTTAAATTTTCTATACTTTCACAATGCAATGAAAAACATAATCACCAAACATCACAAACAGGGCTTGATTCATTGCAAAAAACGGCATCTTCATGATTACCTCTGGTCCTCCAGAAATTAACGAAACTATGAGAAAAAAAGCTACTTTGGGCTTTCGCTAAAGCGAAAAAAGGCCAACTAGAATACACGCTATTTCTAGCCATTTCTAGCCATTTCTTAGCCATTTTCTAGCCATTCCCCACCATTTCTAGCCGCAACTTACGCATATATCAAAGTCTAAACAACAAAAGCACCCCAAAACAAACCCATCCTTTTTTGCAAAATCAACTGGTGTTGTTCTTCAATTGAAAAAAAAGACTATTTAAAGAAGGCTTAACCGACCCTGTTCTATCCTCAATAAACCGCCATCTATCGAGCGGATGCTTTAAGTCAAAGAAGAAAATTGAACTAACAAGCTCAAAGTTTACACAACACAAAGAAGGACATGGTAGGTCTCTGGGATTTGAACTTGCTTTCCATGGATTTGTCGCTCACAATATTTCTTTAGTTATATTTGTGTGGGTGTGGGGAGGTAAAAACTGCACTCTACACTGGGGGTTTTGGAATTGTTTGCTTTTTTAGTTTGGGTTTTTTTCCTGTTGCGGTTTAAGTGTGGGAAGAGGGTTTAACTCACACAGTCAACATGGATGCTATGTTAAGAGTGTGAGTGTGGGCGTGTTGGAAGCATGTTGACACTTCTATTTTTGTATCATGTGCCTGGTTTTTCTCCGGCATACTAAACTAGGTTTTGAAGGCTCGTTTAGTGTGCAAACAATCGGGTCGGGTATTAAGCTGTGACTAACCGCAGAGGATGGCTGTTTAACAGGAGCTTAGCTGAATGGATCGTCGAAGGTAAAGCAAATTACAAGCAAGCATTCTCTAAACTTCACAAGAAGCCCCAAGTTGCGACAGTGATATTGAAATATTAACGCTTAGGCTAGAAGTAAATAATGGTGGGGCCGCTGGGATTTGAAGGCGGACCACCGAGGCGACATTTTTCCAGTTATCGCCACAATATCTGTTTAAGCTCCGCAGCCTTCTTCCCTTTTTTCTTAACAGTACCCACTTGGAGGCTAACCCATTGAATCAGAAGCAGATAGATGCTGCCGCGGTTATTCTTCGAATTGTCCTTTCAGGATTAGCCTTCAATTTTGATGCCGATTTCCATGAGCTTGAAGAAATTACCAAGCGTGCCCTACTTCAGATAGAACAGGAGCCTATTTCTTGAGCATCATTTTTACTTACCTACGTCAGCCGCTTAATCGCTATACGTTCAAGGCGCCAAAAACTAGGGCATGGGTTGAGGACCACTGCAAGGGCAAGTATGTGGTGAACCTCTTTGCGGGTCCTACTCGACTCAACGGCTGCATAGAAGTAGCCAACGACATCGACCCTAACGTGCCGTATACTCTTTTTAGGATGGATGCCCTGGACTGCGCCAAACATCTCAGGGAAAAAGGCGAGTTATTCGATGTTATTTTGCTTGACCCACCGTATAGTTACCGCAAGAGCATGGAGCTCTACAATGGGCACAAGAACAGTCGTTTCAAGCAGCTTCTCGATGTTCTGCCTGAAATTTTGACGTCTCAAGGCTGGGTTATCACTTTTGGGTATCATAGTCGCGTTATGAGTGCTAGCCGTGGCTTTAGGATCCGTGAAATTTGTCTGATTAGCCATGGTGGGGCTCAGCATGATACGATTGCTACGGTTGAGGAGCGAATCCAAGTAACGAGAGGAGAAATCAAAGATGAGCAACAAAGTTAGTTTTGTTCTAAATCGCAATCCGCCCTACCTATGGATACAACAGTTCCTTATGAGCGGACTAAAGCGGAAATTGAGATTCTTCTGAAAAGCTACGGGATAAAGAACATTCGCTGGACCACTCTTGAAGGCCAGGATGATACTTTAGAGTTCATCATTGACGCTGAAGTGCAGGGTGTTAAGAAGCAACTAGGCGTCGCAGTTAAGCCTCCTCATATTGTTATAAAAAAGAAGCTTCATGGGAAACTCGTTGATACTGAGAACATTAACCAGGAGTACCGGCTGCTGTTTCATTGGATAAAAAGCAAGATTGAGGCGGTCGTTTGGGGTCTTAGCACAATCGAGAAGGAATTTCTCAGCGAGGTTTTAATGAAACTGCCCAACGGCCAGCAATCAACAGTTGGCGATGTGGTAGTAAATTTGATGAGTAAAGATACGCTGCAGAGCTTGCCTTTCTACAGTTCCCGACAGAGCGAGTTACCTCGTCGAGTAATTGAGCATGAAGTAATTTTGCCCTCTGAAGATAATTCGGGAGGTTCATAGTTTGGGGTATTTTCGTATGGGTCCTCTGAACATTCTTCAGCCTTTGCTTGAGCAGGCTGCTTTAGAGCAGCAGTCGCTGGGTGCTCCTGCAAAAAAGACGTTGCTTGAGATTGCAGAGTTGATGGTTCGGTGGGCGCCTAACTTGTATAGCAGCTGCAGTAACCCAGGCTATTCTGACGAGGAGAAGACTGCTGCTAAGGCGTTGCTGAAAAAGTATGGTTTAGAGAAGCTTGGGAATTTGAGTCCCCGATACAAGAAGGCAACCTTAGAGCAGATAGAGAAGTTAAAAGCTCAAGCAGAGCAACTTTAGGAGCTGTTTTTTTGTGGTTGAAGCATCTGATAACACCGCCAACACCCCTACCAACAGGTGTTGCAACAGTTGGCACCCCTCAAAGCCCAAAGGCATAGAAGCACTAACATATCAGATTATCGATGCTTCAGAAATTGAGCTAAAACCCTGCGAGATAGCCCGAAAAATCCATGCCCCAAGGAAGCCAACACCTGGTCAGTATTCGACTGTTCGCTTTTTCTGCTCCAAATTGCTGCAAAAAGGCATGATCATTCAGCCTTACCCTGGAGCATACTGTAACAAAATCACCTACGGGGTGCGGTTCGTGCCGCTCTCAGTGCATAACATTAGCTTGCGCAGTTTTGTCTGCCAGGATGTGAAGCATTGGGAGATGGATGAGTTTGTCGGGGGAGTGAAGATTCATGTTTGTTTTGGGTCGGAGCGGCGTAAAATCAGCGGATACCTCGCCTGTGACGTCGGAGGCATGAGCCATGACGCATGTCTTTTGGCGCTTAACCGTTGGTTTGATCTAGTCAATGACCATTTAGGCTTCCAACTTAATGATTTGGAGATTTTAACTTTTGAGTGCAACAAAGACTATCATGGCATCAGATTGGATGGTGTTCAATGCATCACCAAAATCGATCTCTATGGTATGGTTGAGCGGGTGTATCAAAAAGAGGAAGCCCTTGTGCGCAAGGAACGCAAGATCACAAAGCCCATGAGCGTAAACAGGTTTGAGCAAGCGATATCCAAAGGCTTTGCTGACACCGAAAGATCTCAGCATGCATTTGAGCTTCGCGAAGAGGTCAAACGCAATACTGAAGCGCTAAAGTACGCTAACAGTAGGCTTTTGCAGCTTGAACGTCTAAACGAGGCAATGTTTGGAGCTCTCACAAAACTCAACGATGTCTTGGGTAAGCTTGGCGATGTGGGCAGCCCTTTGCCTCTTGGGAAAGGGCAGGATTCTGAGGAGTATGTTCGTTGATAGTTATGGAGTTGATTGTTTGGGAAGTCATGAGAAAAAAAGAGCTAAAAAAAGACAGAAACAACTAATGTTGGAACTAAAGAAATTGGGGGTTTACCCATGAGTGAAAAGAAAACGGTCCTAAAGGTTCCAGATGCATACAAGGGTCTTTTGGAAGATATCCGTCTGCTAAAATCGGACGAAGCTAACCCTAACAAAATGACTAACAAGCAAAAAGAACAGGTTTGGAAAAGCCTCCAAAAACACGGCTGGATCTACCCCATAGTTACCGATTTGAAGGGGGTCTTTGGGGATGGGGAACAACGTGTTCAAGTTTGCAAGGATCATGGGGAGTTTTATGCGCCGGTGCTTAGGCTTGCCCTCTCAGATTCTCAGAGGCGACTTCTAAGGCAAACCCTAAACAAGCTTAGAGGGAAGCATAACAGAGAGCTTGACGAAGCCGACTACAAGCGAATAATTGAGGCGGGCGAGAAAGAAGATTTACAGGCACTTTTGACGGCGATTGGCGAGAAAATTCCTGAAGATCTAGGCGGACCTCGCGAGGGTTCTATGTTGATTCCTGAAAGCTACGAGCTGGTCATTGAGTGCAAAGATGAAACTGACCAGAAAGCCAAATTTGACCAATTAACCGCTCAAGGGTATGCTGTGAGGGTGCTGAATCTCTAATGGACTTCGACTTCTATAACACCTGGAATGAGCCTGACAGTTTCCGAGCGCAAAGTGTCGTTGGCAGTTTCACCCTAAACGATGTGAAGTTGCAGAAGCACTTCAAAGGATCTCTACCTATTGAAGATGATGATTGGCAAATAGGCATAATAGTTGGTCGCAGCGGCTCTGGAAAAAGCAGCATCGCAAAAAAACTCTTTCCCAACGAGTACATCACAAGTTTTGAATACCAGGGCAAATGCATTCTCGACGACTTTCCCAAAGTGCTTAGCACATCAGAGATTACCCGTATGCTTTGCAGTGTCGGTTTTGCTTCTCCTCCTGATTGGCTGAAGGCTTACAGTTGTCTTAGCCAGGGCGAGAAGATGCGTGTCGATGTTGCTCGTGCACTTTGCCTGCCTCAGAAGCGCATAGTCTTCGACGAATTTACCAGCGTCGTAGACAGAGAAGTTGCTAAAATCGGATCCTATGCCATCAGCAAAGCCGTCCGAGCCCAAAGCGGAAAACAATTCATAGCGGTCACCTGCCACTTCGATGTTATCGACTGGCTGGAAGTTGATTGGGTCTTCAACACCGATACAATGGAGTTTAGTCGAAAAAAAGAAGTCGGCCGCCCGTTGAGCTCAAAGTTTACCGGTGCGGCAATTCCATGTGGAAGAGTTTTCGGCAATATCACTATTTGAACGGGAAACTTGGCGCCGGAGTACGATGCTACGTTGTCGTCTACAACGATAAACCTGTGGGTTTTGTTGCGATTGTCCATACAAGGATGAAAGCCAATTACTTCCGTGTCAGCCGCCTCGTAGTTTTGCCAGATTATCAAGGCATAGGCTTAGGCAAACGGCTACTCAACTTTATCGCTGAGCTCTACACTTCCCAAATCAACCTACCCTTCTATCTAGTCACTTCTAATCCTCAGCTTGTCCGGGGCAACTTGGGGAACTGGCGTGTAAAGCGTGTTGGGCACGGCACAGCTGGAAACGAAGACACAAGAATCAACTCAGAACTCACCAAAAGCAACAGCAAACGACGCCTAAGCGTAACCCTACAATACATACCTAAACTGAAATCTGGAGGTTTATAGTGCCAAAAACCTGCAAAGGCAAATGCGGACGAAAAATCTCCTACCAAAACAAAACAGGTTATTGCAAAGAATGTTTCGGCCGTTTCATCCTTAGCCCTAAGGGTGCGAGCGCAAGTAAACGAGATACTTCAAAACAAAAATAATTAAGCGCTCAACCTTTAGCTAATTTGTCAACGCCGAGGTTACGAAATGTATATTGCTTGAAGTATGCCCTGCAACGCATTGACTGAAAGCTTAAACGGTTTACTTAAAAGAATGCCGTCTCAAGCTACCGCTTAACCAACCCTCCTCATTTCATTTAATCCTCTTGTTTTAGTGTTCTATTGTTAGAACGAAACGTTCTATGACCAGAGCTAATAAGCACCTTCGAAACAATGGTTTGTAGTGAAGGTGTATGGAGTTCAAGTACAAACTCATCGCAGTTGCTGTTCTCGCTTTGTTGAGTGGAACAGCGTTTGCGGCACCACTGCTCGTCGTGCCCTTGGATGTCAAACCATACCCCCACATAACCGAAGGTCCCAAAGCAGATTTCAGCATAGAACTGCTATATGCAAATTTCAGTGTGGTGGAATGGGAAAAACAGCAAACTACGCAACAGCTTGTGAGCAACTTCACAACGGGAAACTTTTCTTATGTTAATGTCATGCAAGCGGTCAAGTATGCGAACGTAACGTATACGGTTGTCGCTAACATAACTAACATTTCAGACTTTGCCGCTAAAATGTCCGAGGCAAGTTTCACCGCTGCCGAGAAAGTCAACGTCCTTAGCTCCGCTTTAGGTGGTTTTTCCGTTAACAAGGGCTTAGGTGATTGGCGCGGCACAAACTACGGCGGCGTAGTAGACGGGATTTGGCTGGATGGAAAATGGCTTAATACAACCTGGATTCAAGGCATAGACTATCCCCTGAACCTATTTCGTGTTATGAACCAAGACCACCGCACGCTACCCGTGATTCCCGACTTGCCTGAAAACGCTTCAGAAGACGGCACTTGGATAGAGGGAGTTCCGATCGCCGAGTATTATGACGGCACACGCCAGGTGGCAACTCAAATTTACATCAACGGGGCATGGGCTGATGTAACAGGCAGAGTACAGCCGCATAATCCCCAGCCTATGGTACTGGCAAGCAACACCTTAGCGAACCTAGTATTAACGTCAGGCACACCCATTTACCGAAACGAGGGAAATGCAACCGTTGGCCCTGTCACAGGGTTCCCAAGTTGGGGCATAGGGGTGGGTCAAACATATCGTTGGACAGGCACATATGGGTTTGACAAAACTTGGCAACCCCGCCAATCCAAACTATTAATCTTCAATGGAACCCAAACCTTTGCTAATCCACAGCTAGGCATAGACCTAACCGTTGCCGCTATGGACACTGGTACAATAGACCTCTATGGCTCTTTCACCAGCTACATAAACAACATGCCAGTCAACGGAACCTATACCAACACAGTATCCACAACCACATGGGTAAAGTCGATCACACTGGAGAAAACTCAAAACAATTATGTGTACAACAATATATTGGGTCCAAACCAAGCCTTCGAAATTGCGCCCAACCGCGTTGAAGTATACATAAAGCAGGTGAATGAGCCTTGACTAACGCCGAAGGATTAGAAGGAACAACCCTGATCGTTTACTCCCAGCTGGTAAAAGATGGAAAACCACTCGGTCCACGGGAGGTTATGCGTCTGGCTAACCTTAGCAGTCCAAGCGTTGCCTACTGGCACCTGCAAAAACTTGAATCCCTGGGCTTAATCGCAAAAACTGAATATGGCGAATACGAAGTCAAAGAAAAAGTAAACATCAGTGGTCACCTTTGGGTTGGAAAAACCCTTGTTCCACGGCTAATCTTCTATGCCTTCTTCTTTATCGGCATCTTAATTGTCGAAGCCATAGCAATTGTCGGCCCATTCGTGCGTAGTGGACAAACCCCTGACCTTTTCCTTTTCTATCTGCTCGCTCCAACAGCCATCGCTACGGTCCTGTTCCTAACTGAAGGCATGTGGCTACGTAAGAAAACAAAAAGTGATAGCACTAAAAAGAAACAGACTGCAGAAAAAAAGGAAGAGAGAAAATGATTGAATGTCCTAAATGTGGTAGTAAAGTAAAAGCACGCAAACTTTTCTTCCTCACAAATATTAGTACAATAAATTGTTCCGTATGCGGTTCTAAACTACGCATTAAAAACAGAGAAGTCAGCAGTGCGATTGGCGGTTTGGGTGGTGGAATCGGTGCTGGATTGGGTACCTTACTCCTGATCTTTTACATTCTAAGCGGTAATGTTATCTTCTTGGGGTTGTTTGGGGCATTAATTGTTGCTGTAGGCGTCGTTGCTTGGATTATTTTTGCTAAGTATGTTCGTTTAGAGTTATCTCAACGTGTTTAAAACCGTGCTCGTTAGGGGTTGGTGCTGTTCTAATACTAGAACAAAGTGTTCTATCAGCAGAGCTAAAAACAGATAACAACTAATATGATATAGTGAACAAGCATGAAAGTTCCCAAAATAGTCGTAAACCTCTCAAGCTTACCTAATGTTGAGCCCCCGAAAATTCAGCCCACAAAGAATTGGCGATTAGGCAAAAGACTCTATATCACTCTCGCAGTCATCGTCGCAGTAATAACGGTTACAGTGGCGCTTGTAGTAACGCAGGGAAACAGCATCGGTGCACAGACAGAATGGAGCAACACCTATTACGGCGACACTGGTCGTGCAATTCAGACTTCTGATGGAGGCTACGCTATCGCTGGCTCCAATGCATCAATAATGTATCCAGCTTGGGAACGTGCCCCAATTCTTATCAAGACGGATGCCTCTGGAAAGTTGCTGTGGAACAGAACCTTTGGCACTGGGCACGTTGCAACATCAAGCATTATACAAACTCAAGACGGCGGCTTCGCTATGTCAGGAACCAATATCGGGCTACCCGTTACAAACCCAGTTTACAGCGGATGGCTAATCAAAACCGATAGCAACGGCATGGTGCAGTGGACTAAAACTTTCGGTTTACCTCTTCAAACTTGTCATGCTATCCAAACAAGCGATGGCAATTATGTCGTTGTAGGTTATGCGACAAATGAGGCGAAGGGCGCCGACACAGTTCTCTACAAATTGAATGCCCAAGGAACCTTGGTTTGGACTAAAACTTTTGGCGGAAACTCTTCAAAATTGTTTGGCATGGGTCTGGTTGAAGCCAACAGTGGCGGTTATGTGCTTGCAGGTGCTGTGGACCGAGACGGTTGGCTCGCCAAAACTGACACCAACGGCAACTTGCAATGGAGCCAAACATACAACATCAACACCGCAACTCTTCCGTTTACCTCGATAGCCAAAACTAAAGACGGCGGCTACATACTCTCAGGGGGCAATTTGCAAAACAGTTGGCTCTTTAAAGCCAACGCAGACGGAAAACAAGAATGGGTCAAAACATTGCCGATGAATGGATTGATTGGAACTGCCGTGCAAACCCTTGATGGCAGATATATAGCAGTAGGCACAAGTGCCCGGCAAGCGTATGTTGCTGTAACTGATGCCTCAGGTAACTTGCAGTACAATGCTTCCTACGGTGAAGTAAATGGGAACGTAAGCAGTAACGCCCAGTCCGTTGCCTTAACGGACGACGGTTTTGTTGTGGGAGGTTCACTTAACCGTTATGCGCCAACAAGCATCGAGGGACTCAAAGTTACTCCTCCAATAGGCTGCAATGTTTGGCTGGCAAAGTTTCCATTACAACCAAATGCGGAACCAACGGGTTAGAGTTGTAGCAAAAACCCCTATGAAGACGGTTTCTACAATTGTTGCTCAAAGGACTGTTTGGGAAGAGATTGTTATATAAGTGCAAACAAGCATAGGGTGGATACAATGTGGGAAAATGTCATTGGTTCAAGTACGGTTTTCCGATGCTTTCTAAAATTAGAACAGCTGATATGTTAACACAGCTTATTCATAATAATCGCGGGAAATCCCACTACTTGAATGATTTCTCATAAACAATTATTTGAAGTAAATTTGCCAAGTATTCTTGTGTGCAATTGCTTAAGAGCAAGCGCTTCTTAGTGTAATTTGTTGGGTTAACCTCTTGCAAGCAAGCGTTTAGTTTCCTCGCCTCCTTAGTTGGAGCGTGAATGGTTTGCAGTGGTTTCTGTCATTGTTCATCTTTCGTTATGGGTGTTGTTTATGCCTCATAAAAGAAGTTATCAGGGAAAAATTATTCAGCGGCAGCGAGAGCAAGATTACGCCGCTATTAGAGTTCAGCGTAAGGCAGCTTGGCAAATACATTAGGGAGACTGAGTTTCGTGATCGCTTGATCGGCGAGACTGTTTGTCGAACTGATATTAATACGATTACTGATGAGTTAGCAAAGCTTTTTGGTCAGCCTGAATCTGAAGCTGTTCCTAACGTTGAGCAGGGTTTAGTTCTTGATGGTCCGTTAAAGGAGTTTTAATTCTGATGCCTGAAGAGTTACATCCCGATTATAGTTTATGCCCTAGTTGCCCCGAGATCAAGCGGAAGATTGACCGTATAGATTTGGCTCTTTTGGGAGAGGACGGCACTGGCTTAAACGGCGGCATTGTTAAGGCTATAACGGATTTGCAGAAGAAGAGTAAGGTTTCGGCTAGTTGGGCAAGTTTTGCTAAACCCATCGCTATTGGTGCTGTCACGTCGATTGTGACTTTTCTGTTAACTTACGCTTTAGCTCATTAATTTAGGAGAGGATTGTTTGGAACCTGAAGAGTTTATTGGAGAAATCAAGAAGACCTTTAGCAGAGCCGCTATGTTGCCTGATTGGATGCAGCAGATTCTCTTAGAAGACATAAACGCTGCTATAGAAAACCGCATCCGCACGATGGAACTGATCATTCAAGCTAAACCTAAGGCTGCAGAGACCTTGAAACCTGGACAATAACACATTCGAAGGGAGAGCGTAAAATTTGGTGAAGAAGATCCATCTTTTGAGCATGTCCTTGGCTATCTTGGAAGTTGTGCGGACGCCAAAGATTCTAACGCATATTATGTATAAAACTAACGTTAACTGCAGTGTACTCAAGCCGCTTC
The DNA here is from genome assembly GCA_963775685.1 of Candidatus Bathyarchaeota archaeon. GTDB lineage: Archaea > Thermoproteota > Bathyarchaeia > Bathyarchaeales > Bathycorpusculaceae > Bathycorpusculum. The sequence goes on from CAVZJV010000014.1 coordinate 12,406, forward strand.
TTGAGGACCTAATGAAGAAGGGTTTAATCACAACAGTTGAGATGCGCAGAGGAATTTCAAGGAAGCATTATGTGATTTCTCAGAAGGGCATAGATGTGCTTTGCGCTGTTAGAAAGGCTGCGGAGTTACTGCAGGCTTAGGGTGAGGTTGCTTGTCTATTACTTTGGAAGAGGCTTTGGGCTTAAAGCAACCAGAAAAGCCTGTTGAAGCAGAAGCCGAGGAAGAATACTCTGAGGCGGACCTTAAGCGTATCCTACGTAGAAAGTTCGTGTTTGAACGTAGAGCTCGTGGAGATACGGTTGAGGAGATTGTCAGTTTTTGTCAGAAAAAAGGGTACCCTGTCACCCAACGAACAATCTTTAGGGATTTGAAAAGTGATGAAGTAGCTTCCCTTATCGATGAGCTTGTGCGTGTGCAATTGCGGGATATTGCTTTGCTGCGTGGCTATGCTTTAGAGGATCCCAAGAATCCCAATTTGAAGGCGTTGGCTGCTGCAATTGGTGCTCGAGGCTTTATGGTCAGTTGTTTGAAGCCTAAACTTGAACCTAGTGTGAATGTGGAAGTGAATGTCGCTAACAAAACCCAACACGTGCTCCTCGCAGAATACGCCGGCGTCATATCGGAAGCTGCAACTCTTAACAGCAATCTTTCAAGAGTACGTGTTGGAGAATCCTTGGATTCCAAATCGTCCTCATCCAGTGACGGGAAAGAGCGGTCCGACTCCTAAGCAGGCAAAGTTTCTTCTGTTGCTTGATTGTTTGGAGGCTTTGTTTGGTGGCGCCGCAGGAGGCGGAAAGTCAGATGCTTTGCTTATGGCTGCCGCGATGTTTCTGGATGTCCCAGGGTATGCCGCGATTATTCTTCGACGTAGCTTCACGGACTTGAATAAACCTGGCGCTTTAATATCGAGAAGTTTTGAGTGGTGGGGTAAGACTGCTGCTCGTTGGGATGGGATTAATCATACGTGGCATTTTCCCTCAGGTGCATCGTTGACTTTTGGGTTTTTGGAAAATGACCGGGACGTTTTTCATCATCAGAGTGCGGAGTACCAGTTTGAGGGTTGGGATGAGATCACCCAGTTTACTGAGTATTCTTATCGTTACATGATAAGTCGTATGCGTCGGCTTAAACGGTTTGAGTGGCTTCCTCTGCGTGTTCGTGCTGCATCCAATCCGCCGCATAAGATTGGGGGTGTTGTGCAGGGGTATTGGGTTAAGGGTTATTTTTTGCCTTGGTTTGTTTGCCATCATTGCGGTTTTAAGATGCAGACTGAAGACTTAGACCTCGCAATTTGCCCTGAATGCAATAGTTCTGAGAGTCATGTTGAGTTTAATTGTGATGAGGAAAGCGGTGAGCCACGGAGTCTTTATTCCCTCAACTTTGGATGATAACATTTTCCTCGATAAGACAAGTTACATTAAAAGCCTAAATCGGCTGGATCCTATTACCCGTGAGCAGCTGCGTCGGGGTAGCTGGAAAGTCAGTTCAAGCGGGATGCTTAAGCGAGAGTGGTTTGTTAACGGCAAAGAGCGCCTACTTATTGATGCTTCAGCTGTACCTGAGAAGGCTAGACGGGTGCGGGTTTGGGATTTGGCTTGTACTGAAGAGGGCGATGCACCTGACCCCGATTATACAAGCGCTCTAAGAGCTGCTATGGTTGAGGGGCACATGTACATTGAGGATGTAAGGCGTTTTCGTGGCAGTCCTTCAAGGATCCAGAGCGAGATGGCGGCTTGTGCAGAATTAGATGGTCAAACAATGCCTATTCACATCGAGCAGGAAAAGGGTTCAGCTGGAAAGAACTTAATTGATCTCATTAGCCGCACTACCTTGTTGGGTTACGTTGTTGTTAGTGAGTCACCGACTGGTGAGAAAGCTGTCAGGGCTACCCCGTTGGCGAATGCTGCAGAGCGTGGGCACGTGCATTTGGTTCGTGGCCAGTGGAACAGTGCTTTCCTAGATGAGGCGGAGTTTTTTCCCTCGGGCAAGCATAAGGACCAGATCGATACGGCTGCTTATGCCTACAACATTTTAGCGATGGTTAAGAAGAGACCCAAGGCGGCAAATGCATCATGAAGAGACGTTTAGGAAAAATCTTTGCAGGCAAAAACAGAGCTGAGGGTGCGGATCGCTTTGCCGATTTTGACCCAGAGTTTAAGGACCTACAAAGGCAGGGTGCAATTAGGGTTTTAAGTACTGCATCGGATCGGTAGAGAGTCTTGAGTGAGAAAAAATCTTCCTGGAAGGGTTTGTCGCATTACGCTAAAGTGCTAGTTTACGGCAGCGCAGCGAGTTCTCCCAAGATAGGCAAAGGCGACTTCGGAACCACCAATACCCCAACAGACAGCGAGAATTATGCAAGCATGGACAGGGATTACCGTTGGTTTCGCCAAGACGAGCTTGTCCGCAGATGCACAATAATTAATGCTTGTTTTACTGCTTTGGCAGCTGGATTTGAGACTGTCCTTGAGCCATCAAAACCTATAGCGGATGAGAACGAAAAGAAAGCCCTCTTGAAGAAATATCAGTACATCAAGGATTATGTGGATGCAGTTAACAAAGCAGTAAACTTTGACCAGGTTCTATTTGTAGCCCAAATTAAACGCAGCATCTTTGGGAAATGCGGGTTTGAGATCGTGTTTAAAACCGACGGCAAAACTCCTGCATACCTCATCAGCCTTCAGAGCCCAAAGTTAACTCCCAAGAAAAACAAGGATTGGGAGCTCACCGGCTTCAAATACACCGGCATCAAAGAAGGTTACAACGTCGATGAAGTCTTATATTTTGTCAATACTCAACTCGAGAACGATTTCTTGGGTTTAAGCGATGTTGAACCCATCCGTTCAACCTGCAAAGCCCGAAATTACTTGCTCGACAAAGATTTCCCCGAGATTACCCGTCGGCTTTGGGCACCCTATACGCTACTCGAAGCAGATACAGCCGATATGCCCGATGATGATGAAACCGCTTTTCTTAAGGATCTGGCAAAGATCGCTGAAGCGGGCAAGAGCACTGCAATTAACAAATCTGTCACAGCCCAAGTGGTTGAGTTCCGCATTAACTTAGGAGGGCTTGTGCAGTTGATGGACAAGCTTGAAGAAGGGGTTATTCGAGCGTATGGAACGCCACGTTTTCTAATTAACAAGACGCCTGAGAACAGGGCAACAGCTTATGTTGAATTTGAAGCCTATGTTGAGGGGGTTATCAAGCCTAATCAGCGTTACTTCAAGCGAGCTCTCGAATCTGAGATGTGGTATGATCGGCTAGCACGGCTTGCCATGGAAGAGAAGGGTGAGAAAATTGCTAAAGGTGTTGCTCTTCCGGTCAAGGTTAAGCAAAATTTCAAGCCAGTTAAAGCCTCTGACATCTACGCCATGGCAGTAGCAGTTGCAAGTCTCTATGGTAACGGCAGCGGCGTTCTGGCCGAGTTCCCCGAGATTGCTTTTGAGATGATGAATTGGGACCAAGAGTTGCTAAAGGCAAAAGAAAAGGCTCCACTGCCGCCCGGAAAAGCCGTGGTTGTTAAGGGGAAGATAAGAAGGGGAAATATGAGGAGTACATTATCCGTCGTCGATTGCCTGCAGCTCATCAGCACAGTTGATGCCATAGATGTCCTTGAAGCTTTCAAGCGGATCCCCGACCAATTTAGGGGTTATGCCTTCTTTGGCTCTGATGACCGCTGGCTATACATTAAATCTGGCAATCCGAACCTTTGCGAGAACTGTTCGGGCTACGATGGTGAAGTCTTCTACGGAGATAGCCTTTGCTCCGAGTTTCCATATCTGCGAATTATTGATGAGAACACGATTAACCCCAATGTTCACCCACATTGTGAATGTCTTCTGATTCGGGTTCCAGCTTAACAGATTGAACAGTAAAAGAGGTAATATTATTTGTCTAAACAGCATAGTCATGAATTAGTCTTCATTGCTGGTTTACACCGGCTTGATGCTGCCAATAAGAAGGCAGTTTTCTACTTGATGAATACCAGCCGGAACCGTAACCGCTGGGGCGTCACGCAGAAAGCTCTCGACGAAGCTTTGCCTTCGCTGTTAAAGAAGCCCTTGGGCATGGGTAAGGATTACAAGCTGGGGCATTTTGCAGACGATGAATGCATGAATGTTGGGTTGTTTTCGGCTTTTGAGAACAAAGGCAACTATGCATTGGGCACTGTCGATTTAACCGATGATAAAGCCTTAGCTATGCTTGAATCTGGCGAGTTGGGACCGATTAGTTCTGTCATCCTTCCCTATTATGATACTTGCAGCGCTTGTGGTGAAGTTTTGGAGACTGACTGGGAAAATCACCCTTGCATAGCCCAGAATAGGGGTTTCTCAGAAGTGCAGTCTTTTGAGTTTCACCGCTTTGATTTTGTTGACGTTCCAGCGTATCCGCAGGCAGGCTTCATGAATTTTGCCTCCAAACGAGAGGACAAGAGCGTGCCTCTTACGCTTCTGGCAAGCGTCTACAACAATTCACGATCTCCAATTTTACAGGAGCAAAATAAAGTGTCCGAAAAACAAGAGAATGAAAAAATATCGGCACTTGAGCAGAGGGCAACCAAAGCCGAAGCTGACCTCAAAAAAGCACAAGACGACGCATCAGCCAACGCGACTAAAGTCAATGAGCTCAGTGCAGAACTCAAAGCAATCAAAGATGAAAAACACGCTGGCCTGGTAGAGCAAGCCTACAGGGCGCGTGTGGAAGCTGGCATTGCAGACCAAGAGAAGGCAGATAGAGAGATGCTTGCTGCGTTAGATGACAAGAACTTGAAGCTTTTCTTTGTTGAGGCTGTGAAAATCGCTAAAGTTGTTTCTACTCAAGGGCATCAATCCCCCAAAAACAAGTATCAAGCGGGTGAGGAAGATGAGCTTGCAGCTGCAGTCGCAGCCAAAAGAGCAGAGCTTGGCTTACCCGAAATAAAAAAACAGGAGAAAAAATAATTTGACGTTAGGAGATTATGGACTCAAATCAGCTCTTCTTGTAGTTGAAAAAATGACCATGAAGAGCAACACAGACGCGGTAAAGGGCAAACTCTACGCTGACGACGGCGCAGGCTTAGTTCTCGCAACCGCTGCCCTAGCTGCAGTGACAAAGGTTGTTATGGCAAACGAAGATCACGACTACAGCGAAGAAACAGACCACGACATCAGCGTAACCGTAGTGGGCTTGGTTGAATGCGCAAAAGTCGCAGGCTCCGGCTTAGCACGCAAAGGCGACAAAATCATGATTTCCGCAACCGCAGGAGAATGCACCAAATTCGTTGCGGGCAATGTTACTGCTACAGTCAACGAATCTACAGTTGAAGCAGCTAACCTAGTTAACCTTGGCAAGATCGGCACAGCCTACGAAACCTCAGCCGACGCAGATACCACACAGAAAATGTGGTTAGGAGTCTTTTAGTATGTCTCATCCAATCAGGGTTTTTAAATCCGCTGTAGACGGCAAATTCTACAAAGCAAACTACACAGAACGTGGAAGAAACGCAAGCTTAACTGCAGGCGGAATAGTTTCCCCAAGCGATGTTGAAGCAGTCGAAGCCGTAACAATCCTAGAACAAGTCTTAGGCTACGCATGGCCCAACTACAACTTGAGATCGATCTGCCGCACTATCCAGATGGATAACCTGCAGGAACGCATCGACATCGCAACCAAATCAACAGGTCAACGCAAAGTTAAGCCAATGCAGGAAGCGGAGATCAGCAAAGACGCATTCGCACCAGTAAACTTTGACCTATGGAAAAACGTTGTGCACGTTGCAGTCGCAGATGAGGCAGGCATGAAATCAGCGCATAACATCCTGCAGCTCCAAACTGAAGCTGCTGGCAGAGATCTAGGTCGCATGGAAAACCTCGACATCAAAGACATCGCCGAAGCCTGCACAGAAAAAACATCCAGCACCCCATACGTGGATTGGGCAGCAAAGACAAGCGGCATTAGCACAAACGACCCCTTCGACGCTATCATTCCCGCAATCGATTACATCCAAGGCAAAGGCTGGCCCGTTGACTTCATGGCACTACACCCCACGATCTACAGCAAATTCATCCGCAACACACACGTCAGAGAATTAGTTCATGCAGGCATTGCGAGTTTGGGTCCAAACGGCGGCGCCTTCACATTGCCAGGTTACCCAACCATCAAAGTTGTCACCGACTTTGCATTAACAGAAACTCCAGATGCAACTCATGGTCCACTTGTTGGCAGTTCAGTTGCTCCAGGCTTAGTTTTCGGTGAAGGCCCAACGATGGCAGCGCAGTACAGAGACGAAGCCAAAGGCTTTGAAGGCTACATCATCCGCAAATGGCAAGAGCCTAAAGTAGTCATACAAGATGCTCTCACAAAAATCTGCACCTAAACAATCCTTTTGCAAACCAATAGTCATTAGGCTTTAGCATAAAAAATTTTTGAGCTTCATTTTTTTCTTTTCCTTGATCTTCTTAGCATTAGAATAATCACTGTCACGCAAGTAAGAATGATAATCGAAATACCTGTTATAAGTAACGGAAGGTTGAATGGTGGAGGAGAGCCAAAAGCTACTAGATATCCAGCTTCAGTTCCTACGCAGAGAATTCCGTCTGCTGCAGCAAAGGAACTCACAAATTCGCCTATAGGGTAACGCCATATTACATATCCCGTAGAGCAGTTAAAGGCATAAAAGTCCAAGCTGTTTGAGCTTATGTAGACTACGCCGTCAACAACTGCAGGTGACGAAGCTACAGGGTACCCCGTATAGTAACTCCATATCTCGGATCCGGTGGTCGCATTGAGAGCATACATATTATCGTTTCCCGAACCCACATAAACCACACCGTTGAAAATAGAGGGAGACGAAGTATCAAACCCACCAGTTCGATAATTCCAAATTTTGACGCCCGTTGTAGCATTTAAGGCATAGATGTTTCCATCGTTGGAACCAAAATACACAATTCCATTTGATATGGCAGGAGAAGTTTCCGCAAAGCTTCCAGTGGTATAGTTCCAAACTTTATTGCCATTTGTAGCATTTAGAGCATAAATGTTAAAGTCAAGCGAGCAAGTGTAGATAATTCCTTCCGAAAAAGCAGGAGGTGACAAGCCTGGAATGTCGCTAGTCCATATTTGATTGCCGTTTGTGGCATTCAAAGCATAAACAACATGACCATTATTATCAAAAAGGATTCCGTTGACAACCGTTGGAGACGTACCACCATTAGCAGTATTGTTCCAAAGTGAATGACCATTTGAGGCGTCTAATGCTCCCACATAATGATTAGAGCTGAAATATACCACTCCATTGAGAACTACGGGGGTGCCTATGTTGTCAGATGAGTTATCTTGATAATCCCAGATTAATGCTCCATTGAAAGCCTTAAAAGCATAAACATCAGCCCAAGTAATTGGATTATATGCATTATCCCCAACAAAACTGGCACCAACATAAACTACGCCGTCGACGATTGTGGGGGCGCTCCAAAAGTTCGCAAAATTTTTCGTTTGCCAAAGCACGTGTGAAGTAAGCACTGGATTACCAGTTCCCACTCCACTATGGGAAGGGTCGCCCTGAAACATTGGCCAATTTCCTGATGTTTGCTGGGCAAGCCCAAATTTAGGCATAGTTATACTTGCACTTAAAACAACAAGTGTTAAAGCCAAAACTAATGCGAAGCTCTGGTTAAGGTTGCCCATGTTTATGCAGTTGATTTAATCTGATATAATGTTTCCCTAATTCAAACTCCAATTAGATTAACTTAAGCTTGAGCAAAAAGTGATATCATGTCTACCCTAAGGTATGGTTCTTTGGCGAATGTTCAAGTTATGGCAGCCGTGACTGTAAATGATGGCGTGAGCTCTGCCGATACGGAGTTAACTATGTATTTGGGTAAGGCCTGCGATTTCATTAACGACTCCCTCAAGGGATTTGTGTCGGTACCGCTGGATCCTGTGCCTGCAGTTGTGGATACGATTGCAGAGTTCTACGCTTCGGGGCTCTATCTTGCCCGAAACAATCTTCCTGACGGCCAGACGCAGCATCCCAACGTGGTCTTGGCAGAAAAGAAGCTGGCTGAGTATAGGGCAAGTCTTCGCCGAGGCTACAAACTGTTTAGTAACGCTGAAGAGGAGTAAGGCGCCTTGTCTGTTCGGGTTAAAGTTGATTCCACTAGGCTTGAGAGTCTAGTCGGTGGGGTGGCTGCTCAGCAAGGGCTTGTTTTTGGTGAGTGGCAACGGCAGGGATCCGTCGAGGCTGAGCGTGTGTTGCAAGCTAATACACCTGTTCGCACGGGGTTTCTGCGTGACAGTATCGTTAAGCAGTTGACGCCTTCAGGTTTCACAGTTTACCCCACAGCATCCTATGCATCATCAGTAGAGCATGGGACTGGTCCGCACACGATTTTTCCTTCACATGCCAAGGTTCTCTGTTTCAGAACCGGCAAGCTTGGTTGGGTGTTCGGGGAAGGCGCAATATTTGCCAGGCGAGTTAAGCATCCCGGGTTTGCTGGTCGCTTTTTCATACGCAAAAGCCGTGATGAGTTGCGTGTTAAACTGCGAGATTTGTATTTGATGCTTTGGAGTCGGATGCAAAATGAGTAACACAATATTAGCCATTAAAGTAGCTGTTAAAAGTGTTCTTTTGGATGCTTCTTTAGGTCAGGTTTCTAAGTGGCTCTCAGCTGAGCCTTCGCCTTCTGCTTATCCTGGGCTGTGTTTTGGGTGGGTTGAGTGGAGCGGCGGGTCCGTTGTGCAGGCGAATTTTGATCGCAAAAAAGCGGTTGATGAATTCTTCATAGTCATAATTACTAAGAATGCTGATTCCGACCAGGCGGAAAGTGACGGATTGGCGCTAGCTGAGAAGGCTGAGGCTTTGTTCTCTGCTGATCGTAAGTTGGGTGGCGCCGTAACTGATAGTTTGATAACGTTGCGTGAGAAGCAAAAAGTGTTCGACGGAAAATTCAGCATTAATGCTGTTCGGTTAACGCTGCAAACTTGGCGCTGGATATCTACTAATTAAGCGATTAAAAATGTGTTTTTCTATTCTTTAACTCATACTCTGCAGACATAGATAAAAAGAGAGTTAGTCAAGAAACATTGACAAGCCTTTGGTCAAGAAATCGCAAATTCCCTCTCCAGGACATCAGTATTTCACAGGGTCAACTGAAGTCACGAAATATGCCAGACGGAAATCATAATATCACAATAACAGCTTATGCAGGCGGCTTCTATCCTGCTGACGGCTTCAGTATAGGTGATGGATTAGGATTTTATCGCTTTCTGATTAATGGTATGTCTACAGTCTTTTTCACAGCTGGTAACCCAGCAAATGCAACTCCTTTAGCACACATATTCAAACACCTTTGCTGACGCCTTCGCACTCAATTGACAACTTGTTCTTTCAAATAGAAATTCTAATAGTCTTAGTTTCGATATTTATCATCATTACAGTCTCCATATTTGTTTTCAGAAGGCATCGAAAAACAGTTAACTTAGTCAAGAAACTTTGACCGAGCAGTTTTCTGAGTTAGTCAAGAAAGCTTGACGAAAGGCTTTTTATTCCAAACAAAATGAAAATGTGAATGGCTATAATATGAAAATAATTGCCCTCGTGATGCTTGCCTTCCTTGTCTATTCCACATTTTTTGCAGCTTGCAACGGAGCAGTATGGTTTGAAGGATACAACCCGCAGGAATTCCAAGAAATCCGACTAAACATGCAATACATTCAACAACCTCCTGAACACACGCCATCTTCTCCTCCCTTTTGTCATTTGACTCTAAATGAAACAGAACCGCATACTGTTAACCTCACAATAACCGTTTCCACGATGGCACTATTCCGCCAAACTTCAAACTTTGAAACTTGGCTATCCATCGACTCCCAAGAACCCGAAAAACTAGTTGGAGTCCTTGATTCAACCGTTTCAGCAACGGGAGCAACATACCAACGCCAATATAACGTAACCCTAAACGAGTTGGTGGATGGCACTCACTCCATAGAAATTCGGGTAGCAGGAGACTATTACGGTCCCGATCTTGAGGGAGAGAAATACAACTGCGAAGGCAACATAACCGCTATAATTAACGACTTAACTATAACTCCGTCCCCTTCTGTTCCAGAGTTTTCTTGGTTAACAATTCTACCCTTACTACTCGCTATTCCAATTGCTCTGGTCATATTCAGAAAAACCGTTTCTAGAAACATTACCTTGTAGGATTGAAGCACCAACAAAAAACATGATTGTCATAAGGCGGGTTTTAGCTAACACTCCTGTTAATCAATTAGTTTTGGTAACTGCCTTTTTGGCATTACAACTAAAAATTTAGAAATTTTGGAGGCAAAAAATTATGTCTATTCCAGTCCCTGTTTTGGGTAGAGATGCTCGTTTAATAAAATCCAGTGTCGCCATCGGTTTTGGCAAAAGCATTAAAGTATCCGCGGATGCTGAAGAAATAAAAGTCTACAGTATGGATTCTTTGCAGCCTGCTATCACTGCTGCTGGGAAGCAGTCTTTTAAGTGGTCCTGTGATCGGCTTTTCACCGATAAAACTTATTTGGCGCTGCTGATGGCTGGCACCAAGTTTGATTTGGTGTTTGCTCCCGAGGGCGATGCTGAGGGCGATACGGTTGAGACTTGGAAGAACTGCAGTATTTTGCATTGTGAGCGTTCAGCCGGCGAAGATGACGGCGTTTTGGAGAGCATTAGTGGTTCTGCCGAAAATGTCGAGTTTCCAGCTTAAGGCGGGTTATTGATGGGTAATGAAAAGAAGTTGAGTTCTGCTGCGGCTGCTATGTTGCCTGAGAATGAGGCTAAGATTGCAGAGTTTAAGAGGCGTGCTGAAGCTGACGATGCCCGAAATGAAACAGTTACCAAGTTATTTGACCCTGTTGCGTTGCTGCAGCGAGCTGGCCAGATCCATGAAGCTCAACATCCAACTTTGGGTTTGATTCGTTATGGTGAATTGGTGATCGCTGATTCCGAGGTTATCAATAAATGCAAGAACAAAGCAGACCGCAACGCTATGAGCATCTATTTGATGCTTAAGAAAGCCTATTCTAATCTCCCAGATTATACCCCTGAGACCATTAATGAATTTAACCATTCTTTTCCAATGTTGGAAGCATCAGAACTAATCAAGTTCCTAAATGAGCAACCGGGTTTTTTGTTAACCAAATCGCCACCTGGATCAAGCACAGTTCAGACGCCGAAAACATCGGCTTAATTCTCTCTACTTTTCCCCAATTCAATTTTAGCAGCTTGCGAGAGCTCACAATCCTGCAGTATAATTACCTGGTTGCCTGGGCAAGACTGCATCAGGTTAAGGTGAGGTAGCTTGGCTGATTCTGACATAGAAATCAATCTAGAACTAATCGACAATGCTAGTAGTCAGCTAGCGGAAGCCTCATCAAACATTTCCAGCAGCCTTGATATGGTTTCAAATTCGAGTAGCCAATTAGCTTCTGCCGCTGAATCGACCGTGCCTCCATTATCTGAGAGTGAGCATGCTCAGAGGCAGTTGACTTCTGCAGCAGTGGAGCTGAAGGATACACAGTCTACGTTGGCGTCTGCCACTGAGAACCTCAACACCGCTATTCGGAAGAATGGATCCGATAGCCAAGAGGCCGCTGTGGCTCTTCGGGATTTTACAGCTGCCCAGCAAAATCTTAAGAATAGCCAAAGTGAGCTTAATTCTATTACCAAGCAGAGTTCTGGTTCTCTAAAGGGATTTGCTCTTGGTGCATCTGGAGCTGCCACTGCAGGCTTTAGTCTCTATAGTAGTTTTGATAGGATTCAGAAAGCGGAGCTTGCGGTTGACAGGGCTAATTTGCAGGTGCGCACTTCCACTAAAGGGGTTGAGGATGCCCAGCGTAACCTCAATGCAGCCGTGGTTGAGCATGGCGCTAGTAGTGTCGAAGCTAAAGCCGCGTCAGAGCAACTAAGCATTGCACAGGAGCGTTTGGAGGTATCCAATGAGCGGGCTAAGCAGTCGCAGGACAACGTCAATCAAGCAATGATCGCAAGTGCAATACAAGTTATCCCTTCCACCATCACCATGGTTGATAGTCTAAGTAGGGCTTGGAAGAATTTTCCCGACATGACAGGCGTTCTAAAGACTCTTGGTACCAATGTTTCTGATGTTGGCAGCAAGGCGTCGCTTGCGGCTATTGGGGTTGGTTCTTTTGTCGGCGGCTTCACTTTGGGGGTTACTGTGATTAAGCAGTTTGGTGACCAGCTGGGTCCTGTTGGCAGGGCTTTGATGGTTGTTGTTCCAGCTATTATTGCGGCTGCCGCTGCGGTTTGGATGCTCCAGGAAGGCATAACCTTGGGAGTTGCCACCGCTGCTTTGGTTGCTTCTGGTGTTGCTGTGGGCGCTATGGTTGCGAACCTGCAGAGTTATGGCAATGTCGCTGGTTTAGCCGCAGGTGGCGTGGTTGATCACCCGATGCTGGCGTTGATCGGTGAAGGCGGCGAAAAAGAAATCGTTATGCCCCTTAGCCAATACGAGGCCCAACGCACAGAAAGCAAAGAAACAAAGCAGGCTGCAGCTGGCTATCCACAGAACGTGACTTACATCACCTTTGAGCAGCACCTTCACGGCGATATTGTCAGCCCTGCCGATGAAGACAGAGTAGCCCAAAAAGCAATTGACAAACTTGATGAGGAACTGTATCGCAGGAGAAACAGTTAATGGCATTCATCATTGGAACAGTAACGCTTCCCGAAGTGCCTGAGCGTATGAGTGTTCAGAAATCAGCCAACAAGCAAACAGAGCCCAAATCAGGCGATTATCCGCTTGCAATGGTAGACGGCTTTTCTGGATCCATAACTTTATCGGGAAAGCTTGAGGGCAGCTGGCTAACTAATTTTGAGGCAATCCTGTCACCCCTACTAAATGCGGTTGGCACAGCTGTTTCATGCACATTAGGCGGCGGACTTGACGGCACATATCTGCTTGATGACTTCAAGTTTGATCCCGAAAACCCCTCAGTAACACCCTACACAATCAAGTTGACTTCAGCTAGCACAGTTTACGCATTGAGTTGAGATTATGGCAAGATGGTCAATTGAATACTACGATGATGTTGCACAAGACTTCGTTGAATTCACAGGGTACAATCTTAATCAGGTTTATGAGGAACTGGGCGAGAACGGCGAGCCACATCTATATTTTCATGTGTTCAATACGGCTGCCAACCGTGCACTTTTGCAGCAAGACCTTCTGGTTAATGCGTATTATAATGACGTGCTGCAGTTCACGGGGATTCTGCAGGGCGGAGATATAGAAGATCGCCCTGGCAAAATCAAAATGGTTGTCTACGACGATTTTATCATAACGCTTGATCAGGCCTCATCATTCACAGGCGCGTATGAAAAATCAGCCAAAGACATAATCGACGCAATCCTTGATGGCACTGGCTATAGTGCGCACTCAAGTACACCGACAACTATTATCCCTGTTGTTTTCTACCATGCGAACCGACTTGATGCGATTAAATTCATGCAGAAGGCGCTTGCATGTGACGTTTGGCACAGTGGAACAACAGTCTATTTCGGCGCCAAAGGTGCAGAAGTAACCCACAATCCAACAACTATAGCACTCAGCAAACGTGGCATAGACCGATCCAAAGGGCAATTTACAAAAGTTGAGATCAGAGGCACTGACGTAACTGGATTTCACATTTTAGGAGTTGCCGGCTCGGGCACAAAGGTCTGGAAGGGCAACGAAGACCAGATGACCGATGAAACAACCCTCAACAGTATAGCAGCTAAGAAACTTGCAGAGTTAGCCACTGATTCAAGCGGTTTGCCTGTTAGTGTTCTGATGACAGAGGGCAAAGACTACTCGCTTGGCGAATCAGTCGCAGTATCAGATGCGCGTTACCTGCTTGATGGAACATACCGAATCATGCAGATGACTAAAACAAAATTCAAATGCAATATGCAGCTTGATAGGGCGCGTAAAACGCTTGCTGCGACAGTTGATGAACTGAAAGGTTGGGAGAAAAAAGGCATCTATGCGCCTGGAAGTGAAGCATGGGAAGTTAACCTTCAGGGGCTAGTTGGGCTTTTCCACCTAAATGAAGGCGAAGGCACAATCGCGAAGAATGCAGCGCCCCTTGAAGAACCAATCGATGGAGTAATTAATGATGGAAGTTGGGAAGATGGACCTATCACAAAAATGCTTACATTTAATGGAACAAGCTCTATGGTTAGTCTTGGCGATGCCAGTCAAGCAGGAATCAACTTTACGGGTAAGCTGAGTTTTGGCGGCTGGTTTTCTCCTTCAGCAACTGATTCAACCAAACGTTTTGTCTGCCATAAAGACGGTCAATTCGCATTGTATTATCATGTTAACACAGGCGTTCTTGGCTGCGATATAGTCACTGACACTGGTACGCATAGTTATAGTTCTGATGCTGGTTTGATCAAGGTCGGTGGCCGCATTTTTGTTATGGTTACTTATGATCAAGTTAAAGTGCGCATGTACTATAATGGTTGGCTGCATAAAGAATGGTCATTGACGGGTGCGCCGTTATCTTCAGAGAACCCTGTTTATCTTGGTGTTTTCTTGAAGGGTGTTCTATCAGAAGTTATGCTCTGGTCACGGGCTCTGGTTGATCAGGAGGTGCTTGAGCTCTACTTTTTTCCCCTGCTTAGGTCTATGAGTAAAATTAAGCCAGATGGCTTTTATCTGACGTATGGTCCCAGCGTTAAAGAGCGTAAGGCTGTTACGCTTGATTACATGCTGAGTTCTTTAATCCTTAATGGTGAAGCAGTTGTTTCTTCGGCTACTGGAACGATGAACAGCTACGAAGCAGGGTATGCAGTTTTGGCACTTCTGGATTTTGGCGGATCATCGTATTATGGTCTTTGTGAGGATATTTTGGATTTGTGGGTTTCTCTGCAGAACGTTGATGGCAGCTGGTACCAACAGTACAATCCATATTCGCCCTATGACGTTGTTGCTTTGACCTCTTTGGGCACTGATGGCGATTTGAAGGTTGATTCTGGTGCTGCTCTTCTTGCTTGGGCAATGAGTCGCTATGATGAGTTAACAAGTAGTACAAGATACAGAGTTATAGTTCAGAAAGCGTTAAGCTTTTTGCGGGACCTTCAATACTCTCACCTGGTTGCTCACTCAACTAACTTGCTCTCAAACCTTATTTTAGATGGAGTAACAGACACGACTGCATTGCTTGCTGATTGTGGTGAATGCTTGCTTTCAGCTAAACATGCCTTAGATGCGTATGGCGACAGTCTGCTGACGTCGGCAAGTTATAGCGTGAAAACCTTCGCAAACGACCTCTACTATAGTATATGTGTGGTTGGGTGGCGAGGCAGCTTAGCTCTCTATTTTGATACTTCTTATCCCTATGAACAAAACACGAGCATCCCATTCAACTATAAGGAGAAAATTAGCTATACTCAGGCTCTTTGCAGCTGGGCAGTCTTCGAGTTTGCTGGCAGTGCATATTTAACTGCGTCTGATTACCGATCAGGAATCTGTGAACCTTGCCTTGATTATATTGTTACTGTTACTAGGGGGTCTTGGGGCGGAGAGTATTTTTGCCCTTATACCGGGGGAACTGGGGAATCGCAGGATGAATTTGCAGGTTATTCTGGCCTATTGTGTATTGCTGCGCAAAAGGTGAACAACACAAAATATACCCATCTCATAACGGGCTTGAGAGGCTTCATTAGGTGGCTCACGTTGCCCGACGGCCAGATATGTGATGTTGCTGATGCAACGGGAAAATTGTGGCGCAGCAAATTAGATGAGACCACAGAAGGCGGGTTCTTAGTTTTGCCAATCGCTATTGCTTTGTTGGCTGGCGCTGGAAGTTAATCGCCCTTTGTCGGCAACTTTTATTCTAAATTATTGTTGATTTCGAAATTCTATAGTTATCCTTGTTTGTTGGAGGTGATTTTGTTTGGTTGATGAGATTGAGGTATCTGAGAATAAGGAAGCCCTGATCGTTTTGGCTGGTACAGTTGCGGGCGCTGCTACTACGTTTGTTGCTTCTTTGCCGATTCCGCTGGAAATTAAAGCTCCGGCGACTGTGTTAGCATCCACTGTGACGGCTGCGATTCTGCTTTACTGGAAGAATAAAGTCAACAAGCAGTAAGCATCCACTTTTCTTTCTTTTTAGCGCAGTCTAA
Organism: Candidatus Bathyarchaeota archaeon; assembly: GCA_963775685.1. GTDB lineage: Archaea > Thermoproteota > Bathyarchaeia > Bathyarchaeales > Bathycorpusculaceae > Bathycorpusculum. The sequence continues at coordinate 28,541 of CAVZJV010000014.1, forward strand.
AGGTGTTTCCATTTTCACAAACCCCTCTCCCCTGCTTCCAACATACGCTTTTACAGCGCTTTTTTTAAGGACTATCAGCATATGCATCGCCCGATGGATGTCTGAATCAAAATGAGAAGTGAAAGTCAGTGAAAGAGATTCAAATGTCAGACGAACTTTACATAAAATTTCGTGAATTAGCTGCCCGTATCACCTTAGTAGAGGGTAAAGAAACAACCATCGTTGATGCATTAGAACTTGTTACCGTGCCCCTGAAAGCTTTCGGCGAACCCGAAGAACGGATGCCTGAAAATCTGCAGAAATACCAAAAAATAGTGGAGGAAAACAAGGATCTTGCACAAGAGAATCTTGAAATGTTGTTATCGGGCTTAATACGCGACTACAATGATTTCCTTGACACTAAACAGAATCCCCAAGAGCCAAACCAGACAAACATCTGAGCTTTTTTTAGTCAGTTATTTTTTTGGCTTAGCGGTAGCTCTGGCTTCTTCTTCATCTGCTTTTCTTTCGTCTTCCTCGATTTCTTTTAGCAAGTCTTCGTCTTCAACTAGGCAAGTGTTCTCCTCATCCACTTCGACGGCTCGGTCTTGGATCCGATGTTTCGCTATTGCAATCGCTTCTTCTTTGGTGTTTGCATCCACAATTTCTGAACAATATTCAATTATAAAGTAGTTCTTTTTTGGTTTGGACATAGGTTAATCTCCATTATGCTGAGCCTTTACTATCTTATTATGTCTAACGAAAAGTTTGGGCATATGGGGCGCTCGTTTGATTACTCGCAGACGGCACCTACATCGCAGTCTCGCCAGCACCAGAAAACATCAATGCACTACTCGCAGCAGTAGCATACATCTGCGGCTAGCCGTTACCAACCTTTCGGGAAAACCTCTGATTACTTTGCTAGCATTTTAAACGCTGATTCTGCGAAATTGGCGAAGCTGATTAGGCTTGTTGAAATGCTTCAGCAAACAAAGGTTACCTGTTTTTGGTTAAACTTTAGCTCATAGTCCAAAATGCTTATAGTTGTCATTATACATTTTATTAACTGACCATTATGTCTGAGAAAACAGTCTCAATCCTTCGAGCAATAGGAAACCCGAACAAAGCAAAAATAATCGCGCACCTGGCAAAGCATAGAGGTGAGACGGCTGAAGGCATTGGAAAACACTTAGGCTATCCGCTACCAACCGTTTACAAGTACCTTCGAGAGCTTGAAGCTGCAAGCGTTGTAGAGAGCGAAGCTAAAGGCAACACAAGAGTGTATTTTGCTGGCGATTTCAAGCTTGAAGTTTCTCCTGAGAAGTTAATGGAGGCGTTCGAGGAACAAACGATGATGGATCTCCACAAAGGCCGATTTGGGGCTAAGGGCATAGAGAAGTTTAACAACGTTGCAGCTAAAGCGAAAGCGGGAAAGATGACTTTTAGGCAAGCAGCCGCCACACTGGGAATAACCTACTACGAGTTTATCTCACTTTTAGAAGAAGCCGGCGCTCTGGATGCCTAAGCGTCTTGTAGTAGATTCGTCAGTTCTCATATTCTATGATAGAAAGAGGAAATTAGAGGATTTCTTGCAGGCGAAAAAGAAAGAAAACTATAAAGTCATAATTCCAAAAGCGATAGCACAGGAAGTCGTTGATGAACCAAAAGAGTTTGCAAGAGAAATCAAACAAACAGCTCCCGAATCCGCAAAGCAAATACTTGATTCTGTGAAAAGGTTCAACACTGCCATTGAACAAGGACTTATCCAAGTAGAAAATGTGAATTATAGAGAATATTCGAAAGTAATAGATAACGTTAGAAAACACTTAAGCAGGCTCGATGCTACTCCGGAATACGCGGTAAAGAAGGGCGACCCAGAACTCATAGCGCTTGTTATTCAACTCTACGGTGAAGCTAAAGAGAAGGTCTTTGTTGCAACATTGGATAAGGGGTTGCTAAAGGCGCTCAAGCCATTTGGAGGCTTAGTTGATTACGAAGTCATGGTCCAAAATTCCATCCATAAATGAAATTAAGAGCATTATTTCGATCTAATTTAGCGCTGTGGGACCATGTGATTTGGGTCGCTGATTGGGGTTTCCGCCATTTCGGCTTGGACTTGAGTCATGTTAACGGGGATTGCTTTAGCTGGGTTAAAGGGCGGCAAGGTAGGCCAGGACCAGTTTCGGTCGCGGTTATGCTTGGAATTTTTAATGGTGCCAAAGCATGCTGAGAATTAGCTAATGTTGCATTAGAGTTTGAGAACTGGATTAGGTCAAGCCCTAATGGCGTATTGGATTGTATTGATTGTGCGAGGACCGTTACAGTAAAGGCAGTGATAAATAAAATTACAAGCAAACTAGTTGCTATTATTTTCTTTATCTTTTTTCACCTCTATACTCAAATCTCAATCGGCAAAATTACCGCTAAACTAAACTGTGATAAGCAATTTGAGTTTTTTCAAGTTATTTACTCCTTTGCAGTTTTATCATGAACCATAGGTTAACTGTTAATAGTCCCCAAAATAACCAAAAAGGTGTGTTCAAATACCAAAAAATACCTTGAACAGCCGAAAGGCTACCGTTGAAGTATGCATAATGTTGAGCACTAATTCCTATTGGACCCAATGACTAGTTATTAGAATTGTATTAGTGCCATTCATCGCATTCCAAATTGTGGCGTTAGAGTAAATAAAAAGCAAACTTAGGATAATATTTGTAACGATTAAATATTTAACTATTTTTTGCGTGTTTCTCAACCTCCAAATATTGCTTGCCCTTTTTTTTGTTCAGCATTAATTTCAAGCGATGTCTGTTTGTGAATAAGGCAACTGAGACTATGACAGCACTTGCCATAGCAACAAGCAGTAAGTAAGGTAACCAGACGGGTGAGATTGAAGCTTTAGTAGTCGATAAACTGGAGTCTATCAGTGATTGATCTACAGGCGCAGGCACAGGCGCCCAAGCGTATTTGATGCTAACATTTGAAGTAGCTCCCTCAACTATGAGTCCTGTGCCGTATGGAATCACTCCATCGGTAAAGTTCAAACTGGATGTGTTATAATCTGCTTGTTTGCCATCAATGCAAACCTCAACACCCAATGGCCAAGTGAACGTTCCATTAATGGTATCTTGAGAAGGCTCTGTCCAATTTGCCCGATTGAACCGGATTCTAATAATTTGCTCTCCAATACCAGCTACTGTGTAATTTAGCCAGCCCTCTGTTAACCATGAACCCCTATTCTGGTTGTCACTTCCATCTGGGGTTAGAAGCCGTTCGAAACTGGTTATAGTGATATTGCTGTCTTGTGTTGTTATGTTTAGGTTTGCGGTTGTTGGGCTGTCAGAGAGGATATCGGCGTGTTGTGGGTCAAGTTGTAGGTGAGTAAAAACCCATGTGTCATCGACGAGAGTGGCGTTACTATAATATCCTGTCTCGTTGAAACATATGGTGCCGTTTGTTGTCGGGATGGTAAATTGGGTTTCTGACGTGAACGCCATCGAAGTTGCGATGCTTGTAAATATGTTGGTTTCGTACGCTTTTATGGGAAAGAAGACATACGACAATGCTAAGATTACACAAAGTGCTACAATGATATTTCTGCATTTCATTGTTGTTACCTCTTGCTTTTGACACAATACACTGATGTGGGGCGGTACTTAATGCGATGTTTTAGAACGAACTGTTCTTTTTTTAGAACATGCTTTACTAGAGGAAGTCATTATCTACCGATTAATTTCCTTCTTGAGGCTTCTTTCTGAAAATAACAAAAGAGCAGCAACTATCGCAACTACTATAGCGGCAACAGCAAAAAGAATTGAAACTATATTGCCACTTAATGGGGTAGTTTGCGCCACTGGGGGTGATGTCGGCAAGGGCGTCATTGTAGAATTAGGATTTGAGGTAGGTTGAGGGTTTGGGGGACCTTGCGAAGCATCTTGGGGCAAAAAACTTACCGATCCTGCAAGCAATAAGGCTAATGCGATTGCAAGAATGGGCGCGAACAGCATTTTCTTTCGGAGCAGGCTCATAATTTCAACCTTACCTACGATACTCATGAAAACACGCAGTCGGTTATTTAATGCTATATTTTATTGAAGGTGTTCTAATTTTCGAACAGGCTACATGAGTAACTGTTGAGGGTAGCTCTTAAATTATTGTTGCGCTTTGTTTTGGCATGTGAAAGAGTTTGGTTGACGATGACCCCAAAGAAGTGCTAAGAGGAACTACTCTTGAAGTTTACCGTTTTCTGTTAAAAAGCAACAAGCCTATTGGAACAAGGGAACTTCAAAGAGCTCTAAACCTTAGCAGTTCCTCGGTAGCCACGTACCATCTATCTAAACTTGAAGATGCCGGGCTTCTAAGAAAGGAGCCTGGCGGTTTCACCGTTAGCAAATTCCTTTTGGAAAACAGCATCAAAATAAATCGTTTTCTAGTTCCAAGATACTTTTTTTATGCGATATTTGCCATAGCAATTCTCATAATAGAATTGACAATTATGAAGCCGGCTGTTCTTTATCGTGAATACGTTTTTTCGTTGGTTGCAACCGTTATACTCACCTTTTTCTTTTGTTACGAAACACTAAAAACTTGGCGACGGGGCAATTTGTAATAGATATCAGGTCACAGGCAAATATTACTAAACCCTACCTTCTATTTATCACTGAAGATCGCCGTCTCCTTTTTGCTCTAATGACAATGATAGTTACTGCGGCTATGATTGCGGCTGCAACTAATAGTCCGATTATAAGTGGAGTTGAAAAGGAAGTGGCTGACTGGTTCCAATAGTATATTTGGCTGTATTTTTCAGTGATGTTATAGGCTGGGTCGTCATAGACTATGTCTAGTTTTGAGCCGTATTGCGCCAGTTTGTTTTGGAGCTGGTTCCAGATTTGCTGTGACGTATCATTTGGTTTCCACAATCCCCAAATCGTGTCGTTTGTATGCCTCATGCCCCATCCATAGTCTTGGGGTAAAACCAATGCTGCTTCACCTGTAATTCCGCCATGGACAACCTTGGGGTTTTGCACTACATCGTTCCAGAAGCGCTGGAGAGCTTGGAAATGCTCAGTCTGTAATGTTCCATAGGGATCAGTCATGTTTTCAGCGTAATTAAAAACCACAACATACTGAGCGCCACACTCATAAGACAAGTGCATTTGATCATACATTTCATCTCCGCTGGGTAAATAGGGCGGCTGATTGTATTTCCAATCTATGATAGTGCCCCAATTTTTACCCTGCAAATTCGCCGATCCTCTTACAAGACCGATTTCTTGGGCAACAGTATTATTCCAGCCTAATTCAGCAAAGACTGTATCATAGCCAATTTGGTAGTCCCACCAATAAAGAACATAGTCAGAAGTGAAAAGCTTAACGTCATCTCGATTAGCTATCCAATCTGTTGTCGCTTGCTGGTTTTTTAAATAAGACGCGGCTACTGCGGATAAATCATCCATTGTTTGGAATGGACGTGAATCCCAAAGTTGTCGGTAGGGTTCAAACTGGGAAATATTACCCATATCCGTCACCGCTACAAAAAAGGGTTTATTTAACAATTGGTTGAGAACAGTTCCAGTTGTTCTCCAAGAGTCATTATTTGCGTTCGGAGAGCTTGTTTGTTTGAGCACGGTTCCATTTGTCAAGTAAATCACATATTCATTGTTTTTTGCAAGAGCGATGGTTCCATTCGGAAAATAGTTAATCATCGTGTAATTGCCTGCCGCCAAGTCAGCATACTGTACATTAATCTGTCCTGAAAAGTCAGGACTATAAAGGAATGATTTACTCGTCATGATTGAGCCAGAGGTTTGGCTGACGGTGAGGTCATGGCTGCTTACCGACACATTGCCTATATTGGGTACGTTATCCAAGCGCATGATTCCATCGAATGCTTTTCCGCTAGCTTCATCTCCATAGTATATTCCCAAGAAGTGGTTGCCCCATCGTTCCTGCGCTGTATCGATAAAGGCAGCGGTTTTATCCCTATTTGTCTCGTATGAACCGAAATAAACGATGATATCTAACCCTGATTTAACAGCATAATCGCAAGTTTTAACCAATTCGTCGATATTACCCTGTAGGGGACCTGAAGCTACAACAAACAGGTTAGTATAATCTTTAACTTTATCAATCAGTATTTTCGCATCGGCGGCGTTGTCCCCGCCGAACGTTACGCCAACATGAAACGGCTGGCTATCTTGTGCGTTTGCATTACCTACGCTGTTAACTGCAAAAATATTTACTATAAAAATGGCTATTAAAAGCACTGCAAACGCCGAAAATAGTTTTGCTCTTTTCATTCAACAGCTCTCCTTTAGCTTCTAATTACCGGTAAATACAGCATTAGGCTTCTTATTTTTATCCCTAATTCGAAGTGTTCTAATCTTTAGTGCAGTCTTGGTTAAGAAACCTTGACGAATGCACTTATATCTTTAATGAGTGCCTAACAAATTGTAGAGATGATGATGTGAACAAGCATTGGGTTCTGCCAATCAGCCTTGCCTTTCTTTTGTCCATGGTTGCCACTATTCCAGTTATCAATGCACAATCAGTTGGCAATATAGTGATCAACTCCGACGGCGCCTTCACAGGGACAGATGCCATTAACCGCAAGGGTAACACCTACACTTTAACGGCAAACATTTCAGGCAACATACAAATTCAGAGGAGCAACATAATAGTAGACGGCGCAGGGTATTCGCTTAACCAAGGTGGAATAGACCTAACAAACGGAATAGGGCAAGACCCAACACGTTCTACCATTATCAATGTAACAATCGAAAACTTGTATGTCGAAAGCGGCAGCATAGGCACTAATGGGGGTGGAAATTACACTTTCTACGATGACTACATACCTTCTATCCAGTTTTTAGGAGACTGTATTAACAATAACATAACTTTCTGCACCGTTGAAGCAGTATCATTTGATTACGGAGGAAACGCAACATTAACTGAAAATAACCTCGGTAGCGTCTTAGTATGGTTAAGCTTTGGCGGAGTTGCTGACAGAAACTATTGGAGTGATTATTTAACAAAATATTCTAATGCTACAGAAATAGACAGCACGGGAATAGGTAACACGCCCTATGTATATTCTATAGTAGAAACACAGACGCCCTTAATCTATAAGGACAATCATCCGTTAATGAAGCCAGTTGCAATTCCGTTGATGGGTTCAAATACTTTAAGCCCATTAACCCCAACACCTACTATAACACAGCTTCCTACAGTTAATACTGGTGCAGAAACACCACAGACAGAGTCTATAATTATTGTCGCTATTACCTTTGTAATCGCATTAGCGGTGGCTGCTGGTTTGTTTTACTATTTCAGGAAACAGAAGCATGGAGCTGTACAAGGATGAAAAGAACAAAATTGGCGGTAATAGTCATTTTAGCGCTAGTAATTTCAGTGCCAGCGCTTCTACAAGTTAATTTGGTAAGAGCGCATTATTATCCACCGCCCTCCATTGAAATCTTTTCGCCAATCCCTGCTCCCGACGTTCATTCAACTGCATCTGTTCCACTTCAGGTTCGTGTTAACGTCTTAACAGACGACGCTGCCATTACTTTCATCCGTTATAGTCTGGATGGAGGAGCCAACGTTACACTTACCGATTTAACAAGAGAAGACGGGCTTTATTATTGGACTACTACAAAAGGCGTTTTTGCACATGGCAATGCTTTCAGTACACAAGCCTCTTTGGACAACGTAGACGAAGGCAATCATACGCTTATCGTGTACTCGCACGCTGCTGATGGTAAAGAAATGTCGCGAACACGAGAGTTTAAAGTGGACTACAACTATGTGCCGCCTCAACTACCACCTTTAACATTGCCCAATGGCACATCAATGCAACCAGCGACTTCATCAGCCCAAACTGAAACACCCATAACAACAAACGCAGATAGTTTCCAACCCTTCGAAGACCCTGCATTATTCATAATTATAGCTTGCATTTCGGTATCGCTGTTAGCAGGAATACTGTTCTTCAGAAAAAAACCTAAAGGTTTTATGAAATTGAAGGACAAAGAAAATTGAGTGTACCAAAACGTTGGTCGCTTGTTCTAAACTGTAGCATTAAATATCACTTTAAAGCTTAGATAGACTGGGAATGCCACCTAAATGAAAATAACTCGAAAGCATACGCTATTACTAGTTGTTATTCTTTTAATTGCCCTTTTCTTAGTCTTAACCGTTTTTTTGGCGAGTAATCAACCAGTGGCCTCTTCTCCCCAATCAGAAGGTAGTGTCTATCTTCATTTTCCAAGTGATTACCAAGGAGGCGAAGAAACCAAGGCTTACTTGATTGACTCACAACTTTATTATGGAAATTACAACCAAAGCTTCACCCGCTCAGGCGCCACAGGCTCTTATTCTATTAACAATGGCGATGCGTGCGTTATCATAAATGGAACAATTAGAAATGACTACTCCAAAGATTACTATTTCAGCATAACAGCAAATGTTTACAATTCTACAAACCAAAAAATCGGACCAATTCTTACCGCAAACTCGCCACAGCCAGGTTTCACCATTACTAAAGTGAGCAACAGTTCAATAGGAACATTTGAAATACAAATACCATACGACAGAAAAGACATCGCAAACTACGACCTTCTTCTCGCATTCGAACCAACCGAAACCCCACCCCCTTAGGAGATTTGACTTGAAAAGCCCAAGCGTCCAACCAAATAATGCAACTGTTAACGCGATTCCTATAGCGCTAGCAATAGTTACGGTTGCTGGTTTGTTGGCGTACTCCAAAAAACATAAGCCGATGAAGTTAAGTGAGCTGAGTAAAGGTTTGGCTTTAGCTTTTGTTCTAACATTGGTTGTGTCAAGCCTAATGATGGTTGAATCTGCAGTCGCTCAGACACCTACACCTGTTGCAACTTTGACACAGTCAGAACCAACTGTTTCTTTTGCTCTTTGGCATACAAATTCATCTGTTATTCAGCCACCAGCAGATGAACTTGAACATATTCCTCCAATCTGTGAAATAGTGTTTCCTGAAAATCAAACTGTGTTGCAAGCAAGCAACTTTACATTAACAGTAGATGTGGCTTCGTATTTTTGGACGATTGATAGTGTTTATTACCAAGCGGATTGGCAAGACGGTATTCACCAGCTTTTTGGTATTCAGACTAATTATGTAAACTCATTAAACGCCTCAATTGTCGCAACGTTTCAACAGATTCCTTTCGGTAATCATACATTGACCGTTTATGCTAATACCCATGATAACTCCCATAGCAATGCCACAGTTACATTTTCAACCGAAAGGTTCACAGAAAAACCTCAGCCTTCTTCGTCTTTTTCCGTCGTAGCTGTTGTTGCTGTCATCTTAGTAGTTTTCGGAATAAGTGTAGGTTTTATGCTTTATAGAAGGCATCGAAAAACCGCTAACCCCTGAATTAAGGCCTTTTCTCAATCAAATTTATAATCACCCAATCGCTTGCTGTTCTTTTAGCGGAACAGATTGTTCTCTAAGGAGAGCTAAAAGTAACTCTAGCATACTCTATTTTGAGCAGAAATAAAGAAAGCTCTGTAACTAAGGGGAAATGATGACTAAATGAAAACCAAAGTAAAAGTTTTAGCTATAATAATTTCAGCAATAGTCATAGCAACCATTGGATTTACTGTTGAATTTAGTGTTATACCAACCGAAACACAGTCTATTTCTTCACTAATAACAACGCCAACGAAACCTATAACAAATAATGTGACAGTCTCAGGTTTAATTATTAGCCACGGCTTAACTGTCCCACCTACCGAAGTGCAATTCATAAACACAGAAACCCATGAGGTTTACAAAGCGCCAATAAGTCAGCCACAATATTCCTATGCTATATCTCTTCCAGTTAATCAAACGTATGGTATAGAAGGCGACTGGAACGGCAGGACATTTAACGCTACTGGAATACCGATGGGTGCCATAACAATGAGATGTGACAATGGTTTACCAATTCTAAATCTATACAACGCCAACAGCACAATGATACAAAATCTTGTCGTTGGGCAATAAGAGTAAGTAAACCTTTTCCCACGGCTAGAATACACTTTCATTTTAAGGCATGCTGTTTAGTGGTCCCTTTGCCTGCGACTGGTGAAAAGCATATTTCTCTAATTATGGACGCAGTTGCGGAAAAAGCTCTCATCAGTCTCCAGCTTAATATCCCCTGTCTTGAGCTTCAGCGTTGACTATATGTTAATTCTTATAAAGTGGCTTGGTGATAGGCCTATTTTGTGTAGGCCGCTCTGTGGAAAGCGGTAAGTTTCAATCTCTTCCCGGGGCTGCGGGCTTGCTAGTTTACTTCAAGAAACGCAAATACTACAGTCAATAGCAAAGAAACAAAACAGAACCCTTGGCATTCACCCGCTTATCCGCACGGATTCTACAGAGTATAACATGCGGCTGGCAGGAATGCTTTCTCCAAAGGAATGCGTCTCAAGTACAGTCGAGGCCTAATTAAAGATGACAAAGTAATCTCAGGAGTGGACAAGAAAGAAGTATTCACCGCTTTATAATTGACCTGCCCTTTGCCACATGATCGCGAGATATTAGAAACAAACCTCTTTGGCAAAAATAGAACCCAAGCGACAACTGATTTGGTTAACGGTATTGTTTGGTCTTCTTGTATTCATCGTATTTGTAGAGGGTTTCGGATATTTGGCTGCGTATAAATTGCTCTGGACTGCGGAAAGGTGAACCCATTTCTTTTAGGGCTTCATCGAGCTCATCATACTGCTCACGAGAAACTTCTAGGAATTCGTTATCGTTTTTCAATCGTTCTAGTCGGTAGCGTATGGCATCACGGACAAAGTCCTCTTTGTTGGTGAAGCCTATGTCTTTGTTTTCTTCAATGAAGTTTTCCACTTTGGCAATGACTTCAGACGGAAGAATAACCGACTGCTGCTAGGAGAGCGTTTATAGCGTCTTGGTAAGTTTGCATTTTGTTAGTCTCAGCGGTGAGCTCGCCTAGGAGACCGGTTAGTTTGCTATGGATGTCGTCTGAGATTTTTATTGCTTTCATGCCGTATTTCTCCTGTGAACAGAAGTATGATTAGTAGGATTAGATTTATAAGGTTTCTCATAGTAACGGAGTTAACTAAGTTAACCATAAGGGGAATTGTGAGAAATGAAAGCAAAAGTCGCCTTCACTATCGATCAAGAGGTTCTAAAAGAAATAGACGCCTTAAGGGACCTAGCAACGCGAAGCGCTTTCGCCAATGAAATCCTCAAACAAGGACTCAAAGCATACAAGGCAACTCATAAGCGACCTAAGGCGCCATTTCCAGCCGTGACCTTTGATACGGCTGAGGAAACAGCGTTAGCGAGGGAGAGACCATGACGGAGCGACATAAGGTTTGCCCCTTAGCCGCAGCCCATCCTCAACAGGAAAACAGCGATTGCCTAGGCGAAGCGTGCGCATGTCACGTAAAAATGCAAAAGCCCCGCTTAATGCAGACAGGCAATACCAGCATTGTTGATCCAGAGAGTTTCTATCGCTATGTCGGATGCGGACTGGTAGCACACATTCCTTGGGAACTTGTCAACTTCGAAAAGATTCCAGAACTAAACAAGTAAACTAACCAATCACAAGAAACTGAAATAACAAAGGGTGGGAGGGAATGGTTGGATATTCAGGCGGGGTTAAGTCTTCTGACGTTTTTGGCACCTTCTCCAGCATGCCCGCTTGTGGATCCACGCTTCAAGAAAGCATCCCCCTAAACCCACCTTGCCCTCAATGTAACTCAAAACGGCTATGGCGAGACTCCAAACGTTACACAGCCGCAGGAGACGAAATACAAAGATGGCTCTGCCGAGACTGTGGCTTACGTTTTAGCGATCCAATGGACCTCAAAAACTCATGGACCAATAAGGAAAGGGCGCATCGGACCAATCAACCCAATGAATTAAAAACGGCACAGGGAATACTATATCTCAAGCCAAATATGCGCAATCGAGACGAAAAATTTGGATGCAGAACAACAGACCACTGGAGTTCTGCGGAGCAACAATCAAGCAGACATCAAAGGCAAAATCATTGAACACGCTTTCTGGATGCAAAAAGAAGGATACGCCGAAGCAACAATCTCACGCCGCATACGGTTCCTAAAAACAATGATGAACAAAGGAGCCAACCTAGCAGACCCCGAATCACTCAAAGAAATGATAGCCAGACAACAAAACTGGCAAGTCAAAACAAAAGACATCGCCGTCGAAACATACAGCCTCTTCCTAAAAATGCAAGGCTTAACCTGGAACCCACCAAAATTCAAAAGCGTCAAAAAACTGCCATTTATCCCAACAGAGCAAGAAATCAACAGCCTAATCGCCGGCAGCAACAGAAAAACCGCAACCTTCCTACAGCTACTCAAAGAAACAGGAATGCGATGCGGAGAAGCCTTCATGCTCAAATGGACCGACTTCAACTTCGAAAACAGAACCGTCGACATAACCCCCGAAAAAGGCAGCGAACCAAGACAACTACCAATCTCAAATCAGCTAATAGCAATGCTAAACAGCCTACCAAGAGACCACGAACAACCCTACGGATGCAGCGAAAGACATTTCGCAAGAGCCTTCCGCCTACAAAGAAGCAGAATAGCATTCAACCTCAAAAACGACCGCTTAAAAAAAATCCACTTCCACACCCTACGCCACTGGAAAGCCACCACTGAATACGCCAAAACCAAAGACATCTTACACGTCATGAAAATACTCGGCCACAGAAACATCCAAAACACCTTACTCTACACACAGCTCATAACTTTCAAAAACGACGAATTCCACACCGCAACCGCCAAAACCGTAGAAGACGCACAAAAACTCGTTGAAGCAGGATTTGAATACGTATGCGACTTTGGAGAAGTAAAACTATTCAGGAAGCGAAAGTAAAATGACTAAAAAATCGAACAAAATCATCGCCAATGGGGCCACTGGAAATGTGGTGAGGCCGCTGGGATTTGAACCCAGGATCGCATACGCCCCAGGCATGTATCCTGAACCATGCTAGACGACGGCCCCATGTCCATGCTTTTTCGCTAGATGACGGTCCTACTATCTTCGTGGAGATGCTGCGACCGCATTGAATTATTGCCCGTTGTTTATTTAGCTTTTCTGAAATAGTGGACGCCTCCATCGTTGATATTAAGCACTGGATCATAACCTTTTTGCAGTAGCATTCTGATTCTCGGTTTGTCATTGTCGTCGGCTTCTTGCACGTCAAATTCTTGATTGTTACCAAAGTAATCGACGCTTAATCTGGCGTATAATCCGACGTAACTTAGCGACGTGTGGCCTAACAGGTATTGAACGCTGTCTGGGTTGCCTTTTTTGTGTCTTTCCTCGGTTGCTCGCCAGTATCGGCAGGTGTAAAAGTGTATTTTGCGAAGTTCTTGGTTGCCTGTCTTTGCGATTGCTCGTTTGCGCATTCTTCGGAATCCTTTTTCAGCATATTGATATTCTCCGTAGGAAAACACCAGTTTTCCCTTTCTTGGTAACTGCTGGAGCATGCTAATTAGATCGTCGCTTACTCTGATGGCGCGTGTATTGTTGCCTTTAGCTGGATGATTGATGGCTATTTTTTTGTTTGCGAAGTCTATGTCGTTCCATTCTATTCTAAGCGCTTCAACGGGTCTGGCAGCTGTATCTTTGAGGGTAAAGCAAAAGCAAGTCATCTGTTGGCTGAAGCTGTTAAACAGCTGTGCAAGATGCTCAGTTGGTGGTAAGTAAGGGTCTTTTCGTCGGGCACATTTGTATTTAGGCAGTTTACAATCGATTTTGCGGTAGTTAAGAAAGCTTTGGTATGCTTTTGCTAAACAGTATTTGTGGGTTTCTGAGAAGCTGCTTAAGGCAAGGGTTTCTTTGAATGATTCTGGATTAAAGAGGTTTACTCCATTTGTTGATAGCTGATTTAATGAATGCCGGTAACTTCTGATTGTTCCTTCTGCTTTATTTTCTTTCTTCAGGTGCCATAGGAAGTCAAGGATTGCGCCGTTTTGGTCCATCTCACTTTTCTGCGGAACTTTTACGATTTGTTGTTCCGCTTCCAAATTTTTCGTCTCCGTAACGCATATTTGGCGAGTAAATACTTTGTCTTCGGCGCTTTTTAATGACTTCGTTTCAATCATTTCAACTGTTGCAACAGCTTTCTTAGCCTGCAATAGGTCGTTAGGGTCTGAAAATCGTAGGCCACATTCTCGGCAGAGCCACCGTTGGATTGATTCACCAAACATTAGGGAACGAGTGCCGTCTCGCCAGACTTTTTTTGAGCTGCATTGTGGGCATTGGGGGCAGGTGCCGGCAAAGGCTTGGGCAGACTCTGACTTACAAGATTTAGAAACAGCTTTAGTGTCAAATACGTATTCTTCTGTCGAGATGCCATGACTAGCCTGTCCTTGCCCATCAATCAATAGTGCGAAGCCCCCTTTTTGCGAGCTCCATACTTCATATCTGGGTTGTCAATTATCATGGGCTTAACTTGAACCAAAACAAACGGTTGTCCATCAAGAAAAGTGCCCTCAAACCGATAGCCTTCTTCTAGAAATATAAGGATCCAATCAAGATCAAGCTCCTCACCAGGAATAGCGATACAATCACCCAAGCCCTCAACGGGCAAAGCAGCGAATTTCTGCTTGAGATAATCAAATGAAATCATAGGCGGCGCCCTCCGCACTTACCTTCATAACTTAATGAACAAACGAGCAAACAAACAAGCCCAAGAGGTGAGGTGTTCTTGTTTAGGAAGCTTTTTGAATTGGGGAGAGGGGTTTCAAAAACTGTCAGAAGGCCTCTATCATGGTGCCTAAACTTGCGAACCTTTCTGAATGCAAAACTTAATGCAAGCTTTTTCCCCAAGAACACTTGCCTCTTAGGTTGGTGAGGGTTGGTATTTTTCTGAGAGTCTTCGTAGTGCGTCTTTTAGGACGTCGGCTCTGCTTGAGTAGCCGTGGGTTCCGACTAGTGGGTCGAGTACTTCGTTGACTATGTTGCTGGGTAGTTTTATGGTGACGTATTCGTGTGTCATTTATTCACCTATTATTAATTGGTTCATATCGACTATATTGAATTTAAGGTTTTATTGTAGCCTATTAGTAATCTATGGCGTCTTGATATGTGATAAATTGCCAAAAATACTTAAACAAGCACGTTACTAATACATTACTAAAGGGTAAAAATTGCCAAGAAAAATAGAAAAAGAACCAACCGAAGGCGACTACACAACCATAAAACTTCCAAACGACCTAGTCTGCTCCATGGACAAATTAATCGGCACCTACGGCTTTAAGAGCCGCGCAGAAATCGTAAAAGAAGCCCTCCGCGAACTATTAAACAAATACAAACCCCCCCTGCCACGCTATGACCACTTCAACATGGGAGTGCATGGCGTGCGAATCACCGATCGGCAGCTCCACCGAATAGCCGACATCCGCTTTAGGCCAGAGGGAATCTATTGCGAATTAGACGAGAGTGAGACCTGTGGACACATAGAATTTGCCTTAACGGTTCCGGAAATCAAAGAAATAATCCGCAACAAAAGAAAAGAAGGCTGGAAACTCCCAGACATCTAAGATCTTATATAAACCCCTGACCTTTCGAAGTTTCATATTTTTTCAATTGGCAAAATCATTGGTAGACGTTTTTCCTTGGACCTATAGCTATAGCATAGACACCTTTGTCTTCCTCAGAAACGGTATATATTAATCGTAGTTTTCCAACACGCAGACTAAAGTTCTCTTTCAAGTCTCCGTGAAGCTTCTTTCCAGCATACGCATCCTCTTCTAAACTAATCAAGCACGCTCGAACGTTTATTTTGTCTTTTCCCTCTAACTTTTTGTAGAAACGCTCAGTTTGCCTTGATAAAACAACCTTGTACTTAGGCTTCAACGTGCTCTTCCTTAAGAAGGGAACGCAAATCCTTGACTCTTCCAGCCTTAATGTCATCTTGACCTTGCTTGATAGCTTTCATCATTTCTGGATCACTTAAAACATCGATGGTTTCCATAAGTTCACTCATCAGCTTAGTAGCTTCATCTAGCTTTTGTTTGGTTTCAAAAAGAAGTTTACGGTCTTCTTCATCTAAATACGCAGTTTTAGCCATCAAACCCACCGAACTAGTGAAATAATATTGATGCAGATGGCACTAATAAATTTGAACATGCCATTACATAATCAGACCAAACTTATGCTCCTTTAAGACAGGTAAACTTTTGTCTACAGCATCATTCCAATAAGCTTAACTATTTTCGCTCTTTTTGTGCATCCGCGTTTTTAATGAAGTTTGTTTTGTCGGATGTTTCCGTTAGCTGACGCAGGTCTTTGATTGTTGGATGCGGGATGAGGGTTTGGTGTAAAAATTATGGTTATGGTTACGGTTACGTTTTCTTTGGCGTTCCAGTCGAAGTCTTTGTCGGTATAGGTTTTATCTTTTTTTTGGTAGGCTGTGTCCAGTCTTTTTACGAGACGTTTTAGCTCTCTTTTATCCTTATCTAAATAGAAGAGTTCAATGATTTCATCTCTTCTTTTCTTCTCTTGAAAGGGACAATTTGTAAGACGTGTAAATATGTATTCTTTAATTTCTGTGCATTCGTCACACAAACTAATTTCACTTTTATGGTGGTCTTTACAATATATGGTCACCATGTATGCTACCGATTTTTTCTCTCGGTCCAACATTTTATTGTAGGTTGACCGTGGTTGCGTCATCGTAAGAGTCCTATTGAGTGATTGCTTTTTTGGTCTTGGATCTCAACTTGATTATTGCTATGCCCAGGATTGGAAGGGTTATCATCCAGAAATCAGTTAAATACAAAAAAGAACTGTACACTGGAACCCAAATTGAAACCAAATCATAAATAATAAAATAACTTCCAAACAAAATTAAGGCAGTACCAACTAAGCATTTGTTCATTTTTTTCTTTTGGTAAAAAGTATAGCAAGCGACCGCTGTCAGTATTCCTGCAACCAGCAGAGTTAACATGGCATTTGCAGCCCCCACTGTACTCATTAATGTAGCTTGTTTGGGTCCTAACGGTAAAAGCGCATCCAGCCACAAAAACAAATACTTCAACCAAAATCCAAAAACAAATAAAAGCGCAGCAATAGCTATCCATTTTAAAATTGAAGCATGCTTCTGGGGTTTTCTAAGATTATGACTGAGTATCAGAAAAGGCGGTACAATGAGCAGTGCTTGTAGCAGAAATGAAAGCCCAACGTACATATCAACGTAAGTCCATGAAAGAACGACCCCTAAAAGATGATGGATACCAGATGGAATTAGCAGGATAAAAAAAAGTGCCTCAAAAAGAAAAGCTTTGCCAAGTCTGTCACGATATTTTTCGTCATTTTTTGTGAATAGGACGATGGATTGAATAGCAAATACGGAACCAATTAGCGCCAGAAAATAGCCAACTGAGGCGCCATACTCCTGGACAAGTAGAACTCCAAATTCCAGAGTGTCTCCCCCTCCAAACAAAGTAGTGCCCGCTGCGAACCATGTATTGATATTGATTGTAAGATGGTAAATCCAAAATACGCTATATGCTGTCCAATAGATACTGTATGCCAAAAAAGAAATAGCAATAAGGAATAGAGAAGTCTTTAGATAAATTGGCAAATTTTTCTCAGAATTTATTTCTTATCAGCCTTCGAGGTAGATATCGTCATTTTCATCAAGCCAATAGGGTTATTTTTGTTTTGAGTGTTGCTCAGGAGATATATCTTTTTGTTACTTGAAAAAATGTCGGGCGATGAGGACCTTGACTCCAACATTTGTTTTAGCTCTTTTTCTATTAAGTACCCTGCTGAGTTTTGGACATTCATCGAGACTGGTTATCCAAGTCAATGGGAATCGCCTGAGATTTTTAGCAAAAAATCAAGGAATACCCTATACGTTCTGCTATCTTAATAACTGTAACCTTGTTTTGCTTTTAGCACCAATATTTTTTGAAAGACTAGAATACCGCTAAATGCTACTTTTTGTCGAATTATTTTTCTTTGATGAAACTGCAAGGATAATAACAGCAAAAATAAGTATCAAAAGAATAGAACCAAAAACGATAAGCGGGATTTTAAATGCGGGCTCAGAGTGCAAAACGGTAGTTGAAGGAGTCATAAACATGCCACCCAGGTAAGCTGCTAAGAAAATGCCCACGAAAACGGCGCCTACACCTTCAAGAGCAAATAGTAAGGTATGAGTTATCTTATTGGTCTGTTCCAGAGCAAACCCTCATCAAATAATAACAACTAGCTTAAATATTTAAAACTTTAATTCACCTCAGGCGATACACCGAAAGTATAATATATCCAACTATCCGATTGTTTTTCAACCAACGGTTGCTTCTATATGGCAGATAATAAAACAATTACTCCGCTAAAAGTAGGCTTACTGATAGTTGTTGCCTCATATTTCTTATTCACTTTGCATGCGATGTTTACGCTTCAATGGTGGGGTGAATGGAACATCAGAGGATCATTCAACTTTGGCGTATTCATAACGGATATATCGGCTCTCCCTGGGCTCATAGTCCGGTTAATAGGCAGCCTAATTGCTTTTGTCACTGTCTCTCTCGCTTTAACCAAAAAAACTCTGCCCCAATCCTTGGCCTACAAACTTCTCAAGATAGTTCTAGTCTTGGAAGCTTTCTACTGGATAAGCCTCTTGCCCTCAGGAATATGGGGCATCTTGCCAACAGCACAAGGTTTTAGTACAAGCCTTTTAGTGTCGACAGGGCTACCCTGCCTTGTAGGATCTATAGGCATTCCTATTGCCTTGTTTGTGCTTGTTAGAAATCTGGGAGTAGACAAGCCTCAAAAGGGGGCAATCAAATGGTCGATGATTGCAGGCATATTCTACCTTTTGTCTTTCTGGCTCAACAATAGTGGTATGTGGACAGTTACGGTTATGCAAAAAGGGTTTGGATACGTCCTTGGTACACCTCAATACTTGCTAAGTTTTTCAGCTACTTTGTTTGGATTACTTGGCCTTGCAATTTACACAGTCTACTTTGCCAAGAAATCGTTAGAAACCATACAAGTGCATGATCTTCGTATTCGAGCAGTTGGCGCCATCGTTACCTCATTAGGTATTTACTTTTTATGGAATTATTTAACTTGGATTTTCTTTGGTGGCTGGAACCAATGGTACGCATGGATTCTTGGCCACAACTTGGATTTATGGATGCTATCACTTCCGCTAGTTGGGTTACCCCTGCTCTTTGGGAGCAAACCCATTAAACAAACCGCTGAAACCTAAGCAGACCATTAATGTTTTTTAACAAAACGTTGAGCTGGCCTATGAATTCTGAGCCGCCTTTATATTTTAGCGGTCTTGTTTTTCAAGCAGTGTTTTTGTGTTATTCTAGTTAGTTTGGAGCGTGCTCCGCTAATCTAACAGGATTTATCCATGGGTATTCATCATCTTTGCTGATTTAGCACAAGTCTTATATAATTATTGCAAGAGAATTGAAAACATTGAACAGGTACAAATCTTTCAAAGTTTGTTTCTGTTCAATTATGACTTAATGGAGAAAAGAAAAATGCAAAATAAGAATAAAACTTTAGCTATTATGATTGCTTTACTTCTAACAATTTCGATGGCAACTACAATTGTACTAATACCAGAAACTAGCGCACATACGCCACCTTGGACTGTTCCAACATATGCATACATAAATGTTGCACCTAACCCAATAGGCGTCGGACAGCAAGTATCCCTAAATGCTTGGCTTGACAAAGTACCACCAGGGGCAGTTGGCCAATGGGGTATGCGATGGGAGAACATGAAGATCGAAGTAACAAAGCCCGATGGAACAACTGAAACAAAAGGACCATATACTTCTGATCCTGTGGGAGGAGCTTGGGATTGGTATACACCTACTCAACAGGGCACCTACAAGTTTGTGTTCAGTTTCCCAGGACAAGTAGCAGCGTCGAAAAATCCCTATCCTTATGGACCACAAGCAGGAACAGACTTCTACAATGACACTTACTTAGCAAGCACCAGCACACCGTTCTACCTAACTGTACAAGCTGACCCAATATCAACCGCTTATCCTGCCAATCCACTTCCAACTGAGTACTGGACTCGTCCAATTAACTCAATGAACAGAGAATGGTCAACGATAGGCGGAAACTGGCTTGGACTTGCCTCAACACAATTTGGATACACTGGAATGTACGCTAACACTGGAAACTTTGCTCCCTACACTACAGCACCCGACAGCGCTCACGTAGTATGGACAGAACCATATGCTTTCGGAGGACAAATTGGAGGCGAATCAGGCTCGCTTGACACAAGCATCTATAATACAGGAACTGCTTATGAAGCTAAATTTGGACCGGTAATTCTTAACGGCATACTTTATTACACTGAATATCCAGGCGCTGCCAGTAATCCTACAGGCTTAAAAGCCTTAGACATACGCACTGGAGAAACCTTATGGGAAAAAGACATGACAAGTAATTGGCAAACACTGAAATGTGGTATGATATACAACTTCATAACTGGTGACCAATACGGCGCACATGCCTACCTATTTACAGCAACAACAGCCCAAGGGTTCGTTAATACACAAGAACCATCACGCTGGTCTATGTATGACGCTATGACTGGAGACTGGATACTAGATATTGCAAACGCAACAGCCGGAACGCTAGTAGTAGGTGATAACGGGGAAATCTTGAGCTACCGTGTTGCAGGGGGTCAGTTAAGCCTATGGAACATGAGTAAATGCATCGCAGTCGGATCGGGAAAGAATCTGACTTTTGCAAACTATAGTCCTGCAGAAATCTGGAGACCCCCACAAGGAGCCACCATTAACTGGAATGACGGGTACGAATGGACAACGCCTATAGCAACAAACATAAGTGGAGTACCTATTAGTCCCTCTCTTGCTATTTCAGCTGTTTCTGATGGCGTAGTGCTTACAATTGGACAAGACACATCAACTCCTGGAAGATTCCAAACCGGATATACTATATACGCAGGCTACAGTGCAGTTGACGGGCATCCAATTTTCGGTCCGAATAATTTAACACTTCCTGCATTCACTGGGACAGTATTGCGTTCTGGAGAAGGAGTTTACGCAGAATACAACAGGAACCTGATGTCATGGACCGGCTACGATATTCATACAGGCCTAAAGCTTTGGGGTCCGACTCAGTCTGCTAATAGCAGCTGGGCCTACTATGACTTCACTGCTCCAAGCATTATCGGCTATGGCAACCTATATAGTTGGGGCTTAGCTGGAGAAGTTTACTGCTATGACGTTAAAACAGGGGATCTAAAATGGTCTTACAACACGGGAAGTTCAGGTGTTGACAGTCCTTTTGGCTCATGGCCTTTAGGAACTTGGTGGCAACATCATATCTTAGCTGATGGCAAGCTTTATGTCCGCGCAGGTCACGACTACACGCCGCCAGTATTCAAAGGCGCAAAATTATACTGCTTGAATGCTACTACAGGTGAAGAAATCTGGAGTTCTTTGAACTTTGGTGTTGTCGGAGGAGTTGCGGTTGCTGACGGCTACATGATTTGGCCAAATGGCTATGACAACCAACTGTATTGTTACGGACAAGGACCAACCAAGCTTACTGTTACAGCACCGGCAGTCGGCGTTACAACCTCTGCTCCCATAACAATTAGCGGCACAATAACTGACATTTCTGCAGGCGCAAAGCAGCAAGCAGTAGCCGCAAACTTCCCCAATGGACTTCCATGTATATCTGACGACAGCATGAGCTCATTTATGGAAGCAGTCTACCAGCAACAGCAAATGCCACTTGATGCAAGCGGTGTTCCAATTTCCTTAAATGTTGTTGACGCAAACGGTAACTACAGAACAATTGGAACTGCAATAAGCAACATCTATGGAACCTACAGCTACACATGGACACCTGACATCTCAGGAGACTACACAGTAATCGCAAACTTCGCAGGCACGAACTCATATTATCCATCAACAGCCTCGACAGCATTCACTGCAAGCGAGCTATCTCAAACAACTGCGCCAACAGTTGCAACTCAATCAAACCTTGCAACCACAACAGATGTTATGATGTACATAGCCATCGCAGCAGTTGGAATAATCATCGCAATCGCCATAGTGGGTATTCTGATGCTTAGAAAGCGACCATAAAAAAGCCAAACAAACAAAAACTATCTTTCCCCTTTTTTAGTTACGAAAAAAATAGAAGAAAAATGGGCTGAGAAGGCTCTGAATAAAATCAAAGATGAAATATTCCCAATTATGTTGTGTTCTTTTCTCCCCTTGTCCCAGAAGCCTCAGCAAACCGTTCGAACAATATGAAAGAAGTAGTCAAGCAAAAAAGAAAAAGAATTGTAAGAAAACAAAGCAAGAAAATCGATTGAGGAAAAATCAAAAAACACTTGACCACAAAAGATGTCTATGACCGTTTTCTTTTTGGCTTGAGAGGCAGTTCAACCCAAAAAGCGACACTTCATTGTTCATGCTTGATTAAATCTATCATGCATCAGACACAACGATTTTTTCGATAAGGCCTTTAGTAGAAAACTATTTAAATTATCCAAAAAAACTATAACTAGTCGTGAATAGCACTTTTAAGGCGCACTTTTCACGACTTAAATTCTTAGGAGAATAAAAATGAAAAAATTAAACAAATTCTTTGCAATTGGCATTACAATGCTTTTTATGCTCTCTTTACCCACTTCAATAATGCTTCTTCCAACCACTAGTGCACACACGCCTCCATGGCAAGTTCCAACCTATGCCTTTATGGTTGTTGCACCAAACCCAATAGGAGTTGGACAACAGACAACTGTCGCATTCTGGCTTGATAAAGTTCCAATTGGAGCCGAAGGCCAATGGGGCTCAAGATGGCACAACATGAAAGTCACCGTAACAAAGCCTGACGGAACAAATGAAACGCTGGGAAGTTTCAACTCAGATGTTAACGGCGGAGCTTCAACACGATATACACCTACTGTCGCTGGAACGTACAAATTTTACATTGAATATCCAGGGCAAGTGGCTCTAAATGAGAATCCCTATCCTTTCGGTGCTGGCTTTGTTCCTCTTGGGCTTGATTACTTAAATGATACTTATCTGGCTAGCAGTGCAAGCGCAACGCTTACAGTTCAGCAAGATCCAATAAGCCTGACATATACACCTAATCCGCTTCCAACCAATTACTGGACACGTCCAATAAGCTCAATGAATAGAGAATGGGCTTCAATCAGTGGTAATTGGCTTGGACTTGGAGCAACTAACTTTGGCGCAACGGGACTATATGCAAACAACGGCAATTATGATCCATACACAACAGCTCCCAATAGCGCCCACGTTATGTGGACTCTGCCAGAAGCTTTCGGCGGTCAAATTGGAGGAGAATTTGGAAGTTCCGAAACTGGTCTTTACGCTACAGGAACCGCTTATGAAACCAAGTTTGGCGCAGTTATTCTCAACGGAATCCTCTACTACACTGAATATCCAGGCGCTGGAAACAATCCGACAGGTTTGAAAGCTGTGAATATGCGAACTGGCGAAACTGTTTGGGAAAGAAATATCACCACACCACTAAAATGCGGAATGATACTTAACTTCATAACAGGCGATCAATACGGAGGCCACGCCTACTTGTTCTGTGCACCTGCGACGATTGGATTCATTCCTTATCCGCCTGGAAGCAACTGGGAAATGTACGATGCTATGACTGGAGCTTGGATACTCAATATAGCCAACGTAAGCTCTGGAACGCTTGTTGAGGGTCCAAACGGCGAAATACTAAGTTACACTGCAGCAAACGGAATGTTGAACATGTGGAACTCAACCAAATGCATTGCAGCTGGATCTCAGAAAAACCTGTATTATTTGACCTATAGCTCTGCTGAAATCTGGCGACCTCCCCAAGGAGCAACAATCGATTGGAATGACGGATACCAATGGAGTATACCCTTAGCCACCAATATTAGCGGTGTACCAATAATCCCTGGACTAGCCGTATCTAAAGTTACAGATGATGTAGTGCTGACAACCGCAATCCCAGGAGGAATATTCACAGGACCACCTGGAGGCGCTCAATTGGGGTATGAAATTGACGCTGGCTACAGTGCAAGCACAGGACAACTGCTATGGGGACCAGTGAACAGAACACTAACACCCTTTACCACTGTTGTCATACAGGCAGGTGAAGGCAAATACGCTGAATACTCTCAACAGACTATGACCTGGACTGGTTATGACATAACGACAGGCGAGAAACTATGGACAACTCCATCAGAAAACAGTTCATGGGGTTACTATGATTTCAGCGGCAACGGCGCATTTGGCAATGGCAACTTCTACACTTGGGGACTAGGCGGCGCAGTATATTGTTATGATGCTACAACTGGGACCCTTAAGTGGTATTGGACATCAGGTAATGCTGGAATTGACACACCATATGGCACCTGGCCATTAGGTACTTGGTGGTCACACTACATTATTGCAGACGATAAAATTTACGTAAGAGCTGGACACGACTATACGCCACCGGTGTTTAAAGGTGCAAAACTCTACTGCCTAAATGCTACAACTGGCGACTTAATCTGGGATAGCTTAAGCTTTGATATTGGCAGCTCACCCGCTGTTGCTGACGGCTATATGGTTTGGTTTAACGGCTATGACAATCAAATATACTCCTATGGTAAAGGACCAAGCAAATTGACAGTCACAGCCCCTAATATTGGTGTGACAACTTCAACAGCCATAACCATCAGCGGTACAATAACCGACATTTCCGCCGGCACAAACCAAAATGCAGTAGCAGCTAACTTCCCCAATGGTTTACCATGTGTATCTGATGCAAGCATGAGTCAATTCATGGAAACAGTATATCAGCAGCAACCAATGCCAACAAACGTTACCGGTGTTCCAGTGACCATAAACGTTATTGATTCAAATGGAAACTTTAGACAAATAGGAAGCACAACCAGCGACGTAAGTGGTACATTTGCATTAACTTGGACTCCTGATATCTCTGGCGACTTTACTGTGATTGCTAACTTTGCAGGTTCAGAATCATATTATCCGTCATCTGCTGAGGCACACTTTAACGCTGCAAATCTAGCGCCAACCGCGGCGCCAGTTGCTACTGAAGCACCATCGATGGCTGACCAATACTTTGTTCCATCAGTTGTAGCCATAATCGTTGTCATCATCATAGTCGGCGTAGTGCTAGCATTGTTAATGCTCAGAAAACGACCATAAGAATGCCATACAAAAAACTATCTTTCCCCTTTTTTAGTTTTAAAAAGACATTTGAGAAAAAGATGTGAGGCTAAGGAAATTCCTTTGGGCAAGCATCAGTTCAAATTTCTTTATAACTTAAATTTCTCAACAACCTTCTTGTGCAGCGGAGAGTTGAGTAAAAGTGAAATGATGTTCTTTCTGGTTTTAATGAAACTTGGAGGTTAATTGTAAGGTAACATCATTTGAGTAACTCTGTTCTTAAAAAAAATAAGGCGGACTCCTCTTTTATCCTGGCGAAAAACCTGCTTCTCTGTTAGGAAGGGGCTTCGGTTTATGTGAGGATATTTTTGAGGTTATTTAGATGTCCGCTGAATTGGATATGTAATTTCAAGAAAATAAACTGTTGTGGTTGCCTTAAAGCAGTAACATACCTTTATGTTTCGATGGTTTTGCTCTTTTTTTGGTTGATGGTCTATTATTTTGATGATGTGTTTTAGCTCCTTTTTTCCTTACCTGAATAGAAGCGGTCAATGATTTCATCCCTTCCTTTCTCTGTTAACTTCAACAAAACCTCTGAGCCACCCTTGGGGTCATTAACAACGCTCCAAGAGTCACCCTTCTGTAACTCTTTAAGAAAAGTTTCACGGTCCCCTTTAGGATCCAAATGGTCGAAAAGAGAAGAGAACCTAATCCCAATATGGCGTGCAAGTGTATATTTGACGGCGACCCTGTAAATCGGAGGGTTTTTCTCAAGAAACTCTAGTAGCTCTTCCTTAGGATTCTTTGCTTTGTAAACATTACTTTTTTCCATTTGTGTTACCTCGCTTCTTCTCCTTTCTCTGCAGTCTTGATATTGATCTTTATCGGCTAGCTTGATGGAATGTTACAGTTTTTCAGGAGGCATCCAAACGGTTTTGCCGTTCACTATCTCCCGCTCGGAGGGTAAAGGATAGGGCAAGCCTAAGGCTTTAAACACGCCCTGCTCGTTTTCTCCAGCGACTGCCACGCCGTCTTTGATTAGACCTTCACTGTATTTGAGCCGCATACCTTTTGATAACGCATGCCCAGCCAGCCACATGTTGTGGTCAGCTGAACCAGTACGGACTAACAGGTGAATTCCGAAGGTTGATGGTTTAGCTCTGTAGAAATCAACTTGAAAGAGGCCTTCCTGGCAGGGTATATAGGCTTTAATTACGCTGTTACCAGCACAGCTGGGTTTAGCTTTTAGTTGCTTGAGTTTTTCATTAATCTTCAGCCAATCCGTGTCGCTTTTTGAAACAACCACGAAGTCAATATCGTGTACCTTGGTTTTTTGTCGTCTTATGCTGCCTGCAACTTCAATCAAATCGCACAGAGTTTCCACTGATGCTTTTACTTGGGCTGCTATTGTTTCGGCTTCAGATAAGTTTAATTCAGCGACAATCTTTATTGCGTCTTGAGGAAATAATGTGGACTGTTTTTTCATCATGTTTATTCACTTACTGTTGAGGTTCCCTATTAGGTTCCGCTGAAGAGCAGTTCGGTTAGTTTTTGTCGGCCTTTTTCTGTTAGGGCACAAGAGGCTCCTCATCTATCGATGGGTCAAAGATTATCTTTACTAAGCCATGTTGCTGCAGTTTCCCTAAAAGCGGAGTAATTTCGAATGCCCTCTTGAATCCATGGTTTATTTTGGATAGCCTAATTCCTCGCTCCATTTTACTGCAACAACATATTTTGAAGTTTGAGTTCAAGCTTCCGTGTTCTTTTTTGTTGTCTATAGAAGAATACTCATTACCATTGGTTCGAAGATTATTGGGTTTGTAGTATTGCTGCTTTCTGAGGCAAAAGTCCTGTACATATTCATCATCTCGTCGAATGCTTCCAGATCTTTATCTCTCCTCGATGCTTTCTAAAACCCTACACGTACCAATCTCACTTCCAACGCCACCCTAAAAGACTCAACAGACTTACACATCAACTAAGCTTCTGTTAGGCTTTGAATTTTGGAGTTTTCGGCGTCTTCCTTTTCTTGGCTTGCCTCATGTTTTGGGTGTATCTTATGCTTTCTGTTTAGTTCCTCCATTAACCAGCGTGCTGCTCCTCTCAAAAAATCCTCTTTGGTCAAATAACCCAACTGTTTGTTGCTCTTAACAAACTCCTCAACTTCTGTTAGAAGGCCAGGCGGCAAAATTACGGACCGGTGAATAAGCGCCTCTATCGCGTCTCCGTATGTTTTCATTTGGCATGATTCTGCTATCAGCTCTCCAACAATAGGTACCAATTCTGCATGAATTTGATCTGACACTTTTACTGCTTTCACTTGCATCATCTCGAGATTTACACTCTACGCTCTAACAGCTTAAATAGAAGCTGAAGAAACGTACGTTGCGAGTAGGGGAGAGAGTTGATTAAAAATGAAGTTCAATCCGCTATAGCACCTCCAGCGGTTAATCTCTTCCTCCAATGCCATCCTGAAAGATTCAACAGTCTTACCCATAATTATCAAGCCTCAAAACAACTTTAGCAAATTGCTTCCATAGCTAATCCCTCGGAGCACATGCATCAGATCAAGTACAAAATAAAACAAACTCTCAAACGACTTAGCAAGAAATAGAGAGTAATCAAGGAAGCAATTAACAAATGGTATTATGTTGCAAACATTAGTGTTTTGGTAATTATTATGGAATTAGCTAAGAACGCCTACTTGTTTTAATTTTCCAAATACTTCATTCCCGTGCGGCGCAGATTTAATGTCCTTTGTGAGGTCCTTACCTGCATTGTGAGCGCCCATATGATAGCCAGTCTGCCATAAGCTGCTGTTTGAAGAATCGTAAACTTTTCCTTCAAACGCAAAGTAAACTGGTTTTCCTCCCGATCCGTTGTATTGTTTGAGTTCTTCTAAAGTGAACTTTTTGAGCTCTTGTCCCGAAACGCTAACATTCTTACTCGAGTTGTTAACTATTGTCTGAAGCTCCGCAAGACGCGTTTGGAGTGTTTTGAGTAATTCTTTCCTCAGCTCCTCATCAGAAAGCCCTGAGGAAATTTTGTCTATCCTCAATGCTAATTCTTGATCACCTAAAGTGGTTTGCACCCAATTTTGGAAATCACGACGCTGAAAATGAAATTTAACAGACTGCAAATCTATAGTTCTGAGCTCTATGTAAAAACTGAATAAGTTAATTGCGGTTTCCAAAGTAAACTTGCCCTCTTCTGTAGCAAAATGAAATCCTTGGTCAAAAGATACGGAACGTAAGATTTTTTCAGCTCCATCATTCTCGATTGATGTCTTCTGAGTTTTGTTTAATTGCATAATAAAGCCTATCGTTAAGGTGTTGCAAAGGATGCCTAAATGTCTATGTGATAGCATATTCACAACAACAAAATCGTCATCTGGGTTTTTACTTCCTGACTTCAGGATTGCAGCGATATTGGTATTCTTTGTGACAGGGTTTTTTGTGGAGAGGTATAGCTTTCTTGTTAGTTACTCTGCATATTATATGGGTGAGTCCACCAAGCTCTTGCAAAGTCACTCTAGTTAAACTCTCCTCTGTATCTCACAGTGGATGAGTAATAATCTTCCCCACTTAAGTGATAAGGATCGCGTTATCTCTGAAATATTCCAGGGTTTTTCTTTTAATCAAGTTTCAGCGGATTTTCCAATAATACAGTAATATGTCTGCTTTAATCCATATTTGATGGAGACTGGACATGCAGGGCAAGGGCAAGAAACACTTTTTACTGGTTCTTTCGCTTTTCCTCTGGCACAGAAAAGTGTTCCAGTTAGGTTCGAGTTCGTGTAAGTTGGACAAGCTGGGCATATGCAGCTTTTTTGGTTTTCTTCATTATCTGGTATTGAAATTGTCATATTAATTTCTCAAGTTTCTTTTTTTGCTATGAACACTCTCTGAAGGTATATTTGCATTTTGTGCATCTTAGGAATTGAGTTGATGATTCGTCGGCGCCTCTTGTCTGGACTTGCCACGCATAAGCATTTTTATTTCCACATTTTGAACATGTCACCTTAATGGTAGGTAGAGTGCTTAACTGAAGTGCTTTGTCTATTACTGAAACCAGCTGTTTGGGACTGTGTTTTATGACTTTGCTGTAGATTTTAGTTTCACTTGATTGGTTTGTTTTTTGACCGCATTTGCTGCAGGCAAGTATGAGTATTGCTTGATGACCTGACTTGACCTTTTTTGGTTCAAGACGGGATCCGCATTCTTTACAAAAATCCATCATTTCAACCCTTTCCAGACTAAAGCACCATGGAACAATAAATAATCATGGTACTACACGCCGGACACAACAGAAGGGTAATTTTGGCAAAATTTTATATATCTTACAACCGCTAAATCATTAAAATAGTGGGCGTACAGAGGGGGAACACTTGAACAGACTTGAAGCGATGGCTATGTTGAAAGAGTTGGTGGCAAATAATTTAGTTGATCCTTCGTTTGTACATATTTGCGAAAGAAAGCCTAAAAATTACCAGATTCAAATTAAATGTGATTATAATAGATTGGAAATAGAAGAGCATGCAAAAAAATACGGATTAACGATTGAAGAAGATAAAGAGAGAAAATATTTACTGATTTTCAAGCCATAGAAAATGGCCTTTCCCAAAAATAAAAACCAGATTTCTTGTTTAGGGGGAGAAGGGGTGATTGAGTGGATTTAGCCGTGTGCCAACATCGGGCAAGATGAAAAGGGTAATTATGTCTTGCCTGATTTTGGCAGCCAGACCCGCCCAACAGTTTAAAGCACTATGTCTGATCACATATTACCGATTGAAAATAATATAAAATAATGCTGTCACAAACTGAAACAACAAAAATTACAACGATCTATGGCAATTTTAAAAAAGGTCTATCCTCTTAAGAATAGTGAAGTTGTTTATGCGTTTTTATAAGCCGATGCTTGCCAAATCTGTTCCAAAGCCTTTTTCTGGTAAGATTGGATTTTTGAGATAAAGTGGGATGGTTTTCGAGCGATAGCTTACGTGGACGACTTCTTCACGATCCAAAGCCGAAATGCAAAAGAACTCAAAACCTTCTTTCCCGAACTAGAGGAACTTAGGCAGCTTGCAAAGAATGTGGTTGTTGACGGCGAAATCGTCACCATGAAACAAGGAAAAGTAGACTTCCACTCACTCCAAGAAAGAGGTCACGTAATTTCGGCAAGAGAAGTCGAGGGTTTGCGGCAAAAGTCGCCAGCCACTTTCATACTTTTTGACATCCTAGAGAAAAAAGGTCAGCCTCTAATTGACTTACCATTAATAGAAAGAAAAGTCATCCTAAAAGAGTCAGTCAAGGAAGGCTCCCACATAATCATCAACGACTATGTCGAGGATAAAGGCGAACAATACTATCAAGTAATCTTGCAGCAAGACTTGGAGGGGATGGTTGCCAAACGCAAGGACAGCCTATATGAACTAGGCCTCAGGACGGGCAGTTGGTTAAAAATTAAGAACATTAAAAGTTGCGACTGCGTAATCTTTGGGTATTCAAAGGGCGAGGGTGCTCGAGAGTCAACTTTTGGCGCTTTAGTCGTTGGCCTTTACGATAAAGAGGGAAAACCAGTCTACATTGCTCACGTTGGCACTGGGTTCACCCAACAATTACTCGAGGATCTTATGAGAGATTTCAAAAAACTCAAACGATCTTTGGCACCTTTTATCGCTAGAGACATGGAAGCAATAACGTGGATTGAGCCTAAGCTTGTCTGCGAAGTCATCTACCAAGTAGTTACGAGTGATTGCCGGTTAAGGATGCCGCGCTTACACGCTTTAAGAATCGATAAAGAACCTGGCGAATGCACCCTCGACCAAATAGAAGGCAAAGGCAAATGCTTTTCTGGCAGATGAAAATCAAATATACAACTTGATCAACAAAGCAAACTATGGAATTCTGGTTTTCAATCCAAGAGACGCTATTCTTAGAATTCAAACTCTCAAACGGCTCCGGATGGCTAACCAACAACCGCCTAATCATTGTGGAACATAAGCCAGGCCAGCTCAACAAAGGAAAGCGTAAAGACTATTGTTTAAAAACTTTGAAAAAACCCAAATAAAAAACACACCCAATCTTCTTCTCTTTCTAAACATAAAATTGATTTATCCAAAACTCTTAAGGGTCGATTTAGGGACAAAGCGGCGCGCTAATCTTTCCATTGCAGATAATTTAATTAAATATCTCGCAAACAATATAGAAATATATTGGATTGACAATCAAAGAGATTCTGGGCTAATTTTTAGGGCTTAAGGGTAGATAGCGATAGAGAATAGTAACGATGGGTAAAAATTTTTTTTGCTCGCATTTAAGTGGTTAAAGAAATACTGAGACAATTAGGCATCGGGGCGTTTAATTTGCTTAAGGAGAAATAATCCAGCCAATAAAATTGCCATAAATATTGGGATTGTATAGAAAGGAACTTCAGGTACTGTTGGTGAAGGAACAATGGTGGACTCACTTATTTGAGGGGAAGCAGTTGGTGAGGAAGTAGTGGTTTGTGTTGGAGGATTTGTTGGCGGAGCTGTTGTTGTTGGTAGGTTCAATTCTAATCTGCCCCAACTAAAGGCGGCGTCGACGCCCACCAATTTAATCAATTGCAGATTGGCTTGTGTGCTTTTTCTGTAATGTCCATTATCGTTTGGTAATCGTCAAATGTGTGTGTGGGGATTAAAATTTAATCCCCAAACCGAATCATTGACCACAAAAGTTTAAGCTATCTTTGGTTGATGTATTTTGCAGTGATTTAATGGTTGACCTGCAAGAGTTCGCACTTGACCTAAGAAACTACTTTAAATGCTGCCCAATTTGTTTTGCATCAGCTAAAGGAACGTTAAAAGTTCACTTAACTTTAGGCGAGAGAGATACCCTTACATGCAGTATTTGTGAAGCTAAGTGGCATATCTACATCGTGCCTTTCGCTGGTTTCCAATGGGCAGAACTTGATTCAACAGCTAAAGATGGAAGAGGCCAAGAGCTGCTTAACAGACGCTTGGATAAAAAGGAAGTTCTCTCGATGACTCAAAATGCAAGTCGTGACCAAAACAACCAACCAGTTCCAACAAAGGAAATCATTAAAGAGAAAGAGGTCATAACAAGAGTTCGTTGCCCTTATTGTCATGGCGCTTACAATGAAAATTTTAGATAAATGTCCACATTGCGGAGCAAAAGCTTAAAGGATTATGACTGCAAAATGCCAAATTTTGCCTCAATTCTGTGTAAAATTGAAGAATGTTAACTAATTACTTTCACTCAACTCTCTACTGTTTGACAATGTTCTTCGAAGGTTTGTATTTTAAGGCTAAAGACAGGTATGTTATTCTATGACTTTTTTTGATTATTTCGATTTAAGCAAGCCTTGTGATGCGTGCGGTCACATGGTTGGTGGTGGCGTTTATTGGTGTCCTAAATGCAAAATCTGCTTCTGCTCTAACTGCTATAGCAGCTTGGTATCAGAGCAAGTTCTAAAAGACCTAAAAAAAATACATTTACACTGCCCCATGTGTGGGACCCAATTTGAATCCCCTTAGTTCTTATACATCCAACTTAGTTATAAAAAACTAACTGTAATGAGCGCACAGTTAAATTGAACAAGTATGAATTGCGGATCTTACAATTTGCCGCTAAATACAATAATCCAGATGAATTTATTTCGATAATTATTTTAAAAAGTTCGCTTTTTAGCTAAATATTTGCGATTTTTTCCACTATTGACGCTTCCTAAAAAGTTGCTTTCAGTACTCCCCTAATCGAAAGCTAAGCGAATGTATCTTAAATTGCTCATAATTACTCAATTTATGGAAATTTCTGAAGAACTATGAAATAACTTGAAGAAGAATATTCTAAGTGGAGTGATAGCCAAAACTACTTTGAGCCTCAAACTATATTTCTTCAGATTAGCTTCTCAATTAATAGGCTTCTGCGAAGCATTCAAACCAATCGACAGTTTGTTTTTGAAGACGCAGACAAAAAGCAAACGACGGATTAAAATCTGGACAATTTTTGCAAAAGCGGATTTTCGAATTTTCTCTCACTCTATTTTGTTCTATCATTGCAATACTCAATGTATTCAATGAAATCGACTTAAGAAGGATTATTTCCAGAAACGCATTATTCCCAAAAAAACGATCTTTTTGAATTTACAGCAATATTTAAAAGTAGTTTGTTTAATATCATTTTTAACTGCTTGATCACGGGATTTCAATGGTGACTTGGGGAAGGGCTTGGAGAGCGGCTGGGACTTGGTTAGTATGGAGCCTTATATGGGGGTTTATTGGCATTATACTAATTGGAATTGGCATTTTTGTAATCTCCCGTTCTTCATATAATTTGGGAGCACTATTGTTTGGAAGTTCCGCTTCTTACGCTACTGAATTAATTGGCGGTTTGATCTTGATAGTCATTGGAGTTATTATTCTAGGATTTGGGGCAATTGCATCTTTCTTTAAGATAAACTCTGAGGTCATCGCTGAAGAAATTTACCATGCACGCGATTTTGACGCAATTCTGACCGAAAATGACAACTTTACTTGTCTTTTGTGTTGTGAGCACAATTTTACAGGCGATGCGGGAAGAATTGTCGAGCACATAGAGCAAATGCACAATATCGATATTGATTACCAGGCGATTAAGGGTTGGAACGATGGCTTTGAAAATGAAGCAGAAATCTACCTAAAAAAACAAAAAAGATAAGGTTAAAAAGTCAAATGGGGGTTTCTTACCTTTTGTTTTATCATTTCTCTTTCTTAACAGCGCTCTATCGCTTCTAAGCTGATTTATCAACAGTTCAATTTTTTCAAAAAGCAACTTGTTGTACTCATCGCTATAATGGCATTTTTTAGCCGCGTCTTTTTCACGCATTCTATATATCGGGTTTGCGAAGAAAGCCTAAAACAATTCATCGCTTTCCCATTTTTTTAATCGCTAATCATATTCTATGGAAAGCTTCAGCTCCCAAAGACTAAAGCTCAAAACATCATGCAAATCACTGTCTGTTAGTCTGTCTAATTGACTTGCCGATAACTTGCTATAAAATTCTTTTTCATCAAATTTAATAGTCTAAGGGTAGATTATCGGCTTCTTGGAGCTTAATATAATTCCTTAAATCGCCTTCAGATCCTAGCCACATACTTCTAAACCGGAAAAGTCAAAATCCAACTCCCAATTTATGCCCCCACCCTACTCTAGAGATCAAAAACTTCACAGAAGAGTTCGCAAAATACTGTAACAAACCTAAAAAGGAGAGGCCAGACTTCAATGAAAGAAATTGGTTTTTGGCGAAATACGCACCCTTAAAGT
The DNA here is from genome assembly GCA_963775685.1 of Candidatus Bathyarchaeota archaeon. Taxonomy (GTDB): domain Archaea; phylum Thermoproteota; class Bathyarchaeia; order Bathyarchaeales; family Bathycorpusculaceae; genus Bathycorpusculum. The sequence continues at coordinate 63,022 of CAVZJV010000014.1, forward strand.
AATACTTTCGCAAAAGAACCATCTTCCAAAGCTCATTCGCACTACGGTTGTTACCGCCCGAACATATTTTTTTCAATTATTGATGGTTTACTGTTTTGGCATGTAATTATTTTTTGTTGTCTTGTGTAGGTTTTCTTAAATTAAAGAATCTATTTCGAGCTTGGGCATAGAATGGGTATTTGATGAATATTTGACTTGTTGAGTGCGGTTGCAAGAGTTGGTTGTTTTTTGTTTTGGTACTTTCTTGGGAAGCATCACTTCTAAAACGCCTTCTGATAAGTTGGCTGTGACTTCGTCTGCTTTTATCTCTTCAGGTAAATCGACCACTCTGTAAAACGATTTGCAAGCTCGCTCTTTGCAAATGTATTCATGTTCTTTCTTGTCGTATTTCCACCCTACCTCGCCAGCTATTACTACAAGGTTGTCTTGCACTTCGATTTCGATGTCTTCTTTTTTAAAGCCGGGCATTTCCGCCTTCAACCGGTAGTCTTTTTCTCGATCTTCCAAATCAACTACTGGAACTCTTGTTTCAGGCATAAAAGAAAAAGCGTCAACCCAATTTGCTGGAAATAGGATTTCTTCAAAATCGTTTCTGAATCCTGCGAAGGTGTCGTCAAATGCTTGCCAAAGATCTGAAGATGTTGCTGGAGCTAAGGCTGATGTCTTCTTCGAGGGCTTGCTAATTGCTGCTGTTTTCTTTTTTGTGATTGCCCTTTCAGTTTTTTAGGAGTCTCTTCTGCTTTCGCGGGTTTTTTTATTTTCGCTCACTAAAATTACATCGTATCCGCTTAACGCAGCTAGATCAACAGCATGTGCTCTCGTATTCGAACGGGAAAAAGCTACTTTCGCAGGGAATACTTCAATTCTCCCTTTTCAGACTTCAATAGGTAAGAAGGGAAATTGAAGCGCGTTAATTTAGACTTATTGGCTTATTTTAGCAAGTTTATGCTCTCTTCCAGATTCATGGCAAGCTTGATTTCGTTGGTGTTCCAAGCCATCCATTTTACCATGTCGGGTTCCATAGAGAATTTCCGCAGTGATTCCGAATTTGGGGCTTCATACACCCAAACAGTCAAATGTTCAGGAATCACCGTCCACGCCCCAATCCTCTTGATTCCGTGCTTCTTCTCTAAGGCGCCCAATTTTTCTGGTAACTGCAATGTTATTTTTTTCATTTTCTCATTGTTTATTGGACAATTCTCAGGTGAATGCCTTGAAACTATCAAAAATAAAGCCATAAATAACGACGCTCTAAAAGGGTTAATACTCAAAACTGAAATATAAACCATCTTTGACTTAGAGGGGAATTACCTAAGAATTAGTGATCGTACGGTTGATTTAGTCTTGTAGGCTATGAGGTTTGATTTTGTTATTGAACAACCGCTAAATCATGTTTTTTAGTGATTTCTCTAATCTATTGTCTACATTCATTGTCGAAAACTGTTTTTATCATAATTTTGTAACCGGTCGATAAAGTATCTTCGAGGTTAGGCTCCATTAGAACAAATGAACTATACTCCAATTTACATTCAGTTAATAATTCCTATCGCGTGCTAAGTCATTTGCCGTTCAGCTCTTGGGGGGGGCAACCGTACAATAAAAGTTGTTCCTTTGCCCTCTTGGCTCTCAAATGTTACGGTGCCGCATAATGCTTCAGTCATCCGCTTGATTACTGCTAGACCAAATCCTTGGCCTTTGGCTTTTGTGGTGAACATTGGAGTAAACAACTTGCCTTTCACTGCTTCAGGAATGCCGACACCTGTATCCTTAACAGATATGACGGTATCATTTGCTTCTTTGTATGTGCGAATGGTTAGTTTGCCGCCCTTTGGCATGGCTTGAACAGAATTATTCACCAAATTGTACAATATGCGATTTATGAAAGTGGAGTCAGCCACAACTTTTGCAGTATCTACTTTAACACTTACTTTAACATTCTCTGGCAAACCGTTCTTTGATAGCAAGTCATCAATTATAAGTTTCAAATCAGTTTCTTCAGCATTTGGCTTAAGAGGCCTTGCAAAATCTTGCAAATCAGCAACAATTTTGTTAATGTAATCTATATTCTTTTCAATTTCTGTTAGGCTTTCTTGGATATTATTTTTCTCTTCCCCTTCAGGAATTGAATCCAACTCTGTTTTAGCCAAATAAACATCCCCAATAATAGCCTGCAGTGGATTTCGGATATCATGACCCACCATACCCGCAGTAGCTCCTATAGCTGCTAAACGTTCAGCATCCTTCAACTGCACGGCTCTTTGATTAGCAAGCTCCTCCATCTGATTAGCATACTCTTCAAGAAGGACAGCTGATTCTTCAAGCTTTAGTTGCATTTGAATTCGTTCAGTAACATCAACATTCGACTCCAACACCTCCACTATTTTGCAGTCAGATCCAAATTTTCCCAACCAATAACTTTGCACAACCAACCTACTGCCATCTTTACAAATGTGGACAATTTCTCCTGACCACTTCCCCTTGGTTCTGAGTTCATTTTGAATCTTCTTAAGCGATTGTGGCAATTGGGTCTTCAACAACAAATTAGCATCTTGCCCTATGGCTTCTTCTTTTGTCCAACCGTAAAGTCTCTCAGCACCTTTACTCCATAAAGTAACAGTACCCTCAAGCTTTCTGACAATTATAGCGTCGGGACTAAGATCAATAAGCTCAGCCTGCCTTGCCACAGCTTCCTCAGCTTTCTTGCGTTCAGTAATATCTCGAACTACTGAAACTGATCCAGTAATGGAACCATTCTTATTTCTGATGGGAACAGAACTGACTATGCGGGTCTTCAACTCTCCACTCCCGGGAGTTCTTACCATTTCCTCTTGATTTTTTACGATTTCTCCGCTCAGTGCACGCAGAGGTGGAGCTTCCTCAACAGGTCTTGGGCTGCCATCAGGACGATACACTTCCGAAGATGCAGCTAAGTTTTCAACGTCTGTATTTGAAGAGGCATTTAACTTGAACTCTTTAACCGCCGACGGATTAGCTAAAGTAAACTTTTTTTCTGCTGCATCAGCAAACCAAATCTCGTCCATTATACCGTTCAACACCGATGACAGCTTATCTCTCTCTTGCTGCGCTACATCTTTTTGGTGTTCCAACTCCGCTTCAGCTTTCTTGCGCTCAGTAATATCCACAGAAAAACCGATTACACCAATGATATTGCCCTCTGCGTCCCGGTATGGAATTTTGTCAGTTAGAACCCACCTCTGCCCCTGCGCGGATTGCATCTTTTCTTCAATGCCGACCTTAGCTTTGCCCGATGCAATGACTTGTTTGTCGTCACTCCAGAAGGCTTCCGCCTCTTCCTTAGGATATATCTCGAAAAGCGACCGCCCTTCAAGCTGCTCTTTAGGCAACCCCATAATCTCGGCAAACGACTTGTTTACCCGGATGAAATGGTTTTCGAGGTCCTTGTAAAAAATTAACCCTTGGGATGAGTCAATTATTGTTTGCAGTTCATCCTGCTTTTTCGACAAAGCTTCTTCAGCTTTCTTGCGCTCAGTAATATCAACGAATGCTCCAAGGCAACCACGCACGTTTCCAGCGTCATCCAATAGGGGTTTGGCATTCCCAAGAATCGTAATCTTTCTGCCACTGGGAACTATTACTTCTAGCTCAGAGTTTTTGATTTCGATGTTTTTTGCGGCTGCTTCCTGCATAGGAAGCTCTTGGGGCATCAATTCTTTTCCATTCCGGAAAAACCGCCTAGTAGTATCTTGTGCGCTTCCACTTGCTGGTCCAGCTGAAACGTTCTCCTCACCCTCTGCTTCGTAGAAAGTGTTTGCAGCCTGATTACCAACAATTACTTTGCATTTTGGGTCCTGGGATACCCAAACAGCGGCAGGAATGATATCCATAAGTTTTCGTAGTTCTTCAGCACTCTGACGAGCGTGTTCCATACTTCTTTTGAGCTCTTCTTCGGCTTTCTTGCGCTCGGTGATGTCCTGAACCATCCCAATTGAACGAATAATTTTGCCAGTTTTGTCTCGAACATGATCACATTTTTCGTAGACAACTCTTATTTCACCGGTTGATTTTCTAACCACTCGATGTTCAATTTCATAAGTATCTCTACCCTCACGTAAAGATCCCAAGTATGCAGAGTCTACGGCTTCACGGTCACTTGGATGAACCGCCTGCAGAAATGCTTCGTACGTTGCGTCGAATTCTTGAGGTTTCAAACCAAAGATTCGGTAAATTTCATCTGACCACGACAACTTATTTTTTACTAAGTCAAGTTCCCAACTTCCAAGATGTGCAATCTTCTGACTCCTTTTTAGACTTCTCTCACTTTCCAGCAAATCTTCTTCGGCTTTTTGGCGTTTAGTAATATCTCGGAAAATTAGTACTACTCCGGTTGTTTTGCCGTCTTTATCTTTTATAGGTGCTCCGCTATCGTCAATTGGAATTTCCGACCCATCTTTTCGTATCAAAACGGTGTGGTTAGCCAAGCCTACAGCTATACCTTCCCTAAGAACTTTAGCGATGGGGTTTTCAACCTCCAAACGAGTTTGCTCGTTTACGATGTTGAAGACTTCTTTCACGGGCTTCTGCACACTTTCGCTCAATGTCCAACCGGTTAATTCTTCAGCCACGCGGTTCATGAACACTGTTTTGCCTGATGTGTCTGTTGCGATTACGGCATCGCCAATACTAAATAATGTTGTTGACCAACGCTGCTCACTTTCCTGCAGCGCTTCATCAGCATTCTTACGCTCTGTGATATCTCGTCCTATGCCAACAATTATTTGTTTTTCAGTTAGCGGATGAGAGTTCCATGATATCCACCTGTACGAGCCATCTTTGCATCGGTATCTGTTTACGAAGAGAACTGCGTTCTTGCCTGTTTCGTGAGCTCTAAACACAGCTTGAGTTTTTTCAATGTCGTCTGGATGAAGAAAATCATAAAACGGCTTTGAGATTACCTCTTGTTTTGTCCAGCCTAAAATTCTTTCAAACGAGGGATTTACTTGTTTAAAACGGTTGTCAAATCCAACAAGAACTAGCAAATCCAGAGAGTAATCGAAAAACAAGTCAAGTTCAAGTTCTGTTGGCTTGCTTTCAAAGGTTGCAGGATTACTTTCTTTACTTTCAGGCAAAGAATTCACCAGATCAGCATGAAGTAACCTGTGCGCACGCAAGACTAAAAGACTTTTCCAATTAAGCGGTGATTTTCACGTATCAAAAGAGTCCTGCACTTTTAGGGCAGAATAATAATTAAAAAGTCGGCATTATTGTTTCTGAATTATTTCCTCATGGAAAAATAAGATCAATTAATTTCATCTTTATTTCTTCCCCACGCTTCAAGTGCAAAACTTGTCAATGCCCAATGCCAGCCTCTTTTCTATGCGACACAATAACAATCGGCAAATAATCTGAGGCTCAGGTTAAAGTGCGCAAACACCCCGTAGCATAGCCCAATCAAACCACGTCTTAGAGAAAATAGACAAAGAAGCCATAAAACAGAAAAGGTCAAGAAGCGAATACGTGGAACTGCATTTTGAAGATGTTTTGCCAAGCAATGAAGAATAGAGTAATGAAAACTTTCTACAAACCAAGTATGTTGCTTGGGGAGTTTATGTTTAAAGTTGCTATTTCAAGCGACTCTAATATGAAGCTATAATTGACAGGTATTTTTAAGCTTCTAAAGAATTAATGTTGGGATTTCCCTCGATAATAATTCTATAGGCTTGCTTATTTTTTTAACGCCGTGTCTTAAGGATACTATAGTTTACCTATAAATGCAACGCTAAATTCTCGCAGTTTCGACTTGAACAGACTCTTTTACTTATTCACATATTATTTTTTTGATTTTTCCAAGAACTTGCTTATATTCTCACGATTCTCAATTAAATAAAGCTGAGATTAAGTTATGCACACTCTTGACGAAATTGACGTCAAAATTCTCGTAGAGCTTCTTAAAGATGGCCGAAAAAGCTTCACAGATATCGCGAAGCAATGTAACAAGTCAAAAGACGTCATCTGTAACCATTATAAGGAATTAAAAAATGCCGGCATAATTGTTGGCTCAACGATTCAATTTAACTATTCAAAATTTGGCTACAGCGCTGTTGCAGTAATAATGCTCAGTTTAGACTCACAGTACATACCTGAAACTCTTGAGCATCTTAAGACAATTCCTAATATCTTCAGCTTTTGCAATTACAACTCCCCCCCCTACAGCATTATAGTAATTTCTACGTTAAAGGATTTGAGAGATTTAGATTATGCCAAAGAAATAATGAGCAAACAAAATCAAACAAATGAAATTAAAACTAGTCTTTGGACAGATGTAAGGAATATCCCTGAAAATGTTTTGGAAGGCGACTTTGAGAAAGAGACCAAAAACGCTGATGAGAAAGGTTCTCATGCCCAAATCGATATCGATTTTCACGATATTTTAGTAAAGATTGATGAAATCGATTTGCAAATAGTTGAAAGACTATCGCAAAATGGTCGAATGCCTTTTAGTAAAATTGCTCAAGAGATAGGTGTCTCAACTGATAACATATCTAGAAGATATGAAAAACTAGTGAAAAACAATTTTATAAAAGTTTCAATTCAGTTTAACCCTGTAAAATTGGATTATCAGTGTATTTTAGCAATAAACGTTGCAGTTGCTGATCAGAGAGAAACAAACAAAATAGTTGATAAGTTATCTAAAATTAAAGGTGTATCCTACATTGTTAAACTAAGTGGGAATTATGACTTGTCACTTGTGGCTTTGGTGAAAAGCAGCGAGGAAATTATTGAAATTAACGAAAAAATAACAGAAATCCCTAATATTAAAAAAATAGAAGCATCACTTAGAAAAATTCCTCTGTTTTGGCCTGGTCCACGTCAGTATATCTCAACATTTTGATACTTTTTTCTCTGAGAGTTTTTCTGCGCTCGCGCTTTAGTTTATTTGGTGGTGAAAGGTTAACTGTTAGCTAAGAAGTTTGGTGGTTACTCTAATACGATAGGGTTGAGAGAAATAGCATATATTCACAACTATTTATTATTTTAAACCTATTTTTTGAAAAGCTATATACACCTTTTTCTTTTTCAGACTTACTCAATAAAGGAAAGAAATGAAATGAAAACACTAAAAAATAAAATGACAGCCATTTTAATCACGGCACTTTTAGCAATTTCAGCCGGAGCTACAGTGACGCTAATACCAACTGCTGCGGCACATACCCCCGGATGGGAGATACCAACATATGCTTACATTGTTGCTGCACCTAATCCTATAGGTGTCGGACAAACTCAGCACATATACATGTGGCTTGATTGCGTTTTCGGAGCGGCTGGCGGAACATCAGTTCTCAACGGAAATGTTTCGGCAGTAAGCGCAGCATTACTACAAAACAACTACAGATTCCACAACTATCATCTCACTATTACGGCTCCTGATAATACAGTAACAACACAAACCTTTGACGTCATCTCAGACTCAACATCATCACAATATTTAAAATTCGTTCCCACCCAAGTTGGTACGTATACTCTCAACTTCACTTTCCCAGGGCAAGCTTATGATGAATATGACCATTATGAGAAATCGTCACTTATCAACGATACTTATTTGCCAAGCTCTGCTTTAACAACGTTTGTTGTCCAGCAAGAACCAATCCCTGATCCTATAAACAGCTATCCACTTCCAGAGCAGTACTGGACGCACCCAATCTACGGTGAAAACACCGACTGGTGGACAATCTCATCCAACTGGCTGGGTCTAAATTCACCCGCCCCAGGAGGAGCCAGTACACTCGCTTCAGGCAATGGACCAATGTACCGAAATGACGTTATAGGGCCTCAAACTTCCCATGTGATGTGGACAAGACCCCTTCAATTTGGAGGGGTTGTCGGAGGAAACCCATTCCTCGCCGGTGGCTCTAATCCTAACGGAGCAGTTCAAGGCGTTCAGTACTATGAGGGATCATCATATACCCCGCGATTCGTCAACCCTATAATAATCAACGGATACCTATTCTACACTGAACCAGTATCATTTACCGGAACAGTCAGTGGACCAACTGACGCCATCGACCTTCGCACGGGACAAGTCCTTTGGTCTCGTACAGACGTTCCAGCGTTATCTTTTGCCTATTTATACAACGAATGGAATCCAGATCAGCACGGCACTTTCCCACCAATATTGTTCACAAACAACTTTGCACAAGCTTTTGATGCGTATACAGGAAATCCAATGTTCAATGTCACCGGTGTACCCTCAGGTACTTCAGTTATGGGTCCAAGCGGTGAAATACTGCGGTATGTCTTCACAAACCTTGGCACAGCAACAAATCCCTACTGGATTTTGGCTCAATGGAACTCATCTAGACTTTGGCAATGGGTTGGAAATCCGTACCCTGGAGGTGGAACGTATATACCTTCAGTAATAAATGCAAGCAACGGTCTTCTTATTGGAACAATCCCTGTTCCGATTACAGGCACATCTGGCACAACACCATCTGGTAGCTCTGCTCCAGTACCCTACGGATCCTCTATCATAGTTAATGCAAACGTTCCTCTGACTTCGACTAGTAGTATACTTAGCACCTATGATTGGAATACCACTGTGCCTTTCACAGGTTCATCCGCAACTGTTCTAACTGCTGACTACGGGGACATCATGGTTTGCATGAACGGCTCGCTGCCATCTGGTTTTGCGCAAACAGGATCAGGCACATCCCAGGGTCCCTTTACATTCTTCGCTGTCAACCTTAACGCATCTAAAGGCGCAATCGGCCAAATACTTTGGACACAAACATATAATCCTCCGACAGGTAACCTCACTCTTGTACAAGGCCCATTTGATTTCCAGAACCGCGTCTTCACTTTCAACTACGTCGAAACTCAACAATGGGCAGGATACAGCATGGATACCGGCAAATACCTATGGACAACTCCACCCGAAACAGACACTACACCCTTTAACTACTATGACTGGCGTGGATACAATCCAGGTGTAATTGCTTATGGCAATCTCTACAGCGGCGGATTCGGCGGAGTTCTCTACGCTTTTAACGATTTGACCGGACAAATAGAATGGACCTATGGAAACGGAGGTGAAGGTAACAGTACCAACGCTGGCTTGAACGTCTCCTACGGTAACTATCCCTCCTTTGTACAAGCTATCGGCAACGGCGTCGTATACTTTGTTGCAGAAGAGCACACCATTCCAAACCCCCTCTACAAAGGAACTTTAGCAAGGGCTATTAACGCCACCACAGGACAAGAAATATGGACTCTCTCAGGCTACGATAGCACATGGGCCTACAGTGGAAGTGAATGGGCTATAGCAGATGGCTATGCCACTATGATGAACGGACTTGACAACAACATCTACAGCGTAGGCAGAGGACCAAGCGCTTTGACAGTCTCGGCTTCAAAGGTACAGACAATCGGAGAGAATGTAGTTATAGATGGAACAGTTACTGACATTTCTGCAGGCACAAAGCAAACTCAGCAAGCAGCTGACTTCCCCAACGGTGTTCCTGTGGCATCTGATGCAAGCATGAAAGACTGGATGGGCTATGTTTACCAACAGAAACCGCTTCCAACTAATTTTACAGGCGTTGACGTATCAATAAATGTCTTAGACTCAAATGGTAACTTCAGAAATATAGGAACCACCACGACCGATAAAAGCGGATACTTCACTCTTACATGGACTCCTGACATTACAGGCGACTACAAGGTTATTGCAACTTTTTCTGGCACAAACGGTTACTGGCCATCCAATTCTGAAACCTCATTTAATGTAATGGATGCACATGCCACTCCAACACCAATTGCCTCAATAATAGCGTCAAACAATGACACATACATAATGGGTTCAGCAATTATTGTCGTAGTTATCATCGTCGGTGCCATAATAGTGCTGATGCAACGAAAAAGGCCGTAAAAACAACAATTTCCCTATTTCTTTTTTTTAGTTACAAGCACAGAAAAAATGTGGACTGAATAGCTCTGAATAAATCTAACGTTGAAGCTGAATGAAAGAGGTTTTGCATTTGCTCTTTTCTCCTAAAAGCCGGAGTCTCAGCAAACCCATGATTCTTCAGCAAAAATGTTCTTTGAACCCGTTTTTTAAAGCATAAAAGTGTACTGGTAGGATTTGAACCCAGGCGAAAGTGGAGATATCACCCGAAGACTTAACTATTAATTTGTTTTTTGAATAATATGATGTACCGTTTATAAGTGTGGTTTTTCAGGAAAAATAGCTTCGTAACGCTCCTAAAAGTAACAACTATTCTGAAGCGTGTGCGCTATCAAATATCAGCATTAGAATTGTGAAGTTCGCCAATTCTGCAGTTTGCATTTCCGAAGCAGGCAGAAATTTTGCTAAATATAGAATTAGGTGGTAGGTCTCTGGGTTTTGAGCCCGTTGACAAACTCTAAATCAGCTCTCGCGCGCTCCAGTTTCTTTAAGGCTTTTTTCTTGAACGTGTTACGTTGGGTGTTTCCATCTTTAGCTTGCGAGCAATTCTGTAATCGGTCGCTCCGTCTGCTTTCAAATGTAGGATTTTCCATTCGCGCTCAGTCAAAGTCAAGACTAACAGGTCTCCTTTTTACCTTCCGCGCCTTTCTCATCACCGAAAAATGCTCTCTCCCAATCTTGCCTCCATTGCCCACTCCATGAAAAAATTCAGCAGGTCGCCATTTGACTATAGTAATCAACAAAATTAACGGGCAAACACACATTCAGTCTCCTCAGCAAACGCTTATAATTAAGACGAACTGAAATCATGCTAACACCGCAAGACTTAGCCAACCTAGACTGGGTCGCCTTCTCTTCTCTAAAAACGCATGCAATATACAGTGCAGCCGCCGCTAACGCAGGAGGGCTACGACCGCCAGTAGGCCTAAAACGTCTAGCATCCTTCAAAACCTCCTTTGCCAACCTTACCGAAGCATCTGAAAGGCTAAGGTCTTTGGCAATTTCGTCAGCCAACCAATAATAGTCAGCCCTAGGCAAACCCAAACCCTAAACCTCCCTTTTTAGATGTTTCTATGTCCCCAGATCTATTACTTAGTAAATCTCTATTGTAGTTGCCATAGACTTCAAACGCAAACCTAGTCAATGTCCACTTATGCCCGCGCTTTTCAAACAGCAGCTTGCAAGTTTCAAAATGAAGTTTCTTATTCAACCGCACCAAACGGCGAGCGACATCGTAACGCTTCAAAGCATAACCGCCCCGCTTGTTTACCTCTGCAGCCACATCTTTGGGTAAGGAGCCATTCACACCGACTTCAAGAAGCCTCTGCAAGATTTCTTTGTCGACTGCATCCATAGCCGCAAAGTGCACAAGGTCCTCTTTGGAGTAGTCAGCCTCACCTATCCGATCCAGCTTATTGCGAACCCACCGCATTTCCGTCTTAAGGTCCTCAATTCCCTCTAGAGCGGACTTGAGCAAATGCTGATTCCACTTATGGCGACCTACTTTTTGTGCTTGGCTACGCCTTTTCTTAGGCTTTTCTGCAACTTGCATATGGGTTTGAACAGCTTTTTCCTCTAAACCTTGTTTGTTTTGTTCAGTCAAGACATTTCGCTCCATCAACAATAACAAGAAAACGGTGTCCGCAATCAGGGCTAACCGGTACCAAAAAACCCAAACCTGAAAGCATGGAAAAAGACCATACAATAAGACGGCTAAAACACCCCCTAAAAACGTTTGAACAACCTTTCACTGACAAAAGGGCATTCTGTGGAAACTTAAAGGCTCCTGTAGACGTCAGGGAGGCTATTTGGCAGGCAATCTTAAGCAACATAACTCTTATCTCCTGAGCTTTTGTTGCCCGCTTGTCTGTCAGGTTCAACCTGGATAAGGTTAGACAGAAGCCCTGTTATCTTTGCAAGGGCTAAAGCGTTTTTGTCCCCGCTCTTTTCTAGGCGTTCAAGCTTTTCTAAAGCGCCATCGATAACTTCAGTGAAGCTGGCGATAACTTCAACTGCATCTGGATGTGTCCGGTCGCCAACTTTTATCACGATGCCGTGGCTCTGTTCAAAATCGCGAATCACCATGTACGGCAACCGCTCTCCAGAACTGTAAGGAAAATGGCCGCTCTTTGGTCGAATCCGCTCCAGCACCGGATTTAGAATCTTGAAGTCCGTTAGTAATCCAGTGTTAACAAAGGCGTCACAGAAGAGCTGCTTAGCCTTCCCCAGATTGCCCTGACGTCGAACATGCAAAGTTACATTGCCGCTTTCAAACCAAACCACGCGACCAAGCTTGCATTTCCAAACAAAAAAATGTTTCTTCGCCTTGCTAGGCTTCCAGCCAAACCCAACGCCTCGCTTTTCAATCTCAGATTTAACAACCTGCCGCAAAGACTGACTTATTGGCTGATCGAGCTTTACTTTGGCTTTGAAGCAGTGGAAGTTTGAACACTTTGAACCTCGTTCATTTTTGTAGTAATACTTCCATTCCCACTTGGTTTTAGAGACGTAGTTGTGGTAGTGTTTATAGTCTATTTCTAAGAGTTTGCAGATTTGTTTGGGTGTTAGCAATGGGTTAGTTTGGCCTTCGCCGTCTAGGAGGTCAAAGATTTGTTTGCGCAGATTATTACTATTACTACTCTTACTGTAAGAGTGCAAGGTGCCTGCAGTGGTAGTCGGTTGGTTAGCCAAAAAAACTACCTCCAAGCTTGCTCCTTTTTGTTTTTTAGCTTTTCGAGGCGAGTTGGGCAGTTTCCCACATCTTTGGGTTTTCAAAAATTCTTGGGGGACAAAACGTGTTATCTGCTAAACAATACCGTCCCTCGCAGATAGGGTAAATTAAGCTTCCAACAAAGTCACAGCAAGACTTAGCAATATCCTGATTTTTTGCTGGAGATGGAATGTTAACTTTTGACTTAGAAGCAAAGCGATTTTCTCGATTAACGTCCCAAAGAGGTCTCCACTCAGTCATTTAAGGCTCCTCCGTCTCGACTTCAAGCAAGGCTCTTTTGGTGATTTCTGCAAGCTCATGATAGTTAGCATTAAAATTAATAGCTAAGCCAGCAAGAAAAATCCTAATCATAATTGCCGCAGCCTCAATTTCTTTCTGCTTCAACTATGAAACCTCCAAGCTGCTACAAAGAAAAAAAATGAAAGTTAGCGAAATTAAGAGGGATCTGAAAATCTTAGAGCGCAGTCTCTGCAGAAATATAGCTGAATTACACCGGATGGCACATGGCTTTTTCCATTTTTCCAATTCTTTGTGCTTCCGCACCCCGGGCACTTGACTATTTTGTTGCTTGTTGTGTTCTGTTTTTCCCAAAGATCTTTTGAAATTATTTTGCCGCAGTGAGGACAGTTTAATAATTTTTTCATTCTTTTCACCTTCTGCCAATTTTCGTCTCAGAGGTCTTTTACAAAAAGAAAAAAGGGAAGAATCTGCAGAAAAGTGAGAATTGTACATCGCCACCCTGATGGTTCCGAATGACTCCAGCTGAAACTTATTCCATGCTAGACGACGGCCACATTTGCCCCATGCTTAACTTTTAGGGTTCAGAGTTTTTCAATACATCAAGTAAACTTAAAGCTTCTGGAAAAGCCAGATCACCTTAATATGCGCCTTCCTATAAAAACGCTAAAACAAGGGAACTGCAAAAGCGCGATGAGCTTCTTTTTAACAAAGTTAAAACAAGCCAAGATAAAAAAAAACAAAAAGGATTTGTTAGATATTCATAACCAACTGTGTTAAAACGCTTAATATGATACTTGTCCATTCCTGATTTGTGTGTTGTTGTCTCTACACAGTCACGTATGTTAATACGGCCATGTTTCTAGATATTTCCAGTAAGTCAATCAGTTACTTGGGTCTCTGATAATTTTGGTTTGGAGGTGATTTTCATTACGGAAAAAAATAAGAAAGGGGTGTTTGTCGCTGAGCAGAAGAAAAAGAGACGCGAAATAATTCAAGAAGGTAAAAAGCAAGTGGCTATTCCGCCAGATGTTGGAGATGTAGAAAAGAAGGCTTTAGCCCAAACAGGCGATGATGCAACTTCAGGATGGTGAAAAGAATCTGTTTAAAGATCCACTCTTTTTTAATTTCTTATGACAATCAGTCCATAATCATTACCATTTTATTACATAAAACCACAATTTAACTAATTTTTTTTAGATACACAAAACTTTTATTGCCATAACAACAAATCTTAGCAGGAGGTTTAGCGCTTGGAAGAAGTTATAATTGAAATAGGGCAAGTCATACATTTCTTCTCAAAAATCAACGTTGCCATAGTCGAATTAACGTTGCCCCTCTCCATCGGCGACCGCATCCTCATAAAAGGTCCCTCAACAGATTTTGTCCAAATCGTTACTTCGATGCAGATAGATCGCAAAGAAATTAAAAGAGCCGAAGGCGGACAAAGTGTAGGATTGAAGACGATTCGGCAGCCGCGGGAAAAAGACGTTGTTTATAAGCAACTTTAAGGTATGATTTCAGCGCCGTTATATTTTAGGTAATCAAAGTCTTTTATCCCAACGGTTCCTTTCCCTATTAGTCTTCGGATACGTGGAACTTCGCTTGCTACCGCTTTGATTAGTTGTTCTACTGTGTAGCAAACTTTATTGTACGCATCGTTACTCCAGCGTTTGGCTATGTTTGTGTAGAGGCATCTGCCGCCGCAAATATCTAGAATTTTGCAATCCACACAGGGTTTTTCGTTAACAAAGATTTTTTCAAGTTTCAAAGGGTTGGTATCTTTTATGTGCCCAAGATAGTATTCTTTCATCCCCCACATTGTTGGGCATGGAATAATGTATCCGTCAGTTTGGATAGCGTAATTTATCCAGCCGCCTCCGCAACGCAGCAAGCAATCTTTTTCTTCATGTAAAAGCGAGTTGGCTATGCCCAAAATTGGGTAGAGCTTAAGCACAGTGCCCTCCTCTTGGATTTGGTCAACCCAAAAATGCACCAGCTTCTCAATGCCTGGAATGTAGCTGGTTTTGGTCCACTCTTCAAAGTTGCGTCTTTGATAGTCATTGCCCCAAAAACCAGCATTCAGTTGCCAATGAATCGAAGTAAACGAAAAATCAGGGTTATCCAGGAGATATCTGACTTGTTTTTCTATGTCGGTTTGCTCCATTATGGTCATGCGAGCAATCAATTCTCCAGCAAACCCATTTTTCCTGATTAATTTTAGGTTGTTGACGACGTTCTGGTAAGTTCCTGCCCCGCGGTAGGCATCCGTTAAAGTTTCTTGTCCATCAATAGAGACAAGGATGGTGTGGAAACGGTTAACGTATTTTGGCTCCAGTTTGTCAAGAAGTAAACCGTTTGTTTGCACCATGTACTGTTTAGGTGATACTTTATCCATGATTTGCCTAAGCTTATCTATCTGCAGCAGTGGTTCTCCACCATAGAAGGTCAAAACGCAATCAGGGTCCTGGCGGCAGAACTTATCAAGCAGCGCTAAATCGTAGCTGAGCCTACGTGGCAAATCATAATCAACTTCAATGTCGTCGCCAAAGTCCTCATCGAAATCATCAAGGCTCTCGCCAAAGCAGTATTTGCACTGCAGGTTGCAGTCACTTGTCAATATGACATGGAAGAACATGCTTTAGATGAGCACATGGGTTGTTTAATAGTATTTTTCTGCAAGTTCCTCAGCTTTCTTATATTCTTCACTTTTTTCTTGCTCGGGCTTGTTCTTTTGATGTTTCTTGGTTTTTTCCTCTTCGTTCTGAGCAATTCTCTGAGCCTTCTCAATATACTTTTTCAGCTCCATATCTTTCATGCGTTTTTCAGGCAAGGTTTCAGGCGCATACAGCAAGGGTAAGACAGCTAAGAAAAGAAATACGCTTGCAAAAGAGAATATGGGTATTTGACTTATGTCAGGTACATAGAATGCAAAAACTTTGGTTAGGAAACTGGAGAATACATAAGGTAAAGCGCCTAAGAAGTATAATTTATCGCTGTTTCTGGCTTGAGATAGGTCGCCCCATATTATGAGCAGAAATACTATATTGAATATTCCCCATGCAATTCCGTCTGATACCACGTAAAAGTATCCAGCCAAGTTTATATCTGGAAAAAGTCCTAAGATAGCATATCCGATTCCTAACATAATGAAGCCTACAATCGTTAAGCGTTTGCGACCGAAAAGGTCAGCAACAAATCCGCATGTGACAGCAGTGACTGCCATAATGATGTTTTCTAAAACGTAAATTAGAAAATTGTAAGTTGGACCAGATCCTAAAAGGTGGTTCTGAATTGGAACCGTCATATAATTTACAAGGGACACCATACACCATGAAACAAAGTAGAAAATAAACGACCTGTTAGACAGAATATCTTTGAATTTAACCTTGTAAGTTTCTTTGCTACTTGGTTCTTCCACATTAAATCCACAAAAGACTAAAAATCCAAATAATCGTATAGCGGAAAGAACGACGCAAGCTAAAACAACATCGCTTATTATAAATGCGCCAAGCACAGAGAAAAGCAAGCCCATTAACAGAAGAGTAATCCCGCTAATTTTTGCACGGTTCTCTACCATAGTGTGGCTGGAGAAATACCCCATAACTACAGGCATTCCGACTCCAAAATAGGCTCCAAAAACACTTGAAATCACAAGAGTGCCAGTTACGCTTGATAGATCCATTGCGAGAGGTAGAAATGAAAGAAAAACACCGCTTAACATCCATAAACTGAGGAAGTTAGTTCGTTTTTTTAATTTGTCAACTGCAAATGAACCTACGAATGCTAAAATTGCTATTGAAACTGCGTTCACGCCAAAAACGATAAGTGTTAAGGGGCCAGTATTCGGATCTATTTTATCCGTTAGAATCTTGAGGGTTTTGAAAACTAGCAAATACCAAACAAAGGCGTTTCCTACTAAGAAAACATTTGTCGTAGTTAGTTTTAGAGTTGGCTTAACATCTCCCAGAGGCACTTGCTGGACATCCTTAAAGTTGTAACTTTCTAGGTGTTTTTGATAATTAAGTATTAAGGATTGGTAAAATTGATTTGAAATATAGTTTATGTAGGTAACCTTTTAAGCATATTTGTACAACACATCTACTTCGAGGAAGGTTGCTATGAAGGCAAACAACAAAGTAACTCGTTCAAGTGGATGGGTTTAAGAAAACCCGTTCGCAAAAAAAGCAAAGGGAGCGGAAAGCAATATTTTTAGCTCCTCCCATTTTTCTTCTTCTAAGCTTTTCTGTAAGATCCCAACAATACAATTAGCTGATACGTTTAATTCTTCAAGAAATTCCTGAACTTCAGGGGTCTCAAAAACTAAATCGATTATTTTTTCTTGTGCAGAATTATCAGATAAGTCCTGGCTCAAAAGAGGAAGAAGCATCTTTCTAGTTTGCAAATTCTGCAACGCATAGATTAAAGGTAAAGGTAGGCATCCATTTTTCAGCCGATTAGCCACTTCCAAAGGGTCAAAAATGTCTGCGCACTCATCAGATACAAGCGAAACAACCCCGTAACTTCTACCAAATTCACCTAACTCTTCCACCAAATCTTGTTCTGCCCCCCCAACGATGGCACCGATTTTCATAGTTAATTCAGGAACAACTGCCTTCAACCTGATTATGTCATAAAATTCATTTGGAGACAAATCCAACCGAGCTTTCAAGCTAGCCTCTAAGGTTTCTGCCATGGAAATCTCCAATATTGCCTCAGATATCAAACTTCTAATTTGCTTGCCCTGACCTTTGGGAAGCTTATCGCATTCATTATGCAATTGCGTTAACCCTTCAGCCAAAAGAATGTCGCCAGCTAATATTGCTGCGGTTTCGCCGAATTTGCCAAAGACAGTTGGCTTGGGACCTTTAAAGGTTGACTTATCGATAACGTCATCGTGTAAATCAGCGGCTCCAGTTATTAGTACGATTGCTTTTCCAAAAGGAATTGCCTGTTTAACGTTTCCTCCTACTGCTTTGCATGAGATGACTATAAGTGCAGGAAAAACAGGCATGGTGTTATGAAGAGTTATTTTTGAGAAGTGCCTTAGTGATTGAGAAATAATGCTCTTGTCTTTGTTTGCTGAGATTATTTGCTGTCTCGCTTGTTTTAGGGCAAGACCACCGTTTTCCCTAAAAATCTTTTTCATTTTCCGAATTAGAGCCTGATTGGAGGGCATTTGTATCAGGGTTTAATTGTTTTGAGTAAATATTTGGTTTTTGGAAAAAAATGAGGCGTTGGAAAGGGTTTTTTTATACCCATCCCGATGAGATTGGTTTACCGCGGATATTTTTGCCATTTTTGCTTACCATATTTTTTCACCTCACATTTGCTAATTTAATTTAAGAAACTTTGTATCCAGGTTAAGATACTCTGTGTATCTATCCTAGTGTGATATGTTATTCCTGCACAGTTTGCATTACGTACGTACGCGTTAATGGCAAGGACAATGTCTTGAGTGCCGCCGTTATAGATTACTGGGCCGCCTGAGTCTCCAAATGCCACGCCGCCTTTGCCTTGGCTGGGGTTGGCTGTTAATTTGAGGTATTTGTCACTTCCAGCAAAGTTCCCAGATACTATTTTGGCTTGTGCGGAGTTGCATGATAATGTTCCAACCAACGAGTTAACAACGCCGTTGTCTTTGGGAGTCGCTTGGAATTGAAGACCATAACCTACCTCCTTCAAGATAGTTTTATTATCCAACATATCAGAGAAACCTGCTCGAGGTAAAGCTGGAAAATCTTCAACACCTGCAACTGCTTGAACAAGTTTTATTAATCCTATGTCGCTTGTTTCAAATTCGTTATTGCCTGAAAAAGAGGGGTTATACAGCGGATAGATTATTGGAAAACCATCATAAATTGTATTTGCACCATAATAGGTGATTTTTCCCTTCTCAAGAGTATAGCTAATTGGTCCCTTATCAAAACAAACGCTGACTGCTTGCACACCGACCAGACTGTGACCTGCCGTCACCATAACTGTTGACGAAATCAAGAAGCCTGAACAATAACCAATCGGGTTAGTTTTCGCTTCGTCACTAAAAAGCACGACTACCCCAGTATACGGAGTTGAATCTGGGCGAATGTTTCCTGTTATTCCGTATACTGTGCCAGTAAATAGAGCCAAAGATGCCAAGATTGGCAGGATGGTTAACGTGATAGCTTTGGTTGTTTTCAAATTATCCACCTTATCTGACTTACACTTGTATCGTAAGACGTAATATATAAACGTCCTGTGTAAGATGCCTCAGCCGAGCAATGCCCAACAAAACGACAGTCCAACACAACTACACATGCCAGCAAGCAAAACTCTTAAAAGCCAAAGCTATAATCACAAGGTTTCATGAGCCAAACCAAGCAAATAGAGCAGAAATGGCGAGAGAAATGGGAAGCCGCCCACCTTTTCGAAGCTGACCCTGACCCGAAAAGACAGAAAAAGATGGTAACCTTTCCCTACCCATATATGAATGGCCCATTGCACGTTGGACACACTTTCACAGCTTCACGAGTGGATGTTTATGCTCGGTTTAAACGTATGCAGGGTTACAATGTACTTTGGCCTTGGGGTTGGCACTGGACAGGTCAACCTTTGCTTGGAGCCAGTCAACGCGTAGCCCGGGGTGATGAAGCATTCATTAAAGTCTTAAGAGAAATCGATGGAGTGCCTGAGTCGGAACTCAAAAAATTCGTTGACCCTCTCTACATGGCTCAATACTACACAAATGAAGGTCGAATAGCTGTCAAAAATATCGGGTTTTCAGTAGATTGGCGACGCGAATTTACTTCCATAATGCCAACTTACCAGAAGTTCATAGAGTGGCAATACAAGAACCTTAAAGAAAAAGGCTACGTTACACGTGGCACACACCCAGTGGTTTGGTGCCCTAAAGACAAGAGTCCAACAGGAGACCATGACCGCCAAAGCGGCGAAGGTATCACCGCCGAAGAATACACACTAATAAAGTACAAGCTAGATGAAAAAACGTTTTTGCCAGCAGCAACTTTCCGTCCCGAAACCATCTATGGCATTACTAACCTGTGGATTAACCCCGATGCAGTCTATGTGGAGGCATACGTTAACGGCGAAAAATGGATCGTCAGCCAAGAAGCAGCAGATAAACTCAAAGAGCAGGAAAGAAAAGTTGAAGTAAAACGCAGTTTTCAAGGCAAAGAACTCATAGGCAAATGGTTTGAGAATCCAATCACAAAACTCAAGTTTCCTATCTTGCCCGGCTGGTTTGTCGACCCTAAAACCGCGACTGGCGTGGTGTACAGCGTTCCAGCCCATGCACCCTACGATTGGTTAGCGCTTCGAGACCTACAGCTGAAACCCGAAGTCCTTTCACAGTTCGGCATGGGCCCTGACGAAGTTATGCAAATTAAGCCTATCTCAATTATCAAGGTGGAAGGATATGGCGAGTTTCCAGCAGTTGAAATCGTTGAGAAAATGGGCATAAAAGACCAAAACGACCCTAAAGCTGACCAAGCCACCAAAGAACTGTACAAAAAAGAATTTCACGGTGGCGTGCTGAAACCCAATTGTGGACCATACGCTGGAAAAACTATCCGAGAAGCCAAAGACATTTTGATAGTTGACTTCCTCAAACTTGGCGTAGCAGACTTCATGTATGACTTAGCTGAACCCGTAGTTTGCCGCTGCATGACGCAATGCATCGTAAAAATTCTTTCTGACCAATGGTTCCTAAACTACTCTGATCCTGAATGGAAAGAAAAAGCCAAAGAAGTTGTCGCACAAATGACGATTTATCCCGATTCCGCAAAACAGAACTTCTATACTGTTATTGATTGGCTTCGTGAGTGGGCTTGTGCAAGAACCACGGGTTTTGGAACTCCGCTCCCGTGGGGCAAAGGTTGGATAATTGAAACGCTCAGTGACTCAACTGTGTATATGGCCTTTTACACAATAAACAAGCATATAAAACAGAACAACATTAAAGCTGAATTGTTGACACCAGAAGTTTTCGATTTTCTTTTCTACGGTAAAGGCAATGCAAACGAACTTGAAATCACTACTGGATTAAGTGCCAATTTGCTCAATGACATGCGAACTGAATTTCTTTACTGGTATCCGTTTGACTTGCGAAATTCTGCAAAAGAACTCGTACCAAACCACTTATCCTTCTGTATTTTTCACCATGCTGCGCTTTTCTCACCTGAACACTGGCCCAAAGCAGTAGGCGTTAATGGTATGCTTATGATTGAAGGACAAGGAATGCACAAGAGCAAAGGAAACTTTATAACAATGAAAGGTGCCGTGGAAAAATACGGTGCTGACGCAACGCGCTGCGGATTGCTGTTAGGCGCCGAAGGCATGGATGATCCCGATTGGCGTGCTGAAAACGTAAGCGACTTGCAAAGTAAGTTTGAGGCATTAATTGGGTTTACAAGCGGCATAATAGCTTCAGCCAAAAACCTGGAAGAATCGGACCTAGAACGGTGGCTTACTAGTAAGATTCAATATCGAATAAGAGAGGTCACCGCAAGCTTAGATGTACTTAAAACCCGAACTGCCCTGCAAGTGGCGTTGTTTGAGACTTGGAATGATCTGCGCTGGTACATCCAACGAAAAGGCAATACAGAAGCCAAAGCGCTGGGTGATGCGGTGAAGGTTTGGTTAAAGATGCTTACGCCTTTTGCGCCGTTTATTTGCGAGGAGCTTTGGAGCCAAACTGGCGAAGAAGGATTTATCAGTATTGCAAAGTGGCCAGTCTTTGATGCGGGCAAGCTTGATGTAGCCGCTGAAGAGCAGGAGACTCTAATTACAGATCTAATGACTGACACAACAAACATCGTAAAAGCCACGAAGATATCGCCAAAACACATATGTTTCTATACGGCTGCACCATGGAAATGGCAAGTTTACCTCAAAATCATAGACAAAACTATTGTTGGCGAAGTAAAAATCAACGAGTTAATGAAGGAATTCGCCGCCGACAAAGACCTAAAACCACGCATGAAAGACATAGCGGCCATGGTTCCAAGAATCACTAAGGCTTTAACTAAAGTTTCATGCGAACGCAAATCCAACATGAAGCAAATCAAAGTGATCAATGAGCAGGCGATTTTGAATAGTGCTGTGGCGTTTTTGGGACAACGCTTCGCTGCTAAAGTAACCATTTTTAGAGAAGATGACATCGAACGTTTTGACCCAAAGAAACGTGCAACGATGGCTATGCCGTATCAACCAGCAATCTACATCGATTAGTAATCCTTCATAGAAAGGTTAACTCATCTAAATGAATAAATAGACGAAAATTAATGCTAACAGTTTTTCGGCATCAGAACACGTTGAATATAATTGCTGGCGGCCTAAATTGCTTTTTGGGCCACTTGCTTCGCATAGGCAAAGCCTAACGTAAACAGAATATAACCCAGGATAGTCGTAAACTGCTCATAGAATGTTGAGCTCTTAATGGCTCACTCTAGCGGGTTCTTCATGGTTCTTAAGCTTCTCTTCTAAAAGAACCAGCAATTCCTGAGGTTTCACGGGCTTAACCAAATAAGCGTCTGCGCCTTCATCAAGAGCTTTAACGCCAGTTTCAAGTGACGGGAACCCCGTAATCATTATTTTGACGGTGTGTTGGAGTTGCTTTTTGAGTTTCGCTAATAACTCGGTGCCATCCATATCCGGAAGTCTGATGTCTACCAACGCTAAGTCAAAATGGTCGTTTCCCGCTTTTTCTATGGCTTCTTTACCTGTTTCCGCAGTTTCAATCTCATAACCGCTTTTTTGGAGAATGCGTGTGAAGGTTCGAAGTATTGATTTGTCATCGTCAACAACAAGTATTGTTTTTTTATGTGCAGCCAATTCTAACATACCTCTTTTCCATAAATCCCGCTTTTTTGAACCTCGTATGTCAAAAAAGCCACCAACTTCTCTGCATCAACAAACCATAATAACAGTTGGTTTGCTATCAACAAAGAACTTCCTATCTTTTTAGCTGTTTCTAACAATGTTTTCCGAGATTAATAAACGCTATCCCATCTGGATTATTTGAAGGCAGCCCTGTTAACAATAAAGTTATAACTGAGAAAAACCAAAATGTATTAGCGAATAGTTGGTTTTGAGGCGCAAAGGTGTCTGCTCCATTTTCTTACGAAATAAAAACTGATGTTCCCCCACTCTACTTTGGGAAACTATTTGACTTCATTTATACACAATTCCTTGCTCCTCAAAAGCAAAGATTCACAAGCTTATCTAAAGAGATAGCACAGTTAAGGAACAAAATCTCATACGTTGTTCTCGATACACAAGGGAGACAAATCCTTAAAGTTGAAGTAATTGCCACAGACACTGTAAATGCAACTATAACACCATTGGAAATGGATGTTCTGGAAGCAACAGTCAACGAAGCAAGACAAGATTTACTAATTGCTACAGAATTGTTTCAGGAAAAAGCCCGCAAAGTTACATGGTATTTTGCGTGGCGAGAGGGAGAAGAAATCATACCTGAAAAAGTAACGCTTCACGAAAAAAGTTTCAACCGCCTTTTCTTGGAAACACAAGTCCTATTAACTTTTGTATTTATTGGGCTCGGACTGGGGTTGTTTGTTGTTGTGTTAACTTTTTATCCAGCCTACTTCTGGTCTGTCCCAATAATTTTAATTGTTTCCCAATTCGTATTTGTTTTCTATTCTAACAAGATTATTGCACGGTCGGGTGATTGGTCAATCACTAAGGACAGCCCTATCATACACTTCTTAGAGTATCAGCCTCCAATTGGCTCTTTGGGCACGCTTGATGATTACAAGCAAATTCCGCCCGAGCAGTTGGTGGCATTAAAGAAAGAAGTCTACGAGGAAATAATAGCGAAGCATGGGGCAATTGACTGTCAGGAAGCAGAAAAAATCTTTACAAAATATAATGTATCTTGCAAACTTGGCAGTTTATCAGCCAAGAAAATCAACGTTTATGAACTTGTAAAGAAAGTCGCTGATCGCTTCGGGTACAAAGTGCCTAAAATCGTGATTTCAAATACGATGGTTCCTAACGCGGCCGCTTCTGGTCCGAGCCCTAGCCGAGGCATCGTTTTGATAACGACTGGGCTACTTGTTCAGTTGGAAGAGCCTGAAGTCGTAAGCGTTTTGGGGCATGAGTTTGGGCATCTTAGAGGCAGAGACCCTCTAATTTTGTTTGGGCTGTTGAGTGCGGAGTTTCTGTTCAGGTTTTATGTTTTGCTTGCTTTGCTTCCATTCATATTCACATCTTTCTTGTTCTTTGTCTACTTCTTCGCGGTCATGACTCTTATATTCTTCATAGCGAAATTCTTTGAAGCCCGCGCAGACCTAACATCAGCCATAATGATGGGGCAACCCAAAGTCATGGCAAGATCATTGGAAAAAATCGGGTTCCACAGGCTTCTTTTCGAGCGAACTCCAAGTTTCCGCCTGCAAGAATGGGTTGGTTTAGATTCGCACCCGCCTATTTACTTTAGAGTGGCCCGATTAGAGAAGCTTGGAGATGATCAGGTTAAATATCCACTGCTTCAATCAATCGAAGATGTAATAAAAGGATTTTTTGCTACCCTAAAAAGTTAAAAACCATAGTAAAAAAACAGACGAAAATCGAACCTGGACCAAATTTTCTACCCCAATTGAACAACCGAAGTCCAGCTTGTAAACACAACCGGTACTCTCCATTGAATCGTAGGATAAGATTGACAGGATTCTTTTCCTGAAGGAACAAGAATTTAACGCAAAAAATAATAACCTAACCGAGTAAGCTCTAACGAGACGAGGCAAACAATTTGAAACTAATCTTCGTTGCAATAGACGGTATGGGCGATTTACCTATCGAATCTTTAGGTAACAAAACTCCTCTTGAAGCAGCAGAAACTCCCAACATGGATGCGCTTGCCAAGGCGGGAAAAACTGGTTTAATGTATTCGGTCAAGAAGGGTGTCGCGCCTGAGAGCGATGTTGCTGTTATTTCACTTTTAGGCTATGACCCCTTCAAATACAGCACAGGCAGAGGTGTCATCGAAGCATCTGGCGTTGGCTTGAACATGCAGGATGGAGATTTAGCGTTGCGTTGCAATTTTGCTACTTTAGGCGCGGGCAAAACTATTCTTGACCGACGAGTAGCTCGAACTCTGAGCACAGAGGAAGCGAATGAGCTAACTGAAGCCGTCAACAAAGAAGTGAAACTCAACTCATACCCAGCCACTTTTGAGTTTCGCAATACTTTGGGCCATAGGGCTGTTTTGCTCATTAAGAGTAAAGCTAAACCGCTATCAAGCAACATAACCAACAGCGATCCCGCCTACATAATAGTTAACGGCATTGGCGAAGCCAAATCAGATGTCGAGATGGTGCTTAAAACTTGTGAACCAACCGAAAAAACAGAAGCCGCGAAAGTCTCCGCCAGGTTGGTTAACGAGTTTATCGAAAAGTCACATATATTTTGGGAAAATCATCCTATTAACGTAAAGCGTGCCGCGGAAGGCAAACTCAAAGCAAACGTAGTTTTGACCCGAGATGCGGGGCACTTGCTTCCTAAATTCTTCAACATAAACGAACGCTACCATGTCAACTTTGCCTGCTTAGCGGACATGCATGCTGAGCGCGGAATCGCTCAACTGGCTGGTATGGAGTCGTCGCTGCTTCCGCCTCCATCAGGAAATTTGCAGAAAGACTGCGAAGTCAGAGTAAAAGCCCTCCTTGAAGCCCTGCCAAAACACGATTGCTTCTATATTCACCTCAAAGGACCCGACGAACCAGGACACGATGGCAACTGCAACTTAAAAACCCAGATCATCTCTGCTATCGACAAGTACTTCTTTGGTCCATTGCTTAAACAGATATCTTTAGAAGACAACCTCCTTTGCATAACCACTGACCACGCGACGCCCTGTACCTTGAAAGTTCACAGTGATACACCCGTTCCGATGCTCATCTCAGGCGACCACGTTAGCAGCGGCAAAACAGACAAGTTCTGCGAGAAAGAATGTGCAAAAGGCAGCCTTGGCACTCTAGAACGCGGATGCGAATTAATGCCAAAACTCATGCAGATACTAAAAAAATAACTTACCAATTATCAATTCCGAAAATGATACAACAAGCAAGTATCAATAGATTTTTTTTCAGATATATTTAGTGCGATCGCCTCTTGGGATAGCTACAGAAATATCCTATCGCTTAACAGTTTAAATAAGCCGCAACTAAACTGGCTAGAAGTGAAAACTCGATGATTCAGCGTCTTATGGTTTATTCTGATGGTGGTGCAAGAGGTAACCCTGGGCCGGCAGCCATTGGTTTCGTAGCTTTAAATGAACAAGGTGAAATTGTAAAAGCAGATTCAAGATTTATAGGCATCCATACCAACAACCAAGCGGAATACGAAGCGCTTCTTTTGGCTATGCAGTTTGCAGTTGAGGTTGGTGCGGAAGAAGTAGTTTGCCACCTTGACAGCGAACTTGTTGTGAGGCAGCTAAACGGCCAGTACACCGTGAAAGACCCAGAACTGCAACGACTTTGGAGGAAAGTGGGGCAAATGAAAGGGTGCTTTAAAAAAATCGGGTTTGCTCACGTAGCCAGAGAACATGAAAAGATTCAAGTTGCGGACGAACTGGTGAATGAAACGTTAGACCAACAAACCAATCAACTCAAAGCCACCGGATTAGTAACAAGCCCTCCATTAGTTACTAGTAATTATGGGCTGAAAGTCATGTTTGTCCACATAAGCATTCGCACAAGCAACATGGAGCGGTCTATCAATTTTTACTCCAAGTTCTTAGGTTTAAAACTTCAAAGCCGCCGGGAAATCATGCAAACAAACGCTGAAATTGCCTTCCTGCAAGATGCAGAACACAAAGGTTGCACGCTGGAGTTGACTTATTACCGAAATCAGAAACAGTTTGTTCAACCTGAATATGAAATGCGACTGTTTGACCATTTAGGGTTCGAAGTCGCAGACATAAACAAAACACTCGATGCAATGCGCAGAGAAAACGTTTTGGTAACGGATAAACCCTTCAAGTTTAACGAAAAAACAACAATTGCATTTGTCGAGGATCCAGATGGGACCCTCATTGAATTGATTGAGCGCAAATAAACTGTTACTTATAGAATTTGGGTCTGCCTCCAGTTGATGTTTTCCCCGATGACTGGACTCTTTCATTTTCTTCTTTAGTTAGCCTTTTGGCTTCAGAAAAAATAGATAAAAAAAATACTTCCATTTAGCGACTATTATCCGCCAGTTAGCTCTCATTGCACCTCCGACTCGAGGTTTTCCTCGTCTATGTGGAGCTTCTTAAACCAACTCGCCAATTTTGAATCCATTTTTCTTGGCGACAACAAGCAGTTCACCGCCGAAGGTTTCTCCGCCCTTCAAGTTAATGTTTACGAGTGTTTCTTTTTTGTAAGCTCTAAAATTAGAATAGAAATCTGAAACTCCACATTTTTTGCATAAAGTTTTGGCAGCCCAACGCTCAGAAAAACGGGGCACAAGTGTCCGCGAAACTACTATCGCAGCGTAAATGCGCAAGTTTCTCAACAAGGCTGGGATGAGTTCGGGATTGTTCTCCAAGTCTGAATCGATTGTTACTATTTTGGGAGACTTTGCCAGTTTTGCTCCGTACAGTAAGCCTTTGGTTTGTCCTTCCCGAATTTTACTAACCGCTAAATCCGCATGCTGTTTGGCAACTTCGAGGGTGCCATCGATGGAGTTGTCATCCACAACGATTGTTTCATGGGGAACATCGCTAAGGGTTTTCTGTATTCACAGGATTAGTTCCCTGATGTTTTCTTTCTCATTCCATGTCGTTATAACCACCGAAATGCCCTGATCTGTTGCTTTGCTTTTATTATGATCAGTCAATATCTTTTAGAAGTTATAAGCTCTCTTTATATTGTCAAAGACATTAAACAATTAGTTTTCACAGTTAATTTTCGGGTTTAAATGTAGTTTGTGGGGGTTTCTACTTATCTTTCAAGCTGAAAGAACATCATAAACTTAAAATAATCGGAAGGACTGATGTGTTAACGAATTCACAAAATTAGGTAAATTAATAGAGGATGAAAAAATGAGCAAAAGCGATAAACCCCACTTAAACCTCATAATCATGGGGCACGTTGATGCCGGAAAATCAACATCAACCGGGCACCTACTATATTTAGCAGGCGCAATCGACGAAAGAACAATCAAATCATACCAAGAAGAAGCCGAAAAAATGGGCAAAGGCACATTTGCGTTCGCTTGGGTTCTAGACAACCTGAAAGAAGAACGCGAAAGAGGTGTCACAATTGACCTTCGATTCCTACAATTCCAAACCAAGAAATTCAATTACACAGTCATCGATGCACCAGGACACAGAGACTTCGTCAAAAACATGATTACAGGCGCAAGCCAAGCTGACGCAGCAGTACTTTTCGTTTCAGCCAAAAAAGGTGAGTTTGAAGCAGGTATCGGTGCGGGTGGCCAAACACGAGAACACGCCTTTTTAGCATTCACTTTAGGTATTCGCCAAATCATTGTTGCAATTAACAAACAGGATGATATATCTGTTAACTATAGCAAAGAAAGGTTTGACGAAATAAAGAATGAAGTTTCAAGAATGCTCCGTATGGTCGGCTTTAAAATTGAGAAGATCAATTTCGTGCCAGTTTCAGGTTGGACAGGCGAGAACCTGCTCAAAAAAAGCGACAAAATGCCCTGGTATACGGGTCCAACATTGATGGAGGCGTTCGACCTGTTAGAAATTCCAGCTAAACCAACTAACAAACCGTTGCGTGTTCCAGTCCAGGACATTTACAGCATTACAGGTATAGGCACCGTTCCCGTAGGCAGAGTAGAAACAGGTACCCTCAAACCGGGACAGAGCCTTATCTTCATGCCATCAAACAAAACCGCTGAGGTCAAATCCATAGAAATGCACCACACACAAATCCCCTTCGCGGAACCAGGCGACAACATTGGAATGAACGTTCGTGGCATTTCAAAAACTGATGTTCACCGTGGAGACGTTGCAGGTCCAGTTGACAATCCACCAACAGTTGCAAAAGAATTCATTGGTCAAATCATAGTCATCTATCATCCAACAGCCATTGCAGCAGGATATACCCCGGTACTCCACTACCACACAGGACAAATCGCTGTTAAGTTCACCGAACTCATAAAGAAAATCGACCCGCGCACAGGACAAGTATCTGAAGAGCACCCAAGCTACCTCAAAACAGGCGACGCTGCATGGGTTCGCATGGAACCACTTCACCCAATTGCAATCGAAACCTTCCAAGACTTCCCCGAACTTGGTCGATTCGCAATTCGAGACATGGGTACCACCGTTGCAGCAGGCGCAGTTAAAGAAGTCACCAAAAAGGGTCCTTAACCCTTTTCATTTTGTTTTTATTTTATATTTAAAATATAGTTTTTGATAAAATTTGTGCTAATTTAGTGTAAATATATCTAATATTGGATCTTTTGCGTAGATAATGGCTTATGTTTTTGTTTTGTGTTGGTTACTTGTGACAGTCACAAGTATTCTTATGATAAGTTCACATGTGGCTTAAAGTAGGGTGGAGACGTTTGGACTATCAAAGTGATTCTGCTTGTTTGATAAAGAAGGATTCTGAGAAGGTTGATGAATCTATTTGTCTGAGCGATGTGCCTTTGGAAGTTAGAAAAAGAGAAGCAAGAAAACCTCTGTTCTTAGTAAGGTATGAGTAATCAGAAGTTGTTATGTTGAACTATGCTATTTGTAAGTGTAGATGTTGTGGTATTGGGTTGGCTGTGGGAAATTAGCTTCGGCGAAAACCATATTCGCCTTTATTATACCTGAGAGCTGTGGTTTAGTCAAGAGAAATCCGACTTTTTTAGAATGACCCGCAATTTTTGTTTTATTATCTATTGTTTTTTGGAAAAGCGAACTCTTCAGAGGAGAAAACAACATTAGTTGCTTTTACAATAGCGCAAGTCCTGAGGATTAGAATGTCTGGAACGGAAACGCTTCTTCCTTTTGTGGGTGAAAAAAAGAAACCTGGTGAAGAACCGATCATCATCATGGATAGCCGTGAAGCTAGCAGCGCCAAAAAAATCGCCCTTGGGCTTGCGGAGAAAGGAGCAAAAGTGAAAACGGAGATTTTGGAGAAAGGCGACTACATCCTCTCAGACCAATGTGCTGTGGAACGGAAAACGGTTAACGACTTCGTCTACACGCTTACAAGAAGGTATCTTTTCGAGCAGCTCTTCCGCTTAAAAGAAGTTTATCCAAAATCCCTAATCGTGCTTGAAGGTTACTTGCCAATAATCTACAAGTATAGCAGCATTTCGTCTGCTTCAATTTGGGGTGCTATGTTTAACCTGGCCAAAAACGGTATCGCAATGGTCAACACTGCGTCCCAGAAGGAGACGGTTGATTTTCTCTACACTGCGGCACGGCAAGAACAGATTGTTGAGAAAAGAAGTGCTGTGGTTCATGCTTTCAAAAAATGTGATACCCTCTCAGATGCCCAAGTATATTTTATAGCTAGTTTACCTAGCATAGGACGCGAAAAAGCAACAGCTATTCTTGATTCTTACCAGACGCCTCTTAATGCTTTGATTAATGTGGCTGATTGGGAGAAGGCAGTTCATGGGTTGGGTCCTGTGATAACGAATCGTGTGAAGGATGTTTTGAGTAGGCCTTATAAGGATAAGGAATGCTCTGAGACTTGATTGTTTTATTGGCATCAAGATAACGGAAGAGTCAACCTTGTCATAGAAAATATTAATGCTGTAGTTGCCGGCGTAGAGTTTCATCTGGATAGTTTTGATGTGGGGTCAATTCAGCTTCCACAGAGATTTCAATAAGTCGAATCATCAACTGGATAGGAGTTGCCGCTGGAATCACAACGTTACTGTTGGTCGATGTATCCTTTTTTGTTCCCTGGTGGATTCTAACTGTCGGCGATAACCTGCTCCAAGTTAATGCCTCACCTGTTAACACTAATTTTGGCTTGTCGGGAGCTGCGTTTGCTGTGCCGTTGATTTTGGCGTTAAACTTCATATGCGTACTAATATTAGTTGCCTGCGGAGCAGTATGCTTCTCTACTCATGTATTCCAACAAAATCTTACGCTAAAGACTTGCTTGGATTTTCCTACAAAAAGCCTCTTTACGTTTTAATTTTTTTCGTCCTTGGTTTAATCGTGACTGTTTCGATCGCGGGAGTATTTGATTTAAGTATTCCATTGATGGGAACATCAAACGCTAGTTTACCTTCAAGTTTACTTATGGGTGCAAGCATTAACGCGCCAGTTTCAGCGAGTTTTCTCTTTTGCCGTTTTGGCTAGCGATAGTTGCTGTGGGACTCTGTGTTGCTGCTCGGCTTTATCATGGACACTTTTTTGCCAAAAAACTAATCTCTGTAACGTTGCAAGTTGCCCACGATCTGTCTCCGTCTTCACCGCAGATTTAGTGGTTTTCAACATTTGTTTGCCTTAGAAAATCGCAAACATTGCCTTGATTTCCTTTTATTTTTTCTATAAGCAATAAGTGTTAGGGGCTTCAAGAGCGGTGCAAAGAATTAAAATTTCTTTTCTTACTTTGCCGAAGGTAGAGGTTGAGGCTATTTGGAAATATTTGTTATCTGATAAAAGAACAACATCAGTTGAATTTTGCAAAATTAGATCGGTTTGTTTTGGGTTGGTTTTGTTGTTTAGGCTTTGGATAGGCTGCAGGTTAGGGTCTAAAATGGAATGCTAGTAATGGATAGAAATGGCAATTGTTCTAGTTGTTCAGTAGGTTATCTATTTGTGGGGTTGATGTGCTTTTATGGGCGTTGTTTTAGAGTATAAGATGACGAAATGTTGTTTGCAGATTTTTTTGGGCTTGTTTGGGGTGCTTGATTTTGTTTGGGGTTGGGGTTGTGGTGTTTGCAGGTTGCGTCTGGAAAAGTCACAGAACGTCACAAAAAGGCAATTAGTTTTATGTGGATACAACAACATTTGTCGTCCACTGAGAAAATAAATTTTAAGACACGGTCACACACACCTCTTGCCTCAAATATGTCTAATCAGAGCCACCTCAAATCCCCCACTAACCTGTTTCAAAATAAATCGGAATCACCAAAGTTTAAAGCCAAGCCAACATTTATCTAAAGAACACTCAAAAACACCTATAAAACAAAATGTATGGGGCCGTCGGCTAGTTTGGTCCAGGCTTGTAGCCTCGGGCGCTATAGACCCCGGTTCAAATCCGGGCGGCCCCACCACAACACTCTAGGCGCCTACACGAGAGAAACAGTCGGCTTAAGTTTTGCCATTGTTTAATCCTGCTGAAGTCATATAATTGCGGTTGTGTTTAGGGGTTATCTGTGTTTGTATGCAATTGTAAGCAAACGTTATATTTTCAATTCGCTGAGTATTGTTAAACCTTCGAAGTTGGCAGGGTTGTAAACATGTCCGGAGCTCTTTGTCCTCTCCTTAAATTACACTGCAAGGAACAAGCTTGCGTCATGTTCCAAGGTGAACATTGCATCTTAGTCAAATTCTTCTCAGAATTCTTTAGCGAGGGTCGTCCTAATGATTTAGAAACTTCTGTACGATCAGATTTAGATGAAATAACTTCAAAAGTCGACCGAACTCCTGGTCTCTCCCAAGAAGAAATTAAAAACCATAATTGCCCTCACTCAGATTATTTGGAAATTCCTGAGAGGTTAAAGAAGCGAACCCCCCGTAGAACTAAAAGAAGATATTTTAGAATATGCGAAAAAAGAATTCGTTGATCAAGACTTGGATGTCCCTTATTTCGTTAGCGAGCTTTTCTTGTTTTATGAAGAAGAAATAGAACTTTGTCGATTGCCTTTTGAATTCTTTTCCAAGCTAGAACTCACTGAGGCACTTGCTCGAAGGGAAATAAAAAAAGCAGAAAAAGAGAAATTCCAAAAATTACAGTCTATACGTGCATCAACTATATCTCCAGTTGTTGAACAAATTAATTTGGAAAATCAAATTGACCATGACTGCCCAGCTGATGAAAAGAGGAATAGTCTTATTCAATAAGTTTGAGTTAGGGATTCATACCGTGTAGGGGTTAAGCCCGGTACTGCACATTTCTATAGTTATTTTGCGTCGAATTCGAGAAAAATCTCATTTGCGTGTTTACTATTGCTTTATCTGGTCGCTATTTTTCATTTTCCAAGCAAAGATTTCATGGTGTAAAGGCGAATTAGATTGGTGAACGTCAATGGAAAGTGCCAAATCAATTCTTTTTCGGTGTCCCACGGATGGGTAATCTTTCTCCGCTTGACTCATAGTTCACCTCCGGCACAACAAATATTAAATATCAGTATTTTCCAACTAGTACAAACGACGCCCAAGATTCTCTTGCTTTTAAGTGATGGCAAACCCCGAAGTTCAAGGGAGGGTTGAAAGGAAATAGGGTTAAGCCGAGATGCAATTGGTAGTCCTTTAATGGGTTATGAAAAAGTGGTTCAATTTTAAGAATTAAGGAAACTAATTTGAGCAAAAATAAGATTCTTAGCGGCAGAGCCGACAAAACCTCTAATCTTAGACTTTTTCACCTTTACGTTTTGCGACCTGTCGCCACTAATCTTCTCAATCTTAATGGTCAAACGTTTGTGTGTTATAATAAAGAATATGCCGATAGAAGAGGCAGCCTCAACCATATGGTTTTTTTAACCCCAAAAAAGGAAGAATAAGACAATTATTTAGCACTAATGAACGCTTTTTAGTTGTTTAGACACTGAATTTTTGTCTTCCAATTTAGTGACTATTAATTCATAATAGTTAATACTGACAAGGCAGTTGGTTAAAATCTAGAAAATAGGTAAAGATCAATGTTAATGGAAAAATCAGAACAAAAAGTTTCATCGTGCAAAACAATTTTCCTCTCCATCGAGGGTTACAGCTCTGTTGCCACCCCCAAAATGTGGAGTGACAATCTCCCGAATCAGGCAAGAGGGCGATAAAAACTTTGCAGAAAAAAATGAAATGCGAAGTATTAGTGGTTATTACAGTTTTACTTTTGTCCGTAATTATCTCTTGTTTACAGAGTAGTTATGCATGTGCTCAAATAAGTTTCAACTCCGCCTCTGGCTCAAATAATCTTTCAATACAATTAAATTATGGAAGTTTTAGCGTTACAGAGCATAAAATGTCTGCAACAGAGCTTCAGCAGTACAAAAGTAGAGCTGGAGTTTATCAAGAAGGACATAATTACAACAATATCGTTAATTGTCACGGGACCGGGCTAAGTCCGCCGACTTCTAGTGAGTGGACGGACATCGCTAAAGATGCCTACGTCGTCGACAGAATTACCGGTCAAACGCCGTCTGCAGCGGTAGATCAAACTGCATCCTCATGGTTCCCACCAATTGGCGATCAAGGTCAACAAGGATCATGTGCATCTTTTGCAGTCGGGTATTATGCTAAGACTTTCCAAGAGGCAAAAGAGCATTCATGGAATTTAACGAATGCAAGATGGATAGGGGGAAGCAATGATGGTAATATATCGGCAGATTATCAAAGCGAAGTTATGAGCCCAGCATTCATTTACAATTTAGTTAATAACGGTACCGATGGTGGCTCAGACTTTGAGACGCCAATCCGATTAGTCAACAATGTTGGTATATGTTCTTGGCAAAAGATGCCTTATTACTGGCAGGATCACCTGAGGTGGCCATCAGAAAATGCATGGGCTGAAGCACCGTTATACCGGTCAAACAACACATTTGGCTACCAGTATTTGTATGTTAACTCAACCCAAGGCGTAACAAGTTTGAAAAACTGGTTAACTGCAGACAACCTGGCAATTATAGGAGTTGATGCATACGATAATCTGCTGAACTTAACCAGTACATCAAATCAAGATTTGCTTACTACAAATAACTACATAAACGGTGACATGGACCATGCTGCCACAATCGTTGGGTATGACGATTATTTCACCTATATGGAAAATGGCACGCTACACCATGGAGCTTTTAAAATTGCTAATTCATGGGGAATAGGCGACTGGGAAAATCTCGCCGATGGATGCTACTGGATTTCATATAACGTCATGAAAGAGCTTTCAACCTCAGACAATCCTACAGTTCTATTTGGACGACTTGGTTGGTTACCAAGCCTCAGATACTGGCAACGTTTAATGTTGCTCATGCGGCTAGAAGTGACTGCAGCATAACTTTCGGTTTAGGCACCCCAAATACACCTATTGTTACGAAGAACTTTACTGACTTTGTCTTCGGAGGCGCTTTACCTTTTTGTCAAAACAACATAGTGTTTGACTTAACAGAGTTTAAGGATTACATGACTTCTCCGTACAATCAACAGTT
Organism: Candidatus Bathyarchaeota archaeon; assembly: GCA_963775685.1. Taxonomy (GTDB): domain Archaea; phylum Thermoproteota; class Bathyarchaeia; order Bathyarchaeales; family Bathycorpusculaceae; genus Bathycorpusculum. The sequence continues at coordinate 98,226 of CAVZJV010000014.1, forward strand.
CTTCATGGAAGTTTACGATGCTGGATCAGATAAAGGGGGAACCAACGACACTGGAACAATAAACTATTTCGCCATAGGAAACACCAGTTCACCTCAAGCACCAACTCAAACCAACAATGATCACTTTGTAAACTTAACGTTAACCTATTCCTTGGCGCCAACAACCTTTAACGTTTCACCAGCATCCGGCCCTTCCTCAGGCATAATCACACTTGAAGGCACAGGCTTTGCTGGCAGATCTGTAAACATTTCATACTTAAACCCATTAACCAATGATTGGATTCCAATAACAGATAACCTAGCGATACTGTCAGAAAACTTTAGCTACGTCACTCATGCTCCAGACTTAATGCAGAACAACCCAGCAGGCGACAATTCGCCGCTCTCTAACAGCGTCGTTTTTCGAGCCCAAGACAACAGCAACGACATTTCATACAACACAACAGTCCCCTACACTGAATGGCGACGAGGCTTAACCCAAGTAGGCAACTCAACTGCAACAGGATTGTACGGCAACAACACCGACCTCTCCTCAACGCTATTTGTCGAGAATGAACAATCAATAACTGTTTCAGGCAAATGGTTCAGCCCAGGAACCGCTACTATCCTTTGGGATGATATAACTAGTTTGGGTACAGCACCCATAGATGCAACTGGATTGTTTAACGTAAACGTGCAGGTGCCAAAGACAACCGCTGGACCGCACAACCTCACAATAAACGACGGCAGCTATACCTATTGCATAAACTTAACTCGATTGCCAAAAGTAACTGATGATTACACTGATTCGTGGCGTACAGAAAACTTTACGGTGAATTTAACCCCTGACTACAGCGGCAATGAAATCTACTACAAGATCAATTATGGCCCTGTCTGTAGCATCTCCACCGATGGTCAACCCCTCATAACCACAGAAGGTCCCAGCAACATGCTCGAGTACTGGAGCATATGGAACCTTTACGGAACAGGCAGCAGGGAACTGTCGCATGTGATCTTAACGGGCATTAAACTGGACATAACTACGCCTCAAGTCTCACTGGAGATAAATGGCGGTTCAACATCCACAACTTCAAGCATGGTCACCTTAACTTTGGCTGCCACAGATTCTACGTCAGGCATCAACCAAATCCGATTCAGCAATGACGACACATGGAACCAAGCTGCATGGGAACCATACGCAAGCAGCAAGAGTTGGCAACTAACCAGCGGCGAAGGAACAAAAACAGTTTATTGCGAAATTCAAGATAACGCCGGCTTAAACACAACTGTTGGTGCTTCAATCACTCTTAATACATTGCAGTTTTTACCAACGTTAACTTTACCAACAGCTACGTCATCCCCAAGTCCATCTCCTACCACAACTTCAACATCTACAATCTATCCATATGACTTTATAGGACCGTTGCCACCAGGTGCAACACGTGCCCCAGCGCCAATTACATCACCTACACCTTTCCCAATCCCCACTCAAACGCCAACGCCAAATCCATCATCGATGATTCTAAATGTTCCAGTAATAGGTGCCATAATCTTGATCGGTGTGGTACTTACTGGGCTACTTGTGAAAAGAAAGAAAAGCCAAAACCCCAAGTCTTCTCTTAAAAGAAAAGACTAACCACAACCTTTTCTTTTTATTTTTTTTATACTTTATCTCAGGGTTCTACATTTTTTGTCCTAACTAAAATAGATTGAAAGGAAAAATAGTTTCTCTGTTCATAAGCATTAGTTGAAAACCTGCAAAAAAGCCTAAAACTTAACGTAGTTACCCAATTAGGTTTGTTTAGACAAGTGAACCTGCATTTGACGTGATATATACGAGTACTATAACTAAACAAAGGGCAATACATATTGGGGCTGCACCCTTTCTGGAAAAAAACGTATCATAGTAGCTTGTAACATCATTTTTGAAAACTCGCAGCCAAGTTGCGATCGTGGAATTCACTGCCATTTCGAAGCCTTCTCCAACATGCTGAGGACAAGTTGCGCTAATAAACTTCATTCCGTGACCGTACTAACGGCAAACAGCAATCTAACATCAGGCATACTGCCTACTCTCTGCCCACAGCTGATTCTAAAGCATCACTGTTTTGTTTGGGGAAAAGCAGTTTAACTAATCTCTTGGTCCGATTCCTTAAGAAATTCAACAGACGTTTGTTTTACTGGTAAATTGGGGATAGGATCCCCCGCCCAACACTAGTTGAATATCTCCAGTAACATGTTGAAAATGCTATTCTGCCGTTTGAGACGCGGCTAATTCTCTTATTTTGTTGGCGGTTTTGAACCCAAATGGGTTTAGGGCCGGGCGCCCCATCAAGGAACTTTTGAACCGCTTAAAATTGCATTGTTTTGGAATGAAACGGGTGAATATCAGTTAACTAAGTGTTTCAAGTGATTTTCAAAGGTTTACTTAAGTTGAAGCCTAAATCTTTGGATTTTTCAACTAATTCCTTGTCTAAATATAATACAACGTTGCCTTTGTTTGACATTTGCATTCGCATCCGAGCGCATCCAAATGGGACGTATTGTTATAAAGTTGGTCTTTTGTTTAGTCACTCAATCATAATTTATTGATTTTCGATTTTTTAAGAATTACCTGAATTTTCACAATTTCTAATTTTTAGAGCAATGTCAATATTATTCGAAAAAGCTATGAACTTCTATTGTGAATTAGATGTAGAGGAACTATTGTTTGATAACAAAAATTCTTGTGGGAGTAGACGGTTCTAAAAACTCGGAAAAAACTTTGGATTACGCTCTTGAAATCGCTGACAAGTTTTCTGCATCTATTCTAATCCTCAACGTTTTTCAGCCACCTCCAGAATTAGGATACCAGCAAAACATGTTTTCGCAGTTTCCGGCGTCCGGATCTCCTCAAGATACAATTGGTGACCAGTCGAATTTGTCTGCCTTTATCAAAGACCTTCGAAAAGTACATGAGGCAATTTTGTCCAAAGCCGCTGAAAGGGCGATTAAACTAAAACCCATACTTAAAATCACCACTGAACTCAAAGAAGGAAACACACCGTCTCAGATAATTGAAACTGCTGCAAATGGCGGGTTTGATTTAATAGTTGTAGGTCATATGGGGGAAAGCCAAATCAAGGAATTCCTTCTTGGTAGCACAAGCGAAAGAGTTGTCCACCAAGCAAGATGCAACGTGTTAGTTGTCAAATGATTCGAGCACTAAATGTGCTTGATTTTTCTGAAATAATTCCTCGACTAAATACAAAACAACCTATTTCCTGACTGTAATTTGCATTCGCGCCCAAGGGCAAGCGAGGGGAGAACTATGTTATATGTTTGTATTCTTTGTTGCAAATTGAAAGCCTTTTTTGTCCAAATTTGGGAGATTTGATCGTAGTCTGCTTAATTTGCTTTCGATTTGTGTATTGTCTCATGCATTTGGAAACACTGGTTCTTCTTTTGCATAATTATTGTTAAAATATCTTTATAAACACTAAATATAGTGTAAAGATTAATCATGCAGGCACTATCTTCAGGTACAACTTCCTCATTTGATGTTTCGATTTAGCAGAAGAGACCCCGGTTCAAATCCGGGCGGCCCACCATTGAACCTTAAGCGTTTGATTAGAAAGAAAATAATTCAGCCTATTGTTGGATTGAAACTGCTTTTAGTCTTTAAACTAAGCTTTTCTTTGAAAAGCCTTTTGCAGTAAAAACTGGTTATTGATTGATTTTTAGTTTTCCCATACGGATAGGATTGATGGTTTTAGTTCATCTGTAGAAATAAAGTAGCGTTCGCTGTCCAGTAGCAAATTCAAGTTGTGTTGGTTTACAAAGTCTTTGATGAAATCAAGGTTGTTGTTATCGACTGATTCTTCGTCTATACTTAAAACAATTCCATCCTTCGGGGTGTCAAGCATCTTTACGTCTAAACTGCAGCTTGAACCTAATTCTCTTTTAAACACCATAGCCTCAAATATCTTCATTATTTCCTTTCACCCATCCAAATTATGCTGATCACTAAGCCAAAATGTCTGGACAGGTGAATGCAAACTTGGGTTACAATACATTATGGACTTGAGTACTCTTAAGGCTTCGTGTTCATAGAGCCAGAAAATGTGACGCCTCAAGTCAATACGCGCTAAATCAAGGCAGAATAAAAAAGGTAATTGGCCAAAAAGAAAAAAGGCGTATTTTACAATGTTATGCCTACGCTCTTTGCGCCATTTGGCCTAATTCAGGGTCGGCTTTGGTGAATATTCTTGATTGCCGAAGCTGACCAAGATTCCTAGTAAAGCCACGTAATACCTGCACATAGCGAGCGCCAAGCGGAAAGGTTCATAGACGACTTTCAGTTTTCAGGTTAAATTCGCGATCGATGAACCGTGAATTAACTTCTAAACTGTCAATGCCAGATATAGGACATATGACTTGCAAATCTTGATTGAATTTCAATAAACAAATTATCTTTTACTTTTCTGGAAGGGGAGAAGGGTTAAAAAACTCCCATAAACTTCACTGCCACAACGGCGATAGATATTACGGCAAGCAAAAATATTATTTTTCCCTTTGATTTAGCTAAACCACCTGATTCGGCTTCGCCCTGCTGGAACTCATATTCCTTAATTTCTTTGGTCTGAAAGTTAATCTGCACTTTTGCACTTAACTTTTGGAACATCATTTCGACAACGTAGAGTTCGCCCTCAAGAGAAACTTTCATTGGCATCCAGTTGCCTTTGTAACCTAAGCGTTTTAGGAAGTCCACTGTTAATGCGGTTGCGTTTTCTGCGTCGAACCGTGAAATCTCTGGCGAAACCTCAGTGGGGTCACTTGACATGAATCTTCCTTCTGAATTAGGGCGTTCTCTTTTTTAGGGGTTATGAAGCCTAGAACCGTATTTCTAATCAACAAAAGATGAAGATCCAAATACGACCTGTTTGGAGAAAAAAGGTTATGGCAGTGGTTGGCCAGGTAGTTCCGGTGCTGTTTGGTTAAACATACTGTCGGTTTGATTTAGGATGGTGCTTTCAATGTTTCGTATCCTGCTTAGCTGAGGAATGTTCTCGGTATTTAGGGTTTGCTGCATTATGGCTACTGCGTAATCGACAACTATACAGGCGAAAACCACTGTTGAAGTAATTAAAAGTAACGCTGCAACTGTCGTCTCCAAAATCTTCTCCTTCTCCAATATCGTAATCGCTGAAAAATCCTTTAATAGGTTGTTCTTTTAAACAAAATGTTACGGCTTTGGATGCATGTCTGCAAAAAACAACTTTGAAAATAAGATTTTGGATGCGATTACTTCTTCTCAGTTGGCTGCTCTGGAGTAGCGTTTGCAGTTGCGACTGGGGCTTCCGCCGAAGCTGGTGGTGCTTCAGTTTTTTCTTCAGGCGTCTGTTTTGTGGGTGCATTCGATAGTATCTGGATCTTCTCTGCCATGGGGTGAAGCAGATCAGGCGGTGGATAAGGAGTGTTCAGGTTAGAAGATAGGATGTAGATGGAGTTGAAAACATGCTGATAGATTGTGAAGAGTATTTGGGGGATTTTTGTTTTAGGGTTTACTTCAAGCTTTTTCTTGATATCGTCGGGTTTGCCTGACATGGTTACGATGCCTGAAGTTGAATATTTAACGACGTTTGGCTTTGTGGAAATTAGCAAAGTAAAGGCAAGAGTAACTTGGTTGTTCTCCTTTTTCTGCTCTTCAATTTTTGCGTTAATATCAAAAAATAACTCTTCGGTAGCCGAGTAAGCGCCTGTTCGTTCGGCCTGCAAACTACTAAGATTGACTGAAACTATCACTCCTGAGACAGAATACTGCGGGCTTACGGCTAATTCCTCTCTAATTCATTCTGTTATTTTCATATTAAACTTTCGTATATAGCTAACCTAATTAATCACTATTCAAATCAGTGCTTTTCAAGTTTTACGGGCTATCTCCACTGTTGTAAAAGGCTGGCACGGAAAGCTCAGCAATAAACTTGAAGGCTTCGTCTTCTTTAGCAGTAGTTTTTTGTTTTAGCACTATCTTTTTTGGGACATCTTCTTCTATGTAAACTATGTAGTTGACAGTTGTTCCCAAACCAAGACGGGCAAGCTGTTGAACGGTTCCCTTAAACTTCTCATATTCTTGAACTTTGACGTTTATTTTTTCAATAGCTTCAAACAATATTTCGGTTTGCCCTTGTTCAGTAAATGAGATTGCTATATCTCCTGATTGAACCCAACATGACGTTTCCTCTTTTCCTTTTGCGCCTTTCCCGCCCTTTTTTGATTTGTCGGTTTCTGCGGGCTTCTTTGAGCTTGCTTTTAGAGTTTTTTGTAGGGCGGCTGATTTCTGGAACCATTCTTCATTTTTATGGTTGCTCTGGGCATCTCTTAGCACTGAGCCTAACCATTGGCTGTAATCTTCATACAATGCTTTGTACTGAGTTGTTTGGTTTGATAGATATTCGGTTAAATCTTTAAGTGACATGAAGGTGCGTATTTCTGTTCCCAATTTTTTCACTCCTACAATAAATCCTATGCTGGTTATAGTTAGATTATATTATGGATACCATTACCCCTTTTTTGGAATAATAGGGTTTGTCCATTACAGAAATTACATACTTTTTCTGCATCAACTTAAAGTTAACGATTTTTTGATTTCTCATAAGCGCTCGCAATAGCTTCACTTGTCAAAACACCAACTATCCTCTTTGGTTTTTCCTTTTCAACCACTGGGATAAGGTCAATTTTTTCACGCGCCATAATTTTGTTTGCTTCAAGAATCGACTCATCCTCGAAGACTGATATGTTCTTTAATGGCATTTGCTCAACTGTGTGAGTGCTACGCTCATCTTGTTTAATCTTCATTAATTCATTCCAGGTAATAACGCCTTGGAAAACGCCGTCTTTTTCCACTAAAGCATCGTGGTAGCGGTTTTTGAACATCACTTCCCACGCTTCGGCGAGACTTTGCTGAGGATTTACCGCGCCGACTTCTGACTGCATAACATCCTTAACCCTGACTCCCGCAAGAGCTGTTGAGATTATGGTTTGTTCTGCTTCCTCACTTGCGCCTATGTAAACAAAAATCCCCACTAAGATGAGTAAGAAGTAACTAGGAAAAACAAAGCCCACGACAACCATGACAATGCCAAATATCCTGCCTAGATAAACCGCGTATCTGGTTGCGTCGGAATACTTAAGGCGTTCAGCCAGTAAAGCCCTAAAAACCCTGCCGCCGTCCATGGGGAAAGCAGGAATCAGGTTAAAGGCACCAAGGAGAACATTAAGGACGGCAAGGTCCGTAAGGAAGTTTCCTGTGGTGGTCGTGAAGGAGGATATGTTAAATTGTTGAGGCGATATTATCAAGCTAACTCCAAGAAGGGCAATGCCCAAAACCAAGCTTGTAAGCGGTCCTGCAACAGCCATCCGCCATTCTTGTGCTGGATTGTCGGGGATTTCTTCTATTTCGGAAACTCCGCCGATAGGGTAGAGTATTATCTTTCTAACTTTAATTCCATAGTGTCTTGCTACAATGGAGTGGGCAAGCTCATGGAAAACCACAAAGACGAATAAGAAAAGCACAATAAAGAACGTGTAAAACTGTTGCGCAGGAAGCGACAACACAAAAACTGCAGCGATTAAAAGAATGAAGGTTATGTGCAATTCTATGGGAATGCCCCATGCGGAGCCTATCTTAAAAGAATATTTCATGAAATAAACATGGGTATGGTTGACTTTTTAAAGTTTCGAAAGCAATTTGCTTGAGCTACCTTCTCTTAGTTTAAAAAGAGACAGGATGCAAATTCCAAAAATTATAATAATCATTTATGTCAAGGATGCTGGAGAGGGACTTGCTTGAAAAGAACAAAAACGGACAAGGAGACAAGAGAAGGAATATGCAAAAGAAAAAGTTTAGGTTTAATCGTTGCAATAATTGTTGTGTGCGTTCGGTGCATTGCTTTTCTGGTTAGTTCCTCGTTAACTCCAGCTCAACAACCGACCGACCCACTGGATTTTGTTGTGAGCGGAACAAGTGACTGCCTAAGGTTCCTAAACAGCTCTGTCTCGACGATTTATGTGCCCTTCACAGTAGGTGCTAACGAGAATTGGCAATTAACCATTAACTGCACCAAAATGCCCGGTGGCGCCAACGGCTACACAGACGTCTACGTTTACAAGGGCTACTGGAACGGCGGAACCAACTACACATGCGTATCTAGCGATCTATACCCAATTTTAAGCGACATACAAAGCACCGACCACCAAATACGCCTTGGCAATCCATTTACAGAAACCTACGGGGGGTCAACCCAGCAAAGCTACACTGTGTTCTGCGTGGTTCCACCAGGCGGACAAGAAGCAACCTTCCGTGTGACACTCAAACAAGTGCAATAGAGAGTGTTTCTTTTTCTTAATTTTTTTTAGTGCTTGTCACTATCAAGAATAATTTGTTCTCAAAATGATATAATTATAGCTAAGTATGGCAAGGGAAGTGGGTGCGATTGATTGTGTTAACAATTTGTTTATGCGTTTTTTGTTTATGCAATCAAGCTTAAGATTATCAATTTCTGTCGATTTTTTTTTAATTAATAAACTTTTGATTGCAATAAACGAAGTGTTGTCTATCGATTTTACAAAATTGTTATATAATTGCTCTTAGATAGGTTATTTGAGGTTTGTCGGCTTGTCTGAATTTGTTTGGAATAAGCCTGTCTTAAGTTTGTACAGGGAAAATAATGAGCAGCCTGAAAGCGAAGCCTTCGCCGTTATAAAAGTAAAAAAACTTTCGATTTATAAATCGGAAAACGGCGAATTCAGTGGTAACATAGCTGATTTTTTTTGTTTAATGGGGGATGTCGACCAGGTTGGAAGTTCAGGTAAGTATGTTGTTTGCTGGTTTGACGATTCAGTCGAGGACTTCTATGCGGGGTTTAGAAGGTTATCAGGCGTTACTTTTCCATCTGGAGTGAGCTTCACTGTCGATAGGCGAGATAAAAGAACATACAACACCGTTTTTGAAGCTAAACACGCCAAACTAAAATAGTTGAATTATGCGGCTAACGTGGTTTTCAGCCAAAACGGACATTTAAAACGCTTATTTTTTTGCTTTAAGCAACGCCTTTAACCTTGAATTTTATGTATTTCTTAAAATCACTCTTAAATATAACTCCATAAACTACATTGGTAAGGTCAGAATCATGGTAGAGCAAAAGTTAAACGTAACTTTGCTTACAGGTCGCACGATTGACCAAGGCGTCGGCAAAGAGAAAGGTAAAGCTTCGAAAGAGTATTTTGATGCTTGTTCAATGTGCTACATGGATGCAGACGACATGAAAAAACTCGGCATCAAAAATAACACTAACATTCTAGTAACAACCCCTGACGGCGCTGTTGTGCTCAAAGCCGTAAAGTATCCACGTTCTGCAACTCCTGGCTTAATTTATGTTCCCTATGGCCCGTGGGCAAACGCGGTTTGCAGCAACAAAACTACCAGCATCGGAATGCCCTCATTTAAGGGAACTCCTGCAGATGTGCAACCAGCTCCAGACAAACAAGTCCTAACCTTGGAAGAACTTTTAAAAAGTGAGTTTGGAAGGTAAAAAAATGACTGTAATAAACTCCGTAACTTGTCCAATCTGCGGTTGCTTATGCGACGACATTGAAGTGACAATTGAAAACAACGAAGTAGTCAAAGTCAAAAATGGTTGTGCCATCTGCGAATCCAAATTCATCGGTTACCGCGGAGAACACCGAATCAAAACACCACTGATGAGAAAAGAGGGCAAATTAGTTCCGGTCTCCATGAACGAAGCCGTACATGCTGCAGCAGAAGTTCTTGCAAACGCGACTTACCCTATACTTTACGGCTGGAGCTCAACCAGTTCTGAAGCTCAACGTGTCGGCGTAGAATTAACTGAAGAAATCGGTGGTATAATGGATAATACAGCAGTTGTATGCCACGGGCCCTCCATTTTAGGCGTCCAAGAAGTGGGTATTCCAACATGCACTTTAGGGCAGGTTCGTCACCGTGCAGATTTGATTATCTACTGGGGAAGCGACCCGTGGAGCGCACACCCAAGGCACCTTGAAAGATATACAAGCTTCACCGAAGGCCGCTTTGAGAAAAGCGAGTGGAAAGCATACATGCAGAAACTCAAATCTCAAGCTGGACAAAAAAAGATGCAGAGCGCCATGAGAATTGAAACTGCAAGTACCCAAATAAGACCGCAAACGTGCCCTGTTCCTGGTATGCCTCAAACCATGAATAAAGAAGGAAGAAAACTTATAGTTGTTGACGTTAGAAAAACTATGTCTGCGGAAATGGCTGATTACTTCATCCAAGTTGAACCAAACAAAGACTACGAGCTGATGCAGGCTCTCCGCGTTTTAGTCACGGATGGCGAGCTCGATGTCGACCAAGTTGCAGGTGTTCCAGTAGAGTACCTCAAACAAGTCGCCGACGCCCTCGTCAACTGTGAGTTCGGCGTTATTTTTTTCGGTATGGGATTAACTCAAACGGCAGGAAAATTCCGTAACATCGAAATCGCAATCTCACTTGTCCGTGACTTAAACGCAAGAACAAAATTCTTAATCATGCCTATGAGAGGGCACTTCAACGTAACAGGTGCAGACGTGGTCTCTGCTTGGCAAACCGGCTACCCGTATGGTGTTGACTTCTCACTTGGTTACCCCCGTTACAATCCGGGAGAAACAACATGCACAGACGTGCTTTTGCGTGAAGAAAACGATGCGTCACTAGTTATTGCATCTGATCCAGGCTCTAACTTCCCTAAAAAAGCCGTCGAAAACATGGTTAAGCACCCTTTAATCGTGATTGACCCACATATGAATGCTACCGCAATGCTGGGCGACATAGTCTTTCCGTCTGCATTCGTCGGCATAGAAGTTGAGGGAACTGCATACCGCATGGATCATGTTCCGTTGCCGCTAAAGAAAGTTGTTGAACCGCCAAAAGGAATACTTTCAGACGAAGAAATCCTGACAAGAATCCTAAAAGAAGTTAAGGAAATTAAAGCTAAAAAAAACATTAAAACCGCAAAGAAAGCGGAGGCTTAAAAATGACTGAACTAATCATAAAGAACGGCTTCGTCTTTGACCCTATAAACAAGGTTAACGGCGAAAAGATGGATATAGCCATAAAAAACGGGAAAATTGTTGAAAAAGTCACACGCAAAGCCCATGTAATCGATGCAGCAGGGTTAACGGTTATGCCTGGGGGGGTTGACATTCACACTCACATTGCTGGCGGAGAAGTAAACACTGGCAGAATGGTTCGACCTGAAGACCATATTAAAGATGTCGTCAGCAAAACAGCTACAACACGCTCGGGCACAGGCTACTCGATTCCATCCACATTCGTTACTGGTTATCGCTATTCAAAGATGGGTTACACCACCGTTATGAATCCATCTATGGCACCTCTGGAAGCAAAACACACTCACGAAGAATTAAACGATATACCCCTACTTAGACAAAGCCTCATACCCGTTGCTTGGTGACTGGTGGTTTGTACTGGAAAATCTTGCTAAGGGCAACATCGAAGAATGTGCAAGACACGTCGCATGGATGCTAGATATCACTAAAGGCTACGCCATAAAAATCGTTAACCCCGGCGGCTTAGAATCATGGGGATTTGGAAACAACGTTCACAGCATCGACGACCAAGTACCCAACTTCTGCATTACCCCCCGAGAAATCATGGTTGGACTTGCAAAAGCTAACGCTATGCTTAATCTACCCCATTCGATCCATCTTCACACCAATAATCTGGGACTGCCCGGTAACTACACCACAACTTTGGACTCAATGAAAGCACTAGAAAGCGTGCCTTACAATGGTAAACCGGTCGCACACATAACCCACTTGCAGTTTGCCAGCTTCGGCGGCGACGGCTGGGGCAACATGAAGTCAGCGGCAGAAGAAGTTTCAAGCTACATCAATGCTCACAGCCATATGACTTTCGACATGGGACAAGTTATATTCACTGACACTACAACCATGACAGCCGATGGACCCTTCGAGTTTACTCTCTACCAACTCAGCGGACACAAATGGGTAAACAGCGACGTAGAAACTGAGACAAGCGGTGGAATCATCCCATTCCATTACAAGAAGAACAACGCAGTAAACGCAAAACAATGGTCAATCGGCTTAGAATTAGCATTACTCATCAAGGACCCATGGAAAATGTTCCTATCAACCGATCACCCCAACGGAGGACCATTCATCGCTTACCCAAGAGTTCTCGCTTGGCTATACAGCAAGAAAGCACGCGAAGCAACACTAAAACACTGCCACAGGAAAGCTCAAAAAGCAAGCCTGCTGCCCTCAATCGACAGGGAAATGTCGCTCTACGAGTTAGCAATAATGACTCGCGCTGGACAAGCCAAAGCCTTAGGTCTTCCCAACAAAGGTCACCTTGGCGTAGGTGCGGATGCAGATGTTGCAATTTATGCAATTAACCCTGAAACAACCGACATAGCCAGCAAATATAAGACAGCGCGCAGAGCTTTCAAGCACGCAGCTTACACGATTAAAGACGGTAAAATCGTCGTTAAAGACGGGGAAGTAGTCGGACAAGCAGACGGCAGAACAATGTGGCTCGACGTTCAAACAAAGGAACCCTGCAAGATTGACGATGCCATGAAAGGCAAATTCAAGCAATATTGGACTGTTGATTACGAAAACTATCCCGTATCTGACCATTACGTAAAAGTCAAAGACCCAATAACCGTAAAGGCGAGCGTCTAAAATGATAGTCCTCACGCCACTTAAAAAATTCACTTTCCCAGTCAACGCAGAAATCATAAACCCCGATGTATTCGAAGGCAAAGACACTGCTGAAATAGCCGACCTAACAGTCTTCGAAGGCAACAAACAAAGAAAACTGCGAGAACTTTTCAAAATCGAAGAGGACAATGCGGAAGGAACTATAACAATAAATGGCGATGTCAGCGAAGTTCGAAAGATTGGTGTAGGCATGAAAAAAGGCGAAATCATCATCAACGGCAACGTCGGTATGCACTTGGGCGAGAAGATGGCGGGCGGAAAAATCACAGTCAATGGAGACGCATGTCAATGGGCAGGCGCTTCTATGAAGAAAGGCCTTATCGAAATCCATGGAAACGCAGGCGACTATTTAGCTTCACCATACCGAGGAAGCACCGAAGGTATGAAGGGCGGCAAAATAGTGGTCGATGGCGATGTTGGAAGTGATTCAGGTGCTTACCTCCATGGCGGTTTAATCAAAATAAAAGGAAGCAACGTTGGGCAATTCTTGGGTTTCCACATGAGTAATGGAACAATTTATGTTGAAAAAAACGCTCGCTCAAGATTAGGCGCCAACATGACGGGAGGAAAAATCATTGTTTCAGGTGTTTTGGAGGAAATGATGCCCAGCTTTACAATCGACAATATAAAACCAAAAGTTAAAGTAGACGACACTGAATCCGCAACAGGGCCATTCTATGTGTTTCTCGGCGATTTAGCAGAGAAAGGCACAGGCAAAATCTTCGTCTCAAAAGCCAACAATCCGCTTCTAAAATTATACGAAAAATACCTGTAAACCGTAGCTAACCCAGTTTTGGAGGTTAGATAAACCAATATTCTTATCCGTATTTAACTACCTATTTAGTGAGGTGCTACGATGGTTCGACAAGTTGAAATAGAAAAAATAGACCTCTTCACAGGCAAAATTAGCAAAATAACCGACTGCGTAGCCGAGGAAACCTCTCTTCAGCTTTTTGTAAACACTACTTTTTGGGCAACCATCCTTTGTACACCAACGAACCTCAAGGAACTGGCAATCGGGCACCTACTTTCAGAAGGCATAGTTAAGTCAACTAAAGAAATTGAAGAAGTAATTCTCAAAGAAAAGGAGAACACCTGCTTCGTCAAACTCAACCCGAGCATAAAAGTTGAGGACAGAATTCAAATCTCAAGGCTACATACGCGAGTTATCACTTCAGCCTGTGGCAGCGGTTCACCGTACCAATACAAAGGTAAAGTTCCCAAAGTTGAATCAGCCCTCACAGTTAAAGCCCAAGTAATTTTCGACAGCGTAAACCAACTAAACTTTAAAGCTGAAGGCTTTAGGCAAACAGGAGGGCTCCATGTTGCCGCAATCTACAAAAATGATGGCTCGCTGGTTGCGTTAGCAGAGGATGTAGGTAGGCATAACGCTGTTGACAAGGTAATTGGGATGGCTGCTTTGGACAAAGTAGATTTTAGCGGGTGCTTTGTGGCTTTGAGCGGCCGCATATCGGGTGATGTAGCTTTTAAGTCAGCTAAGGTTGGTTTACCAATAGTTGCTTCTTTGTCAGCGGCGCTTTCTTCTGGAATTGCCACTGCTGAAGAATCTAATGTTACTATAGCTGGGTTTGTGAGGGGAAAACGCCTAAACGTATACACTGTACCAGAAAGAATAATTATTTAACCGCTTGATTTTCGATCTGCAATTCGCTCCATGTCTTGTCGGCTTTTGCTCTCTCACCTAATAGAAAACAACGGTTATACAAGTAAACTTCAGCTTCCGACCCATAGTTTTGAGCAGCTTTTAAAAAAGCAGTTTCAATATCACTTGTCAATTTCAGGTTGCCGTTTTGGCCAAGTAAACTTAATAGGTTTTTTGCTTTAAATTCCCAAGCAAGAGCAGCCCAAAAAAACAAATCTTTATTCTCCAACTCAATGGCAGAATCCGAAAGAATTTCTGAAGTATCCGAAAAATCGTCGCGATTACTCTTCAAGGACGCCTCAGCAATGCATTGTATTTCTTTATGGGGCAATACCCCTAAGTTCAATCGTAAATTCTCGGCAAATGACCCTTGCCCTTGTCGAGGCTCAAGCTTGGTTAAGTCTTCTGGGCAATTAATGTTAATAAAACTTCTAAATTCAGGGTCTAGCCTTCTTATTTTTCCAAGAGGCGAAACAAACAAGGCTTTTTGGGCGCCTCTAATGATGTCGTCTGGGTGAGCACGCCCCAGTTGAGACAACACGTCTGCGATTACCAGAGTCTTCTTGTGATCTAAAATCATGAGGAGCGTTTCAAGTCTTCCGTTTGGCCACATTGGAACCGCTACATAGGAACCGTCAATTTCCTCAAATAGGTACTCGGCAACTTTTCTCTTAAGCATAGGCACGTCTACTGGGACAGTTATGCAGTAATCTGCATTGGTGAATTTTAGTCCGGTTAAAATAGCTACTAAAGGTCCGCTTAGGTTCTTGACTTTTAAATCGATCACTATCTTTACGTTTTTTAACCCAAACTTTTCTAAAACGCTGCGGTACTGGCTTATTCTTGATTCGTTTTCATCTACAACGACAACTATTTCCTCTACTGCATCCTGGATGTTCTCAATAGCGTGCACCATAAGAGGTTTTCCATCAAGCAGAGCGAGAGCCTTATCATGCCACTTGTCCGCAATAGTTTGGAATCTTTTGGCTTTTCCTCCAGCAAGGATAATTGCCGCCCGCTTGGTCATTGAATATCCCGTTAGTAAATACAAAGAGCAGTTTATCTAATTTTTTCTTCTAAATGTGGTTTTTTAGTGGCTCTAGGTGGCTTTTGATGGTTTCCAGAAGCTTTTCTCCTTCGTCAGGTAAGTTGAAGTAAGGTATTTTGGAGTCTGTAGGCTTGTATTTACCAATCAACCCCGCAATCGCCAGAATTGGTGGAACTGATTCGTTTAATGTTTTTTCTAAGCCTATAGCATCCTTGGCTGTTATGATTTTTAGGATTTCTGGTCTTTTTGATATAAAGTCATGGAATCCCTCGATGAAAATAATATCTATCTTTTCTGTCTCCAAATATTTGGTAATTTTGTCTAAGTCTCTGAGAGCATGGTTGGTTTTTTCTATTATCGCTATTTCTTCGGGCGAAATTGCTACCGTTATTTTGGAGCCAGCTTTGCTGAATCTGTAGGTGTTGGTGCCTTCTTTGTCGATGGTAAAGCCTTCCCGATGGATGTGTTTGATTGCGCCGACTCGGTAGCCTTCTGTACTGAGATTAGAGATTAGGTACTCAAGGGTGGTTGTTTTTCCTGAGCCACTTACCCCTATACAAGCGATTAATACAACCAATTGGCAGTTACCTCTTCTGAAAAACTGTGGGCGGCTTTAATAAACTACCCGATATAGCACTTAGGTTTCCTCTTCAAGTTTCACCCAGATTTTACCTGACTTAACCTTCCAGTCATACTTAGTTAATTTAAAGAAAGCTTCGTTCTCATACTCGCCCGTTTCCAAGTTGAATCGCCAGTCATGGCAGGGACAAACAATTATCAAACCATCAAGCGTTCCGCCCGAGAAACCACATGCCATGTGTGGGCAACGGTTATTGATAGCAAAAATTTGACCTTGTTTTTTTATGAGTAAAACAGGTGTGCCGTTGACCGAGAATAGCTTCATTTTGCCTTCCTGCAACTCTTTTTCATCCATTACGGTTACAAAACCATCGAGATTTTCCATTTTGTTGCCTCTGATAAATTACTATTTAGTTCTTAAGAAAAGACTAACATTTAGAACTTGCCCAACAATTTTTGCGGTCCTAACGGGGTAGGTCATTAAGGTAGAAAAAAGTAACTATTAAACTCTGTTGGTTGAGTCTATTTACATGGAGTGCCGTCTGGAATTACAGGCCGTGAGGCTCCAACGTTGCACAAATTCGTCTTTATTAAAGAGGTTAATAAATTGCCAAAAGCCACTAAGCGTAAGGTAATATTTGAATTTGGTAGAGGTTTGACCAATCTTTTCCTGTAACAAAAAGCCGTCCTGTGTCAGAATCGTAAGCTATTCCATTTAAAACGTCGTCTGTTATGTTTGATTGGTAGATTCCTGCAAGGTCGACCCAGCCTTTCACCACTCCAGTTTGCGGATTTATAATGGCAATTTTTTGTGTTAGCCAGATATTTGCGTAAACGTCTCCATTGACATATTCCAGTTCATTGATGTTTGTTATGGAGGTGTTTCCGTCATGTACACTTACTTGTCCAGTTTTTTGGAAAGTGCCAGGATTAAGGAAATAGAGGTTTGAGGAGCCATCGCTCATGATCAGTTCGTTTCCATTGTAGGTCAAGCCCCAACCCTCTGGGGAATAACTAAAGTTGCCCAGCAACGCAAAGGTTTCTTTGTCATAGACAAAACCGATTTGGCTTAACCACGTTAACTGGATGAGCGAATCGTCAATAACTGCTATGCCTTCACCGAAATATTGGTCAGGCAATATCGACTCCCGTTGAACATTTCCGGTTTCAAGGTCCACACACCGCAGAGACGAATTACCCAGCTTTCCTGTGCTCTCATACAAAGCACCGTTGTTGAAGACTAAGCCTTCGGTGAATGCTTCTTGGTCATGGGGGTAAGTTTTGATAATGTGGTAAGTGTAGAGTACAGGTGAACCAGAACTAGCAGGGGGCTGTCCTGAACTCCAAAAAACCAGCGAGACCACACCTCCAGCAATGAACACGGCAAGAACCAAAACAGCCGCAAAGATAACCCATCTCATAAAAAAACAAAACAACTGCAACATTAATATGTTCAACGCATAAACTACCAGAAAACCAAGCAAAGCGAAACCCTTAAGTGCTGAGAAAGCTAAGTTGTGTCTCAGATTACAAAATAGGTGTTGAAATCAATTGGCTGTTGAAGGTTTTTTCGAAAACAAAAAGGAACCTGTAGAAGCAAAAGTCGGCGACTTAACTCCACAATCAAAAGCAGTTAACGTCACGGCCAAAGTTGTGTCAAAAACAGAAGTTAGAGAAATTCCAATGGGTAGAGATGGCTCTGCACACAAAGTATCTGATGCACTCATCGGCGACGAAACAGGCGTAGTATACTTAACTCTGTGGGACGATAACATTGAGAAAGTCAACGAAGCAGACACAGTGCGCATTGAAAACGGCTATGTTACACTCTTCAAAGGCAACATACGTCTGAACATTGGTAAATACGGCAAACTTGAGCCAGCAAAAGAACCACTCACAGTGGAAGTTAACACAGAAAACAACGTTTCAAGTAAGACATACGAGCAAGAACGCAGACCATTCAGAGGTGGCGGACGAGGATTCGGCGGTGGCGGCGGATACGGCGGCGGACGCGACAGACGTGGTGGCGGCGGATACGGCGGTGGCGGCGGATACGGCGGAGATCGACGCGGTGGTGGAGATCGACGCGGTGGCGGCGGTAGCGGCGGTTACAGACCAAGATACTAAGCGCTTCCAATGTGTTGAGTTTAGAAATATTTTCTTTTTTTGATTTTTTATCATTTAGTTATTCTCTTAAGCTTTACACTCTGAGTTCTCAGAATATTTGTCAAAGTACCAATGCTTTTAACAAAAACTTAAATCCTCAGCGGCGATTCTCACCGTTGAAAGAGTTGTCTTGAATGGTAGCCGAGAAAACTGAAGTTAAGCCAACCGTTGATGAGTTGCTTGCGAAAGCCAAAAAACCCGCGCAGCTTTCTCCAGCGATGCACCGTTTCTACGAGGGCAAGATGCAGGTTATTCCCAAATGCGCTATCCGAAACACGGACGATTTTGCCATCTGGTACACTCCAGGTGTCGCGGCGCCATGTAGAATAATCCAAGCTGATCCTGACAAATCTTTCGAGTTAACTAATCGTTGGAACTACGTTGCCGTCGTTACAGATGGGACGCGTGTTTTAGGTTTAGGCGATATCGGTCCTGAAGCGGCGTTGCCTGTTATGGAGGGAAAGGCGCTTTTGTTCAAGTACTTGGGCGGAGTGGATGCTTTTCCGATTTGTCTTAGAACTAAAGACCCAGACGAAATTGTGCGGATTTGCAAGGCACTGGAGCCGTCGTTTGGGGGCATTAACCTTGAGGACATCGAGAAGCCCAAGTGTTTTCATGTTCTCGAAAAAGCTCGCGAACAGATGCAGGTGCCTGTGTGGCATGATGACCAGCAGGGAACTGCAACTGTTATCTTGGCAGGGCTGATGAACGCTTTTAAAATCGTTGGTAAGAAACCTAAAGAGAGCTTAATAACCTTGGTTGGTTCAGGAGCCGCCAACATACGCACAGCTTACGTGCTTATGAAATGGGGCGTTAAACCAGGAAACATAATTCTTGCCGACAGCAAAGGCGTCATATACAAAGGCAGAGCCGACATAACCCAAGAAGAAGACCCCTGGAAATACGATGTAACCCAAAAAACCAACGGTGAAGGCAGAACAGGAGACATAACTGAAGCCTTCAAAGGCGTCGATGCAGTCGTGGCTGCTTCAAAACCAGGCCCCAACACCATAAAAAAAGAATGGATAAAAACCATGGCGACCGACGCAATATTTTTGCGTGTGCCAATCCGATTCCGGAGATTTGGCCTTGGGACGCCCAAGAAGCTGGAGCAAGAATTGTCGCAACGGGAAGAAGTGATTTTCCAAATCAAGTCAACAACAGCCTTGGATTTCCAGGGATTTTCCGCGGTGTTCTTGACGTTAAAGCCAAAACCATTACAGATGACATGTGCATCGCGGCAGCAACGGAATTGGCAAATTATGCTGAAGAACGGGGGATGAGCGAAAAAGATATTTTGCCACGGATGGATGAGTGGGAGGTTTTTCCAAGAGAAGCTGTTGCGTGCGCCCTTAAATCTATTGAGACAGGGTGTTGCCCGTGTGAAACCAAGTAGGCAGGAACTATACGAGCGAGCTTCAGCGATTATTAAAAATGCTCGGGACTCAACTGAACTGCTAATGAAGCATGGCTTGATTAAGAAGCCGCCAAGCGAGACAGAATTGCTGAAGTAACTCTTCTAAAAGAGAAAAATAAAAAATTAAACGGTTTACAAAAAATAAAGGAAAACTAAAGAGGCATTATTTTCACGATATTTCTTTTTTCAAGCCTTCGCAAGTGCATCAAGGCATTCGTCTTTCTTCTCGCCTGTAATGTTTAGGTTAAGCATTATGTCTTTAACAGAAATGCCTGGTTTGCCGAAATTCAAGTGACGTTTGTAGAGGTGCTTAACGATAGATTTTTCGAGTTTTCCGCATCGCCAAGTAGTGTTCCGGATCAAAACAACTATGGTTTGGACAAGGGTCTGCTCGTTGGATTTTCTTCCTCGGTTTTCTTCCAAATCTCCCCACCCTATAATTTTTACGGGGGCAATTCATTTAAACGTTTGTTCATTTGTGGAAAGTGGGTTCTGATTCACAGAGTTTTTTTGAGGTAGAAACCATGTTTTGTGCCATAGTATCTTTCTAGTTTACCAACTGTTTGGTAGCCCAGAGTTTGATAGAGTTTAATGGCTGCATGGTTGTCTTCGCGAACTTCAAGGCGAACCTCGTTTATGCCTTTTTGTTTTAGGATGCTTTCTATTTCGTGGAGCATTTTTGTTGCGATTTTTTGGCGTCGAAAGTTAGGTGCCACGTTTATTGTTATAATGTGTCCAAATTCAGTGTTTTCTTCAACTTCAACCTGAACGATTATGAATCCGGCAAGGTTGACATTTGCCTTTGCCACTAATGCAATGGAGTTGTAGTCGGTTAGCAAGTAGGATATTTGGCGTTTGCTGAAGGCTTCTTGGTCAAAGCATTTCTCTTCGATTCGAAAGAGCTGGTCAAGGAGTTTGATAGTTGCAGTTTCAATTTTTACTTCCATTTTGCTTGTCTATTATAGTTAGGGTTAAGGGAGAATTTTAGTTTTTTCTGTTTCCGCCGCTTGGGTCACTTGAGGTTTTAGTTCTAGGTATTGTTGGGCTCCAAAGCCAATGAAGAAACGGAACCAAAGAGTTATAATTCTCACAAGTATTGTTGCTGTGGCCGCTAAAGGACCATAAATTCCCATTGAAATGTAGAGGGTGGTCATAACGGCTTCGGGGAGTCCGACTTCAAAAGGTACACCAATTGGAATTGCTTTAACAGCTAAGAAAATAGCGGAAGTAACAATGATTATGCTCCATGAAACAGGGTGGCCAAGTGAATAGAAAACAAGGTAAGGTATGCTTAAGCTAAAAAACCAAGACACAACTAGATAAAAACACTGAGCCCGCTATGGTTTTTGGGTTATTACGGAACTCTTTCATCGAATCGTGAAAATGTGTGGTGACTTCGACGGCTTGTCCGGTTAGTTTGGTTAAGTTTACTTTTCCGAAAGTAAGTTTGTGGACAAAGTCGCGTTACAACATCAATAACTTTCAGGGTCCACTGCTGCTTGAAAGACAAAACGAGCATTAATCCAATTATTCCCACAATTGCTGCAGCCACAATTATAATGGCGTTGAAGACTAATGGGTTAACATTTCCTCCTCTGGTAAGCAATATTATTCCTGCAACTAGGGCAACAACATTTAACACCATGCCTAAGAGCCTGTGGGTGAAGAGGGAGGCAACTATTTTTCCGAATGGACCGCATTTGTCTCTTGTACACAGGTATGTCCGGGTTAATTCTCCACTTACGGATTGCGCTGGAACAATAGTGTCAACGTATATCCCATACCAAACGTAGAGGTAAGCTCTCATTACTGTCATTTTGATTTGGAGGTAGTTGGTTAATACTCGCCATGATAGTGTGAAGAATAAAACTTCCAGTAAACCGAAAACAATTGCGACCATGTAAATGAGGGGGTCTGCGGTTTGTGCTTTGCTTATGATGTCTAAAATATCCACTTTGAAAAAGGTAAATGTAGAGAAAGAATCCGACTAAACCCAACAATGGGAAAACTATTGTCTTCCAAGTTAGCTTTGGCTTAGCGGGGGGTTCCAATAGACTTTTTCACCAGCGTTTAACGGAGAGGTATAAACAAAGCAATTATATACTTTACCCAAATCTGAGCTTAAGTTTTTTTGCTTGATTAAGCAAATGGACTTTGAAATACGTTTTTTTATAGCCCCTTCTTTGAACAGGAATAACCTTGAAGAATAAGGTTCCAAAAAATGCCAATGAAACTCTATCGTTCTTGGTCAACGCCATAATACCTAAACTCCGCTTGGAGTCACAAATAAGCTTTGCAGCTTATCTTTTCTTTTTAGTCGACAATCAAATATGCCTTCATCAATGAGTTTGAACCTCAAACGTCATGGAAAAATTGTTCTAGTAGAAATATGAATTCTGTATTCAGATTCTCAAGTCGTAACGATATTATATATAGTCAGTCAAAATTGGGTAGCAATACCCAAAATATAGGAAAGGTTGAACACCAAAAATGGCACTCGCAATGGAAAACAACGCTTTAATGAAAATCTATAATAAACAGACCGATGCATGGAAACTAGTTAAAAACAGAGACCAAAACTACAGTAAACAACTGACAACCATCGAAGAAACACTTACCAGGTTCGGGCTCCTCAAAAATGAAATCAGAGTCTACATGTACCTTGCACGAGCTGGAGAAAAGAAAGCTGGAGAAATAGCTGAGGCAATCTCGCTTCACCGCACGGAAACATACAGAATTCTACGCGACTTAGAAAAGAAAGGGATAGTTTTCTCCATTTTCGAGAAACCGTTAAAATTCACCGCAGTTGCTCTTGGACAAAGCTATTGATTTGCTTGTTGATGCCCAAAAAATAAAGATTAAGCTCTTAGAACAAGAAAAAGCAAGCCTCGTTGAACTCTGGCAATCCATGCCTCAGCCGAAAGTTGAAGCTTCCAAAAAAGAACTCTTTCAAATGCTCGAGGGTGAACAACAGGTGCTCATGAAAGCAAATGAATTGCTTGAAAAAACCGAGGAAAAATTCCAGGTGTTCGCTTCAGCCGATTATCTTTCAGAACTCTACTACAACGATTTCTCGGACAAACTAAAAAGTCAAGCTGACAAAGTCGAGGTTACCCTAGTAACTGACAGCTCGCTGAAAAGCGCTTACTTCATCGGTCAAATGCAATGGTTAAGTGAATCCCACAAAATTGATGACAAGCAAAATCTGCCATGCTTCATGATCTCAGACAACAAAGAAGTGATGATTGCATTTCACGAAAAAGACAACGAAAGCGAAGATGACGTGAAAAAGAAGTACAGAACTGCCGCTATATGGACTAACTACAGCGCCCTTAGTAAACACTCTGCAAATGCTATTCTCAAAACTTGTCTAAGAATAAACAATTAGATCTTTTTTAAACTAAATTTTCTTTTCCCTTTTGACCCTGAGCTTAAATACCCAAAGCAAAGCTGCAAGTAAAATAGCAACAACAGTT
Source organism: Candidatus Bathyarchaeota archaeon (assembly GCA_963775685.1). Lineage (GTDB taxonomy): Archaea > Thermoproteota > Bathyarchaeia > Bathyarchaeales > Bathycorpusculaceae > Bathycorpusculum. The sequence continues at coordinate 121,337 of CAVZJV010000014.1, forward strand.
GCCGAATAAACTATAACTTGAAAACTTAAAGTTGCATTAGTGTTTAGAGCAACGTCAAAGTTTTACTATGGAAAAATCGTATTTTGCTTTGCCTATTAATTCAGGTTGACCTATCGGGTCAGTCCAGCCAACCATAAAATACGAGTTCTTGCCTTCATCGATTACTGTGTAGGCTTCTTGAAACCCCTGATCGCCCTGAGTGCAACTCCACAAAACCTGTCCTGCATTGTTGATTTTGAACAGCCAAAAATCTCTGTTCCCCGAGCCGAAGGAAAAGGTAAATCCAGCGACTAAGTAACTGCCATCTTTTGAGTTGACAACGTAGGCTGCTGAATCCGCGTCTTTTCCGCCGACTGATTTGTTCCATATCATGTTTCCAGCCGAGTCAATTTTGACTACCCAAGCATCGGTTGAGTGTTCTGCTGCTGGATGTCGCCGACTATTATATAGCCGTCATTTGCTTTCGATATGGAATATGCTTTTTGACTTTCTGCACCGCCATAAGTGTCTTTCCAAACAACATTACCGTAGGCGTTGAGTTCCATGAGGTAGAAATCATAGTTTCCATCACTTTTAGAATCCGTATACCCGGCCACCACATAATCCCCATCTTGCGTTACTACGCCGGATCGTGCAGCGCTGTCAGCGGATTCGCCATAAAGTCTACTCCAAACAACATTCCCGTCGAAAGCAAGTTTAACTATCCAAGCAGAAGATTTTCCGTCAATGCTCGAAGAACTTAACCCAAAAAGTACAAAGCCATCTGAAGTTGCAAGCCCAGAGAAGAGCTTATTTGTTGTTCCCTCATCTAATATTTTCGTCCACTGCAAATCACCTTGGTTATCTATCCGCGCAACATAGCCACTAACTTGCCCCGACACAAAAAACTCGTTTCCAACTAGCAAATAACCATTCGTCAAATTCACAGCATAACGAAGCTCCGTTCCCCAACCTTCAAGGAAAGTTTTGTTCCACAAAGCATCACCTTCTCTGTTGAGCTTTAAAGCCCAGCCAACAGTTGCATTTGCAACTATAGACCGTGAGGAACCAACCACCAAATAACCATCGATTATCGGTAATGCGTAGAATGCGCGGTCATCAGCTGCGTCCTCCATAGGTTTTTGCCCAGATAACGTTTGCAGCAGGAACACTCAATCGAGTGTTATCGTCAACTTTTAGTGGGATAGTGATTTGGGCGGCGCTGACGCTTTAGGGTTAATACAATCAAAGTGACCAGTAGGGCAACAATTATATTTATGGTTTTAATTTGCTTCATCTTCGGTTTCCACTTGTTGGTTAGCACTATATTTATTGTTACATGCTGGTGCATGTTAGGTTTGCTCCTACAAATATGCCTCGCTGATCTTGACACAGCACCGAAACTGCCAAAGGTTCGTTAAGCTGAGAAGTTTCTGCATTAAAGGACATCGTGTATGTTCCATTGCCAAAACTGTTGATAATTTGGCGAATCCACTGCAATCCAATTCGTTGTGTTCTGATAAGAAACAGCGTAGTTCTGACATTAACGCAGGTTTGCCATCGTTTTTGAAAGTGAATGTGAGGTTAACTTGTTTTGTAGTATCGTCGAGTTGGCGGTAGCTTCCTGTCAAGTTAACTTGTGAGGTTACGTTTATTTCGTATTCTATGTTAGAAGTCGCTGAGGGGCTGGAAGAGGCAAAAGCAAACGAGGCAAAAGCGCTTGAGATGCCTTGACCGTTTGCGCCCCAAGAAATCCATATGCCGTTTTGGTAGTTACTTGAGTTTAGAGTATTGTAATCCATGGTAAGCATGGCTTGGTAGGAGTTTGAGAGAAGCACAGTTTTCAATTCATTAAGGTCCAATGTCAAAACTGCAGAGTTGCCCCCGTCGGTTGCGTTTGCTAAGGCGCTAATCAATGTGCTTCTTAAGGCTTGTTTGTATCCGGAAAAAACGTTGACTTCGTTCGAGTCCATAGTCGGTACTTCTTTTCCAACTTCAATGACATAAAGCGCAGTGGAAAGCATGAGCAGTGCTACGAGCAAAGCGGAAACTATGAGCACTTGACCTGAACGGTTACGATTAAAAATGTGTTTCTCCATGACTAGTCCAACACCGCCAACTGCAAGTTGCAGAACATAAATTGTAAACGTGCTGTCTTGGCCAACACAAACATAGCTGAAAGAAACAATGTTGCCGCTGATGGCTCCCCCATTAGATATAGGAACCTCGTTTAGGATGTTTTGGTTTTTATCGAATACGGTTAGGTTAAACCATGTCGTAAGGGGCAAAGCAGATTCTACGCTCTTCCCAAGCTTCTCCCAGTCATGGTTATCAACTAGGTTTGCCAGATGTCCGTCGCCGTCTAAAGTCAAAAGTACGTTCTCTGCTTTCCAAGCCAGATTTACCGAGGCGTTTCTGGGGGTATCCTGCGCTGGAATTAGCGCCAAGCAAGATAGCATTAGCATTGATGCAAAGAAAGCTTCGATAACACGCACTTGTCCTTTTTTGTGGGTAAGCAATCTCATTGCGGCGTGTCTCCTAAACTTAAATCAAGTCTGTAGAGTACTCCGTTGATGGTTATGATGTAGCTAAAGATGTTTTGTTCTTGGTTCTCGAAGTCTGCTCCAGCTTTCATTGGAACCTGAGGATAGGTAGTCCAAATCTGAACATACACACTCTCGTTGAAACCCCCAACAACAAGTACGGACGGGCTTTTATCGATTAAATTTGGAATCAGGTACTCATCTGGTGTTTGAGTGGAAGACAAATTCTGATTGTTGGAATATGAGAAAAGGTGGACGCTACAATTTGCTAGAACCTGATTATTTGTCGTTATGTCCAATGTGTGATTAATTGGGTTTAACATTAGAGTACTTTCATTTGCTGCCGCTTCTTGGATTGAATTGGCAAAGTTGTAGACTCCATATGAGGTTACTCTATCATCAAAAGAAGCTCTGGCAAAAACAGTCAACAAAGCACTATCGACTTTTACACTTGGAATTTGAAGTGTAACCGTTCCAAGTCCCATGATTGATGAGCTTCCGTTTGTGACGGTCACATAATTGTTTGCCATGATGTACCCATTTATGGTTGTGCTTGTGGGTTTTGAATCGATGCTTGTTAATAATTGGAAGATAAATATAATGTCACTGCCAATAGTAGAATTACTTAATTGCGAAATTTTTACAGTCATAAGTTGAGAAACCGAAACGCCTACTGCTATGTTGTTTATTTGGGTAGCATTTAACATTTCAGCGATATGATAACGAGTAATTATTTAATCTATTTAATCGGGTAATTTTGTCGATGTCTACTTGGTAGGAGTAGGTTGGATCACTTGAGGCTAAACCGAAGTCGGATGGCAGGGCGCTACTTGTTCCCCAATTGATAGGGACTCCAGGTTTTGTTACGATGCGGTCAGCTAATGCTTTTAGATAATTGTCTTTGTTAATGTCTTGTGTGCTAACGATTCTTGTTTGCAAAGTTGAACCCAAGAAAGCCATGCCTATGAGCGCCGCTGCTACAAGGATTGTACAGGCAAAGAAAGTATCAAACGAACTCGTTGGCAAACATTGCTTCTCCTTAGGTTATCGGTTTTAGTCCTCCCATAGTGAAAATACCTGAGAGTAGAGCTTCAGAAGCAACTAATGAAATATAAGCGGTTAACGCTAACAAAGCGGAATGTTTGAATCCGGCGCCAAAGTTGCCTTCGCTGATTTTTCCGATAAAGAAACCTGAAATCCAGCATTGAAGTATTATTCCTACGGAAAATATCTTGAGTTGGTCATTCATGGCCATCGTGGCCGCTGCTGCCAAATCGGAGCTAACTACACCTGTCATCATAGTAGTGGTCAAAGCCACAATTGTTGTGGTTATAGCGATTAATGCACTCCACATAAAAGCCAAAAGAATGTACGGTTTCAAAAGTGCTCTGCGGTTAACCTGCATTTCCCTTTCTTTTTCACTATATTCCGACAGAATCTCTAAGGATTGAATTGAGTTTCCACCAATTTCAATGGTTTCCACAATCATAGCAAAGTTGACAATGACAAACCAACTTCTTATTTCCTTGCGTATATTTTCGAAGGTACGTCTCAAGGGGATTCCCCATTCGATTTGGCTACGGATCAAATCAAGAAACTTTGAGAAGGGCCCATAATCTTTTCGTTTGGTTGCTTGGATTATGCTTTTTTCAGGCGAGAGACCCGTTTTTTGAGATTCCGTTATATCTCGGATGAAACTGGGGATGGATTCTTCAGCGTTATAGTTTATTTTTGAAATTCGGTGGTATTGGTAAGCTAAAGGGATTGAAGCAGCAACTAGGCCGATTGTTGTAATTTCAGGCAAACCAATAGGTTTGATTACGTCTGAGCCAATTAATCCGAAAACTCCAATTACCGCAAACACTGGGATTATGAAGATTAACGCTTTTTTGTATAGATCCTTGAGGTCTGGAAAAGCACTTTTTTGCATGTTATGCGCCATTAAAATAAAAATCCCCGACATTACAGGCATTATAATAAACGCAATTAAGTAAGACATAATTGGAGAAATTGAAGCTGAAGAGCCTGAAATTAATTCCGAGACACTTGACGATGAGAAAACGACAAAGAGAATATAGGTACACAATACTACAATCAGCATTACTGAGTAAGCTTCAACTATTGCCGCAATTCTTTCGATTTGACGGTTCAGATTGATGTATCGCAGTTCGAAGATCGTTTTTAACTGACTTTTCATGTAATCAGCCAATTTTCCTCCGCTTCGAACTGAGGAAACAAAGCCCCCAAGAAAGCTCCGATATAATTTAGAATTAGTCACTTCTGCCCGCTGGTGCATGACAGTTAAGGGGTCTTTTCCTAATACCTCAACTTGACGAACAACTTCATCAGCTTCCTTCTTAAAAATTTGAAGAAAAGACAGTTTCCGCATTTTTTTCCAGCTATCATATGGTGAAATTCCACTTGCAGCCATAAGGGTAAAAATCATAACTGCAAATGGCAACTCAGCCTCAGTTTTCTCTCGTTCTTCGCTAGTAGCTCTATTTAAGAGACCGAAGATTTTGCCGAGGGGTCCACCAGAAGCCTTTTTCACTATTTACTGCACCTTTGATTCTTCGTTCGTAGCGACTAAATTCGCGAGGTTAACGGAGCTGTTCAATGCCTTGTGCACACTTCTGAAGTCACGCAGGTTTTTTTCAACCATACTTAACAAGATTTGTTTTCTGCGTTCAAACTCTTGCTGAACAACACTTAAAGGAGCATCAAGATTTTGAGCAATTTTTGACAGCAAGTAACTTTTGTCTAAATCCATGTGGAATGTATCGGATGAAAGATTCCAATTGAAAACTTCGCGGGGAATACCACTGTTGTCGATTTCTGCAACTTTGACGATTTTTCTCATAGATTTCTTTCGTTCACGGAGGTTTATGCCTGATGTATTTACTTGTTTAACAACAATTACGCAGTTCATGAGTGACAGAATACTTTGGGGTATGTTCATTGGCGGCTGTGTTAAACGTTTAATTACTGTTTCCACGTCGTCAGCATGCATCGTACATAATCCACCGTGACCTGTAGCTAAGGCTTGAAACAGAACGTATGCCTCTTCGCCTCTGATTTCACCTACAAGAATTAAGGCAGGTCTGTGTCTAACAGCTGACTTGATTAGGTCATAGAGCGTGACTTCACCATCGCTGTCTCCTCCAAAGCCAGTTCTTGCAATGGTTGAAACCCAGTTCTCTTGGGGGAGGTTAATTTCTTGGACCTCCTCTACGGAGATCATTTTAAAATCAGGTCGCACCAAACATGCAATCGCGTTCAAAGCGGTTGTTTTTCCAGCTCCTGTAGGTCCTACGACCATGACGGACATTTTGTTTTCCATAAGCATCCAGAGATAGGCTGCGATTGCTTCATCAATTGTTTCATTCATTATTAGATCTACGATTGTAAGGGGGTCTTCTTTGAATTTTCTTATGGTGAAGCTTGTTCCTGCAGGGGTTGTTTCTTTTCCGAACGATACTGCCAGTCGGTGTTTTCCTGGAAGAGTCAAATCCACAATTGGATGGGCTATGCTTACATGTTTGCCTTGCCTATGTACTATTCGAGTTATGAAATCGTCGAGTTCTTCCTCGTCAGTGAAAATGAGATTGGTACGTGTGCTATGCATATTTTCTGTGGTAAATATAAACGGGTTTGTCTATTCCTAAACAACTAATATCTTCGATGTATGGATCACTTATGAGACCATCGATTTTTCCGTACCCTATTAAGTCTTTTTCGAGATAATAGAATATTTTTCTTAAACCGATTTGGCTTGTTCCATCAAGAGCTTCTTTGTGTTGATCTATTATCGTGGGAAGTTGTCTACGAAAAGAATCGACCAATGTTTCGTCTATCCTTGGGGCTTTGAGTTCATACTCAAGAATATTCTTTAACCGTTTGTAGGATTCCCTTTCCTTTTTTGACATGGGCAAGTCATCGACGACATAAAAGAAGCCTCCTTCTGAATCATCTTGAAAAATCCATGCATATGAAAAAGGCGGATTAAGAGGATAACTTTCAATTTGAGTGAAACCCTCCGGCACCTGGTAGCCTTGGATACCTAAGTAGGCTACGAGTTCTTCATCAGGAGTTTCTTGTTTTTCCGGAATTTCCTCTGTTTTCTTTTTCCCTAACTTCATCTTGTTCTCACTCACTTGTTAATATTAAAGTTGCAATTTGGTTCTCAAAATGGCATTGGAGTTCTGCTCTTCCTGAACTGCTAATGAAGATGCCTGATGCATTAACGGTTGCAGGTATGTTTACATGTAGTTCACTTGAGGTAACGGTTGTTCCAAACCCTGACTCAACCCACGCACCTGATGAATCGTTTGATATTTGTATCCAGAATATTTGATTACCAACTTGTGAAGGGATATCAAGAGATCGAGTTGAGTTCTGGATGTTTTCTGTATTATGTGATAATAAAGTTAAGCTTTGTGTTGCTATATATTCATCGATGTTTTTTAGTTGCTGGTTTGCAGCTTGATTTTTTATGTTTAAAGTTACAACGCTGCAACTGTAAACAATAATGGACCCAACCAAGAGGGCTGCAAAAAGCGAATACACGTAGCCGGGAATTATCGTTGGCATATTAGCGGATCCACCTCTGGATTGAAACGTTGGAAATGACGATTTCTAAGTTGATGACTGCTCCTTGAGGTGTGTTTGAAATTGGGATTAAAACACGGCCAATTGTATTGTCTAGAACCGAAGTTACGAGCAATGATTTGGCTGCAGACGATACTTCATAATTTTTGGAGATTAATTGTGTCGTAGTGCAGGATATTTGAAGGGGAAGTTCTCCAAATAATGATATGCTGCTTGAAGAATTTAAGTTAACGATATGGATTCTTATATTGTTGACTACTTTGTTGTTTTCCAATCCGGCAATCGCATATGTTACTAGTGGACGAAAACGCAATTGGATTTCAGGGTGCTCGTTTCCTCTTTGTATGCACATCTGACTCATCGATGAACCGCTTTGGTTAATTATAGATCGGCTATCACCTTTGAGATACAATCCTATATTTGATGACCTTGAAGAAGGCAATTCATAGATGATTTTGCCAACTGATGCGTTAAATATTGTTTCTAGGACCTCTGAGTTGACACTAATGTTGATGACTAATGCATTGCTAGTAGGTTTGATACTTGTTTGTCCGCCCGAATCTGACAAATCGAAAGTCCTTGAGGTGCCAGGCTGAAACAAAGTCGATAGAACAGCATCATTTAGCGATATGAGATTTTGTTTCGCTGTGGAAACTTTGAGAGTTTGACTTTGGGAGTTGATTCTTTCAACTGAAAAGGCGTAAGTAACCGAGATGATGCCCATTGTTGTGACAAAAAGAATGAGAAATGTGACTGGTAAAGCCAAGGCAAATTTGGAATTAATTAATTTTAGAGTCGAACGTTTAAATGAGACTTTAACCAGTTAAATCCTCTCCATCTAAGCCTTTTACTTTAAACGTCTGAAAGAATAGATTAAGCCGTTTGTGCGTATAATCTCGATACATATAGCTTAAAGTTAATCAAAGAAGATATGTTGTAACCTAACGTATAATTTATTAATCAAAAAAAATTTTTTGTTAAAAAGAAGTTAAACAATTAGGCGTTTCAAACCTAATCATTTTATTACAGGTTGTAGGCGTTAACATTCGTCTCTTTATAGTACATGGCTTGTGACGTGAAGACTGCGAACCCAACTGTAAGACCGATATCATTGATTGTAATACTATCTGGCGAAGAGATAAATACGATCATTGTACCGCCGGATGATAATACCAAGTTTGTTCCAGCTGCTGTGGCTGTAGCATTAAATCCAAGGTCTGAGCCCTCTGCAAGAGAGCTTACGTATGTCAAGTCATTAGTTATGCTATCATCTGCTCCTGCTACTGAATAGAACACGTTCCCCCAGGGTATTGTTTGCCCGCGAATAGTTATTTTACTGATGACCACATCGCGTCCACCGACGTCAGTTATCATTATTGCTCCTTGAACGGTTGCATCGGAAGCTACCCATATGTGTTGGCTTGTCAGTGAAAGGCTTTCTTCTTGTATTCTTGTGCTTGTAACGTTAATTGCAAAATAAGTTACAACACTTGCAAGAAGTACCGAAACAACGAGGATGATCAGCGTAGTAACTACTGTACTTAGAGCCCATCGATTTCTTAGTAAGTTTTTCATTCTTTTGTTTTCAACTCCTTATGAAAATTCCTTACACACTTTAAGGTAAAGAAATCTTGTGCATAAAAAAAATTACATACACGAAAGCGGAGCAAGTTTCTCCCAATGATAAGCAAATCCACAATTATGTTTAATTTGTTTCTCTAAATAATCCTTAAGAAAATAGCTTCATACGAGACATTTCTAACTCCAATTTTTTTCACGTTTCTATGCTCTTCGTTGTCTCGGCGTGACATTCGAAAAGCTTTCCTCTTTTTGCTCGAAAGAAAAAAAGTTGATGTTTGACCATAAATCTCTGTTTAGCAAGTCAAACAATTTTGGATAAAACTCCATTGCAGCCAACAATTCTGCCTCTAAGAGTTTGCCGCAAATAATGCATATGAAGATCCCGTTGTAGATTTTAGGGATTTTATAAACATTTTGGTTCAACCGATAAATCATATGTTTAATATTTTTATTTTAATCTGCTTAAGAAGAATTGCGTTGTTTAGCCCTATGTGTAGTAAAGCAAATTGTGAATAACACTATATTAGCTTAAGAACAGATTATTTAATTTTAGCGATTTGATAGTTTTCTCTTCCGTTCTTATTCAGTTTCGGAATGGTTATGGTGAATTTGGCGCCTTTGTTTCGTTCTCCTACTTCAGTTATGGTCCAACCGTAAATGTCTATCATTTTTTTAATAAGGAATAGTCCAAAGCCTGTGCTGCCACCTGTGCTGAAGCCTTCTTTGAAGAGGTTTGTTTTGTTTTCTGAAGGTATACCTACGCCATTGTCTTCATAAATTAACGTTAAATTATTCTCATCAACATTGTGGTAGTATACTTTTATGGTGGTGGTTTTTTGGCCATATTTTTTTGTGTTGTCGATGAAGTTGTAGAAGAGTTGTCTTAGAAATGAATCAGCTAACACTGTTAGTCCATGACAATCATTAATTATTTTTGGAATAGATTCAGAAAAGAGAGCAACCGTTTCATTGAGTTTAGTTTCCACATCAATATAAGTTAGCTCTTCCATGCCTATTTGTTCATATATTTTGGCAAAATCAAAAATCTTTATCGAATCTTTAACCGCTTCTTCCATCTTGCTAAGCCCATCGATTATATCTGTTTGGTTGCGGTGTTTTTTCTTTAATAAATATGCATATCCGGTTACTGTTGATAGTTTGTTGCGTACATCATGTCTTGTTAAGCTGCCAACCACACGCAGCTTCTCATTCATCATTCCGAGTTTGTCTCGGTTATCTTTCAAGCTTACTTCTATCTTCTTGCGTTCAGTTATGTCTGCAACCAATGCAAGTGTCCCGATGTAGTTGCCAGTGTCATCCTGAATGGATGAAGCTGTAATATTTCCGTACATGTGGTCACCATCTTTTTTAATAAACTCAAACTCGCATTGCCCCTGGTTGCCTAGTTTGCATTCTTCCAAATTGTGTTCCGCAATATTAGAGCTAGGTTCATACAAAAAAGTAACTAAATTCTTTCCGATCATTTCACTTTCATTGTATCCCAACATCTTTGCCATGCGGGGATTAACATAGACAGTACGACTGCTGTTATCTAGTGCCCAAACACCTTCTTGCGCAAGTTCAACCAACTGACGATACTTCGTCTCGCTTTCCATCAAGGCGTTCTCTATTTTCTTGGCTTCCGTTACATCTAGATAAATGCTGTGGATGAATTTTTTCCCAGACAATTCAATCACCTGAGAAGTAGCTACGACATCTCTAATCTCACCGTTTTTGGTTCGGTGTTTGGTTTCAAATTCAACTTTGCCTTCCCGCAGTATCTTTTCTATTCTTTCTTTCATTTCATCTGGAGTATCAACTGCCTTAAAATCGAATATACATAGTTTTGCGAACTCTTCTCTAGAGTACCCTAATTGTTGATGGGCTTCCTCATTGAACTCAACTGGTACGGCAGTTTCAGGGTCGATAATCAGAATCCCTACTGGCGCCTGATCAAACAATGCCCGATACCTCTTTTCAGCTTCCAGCATCCTTGTTTCCATTTGTTTTCTTTCTGTGATGTCTCTGGTAACATGAATTATGACAATTTTTCCTTCGGGGTTTTTGACAAAACGTGCTGAGACTTCAACAATGAGTTGATTATTATTTTTATCAAAGTGTTTGTGTTCAACTGTTATGATTTCTTTGGTTTCAAGTGCTATCCGAATTGGGCAGAGGTGTTCTGGGGAATTGCAGGGTATCAATGAGTGGTGGGTTGTTTCGTAACATGTCTTTCCAATTAGTTCTTCTTTTTTGAGATTTAATTGTTTCAACGCTACTTCATTTATGGTAATTATTTTGTAGTCGTCGGGGTCGATTACTAATAGAGCATCATCAAGCGAATCAATTATTCTTTCGTCGAATTCTTTTAGTTTCGTCAGTTTTTCTTCAGCTTCTTTGCGTTCAGTAATATCCTCAAACACGGCTACAAAATAGCCTTTTCTTGGGCAATAAACTGAAATTGATAGCCACAAGTTTAGAGGTTTAAGGAATACATCAAACTTTTCTCTTTGACCCGTGAAAGCGACTCTGCCGTAGATTTCAAAAAGTTGAGGATTGGCTTCTTTAATTCCAGGTATTGCCTCTGTTACGTTCTTTCCAATAATTAAGTCTCTCTTTAAGCCTGTTATTTTTTCAAATGCCTGATTTATTTGCAGATAAACAAAGTCAACAGGTTTTCCTGTCGCGTCGAATTTCATTTGGCAATATGCAAAGCCATTAAGCATGTTATCGAAAAGAGAACTGAATTCTTCCTCACTTTTCTTTAATGCTTCTTCAACTTTCTTTTGTTTAGTAATGTCTTTTGCTACATGTACGCATTGAATAAGGTCCCCTTGTTCGTCGAGAATCGGTGAAGTGGTAATAAGTAACGGCAGACCTATGTTTGGGTCGTTAATTTCCACTGTGGTGGTTTGTTTGGTTTCAAAAGTCTTTTCAGCGGGACAATTCTGCCAGGGGTTATTGGTTCTATGCACAACATCATAACAGTGTTTACCAATCAAGTCCTCTGGTTTTTTCTTTAAGACATCACAAGTACTCTTGTTAACTCTAGTAATGTTTCTGTTTTTGTCCATGACAAATATCAGATCACCGATGTCATCCAAAATCTTGGTACCTTCATAGACTTCTTTATTTTTTTCTTCCTCTATTTTTTTATTTTTGGTGATATCTTTGCTTATGTGGATTATTTGAACTATTTTTCCATCTTTGTCTTTCACAGGGTGAACTGCAACTTCGACATCTATCGGCTTATTGTTCTTGTCAAAATGCCGGTGAACCATTACGGAAGGTTTGCCCGCATTTATCGCTTCCTCCATTGGACAAGCATTATGAGGCGAGGCGCAAGGCGTTAACCTATGATGTGTCGCTTCATAACAGGTCTTGCCGATCAACTCTTCTTTTACTGATTTCAGTTGTTCCAAAGCAACTTTGTTTGCGTCTATTATTTTGTAATCAATTGGATCAATTACTATGATCTCGTCGTTAATTGAATCAATTACTCTTTCGCCGAATTCTTTCAAAAACACTATTTTCGACTTAGATCTTTTTTGTTCTACTGTTACATTTATCGCCTGCGCCAGTTCAAAATACACGGTTTCTGGTTTGCCATTCTTGCTGACATAGCGGTCAGCTCCCAAATTCAACGCTTCAACGACAACTTCTTCTCTGCCTTTTCCAGTGAACAAAATAAAAGGAATATCGTTTTTCTGTTCTCTGAGTTCCTGAAGAAATTGTAACCCATTTTTTAGAGGCATTTCATAGTCAGAAATAATAACGTCAAAATTGCCTGTTTTTAGCTTCTCAGAAGCTTCATCTACGCTTTTAGCCTGACATATTTCAAAGCCTCCAAAGTCAATTAGGATTAGTTTTGAGATTTCCAAAGTAGATGGGTCATCATCCACATGCAGAAAATTGATTACCCTATTTTTATCTGAGGGTGCTAAGTTGGTAATGTCTAATTTGATTACAATATCTTGATTTAGCGTTTGTATTAGCCATTCCTCAGCTAATAACTAATAAGAACTAATAAATCGGTTATGAATCATGAATATTTAGTATAAGCCAACAAAATGTGTTAGCTTTTGTCTTGATAAATAAACCCTTTGACTGACATGGTTACAACTATTACAACTTTAGTTTTTGTTGAAACCGTCTTGTACAATATACCTAGCTCCCCAATTGGGACTTTGGTTGGATTATGTTGTTCCGTCGGGCAGGTTTTGTTTCATTATAAAGATCACCGACGAAATAAGCAGTCTTCTTGCAATTTGTTAGCTGCACTAAGGTTTTTCCAGAGTTTTCCCTCTTCTTATTAAGTTCCATATTGTTTTGGTTTTTCATTCTTGAAGCATTGCTTTGATGTTCGTGGATTGCTTTTTCAATTATGAATATTCTATGTTAAACACTTGTTTTTTCTAGATGCAAAGTTAATGGAATACTGCTTTTCGTGTTGATCTACAGGAAAATCCTCTAAATCTAAATGTTAAACGTCTGTTTATAAAAAATCGCTTTGATATAGGAATGAGAGAAGTGCGCGATTTCGGCTGTCTCTCTGCTCGGCAAATCTGTTTAACTTGAACTTTTTTGTGTAATCAACTCTAACAACTATGTCTTCAGTTTTGGTCAATTTCTAATTCGCAGTGATTAAAGCGTAGTGTTACTAAATGAGCGTTAAAAAGTTCGTTAGGGAACAGAGTAACTTGTTACGCTTGTAGCTTTAAGAAGATTTGAGTATCAGAGTAATGTTGAATTTGATTGTTTGTCATCAAAGAAACCTTCTTTCGGATTGCAGCTTTGGAGGGGCTTTGAAGTGTTTATCAATTAGTTGGTCGGGTTATTCTAATAAAATTTAGCCATTTCATAAAGTTGTTCGACGTAGTTTTCTGTTGGTCTTACTGTGACCTTGACTAAGATACTCTTTGACATTTTTTGTTCAACCGTCAGTTTCATCTTCTATTTGGCGGGGTGCTCCCTTTACAGGTTTTTGGGAAAAAGTATGTGCCTTTCGTTTACGGATATTTGGGTTTTTGGATATACTCTATATAGGGTGTCCTTAGATACGTCTTAAGATTTAGTTCCGTAGTTCTGCTCGCTCATTTAACAAAAATTAAAATTCTACTTTTTGTCTTGGGTAGACTCAAAACTTTGGCGGGAGAGGTGCGCGTACTCTGTAAGTGTCATTTCTGGAACAGTCCATTTTGACAAGGATCGTTCATTGATCTGTAATTTGAGTTTTACTTCAAGTTTACTATGGACTTTTTTAATCAGCAATATCTCAAGATGTCGGGAACCCTGACCAAAAATTCGAACCAATGCATTTGAAAAATCATTCAGTCTGGCGGGTATTTGCTGTTTTCTAATGTTAAAGCGTGTTTCAAGGTTAATATAAATTGAAGCTTTTCCAGCTTCGCCTAGGCTTGCTAATCCTTCATCTATCGCTTCTATTAGAAGTTGATCAAAATTCTCAAACTGATTCATTTTGCCTCTTCTTTTCACATGTACAATTTTTAAACAACGGTATTTTCACCCTGAATGGGTGCTAAAACAAAATGATAAGGGGCATACTAAAGCGTTATGAACTATTAGTAATGATCGGAAAAAGGATTAGATATTACCCTACAAAGTCCCAATGCATGCCTTGGATGTTTTCTATTCCGCGTCGTTAACAATAAGGCCTTAATGGGTAAACATTAAGTTCTGATTTTTTAGTTTTGAGATAATTCTTCCTTTTTCAATGAAAGTAGTTTAACTTAGAGATTTGAAGTATATGTTGTGAGTATGGATTTTGTTTTCATAACTAATATGGTTAAGTTCAATGAATTTAAGTTTAGTCGCCACAAGATGAACAAGACATGCGAACAATAAAGAATCTCTGCTTAAAACTGTCAATAATTATTGTCATCTTAGTGTTAATTGTTAGTTGCTTTTTCATCCTTCCTATCTTGGCTTTGGAATTGACAACTACTTCTGAATACAGTCGATACGTACATACTTATGTTGACTCTGACAATGGAAATTATACAATGGTTGAAAAACCAATCTTTCCGGTGATGATAAACAATTCACAGATTCCAATTGGTGGAAACTGGACTATAATCTGCCCACTTCAGGCGGGACATAACTATCATGTTTATTGCTATGGCAACTGGGTGAACATATCCTCAGCAGCGAAAACCGACTATGACATTTACGTATACGACAATGCTGGAACACTTGAGAGCTCACATACCGAAGCTGCAGGTTTTCCAGAACACTTAGGTACAACAGCTCATGACGCCTTGTTTACTCCTGCCAAGTCGGGAACCTATTCGTTTGTGATAAAGAATGATGCTCGAGAGAGTCAGGGTGAACAGCAAGCTACTTTCATGGTTATTGAGAACTTAGAAACTGATAACTGGTATATCTGTTCAGTCGAAGGCAAAGATGCTAACGACCAACCAAGCTTCCGCACAGTTTGGTCGTATGAGTTTGTATCAAATGAGTCAAAAGTTGAATTATATGTCAAAGTTCCACAAACCCTAGATATGTATGAGGCGAGGCTTTACCTGATGAATAACGCACAGTCTCCAAGTATAAACTCTTTTCCTTTACCTTGGGAAGCTGGATTATATGGGAACTTAAGTAGTTCTGTAGGAGGATACAACTTTGAGAGCGAAGCATATCGCGGCGTAGCTTATACAAGTTGTGAATACATGGGGCAATCCATGTTTCTGGATTACACTTCGCAAAACAATGGGACCAACCTCTACCATCTGGTGCTTATTGGAGAGGAAGGGGCAGGTGACATAAAGTTTATGTTCAAAACACAGTTTGATAACGCTTCTTTGACACCTTTAGCTATTCCTTCAAGAGTTTGCCCCGACACACCAGCGAAAATATCCTATGATTGCAACAGTGCTAATTTAGAAAATGCTCAACTCTCCTACACAACCAACAATTGGACCAGCTTTACAACCATTGATATGTCAATAACTAACAAAACATGTAACGCCACGTTTCCGGGCCAAATAGCAGGCTCAACAGTGGAGTACAAAATATGCGCAAACGACGTTTTAAAGAACATCATAACAGCGACAGGCAACTACACAGTAAAGGAACAATTGAGCCTATTCATCGAAGGCGTTAAAGCCAACATAACTCTAGGTCAAAACATTACTATCACTGGAAGCCTGACCCCGAATGGTGAAAACTCGATAGTTATAGTACAATTTCTAAGCAGCAACACCACCGAATCCGTAGCTTGTCCAATAAATCAGAATGGGACTTTTACAGCAAGCCTTCAACCGGAAACCACTGGAACATGGGCTATCATGGCTACTTCTCTTGAAACCCCTACTACTTGGAGATGCGATAGCGGACAGTTGTTGGTATCAGTAAATGAACCTCCAATTTATGTAAAATATTCCCTCTACATTATCATTGGTATAGTTGTAATGTGCGCGGTTGGTGGGGCAGTTTGGTTTTTAAAGTTCAGAGAAAAATAAATTACCGGTCTAATGCAACGCGTTTTTTGGGGTATATGCTTAGAGTTGTTTCAGAAGATACTACGAGACATTGGTTAAATCAGCCCACACGGATTAGGCAAATCAAAAAAAAGTGGAGGTTTAACGATTTTCTGTATATTTTTATTCCACTTAATTTTTTTACAGGTCAAGTCTGAGCCTTATTGTTGTTTACGGCCCACCTGAGCGATGTCTTGATTGCTACAGATTCTTTGCGCCGTTTTGAACCTGCAGCTCAAAGCTGCGGTGCTCCAACACAATGCATGTTCAGCCCAATGAGGCGAAGTCTTAATCACGTACTAATTTTCTGCTGTTTCAATAAGCACGTATCTTTGCCTCAGTGCATTGCATCTAAAGCTTGCTCCTTGACCTGCATAAATCATTAAGGATATGCTTCATTATAAATTTTGCGACTTTTACGGTGCAAAAACAGTCAACATTGTATCATTTGTAACAAACCATGGATTCTATTACAGTGACCTCTTTTGGTGAAACAACGACAACTAATGATTAGGCGTCGCTGACGTATCCACTGGGTACTCCAAAATGCAAAACAGAAGCAAAAACCTTACTTTCTTTTTCATATTTTTTGGAAATAAATCTGACTTTAACGGTTAAGTTAATACGCCAATTATGCCTAAGACACTTCTAGTGACTTAAACAGGTGGCAGAGGCTAAAAAAAGCGAACCCATAAGTAACTTGCCCAAAGAGGTCAGATTGCCCTGTGGATGCATTTATCAAGAAAGCAGCTGGATGCTAACACGAGTCAACGAATGCGAATACCATAAACGCAAAAGAACCGCAAAACGCCCCTACAGGCCTAAAGCAGAATGCGTAAGACCTTAAAAAGAACACGCTAATGTTCAATTTTTCACGCTTAGAGATAAAGAAGTAAAATTAATTTAAGAAAAAAATTATTCACTAACCAACATAAAAGCATCAAATATTATTCAGTATTTTGAGGAAAATCAATTGGTTATGGATGCTAAGAATGAAAGTTTGGAAGAATCAATCTTCAAAACATTAAGTAACCAAAAAAGAAGAGACATCTTGCGCTTCATCGGCGAAAACAAACAAGCAACGTTTACCGAAATTAAAAGAACCGTCGAAATTGAAGACAGTTCTTCAGTATCATACCATCTTAATAACCTACAATGCCTTATCGCTCAAAAAGACGAGAAATATAGTCTATCAGATCTTGGTCAAGAAGCCTACAACCTCATCGTTAAAACAAATGCCTATACTCAAACAAGCATCGTGGTGAGCATTTTACGCAAACAATTATCTCTGTTGATTATTGCTAACGCGATTCTTTGGGTGATTGCACTCTTTGCCACAAACCAGTTTGAAGGCCTTCTCAGCCACAATATTACATTCACGTTTGTCGCATTATGGTTAACCAGCAATGCTTTGATTTATACAATTTTGAAGGGAACAAGCAAGGAAAAGCACTGCTCTACTAAACTTTGATAATATGCGAATTGTAGGTTTTTTCGGCTTGGAGGTTTTTTAGAGAGGTTTTCCACAATCCATTTAACCCTCAAACCACTTCCCTAACCAACATGACCCTTCCTCAATCCGCCCGTGCACCGAAGACTCAAAGTTCAACAAAAAGAATTCTACGAATTTTCCTTCAAGTTGTGGTCATGGTTGCCATCTTTACCGTTTTAATTTGGTATATAGGCGTAGAGTCTCTTTATAATGCCTTGCTCACCATTAAAGTAGAATATTTGGCTCTTGCTTTTTTGATGTATTTTGCAATAAATGTATTCTTTACGATAAGACTTAGAAGAGTTCTAAGTAAAGGGGGAGTAAGAACAAGTTTTGGCAAGACTCTTCTTGCTCAGTACGCTGGAATGCTAACGAGCGACGTAACCCCTGGACGCTCAGGTTACATACTGACGCCCGTTTATCTACGCGACCAAAATGTACCCGCATCAAAGGGGCTCTCAAGCATCTTAGGTATACAAACGATTGAATTTCTGGTTAAAGTTATCGGCGGAGTTGGCGCGGCTATATTCCTGGTTAAGATGGTTCCAGCTGGCAATTGGCCATCAGCAACATTTTTGGGAATTAATGTTGCTTTTTTCGTGATAGGTCTTGGTATTGCTCTTATGCTAACCGGTGCTCTTTTGCTAGCTGCTTTTTCATGGTCAGAGCGAGCTATATCCCTTTTTGACCGCTTAGCCAATTCCAGATTCTTAAAAAGATTCACTGGGGGAATAATGGGCAAACTTGAAGAATACAAAGATAGTTCCCAAAAAACACGTTCAGCAATCCCAGAAATCTTCGGATTAACCATGATATGCTGGGTTTTAAAGGGTTTCGAATGGTACTTCTTAGGCATGGCCTTAGGAATAACGCTTAGTAGCAATTTCGCAATAGCGTGGCTAGGTTTCTTCCTAATTCACCCACTAGTAACTGCATTGGCGTTTGTTCCGATCACTCCTGCAGGAGCTGGTGTTCAAGAATTCGGAATTGTTGGGATTTTGACCTTGCTATTTGTCAATCCGACCACCGCTACATTGGGCGCTATCGGAGCATTTGCAATCCTAGCTCGAGGCTTACTTATTGTTGAAGACCTCGCGGGAGTGCCTCAAATTGTGAAGTCAACGAGCCTAATTTTTTCACGGAAAAAACCTGGGTTAACAAGCGTTTTGCCACCTGATTCGATTTAAGTTTGTTTCTGACCAGTGCGAGGGATACTGTCTGATTTTTGTAATTTTGATATAGCGGTTGGATATTTATGATGATTTTGTTTTTTTTTTTTTTGGTGTTTTGATGTATTTTGGTTACAGTTTCCAATCAATATTAGTAATGTTTATTAAGAGTTACGATACGCTATACAGCTTGCGTTGCACATATGCAATGAAACGATCGAATGAACTGAAGAAGGATAGAATATGAAAAAAAAAGAAATGAATCTGTCCGAACCTTATTATTACATAGCACTAGTTTTGAAGGGCAGCGAAAAACAGTATTTAGATTTGTTAAAATACGTCGGAAGCCGCAATGGTGCAAAAATGATTTATCAGTGTAAATCTCTGACATATTTACGTGTAATTCGTGATGACGGAGTAAAAATTAAAGTTGCGGAGCCGTTTTTGTTTGATGCTGAACAGAGGGGCGAAATCCCATGATGCAGTTCTTCAGAAATAAGCGTGGTTTAGGAGCGCCAGTTGGCAACCTTATCATTTTGATGGCAGCTGTCATACTTTCAACTACCGTAGTTCTCTTCGCTATGAACGTTACCGCTAACCAAGTTCAAAAGGAAAGCCTCTACATATCACAAGCGAATCTGAACTTAACTTCTGGAGAAATCACAATCGTAAACACGGGCCCAACCTCCATAATGATGAGGCAAATAATAATCAAGGGAGAAACCTTCACTAGCTACGTGAGCAACCCTGACATAGGTTTAGAAGGTCTCGCAAGGGGAGGAAACGCGACCTTAACCATTACGTTAGCAGGTGTATTAACTAGCAACGACATAGGCAGACCAATCACAATTGTAATCTCCACAACCCAAGCGTCATATTTCATTGAAACACTTGTACAAGCCAGTTCTGCATGAGGAGGCTTTCTGGTTCCTTCTAAAGATGAGTCTTTCAAGCTCCTGTTAAAAGCTAAACGCTTTAGCTCCTTTTTGTTTTTCTTCAAAAATAGCCTTTTTCTTGAATTAGTTAAAATTGGTCGGGAGAGCAGGATTTGAACCTGCGACGGCTCGGTATCTGTGGCCTAGACAGGCTAGAATGAAGCCCACCATGGGTAGACCTCTACAGCTTCTCCACCAGCTAAGCGTGTTAGCTAGCTCGAGAGCTCTGCCAGGCTGAGCTACCTCCCGACGTGAGTCCATAAAGACAAGAGATGGGAATTTATGTGTTTTGGAATTGCACGCAGTGTAACAAACGTACTAAACGTTTTAATCTTTTAGTAAGAGTGAACTACTGAGGCTTAGAAATTGGCTAAAACCATAGGCATTGTTACTTCAGGCGGCGATGCACCGGGCATGAACGCGGCGATACGTGCGGTGACGCGTGTTGGGCACTCGATGGGTTTTCAAATAATCGGGTTTGAACGAGGCTGGGACGGGTTATTAACTAATTATTTCAAAAAGTTGACTCCGCGCAGTGTAGGCGGAATAATCCAACTTGGTGGCACTATGCTTCATACGCTTCGTTGTCCCGCTTTTGAGGAGCCCGGTGGCGTTGAAACAGGCGCAGAAACCCTGCGGAAAAACAACATTGATGCTTTGGTGGTTATTGGTGGTGATGGGTCATTTCGTGGAGCTTTAGCGTTGGGCAAGAAGTCGGATGCTTTAATGGTTGGGATTCCAGCAACTATCGACAACGACGTATACGGCACGGATGAAACAATCGGCTTTGACACAGCAGTTAATACGGCTGTGGACTCAATTGACAAAATAAGAGATACAGCGATTTCTCATGAGAGAATTTTTATTGTCGAGGTTATGGGTCGCAAGAGGGGATTCTTGGCGCTTGAGGTGGGAATCTGTATTGGTGCAGAAGTTATTTTGATTCCTGAAAATCCTATGCAACTTAAAGACATATGTGGTATAATGAATAGTAACGCAAAGAAAGGCAAGAGGGCTGGAATAATGGTTGCCGCCGAAGGATTTGGTAACTCAAGTGAATTAGCGCAGGAAATACAGCGTCAAACAGAATTTGAGGTGCGGCTTTCAATTCTGGGATATGCTCAACGTGGGGGAAGTCCAACGGCTCGAAGTAGGTTGCTTGCTAGTTTATTTGCTGAAAGAGCTGTTGAGTTGGTCTGTGAAGGAAAAGGCAACATGGCTGTTGGATTGCAGAAGGGTGAAGTTACCAGTTGTGCGCTTGAGAAATCCGCTAATGACCGAAAGCATTTGGATATGCGGATGCTAAAAGTGGCAGAAATGCTCTCGATCTAAACTTTTCCTTTTTTGTTTTTCACTTATAGCAGTGATTCGTAGATTTTAATTGTTTGTTCATCGACTTTTTGCCAGGTAAAATATTCTAGAACTCTTCGTCTGCCATTTTCGCCCCAGTTCTTGGCTTTTTCTGGGTTTTTTAGAGTTTCCTTTATGCCCCAAGCTAGATCCTCAGGGTCCTCAGCGTTAATATGCACACCGGTTTGATCGGTTCCGCCGTTAACTACTTGTTCCTTAAAGCCAACTGCGCCGTGGGCGCCCACAACTACGGGCTTCTCCATAGCCATTGCTTCTAAACTGACAATTCCAAAAGGCTCATAAACTGATGGAAAAATGCATACGTCTGAGGCAGCGTAATGTGATTCTTTCTTTTTCTGAGACAAAGTCGAATCGGTAAACGATGTTGCTTTTTATGTTTAATCTTTCAGCTGTTTCCACGATGTCGTTTTGTTCGTCGCCTTTGCCTAAAATAACCAGTTTAGTGTTAGGGTACTCTTTTAGAACCATGGGCATTGCTTGCAACAGGTTACGTACGCCCTTTACCCAGGTAAGTCTTCCTACGAAAAGCAGCATGTTCCAATCGTTTGGAATGCCATATTTCTTTCTGATTGCAATTACATCTTGTTTTTGAACATTAACTGGTCATAGCGTTCAGGATCCACGCCGTTCCAGACGACGCTAATTTTGCCTGGTGGCCAGCCGTGTTTTAAGAGGTCTGCTTGCATGGCGTAGCTTACAGTTATTATTTTGTCTGAGTTTTGAGCCATGGCGTTTTCAAAATGCGACACAACTTCGGAGCCTTGTCCACCGCTTCTGCCCCACTCAGTGCTATGCGTATGGAAAACAACTGGGATTTTGATTTCATTCTTGATAACTAAACCTGCGATGCTGCTTAGCCAATCGTGGCAGCAGACTATGTCAAAATTGTAGCCTTCTTTTTTTTTATCAAGCCGTTGATGAATTTGGTTGCGCTTAGAATTTTTTAGATGAAGATGTCTTTGAAGAATTTGATGTTGGTGCCCCATTTTTTCAAGTCATCCACCACAAAGAACGGCCAGATATTGCTTGCGCCAGCTATTTGGGGTCGGTGAACTTCTACTCCTTTCATTATTTCTCTAGTTTTTAGGCCGTTGTTGTTTAATGTGAAGACACAAACATCATGTCCGATGTCAACGTATTGTTTAGTGATATATTCGGCATATGTGCCTAAGCCGCCAACGAGTTGCGGTGGGTATTCATAAACGAAAAAGCCTATCCTCAAAAAAGTCACCTGTAGCTTGGTCAACAGTATATTTGCTGGATATTTAATAGTTTAAAAAACACAAGTACGGAATTAGGGCGTTTGGTTCCAATTGTAAACCTGCGAATAGTTGCCTTTAAGCGGAAACGCTGGGTTACTGTAAATTATGTCTAAGCGCAAACCATACTCCGAAAGCAGTTGGCGTGTCGTGTTCCAGATTTGCAGTGAAAGCTCATCTGGACCCCAGTACCATATTTTGTCGTCGATTCTCCTCATTTCCCACCCGTAGTTTTCGGGCAATCCGCGGGTGATTTTTTGGGTTTGGATGTCACTCCAAAAGTTTTGCAGCGCTTGGAAATGCTCGTCGGTCATTACACCGTAGGGATTGTCAACGGGGTTTTGGGGGTAGTCAAAGAGTACAATATAGTTTGCTCCGGCTGTATAGGACAGCTGCATTTGCTTGTAGATTTCTGGTCCTGTATCGAGGTAGGGTGGGTCATCGTATTTCCAAGTTATCACTGTGCCCCACTCTTTACCTTGCAGTTTTGCTGCGCCCCTAACTAGGGCTATGTCTTGAGTGAATGAATCGTTCCAGCCGATTTGTGTAAAGACAACATCCCAGCCGCTTAGGTAAGTGTACCAGTGAAGTGCATATTCTGAGGTAAAGGTCGTAATTGAACGGTTTTGCAGGGCGCGAAGTCCGCTGTCTCGTTTAAGCGTGTCTACGTACACTTCTGCCGCTGACTGGTAGTCGCGGGTAAGATTGCCATTAAGAAAATCCTGAATAGCCGGAGCGTGAGTTTTATAGATAGAAGAATTCTGGAGTCGCGAATTATAGACCGAAAAGTAATGGGTCCAGTTGGAGTAGGGAATGTCCAGTTGAATTCCGCCTGGTTCATCGTAATAGTAGATTCCTAGAAGATGCGTACCGTATTTTTGGACAGTAGAGCCAATCCAGGGTAGCTGCCAGGGCTGGTCGGGGTCAAAGATGCCGAAAAATGGAATTATATCAAGTCCTTGGTGTGTTGCGTAATCTGCTATCTCGGTTAGGCTGGTTTCGTTCTTGCTAACAGGTCCCGACTGGATAACCAAGAGGTTAGTGTAGTTTTTGACTCGGTCTATTAGGAGTCTTGCTTCTGCTGTGGTGTTTCCGCAGAATGAAACGCCAACATGAAAGGATTCTTGTTTGTTTTCGCTCTTGCTTACAATGTTATAGTTAATCAAAGCAGCAGCTATAACTGACAGTATCAAAAGTGTTGTAGCCGCTAAAATTGTCGCTTGTTTCATTAAGCCAAGTTCTCACATTCGTTCTTAGTTTTCTATTGGAGACTTTGTTTATTTAATTTTCTTGTATGTGAGGGTATATGCTTTTATTTCGTGAATGGTAAGTTTGGTTAGGTGCAAAATTTGAAGTCCGCGTTAGTGATTTATTTTTCAAGCACAGGAAACACAAAGAAAGCCGCATACGCCATCAAAGAAGGACTTGAATCTGGCGGAATGCAGGTTGATTTAAAGAAGCCCCAAGAGGCGTCGGAAACCGATTTTTTCGATTATAACTTGGTTTGTGTGGGTTCGCCCTCGATTGAGTGGCAACCGGCTAAACCCATCTCTGAGCTTTTGAAGGTTAAACTGAACCTCTACCGCAGTCAGGGAAAAATTAAGCCCTCCGCTCCAAAGGTTACGGGAAATAACGCACTTATCTTCTGCACTTATTCAGGTCCACACACAGGAATGGATGAGGCAACACCCGCAGGAAAAACCATGAGGCAATACTTTGAGCATTTCGGCTTTAACATCGTTGGCGAATGGTATGTTGTGGGCGAATTTCATGGGCGAGAAGATATGAGCACTTTGGGCAGACTCGGCGACATCAGAGGCAAGCCCACCGCGGAAGATTTGATGAAACTTAAAAAAGATGCAGAGCAAATCGCCAAGAGCCTCTAAACACGGTGATAGTTGTGGTTAAGTCTGTTGAGTTGCCTTTGAGGGTTTTTGAAGATTTACTTAAAGTCTCTGAGGAATTGTCAATGATGGCAAAAAAGCCCATTTCAACCTCCATGGCTATAGATTTGCTGATGGAAATTTACCGTGCCCACCTCAACAACCCCTGCGCCTTGGATGCTTTTAGTCTGCAACTCAAAAGCCTAAACATCATGTCTCCAGAGGAATTCGACAAATATTGGGATGAACCTACAAAAACGGTAACAGCAAAGACCAAAGTAAAAACCAAAAAATGATAGTTGCGTTAGATTTAGTGGGTTAAGCTGTTTTGTTTTGTGTGGTCTGCTTATTTGTTTTTGTTTGATTGTTGCAACTGGTGTGCATTTTTTAGTTGCAACAACAACTTCTCCCAGGGGCTCTTCTGACCAATGTTTTAGAAAAACCAAATCTTGTTTAGCTTTCAGGCCTGCCCTCAAAATCTTTCATTTTTGATTTAACATGTTTAGCGGCTTCGAAAACAACTGTACTACATACCATTAATTGTTCCAGCAAAACCACCACCAGGATTCAAAACACCAAAACAAATTTACAGCCAAAGCCACCGAAAGCTCTAAATGCCCTTATCACCGTGTTTTTCCAGAATTGGGCCGGTAGATCAGCCTGGTATGATCGCCGCGTTCGCAACGCGGAAGCCGCGGGTTCAAATCCCGCCCGGTCCACTTTTACGTCCGCTCGCCCCCTTTTTGAGTCGCCTCTAACGTTGGAGGTAATTTTAGACCTTAAAAAGCAAGGAAAAGCGGAAGAAACCATAATCGGCTACAGCAGAAGGTTAAGGCACCTTGCAAAAAACACCGACATCAACAACCCAGAAACCGTAAAAGAATACATCACTAATAAAGAATCAAGCAATGCAAACAAAGAAGCATACGCAAACGCCTACTACCATTTCGTCAAATTCTACTCCTTAAAATAGCAAAAACCGTTTTTTAGCAGAGAGAAAAGAATGCCCACTGTTCCTACAACCTCACGTTCATGAAGGTTCAATAATTCTTTAATCTGGTTAAGTTTTGACAGTTACTCAAAGTTGGATTCATATTAGAAATTTCTTTATCCATATGAATTGTTTCTTCTTTGATAGATTTCTCCTAATTGAGATCCAAATTCAGTTAGGGAACCATAAAACGGAGGTTTCCCTTATGCTTTTAGGTTAGCCGATTTTGAAATTTTCCTTTCTGTGATAAAATTCTAAGTGATTTTGAATCGCGCGCAAGTTAATGAAAAAATTTGAAGGATGGAAAAGATAAGATATATGTTATCTTACGGATTGTCCTGTAACTCCAAGTTAGTCTCTGGAAACATGAGATTGGAAATAAGTAAGTAGGCACAACAAAGCCTTTCCAGCTCAAATGTTAAGCCGCATTTTTTTGAATTTTTGGGAAGTGAAAAAGAAGTATGCGTGAATTTATGAGACGTATGCGTGAATTTATGAGACTTTAGATTTTGTTTGTTTTTGTTCTATTACTTTCTTTGCTAAAGTAACTGCATCTTCTCTTGTCTTTCCATATAATACACCGATTTTGTCTGCATCTTCTTTGGTTATAGCAGCACCACCTATCATGACTGCAACTTTGTCCTTTAATCCTTCAACTTCTAAAGCTGAAATCAGTTTTAGAAGATTCTCTTTAGCAGCAGAAATACTAACAGTGACTACAATGATGTCAGCGTTTGCCTCTTTAGCTTTTGAAACAAAAGCTGCAACAGAAGCTCCTTTCCCAACATCAACAGTTTTAAACTGTGCAGTTTTAAGAGATTTTCTAACCATCTCTTTAGCAGTATCTATCATGTCCGGATGAAGAGTGCCTATAACAATTGTTCCAATGGGATTAGCTGGTTCAGATGGCTCTTTTTCCCTCATAGCTTTTAACCAAGACATACAAAAATCAAATCCTCTATTCTTCTAAATCCGTTCTTATCTTGCTAAAATAATGGACTCAAAACTAGTATAATTAAGAATTGCCCATTGATGAAAAAGACAAAGTTTTTGATTTACTGATTACGAGAACTAACTATTTTGCCTGTTTCTAAGTATCCACGCAATTTCGTAGGTGTGTTATTCTAGAATGGACAAATTCTTGTTCTGCAAGGGCTTTTTGTATTAGGTCTTGGATGGCTGAGTTCATGTTGCCTTTAAAGTATGGTTTTACTATCTTTTCGGTAAACTCTGTGAATAAAGAGGCTGGAACGTTGTGAAATGTTAAGTCTATGAGGAACCCATTTTCCATTATTGCGTTCGGTGTTCTTTTTTTCATGTTTACCGGTTATTTCTAAGACAGTGTGGCCTTAAATAGTTTATGAAGTATTACGATTTATTGGCAGTGTTGAGGGGGAACGAACTCTGGAACTTGATAGTTGTATAAATTGTAAAAGAACCTGTCAGTGCTATTTCTTCTTAGAAGAACTTTCGTCCAAATTCGATTTTTGAGGTTTTATTTAATTGATACTTTTGTGGTGGAGCGCTTACTTTTTCTTCAATTTCAGGTTGACAATCCCTGCAAAGCGGCATATCGAAGTTCTCAATTGAAAATTTGAATTCACCATTAGTTATGGTCTGCTTGCACTCGTTACAATAATATTGATTTTGAGATGGGGCTGTTTTTTGGTGTTCCATGCATAAAGCTTTACCAAAACGTTCCATCGAGAACTGAAGAACGCCTTCGGTTATTGCTTGTTTGCATTTGCTGCAATAGTAGCCCATATCTGTCAAACATACTTGTAAGTATTTTAGCTTTAGGAAGTCAGGCATACCATATGCGAATGCAGATACCATCTCTTATCAGAGTGACCCATTCCTGACACTGTTTGATCTCGGTTTGTTCCGTTTATGTGTTCGCCATTGTTTTCAGAATTTAACCCTTGTAATTTGGATATTGCAGATTTCAATTTGTTAGATCCTTTTTTAGCGTTCTATCGGCATAGACGAAGAAGCATCGAAAAAGAATAACGCGTAAAAGAGCTACTGTTTAGGAATTGTGTCAGGGTTTTATACTCACAAGAACGTCTGCTTTGAAGGTATGATACCGATTAATCAGATAGTCGAGCTATCACTTTGGAAAAAACGTTATACCACAAAGAAATTGAGTGCGTGCTACTTTATTGGTTTGTCAAAACTCGGTTTTCACGGTTCGACCCCGACTTTGCCGCCGTTCAATTCGATTAGGTTGGCGATTTCTTTTGAGGCTTTCTGCAGTTTCTCTTCTGGGTTCGGGTCGTTGGTTCGTATGGTCATATGGAGCTCGGTGTAGGGTTTGCTTTCCGTCCCCATCGCTGGATGCGACTTAATGTAGACGCCTTTGTTGTCAGCCATAATCAGGTCGATCAGTGGCGCCAAAGATGATTCTATTATGCCTTGCACAAGAAGGCTTCTTTGGCAAAACACACATTCGCCCACTGCCTGCTTAATCGGGGGTGCAATTGATTCTGTGAAAATTGCCTCCATCTCAGCAGGGACACCCGGCAGAACAAGCAACAATGCGTTATCCATTTGCGTTTTCAGGCCAGGTGCTGTTCCGAGGGGGTTGGTTAGAGGCTGTGTTTCTTCTGGGAAGGTGGCCATTTTCATTCTGGGAGGTGAAAGCTCGATATCTATTGGCCACTCACGTTTTTTGGCGTATTCGATGCAGCGCTGCTTAACCATTTCCATCGCAGAGGGGTTCACTTTCAGTTTGCGTCCAAGCGCAACTGCAACGCCTTGCAGGGTCATATCGTCAAAGGTTGGTCCAAGTCCACCTGTGGTGATTATAAAGTTGGGTTTGCGTGCTTTGGCTTCGTTTAAGGCGGCTGCGATTTCCCCTATGTTGTCTTGGATTACGGTTATGCGTCGAACATTTGCGCCTAAGTTGGTGGCTTGTGTAGCGAGCCAATGTGCGTTTGTATTCATTATTTTGCCTATCAAAAGCTCGTTGCCTATGCATATGATTTCAACGTTAACCGTCATGCCAGCTGCCTCTTGTTATATGATAGGGATGAGGGTTTCTTTTAAGCCGTTTGCGCCCACCAAGATTATCCTTGCTTGATAGTCATTTCTATTACAATAGAAGATGGTTGGCAGGTAGCGTCAAGGGGAGAAACTCCAAGTAATAAAATTAAGTTCTAGAGCGGAAAAAATGGTGTAGCAAACGCTCGAATGCAGAACGAAGAGCCTAAAATCGGCGAATTTAGACTATTGATTTTGTCTTCATTAGCACAGGTGTACTGTTAGGTTTTGCCAAAACTGGTTTTTTAATACTGATACTCAAACTTTTTTAATATCAGAATAGCTTACCCCTATAGGCGAGTACTTTTGCTTTTTGGACACAAAAATAAACCCCAAATGAAACTCCAAGTAGACTTAGGCGATTTGCAAAACGAAAAAGAAAACCTATCAAGCTTTCTGCAACTACATCTCAAAGTTTCAGTTTCCCAAGTTGAGGACAAGTTAAGTATAAATTCAGAAAAGGTATCGGTGCAAGAACTGCAACATGTAGTGAACAAGTTTGTTTACCACCGAGACCTAAACAACACTCACTGGGTCTCCGTTGAAGGTGCAACCGTAAAAATAAACAGATTTAAAGTCATCGAGAAAAAAGAGAAACACGATAAAGAGCCACCTCACCAAACTGCTGCACAAAGCTGGGGCCTATAAAAAAGCAGCGTTAAATCACCATTTCTTTTACAGGTTTCCAGCAGCAAAACTGTGCTTTTCGCAGGGGATCCGCAAGAATATGCGCTATCGAAAAAGAAGGTAGGATTGAACTATTGAGTTTTTATTTCCTTCTCTTAGAGAGAATAAGTACTGCAACAATACTTATCAAAACGACGACAATTCCGACTGTTGTGATAGGCAACTCTGGAACATAAGGTGAAGGATTTATCGTTGAACCGAAAATGTTAGTCTCAATAACAGTGTAAGAAATTGTTGTTATAACAGGTTGAGGTTGTGCTTGAGTTGTTGTTTGAGTGTTTGATTCTAGTAACATTCCTGAAGCTGTGTCATAAACGTAAGTTAGAGTAGTGTTATAATCTGGCGTGGAGAGTGAAGCATCAAGAATGTTCACTGTTCGGCTAACCCCCACGTAAGTTCGGGTCTCAGTTCTATTGACGACATAAGTGTTAGGCGGCGGTACCGGGTCTCCTTGGTTCAAGTTGGCAGCTATAATTGGACCTTGTGTACTTGGAACACCGTTTTCATTTCCCGTTTCAATGTTCCAAACTGATACGGTGCCATTTCCAGCGATAGCTGTTCCGTTCTTGAATTGACTCGTCGAAAGCAAGGTAACCTCCTTTCCAGAGACATCCGTAACCTGGAGTTTTAGCCAGTCATAATCGTTGAAAGACTCAACTCCTTGACCTACCCCAACAAAATTACTATATTTTACATATTGACCTGTCTCAACGCCTGGATTGTACGTTACAGCTAAAACAGGAAGTACGAACGCTGCCAAAAGGGCAGCAGATAAAAGAGTTGTTAAGAATTTTAGTTTTGACAAAATAATAATCTCCAATTATACGTTATTTGCTTTAGTTTTAAACCGTTCTCTTTGCTACACAATGAGGACAAAATGTTGCTGGCTGCTGAAAGAGAGTTCCACAGTATTTGCAAGGAATCATCACAACATCACGAACAACTTTTCGAGTGACTTCCCTTCTATCACTACATGATCCGCAACCACATCCAAAACCAAACGAAAACATCTTTTTCTCCTAAGTGAAGGTTTTTGACATTTCTTGTCGTTGACTGAGCTGTTCTATTAATACCTCTTGAACCATATCGCAGGCTTGGCTGATCTTTGGGCAGGCAACTCGATAGTATACAGTAGAGCCTTCTTTTCTTGTTTTAACTACTTGTCTGCATCTCATTATTGCTAAGTGTTGGGAACCGCTGGATTGGCCTGCGCCAAGTTTTTCGGTGAGTTGATTTACAGTTTTCTCACCACCTTTTAAGGAATGAATGATAGCAATTCTTAGCGGGTGCGCTATTGTTTTTGAAATTTCTGCCTGTAATTCGTATATTGACATGTCAAAAGTAGGTTTCGGCATTTCGGTTCCCTGCTTAGTTGAATATTCGGACATGGTTTTCACCTATTAGGGTTTTCTATTATTCTAAATTGGAGATTTACAAAAAAGAAAGGGATTGAGTTTTTCTCAGCTTATCTGCAGTTCTTGGACGAACGTTCCGTGCCAGGTGTGGACCCAGATTTGTCCGGTGTAGCCGTTGACGCTTAGCATGCCATAGGTTGTTCCGCCATTAAGCACTTCGATAGTATAGTAGCCGTAGAATGTAGTTACGTCGCCTGTCGTTGTGCCGCTTATGTAGGTGTTTAGGTATTGCTGTGCATTAGTAGTTGCTTGCGTCGAAGTCACTGTCATGGTTGTGGTTGGGGTTCCATAGATTCCGCTCAAGATTCCGCCGCGCATCATGCCGTATTTGGTGTTCCACATCATGTTAGGTCCCATCTCTGGGTAGATGCTGCCCGTGTACTTGTTGATTAAGAGTTCAAAGGCGCCATTGCCATTCTTCTCGTTAACTTGGACGTAGAAGTTCGCTGAGTATTCTTCAACTTGCTTAACTGCTACGTTAGGGTTGCCTATCGAGGACACATAGTTTTGTGCTATTGTTACTGCATTGGTAATGGTTAGGGGTGTTCCAGTATTTGCGTAGGGTGCTGTGTATCCATAACCCCCCATCATTCCGCCAAAGCCTTGGCCGTTGCCTAATTGACTCATCATCCCGCCTCCGAACATCATCGGGTAAACTGGCTGATAGTACTGGGTTGAAGGTGTTGTTGGGATAGTTGCTCCTGTTGAGTAAGGTGGATTGTTGTTTCCATATCCGTAGCCATAGCCTCCTCCCATCATTCCTCCGTAGCCTCCGTAACCGCCCCCCATCATGGCCGCGGCAAACGCGGATGAAGCTAACAATGCAGACACTATGGCTGCAACGCTGACGAATGTTAATATTTTCCAGTTTTTCATTTCATTTCACTTTTTTTCTTTTACTGATATTATGGTGTTCGAATGATATGATAGTTGGCTGAAACAGTCGTGAAACAGTTTTGAAACGCTTTTGGAAGGCTGAGTTAAAGTCCTTCTTAGTTTCGGGTTCAACCTTAAACAATCACACATATTCTAATATTCTAATGTGATGTATGGCGGGCTTATGGGTCTTTCTCACATAGTTCCAAAATACCATGGAAAACTCTCCTTGCGAAGTCAAGGTTTCATGTGCAAACACCCAGTAAGGATAGCCCTTTCTAATGGTGTATTAGAGAAATAGATAAAGAAATTAAAAACAAAAAGTCAAGAAGCGAATATGCTTTGTCACTGAAGGGCAAAACAGAACTGCGGTTAGATGAAAGAAACATCCTAAAATTCTTAGAAACAGCAACCGAAGAAGAACTGGCAAAGTCTCTTGATCTGGTATCGCTCAATTGCCCTTTTGGATTAAAATTTTAATAAAACCCCAATTGTGGAAGAGCAACTTTATTAAAAAGAGATTTTTCAAGAAATGAGAATTTCTTTGAGGTATTTTTTAGAGAGGTATTGGGTCGCAGAGGTTTTCTGCTTTTGCGGCTACACGTCCACAGTGTTTGCACAAATACTTGGCATCTTTCACTAAGGCTTTGTACTCTTCGAGGGTTGTTGTTTTATTGGAAACTTTAAAGCATAGATGTTTTTCGTGACCTGGATGTTTTTCATAAAACGCCATTGTAATTCACCACCTTCAAAAGGTCTTTAAGCTAATTCTATTGGTCAAGTTTAAAAACTTTTTCTGGATTTATACTTGGGTCCTGACTTTTTAGAAACAGCAGAAATCATTTTTTACGAACTACTTACAAAAAAGTGACCTGGTCCGTTAATCCATAGTTGCTTTGAAGCTGGGTCCTTTTCTTAATAATGCACGTTTTTTCACCAAAGACTCAGCCCCAGGTTCGGGGATGGGCCCAGTTAAGACTTAGCCTATTTTAATTTCGAATGCCGCAAGTTAGGTCAAAGCACATGAGACATGTGTATGAATGTTTATAAGCTTAAATACTTATACTTATAAGTATGTAGGTACATATGTGTTAGTGTAAATAAGCAAGCCAACGTGAACTGAACATAACAAAAAATAAAAACAAGACACGAAAAACATCGACACGCTTATTACAAAAACACGAAAGAACAAAAAAGTGACTGAAATTGGGTCGTATCAACGTTGATATTTCAGACGAATTAGAAAAAAAGCTAAGACTGAAAACGGTAGAAAAATTCGGAGGCAAAAAAGGCGACTTATCCCGAGCAGTTCAAGAAGCTGTAAAAACATGGGTCGACAAAAATCAATAGAGAATTAAGTCGCCCCTCCTTAACCCCTAATAACTAAATTATTAAGAATGCCCTGGCAATAGGCGCAGGGAGCCAGTTAGCCTGAGTACGCATAAAAATATGTTTATGGGCAATCTAACTGAGCCTCCCTTTTAGAATAGTTATACCAAGCATATAGTGGTGCTTTTAATCGATTTACGATGGGCAAGAAAAGTTTAAGCCAAAATCCTTGCGAAACAAAAAAGTTTGTGATTAATAAGGTGGAAATTATGGTAAACAAAAAAGCAGGAAAATTAGAAATTGTATTTATTGATAATGGAGGAAAATGATACCCTCTCGATGAAGTTGACTGTGAAGATTTAGCCGAAGGTTTAGAAAAGCTTTCCTAAGAAGTCGCCAATCGACTTCAACTATTAAAAGAACAAAGGTAGGCGCTTTCTGGTTTTCAGTGTCTTTGAAGCTTAAATATCTCTTAGCCCTATCCTGTTAGTGGAGAATATTTTATGGCCAGTTTTAATGTGTCTTTACCTGCAAATTGGGAAGAATTTGTAAAAGGTTTAGCTTACGACCATAACATCGACGTTAGTAAGGTCGTTGGTGGATTGTGCGACTGGGTTTTTTCTAGCCCCGAATACAAAATGCAGTTTGAAGTTTGGCTGGGTACGGTTTATCCGCCGAAAGGTCAAGCCGAAGATAAAGCAATTGCTAAAGGAGAACAAGCAAGCATGCGAGAAGAGGACCAGCAAGATGAAGCTGAAGAAGAAGCCCACGAGGAACGAGACTATAGTGAAGACAGAGATCTTAAGCCTTAACAGGCAAAAGTCAACAAATGCAATATTCCTTAACAACTTTTTTCTTTTAGAAACTGGAAACTGAGCTGAAAGAAGCAAAGAAAGAACGAGAATGCAAAGGCCGACAAAATAGCATTCTGCTAGAGAAATGATAAAGTAATAAGATGCCTTCGCCTTAGAAATATACAACTCACAATGGAGTAATTTTATGCCTACAACAATTGGTTTAATATTCAGAAAAATTGTCAAAGACTTGAAGGCCAAAGACGAAAATCCAAATAGTTACCTAAATAATCCAAACAGCGACTTGTACAATGCCAACTATGACATCAACAATCCATGTAGCGACATCAACAACCAAAATAGCGGAATCAACAATTCATCAAATAATAAATTCAACAAGGAACTGCGAAGAAACGCTTTGAGAGAGCTCATTTATATGTATCTGTCAAATTATCTGTCAAAAGAACAAGCGGAAAAACTTGTTGCAGAGTATATTTCATGACTCCTTTATGGTTTTAAGTCTTCAATAACTCAATGCGCTTTTGGGTACTTTCGAAACTGAAGTAATTGAGAAATACCTGCTTTAGTTTGAAGAATAAAAGCAAGACAAAAAAAGCATAAAATCAAAGCCCTAATGCTTTTGCTCGTTGCTCTATCTCCTGCATTGTTCTCGATTGTTCCCCACAATTTTTTAAACTATTTTCTAATATTTTTTTATCCACGGGGTAGAGGGTTCTAATTATTTCGTCTTGAAGAGGCAACCATTTATCAAGTTTGACTCCAAATTTTGCTTCAATATAACGTCTTTCTTTTGGAAAAATTTCTTCGTGCCCTTCCGGTGTATTCAATCTATAGACTTCGTGGAAAACAAGTTCGTAGAATGCCATTCTATCTTGGCATCTTGTTAAGTGGATAATTTGGTTAGACCAGTTATCACCCCAAGCATATCCGCCAGTAGGATACTTGAATTCTTTTTTCCACTCGGGACTTAGAGGTTCAAAAACCTCAAACGTAACAGGTTTATGTTTAAAATACCTCTTTTTAATATGCTCAGTTACTTCAACAATAATCTTATTCTCTGTATTGTTTGGTTCCAAAATTGTTCCCTTCCTTAGTTTATCTATTAAACATTTTTTAAGCCGCTTAATCTTTTATTTGCTTATCTATATTTGCCATCTCTTAGCGAACGCTCAAAGGAAACTCAAGTCTATTTTCTTACCTTATTAGAAGCGCGTTTACTTGTAGATTTTTTGCCTGTCAATAGTTTCTTTTGGGACTTTGATTTTTCCTAAACTACCATTGTGTGCGCTCAGCTCAAATTTCAACGTATTTTCCATGTAAAAGTCTCTAAATTGATTTCCACATTTTTTGCACTTATACATCTTGACTCGGAATCGCCCAAAGTTCCATTCTTTATCAGGTCCTTGCGTATGTGTCGTGCAATTTGGACATTTCGGCATGACTTTCAACCACTAGACTAAAGGAAAAAGGCGAATATATATTCATTCAAGCGCTAGTCCTAAGTCACAATTTAAAAGTTCGAATATTCTGCGAATCAAAAAAGAAAGTTCCAAGTAACAATGGAGGCTGCATTTTTGGAAAGTTTTTATTTTTTTCCAATCAAAATCAGCAAAGGCTCCCCCCGTTACCATAGTCGGCTCAACCTTGGAGGATGCCTATCTTAAACTCGTGAGGCAGATCAAATGAGACTCAAAAGATCATCGATCATAATTTAAACATAGGTATCCAGTCGCTCAATCTGCTATGCGATTTTGAAAGATGGATAGTTTAATTGCTTACACAAGATCTGAGAATTATTAAGGCTTTAAGTGTTGTAACGTTTTAATTCTACAATGAAAAAGCGTGTGCAGACAATTTTGTTCTTCCTTTGGCTTGACCTGAAGAGAATTATGTTCAGAACAAAATTTTACGCAGAAGTTGATATAACGGACAATTGTAACCTTAGATGCAAACATTGTTATCATTTTAACGGTAAAGAAGACCTTAAAACACAAGAGCTGCATATTTCTGTTTGGAAAGAAAGATTTACCGAGCTATACAAATCTGGAATTAGAGCGGTCTTGTTGGTGGGCGGTGAACCAGCACTCAGGATGGACATTTTGATGCTCGCTGATAAAATATTCCCACTAGTCTACGTTATAACAAATGGAACAATTAGAATACCTGAAAAATTTAATCACAGATTATTTGTTTCTTTAGATGGGTTACCAAAAACAAACGACGCAATCCGAGGGTATGACGTTTTTTCTAAAGTTATGAAAAACTATTTGGAAGATAAACGCGTAATTATTAATATGACTCTTACAAAAAGCAACTATAATGAACTGGAAGATATCACACGAATTGCGGAAAAAAAAGGGTTTGAAGGTATAGTTTGCAATATTTGTGCGGGTGGAACCGATCACGGTTCATCCATGGTTATAAGTAAAAATGAAAGAGGCGCCCTGATAGAAGAAATGAAGAGAGTCAAGGCATTATCCCCTAAGTGTTTTCTAATGACAGATGCGATGATAAAATGGTATGAATTTCCGGATCATCGAGACTTCTGTCCATGGGGCGATGGGGCTCTTCATTTAGACGTCTCATGGAACAAAAGAAGATGCTTCGGGAATAATCCCGACTGTTCAAACTGCGGTTGTCTTGCAGGATCTTTTCAATCTCCCCTAAAAATGATGTGGAGTCTTAGAAAAATGATGCAGATAGCGTATGTCCATGGGAATTAGGCGCGGTTGAATAGAAAAAGGGAATTGAATCGCTAATTAATTTTGTTAAAGGTAATGAGAATTTTTGATCCTGGGCATCTACTCAGTTGCAATTTGTCGAGCCAAAGACGTTCGGGAAGGATGCAGATTTATCTCTTCTGCTGAGCAGTTTTCTAAGACTTTACAGCCTTAGGTTACAATTCTAAAGAAAGAAAATTGCTTGGACTTGAACATGTTCAGGTATGCAACGTGGTGGGCCTATCAAAGTCATAGGAATTAGGAAACACACTAGACTTTCAAGCTTTAGTTAGGGACACAGCTCTTTTGGAGTAAGCCTTGTCCTCTCAATCTTGGAGTCTTTTTTTAGTAAATTTGGGTTAAATACCTATTAACTCAAGAAAAGCCACACAACCAATAACCAACGGGTTTGTCACATAGCCGCAGTGCTGGGCGTGGTCAAACAAGACAAAGACCTCGTAGTCTTGCTAAGACCTAATGAAAATCGTTTCAAAAGACATCTTGGAAACATGAAAGAAAAATGCAAGTGGCTTCCAAGTCCAGACTCAAACTGTCTCCAAAAAGAATAGTCGGCTTAATTCCGAACTAAGCGTTGACCGTTCATTTCTCTTTTGTAAATAGCTACTTCTTAAACTATCGGTGCCCTGAATCTTTGAGGAAAACGGACGAGTAATACTTAGTTCTCTTCAGTTTCTTATGAGCTCTCCTTGAACATGTATTAAAAATCAATAGATTTACTTCATATGACTAATCCTGAGTATATTTAAACGATAAAACTGAAAAAATGTTAACAAATTAAAAAGGCGAAAAGACTAAGATGACTGACAAATCTCATGACGAAAACAATTCAGGGCTCGAAAAACAAATAGAACAGATGCAGAAAGAAAAAGAGCTGCTCAAAACAGAGAATAACAGAATGGCCAACAAATGAAGTACCTCAATGGCATCCCCTCTCCAGTCATGGCTATTGACGAAAGCTTTTGCGTCACTTACATGAACGAAGCCGGAGCAAAACTTCTTGGGGAAACAACCGAATCAGTTGTCGGAAAGAAATGCTATAGCTTAGTCAAGACTTCCGACTGTCGAACCGAAAAATGCGCTTGCGATGCAGCAATGAAAACCAAAAGAGCAGAGACCTCTACGACAGTTGCCCATCCTGGAGATTGGGAAATACCTATCCGATACGTAGGTCGACCACTTTTTGACGATAACAGCAAAGTAATTGGTGCACTCGAAATTGTAACCGACATAACCCAGATAAAAGACATCATAGCCAAAGCTACCGCAACCTCCAAAAAGTCATGACACAATCGCAGATGAAGTTCGAAGCAAATGTCTCAAAGTGGAAGAAATGGGCAAACAGCAGCAGAAGTCGCCGTTCAAATGTCAACTGGGCATGAATCAAGTCAGCGCCACTTCTCAGCAAGTGTCAACTGGATCTCAAAAACTCGCAGAACTAGCGCAAACTACTGCCAGACAAGCAGAAACTTTAAAGAAAATCATGGATGAAGCAGGAACTATTGCCAAAGAAACTTCAGCAACGGCTGACGAAGCGTCACAAAGAGCTATGGATGCCAACGTAAAGGGTCAAAAAGGAATTGCTGCCATAAACAGCATTAAGAACGATGTAACTAAGGTCGCTGAAGCAGTAAGCAGCATGGTTGGCGCAATCGACAAAGGTTGGAGAACTCGCTACTTCCGTTAAACTGATATTGCTAGTCAGACAAACATGTTAGCCTTGAACGCCACTATTGAGGCAGCTAGGGCAGGCGAGGCGGGGCGAGGTTTTGCAGTAGTTGCTGATGCCGTTAAAGGTCTAGCGGGGCAGTCCAAAGAAGCAGCAGGCGGAGCAATTACTTTTGTAAAGGGGATTAAAGATTCGGGAACGGAAACCAGCAATATAACGGAGCAATCTAAGAGAGGTGCTGAAGACAGCTCAATCGTGGTTCAAGGCGCAATCCAAGAGACAGAAGGAATATCCAAGATTATGGATAATACAACTGAAAAGGTCCGCAAACTTACAAAAAACTTTGAAGAAGGGATTCAAATGCTCGAAGTTTCAGAGGTTAAAGCAATTGAAGAAGTTTCCAGTATCGCAGAGGGCAGCTCATCAGCCTCAGAAGAAACAAGCTCAGTAATTGAAGAACAAACCGCTTCCTCACAGGCGTTGACGGAAATCGCCAAAAATGTCCAAGTTGCAGCGGCAGAAGTTGCAAAAGAAGCTGAGAAAACGAAAAAAGAAGCGGAATCGTTGATCCAACAAACTAATAGCCAACAGCTAAAGAGTAGGAATCTGAAACATTCTTGGAAAAGACTCTCTTTTCCTTTTGGGTTTTTTTTTTACCTTATCGTTAATCCTTGGCTCACTACAATTAATCTGGTTACTCAAAAGATGATGCGGCAAAATTTTCTTCGTAGGGTATTGATAGTTCTCATCGAATGAACAAGCACCATCGGACCTGTTTTGAAAGACAATTTTCTATTAACATTTCATTTAGCAGAAATTGTCTTTCCCAACAGTCCCATTTGAGAAGAAAGAGGTTAAAGTGTTTACAGAATTATTTTGCTCTTTTCTTTGGATAACAAACTATGTAGCCCTTTAACTTTACCTGATTAAACTCTTGCGGAAGAACACAGATTCAAACACGACGGTAGAGTTCAAACGAAAGCTTTGTACTCGTTTAGTTCGTGATTTTTAAATTTTAGCAAAAAACGCATTCTTTAGCGCTTTTTTCTTCAAACGAAAGTTTTTTATGCGTTTTGCTTGGGTTTTTTCTTTGATTAGGGTCGAATATTGTTTGAAGTGGGTATAAATTGCTTGACGAAGAATCTTTTGATTTTTGGAATAATTTTGTCTTTTTTAACAAAGCCAATGCTTCATCGTTTGTAATTCCAAAGGGAAGAAAATCATTGTGGAAACGTTCAAAATGCAGCTGTATCGTACCTACAGCATCGTATTCGTCATTGAGAGTACCCAAATCATATCCACAAGGGCATATTACGTGAATTTTGTTTTTCAAATAAGGTTCCTTCAGTTTGGTTCTTCAATCTATAAACACTAAATTAGAATATTAACTTCTGTTACTGATGTACCACAGTCACAAATTAAGTTATTACGAAGATTGAACCACTTTAGATATTGCTAAATTTTTTTTGTTCTTCTTGAAAATTACGAAAAATGGAATCGCCTGTATTATTTAGTCAAAGTAGTTTTAGCATATTTTCTCCATAAAAAAGTGTTGTAAGGACGCAACAGACATAAAGGTCGGGTGAGAATTTATTAAAATAGGCAAAGCTATTGCTTTAGAGTCTCAACAGTAACTTGCTTAATTTACCTAATTTGCTGAAACTGCACATCAGTTTGACTTGAGGGTTCTTCGTTTCTCAAGGGTGAAAACAGAATTTTAGGGTAACAAAAAAACGGAAAGATGGGTTGATTTATATTGACACAAAAACTTGTGTTAGATAGTAGCGCAAAGCGTATCGCATATTTGAGCACTTACCCTCCGAGAGAATGCGGTGTTGCAAACTTCACAAAAGATCTAATTGATGCTATATGCGAATTAGACGGGCTTAAGCCCTCGGTAATAGCGATAAACGAAAAAAACGCGATTTATAATTATGATCGTCGAGTCAAATGGACAATTGACCGTGACAATGCCAAGGACTATGTTAAGGCAGCCGAATACGTTAACTCATCGAGCATTCAATTGGTAGTTATTCAGCATGAATTCGGTCTCTTCGGAGGCGACTACGGTGAGTACCTTAATTTCTTTCTAGAAAATGTCAAAAAACCAGTTATCCTCACGCTTCACACCGTTCAGCCTAATTTTGACCAAAAAGCGATCGAGGTCTTAAAATGCTTAGCTAAAAGGTGTGCAACATTTGTCGTAATTGCTCACGCAGCTATTGATATGCTAAAACAACAGGGTATACCTTACACGAAATGTGTTGCTATTCCACACGGTTGCCCAAGCATAGATTGCACAGATAACAAATCAATTAAAGAATCACTCGGCCTAAAGGGGCGTCTGGTTGCTTCCACATTCGGTCTAATAAGCAGCGGCAAGGGAATAGAATATGCAATCCAAGCGCTTCCCGAGGTTGTCAAAAAAGATCCCCGAATAATTTACCTCATAATTGGAGAAACTCATCCTGAAGTCAGAAAGCATGAGGGCGAAAAATACCGAAATGAACTAATTAGGCTCGTTAGTGATCTCGGATTGGAAGAACACGTTCGATTTACAAACAGATTTCTCACCAAACGCGAATTAATAAAATATCTTCAAGCAACTGACATTTACTTAACACCTTATATATCCCCTAACCAGATTAGCAGCGGCACCCTTACATATGCTCTTGGCGCAGGAAAAGCAGTGGTGTCTACTCCATATTACCATGCTATTGAAGTGTTGGCTAACGATAGAGGGTTACTCTGTAAATTTGAGGATTCTGCCTCAATTGCTGAAGGCATCATAAAGTTATTGGATGAAAACTTCCGCGATCAGGTACAAAAAAGAGCATACAAATACAGCAGACGCTTCCTCTGGAAAAACGTGGCAAGAAAATACGTGAACCTAATTGAAAAAGTAATTAAGGATAACGAGTGATTACAATTGACAAGTCTTCCAATAAAAATAGATTTTATTAGAGCATTAACAGACGATGCAGGAATGTTCCAGCACGCCAAATATGCGACACCGAACAAAAAAGAAGGATACACAACAGATGATAACGCTAGAGCTCTGATTGCATGTACAAAATACTTCATGTTGTTTAATGATAAAACTGTACAGAAACTTATCGAAACCTACCTGAGCTTATTGTTTTACATGCAGAGAACTGATGGTAAAATGCACAATTACCTTAGCTATCATCGTAAATTTTTGGATGAAGTTGGTTCAGAGGATTGCATGGGGCGAACAATATGGGCTTCCGGATACTGCTTGGACTCAAACTTACCTGAAGAAACAAGACTTCTTTCTAAGGAAATTTTTGACAAAGCTTTCAAATGGTCTTCAAGCTTCACATCGCCAAGAGCTAAGGCATTCTCGATTATGGGCTTGTTTTACTATCAGAAAGCCTATCCAGAGGACCAAAATGTAAAAGTAAACATTAGAGCACTTGCTGATCAATTGATTATATTATTTGAATTGGAATCCTCAATGGAGTGGGACTGGTTTGAACCTTACCTAACATACTCCAATGCGCGACTGCCCCATTCACTCTTTTTGGCTTATGAAGCAACCAGAGACGATAGATACCTCCAAGTAGCATTGAAATCCATGAAATTTCTAATTAATACTCAAACAGTGGAAAACATGTTTGTTCCTGTCGGGAATCGTGGCTGGTATAAACGAGGGTCTGAAAGAGCAATCTATGACCAACAATCCATCGAAGCCTCCTGTACTACCGAGGCAGCAATTGCCGCTTTTCGAAACACAGGCGAAGCGACCTATCTTAAGGTAGCCCAGGATGCTTTTGAATGGTTCTTGGGTGGAAACCTGCAGAGGCTAATTGTTTATAACCCGGAAAACGGTAGTTGCTGCGATGGCATAACCCCCCAAGGATTAAATCTGAACAAAGGTGCCGAATCCACTGTTGCTTACTTTCAAGCTCGCCTAAGCTTGGAAGATGTCAAAGCAATATTGAAACCCACCAAGATAATCTCCGCACCTCTTTAACATAACTGTTAGAAAATTTTTTGACGCACAAAGACATTATTCTTGTTTATTAGTATGGATAATCAAATTGAAACTGGAGATAAGCTGATATGATGACTCGCGATTTAATGTTAAAAGAGGTAGTCACAACAAACGGAAGCGCCGTCATAAAGGAGGTAATTGAACTCCTTTTCAAAAGACACATTGGATGCATAGTTGTTGTTAACGATTCTCAACAATGCATAGGCATATTCACCGAGCGAGACGCCATAAGAATCGTGGCGCAAGATTTGCCCTTAGACTCAACAATAGAAAAAGTAATGACTAAAAACCCTTTCACTATTAACGAAGACTCAACTTTTGAAGAAGCAAAAACCATAATCAGAACCCATCAAATTCGACATCTACCTGTGATAGACACAGATGGAAAACTAGTAGGGCTCATATCTGTTAGGCACATATTAAATGAACTATGTAGACTATAACTAAAAACACGCTACACCGAGGAAAAAACAAGTGAAACGGTATCCCCACAATCCTATACTTGAGCCGATAGGCACTCATGCTTGGGAATCCAGTTTAGTTTTCAACGCAGCAGCCTTTGCTGCTAACAATCGCGTCCACATTCTCTATCGAGCAATGGGCACGGATAATGTTTCACGCATAGGGTTGGCATCCTCTTCAGACGGCTACAACATTGATGAGCGTTTGCCTCTCCCAGTTTTCAGCCCATCAAGCGATATGGAAAGTCAAGGCTGCGAGGATCCCAGAGTCACCCAATTTGGTGATTCACTTATCATGGCTTATACAGCATACGGAAACCATTTTCAACATCAAGTCTACCAAATTGGAATAACATCCATAAACACAAACGATTTTCTTGCCCGAAGATGGAGGTGGGGCGAAAGGATTCTGGCTTTTCCTGGAATTCACAACAAAGACGCGGTTCTCTTCCCCGAGAAGTTTAACGGTGACTATGTTATGTTTCATAGGTTAGAACCTGACCTCTGCATCGCCCGCTCTACTGACCTACGTCGCTGGTACGGCTTAAAGTACATTCTGGGACCGCGGGAAAAAGGCTGGGATTCCTGGAAAGTAGGCGCCGCTGGACCACCAATTTTAATAAATGAAGGGTGGCTTCTAATCTATCATGGGGTAAGCGTTGACAAAGTTTACTCTCTTGGTGCTGCTTTATTGGCTAAGGATAACCCTGAGCAAGTTCTTTATCGTTCGGAAGAACCTTTTCTAACGCCTACAGAAGACTATGAACGATATGGAAAAGTTCCCAATGTAGTTTTCAGCTGCGGGCAAGTAATGATGGACGGTCAACTCTTAATCTACTACGGTGGCGCAGATAGTGCATTATGTGTTGCAAACGTTGAGCTTGCGGAACTTTTGCCAAAAAAATAGTATATGGCAACTATGATTATCCATGGAACCTGAAATCGTACCTCTTAGTTTATTGGGTCACAAGTTCTGCTATTATAATAGAATACAAAAATTTGTTAGCCTGTTTCTTTGTATTTTAGTCGAAGTTCATCCATAACATTTACTCTGAAATTTTTTCAGACAAAAAGTTAAATGACTTTTATCATAATCAATTTAATTTTAACAACTCTAATTCAATCTAAATCGTTTTTTAAATAAACAGAAAAAAAGAAAAAGCGAAGGTTCTAGTTACAGCATGCATGTTTATGGTTCCTGTTAAATGATGTTTTGCCGCAACGAGTTTATGTGTTGTCTTCGGCTTTTATTTCTGTTTCAACTTTGACAGGTACTTGTTCCTTGTAGACAAACAGCACTGGGCAGCCTGCTTCAGTGCGGCGCCAAGCCGCTTCCACTAAGCCTTTGCGTGCATTCGACGTAATGTTGACTTTCATGGTGACTCCGCTTAACGTGGGTGAATTAGGTGTTTTTTCCGCTTCAACCGCAATGTTGATGTTTCCGGGATCGATCTTGCTGTTTTTGCACACGTCCGCGTAGATAATAACGCCGCACCCGGCCAGAGCCATCAAAGCAAGCTCAAGAGGCG
Organism: Candidatus Bathyarchaeota archaeon; assembly: GCA_963775685.1. Taxonomy (GTDB): domain Archaea; phylum Thermoproteota; class Bathyarchaeia; order Bathyarchaeales; family Bathycorpusculaceae; genus Bathycorpusculum. The sequence continues at coordinate 165,229 of CAVZJV010000014.1, forward strand.
TGGGTCCAGCGTTTGTTCCTCCTGAAGCCTCAGATAAATCGCAGACAACACTGTGCCCTCTGCCGTTATCGGTTACTAAACGGACATTTTCAAGAAGTTTCGCATTTGCCTTTAGTTTTGCCATAAAATCACTAATTAAGAATTATGCCACTGTCAATTTAAGAATTCTGTTCCCAAAACTGACCAATGGAATCTACATAAATAATGTGAAGTGTTAAATAGCAAAAAAACCGTTTCAAAATAGCAAAGAGGCATCAATCTTTGAAAAACAAAGGTCCACTATTCATCATTCCTTGGCGATGCACATTTACCTGTAATAACGCCTGCGTCCACTGCACCTCAGCAGGAAAGCCAACAGCGCCAGACGAAGTTGGAACGAAAGACGCTAAGAAAATCGTTGACCAAGTGGCAGATTTTGGCGCAAGCTTCTTCGGAATCACAGGTGGACAACCGTTTCTACGTAAAGACCTCTTTGAAGTGCTCGATTACGCCACAGAAAAAGGCTTGTGTACCAGCATAATAACTGATGGGCGGCTTCTCGATGAGGAAGCGTTCAAAAAAATTGTAAAAAATCAAACAAAAATTTCTGTGAGCATCGATGGCGCCGAGAAAACCAATGATGCCATACGGGGCAAAGGTGCATACAGAGCAGCCATTTCAGCCATTGAACGGTTTGCGAGAAAAAAATTACTGAACGTTCTGGTTTACACTTTTGCTAATGCCGGCAAAGTTACAAACGCCAACGAAGAAGACATTCGGCATGTTCTGGATTTAGCTAAGAAGTATGATGCCCGTTGGGTGGTTTTCCATGGCATGATTCCTTACAATAGCGACCCAGCTTGCCTTAAAGCCGACCTCACCCCCGCTCAGTATGAGTGGGCATGCAACAAACTCTACGACCTATCCATAGAGTACAACGGCAAACCCGCCATCAACGTTTACATTCCTTTCTACTCAAGGGTAGCCAAACAACGCGGAATGCCTGACTTTGACAACTGGTATACCAACTTCTTTTTGGGCAGATGCTTTTTTGGCAAATTCATGAGTGTGGCAGAGAACGGCGAGGTTATTCCCTGCAGCTACAATGACGCTTACCGCGTAGGGAACGTCAAAGACAAATCACTTGGAGAAATTTGGGCTGGAATGCAGAACAGCGATTTCTTCAACAACGTAAAAGACAAAAAAAACATCAAGGGCAAATGCGGTGTATGCGAATACAAAGAGATCTGCGGCGGCTGTCGGTCAGCCGCGTTTTTTTATACGAGTGACATCTTAAGTTCAGACCCAAGATGCGGGTACATCCCAAAAGTTTTAAGGGAAAAATAGGCAATTTCAACTGTTTAAATCAAAATTTTGTGAACGAGAGCTGCGTGCACCAAAGTTGGGGAGATAGGGGTGAAGGGAATCGCTTGGGTGCACGTCACACAACTATGGGCTTCTCAAATGTTGCCGAAAGAGGAAACCACAGGTTCGTCTGGATCTCTGGTAGTTCAACTGTGCTTTGGCTTTTGGGTATGGTAGCTTCTGCGAGCCTTTGCTTGTTATGAAGACCGAACCGCCGTTTTTGAGGTGCTCTTTAACTTGGCAGAAATCGACTTGTTTTGATTCTTGGACTTCAACGTCCTCGTTGGCGTCATTGTCAAGTAGCAAAACTTGAAAAACAGATGGCTTAATTCTTTTCTTTAGTATAGCCGTCATGACTAAATCTTCCTTTTTATTTGAGATTAAACCTATATTCCTTCAAAAAATGTTTAAAGCTATGTTGTTGCTATGGCGCTACCACAAAGTACATTTATTTCAATATAAAATTGAGAATTTGAGGGTCTTTTAGGTTTTCAACGATTAAATCTGGCTTAAGAACTGCAAGCTCTTGAGAAGAGTAAACGCCTGTTGTGACAGATATGCAACTCATGTTTGCGGCTTTGGCGGCTTTGACGCCGAAAATGGAATCCTCAAAAACCACGCAGTCCTGCGGCTTAGTGTTTAGTTTCTCGGCAGTTTTCAGAAAAATTTCTGGGTTAGGCTTAGAATGGGAAACTGCCTCTACTGTTAAAACTATATCAAAACAGTTCGCTAAATCGTTAATCTCAAGTAAATGCATAATGACCGCGCGATTATTCATCGATGCCAGACCAACCTTTACCTTGCCTTGTAGCGCCGTTAAAAGATCCTGGGTTCCCTCAAACAACTTTACCTCACTGGCTAATTGGATTTGCACTTTACTCTTCTGCTCAACAAGCTGTTTGACTACTTTTTCGTCAACACGTATATTTTCTTGGCGGAGAATTTCGCGGAAAGTCTCGGACGCGCCGATTCCGATTCTGCGTTCAATGTATTCAGTAGGGACTTCAAGGTGGATTTCTTTGAGTGCTTTTTGAAATGAAACCACAATTGCTTTTTTGGTGTCAGCAAGCGTGCCATCCCAATCGAAGATTGCTGCTTTAAACATGACGTTGCCTATTGTCAGGTTAAGCTAAGTTAAGTTTTTCTCGGATGGCTTGGCTTTTTTTGGTGGCTTCTTCGATAGCGAGTATCATGGCTGGGCGGATTTGAGATTTTTCAATTTGGTAGATGGCTTCTATGGTGGTTCCTCCGGGCGTGGTGGTCATGTCTTTGATTTTTGCCGGCTCCTCGTTCAAGTCTATAACGAGTTTGCCTGTTCCCATCACGGTTTGGGCAGCGCATTTTAAAGCAATGTTTCTTGGTAACCCAACCTTGAGCCCTGCGTAGGTCAATGCTTCGATGATTATTGACATGTAACCTGGTCCACTGCCGCTAACCGCCGTGATTGCATCCATGTATTTTTCGTCCATTTCATCGCAGACACCCATCATGTTCAACAGCGTTTTGACTTTCTCTTTTTCTTCTGCTGTAACGTTTTCTCCGCAGCAATACGCTGTGTAAGCAGCCTGCACCATCGCTCCAAGATTGGGCATTATCCTAACAATCTTACATTCAACTGGGGCATTCTTCCTTAGAAAACTTAAAGGTACCGTTGCGGCAACGGAAATTAGGAGTTTGCCCTTGATTTCTTTGTTGATTTCCTTTAGAACCTTCTCGACATCACCAGGTTTCACGATAATGAAGACAATGTCGGCGTCTGCGGCGGATTTGCGGTTGTCTGAGGAAACTTTTACGCCCATCTTTTCTAAGTCGCTGAGTTTTTCTGGGGCAATGTCTACAGCTGTAATTTTGCCAGTGTATTTTCCTTTGAGTAGGCTTTTGATTATGGCGCTTCCCATCATGCCAGCGCCGATTACGGTGATTTTATCGTTCATGGGTGTTCACTTTATCTTTTAGAAACACGGGTTTTGCTCTTTAAACTTTCGTAGTCAAATTTTGGGCTTATTTGGCCGTGACTAGTTCTCTGAGCGTTTTGTGCATTGCTAAGGCGGGGGCATTTGTTTTGATGCTTCTAGGGTTGAAGTGGGTTTGAACTGCTTGGAAGCCGCTGCGCTGAAGTGCCGCTATGAACGTTTGGTTTGATGGTGCTGGAAGCTTGAGTTTTCCGCTTAACTTGTCGATAACATAGTAAGTGGGAGGTTCTGTGGCTTCGGCTTTGGTTAGGGTTAGGAGTTTTGTTATTTTGGCGCTGTTTTTGAATGCGGTATTCTTGTTTTCATTTGATTATTTGGTCAATGAATGCGGGGTCAGAGATGCTGTCTATCCATAATGGTCCTGCATGCTCCATTTTTGCGCCGCATTCAGGGCATTGGTTGTTTTTGCCAAAAATTTGGTGCGCAGTTTCTCGGTGTAGACAGCTAAAGCAATGGAGAATGTAGCCTGTTTTTTTGAGGCTTTCATCGGCTCTTTGGCACCCGTAGGCGATTTGTGCGTAGACTCGTATGTAGTGGTCGTTGCTGTGGCTGAATAGGATTTGGATGCCAATGTCCTGTTTTGCCGCCAACGACGCCATACAACCCGCCAAAAGCCGCACGGCCAGTTCATGACAGTACTCCGTACGCATCGGTCTACCTCCATATTTTCGAACACAAGCCTTCGCATGAACCCCGCAAAGAGGCGCCAAATCTGTTGCAGTAACAGCCAATAATCCCTTGTTTTTTAGGGCTCTAAATGATGAATCCAAATAGGGAACAGGGGTACCAAATGGGTCGATGTCTACTATATCGAAGCGTTTTTTGGGTGAAGCGTTAATGCTTAGAACACAGTTAGCGTCTTGGTGCTTTAGTGTGATTTTGTCTTCCTGCTTGTTTAGTTCGATATTGTGTTTTGCCAGTTCACAGGCTATGGAGTTGATGTCGCTTAACAGCACTTTGCTAACTCCCTCGATTTCGGCGGCGTATCGGATGCCGCGGATACCTTGGCTTGTGAAGGGTTCGCAGACGGTGACTTCATGGTTTACCACATGTTGGTAGGCTTTGAAGGCTAAAACGGATAAGTCGCGGTTGAATTCCATAACGGGGTTGTAGAAAACAGGAGCGCGGGAAGGTGCATAATCGCTGGGCACCACGCAAAAGGCTTTCAAGTCTGGCACTAAGACTTGGACTTTGCCTTCCTTTACTGTTACGCTTGGAAAATCAGCGACATAACTGGTTTTTTCTGCCATAGTCTTCCACGATTACTGCTAAGAATTAAATTATATTGCTTAAAAACGTTCGATAAACAGATTTTAAAATGCGCGTCTATCAAGTGACATCAAAAACGATAAAGTCTAATTAAGCGGCATAAGAAAGCATGAAATCGATCCAAACATTGGTTGCATTCACTTTAACTTTACTATTAGTTTCCTTGGCTGTCTCTGTTGCTGATGCACAAAAACAGGCTTCCTCTTATGACTTGGGTGATAAAGCTCAGACTACGGCTGCTGATGGAAAATCAGCTTTTTTGTCTGCGACATAAAAGTCACTATAGAGACAGAGCCAAAAGGCGGTTGGGTTAGTGGCAAAAATTATCAAGTGAATTGGACTCTACGGCTTGATTGCGCGAACCCATACTTGGTAAATGGCCGCAGTTTCTTTGTTCGCTTTTATCTTCCCTCACCCGCCGTCACCAATCCAACGATTCCTGCAGTGATTATTGTTAACCAGACGGAGTTGAGCATAACAAAGAAAACTGGAACGTTAAGTGCATTGTTCACTCCCACGGACACTTCTGATGGCTTCTTTATGAATCCTGAGTTTCCTTTTGCGGTGTACATTGACGGGAAAATGCCGGCGGAGAAGTATGGGTCAGGCGTTTGGTGTGGAGAGGTGGAGTTTCAACTAATATAATAGCCTGTGAAGTTCCGATGCAACATCATTCCCAATCCCACACCTTCATCTCAGTTCACATCGTTAAAGGTGACTTTTGTAGTCTCTATTGCATTATTGTTAGCGATTTTAGCGCTGGTAATAGTGAGAAAACGCAAAGTATTCGTAAGCTGAAACGAGCCCAAAAAGAATTTTATTGGCATGTTAGACTTATCTTACGGTGGATGTAAAAGGCGTTGATGAATAGAATTCTGCTTTTGACTGGTGCTCCTGGCGTTGGAAAAACCACTGTGCTAACTAAAACAGTGGACGCTCTAAAAGTGAAAGGCGTTAGTGTGGGCGGTATGATAAGCCGAGAAGTTCGGGAAAACGGCGTACGTGTAGGCTTTGAAATCTTGGATCTAACCAGCGGCAAACATGGATGGCTGGCTCAGGTAAACGGGCAGATGGGGCCACAGGTGGGTAGGTACCATGTTAACCTTAACGACCTTGACAACATTGGCGTCGCAGCCATCTCGCTCGCTCTCGAAAAATACAGCGCTATAGTCATTGATGAAATTGGTCCTATGGAACTTTATTCGCTGAAGTTCAAACAAGCCGTAGCGCAAACGTTGGAGAGCAAAAAGCTGGTTTTGGCGGTTGTGCATGGAAAAGCCAAAGACCCTTTGGTAACTCAGGTAAAGCGAAGAGTCGACGCGGAAATTTTTAACGTGACTTTTTCTAATAGAGAAAAACTGCTCGAGCAACTAATCCAAAAAGCATTAGCTGCACTTTAATCCCACTTATTCCTTTTAGCAGCTTACTCGGATTTGGGCTGTGCACAATTAAATTTTTTTTGGAATTAGTTTAAACCATTTTGGTTGGTTCGGGGCATTGGTGCAGTATGAAGAAAAGTTGATTCGAAAATTTTTTGTTGCGTTAAGAGAACAACACCAGTTGTTTTGGCAAATAAAACTGGGTTTGTTTTGGTCTAGTTTTGTTGTTTAGGCTCGGAAAGGCTGCAGGTAAGGGTCTAAAAGAGTGCAATGGCTAAGGATGGCTAGAATTGGTAATTGCTCTTGCGTGTTCAGTAGGCTATCTATTGGGGGTTGAGGTGGCTTTTTATGGGCGTTGTTTTAGTCAACTGGAAAAGAAATGTTGTTTTGTAGAGTTTTGGGCTTGGTTTGGGGTGATTTTGTTTTGGGGTTTTGGTGTTTGCAGGTTGCGTCTGGATTCGTCACAGAACGTTACAAAAAGTCAATGTGATAAATAGGACGAACAACAATTTCCCTTTAACTAAGTGACCAGTTTGCATGAAATCAAAACGCGATAGATAGACTTAAAATTATTCAGATCTTTCGGATTTAACTCGCCTATCTATGGAAACACTATTTGAAAGGGTGAATTGGCTTTTTCTCAAACCATAACTAACAGAAACTTGGAAACACCAAGTTTAACTCAAAATTCCATGTAGTTTATACTTTATATAGTCTTTTAGCGTATTTTGCGTTACGGTAACTAATTTGACTGCCCAAACCGAAGCCGACCAAAACCAGAGTTTGCCTACAACCTATTCTCCGCTTCAACTCGAAGCCGAAATCCGTGAATTCTGGATTAAAAATGATATACGCAACAAACTGGAGCTTACAGAGAAAACCGCCAAGGGCAAATTGGGTTATGTGGAAGGTCCACCCACACTAAACGGTATCCCACACATTGGGCATGCTCGTGGGCGAATCATGAAAGACATCCGTTACCGGTGGAAAACCATGGAGGGCTATTACATGCCTTTTTGGGCAGGATGGGACTGCCAAGGTTTACCCGTGGAACTCGAAGTTGAAAAGCTTCTAGGCGTCCGTAACAAGCGGGAATCCATCGAGAAATTCGGTATGGAACGTTTCATTGAGGAATGCAAAAAAGCCATCATGCGCTACCACCAAATGTGGCTTGAAGCGGACAGCAGGCTGGGAATTTCTATTAATCAAGAGAAAGCTTACTGGACCTACAAAGACTTGTACATTGAACGTGAATGGAAATATCTCAAGGCAGCATGGGACCAAAACCTCCTCGAAGAGGGCCACTATGTTGTGGCTTATTGTCCCGGATGCCAAACTAGCCTCAGCAGTGCTGAAGTTGGTTATGAAGGTAGCTACAAAGAAGTCGAAGACCCTTCGCTTTACTTCAAGTTTAAGGTTGCTGGTAAGGAAAACGAGTTTTTTCTGGTTTGGACAACCATGCCTTTCACCGTAATAACCGACACCATGCTTGCAGTCAAGCCAAACGCGGAATATGTTAAGGTGAAGGTTGGCGAGGAAACATGGATAATGATGAAACAACGCGTTGAACCAGTCATAGCAGAGCTCGAAATAACCAACTACCAAATCACTGAAACTATGACCGGTAAGAGTTTGGAAGGAACAGGCTACGAATACCCGCTTAAAGACATAATTCCCAAGCAAGCAGAACTCGAAACTAAACATCCACTTGTGCATAAAGTCATCGGCGAAGAATTTGTGGACGTTGAAACAGCCACAGGGGTGGTCCATCTCTCACCTGGAAATGGCGAGGACGATTTTTGGGCTGCAAACCGCAGAGGAGTCCCCATTTTCGTTCCTTTCGATGATGAAGTCAAATTTACAAACGAAGCAGGCATTTTTACAGGGATTTTTGCAAGAGAAGCAGATATGTTGGTGGTTGAGGAACTGCGTAACCGCAACGCGTTTGTGAAAGTTAAAAAAATCAAACATGAATACCCAACATGCTGGCGCAGCCACCACAAACTGGTTTGGCTAGCACGGAAAGAGTATTTTCTGCGAACCGATAAAATCAACCAAAAAGTGCTTGAGGCTGCACAGACCACCAAATATTTCTTTGAAGAACCCAAAAACCGTTTCTTAGGCTTCTTAAAAGAGGGCAAACCGTGGTGCATTAGCCGCGAACGCATCTGGGGAACACCCTTGCCCATGTGGACCTGCGAAAAATGCGAACACAAACGCCTAATCGCAAGCAAAAAAGAACTAATCGAAAACTCCCAAGAAGCCATCCCCGAAAACTTTGAGTTGCACAAGCCTTGGGTTGACCGAATTACCTTAAAATGCGAAAAATGCAGTAGCACAATGCGCAGAGAAGATTTTGTTTTGGATACTTGGCATAACAGTGGCGCTTCGCCATATGCACGGTTTACTGACGAGGAGTTTGAGAAGTTTGTGCCGACGGCTTTCTTGACAGAAGGAATTGATCAAACACGGGGTTGGGCAAACTCGCTACTGCTAGAATACGTGATTTTGACAGGAAAATCCATTTCTCCCTACAGGGCTTTTCTATTTCAGGGGTTAACGCAGGATGCGAAGGGCAGAAAAATGAGTAAAAGCCTTGGAAACGTCATTGAAACTAGCAAGCTTCTTGAGAAGAGCAGTGCGGATTTGTGTCGCTTTTACATGATGCGCAAATGCTCCCCTGTCGACTTCATGAGTTTCGATATGCAGGAACTAACACGAAGACCATACCAAGTTCTGTCAACGCTCTATCATTTAAGCCGGTTCTTTTTGCAGAACGCCACTTTCGACGAATTTAACCCTGAAAAATACACGTTAGAATGGGCTTCTAAGACTGGTAAACTCGAAGCCGCAGACAAGTGGCTTTTGTCTAAGTTGCAGCAGAAAATCAAGGAATATACAAAGAAGCTTGAAACTTGCGAATTTAATGTTGCAGTGGGAATTTTGGAGGATTTCGTTATTGAAACGCTTAGCCGGCTCTATGTTCCAATGGTTCGCAAAGAACTCTGGACAGATGAACCTGAAACATTCGAGCGCAGACAAACCATCTATACTCTACTGCATCATACATTAAAAACAGTGACTTTGCTGTTTAACCCTGTAACGCCATTTTTAAGTGAAGCACTTTTCCAAAAGGTTTACAGGCAACTGGAAGCAAATATGCCTGAATCCATCAATTTTGCAGGTTGGCCAACTCCAAACCAGCAATTACGCAATAAACCTTTGGAAGAAGACTTTGATATTCTGCTAAAAGTTGTGTCAATTTCTTATGCGGCTCGTCAACAGGGCAAACTAAAACGTCGATGGCCACTAGCTCAAACAATCGTAGTTGCACCTGAAAAAACCCTACAAGCCCTAAAGAGCCTTGAAGCGCTATTCTTGGAGCAAACAAACGTAAAAGCTGTTGGCTATTCAGAATCCATTCCTGATTATGTTGGGGGCGAAAACTGGGTTTCGAGTCAAATAGACGATATAACAGTGTTCCTTAGTGGGCAACGCGACGATAAACTGTTAGGCGAAGGCATTATGCGCGATCTGGCAAGACGTGTACAAGCGTTGCGTAAAGAAATGGGTTTGGTGCCGACGGAAATGCTGGTATCTGTGCATATTGCTGGGCTGGATACTGAGGGCAAGGGTTTTTTGGAGCCGTACTTAGAAGAGATGGCTGGTTTGGTCAGAGCCAGAAAAGTCTATTTGCACACAAGCTCCAGTGAAGTTGAAGCAGATTGGCACGAATCCGAACTGGACGGCAAAAAAATCCAAATAAACATCCACTGAAGCGAAAAATATGGCACAAGAAACAAACAACAACAAACACTACAAGTGCCCACACTGCGCCTGTATCTTTTCAACTCAGGCAGATTTGCAAAAGCACCTAACTGTCTTCGGCGACAGAAAAGAGCAACATGAATATGACTACAAAAAAACGCATGGCCGACTCGAACATGGATACAACGATGAATGAGTCGTTTCGAAGTTAAAGCACTGATTTTTTAACATAAATGACTTGAAACTCGCCAATTACTGATATAGCCTCTTGAGTTTTTGCCTCTCGCAGTTCGCTTTAAAAGTTTGGTTTTTCAACTAACTGTGAAGTGCAACTTTTATCTAAAACCAACCTAACATAAAGCCTGAAGTGTCTGTATGGATAAGTTTCGATTAGCAGTCTTCAACACTCAGCCGCCTCATCTGTACTTTGGAGGCGTTGAGCGTCGCATAATGGAAACTGCCAAGCGGATGCAAAATCAAGCAGATATAACCGTTTACAGTGGCACTAAGGCAGGATTCAAAGAACCCGTCACCATCGATGGGGTACGGTTTGTTCCATTCTATTCAACCGACAGAATCTTTCCATTAGATAACTGGTTTTTCAACCGAAGCCTAAACAAAAAAGCAAACACTATCAATGCAGATGTTTATGAGGCCCATGCAGTAAGCGGCTACAGCTTTCCAAAAGCGCTAAAGAAACTTGGTATTAACAAGCCATTCGTACACACAATCCATGGCGTTCTCGCAGATGAATATGAGCGGCGAAGCAAGACGGTTACCCATCATTCAGGGGCAGGATTGCAAACTATTTTATGCATAGACTTGCCGAATTGGAAGAGAAAACTGCGCATGATGCAACATTAATTGTGACAATAAGCAATTATTCGCTAGAAAAAATCCAGAGACACTACAACATAGACAAAACTAAAGTTCGGATTATTCCAAACGGTGTCGATGTGGAAAAATTCAAACCCATGGACGCTAAAGCCTCGCGGCAGCAATTTGGATTAGACAGTGACCCTTGTGTGCTATTTGTGGGTAGTTTGATTCCTCGAAAAGGCTTGCCTTTCTTGGTCGAAGCTGCCAAAAAAATAGTAAAGAACAAGCTGAAACCAAGTTCTTGATTGTCGGTGAGGGACCACTGAAAAACCATTTAACTGATTCCCTTGAATCTGCCAATCTTTATGGCAACTTCAGGTTTCTGGGCAAAATCAAAGACGAAATGCTTCCTGCAGTTTATAATTGCGCAGACGTGTTTGTTTTGCCGTCAATTCAGGAAGGGCAAGGAATAGTCTTGCTTGAAGCGCAAGCGTCGGGTAAGCCTGTTGTTGCTTTTGATGTGGGAGGGGTCAACGAAGCTGTTCGCAACAATGAAACAGGGATTCTAGTTAAGCGGGGAAGCACTAACGAGCTGGCGGATGCGTTACTGAAACTATTAGGAGACAAGATTTTGCGCGAAAAAATAGGTGCAAATGGCCGCAGGTTTGTATCTGAAAACTTCACCTGGGACTTATGCGCTCAAAAAATGCTTAAAGTGTATCATGAAGCATTGGCAAGTTGAACGTTAACTGATTTTGCCAACCGCCTAAAATCGTCATCACCCATCCACTCCGTCCAAAGATAACAACGGATTCTTTCCTCGCTTAAACCCAGCCGTCTTGCCTCTTGAATGCAGTAACGGTAAGCTTCAATTTCTGTAGGTCTATCAACGTAATCATATCGGGGGTCGAAGAGTTCTTTGCCTTCCATAAACTGTTTGACATGGCATAACTCATGGATTAAATCAAGGTAAATGTCGGTTTTGTCGCCGTTATTAAGGTAGCTTCTGCTTATCACAAGGTGCCCATCAGAGCCGTCAACGTACATGTAGCCCATAACCCAGCTAATTTCAACTGTTAATTTACTTAATACTTCCCTTGTTTTTTCTCCAAAAATGCCTTTTACAGCGTCAACTTCTTCCAAACCCTTGAAAAAATCTATGAAAGTTACTTTCTGGTTTCCAACCCCCAGTATATTAAAAGGAAGCTTTCTAAACAAACGCAGAATTCTAAACACCGCAAACTCTATTGCCGTCAAGTTGCAAGCCGCTCCTACCCGAAAGTTTGAAGGTACTCAAGCCTCATTCCTCGATGCGCCAGGTCTGGAAGGTTTTCTACGCTGCCTATACTTGCGTCGATGTTGCGGTGGATTGGGTGGCTCCATATTCCTTCGGGTGCAAGGTTAAACTGCAAAGGAACATCAACTTTGACACCGTATTTTTCGCTTAAATTCTTAATTAATCTACCTTCCCGACAAGCTATACGACCAGAACGATAACTTTGTAGTAACTGCGGAGCTGCAAAAGCCCCGACCCCGTGCCAAACTGTCGCATCTTCGGGGGACCCAATCGAGTATAGAAAGAACTGGGGGGAAGACGGTGTTTCAGCAAAACTGTAGTTGGAGAGTTTTTCGCCGGGTACTGTGAAGGTGTCATCGCATACTGCAACAGATATATCCTCGGGATCCATGGCGTTGGGGTATAGTTGGGTGGTCTTGTATTTGACGACAGCTTCGAGTAATTTGCCGTTTTCAAAGTGTAGTTTACCTCGGGCTGCCCGTTTAGAGCCAAAGCCTTTCTTGGAATGCGGTACCGTCAAAAGGGTTGTGCGTTTTTTCATACTACGACCCATGCAGGTGTACGCTTCCTCGATAGACCCATAGTCTCGGTTACTCTCCTGAATTATGTAATGCAACAAGCCATCTTTGGTCTCTGTCTGCAGAGTTGAAATCGGCATACGCAACGAATAAAGCGTGAGATCCATTCCAAAGAACACTGACAAATCTTGTATCTGGTTGTATTTGATGCAATCTACCAGGTCTAGGTATGAACCATTACTATCCTTGAGGCTTTCCGTTATGAGTGCGGCTTCTTTTTGGGATATTAAGCTACCTTTGTATTTTTTAAGATATGCTTCATCGATTTTAAGCTGGTCAGTTTTGACGTTGGCTGCTGGAAAAGCGCTCTGACCACTGTCCACGATTGATTGTTTGAGTGGATTCATGGAGTAGCGGTCAGCCTCAACATCATCCGTGTTTAAGAGAAAAGGCACGATGTAACCTTGTGGGGGGTTCTTGAGCAATTCAGCAAGCGCAACTACGTCACCGTCATCGGGTTTATGCAAACCGTGCTCGTGGAAGTAGTTGGCGCAGGTTTCAAGCAACCGCGTTCCAATAATGCCTTGAACTTCTTCAACCGTCAATTGTGGATTTGTATATTCAACCGAACCGCGCAAATAGAACCGTTCATCGGAGAAAGGAAAAGAAACTTTCTTCCCGTTAACACAGCGGAACAAAGTAACTCTGCGGTTACTATTCTGTCCTTTCGAAGCCGTGGCGCCCTCCACCAAAACCTTCACTGTCAAAAAAGAAGTATTCAAAAAATCCTCAAGCAAAAGCTTACAGTAATCTTCCATAAATTATCCTCGTTCTAAAGATTCAGCCAAGTATATACAATTTTTTATGACTTTTGGTCCAAAAAACATCCTAGACACATAGAAATCTTCTTTAAACCCTAAACTGCAGAACGCATCACAAAGAAAGCTCTCTTTTTTTGGAACCGCCGCATAAACGCTTCTCCCATTTACATTGGTTAGAACTGCTTTTACAAGTGAAATGGCAACATCATTTCTTGACGTTTGACAGATGAGTGGCCCTATCCATGCCATAGGTCTCATAAATCGTTGAAGCAACATAACCCGTGACGCCATTGCTGTCTAAGACGTAGTAGCTTGCATTGTCTCCTTGAAGAACTATGGATTCAAGCAGTTTCTTTCTGTCTCCGCCAAAACATTGGCTGTCAAACCTGTTTATCGATGGAAACTGCCGCTTTCCAATCGTTGGCAGCATTGCAGCATTGAGTGAACCAAAATATTTCGCGTTCAAAACAGAAAAATCCTCATCAAATTTGAAGCCTAAACATCCGTAGAAGTTGACAAGGTTTGGGTAAGCATAAAGTCCAATGGTCTCCACGCCTTTGGAACGCAGATAATCCTTTGCGTGGTTTACCAGCATGCTTCCGGCGCCTTTCTTTCGATATTCTAATTTAACAACAAGGTTTCCAAACCAACCAACTTTACCAAAACTGATGCATGTAGCTACGCCGACAGGTTTTTGGTCATCAAAGAGGACGAAGCAGCCTTCTGGCTCAAGCGACTTCATGAATTGGAAGTCTTCAGGCGCCATATTCCATTCCATGGTGTTAGCTAAGTTGGTTGCAAAAGAAAAATCCTGGGTGCGCATCGACTTAACTTTGAACATAGATATTTAACTTGTAGAGCGGTCTGGCAATTAAGTTTGCTTATCAAAAATAAAATAGCCTAAAATTTTTAGGAAAGACTGAAGCAACAAAACCCTTAATTTTAGGATTGAACTCAAATAAGGATAACAGCTTTTTTCCGGCCACATTGATGCTAGACGTTTTTATGATAAGGTGATTAGTGTTTGACTTCACTAATAAGAAAAGTTAGAAGACGCGTATTAGTTTTGTTGGTTGTCTGGATAGTGTTGCTTTTGGTTGTGTTATCCTTTTTAGATTCTCTTTTAACCATATTTAACAACAATCCCGAAGGTCAAACTTTCGTAAGCCTAAGTTGGGCGGGATATTCAGTTTCGCAAAGTTTCAACTCACAACGTAAAGTTACCGGTATCTCCGCTTCATGGACAGTGCCACAAGTTAACGCTTCAGGAATTGATGGTTTCTCTTCGGCTTGGATTGGAATCGGAGGTCAGAGCGATAAAACTTTGATTCAAGTGGGGACGGAACAGGATTCAGCAGGCGGACGAACGAGCTACTACGCTTGGTACGAAATGTTGCCTAACTTTTTAGTATCAATAAAAGAGCTAGCACTTTCTCCTGGAGACATCATAGATGCATCGCTTGCCTTGATTGATTCCAACGCAGACGTGTGGAAAATAAAATTAAGCGATACAACAAAAGGGCAAACCTTCACTTTAGACGTTAATTACAAATCTTCGCTTGCTTCGGGCGAATGGATAGTGGAAAGACCCAGTATAAACAACCATATTAGCACTTTATGTGATTTTGGGAAAGTCCCCTTCAGCAACTGCCAGATAAGCCTAAACAATATTGAAGGCCCTATTGACAACTTTACGTATTCTAAAATACAAATGACAAACCAAGCGGCTCACCCTTTAGCTTCGGTCTCAATCCTTAATTCAGAAAACTCAAGCTTCACAATCAACTATGTAGCGGATAGCTGAAAAAACAGGCTATTGGTCATCAGACATAGCCGCTGAAAGAGCCTCGGAGCTTTTCTGTATTTCTTTAGTAACAGTTGAAAGCAATTTAATACGGTTCTCTAGTTTGCGTTTTTGCATGCTGGTCAAACTCTTAAATTTAGGCAAAACGTCGCTTACAACTGTCATCATAAGGTCTCTGTTTTTTTCTTCACTTAAGTCTTTGAGTTCAACATGGTTGTCAACAAACTGAAGCACTAGGTGCCCTGTTGGGTCAACATGGGCTTGAACTACATCGCCAACTTGAGTAGGAAGAGCCAGTTGATTCACCGCTATCGAAGGCGCTAGAGGCTGCATTAGTTTAAAGAGGGATTTGAAGAATTGGGTAACCAAGATCTTTTCTTCCGAGCCCAGCTCGCTTATTTGGCCGATGTCGTCTGCCGTGCTTTTTAAAGATTCCACAAGCTCCTGAACTGAAATCTGCTTTTTCTTTTCAGCTTGAGCTGAAGCAGCTATTTCTGCGGGCTCGGGTTTAATTACGGCTTCTTGAGTCAAAGTTGATCGAATCTTGGTACCATTTTTAGGAGTAAAAGGTTTTGCATGTCACAAAAGCTACACACAAAAATTAGATTAAATAACTAACAAATATTACGATTTATACGGTTGAGAGCAAAAATAATTTAGAAAAAGGAGGAGAAAATCGATTTTTCTAATTTTTATTTTCTAAGAAATTGTTGAGCAGCTTTGTTCTTGGTCTACGAATTCTTGGAGGTTCATTTTTGATTTTTTCAATAGGCCACAGCAAGTGGCGTTTCTTCTGTGACGGCAGCATTTGAATTTTTTCCATCGATTTCAGCGTTGTTCAAAATTTCTTTTGCTTCGACGACCACATTCGTAGTGACTTGTTCGGCAATTGCAGAAAAATTTTTGGATATTTCAGCCTTGCTGTGATGATGCTGTTTGCCTTAAATTGCTGATCAGACTTCTTCAGAGGCAGATGAGCTTTCTTCAGCAGCGCTGGCTACTTTCTCAATAGGTTTAGCGACTGAGATTAATGCGTCAAGTTTCCGGTCAACGCCTGTGGCAAGATTTTGTTAACTTTATCAGTCATTTCACCCATTATTTAAGCTATTTTTCTTCAGATTCTTTTATTGCTCCTAACTACATTTACTACCTTCTGCTGCACCTGCATGTGATTGCTGTGTAATTTCTTGTTTGCGTGTCAAGCTTCTTTAATTTATTTCAAAGGTTATGGCGGATCCCGCAGCCGTTTTCTCCTTTAAGTCGAAAGTAAATCGCGGTTAAAGGTGAGTAATGTAAATTATAAAACTGAGAAATCAAATGGGATCAACTGTGCAATTTTAGGTACTTCCATCGAAATTGGTTACTGAAGAACTTCGGATAGTGAGGTGGCTGCGTGACCTACAACGGTGCTTTCCAGTTCAATGAAGTATGCCTAAATCGATTTATCGGTTACATAAAGAAGGATTAATATTGTCTATGTTGATTTTTTGGAGAGTTTCATCAATTTGTTGGTCATGGTTTCCTTAATTTCTCCATTGAAGGGTTGGACAAGTGTTGTTCCTGAATTAACGTTACCTTGAATGTTACTCTTTCCCCATAGTTTCCCCTACATCTTCGTCTATGAGCCTTATTTTGTGCTGAGTCAAAACAGCTCAAGTGCCTGAACGATTTAGGAGCCTATGTCTATAAGCGTTGGCGAAACGCTTGTTGTGAGAAACATTTTGGTGTCGCCTGAGATTTTGGCTGAACGGCGAGTTTCCAAGCCAGTTATTTCTGTTATTGCTTTTTTCAGGGCTGGAACTGCTGCGGGCGAATTTTGATGGAAGAGGTTTTTTTGGTCCATGGCTAGAGGTGTGGAAGCAATAATGTGAGCTAACACCCCCACATCTATGTATAGAATCATACACGCATATGCTAAGCATGATCCAAACATTTGTTGATAGCTCAAACAGGTTTGCTTTTCCACCTTCATTGCTGCCATGTCCACTCGAACCACTTCCACTTGGGGATATGTGTGAGCATCTGATGTATGATAGGCTCTAACTGTTGGTAAGGAACTGCAGATTTCTCCATGCTCGGCATGCTGTTTTGTATTCGTTGCCTACTTTTGGTTGGAGCAAATAGGTTTTCCTCAGTAGCAATTTGTGAGTACTTCAATTATTTTTAAGGTTGGAAAGGTTTTACCACGAAATCTTTGCACCCGATTTGATGACTTCAGCTATCAGTGCTTCCTGTCTCTTTGAACTGTGCATCACCCTCTTTGTAGCTAGGTTGGCTGTGACGATTTGTTTTTGGTGCTTCGATGTCATCTTTACCTTTGGTCCAAGAGATATTTTATCTCCAATTAGGGCAAGGTCGGGTTGCGATTGGTGAAACTGTGCTATCGCGTCGTCGCCGTTTGTTGCTTTAGCAATTACTTCATGACCTGCTTGCAGCACGATTTTCTTGAATACTGCTCGCATGAACGAAGCGTTTTCAACTATCATTATGGGGCCCATTTTTTTTGTCTCTTGAAAGCTTGCGACATAATGTAAAAGCGTTCTGTAGACGCGTTAATGTACCACTGTGGAGTATAATAGCTAACTATTCGGTGTAAATGCGCGTTTTGATCGTTGATAGGGCGTTTTTGGAATTGTATGAGTAGCATTTGTTTGGCTTGTGGCTGATCATTATTTTGTGTATGGAGTAATAATCAATAATACTTAATTAGCAAGTCCACGCACTCTAAAGCCTCAGAGGAGGCGCCAATACGAGCTACGGTCACCAGGGAATAAAAGAAAAAGAGGCAGCAAGTAGAATCCAAGAGGTATCCTCCCTAAAACAAGACAAATTCAAAGTGACAGTATCGCTTGACAAAGAACGCCCTATGTCTACCTCACCGTTATACAACAAATACAACATACAACGCTACGACCTTCACCCAAACTTCAGCTTCGCGCACCTGGACGAAATGATACCTAAAGGTACACCAGAATACCTTGATCATGGACTAAATTATGTGGAACGTATCGTACGTGCTCTTTTCTATTTTAAGCAATGCAGTTTGATTGGTCCTTCCGGCACCGGGAAAACTCACATAGTTTACCTTGTTGCTGAGTTGACTGGTTTGCCTATTTGGGAAGTTAACTGTGGTTTATCTACGTCTTCTTTTGACTTAATCGGTCGATTTATCGGTCTCGGCAAAGAGAACTGGGTCGACGGCTTGTTGACGCAGTGGTTAAGGAAGGGAGGCATTATGTATCTTGACGAAGCTAACATGATGAAGCAGGATGTGGCAACCCGGCTCAACCCAGTGCTAGACACACGAGGCCACTTAGTGCTTAACGAAAAAGACAGCGAAGTCATAGAGCGCCACAAATACGGCTACATGATAATCAGCATGAACCCTGCTACCGCCGAGTTCTCAGGCACAAAACCACTTAACGCTGCTATGCGGCGTAGAATGGCTGTTTGGATTAACTTTGACTTCCTTAGCGTCGGCGAAACTATCTCTCCTCATGAAGTGGAGATGTTGCGTAAAAGAACCAAAGTTAGCCAGGACGTGGCCTACCAAATTATTCAAGCTGGTGCTGAGTTGAGGCGACAGTACAAAGCCGGCGATTTGCCGTATGGTCCATCGCTAGGTGATTTGATTAATTGGGCTACTTTGGTTTTTGATGGCAACACACCGATGGATGCTGCGGAAGAAACCATCATTGGTCTGACAAGCGACAACGTTGAAGTTCAATCAGATGTGCGTAGAATTCTTGAGGCAGTGTTTAATAAGCCGCAGTAACAGGAGCGGTTGCTTTGGGATTTATTGATTATGCTTGGATTGCTTCTCTGCAAAAAGACAACACTAAAGTTAAGATTCTACAAGACGAAACTTTAGAACAGCCTATTTTGCTTGCCGATAACATTGGTTTTACCATCAAGCTTCCGATGGTTCAAATGTTAGACGAGGGGAAGAAGATACGGTATCTGGGACTCATGTTTACGGGTGATAGTGCGGGTAAGTCTAAGCTTGGACGAGTCTTTCGAGCATCAGTTATGCATCTAACTACGCATACTTTAGCGCCGTTTAGCAAAGACCGAATTGTTCCCAATCCCAACAATTCTATCGTGGAAACATATGCAAGATCATTAGTCAATGACGTGTACATCAACGCCTACATTCAAGCTTGGTATCCAGACAGGTTCTTTGACATATCTTACGCAAACTCGTTGGCATATCAAAAAATTAAGGCATCCGAGAGAATTTTTACACCTTCTACTAAACTTATGGCCGGTCTGCTTACCCAGCTAAACAATGGTGCAATTAAGGGTTCGCCTGGTGTAGATGAAGAGATGACCTTGAATCAGATCCACACTGATTTGTTAGCGCTTAAAGAACAATTTTTGATGTCCATAGCCGGAGACGAAATGAAGCCAGATGAAGTTTTCGATGTAAAAGTGAAGGCGATAATTAGTTTGCTTGAGCCGTTTGGACCATTTTTGGAAGCACCATCGTTTAAACACACGGAAAATACAGGTCGATGTAGCATCTACAGTGATTTTGACACGTCGCAGGAGGATTTTGAGGGCTTGTTTGTTCAGTCGCTTATGGCTCTATGGGGGGACGTACCTTCTGTGGATCATATAGAGCAACTGTGGCGTCCTGAGCAAGAGGCAGAAGCTCTTCAAGCGTTCAATTCGGAGCACTACCAAAAGCAAAGGGAAGAAAAGATTCTTGCTAAAATGCAACCGTATCTTGGATTTACCCGTTTTAAATCTGTTTCTTTTCCCGAAGAAGACTACACGCAGTATCTTCGGGCAAGGAGTTTGGTTCAAGGAGCAAGTCGGCGTCTTTTGGATATATTACGTTCTGCCTATAACTATCTTGATGAGGATCCACGCCAAGAGATGGGACAACTTGATTTGGCGGCAGTTATTCAGTCGTTGGCAGCCAACAAGCCTGCGACAGATGTATTTAATTTGGATGAGTATTTGCAGCCCAGTTTTGCATGGTCTTTGATTTTTGATGTTAGTAACAGTATGCAGGTGAGAGGTGAATATGGGCGTGCTTTGGCTATCGCGGTGGCTGAAGCAGCCAAAGAACTGATGATGGATGCTACTTCTTGGTCTTTTTTTGCTTTCAGTGATAAACTCTATATCCTCAAAGACAGCTCAGAATCTTACTCTAAACGTGTAAAATCAAGAATCGGCGGACTGCGGTTCAAAGGGCTCACCTACATTCCAGACGCGATAACGATTGGTGGAAAAATGTTGGCAAAACGATTTGAGGAGCAGCGGGTTTTGATTGTTATTTCTGATGGTTGGCCTTATGGTTACCCAAACATGCCAATAGCGTTAAAAGAATGTGTTGATGATTTGATCCGAAAAAACGTAATAGTAATTGGGATTGGCGTGGAAACAAGCAGGATGGGCAATTTCTTTAATCTGCACAGCTCAATTTACACCCAAAAAGACCTCATTAACAAATTCGGCTCTGTATATTCTAATGCTTCGGCAAAAGCGCTTGAGACTTAGAATTAGGATAATTGCATTATTTTTATATAGTGGCTCAATGGGAGCCTGCGGTATCTTGGGTGGGTGAGGTGAACCACAAAAAACAATGGTGGAGAAAGAATTTTGCCTAAAGTTACCTGAGCTGGCATACCCGAATGCACTCTATCACCATAGTATCTCCAAATTAGCTTTATTTTTGCAACAATCGCCGTTCTCGAGATTCTAATTATTGAATAGTCAATAATTATTACTGCGATGACCCTAAAATGAGCCCACTTTAGAGAAATCACATAAACCTTTCAGCAAAAAGGCTTTAAACATAATTTTTGACTTTGATTCACCATAATAATTAATTGTGGGTTAAAAGAACAACATCACTTGGAATTGCATAATGGAAGCTCGTTTTGGGGTGCTTTTTTGTTTTGGGGGGTTTTGGTGTTTACAGGTTGCCTCTGGATAAGTCATATAACGTCCTATAACGTCACAAAAAGGCAAATTGTTTTAGTTTCTTTCAACAGAGCGAGAGACAAGGAGTGTCTCTCTATTAGTGCTGACCCCTTTCCATAATATAGGAAAAATATGGGTTTGAGGAAACTTTATTGCCCTCGCTTGCTAACAAATATTGGAGACGAAATATGTTTTGTCCTTCTTGTGGTAAACAAAATAAGGATGGCACTTTATTTTGCGAATATTGTGGAAAATCCATGCAGAAAAACGCTCGCACTCCTCCCGCAACTCAAAGTTCCAAAAAAGCCCCAAACGCCGGTTTGTCATACAACGCCAAAAGGGGTATACTTACGGGAATTTTCATAATTGGGTTAGTCATAGTTGTTCTACTGATTTATTACCCAAACTTATTTCCATGGAACTGGTAAATCCCAAATTTTAGACCCTGATATTTCCAGCATTCGTGTATTTGAATTAATAATGTACTAAACGTTCTAAAGCTCGCCTTTAATCGGAGGACTTATGTTTTTTAACCCTTATGCAAAATTTTGGCATGTAGGCCTTCTTCCGGTATGGTAATGTTTTAATTGTTAGTGGCTTCTAACCAGTAAACAGGTCTCCAAATTGAGTAATGAAGCTAAATGTTCCAAACCACAGTGCGATAAGTTTGTTGCCATTAATGAGTTAGCTAAGCGTAGAGGTTTTTTTTGGTCGTCGTTTGAGATTTATGGTGGAAGTGGCGGCTTTGTCACTTATGGTCCCTTGGGCACACGGCTAAAGCAAAATGTTGAAGCTAAGCTCAGGGAGCTTTTTGTTAAGAAGATTGGGATTTACGAGATGGAATCCTCGGTTATTGCGCCGGGAAAAGTTTTTGAGGCTTCAGGTCACGTTGACCACTTCAAGGAGCCGATGGTTGAGTGCCAAAACTGCCACCAACGCTTCCGAGCTGACCATTTGCTCGAGGAAAAAGGCATAAGTTCCGCTGAAGCAGAGAAAATGACGTTTGAAGAGGTGGCACAAGAGCTTGAGCGGCATGGGGTTGTTTGTCCTGACTGCGGTGGTAAATTCGGCGAGCCACAACGATATTTAACCATGTTCCAAACCACTATAGGACCATACTCTGGTTCCGTTGGTTATGGTAGACCCGAAGCTGCACAGAACATCTTTGTTGAATTTAACAGGTTATTCACTACTGCAAGGGAACGATTACCCTTTGGTGCTATTCAAATAGGGCATGCGTTACGTAACGAGATTTCGCCGCGCCAAGGATTAATCCGTTTACGTGAGTTCACAATTGCTGATTTAGAGTTCTTCTTTGACCCAGAAGAGCCATGTTGCGATAAGCTAGCTGAAGTAGAAAACGATGTTTTGCCTATTCTTTTATGCGAGACAAGGCTCAAAGAGTGCCAAGAAACTACTGACTTAACCGTCCGCCAAGCCTTAGACCAAAAAGTAATCCGTTCCGAGTGGCAAGCGTTCTTCATGGCAATGGCAAAACGCCTACTCACAGAACTGGGTGTACCTGCAAGCAAACAACGTTTCATTGAAAAACTCACTTGGGAAAAAGCTCACTACAGTACTCAAAGTTTTGACCAAGAGGTGCTTGTTGACCGTTGGGGGTGGGTAGAGGTTTCTGGGCACGCTTACCGCACTGACTTCGATTTGTCTTGTCACATGAAAGCCAGCGGTGTAGATATGACAGTTTACAAAGAATACGCTTTTCCTGTGGAGAAGGAGGAGCTTATAATAAAGCCGATTATGGCTAAGATCGGGCCAGTCTACAAGGGAGATGCGGGAAAAGTCGCTACGGCACTTGCCATGGTTCCTGCTCAAGAAGTTGCAGATGAAATGGCGAAGAAAGGCAGTTATATGGCGGGCAATTATCAGGTTTTTCCTGAACAGGTGGATATTAGCCGCCAGAAAACCATTGTTCGTGGAACACGATTCGTGCCACACGTTGTGGAACCTAGCTTTGGCTCAGACAGATTGTTCTATGTAGCTTTAGAATACGCGTACAACTTGAAGGATGACCGCGTTGTTCTTAGTTTCCCACGAAGCATTGCACCCATCCAAGTTGGCGTGTATCCGTTGATGGGCAAAGATGGCTTAGACACTAAAGCCAAAGAAGTGCAGAAGATATTGACATGTGATGGCTTTATGACTGAATATGATGAGACAGGCTCAATTGGCAGACGGTATGCAAGAGCTGACGAAGCAGGTGTCCAACTTGGCATAACCATCGACTACGACACCTTAAACGACGATACAGTCACTATCCGCGACCGAGATAGTTGGCAGCAAATCCGAATCACAATCAAGGATTTACCTGAGCAATTGCATATATACTTCGAAGGAAAACTAAACTTTGAACAATTGGGCAGCATTATCAAGGTTAAGTAGCTAGCTTTTTTAATGTACATACAAATAGTAACATTATAAATCAGCGAAGGGTATGGATGGGGAAAGGTTTGGTACTTCCAGCAGAAACTGAAGAGCGCGTGAAGCGTCGAGCGTTAAATGCTTGTCAAGATAACTTACGTAAGGTTGTTGATGTTTCAAGAAAAATCCCGCAGCTTGTCGATTTTTTTGCGAGCGGAGACAAAGAAAACGCCCGAAAACTGTTTAGCGAAATCAAGACCGGCGAGGAGGAAGTTATCAAGGCAAGACGTATGGTGTCTCAGGAACTTGCAGAGATCGGTGCTATCTTGATAGCCCGAGAGGACTTCCTTAGGTTTACTAACTTGTCTAGTGAAATAGCTGACTTTTCTGAAGGAATCGCTTACTACCTTGTCGAAATTATGGAGCATAACTGGATCATATCCCCTGAAGTCAAAAAAGACCTTCTGAAACTCTCCCTTGCAGTGCTTGACTCAGTACTTAAACTCCGCGAAACCATGATGGTGCTAAACTATGGTCCCCAAAAAACTCTCGAACGTGCTAAGGATGTCGAAATTGCTGAGCGCATTGTTGACGACCTGTACCGTGCATTGACAATAAAAGTGTTAAATAGCAAATTCGAGGTACCAGTGCTTTTGCTCCTAAGAGATGTTCTGCAGCTTTTGGAGAACTCCGCTGATAAAGCCGAAGATGCAGCTGACGCCGCACGAACCATCTCATTCATCATGTAGCCAGAGCGAGACGATGCTGAAAACAAAGGTTGAACTCATCGAAAACTTTCTTGTTGTTTGGGACTCCACGGAAGGTTCCCAACTATACAAAACCGCCTACTATGGCAAACCCATCGGCATCCCCAAGCCAAAGGTTCCCGAGTTTGATGTCCCACTTATTTTGGATTTGATGGAGGGCCTCTATCTTGTCGAGGATGAAAAAATTGAGGTCTACGAAAACCCAGGTGACACCAAGGTTAGTCTTCGAAAGTTGCGTCAGAAAGCTAAGCAGCTATACGATGGATTTGAGGAAAAGTATGCTGTTTATCATGACCTGCGCGACAGCGGATTAATTGTTACGCCGGGAATCAAGTTCGGATGCGACTTTGCCGTCTACAAGTACGGTCCAGGCGTAGAACATGCACCCTACATGGTAACTGTTAAAAGAGCCGGCTCAGACATATCCGCCACCGAAATCGTCAAAAATGGCAGGTTAGCCACTACTGTGCGTAAACGTTTCATAATTGCCGTGCCCGACTTGGCTTCAAAAGATATAAAGTACTTGATTTTCAAATGGTTTAAAGCTTAGTTGACAGATATTCGTGATTTATAATTCTTTTATCTAGTCTAACGGTTACTTGATAGGGGTGGTAAGATTGGATGAATTAATCAACGCTTATAGAGGTTGGCGCGCTTTACCACGATTTTCTGTTTTCACATCAACGCGCCCAAAAACTCTACAATGGACCAAGAGGAAACAACTTTCTTTTATAGTAAACCCTAAACTTTTTGACGTGATCATGGGACAATCAAGCCTTGACATTGAAAGCAGCCAAACCTTCGAAGAAGCAAATTGCTAAATTCTCCTTATTCCTCAGAAATGGCAAAATAATCAAGAGCCTTACCATAGGAGAGTTTGGCCAAGATCAACATAACCTCAGAGTCGAAGGCTGTTTTTTTGCTGGAAAATTCCAAAGTATAGTGAACACAAAAGACGTAACTTGCCCTGCACAGTTATCGCTATGTCGCTATTTAATAAATTCAAAGGCAGAGCTGCAAAAGAAGCTGAGTCGATGTATTTTGCAGATGGGACTCAACCAATTTTAGAGCAGCAGACTTTTGACGTGTCTTTTTTGTTTTTACCGAATTTGGCTAGTTTGCAATTATAGTTTGGTTTTGGAATTCTCCGCGGATTATTTGGTGTGGGTAAATTTTTGTTGCAGCCAATGAGCAGCCTTCCTCGAGTATAACGTCATCAGCGATTACGCTGACTGCGGTGATTTTTGTGGGTTTATGGCAGCTTGAGTTAACCACAACGTGCCTGCCAATAATGCTGTCGTAGATTTCGCCGTTTTCGCCGACTATAACACGGTCCATGACAGCTGAGTTAGCTACAACTGCGTTCTTGCCTATCCGTGTGAAGTCGTCGATGCATGAATTAACTATTCTTGCTCCATCTTCAATTTGGCAATGCCGCCCAATCAACACGGTACCTTCAATTTGAATTTTCTTTTGCTTAATTTTTTGTATAATTTCTTGTCGGCGTTTCTCCGAATCTGCGCTTTCACCCTGTACCCAAATGGGCGTTTCTTTGTTTAATCTGCCGCCAAAGTCGTTAAGAGTTGAAAATCCTCCACCAAGCAAATTCTTCATTGCTTCCAAGTAGCTCTTTGGGGTGCCTACATCAAACCAGCTTCCCTTGAGTGTGTAACCATAAACTGGACTCCCAGTTGAAATTACATAGGGAATGAAGTCGTAGCCGAAGTCTAAGCGATTCTTTTCCTTGATGATTTGCTGAATGCCTTTTTCCTTGAAAATCTTGCGTACTTCAGGTGATAATACATACAGGCCGGTGTTGGCAAGGTTGCTTGGGGCATCTTTGGGCTCAGGTTTTTCGACGAATCGTTGTATGCGGCCATCCTTGTCAATGTCTGCTATGCCTAAGCCCTCTACGTTCTCGACTTCTCGAAGCACGATGGTTAGGCAGGCGCCTTTTTCCTTGTGGAAATCAATCAGGTTCTTGACTTTTATATCAAAAATGTTGTCGCCTTGCACTGCAAAGATTGGGTTGTTTAGTTCGTAGTATTCAATATTTATGCGAGCGGAGTCGGCACTGCCTAAATCAGGAAAGTTTGGTTGATACTTGATGTGAATGCGGGGTTTGATGTTATACCGGGCCGAGAATCCAACTCCAGATTCGAAATAGTCGTAGAGGTCCCGGTAGTTGGTGTAGCCTTTGACGCCGAAAATAAAGTTTCGTATTCCCTGGCTTGCCAGCGATAGAAGAGAGAATTCGACCAGTGGCCTGTTTAGCAAGCGCAGGCAGGCTTTGCTGGTTTCCGCTGTCAAGGGCAGAAGCCGCGTAGCTTTACCGCCGACGGGTATGATTACTCTGATTTTTTCAGGCGCATAGGTGTCTCCAACTAGGGGTGCGTATTTGTCGCTCAAATGCTTCATCAACAGCTTGTGCTACCTTGATAGGTTGTATGCATCCTTTTAAACTATTTCCAAAAGTTTGACTGAGTCAAAAAATTTATCCTTTTCGGTTGTATGATGTTTTCAATAAATCTATGTTCGGCCTTCATTGAGAAACTGATTAAGGCTAGGTGTTTTTGGTAACGATCAGATAGTCGATAGATTTATAAGAAAACTATGTCTTAAGATTTCAGCGGATTTTAAAAAATTTATCCGCAAATCTTAAAAATAGGAGAGAAAAAAACAAAATGCAAAACAAAAAACAAACATTAGTTATCTCGATTGCAGCACTTTTAATAATTTCAATGGGAACATCAATGACACTTTTGCCCAATGCTTCGGCTCATGATCCCCCGTACGACATTCCAACCTACGCCTATATTGTTGCGGCACCTTCCCCGATTGGGGTCGGTCAGACAGCACATGTTTACATGTGGCTTGACGCTGTTTACGGCGCCGCTGGAGGAAGAACTGCCATTGACCCTACGAACGGTTCTACTGCAAGCGCAGGTTTACTTTCAAACAACTACAGATTCCATAACTACAACCTAACTATAACGGCACCCGATGGCACTGTAACCACCCAGATTTTTCCAATTATCTCTGACACAACATCGTCACAATACATCACAATGACACCCGACCAAACTGGCATATACACATTGAAATTCAATTTCCCAGGACAAACGTACGGTGAAAACGGTAACGGGTACGAGCAATCACCCCTAATTGGCGACCACTATCTAGATAGCTCTGCAACTACAACCTTGACAGTTCAGCAAGACCCGATCCCTCCAGCAAAAACCAGCAATCCACTTCCACAAAACTACTGGGCACGCCCAATCTACGGTGAAAACACTGACTGGTGGACAATCTCGTCTAACTGGCTAGGATATGGTTCTCCCGCAGTAGGCGGATGGAGCAGCAGCGGAGGACAAGCTAACATGTACCATCAAGACGCTGTAGGATCCTTGACTTCACACGTTATGTGGACTCGCCCACTTCAATTTGGAGGAGTTGTAGGAGGAAACCAGTTCCAACCTGGAGGCTCAGACCCTAATTCAGATGCTTACGGAGTGGCATACTTCGAGGGTTCTTCATATGCACCAAGATTCTACTATCCGATAATAATGCAGGGAATACTCTACTACACTGAAACTGCATCTTTCACAGGATCCCCGATTTTGGGTGGTAGCAGCACAGGACCAACCGTCGCTATTGACCTTCGCACAGGAAAACAACTCTGGAGCAATCAGTTTATACCCCAACTTTCATTTGGATACCTATACAATCTTTGGGACCCTGACCAACATGGTGTCTACCCCGCAGTCCTAGTTGCAGTTGTATCAGGCAACTGGAATTTGTACGATGCAAACACAGGACTTCCTTTATTCAACGTAACAGGCGTTCCAGGCTTCGGAGCAGTGACAGTAATGGGCCCAAGTGGTGAACACTTAAAGTACCAACTGACAAACTATGGCACATCTGTGAATCCCGCATACTATTTGACTGAATGGAATTCATCCAAACTGTGGCTCTACGACGTTAACCCATACACTGGCGGTGGAAGTTTATCACCATCCATCATTAATGCAAGCAACAGAGCCCTCATTCAACAACTGCCTCTTCCAATTACAGGTACAACTGGGACTCTACCAACAGGTCAAAGCACACCAGCACCTTATGGTTCTACATTGATTGTCAATGGAAACATCCCTATTAACAGCGAAACTCTCGGTTTGACAGGCAAATACGCACAAGCAATTACCACTTATGACTGGAACATTTCGATGCCTTGGGCCAACACCATGACTCCAGCACCATCTATCATCGCAGTTAACTATGGTGATGTGATGCTTTGCAGAAGTGGCAATTTACCCACTGGTTTCGCAGCAACTGGAACAGGCACAAACCAAGATCCATACCAATACTTCACTGTCAACCTCAACGCATCTAAAGGCGAAATCGGCAGTGTACTGTGGACAAAGACATATACTCCGCCAGCAGGCAACCTTACTGTCATAGCAGAACCAACTGATTTCATTAACCGTGTCTTTACCTTCAGCTACCAAGAAACTATGCAATGGGTGGGATACAACCTTGACACAGGCGAAAAGATGTGGGGTCCAACCGATTCTCAAGCAGCCTTTGACTACTATGGCAACCCAGGACAACCAACACTATTAGGTGTAATTGCTTACGGCCACCTCTACGTCGCATCATTCTCAGGAATTACCTATGCTTACAACGTTTTAACTGGCAATCTAGACTGGACATATGGAAACGGCGGCGAAGGAAACAGCACAAACGCAGGCTTCAACGTCTTCTACGGTGACTACCCAACCCAGATACAATCAATATCTAACGGAGTAATATACGAAGCAACCAACGAACATACTGTACCTAATCCAATCTACAAAGGCGCAGTAGTAACCGCTCTCAACGCCACCACCGGGGAAGAGATATTTAAACTCTCAGACTACCCAAGTGAATGGGCAACCGCTGGAACTGCATGGGCAACAGCAGACGGTTTCTTAACAATGATGAACGGCTATGACCAACAAATCTACTGCTTAGGCCGAGGACCAAGCCAACTAACTGTTACTGCCCCCGATTTAGCAGCAGCATCAGGACAAGCTGTAGTGATACGAGGAACAGTCACGGACATAGCGGCAGGCACACAACAAAGCCAGCAAGCATCAAACTTCCCCAACGGCGTACCATTAGCATCTGACACAATCATGCAAGATTGGATGGGCTATGTTTATCAACAGATGGCATTCCCAACCAACTTTGAAGGCGTACCAGTAACTATATCGGTTGTCGACTCTAACGGCAATTTCCGAGACATCGGTATCGCAACCTCAACCTCAAGCGGCACATTCAGCCTAACATGGACACCTGACATTGCAGGCGACTACACAGTCATTGCAACTTTCGCAGGCAACAATGCTTATTGGCCATCATCCATGATGACTTCCTTCAACGTCATGGAACCACACCCAACAGTTGCACCCACAGCAGCGCCACCTGCATCAAACACTGACACATACCTATTGGCTTCATCAGCAGCAATAATCGTCGTCATCATCATAGTCGGCGCATTAGTAGTGCTAATGAATCGAAAAAGAACAATCCCCGTCGTCTAAGACAGGGAAAAACCAATTTCTTTTTTCTTTTTTATTGTTAATTTTTGAGTGTTGGCAACCTTACTATATGTAGGCTTACTCCCAAAGCTATTAGTAGCAGAGCAACTTGCGCTATGAAAATCTCGTCTAAAGCAAAAAAGGCAGAATAAATTATCCCAGTCCAAAGAACCGTCATCGCCAAGATTTTTGTTTTCAATGGAATCCCCCGTCCTTCTTGGTAATTTCTTATGTATTCTCCAAACCAACTGTTTCCCAGAAGCCACTTATGCATACGTTCTGAACTTCTTAAGTAGCAGGTGGCAGATAGCAGAAGGAAGGGAGTTGTTGGCAAAATGGGCAGAAATATTCCGATTGCACCTAAAGTAAGTGAAATTGTGCCTGCAACAAGTAACAATGCTCTGACTAGTTTGTGTTTCCTGTTCTTTTGTGCATTAATGTGCTCAATCGTGTTTTTCATCGCTGTCTCGTTGCTTTAAACGCTTATCGTTAATAAAAAACATGCGTTACTTTGTTTATGGATGGAATTTTTATAACTAACCTCAACCAACATAGGTATCCTAAACGGTAGAGCAGCATGGACAAACTTGGCGGCTTCATAAAGTTAATGCGACCAGTCAACTGCACAATGATGGGTTTAGCCGTCGTTGTAGGCGCTGTTCTTGCCTCTCCTCATTTGGACGACCTTAACTGGCAAAGCATCCTGTTCGGGTTCCTAACTGGATTTACCTTCTGTGCAGCTGCCATGGTGATCAACGACTATTATGATCGCAAAATCGATGCCATTAACGAGCCCCAGCGCCCCATTCCAAGCGGTACAATAAAGCCTCAAGAAGCTTTGATATTTGTCGGGTTTCTTGCTGCAGTTGGCTTTGTCTTTGCTGGATTGGTTAGTGTTCTATGTTTTGCTGTAGCAGCAGCGTCTTTGGTGATAACTGCAACTTACATTACTGTAGGCAAACGGAGTGGGTTGCCTGGAAACTTTTTAGTCAGCATTTGTGTTGCTATCCCTTTCATTTATGGTAGCATAACTGTCCTGGGAGCAGTTGGGTTAAATGTGCTGTTGTTTGCATTCATGGCTTTTCTCTCTAATACGGGCAGGGAAATAACCAAGGGGATTGTGGATGTGAAGGGTGACAGCGCTGAAGGCGTTAAAACAATCGCAGTGAGGTTCGGAGAAAAGAATGCGGCTTTTGTGGCGGTGGTATTCTTTGTTTTTGCTGTTGCCTTAACGCCTGTTACGTGGTTTCTGGGGTTAGTTGGCGTATGGTTTATTCCATTTGTTTTAGTCACAGATATTGGGCTAATTGTGTGCTCGTTACTGTTGCTCTTGGATCATTCACGGGAAAAAGCACGAAAAATCAAGAAAGTTGTTCTGTATCTGTTCTTGATGGGTTTGCTCGCGTATATCTTTGGGGTTATTTAAATACATGAAGGCAATTAGGCATGTGTGGGTGAACCGCATTTCTTGCAAAATGAAGCTTTGTTTTTATTCTCAGCTCCGCAAGAACTGCAAATTAACCCGGCGTAATTGTTAATTTCATCTTTTATTTTCATGCCGCAACGTTCGCAGAATAATGCGTCAGAGTCATTTTTTGAACCACAGTATTTACAGTTGAGAGTATTTGATTCTTCTTGGGGAGTCCTCAATCCTGAATTGCCTAATATTGAGGTTTTACCTTTCAGCATTTCGAAAGTTGGCAAGAAATCTAATAGTTGCATAAACTGTTCTTGATTTGGCGCAAATTTTGAAACACACTCTTCGCTTAAAATAATAAACTTTGGTTTCTTTCCTGAAATTAGTTTGACTTCTTCTATTTCTTCGTATGTGTAAAAGCAGCTTTTTTTGCTGAGTTCTAGTTTTTTGTTAAGAGGTAAACTGTTGATTTCTTCTTCCATCTTTTGTCGGTTGATCTGTTTATCGTTGGTATTAGGCAAGGCGGTCGGTGCAATCCCATAGAGTGAAGAAGGATACCCATCTATATGCTCGAAACGACTGCTGTGTCCCATACAAACGATTGCAATACGCTTGTCAGTAAAAACGACATCATACCGCGTGGGATTATCGAGCGGTAACAGAATATCCTTAATAACTCCAAGTTGGCGTTCAGAATCTGGCATGGTTAAAAGCCTCAATACAATATTGCCTATTTACTTTTTTAAGCTTTATGAGATTGGACCATTAACTTACTCTTCTACTCTACTGACATCCGAAGGCTGGTGTATTGGACGTAACCCGGCTTTGGCTTAGTAATTTTCTACTACTTTCCCTCATTGTTATCCCTGATGTCTTGATACTGAATATCTAGTTATAAATTTTAAGGATTATCGTTCTATAAAATCAATTAAAAAACTGTTAGCATCCCTTTTTGAATTCATTTCCACATTTGTTACAACTGTAAACTTCCAAGCAGAAGTAAGAGTTCGCTATTTTTCTTTCTGGCTTAGATACACCATTTCCGCATTTGGGGCACAGGCAAGCACTGAGATACCTTTAAATCTAGAATATTTAGAAAAATATGGTTTCTATAAAAAGTATTGTTGTCACAACGGAAAAAACAAAAGTTCGTTTTCTGGCTAAACTAAGTTTCAACGGTTCTTTCTTTGAACGTACCAAAGAGGTTATATGGTAAACCCCCAAATATACGCTATACGTGACCTTCTTGGATAGACTTGAAGCAATGGCGATGCTAAAACAGTTGATGGATAGCGATTTAGTCGAACCTTCTTATGTTTCAATGGTTCAAGTAAAGCCTAACCAATTCCAGATTCAAATTAAGTGTGATTACAATAAGCAACAGATACACGAATTTTCAAAAAAAAAATGGCTTAACCATAACAGAAGATAAAGACCCAAAATACTTTGTTATCTTTAAACCATAGCTGTCCAACTCTAAGTGTGCAGGATGACTTTGAATAGCTGTATTCTAAACTTTTCTTCGCAAGGTTTTCTTTCCCATACAAAACTGTCCGAAAAAAATTTTCGTTTAAATTTCTATGTTCGCAAGGTTTTCTTTCCCATACAAAACTATCCGAAAAAAACTTTCGGTTAAATTTCTATGTATATATCTGTATATCAACAGATTGGTGATTTCCCCACCCTTGCCAATCAAACCCCTTTTTCTTTTTTTGGAGGCTTCTATGTTAAGTGAAGCCGAGTTTACGGTTTCGGGTTTTAAATCGCGTAAGCATGAATACCGAGCCGACAAGGGTAAAAAACATAGTTATCCAGAGCAGAGAGCAGCGCCCTATACGTATTGTAGTAAGAGGCGTTTAGGGAAGCGGAACGACAAAAACCAAATTCCTATTTACTATTATTTACCGCGCGGAAGCTACGCTTAAAGAAAAGGTTCGTGGATTTATCTCAGTCAAGAAGTCCTCTTTCCACTCTGTAATTACGACCTTTTTTCTTCTGCATCTTCTTCTGTAACGGTCTCATAGGCGCTTTTTTGGATGCTTTAGATTCAACATAAAGATGTTCTCTTCCTTTAACAGCATCAAAATCGTATCCGGTTTTCCTAGTCGTTGTAGTGTAACCAGCCATAGCATATTTTACTTCATCAAGTTTCTGTTTGCCTAAACCAATTTCTCTATTTTGATTAACCCGAATCCTTTTTGCCACTTTGCTTGGGTTAGAGCGCTTCTTTTTTCTTCTTTTTTGAACCAAACAAATCAAAGTCGATGCTCATAATAACGCTTCTATATCTTAGAGATTTTGTTTATAACTCTTGCTATTAAAAGGTCACTTGTAATCGAAAGAAGACTGAAAAAAAACTAAAAGCCTAATAATAGAACATACTCTCTTTTTCTTTTTTTGGAGGCTTTTTAGTTGTTTAGCGAATTAACCAAAGCTTAAGAGTGCTATCAGTAGACAACAGTTAACGGTGAATAAAATGGAACTGGGAAAGGAACTAGAAGAGTATGTTCGTTCTGTATGCACTAACATTCAAAATGGGATAACAGACGGGCTGATGCTTGATGGTGCGATAGAGTTTGAGTTAGCAGTTGTAAACACAAAAGAGGTTGGCGGGGGTTTGAAGCTATTTGTTTTGGATGCAAGAGGTGACTACAGCAAAGAGGAAATCAGTAAAATCAAGTTCAAAATCGC
Source organism: Candidatus Bathyarchaeota archaeon (assembly GCA_963775685.1). Lineage (GTDB taxonomy): Archaea > Thermoproteota > Bathyarchaeia > Bathyarchaeales > Bathycorpusculaceae > Bathycorpusculum. The sequence goes on from CAVZJV010000014.1 coordinate 198,991, forward strand.
TAAAAAACCTCGACCCCCGAAAGTGGGGGGTGGGTCTGTGCCGAGTCTGTTCGATAGATAATTCTCTTCTTCTATTTTTCTAATTTAATGTCCATGAAGTCAATTTTCTTAGAAGTATTCTGTATTAGGATTATCCACTTGTTTTTGCCTTCAATTGTTATTCCACAGCTTCGCTTGGGGTTTTGCCGTCTAAGGCTTCATGCGGTCAAAGAAAGCGTATGTTTAGAAAAAGCAGCTCAACCGAAGGAAAACAAATAGACAATTGTTTAGATTGACTACTGCTATTGGAATTTATCCTTAAACCCTTCAAGCGGTAAAATGACTGTGAGGCTGAAGAGTAGAGAATGAAGCCAAAAGTCACAAAGAAAAAACGTGCTAAAATCTTAATGACTGAATTGGAATTGGCAAACAGTGCCTTACTAAATGAGCAGCTCTACAAGGACCTAGGCGCTTACAAGGAACATAAGAAACTGCAAAGACAAATTCATCAACGTCAAGGCTGGATGGAGTACATCCGATAATGAGACGCATTTTCTATGTTATGCGTCAATCCACAGTAACCCGATGCAACAACCCAGAATCCCCAGTTTGCCATGTCTTAATCAAAAAGGGCGACATAGTTTTTGTTTCTGCAACCGGAAAAATCAAGCATCAAACCTGCTATGAGAGGTGCCTTATTGACTAACCCCGCAAACAAGTGGGCTAAACACCGCAAACCCGATTTAATCCGTAAAGTTTTCCCTAGCAAACATGGCTGTCAACACCGAGGATGCAAAGAAAAACGCGTAAGCAAACTTCAATTCGCACACACCAAACAAACCCCTTTAAGCCGCACAGGTCCACGCGGCAGAAAAGAAAAATTCGCAGACATCAACAAGCATCCAGAAGCCTACAAAGTTGAATGCCATAAACACCATTTAACCGATAAAGCCCCTGCGAAACATGACGCAAGAATGCGGCGCTTAGGGAAGCGAAGGTGATTGTATGGCAAGACAAAAAATAAGAATTCAACAAGCAAGAAAAAAGAAACCCTACTATTAAGGAGAAAACAAAATGCGACCTCGAATAAGTCAAGATGAAGCGCAATACATTGTATCTCTACTAGATGTAAGTAGCTATGTTCTAACAGAAAAAGAAAAAGAGATAAATCGTTTATCAGTTGAGGTAAAGCAGCTTCGAGATATGATTTTATTAGACACATACAAAGCAAGCCAAGTTTTTAAAATCCGAGAGAAAAAAGAACGTCTAAAAAAATTGGAAATACTAAAGTTTAATCTCTATTCAAATATTGAACTTCACATAAAACTTAGAGAAAAATACCTGGCTATCGCAGAAAACAAACCCCATGACGGCCGCTATAAATCCTTGTCAACAAAAAAGCGTTTTAGATATACGGATTCTAAGTCTTTAACTTCTTTAGCGTTGACTGATACCTCAATTAATGCAGAGGAAGAAAAACAAATCTCGGAATATTACGAGAAATATATTAGAGGTCATGTTCCAAACAAAAAGTTCTTGGGTGGAATAGGAGTTTTCAGATGAAATTAATTAAAAGAATTAGCTTTAATTGTTTTTTATTATTTGGTAATTCAAAGTTAATTATCTATGGAAAAAAACTAATTAGGAGTAATTAGAAAAAAATGCAGGAATACCATAGATTAAATGTTTATGATTATGTTAACGAGTTTTGCGGTTGGGCCGCCTTAGAAGAATTAACAAAGTACGCAGGTTCTCCAAGAAACGAATTATATCTATTAGGTTTGATTAAAACAAGTGGCAGAGCTACAGAGGTTTTATGCCTTGAAAAAGAAAACTTTAATGTTATTCCTAAAAAGAAATACATCTTAGTTCAAAACATGAAACTTGAAAAGCGGTGGCGCAAAGTAAAGCTGCAGGATGGTTCAAGCGTAAGAGAACACATGGAAGCAATAAGAAAACCTTTCCCAGTATTATTGAAAGAACCATTAAGTCAAGAGCTTTTAGAACATTTAGAAGCAAGCAAAGACGGTGGTTTATTTGTTAGCCCATACAAAGCGCATAAACCATTAACGCGAGATTGGGGCTATAAGCTGATACGAAGAATAAATGATGATATTCCAAGATCGCTGTTCAATCGGTTGGGCTTGAATATTACGTTTAGGGATAGAGTAACGCAGGCAGCTACAGCAGACATGATTCATTTATGGCAACATTGGTTTAGAAGTAAAAGAGCCAGCCAGCTAAGAGCCGAATATGATTTTAGTGAACCCGACTTAATGGAGTTCTTTGGTTGGCTTGACTATAAGACAGCTCTGCATTATAGCAAGTTGGGCGCGTCTAACTTAGCTAAAAAGATGCTAAAAGCCTAACCTTAGAAACCTTGTTTTCCTTGTTTTACTAGGGATAATTATTTAATCATACTAAATAGAGATAGAATTAGGCTCTTTAAACTCTATTTAATGTTGATTATTCCATAGAGATGAAAGGAATAATTAACATGGTACTAAACCAAAAGGAGCGCAATCTATTCTTTATTTGTATCCTAATTAATTTATATACGTGGAAACCCCCGTTTTTTAAGGGTTTGCGGTACCAAAAATAAAAAAAAGATAGGTTTAATGCGGCTTCATTAAGCATACACGGCTTTGCGTAGCTTACTAACCACATACCTATAAGGCATGTCCAGCCATTCATAAACGCGGTGTACAAGCACCAAGATATAGATAAGTACCTTAGCCCACTTTGACAGCACATGTTTAGAAGCTGGTAAGTTGAATAAGTTACAGCTACAATAACGCGCACTGTTAAAGTCTATGTGTTTATGATAGCCAAATCTACATCTATAAAAACGGTTGGCTTTAGTGCTAAGTTTCTCTTTACGCAGCCCTTACAGTTAACGCATACCCAATCTTGCTTCGCGCCGAACGGTCGATCAGCGTCAGCTCCCCAATTAGCCTGTTTAAGCATCTCACTTGAAGATTGAGTTAATGTGCGAACCTCAAAAAACAACTTTGCAGCTTTGAGGGTATATGGTTAAATTTAAAAAATCTCTTTAATATTGCTAATCATTCTTTAGCAGCTTCCTTCTCTGCATCCAACATTATAACAAGCGCAAGTTTACCTTCACGCGGTTTTAGTCCGAAGAAAGCCTTTAGAAATCTTAGAGCAACACCGCTAAGTATAGCTTCGACCTTTTTCTCAAAAATCTCTCTAGGTTGATCGTGAGGGTTTGTTATGAAAGCAGCGACTAAAAATTTTCCATCAGTTTTATATTTATAAACCGGCTTAGGAATACTTTTGATAAATCTTATTGCTTCATACTTTCCAAGTTGTGTTTCAACATCTTTAGCATTTTCCGCTTTTATTCTATACCATTGGCTTCTTCTATCCCCAGCCTTATCAAAATGTTCAATTTTTCCTTGTGATTCTAATAGCTTGACGTATTCTGCTTAGTCTGTTGGTTCCGATACGTGTAATCCTTCTCTTAATTGTTTGAAATTTAGCTCTTTACGCTTTGTGAGCAAAGATTGAAGTTTTAAAAGGTTATCGTTACGGTCATTTTTTGCCCAGATGTTTGTCAAATCATCACCTAAGTTACTTAACTTATCCTAAGCTATTATATATATTTTATCACAATATTGTTAGCCATGCCAATCTTAAGGAAAATATTGAATGTTGGCGATAGCCAAGCCGTAACACTTCCAAAGTCATGGCTACGGACCGCAGAAGAAGCAGAAGGAAAAAAAGCCATAGCCGTTGCAATGGAAGTTGACGGATCAATTACCCTAAACCCTGTTTTTGAAAAAGAACAAAAGGCTGGAGTGACCCCCCGAGAAGGAAACCACGCCAGCCAGCAACCCCGGAGGATTGCCAATAATGAATAATTCTTATTCTACACTTAAGAATTTTGCTACTACGCGACCAACAGCAAGCCGTTTTGTAATAGTAGCAAAAATCTATCTGAGCAACAGCAAAAAAACCGTCAAGATTCTTGACTTAGACGGTCGCCTTTTAGGCATCGCATTACGCAACGAAATTTCTAGATCTTTTAGCTGGAAAAGTCAGCCATGTAAACGTAGTTAAACCCCAACATGGAGCGCCAACACAATGAACTCCGAGCTATTAAGCGCGATCTACGCATATCACGACATAGGATTAGCCATTATTCCATTCTACATAAACAAAGAAGGAAAAAAACGACCAAACTTAGACGAAGGCGAAAAATGGGAGCAATGGCAAACACAGCCACAAACAAAAGCAGAATTAGAAAAGTACATACCCCGCATACTTGAAAAAGAATTATTCGGAATTGTCACCGGAACACCTATCCAAGTTGACGGAGAAACCTATTATTACCAAATCATAGACCGCGACATAAAAGACCCTGATTTAACCGAGGAAATCAAAGAGAAAAGCAAACAAGCCATAAACTTAATGCGAACAACTAAAACCATAAGAACCCTCAGCGGCGGCGACCACTTAGATTATTATAGCCGAACCCAAAGCAAAGGCAAAAAACTAAACAAAGTAGGCATGGAATTTTTAGCTACCGGGAACTTGTGTGTAATGCCACCTAGTAAAGGCTATTCACTTGTCAACGATAATTTACCCGCTATCGTTGATAACGTCGAAGATATGTTTTTTGATTGTATAGAAAAAGCTGGACTAGCCACCCAACAATTAACCACAAAAACACTAAAAGCCTTAGAAACACCCAAAACCTACAGAAAAAAGAATTTGCGCCCATGCTTCTTAAAACTGATGGAAAAGGACCACCTAGAACACTTAGAAAAAGTTGCTTTAATTTATGAATTGTATTTTTGCGGCAGAACCGACCAAGAAATAGCGGAGTTATTCCATGAACACCAAGCATGGGAACCAGCGCCAAGACACCATTACAACCAAATAGAAACAGACAAAGCAATACAAACCACCTTAGACTATGCCAAAAAAGACTATTTCAGATATAAGAAAGAAACCTTAGCAGGCTTAGGGATATGTAGCGCAACTTGTGAATATATCCAAGAACCCGATTGCCGCGAAAAATCAAGAAACAGTCAACCGACAACATAAACCCAATAGCAGATATAGCCAAGATCATTGAGAAAAAATACAGTTTTGCAGTAGAAAAAAACACAGAGATCCTTTATGTATTTGACACCGAGCAAGGCATCTATACAAGTAAAACAGAGCCACTAATCAACACTGAAATCTGTATCTTACTGGATGATGAAACCCGCGTTAAATACTTCAAAGATGTTGACAACTGGATAAGAAGCAACCCAAAAACGCCAAGAGTAGAATTTAATGCCGACACAAACATAATAGCAGTTAAAAACGGAATATTGCATTTAGACACCAAAACTTTAGAGCAAATTGGGCCGCAATTCTACCTAACAAACAAGATACCACACAACTTTAAACCAAACGCAGAATGTCAACCAATAAAAGACTTCTTAGCTGTATCAATGCCAAACGAGAAACACCGCCTACAACACCAAGAATTTTTAGGCAAAATCATAGGCAGAGAAAACCACCATTTCCACGAATACGGAATAATGCAAGGTGAGGGAAATAATGGCAAATCAGTCTTAATTGACATAGACACCTACTTTTTAGGAAAAGACAACATAAGCAGCCAAACACTACAATCCTTAATTTATGACAAATTCGCAACTGCCAAACTAAAAGATAAATTTGCCAATTTTTGCGCAGACCTACCTAGTACAATGCTTAAACACATGGGAACAATAAACATGATTGCAGCAGGCGACCGCATAACCTCACAAAACAAATATGGCGATCCGTTCGACTGGAAACCAAACTTAGGCATGATGTTTAGCTGTAACGAAGCCCCAGCCATAGACCCCTCAGAGGACCACACAGGCACTTATAGACGCATCTTGATATGGGATTTCCCAGTGACGTTTAGCCCGAATGACCCCGACCCAACACACCGCGAAGATAAAATGCTTAGGGATAAGCTGATGAATGAAGATCTTTTGGAGGGCTATCTCAACTATGCTATCGAAGGCTTAGAACGCCTAAAAACACAAGAAGATTTTACCGCAAAGTTAGCACCACAAGAAACCCGAATAGCATACATTAAACGATCAAATAGCCCACAAGCCTTTATAATGGAATGTTGCCAAGACACCGACGACGAGAACGACATAGTATTTGCAGACGACCTTTTTAGAATGTATATAGCGTATTGCGTAGCCAAAAAACTAACAAGACGAACCAAAGGAGAACTAACAAAAGCATTATACAACTATGCCCCAGGCGCGGAAAAAACAAAAGCTAAAAAAGACCCTGAAAATAAGCAATCCCCCAGAGTTTATGCGTTTAGATTCCTAAAAGTGCCTAACTTGGACAACTTGGACAACCACTTTTCAAAAGTATTAAAAAATAATTCTCAACAACAAAAAATAAAAGTTTTAGAAAATGGTTGTCCATCTTATCCATCTGAGACAAAAAAATTGGCGCTAGGGGAAAACCGAACTTGTTTTCCTGAATGTAAAAACTATCATCAAGCGGCTTGTGAAAAAGAGAATTATGGAATGTTACTACCTAACACTTCTATTTTTGGTTGTAAGAGTTTTGCAGCTCATAACGAAGAGAGGAGGTTTTCCAATAATGGAAGCCCAAACCGTTAAGGTTGTTTGCCCCGAATGTGGCAGCAAGAGTTTTCAAAGATGGCTTTAGGGAAGCACCTTTAAACTCTGCTTCAATTGAGCCAATTCAACGCTACCGATGTGCAGATTACGGTCACCGCTGGAGCGAACACATTGTTTTAAATACTGTCAAAGCCAATAAAGAAACTAACCATTTCAGCGCATCCGGAGCGAAAAAAATGGTTTCCATGCAAAAAACAAAAATTTGCATGGGTGAGGAAAGAACACCAACCGCTAACGAAATTAAAGCAGCCCCACATATTGAACGGTTAGCAACCCAACTATTCAACGATGGCAGAGACAAATTAACAATACGGAACTATCGCACATACTTATCGTATCTTTTAATCAACGGCGCAGACTTGTTTGATCCCGAAAGCACAAAAGCAGTCTTAGCAAAGCTACCTATGAAGAAAAACACAAAACGCCTAATCGTCAGCTTACTTAAAACCTGGTATGAATTCCACAATATAATGTGGAAAGCGCCAATATACAACCGAGACAACGAAATACCCTATATTCCAACTGAAGCAGAGTTAAATGAGCTTATAGCTGGATTAGGAAAAGTACTTGCTTGTTTCTGCTCAATTTTCAAAGATACAGGTGCAAGAAGTGGCGAGATTGCGCGGTTAACATTGAAAGACATTGACTTTAACACGCATACTATCAACATCAAAGGTGAGAAACGCAGCAACGGCCGAATTCTACCACTGACAGAAAGAACCCTTTGCACGTTAACCAATCTGAAACGTAGAAAAGACGGAAAAATCTTTAGTAGCGTAGTAAGCCTAAGAAGCAACTTCAATATTTCACGGAATAAAATCGCGGAAAAAATCGGAAACCCCAACATCTTAAAGGTTCATTTCCATACTTTCAGACATTGGAAAGCAACAACTGAGCTTCATAACTACCATGACCGCGAGAGAGTACAAATAATACTAGGGCATAAAAGCGCAGATTCAACAGAAACTTATGTTCACATTGACAAAATGCTATATCTTAACTCAGGAACGGACCAGTTTGTTTGCAAGGTTGCTGATACCTTGGAAGAAGCGTTAAAGCTGATTGAAGTCGGCTATGAGTTTCACGTTGAGATGCAGGGGCATAAAATATTTCGGAAGCGGAAGTAACATGCAGAAATTGCTAACATACCGATTTTTACGTATATATATCTGCATGTTAACAAGTATTAAGTACTCCATGCCGCTGAATCAATATTCAAGAGGATATTTACATGTCTGAACGTTTCGCAAAGAAATGGGAACAAAAAAGAGAAGGGGACTCATTAAGTAAAACATTGCTTAACACAATCCAGCCGGCTCCAGCACTAAAAACCGCTTTAGACCATGCTTGCAGAAAACTAGACTTGCAAATCAACAAATTAGACCAAGCAAATGAACGCTTCACACAAAAAGACAAAGCCCTGTTCGCCAAAATCGTTGACGCCTACACTAAACATGATACTGCACATGCAAACATTTACTCAACCGAATTAGCTGAAATCCGAAAAATGTCAAAACTAATCATGAACGCAAGACTGGCACTAGACCAAGTAGCACTAAGAATACGTACAGTGTCAGAACTAGGCGATGTAGTAGCTGCACTAGGACCATGCGTTGGGGTTCTACGCAGCGTCAGCACAGGATTAGGCGGAGTTTTGCCCGAAGCAGAAGGCGAACTAGGCGACATCGGCAACATGCTAAGTGGTTTAATGCTCGAAGCAGGCTCAAGCGGCGGAATGTCACTCAACTTTGACTCAGTAAACGAAGATGCCTCAAAAATTCTGTGCGAAGCAGCAACAGTAGCAGAGCAAAGAGTCAGTGCAAACTTCCCCGATCTACCCCCTGGAATGCCCGGAGCATCCAACAAATCAAAAGCTTAAGCTTAAGGGTCCTTGCTTTGTGTTTTCGCAGAGGAATTCACTGCAATCAAAGCAGTGTGTCACGGCTTTGGTATAAGCGCAGTTAAGCTTAAACAAACCTTCCCCTTTCATCATTTTTTATTTTTTAATTTTAAAATCTGAAAATTTATAGAGACCCTATTTCTTTTATAAAATTCAATTTATGAATTATCTGATCTAAACATTGCTTAGTTGCTTAAAACATAAACTGTGCAATGTCGATTAAGTTGAAAGAACAACTGTTCTAATGATTGGACTTATATTTACCCTACAAACTCATTAGGGCTGAGGTTACGCGGTTGAATGGGGACAGCGAAACAGAGCTTGAATACTCACTACGCGGCAAGGCCTGGAAGGTCTACTGGTTCCTGCTGAAAACAGGGAGCTCAGTTGGAGTCCGCGAAGTTCAGCGGGCTTTACATTTTAGCAGTCCCAGTATAGCTTTTCATCACCTTGAGCAGCTGCGGGAGTTGGGATTGGTTGAAAAGCAAAATGTCGGCGGCCACTACATATTGGTTGGCCAAGTAAAAATCGGCGTTCTACGCCATTATGTAAAGTTGGGCAAACTCTTGTTTCCACGTTTCTTCTTCTACGCCCTGTTCTCAAGTATATTCTACGCAGCTTATCTGCTGATAATCGTTCACAGTTTAAGCAGGGATAACCTGTACATCATTTCCTTTGGTGCCATAGTCTGCGCAGTTTTTTGGTATGAGGCTTATCGTGTGTGGGAAATGAGGCCATTCTAAATGTTAGAACAGGCTGTTCGTGGGCTTAGCATAAAATAGAAACTCGCCTATGTATGTCAAGGAGATAAACAGTATGGTTCAGAAAGAAGTTAGAAAAAAAACTAAAATTTACGGAACAGTAGCAGTGCTCTCAGCTATCGTGCTAGTTTCTATGGTTTATGCGTTCGGCACCTCCCCGACAATTTTGCCATTCAACCAACCGGTCACTGTTTCAGGCATGAAGACGTTTCCATCGATGGAGGTACTCCAAGATTACTTGAACACAACTTCGGTAAGTAGTCTACCAGAAATGTATTGGGGGCGTCCAATGGTTACTACTTCATCGCCAACTGCGGCAGCACCGGGCATCTATGGAGTCAACAACGATTATTCCTCCACAAACATCCAAGTTGCAGGGGTAGATGAGGCTGACACGGTAAAAACAGACGGAAAATACATCTACACCATTTCTACAACTCAGAACAGCTTGTTTTATAATTCTGGATATGGTTCACAAACCAGTAACAACGTATACATTATAAGTGCCGACCCGCAAAGCGCCAAAGTAATCTCAAGAATCACCCTTGATAATGACTTAAGCCCTGATGGGCTGTTCCTTAACCAAGATAGCACAAGACTCATCGTTATTTCAAGCAAATACCAATCATACTCTGCTGCCTCAAATGGTATCATGATTATGCCCTACTACAGCGATGTCTCAACATCCCTATACGTGTATGACGTTTCAAACAAGGCATCTCCGGTTTTGGATAGAAACGTTACTGTTAGTGGAAGTTACTTTAATTCCCGCATGATAGGCAATTATATTTATGCAGTTACTAGCCAAAATGCCTACGTATTTAATGGTGCCGTGACAGTTCCAGCCGTTTACAAAGAAGGAATAGCTTATGCCGCTTCGCCCACAAGCATCTACTACGCTGACATGAACCAATCCTACAGCTACTCATTCACCAGCTTCTATGGCATCGATGTGGCAGACAACCAACAGCAACCCACAAACATGACGGTTCTAATGAGCGGCGCAAGCACAATGTATGTTTCACCAGATAACATCTATGTGGCCTATCCAAACTGGGTTAACGGCAGCGATGTCACATCCATTTATAGAGTAAAAATCGACGGTTTACAATTGACTTTGGAAGCTCAAGGAGGTGTTCTAGGCTACACCATAAACCAGTATGCAATGGACGAATACAATGACAACCTGCGAATAGCAACCAACATGCAAAGAATAGACCCAGGCAAACCCTTTATGGGCACAGAACAAGGTACACAAGTCAACAATGTCTATGTGCTCAATCAGAACCTGTCTTTAGTAGGCAAATTGGAAGGGCTAGCGCAGGGCGAGAACCTCCATTCAGTCCGCTTTATGGGCGACAAATGCTACCTTGTAACTTTCATTAGAACCGACCCTTTGTTCGTCATCGACCTTAGTCAACCAACAAACCCCATAGTGCTAGGCGAACTCAAAATCCCCGGCTACAGCGACTACCTGCACCCCTATGACGAGACACATTTAATTGGAGTCGGCAAAGAAACCGTTGAAGCACAGGAACAAGATTTCGCTTGGTACCAAGGCATAAAGCTATCTCTCTTTGACGTAAGCAACGTAAATAGCCCTATTCAGCTGGCAAATTTCACAATTGGCGACAGAGGCACAGACTCTCCAGTCTTAACAGAACCCAAAGCTTTCCTGTTTGATAAGACAAAAAATCTGCTGGTGATCCCAATAAGTTTGGCATTGGTGGATAACTCTACGCTTCAAGAGTTTCAAAAATATGGTCAATCGGCGGCGTCTGCTTATGGCACAACGGTTTGGCAAGGCGCTTATGTCTTCAGCCTCTCCGTGGACGGCGGCTTTACTCTGAAAGGTACCATAACACATATAGACCCAATATTGCTAAACAGCGAGGGATACCTAATCGACAACGTAGATTACTGGAACACCCAAAACCAATGGATCACAAGGTCGTTCTACATTGGCAATACGATATACACAATATCCAATGCAGAAGTCAAACTCAACAGCCTTACCGACATGACCCAAATTGCCCAAGTTAGCCTCCAATAACCTCTTCTTATTTTTTTATTGTTTATGGATAGTGCTTTTTATATCATTTATTCAACGCACATTAAATTAACTTTTTAAAAAACATATGCTTTGGGATGCCTATCCCTATTTAATATGTTGAAACAACTGCTCAATGAATTTTTCATATAACTTTGTTTAGGTTATGGTTTGGTTCCAGTAGAAGACTTCAGTATAATTCTTCAGCAATGAAGCAATCACTTTCGGGTCGTCATAGAGAATGTCAAAGCGGGAACCATACTTGACCGGGAGAACTATGTTTGTGTCGCTGAAAATTTTTGAAGATAGTTCATCTGGCGGTTTTAAACCCCAGATGGTATCGGTGGCTCTTCGGAAGCCAAATCCGTAGTCTTTAGGCACTATGTAGGCGACTTCAGCTTTGTTTGAGCCTAAACTGGCGGGGTTACTGTGGAGTGTTTTCCAGAATTTTTGCAGCGCCTCAAAATGCTCATCCTGTAAGGTGCCATATTGGTTGTTAACCGGGTATGTCGGATAACTAAAGACTATTCCATACTTGACTCCAGCACTGTAAGCTAACGATAGATCAGCATAAAGTTCATTTCCAGATTCAAGGTATGGGGAATGATTGTATTTCCAGTCAATTATGGCACCCCAATCCCGGTCTGAAGCTTGGGCGGCTCCCCTATCAAGTGCTATGATGCGTTCTCTGCTTTCATTGCCGACAAACTCAGCGTAGATTGAGGTATAGTTTGAATTGTAGTCAAACCAGAATAGTCCGTAGTCTGAAGTTGAGAGGTTAACATGGCCTAAATTTTTGTAAAAGTTTACCATGTAACTTAGGTTACCCACGTAGTTGTCTGCTATGGCGCTGTAGCTTGCATCAGGGCTGATTACGGTCTCGTTGATTAGTTGCGATGGCGTGTTATCTATTTGGTTTCCTCCAGGTTCATCATACTTATAGATTTCTAGGAGCCTATCGCCGTACCTATCTTTTGCTTCAAACATCCACTGAACAATGTTATAAGTGTAGTAATTTCCGCCCGTGAATAAAATGATAAAGTTCAGTTTAGAATTATTGTAGATGAAATCGCATGCCTCATTCAAAGCCGTCTGGTTGAAAGTCAAGCTCACATCACCCATCACTAACAAGTTCGTGTAATCCTTAACTCTGTTTACTAAAGCTTGAATTTGGGATATCTGGAATTCTGCAGTTTGGTTGTTACCATAAGCGTATTCGACGCCTACGTAGAATGGCCTCCCCGGAGTTTGGGTTTGGTCACTGAACGCGTTTAGGGCTATAATTAGCGATAAGACAATAAGCACAATGAGAATAGAGGCGAATACGACGGGAAGTTTGCGGTTCAAGTCTGCTCAACCAATCGGAAAATAATCATTAGAAATAGTATTTAACGTTTGAAGTACCGCTAAGGAAAACAGGGAATGAAACCAATGCTTTCAGGAATTTATCTGTCGTAACGACCTATTAATTCGCCCTTAGCAAGAATGTGCCCCTGCATGGCTTTCTCAAGGTCTCTTTTACTTGATTTGACGCTTAAACCTAATTCTGTATCCAACGCATAAACCTTAAAGAAGTATCTATGAGTGCCTGAAGGTGGACATGGACCAGTATAACCCAGTTGCATTGAGCTATTCAGCCCTTCAGTTCCTGGAACCGAGTGCTCAGCTATTTTGGTTGTTGAGGGCGGAATGTTCCAAACTACCCAGTGGTCGTATGTTCCGCTGGGAGCATCGGGGTCATCTATAATCAGCACTAGACTTTTAGTTTCTTTAGGCGTGCCTTCAAGTGTTATAGGTGGATTGATGTCTTCTCCGTCACAACTGTATTTTTTGGGGATTAAGCTGTTAGGTTGAAACTCCGGGCTTTTAATTGTGAGTTCTTTCATAAAAATCCTCAAAAAACAATGTTTTGTCGGCTAGATAAAGTTGATGAATAATAAGTTGTTACAACAAACAATTTTTAAAGTCGCTAAAGTTGGAGGGTTGTTTTAGCTGGACGCGTGTATTTTTGCTCCGCGGGTTCTGTCCTTATTGCACGTCCATTTTATATTCCCTTAGCTTCAGGCGCTGAAAACTCTGATTTGAAGGTGGAGCAACATAGGTTTCAGGTCTTCTTTTGTTCTTCTTGGCAAACCAACCTTTCTAAATTACTTTACGATTTGCGGCTGCAATCTATCTGCAATTATCGAAATGTAATGAAGTATTATTAAAGTGGAATTTTGGTGTTTAGAGGTTTCTTCTGGTCATTTCTCTGCGTTCAATCTGCCGTCTTTGGAGCTGAAATAAACTTGACGGGAATTGACCCGTCGCATTTAAGGGGAAACATGCTGTCATCTAAGCGCGAACTGGCAGTAAAGAAAGGTAGTTATCGTCTTTTCTTCTAAGTTGTTCCTTTCCCTCATTAACCAAAGTAGATTAACACACGCAAGTTAACGTTGTCTAATTATTTGTCTTTAAAGTTGAATGTTTTGTAAGCAAAAATATGAAGGGCTGTTCATTTTTAGGTTTCAGCATTTCGTATGAGTTCTGCAGCGCTGTTGACGTTTACCTTGTAGAAGACGGCTGATATAACGGCGGCGATTACTGCACTGATCCCCAGAGATATGATGAGGTTTAGGTTGCTTACTGGACCAGTGGCAAACAAGCCTGAGAGAAGGGCGCCTATGACATACGGCAGTAGTGGCGCTATGATTGCTAACCCCGCAATGGAGCATACTCCTAAGCTTATGAGTGACCATTTTTGGCGAATCATCCTTGCCCTTCGACTTGCAGTGAAATCGGCGCCTTTAAAACCGATTGCAAGACCAATTGAACCTAAAGCGAGAACCAAAAGGAAACCTTCTATGAAACCAGTAATTATTACTCTAATTGATGGGTGGTAGAATACACTTCCAACTATCACGGTTAGAAGAAGAATAAGTACTGAGAGAGAGATGAGGAAGAACAACTTGCTTTTTACGAGGTTTTTGGGGGAAATGGGTGAAGCGTAGATTCTCCACACCGCTTGCCCTTCTTCCCCAATCAGCATGTTCCCCAGTGACATAGCCATGATGGAAGCAGGCAACAGAAAGGTCATGCCTAAAAAGAGTAGGTTGATTTCACCCGGTGTGTTTGGGTTGCTTGTGATGCCTATTGATTGCATTATTGGTATTATTATAAAGACGATAGGTACGATGAATATGCTGATGAGTTCTCGACGTCTGGTGAATGCTCGAGTGTCTTTGTTTATGAGTGCTACTTCTGCGCTTGAGAATCCAATTTTTCCCAGAATACCGATTTTTGGCGCGTAAATAGTGCCGCTTTTTTGAACAGTGATAGCTGGAGGCTCATATAATCCAAAACGCTTGTTTAATGAGATGGCAAGATAGTAAATACCTGCTATGAATAATGACGATAAAGCAACAAACACGAATCCCTGAACGAATACACCACTCAAGAGGTAAAAGAGGGTAACGCCAAGCCAGACGAAGGGTATGAACCAAACGGTGTTTTGGGCTTGTGCTAAACCCTGCACGAAGGCAGCCGTCCCTTGCGTGAGGGAGAAATATATTATGTAGAATACCAGGAAAAACGCCAAGGTTCCGATGAATCTTACCCAGACAGCGGCTTTGCCGCTTGATTTGTAAACTGCACCTGTAAAGCGAACTTGGACGATACGTAGAATTTCTGTAGTGGAACTTGCCATAAACGCTGCGGCAAATAGCGCAAGCGTCGTTAACAATGCAGGCACGATTAAGCCGTTGAAAGCTGAGAAAGCAATAACTCCAGAGGCAAACGCTATCACTGTTGCAAGGGGAATTCCAAACAGATTAGCTAGAATCGAAGCTAACGTGTGTTCCTGCCATGTTAAAGGTAACCAGTACATTATTTGCCTAGTTGCTTTAACTCCTGCTAACTGGATTTGCTGCAGCATGGTTAGGACTACGCTTAAGATAAGAATGAGTGTCGGCAAGGAAACAAAAAAGCTAAGGGCTGAGTTAGATAACGAAGGCAAACCGGGGACCTCGCCACTTGAGTAGATCGCCGACACTGCCCAATTAGCTAGTAAACCGCCGACAACGCCGATGATGGCTGCAACCCAATATGGCCAATAAGCCAGAATGCCGCTTTCGCGGTATCTCGTGGTTTTTACACCTCGAATTAGCCTGCCTGATTTTCTTTCTACGCGTAACAGGTAGAGGACATTTTTCCAGTTCATTTCAGTAGTTCCTCAACAACAGGTTTTAGGTCGCCCGTTCCAGTGAGTTTGAGGAATATATCTTCTAAACCTGAACCCGGCAAACTTGCTTTTTCTCGGAGTTCGCCCATATTGCCTAAGGCTAAGATGTTCCCTTGATACATTATGGCTATACGGTCACATACTGCTTCCGCGATTTCCAAAACATGTGTTGAGAGTATTGTGGTTACTCCTTGTGTTTTGAGTTGGTTAAGGTAGTCTTTGATTATTCTGGCGCTTCGAGGGTCAAGTGCGTTTAGGGGTTCGTCTAAAATTAGCAATTTAGGTTTGTGCAAAAAAGCAGAAATAAGGCTGATTTTCTTTTTCATGCCATCTGAGTAACTGTTTATCATGTCGCCTTCTCGGCCTTCGAGCTGGAGCGCTTTCAAGTATTCGGTTATACGTTTCTGCTTCTCAGTTGATGATATGCCGTATATGTCGGCGATGAAGTCCAAGTATTCGAGTCCTGTCAAAAACTCGTAAACGTCAGGTGATTCAGGAACGTAGCCTACTTGCCTTTTAATTGCGACGGGGTCTTTCTGTACATCTATGCCTAAGACGTTAACTGAGCCTGCAGTTGGCTGAAGCAAACCCAGCAACATCTTAAGGGTCGTGGATTTTCCCGAACCGTTAGGTCCCAAAAGCGCAAAGATTTCACCCGTGTTTATGGTTAGGTTCATGTTGTTTACAGCTACTATTTCGTTGTAGCGTTTGGTAACGCCACGGATATCAACTGCATACGGACTGCTCATGTTATCGAAGCCCCAAATGCAAATAGAAAAGCCTCGATATTTAAGGTTAATGCGTAGGCTAAACGGGGTTTTAGTTATTTTTTTTTAAACAATTTTTTTCCAACGAAAAAAAAGAAAAAGGCGAAAAATTGATAAGAGACCTTTTAAAGCTATCTCTTTTTTCCGGTCCAATGAGGATCTTAAAACTCTTCTATCCTCTCTTCGCAAACCAGGGTAAAGGCAAGGCGTTTGATTTGGTGATTTGCGGGCGAACACCTGACGTTCAAGACTGCACAGTATCTGTAGTTTGTACAAAGGCGATGGTTTAGGCTTAATCGTAGAACTTCCAGCGCTATGGAGAATTGTTTGGATTGAGCCAAATAAACCTTAAATCTTGCTTTCTTTCATTTGCTCAAGAGAAAAATCCAGAATGACATTTGTAATTCAAACTCGCCAACTAACAAAAGTCTATAATTCGATCAAGGCAGTTGATGACCTCAACATTAATGTTGAAACTGGCGAAATTTTCGGATTGCTTGGTCCAAACGGAGCAGGAAAAACAACAGCCATTTCTATGCTTTGCACTATTCTTAGGCCTTCTTCAGGGACAGCTACAGTGAGTGGATTTGATATTGTTCGGGAAGCCAACAAAGTTCGAAAATCCATAGGCATAGTTTTCCAGGAACCCAGTGTCGACGACCGCTTGACAGGCCGAGAAAACCTCTACATGCATGCAAACCTTTATGGTGTCCATGCTTCTGAGCAGAGAGAGCGTATAAATCATGTGTTAAAACTCGTCGAACTTGAGGACCGGGCAGATACTTTGTTGCGCACCTACTCGGGCGGTATGCGTCGCAGGCTTGAGCTCGGTCGAGGCTTGATTCATTATCCTAAAGTGCTATTTTTAGATGAGCCAACGGTTGGATTAGACCCTCAAACAAGAGACCACATTTGGAAATACATTAAAGAACTAAAGGATGCTCAAGACATCACCGTGGTTTTAACGACACATTACATGGATGAAGCAGATAGGCTCTCCGACCGCATTGCTATAATGGACCATGGCCAAATCATAGTTTTAGATTCACCATCAAAACTCAAGGAAACTCTCGAAGGCGACGTAATAATTGTAAGAGCAAACAACCTCAAAGAACTCTCAGAACTCATCAAGTCCTCATTAGGGCAAAATCAAACCCAGATAATCGATGGGGCCTTGGAGATTACGGTTCGCAACGGAAAAGCAGTAATGCCCCGAATCATGGAGATAGCTACCCAAAACAACATTTACGTTGAGTCGTTACTTTTACGTGAACCAAACCTCGAAGACGTGTTCCTCCATTACACTGGCAAAACAATTCGTCACGACACAACCAGAGAACTGCATGGTTTTGCTGCAATCCAAAGGAGAGGAATAAAATGAGTGAAATTCGCGGAATCTACACCCTTTGGCTTAGGGAGCTTAAGCGGTTCATGCGAGATAGGACACGGCTGATTAGCATGTTCGTTCAACCATTGCTTTGGCTGCTAATATTTGGTGCAGGATTCGGTTTGCGGTTTACTATTCCAGGGTTAAGCTACCAGCAAGTGATTTTTCCAGGAATTATTGCGCAAACACTGCTTTTTACGTCCATGTTTATGGGCATAAGCGTTATTTGGGATAAAGAATTCGGGTTTATGAAAGAAATTCTTGTTTCTCCTGTCTCGCGCTTCAGCATTTTTCTGGGAAAAATGTTGGGCGATAGCTCGTCGGCATTTCTTCAAGGAATAATAGTTTTGTTCGTCGGAATCGCATTAGGTATATCGATTGACCCCATAACTTTCCTGTACGCGCTGCCAATTATGGTTTTAATTACGTTCGGTTTAGTCAGTATCGGCTTAACAATCGCCAGCTTCATGGGAAGCTTGGAAAGTTTCGGAGCTATTCAGACCTTCATTAATTTGCCCTTGTTCTTTTTGAGCGGCGCATTGTTTCCCCTTAAGGGACCAGGAATAAACCTTCCTAATTGGCTAACAACCGTCGCCGCATGGAACCCACTAACTTACGGTGTTGACGCTTTAAGAAGTTTAATTTTAGGCTCAGCATGGACGCCTCTTCAAATTCAGCCCGTATGGATGGACATAGGAATTATCGCATTGTTTGATGTAATAATGATCGCAGTTGGAACTTGGGCGTTCAGCAAAATGAAGTAACGCATTTTTTGGCGTTTTCTAACATTTATTTCAAATGAAAAGAAGCGGAAAGATGAAGAAATTCTCACTTATTGGTCATTTCATTGATTTGTTGCTCCATCGCATGTCCACGGCAGAAAACAACGGCTTTTTTTACGCCTGGAACCGACTTTGCAGCGTCGCGTAAATCTGCTGAAAGCTTGAATGCGATAGGACAAAATGGGCTGGTGGGAACGAATTCAACGGTTACTGATCCCGGTTCGGTTTCCTTTACGCTTTGAATCATCTGCATTTCCTCGAAGCTTTGCCCTGTCTCGGGATCTAGCACTTTGCCAACTTCCACACGCACTTTATCTTCAAGTTCAGTCATTTTTTAAACCTCTCAATACGTGAAAGAATAAGAAGATTAAAAGGCATATAAACCGATTGATAAAGTCAAAATGCCTTCAAGAGGCTCAATATGTCGTTCGATGAATCTTGCATATTCTGCAAAATAGTCAAAAGACAAGCATCTTCAAGCATCGTCTATGAGGACGAAGCAGTAATGGTTTTCCTTGACATAAGACCCTTAAACAAGGGACATACCCTTGTTATACCCAAAGCTCACTACGCAGACATCTTTGATATCCCTGAAGAGTTGCTCAGCAAGATCCATAAGGCTTCAAAGCAAATTGCCCTCGCAGTCAAAAAAGCCACTGGTGCTGATGGCATCAGCATCATCCAGCAGAATGGTAAAGCTGCTGGGCAAGATATATTCCACATACATGTCCATGTAGTTCCGAGGTTTGAGGGGCAAAAACTGCCGCCTTTTAGTGAGCTTAAAGAAGTAGAAAGAGTTAAGTTAGATGTTATGGCAAAGATGATAAAACAGCATCTCTAAAAAGAAATCCTTGAATATATATTTTAAAAAGGGAGGGCGCCTGCAAGATTTTCAGGCTTTTTTATATTGGTTTTTCCGTGACCGCCATCTTGGGCATCAAAACTTTATCTATGGCGTGGCAAACGCTGTTATCCACGACTAAATCTGGTTTAATTATGTTTGCACCCTTAACCTTCATGTTCCTATGCGATGCCAACTCTTCGAGTCTATCCTGAGTTCTCCACCTGAAACTGCCTGCAAATACTCATGCTTAGCCAAATCAGATGCCATAAGCTTACCTTCAACCACATGAAAAGTTAAAACTTCTTTTAGTTTATCAGTGTTTTTAAGCAGCATGTTGAATTCGTTTTTGGGTATTTGAGCAAAAGCATCATCGGTTGGCGCAAAAACTGTGAATGGACCTGGACTTTTTAGGGTATCGACTAATCCTGCAGCCATTACAGCTTTCACAAGAGTGCTAAACATACCTGAGGCGATTGCGGTATCAATCTGGCTAAATTTCACCTCCGCTATGCAAATTCTTGAAAAACCCTATTAATACAAAGAAACAAGACATACTATCAAAGTTGCTAAAACGTAAAAGCCAATTTGCGAACCCAATCCGGTATCTCATTTCGTATCTTGTTTGGTTTGTTTGTTAATTACGTTGTTTGCTTTTTCAAGAATAGTTAAATTGGTTGTTGCTCCCGTTTAATCAACATCTTTGAGGTTGTTTAAGAAAAACATGGTTTTTCGACCAAAGGTAAAGTTGCACAGCATGACTTACATAATTATGGTTGCGGCAGTAGCATTTGCTGTTGCTTTGTTTGCGACGCCTGTCTTTTCGTTGTCTTCAAACCAGTGCAGTTCATGCCACGGCTCAACATACAATCAACAATTAGATATCTTGGAAGGCAACAGCCAAAATATACTCCCCTCGACAATAATGGTGGGGCAGACAGCATCCGTTGCCGTGGCTATACAAAACATAAACAACGCTCCACCACTATACAATCAGTTTTCAAGCGTTACTGCAACACTAAGTTCTCAGAGTGGCCATTTTTCAGTCAGCAACCCAAACTTTAACATAGGCAAAATGCCCACAGGTACATCTATCGCAACTTGGCAAATAACAGGTGTTTCGCAAGGGTCTGATGTGTTCTTAATTTCATCTTCCGCTAAAACTATCCATGAGAATCTTCATTTTTCAGACGTTTACTCACCTAGCCTATCGATAACCATCACTTTTAATCCCGATCTGACACCTACCCCAACTCCAGCTCCAACAACAATTCCAACATCCACACCCATGCCTTCTCCAACCCCCCCGTCACCCTCCAACCCAACCGCCAAACATACGCCTACACAAACTCAAACAC
This sequence comes from Candidatus Bathyarchaeota archaeon, assembly GCA_963775685.1. GTDB lineage: Archaea > Thermoproteota > Bathyarchaeia > Bathyarchaeales > Bathycorpusculaceae > Bathycorpusculum. The sequence goes on from CAVZJV010000014.1 coordinate 219,715, forward strand.
CAACACAACAACCCACAAACTCCCCATACACCCAAACCCCAACACCAACTTCAAACTCAAACCCATCTGCAACGCCAATTACCCAGTCGCCAAGTCCGACATCATACTCACATTCCCTTGACTCCCAGATGTTTTACATTCATCCACCAATAGCGATTTTCGGTTATGTGCTCATCTTTCTATTTGCGTTTCTTGTGCTAAAGAAAAACTACTTGGAAAGACGAATAACAAAGATAACGGGCATGGGGTTATGGCTCTTCACTCTACTTGGCTTACTCACTGGCATGTTATGGGCACAACTTGCCTGGGGAAGCTACTGGTCGTGGGGCCTAAAAGAAACCCTGACACTGGTACTGTTCTTAACAGCATCCGTTGGGCAAGTTGCATTCTTCGAAAAGAAATTCGACACTGCAAAATGGGTTGCGGTCTTCTGCTGTATACTAGTTATCATAACTGGGCTAAGCAGCTTTATCATCGCAGGACTCCACTCTTACACCTAAAACCTATCCCTTTTTTTCTTAGGGGCTAAGCGCTGTTTGAGTGACACTTAGAATTATAAATTCTGCCGGTTTAGTTGCTGCCACACCGACAAGAACGATCAATCGCCCGTCATCAATATCTGACTGGCTCATCGTTGTCCGATCACATTTGACAAAATACGCCTCTTGCGGGGAGCTGCCCATTAGCATGCCGTTTTTCCATGTTAGCATTAGAAAATTCTCGGTTAAGGCTTTCACTTTAGCCCAAGTCGCCTCGTTGTTTGGTTCAAAGATTGTCCATGTCCGTTCCCTTCTTGATTGAATGCTCAAGATAGATAAGCAGCCTGCGGAAACTGACGTATTTTGATAGGGGATCACTGGATAATGTCTTAGCACCCCAAACCCGGATGCCTCTACCCTGAAAGCTGCGGAATGCAGTTGACGCCTTGGGGGATAAGGATGTCCTGTTGCCTGCTGCTCAATGTACACTCTATATCCACAGCGCCCTTGACTACCTCGTTTGCGGGTGCCTTTTGAACGCCTACTTCAAGGTCAGTTCTAGCATAGATTCCTGCAACATAGCCCCCTGGCGGAACTAGACAATATCTGTCCCGTTCCTGATTGTTTCACGTAAATCCATGGGTAGTATAACGCGGCAAAGGTTGATTCCTTTGGTTTAGTTATTCTTGAAGAGTTCTCGCCTTTGACCGAATCTAAAATCGCAAACCGATACCTTAACGATTCACAATGCCCAATCAACAACTCCACAAGTCCAGGCGAGGCTTGGGTATTTGGAGAATAAATAATTGAAACATCCTCAACTACTTCGAGCTTAGCAAGAGCACCCGCATAATCCGTGGCCGTTATTCTGCAAACGTAACATCTTTGACCACCATTGAGAAAGAAACCCTCAATCGCATAAGGTAGATATTTGTCTTCGCCGAAATAGCCTCCAAATACCCTCTGATATTCAGCAAAACTAGTAACGAGTGTTGGCATTTTTGGTCCTGTTTCTGCTTCACCTAAAAACGCAGCGGTGCTTGTACTTACACCTTCGATTGGCTGAGGCTGAATCCTGATGTTTTGTACAAATACGCCTGGTTTTATGGTGATGCGGCTCATTAGATAAGATTATGTTGGGGGACGTTTTTGTGTATATTGGTATCGGCGGGGTTTGCCTATTCGGGTTAAGATGTTGTCTTTAACAAGGTCGACTAGGGCGTGAGCGACTGCGGTGCGGTCGTAGTGGAAGCCCTTGCGTGCGAGTTCAGTGTGGACATCATCTAATGCTCGAGGTTCGCTGAACCAGTTTTCTTCCCAGAGTTTTTGGATTACTCCTCGGCAGGTTTCGGCACGGGGAAGGGATGCATGGCGGTCTGTGGGTTGGGTGAGGTCGATGGCTTTTGAGTGTTCGGTGACGGTGGAGAGTATTTGGTTTACGGCGGTTTGGATTTGGTCGGGTTGAGCTTCGATTTCAAATTCTATGTCGCCGATTTTCATTTTTACGCGTATTGGTGGGCTTTGCGGGTTTTGTGTCAACTCTTCACCTATTGTATATTGTATTGTGCAAGATGCACATGCACAATACTTAAATATTTCACCAATAAAGATATTGAATATTGGTGAATCAACGTGATTGAACAATATACAATTACTAACAAATATAACTTTCCACAACCAACAATCGACTCCATCCTTCCCCAACGCTTCTTCGAACAAAGCATCAAAACTCTACAACAAATCCAACACCACCCCCTCCAACTAAACCAGCAAATCCAACAACTAACTAACGAACAATACCCACCCATCCTCCAACTAAAACCCATCCCAATCACGCTAAAACCAGACCACCAAGAAACCCTAGTCGCCGCAGTGGACACCTCAACAATAAAAATCGGCGAAACCCAAACTGGCATCATCGTTGCCGTAAGGGGTGCAACAACATGGAAACAAAACGGCTCTTACAAGTACACGCGCCTTGGGCCATTTATTTTTCACATAACTGAGGAAAACAAAAACCAACTCTGCAGTACACTCGAACACGCATATTTCAGCACAACATACGGTAGCAGTCACCAATCCGCGCCAAACATCATGCAGATGCCCACGCGCCTTGCCAGTCTGCTGGAGCGTTGGCTGCAAACTATGCTTGCAAAAACCGATAAACCGTGGCGTCCTGCTCTTCGACGGGTCATCTAACGTGCGGTACTCCTGAAACTCCCACTCAGCGCCTCAGAGAAATCCTTGGTTACGCAAGAAGAAATCAAAGCACGGTTCTGGCGTTTTCCAAAGCTACTACTCTTAGGGCTAATGGTTTGTTGATTACGGAGCAGCTTCCAAACCACGACCCGCCTTACCTGCTTGAAACCACAGGGTTGCATTCTAAGCCGCCTATGATGCTTATGGGCGATGTTTACGTTGCGAGGCTTAACAAGGCAAACTTGGCGTTCAGACTGGACGTTGACCGGGAAACACCTATTGAGCAGCGGCTGGATGCAATCCAGAAACTTTTGGGCAACGACCTCTACACCCAAAGCTACCCTGAAACGTTGCGGCTTTCCCACATCCTTTGCACATTTACCGCCAACGAAGTTTTAGCAATCAAACACTTCATAACTCGAAAACACGGCATCCAAATCGTCAACCGACCCGACATGCACGAAGTCCTCTTCGGCTCCTATGGCTTTAAAGGAGAAAATTACTCATGAAACTCTACAGAAAAGAAGGCAATGTGCTTGCAAGTCATCAGCTTCCCAACTGAATGCGCTGAAAAAGGCGACTACCTGCTGGTTGAAGATGCCGATGCAGCAAAGGCATTAATCGCCCAAGTAATCGATGTGCAATTTGCGGCTGTTCCCGGCGTTCTGGAGGAGCTTTTGCGGACGTTACCTGACGGCGGCGAATCGCTACAGGGCGAAGACATCGACCCCATGGAAATTGCGCCGCACATCACTTATATCCAAGACGCAAGCCTGCTCATCTGCAAAATCCGTGCTACTTTGGAAAACGAAATGCTCAGCCCAAGCAGCAGTTGGCTCCCTTCCCGTTCGCAATCCACCATAAAAAAACTCTCCATACCCATGCTGATGAAACTGGCAAAAGTCGACGGCAAATTGCCAATAACTTTAGGGTGGAACCAAAGACTCCTCACTTTTAACCATCGACGCCTCCTCAATCGACGGTACCTTAAACATCATAACGGGCAAGAAGGGCTGCGGCAAATCCCACCTCTCCAAACTCCTAATGGTTAACCTCGTCGGCTACAAAGCAACCGTCGTCATCTTCGACTTAAACGGCGAATATAGCAGCCTGGGCATGACCAACGATGGCAAACGCAACATGTACTACGACAAAATCCACACCCTCACTCCCAGCCAAAACTTCAAGGTGGCGCTTGAGCAGCTGCCACTGAACACATTGATGGGCATACTTATAAACGCCTTGCATTTGCCGGGAACCTCTGCCCGGGAATTTCAGGCGACTATGGAAGATGCTTAAGGAGCAGGGAAAGCTGAACATGCAGAATTTGGGTGAGGCAATCCGTGATTTGAATTGTAATCAGCATGTGCGGGATGCGTTGGCTTCAGTTTTCATTCGTTTGCTAATTCTGGTTTTTTTACAGACTGCATCGGCGAAGCTACACTCTTGGATGAGAGTATCTTTAAAGCCAGAGACACAGGCGGCGCTATTGTGGTGAACCTCAAAAATACCAGCAACATCGACCGTCAAATCGTCGTCGAATACGTCCTAGGTAAACTCGTCGATTCCCTCTCCAACTGGAAACTCAAAGCCGCCTTCCTCTTCGCCGAGGAAGCCCACCTCTATCTGCGCGAGACTTACTGGGATGACATCGTCACCCGGATGCGTCACTACGGCTTATTCACCACATTCATAACAAACCAGCCTGACACCATCCAGGAAACAATTTACCGCCAAGCCGACAACATATTTCTCTTCAACTTCACCAACGAACATGACCTTGACGTGGTTTCAAGGGCGGCACGTGTGGATGCAGAGACAGTTAGGTCAATTGCCCGTGATTTGCCACCCCACCACTGCTTAACTTTAGGCAAAGTGGTCAGGGACTTTCCCATAGTTGCCCGCGTCAGAGCCTTAGATATCAAAACTCTGGGAGAAACTCGCCTGTTTTTTAAGGATACGAATTAAGTTCTCTAATTTTTTCCTGTTTTGCCTGAAAAAAAGCCTAAAAGAAGCTGTCAAATTGTAGGTCTCCACTTCTTCAAATGGTACCCAACGCAATTCCTGCGGCGTCGCTCGCCGCTTGGATAATGCCGCTTTTACATGGACAAGGTAGTCGATGATGACGTAGTGGTATTTGACTTTGCCCTGCTCATCGAGGTCAACGTTGCCGACAACATCGATTAGCTTTGGGTTTTCCACGTCCAAGCAGGTTTCCTCTTTGGCTTCCCGGATAACGGTTGCCTCCACGCTTTCGCCCAGTTCAACCAAGCCGCCGGGGATGGTCCATTTGCCCTTGCTGGGTTCATTACCGCGCTTAATCAGGGCAATTTGCAGTCGTGTACGATTACGACTCCTATGCCTACGATTGGTTGGTCAGGATACATTCTCTTCATGCGGAAACATCTCTGAGAAATTAATGATTTCGTATCTTAAAACTTGTATGGAACAAAGAAAAATAAAAAAAAAGAAAATCGGTTGATTGCGCTTACTCGTATCTTAGCGCTTCAACCGGCTTAAGCTTTGATGCACGCCAAGCTGGGTAGAGGGCAAAGATTACGCTGACTCCAACTCCGAACGCCAACGCGCCTATCAATACTTCAGGAGTCAGTAATGGAATTATGGTGAATCCACCTCCTCCTCCAAATGCTCCTGAACCCAAGATGCTAGCAGTAATGTTTGCTAAGATCCAACCTGAGACTATGCCGATGACCGCGCCTAACAAGCCAATTATTATTGATTCGCCGAGGAATATGGTCAGGACTGTTCTGCTTTTCATTCCTAATGCTTTGAGTATGCCGATTTCGCGTGTGCGCTCGATTAAGGAAACTATCATGATGTTCATTATTCCTATGCCTGCAACTAATAGTGAGATTGCTGCGATTCCTCCCAAGAATAGCTGAAGGATGCTGAAGATGTTTGTGAGTAAGCTGAGCACTGCGGTTGCGGATATGACGGATACTTGGTTGCTGAAGTGGTCAGTTATGGCTTTGGAAACGTTGGTTATGGTTGAGTTGTCACTGTTTTTGAGTTGAACAATTATCATATCACACTGGGCTGTCCCAAAAAAGCTCTCTGCTTTGTCAATCGGAATGTAAACGCCCGTATCAGATGGTCCGCCGATGCCGAAGCCACCGATTTTTCCAAGCACACCTGTGACGTCTGCAGTGTAAGTTTCGTTGACTGGTGGTAGGACTGTTGCGTTTGTCCAGGTCACATTGATTGTGTTGCCAGAGTCAAAGTAGATTGTTCCGTTTTGTCCAGGCTGGTTTACTCGTGTGCCCACTACTGCTTGGTTTTCAGATGGGCTGGTTGGGATTGTTCCGCTTGTAGCAACAAATGTTGTGCTGTAGAGCTGGGCGTACTGGTTGAAGTCGACACCGTAGATGGTGACCGTGCGGTTAAGATTTTCTGTTTGAACGTACCCAGTTCGGCTTATTATGGCCATTGAGCTAACAATATCTGTTGATAAAGCTTCGATTTCATTTGTGTAGTTTACGTAGAGCTTGAAGCCTGAGTTGTCGTTTGCTCCTCCGCTGAAACCTCCGCTATCTGTGCCTCCACCAAAGCCTCCTCCCGCACCTGATCCGCCGCCGGAGCCTTGGCCCCCCCCGCTTAAAAAGCCGCCACTGCCAGGTGTCACAATCAGGGTATCAGCCGATAAACCTTGGTTGAGTTGATGGGTTAAGGTTGCCTGTAAACCCTGCGTTATCGATAACAGTGCTACTATGGCGGCTATGCCTATTACAACTCCAAGTGTGGTTAGGGCTGCTCTGAGTTTGCGGAGTTTAATAGCGCTAAAGGAGTAACCGAAAATGTCGATTGTTTTCATGTTAGTTTTCCACCTGAGTTGTGATTAGGCCATCAAACATTTGCACGGTGCGTTTTGCTTCATGAGCCAATTTCTGGTCATGAGTAACCATGATAATGCTGACTTTATTATCTACGTTTAATTTTTTAATTAACTCCAAAACTTCGCTTGCCGTTTTAGAGTCGACGTTGCCGGTCGGTTCATCCAGCAAAAGAAACTTGGGGCTGTTTGCCAAAGCACGTGCAATAGCGACACGTTGTTGTTGTCCTCCGCTTAATTCGGCAGGCTTATGGTTGATTCTGTCTTTTAAGCCCACAGTTTCAAGAAGGTCGGTAGCTCGTTTTCTTCTCTCTCCTTTACTCGTGTTGGCAATAGACATGGCTAATTCAACATTGTCCCTTGCGGTTAATCTTGGAATTAAGTTGAAGAATTGGAAGACGAAACCTATTTTAAGCCTGATTTCGGCGAGTTCGTTGTCGTTTAGTTCAGAGATGTCTACGCCATCGATTAGGAGTGTGCCAGCAGTTGGCTTATCTAGGGCACCGATGAGATTAAGCATAGTTGATTTGCCGCTTCCTGACGGTCCAAGGATGGATACGAAATCTCCTCCCTCAACTTTGAGGTTTACACCCCGGAGAGCTTCAACTGGGACTTTACCCAGCATATAAGTCTTTTTAACATCAATCGCTTCTATAACAGGTATATTTTTTGTTGACATTCTTTTCTCGCGCTTCTATTGCATTTGATTTTTACCTTTATTTAAAGACTAGTTAAATCTTAAAAAAGAAAAAATATTAAGCTGATTGATTTTTGTCTTATTTGTTTTGGTATCTCCATGACAATCCAACACAGATTGCTGTGACGATGACTGCAAAGGTTCCCCTCGAAAGCAAAGTCAAGAGTTAGTGGTCCAAAACCGTCGCTAAAAACAATAAGTCTTCTTACCGCGTCGATTGTGTAGAAAATTGGGTTTATACTTGCAATCGCTTGTAACCAGCTGGGCATTTGGGCGATGGGGAAGTATGCGCTGCTTGCAAACATTAGTGGTAGTGTTATGAGTTGGAAGATTGCTTGAGGCATTTCCATTCTTGTTGCTCTAAGTGTGAGGGCGGTGAAGAACGATGACTATACCGATGCTGATTAGAAATACAATTGCGAATGCGCCGAATATGCTAAGCGCGCTAAAGTTGCTTCCAGTGATAAGTCCCAATGCGAACGCGATTAGGGCAACGATTGCTGATCGGAAGATTACGCGGATGCTGGGAGCTAAGACCTTGGAGAGAATTATGGGTGATCTTGCTACTTGGGTGCTTAGGACCTTGTTCAATAAGCTCTACAAGGAAGTTATAGAAAAAATCCCGCCAGATCGTATCGTGCAAAAATGTAAGTTTAAATCTACACCCAATTAATATTCAATTATGGAGCATCATTAATTGTCTTACGTCTTCAATATACCCTATCGTAGCAACCTAAGACTTAAAGCTGTAATGGAAAGAGTTAAAGACGACAAAAAACTCAAAACCTATTGGTGGTGCGCAAATGTTATGGCGATTGAGCGCATGGGATACACTGACCATGGACCAACCCATGTGAAAATTGTAGCCAACCTCGGTCTTAAGCTTCTTCGGATTCTAACGGAAAAGAAACTCATCACTCCCAGCATAGTAGAAAATTACAATATGAAAAACGAGGATGCTGAAGTGGTTGTTGTGTTGGGCTCAATTTTTCACGATTTGGGAATGATTGTGCAGCGGAATAACCATGAAAAATACAGTGCCTTCTTGGCCATGGAGTTCTTCGAAAAGTTCCTGACCCCAACCTACACTGAGGAAGAAAAAGCAATAATCACATCTGAGGTCCTCCACGCCATCGTAACCCACGAAGAATCGCCCAACAATCAGCCAACAAACAGGATTTTAACCAAAGAAGCAGGAATCGTAGGAATCGCTGACGCTTTAGATATGGAATCTGGAAGGGCCAGGATTCCCTTTCAATCAGGAAAAGTAGATATTCACGCGGTTTCCGCCCTGTCTATAGAAAAAGTAGACATAGAGTTAGCAGAAAAAGGAGTAAAACCAATCAACATTAAAATCAAAATGTCCAATTCCGCTGGGGTTTTCCAAATCGATGAGCTCCTAAAACCAAGAATTGTTAACTCAGGGCTCGAACAATTTTTCCATGTTATCGCAGAAATAACAGGCGAAAAGGAAACGAGAATTATAGAAAAATTCGAAATCTAACACCTCATTTTGGAGAAAAAACATGATTCATCAATACGATGTTGTTGTCATCGGAGGCGGAATCGCAGGATTATATGCCGCCCTAACTGCTCAAGAAAATTCCAAAGTCGCAGTAGTAAGCAAGGTACATGTTACTCGTTCCCATTCGGTTGCTGCACAAGGCGGAATCGCGGCAAGCCTTGGAAACGAGGAGGAAGACCATTGGGAATGGCACATGTATGATACAATCAAAGGCAGTGATTTTCTCGCCGATCAGAATACAGTGGAGATTTTAGCAAAGTCAGCCCCAACGGCTATCTGGACGCTCGAGCACATGGGAGTTCCCTTTAGCCGAAACAAAGAAGGCAATATTGACCAACGCCGATTCGGAGGACACACCAAAAAATTCGGCGAAGCACCGGTCAAACGTGCATGCTACGTTTCAGACCGCACAGGAAGAGCAATAATGGATACCCTCTACGACAGCTGCATCCAAAAAGGCGTAATCTTCTACAATGAAATATTCATTCAGCATCTGCTTTTTGAATTAAACAACTGTTGTGGAGCTGCAGGGTACGACGTGGCAACTACGCAGCCTCATGTTTTTCATGCTAAAGCGTTAGTGCTCGCCACAGGAGGAAGCGGAAAAATCTACAAAACCACGAGCAACGGCTTTGCATCAACGGGCGATGGCTTCGCATTAGCGCTCGAGGCAGTTTTGCCGCTTGAGGACATGGAGTTTGTGCAGTTTCACCCAACAGGCATCTATGGATTGGGGATTCTCATAAGTGAAGCGGCAAGAGCAGAAGGCGGCGTTTTAAGGAACGGTCTTGGTGAACCTTTCATGGAGCGGTATGCGCCCACGCTCAAGGATTTAGCGCCTAGAGACATAGTTTCACGTGCAATCCTTAGTGAAATAAGCGAGGGCAAAGGTATAGAAGGCAAAGACTACGTTTACCTGGATTTGACAAGCATCGGTAAAGAAAGTCTAAACCAGAAGCTACCAGAAATAACATCTTTCGTTAAAACCTACTTGGGAATTGACCCAAGCCAAACGCCAATTCCTGTTGCACCAACCTGCCATTATACGATGGGCGGAATCCCAACTGATGTTGACGGACATGTATTGGCAGACAAAGTTGGGACAATTCTGCCAGGTTTGTATGCGGTTGGAGAATCTGCATGCGTGAGCGTTCATGGAGCAAACCGTTTAGGTTGCAACTCACTGATTGACTTGGTTGTTTTCGGGCACAGAACGGGTTTAAGTATTCTAAAAGAGATTAAAGCAAAAATCATTCATCCGCTTCCTTTACAAGCCGAAAATATCGTAATAGATAAAATAAGCAGTTTACTAGAATCTGAAGGCAACGAATGTGTTGCAGTCTTGCGGGAAACATTGCAGTGCTTGATGACAGAGCAATGCAGTGTCTTTAGGAACGGGCAAACCCTTAAGAATGCGCTTGTGCAAATTCGCCACTTAAAAAAACGTTACATTAACATTAACGTAGCTAACAAGTCCAAAGTCTTCAACTATGAGTTGCAAGAAGCCTTAGAGTTAAGTAACATGCTTAGGGTTGCTGAGGTTATTGTTTATTCAGCGCTTCTGCGCACTGAAAGCCGGGGAGCCCATTTCCGAAGCGATTACCCAGAACGAAACGACGAAGAATGGCTCAAACACACTTTCGTTAACCAAACCCCAACCAGCCTGCAAGAAAACTTCAAACCTTTGCTACCGGGCAGGTTTGAGCCCCAATTGCGGAGGTATTAAACTGAAAGTTACCTTCAAAATTTACCGCTTTAGCCCGGAAACCGATGTTGGGCCTCACTACGACATCTTTAACATAGACGCAAAGCCAAATGAACGAATACTCGACTGCCTAAACCGAATCCGTTGGAAACAAGACAGTACACTTTCTTTTCGTATGTCGTGTGCTCATGGAATCTGCGGTTCAGACGGATTAACAATCAACAACCAATCCGCTTTGGCTTGTCAAAAACTAGTCAAAGACTATGACTTTTCCAAAGAAATTCTTGTTGAACCGCTAAGGTACTTTGAGGTTATTAAAGACTTGATTGTTGATTTAAAGCCTTTTTTTGAAAGAATCAAATCAATCACACCTCAGTTAGAACAAGAAAACATACTTGATGCACTTGAAAAGGAGCGAAACCAAAGCTTTGAGGAACGCAGCCGATTCGACGATGCCCTTAAATGCATTTTATGCGGTTGCTGCTATGGCGCTTGTCCAGTTATGACTGAACAGGATCACGAATTTGTAGGTCCAGCAGCAATCCTTAGGGCACAACGCTACATTTTTGATTCAAGAATAACTGATGCGAATAAACGTTTGCAAATCATTCAGAAGCCTCATGGAGTTTGGGGCTGCAAAAGCTACTATGTGTGCACGATAGTTTGTCCAAAGCACATTAAAGTCACAGAAGCCATACTTAAAACTAAAAAGAAAATAATCCAAGAAAAACCCAAAACCCAATAGACAGGAGAACAAATCGCATGGAAACCAGAAGAGAAATCGACCCCTTAGGCGAAAAAGCAATTCCCAAAAACGCGTATTTTGGCATACAAACCTTCAGGGCGACTGAGAATTTCCCTGTCAGCGGGATAAAAGAGCCAGAAGTGTTCATCAAGGCTTATGTTCTAATAAAAAAAGCCGCTGCCACCGCTAATATGCAAGTCGGTTGGCTGGATAAAAAAACTGGAATGGCAATCATCGAAGCATGTGATGAGGTTCTCGCCGGTAAGCTTCTGGACCAATTTGTAGTTGATGTTTTCCAAGCTGGCGCAGGAACATCGTTTAACATGAATGTTAACGAGGTTTTAGCTAACAAGGCATTGGAAATTCTTGGAAAACCGAAGGGTGATTACAAGAATGTTGGTCCAAATGACCATGTTAATATGGGGCAATCCACAAACGATACATTTCCCACGGCTCTTCATGTTTCAGTTTTGATGGCGTTGAAGCCTTTGCTTGTTGCTTTGGATGGCTTGGCAAAGGCTTTTAAGGATATAGGCAAACAGACTGCCCACGTTCTAAAATCAGGCAGAACTCATCTTCAAGATGCTGTTCCAGTAACCATTGGGCAAGAGTTTAGCGCTTATGGTTCAGCAGTTGCTAACGCTTGTAACGAGTTGCACAAGCGGCAAGAAAACTTATATGCGGTTGCTTTAGGTGGAACAGCCACGGGAACAGGGGCTAACACGCATCCAGACTACAAGCGAATCGCCATCTATGAGTTGGCAAAGTTAGCGGGCTTCCCCCTTAAACCAGCAAAGAACAACTTTGAGGCACTCCAAAGTCACAGGGCAACGCAAACGGTTTCTAGCGGGCTAAAAGAGCTGGCGCTGGAGCTTATTCGCATAGCAAATGACTTGCGGCTTCTTTCTTCTGGTCCGACAACTGGGCTTAACGAGATTACTTTGCCACCTGTGCAGCCTGGTTCATCGATTATGCCTGGGAAGGTGAATCCTGTAATGGCAGAGTGTCTTGACATGGTGTCGTTTCAAGTGGTTGCTAACGATGCAGCTGTGGCGTTGGCTGTTCAGGCTGGACAACTTGAGCTTAATGTTATGACACCAGCGATTGCATACAACATATTGTTCAGCATTCAAATCTTGAGCAACTACCTCCCATCCTTCACAGATAAATGTGTCAAAGGCATAACCGTTGATGAGAAACGCTGTGAGCAATATCTGGAAAAGAACCCGTCGTTGGCTACATTGTTGGCGCCTAAAATCGGTTACTTAGAAGCTGCAAAAATCGCAAAGCAAGCCCAAGCTGAGAACAGAACAGTAAAAGAAGTCGCTCTTGAAAAAGAACTGCTAAAACCTGAGGAACTGGAAAAGATTTTTAGTCGCAAGAACCTACTAAACGAGCTATAACATAGCCTAGACTTAGTCGTGAATTTTTTCCATATATCCTCATTAATGGTGGAGACCGCGCTTGAGAGGACCGTTGCTGTGGGCGATCTCCCTTGCTTGATTAAAGCAGATTGTTAACCCGCAGTTCCATAACCGCTAACTTTAACGGTTGCATCTGTGGAGGTAGAACTCGTTTTCGCATCAATTAAAATTGCCCAGATCACGCTTTGTGAGGGAAGCAACTGCATCATGTCGTCGTCGGATAGCCATACTGAGCTCCTGTTGGCAAATGTTCGAATGACGGGCGCTGAGATTATGTTGTCTACATATTCTATTCGGACTCTAACGGTTACTGTTTCGTTGTTGCTAAAGCTTCCACTGCTTTCAATTTTTGGTTTGAAAGAAAAAATCGTCAGCGGGCGAACCTGTATGATCTGGGCTATTCCGTATTGATTATTGGTGCCTACAGGAACGTTAACATCTTCACGTTTAAACAAGGTGCCTTTCCCAGATAACCAAATGCCTTGGGAATCGTGCACTTTAGCTGTCCAGTTGCCCAAGAAACTGACGCCGCTGTCAAGAATAGGCGCAGGATTGCAGTTGTCGCCAATATCGATACCGAACAAGTAGACGGGATCAGAGGCAAACGACTCGAACACTACGCCAAACAGCAACGTCTGATACATGGAACCATCAACATAGAGCCCTGTTTGGTTTGCTCTGCCGTTTTCACCAATCCAAAACCTGACATCTTGAATTTGGCTATCGGATAATTCGGCTAACTTTTCAACCTTGATGCCCTCCGAGAAGTCCCTGAGGTTAAAGGAGCACCGTTCGATAATTGAACTCGCATATGACCCTGTGGCGTTGATTGTTGCGCCTTCCGTGAGATTAATTATTGGTGTTCGGAAAGCTATGCCTTCGTTGGCGTTGAGGAATTGGCAATCTTCGACTTTGTTGTATTCGCTCCAGGTATTTGTGTTGGCGAATTCGATCCCTGTAGAGGTGTTTTCGAAAACTGAGTTTTGAATGGTGGTTCCAAAAGAGTTTTCAACCTTAATTGTGGCGTTGATTAATGTCAGTCCTGAGACAAGGGCGTTTTGTGAGGCTGTGTAGTTGTCGCCGTAAATTACTATTTTTTTTCCGTTGCCAATTATGGTGGCGTCGGTGTTGCTGACGATTTTGGCGTTTAACTTGTTTGAAATGACAACATCGTCGGTTAAGAAGTAGGTTCCTGAATTAATGTAAATAGATTTTCCTTCCGATAAAGCGGAATTAAGCGCTGACGAAGCGCTTTTTGTTTGCTCCGAAACATAGCCGGTTAACATATTCTTTAACTTGTAATTGTTTCCGTCTCGAGAAAGAACGTAATCGAAATTCACTGCGTTGGTGCTCAATGATGATTGAGTTCCTGCAAAAATCAGGTAAGTATTGAATGCCGACAAAACAAGCAGGACTGAAATAAGAATGGCGATGGCGCGTTTGGAGATGATTTTTGTGAGGGCATCTTTCATTTTTGAGGGCTCGGCGGTTTAAGGTACATTTAAGAAGTATTGTTAATTAAATTTATTGATAAACTGCTTCGGAAATCCCCTGCTTTTTTTTGATGGAGTTATCTTTAGTAAATAACTTTGAAGCAAAACTGGCAACTTCTCATTTAAATATCACTTGATTGTAATATTGTTACAAGAAAGCTGGTTCTGAGGTTTTTTAATGAAGAGAAATATCTGCATTTTCTTGGTTGCTATCCTTTTTAGCTTGCTATTTGCAGCTACATCTTTTCAAGGGGTATTCTCGCAGACTCCTACCCAATTAGACCCCAATGCGATCCCCAAGTGGAGCAACCAACTCGCCCAGGCTCCGCCTATCTACGTAGCAAACAACATGACTGACAGCTCAGGCAAACTGGTTCGCCAAGAATATGTCGTAAGAATTAAGGAATTCCAGCAACAACTCTTGCCTATTGCGGATTCTAATGGAAATCCAACAGGGTTTGGGTCTACTACAGTTTGGGGATTTGAGGGGGAAGCTAAAGATTCAGTAACAGGAGAAAGTCTTGGTTTAGTTCAAAGTACTCCAGGCTGTTCCTTCGAAGCTATCAGAGGTGTTCCAGTTCAGGTTAAATGGGTTAATGACCTTGTAGACGCTTCTGGGAATCCCTTGCCAAACCTGTTTGCGGTTGACCCAACTTTTCTGTGGGCTAACCCAAACGGCATCCAGACGCCTAATCCAAGTTCCGTGCCGCAGGGTAGTTATCCGCAAGCTCAAAGCCCAGTTCCAATCTCAATACATCTTCATGGCGGAGAAACTCCATCGATTTCAGATGGAGGGCCTGACGCATGGTGGACTCCAAATGGTTTGCATGGACCAGCCTACAACACAGAGGTGCCCACTGATGATAATTCGGCAGTTTTTGTTTATCCTAATGAGCAGCAAGCCACAGCACTCTGGTACCATGATCATGCCATGGGTATTACCCGCCTAAACGTCATGTCGGGGCTCGCTGGGTTTTACCTCATACGAAGTCCTGACGACCAAGTTGCGCAGTTGCTACCTAAGGGCGAGTTTGAAGTTCCCCTCGCCATTCAAGACAGAAACTTTCTCTCAGATGGCTCCCTCTACTACTCCAGTCAAGGTACCGATCCCTCTGTGCATCCATATTGGAACCCTACATTCATGGGCAACACGATCATGGTTAACGGAATGGTTTGGCCAAACATGGACGTTAAACAGGGGCAATACCGCCTAAGAATTCTAGATGGGTCAAACAACCGATTCTACACGTTACATTTTTCAAACGGCATGAGTTTTACCCAGATAGGTAGCGACGGCGGGTATCTCAAAGCTCCAGAGGAACTTACTTCTCTTACAATCTCGCCAGCAGAGCGAGTAGATTTGCTCGTAGATTTTTCAAATGTTCCCGCGGGTGAGAAAGTAATCCTTCAAAATTCAGATCTATCATTGACCCCTAATGAAAAACAGGCTGTGGGGCAAATCATGCAGTTTACTGTCGGCAACGAAAAGGGCGCTTCGCCGCAGAATCTGCCCTTAGAATTGAATCCGACGTTAAAAGGAGACTTCCCAAATTTACCTACTCCCTCAAAGAATAGAACTTTAACATTAATTGAACAAGGAACCGCCCCAAACACAGTAGCGATGTTGCTGGACGGTTTGCCTTACGAAGCGCCAGCCACCGAGAAGCCTCAGATTGGAACTACCGAGGACTGGGTTATAGTTAACCCCACGATGAACTCGCACCCAATTCACTTACACCTGATACAATTCCAGCTGGTGGAGCGCCAAACAATTGCTTCAACGCAATACCTGTACGATTGGGAAAAGCTAAACGGAAACCTCCCCTTAAACCACACCGCAAAAAATGTCGACTTGAATCGGTATCTTGAAGGACAACCGGTCAAGCCTACACCAAATGAACAATGCTGGAAAGACACAATCCAAGTCGACGCAGGCATGGTCACCATTATTAGAGTGCGCTTTGCTCCGCAGGATGGCTCAAACTACGGGTTTGACCCAACAAGCGGTCCAGGGTACGTTTGGCACTGCCACATCCTTGAACACGAAGATAACTCTATGATGCGTCCTCTTATCATTGTAGGCTCTAATAACCAAACAGCGCTTCTGTTAGTTGCTACCGCTATAATCGTGATAACTGTAGTGGCTGGCCTGGTTGTTTTCAGACGATTCCGAAGGAAAGCAGGCAGAAAATAAGTACCATTCATTTTTTTTAAAATTAAAGTTTTACTATTTGCGCATGCGGTACTCCTTCAATATTCAGCACAGCTTCAGGATGAACAAAACCTTCCTCAATAGCTTTTTCCACACAACACTTGCCTATAAGATTAACAATGTTGGAGTTGCCAATCAAGCCCACTGCTTCGTCAACGGTTGCTTTTCGCCCATTGTAGAACTCGTTTTTTATGTGGAAGACAATTTTGCCTTCCCTGAGTGTTCGTCCCAGCAATTCGCAGTCGCATACTGCAAGGAGCACGTTTTGCCCCATCTTTTTGATGTTGAGGTAAACTTCCATTTAAGTCCTCAAAGCTGTTTAATGGATGATTTCGCGCCGCAGGCGTTGCACACCAGAAAAGACAGGCGTTTTTCCTTCACAATTCTGGTATCTGGACGTTTACAGACTGGGCATATGACATAACCCTCTAGGTACCTTTGCAATAAACGGTCAAAGCTATCGCGCTGGAACTTGCCTTGAAAAATAGCGCGTGAATCATGGAAAGTTGCTGCTGTCGCCATTTCTCTGGTTAAGAACTTTAGAATGTGTTGAGGGTCGCGATCTAAGGAGTCGGCAACTTCTTTGAAGTTTGAAATTATTGTGCGCATTCCAACTGTGTTTACGTATAACCTTGGTAACTCGAGACGTTCTCGTTTTTCGGACACTTGGGGCATTTGAGCGCAGGCTCGCTTTAGCAAGTCATCATAGTTGAAGGTCATGTTTCCATCTCACCTCAATCAAGGTGGTAGCACATATTTAAAATTATAACGTTAAAAATAACATTATGATGGGCGTTGAATATCTATAAATAAAAAAGTAAACCAATATAAATTCGGAAAGCAAAGCTAAGGTATCAACTCTCGACTTACAGAGGCTAACGTGTGACAGAGAACCAAAAAAGCCAAGAAGGAAACATTAACCTCCAAATTGATAAAATAAAAAAGCAAATTGCAGAAGCAAACAATCAAATCAAAAAGTACGTTGAGAAGAGAAACCAGCTGCATGAGCAAGTACGTAAATCCCGCGAAGAAATCACACAGATGAAAACTGAAAGGGATGCTTTGAACGAAAAGGTAAAGTTGCTTAAGGAACAAAGAAACATCATTAGAGCCCAAGCAGCCCCAATCATGGAAGAAGTAAAGGTCATCGATGAAAAAATCGCTGAACTAAAAAAGAATGTGCCACGGGTGAGTCAACGTGAACTGCAAGAAGAGCTTGATGCGATTGAATGGAAGATTTCGACAACTTCACTTGACATACAAGATGAGAAAAGACTCGTTGGAGAAGTAAAAGAACTTGAGCTCCAACTGAAGGGTTACAAGAAAATCGATAAAAAACACCAAAAGATCAAAGAATTAATTACACAACGCAAAACCATCGATGCTCAAGCTGACGTGTTCCATCAAGAATTAACCGATTTAGCTAAGAAAAGCCAAGATTTACACGCAAAGATGATTGAAAAAGTTAACGCCGTGAAAAGGGATAGGGAGGAAGCAGACAGTTTGCATCAAGCGTTTATTAAAACTAAGGAGCAAAATGCTCTCTGGTATGAACAGATAAAAATGCTGATGGATCAAAGCAGGGGCATTTGGGTTACAAACCGGCAATTTGATTTAGCAAAGCGAAAGGAAGAAGATGCTAAAAGGCAAGAAGAGCAGATTAAATGGAAAGAGCTACAAGCCCAAAAGGTGGTTAAAGAGAAAGAGATTAAAGAGAAAATCGGGGCAGAAGCCAAAGAAAAATTGAACCGAGGCGAAAAAGTGAATTGGGAAGAGTTCCAGCTGATGCTTGGCGGGGAAGAAGAGGACGATACAGAAGCACAAACTTAAAGTTAAGAGTCCATAATAAGAGATAGAGATTCGCGATGGCTAAAAAGGAAACGGCTGCCCAGACGCAAAAGCGTATCCTAATTTTGTGTGTTGATAGAGATGGCGATCTGGAAGTCAAAGCAGGAATAAAGACGCCGCTTCTTGGAAGAACAGCCAACCTTGATGGGGCTGTTGCTTTAGCCCTCAAGGATCCTGAGGAGCCAGATGCAAACGCTATGTTTGAAGCCGTGCGCCTATACGACCGATTGCATGATGAAAAGCAACCTGAGGAAGTTTTTGAGGTAGCCACAATTTCGGGGTCGGATCTTGGAGGGGTTAGTGCTGATAGAAAGTTGGTTTCTGAATTAAATAATTTACTTGAATCTTTCAGTGCAAATGAGGTTATCTTGGTTTCTGATGGTTTTTCTGATGAAGCAGTCTTACCGCTTGTGGAATCAAGAGTGCCTGTCTCATCTGTTCGCCGCATAGTTATAAAGCATAGCGAGTCAATCGAAGAGACCGCGGCTGTCTTCACAAAGTACATTCGATTATTGGTGGATAATCCAAGGTATGCACGTATGGCGTTGGGTTTGCCTGGACTGCTGGTTTTTATCTTCGGAGTTCTTTGGGCAATCAATAACTATGTCTACCCGGGAGCCATTTACTTCTACGGCATAGCAATTGTTATAGTCGTAGGCGGGTTCTTGCTTTTCAAAGGTTTTGGCGTTGACAGAGCAACCAAAGGCTTCTATGAATGGGCAAGAGATTACTCGCCGCCCTCACTTCCGATGCAGATTTCAAACTATACGGTTATCGCCGGAATATTATGCATTGCTGTTAGCGTTTACCTGGGCATAGCAAACGTTAACATAAACGTGGCACCTGCCGCCGATTTAGGCGGCTGGCTCAGCATGACTCCACGAGTAGCATATTACTTTCTCACTGGAATTATTGACCTTTTAGTAGCTGGTATATGTATCGTTCTGTTAGGGAGAAGTGTACGGTTATATGTTGAGCGCAATTCACGTCTATTGCGAAACGTTGCGTTAATCGTTACAGTGGCTTGGTCCCGTTGGGTCCTGACAGCAACAGCAAACGTCATAAGTCACTACTACAACGACACAACAGCAGTCGTCGGGTTGGGTGACTCAATTTTCTCTGGTTTTCTCTTCACCATCATAGTGGGCATTCTAATCGGCGTAGCTTCAGTTCTACTAATTTACATCGTTAACAGGTCTGCTAAAGACTTCTTTAAGAAAAGAGAAGAACAACTAGACGAACTCTAAAAATATCCTATATGTTATTTTATGTTAAGAGTAAGCTTTAATTTAACCCTTCAAAGCTTTAGCTATATGCACAGTAAAAATGGACGTGCAGAATCCTGCAGACATAAGAGGTCAGCTTAGTGCTTAAGAGATTTCTTTTCGTCATCGGCGCCTACAAAATATATGAGAAATGGCTATGGCTCCAAGTTAAAAACGGCATCAAACCCGAACACATAGCCATTATTCTTGACGGAAACAGACGCTGGGCAAACGACCAGGAAAGTAATCCTTGGCTAACAGATAAGTGGGGTCACAAACAAGGCGCTGACACGGTTGAACAGCTACTTGACTGGACCCAAATGGTCGGTGTCAAATATGTTACTCTATATACTTTTTCAACAGAGAATTTTAGCCGGAACCCTGCCGAAATCGAAAAAATCATGCAGATTGCTGAGGAAAGATTTCGCAAATTATTGACTGATGAGCGGGTTCATGAAAACAAAGTTCATGTCAAAGTAATAGGCAGAACTAACATGTTGCCTGAAGGCTTGCGGAAGAGCATCGCAGACGTGGAAAAGGCGACAGCAGATTATAATAATTTCTTCTGGAATTTCGCTTTTGCGTACGGTGGTCGAGCAGAAATCGTGGACGCAGCTAAAACCATAGCGCTGAAAGTGAAAAGCGGCGAAATAAACGTCGATGACGTCACTGAAAACACCTTTGAAAAGTATCTTTACACTTCACACATGACTAAGCAGGACCCAGACATGATTATACGCACTTCAGGTGAAGAACGATTAAGCGGGTTCTTGCTGTGGCAAGCTGCCTACAGTGAACTTCTTTTCCTGGACGTTTACTGGCCGGATTTCCGCTTTATCGACCTGTTAAGGGCGATAAGGGTGTTTCAGCACCGCAAACGCCGCTTTGGAGTATAAAAAGGGTTAAGAACGCTTTTTGGAACTGACAATTGAGATGACATCTCGATCTTTTAGGATGGCATCTTCACCGATTCTTCTTTTGTCTCGAGCGTCTACGGCGTATAGGAAGCTTTCGCCAAGTTCGCTGTGGATTATGTAGGCGAATAGATGGGCGGTGGTGCCTTTTGGAACAAGGTAAGTGTCGGGTAGAACGCGTCCGTTATGGTCGGCTAAGTGCTCAAGGTCTTCTACTGGATAAACGGTTATCATATCTAAAAGTTTGAAGTAAGCGGTGTTTATGGCTTCTTGTACACCAGTGGAGCCGTTGGTTTTAAGGATTTTATCTTTTACTTGTTCAAGTGCCTTAATCTGACCTGCCGACAGCTTTTCAGGCTGCGTTATTTTAAAGTCCTTATCTCCTGGCTTATAATCGATGAACTGCTTCTCCGCTGCACGTCGTAGCACCAACTCCGCTTCTGCTGAGCAGGGAATGACGACGTAATCGAGTTTTTTCATCCTTTCAACATTTGCTTGGGCGGTTGGTAAATCAATTTTGTTGGCAACAATCAACAGAGGCTTGGAAATGCGTCGTAAATTATCTACAAAACGGTAAAAGTCCTCATCCGTCCAAGACGCAGGTTTATCAAGGTTCAAGTTTGCTCTCCGAACAGCCTCACCTATACATTGACGTTTTATGCTCAAACCCGTTAAACGGTCCTCAAGATGATGAGCAATGCCCTTTTTGTCCGCTTCCGCAGTCCGCGCAATTTTTGACCAATCTTTTTTGAGAATGCTAACCATCCACAAGGTTATTTCGCGTTCCAAAAACTGCACATCTTCCAAGGGATCATGCTCGCCTAGTTTGCAGGTTTTTCCTTCGCAATCGGTTCCTCCTGAAGCGTCAACTACGTGTATAAGGGCGTCTGCTCGTCGGATTTCGTCAAGGAACTGGTTACCTAATCCTCGTCCTTCCCAGGCGCCCGGAACGATGCCTGCAATGTCGATTAACTCTATTGGGACAAGCCTGACGCCGTCGAGGCAAAGCGAGTTTCGCGGGTCATCTTTGACTTTGAATTCTTCATGGACGCATTGAGTTCGGACGTAGCCGACGCCTCGGTTTGGTTTGATGGTGGTGAAGGGGTAATTAGCGATTTCCGCAGTGGCCAAGGTTGTTGCGCTAAAAAACGTGGATTTGCCTGTGTTTGGTTTTCCAACTACTCCAAGTAAACGTGAATAAGACTTTTGCATTGACAATTCAATTCACTTACCTTATTGTTGCAGCGTGTAGAGCTATATTATTTGCGCTTCAATAAAGAGTGTACATTGGGAAGCGAACACACCAACACTATAATAAACTTAAAACTATAACTTTAAAAGAGATTGAATGAGAAATAGCTGAGAAAAGTGGGTCAAATAGGAACAAAAAACATCGTATTCAATGTTATTTTATTGCTTATAGTAGGTGCTATTGTACAGGTTCAAACCCAAAACTTGCCTGTACGGGCAACTGACGAATGGATCGCTCATCCACTGTTTATTTCTCCATTTGGCGGCTCCCAAACCCCAGTAGGTTATTCTCCTCGCCAAATTAGAACAGCGTATAATCTCCCCACATCAGGAGGGAACGGAACAACTATCGCCATAATCGACGCCTATGATACACCAAATATTCTAACTTGCTTCAACATTTTTTCAAATCGATTTGGGCTTCCTGATAATAGCACAGGGAACTTTTTGGTCCACAAAATGGCTCAAAACATGCAAACCTATGGCGACTGGGCTTTGGAAACTTGTTTAGATGTTGAGTGGGCTCATGCTATCGCTCCAAACGCAACAATACTTCTAGTGGAATCAGTTAGCCCAAGTACCTCAGCTCTTCTCTCAGCCATCGATTATGCAACAAGTCAACCAGGAGTAGTTGCTGTTTCAATGAGTTGGGGTGACGATGAATTCTCATTTGAAAAAAACTTTGATAACCACTTTAACATACCAGGCATAGCCTTTTTCGCAGCCTCAGGTGACGATGGCACAAACGTAATATGGCCTGCCGTGTCAGCAAATGTTGTTAGTGTGGGCGGAACAACCCTTAATCTCAATTCGGAAGGGAAAGTAATTTCTGAAGTTGCTTGGAAAAACAGTAGTGGTGGAATAAGCAATTATGTCGCTAGACCATTATATCAAACAAATTTTGGCCTCACTTATGCTAATCGTGCTATTCCTGATGTTTCATACAACGGCAACGCTTCAACAGGAGTGGCAGTTTACAATGGCACATGGTGGAAAATAGGTGGCACAAGTGCAGGTGCTCCACAGTGGGCCGCTATACATGCCCTCGGGCTCTCCGCTTCAAACACTAATCTCTACAATAGAGCAAAATCCGCATATTCCTCGTATTTCCGAGACATCGCTGAGGGGTCTAACTATCATTACTCCTCAACCACAGGATACGATTTAGTTACGGGACTGGGTAGCCCGCTGACCACTAATTTCGGCACTGAAATCACCATTACTCCGACTGGAGGTCCACCAAACGGTTCTGTAACACTCAATGGAGTGGGCTTTGTCCTAAGTAGTTCAGTGAATATTTCCTATAGAGATTCACAGAATTCATCTTGGATTGCTTTGTTCAGTAATTTGACGGTTACTTCGGACACGTTTTCTTACCCTTTTAAAGCACCTGACTTGATGCAGAACAATATAGCAGGAGATAGCCAACCCAAATTTGAAGACATTATTTTCCGAGTTGTGGACAACTATAACCGATCGGTCATCACAAGTGAGCCTTATACTGAGTGGCGGAGAGGTATAGTTCAAATCGGCAATTTAACTGCTACAGGATTGTACGGTAACAGCACGAATCTGGCAACCAATGTTTTTGTCCAGAACGGCAATTCCGTACCCTTTGCAGGTCAATGGTTTGTTCCAGGAAACATATCGATATTCTGGGATAACACCCCAAACTTGGCTGTAATCTCTACTGATGCCTCAGGGTCTTTCAACACCACAATTACTGTACCTACCACTCTTGCGGGACAACATACTCTTACGTTAAACGATGGAGCAGCCAACTTTTGCCTAATCCTAACCCGACTGCCAGAAGTAACCAACAATTACCTGGATATATGGCACACGTCCATTTTCACTATAA
Source organism: Candidatus Bathyarchaeota archaeon (assembly GCA_963775685.1). Taxonomy (GTDB): domain Archaea; phylum Thermoproteota; class Bathyarchaeia; order Bathyarchaeales; family Bathycorpusculaceae; genus Bathycorpusculum. Next base: position 243,183 of record CAVZJV010000014.1, read on the forward strand.
TCTTGACGCCTGATTACGCTGTGAATGAAACCTTCTACCGAATAAATGATGGTCCAGCTATGAACGTTACAGCTAACGGGCAGCCTGTAATCACAACGGAAGGCAGTGGCAACAAACTTGAATATTGGAGCACATGGGACCTTTACGGAACAGACATCGTGGATCTTCCGCATATAACTTTAACGGATATTAAATTGGACAAAACTCCGCCAATGGGCTCGATAACATCCAGAAGCACAAGCGTTAACACAACGAAAATCACGCTTGATTTGAATGCAGTTGACGACGTTAATGTTGAGCAGATGCGATTTTCTAATGGAAACAACGACTGGTCAGATTGGGAACAATATGCAACGTCGAAAACTTGGCTCCTGACAGACGGCGACGGTTCAAAAACGGTGAATGTTCAATTTATGGACGCTGCAGGTTTATCCTCATCGATTTACAGTTGCACAGTTACCCTCGAGACGTCCACACTTACCCCAAATCCAACAGTTTCTCCAACAAAAAAACCATCCACCACAGCAAGTTCCACGAATGCACCTACTCTTTCCTTTGATCCAACAGCTTCACCAACAATTCAGCCTACACCAACACCCACAGTTCCAGAATCCAACATTGAAATGGTCCTTATCGTCCTTGGGATTTGTCCCCTCATACTGACACTAATCTACAAAAGAAAACATGAAATGGAAAGAAGTTAATGCTGAATTTGTTTTCTTGTTAATAATTTGGGTCGCAGGCGATTTTTATTGCCTCAGAGGGTCGAGAAAACGGCTGTCAAGATGCAGAGGAAGGCGGCAAATATGAAGGCTGTGTCAAGGCAGATATAAGCTTAGGAACGTTGCAATGTTTCCAGCGGCGAAGTTTCGGTTCGTCACCAGATCAAGGCGGAACATAAAGTCGGGAACTTTGCGTTCGATGATCGGAAACACAGCCAGCCGGGATAGACTATTAGCCATTGAGGCTATCGCTCAGGGGTTGCTCCAGTCCACCGGCGATTGTCGTAGGGTGTTAAACCATAAGTAATAACAAGTAAAATCGGGGTTAAGCGGTCTCCAAAGCTGATGTTCCCAATGTGTCAAGTTTCTTTTTTCTTCTATGGATGTGTTGTTACTTAGTTTCCAGTCTGACGAAGCTGTGTCGATGATGCCAACAGGAACGCCGATTAAGAAGACCAGCCGCCAATCATAAACCCTCTACAAATCTAAAAAAGGGTTTAACCCTCTTTTAGAACAACCGCTTTAGCCTCGCATTGAGCAACGCAGTCACCGCATCCACGGCAGAAGGTTGGATCCACAATGTTGGGTTCTTCAGTGCTTATGCGGAAGATGGCTTTAAGGTGGCAAGCCTTTGCCGCATTGCACTTGTCACATCGAACGCATTTAAGTGGGTCAATATAGGCTATAGTCATGTTTTACCTAGCTGAAAGGTTCAGATAAATATCATTTGCCCTTTTGCTCGAACAATCAGGGTGGAGGCAGTAATTTGCAGTATCGATACTTGCAACAATAAGCCTTCAGGCTTAAACGCAACAAGCTCGGGATTACCGTTAGAACCACGTACATGATGACTGCCATACTATAACTTGAGCTTTTGCTTGTACCGGGAATGCCGTTGCTTCCCAATGTTAGTTTTGAAAGTTAAGCGAACCCTTTAGTCCACGATTTACAGTAATAACAAGAATTGCATAGTAATCTCCAAATCACAATTAAGACTACAAAAGCTGAAAAACCCAGAAAAAGCCTTCCAAACAACTCATTAATTAGCCAAATAGAAAGGGACTAAGTAACCCAAATAGCGAGTGTAAAGGCACCAAAAAAAGCAGAGATTTTGTGGCTTCAATTTTCTCGTTGTCATAAACGGTCAAATGTAGCACAGCCTTACTTCTCTTTTTTCAAGAAAGGCTTAAACTTGGATTCAATGTATGATTTGGGACAAGCCCTTATGATGGTTTCTACTGCTATGCCGTTTTTGAGAACTGCCAAAGTAGGAATGCTCAGGACTCCTAACTTGTGTTGGACCATCCTGGTTTTCGTCAGCGTTCATTTTTCCAAACGCTGCCTTCCCAGCATATTCCCCCGCAAGTTGCTCATTCAAAGAGCCAACCATTCGACAAGGACCGTATCATGGGGCCCAAAAATCAACAACCAAAAGATCGTGCTTTGCGGCCTGCGAGAAAAAGTTGCTTTCAGTTAAGATAATAGGTTTGCTTGTGCTATCTTTTGCGGATTGTCCTGCTGAAGAATTTCAGCGATTTTTTTTCTTTGGATTTTCTCCAGTTCAGGGTACGTTTGGCGAATTTATCATACTTTTGCTCGTTTTGTGCATTCAACCATGCTTTTCGAGTTTTCCATGTTGGTGAACCGCAACATTCTTCTTCGGGTACGCCCAAGGGGCATTCAAGTTTTTTCTGCATTATTTTTCACCTTTTTGATAATGTTATATGTGTTGGAAATTATGAATATGTTGTGGTATTGTCAATACCACACAATATTTGTATTTTGGCAACAGCGAGTAATAAAATATGGACAGCATTCAATTCCTTACTTTTCGGAAAGAAGTTACAAGCCAAGACACATCAGTTGCCTCTACAACCTAAAACCCATAGATCTGGAGGTATTCGTCGAAGTAGCAAGAAATCAATGGGGCCCCTTGACCAAATCGCAAAAAAGGTGCAAAGAGACCGAAGCTCTACCCACCGCTGCCTAGCAAAACTTGTCGGTGCAGGTCTTCCGCAAACAATCCCGAGGTCTACAGGGGGAGGCTACTACCACGTTTATACAATAGTTGAACCCGCCAAAATCAAACAGCAAGCAAAGGAAAAAGTAAAAGACATAACAGACAGCCTTCAAGCCCTAATCGAAAACTTTGACGCTGACCTCCAAAAGCACCTTTCAAGTAGCACGCCAGCCTAAACGGTGTTTTCTCAGTGTTTTACTTTGAGCTTTTAGTTGGCATAATTTTGTCTTTGATGAGTTCTTTTAAGGTTTTATGACAATTGCTGCATTCAAACATCGAATTGCCGCATTCGGGACAGAACACCTCTTGGTTTATCATCCGTTCCAAAAGCGCCAGCAACTCAGCCTTATTATGAACTTCACGTGGCGATTCCTTCCCTCCAAGGACACCATGTGCATCTTCTGTTTTAGGTTGTGGATTTTCACTGGAGACGATTTCCTGGTAAACCTTCGATATACTGGTTTTTCCTTCCCTAAGCTTTTGCTTCTCGTCTTCGCTAGCTTTCTCCATGATCTTTTTGCCCCGCTCGAGGGTTCGAGTAGAAATGCCCGCTTTTTTGGCTACGACTTCCGTGGCTTTTGCTTTGAGTTCGAGTTCCGGCGCTGTGTCAGTGTCTTCTTGCGCTAACCCCAACTGTAAAGCTCGACCGTTTTTGCCACCTTTTACTTGCCGTTTCTTGGCAAGAGCTTTCTCTATCTCAAGCAACGGCACAGCTAATTCTACAAGCTGGAAGTTATTGAGGTGGCGGCGCCTAAGGTTTGCTTCGATGACGAATTTTTTCTCTAAAAGTTTGTCGTCAAATTTGCGGACTTCAAAGTCTGGTTCGAGTCCCAGATCGTTGCAGGCTCGAAAGCGGTGGTGCCCATCTAAAACTTCTAAGTTTTCATTAACGATAATGGGGTAGTGTTGTCCTTCGTTTTGGATTGAGCTTTTAAGTTGGGCGAATTCTTCTTCAGACATTCTTGGCAATAGGTTATCGTATTCAGGGTTAATGCGTAGGCTCATGGATACCCTATTGTTCTTTGTCGGTTTTGTTATTTAAGTTGAAGGGTTCTAAACGGTTTCACTTAGCGCATAGTTCTGCATTGTGGGTTCAGATTGCAGTCACATATTCTTTTATTTTTACTCTGGCTTTTATATGACATGCGTATGAAACCCGAACCCGCGTAGAAACGTTTGACGGCGTAGCATTTAACCAAAATGCGGCTTGTTCTCTCCTCTCTCTCCCTCAACTTTTGCCGCACCAAGTTAAAAAAAGGCTGTTCCGTCAAACCTCCTTTTCTACTAACTGAACGAACATTAACTTCTTCATTCTTGGAGACAAAATTTGTTGATCCACAAACACGAACAATAAGTAAAGGGTCTACATGGGTTTATAGTGTCCTCAAAGTTTTATTGTGGAACCATCATACCTACGATGCGACTGTTGACTATGCTTTTTACACGGATGATTTTATGATTGATATTACAGAGAAGGGAATATACTCAGACAGTTTTTACATTTCCACATGTAACATTGCTTCAATCTACAATAATTATTCAATGGACTTACAAAAGATTCCTTTGTGGAATATTTTTTTATACAAATGTAACAAAAATAAATTGACCCCCATTAATCCAAAAAATTATTTTGCCATTAGAAGTTCTTGTTGATTGCTATCAGTGATATAGGACTATCATAACTCTGACCCCTTTCATTTTTGCTATTCGAGCTGGAGGCGTGATTATGACATTTGGAATTATAATTTCCACGTCAACCTTACTTGTTGGAGGAATTCTTCGGTTAGCCAGTGTTTTTTCATATGAGTTTTTAGGCTCCTTCGAAAAAATTAATGTTGTTACAAGAGTATTAACGAAGGCTGTGGCTATTTCAGTTTTATACTTATAATTAGTTATAACAGGGATAAGTTGGCTTCATTTCTTGTCTGGGCTTCGATTAATAAGTTATGCAGTAGGGCGGGGCTTCACCGGAGCGTTATCAATCGAAAATAACTTGGTTTAAGAGTTTTAGTTCTGCTATAGGTGTTACAATCGGAGTCTTATCCATTATTGCTATTTGCTATTTTCTTTTCATTGGTTCCTATCTCTTTAGGGGGCTAAATACCCAAGTTACATGACCTATGGTTATTTTGAAAGAATAGTTCTTACCTGATAGGGGTTGATTGTTTGGCATCAGCAATCTTCGACATTTTTCTAAGAAGGCAAAAATAGATTCTTTAATTGCAAAAAGTGCTGAGATTGAGCACCCATCTGAATAGCAATGTACTATATCTATAGCAAGTCCCTTCTTAATAGAGTGCATTTCGTCTCTTCTTCATCGGACCACCGTATCAAGCAAAGACTGAACAAACATGATAACCTTTTCTCTCTTCAGAAAAGCATTCCTTGATTTCTCTTGAGCTTTTCTAAGGAGAAAATGGGTTTATAAGAATAAGGAAAAGAGGAGAGAAATGATGAATCTCTTATCGTTACCCAGAAATGTATGAATTAAGCGCCATTAATCTAAAACCACAAGTATTATTAGAAAGCTTGCAACTAAATTCTAAATCAGTAGTAAAGTTAAAATCTCATCATTGCGCGAAAAACTCGCATTAGTGTGATTAGCCAGTATCAAATAAGTATAATTTACATAGGAAGTGCACACTTACGGGAACATCCCAAACATTTACGATAAAGTACGTTGTACATGCTAAATTTGAAATTGAAGGTGTAGTTGAAAAACCCGACGTTATAGGAGCAGTTTTTGGTCAAACAGAAGGCCTTTTCGGCCCAGAACTAGACTTACGCGAACTGCAGAAAACCGGGCGCATCGGAAGAATCGAAATAGACCTACATTCCAAAAACGACCGAACTAACGGTTCAATTACCATACCCACAAGCCTAGATCGCGTATCCACAGCCCTCATCGCAGCAAGCGTAGAGAGCATAAACCGTGTTGGACCCTGCTCAGCCAAAGTTCTTCTCGAAAAAATTGAAGATATCCGTGAAGCTAGGCGAAAAATAATAATCGATCGCGCCAAAGAAATTCTTCACCGATGGAACATCGAATCCATGCCTAGCGTCGATGAAGTCTACAAAGAAATCAGCGACACCATGAAAGTAGGCAAAGTCGAAAAATACGGACCCGAAGACTTGCCAGCTGGACCAGGATTAGAAGGCGCCAAGGAAATCTATGTTGTCGAAGGTCGGGCAGACGTCATTAACTTGATGCGATGCGGAATATTTAATACCGTGGCCCTTGAAGGTGCAAAAGTCCCTGACTCTATAAAGAAGATAACAAAAGAGCGAGTAGCCACTGCGTTGCTTGATGGCGACCGAGGCGGCGACCTAATCCTAAAAGAGCTCATGCAGGTAACCAACGTCAAGTTTGTCGGTCGCGCTCCCAGAGGTAAAGAAATCGAAGAATGCAACTGCAAAGAAATCAGCGAAGCCATAGAAAACAAGCTTCCAATATCTGAAGCAGGCGGCAAACCAGCACCAGTCCCAACACCGCCAAAGAAGGTAATTCAAGTACCAGAGCGAGTCAAAATTGACGTCCCAGACACCATAACTCAAGCCGCAAAAGCCTTGGTGGGCACACTCGAAGCTGTCCTGCTAAATGAGAAACTTGAATTAATCGAACGTCTCCCAGTGAGTCAACTCGCCGAAAAACTCAGCCAAGTAAAAGACGTCGAAACATTGGTTTTCGACGGCATCATCACCCAACGAATCGTTGACATAGCCGCAGACAAGAACATCAAACGCATCGTTGCTTCCAGAGTCTCTGAAGCAGTCAAACCAGCCCTTAACGTTGACTTGATAACGTTCAAAGATGCGATACCGGCAGCCTAAACATAATCCATTAGGTTCCGGATTTCTTCTGTTTCTTTCGCTTCTTTTTGCAACTCCGCTTTTGTTACGTCGAAAAACGCGAGTATCCGCGAGGCTGCAGGCAACACCTGGTTAGTTATGTAGTAATCAACATCAACTTCCTTGGATTTAGCAAAAACATATGGCTTCACCCTGTTGTAGAGACGCCCTTTTCCTTCAAGAATAACATAGCCCACTTTGTCGCCGCCCGTCAGCCGCCAACCTTTTTCCTTGAGAATTTTTGCCGCTTCCACATGCGGGGCTTTTATGGCGTATGAATCGGGGGCTTTGGTAAGTGTTTTCCAAATAACTAAGTCATGTAGAGGGACCTTGTGGTGTTTTAAGTCCTCAACCACCCCTCGTACATAACCAACTGCGTTCTTGGCGGACTGCTCTCTCAGGATTATGTTCAAAACGTGTTCTTGCACCTTCTTAGCTACCTCTGCCCAGTCGCCGCGGATAACCTCCAAGCCCACGATGTCTAAGCTGCCATCCTGTCGCAAGCCAGCGTAGCGTTTTTTTGCTTCTGTGAAAAAAATCCGCTGGTATTTCTCGCCAATTTCCACATCCAGTTTAAGGTCGCGTTTAATTTCCTGTTCCAACTCTGCAACTTTGGCTTGGTCGTAACTTAGGAACAAGCTGTCGGTGTCCCCGTAAACAACCGATAGACCTGCTTTTTCAGCCATCTTGCTCGCGGTCAAGATGATGTGTCTGCCCCATGCGGAAGCTGCTTCAGCGACCGGCTTAACGTACCATCTGGCGCCCACCCAGCCAGCATAGCCGTATGCTGCGTTTGTTATGACTTTTACGGCTTTCTGGCGTGCATCCAGAACTCTGTATTCAACGGTGGTTGGTTTTATAGTTTTCATTCGATGGCGTATAGTTCCTCTTACGTTGATTAGATAGGTGAGTGATTCCTTGTAAAATCCCGCCGGTGATTTACGGAACTTATGGCCCACTTCCGGCGCCACGTAGACGCCGCTTGAGGGTTCAGGTTCGTCGGGAGCTATGTAGGTGTCTGGGGAGAGGTTGTAGTTTATCATGATGTTTGGGTACATGGACTTGAAGTCTAAAACAGCGATATTCTCATGTAAACCTGGCTTTGGTGAAAGCACAAGTCCTCCTACATATGGTATGTAGGTTTGCTCGAGCCGTTTTGGTACGAGTTCACCGATTTTCTGTCCCTGCTTAATGAGGAACCACTCCACGCGGAAACCCACAGCTGCTGTCATCACATGGTCAAGAAGCAAGCTCGTTAAACTGGAAAGTTGCAAGGCAAAATCCAAAAGTAAGATAATTGCACCCTGTACTTTGCAGGCGCTATCCAATCCAAACCTACACAGCTCTTCGCGGTGTTGTTTGTCATCCCAATAGTCCGCAAACTCAACATCTTCAACGATGGTCTGCTTGTCTTTCATGACACCTAAATGGTCGGCCAAATTCCAAAGTGTTTTAACTTTAACCTCAGGAAACACATCCATGAAATCAGCCAAATCAATGTTAACAACCCCTGTGGTAGAAACATGCCCGTAAACGCTTGTGTGAGGTTCCCGTTTGGCTCTGTCAAAGTTTAGTTTTAATTTCAATTTTCGGGACCTGCCCTTGAGATACGTCCAGTCGACCGTGTTGGCACCATAGCTTGTGATGATGTCTGGGTCAAACTGGCAGATGTAGGCGATGAACGCTTCGATGACAGTTTTGTCGTCCTTGTCCTCTTTTGCGATGAACTGTTTTTCTTCGCCGCTATTTGCTGCGGTTGAGATGATTAGCACAGGGTTGCGATCAGGTTTGGGTGAGCCCTCGCGGCTATAGCATATCATTGAGAAACCAAGGATCCTCAACATTGGAACCGAGATATCTTCGATTTGTTTGGGCGGTGAATAGGCAGTATAAACCTTAGTTACCCTTACCCCTTCAGGGTTAGCTTCTTCCTCTGCCTCGACTTTGTGCCAATTGCAAGGAACCACATCGTTGTCAATTAGGTATCGCATGGCAGCGCGAAAGTCATCTTCGAGGCAATCTTTCACTCCTTCGAAGCTTCGAAGTGAACTGGCTACCTTGCCAGTTTCAGTTGCGACCCTGCAATAAACTTTTATTGTCTTTACTGGCTTGCCAAAGAAGCGGCGAGAGGCAACCTCCGTCTTCACAATTGATGAAGCAAAGCTTTTCATGATGGCTTCTGCAACCTTCGACGCGTCAGACCCTTCCATCAATACAGCATAAAAGTAAGCCGTAAAGTTACGGTCAATAACGAGAACCCGATTACCATTACCGTCAATTCCCCAAAGCCACAACTCAAGTGTGCCCTTGTCCTTGTCGATTTTAGGGTTAATATCCAGCAGCCAGAAAGTCACATTCACAAACAACGCCACTAAAACATTACAAACAGCTCACTTTAAACCATTTTCTCAAAACCCTATCTCGCCTCTGCTGGGTTAGTATATTGGGTCCTTTAGAAACATCACTAATAGGTTTGGTTACTTGCTATGAGTGAAGTGAAAAAGTTCGTTGTTTTCATAGACGAGTTTTTAGAATCTACTTCAATGGATCCACTTTTTGTTTGATATCGGTATTCTGAAGTTAAAAAGTTAAAATCGACAAGGGTAACCTGAAAGAAATTGCCGTTGTTCAAATACCATTGAATATAGGAATCAATTTTAAAGGTAAACGATAGGCGATATTAGGCAGTGATAGCATCGGCACCAGGAAAGTCTATTCTTTGAGCATAAACGATTTTTATCTAACTTCACATGATAATCCCCTATAAACCTACATAGTAAACTATGCATCATCAAACAATTATACCCCGTACACGTGGAAAAAGAGTGTTGAAGATTTTTGAATTCACCGAGAGGTAACGGAATAACTGCCTATTAGTATGCAACGGAACAAGTGCATTAAATTATTTTGCAACCCCCAATAAACATCAAACCTTCTTTAATTCAGTTAGGCTTGTTGCTTTATATACCGGGTCTAAAAGTGTTCTGTCAGGTCTTCAGTTATCTTTTTAAAATGAAGACTTTAGGTTAAAGGCGTTAAAAGTGGAGAGTATCATTTAGTTCCGCTACGACTAAATGGGCTATATACTCAACTCTGCAAAAACACTTGGGATGACGAGCAATATGCTTTTATCTGTTGATTCATTCAGAATAAGGTGTTCGAGTAGCCAGATGCCTCCTGCTGAAAATATAAGAATGATGCCAGCAGTAAAATAATCCAAAGCTTTTGATTTATTCAGTTATCGTTATACCAGCTAACAAGTGACTTTGCATAAATAATTTTTGATAGAGAAGACTAAATCACTCCATAATATTGTAACACATCTTTGAAATAAACAATTTTTTCTTTAGTACAACGATTTTGTTTATCTCATTTTTTGATTAAACGGTTGACCGTTTAACAAAAAGACTTTTGGGTTGATCGCGTTTTTTGCTCAAGTGCATTTGGGCCTCTATTTTTATTCAATGTTTGCTTGTAGCGGCGAAAAGTAAGTTACCGTTGGTGGATTAAGACTATTTCCAAGCACACAACTGACTGATTCTCTCTAAGATAAAAGATAGCAACCTTAATTTCGAGTTTTAAATAACCCTAATTTCGTGCGAGAAAATCAACTTCTTATTCTAATAACTTCTACCACTGCTGTCATTTTGTTATTTATAGCTTATTTGTTAGTTAATTTTAGTAATGGACAGACAATGCCAATGATGACTTCTACGCCCACTCCTACTCCCCGCGGCAAATAACTCCGAGTAACATTTGTTTTAGTTGGAACGGCAATCATCATATCCGTAGCTGTTGTTGTAATTTATTTTTTCTATTTAAGAAAAAAGAAAAGCATATTTTCTGAATCCAAATTCTCGCCAAGCATGGGAAGTCAACCAACAGGTGGTTTAAAAATAGATTCAAGCGACAAAGTCTCACTCCCTTTCGAGGTCTTTCTTTGCTACAAAAAGAGTTCAGGAAGAGATTATGCTGACCATTTGAAATCAGGTTTAGAAGAGCTTGGATTGCACACGTTCGAGGACTGTAAAGATATACCTCAGACTGTTGACACAGAAGAAGGTTGGGCATGTTCTCGTGATAGAGCGTTGGAGGAAAGTAAGTATTTTGTTGTTATCCTGACTCCTGGTTTTGAATTGTCACGTGAGGTGGTTAACGAAATTGGATGGCAAGAAAGCAAGCCAATAAAACGTTTGTTTATTTTAGGCATCGAAGCATGGGCAGAAACATAGTGGTTAATTTGGGGGATGAGGTTTTAGATATCGGAAGACTTGAACAAGTCTCTTTTGAGACCAAAGAGGAATTGTTGCGGATTGCGCATAATATCCTTTTAAAGACTAACACAATGTAGATTCCATTAACATACCACTTACAATATTCTTTAATTAGGGTAGTTATTATTTTGTTGGATGAAAAATTGGGGCAGCCTGACATAGGTTTTTAAGTAATCCACTAACAAATATTTTGACCGGGAAAATTAGGCAACGTTTGCTTCTTGGGTTATCCTACTTCTCTTCTTGTTGTTCCACAATTTGTGCATCTGAAGAGGGTGATAGTTGAGTGGCTGGTCTCGTTCGCCGTTTCCACGTTCCAAGTTTCGCTTTCGTTGTAACCGCACTTTGAACAAACGACCTTAACTATGGATAGTTGTCTTAGCGAAGCTGCTTTTTTGTCTATGACCACAATTTCTACTAATTTTTTACTGGGTACATTTATTTTTTGTTTTGTTTCTTCTTTGTTTAGAGGTTTTTGATATTTACATTTTGGGCATCTAAATGAAGGAGAGCCCTTCCTGACTACTTGGAGTAATGCCCCGCATTGTGGACAAAAGTTCAATGTGGTCACCAATATGGAGGCTTTTCTAATTGTAAATGCTTTTTATGTCTTGCGACTTTATGCATTTGGGAATGCAAAAAACAATCCATCTATAGCAACCCTCAAAGTTAATTGGAATCTTGGATTGCTCGGCAATCTTTGCATATAACGCTTGATAGTATTCTACTTTGGCGTTTTGTTTTTTTAGCCTAAGAGAATCTACTATCCCATGAACAACCTCAAAACCCACTATCTTCTGCTAATTGAGCCTCATTCAGAAACGCTTCTCGCCCAAACGAACAAACCCAAATATGACCATCGACAATGCTGAATTTAGCATTTTTGAATCCTAAATAGCCAAAACAGGTAACCAGGATCCATTTAAGAGCCTTTGCCGCTTATCATAAACCTCCATAAAGTATGCTAACTAAACGTTCAAGGTCTGCTGTTGTTCCTGAAACATGGATTTTGGGTTGGAATTTGTCGATTAGGCGGATGCGTTCGTCCTTTTTCGCTTATGATCTATACAACTACTTCCCCTTCATCACCAGGATAAACATCAAGATCCTGCCCTTAACCTGCTAAACCTCCAAACAATCTGAAACTTTTTTTCATAGTTAATCTTGTGAGCACAAGCATCAGCTCAAATCCATATAAAACAAATGGACAAAACTTCTTAGCGTAGAAGTGAAGGGAAGTATGACAGTGAAATTCCCAAGCGCGAAAAGTAGCCTCAATTTCTCAATATCAATATTTTTATGGTTTCAATTTAGTACTGTTTAGTAAACCTTTTAAGCATCTGAATATATCAAGACACACTATATAATACAAAAACAAGGAAGTGACAGACCATGGATCGCCCATATACACTCCCATGCCAGAAAGCAAGCTTTAGCAGCTGTGAAGGATGTCCAAAAGAAGACTGCCATTCAAAGCATTACCTAAGCATGGAACCACAAAAAATTTACGCATAACTGATGAAAGATTCCATAACATCATCTACAATTAAAAGTGTTTTCTGAAAATGATCAGAAGAGGAAAATTAAACCGAATTTGACCGCAAAGGAACTTCACTTTAAATGTTAGGCGTAAATAGCAATTAACAAGTATTTTTAATGAAGGTTCGCTAACTTAATTTCTACCTTTACGCTTCAATTTCTTACTTGTTCAAAACTGCTGTGGAAAAAACGCAAAAGTTAGCTTATGATTGTTCCAACGTTTCCGCCCTCGATCGCAATTAAAATGTTTTCAGGCTTAAAGCCGTTCACGACTACCAGTTTTAGCCGTTTGCGTCTGAGAACTTTAATGGCTTCAGGATCAATAATTTGGTGAATTCCTGCTTTGTGCTCGCAGTGTTCAAAGACGGCAGCTAAATCCTCAAGCGATAAACGGTCAAATTTCACCGCATTTGGGTGTTTTCTCGGGTCTTTATCGTAAACTCCGTTTTGGTCAGTTCCTTTTACTAGTAAATCCGCGTTGACACGTTCAGCAACCAAGGTAGCAACTGCATCTGTAGTAATTCCTGGCTTCAAACCACCCATGACCACGATTTTTCCCTCGCCAAGATACATAGCTGCTTCATCAAGCGTTACTGCGACTTTGTTGCAGCCAGCATTGCCGAGTTTTTTGAGGAAAAGCTGCGCGAAAAGCCGTGAACATGAAATCGCAATGTCATCCTGGTCCACCATGTCTAAACCTAAATTGCTGGCGATACAGATAAATTCCCTCGCCAAAGCGCCACCACCTAAAACCACGGCAACCTCATGTCCCAGTTGCTTGACAGTTTTGATTATTTCCGCATATTTACTCATTAAGTCGGTGTTGACTGGTGATGCAACCACTGAACCGCCAATTCGGATAACTAAACGCATACTTGATCTTCCTTGTTGGCTAACAATACAGTTTAGGGTTAAAAATCTTTAATATCCCAACAGCAGTTAAAGCAAGGATAAGGAAAGAAACAGGGATGGTTTTCACTGAAACATTCACCATAGAACCGTTGGCGCCTTTCAACTTTGATTTAACCGCGCAAATCTTCAGCAACGGCGACAGTCAAATCCGCTCCTACGCAAACGGCGTGTTCCACCAAGTTCTAAAAGTTGATGACACCCTTGTTTTGGTAAAAATAACCTCCAGCGGAATAATTGAAAAACCAAAAATAAAGGTTGAACTAAAATCAAACAGCCAAATAAACCCCCAAGATAAACAGAAAACCAAAGAAGCAATAGATTTTATCTTTAACTTGAACTTCAACCTCTGCAGTTTCTATAAGGACATTGAAAATGATCCTGTAATTCACCAAATAAGCCAGAAACTGTACGGATTAAAAAACCCCACAACCTCAACCGTCTTTGAATCACTTGTGGACTCTATTGTGGAGCAACAAATCTCCATAAAAGTTGCACACACAATCGAGCAGCGGTTAACAAAAAAATTCGGTGCCCCCCTCCAAATAGAAGGCAACACCTCCTTTGCTTATCCAGCACCCCAAAATATCGCTGTCCTATGCCTAAGCGACATCCAGCAGGTTGGGTTAAGCATGCGTAAAGCAGAGTACATTCATGGGGTAGCAAAGCTAATTGCCGACGGGAAGTTGGATCTTGAGGCTATGAAAAACCAGAAAAATCATAAGCGAATCATTGCTGAATTGGACGAAATTAAAGGCATAGGTGTCTGGACAGCGGAACTTACCATGCTGCGGGGAATGCAAATGTTGGATGCTTTGCCCGCGGACGATTTTGGAATTAGGCGTGTGATTTCTAGGTATTATTACGGTGGAAAGCCGATTAAAACAGAGGAAGTACGTCAGATCGCCACATCTTGGGGAAAATGGAAGGGGTTGGCAGCTTTTTACCTGATTATCGCGGAAGTCAAAGGCATAGTGGTTTAGCTTGTTAAGCGTTTCTTCATTAAGTTAATGCTTAGGATAAAGAAGAATAGCGTAACGACAATTATCCAGACGAAACTGATCAGGATTAGAACAGCTGGAGTTAAGCCAAGTATGGGTTCTAGGTGCCCTGAAACAAGGCCTCTTGTAATGTTTACAATATGCGTCAGCGGCAAAACCAAGGCTGCTCCTTGAGCGGCAATTGGTAGCGAGGTTAAGGGGAAGAATGTGCCGCATAAAAAGAACATCGGCGTCAAAAACAAAAACGAAGGAAAATTAAAAAAGTCAATGTTTGGCGCAACTGACGTGAAGCACATTGCTATGGATGCAAACATGAGTCCTCCAAAAAAAGCAAGTGGAATTACCAACAAGAACAGTGGGCTGGAAATTAAGCCGAAAGCTGCAACTACCGCCAAAACAATTATTGTGTTGATGGTTGCCCTTGTGGCTCCCCAAAGCAGTTCTCCAGTCACAACCTCTTCAACGCTGACAGGTGTGGCGACGATGGCGTCAAATGTCTTTTGGAAGTACATGCGTACAAACGAGGCAAAAGTGCATTCAAAAAATGATCCGTTCATGATGGAAATCGCCACAAGTGCAGGCGCTATAAACGCGATGTAAGATTCTCCCTGTATGCTTGGGATAAATCCTCCCAAGCCAAAGCCGAAAGCTAAAAGGTAGAGGATGGGTTCAAGCAGGGATGGTAGAAAGTTAACTTTTATAGTTTTTGTGAATACGTCAAAGTTGCGTCGCCAAACCTTCCAAACCCTGTATGTCAATTTAGGCATGATGAAACGGGCTGGTGACTTGTGAAGGTTAGGTTCACTCATTCTTCCCGCAATCCTCTTCCAGTCAATTTAAGGAAAACGTCTTCAAGGTTGGCTTTGCGGATAGTGACATTTTGTATAGGATGTTCTTGTAGAAACCCTTCGAAAACTCCGTGAGGTTTTTCAGTGAAGATTTGCATGCGGTCGCTAAGTTTCTCTATGCGTGCATCGGGGAAGGCTTTTTGGATTGTTGACAAGAGTTTTTCGTTGTAGTCGAGTTCCAAGACGTCTTCGCCTATATGCTTCTTAACGAGTTCAGCGGGCTTGCCGTCTTCGATGATTTTTCCTTTGTCTACTATCAGGATTCTGTCGCAGAGGACTTCTGCCTCATCCATGTAATGCGTTGTCAAAATGATTGTAACCTGCTTCTTTTTGAGATGCCTAACTTCATCCCATACCAGATGTCTAGCCTGTGGATCCAACCCTGTTGTAGGCTCATCAAGAAGGAGAATTTGGGGTTGATTCAAAAGTGCCCTGGCAAAAATCAGCCGGCGTTTCATACCAGTGGACAACGCCATAATGGGGACTTCCTTTTTTTCTTCTAGCTGGAAAAACTTAATTTGGTCGTTGGCTCTTTTTAGGGCTTCATCTTTTGGTATGTCAAAATACCGTGCATAAACGGTAAGGTTCTTGATGGTTGAAAAATCTGGGTCTAAATTATCTTCTTGCGGTGCCACACCCACGATGCTCTTTATTTCTCGGCATTTTGTATGCACGCTTAAGCCAACAATATCTAGTTCTCCCTGAGTTGGAGGCAAAAAACAATAAATCATCCGAACTGTAGTGGTTTTTCCGGCGCCGTTGGGACCCAAAAAACCCACGCATTCACCTTTGTAAACCCTAAAGTCGATGTGGTCAACGGCAGTAAAATCGTCGAATTTCTTGGTTAAACTTTTGGCTTCAATGACAATTTCAGGGGAATCCATACATAATCACAGATAGATTTGCAACCGTAAAACTTAAAACTATTTCAGGTTTTTCCTGAGATGTACTGGCAATAGCCCAAATTGATGGGACCTTGCTTTGGTAGTTTCGCATGGAAACTCGAGGCATTCAAAACATGGCTCTGCACCCTTTGTGTGTGCGAAGTTGCAGATTTTACAGAATTTGTTTTCCCTTGCAACAAACCAACACTGCCGTTTGGCACTTGCCGTTTTGCATTCTGGGGAATTTCTCGCAGGCAATTTCACAACCCCGATCTTTATGTTTAGTCAGTCTGCAGTTGATTTTTTTTATATCCCCTTATATAAAGCAACATAGATTCAGCGTTAAGAAAACCTTTTCTCAAGGACCAATGCTTATCGGCTAAATTTGTTTGCTAAATTTTGTTTTTTCTGTTTGATTAGCTTTAATTTGCTGAAGCCTTCTTGCTGGACGAACACGCTTTTAAGCAAGCTGTACATATTTTTTTCAAGTCGATCGAGGTTTAGATGTTTGGGAAAGAAAAAAGTGTTAAGCGAAGGTGCAATCGGCGAATTAGTTTATCCTGGGCAAGGTGAAGTCTTAGGTGTAGTTATAAAACTGCTTGGTTTCGACCGAATACTGGTTAAATGTCAGGATGGAGCTGAACGTTTATGCCGTATCCGAGGCAAAATGAAGCGTCGAGTCTGGATTCGAGAAGGCGACATAGTCATCGTTTCCCCTTGGGATTTTCAGACAGATACACGTGGCGACGTGGTTTGGCGCTATACGCATTCGCAATCTGATACGCTTAGACGCAAGGGTCTCTTAACTCTATAATTCAATTTTTACTTCCATTTTTGCTATTTCTACTGATTTTTAAAATATTAAGGTCCTGAAAAATCGCCAATAAGACCTGCCCCTCTTTGGTATTCGAGCAAATGTTATAGACTCCGTTTCAAAGTGGTTTTCTGCTCGACTGGTTTTAATACCCAAAAGCCGTAAGCATCCTTGATATTATGTCACGAAAAGCCCAAGAACGTATTGCCCATACTGAGAGAAGAATTGAACGAAGAGACAAAATGCTAACCCACGACAAATCCAAGGAACGTGCAACAGTCGAAGAAGTTTTCGACCAAACCACACGTATGGTGGTTTTTGACATGCTTAATAGCGGCATTTTCTATGAGCTTAATGGTGCTGTGAGTTCAGGAAAAGAAGCGAAAGTGTACTGGGGCACAACCAAAGAAGGCGTCGACTTGGCGGTAAAGATTTACTTAACGTCTTCTGCCGAGTTCAAGAAGGGCATGCACAAATACATAGAAGGTGATCCCCGCTTCAAAGATGTCAAGCACGATACCCGCTCATTGATGACAGTTTGGGCACAAAAGGAGTTTCGCAATTTAGGTGAAGCTGACAACGCAAAGGTGCGCGTACCAAAACCCATTGCCGTCAAAAGCAACGTCGTAGTTATGGAGTTTATTGGAAAAAAAGGTGTTAGCGCACCATCGCTCAAAGAAAAGCCACCAGCCAACCCTGAGAAAGTTTACAAAATAATAGTTACCTATATCAAACGGCTCTACCAAAAAGCCAAAATTGTCCATGGCGACCTAAGCGAATACAACATTATGATGTGGAAAGGTAAACCGGTAGTTTTTGATGTTTCTCAGTCCGTTTCGATTCAGCATCCCCTGGCCGACTTTATGTTGCGCCGGGATTTAGAGAATGTAAATAGGTTCTTTAAGCGGTTAGACGTTGATGTTTATCCAGTTGAAGAATTATACAAGAAGGTTGTTGGTAAATAATGCCTGGTTCAGATACATTTGTAAAGGTTCCTAAAGAACGCGTCGGTATACTAATCGGTCCGGAAGGTAAAGTAAAACAGGAAATAGAAACAAAACTAAACGTCAAACTCGACATCGACAAAGAAGGTAGCGTCACCATAACGCTTCCAGAAAACATACCTGACCCCTCAGTGTTCCTAAGAGCCAAAGACATAGTCACAGCAATAGGTAGAGGATTCATGCCAGAAACCGCGTTCCGTCTCATCCACAATGAAGACGACATCTTTGACATGATAGATCTGCGCTTGATTTTTGGGCGTTCCGAATCAGACATTAAACGTGTAAAGAGCAGAATCATCGGTACTGACGGAAAAACTAGAAAACTCATCGAGGAATTAACCGAAGCTGATGTTGTTATTTACGGCCACACAATTGGAATTATCGGCAGTTTTGAGGAAGCCGATGCCGCACGCAATGCAGTGCAAATGATTGTCGAGGGTTGCCAACACCATACCGTTTACAGTTACTTGCAGAAAAAACGCACAGAACTAAAGAAGCAAAAGCTAGAGTTATGGGAAAAACCGCCAGAAGAAAAATAATTTTTCCTTTTTTTGTTTAGACTATGCCCAACGGAATGGCCACTCTGAACGTTGAAAAAGCTCTGTTGAAAACACCTTGTAATTTTTGATTTGCGGCGGTTTGCTGATTAAATCTTGAACTTTTTTGACTGCTTGAGTAAACACATCTTTCTCTGACCTATCTAATGCTTCTTGGTCTATCCAAAGCGTTAGGATTGTTACCGTATTTGGGTCATCATCAGCGACAAGCGAGATTGCACCGCGGAACCCTTCGGTTTGATGCGCCAAAGTGTTAAGGAGGAGGTCAAGTTCTGAAAAACCTTTTTCGCCTTTACTTTCCTTAAAATGCCAGACAGTCATTCTTGCTAAAACCAAAACAAATCACCACTAATAATTTGGAATTTCTTTCTTATATACCTTAAAATTGTTTGGTTGTTAGGTGGGCTCTTAGGCATGCGCCTGAAAAATTCCAAATGCATGATATTTAAAAGATTTAGTATTATTAATGGATTCTTCCGTTAACCTGATACAAGAATAGATAACTTACTTAACACATTGCCTGAATCGAAACTCTCAGTAATTCTAGTAACTTCGATAGATTGTAAAGTAGTATCTCTTAGAAAGTGTTTTTCATCTTCCCTTCCCATATTTCTCAGGAAACTTGGGATATTTCTGCAATATACTGGTCCTTCATTAAACACTGCCCAAAATATCAAAATGTAAACGCTTAAAGTCAATCTAATCGATAGAAAAACGGACTAAAAAAATGAATATTGAAAATTCAATACTGAAAAAAAATTAATGACTTGCACCTGGATGTTCAGTTTCATCTTTGGGCGGACATCGCTGAAGATGGTTTTTAGCTTCAGCAACACGAAGACTAAGTGGGGAATAATTGGCAAATTGGCGGAACTGTTTTTGAAAAAAATAACCCGATCTTTATCTTTCAAGCTGTCCAAATTGCAATGGTTTAGTTAAATGAATATAGACAAAGGAAATTAAGTTTAGAAGAACCTAGATTAGTTAATGAATCGGATTTCTAATTTTTTTTCGATCTTGAGAGTAAGATAAGCCTTAAATCTGAAAAAGCGGGAATTGGAAGAGGTAGGGACTCTGATGATTAAAAATTCAAGCACTGAAATTATAGAACAAAATGAGAAACAAATTAAACTGAAATATGGTGTAGAAGTCTATAATTTATTCCATGGTCTTTCCTGCACTAAGTTAGATAAAGAACAAGGATATTTCTTACTTACATTAATGGATAAACTTTTGACAGATAGATGATTTGATAAATTTCCAAGAGTTTCAGGTTTATTTCAGTAGGTGGGCTCTTCGAGGGTAATTTTGACTATTCAAGTACATACTTGAAAGTTATCATTTTTACCGTCTCTCACTCAAGATCCTCATCATCCTCTATGTCTTCGGGGCCAGAGTCGTCATCGCCCACCCGAACAGACAACGCCCAGCCAATCATTAAAACTTTGGGTTAAAGTTTGACGCTTATTTCTACGCCGTCTCCGCCCACTTGGATGTAGCGACTGCGGTACTTTCCAGAGTTACGGACATAATCCAAATAATCGTTCATCTGGTCGGCGAAAACGTCTGCGTTGTCAGCAAACACAACCGTACCCTTGCGCAACTTATCCTCGGCCAATTTGAGATACTGGAAATACTCGTTTTTTTCCGCATCAATGAAAGCAAAATCAATAGGTCCCTGCAATGTGGGAATAACTTCTAGGGCGTCGCCATTTATGATTTGGACTTTTGCAGGGATGTTTGCGCGGACGATGTTTTTGCCCGCTATCTCTGCTTCGTCTGTATGGATTTCGATGGTGACAATTTCGGTTTCCGCATCCATTTCTTTGCCCATCAGAATCGCTGAGTAACCAATCAGGGTGCCTATCTCCAACACACGATTCGGCTTGGCTTTACGTATTTCCTCTGCCAAAAACTTGCCTTTATGCGGACCGATAATTGGCAAAAAATTCTTCTCAGATGCCTTCTCGATTAACCGCAAAACCTCGTCAGCACTGCTCTCTGTTGTTTGGGCCTTCATAGGGGCACCTTGATTTTGTCTAAAAACCTATGCTGCAACTTTGCGATTTTGGGGGCAATGACAGCTTGGCAGTAGGGTTCTTTGGGGTGTTTTTTGTAGTAGTCTTTGTGGTATGTTTCGGCGTTGTAGAACGCTTTAAGTGGGACGACTTCGGTTAAGATGGGGTTGTTCCATATTCCTTCTTTGTTGAGTTCGTCGATTAGTTTTTCGGCTGTTTCTTTCTCCTCAGGAGTGTGGTAAAAAATAGCGGAGCGGTACTGGGTTCCAACGTCAGCGCCTTGACGGTTAAGCGATGTGGGGTCATGCATGGTGAAGAAAATCTCCAAAATCTCCTTGTAACTGACCACTTTGGGGTCAAAATAAATCTGTGCAGCTTCAGCATGCCTAGTTGTGCCTGTTGAAACTTCCTCGTATGATGGGTTAGGCACTGTGCCGCCTGTGTAGCCAGGTTCAATTCGCTCCACACCCTTAATGATGCTAAACGCCGCTTCAGTGCACCAAAAACAGCCGCCTGCAAGCGTTGCTATTTCCAAGTTTTTGTTTTCGATGGTTTGACTCATAAAAAACAGCTCTATACTGTCTAATGCTTGGTATCTTTGGGAACTTAAAGGGTTGTGGCTGTCACAATACAGCAACTAGGCTAACATAAACAATTTTACTTCCCAAGCCTTTATTTTACTGGAATTCTCTCGCGTGGATTAACATGGAAAACCCTGACGACATCTTAAATAAGATTAAGGTCACCCCATTAGCAGCAGAAAGCTTTGGCGTTCGTTCCATGTGCACACTCGTGGAAACACCTGATGTAAACATGCTTTTGGATGGAGGAATCTCGCTTGCTCCCTACCGTTTCAGCCTGCCGCCACACCCCCTCGAATTCCAAACAATCGCCAGCCTGCGGAAAACTATAGCTGAAGCCTCCGAAAAAGCCACGGTGACCACGATTAGTCATTACCATTTCGACCACCACACACCCTCCTTTGAAGACTGGGTCGTAAACTGGACCGAAGACGGCGAAACCGCACGGCAAATCTACCAAGACAAAACGGTTCTTGCCAAGAACCCCAAGGAAAACATCAACGCAAGCCAACGACAACGCGCATGGATGTTTGGGAAAACAGGCGGAAAACACGCTAAAGTGGTGGAAGCGGCGGATGGTAAAACATTCAATTTTGGAAAGACTTGTCTGAGGTTTTCTGAAGCGGTTGCTCATGGTTCTGAGGATTCAATGTTAGGCTGGGTTTTAATGGCAACTGTGGAGCATGAAGAAGAGCGGTTCATGTTTGCACCCGATGTTCAAGGACCAATGGCTAATCATACGTTGCAGTTGATTTTGGATGAGAAGCCCTTTGCGATTATGCTAGGTGGTCCGCCGCTTTATCTTGGGGGTTTCCGCGTTGAGTTGGCGCAGTTGGACCAGGGGCTTAGGAATCTGGAGCGGATTGTTGAGGCGGTGCCCACGGTGATTTTGGAGCATCATGCGCTAAGAGATGAATCTTGGAGATCCAAAATGGATATGGTTTTCCAGAAAGCTTCCCAGATAGACCACCATATCTTAACAGCAGCCGAATACTCAGGCAAAGAAAACCTATTCTTAGAATCAAAGCGAAAACAACTCTACCGCGACCATCCACCATCCACCGCATTCAAGCAATGGACCAAAACACTCAATAACAAAAAAATTGCAAAACCACCCCTATAAGAGGAATAAATTGATTGACCTGAACTTAGCCGCCTTCTCTGCAGCATTCCTGCTCGTTGTTCTTGCCGAGATGGGCGACAAAACTCAGTTTGTAGCCATGACCTTCGCCACGAAATTCAACCCCCCCAAAGTGCTCTTTGCAATTTTCATAGTAACAGTTGCCAACTTTGCTATAGTCATCGTAATTGGCCAACTGTTAACTGAAGTTGTACCCATAGAAGCAATCTCTCTAGTGGCTTCAATCGCTTTTATTGGCTTTGGAATATGGACTGTGCGTGAAGAAAAAGCCGTAGAAGACAGTGTTAAGGTTTCACGTTTTGGTGTAATCGCAACTGTGGGTATTGCTTTCTTTCTTGCGGAATTAGGGGACAAAACCCAGCTTGCAACTTTAAGTTTAGCTGTTCAATATCATAGTCCTGTCAGCGTACTGGTTGGTGCAACTTTGGCGATGCTTGTCGCAGACGGCATAGGTATCGTCATCGGTGTTGTCTTTTGTAGGCGGATTCCACGGCACAAACTAAAATGGTTATCTGCCGTAATTTTTGTGCTATTTGGTTTAGTTGGCGTTTTCGAGGTTTTATTGGTAAGGGTTGGGTTAGAATACACAGCTTTAGTTTTGGGGTTGCTGGTTGCAATTTCAGGATGCACAATGTACAGTCTTTCTAAGAAGCAAAAACCACTCGAATACCCCCTATTGTGCAAAAAATCAGCTTTATCTTGACATTTTCCAAATTTATGAATAGCTTGGGCTAATTGAAGCATGGTTAAGATTTTCTTGGTCGAAAGATGACAACTTGTTGCTGTGTTCACGCTATAACCAGTCTTAAATCTCGTCACGCACCCAACCTCTTATTTAACGTGGTTTTTTTGGAGGTGAAGATATGCCGTTATTTGGAAGAAAAAATGAAGCGCAAAAAGTTCCCTTAAACAATGATGTTGTGATGAAATGTATATGAGGAATGTGCCCTGTACAGGCTCAAAGCGCCTGTTCTGTGCGTAAACTTAAGATGATGATGGATATGAAGAACAACATGGGTATGAAGGGTTCAGGTATGCTGCTGGTTCGATGGGTGCGATGCCAGATCAGATGGGTGAGATGAAAATGCCCAAGCCCCAGGAGTTGCTCGGACCTTTCTGTTCAATTGGAAAAGCAGCCTGTAGCGACCTTGACAGAAATAAATCTTGTATATGTCCCACATGCCAAGTCTACAAATAATTCAGCCTTGTTTCTGGTAAGCCCATAGAGCACTTCTGTTTCAACGATAGTGCAATCTAAAAATTAGACACTTTTCTAATTTTCTTTAAATTTTGATTAATTTATGGATTTTTTCTGCGAAGCGTCTGACTATTAACTGCAACAATCACTGTACTAAGAGACATCAAAATCGCACCAACAGCTGGGTCAATGACTATGCCTAAACCTGAAAAGATGCCTGCCGCCAGCGGAATCGCAAAAATGTTGTATCCAGCTGCCCACCAAAGGTTTTGCACCATCTTTGAATAGGTTCGCTTCGAAAAATCAATAACTTTTGACACATCACGCGAATCGTTTTTCACAAGAATTATGTCTGCGCTTTCGATGGCAACGTCTGTTCCTGCTCCAATCGCAAGTCCAACATCAGCCGTAACCAAGGCAGGAGCATCATTGATGCCGTCGCCTACCATTGCAACTCTAAAACCCTGAGCTTTCAAACCTTTGATTTTCTCAGCTTTCTGGTCAGGGAGCACCTCGGCAAAATAAGCATCAATGCCAAGCTCCTCTGCCACCGACTTTGCAACTTCCTTAGAATCACCCGTCAACATGTAAACCTTAATACCTCTTGCCTTCAACTCAGAAACAGCTTTGCGTGATTCCTCACGGACACTATCTGCAAGTGCAAAAACTCCAGCAAGTTCTCCTTCAACCACAACGTAAATTACGGTTTTTCCACTCTTTTGAAGTTTCAGAACTCTTTCGTCGGTTGTTTGGATGTTTAGCTCTTTTAGAAGGTTTAGGTTTCCAACGTAAACGTCTTTGCCGCTGACCTTTGCTTTTGCACCCTTGCCGGGGATAGCTTCAAAACTTTGGCTTTTAGGAATTATGATGCCTTTTGCTTCTGTGTACTTGACTATGGCTTTGGCTATGATGTGCTCGGAATTTTGCTCAACCGCCGCTGTCAAACTCAAAAGTTCCTTTTCCAAAACAAAAGATATTACGTCGCTGACTCCAAACTGCCCTGTGGTTAAGGTGCCTGTTTTATCGAAAACCACGGCATTTATGGTTTTTGCGTCTTCGAAGGCTTTTCTGTCTCTGATTAAGATGCCACTCTTCGCAGTTATCGATGTTGAGAGAGCAATCACAAGCGGTATCGCTAATCCAAGTGCATGGGGACACGCTATTACGAGCACTGTGACTGTTCGGTTTAAGGCGAATTGTACGTTTCCAATTAATGCCCAGATAGCAAAAGTTATGGCGCCAGCGGTTACTGCTACATAGAAGAGGAGCGCTGCCGCCCTGTTTGCGAGGTCTTGGGTTCGGGATTTGCTTTCTTGCGCCTGCCTAACAAGCTTAACCACTGAAGACAGGTAAGTTTCCTTGCCCGTCTTTTCAATCCTAACTTTTAATGACCCGTCGCCATTTACCGCTCCCCCAATCACCCCATCCGACAACTGTTTTAGCATAGGTTTAGATTCGCCAGTCAAAAATGCCTCATTAACAAACGATTCCCCATCAACAACCACACCATCCGAGGGCACCTTCTCGCCGGGACGAACCAAAACAACATAGCCCACCTGCAACTCAGAAACAGGCATATCCATAATCTGACCATCCATCACCATATGCGCCGTAGTCGGCATAATTTTAACAAGCTCCTCCAGGGCTCTTGACGCGCCCATGATGCTTCTGGCTTCAATCCAATGCCCCAAAAGCATAACGTCGATTAGGGTGGCGAGTTCCCAGAAAAAATCGTTTCCAACGGGGAAAAAAACTGTGGCGGCTGAAAAGAAAAAGGAAACAGAGATTGCAGTGCCAATCAGAGTCATCATTCCGGGTTGGTGGGCTTTAATTTCTTGTGTTATTCCTTTAAGGAATGGCCATCCGCCATATACATAGATAATTAACGACAAAATCAAAAGAATGTAGGCTTGGTAGGGTAGCGTTAGGGCGTAGTCAAACCATGTTTGGATTCCGCCTGAGAGAATCAGAACTGGAATGCTAAGGGCGAGGCAAACAAAAAATTTTGTTTTTAATGATTTTGTATGCATGCTGTGTGTTGGAGCTTCATGGGTCATTCCCTTCATGTTCATCTGCTTTTGCACACTGTGGTTTTCATGTTTCAAAATTAAATGCCTCAGGCTTTAACTAATCGAATAAAAGCTAACTGAATATTATTGGGCGATTATTTAAATCTTGTAAAAATTCATGATACTCGCAAGCCACATTGCTTACTACCCAAATGATGAAAACGGCCCCTCATCCATTTTCCTTATTAGCCAATAATTAGTAATCGACTTTGCGTAAATCCTAATGCAAAAAGACTTGACACAATAAATTTTTTTTGTTCGCCGAGTCTAATTTAATTTAACAATGTAAACGTAAAAAAAGAAAAACTTAGTAACTCATAGATATTAAATGTATTTTCTGTGGGTAGAACCCACATCTTATGCTTCTTAGGAACTGAGTTGACAATTCATCTGAGCCCTGTGTCTGAACCTGCCAAACGTTGACGGCGGTGTTTCCGCATCTTGGGCTTTTAACCCTGGATAGTTGGAAGTGTCACTAGTTCCTGCTCTTCTTTTCCGATGATGACAACAAACTGTTTAGGACTATGCGCGATGAATTTGCCGTTAACTTTGCTGCTAGTGTTTACTTAAAAATGCTTGTAATGTTTGCATTTATTACAGGTTAACATGAGCATTGCTTGTTTTCCTGAATTTACCTTAATTGATTTTAGGGTTGAACCACATTCGGAACAAAATTCCATACAACTTACCTCCAATATTTTTCCAATTCAGCATCAAGTGCATGCCATCGCTGGTTGCACTCAATTAAACGTTGACTCAGCTGATGCTTCAAGATGTTATCAAATCTTATGGAAAAACAATTAAAAGACAAAATTATAAAAAATAATTTGGTTGTAGAGCCACAACAACAAATGCTAAGGTATCACCGATTTTTCTTTTTGTCTTTGGATGTTTTTCTAGGCTTTAGCATAACTGTTGCTTTCTTAAGATCCAGCGTCGTGTTGACGTTAAAGAACGTCTTGAAATCAGGGTCCAACTGTTCAATCACCATCGTCGACATATATCGTACGCCTCGCAACCTCTCTACCATCGCTTGCAAGTCCAATTCATCTTCAGCTAGTGCCTTCTTAGTAGCCTCCAACGCTTGTTTTGTACGATAAACAGCATGTAGGGGTTCAATCTCCTGATTTGTCCATCTTGGAACAACCGCTGCCTTACCTATGCAGCAATCAAAAAGCAAAGACAAAACCTCAGTGGAAACAAAGGGACTATCAAACGGTAGAAGCGCCGAGTACTCGCCCTTGGCTGCTTCAAACCCAGTTAAAGCTCCAACCAAAGGACCATTTGACTCACAAACATCAACCGCAAACCTTACTTTCTCGGAAACCAAGTTTGCATAAGTGTCTGCTCGCGCTTGGGTGTTCGTTACCACAATAACTTCCTCGACAAGCCTTTCCACGGCATCAATGACATGATTCAACAATGGTTTTCCATCCAACTGTAAAAAGCCTTTATCTGTGTTAAATCGTGTAGAGGAACCTCCTGCCAAAATAATAGCTGACCTATCCAACAAATCCATCTCCAAACAGGAAATTCTAGCACGTGAAGTATTGTTTAAGCTTTTTTGTTAAATAAAATAGAAATAGAGTGAAGTTTTAGTTGACTTCGTTTGTCTCGATTTTCTTAGCCATCTCTGCAAGGATTTTTGTGAAGGGATGGTCGGGTTTGTCCTGGACAAAAATCAAGTTTCCCTCGGCCCTTAGAATTTCACAGAAGCACGGCACCATACCCAGCATTGGCACTTGATATTCCGCTTTGATTTTAGCTTGCATCTCTGTCTTCTTAGCGGTCACTGAGGCATCAAGCACTTTGTTTAGAACCAAACCCGTTTTCTTTTCGAACAGGTTATAGAGTTCAGCCAGCATGCGTTTTGTTCCGTCAACGTCAGATCGGTCGCCTGTTGTTGCAACAACTACAAAGTCAGCAGCTACAATAGCATTGATGGAGGAATACTGGAGTCCAGGGCTGGTGTCAAAGATTAGGTAATCGAATTTCTGGTCTTTAAGTAGCGTTTCTCTGAGTGCAAGTAGGCGTCCTAATGCGCGCATCTCCCATTTGCGGTCTTTCGATGACATGTCTCGGATTGCTTCAGTAGATGGGTTTGCTAAGACAGTATAGAACTTACCGTTAATGTTTCCAGTTATTCGGCTGCTTAAATCTATTAGAGTTTTGTCTATTTCGCAAGTATTATTTAGATAATCGTTTAACCAAAAATCAGCGGTTGGGGTTTTAAGGATAGCAAATAAGCTTGGAGCTCGAAAGTCAAGGTCGAAGACACAAACTTTTTTACCCATCTTGGCGAATGTGGCTGCTAAGTTTACGGACATGGAAGTTTTTCCTGTTCCACCTTTGTAGGAATGTACAGCGATTATCTTGCTCATAGTGTTCAGCTCTGTGTCTCTCTTTCTATGAAGAAGTAGGCTTTCCTGCCTTTTCGCTCCTTCTTTAAGTAACCCATAATGACTAGTTGATTAAGGTAAGCGCTCTCCACTGCTCTTGCCCTTGTGGTTTGCTCAGCGATCTCTTCAGCTGTTGCTCTGCCACATCTGCAAATACTCATAGCAGTCTTGCGCAGGTGATCTGGCATTGATAGAAGGGTCATGACATCTAAAGATGCATCGGGCAAGGATAGCGTTGCAGTTTTTTGGTTGTTGCCTTTTCCGTTGCTCTTTTGGATTTCTATCATGATTTCCATTTTGTCGTTAAGTCTCTCGAGGCTTTCTTCTATTTTCTCTAGAATGTTTAGGGGTTTTTTGTTTGAAAGGTCATTTCTGATCAAGATTAGTCCTCGAGTTGTTTTTCATTTGT
This sequence comes from Candidatus Bathyarchaeota archaeon, assembly GCA_963775685.1. Taxonomy (GTDB): domain Archaea; phylum Thermoproteota; class Bathyarchaeia; order Bathyarchaeales; family Bathycorpusculaceae; genus Bathycorpusculum. The sequence continues at coordinate 271,419 of CAVZJV010000014.1, forward strand.
ACATGTGTACAGTTTGATAGCTAAGTGATTAGCTATTTATTAAGTCTTGCGACACTGTGATATTAATTTGAAATAAACAAAACCAACAAAGAAATTAAAACAAGTGAAAATAAAATTTAACTGATAGAATATAGACAAGAAGTTTAATAGGGAATAGGCGTCTGAGTCCTTGATTCCTCTACTATAGGCAAGACTTGCTTTAGTTCCCTAAAATACTTCAGAACAGTAATGCCGCGTTGGGTTACAGCGAAAACCACACGTGCTTTCCCAACAGTGCGTTCTTCAACTAAGCCCTGCTTTATGAGAAAGTCTAGGTATTCCTTAAGGATGCTGCAGTTAACGTTGGCTTTGTACATAACATGTGTTAACTTTAACGGTCCTCGGTGGGCAAGCACTGTAAGGATGTCTACATACATTTCAAGTTTTGATCGACGCACTTTTGAATCCTCTTTTTTATTTTAATGCTCCGTTTTATTATAAATCATTTATGTATTACTAATCAGTATTTTTGTCCATCTAAGCGCTCAGTTGGCATTTTTTTTGCTCGCGTTGTTTAACACATTTAATCTATTTTCGAATGCTGTAACCATATCATCTAGCAGTATTTCACGCAATTCTGTAGACAAATCGTTGATTTTTTCATCAAAAACGTTAGCTAATTTGGCTTCTAATTCTTTCCTATCTTTTTCCGCAATTTGCTTCATATGGATATCCTCCCAATTCAATTGTCAACCAAGATGGCTGAAGGCGTATAACTTACTTATGAAAGCAACCTCTGAATCAGGAATTAATACCTAAAAACAAAACTTCGCTATTTAAGTCCAAATACTGAGCTTTTTTATGATCGTGTATTTTAGGGTTATTAGAGTAACTGTGCTAGGGTTTTGATAATAATTTATTTGTGTCATCGAAAAATACAACATTTTCTTGAAGACTTACACAGGTGTGTTTTGTCCTTCTTGACCAAAAATAAAAAATCATTGAAAATGCATTTTGATTCAGCAATTGATGTATAACTGTAGTTCTTATTGTTGTATAGTTGTTGTTTGTTTACAATCACAAATAAATTTAAACAACAACTGCATATTTTTTCGTACAGAAGCTGAGCATTTATGAACGCTTGAACTTCTTACCGAGGTCATTTTTGTTGTTTTATCCTTTCAAAGAGAAATCTTGGAGTGTTTTTCTTGTCAAAGGGCGCGTCTCAAACGGTCAAGTCCGAGCGGACCGATGCGAAAACTGCAAATCGACAACACAGGTCTTAGCAACCAACTGCAACAATCCCAACCTACTATTGTACGGCTGCAAAGATAGCAAATGCAGACACCAGCTTCTGCGCCTAAATTTTGAAGCCTAAGGAAGTAATCTGCCTCGAAGAATTTGTCCTGTTTTTTAGTTATCTTCTTTTTGGTTTCCTTGTTTTTAGTCCATCGCCGATGGGTTTGTCACCAGTAAAAAAAGCAGCAGGAAAAAAGTTTTAGCCGTTCTAAATGTAAGGTACTTCTTCGTAAACAAAGAGGAGAAAAATGCAGGAAATGCTGACTACAAAAGAGATTGTCCCGTTTAATTTACTGAAGTATATCGCTAAAGGTGAAAACATTGATGTTTCAAAGTGATTGTTATGCGTGTGAGGTGCCTTGAAACGTGTTTTCAAGATGGCTGAGATTTAGAAAATCAGGGAAGACCGTTTTCACTTATTGAGATTGATTGTCGGAAAAACACGAAAAGATGTTAACTAAACTGCTTGTGAAAATGTATTAAATGTTTCATTTGGCACTGAAAAGTTGAAAAATAGTTTTATGCTAAAAGAATTGATGGTGCGGTCGCCGAGATTTGAACCCGGGTCGTCAGCGTGGCAGGCTGATGTCCTAGACCAAACTAGACTACGACCGCCCTGCTCTAGTCTAGGGTACTGTGGCGATGCTAAGTTGCTTTGGTCTTTATTTGTTTTTCCAACTGAAATTGTCGTCATCATTCGTTAGCTACCTGTTTTTTGTAGATCTTAACGCCTGGTTCCCAATTGGTAATCATATATGAAGCCTGCGTTAGTTAGTTTCAGTGCTTCTTCGAGTGTCCTTGCGATTGCAGTTATCCATTTTTCATCTGGCTGGGCGATTGCTTCTGATAAGCTAACGTATAATTGAGCGGAACTCCAGCTTTTGTGGCCAAGTTGAACCATTACGTGAGCGAGGCTTCTGGTTTTAATGTAAACTGTTGTTCCTTTCCGATATCGAAGTGTGTGAAAATGGATCTTTAGTAAGCGTTGATTGCCAGTGTTTGCTACGATTCGTTTACGCATCCTTCTGAAGGATTTGCCGATGTAAGCTTTTTTCTTCTAGGCGAATACTATAGCTTTTGGGTCAGGTACTGTTGTTTTTTGAAGAGAAATCAGTAGCCGTAGTAGTTTTTCTAATATTCTGTTAAAGCGTGGGTTACTCCCTTTTTCAGGTCTAATGGATATTGTTTTAGCAACTTCGTCTATGTCTGTCCAGGTTAATCGATAGGCTTCTCCTGCTCGGGCGCCTGTTTCTTTCAAAAGTTGCAGAAAAATTGACATTTGTTTGCAGTAGTTTGCGTATCCGGTAATTAACTGGTCTATTTCGGCTTCAAGCGGAATGAACGGTAGTGTACGAATATAGGAATATGTAGGCAGGTCACCTTTGATTCCAGCAAAATTCATGAAGGATCTGTAGGCTTTTAGGAGGTTGCATTTTTCAGGGGTTAGTCTTTGACTGTAGAGTTTTAGTTAGGGTTGTTTTGACGCTTTCTTGGTCGAAGAGGGTTACTCCATTGTTTATGTAAAATTCAATCCTGTACCAGTAAAGGTCGTATGAGTCTCTTGCGCTCCCTTACTATGAAATATGGTTACCCCCACACAAACAAGAAAAAGTCGCCTTATTGCTTTCCAAAGAGTTTTTAAGTGTATATTGATTTAGTTTAACCAGGGTTTTTTATAAGGTTGAAAATTTTGATCTCGAAGATTTTAATATGATTGATATGGGAGCAAAAAAGTTCTCGTTTCATTATCAGCGTTGATAAGGGTGAATTAGTAAAAGGTGAGTTAATACATAAGAAAACAAGTTTGATTTCAGTTGAGATAAATGAAGCGTTCAGGATTTTGGCAAGGTCTTTGCGAGTGAGTATACCTGATGCCTTGAAGAATTTGCCGCCCTATGATTTTTATGCCGTGGAAAATACAGATTTTGGAAGCAAGTTTTGGACCAATACAGGTAAAACAAATTTGTTGGTAATAAAACATAAACTGGAGTTATGACAGTGCGGGAACCGGGATTTGAACCCGAGTCCTAGACTTGGCAAGCCTATGTACTAACCAAGCTGTACTATTCCCGCATGTAGCGCTCAACGCCACAATCTAACCACTTCCTATACTTGTATGTTTCTTAGTTTTTAGAGACTTTTCTATATTTTCTAATAGGGTTGATATTATATCTTCTGACAATTTCATCAGGGACTGCCCCAGTGTATTTAATGGTTAAAACTAATTAACAAGTAATACTCAAATGTCAGAGCAAAAATTATTACTCGAATTTTCCACCGCACATAGGATGTACTGTAACATAACGCTACCATTTTATAAAAGAGCTATGTCTCTTAATTTTTTCATCTTTTTCAAGCGTTCTGAACACTCAACATGATTTCTCGTCTCAGTAGAAATTATATTTTGGAATCATCTGACGAAAGAGCCTGACGTTGGTCTGCTTTATCTTTGACTTATCTTAACTTTCTTTTGAGGTTCTATTAGCATGCCGAGTTGTTAAAGCATGTACAAGCAGTTTTCTGGTGCATAACAATTATAGTGATTATTCAAAAATCCGAGAACCTATTTCACCGATTTAAATTAAGCATTCGCATGATTTCAAGATCTTAAATTTCAGCCAGCTACCCGTTCTAAGCCCCTCTTTCATAGACACTATTTTTCCTTCTGCAAAACCCACTGACAGAATTGTTCCCCTTTCTCCTCGAGGTAATCATTGACGAACTATAAGCTAGCCATCTTTTAACGAATATTTAAGAATCGCTTTTCTTTCCATCAAAGGCTAATCAATCATAGGTTTGAGTCTTTTTTCTAAAATATTAAATAAAATATACGTTGCCTCGGTGGAATGTTGGTGCTTCTTTGATGGAATCCACTCCTTCCTTTTAAAAAGCTTAATAGACTTAACAAGCAGAGTCTTGTAAAAATTCATTAAGCATCAAGAAATTGTAAACTTGAGCGCTTTAATAAATTAGTTAAACGATGCGACTTCTACCCAAGAGCGCCAAGTAAGTTACATTTAGAGGAGAACAAGATCAAGGAGAAAAAAATGAGAAGAGATAAATCAGAAATTGATTTCAAAAGTGACATTGACGAATTTATTCATCTTGCTCAAAGATGGAACGCCCTCCATAAAAGATTACTAAACACTTTGGCGAGGCTGCCTGAAGAAGTTTACCAATTCACGTTACAAAAAATCTCTTTCCATGCAGGCCAAAGTCAAACCATACAAGTAGACGAAATAAAAAAGCCCTACATGATAATTCTAAAAAGAACAGACTCAGAATCCCTAATAGCTCACGAAATAGCCCATGCGTACCTTAATTATACTGAAACAAAAAGCAAGTCAGATGATCAAGAGGCAGAAGCCGACGAACTAAGAAAGAAATGGGGGTTCAAGAAAAAACAACTCTGCCAAACCTTCCCTAACGGCTGTCTTAATTGCTTTAATCCGCACTGTTCCGAAAGCAAATCAAGGAAACTCAATTAACATTTTTCTCAAAGGTCATTTTTTCTATTTCTTAATTGCAATTAATGTCAAGGCTTAACATAATGCATAGAAACATAATGCGTTTTCGGCTAAGTCTGATTCAGATTTGTTTATTCTTGTGTTTCTTTATTCTCTAATTTCATGTCCCAAACGTGTTATTATCTAATTCTTCAAGCTACTTCGTATGGATTTATTTTCTCTTTTCATATAACATATAGCGGTGAATTGTTAGGGTAACAACTATAAAAATCGGTGATCATGAGGTTATGTACTCCTCAATAAGTTACCAGCGAGAATTTGCCTTAAAAGTGAAGGAAAATACGTAGGTCAACTTTTTTCAATTAAATGCCAGTTACCCTGCCGGTAGATGCACTGGTTGGTACTCAATACTTGCCTGCGTTATCACTTGGATGATTTTCAAAACTGCATGATTTGCTAAGAAACGAAAGCCAATGTACTTGCTTGGAAGGGAGCAAACGCCGAGAACGGAATTAAGACAATTGCTGAAATAGTCGGCGAAAACGACAAAACTAAAATTTCAAGTATTATTTTCAACGAACAATCTCCTTTTTCAACAAATGTCTACCATAAAATCGTAGGTTGTTTTGAGTTTGAGGGTTTAGATTTTATGCAAGAATCTCTAAAACTATTCTAAATGCTCCCTATTTATTGTGTGGAAATGTTTATTCGTTTGCACTTAGGCTACCCTTAATTCGTTGTAAGTTCCTGTGTTTCCTCTATCTTTGTTCGTATGCCCGAAACGGGCTATTTTCCAATTCTTCAAATCTCCCTTGATTTAATTTGAGGATTGCTCGTTAGGATATAGGCTGGCATTATTGTTTGTGAACATAAAGTTCAGCTATAAAGTTTGAGAGTAGTTTACCAACTCCGAATCCTTGATAATCCGTAAGCATCACTATGTGGCGTACTCTGTAGCGTTTTGTATACACTTAATGTGCGTTTTTGTATAGGATGACTTTTTTTGAGGATATCGCAAAGCTTATATGGCATGTTGGTTTGCATGGATTGCAAGCCGCGCACGGGTTGATTGAAATCTTTCTTTGAATGAAGAAGACTATTTCACACATATGATTATTAACGCTTCAACAAGTTTGGCAACTGTTGAAGAGAAGAAGGTCAAACAATATGCCACTTAAAAACCGTCGTCTCTGTTTAAAACAGCGGTACATAAATTAAGCTCTTTAAAAAACTTAGAGTTGCTATTTATTGGTTCGTTGAAACTGATTGATTGGCCTTTTATCCTATTTCAAGCAAAGTAACCTTGCAAAAATGATACGTCATTGGCTGGATAAAGTTTGAACACATAATCTCAACCTTCAATTTTTGGTAATCCTTCAAGTTTTCCATCTAATTTTTACAAAAGTTAAATCATGTATAATAACTACAATTTTCTTTTAGTTAGATTGCGCGGATCGCATTATCATTTATTTTATTCCCTAAATCGGATTTTATGATTTAGTGACGTTCTGGGCGAGTAAAGTGAGTTGGAAAAATGAGTATAACCCAAGTTAATGTAATCAAAGAAGGTTCTAAAACGAATCAGCGGTTAGCAGATAAATGCCCAGAATGTGCAAGCAAAAATCTCGTTCACGATTATGACACGGGCGAAACTATCTGCGGCGATTGCGGTCTTGTTTTATACGAACAGATGTTAGATAAAGGACCTGAGTGGCGCGCTTTTACTCTTCAAGAAAAGGCCTCAAGAAGCCGCGTAGGTATGCCTACTTCCTATTCAATTCATGATAAAGGGTTATCCACAACCATCAGTCAAATTGACAGAGATGCCCTTGGAAGAAAACTACCATTATCCACAAGATTACAGATGTGGCGTCTTAGGAAATGGCAAATACGTAGTCGGGTCCACTCATCCTTCGACCGAAACCTCGCTCAAGCTATGAGTGAACTTGAACGTTTATCGAGCAAAGTAAACATTTCACCACCGATAAAGGAAAAAGCCGCCGTGGTTTACAGAAAAGCACTCGACAAAGGCTTAGTCCGAGGAAGGTCGATCAACGCTATCGCTGCAGCATCACTATACGCTGCTTGCCGGAAAAGTGGATCACCCAAAACTCTTCGCGAAATCGCTGAAGCAAGTCTAGTGCATAAGAAAGATGTTTCAAGATGCTATAGACTGATGCTGCAAGAGCTGGATTTTCGCATGCCAGTTTCTGATCCTTTGACATATGTTTCAAAAATTGCAGAAATAAATGGAGTATCCGGCAAAACACAGGGGACAGCTATAGCAATACTTAGGGATGCTAGACAAAAACGATTTTCAGCAGGAAAGGACCCAATTGGTATGGCTGCAGCTGCGCTCTACATAGCTTGTTTGCAGAATAACGAAAAGATAACACAAAAAGACATTGCTGAAGCGTCCGGAGTAACTGAAGTGACGGTTAGAAACAGATACAAAGCACTAAAGAAACAGCTAAATCTGATATTGCCTGATCAAAGAGATAGTCTAATCGTATAATTCCTGGTTTTTCTTCATAATTGATAAAAGCTCGGTTGATCTTTCTATGAAACACAGGAATAGTTGTTTGATGAAGGAGATTGTATAGTTTCTTTTGTAATATGGTGATATGAGATGAGTAAGAAAGGAGAAACACGCGAACAAGATAGGGGAAAACCTCAGCCTCGAAAAAAGAAGGAAAGGGAAGATAACCGCAAAAAGAAAAAACTTGGCAGAGTTGAAAGACAAAAGTCAAGACAGGCTTAGTTTAGATTAATCCGGGGTTTCGTTAATTTATTGTTTGAAAACGGTTCCGCGTTTTTGGCTAAGATTACCCTCTATATTAATGGGGAATATGTAGTCTTTTAAATGCTAAAGATCGCTATTGATGCTGTGTAAGCTTCGATAAAGAAGAATGTCGGCAATCGCCAGCATTGCCAACACTATTAACGCTCCCGCTAAGTATTCTGGGTGTCCATTGTCTATTGACTCACTAATACCTAACTCTATACCAAAAACTGCTACCATGATTGTTGCGATTACGGTTATTAAAAATCCAATTTTTGCGTTCACAGTGGTCTTCTTCTCCAATTACATTTTCTGTTCCCCCTTATTTCCCTTTCTGAACAGTAACATTCTGGACACTATTTAGATGGAATAAACATCATGTGAAGGCTCCAAAACTTCTTGTGTAATGTCCCATGTCCTGCAAAAATTAGTGCATTAACAAACTAAATCGTTTCAAAATGTTTTCGACTTCTTTGGTGAAATAAAATTTTGCTTAGGGTTTTTTCTATTTCTTTGCTCAAACTTTTAGGTGTTTCTCTTTAGATGCGGATTAGGAAGCTCTAACTATTTTTTATTGACTGTGTAGCCGCCTGAGCTGTTAATGCTTCCTAACGTTGGTTCCCAGACATGTTGAAGGGATGAAGCCCCGTTTGCTTGAACATCTAACGTCTCCGTAAGGTTTACCTTTGCATGTCTCGCCCAGCTCAAGTCAATGGTAGCATCATTAACTTGGAAGCTAAAAGTGTCCATATTGTTTGCGCCCGAAACGGATGATGCAAGATTGTTTCCTATTCCTTCAACCGTAAGATGTGACGCTCAGGATACCTCGAAATCGAAATCTCCAACCATAAAATTCGTCAGTTCTATGGAGCTATCGCTGACATATAGCGGCAAACTGGTTGGCGCTATAAAACGTCTGCGGTCCACGGGTGCGCAAGAAAAACTAGACTATCCAACGTGGGCATGGAAATTTCAGCTTTTGCACTAAAAATACCAAAAACAAACCGGCCTTAACATCAATCTTCAACGTTTCACACGGCTGATATTGTCCCAGTAGCTTCGCATTTGATATAATATTTTGTAAGCTCGATTTGCCGGCAAAAACTATGTTATGGGTTAAATTTTGGAGGCACCGAACTCAAAAAGTGAAGTTTTTGTGAACTGTTTTCCTCATGCTCAACTGTTTGATCTGATGGAGTACTTGTAGAAGGTAGTTGGCTTCTACAAAATTGAATAGGTCACAGTAGATTTTTAGGGATGACTCGTTTGGGGCTTTGAAGTAAGCCCAACCGTCCGTGCCGACAAGAAAATTAGGCAAGGCGCATTTCCTGGCTAATCTCCATATTCTTACTTATCAGGCTTAAAACCCTGCAAGATGTCAGACTAAACCATAAAGTTAACCGTAATGATTCCCAAAAAGGGGTCTTAAAAGAAATTAATCAAAAAAAAGAGAATTATTGCGTTTTGCTTATCTTGCCTAGCAGGGTCCATAGGTGTACCCGTAGCCAAAGTTGGCTTGATAGGGTGCTGGATGATGAGTCGTCTGTTGGGGCTTGTGGCGTTGCATATTGGCCAGTGTAGGCTTATTTTGTTCCGTTTCCGAAACAGTTGAGGTCCATCCCCGGTAATCATGTTTGGGGGTGGGTTGGGGTTTGTGGTCGTGTCCGAGTGGGTAGAGAATAGTTTGGCTTAAGCAGCTTGAAGGTGACTAAGGTTAGTGACGCTATATCGATTAAGGCTATTATGATTTTTGTTCTTTGCATTTGTTTATTACCATATTACCCTTTGATCATGGGGTCTTATGGTCGTTCGCTGAAAAAAACAAGAAACCGACCATGAGACAGTAAACTCTTTGTATTTCAAGTTACCCTTACCTTTAAACATCAAAGAAGGTATCAGAATGGTTAAGGGCAAAATTGGGGATCAAGCGCCAGACTTCACCCTCAAAGCAAACACGGGGGAAAATATCACTTTATCTCAGTTTTTTGGAAAGAAGAATATTGCTTTTTCTTTTATCCGAGAGATGAAGGACCTACTTGCGTCAAAGAAGCACAGGCTTTTAGAAATGACTCTGACGCCTTCAAAGAAAGAAATGCAGAAGTTATTGGCATAAAGTGCCCAAAGTGTAGAAGGACATAAGAAATTTGCAACTCACTCATAACTTAGAATATATTTTGGTGAGTGATAGCGATAACCAGATTAGAAAGTTATATGGCGTTTCAGCTACCTTGGGGGTTCCTGGAAGGGTAGCCTATGTTATCGATACAAGAGGCATCGTTAAGCATATTTTTGTTTCACAGCTTCATTTCAATAAGCACCCAAAGGAAGCTTTGCAGGCTTTGAAAGAAATAACTGTGTAGTTACTTCACTGATTCAAAATTTTGCAAGCAGATATAATTGGAAAAACAGCCGTTTAGAATATTGACTTAACTTAGTGGTTGTCAGTGTTGAAGACATGGGATTTATCGTGTTCGTTCTTATTCCTGGCAATGTAGTTTTTTTCCTAGAATTTTGGGGCCGATCTTTTGGGTGTAGGGCGCAATCTTTTCCAGCATAGCCATTAAGAAAGAGCCATTCAGTTAAGCTTTAGAAAGTTCTTTTGCGTTTTTCTGATATGTTATAGAGTAACTGTTAAACCTTGATAGTTTTTCTGCTTTGCAGATTGGATTGCCCGCCTATCGGGCTCAAAATAACTGTGCACCATGCGTTTAGATCATGTGCATTTAAACTTAAAACTTTTGCAAATCACGATAAATATGATTTAGCGTGTATTGAATCTTAATCAGAGTTATTTTCCTTAACTTTTTCTATAATGCGCCCATTTAAAACTAAAAAAGGGGAAAGATAGTTTTTGCTTATTGTCTTTTTCTAAGCATAGAAATTATTACTAGAGCAAGGACAATGAAAATCAAGACGAATAGTCCGACAGTTGCTGGAACAAAGTAGGTATCAGCAACAGATGCCGCAGGTCCATTTGTAGGTGCTGATGTTAGGTGAGGTGCACTTGCATAGAAATGTGTTTCTGCATTAGATGGGTAGTATGAGTTTGTGCCTGCAAAATTTGCGTTGACTGTGAAATCGCCGGGTATATCTGGTGTCCAAGTGAAAGCGAACGTACCGCTGTCATCAGTTGTAGTAGTGCCGATTTGTCTATTGTTGCCATTAGAATCAAGAACTTCTATAGAAACCGGAACGCCCGTAACATTGTTTGGTTTTGGCTGTTGCATATAAACGTATTCCATCCATACACTTTGACTTGCATCAGAAACGGCTGGAAGCCCATTGGGAAAGTTCTTTGCAACTGTTTCTTGTTGTGAACCTGCAGAGATATCAGTAATTATACCTGTTATGGTGACTGGGGTTTCAGTTGTAACACCAATTTGCGGTACAGAGATCGTTGTAGAACTTGGACCCATGCCATAAGCGTATATCTGATTGTCATATGCGTTTATCACAGTCATGATGCCATACGCTACAGCGGGTATACTGTTAACGTCGAAAGCGTCTATACTCCAAGCGAGCTCTCCGGTGGTGCAGTTAATAGCTAGTTGCTGTGCTCCAAGGAATAAGGGTGGACTATATTCGTGTCCCTCTTCGAGGAAGAGGAGTCCATCAGCGACACCCCCCATAGAAAACGTCCAAAGGGGCCATATGCCATAAGGGCTGTTTGTACCGCTGGAACCGTGGAGCGTGGTTGTGTTGGTGTACCAGTTGATTTTCCCAGTTATCATGTCTATAGACCAGATATCTCCGCCGAAGCCAGTTAAATATAGTGTTCCGTTAGCCTGAGTATTCATATAGCCACCGATACTGTCGTAAGGATTAACAGGAGAAAGTACATGTTTCCATAATTGGATGCCTGAGCTAACACTGTAACCGTAAATTATAGAATCCTCATAAGATATTTCGCAGTATACTCCATAGCCGTCGCCTTCTCCAACTACCCTCGAGAAAGGTGCGTATGTTCTATTCACCATCCATAGTTGCTCTCCAGTATCTGCGCTGTAGCCTGCCTCGATTTGCCATCCTGGCTGGAACAGACCACCAGCCGAACCTCCAGAAGTCATTATGACAACACCACTGTTGATGTCTTGCGCAGTGGTAATTGGGCCAGCAGCACCAATTGAGAATGCGGAGGGTAATGCATTGCCTGAATAATTAGTGGCTAAGGGCATTTTCCAGACTATACCATTAGAATAATCTATGATTCCATTTTGTGGGGGCCTCCAGTACCAACCCGAAGCTTGAGCACCCCAAGCTCCGGCCATAATACATGCTGTCGAGTTCCACATATTTAGAGTCGGTCCAGTACTAGTAACTACCGTTGGCGAGGGTCCAATATTGTTATTAATTGGGCCCATGACCATTTGTTTTCCCGCAGTTTGGTTAATGTAGTAGCCTATCAAGTCTCCACTAGGATCAGTCATAAGCGCCGCTGAAGTGCCGTTGACAATGCTCAAGATGTAAGTTCCGGTCTCGGCGTCAAACATATTTAATGTAGTTCCGGACAGACGATTCCGGCAGGGGTTCCAGTTGTCCAAATGTATGCGAGACCGCCATATTGGTTGGGTGAGACGTAATCAAGTATCTGGCCACAAAGTATTGTTGTACATAATCCCGACGATGTTAGAGCAGTCTGCGCTGGAGAACCACCGCCGTAGTTGTTGCCATTGTTAGTCCATACTGTTTGTCCCGTGTACAAGTCTACGCAAACTAAGCCTGCAGGAGTAGTTGAACTTCCTGGGTATACATTATAGTAGAGAAAGCCATTAATTATTACTGGAGAGAATTTTTTCTCGTATTGTGCGGTCGAGTAATAGTTGCCATATGTTGTTGTTCCGCCGAAGTCTCCTCCGAGTACGCCTCCAAACGCCTCAGGTTTTGTCCATATGATGTGAGAGGACTGTGGCGCTGTAGTGTAAGGATTATAGTTTGCGGTCGTATTGTACTTGCCGCTTCCGCCGAGGTTAAGTGAAGCTCCACCAATCGCGTACCAATTGTGGACGTTCATTGCGTTTATTGGGGTCTGCCAGTAGTTTGTCGGAAGCGGAGCGACTGAAACTCCTCCCACTGGTTCTTGCTGCACGGTAAGGGTTGCGATACTGCTAGTGCTGGGTTGATAATAATCGCCAATAAATGGGCTAGTTTGTCTAGGGGCAAGATTGTCTCCTGTTAATGTTTGTCCTCCAAATGTCGCCTGGAAAGTGTAGACACCAAGTTGGACAGGCGTGAAGGGTGTATAAGTTCCTCCAGTATCATCGCTTGTAAATGGTCCTAATGTTTGGGTGGTTGTGTCTGGAAGCGTGACTTTCAGTGTTATGTTCTGCCATCTGTCACCATAGGGACCGTTTGCTGTTGGTGGCGGTTGACCAAGCCACATACCAATGTTAACTGTTTGGCCTACTCCAACGGGGTTAGTTCCGACATTACAGAAAGTATAGGTGGGAATATTCAAAGGTGGGCTATGTGCATTAACATTTGGTAATATAAGCATTGAAGTTCCCGTAGAAATTGTTAGAATTGTTACAATCAAAATTGCCATAGTTTTACTTAGATTTAGCATTTTCATTTTTTCTTTTCCTTTCTTTTTATTTTATATTGATAAAAAATGTTATAAACGAAGTTTACAACATTTACTTAAAAGCTTTATTTAATTTAAATACTTTGCCTAATGTTATGCTATAAAATAAACACATAAATAACAATTTATAGTTAGAAATATTTGTTTTGAATTAGTTAACCTAAAAAGTTAAAAAAGACCGAAATAACAATGCATTTTCGGAATAAGTTAAACCGATTTTTAACAATAAGTGAGTTTAGTATTCTAGTCCAATTATTTGACCGTTGATCCTTCGTTGGAATTGTTCATTATTACTATAGAAAGCAGAGTCGGAGTTTCTAAGTGCGCCGGTATAATGAAATATAAAATAAAGCTAATAAGGTTATCAAATTGAGCCATAGGCATGTTATTAAAAAGACGCATGTTTTAATAATAGAATTTGACGATGTTATTACTGCAAAGCTGGCTATCGATAGTGAGTATTTTGGTGAGGGCAACTGCAAAGATGGAGTTTTGGACTTTGATTTTGAGTATTGCCTTGATTGCGGTTTGAGGTTGCTTGATGGCAGACCGATTAAGACGCAGGATATCTTGGAGGCAGAGTTTGAAAGGTTTGTAGTTCAAGCGAAGAAAGGCAACCATGTCAACTCTGACAAGTCAACTGCTCAGCATACCGATTTTGAGACCTTACGACGATTAATTCAAACGGCCTTGGCATTTGGCAAGATAACCAAAACATATTCCTAAATTAGAAGCATGATCGCAAAAAATTGGAGACTTGTATCTTTTGTATCGAGTGTATAATTGTGACATTCGAAAAAAGACATAAAAGTAATTTGTTAAGGCTTAGGTTCATAGACTATTACTTTCTCTTTCTCTTCTTGTATTGCTACGCCATGTTTCTTGGCGATGTTTGTTACCTTTTGTCTAATTTCAGCATCAATCGTCATTGTTATTCGTATCTCAAAGAATTTCGGGGTCCCTTTTTGAGGAATGTTCAACGCTAAGTTAAAGGCACCTGCGCTCATATTTTCGCTTAAATTCATAATTTCCTTACAAATGGCTACAGCTTCATTCCTGTTTATCTTAATGTCTTCCCTCTTCAATTTATCGTACGTATGGTACATAAAAGTTTTTAGTTATCTCTCTGCTTTTACAAGAAGAAAACAGTTTAGCATTTGATTATTTCGTCTTCATGATTTGGCGACATCATTTTAAATTATTTCAAGTCGTACATGTTGACAAGGACAAAATAAGTTAACGAAATTGAGCGGGTCTGCTTGCAAAACAAAGGGGAGGCGCTTAACATCACTTTCTTTCGTGTCTTTGACTGCCCAACAAACTATTTTAACGCCTAATTTTTGAAATTTGGTGTTGCCAAACCACAATAACACAGGTATTTACCGTTTACCGCATTAATTGTAAAACAGATGTGTTGACGCTATAATTTTAACAGTTGAATCAAGTATTTTTGAATCTTATCAAAGCTATTTATCGAATAATTGTTGTCTAACGCCAACAATAGCAAATATATTATATCGCGTTATCTGAAATAATCTCTCAACGGATCTCTATTTTGCTTCAAGCGTTATAGAGTCATTTATCTCAAAACGAGGTTGAGAAACCATCTGTAACCTGCTTAAAACAATAAAGAGATTTTCAAAAGCAGAAATTAAGTCATCTAAGAGTATTCCTCTATACTCGCCAGGGAGCAACTGGAGTTTATCATTGAAAACTGTCGCTAGCTTGGCTTGTAATTCCTTCCTGTTTTTTGAGCTTAATTTTGCGTTCATTGTTATCTTCCTGATTGAAATTCATTAAATATCTTTAATTGGTTTATGATCAGAAAATACTTATTTGAAATCAATGCAATTTATTAGTTCGAGTTAAGCAGATAAAGATAATTATACATGGTCATTTAGATGAACAATCAAACTAAGACAGTTTTTAGTTTCAGCTTACGAACTCTTTTTATAAAGGTAAGGCTTCCGCAAACCCTTGATCGTTCTACAGTGGATAATTTAGAGAAAATTGTACCTGAGCGTAACTGCAGGTTGTTGCTGTCAATTATGTGTTTCTTATGGCGAAACCTCTCTTGTTGCAGTTTTTTTAATTTTTGAAGTGTTATCATCTAAGAAACCAAAAGACTATATTTTTTGATATATTCATTGAATTATGCTGTTTCAATATCATCTCTTATGGTGGCTTATGACCTCTTCTAAAGGCAATTGATTATAATTTTTAATTTACTTAAGAGGATATTCAAGACCAAGATTGATGTGAGTTTAGAATTAATTTCGTTTTTGGCCCAGTTCTAAATTGCTAGAGTATGGCGTAAACAGACTTAACTATTGCCGTGAGCTATGGCAATATTTAGAGGCTTTATTTATGATACACGTAAAGTAAGGCTTTCGGGGCTTGCTTGTGAAATTGTTCTGCCTGAGAAAAAACTGAAAGCCGTCGAATGTACCTCAAGATCTTCTTAATGTGCCCAGAACTATATTCAGCGACCCCACCAAGCCTGATTTGAACCATTTTTATGACCAAATTGCATGGTTCAATCAGAAAAAAGAAATTTCCGAGCTTACGTTGAAATATGTAAATGGAGGTATTTTTGATTTCATTCCGTATGCGATGTCATCTCTTAAGCTAACGAAAAATCAGTTGTCCTATCGCATTTCCGACCATTATCCACTATGGGCTGAGTTCGACGTAAGAGCTCAAAAGTGACATTCTAGCTCTAACGAAGATTGACAAGTAATCTTCTATTTGCCCCGAAGTAATAAACCCTGTTAGTCGAGGCCGTATCTGAACGTTTAAAGTGCTTTTTGCTTCCCCTTCGAGTCATAGTGTCCAAGTAGGGTCATCGAAAATAAGCAGTGTGTAGTCTTCCTTTATTTTTAGTGACGGAACAAAGAGGTTTTTTTACTTTGCCTTCAAGGAAAAGCCCGCAGATGGTTACACAATTTGAAATTTCGGGCAAACTCATGCCGATTAGTGGCGATGACTTGAACACTGAGTATTCGCTAATTTCTTTGGTTCCGATTGTTTCAGAGAAAACAACTCCTACCAAATTGTTCGTTACGGCTGAGAGTGCTAATAGATGGTCAACTGTGACCGAGGAGGGTATAACCATGTCTGTGCCTGCGTTTTTGCTGTTTCCACCAAGGTTTAGTCATGAACAACGTTATCATTCTGATGTCGGGTCGAGTTTTCTTGGGGCTCAGTTTAGAGAGCATATTGTCTGCGTTTTTTCATGAGCATTTACAACAATTGAAGCACGGTCTATGGCTGCGCTGTTTAGAGCTGCCATGGGCTGAGTAATCTGTTCTAAGAATACAACTGCATCTTTCCCGAAGTAACCCCTCGTAGGTGTGAGGGCCAGCGTCCTATAACTTGGTCAAGTCATAGTTCCAAGTTTCTCTGTAACGTGCTGTCCCGGTGGGTGTAACCTAAAATGATAACGTGTTGTTTTAGTTTTCGCAAGAGTTTTTTGTCTGCTTGACTTTAGGCTAAATCGCCTTTTGACAATTGTTAACGCTACTTGCAATAAGGATGCAATTGCTCCTACCGAAAAGATAATCATTATAATTAAAAGCACCGATTCCCAAGGATCCATGTTGAAAAAGTTGCTTCCGTTCGGAACGTAAAATCCAATAGTGGTAGTTATTGAAACGGAGGATAAAAGGGCGCCAAGGGCTGGAAGATGCTCGTAAACCAAGAAAATTGCAGCGCCTCAAATGAACATGAATTCGAGGATAATTATTTGGCGATAAACAGCTTGCATAAAAACAAATGGTCCGTAATGTGACTTCTAAAAAATGAAGCTTACTTTACAGCTTTCTCTATTGCCTCTCTTTTTACGGGTTTTCGAATAAAAATCTGGTATGTTTTTAGTCACCGGATGTGCTATATGGAAAAGCTGCTATGGCTTCATATATTTTTCGGAAAAGACACCGATACAAGCCTGTTTACCGCCAAAGCCTCAAGCCATTGTGCTTCCGCTTACTTGCTGTTGTTGTAAGGGGACAGTCACATAGGGTTATGTTATCAAACGGAAACCTATCTATAGAAAGCTTATGTCTGACATTATAGACGTCAAAAACCTTGTTTTAGTCTACGGCGACGGCACTAAAGCAGTGGATAACATTTCATTCAGCGTAGGGGCTGGCGAATTCTTTGGTTTCCTAGGTCCCAACGGAGCCGGGAAAAGTACTACTATTAAGGTTTTAACGACTCTTCTTAGAAAAACATCTGGCACTGTTACGATTGCAGGCTATGATGTTGAAAGGCAAGCGGCTGATATTCGTAAAATCATAGGAGTTCAAAGCCAAGAAACAACCGTCGATGGTGACCTAACAGGTATAGAAAACATTACGTTGCAAGGGCATTTCCACCAGATGAACAGAGACGAAATCAAAAAACGAGTAAACGAACTTCTGGTTCTAGTTGGTCTTGAAGAAGCTGCGGAAAAACGCGCCAGAAATTACTCGGGTGGAATGAAAAAAAGGCTTGACCTCGCTACCGCCCTTATTCATAAACCCAAAATCCTGTTTCTAGATGAACCAACAACAGGTTTAGATCCCCAGTCAAGGGCAGCAATTTGGAGTTATTTGGAAAAACTCAACAAAAATGAGGGAATAACTATTTTCTTAACAACTCAGTATCTGGAAGAAGCCGACAGGCTATGTAAAAGGCTTTCGATAATTGATTCTGGAAAAATAGTTGCAAGCGGTTCTCCGGCTGAATTAAAGCGGGAAATCGGAGCTGACTCTATCAGAATATCTCTTGAGAACTGCAAAAAAGACAGCTCAAACGCTAAGGAAATTATTAAGAGCATGACTGATGTTACTGAAATACTAGATTCAGAAGAATGCCTCACAGTTTATGCTAAGAATGCAGGTTTGCTCATTGCTGATATTGTAAGGGCTTTAGATAGCAGTGACATTCGACTTGCTTCGGTAACGTTTTCTTCGCCCTCTTTGGACGATGTTTTTATGAAACACACAGGCAGAAGAATACGAACTGAAGAACTTGTTAAAGCTCCCAGCAGAATGTTTGGAGGACGCCGCTAATGACTCTACTTTCTGATACACGTTACATATTCATAAGGTATATGACAAAACTCGTCCGTACCCCCATCTTGCTTTTCTTTTCGCTTTTTCAGCCCCTCCTGTTCCTTCTACTATTCACACAGCTGCTAGGTAGACTTGGAAATTTTCCAGGAATATTGCCCCCCGGAGTAGGTTATTTAGAGTTTGCGACTGCAGGGATTCTGATGCAAAATGCGTTTGGAAGCGCTCTGCAATCAGGAAACTCGATAGTGGCTGATATAGACTCAGGTTACCTGCAGAAAATGCTCGTAACACCTGTAAGTCGCCCCGCAATTTTGCTGGGCAGGTTAAGCAGTGACGCTTTCAGAGTAGTTATTCAGACAGCCATAATTCTTGCTTTAGCATATGCGTTGGGTGCCTATGTTACTACAGGAATCATTGGGATTTTACTTATCTTCTTCACTCTTGCTTTCTTCGGACTTGCTTGGTCAGGAATCTCTTTAGCAATAGGCATGAAGACCAGAAGTGCTGAGACGGTTTTCGCGATAGGTGGCGTCATCACTTTTCCGTTGCTGTTTTTAAGTCCGGCGTTGTTCCCGATTAGTTTTCTGCCAACATGGGTGCAAGACGTTTCAATGTTTAACCCTGTAAGTTATGCCGTGGACGCTAGTCGAGCGCTTATGATTAACGGGTATGACTGGGCTACGATTCTTCCAGCTTGGGGCGTAATCGGATTAGTTGCCCTTATAACGCTAAGCGCTACTTTGTATCAGTTCAGAAAAGTTGTCAGCTAAAAAAGCTGACTTTACTCAACGGGTAAGTAGTACCCATTAGCTGTCAGTAGAATTAGTAGATAACCCCTTAATTTTTTTATTTCAATCGAATCGGGTTGCAGTGCCGATGACTTTCAGGGTTTTATAACCCCTATTGCATTGGCGACGGTTTCTTGTACTAAAATGTTGAGCGTCGCTGGTTTCAACTAATGTGTATTTTGGGGCTAAAATTTTCTCTTAATCATTTTGTGGTTTTTTCCAAAAAACTTGGCGTCGGGGGGTCTTAAATGTTTAAGTGATAAATGACATTTTCTCTCAGTAGCTTGATAACTATCGAAAATCTAAAGTGGAAAAAATGCACTAAAGAAATATATATTTTAACGAGTCAATATGGCGAAAGATGCCACTTTGATGTGACAACTAATATACTTGAACGAATTAATTTCCCAACCATTCCAACTCACTCTCAAGGGAAAGGAGCAGGCGTCTTGCTTAGCAAACTCTGGAACACACTAAATCGCTTATCCTCGAAAAAATCCCTAAAGTACACCCTCTATCTCTCAGCTATCATAGTTTTTTTTGCTATAATTTTAATTCCACCTATAATCGGCATACTAGTTAACGTAGGAACCGTGAGTGCCGTCATCAACCAGCCTTCTGAAGTTAACGTAGCCCTGGGTGCAATCTCAAACTCAATAATCATCGGCTTAATTGTTGCAGCCCTAGATTTAGCCGCTGGTATTCCCCTCGCATGGCTAATCACCCGAGGCAAGTCAAGATGGCTAAGTGTGCTGGATACTCTTGCGGACCTGCCATTCATTGTGCCAACATCTGCCTTAGGCTACTCGCTTCTACTGTTTTGGAGCCAAAGCCCAGAAGGCATATCAGGAATTTTCGGAACAATTATTTCACCAGGCTACGTGCTGGTTATGCTTTTACATTTCACATTTTCATTTCCAGTTGTTGTGCGAATAGTGGTTGGAGCAATGTTTGACTATAAGATGGAGTATGAACGCGCTTCAAGAACGCTTGGGGCGCCTCCACTGACAGCCGCCCGAACTGTAACTTTCCCAATTATCAAGCCCTCGCTGCTTGCAGCGTATATTCTTGCTTTTGCAAGGTCGCTTTCAGAAACGGGCGCGACCTTTATCGTAGCTGGAACATTTCTTAACGGCCCAATTTTCCTGCAAACAGTAAGCAACCAATTCAAAGCGGGTCAAATCTCTCAAGCAACCTATCAAGGCGAAACAGTCTTTGCAAGCTTAATCCTGATAGGTGTTTCTTTGGTTATTTTCGCTGCAATAACTGTTTTAGGAAAAAGAGTAAAGTTGCCATTTGGACACGGCTTGCCAGTTTTCGAAAAGAAACTTAGCTACAAAAAAGCTGCATGGACTAGAAACAGTGTTGCCTTGTTTGTTTTTATTGTGATAGTGCTTATTCCTTCTCTTTTCGTGGCGTTGCCAGCTTTCCAAGCTATCTCTGAGGGTACTCAGTTAATTCAGGCTTTCACTAGCTCAGGTGTTTGGGCAACTTATTGGCAGAGCCTATTCTTGTCCTATGGTTTAGCAGTCACTGTTACAATCTTAGGAATCATCATTGGAATACCTATGGCTATACTGATTGCGAGACAAACATTCGGAAAATGGCCCTCAACCATCCTTGACAGTTTACTTAACATTCCAATTATAGTTCCATCTATCGCTCTTGGTTTATCCTTGAAGTTTTTCTGGCAAGGAACCGGAGTTCCAGAATTTTTGCTGCTTGTTTTCGCCCACTTAGCGATTACTTTCCCATATTTTGTCCGCTCAATGTCGGCAGCGATGGATCGTATTAGCTTGGATATGGAGGAAGCGGCTAGAACCTTGGGTGCTAAACCCTTTACGGTGTTTAGGTCAATTGTGTTGCCGCTTACCAAGTACTCGATACTTTCAGGAGCAATCATCGTTTTCACACGAAGCATCAGTGAAACAGGTGCAACCTTAGCAGTAGCTACGCATTTGCAGACGACGCCAGTGTTAATAGTTAACTGGGTTAATGCCCTTCGTGGTGTGACGCAGCCGATCGCAGGTGTAACCTCCTTAACTGTTGGTTTAGCCTGTGGTTTCCTGATTCTTTTTAGCTTGATAATCCTCTTTGTTTTGAGACTTTTAACTAAAAAGGGGAAGGCTTAGCATGGCAACTAATAAGAGTAATAAGGATCTTTCTCAGAGGAGAAGTAGACTATGCCTGATATAAGAGTCGTAAACTTAACTAAAAAATATGGCGACCTCTATGCTTTAGACAATGTCAGTCTAACCATACGTGACCAAGAATACTTTTCCTTGCTGGGACCAAGCGGCTGCGGCAAAACGACCCTTCTAAGACTAATTGCGGGGCTCATCGAACCGGACAGCGGTGAAATCTACATTGGAGATAAACGAGTCGACAAATGCCCCCCTGAAGACCGAGACATAGGTTTTGTCTTCCAAACTTTTGCCCTTTTTCCACATATGACAGCTTGGAGTAACGTGCTCTACGGTCCCAAAGTAAAGAACTATGACGCAAAACAAGCTGAGACTATTGGACACGAAGTTTTGGAGCTAGTAAAACTCGATGAACGTCTAAACGCTTATCCTAGTGAGCTCAGCGGTGGTATGATGCAGAGAATCGCTGTTGCCCGAGCGTTGGCTGCAGGCGCCAAAACCTTGCTTTTGGATGAACCGTTAGGGCAGCTTGACGCTAAAGTGCGCAACGAAATTCGTTATGAAATTCGTCGCATGGCAAAAGACCTCAAGCTCACAGCTATTCACGTTACCCACGACCAAGCTGAAGCTATGTCCATTTCAGATAGGATCGCGGTTATGAAGAAAGGTAAGATTGTGCAAGTAGGCACCTCGCAGGAGCTCTACATGCACCCAAACAGTTTGTTTGTAGCTCACTTTATTGGGGAATCTAACTTTTTGGAAGGCTACATAACTAAGGTAAATGGTGAGTCAGAAATTGAGTTGCGACAAGGATTGAAGATTAAAGCCTTAAACCCATTAAACATCACGCAAGAGGAGAGAGTAGTCTTAGCCATACGACCTGAAACCTGCGAAATGAAAAGAGGACATATTGATGCTAAAAATAGTTTGTATGGGCAAGTTGAAAAAGCCACTTTTGAAGGTATCGTGGTTCGCTATGAGATTCGTCTTGAAAACGGCGACCGCTTCGTAATTAACAGACCTTCATTAACTGAGAAGTGGGGCAACATAGGTGAAGATGTCACAATAACTTACCCACTTGATAAAGCCCATCTGTTCCCATACCCAGAAGCTGGTTTGGCAGAGGAAACCAAGGTTTAAAGCAACCAAAAGACGATAGTGGATGCTGATAGTGCTTATCTTTGTTATCGGGGGTCTTTAAAATATACATGAAATTTTGCATTTTTTTGTGCTTAAAATTTAAATCTAAGTGTAGTATTTCTATGTGAACTAGCTCGGGGTAGTATGGGAGAAAATAAGGCAATTGGACAGAGTATACTAGGACGCTTCGTTAAAAATGAAGCTTGTTTCGTTAAAGACGACCATCTTTTAATTAAAGAAAATCTTGCTTGTTTGTACAGCTTTAATGCAGAAAAATTTAAATATGTTCACGGCAAGGCTTTTGATTATAACAAGTGCAAATTTGGCACTATCTTCAAGCCGGCTTTAATGGTAGATATTAATGGAGAGAAAAAATATGCCCTTTGAAGGTCTTATTGCGGGTCTTATTGCGTTCGTATTAATTTTCGCTTCAACTATGGTAATCTACGCTTTAGGTAAACGGTCAGCCCCTAAAACTACTCTGAGCGAAAACGAGCAAGCCGCCTACGCTTGCGGTGAAAAAGTAATCTTTCACGGAGTAAAAATTAATGTATCCCTCTATAAGTACCTGATTTACTTTGTAATCTTTGACTCATCTGTTTTAGTTCTCGCTTTTGCTTCATTCGCATTAGTAGGCGCAAACTCCACAAACCCACTTCTCCTAATCATCTACCTTGGCATAATTCTTGCCGCAGGCTTAGTCGTTGTTGAAGGAGGAAAAGAATATTGACCGATACAAAAACATGGGCCCGCGTAAAATCGCCGTGGGTTTTGCACTTTAACTCAGGTGCCTGCAATGGCTGCGACATCGAAATAGTTGCGCTATTAACTCCAAAATATGATGTTGAACGATTCGGTGTAAAACTTGAGCCTTCGCCGCGCCACGCAGACGTCCTTTTGGTAACAGGATGCGTTACGCAGCAATGTGCAGAACGTCTCAAAAGGGTCTATGACCAGATGCCACAACCCAAATTCGTCGTTGCCATAGGAGCATGTGCATGTAGCGGTGGAGTTTTTGCAGGAAACTATAATGTGCTAGGTGGCGTTGACAAAGTGATCCCAGTTACAGCTTACATACCTGGGTGCCCACCGCGTCCAGAAGCAATCTTAGATGGAGTAGTTAAACTCCTTAATGCCTTAAATCCACCTAAGGCAAAAAAGCAGCCTAAACAGCCTAAGGCACCAAAGGAAGAGGTCGCTAAACTGGAAGCACCTATTCCTCAAAATGTAAAAACCAGTAGTTGAGGAGGCAAATAAATTGTCAAACAACAAAATAGATATGTTGAAAGTAGTTGAATCCAAACTCGGAAGTAAAGTCCAAATTCAGCCAGGACACTTGAGCACAGGAACCATACTTGCAAACAACGGGTTGCATCGAGATGTCCTAAAGGCCATGATTGATGCAGACGAAAAAGTCGGCATAACAGCTATAACTGGGCTTGACCTCGGAGAAAACTTAGGTGTATACTACCATGTTCATTCTTCAAATGCGTTTGTAACAATCAAAGCTGAGGTTCCAAAAGCAAACCCGAAAATCCAGACAATTGTTGACCTTCACCCAGGCGCGGCTTTCCACGAACTGGAAGCCGCAGATCTGTTAGGCATAATCTTCGAGGGACACCCAATTTCAGGGCACTTTGTTCTCTCCGAAAACTGGCCGGACGGCGTCTATCCTCTTAGAAAAGATGTGAAAGCAAACGAAGTAAAAATGGTCCCTACACCGGCATCTGAAGAAATTAAGCTACCCACGAATGAAAGGTTAGTAAAAATCATCATCGGTCCCCAGCACCCAGCACTACTAGAGCCTGAAAAATTCGCGGTAACGGTCGAAGGAGAAACAGTAACAAATGTCGAACCTCGTATCGGCTATGTCCACCGGGGCATAGAGAAAGCAACAGAATCCCGTACTTACCTGCAAGACGTTTACTTGGTTGAACGAATCTGTGGCATCTGTAACAGCATTCACGCTGCCGGGTTTGTTGAGGCTGTTGAGAAAATTGCGAAAATTCAAATTCCTGAAAGAGCTCGTTACTTACGTGTCATCGCGTTGGAACTTAACAGGTTGCACAGTCACCTTTTGACTTTGGGCCACGCAGGACTAGAAATTGGCTATGAAACGATTTTCCAATACTTCTGGCGCGACCGCGAACCCATCATGGATTTAATAGAGTTAACCAGCGGTAACCGTGTTTACTCCTCACTTATGACAGTTGGTGGCGTGCGACGAGACATAAAAGCCACAGACATTCCGAAAATAAAATCTGTTCTCAAAACGCTACGCGGACAATTGCCCTTCTACCGACAAATCTACGAAAATGAACCCACCCTTAAGTTGCGTATGAAGAACGTGGGTGTGCTGAGCCGAGAGGATGCACTAAAATTATCCGTGGTTGGTCCAGTAGCCAGAGCTTCGGGTGTGGATATCGATGTCCGGAAAGATGAGCCATATGAAGCATATGGCGAGATTCCCTTCAAAGAAATTGTCTACACAAGCGGCGATACGTGGGGTAGAATGAATGTTCGTATGGATGAGGTTGAAGAAAGCATCAACATCATCGAATACGCAGTCGACCACATGCCTTCGGGGCCCTTCCGAATTGATACCGCTCGAAGTGTACCGGTTGGTGAAGCGGTTAACCGTGTTGAAGCTCCAAGAGGGGAACTCTTCTACTATGTTAGAAGCAACGGTACAGACAAACCTGACCGCGTTAAAGTCCGAACCCCAACATTCGCTAACATACCTTCCTTCCTTAAAACAGCCATAGGCGAAAGCATAGCTGATGTCCCAGCCAACTTTGTTAGCTTAGACCCCTGCTTCTCATGCACAGACCGGTGACCCCATGATCGATTTTACCTTAATCTTTCGCATTCTTGTCTTCCCTGGTTTCACATTTGTGTTACTCTTAACTTTGTTCTGCGATTGGATGGAACGTAAAATCGAAGCACGTATACAAAACCGCGTCGGACCAATGGTCGCGGGTCCTGCGGGCATTCTTCAGCCTCTAGCAGACTTCATTAAGTTGCTAACAAAAGAAGATATCGAACCAAGAGATGCCAAGAAAATCGTTTTCCGATTTGCTCCCTTGGTGGCTTTCACAATCATGGTCTTTGCTTTTTGCTTCATACCTATTGACGGCGCGAGCGTTTTATCCGTCAATGGCTTTAGCGGTGACTTGATAGTGATTTTGGCGTTTGCAACAGTCGCGAACTTTTTGCTGTTCCTCTCTGGATGGGCGTCCTGCAACCCATACGGTACCATCGGCTCAGCACGAGTTTTAACTCAATTCTTAGGCTATGACATTCCGCTTTTTCTAATTGCTTTAACACCCGCGTTCATCGCTGGTAGCCTACAAATTGCAACCATCGCTTCACTTCAGGCAACTAAGTTCCTTCCATTTATCCTCATGGCACCATGGGCTTTTGTTTTGTTCGTTATAACTATGCAGGCGGAACTTGAAAAAGACCCCTTCGACGTACCCCACTCGGAAAGCGAGCTTGTTGGCGGATTGGAAACTGAGTACACAGGCGCCAAGCTAGCTTTCCTGCATTTGACACGTGACGTGCAAGTGGTTTTTGGCTCAGCGTTAGTGGTTGAGTTGTTCCTTGGCGGGCCTTATGGACCTGTATTTTTTGGTCCTTCATGGATCTGGTATAGCTTGTGGTTTGTGCTCAAAGTGCTCGGAGTGGTACTTATATCGGAGTACATCACAACCGTTGTTGCTCGTTTCCGCATTGACCAAGTCCTCTCCGGCAACTGGAGACTCCTCTTACCCGCAGCGTTGTTATCATTGATGCTTACTGTGGCATTAGTAACATGGGTTTATCCATTGATGGTGTGACAAGATGCCGAAAAAATCACGTATATCTCCAATATTCAAACGAGCAGCATCCCATTTATTCACAAAGCCAGCAACCACACAATATCCCTTTGTGAAGCCTGAACTTCCTAGCGATGATCGAGGCAAAACGGTCTATACGATTGACTCTTGCAACGTCATCGATATTGGAACAGGTTCAGGCAGGTTGACTTTAGATGTAAGATCAATTGTGGGCTCAAACTGTAGCGTATGCGTTAGAGATTGTCCAGCTGGCGCAATTGAGATAGTCGAAGTTGAAGGCAAAAAACGTCCACAAATTAGTTTCGATAAATGCATTTTCTGTCATCAATGCGTTGAAAGCTGTCCCCGGGGTGCAATAAAAAGCTCCGTTTTCTATGAGCTAGCCACCACAGACAAATGTGCACTTATCCAGAGACCAAAACCAAACGCTGAGGAGAATAAACCGTAATGATTTTTGAAATCCTTGCTGTAGGCTTAATAATCTCCGCCATATTGGCGCTTTTCCTTGACGAAGTCATTTACTCAGTTGCTGCGTTGGCAGGGACCTTTTTTTTTGTTGCTTTAATATACGTTTTAAATGGTGCCCTCTTCGCGGCTATCTTCCAGTTTGCTGTCGGCGTTGGTACATTATCTATCCTGTTTCTTTCAGGAGAAATGTTAGGCGATAAACCCATTAAGAAAACCTCCCCCGTACGCCTTGGCGTCTTGATAGGTGCAGGCGCGGTTTTGTCGTTGCCTGCGATTTTCCTCTCTTTATCTGGGTCAACCAGCACAAATTCTGGTCTAGAAATTGGTGATGCTTTGTGGAATGTACGGGGTTTAGATGTTGTCCTGCAGGCAATTGTTATTTTGACGGTGGCACTCGGAATCGCTATTGTCTTGTATGAGAAGAAGAAAAAGGGTGGGAAATAATGGACTTCGTTATTCTGTCACTCGTAATGTTGGCAATCGGAATCTACGGCTTGCTCACCAACCGTCAACTCCTAAAAGTTTTCATATCTGTAGAGTTAATCGCAACAGCTGCCACGTTGAATTTTGTGATGCTAGCTTCTTCCATGGGTGTAGGTCTGGGCCAAGCATTCCTAATCTTAGCATTTTCAACTGACACCGCGGTTAGCGGCGTAATATTAGCGTTGCTCGTCATCGTAACCAAAAAGTATGGAACAAGCGACATGAGCAAAATAATTCAGATTTTACAAGAGAAAGGCGAAAGCGAGGATGAAGCGCAATGATACTTGAAGAATTCTCAGCATGGTTTGTTTGGGTTCTACCTCTCATGGCAAGCTTATTCGTACCCATAATCGGAAAATACAGTGACAAAGCCAGAAACTACTTTGTCGTCGCAATCGCAGCCATCACTGCGGCTCTGGCGCTTTCACTGGTGCCGAGTGTCTGGTCTGGAAACGGAACAGCCACAAATTTCAGTGTAAGTTGGATTCCAAGAATTGACGCTGGAGTGTACATTGATCCGCTCAGTGTGCTATTCACATGCCTTGTCGCATTCTTTGCATTAATCATCGCTGTCTACTCAATAGGCTATATGAAAGGTGAAGAAGGCTTAACACGGTACTACTACCTTATTCTGCTCTTTATCGGTTCCATGATTGGTTTAGTAATCTCTGACAATATGTTGCAGATGTTTATTTTCTGGGAAATGGTGGGCTTGTGCTCGTACGCTTTGATTTCGTTCTGGTACAAAAAACCCGAATCTATTAAGGCTGGTGTTAAAGTTTTCATAATGACTCGTATCGGCGACATTGCGTTGCTTGCTGCTATAGGAATCCTCTATTTGATGTTCACTACCTTCAGTTTCCATGGAGTAATAGGCGGTATCCAAGATGCAGCAACGGCAGGAACTTTGAATACGAGTCTTATGGTTGTTGTTGCGTTTTTGGTTTTAGGTGGTGCCATTGCGAAGTCTGCTCAGCTTCCTTTGTTCACTTGGCTCTATAGTGCCATGGAGGCGCCAACCTCTGTTAGCGCCCTCTTGCACGCAGCCACAATGGTTAAAGCAGGCATTTATTTGCTTGCGAGGTTCATACTCATATTCTCAGTAGCACCTGTACTAATAACTGCTCTAGGCACTCAGTTCTGGTTTGCGACTGTTTCATGGATAGGTGTCTTAACTGCATTAGTTGGAGCAACACTCGCATTAACAACTACTGACATCAAAGGAGTTCTTGCATACTCGACAGTAAGCCAAATTGGCTTTATGATGGCTGGCTTAGGCGCAGCTGTTGAAGGTGCTGCTTCTATTGGCTGGTTCGCAAGCTTGTTCCACATGGTAAGCCATGCTTTCTTCGAAGGACTTGGTTTCCTCATTGCAGGTGGGATAATACATGCCATCGGTACGCGCGACATGCGTTTAATGGGTGGTTTAAGGAAAACAATGCCCATTAGCTTCATCTTGATGGCTATAATGATAATAACCACAAGCGGGCTTCCGCCCTTCGCCGCTTTCTTTAGCAAGGGATTAATCATCACCAGTGTAACTGACGCAGGAAGTCTTATCCAGACCATTTTGCTCTACGCGGGAACTGCAATCACCTTTGCGTACTGTGTCCGCATGTTCAGCTTAGTGTTTATGGGCAAAGAATCTGAGCATCTACAAAAGCAACATGTTCATGAATCGCCAAAAGTAATGCTTATTCCAGCAGCGGTACTGTCAGGTTTATGCATCGTTTGGGGCTTAGCAATGCCCTTTGTTTTGGACTTCATGTCAAAATCAGTGTTTACGGCAGAGTTGAACACCCTTGGAATCACTTTGCTTGGCTCATTAACCAGTCTTGAAACACCCATCTTCCTTGCGTTGCTAGTTCCCACAGGTTTGATCGCTTACTATTCATATTACAAGGGCTACCAAGGTGTTCGAAACGTTGCCGCAGGTAAAAACCCCATCTCAACAATGCTCAGGCATGCCTTCTTCTTTGACGATTTATACGGTGGCGTAACCAGAGGGATTGAACGTTTCTCTGAAGGTCTTACACGGGTTGAAAATACCTTGTTTGGTCGGTACCCCGACTCTGCTGGCACCTCGGTGAGTCAAGCTGCAGAACCCGGGCACGTTACAACTTTGAAGAAGGGGCCATCATCTTCGTTTAGGAATTATGTTGCTGCGGCAGTCGTTGGCTTTATCCTAATTGTTGTGTTGATAATATTAAAAACAGGTATAGGAGTCTAAGAAAATGACGCTTCCAATTCTTCTAGCAGTATTTGCAATTCCATCCTTAAGCATCCCATTAGTCTACTTCACCGGAAAGAAATCGCCTAAAGCAGCGGCCATCTTTGTTGCCTTAATCGCGCTCATCAACATCGGCTTGGTTTTGTCAACTGTCCCAGCTGTTCTAAACAATGCAAGTCACCGCTACACTGAATCCTACGCTTGGATTCCTACATTAAACAGCACGCAATTCTCTCTGTTCGTCGATGGGATAAGCGCTTCAGTTGCCCTAATCAGCTTAGTTCTTATCTTTGTGGCTGCATTGTTCTCGATTAATTACATGGCTGGAAAAAAGAACCTGCCCTCATACTACGCCCTGTTATGTATGCTCTCAGTTGGCTTAATTGGAGTCTTCCTGACTTCAAACTTGCTCCTATTCTACTTCTGTTGGGAACTTATGCTTGTCCCAGCCTATTTCATAGTGGGCGAGTGGGGATACCGAAATTCTTACAAATCTGCGTTTAAACTCTTCATATTCACCCATGCAGGTGCCGTCTTTGTCCTTTTAGGCATCGGAGCAATCTACTACCTAACAAACACCACCGACATGTTTGTAGCGCAAACTCAACTGATGACGGTCGCTCCCGATATAATAAAATGGATCCTAATCGCACTGACCGCGGGATTTGCCGTAAAAATGGCGGTTTTCCCAGTGCACATGTGGCTCCCCGATGCCCACTCGGAAGCACCCGCTCCAATGTCTGCCCTCCTAAGCGGAGTCATCATCAGCGCAGGAGCTTACGCAATTTTACGCTTATCCTTCGGCATTGTTTTTCCAGCAGTCGGAGTAGCGTTTGGAACAGGTTTCCTTGAAGCATTATCAATTATCGGAGTAATCACAGCGTTTTTCGGGTCATTCCTTGCGTTGGTTGCAACTGACATAAAACGTCTCATCGCCTACTCAAGCATCGCCCACATGGGCTACATCATGTTCGGTCTCTCGCTCTTCCCAGTGAGCTTAGCCGCTGGAACAGCCGTTTTGTTAGTTTCAGCAACCGCCATAACGGGAACAGTTTTGCATATCATCACTCACGCTGCAAGCAAAGGCCTCTTCTTCCTTACCGCAGGCGGAATCATGCATCAAACCGAAGAGAGAGACATTCGTAAAATGGGTGGCTTAGCAGGCAAGATGCCGTTCTCAGCTGTCTCAGGAACTATAGCGGCGTTGAGCATTGCCGGAGCACCTCCATTGGCCTGCTTTATCAGTGAATTTCTCATATTCGTGGGCGCAATTCAAATCATAAATGCAACTGGCGGTCTTAGCAGCTTCTACATCATACCCACTGCTCTTATGCTAATAGCAACTGTGTTCTCACTGGCCTATGCGCTTAGGTTCATTTCAAAAGTGTTCCTTGGACAACCCAAAGATGTTCATGGCGTTGAAGAAGGCGAAGTGATAGCAACGGAAGCTGGACATGAAAAACACAAGATCATCGATATACCAAACTATATGAAGATCGCATTGGCAATCTTGGTAGTTTTGGTGGTTATCATAGGAATCTATCCGACGTTCTTTATGAATCTAATACAAACAGTAACATTCGGACCGGTGTAAGCACATGGTACAAGTACAAATCTTAGACATAATATTGCCGATATTCACTCTGGTAATTGCATCATTGCTTACCATACCAATATTTAGAATAATCCGAAAACAAAACAACCATAAAACTGCCTTGACATTAGGCTGGTTCTTAGCGGTCTTTTTAATTGCAGGTATAACTGTAGCCAATCTCGCGTTGACCTATTACAGCACAGCCAACCCTTCAGCCTTAAACTTGGCTTTAGATGGCAGCATATCAACGGCAATCACCAGTTCTTTCCTGATAGATGCCCTCTCAATCTACATGGCAATAATCATCGTTGGAATAAGCGCAGTAATTACTGTCTATAGCGTGTTTTTTGTTAACTCAAATGAGAGACCGTCGGATCGATATTTTGCCATAATGCTCATTCTCACTGCAGCGTTACTGGGCGCGGTTCTTTCAGGAGACCTTTTGACCTTCTTCATATTCTGGGAAGCAGCCACAGCAGCTGCAGCGTTTCTAATGATGTACCGCAAGAACGCGTTTAGCCTCAATGCAACCCTAAAGTTCCTCGTCATGGTCATAATTGCCTCGGCGTTTGTGCTTTTTGGGCTCTCAATCGTTTACGGGTTAACCGGAAGCCTCAACTACACTGCTGTCCGAGAAGCCTTAACTGGAACTGTTGCTGCAGACCAAAATCTGCTCATCATAGCCTTCGTGTTCATAGCTGCTGGCTATGCAATTGAAGCTGCAATTGTACCTTTTCACTTCTGGCTTCCAGACGCGTACACAGCCGCTCCAGCTCCATCAGCGGCGTTCCTTTCGGCGTTGGTCGACCAGGGCAGCTACTACATCGTTATCAGAATACTGCTCTACATTATCATTCCGACTGGTCCAAACCAGGTGTTAGATTGGACCCTCATGTTGGCTATTCTCGCTGGGTTAACCATGGTTGTTGGTAACATCTTTGCGCTTATCCAAAACGACGTAAAACGCCTAATCGCGTACATCTGCGTTGCTGATGTAGGCTACAATCTTGTCGCAATCACAAGCATAAAGTCGCTTGGCCTGGAAGGCAACCTCTACTTCTTCCTGATAGGCGGCTTAACAACAGCCTTAGCTTTCATGGCAATCGGCATCATAAACAATTATGGTATCAGAACTCTTAGCGACTTCGCTGGGTTTGGTAAGAAAGCACCTCTGGTCAGCTTAGCTATAGTAATTGCCGGCTTGTCTTTTGCTGGTGTTCCTCCGCTTGGTGGATTTATAGGTAAATACCTCGTCTTCACCGCGGCTCTGCAAGCAAACTTGGCGTGGCTAGCTGTTATCGGAGTCTTAACGTCTGTGTTGCAAACCGCCTATATCTTCCGTATTATGAACGTGATGTATTCAAAGAAACCCAAAGATGAAATCGCTCTAAAAGAAAACAAGCACATCCTAATTCCCGTCTTCATCCTTGTTGCCGCACTCTTCATTTTGGGG
Organism: Candidatus Bathyarchaeota archaeon; assembly: GCA_963775685.1. Classification (GTDB taxonomy): domain Archaea; phylum Thermoproteota; class Bathyarchaeia; order Bathyarchaeales; family Bathycorpusculaceae; genus Bathycorpusculum. The sequence goes on from CAVZJV010000014.1 coordinate 303,723, forward strand.
TTGTTCCCTGATCTTGTCTTGCAACTGATCGCGCCAGCCGCACACCAACTATCCGCTCTAATACCCTCAATATAAGACCAATCAAAGTTTCAACTGCCTATGGTAAGCACCTGTGTTTGATAGCTGCCAAGAGTGTGAACCGAGGTTGGAAAAGCCTCTTTATTTCTTTTTTCATCAGTAAGATTCGTCTCGTTCTATTTTTGTTTTGATAACTTGTTGAATTGACAAAAAATTAAGAATTTTTTAAATTAGGAACTTTTTTGTTTCAGGAAAAAGTTGTTCTTGGGGGGTTTTTGCTGTTTGAAAACTCGGCGTGATTAACTTGATTTTGAGGCAAATAAACGAAGGGAAATATTCAATTCTTTTGATTGTAAAAGAAGAAATTGTTGGTGAAAGCGGTGTTTTCTTTTTCTCGATTGCTAAAGATTGCTTTATTTCAAGATGGGTAGGCGTAATATTACTCGGGGGCGAGTTTATTTAAGCAACAGCTTGTTCGCTTTAGAGGAAAATTTGATTGGGTTTTTGTTAAATTGAAGAACAACATCAGTTGTTTTTGCAAAATTGGATCTGCTTGTTTTGGGTTGGTTTTGTTGTTTGGGCTTTGGATCGGTTGCAGGTTGCGGCTAGGAATGGCTAGGAATGGCTAGGAATGGCTAGGAATGGCTAGAACTGGATAGAAATGGTTGGATGTTTTGTTGCAGATGAGTTCAGTTGCAGTTGCAGTTGCAGTTGCAGTTGCAGTTGCAGTTGCAGTTGCAGTTGCAGTTGCAGTTGCAGTTGCAGTTGCAGTTGCAGTTGCAGTTGCAGTTGCAGTTGCAGTTGCAGTTGCAGTTGCAGTTGCAGTTAACTGACGTGTAAGCTTTAGTGGTGAGTTAGGGTTGGGTTTTGGTTATTTTCGGATTTGTCCATTGCCCAAAATGACGTATTTAGTTGTGGTTAGATGCTGTAGACTCATTGGTCCTCTTGCATGTAGTTTTTGGGTGCTGATTCCGATTTCTGCGCCTAAGCCGAATTGGTTGCCGTCGGTGAATCGTGTAGATGCATTCCAGTAGACTGCGGCGGAATCGATTTCTTTTATGAATTGCATTGCTTTGCCAAAGTCGGCTGTTAGGATACTGTCAGAGTGATGGGTGCCGTACTTGTTAATGTGGGCAATGGCGTTCGTCTAAGTCCTTAACGACTTTAACGCCTATTATCAAGTCAAGGTATTCTGTGCCCCAATCCTCTTCATTTGCCGCTTTAATGTCGGGGACAATTTTTCGGGTTTCTTCGTCACCACGGACCTCCACGCCGTTTTTGCGCAACTCTGCAATTACCTCGGGTAAGTAGTGCTTAGCGATTTTATTGTGGACTAGTAGTTTCTCTGCGGCATTGCATGTTCCGGGTCGCTGGCATTTGGCGTTGATGACGATGGGCGTTGCTTTTTTCAGATCTGCGTCTTCTTCAACGTATACATGGCAGTTGCCAGTTCCGGTTTCGATGACGGGAATCCGCGCCTTCTCAACAACAGTTTTGATTAAGTCGGCGCCTCCTCTGGGAACCAAGACGTCGATGTATTCGCGCATGCCCATTAGCTCTTCTGCAACCTTACGGTCAGGTGAAGGCACAATTTGGAGTGCGTCTACGGGCACGTTTGTTGTTGCCAATGCTTCTTGGAGCACTTCAACGATTGCGATGTTGGAATTTAAAGCGTCTGAACCTCCGCGAAGAATAACGGCGTTGCCTGATTTTATGCAGATGCCTGCTGAATCAGAAGTTACATTGGGGCGGGATTCGTATATTACGCCAACTACTCCGAGGGGAACGCGAACTTGGCTTATTATAAGGCCATTGGGGCGTGTCCAGGTGCTCAGAATGGAACCGATCGGGTCAGGTTGAGCTGACACTTCTCTTAGTTCTTTAGCCATCGTTTGAATTTTCTTTTGGTCCAAGGCCAAACGATCAAGCAACGTAGCTTTGACGCCTTTAGCTTTGGCTGCTTCTACATCTGCCTTGTTAGCGGCTAAAATCTTCTCAGAATTCGCTTCGAGGGCATTTGCCATTCTGCAAAGAGCAGTGTTTTTTGCCTCTGAGGAGAGCTTGCCCATCTCAAATGCTGCAGCTTTGGCTTTTCTGCATATTTCTTGTATCATTTTATTTCCTCAATCAGGTGTATGTTTCGGTGCTCGACAATCTCTTTTGGTTTGTTGACGCCGAGTTTTTTATGTACTTCTTTTACTTGTAAGCCTTTAATTAGGTTTAGCTGGCTGCTGTTGTAGTTGGGGTTGCCTCTGGCGAATTCAATTTCGTTTTCATCTTGAAGGCTCACTACGTCTCCTATATCAAAGATTCCGCTGATACCTGTTACTCCAACGGGCAAAAGGCTGGAACCTTCCAAGATCGCCTTCTTTGCGCCTTCGTTAACATGAATGCTGCCTTTCACTGAAGCGCCATATGCAATCCAACGCTTAACAGCCGGCATGCGATTTTGGGGCTTAAAGTAGGTGCCAACGCCTTTTCCAGCTAGGATATCCAAAATTACGTTTTCTTTTCGGCTGTTAGCTATAACCACTGGGATGCCGCAGGAGGTGGCGATTTCGGCGGCTTTAATTTTGCTCTGGATACCGCCTCTGCCCGATTTGTTTTTGCCATTAAGTGACTTTTTCAGTTTGGTCGTAATTTCTTCAACTGTATTTATTAGTTCAGCTCCAGACTGCGTGGGGTCGGCGGTGTATAAGCCTTCAACATCGGAGAGAATAATTACTAAATCGGCGCAGAGTGCCCCTGCAACTAGCACAGAGAGGATGTCGTTGTCGCTAAAATTTATCTTGTAGCCTTCCGTTCGCATTAGTTCATCTATTGAAACTACGTCGTTTTCATTAATTATTGGAACGACCCCAATCTTTAGGAGCAAACCCAGCACATCGCATGTGTGAACATAGGAGGTCCTGTTGGAGAGGTCTTCTGCTGTTAAGAGTATCTGGGCAACTTTTAAATCGAATTTCTTAAAGATCTCTCGATACTTTGCCATAAGGACACTTTGTCCTGTAGCTGCGGCTGCTTGCTGGAAAGCAACATCTTTGGGTTTAGGGGGAATTCCAAGTTCAGCGATGCCTGCGGCAACTGCACCTGAAGTCACCAAAACTATTTTGTCGCCTTGTTTGGTTGCAGTAGCTATTTGGCGAGCTAGGTTTTCCATTTCTGTTAGGTCCAGTTTTCCTTTGCTGGTTGTTATGCCGTTTGTGCCAACTTTAACAACCGTTAATCTTGAAGGCATCACTCAATCCCTTGCATGTACAGACTTATTTGAAATAGGTTTGACTTGCTTAAAAATGCAACCAAATATGTGCGCCAAAATTTTGTTTTTATTTATTTAAAATTCATATTTTTCCATTACACTCTTCTAAAGCTTTTAGAAAAATATATAAGGAAAATGGACATGGCTTGTTGAACATGTTCATACCTTTACAAGCATTAGCAACATTAACAATTAATCCTGTTGTCTTTTGGATTGCCCCAATCGCTGGCATAATCGCTGTTCTTGCTTCTTTACTGCTCATGTACCGAATTAGCAAAATGAGTCCAGGTGGACCAAAAACAGTTGAAGTCGGCAACGCAATCAGGGAAGGCGCCTACGCTTTCCTTAAAAGGCAATACAAAACAATCGCCATAATTACAGTAGTTATTTTTGTTCTACTGTGGGTCGCTTTGCCAAGCGGTCCTTACGGTGTAGGCACCGCAGCAGCGTTCTTGGTGGGCGCAGTTGCCTCCTTGGCCGCAGGCTACATCGCTATGGATAACGCGACTAAGGCAAACGTCCGTACCGTGGCTGCAGCCAAAGATTATGGTGCTGAGAAAGCGCTTAAAACCGCGTTTTATGGTGGGGCCACTATGGGTATGGCGGTTGTCGGTTTATCTTTGTTGGGCGTAAGTTTTCTATTTTTGCTTTACGGTGGCTTTAACGCCATGTTCAACACTTTGGATGTCACTGCAGCTGCCCAACTTGGAAGAGACGCAGCAAGCGGAATCGTCGGCATGGGTTTTGGCGCCTCGCTTATTGCGTTGTTTGCTCAGCTTGGAGGAGGAATATACACTAAAGCCGCAGATGTCGGCGCAGACCTTGTAGGCAAGGTTGAAGCTGGCATTCCTGAAGATGACCCACGTAACCCTGCAGTCATCGCTGACAACGTCGGCGATAACGTTGGTGACTCAGCTGGAAGAGGCGCAGACTTATTCGAATCAGCCACAGGGGAGAACATCGGAGGCATGATTATCGGCGGTTTAATCAGCATCGCCACAGGAAACTTGATCTTCCTGATTTTCCCTCTAATCGCACGCGCTTTAGGTATCTTTGCAACTTTAATCGGCATGCCTTTTGTAAAGCTTAGCGAAGCAGAAGCCAAACACCCTATGAAAGCTCTGCGAAAAGGCTTAATGGTTACAACCATAGTTTCAGGAATTCTGTTCTTGTTTGCCACAATTTTCCTCTTAGGCGAAGGCTCATTTTCCATGACCTTCCTCTACCTGTACTTCTGTTTACTTGCAGGTTTAGCCGCAAGCGTTGCCATTGACTACATCACGGACTACTACACAGGAAGCGACCGCGGTCCAGTTGGAAGAATAGCTAAAGCCAGCGAAACAGGCGCTGCAACAAACATCATTACAGGCTTCGCAGTCGGACTTGAAACGACAATGCTTCCAATAGTCTCGCTGGTCATAGCCCTTATCGTATCGTACTTCTTTGGAACACAATTCGCGTCTTCATGGAACCTAACTCACCCAACCCAAATCATTGACCCATTCATAGGCGGCATCTATGGAACCACTCTTGCAACAATGGGCATGCTCGCAGTTATGGGCATGGTCTTGGCCCTCGACGGCTTTGGACCAATCGCCGATAACGCCGCAGGTATCGCACAAATGTCCGGTGAAGGCGGCGCAGAAGCAACCATGGAAGCTCTCGATGCAGTTGGAAACACAACCAAAGCCCTAACAAAAGGCTTCGCCCTTGGCTCAGCACTACTCGCAGCCCAACTGCTCTTCCAAACATACGCATCAGAAGTTACACTACGAACAGGCGTACCCTTCATTGTAGACATCTCCAACCCCGCAGTACTAATCGCAGGCTTCATCGGCGCCATGCTACCATTCTTCTTCAGTTCACAGGCCATCAGCGCAGTAGGAAAAGCAGCAGCAGAAATGGTTGCTGAAGTCAGACGACAATTCAGAGAAATCCCCGGAATCATGGAAGGTACAGGCAAACCTGAATACGGCAAAGCAGTAGACATCAGCACAAAATCCGCGCTCAAAGGCATGGTACTTCCAGGACTAATCATCGTGATTGTCCCAATCATCGTAGGTGTCCTATTAGGTCCAGAAGCAGTAGGAGCACTCGTAATCGGCGCAACACTATCAGCAGTCCCTCTTGCACTGTTCATGAACACTGGCGGAGGAGCATGGGATAACGCAAAGAAATTCATTGAATCAGGCCATTACGGTGGCAAAGGCAGCCCAGCACACGCTGCAGCAGTAGTTGGTGACACAGTCGGTGACCCACTCAAAGATACAGCAGGACCAAGCCTACACGTACTCATAAAACTATTGAGCACACTTTCAATAGTATTCATCCCGCTGTTCCTAAACCTGCTACAACTGATCCATTAAGACAACGAAAACATTAGGGAAGTTTTTTCTTCCCAAAACTTAATATTTTTTTGAATTTTTGGTTTTTTTTAAATTAATCCATCTTTGATTAAGTAAAATTAGGCTACTGGAGTGCTTTGAGGCATCTTGCCCTTGAAGCCTTCAATCTTGATTTGCTTTGCCATCTCCATGCCTGTGTCAGTTAGATTAAACAACTTGTATCTGTTGCGCCCATCCCTTGTAAGCTTATCTTCTTCTCTGAAGAGTCCGGCCTTTGCTAATATTTCACACATGTTAATATCCATCGATTGGATGGGGCTGCCTAAACTTTGGTCTAAAAGACTCAAGGTTTGGTCTTTGCTATTTAATGCAGCCAGAAGGCAACCTTTGAGGGGTTCAATTAATTGTTGTATGTAGTTACACATGTATTCCTGAAGAGTTTGCACCATAAAAAACACCTAAGAATTATTTAATTAATCAAGGAAGCGAAAGGATTTAAGTTTTGCCTACCCACTGTTTTCCAAAATAGAGTTGTCTCAGCTTGAAAATTATTGAAAAAAATCTCAATCAAGGCTTTGTTAAAGTGGTGCCTGATTCGTCAGACGACCTATGGCACCTGTACAACGTTGTATTCAAAGGCGACGAAGTGTACGCTATGACTTCACGAGCCATCAAAAGCGACACAGCGACCTCTAGGCCAAAGAGTGCTGAGCGTGTTTCTGCTTTTATGGGCGTTAAAGTGGAGTCAGTTGGCTGGGACAAGTTTCTAGGAAAGCTCCGCGTTCACGGTTTGATTTGTCATGCTCCAGACATTATTCCTACAGGCGCCCACCATACACTCAGCATCGCGCTCAATCAGCCTATGACGATTGTGAAGAAAGAATGGCCCAAACACCTCTTGGACAGATTAATTAAAGCTAGCGAAGCTGAAAAACCACTCTTAATCCTCTCCATAGACGATGAGGGCTTTGCTATTGCTGAAACTAAACAGTACGGTTATGAAACTCGAGTTGATCAACGCATGAGGCTTCCGGGAAAAGTGGAAGCAGATAAACGGGTGGAAGCTACAAAAGTTTATTTTAAACTTGCTTTAACGAGCCTAAACAAGCTATGGTCACAAAACCACAATCCCATAGTCATCATCGGCGCAGGCTACGTTAAAACTGACTTTGTCAAATACGTCAACGAGGAATCTAAGGAAATGTCTCGTGCCGTGGTTGATATTAAAAGTGTTAACAATGGAGGCACAGCAGGAATCGACGAAGCCCTACGTTCGGGGGTTTTGTTGAAGGCAGCGCATCAGCTTAGGGTCGTTGACGAAACTGAAACCATGGAGGAAGTCATGAAGCGCTTAGGCAAAGGTGAAGGAACAGTCACTTATGGCTTGGACGCTGTTGAGAACGCGGTGATGATGGGGGCAGTTGAGAAGCTGGTGATTGCCGATACGAAGCTCCGCGAAGCAGACGAATCGATACGCCTTAAACTTGAAGATCTAATGCACCAGGTTGAAAAACGGAATGCCCCTATAACGGTGGTCAGTACAGAACATGAGGCAGGAGCGAAACTCATATCGCTCGGCGGAATCGTTGCCTTACTAAGGTATCCACTATACATAGATACCCCGACTAACCGCTAAAACCCCAATGGCAACGCCTAAATTCTGATGTTATGGCAAGAGAGATGTCTTTTTTGAGTACCAGTTGCAAGCGGTAGTTTTAGCTCTTAGTTTGTTTCATAATGTTGTTGGAAACAACAAAAAAAGCCCCAAAAGACCTATTCCATCACCAATAGATGCATAAACAACCTAAATAGTGGTTTTAGACCCTTTATAAATAGATGCTTTATATATCCCTTATATCATTTAAATACTAAATCGTGAGTTGACATGAGTAAAAGAAAACCGATCATTAAGATCCAAAACATTGTTGCTTCTGTCTCACTTAATCAAAAAATTGACCTGCAAAAAATTGTTGAGAAATTTCCTCAAACTGAATACAACCCTAGTGTTTTTCCAGGCCTTGTCTTTCGTCTAAAAAAACCAAAAACCGCTACCTTGATCTTTGGCACAGGTAAAATGGTGTGTACAGGTGCTAAGTCTGAAAAAGAATCGCGAAGCGCAGTAGAAAAAGTTGTTAAAGAACTTCGCGGCGAAGGCATCCAAATTACAGAAAAACCCATCGTCAACATTCAAAACATCGTTGCCTCAGCTGAACTTGGCGGAGAAATCGACCTTGAAAGTCTCGTTTACAAACTCAGTAAGGTCATGTATGAACCAGAACAGTTTCCGGGTGCAGTGTACCGTATGGATGAACCCAAAGTTGTGTTCCTTATCTTCAGCGCAGGCAAACTTGTGTGTGTGGGAGCCAAGAAAGAAGAGCAAGTCTATGAAGCAGTCGACAAAATCCAGCTACTACTCGAAGAAAAAGAACTCATTTATTACCCCTCTTAACCTTCCTTTTTCATTCTTCGTCTAACCGCAGGATTCATTTCCGAGAGTTTTTTTAAAGCCAACTCAAACGGCTCATCCTGCAAAAGTTCTTTTTTGACGAAAACCCCTGTTCTGCCCACTGCATCACGCTTTAAAAGCGCATGGACTCTGTCCAAAACCGTTTCTGCTGAGACATCCAAGATTTTTGCTGCAAACTCTTCCTGGCCAACTATACAGCTCTCAACATGACCTGTTTCTGTTGGTTCGATGAGCATAAGTCGTTTATCCACACCAGCAACGCGAACATTTGATTTAAGTTTGTTAAGGTTTGCTTCGCCCCCGAAGCGATAAAATTCTCTCTCTACACGACGCATCTCCATGAGCGGAAATGAAACGGTGGTTTGTTCGTCAACTTCTATATGGGCTTTCATGGCATAAGACGGTGTAGCTTGAACAATAAGCCGTAAGTTTATAGGTATTTTTTCTTTTTCAAGTGCTGTTTCCACTTGGAAGCTGTTTTGAATTTCAGGGATGAAAACATCCACGTCGCTTCTAAGTTTAACGTCTCCTCTGGCTATACTGCCATGTGTAAGTGAATGCAAATGAAGCGCATCTAGCGCCTCCATGACCCAGATTGCTTTGCGTCTCAGTTCCTTTAACTGTTGCCAACGTAAACTGGAATAGGTAACTTCCTTGTATTCTCCATGTTTGGTTGGTTTAACAGCCATCTTGTCTGCCAATTTAATGATTTAGTTCGGCATGGTTTATTTAGTTTAGTTTTCAATCAAGCTACAGAAGGAAAACTGATGGATACCCCTCTCTGCAGCGCTTGCAAAACTCGCCAAGCCATCTTTTACAGGCAATACTCGGGTCAAAGACTATGCAAAAACTGCTTCACCCAATCTATCGAGGCAAAAGTACGTGCAACCATAGCTCGGCACCATATGCTTGGTTTCGATGACCATTTGGCAGTGGCAGTTTCAGGTGGCAAAGATAGCCTCGCTATACTACACATTCTTGCAAAAATAAAACGGAATAGACCAAAGACCACTCTAACCGCTGTTACGGTGGATGAAGGTATAAAAGGCTACCGAGATGAAGCCCTCCAAATAGCTGCTGTTAACTGCCAGAAACTTGAAATCCCCCATCAGATAGTCTCGTTTAAGGAACTTTACGGTTTTACTCTAGACGAAATGATTTTTAGAGCCCGAGAAAGGGGGCAAACAGAGTTGACTGCTTGTGCTTACTGCGGTGTTCTGCGGCGTAAAGCCATCAACGATGGGGCACGGCAAGTTAAAGCCAATAAAGTCGCCACCGGTCACACTTTGGATGATGAAGTGCAGACGGTTCTGATGAATATTTTGCGAGGAGACATCGCAAGGTTAGCCAAGGAAAAACCTGTGTCCGCCGAAGTTCACCCCATGTTTGTGCAAAAAATTAAGCCCTTTTGTGAAATCCCCGAGAAAGAAAGCGCTCTCTATGCTTACGTTAAAAAAATAGATTTCCAAGACACTCCTTGCCCGTATGCTTCTGAGGCTTTACGCAACGACATCAGAGGGATGCTTAACCGAATGGAAGAGAAACACGCTGGAACCAAATTCACTGTATCAAAAGCTATTGAGCGTTTGCGTCCCGCTCTGGAACTAACGGTTCAGAAAGAAGCAGAGGGTTTTAGAAACTGTGATGAATGTGGTGAGCCGTCAGCTTTGGATTTGTGTAAAGCATGTGAAATGCTTCGCCAGGTACGTTAAGCTTTATGGTTTGTTTTCTGTTGGCTTTTGAGTTTGCGCAGCATCTCTGAAGCTTCGGAAGCATTTTCGGCGGCTGCTATTCTTTGGGTTTTTTGGAGGTTTACGTTTGTGCCGCAGTAGGGGCAAATTTTACTCTTCTGTCCAATGGCACATAGCATTAAACCGCCACATTTTGTGCATTTTACGATAAGTGTTGCGCCCATTTTGTTTTTCTTCCGAAAGCCTTTTCATCAAACAGGTTGATTAATTGTTTGGTAGGGAACAGAGAGCGTTATGAGTGTTGATGAAGAGCAGTTCAAGTCAAGGTCTCAGTTGACTGATTTGGCTGTTGTGTACTTTAAGAAAGAAGGCTACAAGGTTAACAGCGAAAACGTCAAGCTTGAAGGACACACCGGCGTTAGCAGGCATTTTGATTTGATTGTCCAGAAAGGTCGACTTGAGCAGGGCGTTTGGGTCAGGGATTGGAACCGCACGATCGGAGTTAACGTTATCATAAACCTTGATATGTCTTCGGAAGATGTGGATTTGTCAAGTCCTATTATGATTGGAGGAAAATTCAGCGATCACGCCAAATCTTACAGCAACCGACGGAAAATCACGTTGCTTACGAAGCAGAAAATCGGCAGTTTCCGATAACTACTCTTTCAGGTACTCGTCAGTTAATCCTTCCCTTTCCAACATGCCAAGCCAATCTACCGTGCCAACAATACAGGTTTTTCGTTTCTCCAAAACATCAACAATTTCATTTATTACCTGCTCAACGGACTTGCCTGTAACATCTAACTCGCAAACCCTGCCAGCATGAGCCTCAACAGCTTCGCCTAGGCAAATATCTATAATTTCTGCTTGAAGGTTTTCCCACATTTTAGTGCCGCTGTACCCACATTTCTCCATAAGATGTTTGAGTTCCACCGGGTTTCTGCGTAGTACAAAAACGTGAGCAACATGCTCGGTTGAAGTAACAGCGCTGGCGTAGTGACCGTCTATGATGATATTGACACTCTCAGAGGCATCTATGATTTCAGAGATTTTTTGCTGCATACTTCCCTCATTAATTATGATGGTGTCCCGCTCTTTATCTTCTCCCAAAATTAAATTGTAGGTCTTGGCGAAGTCTGTTAAGTTAATGTATTGAGCGTTTAGTTTGGTTGCTAACGCTTTGGCGGTGGTTGTTTTCCCCGTGCATGGTGTACCTGTTATGAGAATTACACGTTTCATGGATGTATCTTTATTGGAGTTGTAAATATTTATTTTGTCTATGATTTTTAGTTAACTTTCATTATAGCATATTGTATGAAGAGCGATAAGGTCTACTTAGAAAAGTTCTTTGTCTTGTGACTTCTCCCTTAATTATGTAAATAAAATAGTAATAAAACTTGAAAATTCTAAAGGCAGAGTCAATAACCCTAAGTTAAATAATATGTTACAAAAAAAGAAAAAGGGATTTTATTTTTGGCGATTAAGGGTGTTTTCGGAGTATTAGAAACCCAACTATTGCTATTGCAACAATTATGGCGATTACTCCTGTCGCCAAGTATGTTAACAGGTCTGCTGTTGTTGCCAAGCTTTGCTGGGGTGCGGCGGTTGCAGCAGGTGTTACTGTGTCGCTAGCATGGGCATAGGTTGAAGCTGATGATGGCCAATATGATTCTGAACCTGCAAAAGTTGCGGTAATTTGGTAGTCACCTGATATTTCAGGTGTCCATGTAAATCCGAAGGCGCCTGAGTCGTCGCTTGTGGTAGTCCCGATTACTCTTTGATTATGGTTTGAGTCGACAACGCTGATGACAATTTGTACACCTGATGTATGTGTTGGTTTTACCTGTTGTTGATAGACGTATTCCATCCATTTGCTCTGACTTTCGTCAGAAACACACGGTAATCCATGGGGGAATGTCGCTGCGACTACGTTTTGTTTTGATCCGGCAGAGACATCCATGACTGTGCCTGTGATAGTTATAGGTGTGTTGGTTGAAACTCCGACTGCTGGAGCTGTTACTGTTACTGCGCTTGGTCCTTTGCCGAAGGCATATACTTGGTTGTCGTATGCGTTTAGCGATAGGAGAATGCCATAAGAGATTTCTGTTGATGTGACGCTGGTGTCTAGTTCGCTCCAGACCAGATTGCCGTTAGTGACGTTTACTGCTAATAGTTGTGCTCCATGGAATAGGGGTGGGTTGTATTCGTGGCCAATGGCAAAGTAAGCTACGTCTGTTGAGATACATGAGCTACTAAATACCCACAGTGGCCAGATGTCATAAGGCGTTTCAATTCCTGGGTCACCGATTAGTTGTGTGGTGTTTGTGTACCATTTCACGCTTCCATCTCCTATGTTTTGGCACCAGAGATCTCCTCCTAAACCTTCCCAGAAGATTACGCCGTTTCCAAAGTAGGGCTTAAGGCTGAAGAGGTCATAGTGATTTGGTTCGCCACCGTTGAGTCCTGTTAGAGTTTTCTCCCACACTTTAGCGCCTGTTCGCGTGTTGAAGGCTGCAACAACGTATTAACGTCGTTGGCAATAACGATTAGTCCATTTCCGTATGTCTCAGTAGTTCTTGTGAAGGGTAATAGGGCTGCTGTTTGTGCTTGTGTTATGTTTTGTGTTATTACCTGGGCACCAGTGTTCATATCCATAGTTGCTATGACGAGCCAACCAGGTGTTTCTCCTCCAACTCCTTGTCCGTGAACGAATCCACCTGTCAATACAATTTCGTTGCCAGTTATTGAGTTCATCGAGAGGGCTGGATTTATTGCTGCACCTGAAATATTAGTTGCTATTGGCATAGACCACATTTCTCCATTACTCATCGGGCGCACTGTGTTTACTGATGGATTCCATTGTTGACTTGTTTGTCCAATCGCCATCGTCATGTTAACACACGTTAAATGAGGTCCTGTATTTGTTACTGGTACGTTTTGTCCAGCGACTGGATGTGTCATTTCAGTTCCGACGGTGTTGTTTATGTAGTAACCTATCATGTTTCCGCTTTCATCAGTTCTAAGGCTCAGAGCAGAACCGTTGACGACACTAAGGACATACTTGCCGGTTAAACCATCGTACATGTTCCATTGTGTTCCGCTGTTTACGACTTGATTGCCGCCGGTATCCGCTGCAGGCAGCGTTCCAGTTGTCCAGATGTATGGTCCGACAACGCCGTATTGATTAATTGCTTTAAAGTTTACGTTCATGCCGCAACGCAATGCGTTAGTTGTGTTTATCACCCAAAGATCCTGTCCTGTGTAGATGTCAACAGCTTTGACTCCGTTGGAGTAGGCTGTGGTTGTTGTATACCATGTTGAATACATTATGCCGTTCATTACAACTGGGGCGTATTTGGGTTCATACTGAGAGGTTGACCAGTAGTGGCTGTCTTGTTCATTTCCGCCTAGGTCTCCACCGACTACACCTCCTTCTGCCCAAGGTTTCGTCCAGAGAATATGGCCGCTGTTAACTGATGCAGTATATGGGTTGTAGAAGCTGCTGACGTTGTAGCCGCCAGTTTGCGCAAAAGAAACTGAACCATATCCTAGCCATGCACCGGTCAGAGTATACCAATTCTGCACATTCTGTGCCGTAACTGGGGTCTGCCAGTAGCTTGTCGGAAGTGGAGTGAACGGATATCCTTGGTGCTCTACTGGGTCTTGTTGTACCGTAAGTGATGCTATGTTGCTCTCACTGGGTGCATTAATAAGGCCTGCCCAACGACTGTTTGTTGCAAGAGTTTGTCCACCATAGAAGAATTGGAAAGTATAAGTGCCCACTTGGTCTGGAACGATGTTTGTGTATGAGCCGCCAGTAAGATCGGATGTGAATGGTCCTAGGGTTTTAACTGTTCCATCAGGTAATGTCTCTCTGACTGTCATGTTCACTGCGTATTCCACAGTTTCCATAGGTGTTGCTAAGAAGAAGTTTACGTTGACTGTTTGGCCGACTCCGACTGGATTAGGAGCAACGTTAATGTAAGCATACGTTGGAATGACTGTTCCCGTTGGAGGATAGACTTGTCCTACCACGTTTGGTGATAATGTCAGCGACGTTGCCATTGAAATTGTTAAGAGTGTTACAATCAAAATAGCCATAGTTTTATTTTTTAAATTTTGCATTTTCATTTTTTCTTTCTTCTTTGTTTTTTAAACGAAAAAAAATTCTTTTTCTCTCGTCCCTTTAACGTATGAAAATTGCCACTATTTATAATCTTGCTTATTGACTATTGCCGTTTCTAAAAAATCCATACAAATAATATTATTTCATTAAATTTTGCAAAAGTATTGAATCAATACATAACTTGCTTACAATCTTTGATGAAAAGAAACGGCCTTTACGTCTTCCTGCCAAGGTGGAGACGTAGGGTATGTTTATTGGGTGGGTTTATCCACTTCATGTGGGCTGGCGAGTTGGTGTGTGGCTGTCGGATCCAAATTTGGGTCTGAGGAAACTCCGCCCACATGTAGAATTGCAGTCCCTTGGGACAGCGCGAGAGCGTTGGCAACGGAGCAGAAACGAAACGTCCACCCAGACTTGGCGATGAGACATTTGTGATGTCGAGTGCGCTGGACTGGAAACGGTGAAACGGCCGTCCTGCAAGTGGAAAGGGCAAACAGTCGCCGATGAAGTATCTACCGGAAGGCGCGGGTAGCCCGATTAGCCGAATGCCACAGAAAACAGAAGGCGGGTTACAACCAACACACCAGCCTATTTTACTAATACACCAGCCCTGATTACTCATTGCGTTTTTTCGCCTTCCTAAACAGCATAATACCTTGAGGAGTAGTGACAACATACTGCCAACATTGCTCTATCAGTTCGCCGGCTTCTTTAGCGTCTTTAGCGGTTGCGTGATGATAGCTTTCAGCGTCATCGTCAACGGGAACCAGATGAGTATAGACTAATGTGCTGTTTATGTTGCGGTGGCCCAGTAGTTCTTTTACGTGAAGGATGTTTCTTGTTATTGCGTATTCTTTTGGTAGCTTTGAAATGTCTAAGACTGTGGAATCTTATTTGTTTGAGGCGTGGATTTTGCAGTTTGATTGATAAGCGTGTTTTTGCCGGTCATATTTCCAGCGAAAAGCGTTAAGGTTGCCGTTTCCAAAGATGTACTGGTTTGTTTTGGGTAGCATTAGGAGTCTTGACATTAATCGGCTTGATATTTTTGATTTGTCTTGGATTGCCATGTTTTTCTGCTATGCATTTTAGGGTAAAGTTTTCTTCGTCTAGATCAGTCCATTTGCATTGCCATAATTCGCCTATTCTGAAGCCTGTTTCTTTGAGTGCTAGCAAACAAGTTCCTACTTTTTTACTGCATGCCAGCTACTAGAGCATCTACTTCTTTTTCCAATGGTACAAAGGGCAGGGATTTCTTGTTTTCATAGTATGGCGGTTCCCAAGATATTCTCAGCATTTCCGCAAAACTATCATAGGCGCTTACAAAGTTTTGTTTGTATCCGTTGCTCCATTTCTCGTTTGTAGCAAGAATAGTTCTGTACAGCTTCAGGATCATGCAGATTAACGCCGCTTTTCTCGGAAAGATACCTTAGCAGTTTAACCCTTGTTTTTATCGTTGCATCGCTGTACTTCCCTTTCTTCTTTAGATACCAAAGGAAATCAATGATTTCGCCTTGAATTTGCGTTTGGTGTGTTTGGTTTCGGCTAATCTCCACAACATCGGTTTTTTGTTGTGGATCCAAATTTTTCGCCTTGTCTTGCAGGATTGCGCTTAATTGGTGATCGCTATTTGTCCTAGACAATTTAAAAGGGTTTGGTTCACTGAATCTGAGGTTACAATCATTGCAGTAATAGCGCTGTAAGGTTAAGCCTTCAGCAGTTTGCCTAGTTCCAGCTTTGTCAAAAGGACCTAAAGATCCACATTCTGGGCAGTTTAGAGGTTGAGGTTGTGAGTTTAAAGGATGTTCATAAGCGCCTTACGGATGCTAATATTCAGTTAGCTAATACTAATATCAACTTTGCAAAAGAGGTTAAGGTGTTAAGTCCTAGTGTGAAGGCTCTGACTGAGACTTTGCTTGGAGCTACGCAGCAGAAACAGCAACTACAAGAAACCAATGTTCCTTCTGAAACTCATAGTCAACCGCTTAACCATATCTACGAGTAAGCGAATCTTAGCCTTCTTATTTTTCTTTTGTATCGGGAAACTGGAAAGCGCTTTCAAATACCCTTTCTTGCTCTCGGGAGTACCCTTTTAATTACTGTGCGCTGGCTTTAATGGACGCCTTACTTGGATCCGCTTATTTTTAAGTGTTGAACGATTAGCGCGCTGGCCTGTCCTTAAATTGAAAAGCTTATAACCTAGAAACTGGGTCTCGTGCCATTGAGAATCAATCAAACAAGAAAGTGATCCCTGCGAGACAGGATGAAAACGAGACCATGTATGCGCCGGTGCAGGTTTCTCCCGTATCAATCACCTTTTTTCCATTTTTAATCAATCCTTTCCAGATCAAATGCAAATATTTTGGGATACAAAACCCGCTCAAAAGCTAGTTTGTGCAAGTTAGTTAAAAGCTAACTTCAAAGGATAACCAGCATAAAAACCCTTTTGATTTCAAGTTACGCTAAGCTCTAGCGCACTTAATATATAAGAGGCAATTGGCTTCACCATATAACGTGCCACGCAAGCGTAAACAGAACAACCATTTATTCAAATTCATAGTTGTTTTGTTGCTTGCAGGTATAGCGTTTAGTCTAAACACCATAATAAATGGCACTATAACCCTAACTCCTACATCACAACCAATTAAGGGAAACAATCTTGCTCCAATGTTCCAAAATGGAATAGCTAATTGTCGTTGGGGTGATGCAAACTTACATGGTGGGAATCCTTATTATGGCACTACACAAGCTGGTGAGATCGACTACAGCAATCTATCTCCTAATGGCTATCCTTCGATGAAAATTTATGCTTCTGCACCTGAAATTGATGAATACTTTTATGCTGTGCATCCCGGAGATCATATTGTTTTTTGTGCTTGGCTGAAAACAGATGGAACTTCTGCTATTCCTTACGGTGTCAATATTGGAATAGACTTTTATGGCAACGGATACAGCATTGACGGTTTACCAAGTAGCGGTTCAGAACTTAACTATTTTTCAGGAACCACTTGGAATCCTACATCGCCTTCTAATCCTCATTGGGTTAGCACAACTGGTACTGCTGCAGGCTATAATGTGATGTATGTCCGTTGGGGAACTACAAATTGGGTGCAAATGCAATATGATTTTATTGTTCCAAATGTTGCATATACTAAATGTCCGTACATAGCTTATCCTCATACAATTCCATCGACATACATTAACTCTGTAGTTCTATGGGTTGGCTCTCAAGAAGCTGTTGGTAATTTAGTTTATGGCAGTCATACCGCTTGGATTGCGGATTCTGAATTTTATATTAACCCATAAATTCCTCTCATAACAATGGAATCAACATGAAACAGCTCCAGTGTGGTTCGCAGATTCAGAACTTCATATTAATGTTTGTAGATATGTCGATAAGTTCTTATTCGCTGCCACCCTTCCGCATCTCCCGCACACAACTCCCTTTTTCTTAAAAGGACGCGTATAAACTGATTTCACAAATTGTCTCTAAAATTTGTACTTATTTTAAGAATTTGCTAACGATATTAACTTTATAGCCAATGTAATACAGCAGCAGCCACGAAAGGAAGAAAACAATTTACCGGTTTCAGACGGTTATTCTCAGCTTAGCTGTATGTATGAATAGTTGATTGTTAAATGCTTATTGTGTTGTGTTATCGCTTAATTTGCCTACTTAGTCGGTGCATTACAACCATTACACCAGCCCAAATCTATAACAGAAGGTATATGAAATAACAGAAAACAGCCCTTCAGTTACATACACTAATTCTGAGGCTTTAGAATATTGGAAAAAGCAATTAGCCAACCGAGACGGCAAAACTGCTGTTCGATATCGCCAATACTTCAAGGGCTTTGTTGAATACATAGGTATGAAGCCAGACCAAATACTAGCGCAACGAGAACTTGAATTAAGAAGTTTAGACAGAAAAGTGCAGCGGGGATTTGAAAGTGAATTCAAACCCTACCTCGCCAAGAAAAGAGATGCAGGATTCGAAAGTTTTAAGGCTTAAAGCATTCAATGTAGGATAGTGGCAGGTATGCATGTATGATAAAAAAAGAAGACAATTGTTATCGATACACTTTTCTTAGCTACACTTATACCGCTTCTAACTCTTGGTTTTTTGTCAGCAAGTAACACCTATATATTCTCAAGAAACTTGACGGTAAAAGATACAACGACCTCTAACATGGGCAAAGACCCATGTTTGATTTGTATTATGGAGATGTCTATTTTGGGGAATTGATCATTCGGGTTGACTCACCACTTAGAGAAGTCACGAATATCGTCTTGATACGCCAAACACCCATGAAGACTATGTCGTAGACTCAATACTTCTGAAGTTCAGTACAGGCGTTAACAATCCAACGAACGTTTACATGGAATGCAATTACCCGGCCGTTCCAACTACCTTCAAACAAGACAATTACGGAACAACAATAAGGATAGATGGCATGGAAGTTTACCATGGCGGAAGTGCACCGATTAACTTCATGGTCGAAAGCTACCGCAACGTAACTTTATCCATAACTGCTGACATCACATACCACGAAACATCGCTCTTACAATTAACCTGCTCTATGGCACATGTTTCAGTGTACACCCAAATTGAAACCAGTTAAATACACTACAACTCGGCGAGCCGTGCTCGTCTCGCACGTTCCAGACGACGGTTATGCGCCTCGGTCGTCGTAGCGGATAATCCCACCCTAAAGGGGATCTCCTCGTAAGTAAGAACTCTGTCTTGCCGGCATCTAATCTTTTTAGTAGAGGAATCTTGACTTGAGTAATTCAACATGCGTGAAAGGGCTGAAAGACAACACATATATTTAGAACAAACCAAAGAGTAATAGGTGACTTATATGATAAATTTTGAAGATATTATGGGATTACAGGTAGTTACTTCAAGTGCAAAAATTATTGGAGAAGTGAAGGGAGCAAAAATTGACACCGAGACTTGGGCGATAAAGTTCTTGAACGTGAGGCTTACTGGTGATGCTGCTGAGAGTCTTGGGTTGAAGAAGAGGTTTAGAAGTTCCAGCATATGCATTCCAGTTAGCATGGTTCAAGCTGTCGCTCATGTTGTGACAATCAGTAGGTCTATTGAAGAGTTGGAGAGCTCTCAAGAGATTGCTGAGTGCAAAGACTAAAAACGCAGTAGGGCTTTTATGGATTCAGTGAATAGTTGAATAGCGTTGATTAAGTTCTAATTTTTTCTTTTTTTTTTGTCAATTAGCTGGCTGCATGTGTAAAACAGAGGAAATAAATGTAGCTTTGCGTGCGCCCAAACAATCTGTTCCTATTGAATCATTGATGAATTCAAAACCAGCGTAGGTTATACTAATCTTACCAAAGAAGCACTAATTACTGCTTGAATGCTTATTAAATTAGACAGTAATTAATGTTACATGAAAAAATCGGCAATAATAATACTGGCGGTGGTTGTTTCTGCAGTCATTGTTCTATCAGTTGTTGGCGCAGCCTTACTCTCAGGAATGTTTGGAGCAGTATTTACCGCAACTGAGCCTGCTCAAATCAAAGAAGCTTCAATTGCAACAAATTTTGGTGGCGGATACAGTCTAGAAGCTGGAGCATATGCGCTGGAAGGAACCGCTCAAAACCTTGGACAAAAAGACGCAAAAAACGTTAGAGTAGATATCACTTTCTTTAACGCTGATACTCAACAGGAATTAAAGACACAAACAATCTCTTTTGGCGACATTGCAGCAGAAAGCACAAAAAACATCAATCTTTCTATTGAATTTCCAAGCGATTCAGTGCGTGTTACTTTTACAACAACCGACCCAGTATGGGAATAAATTGAATTTTACTCAACTATTTTTTTCTTTTTGAGTTTTATTATCTATCGCTCGACCAAACAGATTGAGACATTAATCCTTGCTTTACAAAATTAGGGTTTGCGGAAGACGTATAAAATCGGGGAGTGAGCGTATAAAAACTTATAACTAGTAAAAAACAATTAAGAACTCAGGAATTTGAAATGATTTTTGACCCTAAGAAATTACTAAGCCCAAAGGCGGGTTACCACCAACACACCAGCCTTTTTTACTAACTCGCACCGTGCTTAACCTTTTGATACAAATGTGCGTAATAGTGCGCGGACGCTTTGATCGCTTGAAAAGCAAATTATAAAAGGATATAAAGAATAAGGGAATAAAAATTACTTAGATTAACGATGAAAGTAGGCCTTTTTGGGTTTGGTAGAGCAGGTAAAGCCGTTGCTACAGTATTGCTGCAAAGCGAAGAAACTGATCTTTGCTGGGTTATCAGAAAATCAAAAGTTTTGCAGCATCGATCAGTTCCAGAGTTTCTTGGTATTAAGCATGATGACGACCAAGGATTAATTTTCCCCAAAGGTGAATGGACACCTGAGCAGCTTTTCGACAAACATCCTGTTGACGTTATAATCGATTTTTCTTCTGCTGATGCCGTGTTGTCTTATGGAAAAGAGGCGGCAAACAAGGGTATAGCCATTGTTACCGCAATATCAGCTTACCCCGATGAAACAGTTGCTTTGCTAAAAAACTTGTCACGGAAAACAAGAGTACTCTGGTCTCCTAATATAACTGTAGGTATCAATTTTTTAATGCTGGCAGCTAAAATCCTTAAAACTATTGCTCCTTACACAGATATTGAAATAATTGAAGAACATTTTAAAAACAAAAAAGGTGTTTCAGGTACAGCTATAAAAATTTCAGAGGCTTTATCACTGCCAGATACAGACATTAAATCTGTTAGAGCAGGCGGTATTGTCGGTCGCCACGAGATCATCTTCGGTTTTCCCTTCCAAACAGTGCGTTTAATTCATGAATCTATACAAAGAGAGGCATTTGGCGATGGGGCATTGTTTGCTGCTAAGAATCTTGTCGATAAAAAGAAGGGGTTTTATTCTATGGAGAACCTGTTAATACCCTATTTTAACATGAAATAATTATTTCGCCATTAGATAACTAAAATTTGTAAAATATTTTGGGATAGCTTAATAATACAACAGTTAATTCTTCATTTTTTTAGTTGGTGATCGCAACGCCTTTTGGCGGACTTATTTTTTTTGTTTTAGATTTCCAAAAGGAGGAAAAAAGGGTTGCTACAAATTCAGTGGAATAATCTCCTAAAACCAAGGAGCTAATATTCCAATTCCGATTATTGCCACTGTAATTGCCAGTATTGCTATCACTATTGCGAATATTACTACTGCAACAACGGCAATCACGAACGCCTTTATCCATCCACAGTCAAAGAAATGTTTAATCAGTGCTAGCCAGACTATCAACAATATTATTGTTGCAATCAAGTTACCAATAAATGCGCCAACAATTGTGTTTATAACAGTGCCAAGAAAGACTATCCAAAGCGCATCGGTGAATTTTGCCTTGTCTTTTCCTGCAATTAATCTTCCAGAAATCCAAAGGGCCGGAGAAAGTATTATTGTCCCTATTACGATCTGTATTAATATTCCTATAAAATCCATAATTCATCCTCTACATTTACTTGATTTAATTGATTTATAAACTTGAGCATTTAAATAGATTTGAAAGGAAAAAATATTCACAAATAACAACCATAAAGAGACCATAAAATAACAACACACCTCGCCTAGCAAGTACGTCTTCTAAAAGATACTTTTTTTGCAAAGCCAGAGAACTATCTCGCAGCAATCTTATCTAAAAAATTCCTTAAAAGTGTTTTCTCCATTTATCGTTTGCTTCATAGGCAAATTTTAAAAACAATTCTGAGCTATACTGGTCGGTTCATCAATTGACTCTTTCTTTTCACTATTCCTATCTGCAATTGCCCCTTGGATGATACTTGCATCTATAGCATTCGTTATCGCAGGGTTGGATTATACGTTGGAAGAAATAAAAATATAGTTAAATCTCATTTACCAAGCGCCTTGATGAGATAGAAGAATGGCAGAAAAATCACTAAACTATGGTCTCTTGGACTTAGGATAAGCAGTTAGTTACAGAAATCATTATCCTCGTAACTCATAAACGAAATGCAGTTTGCTTTGCCATTTCCATGATTATAGGCAGGCTTTAAATTTTTTGATACGTGCATGAAAGTTGCTGTTTCTGATTTTGATTGGAAAAAGGAAAAAATTGAAGAAGATGTAACATGCATTCATATGAGGCTTCTTTGATGTTTCAAGATTTGCAGGAGTACGTACGTTGGGCTTTTCAAGCTAGTATCTAAATCAAGAGCTCTTAATTTGGGCAGTTTTATTTCTTCGATAATGAAGAGTTGTATTTGATTCTCCTATGGTACCCGGGACTTTTAGTCGAAAGTAAAGGCAACATAGAAATGCATGAGTGCTACATTATCTATTGAGAGGATTTTGTGATTTATCGTAGATATTTTGATTCTCCTAATTGCGGGGGCTGTATGTACAAAGGAAGTAGTTACTGCTGGGGTCAATGCTCCTTAAACATCTGGAAAAAAGACAGGGAATATTGATGATTTTGAAATTGTTAATGCGCGAGCCCTTTACCTATTTTATCTTCAAAGTTATCCCTGTTTTACCTATGGAGATTTAAGAAATTGAATTCCGTTTTGGAAAAGACTCACTCGCTTATAATACGGGCGGTTGACTTTCAAAGAAATAAACCACTCCAAAGTGTTAACGTTAAAATTTTCAGATTAGAAAAAGAACCAATAACTCCCAAACAATGGGCTGAAAATCTCAAAAATGGGTCTCCTTTTAAAAGTTTGGTTCTTTCGAGGAATACCGATAATAACGGTAACGTAACCGCCGAGCTTCCAGAGGGCTCATATGAAGTTACAGTCGAAAAATGTGGTTTACTTAAGGTCTGCGAATTAACCCAAAATGATGAAATTATCGCTATTGAACCGAAAAAGCAGTGGTGGAAAAAATCTTAAATCCGATTAGCTAGAATAAATATACAAAAATCCATAAACCCGCAAAATATTTCTATATATTCGTATTAAAAAAATGAGTTTTCAAACATTTGTTTATAAGTGCAGTTAGTGTATATTATTCTTGAAAAGTATTTTTTTGCACGGGTTTGGGTTAAGAGAATGATACTTTTCAAAAATAGAAGCGAAAAAAAAATGAGGATCTTAAAAATTAATTTATTGAAAAATTGTGTTGAATCTAAGTCATTGACACAAAGTAATTATGCTCATAAAAAAATAGGAGCAAAGTAACTAAATGGTGAGCTTAGGAAACCTAGCTCAGTGTCCGCAATGCACTCGAATGGGACGTATTGTTTGGATTTCGCAAAATGGAAAGATTGTTGGAATCCAGTGTTCTAAAAGTCACCGCATGGAGAATTTACCTAATTCGTATGGGTTTGCACGTTCTCCGTCTAAGGCGAATAAGAATAGTGTTTTTCTAGTAAGAACGGAATCGTGTGGACCTTCGATAAGTTGTTGCCTTAACATTACAGGCTCTCCAGCAAAATAAAGATAGGTGCTGAATATAATATAGATGGTTTCTCAAAACATTTTAGTTTTTATTCGAATTATTCTCGTTTTATCTTGAAGGCATTAAAGAAATCTTCTTTTCAAGAATTTCTTTGCACTATGCTTTTAGTGGAAAGCATTGAGGAAAAAACCGTTAATACTATTGATATTATAGTTTTTCCAGCTCCTAGAAAAAATGGATTCAATATCGTTGGCAAATGTGACCCTTTTAGGGGCAGAATTCGCATTTATCCAAAAACTTTTAACTATTCTTCTGCATTCAAGAAAAAGTACGGAAAAGACTACTTCTTTACTTTCGTAGGGAATAGAGCTAGGGCAGCGTTAATTCACGAATTGTTACATCTAGAAGTACCTTAGTGATGAGAAAAAAGTACACGAATTAACGGCTACCTATTTTTCAGAATACATGAAAAAGAAAATAGATAAAAATTCAAATTTGATAACATTGCATAATCTAATATTTGCTTCCAAAAGCACACACTTATTTGGATCCCAAAATCAATTCAATTCCGAACCCTAATATGAGTAGGTGCATTTTAGATTTTTCTAAGCATTAGGATTACTTAAAATGGGTTTATTCGCTGTATTGCTTTTTTTTGTCTTTACCGAATCTCAACTTTGCGGTCAAAATCTTCTCAGTAGCAAACAATCGTGAAGCAATGTACATTATGACAACAGTAAAATTGCAACGTAAACAATCCCAAACACAACAATGCCATAATCACCTGTTATCACTGCTTTTGCCGCGATAATTGGGTGACTGTATGGAATAGCGTAGAAAATTGTTTTTAGTGCCAGCGGCAGAGAATTAACGTCTAAGTAGACTAAAGCCAAAGAGGGAATGAAGATCAACGGGTAAATGTAACCAACCAACGCTTGTGCACCCCGCACATTTTCGATAAAGGCCGACATTATCACAGCCAACGCTAAAGCCGATAACAACGTAACGAATAAGCTAACACCCAACAATATATACCCGCCAACTGAAGGCACTAAACCCAGAGCAACCAAATCCACGCTGCTTCCTACATTTCCTGCTATACCTTTTGAAATGGAGCCGATCATGTAGTTGTAGCCGATTAAAACAGCAATCGAAGCTGCTCCAGCAACAATTATGGTGCTTGAGACTTTCCCCATTAAGATTGCAAATCTATCTACAGGAGTTGTTAGCAGGGTCTCTAGGGTTTTCTCTTCCTTCTCCATAGCAACGCTGGTAGCTGCAATTTGCATAGCGTAAGTCAACATAATAATGATCGTAATGGGCAAAGCAATGGACTGTGACAACATCAAACTCGACAACGTGCTGGCGTCAACGCCCTGTTCGATTTGACCCTTAATTATACTTGATTGGGCGACTTCAACAACATCAGGAGCAACTGCACGATTAAAACCCCCCACAACTGCGGTAACAGCTGATCCGCCAATGCCGCTAAAAATTCCTCCTCCTCCGTTGAAAACGCCATAAATGTTAACCAAGCCTGTAACATTCCAAGCGCCTCCAGCATGCATAGTTAAGTTAGCGCTAAACCCAGATGGAATCTCTAGAAACATAGAACTGTTGTATTTTCCAAGTAATCCTTGGTCTACGATGTTTTGTGGTGAAAGGTTGTTGACAACTTGCACGTTCAAGGTGCTGTTTAAGTAGCCTACCAGCGCATTACTCCACGTTCCATTGTTGTCGTTGTCAACTAATAGCAAAGTTGCCCTTTGAGCTTCTGTCTGTTCCGTCTCAACTGCAAACCCCATGACTAAACCCAAAATAGGAAACATAATCAGGGGCAACACTATCATGCCAATTAGGATTTTCGGGTCACGCATGAGCTCTTTTAACTCTTTGACAAGGATCGTTGTGAAGCCTTTAAGCAAAGCCAACCACCTTCGCAAAAACCTCTTCCAAGTTCTCGCTGTTATATTTGATTTTGAGAGTGTTTGGTTCCCCTTCAACTACCAATTTGCCCTTATGCACCAGCCCCACGCGGTCACAGAGATATTCAACCTCAAGCATGTTGTGGCTACTTAGCAAAACTGTGACGCCATGTTCCTTAACGTAGCGTTTAACAATCTCTCGTAATGTGATAAGCGTAAAGAACGTCTAAGCCACTTGCAGGTTCATCAAGCACCGCTAACTTTGGCCTAGTCATTAAAGCCCGTGCCACAAGCAGCCGCCGTTTCATGCCTTTGCTGTATGTTTTAGCTTTATCTTTCAATCTATCGCCCAGTCCGCATATTTCCGTCGCTTCCTCTATGACGGCTTTTATGTCTGTTTCTGGTTTGCTTTGGAGTTTTGCCATGAACTGTAGGTACTCTAAACCTGTAAGATTAGGGTAAGCCCCCGATTCCTCAGGCAAATAGCTGATGATTTGCCGTGTTTTTTCAGGCTGCCTTGTTGCATCTTGCCCGAAAATGTTAATGGTGCCTGTTGTTGGTTTAATTAATGTACAGATAATTCGTAGAGTAGTGGTTTTTCCTGCTCCGTTTGGTCCGATTAAGCCGTAAATTTCGCCAGGTTTGATATTAAAACTCACACCGTCAAGTGCCTTTACTTGACCAAATTGCTTGGTTAACGATACTGCTTCCACGGCTAGGCTCAAGTTTTCCCTCTCTTTATTGATTTTTGCGACAAATTCTTATTTAAATTTTAAGTACCCTTCGCCCAGCTTTTCAAGGTAATCCATAAATTTTTCCAGTTTTGCCTTGTCCATCTCAACCAGTTCGCGGCGTCTGGCTTTAACATATTTGCGGAAAACTTCCAAACACTGAACAGCATTAAATGTTTCCTTTGAAGGCTCGAATTTGATCTCGCTCAATCTTAATGCGGTATAGCGTGGTTAAAAAAGTCATAAAAACAACCAATGTATTGCTGACTATGACAA
The DNA here is from genome assembly GCA_963775685.1 of Candidatus Bathyarchaeota archaeon. Lineage (GTDB taxonomy): Archaea > Thermoproteota > Bathyarchaeia > Bathyarchaeales > Bathycorpusculaceae > Bathycorpusculum. The sequence continues at coordinate 329,968 of CAVZJV010000014.1, forward strand.
TTAGCGAAATATCAACCATGCAAGAGTCACTCTTCCCTATGAATAACATAAAAGAAAGGGTATTTTTCCTTTCGTTGTTTAGAAACAGTTGTTGCTTTCTGGCAGAATTCTCAGTACGCGAAGGATTTTTTTGAATTCATCTTCTTTTAGCGACGCTCTGCGTCCGTTAGCGTACATTTCTTTGACTGTATCAACGACAGCAGAGACGGTTTCATCATCTGGAACATTTCCTGAGAGCTCGATTATTTTGTGTTTGATTATGCCTTTTCCAGATTGTTTACCGATGGTTAAGCGCCTTGTGTTTCCGACCAATTCAGGCGGATAAGGCTCATATGTCCAGGGGTCGTTGAGAACGCCGTGAGTATGAATTCCTGATTCATGAGCAAATCCGTAATCGCCAACGATTGCCTTGTTAGGCGGCACTACGTAGCCTGTGGCTTTGCCGATGTAATCGGCAGTTGCTTTGAGCTTCTCTGTTTTGCCCTTATACTTCTGGAACCCATAATGCAAGTAAAGGTTTAGCAATACCTTTTCTGTCTCGGCGTTGCCTGCGCGTTCCCCGATTCCAACAAAGGTAGTACTAGCATAAACTTTGTCCCATACACCTGACGATGCTTTTATCGCAGCCATAGTATTTTCAACCGCATTACCAAAATCGTCGTGGGCATGAATCTCGATGGCGCTTATACGCGTTTCCTTCTTTATAGCCACCACTTTCGCTGGGATACCATGAGGCAACGGAGCATCTGGATCCGACAATCCGATACCGACGGTGTCACATATACGGTAACATTCCGCACCTGCATCTGCAATTGCGTTTATGAAGCGCTTTTCGAAATCCCAGTCTGCTCGTGTGCTATCTTCACCGTGAACAAAAGTCCTTAACCCACAAGTCTTGGCTGCGTATTCAGTTACGTCAACGACATTTGCCAAGATTTGTTCCCGAGTTTTTTCTGGCCATTTAGCCAAGAAATGAATATCAGATACGGGGTGGGAAATGCCAACCTCTTTGAGTCCGCATGCCACAGCGCTGTCGATGTCTTCTTTAACGGCTCTACACCAGCCTGCGACACGTAAATCAAGGTTTAAATCGCCGATGAGTCTGCAAGCTTTTTTGTCGGGTTCTTGGTAATGGAAGAGTTCAATGCGTTCGACGCCTATTTCATCGAGTAGTTGAGCGATTTTTGCTGAGTCTTTGGGACCAGTTGCTAAGCCTGGCATTTGAATGCCGTCACGAAGTGTAGTGTCATCTATAATTGGTTCTGTTTTTAGAGGCTTGAGTTTGAAATAGAAGTCTTTTATGTCCATTTTTCTTGCTCTCTTGTCTGGTTTTACGTTACTTTAACGCATATTGGTAATGCTAATTAACGCTTACGTGTAATTGATAAACATTTCTGCACACTTTATGTAAGTTTGTCCAACCAAATATAGACTTAACCATAAAATGTTTTGTCTTAAGCAAACAAAACCTTTACATTCAAAACATAAATTAGCCAACATTTGTGTAAAGAGCTTTCAGCGTTCCCGAAACTGCCAAAACATGCATCGACGCAACCTTGCCGGCAACAGACGTAACTGTAGCCAACGAAGCCTTCACCATTGGCAAAGATAAAAGCGATGTACGAACCACAAAAATTTTGCGTTCTCCATCAAAATTGATTAAAGCTAATCCCGTCAAACTCGCTCCAACTTCACCATACAACTTTGAAACGGCACCCCACAGCGCATCCATAAAATCACGCTCGCAGGGCAAAACTTCACATTCAAGTTGGACGGCGAGATATCGACGCTTAATCCGTTTCAAGCAGGTTTCCCTTCCTTGATTACGCTTATGCCCGGTGCGACAAATCTGGAACTGAGCTTTTCTCTGTTACGCAGAACAATCGTCAATGGACCAGTTGAAACCGCATCCAAAGCTTCTGATTCGTTGAGCCCAAACAAGTAAGCCAAAGCTGCCAAATCTCGTGGCCTCCGTAGCAAATTCTCCTCCCAAATACCGCTTGAAACGACAATGGGAACATGGAACTCTAATGCAAGGGCAACTTCACGACGCAAATTTGAAAGAAATCTAACTCGTGGTGGACCCTCCAAAGTTAGAATTGATTTTACGTCTACTTCTAATGCGGCTAAGCTACAGCTTGCAAGTTCAGCCTCGGCGCGGTCAAAAAAACGTTTATGGTAGTCGAGACTGGGAAAATTAAGTAGGTCCACGCGTCTATCTTTGGCGGCTTGCCGGGCGATTTCTTTGGTGTCGCAAAAAATGCATATGATTTCGAATTGCCGCCGAAACTTGCGTAGAAAACGCATCAAATCTTCTTGGCTTTGAGGTTTAAAATCTGCACGCAAAACAAAATCTAACCCTGAATGTGCGCATATGGTTTTTAATGCTGCGACTTCGGCTTGTTGTAGGCCAACGGTGAATGGAACGCTGATGTAGCGGTAACCAAATCTTGCTACTTTGTTGATTAGGTGCTGGGTGGTTTTTTGATCTTTTGGATTTATGCGCAGATGCAAATCTGCAAAGGCTCGAGTCATGATAACAGCAACCCAGCTTGTTTTAAAAACTCCAATATTTCCTGTTGCGTTTTGTTTTTGAAGTGGATTTTTAAGTGGATAGGGTCATTTTGAGAAAACCTAAGTGCTCCCAAGAATGCTGATTGCTTATCAAACCGCAAGTACAAGTTGACTTTTTCCAGATGCAGTTCAATGTTGCGACCAAGTTCTTCTTTATCCAATGATCCCAAACCTGAACCAATTTTTTCTAAAGCATTTGGTAGACTTTTTTTGTCTTCTAGTTTAGCGGTAAAAAGGATAATGGGGTTTCCGTGATGCCCCGTACAACTGGTTTTTTCGAAAACAAGGGGTTCCGCCAACTCCGTCGTAAGGATGTTGCGTACGGCGGTTTGGACTTTGGTAGGGTCTTCGGTTGCATGTGCGAAGACTCGTAGGTCTATGTAGGCGATTGGTAGTTTAGCTGACATCAGGCACCGATTTGTGTTCACCGGGGTTGGCTTTTAGCTTTTTGGTTTAGCGTGGGCTTTTATGCAATCCACGTTGGCTTGATGGGTGGATTTACGTTTAACGTCGATGCGTATGCCTAGTTTTTTGGCTTGCTGCTTGTTTACTCCTGCTTCTTTGAGTTCGTTTGGGCTAAAGCCTTTGCGTCCAGTGCTTTGCTTGCCGTTTTGTTTGGTTATGACTGGTTTTATGTGATGCATTTATTTGCCTCCTTTTTGCTGTTTGTCGCCGTGGCGTCCTGTGTTGCCGAATTTATGGCTTGGGCGCAATTTTTCTGTTCCTCTGCCGCGATGGTGGAGTCCTCGGACGTTTTTGCCTGCGCTGGTCATGCTGCGGAAGACTCTGCTAGTATGCTGTGGTTCAGTTATCCAGCTGACATCTTTATCAGTTTTGATGGTTGGTGCGTTGGGGTCGACAAGTATAACTTCGAACCATTTGTGTTTGCCGTCTTCGCCAACCCAGTAGCTGTTTAAAACTTCCAAGTTAGGGAATCGTTTGGCGGTTCGTTCCTCTGCGATTAATCGGATACTTTTTCCCGGTTTAAACTTGGCGACTCCCATGCGTTTGGGTCGTCGTCCTGATCGGGGACGTAGTTTTCTTAATCCGCCTCTGCGGACTTTTGTTCGGGCAACTACGAAGCCTTGTTTGGCTTTGTAGCCTAGTTTTCGTGCGCGATCGAGTCTTGTAGGGTGCTCGATGCGCAGAACGGTTGGTTGTTTACGCCACTGCACTAAGCGTTGGCGCATGAGTTCTTCAACGAAGCTTTTTTCGGGCTGAGCCCATTCTTCGGCTATGTATTTGTATGCCATATCTTTTTTCATCCTATCTGTATTGTTTGCTTACGGTTCAGTCCCGGAGGACCACATCCCAACGGACTATGTTTGTCCGCCTGCAATTTCACATCATAGTGCCCTTGAATGAAATAAACCTTTTCTATGATATTTCTAACATTTTCTAGCGCTATTTGGGTTTCCGGAACAGTCTAAAGCCCTCAATATCGCAAACGTATTCGAAGCCGGCTTCAACAAGTTTTACTGCTTCGTCGACTGAGGCTGCTGTTGCTGAGTAGTAACGGTCTGAATCAAAGTTTATCAAGTGAGTGTAGACAGTCGTTGTTAGGATGTTCTTGTGGCCTAATCTTTCCTGGACGTGTAGAAGCGATTTTGTTTTATGATACTCGTTTGTTGCAAACCAATGTCGAAAGGTATGGAAGGTAATTCGGTTGAGGTTGGGATTCTGCATTTTAGCCGCTACTCTTCGTCTAAGCGCTCTAAAGGAACTGCTGAAGTGCATCAGGCCGAATGGGTTTGGCGGTTCACTTTGAAAGATGTAATTCTTCGATATTTTGGGCAATGAATTGATGGTTGCAGTTAACTTGGCGCTTACTTTAAACATCCTGGGCGTTCCATGCTTTAGAGTCTCGTTAAGGGTGATTGCGTTTCTTTCAAAGTCTATGTCTTTCCACTGGAGAAACCAGGCTTCGCTAGAGCGCATTCCTGTTTCCTTCAAGATTAGCAGGTAGGCTGATTGTTTGCTGTAGGCCGCGTTGATTAAGCAATCTATTTCTTTCTCGGTTGGAACGTAGGGTATTTTTCGTTCAACCTGGTATCTTGGGGCTTTCCAGGTTCCGCCTACAATGCTTAGGTATTTGCTGTAGGATGCAACGGCTAAGGCTCTGGTTGCTTGGCTCCATTTTTTCTTAAAGATTGTTGCCTTTACTGATTCAGGATCCAGCAGGTTGGCGCCGGCGCTCTCTAATCTTTCCAGGTAACGAACATACAGTTTGGCTGAGTTTTCGTGTCTTCCATCGTTTTCTAAGGCACTTAGGAACTTTATGAATCGTCCTCTGCTTTGCTGAGTTATCTCTTTATCTCCCGCAACAGTTTTGATTTCTGTTGTGGAATCCAAGTTTTTCGTCTCCTCGACGCATATTTGGCGATTATAAGGTAAGGCTACTACAGTATTTAATGACGATGACGAATTTTTTGGTAATGGTTGCCCCGAGAAACGGAATCCACAAGATCGGCAAACCCAACGCTGAATTACATCACCCTTGTGATAACGAAGGCCATTACGCCAAATTTTGGCGGATCCGCAGCTGGGGCAGTTGGGAATTTGCGAGCTGGCGCCGGCGGATATGCTGCCATCCGATTTACCTATATTAGTACTGCGACTGAGAGCCTCAACCATACCTCAAGAAAACCTCCAGGTGCCTCTTTTCTCGTAAAATCTCGTAAATTTCTTTAAGTAACGATTCAACAGTTGCAGGGGTGCCTCTTTTATGCAAAAATGTGCAAAATTCTTCAAGTTACGATTCTCGTAAGTGATAGGGTACCCTTGTTTCTGACAAAAACTGACAATTTCTAGGAAAGACAGTTTATAGTGACTATTGTCTTGATTTTGCTGAATCTTTCTTTTAAGCCGAAAGTAAGCTACTCGGTGTCGAGTGCTGCAGAATAAGGCCTTAGGGTTTTTGGGGGTGAAGGCCTGTTTGCAGAAACAACAACGTCTTTCTTGAATCACCTAAGAAACCTCCTTGAAGCCAGAACAACCAAGGGGTTTTTCGGTTGTTTCGTTTACTTTACAGTAAAAAGGACATGGTACTCTCTGGTAGTTCTCGCATACTTCAATACAATAATATGTGTGTGAAGGGGCGGGGTACACTTTTTCTTGATCGGGACTATTTTTATTTACTACCCCCACCTGCTCACACACATATCTCATAATTCTTTTATCAGAAGGATCGGGTTGTTCAATGATTAACCCAGCCGTTTCTAAGGTATCTATAAACGCTTTTGCTTTTTCTCGACCTATAAATTTGCGGAAAGCCTGGAAGTACATTGTTTGAAAGTCTTTTCGGGTGAACCCTTCAGAGTTTTCTTGCATTTTAGTTTTGAATGAGTTAAAAACTGTGTAGACTTCTGGGGGAATGCCTAACTCGTTTGCCTCTGCAACTGTGTTATAATATTTGAAGCCTATTTCAACGTCTCTAAGTTGTACTGTTAGGGCTGTTATTGGATCTGTTTCAAGAGTGCCTGTTTTATCCTTGTAAAATTCGGAGTGCCAGTTGCGATTATAGAAATTTAGCAGAGTATACCCTTTTATGATGTTTACTAATCTGCCAATGTCGCGTTGGTTTCTTGCTTGAAGTATTGGGTGGCTTTCGATAAATTTATCGTAAATTAGAGATTGAAGTTCTTCAGGAACCACAATTTGATTAATTTTTGCCTTCCTTATGTTGTCAATTCGGGCTGCTAACTTTGTTCTTTCACTATTTTTAGATATTTCTCTTTTGTATGAATACCGGTTGCCATCTTTGTGGATTTTTAAAGCAATTGTCTCTCTTAATTTGTCCTGAGTGACTTCAGGGCTGAGAAGTAGTAACCTAGTCTTTTCTTGTTCATCTTGCTTGTAGTTTGCAGAGCAAAAAACGACGGTTGGGTAGCCTTCTATGACAATATTCTCTGAGCGGTTACCGGATTTCTCGCTTCTGTTAGTGATTTTCATTGTTATCTGTTTTTGGTCGTGGCTTAGAAGTGGCCGTAAATTCTCCAAGAGTTTGGCATGTGGTTGATCTAAGAAAATTATGATTTTTTGATGTAAGTTAATATAGCGAATTTTGCGCTTTTTCTCGGGTTCTAAATCTCTTTTGTCTTCTGGATCGGGTAATAATGTCCCGTATTCATGGAAAAAAGCTGTTGGGCTGCAATATCCGACTATCATTAAATCTAATTGTGGAAAATAGCCCGTACCTATTTCGATTGGCAGATAGCTTTTTCCTGTTGAACTTCCAGCTAAAAACCCTAGGTTTGCCTGGTCCTCGTCTGTATAGTTGCATAGTAAATTAAGAAAAGTGATAACTTTGTTTGTGTTATCATGCTTGACTGTTGAACCTAAAATCTGGATTATTTCCTCGTCTGTTATCTCCTTTTGATCTGTTAGAAGTTTCATTGTTTTATAGAAATCTTGGCGCACTTCGTTGTTTTTGCATTTGTCGCATAAATTGCCTTTCTGGGTAATATCGTCTAGATCTTGAATTTCTTCATTGCAGCTTACGCATTTCATGGCTGGGCGGTTCCTAGAAATTTAGTAGTTCCGGAGTTGAAGATTGGGTGTTTTGGTTAAACTTGCAGATGTCTGCCTGGGAAATCTTCTTTTGTAGAAGGGCTGAAAGTGCTTTCCTGCTAACTAATCCGATGAAAACACGTTGTCCCTTGTCGTCCAGAGCATAGACATGGAAGCTTCGCCCTGAGTGGCTGGACTTTAAAAGTCCGGTTAAATAGAAGCGATTTGACATGGCTCTTCACCTTTTTTGGGGCTGCTGCAGGCTTTGTTTGAGGCCGATACTGAAAGTTCCCTTAAGACATCTGCCCACCCCGGCCTCACAGTCGACGCATTTCTCTCGGTCGTCCTGGCTACTCAAAAGAAGCCTCCGGAGCCACTTTTTTCTCTATAAGCGGCTTGATTATAATCAAGCCGTCAATGTCCATTAGTACTGCTTTCAGTTTTTGGCCGGTTTCCTTTTCAATCAGATTTATCCATGAGGCTGGCAAAGTGACGCCGCGAGAGCCCCCGTGACCTGTAATCTTTCTTACAATTGGCATGGTTACTAAAGAGATATTAAATACATATTAGCTATCAAGTTGTAAGTAACTTCAAGTGTACCTACATGCAAGTGCAGAGCAATAAAATTAAAAACAATCTACAGCTAGATATCTTACTAACTTTGATGGAAGCGCCAAATTATCGACTTCAAAGTAACCAGATTATGAAAACCTTACGTGATAAGTATATTCCGAAACCATATTGTGACGGTGCTTTTGATGTGGCTTTTTCGAGAGCAAAAAAAGCATTAGTCTCAGAAGGATTCCTTCATAGAGAAAATCGCGGCCACCAACAAATCTTCTATAATCTCACTAAAAAAGGCCAAAAAGAATGTGTGAGTGGCAGTTTAGAAGCCGTTCAACAGAGTATTAAGAATCTTGAGCAGCTTATGTCTATATTTCTTTCTAATCCAGCTCGCCTTGAAGAATGGTTCCAAACAGGAGAAGACATATTTTATAAAGAGACTGTTGGGGCGGCTCAGAATAAGCCTGAAACTTTTTCTAAAGATTTTCGTGGGGCTTATTCCAAATACATAGCTAGAGGTGTGGAAATTTGGAGACCTATTTTTAATTCTATGTTTAAATTACATGAAATATTGGTCAAGTTTAGAGCTCAACTAAAAGAAACTCAAACCAATGAATGCAGTCAATTTGTCACAGTAATCGACCGCAATAATAATGAGCCATTAATAATACCCTCAAGACTGCTAGAAGGAATTGATTTTAAGGAGCTTAACATTATTGGCTACGACAAATTCCCAGAGGACAGAAGAATCCAGTGGATCGGGCAAGATCCTAAAATTTTGCAACAGAAAAATGCTTACTACGTACCTCCGGTCTCGACTTCAATGATCTCATTAAAAAATGTTTACCAAGAGCATTGGCTTCGAACACAAGAAGAGAAGTTAACCAAAGAGGAGTTAACTGAGGAAAAATAGAGTTGTTGGAACGCGCCATAAAGATATTGGCCGGGCCCTGGAGGTTACAGTTGACTCAGTAGAGCTTACTTAGCGGAATTCAATTATAAAATTTAGCGCCAGATTTCCTTAAAACATTTACTCAGCGAATTGCACAGTAACATCAGCAACTGATAGCGTAAGCAGTTCTTGATATTTTCGCATCAAGTAAAATCCATTTGTCGTTGTAGAGTAGAATTTTTGTTCTCGCAGACGCTATCTTCTCTGGGGTTTGATGTGCAGCTGCTGGGAAGCCAACATTACGTTAAACAAAAGCTGGATACTTTGGATACTAAGCAACTATGTAGTGTTCGCGAGGTTTTGCTTAAGAATCCGCAGCCACGCCTGAAAAAAGAAGTGACATCTAGTAGACATATGCCTTATGGAATAACTGCAGATTATGTTAAATACGTTGAAGCTGCTGACTCTGAGAAATTAGCCAAATTAATTAAGACTGTTGCGCTGCTACTTCAAACGAAGGTTTACCTGTTTTGGAAGAAAATTAGTTGAGTTTTAATGTTGCAGCCGCAGGTCCACATCCTAGCGGGTCGCCCCCCCCCAAAAAACGAATTTATCCTGCAAACAACAAATCTGCCTTTTCTTTTTTCTATTCAACGGCTATTTTTTTTTGAAGTTAAGAATTCAGAATTGGCTTTTGTCGTTATGATATTTTTCGGTATTCCTTCATTTTAATAAGAAACATCAAAAGAAAAGACAGAACAGCAGCCTTCAAAGAAGCATCTTGCCCAGCATAAATGTAAGCGGAAATACCGTTATACCGCTACTATAAAGCTATCGAGCATTTGATCGCACAAAATACTAATCTCTGGCTTGTTCCTAGAGGAATATGCAGAGTTTAAGAACGCGCATTATCTTCTTCAATCTGCCGTTTAAAAGCCTACTCAATCGCTTCTCAGCGTTAATACCTTTTAGTTTTTTCGATTCCGTCCCACTTCTTTGTTCTGACGTGATTATTTTGGTTTCATTGAATTTTTACTCTACGATTTAGTAGATGGATATATTAGTTATCGCTGTCTTTGGTTTTAAGGCCAGTAGAACGGTTATGGTAAGTGGGTAACCGAATGACGGTAATTGGGAGGTAACTGAAAGTGAAGTGTTCATTCGCTTGCTAAATGGTACTTTGACTATTTTCCTTACAAAAGAAGCAGAGGAGTTCAAGTCAAGTATTCTTTACTACACTCAGTCAAGAAATCTTAACGGAAAGCATTAAAATGACTGTCTTATAAAGTAATTTCAAGGTTGAAAAAAAACAATGAAGAAATTAACGCCCTTATTAATAGCCATTATTCTGACTGGAATCGTGATTGGCAGCATCCGTCTAGAAATTTGTTCAGACATCCACACCAGTCAACGGCATAATCACTCAAAATACCACATGGACAAAAACAAACAACCCTTATATTCTTACAGGTCCAGTGCTTGTTAGCCATAATACGACCTTAACAATTGAGCATGGCGTCATAGTAAACCTCAATAGTTATTACATCCAAGTGGATGGAACAATACAAGCAATGGGAGCTAACGATGATCCAATTTATTTTAATGGAAATAACCAATTCCCAGATTATGGCATCGTTTTCACATCATTAAGTAACGATTGGAATGAGACAACGAATGCAGGTTCAATAATAGAAAATTCCGTTCTTAACATAATCGCGATAGAAATAAATGGTACATCTCCAAAAATTGATAGAAATTCAATCAATGGGTACATAAACGCACATGTAACTGCATCACCGATTATAACGAATAACGTTATCTTTGCTGGAAAAAATTATCAAACAGCAATAACGGGCGGGTTTTCATCGTTAATTTCGAATAACACCATAAAAAGCAATCATAATATAGCAATATTGGCTTATGATTCATTCGACAATTTCAAATAATACTATAGAAGGAAGTAGGCAGAAGGGAATTAACGCTCATGCAAGCACCTTATACAATAAGAAGATTTACAATTGCTCGGTATGGGGTATTTCGTCTGATTCAGGAGTAATCCGAAATAATATTGTCGCCGATTCTAACCAGGCTATAGTTACTTCAGGGTTTGATAACATTTTTAATAATACCCTTAGAAACAATTCAATTGCAGTTTATGCATACAATTTTCCTTCTACCATTACCTATAACAACATAGAAAACAGTACTCAATACTTTATCAAACTTGATACTACTGAAAAGTATATGGTAAATGCAACATATAATTGGTGGGGAACAACAGATCAACAAGCAATAAACCAGTCGATATACGATTCTAAATATGACTTTAACTTGGGCACAGTGAGTTTCATTCCTTTTTTAACTTCGGCTAACCTTCAAGCAATGCCTGACATAAACGCTCCAACTCCAACACCAAACCCGTCATTTTCTCCATCACCTGCTCCATCCGTTCCAGAGTTTTCATCTGTCATCATAATAGTTACAATAATCATGCTTGATAGCGGCAATAACAACAATAGTACTCACGAAGGAGATTGTTTATTTTAACAAAAATCCTAAAAAATATAGAAGGGTCAAGCAAGTTTTTTAGGACTTGCTTTTATTCTTTTTAGTTTTGCTTTTACAAGTCAGCGTTCTCATCTGTCATTATCGTCTTTATGACAGTATTTAAGTTGTGATCATCATATCATTGATACGGATGTTCAACATTCCGACTTGTTGGGTTGTTGGGGAAAAATCTTTTTGATTCATTAGACACGATTTTCACGCCTCAGGTTCATTTTTCCTTTAGATAACTTAGTTCTGATTTAAGATCAGCGATTTGCTATCTTTAAGCTATCAATTTCTTGTAGGAACTTCTGTTGTATGCTTAGATCCCAACCAATAGATGCACCCAAAGAGAAGAATCCTTTTTCATCTTGAAGGAATTTCAAGTGAATTTGGGTCATAAATTGGTGACCGTTTTTATCGACCTTTGTTTTTATACGCTCTCAAGCGATGCAAAGTCATCAATGGAATCAAAGTGTTATGAGGCTTCCGTTGTAAGTGCAAATCTCCAAACAATCTTTATCATCGCCATTCATGGATGAAATTCATGCGTAGTATCCTTGAATACCGTTCAGTCGGATTATTAGGATCAGGGTCTAAATACACCATTTCTATCAGTGGGTAACAACTCCTGTGGTCATCGTAAAGGTTAAAAGCGTGCACAGTCCCTTTGAATTCCATGCCTAACATTAAATCAGGATCAGAAACGTTGTTAAATCGTATGCTACCAAGATCATCCCAATCATTGGTACTGCTAGGAGTATTCCAGATTATCCGAGAGTAACCGTCTATTGTTATGTTACCTACATTCAAATTTCCTGGTGTAACGCGATTTGCTTTCACTATATGCAATGTATCAAAGAAACCGGAAAATTTACTAATGTCGCCTAAACTCGACCCAAGTATTATGTGGTTCATCCCGGTATTGTCATGCCATTCACGTAACGTATTGTCTGTTGTGAGATAGAAGAGTTGGCCTTTGACGTGAGTTTTGAGGATAGGAATCACCTTGATCAAGATTAGCGGGGATTATTGGACTATCAGAGAAGTAACAACCAGATCTTGGGCGGATCGATCATACTATTTAAGGCCATAACCGAGTGCTAAAGCACCTTGATTTGAGCTGAGAAACCCACCTGCTGTTATGTCTTTTTTAATTATTAAGCCTCGGTCGATCGCTATGAGTGGTTCATTATAATTATCTGTACTACGGATAGCGAACAAATTGGCAGTATATTCCGTTGAATCGGTGAATCGAATATAGTTTGTCCCTAATTTTCCATCGTTTTGGAATGATCGATTTACAGGTTGCCAAAGACCCTTATTATCGAAACCAAATAGATAGTATAGAATGTCATCTTTGCTCATTTGTGAAAAGTTGCTCTGGCATCTGTATAGTGGCCATTAATTGTTAGCCCACCGAATGTGGGTGATGTTGTAGTTTTCAGATTGGTTTGATCGGTAAAGTTAGTCATTGAAGGTGTCACAATTGGTATTCTGTCTGTGCTGATTGTTCCGTTTGTAATTAATGAAGCGTCGGCTGTAAGGTTCTGCAAGGCTCTGCCTGAAGTAATAACTTGTGTACCGCCGACTTGTAGAGTTGCAGAATTAACGTAATCTGCAATTGTAGCGTTTCCATTAACTGCTAGATCGCCAGTAACAGTAAGATCGCCTCCGGAACTGCCTAGGGGTCCAATGTAGGCGTCGGCGACAACCACATCGTCAACGTATACCGACGAAGGATAAGTTGATTCTGTCTGACTGTCTTGCGCAACAAAAGCTCTGTTTATGCTGCCCCAATCATCATTGTCGAACCCTGTTGTGTCACTCAAACCATTGTCTTTGATTCCATCGATCCACGCTTCCACTGTCCCCGAGGATGCGTTGACAAGAGCCTTCAACTCCAGACAGTACCAAGTGTTTGTTTGAGGCGTATTCACAGACGAATACAGCAACGTATACGTGCCACCTTTTAGGTATCCAACAAACCAGTTTTGGCCCATTATTGTAGCGCAATCCAATGCCTAGAACCGTATTGTTCGAAGAGCCATTGCATAGAAAACCCGAAAGTACACCCTGTCCGCTTGTAGGTAATGTGTCGAAACGTACGTAGAATCTATGATGAACGGTAGTGTAGGTTGAACCCAGGTCTCTGTAGGCGTCTGCATAGCCGCTACTTGCGGTTAGAGTAAACTTTCCAGCGTACGAGCCAGATTTAACAGTTGTATCTTGCACTTGAGATGTGCCGTCTTGTACGTAGTTTCCAGTCCAAGAACTAAAGCTTCCGCTCTCAAAGCCGTCACTAAAAATAGTCGTCAACTGTCATTTCACCTTCCAAGACATCGACACCGTGTATCCGGTTTTAGGCAAGCCTCAAACATAACATTGGCATCATCGCCGGCTCTATTATTTCCAGTTTTTTCTTGTTTTGCATTCATAGTCGCCGCGCCCAGTTAGCGCTTATCCCAGCTGCGCCTTCAGCATCACTACGCTGCAAACACATTATCGTTCCCTTCCCATCTTTATGAACAGCAACATGCAATTCGATCGGTTGGTTTGACGCATCACACTGCTTGCCGGCTTCAGCGTTGATGTGCTGCGGAACGGTGAAGGCAGCTTTCTGGTTGTAGTCAAAAGTCTCTTGGAAGCCGACGTTTAAGTCGAGTTTTGGCTGCCATGCATAGCGGCAGATTGGACACCGAAAACGCGGGTTAACTCCGCTGGCTGGATCATTGGAGGATATTGAGTTATAGAAGAGCTGCTTGTAGATTGTTTGGCTCATAATATTACACCTCGTTTATGTTTCAATTCGAAGGTTGTTGGGTGGTTTTTTTGGTTTTTAGTTTTGTTTTGTTCAAACATTCTTTTTGTTCCCTAACCCATCTTCGCTGCTTTAGCTTTTAAGACCAGTAGAACGGTTATGGTAAGTGGGTAACCCAGTTACGGTAACTGGGAGATAACTGAAAGTGAACAGTCTCAGTTAAAATTTAGTGAAAATGAAGTGCTTCACTTTCACTCTCCTCTAACCTATCACAGGTATCTGTTTGAGCCTCGGCTTTAAATGCTAAAAGTTGCAACAGAAGAAGCCCCAGGAAGGTGACTTGCGTTTGGATTTAGCAACGATCCTGTCTTCAAATTGCAGGCGAAAGATAATCAAATATTTAGCTGAAAATGGTCCAACTCACATGATGCAGCTAATACTTGTAATAAGAGGCAAATATCCACAAGTCAACTCTGAACTTCTAATACTCCAAAAAGAAAACATCATTATCGACCAACGTATCGGTCGAATGCGCATGCTCCGGCTTAACAAGGAAAACGCTGGTACCTTACAGATTATCCAAGCGCTAAAGATTTTATCTGATAAAAACTCGAATATACGAGATTGAGAGGGATAAAATTGAAGGCTTCCCAAACTGAAGAAACAAATCTATTATTGCTCTCAGAAGGGTTAATTTCACAGACGAGTAACATTAGGGAAGCGATCACAAATTTTCTAAATCAAACAGTCACCCTCCCAACTGAACTTATCGCTCGGATCAAAGATTTTACGGGATCCTGCAAAGGGGATTTCGCAAGCAAAGAGGATTTTGTTATTGATGCAATCAATTTTAGATTAGAATGGCTGAAGAGTAATAGCGAATGTTTTGAAATCTCTCGTGAACAGTATGATGCGTTAAGTGAAGCTCTTAAGGAAATGGGATCCGAGTTCTTCTCGGTTGAAGAATTCGTTCAAGGCCAAATTGTTGACGTTTTGAAAAGATACGACGATTATTTGAAGAGCAAAAGAAGAAAAAGATGATTACAGTAAAGGAGATTAAGGAACTACTTAGTGCATTCACTCGTTGGAACATACTGAAGTGAAACAGTTAATCGATTCCTATTCAAGCTGTTTTTGATTCCATTATTTGCTTCTGTGTTGCCTTTTCCTAAGCTTGCATGTCCGAACCTGACTACTTTCTAGTTCTGGGTAATCCCATCGTTAATCCCTCGCATAATCTTTGGGTTACTATTCAAGATTTAGAAGGCATTTTTGTCTGCAAAGTATAAAGCTCAGCTCTGAAGTTTAAGAGCCGTTTGCCAACCCATTTGCTAACTCTTTCGCCAACGCCTTCTCAGGTATCCGGCGGCATTTTTTGTTTTAATAGTTCCAATCGTTATTGTCGTATCAGTTTTCGTGATTGCCTCTCTTCTGTTTTATAGAAGGCATCGAAAATAATCTCTAAAAACAAATCCAACGTTTAGAGAAAAAGCATAAAGTAAATTTTAGATAAAAAGCTTGATAAACTTAACTTTCTCAAGATATCCTTAGCTTTAGTCTAGGTTTTTTCGGTGAAGAAAGGTAGTCAAGGATTTTCACTTTGGCTTTACTCACTACTGTTTGGTGAGGTCGTTTTTCCATTTGTTTTATATGGAATTTTAGCTTATGCATGTGTCCTAAGTGATTGCCAATGAGAAAGATTTCAGGTTGTTTGGAGGTTTAGCTGGTTATGGGTAAGACTGTTCCAGCCTACCGTATGGCTTTGGAGGAAGAGAATATCCGTTGGAGCGGCTTTGAGAGGGCTTTGCAAAGTGGGGCTTACGATGGGTGGCGCTCATAGCCTTGGCTGCGACTGGCGTGGCCGTTAGGGCAATGGTTGCTAACCTAAGTCTTACGGGAACGTTCTCGGCTTAGCAAAGGGCGGAGTGGTAGCCGAGTTGTTTTTCAAGTATTTCCTTGAAAAACGGGGTAACCTATTATATAAGGAGCTTTTTTCTCGTCGTCGTTTAATGATAATGCTGCTGTTTTTGAGGAGTAACTCACTATCCGGTGAGATAAAATTCAAACCTGATCTATAATAGACAACCCATCCAAACATAAAGCGAGGTAAATATCGGGTATAGTTAAGGCATCTCATAGTAGAAGTTGGAACACCTAGAACGGCTGGAACCCCTAATACGAAAGAAGCTATTTTATTGCCGTTTAAGGATAATGCGGTTGTTTGCGAGGAGTAACTCATTATCAAGTGAGGTAATTTTCTACTATTTGATAGAAGGTCTTTCATTAGGTGCGATAGGAAAAGAGGTTCTTGACGCGTTTAACCCTCTTTTGATAATCTAAGCTCAATTCATGCAAGGTTTACTAGGAAAAATAAGAAAGAATTTTCCTACTGGGAGAAAAAATCAGAACAATACAGACAGCTTTTAGGGCATTTTGAGTTGGCTTAGTTTTGGGTTTACTCCCGCTCTCTAGAATGAATGTACAAGTTATGCTATTATCGAAAATAAATCATTCCTTGCTTGTGAGTTGTTAAAGAGTTTTTTTGTGCTTTAATCAAATATTGGTGGAAGCAGAGTCATTACAGCCACAGAGGGATAAGTAGTCATTTTGTGTTCGCCTTAATGTTTTTTAATAAACAAAAAAAGAGAAAAAAGGGAAGGTTGAGCGGGAGATAACGCGGAGAGATAACTAAAATAAACCTTTCCAGAAGAAACGAAGCTATGAGATTCAAAGCCACTTTTTCACTGAGTGCGATGGATATCATTGGGATAGAAAATTAAACTTTTTAGGTTTCTATAAGAGGTGCAATATATGTGGGGAACTTCACGACCTATTCAACAACCTTAACCTCCCCACATATACTCAAACATAGAAAACATTTATTCCAAAAAGCTCCAATATAATACCAACATAGTCCTGTTAGGCTTTTGTAATGTTTTACAATTGAGTCCAAATAAGTTTGTTTTGGTGGTATAGTGAAATTAATTGGGCTAAATTCATAGATTATATATACTTGGATGGGTTAATGTTGATAAATTCCGTCTATTAAGTGAAGTTTATTGGGGAGCCGCTTTGAAAATTAGAATAGGAAAAAGAAGCGCTATTGTATTGTCGACAATTGTACTTCTTTTTTCTTTGATATTAAGTTCGTTTCTTTACATAAACTATACAAAGCCCTACAATGGGTCAGTAGAATCAATTACTATAGGCGCTACACTCTTGGAATCCACAGGACCCCTGTTTGTTGCTAAAGATAGGAATTTTTTTTCCAACAACGGCCTTAATTTAACCATAAAATATTATGATGTTGGATTAAACGCCGTTAACGACCTTTTGGCAGGCAAAGTAGATATGGCTTTGAGCGCTGAGTACATATTAGTCAGCAAGGCACTGGGCAATCAGAAAATTCAAACAATCGGAAGCATTGCCAAAACCGATTTTGCGTATGTAGTTGCTAGAAAGGACCATGGAATCCGAGATATCTCAGACCTTTACGGCAAAAATATTGGCGTTGTTCGGGGAACAGTAATGGAGTTCTATCTAGGTCAATTCCTTGAACTTAACCGATTGAGCATATCGAATGTAAACCTCGTTAACATAACGCTTGCGCAGTCAGTTGATGTTCTGGTTAATGGAGAGGTGGATGCAGTAATTTCTTTTCCGCCTTTTGTTGAAACCGCTCAGCAGAAACTTGGTACCAACGCCGTTGTTTGGGATCCCCAGGGAAGTCAGTCCCTATATGGTATAGTTACCGCCAGAAACGACTGGATAAGCCTTCACCCGGAAGTTGTTAAACGTTTTCTTAGAGCGGTAAGCCAAACAGAAGATTACATGACACGGCATCCCGCTGAATCAAAAGTTATCGTTGGCCAGACTATGAATTTCACATCTGGTTACATGGATATTGTTTGGGCACGAAACGAGTATACGCTGTCTCTTGATCAATCGTTGGTTCTTGCTTTGGAGAATGAGGCAAGATGGATGATTAACAGAAGCCTAGCCAGTCAGACAGTGATTCCAGATTTTACGAACTACATCAGCTTTGAGGGTTTAACTGCGGTAAATCCCGACTTAGTTAACGTAATTCATTGAGGAGCGAAGAAAAACGAAAATCAAAAATCAGTTCATCGTTTGCATTGCAGTATTCAGCTTTATGTTGCTTATCATAATCTCCTCAGTAGTATATACAGAACAACAAGTAGTTCAGCTACGGCTTCAAGAAGCGACTTCAAGCAACATCGAACGCTCAGCAAGTAGCCTGAGCAGTGTAGCCATCGACTATTTTCTCTATCAAGAGGACTACTTGCAGCTTCAACGTTGGAATACCACAATTTCTTCACTCCGCCAAGATATAACAAACCTAAAAGTTAACAATCAACAGCAACAAAAACTTGCTGATAGCGTTGAAAATGACCTGGAAAACATAAATCAAACTTTTGCCGATGTGACCTCCTACTTACAAAACGCCTATAGAACTGTGAGTATTAGAATTGACCCAGAATTTCAGCACAGATGGAGCAGTATGGCTGTCCAAAATCAAGCCCTTGCTTTTGACTCTTCTCAACTATCCAATTCTTTTGACAACCAAGCCCACCAAGCAAATGATACCAATACCCTCCTGATTGTTTCGCTAGCTATTACCTTTGGAGCTTTCTTGGCAACTATTTACCTCATTGTTTTTCGTAGGACCTTAAAATCGGTAACTGAACTCCAAAACGGCATCGACACTATAGGTTCAGGTAACCTCGAATACGTAATTGAAACTAAAAGAAATGATGAGGTAACTGATCTCTCCTGCGCTTTTAACAAAATGACAGCAAATTTGAAGAATCTTACTGCTTCAAAAGCTGATTTAGAAAATGAGATTGCAGGTCGCAAGAAAGCGGATGAGGCTATGCGAGAGAGCGAAGAGCGTTTCTCTAAAGCTTTCCATAACAGTCCTATCCCACAAATTATCGCCCGTTTTGGAGATTGGCACTATGTTGATGCAAACGAGAGCGTAGCTAATTTGCTTGAGTATAGTCGTGAAGAGTTGATTGGTCATTCTTCGGCGGAGCTGAACCTAATACCGCTTGTTAGGCGCGAATCGGGTGTACAATCTGTTATTCAGGCAGGGGAACTGCGCGACTTTGAAACTGATGTCCGGACAAAATTTGGAAAAATAATAACAGTGCTTGTCTCAACTGAAACAATCACTCTTAACGGTGAAAAACACCTAATCAACACTTTTATCGATATTACCATGCGCAAACAGATGCAAGCTAAATTGGAAGAATACAGCAAGCACTTAGAAGATTTAGTTAAAGAGAGAACTAAACAGCTTAAAGACGCAGAGCGGTTAGCCGCGATCGGCGCCACCGCAGGTATGGTGGGACACGATATACGCAACCCTTTGCAGGCTATAACTGGCGATGTGTATTTGGCTAAAACTGAATTAGCGGCAATGCCTGAAAGCGATGAGAAAAAAAACACATTGGAGAGTTTGCACGAGATTGAAAAGAACATCGATTATATTAACAAGATTGTTGCTGACTTGCAAGATTTCGCTCGACCACTTAAACCGAACATAGAAGAAGCTGACTTAAAACTGATAATTGATGAATTGCTAAGAAAGAACAGCTTGCCCGAGAACATTAAAGTAGCCGTCAAAGTGGAGTCTGAAGCAAGAAAAATCTTTACTGATTGCGCTTATCTAAACCGCATACTCTACAACCTAGTTACAAATGCTGTTCAAGCAATGCCTAAAGGCGGAAAAATATATATCAACGCTTCTAAAGATAAGAAAACAGGCGACGCTATCATAACTGTTAAAGACACAGGCGTTGGCATACCTGATGGAGCTAAAGAAAAAATGTTCACGCCGATGTTCACTACAAAATCGAAAGGTCAAGGGTTTGGTTTAGCTGTAATCAAGCGTATGGCTGAAGCGTTAAAGGGTAACGTGTCTTTTGTGAGTCAAGAGGGTAAAGGAACAAAATTCATAATACAAATTCCCCAAAAGTTCACAGAAACAATATCTTAATTCATCTTTAAGCCCATTTCTTTCATTGCTAAAAAAATAAACAGTATAAAATTTAGACAACGTATCTGTCTGTTTGCTCGAAATCCCGAACAATCTCCATCACACGCTTAGGTGCATTGATGGGTCCAAGAGAAATATCTTTAAGTAAAACCCAAGGCGACTTACGTGCAACCACAGTGGCTATGTGTTCTTCGCCAAAACTTTTCTTAGCAACGTCTACGACTTCTCTTCTAACACCTGACTCTGACATTTCCCCGAGTGCATGCAAATACTCATGCAACAGAAGGTTGTAGACCAAGGCATTGATAGTGGGTTTATCACTCATCGAGGCCTCAACGATTTCAACTAGCGCCCTGTTTAGAACAATATTGTTGGTTCCAACGGGGTAATAAGCGCCAAGCTGCAGGGGCAAATCGTCTAAAAACAACATCATGCTGTCTCTACGTTTGCCCAAAGTGCATTCGGCAGATTCTTTGACGATTTTCCAAACCTCCGCGTAGTTTTTGGCTTTATTCAATGTGGCGCCAAATGATTGGGTAGGGTTGGGATTGTTTGGACTCAAAGCAGTTTCCTTCAAGGATGAAAGAAAAGAATCAAGCCTTTAAGTGTTGCACCTTGATCTGATTTTAGTGACTTGACGTCCTCGGTAGGTAATTGAAGTTGCAAAAACAATGGGTCATTCAAATATTTCATGGGCTATGAGCGGCTAGTTGTATAGCCCGAAATGTAATGTTCAAATTCAAAAGTATTAAATTAACAACTTTAGATAGGGCGGGAAAAAAAATATTTGAATAATACGGTTCTGCTTTATGAAAGAACAATACCAGTTGTTTTTGAAAAAAAAGGAGGGGGCTATTTTGGGTTGGTTTTGTTTTTTAGGCTTTGCAAAGGCTGCAGGTTGAGGTGGAGAAAGCTAAGGAAGGGTGCGTGTTCTCGTTGCTGTTACCTAAGCAATTTCTGAGATAAGGTCGCCGAATAGGACAATAATAATTCGAGGTTCGGAACAAACAAAAAATTGATAAATGACTAATGCTTTTGTCATAGCGTTATAGGTGAAAATTGAATGGCAAGTAATGTCGTCGTAAGAGACATCATGCAAAAAGACGTTAAAGTCGTAAACAACAACACAGTGATGCAAGAAGTAGTTGCAATAATGAACAAATTCGACAAAGATGCAATTCTAGTTGTCCAAAGCGGCAAACCAACCGGCATTATCACCGTCAAAGACGTCCTGATAAGAGCAGTTGAAGCTAACGTACCACTTAAAACTGTCATCGCAAGAATGGTCTACACAAACCCCCTCGTAACAATTGATGAAAACGCAACCGTTGAAGAAGCAGCAAAACTCATGAAACACTGGAACATCAAACACTTACCAGTTGTCGACAAACAAGGCGCCCTTGTAGGCTTACTAGATGATAGAGCAATTGTCTACGCGGTTCCAAAATTGATGTCGATAATGGAAGAATTCTGCCGCCGAAAATAATTTCCTTCTCTAATCTTCAGTTTTTTATTTACCAACCATTTTTCCAAAGAATCTAATTATAACAATATATTCTGCGAAGAGCAAAAACAAGAAAAAGATAGAAAAGGGCTTATTGCTTGCTTTCTTTTGCCCAGGCTTCTTTGGCGATTTTAGCGATGGCGTCAGTGTTTGTCTGATCATTTAGATCTGTCAAAACATTTTTGATTTCGTTTCTGACGAGCAAAGCAATTTCGTTGACCCGTAATGGTTCAGGTCTTGTCGATTGATATATGCGAAGAGCTCGGAGAACAAATCGAACGATTAAGTTGTTGAGTTCATCTTGTAATTCGGTGAGTTCATCCTTGCTTTCGGTCATTTTTTTGCTATAAGCGTCTGAATCTCTTTTTCCAGTAGGTTCCATTTTTTATCGATCCTTTAAGCAGAAGTGTCAACGGCGGATTATAGCCTTTTCTAGTGAAGCAATTTATCTACAAAAAGAGGTGTTAAGGAAGGGGTGCTTTGGGTTTACCCAGCTTGCGGTTGACACAGGCTTGGATAAAACCGGCATATTCAGGGGAGGGTCTGCCGGGGCGGCTCTTGAATTCTCCATGAAACTGGCTGGCAAAATAGAAGTATTTGTCAGGCAACTCCAAGGTCTCCATTCTTCGTCCATCGCTGCTCTTGCCAGTAAAACATAAGCCGTTGTTCTTCAGTGCTTGGATGTAATCAAGATTTACTTCAAATCGGTGGCGGTGGCGTTCATGGATCTCTTCCTGTGCATACATGCGGTAAGCCAAAGAGCCTTTCTGCAAAACCACTTTGTGCGCACCCAATCGCATCGTTGCCCCCTTAATTTCTATGCCTCGTTGCTCAGGCATTAAATCGATGACTGGGTGAGGCGAATCAGGGTTTATTTCTGTGCTGTTTGCGTCTTTTAAGCCGCAAACGTTTCGGGCAAACTCGATTACTGCCAGCTGGAAGCCGTAGCAGATGCCTAGAAAGGGAATGTCTTTTTCTCGGGCAAATCGGGCTGCGGCTATCTTGCCTTCTGTTCCTCTTGGACCAAACCCGTAGGGAACAAAAACCCCGTCGAAATTCTCCAGGTCCTTGATGCATGGGGGTTCACGCTCAAATTTTTCAGCTTCTAAGTAGGAGATGCAGACTTTGGTTTTGCAAGCTGCTCCGCCATGTCGTAGTGCCTCAGTCATACTAACGTAACTGTCTGATAATCCAGCGTATTTGCCAACCAACGCAATCTTTACCTCATTCTCAGGATGAATCATTCCTTCGACGAAGATTTGCCATTCACTGAAGTCTTTGCCGTCGCATTTGAATCCTAATCGTTGGCAAATGAAGTCGCCCATGCCCTGTTTGTCAAGGATAAGCGGCACTTGATAAACAGTTTCGGCGTTATAGCTACAGAAAACTGCGCTTTCAGGGATGGTGCCGAACAATGCGATTTTTCTCAGCGCCTCTGCATCTATCATCTGTGGACTTCTTGCAACGATTGTGTCGGGTTGGATACCAATTCGCCTTAATTCGTTAACGCTGTGTTGGAGCGGTTTAGTTTTCATTTCTCCTGTTACATCTAAAATAGGCACAAGTGCAACATGCACGTAAAGCGTGTTTTCGTAACCTTCTTCCACACGCATTTGACGTATGGCTTCCAAAAACGGCAAACCTTCAATGTCGCCTACCGTTCCGCCTACCTCCGTCAAAACAATTTCAGCGTTGACCATTTTGGCAGCATTTCGAATTCGGTTTTTTATTTCGTTAGTCACGTGGGGAACAATTTGGACGCAACGACCCAAGAAGTCACCATGACGTTCCTTTTCGATTACAGAACGATAGATTGTACCAGTGGTTAAGTTGTTTCCTTGTTTTAAACTTAAATCAAGAAAACGTTCGTACCATCCGAGGTCCAGGTCGGTTTCGCCTCCGTCGTCAGTGACGAAGACTTCGCCATGCATGTAGGGATTCATTGTTCCAGCGTCGATGTTAACGTAAGGGTCAATTTTTACTACGGTGGGTTTTAATCCTCTGGCTTGGAGCATTTTGCCTATAGAGGAAGTTAAGATGCCTTTGCCGACTGAACTTAGCACGCCGCCTGTTACGAAAATATACTTAACCATGCTTTTCCCCATTATAACTACTCTTTTCATGGCGATTTAATATAACTCTTTTGTGTGAAGGGCTGCAAGAATGAGCAATCAATTATGTCAAATCCTAAGAAACTGCACAAGCTATTGGGACGGTGACTTTTGGCTATATCTAAGTTTCGCTTCAATCCTCAAATCAAAAACCAAACACCAATAATAACCAACACAAAGGCCAGAAGTACTGACCAGAACAATGTCAAAGACTAAGTTAATGCAGCATAAGCCAGGAAAAAGAAAGAATAGACATATTAAAAGAGGACCAATTCCGTTTCCTCTACGGCGGTAACCGTATTAGTCCTCGTAGTATCAACGCCCGTTCATACTTGGAATAAAGCTTGCTTTCGACTGGTGAAAGTGGTGCGCCACAGTTAGAACAGTTGTTGGATGTGTATGGGTTAAGAAGGCAGCATCTTGAACAATAAACCAACTTTTTCGACCTCAGCCATTTCCTAAAACGTATTAAACCCGTATAATTTTTGTTAGCCGAAGCAAATCATGGCTTTTAATACATAAAATATTAATTACAAGCGTTGTACTAAGTATACTTGGAGACTCTAAATGCCACAAGCCTTTGTGTTAATAAATGTTGAATCTGGAGCAGAAGAAGATCTTGTTAAGGAACTGAAAAAGCTAGAGGGCGTAGAGGAAGCATACTATTCGTACGGTGTTTACGACATTATTGCTAAAATTAAAGCTGACTCGATGGAAAAACTTAAGGAAATGGTGACACGCAAGATAAGAATTCTAAGCAGGGTCCGCTCTACTTTAACGTTGATAATGATGGAAGAATAAGCTGCTTTCAGCAGTTTCACTCTATTTTTTACACCATTAGATTATTTTTCAATTAACACTGACCAAGTTTCACAAATTCGAGACAACCCGAACAATAGTTTTTGCTTCTACTAAAACAGAATGTCTATATCTGGACCAAGTTTTCGGGGTGAGCTGAAAAAAGCTAAAGGAAACCCTATTCGGCCAGATTAAGTGAATGCACGCAATTGTGCCATTGAATAGGTCTTAGTCCTGATTTCTGGTAGGATAGAAAGACATATAAAGTTCAGAATTTTAGCTAAAAAAAGCTTGCCGATTTAATATAATCCTTAAAAGTTAATCTACTGACTGCTTACGTTAAGGCTTGAAATCTCGTTATGGAAAATGTCAAAAAACCTCTCCGCTTAAACGCGATTATGCTTGTTTTAGTCTTTGGTTTGATAGCCTTCATACTCTACATTTATTTTTACATCAACCCAGCACAAGTTTCCGATATTCTTTTAAAAACAAAACTTGAATACTACATATTTGCCTTTGTCTCTTACTTTTTCTTTGCGTTCTTCTCGTCTTTGGTATGGTACCAGTTACTAAGGAACCTGTCAATTAGAGTTAGCAAACGCAAAATCTTTCTATTCACCTGGGTAGGCTTGTTTTTTGATGCCACTGCCCCTCAACTTGGATGGTCTGGAGAAATCTCCAAAACGTACCTATTGTCCAAAGATTCAACTGTTGATGTTGGAAAAATCGGAGCTTCTGTTGTGGGACAAAAACTTTTCACGATGACTATGACCGTTGTCGCATTGAGTTTAGGTTTAGGTTTGGTTTTAGTCAACTATTCTTTGCCAACTACAGTAACCCTGCTAATCATCACAGTTTTAGTTCTCTCGATAATAGCATTGTCCTTAGTTTATTACGTAAGCAATAAACCAAAAGCCACCGCAGCATTGGTTAATTGGGCTATAAAAATAACGTTACTTTTCCGTAAACGTTGGAACCCTGAAAATTTCAGATTAAAAGCTGATGAGTTGCTAAATGAATTTCATCAGAGCATTCGAATGTTGAAATCTGAACCAAAAGCACTTTTGCAGCCCATTGTTTTTGCAATTGTGAGTTTCATTTGTGAAGTTTCGGTTATTTTTATCACCTTTGTTTCTCTAGGGTTACCAGTTCCAGTTGATAAGGTTCTGATTGTTTTTACCTTGACAGGTACGCTTCAAACTGTAGGTATCACTTTCTTTGGTTTTCCTGAATTGATAATGACTGTTTCGTTTAGTGCACTATTGATTCCGGCGCCTCTGGCTTTTTCAGTTACTTTATTGACAAGGATTGTAAACTTATGGTTTAGAATATTCGTGTCCTACATTGCGTTGCAATGGGCCGGAATAAAAATCCTAAGACAAAACCATGTGAGGTAAGCAAGGAAACATTTTAATGCAAACTATGCCTAAGTTATTATAGAGGATTGTTATGCCTACAGCGTTTGTATTAATAAATACTGAAATAGGCTCTGAATCGGACGTTCTAAAGGAACTAAAAAAAGTTGAAGGCGTAGAAGAAGCCTCAGCCGTTTACGGAGTCTACGACATCGTAGCAAGAGTCAAAGCAGACACTATGGATAAGCTAAAGGAAATAGTAACTTGGCGAATTCGGCGACTCGACAAAGTTCGCTCAACATTAACGATGATAGTGGTAGAAGACAAGTAAACATCATCTTCCCTTCTTTTGAATAGTACATATTTTTACAAATACAATGTCGCATTTGTGACTAGCTAGATACAATCACAAATTTTTAAATTATTTTTGACTGATTATCACTCTGTGCATCGGTAGTGATAAAATGATAAAAATCCTGCAAATTCCAGGTAAGCCCAAAGAGAGCTACACGAAAATAGAAGGTCCCAATATATTGCGATGCACCGAATTTTTAATCGGTTGGACGGAGGAGGTTTGGACGACAATGAATCTTTTTGTGTTCCCCTCAAACAATAAAGAGCACCCCAACCTCTGAAGCCAACCAACCCACCCATCCAAAAATAGAGGCGAGAAAAAAATGCCCGCAGCTTATATTCTCGTAAATACTGAAATTGGAGCCGAAATCCAAGTTCGAAAAGCCCTAAAACGTATCGAAGGTGTTGAAGAAGTCCACAACCTATGGGGTGTTTATGACATAATTGCTAACGTCAAGGCAGATAGCATGGAAGCATTAAAATCAATCATAGCTAATCAAATCGAGAAAATCGGTAAAATAAACTCAAAATTAACTATGATAATTGCCGAAAAGCCCCCCAGTGCATTTCGAGAACAAGTTCTTTTTGAAAGCCCAATGATCCAGTAAACCTTCAGCCTAAACATGTTTTAGGCTAACAATATTTTTTACTCTCCACCCCAATTCTTAATTCAACTTTGGAGTGCAACTCATTGACTAAGCAGACAATGCATATTGGACTCGACGACACAGACTCAACAAAAGGAGGTTGCACCACTTACCTTGCCGCTGTTCTTATCGAAAAAATTGAAAAATTCAAAGTGCAATTTAGTGATTATCCCGGTTTGATCAGGCTTAATCCCAATGTGCCTTGGAAGACAAGAGGCAATGGAGCACTTTGCCTTCGATTCACATATGACTCAACTTTTGAAGAAGAAATAAAGGAAACAGCAATGGAGCTGTGGGAGGCGTATTCAGCTGTTCAAGAAAGAGGAACCGACCCGGGGATTGTCTTCTATAAAAGCCCCAAAATTCCGGCTGAGCTGACGGCTTTTTCTAAAAAAGCAGAAACAGCCATCGTCACACTCAAAGAAGCTACTTTGCTAATCAAGAAACTGGGTGCTGAAGCTGCAGGATTTAACAGTTGTCGGGGTATCATCGGTGCCTTGGCAGCGGTTGGCGAAACCCTAAACGATGACCATACTTATGAATTAATCACTTATAGGACTCCCGAGAATTTAGGCTCAAAGCGACGAGTTGATGCGGCAACGATTTTTGAAATGGATAAGTTGACGATACCTTACACATTTAATAACGTAGATTGGGAGAAACGCCGGGTGATCATTACCCCTCGAGGTCCTGACCCGATTCTGTTTGGAATCAGAGGAGAAACACCCAAAGTCGTGAGGAGAGCGTTTGGAACTGTTAAGCCACTTGAACCTGTGGAGCGATGGGTGATTTTCCGTAGCAACCAAGGAACAGATGCCCACCTGAAACGTGTTGAAAAATTAAGTAAACTTGAGCCATATAGTTCAGTTATCGCTAAAGGTATCGTTTCAAAAAATCCGCGTATAGTTCCCCTGCGTCACGTTATTTTCTCCATAAAAGACGATTCAGCGGAAGTGGATTGCGCAGCTTACGAGCCAACAGGAGATTTGCGAAAAATAGCGCGAGAACTAGTGATAGGCGATTATGTTGAGGTTTATGGTGCAGTACACAAAGCGTCGGCAACTAAACCACTAACAATCAACTTAGAGAAGATAAACATCATAAACTTGAAACAACAAATCATACTTGAAAACCCGCTGTGTCCCAAATGTGGAAAACGACTAAAATCAGGCGGCAAAAAACAGGGTTTTCGCTGTGAAAAATGCGGTGGCAAATATGCTGATCTAAAAAAGAAAGAAACAGTCGCGCCTCGTACCATCAAAGCAGAATTGTATGTAACTTCAACGAGGTCCCAGAGACATCTTACTAAGCCTCTTCGCCGATATGGACAGGAAAAACATGATGCTTCAGATTGTCGAATCATTGAGGAGTGGCATTATCCCTAAATATGAATTAGTTCGGGTGTTTGCTTGCTTCATAATTCTGAGCGAATCTGGTGTTCGATAATCAAATAGGCGAAGTTGCACCAAAATAAGCTTAAATTGACGTCTGAATTTTGGTAAAAGCACAATCATTAATAGGTGCTATAACATAGTTATAGTGAGGCAAAAACAAAGAAAAAAACCCCTAAACCTCACAGCGCTTAGTCGCTTCCGCTTAGCAAAGAGTATAATACGTTTAGCCTAATTTGCTGCAACCAGGTTCGTTCTGAAAGCAAGCCAAACTCCAAAGAAAAGAGAACACTACATCTTTCACAATTGCTTTTGCCCAGAAAAATAGGGAGTAAAAAGTATGGCGAAAATATCCCCCATATTTAAAAAAGTAGTATCTTTTGTTTTTACTAAGCCCGCCACAAGTGGGTATCCCAACAAAAAACCATTGTTAGCAGACGACTATCGAGGTCAAATGCAAATAGACCTCAAATCATGCATCGGTTGCGGATTATGCAAAAAGGACTGCCCTGGAGGAGCCATTGAAATGGTTGATTTTTGCGGGAAAAAACGACCCCAATTCAGACTAGACAAATGTCTCTTCTGCTACCAATGTGCTGAAAGCTGCCCCAAAAAGGCCATAAATAACTCAACAATATACGAATTAGCCACAGTCGACAAAGCCTCATTAACCATGAAACCCAGACACGTAATTGTGTGCCAAGCATAGGACAAGTAGAAAACCGTTTGCTATCTTGCGGTTCTTTTTTTTAAAGTTAAAATTATTGAAAAGTGTCGCCTTTTCGATTTTTAAGGTGTATTTTTCAATTTATGTACAGAATTTTTAGCCGTTTGATAGAACAGAGAAGAGCAACTTGTGAAGTAAATCGAATCCTTTTTTGAGATAAATAAATAGGCATTCTATTGAAATCCTTTAAATCCGCGAAACCCATAAACCCTCCAACAACAAACCAACTCACAACAAAGGCGACTCTTCATGGTTGAAAAAACGTTCCCCCCAGAAGCATACCAGCTTCCATTCTTTAGAGAGGAAGGCTTCGTTAGGAAGCATTGTCCAAAGTGCGGCGAATATTTCTGGACCCAAAACGCAGAGCAGGAAACCTGCGGAGAATCTAGCTCAGACGAATGCGGATGCTACACTTTCCTTGGCAACCCAGCCACAACCCAAAAGTTTAGCCTCTCCGAGATGAGGGAAGCATTCCTCTCGTTCTTTGAAAAGAATGGTCATACACGCATCAAGCCATATCCCGTTGTGGCGCGTTGGAGAAAAGACATCTATCTGACCCATGCGAGTATAATTGATTTCCAACCTTATGTAACGGAGGGCATCGCGCCTCCGCCAGCCAACCCGCTAGTCATTTCTCAACCCTGCATTCGACTCACCGATATTTCTAACACTGGACCCACCTTTGGCAGGCACCTTACCATTTTCGAAATGGGCGGAGCACACGCTTTCAACTATCCTAACAAAGAGGTTTACTGGAAAGATGACACCGTCCGTTTCCACCATCGCTTTGCAACAGAATGTCTTGGTATAAAGTCTGAGGAAGTCATCTACAAGGAGGGTGTGTGGATTGGCGGAGGAAACGCTGGTCCAGATGTGGAGTGTATCTGTCGTGGCCTAGAAGTGGGCACGCTGGTGTTCATGCAGTATAAAGTTGTGGGCAACGACTTCGTCGAATTGCCCATCCGCACCGTAGATACAGGATATGGCATAGACCGTTTTACTTGGATAAGCCAAGGTGTACCAAGCCTCTTCCAAGCAATCTACGGAGACTTGCTCGACAAAGTCCTGGGAATGGCGGGTATAACTAATATTGATAATGATTTTTTGGTGCGGGTTGCCAAGTATTCTGGTTTAGTCAGCGTTGACAAACGAGCAAACAGAATGGTTGCCAGAAAGAGGGTGTCAGAACTTACAGGTATTGAATTGCCCATGTTGGAGAAGGTTCTTGTCCCTATTGAGAATGCTTGGGCAGTAACCGACCATACAAAAACCCTTATCTTCATACTTAGCGAGGGAGTAGTGCCATCTAACATCCAGGAAGGCTATCTAGCAAGGCTGTTGTTCCGACGGGTTTACCGCTTAATGCGTTCCTTAAACATGGAGCCAGCTAAACTCTATAATATAATTGACATGCAAGCTGATTACTGGGCAAAAGACTTCCCACGTATCAAAGAAATGCAAAACGAAATAATCGAGATGCTTAAGGTTGAAGAAGAAAAGTTCGTTGAGACGCTAAAACGGGGCGAAGGCATGGTTAAACGGATCGCTGTTGACCTCAAAGCTAAGGGTACAGGCAAACTATCCAATGATATGCTGGCAGAACTGTATGATTCTCATGGATTGCCACCAGAAATAGTCAAGCAGGCAGCAGAGAAGGAAGGTGTCGAAGTTGAAGTACCAGAAAACTTCTATGCGTTAATTGCTAACCGTCACATGGCTACACTCAAACCAGTTGAGGAAGAGGAAGCACAAGCGGAGAAGACGCTTAAGGAAGTTGCCGAGACGCTGCTTGCAACAGAACCTCTCTACTACGCCGATGTTTACCAGAAAGAATTTGACGCCAAAGTCGTCAAAGTTATCAACGGCTACTATGTTGTGTTGGATGGCACCTGCTTCTATCCTGAAGGCGGCGGCCAACCCAGCGACTTAGGCTGGATAGTGAGCGATAACGTTAAAATTGAAGTTGTCGATGTCAAGAAAATCGGCAAAGTCATCTTCCACAGACTCCGCACGCCTGAAACATTCAAGGAAGGCAGCACTGTACATGGCATACTGGATTGGGACCGACGCTACAGTCTAATGCAAGCGCACACCGTTACGCATCTAATAAATGGTGCAGCGAGACGTCTCTTAGGAGAGCATGTTTGGCAATCGGGCACACAAAAAGGACTTGAGACTTCACGACTCGATATTTCCCATTACCGAAGACTAACACAAGAAGAAATCCACAAAATCGAGACCCTAGCAAACCAAGCAATAGCCGCTAACATGAAAGTTGAAACCGCATGGTTGCCACGTAACGAAGCTGAATCGCTATACGGTTTTAGGCTTTATCAGGGTGGTGCGGTTCCAGGTAAAGAAATCCGTGTGGTCAAGACTGGCGATTGGGATGTGGAAGCCTGTGCAGGAACACACTTGGGAACAACCCGCGAGGTTGGCTTTGTAAAAATCGTTTACACGGAACGTGTGCAGGATGGCGTAGAACGGCTTGGCTACGCGGTTGGGCTTAAAGCTCTAAAAGCCGTGCAAGACCAGGAAAGCCTGCTCTGGAAAGTCTCAGAAGTACTAACTGCACCTATAGAAAAGTTGGATAAGACGGCTGAGAAAGTTGTGAAGGAACTTAAAGAAGCCAATGTTGAGAAACGCAAGCTAATCAAAGAGCTTGCGGAAAAGGAAAGCACAGTAGGAAACACAGAAGCCTGCGAGCCGACAATTGAAGTTGAAGGGGTCTCAATTGTTAAAAGGGATTTTGGAGAATCAGTCGAGGTTGACCGCATGCTAAGAACTGCAAGCGAAATAATAAAACGCAACGAAGCCTCAGTCACGTTGTTTTATGGTTCCGACGGCAAAGCTTGCAAACTCATAGTTATGGCTGGAGAGACCGCGGTCCAGAAAGGCGTCAACGCAAATCAAATTGTGAAGAATGCAGCGCCAGTTTTTGGCGGTGGTGGCGGTGGTAGACCCAACTTCGCTCAAGCTGGCGGAACAAAACCTGAGAAACTCAAGGATGCAGTGGCTGTTGCTGAGGAAGCAGTAAAGAAACAACTGAAACACTTGTGCTCTTAGATTATTCCCCTTTTATTTAGCTCTCAACCACGGCTGAGCCTTTACGTTAGCTCAACGGACCCTTCGGTTTAGATGCGATGTCTGGGGCTATGGTGTGTTGGAAAATATTGGTGGATTAATCATGGTAATTTATTTCTTCTCTCAAGGCTGCAGGCATAACGAGCCCATTATGTTAAGGCGTTTAGGTTTATGCTGATAAAGAATGATATGTACACTAAAAAGAAAACTGCGAAGAATTTATGGTAAGTCTGGTTTTTCGTTAACGATGCAACAGCGCTTAAAGCTGTAATCAAAACAATGGTGATTATGTAGAGTGGACCCTGCGCCAACAAATGTGGAACCCCTTTGAGAAGTGTGTCTACAAAATCAAGTGGTCCAAGCAAAGCGGCAAGAGTAAAGAAACCAGCGGCGGTCCTCGAAGAAGTGTCGTTTGAACTCCATTTTTTCGTCAAATGGGTCAGGAAACAGAATTACGGATAGCAGGAAGCATACTGTCGGCGTTAAGAGGAGGAATATGAAGAGCGGAAAGACTCCATGTTTGCCAAGGCTCCCATCTGAACATGACCCACCAATTCAAACCCATGTACAAAAATACGTTAACCGACCAAAGGATGTGGACCCAGTAATTTTGGATTTTGTCACGCCGTTCCAGAATTTTGCCGACGCCAGTCAGCAGCCTTGTGATGCCTAAAGCGATGATTAATGAAGGAACGATGGAAATGTATGAGAAAGCATCCATTCCCTAACTCAGCCAATTAACGCAAAAATGTGTACTTTAATTATTTAACGATTACTCAAGATCGGTTCTTAATAATCTAATTCTACAAATAAAAGGGAGAAACTTCGGTTTTGGAAGTTGATTATGGTATGTTCCATTCGTAGACCGTGATGTTGAGTTCTTGCCACATTGGGTCTAATGCTTCAAAAACTACAAGCGCTATTAAATCGTTGAGCCAGCTTAGTTTTTCAGATATGGTCATGAAGCTCCATAGGCCGACACTCTTGCCTTTTCCTTCAATCATTTTTGCCATGTCGTAGCCTTTTAGAACCACAATGTCTTCAGTCAAGGTGTTAAAAACGCCCTGATCTTCTGCAACGCCTAATCCCTTCGGAGGCGTCATTCCTTTAGCCGTTACTGCTATGAAGGCATCTATTCCTGCAGCCTTCCCCTCACCTTTAACTTGTGCCGTCCATTGTAGACTTGTTTAACGCCTTCCACACCGATTGATTTGATAAAGCTGGCGACGCTTTTGCCTTTTCCTTCAAAAAGTTTTTCTCCTAAAACAAAAATTTTCACCTAAAATAATTGTAGGTTTGGAACTTTAAACGTATGTGGCATACATGCAACAACAACAATCAACCATGCTTAAACGATGACCTCGCTAATCTTATGGACAACATTGATACCGCAATAGTCATTGTAGATACCGACCTCAAAATAAAACGATTTACCACTTCAGCTAACCAACTCCTACGCCTTATGCCCTCTGATGCAGAACATCCAATCACTGAGGACCGCTTGGCAATTCACGTAGAAGACTTGGAAAATCAGCTTCTGATGTCGATTTCCAAGTTAAATATTGTTAGCGCGGAATTTGCGACAGAAACCGTTGGTACCAAATGCGTATCCGACCCTACATAACTGGAGACAAGAAAATTTGTGGCGCCGTTCTATCCTTTTCAGACATAACTGAACTGAAAAAATGGGAAGAGGATAAGAGGCTTCATACCGAGGATTTGAAGAAACTTGTGAAAGAGCAAGCGCAAAAGATGGCGCAATCTGAAAGCTTAGTTACAATCGACGAAACTGCGGGGATGTTTGGTCATGACATTAGAAACCCGCTTCAATCGATCGTCAGCGAGCTTTACTTGGTAAAGGTGGAAGTGGCGCAGTTGCCTTACGGTAACGTTAAAAAAAAATCTGAATGAGAGCATTGCATGCATTGAGGGACAGACATTTTATATAAACAAGATAGTGGCTGAACTTCAAGACATTGCAAGACGACGGCTCCACAATTAGAAGAAATTGATGTGGAAAAAATTATTAAAGGAGTCCTAAGTTCTATCCCATTAACTCCAGACATTACATTTACCTTTAGTGTCCAGAACGATTGCCCTAAACTTGTACTGGACGCATCCTACTTAAAACGAATTCTAACAAACCTAATTTCCAACTCCATGCAAGCTATGCCAAAGGGAGGAAAAATAACCGTTTTGCCGCATGCCACGTTAGATAAAAGCGTTAATCTGCGTTGCGGATACTGGATTTGGCATATCTGAGGAAGCTAAAGCTAAAATTTTCACGCCCCTGTTCACTACAAAGGCCAAAGATCAAGGCTTCGGTTTACCTGTAGTCAAAAATTGACTGAAGCGATGGGTGGCACCATAAGTTTTGAAAGCGAGAAAGGTAAAGGTTTAACGTTCACCTTAACATTTCCCCTTCCCCAGAAATAGCATAAGAGCTAAACTGGTTTGTTTTCGTTTTTTGTTTCCTTTTCGTATTCTTTAACCATGCGTTTTACTTTCTTTTCAAGCTGCAATTCGTAGGCGTGCTCAGGTACCATCGGTGGCAAATCGTCATTTTTCACTAAATCGTTTGGTTGTACAATGCGCCTTTCGCCAACCTTAACTGGAATTTTTTCTCCTTCAAGACAATCCTTAAAATCTTCCAGCGCCTCCACGATCCAGTATCCTTCACTTTCCGTTACTACTTTGACTTTGTACAACCCCTTGTATAAGAAAAAGTCGCTCATTAAAATCCTTCAATACTATTCTGGTTTTTAACTAAATAACTCTTGCTTTGAAACAGAGTTGTCTAAAGCTTCTTGCTGTTGGTTCTGCTCTTAAAATTCAATCAATTAAAGTTGGTATTCTTTGTTTTTCTCTACAAGCGTCACTTGATCTCTGGCATTTCCCATGAACTTCTTGAATAACTGAGCGTTTTCTGTGTGGACAGGGAAAATTTGTTTGGCATTAATTTTTCTTAGAGCTGATTTAAGTTGTAAAGGCATCATGTGACCTGAAACATGAACGTGGTATTGGGGCAAACCGTAGTGGCTTAGCCAATTCACCAAGCGTTCATAGTCAATCTCCATCTCTTCGTTGAAGGGTTCCGACGCGGACAAAACATAGCAACTTCCCGCTGAAGGCTGAATCGCGTTTAATTCTTCAAAATCATAGAAAGACACCGCTAAAACCATGTTGCACTGTTGCTTCGAAACTTCGAACACATCGAAAATCTTGCCTTCCCCTTCAAATCGTTCAAGTAACTTGGTTTCCCACTTGTCATACCGCTTCTTCGACCTTCGAAAAATCAATATACCCTCATCCTCAAGCGAAGGAATCTGTAGATGCTTATCGCAGTGAAGTGCATCCAGCAGATAAGCTTGTTTTAGTGAAACAGCTAAGCGACGATTGTTCTTTTTGGCAATTTTATAGACTGTGTTGAAACGATCAATATCTGAATAGCCAAACTCGGCAAGCATTATTCCATCAACTTGTGATGTAATCTTGTCAAGTTTCGCTTCAACTTCCACTTCGTTGCTAACAGTTGCTCCAGTCATGTTGGTGGCTTCAGTCACAATTGCAACTGGTTCAGTTTCCTTGGCTTTCTCCACAAATTCGTGTGTCATCTCGGGTTTAGCACCGTGGTCCCGAAAGTCTCCGGTGTATACAATTGCACCGTTGGATGTGTGAATCAAAAACCCGTACGCGCCAGGAATGGAATGATCAACATGGATGGGCTCAACCTCTAAACCGTTAACCTTGATTTTTGTGCCTGTGCGAAAAATGTTGAAATTGATGTCTGCGACGTTGAACTCCAAGTCTACACGTCGAATTGTGCTTAATGTTTGTAGAATTGTTTGTGTTGTTTCGCCACAGTATACGGGGATTTCGCGTTTAATAAAAGACAAATAGGCCGAATGATCCAAGTGGCCATGAGAAAGAAACACAGCATCTATTTCGGCAGTTGTTTGATCAAATTTGTAAACTCCATCAATTTGCGGGAGGATGCCGAGTTCTTGTAGGCTTCTTTCATTTTTTGGCGAAAGAAATGGCGGAGAATAGAATTGCTTTTTTGCGGTAAAGGACATGCCGAAGTCAAAGAAAACCTTGATGTCGCGGTCTTGTAGCAGGATTTTGTTTCCGCCTATCTCGTTGACTCCACCATAGAACGTTAAAGTTGTCTTATTTTCAACCAACCGCTCTTCCCTCAGTGTCTTTGGTTTTTTTGCAAACATCCGAAATAACATGTAATATCGATGGCTGAGTGAAGATGCTGAAAACCCGAGTGTACTTAGACAATGCAGCTTCTCTTATTTCATGTACGCTTCCGCCGCCTCTTAAGTAGCCATCTATGAAGGCTTTGGTAACTACTTCAGGTTTAACGTTGCTGTAAAATGGTTGAAGATAGTGTCCACTGTAATAAAGGAAGACAGATATATCCCAGGCTTTATCGCCGCCTTGCGTAGCCTGTTCAAAATCAATAAGAAAAATGGTGCCGTCCTGCTTAATTAGTACATTATCGGGTTTAGTATCGCCTAAGCAGATGTTGCTTAAGTGAACTTTTGCAAGTACTTCGCCAACTCTATTTATTGTAGAGACTACCTTTTTATTAGTAGCTTTGTCTGTTGAGGTTGCAAATGTTTTAATTGCTTCACTAAGATTTTCTCCCTCAATATACTCCATGAACACTATGCGTTCAGCGTTGCTTACATGCAAAATCTTAGGAACGTTAAACCCTTCGTTGCGCAAAAACTCATTAATCGCCCATTCCTTCGCCAGTCGTGCCTGACCTGAAACCGCAAATGACCTCGCTCCAAAAGACCACAAAGTCAAAGGGAACCATTTAAGGCCAGACCAATCCTTAAAACGCTTAGCTAAAACTTTGGCTTCCCCCTCGTTGCCATGGGCATTGATTAGGTAAACGTCGTTTAGCATGCTACCGAGGTGTTCTACTTCAATGTTGTCATTCTTCCCCTTGGGAAGCATTCTTTTGGCAAACCCTTTGATATCAATCTTATCGGCAAGCGAAACCATCCCTTCCGAGGTTGGAAAGAGAATAAATTTCTTAGGATCAACAAAACGGCAGTTAGGGTCAGGCTGCCTTATCCAACTGATTTTTTGGCTTTTAAGAATGAGTTCGGTGTTTTGCGAAATTATGTTCATTAGTTGTGGGAAGACACCGAATAGTGATGTGAAAAGTCTTCGAGGCATATTTTTAGATAAGTTTACTATTTTTATTCGCGGGTCTTGATTTTGAGCTATGAATTTTCTTGTTATGACTATGTAATCTTTTGTTTTGATTATTTTTTCTTCAGCTTCAAGTTGTTTTAGGGCTTCCAGGTAAACGCTGAGTGCAAGATCTTCATCTTGCTGAAGACAACGGACCAGGTTTGCGATCTCATAGGCGATTAGAGGAAAAACTCGGATACGGTTAGAAAACACTTCATATAGGAAGTACTCTGGTTTAATTTGTATGCTTTGCGCAAGCTCAGGAAAATTCACTACTAAATTCTCAAGCAATTCAAGAATTAGACGTTTCTTTAGGGCAACTTCTTTCTCATGCAAATAATCGTTGCCTTGAAGCGTTAGATAAGGAAAAATAAGCTTACTTGCAATAGCCTCACCCAGAAATCCCCTATCGATGTCACGCTCAAAAATCCACTGATTAACTGCCGTAACAAAAATAGTCTTGTTCTTGACTGTTTTTAAGTAACGCATTAGTCGAGGCTGAAAATCATGAACAACCAGCATTACTTCATAGATTGAGCGATCGTTTAGTTTTTTTACCGAATAGTTGTCCACCAAGGCGATGGCTGTGATTTTGGATGACCCGGCGACGTGTATGCAAAAATCAAGAATTTGGTTGGTTAACCCGAAAGTTTCACTGTTGTTTACCCGCTTCAATTAGTCACCCTGAGGATTAACCTACCAATTGCGCGCAGATGTATTTAAAACAGGTTTATGTACTGGCAAAAATGCCTGGGATTTCAAAGTTTCAAGGATATGTTTCTAGCAAGCGATAAAAAAGTGCCAATTTTATGGGACGTGTATGGTTAAGCTGCCTCTGCTTTTGGAGTTTACCATGGTGACATTTGTTTGTGTTATCTCCGGGGTTGTGGTTGCTATTTTCCTGCAGATCAAATTGAGGGAGTCTTCGGTAAAGTTGAGCATGTTTTGTCCGTCGTTTGTTAGGCTGTAGACTTTTCTTGGGCGTTCAAAATTCATGTTCCAATGACTGTTTACATAGCCTTTCTTTTCTAGGGCGCCTAGTAGTGGGTATATGGTGCTTGGTCCGAAGTATACCCCGAAGTTTTTGCGAATTTTGGTGATGACTTGGTAACCATGCATGGGCTCTTGCTGCAAAAACTGCAGGATTATCATGTCTAATAATCCTTTCATTAGTTTTGTTGATACTTCTTTTTGTGAGCTTGGTTTAAACATTTTTTTCTCCTCGACTTGTATCCTTGTTGAACAGTTTTTCTGTTATACCTGTATACAATATGTCCATATTCGGACATATCTTGAGTACTTAGTATCCTTAAACCCTGATATAAACCCTCACACATACCCAAAGCATACTAAGACATACTACAGCATACAAACATTCAAAAAAATTAACATAAACCTAATTAATCCAAACATCAACCCCATACACAAAACAAGCCCCACAAGGAAGAACCATGTCTGAAACCTACAAAAAACAAATTGTACAACACATAATCAGAAACTTACTAGACATCCAACTCCTACGCATCATCCAAGCTCAACCAACATGGGGCTATAAAATAAAAAAACAGGTAGAAGCAGATTTTAATGTGAAACTAAGACACGGCGCGCTCTACCCAACCCTGAACCGCCTTGAAGAGAACGGCTTTGTAGAAAGCAGCATACAGCAAAAAGATGGTCGTGCCAGAAAAGTATACACCGTAACTGAAAACGGTAAAATCTACCTGGAAACCTACTACAGCATCTTGAAAGGGCAGCTGGAAAATACATAACAACCAGACCAAGCGTTTTTGCATTTTTTTATTTTATGAACACTTTTGATACATACTTTTAATTACTATTTTTCGAAGGCTATGGACCTGTATGAAAAAGTTTTTATCCTAATACCCGTGACAGGAACTCGAGGAAAACACATGATTTTAGAAACGAGCAAAACTTTAGGTGGCATTGGCGCAATATTAATGTTTATCGGCATTTTCCCATTCATAAGCTACTATGGCATAATAGAAATTGTAGGCGCAATACTTATCCTGTTTTCTCTGCGTGGCTTGGCTAATCACTTTCGACAAAGCGGCATTTTCACTAACGCCCTCTATGGAATCTTTGCTGGTATAATCGGCGCCGTCATCGCAGCAGTAGCAACCGTTGTAACAATTCTGACGTCACTAACTGATCTAATAAAACAGATATATCCTGGTTGGAATGGTGACTGGTCTACAATTCAAGGCATGACTCCAAACACAGGCAACCTCGACTACTCCGCGATATATCCTCTTGTCGCTGGAATAATTTCAGTTTTGGTTATTGTTTGGATCTTTGCAATAATCGCAGCTTTCTTTGTTTGGCGCTCGCTAAAGCAGGTTTCAAATAAATCAAATACTGGCTTGTTCGGAACAGTTGGATTATTGTTACTAGTTGGCGCAATTATCCCCTTAATTGGATTATTACTGATGTGGATAGCTGCCCTGCTCTTGGCAATCGCTTTCTTTACTATGAAGACAACAGAACAGCCCATGGTAGGCGCAATGTCTCCTCCACCACCTACAGCAGTCTAAAAATAAATCATCTCCCCACTTTTTTTCTTTTAATATTTCAAAGCAGACATCATTTTGGCGGACGAATCTCTTTTATGAAATTACCTCAGGACCCTAGCAAATTTAGTTTTGGCGCCACTTCCTCCACTGTCACTAGTTCGGAATAATTTTTGGACTGTTATCCTCTGGCAACCCTCAAGCCAGCGTAATTGGCTCTTTGCTTGTGATAGCTGTCGCAGACAACATCGCAGACTCTCTTGGGATTCATATTTACAGAGAGACAACGTCAACAAAAAAAGAAAACACAAGAATGTTCACCATTAGCAACTTTTTAACCCGGTTCAGCATCACCCTTACCTTTGTTGGGTTGTTTGCTTTCTTGCCTGTTGATTACGCTGCAACATTTTGTGTAGTAATTGGGTTTGGAATCTTGGTTTTCCTAAGCTACCTCATCGGTGTTCAACGCAGAACCAGTACGATTAGAGAAATCCTCATCCATCTTGGTATAGCTATTCCTGTAATCGTGATAAGCCACTTTTTGGGCCAACTAATATTTAGCATATTTGGATAAACTCGAAAATGCTGAGTAAGTTTTTGTTTGTGGAAAAAAGTTGGTCCTAACAACAATTAATAGTTAGGATCCCATTTTAAATTAACAGAGATAAAAGTATGGCACTTGATTTTCAAGGAAATATAGTTTCTATTATTCAAGTCATCGCATTAATCCTACTTATAATAGGAGTTTATCCTTATAGAATAAGGACTAAAAACAGAAACCTCATAATGCATGGCTTTTTAAGCATTTTAGCAGTTGGACTTAACCTTGCCACAGTAATTTATGTAATGATTCCTGTTTTTAATAAAAACATCACCTTTATCAGTGGATTGTCAATTTTGCAGTCAACGATTGTTTGGCTCCATGTTGCTTCTGGAATAACAGCAATCGTTTTGGGTTTTGTTATCATTGTTTCATGGATAACTCATCCTTTAGGGGAACTCGGATGCTCCAGAACGTGGAGACTAATGATACCTACATTCTTGATTTGGACCCTAGCATTGATCTTAGGTTTAATCATACA
This sequence comes from Candidatus Bathyarchaeota archaeon, assembly GCA_963775685.1. Classification (GTDB taxonomy): domain Archaea; phylum Thermoproteota; class Bathyarchaeia; order Bathyarchaeales; family Bathycorpusculaceae; genus Bathycorpusculum. Next base: position 370,635 of record CAVZJV010000014.1, read on the forward strand.
TATTTATACCATAGTTTAATAGACCAAATGTTCAAAAAATAATTTGAACAAGTTGATTTGCTAGTTTTAAGGCATAACAGAGTTAAAGTAAACTAACTGAAAGATTTTGCAAACTATGGCAAGGTTTTTTCAAAAGAATATGTCAAAGGCTGATACATTTTGGTTTTTGATGTGTAAAAATTGTAGAAATAAGTCCCTTATATTAGAAATTTGTTTATTAAGAATTAATATAAAATAAAAACTTTGAAAAAAGGTGAATTAAAAGATGAAAAAAACATTAACAATATTCCCCATCTTATTGCTTGTTCTATCTTCTTCTTTATTTGCAATAGCTACTGCTTCTTGCAATGAATCCCGTGCAGCTATAACTTTGTCTCCTCCACAAGGATTTGCAATGACTATGATAACAGGCACAAGATTCGACGAATCTAAAACTATAACAATCGCATATGACGGCGCTGTTCAGTCAACAATACCTGCTGCGGTCAAAACTGATAATAAAGGTTCTTTCACTGCCATAATTTCGATTCCCGATGAACTTGCAGTCGGCCTTCACAGAATAACCGCTACCGAATCACATGGAGACTCAGCCTCAACAACCTTCACAGTTGTTGACATGACAGGACCACAAGGAATTCAAGGCGTCACCGGACAGAATGGCAAAGATGGCATTAACGGAATTAATGGTTTGGCGGGTCAGGACTTTAATGTGACAGGACACTTGTTTATTTATAATGGCACCGACGGCTTAAATGGTAAAGATGGAATCAATGGAACAGATGGAATTGACGGTTACAACGGAATAGATGGAATCAATGGAGCCAATGGAATTAACGGAATCAATGGAAAGAATGGCACTAATGGAGTAAATGGAGCCGACGGCGCTCAGGGTCCACCAGGCTCTCAAGGTTTGCAAGGCGCAACTGAACAAGTAATCGTCACTAAACCACTCACAACGGGCGGAATAGACTTTCAAAGCTTCATAGCTATCATCGTTATTGCACTAATTGCTTTCGCTACCGCAATGATTACCCTTTATCGCAAAAGTAACAGCTAAGCGCTTCTACTGTTTAGAGCGTAAACGCCATTCTTTTCTATTTTTGTTTCCTAATTTTGCAAAGATAGAGGCTGTTCCCATAGCGAGCTATATTCGTCTTTATCAAGCAAAGGTCATAATATTCGTATTAGGTTGGGCAGATGTTCTTTCAGCGAGGATTAACCGTCCCAGCCTTAGGGCAAAGTAATTTTTTAACGGCTTTAATCCTGTAGTCTTATTGTAGCTTTCTAGTTATATGCTTTTGGAGTTCTGCTTTCTCGCAACAAGAAAAACTATTAGTATCCGTTCTTGAACTTGTATCCATGTTGAGAGTTAGGGGTTTTAAATAACTTTTTATATCCTTTTCCCAAGTTAAATTAGAGGATTTTTGTTGAATTTCAAAGAATCTGAGTTCTTGTTGGCACTCTTAATCGTTGTAGTAGCGGGGTCGCTCATGGTTGCTGCATACCTGCATTTGATAAACGTGAGTTTTTTTGTAGGTCCTCTACGTTTTAGCCATTGGCTTTCGATAATTGGCACAAGCTACATTGCAATCGATACTCCTGCATTCGTGGTTTTAAAGCGTTATTATTCTGAAAAGTATACTGGTCTTCTTAAATACCACATTTTCGGAAACCTTCTATTCTTTTCGTTAATTTCGATTCATTTTGCAGCTCAACTTGGCAGACCAATAGCATTCTACCCAGCGTTGGGAACAGGCTTAATCTTATACATTGCATTAACTTTAGAAGTGACAACAGGTTTCGCAGAAAGATTCCCTTTAGTAAAACAAATAGACCATAAAACTAACCAATTTATTCACGCGGCCTTAGTTATGGTGTTTTTCTTGGTGATAATTTTTCATGTTCTTACAGCTTTAGGTATTCTTTGAAATATGGTCCTTTAAAACTTAGATTTTCCAATGCATGTAACAACAATTTTTACTTGGTCGTTTGCTTATTTCTATTTTTGAAGGTCTCACGAAATTGTGCAAAAACAGAGTTCTTAGGTTCGAGCGAGGGTGCCCTTTTGGGAGTGTACTCGCTATCCGAAGAATTTTCACTTAAAGTCCCTTATTTTCCTCAAGTTGGGAAAAGGGGACTTAGGAATTTGGTCGGCGGCAACCCTTGTGGTTGCTCGCTTCCCACTTTCTCTCTACGCTTCGGAGCTCTGCCAATCTCTAACTGGTTTAGTTTAAACTTATTCATCGAGATTCTTTTTCCATTCTTTTAACATTGCTTTTGATTCTGGAAATAACTTCAGTGCTTCTTTGACGTTTCTTTTTCTATCCTTGGGGTCTATTTTCTTCATTTCTTCCAAAATTATCATAAATAGATAGGGCATTGCTACATCAGCGCCGTCTTTTTGAACAACGGGCAAGAATTTGCCAACGTCTTTAAGGTACGTTGCGAAGTGCTCTTTTCCCCAAACATCATAGAGTTTTCTAAAGGACTTGCAAAATTCAACTCTCGATTTGTAAGCATCTAAAACTTCAAGGATGTTGTCCGATGAATGTGTCAATGTATAAAAAACGCCTGATTCAGTACAAGAATAAATTTTTATTTTTACTTTCTTTTGTGAAATTCCTTCTTTGGATTCAACAAAACCTATCTTTTCTAGGCATGTCTACGGCTTTAGAGATAGAACCGTATTGGTCGGATGGGTGTTTTATGCCTTGCTGGATTGCTTGTTTATGATTGTCGGGGTTTTGGGCTAAGTGGAATAGGACTTTTTCTTGTAAGCTTCCAAGTTCTTTGAAGATTATGTCTTATGAATTCTTGTAGGTCATTGCAATTACCATACTGTGTAAGTATAGTGTGTAAGTGACATACTATATTTACTCACAATAGAGCATTATTAGTCCTTGCTTATTAGATTTTCAAGTGAATAAGCATGATAATAACACAAGAAACAGTAAACATTCAAGAAAAAGAACTTACTTTCAAACAAACGAACCCAGAAAACTGGGCAAATTATGGAGATTATCAACTTGCAGGGCACGGAATACAGACAAGCCCTAAATGCGGAACGTTCAACAAATACATGGGGTGCCTAAACTATAAGGCACATAATCAAACTCGTTTCTTTAATGAGAGTTTAGCGAAGGATTCTGTTTTTGTTAAGCCGATTTATCACTCATGTGATAAACCCTGTTGCCCCGTATGCTTCAAATAAGGCTGGGCTGTTCGCGAAGCCTATCGCATGGAAGAACGCCTAAAAATAGCTTCTAACCGCTTTGGGCTTCCAGTAGAACACATAGTGGCTAGCATCAGAACCGAAGATTACGGTTTAAGCCTCGATTCGCTTCGCAAAAAAGCAGTCCGACTCATGGCTAATCGAGGAATAATCGGTGGCTCCATAATCTTTCACGGCTTCCGCTATGCGAACCGAAAAGAAGCAAAAATAAAAAGCGTTCCCTTTGGCTGGCGGTGGAATCCACACTTTCACATACTCGGTTTTGTTGGTGGCGAAGGTTATGGTCTTTGCCGAAAATGCAAAGGTGGTGACTGTTATGCCTGCAAAGGCGTTGAAGGAGTCACAAGACGTGAAAACAAGAAAGACGGTTGGGTTGTCAAGGTCTTAGATAAGCGAAAAACTGTTGGCGGAACTTGTTGGTATCAGTTAAATCACTGCTCGATTCGCAGAGGTTCTAAAAAATCTCATGCTACAACTTGGTTTGGCGCTTGTTCCTATCGAAAGCTGGAGATAATTAACGGTGATGACGTTGGAATTAAACATAAGTGTTCTATCTGCAATTCCGAGTTAGTTCATGTCCGATACTTAGGCGGTTCAAAACTATTGCTTACTCGAAAAGGCGAAGTTTTAAGCATGTTTGCTGATGATGGGACACCCCTTTGGGAAGTTGTGCATGAAGGAACTTGTCATGGGGGCTGTGGATAGCTATGATTCGTCAACAAAGAAGAAGAATTGAGCGACAATGGAGCAAAATCAAGGTAGGCGATATCTGCACCAACTTTATTGAGCGTAATAGTTTGTTTTCTCTTCCTCATGTTGTCGCTTTCCAAGCGGTCAAAGTCTCTGACGAATTGGTTTGCGTGTATAATGTTGGTCTCTTTGACTTCAAAAAAGATAGAGGTCATGGCGAATACGTTACCATATGCATGTTCTTAAATGGTTTTTTCAGAAGCATAGATTCCATACAGATTGCCTTCATCCCCGAAGGTGACTTGTGGGAGAATGAAGAAATCGATTAATAGCTCAGCGCATCGTTTGGTTCTTGCGGAACATTCGGCAAGGGTGACGCGGAGCGACCCGCGAAGCGGGAGCGTAGAGAGCACGCAAGCGCAAGTGAGTGAGCGAATAATACGGTCAATCATCGAGAATTGTAAACCATGGCAAATGATGTAGTCTTCCGTCTATTTCCACTGCTAATTCTTTGGTGGTGTCATCTGCATTTGGATTCCAATCTTTAGAGACCAAGTCTTAAGTTCTGAATAAGTGATTAGTGGTGCTCCTTCAAAATTGTCTATGTTAACTAGGGTATTTGAAACCACTAATGGAAAAAGCAATAATTTATCTGACAGATTGATTCCCAAAGCATCGCAATTGTTTTGAACATAAGAAGTAAATTTCTCAAAATTTTCGCTTATCCATTTTGCTCTATAATACTGCTCAACAACAAAATTCTTAAATTTGTTTCCTTGTTTTGATAATGAAGATTTGAATTTTGACTCCTTGCATTCAATAATTAAAAGAGCATTCTCTTTCAAAGCAATTATGTCTAAATCTGTTCTGTTTTTTTCCTTACCCCATAATATATGAGCGATGTCTTTTGGAATCATAGGCTCAAAAATCTCAACGCTTTCGGGAAGAACCAGTAAACCCATTTCTTCTAATAGTTTTCTCGTTGCGTTTTCGAATTTCTTTCCTTTCAAATCATTTTCATAAATTGTATTGAAGCATTTATCGAGAGTAAATAAAGTTGAATATGTTAACCTTTCGAAAGTTGAAAAAATCGTATCATTAATAACGAGCATCCCATGAAAAACACTACTTCTATTTAAGTTGGACAAAATATTGACGACTTTTTCTACTTCGATAATTTTGTGCTTCTTGCATATTGCACCTTTGCTCAATTCACTTAATTTCCATATTCCAAGTGTGTTGTCATTCGGATAGCATTCAAAAATGAATTCATTAACGATGTCGAGAAATACTTTTAACTGAATTCCATGAATATCCTCAAATATTTTAGAAAAACCTGGTAGACTACCATAAGCGAGGTATATTTCGTTGAATTCTAGTTTAAGATTGACAATATTTTTTTTGCCCTTTCCTTCCTGAATTGTTCTTATTGTTTCTTGAACTTGATTAGGCAGATTAGAGTTCCAAAAAGTCAGGTGAGTATAACTCTCGATTAATCTGTGAGATAATCCCCTTTTCTTATACGCTGTTTCAAAAGTGAAGCCTTCAGGATATTTAATGAAAGTTCCTTGTTCATTAAAATTAACTTCAGTTCCTATTGGAGCCAAATAAATCATTGTTTCCAAAAGACCTTTTTTATACATTAACTGTCTTAGCGCAAGGATTTTATCAAGGGTCAGAACGATTTTTTTATCGATATTACTGTCCAATATAATGAACATTGCGCCTGGATAACGACCCAAGAACAGTCTTTCTTGAATTCGGATGATGTACTTATTGCCAATACTCTTCTCTTTCTTCAATTTGTCAACGAAATCAATAATGTCATTTTTATAATCTTGTTCGATTGACACTCCAATCGAAATTCCATTTTTTGTGTTCTTAGTTGTGTAATCAAGAAATCCCTTTTCTAATATGTTTTCGAACATGGTTTCTAAGAACTGAAACCATTCCATTAAGAAGCTAACTATACCCAGATTTCTTGGTTCGATATTGTTCTCTTTTTCCATTTTGGTTCTTTGATAGTCTATGTTAAGGGCACCGATGGCATCCTCTAAACACAACATTGTAGGAATCGTTCTTAAGATATTGAACTTTGAATAGCTTTTCTCTATGTTTTCGTTGATTTGTATAAGTTCCTTTTTTGCTTGGGCTTTGTCGTTTGTTTCAAACATAAGTAACCTCATCGTTGGTTCAGATTATTGATATTAAATTATGTCTTACTAAGATTTAAGATAAAATGGAATCGTTTTAGCAGATTATTAATTACATAGAAAGTATTATGCTGCTTTCTTGAAGTATGTTATTCCATCTACTTGGCAGACTAATTCACAATCTTCTTTGATAGCTTGCTCAATCTCTGTTTGGTTGTGGCATATTACGGGTATCCAAGTTATGTTTTTGTCGTCAAATAGGCTGATGTATTTCTCGGTGCTTCGGCTGTCTTTGTGTCCTAAAATTTGTTTTACCCAAAGGAAGTTGTGTCTGGATAATTTGTATTCTTTGCTGGCTTTGAAGCGTCTAAAATCGTATAGCTGAATTTGCTTCAGTTCTGGCATATTGTAATCTTGGGCTATTCTGTTTCGAGTGTGTCGATAATCATTTGATAGATTATCGCTTGAGCTATTGTATAAGTGGCTGTTTGCGCTGAAGTTTTTCTTTTGGATGAAGATTTTTAGAAGTTCTAAGCTTTTTACTCGAAGTTTTCCTTCTCTTCCGATTGTGTGTTTAGCTCCTGTGATTGATACTAATCCTGTGGTTAGGTCAATGTCTTTGATTGTTAGCCATGTTAATTCTATTGGTCTTTGTCCTAAGTCTTTGCTTATGGATAGTTTAGTTGCCATTTCCATTCTGCAATGGTTGATTAAAAAATCTAGATGCTCTTCTTTTGGTGCTTTTCGTTTCTTATCATATCTTTGGTAAAAAGGTTGATTCCATGTTCAGCTTAACGATTTAATTATTATTGCGTATGCTTCGATTAGGTTCTCTTTGTGTCCGTTTGAGCATGTTTTTCTTGCTATGTATAATTTTACTTCTTCAGGGTTTGCTGTGTTGCAATTCCGTTCTAAATGCCTAAGGAGCTTGGCTGTTTTCTTAATTGTTGATTGCTCATAAGCGTTTTTCATCATCCAAAGCATAACGTTTGGAATATTTATTTTTCCTATGTCTTGGGGCTGTTCGTTTATATTTTGGGTTTGTGTTTGTTGTTTCTTCATTTTTTTCCTCATCTCCACGAAAGCCCTTAAGAGACTGGGACGGTGCATTATCAGCGGGGGATGATGTCGCCGTCCCAGTCTGATAGGGAAGATGAAGAACGAAATATTGACAGACCCCACTTTCATTTGCCATCAATTTTTTTGCGGCTGGGTGTTCCGCTAAGAGAACAAGGTGTTCTTTAGGGAGAGTAATATCTCAGAGCTGTCAATATCCTCATAGGTGACTTGAATGAGCTTTCGCAGAAAAAGGGTGGGAACATTGAAGAAAAGAGAAATCCTTAAAGCACTTATACTCACAGTAATTTTGATTTCGGCTGTTTGGATGTGTAACCTTCAGACAAGCCAGGCTTCTAAGACTATAGTTGTTCCACAAGATTATCCAACAATAGGTCAAGCAATCATACACGCCTCATCAAGCGACGTTGTATCGGTGAAGCCGGGGGTTTACTATGAAAACCTTCAAATTAACAAGTCCTTAACGCTTATGGGTGAAGACAGTGAAAACACCCTTATTATCGGCGAAGGTGGCTCCGATGAACCTGCTGTCCTTACGTTGGCAGCGGCAAACATCAGAGTTTCAGGATTCACCATCCAAAGCGTCAATAGCACAAATCCCTCTCAAAACGCCATAGGCATAAACCTCCAGGGCGATGGCTGCACAATCCACGACAACATCATAAAGAGCAACTATTTCGGAATCTTTTGCGCCGTCCAATCATCTACAACCATAACCAATAACATAATCACCCTGAGCATTAAAGACGGGATACGATTCTATGCTGGCTCCCAGAACAAAATCTCCGACAACAGCATCATCTCAAATGCGGTTTCAGGTGTTGCTTTAGGCGGCTACTCAAACACGGTTGAGGGAAACAACTTTCAGGGCAATACCCGCGGGTTAGGTTTGGGCGCATCCAACTCGGTCGTGTTCCATAATACGATGGTGTCTAATTCTGAGTCAGGTATTTTCCTCTCAGGATCAAAAAATGTAATCGCTTGGCAATGAGGTTGATTCCAACAAGTATGGAGTATACATTACGACTCAGGGAGCTTCTCCAAGCGCAAACGAAATTTATCAAAATAACTTGTTGAATAATTTCTATAACGCTTTTGGCAACTCTTCTTATCTTGTTGAGAGTTGGGACAGCGGGTCTAAGTCAGGCGGAAACTATTGGAGCGACTACCAAACAAAGTACCCCGCCGCAGTTGAAGATGGGAATTCAGGAATAGAAAATACCGCCTACATCATTAACTCAAACAACATGGACAAATATCCATTAACTGCGCCCTTCAACATCGCCAATTTTGACAAGGCGCCAATCGCAATCCCTCCAAGTCGGGCAAAGCCCAACAGCGTTGTTGCTTTATGGTCATTTGATAATGTTGACCTTGATCTTGTGGCTCCAGATTTAATAGGCAATAACCCAGCAGTTTTAGGGTCAGTTACAGGTGTTTACAACTACACTCCAGCGCGGGTTCAAGGCAAGTTTGGCGAAGCCTTAAGCTTCAACGGGAACACCTATGCTGCAGTGCAGCCTTCGCCCAGCCTCGAAACCCCAAACGACATAACCGTTGATGTTTGGGTAAATGTGCCCGAAATCAAAGCTGACGTGCCATACAACAACATTCTCATCGAAGCCGTTAGGTCTACCGCTGCTCTTCCAACGCGAACTCTTGGAGTAGCAATTAACGGAGAAACACCCAGTAATGAGAGTTCGCCACCAATAGGTGTCCTCCGCGCTTACGTAATGACGTCAAACGAGTTCAACGAAATAGACAGCAAAGAGCCCCTTCCATTTAACACGTGGGTTCACGTGGTTTTCGTCCGAAGCACAACAACTGGAATGCACCTCTATGTTAACGGAAAAGAACAAGCCGTAACAGTTGCCGCTGGAACATCCAACCCCACAGGCCCCATACAGAAACCAACCGACATCTACATCGGACACGACTCAATAATCGAAATCGATCAACTCCAAATCAGCAACACTGCTCAGCAACCGTCTCAGCCGCTTTGGATGCAATGGTGGCTTTGGGCCGCGATAATATTTACCAGTTTGGCAGGAACAGGGTTGATGCTTTATTTCAAGAAACCGAAAAAATGGCAAGAACGAGTGCCCCAAGCATAGAAAAACCTTTACTTTTTTACCCCACATTTTTTGTTTTATATATTTGGAGCGGCGCCAGCTCTGAAAGGTCGATAGGTTCCAAATTTAGAGTTTCCCAAATGCAAAATCATTTTTAACACCAAAGAACCAAGCGAAAAGTGTCTTATTATATTTATTACTCCTCAATATAACATAACATAGCATTCACTGGTTGCATCATAGGCATGGGAAAAAACCGGAAAAGCGCTGTTCAAATACGATTCGAAATCTTGGAGTATCTATTTTTCAACTCAAAAAACCAGCTGAGAACAATAATTTGGCGCAAATCCACAAACGTTTCTTACGATGACTTTCTTAAGCATCTGGCTTTTCTGAAGGAAAAACAATTAGTGAAAGAAACCCCTGAAGGATACTCCATGCTTACTGAGCAAGGAAGAGCGCTATACATTGAACTTCGCAAGTCCCTCCCCTCCATCCTGTAAGCTGCCAAACTTCATCTATGGTGCATCAAGTATAAAACCAAAAAACACTCAAATAATGAGGAAGAACAATGACTCAAGAACCCGATGAAAACAAACAGTACCCAGTAAAATCCCTTCATGACTTTCTATTCGAACTCGACCGAGAATGGACAAAATTCCGAAACGGCACCCTAATCGGCCTTGTATCTTCGGGTATCCTGTTTCTGCTAGTTGTTTGGCTTATTCTACGCGTCAGACATTTGGGTTTGGGTTTACTGGATTTTGTTTTACTGATTTTCGCAGGTGCCTTTTTAGGTTACAGCATCTACGCGATGTACTCACAGTATCGATTCTTTAACAGGTGGGAACGGCGAGTAGGCTTACTTTTACACATGGAAGAACGAATTTTAACTGAAAAACTAGACGAAACCAAAGCTCCCAAAGTTACTTAGGTTCATCTATGGTGCACATCAAAAGTGCGGCTTTCTTTTTAAAGAGCACACCAAAGAAATCATAGATGAAGAAAAACTGAGGTGATATATAATGAATAAACTACACAGTAAAACCAAAATCCTCATCATATCACTCGTTGCAACGGCATTAATCTTGGCAATAGCGGTTCCTTATGTAAGTGCTCAAACTCTCCGCTAACCCGATCGACAACACAAAAACCCTAACCGCCAAAGGATACGCATATCAAACCATAGATAGCCAGACCATCAAAAAATATCCTGCAAGCTTTTCCCTCACGCTAGCACCAACAGGCACTGACAGATCGGTTAAGCTATTCGATGTTACGGGCGGAACAGTAATGGTAAACGGCGTCTCATACATCGTTACAAACGGAAAAGGCGGCGTATTGATCGAAAAACATTCGGTTCTGTTGCAGGCCCAGGGAACAAGCCCTGATGGGCAAACCCTGACATTCAAATTGGCTGGTCGATACTTCTGGGTGGGCGCAAACAGCTATGTCGTTCGCATCAGTGCTAAACTGCAAACAGATGACGAAAATTACACTTTACTTATGCGTGCTACAATACGCCGATAATTCATTTATCTAAAAAGCCTCATTTTCTATTCTTTTTTGGTTCTTTAAAATTGTGAAAATAAAAGTGATCTTTAAGAAAAATGTTTCTCAGGCAACTATTTTTTGCCTTTGCCCTGGTGTTTAGCTGGAAGTGAAACCTGTTTTCTCTCTTTTCGTTTCTGCTCTTTTTCACGAATCATTTGCTTGTGCTTTTCTAATCCTTCAGTTTTCTTTGCTTTCTTAGACAATATCTTCAACCTTAGCCAGCAATAGAAAACATTGATACTCAAAAACATTTTCCTTCGATACATGGTTGTCGTAATATTTAATAGCAAAATTGTTCAAGCTAAAGTGAGGATATGGAAAACGCCTAAAGTTGAAATCGTTTGCCCGAAATGTAGTTCATCAGCGGTTGAGCGGCGCAATAATCAGGAGTGCCATTGCACTAAATGTGGGTCAATTTTTTATTTTGTTACTCCGCAATGTGGTTCTCAAACTGACTTGGAAAGATACAACCTGTAAGGCAGTGAGCTTTTTTAAGTGAGGTTTAGCTGGATTTTTGTTTTTTGACCATTAACTTTATATGAACAAAGTATTCATATGAATTATAATTCATGCTATCGAAAGGGTGGATAACACAAATGAAAAAAGGGCTAACAAAAATCTGCTACCGCTTCTTCATCAAACCTAGCAAACCCCACTAGACTCGCCGCCATCGAACAACTAATGAACAAATCTATGAGCGTAAACGATCTCGCCACAGCGCTGGGTCAAGAACAAAGCATGATATCCCACAACCTCAAACCCCTCCTCGATTGCAACCTCATATCCATCAAAAAACAAGGCAAAAAACACATCTACACCGCTAACCAAGAAACACTCAACCCAATCTTTGAAGCCATCCAAACCCACGCACAAAAATTCTGCCCCACAGGCGGAAAATGCACTAAAAGGAGAAGATTAACATGAAAAGAAAAATCGTAAACATAAACGAAGACCTATGTAACGGATGCGGAAACTGCATCCCCAAATGCGCAGAAGGCGCCCTCCAAATCATAAACGGAAAAGCAAAAATTATTAAGGAAACCTACTGCGATGGCCTAGGCGCTTGCTTAGGGCAGTGTCCTCAAGGGGCGATTACGCTAACTGAACGTGAAGCCCCTGCTTTCAGCGAGGCCGAAGTGCATGAGCATCTCAAAACCAAAACAGCCACGCCAGCATCAACTACTCAAATCAACCACACACCCCAAAAGCCGCAGTGGCCAGTAAAACTAAACCTTGTCCCCGTGAAAGCACCGTTCTTCGAAAACGCCGAACTACTTTTCGCTGCTGACTGCGCCCCTGTTGCGCTCAAAAACTTCCATGACCTACTGAAAGGTAAACGCGTAATCATCGGTTGCCCCAAATTCGACGATGCAAGAGCTTACGCTCAAAAACTAACCGAAATCTTCCAGCAAAACAACATCGCCTCAATATCCGTTGTCCACATGGAAGTTCCCTGTTGCACAGGATTAAAGTGGGCGGTAAACAAAGCGCTCGAAGACTCGGGAAAACAAATACCAGTTAAAGAATGCGAGGTCAAAATCGGAGGTGAAGTAGTTGAGCTCTAAAGACAAACAAATACAAAAAAACCCTGAAACCTGCCCCGGACTACGTGACTTACTTCAGCCCAAACCCGCCTACATCAAATGCCACGTTTGCGGAGGAGACCTAGAAATTTGGACCGACGAGGACAAAACAACCTGTCCCGAATGCGGAGCCGAATGGAAACGCCCTGACAAGTCAGCCACATGCCTAGAATACTGCCAATTCGCCGACAAATGCAGAGGCATAATAGAAACACGTAAGCATTGATAAAAAGAAATTAAGTTATTTTTTTATTTTTCTTTACTTCAGAAAACTAAATTAGAATACCCAAAAACCATTATTTTAGAAAAACGTTTAGCCAACTACTAAATGCCATATTTAAAGGTAAATTAAAAGGTAATTGTAACCAAACAATGAAAGGTTAAGACCAAATGAGCAACCAAGTACTCAAAATGTCCGATAAACGCCAGCTTGGATACGCAGTGGAAGGCGAAGGCAAACCAGTTATCTACTTTCACGGCACCCAAGTAGTAGATTGGAAATTCTTCTCTTAAAAGACTTCGCCCATGCCAATACAATCCAACTGATTGGCATAGATCGACCCGGATATGGCTTATCAACTTTTACATCCAGAATCGGACTACAAGAGTTTGCCAAGGACGTCAAGGTGCTGACGGATTACTTGAAGCTGAACAATTTCGCAATTTTGAGTTGGTCAGGCGGTGGACCTTTCGCCTTGGCTTATTTTGCGCTATTCCCCAAACAGGTAACTCGTGGAGTTGTTGTGGGCTCACCTGCTTTGCCTTTCGATGCCTCACAGGCACACAACGGTAATCTACTCGCAAAAGTCGCCATGAAAAATGGCTTCCTTGCATTGTTGGGACTTAGGTTCTTCCGAAAATCAATTCTCCAAGCAAATCAAGACATTAATCGGTACCTGAAGTCCAAAGGTGGCAAAAACATGGTTACGGATTGGCCTAAACCCTATAGAAAATTCTTTGCAAATGAAGATTGGTTAAAAGGAATGTATAGCGCCATGGCGGAGGGTTTTAAGCAAAAGAGCAGTGTGAAAACAATTTACCAAGAACACCAGTTATTTCTAAAGCCCTGGAGCGAAAGTCTATATCAGATTCCAAAGGAGAAACTTACCCTGTGGCAGGGGGCACAAGACAAAACATGTCCAGTTGGCAATGCACAAAAAATCGTGCAAGTTATCAAAGGTGCGCGTCTGAAGATTTTTCCATACGAAGGACACTGTGTACTTTTCAACCAATTCCAAGAACTCAATATCGAACTTTCCATGTAACCAAAACTTCAACAAAGGTTAACTGCACCACATTTTAATCCCGAACCCAGACATACTACTACCCCCACTATTTCAATCTACAAAAACTGAGTTCAACTTCTTCATTAAGCCGACTTGGAATAATCAAAATTAGCCGCTGTCAAATATGATTGAATAGCGGCAATATTATTTCGCTTTTGCCACATTAATTAATAGAAGAAAAGGAATTCATTAAAACACGGCGTTAACCTTGACTTCAATTCCTTTCATAACGCTTTGAGTTACTGTACAATAGTTCTCAAATATACTCAAACACCTTGGAACCCGCAACTTGTCCTCTTCCTTAACTTCAAGGTGAATCTGAACATCTAACCATGCAACTCTGAAATAACCTTCTTTGTTCCGTTCAACATTTGCCTTGACTACTGTGTCGAGCTTCTGGACTTTGACCTTAGCTTTGCCAAGACAGTACAAAAGACTAGAACTAAGACAATGACCAACAGCAGCCGACAAAAGTCTCGTGGGATTTGGACCCAAACCCTCTCCAATAGGCTTCATTTCATCCACCACAAGATTTGTAACACCATCTTCGTCAAATTCCACTTTGAACTTAAACCCTTCAAGAAGCCCCAATTTTGTAAAAATAACCTCAGACAATATAAATCGCCCTCAAACATTCCTTCTATATTTTAAATTTCTATTAGCTAGATCAACAATAATTTAGTTTTGTTGCTATAATTTACTTTTTTGTTTTCCCAAACATTCATTCGCGTATTTTGAGGCAGGTAGCTTACCGACCCCATCGTTTGGGTTTCATTAACGTTTTATCATATTTTAAAAAATTAATGGTCGTCACTTCATTGGAAAACGCGTGATTAAGCAGTAGAACTCGCTCGCTTCCATGTTTGCTTAAAATTATCTGGAGTGAGTTTGAGTGGGCCGGACCGGATTCGGACCGGCGACCTTCTGCACGTCAAGCAGATGTCCTAACCAGGCTAGACGACCGGCCCACACTTTGCACATTTTTCTATGACGTTTTCATATATTGGTGCTTAGTCTGCTACTAGCATTGCAATACTTGATTTCCAGCTGGTATTAATCTGTTTCCTAACTCCTAAAAAATAAGATCGTGAGGTTAGCTGGTTTCTTGTTATGAGAGCAGTTTTAAGGTACTTCACGCATAATAATAAATTAAGACTTGGGTAAGGGTTATGGCAACCGACGAAGTGCTTACACTACTAGTTGAATTCATAAACAAAAACTCCAATGTGGTCGATGTTCAATGGGACCGCCGCATGAGCCCAAGGTTACTCTTTAACCCGTACTCCGAAAAATTTGAAGAACGAAAAATCGCCGCCCACTACTTTCTGCTTGCTGCATCAATTCTTGACGACACCATAGTGGGATATCCGGAAAATGCGCGCATGCTTCTTGTCTACTTGCATGAAGCTTTTGGCAATGCATTCTTTGAAATTAAAAAGGCACATTTATTTGAAGAAGAAATCGAAAAAGCCAACTTCTACCACGATTTGGGCCCCAACAAGAAAGCAGCTTCAGAAATTCTCGCTCAAATAAACCTCTTCGTTAAACTTAAGGCAGAGCGAAACCTTTTGCAGTACGCACAGAAATTCAGCAAACCCAAAGACTTCATAGACGACCTTGCCCAAAACATTCCGGCGTTGGCTGGTCCTCATAAAGATAAACTCTGGATTTACATGAGGTGGATGGTTCGCCCCCAACCTGATCTGCAAATATACGACCACTTCTTGCCCGAAGACCTGTATGTGCCTCTCACAAAAGAAAACGCCAACGTTGCAGCGAGCCTTGGCGTTATAGAATCCGCTTCACCCTATATTTGGCGAGACGAAAAGACTGCAGCTGAAGCACGCCAAAAATTAACAAACTTCGCTAAACGTCTTTTTTCGCAGGATCCCGCTAAAGTTGATTACCCATTTTTCCTCCTAGGCAGATGGCTAAAACAAAAAACCCTCAACCGCTATACACTCAAAACAGCCCTTGACTTTTTGGAACGGATGCAGAAAATAACAGGGCAATCCCAGGCTTATTACCAGAAGATGAGCCGGTACAAGAGCGGATGGGAAAAAAAAACCGCACTGACTCTGCTTAGAATGCATATTCCATACGGCTATGAGACAATTAGTTTTCCCTTGCCAAACGAAGTCTATACCCCAGATTTCATTTTGGAGAAAACGGTTCATGGAAGAAAAATCATTCTTGAACCACATTTTGAAATGACCAAAAAACAAGCACGTAAATATGCACTTTTTAAAAGAACCTACGGACACAAATTCGTTCTGATTCTTCTCTTAAAAAACGATTTAATCTCTATGTATCATAAACGCAAAATTTTAACTGACGACGTTTGTGACGATGTTTGGCCTATTGAATTTGTGCATCTGTTGGCTGAGAAAATTCGAAGAGGAACCTACGGCGAGTAGGCAAGTAGTTAATTAAGCTGAAGAGATTTTTGTATTGTTGAATTTGGATGGCGCAAGACAACTTTAAGCCCTTAGTGGTTTGGCTTATTCTCAACGGCAAAACAGAGGAAGCCCTCGTACTTTTAGCTAAAACCTATCGAGTTAGTGTACCAGCACTAAAAGTTGGCTTACCCAAGAAACATAAAATTAAAGCGTACGGCTGCTACACCGCCAAAAACCAGACCATCTCCGTCCAAAACAGCGACATACTGATTAACCCCTTTGTGGTTATTCACGAATTTTACCACCATTTACGCAGTAAAGGGGTAGATAAGATACATCGCGGAACAGAAGGAAATGCAGACAAATTTGCGATAGATTTTCTGACGCATTATCAATTATCTGCCAGAAAAACTCAAAATTACATCTCATAAAAATCTTCATCTTCACATTTGGTGGCCTCAGTCACTTCTATTGGTACCTTCTCTCCCTCTGAATCATATGCAGCAATGCAGCGTCCTCCTTCAAATGGGTAACCAACAATCATAAGAATTCTCCCAAAAAAATAGTTCAAATCTGTATCGCTAGGTGAGATGTTTCCAGAAGGATGAGAATGCACCGTTCCAACCAGTGAATAATCTCCCGTAAACATGTAAGGGTTGAAGTGCGCAAAGCCTTCGCCGTGCACTGCAAACGGAGCTAATACCAAGTCAGTTACCTGGATAATGCCTTTGCTCTTTTTGCCGCGCAGCATAAGAAAGCTTTCACGCGGGTAGAGTTCTTTGGCACCAGCGTAAATGGCATCTAAAATGTTGCTTGGGATATGCACAATTGTGTTTGTTGGCATGCAAACAACGGTTATAATTGTTAGTTAAGAACTTTTGCCCAATGCCACCTCAATAAAGTATTCGGTAAACATTTAAGACACAATGAACTAGAACTGTTGACTTGGTAGTGCCGAGGTGGCAGAGTGGTTAACGCGCGGGCCTTGAGAGCCCGTGGAACATCCGTTCCGCATGGGTTCGAATCCCATCCTCGGCGCCCTTTGTTTCTTTAACCTTTTGGATAAGATGGACATGTTCACTCTATTTCTGAGTATGATTCAAAATGTAAGAACATTAAATAGAGAACACAAAAAATTTCAAAACTAACCTGGAAAAAACAATTAAAAATGAAATATAAACTAACAACAAAAATAAAAGACCCAGCACCTTTTGTCTTTTTAGCTTTTTGAACTCACAGCCTTACTGCCTAATGTATCCACCTGTGAGTTTCTTTTAATCCCTTCGGATTCGGATTATGAATTCATAATTTATTTATAAGAAAAACTCAAAAAGCCTACAGAAATTACAAGGTGAAATTATACTTGGCAAATGAAATCCAGCAGAAGAAAGCCTCTGAAAACGAAAAAACAATCGATATCCTTGAAAGAGAAAACAAAAAACTAAAAGCAATCAACATGGAACTAATAAAATCGCAGGTCAAAGTACTCGAAGACGCGATTGAAGGAGCTAAAGATATCGTCGCTAGTACGAAGAAACAATAAAAACCAACCGCCAAATGGCCGAAATCTCAAGCAACGTCGAAAAATCCGCGGTAATAGTTTCAAAACTCGCAACAAACACAAGTCGCACAATAGACAAAGTAGTTACCACAGCCAAGAACGTTGGAAATGCCGCTGGAATAGTTATTGCGAACGCTGACAATGCAACAAAAGCAAGTAGCCGCGTTCTTGAAATGGGAAGACAAACGGCTAGTGTTATAAACCAGATGGCAATCGGTATGCAACAAGTCAGCAAAGCATCGCAGCAGGTATCTACAGGTGCCCAAAAACTAGCAGATCTCGCTCAGGGAGCAGCAAGAAATACAGAGTCATTAAAGAAAGTAATGGATGACGCAGGGGTAATTGCACGTGATGCTACAACCGTGACCGATGAAGCTCTAAGAAAATCCCGGGACGCCAATGAGAAAAGCCAAAAAGGTCTCCAAGCAATTGAAGTGATTAAAAATGATATTACGCGGGTTTCTGATGCGGTTACTTCTATGGTTAGTTCTGTAGAGCAGGTTGGGCAGATGGCAAATTCGGTTTCGGATATTGCTAGTCAAACCAACATGTTGGCGTTGAACGCCGCCATCGAGGCTGCCCGAGCAGGGGAAGCTGGACGAGGATTCGCAGTTGTCGCCGACGCCGTTAAAGGCCTAGCAGGGCAATCAAAAACGGCTGCAGGCTCAGCCATCAACTTGGTAAAGAACATCAAAGATGCAGGCGTTCAAACAAGCAGCATTTCCAAGCAGTCACAATTAGGCGCCGAGCAAGGAGCCAACATAGTTTTAGGAGCAATCAAAGAATCTGAGG
The DNA here is from genome assembly GCA_963775685.1 of Candidatus Bathyarchaeota archaeon. Taxonomy (GTDB): domain Archaea; phylum Thermoproteota; class Bathyarchaeia; order Bathyarchaeales; family Bathycorpusculaceae; genus Bathycorpusculum. Next base: position 389,034 of record CAVZJV010000014.1, read on the forward strand.
GAATAGTGAAAATAATGGGTGACATGACTGTTAAAGTAAGCAATCTAACTAATGGCGTAGAACGCGGGCTTGAAGCTATCAGTTCAGTAGCAAAAACAATTGAGGAAGTCGCCAGCATAACAGAAGAAAGCTCATCAGCCTCTGAAGAAGCCTCCTCAGCCGTAGAAGAACAAACTGCATCGGCACAGCAGTGGCAGCAATTGCTAAAGATGTCTCTGAAACGGCCGAAAATCTTGAAAGTATGTCTAAAACCGTCATAACCAGTGCACAAGAAATGGAGCAACTTCCAGTTATAGTTGGCAACGATGCGACAAGCGTTGAAAAATCAAACAAGATAATTGGGACGCAAATAGAGAAAGTTACCACAGCATCACAGGCGGTTCGTGAACAAGCTTTGTCAGCAGTGGGTGCAGCAGAAAAAACTAATATCAACCTGCAAAAACTCATTGATCACCACACCGGTCTTCTCAACGACATCAAATCAAAATATGACTTTGTGGGCGAGTAACATGCAAACTGTAATGCAAAATGGGGACATGCAAATTGTTAACTTCACCATAGGCGAAGTTAACTATGGAGTGCCCGTTGAACAGGTCCGTGAAGTTCGAGATATGCAAACGGTGACTCCAGTTCCCCGTTGAACAGGTCCGTGAAGTTCGAGATATGCAAACGGTGACTCCAGTTCCAGGTGCTTCAAGCTTTGTTGAAGGTGTCACAAACCTTAGAGGTCAAATAATCACTGTTATGGATCTTCGGAAACGTTTAGGTATGGCAGAAAAAGATGGTTTAGGCGAAAAGATCATCATCATAGATCTGGGCAAACATGCAATAGGAGTGGTTGTGGACGCAGTTACAGAAGTTTCCACGATAAGAGGACCCTACATCGAGAGAAACTCGGAAGTCACAACCACCCTTGATGAATCCATAATAGGCGTCGGAAAACAAGGCAACAACCTTACCATCATTCTGGACATAGCAAAAACAATTGCTAAAACAAAAGACCAAAACAAATTAGTACAAACAGCTAAATAAGAAACCTTAAATTACCTTCACCAAAGCGAGGCCAACCCAACTTTAGTTTTTTTTCTTTATCCTTTGAATCTTGAGTCTGCAGGATTTTCGAACAAACTCGTCGTTTAAAGGTTGAATTATGCACAATTGTGGTAATTACTTCGCCATGTTTCGTTAGTTTGGAGAAAGTATTTTGTTTAAATTTATTCAATCGTACTTTTTGGTTCTCGGTTACGTACTTTTATAAGAAAGAGTGTTTTTAATCGCTCCTTGTTTTTAAACGATTTGTCCTAGGACTTTATTGTTTGTCAAGTAATTGAAGCATTTTTTGAAGATCGTTTGTAGGAGGCATGCATGTTTGGTTGCGGCAAACATAAGCTGTGGCTTTTTCATCTATTTTTTCGTAAACGACTCCGGTGATAGGCGCCTGGGCTTTTTCGGGTGTCCATATTGTCACCGTAAAGTTTGCCAAGTAATTTTTTCTTAAAGCTGCAAGCATTGCAATTGTGTCATTATCCGATGGGTTACCGACTAAAACAACATTAAATGTTGGTCCGAGTGCAAACTCTAAGCCCACAAGCAGGTATAAATGCCCAAGCGGTTGCCGTTTAACTTCTTCAGAGACCGTTTTTAGCAGTTTTGCAGCATAATTCTCAAAGGATAATTCTCCGCTTAAACGTGCCAAACGCAGCAAATTATGTAATGCTACAGAGTTTCCAGAAGGTACCGCTCCATCATAAGTCTGCTTTAGCCTCGGCACTGCTTCATCATTGCTATTTTCACTAAGGAAGAAGCCGCCATTTTTCTTATCCCAAAACTGCCCAATCATGGTTCGAGTTAAACTTACTGCAAATTGCAGGTATTTTTCGTTAAACCCTGCCTCGTAGAGCTCAATGAGTCCTAAAACAAAGTAGGCATAATCGTCTAAAAATCCTGAAATAGCCCTCTCACCTTTCGCATACCTATGATAAAGCAAGTTGTCATCAGTTTTCATTTCTTGGAGTATAAACTCTGCTGTTTTAATTGCTGCTTCAAGATACCTTTGTTTACCAAAAACTTGGCTTGCACGAGCTAATGCAGCAATAGTTAGGCCGTTCCAATCAACAAGTACCTTATCATCTTTTGCAGGATGAACCCTTCGCTCTCGAACTTGAAAAAGAGCATTTCTGATTTTCCCAAGCCTCTCTATAAACTCATCAACCGTCAAGTTGGATTGGGATGCTAACTGTTCTATTGGCGCTGAGAAATGAAGTATGTTTTTTCCGTTTCTGCCCTTTGGCGGCTCAACGTAGTTGCCTTCAGGTTTAACTTCAAAGATTTTAATTGCCAAAGCTGCATCTTGCTGGGATAGGGCTTGGGTAATTTCCGCTTGTGTCCAAAGGTAAAACTTACCTTCTTCACCTTCACTATCTGCGTCTTCTGCCGAGTAAAAGCCGCCCTCTGAAGACAATAAATCTCTCAAAACATAGTCTAAAGTTTCTTTAGCAGTTAACATGAATTTTTCCTTGCCCGATGCTTAGGTAGGCTTCAACGTAGACTAAAGCTAACAGTGCTTGGTCGTAGAGCATTTTTTCAAAATGAGGAACCAGCCACTGCGCATCAGTTGAGTATCGGTGGAACCCAAAGCCTATTTGGTCAAAGATGCCGCCCAACCTCATAGCACGCAGGGTTTTTTCCACCATAGTCCACGCCGTTTTTTCTTTTGTTCTATTGAAGTATCTTAGAAGGAAGACAAGGTTATGTGGAGAAGGGAACTTTGGGGCGTGTCCGAATCCACCGTTTTCTTGGTCAAAACGCAAGAACATTTGCTCATATCCGTCATCGAGTGTGCTTTTGTCAAGTTGATTTTCTATTTGTCCTTCTACTTCGGATGTTATCTGCTCCTTTATTTCTTTCCCAATTGATTCCATTTCTGCTCTTCTGGTTTTCCAAATTTCCCCTATCTGCGGCACAAGATTTAGCATGCCAACAGTGCCATAACGATTATCTTTTGGGATGTAGCTGGCCACAAAAAAGGGGTTTTTGTCAGGAGACATTATTACGTTTAGGGGCCAACCGCAGCTTCGCCCCATTGATTGACAAACAGCCATGTATGCGGCGTCAAGGTCAGGGCGCTCTTCGCGATCAACTTTAATGCAGATGAGAGCTTGATTCATTAGCCCAGCTACTTGGTGATCTTCAAAAGATTCTTTTTCCATAACGTGACACCAATGACAAGTCGAGTAGCCTATGGAAACGAAAACAGGTTTATCTTCTGCTTTGGCCTTCTCAAAAGCCTCCGCGCCCCAAGGGTACCAGTCAACAGGGTTGTAGGCGTGTTGAAGTAAGTAGGGACTTTTTTCTTTAATTAGCCTGTTTGGTTTTCTTTCGTTTCCCGAATTGATATGCATAAATGAAAAGTCTCCCATTCTACATTTGATGTTGTGGCTTATTTAGCTGTTAACTAAAAAGAAAGAAATTTAGTAGTAGTATGTTGCGGTCACGTTCACAGTATTGGGATCAGCTTGGTTTGTGTTCCCAATATTGATTTGAAGTGCACCCGGCAGAACTGGAAATACGGCGCTTCCCACGGTACCTATTTCTTGGGAATAGTCAAAGTTGAATCCAGCGTAAGCATAGATTACCTCTGCGTAGGTTGTGTTCGCTGTGGCTGTTGCTTCAATAACAACATATCCGGCATAGTATATTTCATTGTTGAAAACTTGAGTGGTTGCATTGGCATCTTGGGTTACAGGTTGCTCGGAGATTAAGAGGCCTGATGAGGCCATATTTGCGATGTTGTAGTAGCTTTCTAATTGGTCATTTAAGGTTGCAATTTGATCGTTTAGTTCAGAAATTTGACTAACTGAAGCGTTAGAGTTTTGAGAAATCTGAGCTTGTAAACTTGCAATATTTGCTTGTAAAGCGCTGATGGTATTATCCTTTTGGATAATTTGCGCTTGTAAGTCCGATGACGGGTTCCCCCTCGATAAGTAAAGTGCAAGGACACTAACTAAGCCCGCACCAAGAACAATACATACAACTACAAGTGCGATAACTTTCATGCTCTTTTTCTTTTGACCTGGATTAAAGACACCCATAGGCTTCATCTACTTTTCATACCTAACACCTTTAGGTATAAATAATTTTTTCCATATTGAACCCTAACTAATGTCAAAATAAAAAACCTGTAAAACTACAGGGAGAATTTTAGTATTTTAGGCTCAAGTACAGCAGCACCGACAATGCGGTGAACTCGAAAAGACCTGGCAGAAAAGCGAATGGCCCCAGACCGTACGCCCTAAAACTAAAGAGACCTACCACGAATGGATGTGATGCAATGTCTTTTAGTAGGAAGGCTAAGGCGAAAATTATCAAACCGATTGTAAAGGGTGAACGTGTTTTACTGAAGATGTTTATGTACGTTAAAAGTACAATTACGAGTAAAGCAATGTTTATGGTTGAAATGATTGTAAAGGCTAAATAGAAGTATTCGAAGTCGCCCGGGACAAAGCCGCCTGGAGGAGGCAAACGCCTTATCTCAAAAGGCGGCTGTTGCAAGATAATCGTTGCCCAATAAGCCGTCAAAAGCGCTGCAGCTACAACTATTGCAAGAATTAACCCGATTCTTAGTCTGTTATTCATCTGTTTCTCCAACTTGTTTTTCTCCTTTTTCTACTTTTTCCCGATTTTGTTCACAATCTCCTCAAATAGGGAATAGTTGTCTTCCATTGTTTGAGATAGAAAGTATGTTGCGCCATACCTGTCTCCGACAGATGTTATGATTTTGTTTTTCTCCAAAACTTCAAGGTGATGGCGCATCGTTTTATAATCCATCTTTAGAAAAGTGGCGAGCTGATTTGCGTTCTAGAGGAGTTTCATTTAGCGAAACAATTATTTTGGCACGGGTTGGTCCGCCTCTGGTGCCTGCGATTAGCCATCCTAACAGGTATTTTAGCGAACGAGCATTTGCAGCCATTTTCCTAACCATTCCGTGCAAGATTCTTGGTCACTGTTAATCGGAGTTTAGTAATAAATGTGTGCTTCCCAAAGCTTAGGTCTAAGCGGTTTGGGCTAAAATTAGGAAACAATTTGGGTGTAATCCTGAAAAATCTCTTAATAATCAAATGGGCACGAGGGTTTATGGAACAGGAGGTGAAAAATCAGGATATGATCATAAAAACAAAAGCTTCAGTTTTACTTTCAATCATGGTTGTCGGCGCAGTTGCTGGCGTAATAGTTTTTGCAATACAACCAACTGCTAACGCAAATGCAATCAACTCCATAGCAGATGATGTAGAGACGACTCCTTCACTTTCAGCTATAAACGCAACCAATAATGGTCTAATCGGCTTTGGAGGATTTAGGGGACCCATTATGATGGGAATGGATCATATATTTGGTGGCGGTCACAGAGCAATGCAACGGGGCTTTGGAGAATTCGGCGCGATTCAGGTAAGCAGTGATTTCACCGCAAACGTTACAAACATCGCTCAAAGTGATAGTGATGTCCAAACCCTTCTAACTCAAGGCTACAACATAACCTTAATCCGCCCAGTGATCACCACAACAGTTGACGGCAACGGTAACATAGTGACCAAAGCTTCAACTGCAGACATGACTTTGTTAGGTAACAACGGCAGCAGAGCATTTGTAGTCATTGACCTCACACAAGCAAAAGTTACGAAGATAATAACCATAGCAATGACAGAAATCAACAAGTAATCAAAATTCAACCAACACTTTCTTTTTAATTTTTTTTTAAAAAAATACTGATTCTAAAAGTACCTTCCAAATATCTAAGACGCGCTTGGCAATTAGGGAAAGATTTGGGTAAGATTTTGAAAAATTATTTAATAAGACTTTAGAGTTTTGGATTGCAAGGAGACCGAGAAGGGATTTGAAAATGAAACCAAAGGCCATAAGCCCAATAATTGCCCAATTATTGAAAACCCCCATCAGGTTCCTTCTCGGTCACCTGTTATTTTCAATATTTAAAGGTGTAATTTATGGGAATAATTAATAGAGCTATACGGAACATCTCACGAAGAAAAATTCGAGCATTGTTAGTCATTATTGCGTTAGGTTTCTCCATGGCAATCATGATATCCATTCCAGCAGGAGTAATAGCTAACCAGCAAACCGCCAATGATTTAGCGGCAAACCTAGGAAATACTATAACTCAAACCGGACAATCGATCAACCAAACGTTAACGCAGATTGACTGTAGTTTAGCGCCGAGTTTTTCAGGCTTTGGATTCCGCGCACCCAGCTCAGGCAACTTTAATCCTAGTCAATTTAATCAGGGCGGCATTGGTAGCGGTAGAGGTTTTGATCCTAGCCAGTTTGGAGGTGGTGGTACCCCTGGGCAGTTTGGCGGCGGCGCATTTGGTGGCGGAGAAGCAAGTCCCATGAACGAGAGTCTCTACGTTGACATAAACAACTCCATTTCAGGTATTGCGGCAGTCGTGCCTATGCTGCAAGCTTCGGAGGGCCAGAACATTACGATGGAAATGTTTGACCGAACATTCACTCGATTATTGACAGATTATACAATTGATGGTATACCATTAACTTCAGATCTTATCACCACCTACCCAATATTAACAACAAACATAACTGCAGGACGAAACCTACAAGCAGGCGACAGCGGAGTGGTTCTGTTAAGCGAAAACAACTCAGTATACTTCAACGCAGGCGTAGGCAACACGATTCAAATCCTTGGCCAAGACTTCACCGTAATAGGAATCCACGGCACTTCTTCAGCTTCCGACAGCCTTACTCTTTACATGAATCTATCTGACGCTCAATCATTAACCAACAACACTGGCTATATAACCAGCCTTCGAGTGTTTGCCCAAAGCAGCGACATCGTGACGCAAGTAGCTAACTCCATAAGTACCCTGCACCCGGAACTCACAGTAACAACAGGTCAGGAACGTTTAACCCAGCTTGAAAACCTGCAGACAACATACAATAGTGCACTAACGAATGCACAGAACTCCATAGGACAAACCCAAACAACTGCATTTGAAGAAATTATCGTTGTAGTAGCGGCAACAAGTCTCATAATTCTCTTCGTTATGCTCTACACCGTTAGGGAACGAACCAAAGAAATTGGCACACTAAAAGCGATAGGGTTCAGCAACGCAACCGTTATGGGACAATTCATCCTTGAAGGTATCCTTCTTAGCTTAATTGCAGGAATAGTCGGAGTAACAATCGGAACATTAGCTGCACCTACTCTTTCAGCTCTTCTGCTTCCCAGCTTAAACCTGTTTGGAACCCAAGGCACAAGCTTTGCAAGTAGCAGTACGCTTCCGACAGCTGCTGCATCAGTAAACTTGGAACTTGTTTTGATATCCTTTGGCGCAGCCCTGTTGCTTGGCACATTAGGGAGCATATACCCAGCATGGAGAGCCGCAAAAATTAGACCCGCAGAGGCGATGAAGTATGAGTAAACCTATATTGCAAATAGAGAACCTGAACAAGACATTCATACTTGGAAAACGAGACATCAATGCCTTGTCCAATCTGAGTCTAACTGTTAACACTGGCGAATTCGTGGCAATTATGGGTCCGTCAGGTTCAGGCAAAACCACCCTGCTAAACGTCATTGGGTGCATTGACAAACCAACCAGCGGTCAAGTACTTCTAGATGGCATAGATGTTGGAAAAATGCCTGAAAACCAACTCTACAAGATACGCCGAGACAAGATGGGCTTTGTATTTCAAACCTTCAATCTGCTACCATACCTAAACGCACGAGAAAATGTAGAGCTCCCAATGGAAGGCAAGATCAAATCCAAGACCGAACGCAAAAAACGCGCAAGCGAACTTTTAGCAATGGTTGGGCTTTCAGGCAGAGAAAACCATCGTCCTCAACGCCTCAGTGCAGGGGAACAACAACGTGTCGCCATCGCACGTGCGTTAGCCAACAATCCAGCTTTCATTCTTGCAGATGAACCAACAGGAAACCTGGACTGCCAAAATAAGCAAGAAATCATCAAGTTGCTTGCAAACCTCAACCTCACGAAAGGAACTACAATTATTATGGTCACGCATGACAGTCAAGCAGTAAACCATACTGAACGAATGCTACTGCTTAAGGATGGAAAAATAATCAAGGAGAAACAAGGGCTTCATTTGGCAAAAAAGAATAATGAAAGTCCCAATTGCAACTGAGAAGTATTTCTCAGCGTAAATGAACAACGGACAAATATACTTTAACTTGAGGATTTTTAATGGAAACTTCATCTATTCCTTCCCTTCCACTTCCAACAAAAACAGGCGTTTTTCAGCAGTCATGGTTTTAGCTCTTCTGTTAGTTTGTTTAATCGCAGGCGGATTAATCGGATACGCAGTAACCTACTCGGACTTCAACCAAAAACTCAACACCTTAGAAGGCCAAATAGGGCTTAATCAAGGAGCAGGCAACGGTTCTGGTCAGACATTCATACTTAACGATAATATCTCGCTATCAAACCTCTATCAACAAGTTAAGTCTTCAGTTGTGGTAATCCAAGACCTTGTGCCTGTGCAAACTTTCTTTTTAGGAAAGGCTTACAGTTTGCAACAGGGCTCAGGTTTCATAACGCAACTAAACGGACAACTCGTCATCGTTACCAACGAACACGTTATAGCCAATGCAATCAACGAAACCGTAACCTTCGCAAACGGAGATGCTTACCCTGCCAAAGTGATAGGTTCAGATCCGCAAGCTGACCTAGCCGTCCTCACGATTTCCTCCATGCCCATCGGACTAACACCGCTGACTTTTGCCCACTCCGACTCCCTGCAGGTCGGACAACCAGTTGTTGCAGTCGGTTCACCCTACGGGCTATCAGGAACCTTAACCACAGGCGTCATCAGCTCATTGGAGAGAACCATAATTGAAGATTCAAGCACAAACCAAAACGGTCAAATCATCGCAGACATAATCCAAACCAGCACCGCCATCAACCCCGGCAACTCAGGCGGCCCCCTCATCACCTACAGCGGCGAAGTCATCGGCATAACCACCGCAGGCATCAGCAACTCCCAAGGCTTAGGCTTTGCCATTCCTTCTGACACTATTATTCGGGAACTCAGTTCATTGGTTTCTTCAGGTTCTTACACCGACCATCCATCCATTAATGCTCAGGGCACAGACATGAACTATAAAATCGCCCAAGCCATGGGCGCCCCCGTCACCTACGGCTGGATAGTCGAGAGCGTCTCCGCAAACAACGGGCTCAAAGGCGGCAGCACCCAACAGTCCATCTTAGGCTCAAACTTCCAACTCGGCGGCGACATCATAATAGCCATCAACAACCAAAGAATAACCAAACACCGACGACCTTCTATCCTACCTCGAACAACACACCTTGCCAGGCCAAACCATCAACTTCACGATAATCAGAAACAGACAGCAGCAAACCCTCTCAGTCACCATAGGAAAAGCATAGACACCATCAGTCTTCTATCTGAGGCACTCAACAGGGGAAGCGACAAAAATATTTTTAAAATAAACAATGCCAAAACAAATGCTAAAAGAAGTAATCAATCAATAAATTAAATTCTATAACCTGATTCCCAGAGCATTTAATTGCTGTAATCGCTGCTTCTATAAATTGATGGGTCTATTCTCGATAAAAAAAATAACAGGATAAGACACTATTTTTATAAGCTCAACGCTTGCAGTTAAATGTCATGCAAGCTGAATTTGGAGTTATCGGTGGAACAGGACTTTATGACCCTAAGCTTCTCAAGAATGTTCAGGAAGTCTCGATGGATACGCCTTACGGTAAACCCTCAGACGCTATCACCATTGGCGAGCTTAGCGGCAAATCTGTAGCGTTTCTGCCCAGACACGGAAAAAAACATACGATAAGACCGACAGACATTAACGTTCGTGCCAACATCTTTGCCCTAAAAAAGTTAGGTGTAAAACGGATTTTAGCGCCATCAACGGTTGGTTCTTTACGAGAAGAGTATCATCCGGGAGAAATCGCCTTCGTTGATCAATTCATAGATCGAACCACACGACGCGAACAATCATTCTACACTGAAGAAAGGGTATGTCACATATCTGTAGCTGAACCCATGTGCCCCGAAATCAGAAAAACTCTAATTGCCATCTCCAAAGGTATGGGCATAAGGATACATGAGACGGGAACCTACGTTTGCATTGAGGGTCCCCGTTTTTCAACTAAGGCTGAATCCAAAATGTACCGGCAATGGGGTGCAGATGTTGTTGGTATGACTTTGGTTCCTGAATGTGTACTTTCACGTGAAGCGGAAATCTGTTACGCAAACATTTCAACTGTTACTGACTATGACGTTTGGAAAGACCATGTTGTTAGTGTCGACGATATCTTGGCTACTATGAAGAGTAATGTTGAGAACGTAAAACGTATAATTGCCGAAACCGTCGCCAAAACGTCAGCCGCATGTAGTTGCGGATGTGACCAAGCTTTGACAGGAGCATTCGTATAGAAGGAGGATAAACAAACGAACAAAACCGACAAACAAATTGATTTAAAGTCAAAAGTCCGAAGAATTCCTGAGTTCAAAGGTGTGGTCTTTTGGGATATAACCCCTCTTTTAAAAGACAAAACTTGTTTTCAAGAATGCATCAAACAGTTAGCGGACCATTATAGGGACAAACCCATAGATATTGTCGTCTCAAACGAGGCAAGAGGATTCATCATCGGTGCTCCTTTGGCGTACGAACTTGGGGTGGGCTTTGTTCCCATACGCAAAAAAGGGAAATTACCCTACAAATGCGTGGATTTAACCTACAAGAAAGAATACGAATGCGACACCATTGAGATCCACCAGGACGCCATAGAAAAAGGCCAGAATGTTTTGCTCGTTGACGATTTGCTGGCAACCGGGGGAACAGTGAAAGCTAACATTGAATTGGTAGAGACTTTAGGCGGTAAAATTGTTGGCATAGGTTTCCTTATCGAGCTTGGCTATTTGGAAGGCCGGAAAGCCTTGGGAAAAAAACACGAAATCTTTTCGCTGATTCAGCTACCAACCACAAATTGATAAATAACCAGGCAGAAACTAAACCATTTATTTTGGCCTTGATATTAGAAAGCATAAGTCAAGCACATTTCCTCTACTGCCTTTTTTGAGGAAGAAATTTTTTGTGAATAGACACATGTTTTTTTGCGCCTTTCTGCGGAAAAAATCAGGTTGCGCTAAGCCCCCGGTTCCTCCGGCCGACATCAGAAACACTTCAACCAATTTATTATGATTTGTTGTTGTATTATGACTGCAACTTAAATTTAATAACTAATTCAGGAATATATTTAATTTGGAAATTTTGAGGTGGATTTTTTGGAGAATGTTTTTGTAGATATTGAAGCAAAAGTTAGCGACAAATATTATGAAGCAAAAACTCCTAAGAAAACCCAAAGAAGCGCTTATGTCTTTATGACCACCGAATCTGCTGCAAACCAAATTGCGGTTGAAGAACTAAAGAAGATTGCTGAGGTTAAAGAGGTATATCTTGCTCACGGCGCCTATGATCTTGTCGCGAAGGTTAGTGGCGAATCTTTTGATCATCTAAAGGAGATTGTTCATAAAAGAATAGGAAACCTTAGCAACATCAAATCGACTTTGACCTTAACTGTGATCTAAACATTAGGCAGCATATTTCGCCAATATAGGTACTTTCGCATTTCTTCTAAGTATTCGGCAAACAACATTTCCTTACTTTTCGATTTATAGCAAAAGCCTTTTACTTTATTTTGCAGATTTTCTATAATTTTTAACTCAACAAGTTTAGCAGCGTCGCCGAAAATGGATTCAATAGCATTAGTGAAGCCTTCAATGTGGTAGGGGATTTGTTCTTTTTTGATCCCATCATTGGTTTCTATGTAGCTGTATGTGGCTCTCTTAACGTTCTCTCCGAATGAGGTGAAGATTTCGTCGATTGCTTCTGCGACTGTATTTTCAAAAGAGGTCGAGGGCTCTTTTTTGATTGATAAATCGATTGTTGCGGTTAGGGAGGTTAATTGTTGGGTCATTTTATTTTTTCATCCTTGTTCGGCTTAGTTACCATTGTATCTTGATTGTTAATATATCAGTTATTTTTATTTCGATATATTCCCAAAGTCGATATATACAAAAAAGAGTGATTAACAGAAAAAGAGAAAGAACCAAAAAACTATGAGTTTGCCTCAGAGCTCAACATTGTCTTCAGATCGATTTTGCAGCTTTCTATTCTATGGCTTTTTCCTAATGCTTTCATACTTGTGATTCCAAAACTCATCCGAAGGGACCGCAAAAAAGTTAACAAGGAAAAATTAAAGGCATTGAAGCCAAAACTTGCTATTGATGTGGTCCAGAAAATCGGGTGGCGCTTTTAATAAAAGTCCAAGCGAAGAGTCCGTTTTGCAGGTATATCAGAAACAACTTGACATTTCCTGAGCGTTAATTATGGAAGCAGAAGAAGTTTCAGTTATCCCATAAAAACACGAAGCTAATTAAAAACGTCGTTAGCTGCCTTAGCATAGACTTCAAAGTCTCTCTGAGAGAACAATACAAATGTGACCTTCTCTATTCTGTCTTCTTTCTCCAAAAACGTCTTAACCGTAGCTAAAGCTATGTGGCTGGCTTCATCAATTGGGTATCTATACGCTCCGGTACTGATCGATGGAAACGCAATTGTTTTAAGTCCTTTAGAAACGGAAAGTTTCAATGTATTCCTATATGCTTGTTTTAGAAGTTCTGCCTCAACATGTAAGCCGCCAAGCCAAACAGGGCCAACCGTGTGAATAACATGTTTAGCCTTCAAATTCCCGCCTGAGGTGATGACTGCTTTTCCAGTAGGCAATCCATCAGGCCACTCCGTTTCCCGTATACGTTTGCATTCTTCAAGAATTTTAGGTCCTCCCTTCAGGTGTATCGCTCCGTCTACTCCTCCGCCTCCTAAAAGGGTCGAGTTAGCCGCATTCACAATGGCGTCAGCTTTAACGTCTGTAATGTCACCAACGATTAGCCGCAGAATAGCTTCTCCGACTTTAAATTCCATAAACAAATGTTACCTTGTAAGCATATATAACTTTGACATACAAGTAACTAGAAACGATTCGCCCTTCCAACTTTATTTCACTTTTTCCTAACTACGTACTGACGCTGAAAATTCCGATTCAAAAAAAAACAATATCAATAAAACAAGTCATGAGATTTCTGCAAAAAACTTATTTCTTTTTTCAGACAAATATTCCATTAAACCTTTTGTTAAAATGGATTAAATTCCTGTCCAAAGGGTCCACAATGCTGAACTCATGAAGTATCCACCAAATCCGATGAACACCGTCACACAGAAAAATGTAATTACCATATTTACCCTCTCTGTCCAGAACTTCTGAGACTTAAAAATCAATAAAGCCACCCCAGTGTACCATGAGAAATCTGTTAGCCAATGCACCCCTGCGAAAACAGAAAAACCCAGTAGCCCAAACAGTTTAGCATTCAAAATGAGTGTAGTACCGATGGTCAGCCACCAAAGTATGAAACCGGCATTTGCAGCCGTTGTCCATGCACCTGCAAGCACAGAATCTCGTTTAAAACTCACAGATGTAGCTTCTTGTTTGTGTCTGTTGTGAAAAGCTTGTAATCCCATTAGAATCATGAGCAAACCACCAATCAAACCGACTGCAATTTGCACAACACTTGGTATGTCAAATTGACTAAGCAGAAAGAAAATCAGAAACATTAATGGAAACTCTACAATACCATGACCGACTGCGATCAGCGCACCCGCTGTCTTGCTTTTCGCAGATTTTTTCAGGGTAACAGCGAACAATGGTCCAGGCAACAGAACACCTGAAAGCGAAATTAGCAGAACTGAAGCTAAGAACAAGTAGAAACCTGTAATGTACTCCATGCTTCAGGTCTTCCTATACCTTTTTGAGTAAATTTTGCATGGTCGGCAATAAGCGTTTTTGGATCCTGTATACAAAAGCATCAACAAACACATCTTATTCGCATTTTTTGCTCTTAAGAAGCCTATTTTGCATTTCAACGATACCAGCGCTATCTTTAGCGGTCACGTAATTGTCCAGCAACATGCCATTAAGCTCAAGGAAGGTGTGTCCCCAAGTAAAAATCGACAACAGCTGCGCTGCCTCCTCTTCAAAACCAGCAATATACAATGCGGCAGCGATCGCTTCAGCTGTAGTTAACTTGGTAAGCTTGCCAAAATTCACCGGGTTACCCGCAATCAGAATGGGCAAGCAACGGCTCGTACCTCTAACATGTACACCCATAACCTTTTGGGCGTGTTCCCAACTGCAATCCAAAGCAGCTAAACCAAAATGCTCAATCCGCTCCCTGTCTGCGGGGGAAAAAGCAATTTCACTAAAAGGGTTCAGCACTATTGCCCGATTCGGTAAAAACCTTATCCGCGTGACTATCCTGGCAAATCCTCTACGTTTCAGCCTCAAGGCAGTGTTTTTTTTAGGGTCATCTTGGGCGGCATGGTAAATCGTAATCCTTACAGGCAAACTTGTTTTTACGGCTTCCTTATCAGTTTCCACTTGTTTTGCGCACCTTCAAATGGCTCATTGGGTCATCAAGAATCCTGGGAACCCACTCAATTATGTCCGTAGCAACCATGTGAAAACCAATCTCAGATGCAACAAAATCACCTGCAGCACCGTTAACAAACGCTCCAGCCACTGCAGCCTCAAACGCATTAACTTTCTGAGACATAAAGCCACCAACTATTCCACTGAGAACATCACCTGTTCCGCCAACGGTCATTCCTGGATTGCCCGTAAAATTCAGCTTCAAACGCTCAGCATCGCATATCACGTCAACTTTGCTCTTCACCAAAACAGTAGCATTTAGTCTTTTGGCAGTTTTCTGAATTGCAACAATTCGTTCTTCTTGGTTTTCAGGCAACTCTTCACCCGTTAATATGGTGAATTCGCCCACATGAGGTGTTAAAACAAGCGGCACTTTTAGCTGGCGTTTGAATTTGGCGAACGCTTTCAGTCCGTCCGCATCCAAAAGCAACGCTATTTTAGCTTTTTCAATTTCTTCCACACATGATTTAACAAATTTTGCAGTTTCAGGGTTCACACCCAAGCCCGGACCTATAACAACTGCATCAACCATGCCCAAGTAAGGTCTGAGGGTAACCATGTTTTGGAGGTTAAGGTTGTCACCCTCGAGTTTTATCGTTATCAAGTCAGGAGACATAGACGAAATCGCATAAGCCGTCTTTGCTGGAGCGGCAAGATAAACGATGTCTACGCCCGTTCGCAAGGCAGCCAACGAAACCAAAGTGGGAGCACCAGAGTAAACTTCGCTGCCGCCGATAACGAGTAGTCTTCCGAATTCTCCCTTGTGGGCTGTTGGGCTGCGTGGTTTAGTGGCAAGTAACACATCGCCTGGACCTACAAACCGTTCAATCTCTGATGGCAAACCTATGTCGACAACAGCAAGTTCGCCTACGTATTTCTTTGCTTTATCCAGACCAGACTTTGCCTTATGGAATGTTATTGTAAGGTCTGCTTTTACAGCTGTACCTAACACTTCTCCAATGTCTGATTCGATTCCTGTAGGTACGTCAACAGCTATTTTGAAGCCGCTTAAGGAGTTGATGTAATCAACTGTCTTGGATATTGGAGGTTTTAGCTTTCCTTTTGTCCCTGTTCCAAGAAGGGCGTCAATAACTATGCCAGCGGTCACTTTAGGGATAAGTGAACTATCCGTTACTTCAAGCAATGTGACCTTACCCTCAAGTGACTCAAGAATACCCCAGTTTCTGAATGCAGCCTCATGGTTGATGTTGCGACTCTTGCCAACCAAAATCACTGTAACATCAAACCCTTCAGCTAAAAGATGCCTGGCAGCAACAAAGCCGTCGCCACCGTTGCCGCCTAAACCACAGAAAATCACGGCTTTCTTGTTCTTCTGGAAGCGTGTGATGATTTCTTGAGCCACGCTTCGGCCAGCGTTCTCCATAAGTTGAAGTAGGCTAATACCGAAGTATTGTGCGTTGACTTCTAAAGCACGCATTTCTCGGCTAGTGATGTTGAGAGTTTTGTTTTTTGGCTGCATATTAACGCCTAGTTACTATTGTAACATGGTTAAAAGATAAGTATATCCTTGAGCGGTATACGAAAGCATCCCCCAAACACACAAAATCTGCCTCTGATCCATACCGCAATATTCAGAAATTTAAAAAAATTCGAAGTTAAACGAACCTTATATATTCATGGCAGCCATCTGAACTAAGTGGAGGAGTATACATACTTATAACTCCTCAATACAACGATCTGTGAAGAAAATGTGGGCTACCTTTTGCGGTAAATCTCAAAAATCCTAAAATAATGGCCAACAATGACTATTTTTTGTGGGCAGCAAGGTATAGAAGCTATGCAGAAGGCAGATTTAGTTCCAAAACTCGACCACAGCGATTGTTCTATTCTGTTTATCCAAAACTTTGTTCTACTTGCGGTGGTTTGTTGTGTCTCTTTGATCCAATAGTTTGGCTTACAAATCAGAGTCTGAACGGTTTTAGGTTAATTTCCTTTTTGGTTCAGGCGGAAAAAAATCGAATGGTCATTTTTTACATTATAAAGTTAAAAAACCCTTTAATTATATGATAAAAATTAATGATATAATTAAAAATGTCCCTTGTCTGGCTTGATTAAAGGGTTATAGACGACGAAGGACAACAGTGTCAATTGCCCCAAAAATTGCATACCCTTAGATTTTTTAAAAAAATTTTTAAATTGGATTTTAGAAAACGCTTACTTATTTTTTGATCAAGCGCTCTTTAAATTGTCATGTCGGGAGATAAATATTGTTGAGGTGACAAGCAATTCGGAAACACGCCTATGTTCTCCGAAACGAATTCTTCTATATTATCCAAATCCTCAGTTGTTAACCTCGAAATACATCGTACTCACCGAAAACAATGTTTGCTTTGGGATTTCCTTGAACTCAATGAGTTTTTGGGCAACTTCTCTTTCAATTCCAGAACCAACTTTAAAAAGGACATATAGCATCGCAAAAAAGTTTATCCATATCTTCAATCTTATTCTAATTCAGGTTCAGTAACTTCTGAAAGGAATCTATGATTTTTAAAATGGTGACTTGTTTGAGTAAAAACTTTGTTGTAGTAAACTCTGATGCACTTTTAATAACCGACATACAGAAAGATTTTCTGCCGGGCGGCGCTTTACCTATTGAAAACGGCGACGAAATTATCCCGGTTCTCAATGATTACATACGGCGTTTTCAGAATGCTAAAGCACATATTCTAGCGTCCAGAGATTGGCACCCTTCTAACCATATCTCTTTTAGGGCTCAAGGCGGTCCATGGACACCTCATTGTGTTCAAGAAACATCGGGAGCAAAATTTAGTCCAGATCTAAAACTGCCAGACCACACAGTAGTTATCTCGAAAGCAACTAACCCCGAACATGAAGCGTATTCTGCTTTTGACGGAACAAGCCTTGCTCATGATTTGCGCGCTATGGGAGCTAAACGCCTTTTTGTTGGTGGATTAGCAACCGATTATTGTGTCGTAAATACTGTTGTTGATGCTCGCAAACTTGGTTTTGAGGCTGTGGTTCTTATGGATGGAACGTTGGGTATTAATGCTGAGCCAGGTGATGTGGACAGAGCTCTTGAAACCATGCTTCAAAATGGTTCACAACAGGCAACAGCAGACGATTTTCCTGATGCCGTCGATGAACTCCCCCTGGACGAAGCTCGTCCTGACGCCTTAGAAGAAAAACCCCTACAAAAAGCTGAGGTCAAGAAAAAAGCTCGAATGCGACCTAAAGGATCGGCTAAACGGATTCGAACTGAGCGAGGGTAACTACTCCGAAAAGTGACGAACCTTATATAGTCATGAAAATTTGTGCTTGAGAAAAAAGCCGAAAGCCCTTTGCAGAATTTACTTATACTTTTTTTCTCCTCTTGCTTAAAGCTGTGTGGCATGTCCAGTTTTTTTGTTAGTTAAGTCGTTAAAACTTGGCTCATTTCGCTGTCGCATAGTGCTAAACGCACGAGCAAGTTTTGAATAGTTTTCCGGGGTCTCTTTTTTTGCAACTACTTAGTCAATTTGTTTTTTTTTGATTGCTTATTGAGCGTTTTTTCAGGTTAAGGATGGTATCTAATGCAGTCATCTTGGAATTGGCTCCTTTCTTTCCTCAATTAATTTGTTGTGGTTTCTGCGAAAATTATTCGAATGGAAACTTTTTACAATAAATAGTAAAAATGCCGCTTAAGATGTTGAAAGTTTATATATAAATAGTTAATTTTCAACGTTGACTACGTTATTTTTCCAATAAGAGAAGCGAACAACGGCAACTTCTTCAACGTGAAGTTGACTGAAAACGTTTATCAATGAATTTAACGAGTAACCTTACGTCTCGCCCAGAATCTGAATAATAATAGTTCTTTCTCTAGGATAAACATCAGTTTCAACAAAAAGCAGCGACTGCCACGTTCCCAAAACAACCCGTCCATTAATAATCGGCAGAGTCTTGTCCGGCGGGAGAAGCATGGAACGCAGATGCGAATGTGCATTAGAAGGGTGCTGGTATTTCCCGTTTTTTGGAGCCATCTTTTCAAGAAAAACTTTGATGTCGTTGAGTAAGGCATCATCATTTTCTGTTAAAATAATAATGCCTGTGGCATGGGGCGAGAAGATGTGGACTATGCCGTTTTTGATTTCTGATAGGGAAACTTCTTCCGTGATCTTGTCGGTTAAGTCAATGAATTCTATTTCTCCTTGTGTAGTGAACCTGTAAGTTTTGTTTAAAACCTTAAAGTTTTGCAATTCCAGCTATCCTCATGTTTTATCTGTTTTTTTGGTTGAAAAAGGTTTCGAGTTTGCCTAAAAGCTGTGGTTTGGGGGATGCTTTTGTATACGAGCCACAGGTTTTCTTGGCACGATAAAGGCTTTTTAGTTGATCTCCTATTCACGATGTTGCTAAAATTATTTCACTGATTCCTGTGAGGCTACTTCTGATTTAAGTTGAAACATCTAAAACACAAAAACAAACAGACCAAAAAGAATGATGCTTTAAGGTACAGAAAACCTCAAGTTTCCGCCATAATTACCATTGAACACTTTCCAACTTTAGAGACGATAGCAGCTAAAGTCTTAAACAGACGAGTGAAAGTCCAACCTCTCAGAAAAAACGCTATTGTAGTAGTTGAAGCTCTACGTGGCTTATCGGGAAAGTGAGAAATTCTATCTTTTGTCACACCTTTTTAGAATATTTGGGGGTTTTTTGAACCTTTCGTTGTGTTGGTTGTCCGTCATGATGTCATTTTTAATGCAATATATTTGTCACAAATCACGCAGGAGGATGTTTTTTTAATCAACTAGACGTGACAAAATTGTTTGGTTTAGGATAAGGTTAGTTTATCAAAAGTAATATCAAAACTTGCCCAAAAGGAAATTTCATATCCTGCTAACGCCACCCTCTATTCTGGCTAACTTATAACGTTTAAGCTCCCAAACGCTCAAATCAAACTTGAACTCTTGATGCATAGCATGACGGTTTCAAGAGACACTTGAACTATCTATAATCCTTCCCTAAGTTATAAGACGCAACACTCTTCGTTAAAGAAAGAAATAAAAATGTTTTCCAGACGAGAGAAGTTAAAAATTAAATGCCACATTTAGGCAACCATCCAGGCTATCTTTTAGTTGTCTGGCCTCTAAATACACCACCAGCCAAAGAACAAAAATATGTAGGTTACAGTTGACAAGGGGCAGTGTGATTATGTCCCCCATCCTTCTGAGAAAACATTTTGTTTGCCTGCCTGCTGAGGTATTCTCTTTCGATGAGAGAGCGAGTTTTCTAAAGCAAACATTTCTTAGGGGAACAGCTGGTTTTGTTTAATTCAAAATCATATTTCAAAGCACAGGTTAAAAATTTTTGTATCTTCTTAAATTTGAAATAATTTCGAGATCCTAAAAACAACGACTATTCGTTGACCTTTTTTTATCAAAATAGTATATTATTAAGCTTGTTTTAAATTTATTTAAGAGAGGCGCCTTTGTTTAGGTTCGAAAAGCGCTATATACAAAAACCAGCGATTTTTTTCTATGGAAACCATAATCTAATCAGCCTATTTGAAGCTAAAATTCAAAAATAACCCCGATTACGCCTTAATCGCATTCACCTCAACAGGTTGGCATGGACATTACCGGAGCCTCATATAAGTACCTCTGAAAATCTCCATGCGAAGCAAACACCGGTTTTTTCGGCTATCCTTCGAGGGTAAACTCTGTTTTTTTGACAATTTAGCAAACTTTTACAATTTTAGCTCATATTTCTTTTTTCAGAAATATTTTGTCAGGTGTCGGTAATTTTTTGTCACTTTGTTTTTGTTTTGTGGTGTTAACTTTTAAGCTTCAGGTTCTTTGATTTGGATCCTTTTGTTTATGCCTTGTGCAGTTGGTGTTTGATTTTGTATGATCCATTTTGCAGTGGGAACGCTAAAAGTTTCTATTTTGCAAACGGTGCTTCTTTTCAGCATGAGGTTTTGGGGTTGCAAGCCGATTTTTTGGTGTCTAAGGACCGCTTTTTTTCTGTCTCTTTTGAGTCAACACTGATATTTCAAGCGCTTATGGTAGTCTAAATAGCGGATATTTCAGTCATGTTAATGTTGAAAAAGGCGTAATCGGTGGCTTTGGTTGTATTGGTAATACTCATGATTCCTACATTTACCAGCATGCACCAGTCACACCAGCCTAAACTAGCTGTATACAAAAGCATCCCCAAACCACAGTTTTCGGGTTCTCCTAAAGAACAATTTTTATCCCAAGACACCGATAATAGGCATCTTAGAGAAGGGAAATTGTTGACTACAGAGATTGACCGAATCAAACTTAGGCGATGGCGCAAAAGAGGGTTCTACAGTGAAACTGTCTTAGTCAAACTCCTGCAGAAAAAAGGCTACAACGCCGTACGTGTCCCCGTCAGCAATCCAAGCCTCAACCCCCTGCCAGACCTCATGGCTCGAAAAGGCAAACACGTCTACGCTTTTGAAGTAAAAAACGCCAGCTACTACGCCTACTTTCCCAAGCCCCAAATCGACAAACTCTTCCAGTTCCTCGTCCAATTCATCCCCACAGGCAACGAAAACAAACACGCCATCGTAGCCGCACATCTGGGTAAACGGTGGCTGTTCAAGGAAATCAGCTGGAACGACTGGGAAAAAAATAAGCTCCCCGACAAAGTACGAATCCTAAAACGCGACCGAGGAAACTTTAACATCGACACCAGCTACCAACAATAGCAGTAAACGAATGTACCTCAAGCTTATTATTACTTTGAAGCTGCTTCAAGCTAACCTAACATTGAGGTAAAGAGCAGGAAGGCTGAGCAAAAGCCATAGTTGTTTCAACACAAGGCATAACCAAAGCTTTCCAAGTCGGCGACAGAAAAATCACCGTCCTAAAAGACATAAACATACAGATTCACAGAGCCAACTTTACCGTTATATGTGGGCCGTCAGGCTCAGGAAAAACCACTTTACTCAACATCATAGGTGGAATTGATCGACCTACAAAGGAAAAATCTTTGTTGCAGGGAAACCTTGACGGATAAAAATGAGAATTTTCTCTCTGATTTTCGCTGTAATCATGTTGGTTTTGTTTTTCAAGCGTACAATTTGGTTTCAACGCTAACGGTTGAGGAGAACGTTGCTTTTCCTATGGAGAGAACCCGAAAACCGCCTGCAGAAATTGCTAAAAGAGTCGCTGAGCTTCTAAAAACAATAGGGGTTAGAACATCGAGCACACCATTTCTCAGCGCAATTAAGCGGTGGCGAGCAACAACGGGTCGCTTTCGCTAGGGCTTTAGCTAACTACCCTGAGGTGATTTTGGCAGATGAACCCACAGGTAATCTGGATCTGAAGAAGCTCTAAAAATTCTCCAGGTGTTCCAACTCTTGAAGACAAATGGAAAAACTGTCATTGTTTCTACTCAAGACTTGCAGATCAGGGAGACTTAGCGGACCAAGTTTTATGCTTAGATGAGGGTAAATTGGCGGATAATTATGAGTAGCGAATTGTTTTCCAATTAACGATTTGATTAGGCGAAGGCTGCAAACAAGCTTAACAATCATCACTTTAACGTTAAGTATTGCTTCAACATTGTTTCTTTTGTTGTTTAGTACTCGTTTAGTGGTGGGTATTGCATCTGCATCGGGTACTCTAACATTGGGGTTAAATATGGTCTTTAGCCAATTTATCCTATTCATCGCGTCCTGATTTTTGTGATTGGCGCCGTATTGACAGCGTTTATTTTTTTTGATGTTCTCTCAGAGGACCCATGATTTTGGTCTAATAAAAGCGGCTGGATGCCCAAATAGCCTGTTGCAGGATACTTTATGACAGAACTCCTAACGGTAACTTTCGTCGGCTGCGTCTTAGGCATAATACTTGGTTTTTTTAATGGATTTTGCGGCAGCTCAGCTTATTTTTTCCGCCTATATTTTACCGAATTTCAGGTTTGCGCCCTTAGTTTTGTTGTCTTTATTATTCTTTCAATTTTTTTGGTTTGAGGCCTATCTTTAAAGCAGCTAATATGTCAGCTATAGATGCGCTTTCACCAGTATATTATTACGGTTTAACATGCGAAAGTAAACATAAGCCGCTGTCAAGGAGAGCGATAACTTGGCGTATTGCTCTACGAAGCCTATACCGGCGTCAATCAGCAAGCCTGCGCAATGTTTTTTTGTTGCCAATGGTATTTATTTTATTGACAGTTTCGATTGCAGGTGGAACAATCGCGAGCGACACCACAATTTCATCGATTGAAACCCCCCGTTGGTAAAGACACCATTGCAATTTCTCAAAGCACAATGATAAATGAATACAAAACACAGCTGTTGAAGTTCTCAAAAACCCAAGAATACCGTATTTAACTATTCAGACCCTCATTTGGCCTTTCCGCAAGCACTTATTCAACAACTTAAAAAGATAAATGCAGTTGAGACGGTTGATCCAAGGTTGGTTTTAGTGGAAGCTGTTCGGGAAATTCTAGGCTTCGAATTAGGGCAAGACAGTTCCCAGACGCAGTTTGTCGGTGGCCATCGCCAAGGTCAATCCCTTGTAGTAGGCATAAATCCGGCTGATTCTATTAGTTCCTGGTCGCTAAAAGGAAGATTTTTAAGCAATAGTTCCACCGCGGAAGCATTGTTGGAAATTCAATTGCTAACACAATGTACGCGAGAGACCCAAAAAATAAGGTCAGCTAGCTGAATCCCTTGTAGGAAGGCATTGGACTTGAAAATGTAACTTTCAAAATTGTTGGGGTATGTGTTGATCCTCTAAATAATGGTTATGTCGCCTAGTTCCCATCGAGAAAATGCAAAATGCAACGGGGTTACATGAAGATAATTTGTTGCTTGTTAAACTCAACGATTCCAGTACCCGCAATTCTGCTATTGACGCAATAAAAAGCGTAGTTCAAGCATCTGGTTGCGATTTAGAAGTGTTCGATTTAAGCGCAGTAGTTGACCAGAATACAGTTTTTCTATCTTTGACGTGGCAAACTATTATGTTGCTGCCGATTTTTACTTTGGTATTTGCTGCTATTTGTCTAGTGGGTTTTATGGTGTTATCGGTGGATGAAACAGCATCAAAAATTCGCCATATTACGTACTATAGGCGCTAAACCGGCCATAATTATCAATATTTCAGCGATTCAAAGTGCAATTGTGTTTTTTCCAGTTTTGCATTGGGCATTTCGTTGGGTGTAATCACAACTTTGCTTATTTTGATGACAGCCCCTCTAGTTAAGAGCTTCACTGTTGTGAAAATAGCTGTTTGGTTACTCGCCGCCTTGATTGGAATGTTCCTCTTTAGCCTTTACTTGACGTTTAGGCTTGCTAAACCTTCAATCCTTAAAATTATGACTTAAGGGTTTTGAATGTTTTGGAGAAAAACTTTAGCGTTTCTGTGTATGCTGGCAGTTGGCATATGAAGTCTTGGAGCTGGAGGACGGGTACTACGGGTACTTTTTGATAGAATTTGTAGTCGCTGGGAATTAGGGAGAGTACGGCTGGCATGAACTTTGCTTTTTCCCATTTGACACACTCAAGTTTTGTGTTGATGCTGGGTAACGAATCGGCCAACGCTCGGGCTCTTTGCGTTTGCAGGTCAACAATCTTTCTTAGAGCTGATGGTGAGATTGCCCTTTGCCAATGCTTGCAGTCGATGCAGATGACTATGGGTTTTTTGCAACCCACCACGTCGATTTCCCATCTTTTTGGCCCATTTTTGAACCGAAAGTTTTTTTGTACTACGTAGCCGTTTTTTTTTAGTGCTATGGCTGCGATTTCTTCAAACTCTTGCCAGCAAAGCAAATCGCTGATGTGTTCGATGTCTGCACCTAAAGATGCTGCTTTGATGGCTAGTTTAAGTCTACTACTGCTATCTATTTCTACGGTGTAAGTTTTCAAATAAATGAGGTTTTCATTTTGCAGTTTTTCCAGCAACTTCCACGTAATAACTGAAGGTATCTTTGCGTCTCTATTGACACTTTCAATTAAAACAGGTTCCTCTTTTGTTAGTTTTAGAAGAGAAATTATGAGATTTCTTTCAACAATCATAGTTGACCCTCAGAGAAGTTGACATGTAACTAGCAAAAAACAGCCAAATTGAGCGTTTGTTTGAGCTTTCACCTAAACTGAATGCTGGAAAGCCGTATACGAAAGCATCCCCCAAACACACTTCTTCCGAGCGCATCAGCTATCAAGACTTCTCCCAAATGGCCTTATCATTCGATTTTTCGTTATCTATGACTGCCCGATGAAATAACCTTTGTGTTAATTAGGAAACTAAAAAGTCATCATCTTCGCTAATCGCAGCCTCAAAAATCGGCTATAATATGGTCATATAGACATGTTCCAGCTATTTTTTTAAAATGGACAAATGGTTGTTTAACTATTTAATGTAAAAAATGACCATTCGATTATTTTTCGAACAGGTAACTGTCTTTTTAGTTGAAAACAGAAGAAGCCTGACTAAAGAAAACGATAAAGGCTCAG
This sequence comes from Candidatus Bathyarchaeota archaeon, assembly GCA_963775685.1. Classification (GTDB taxonomy): domain Archaea; phylum Thermoproteota; class Bathyarchaeia; order Bathyarchaeales; family Bathycorpusculaceae; genus Bathycorpusculum. The sequence goes on from CAVZJV010000014.1 coordinate 414,066, forward strand.
GAAAACTAAGTTGAAAATGCAGATTTGAAAATACAATCAACAGATTTCATCGTCATCAAAGACAAAATCTTGTAATTCAGAGATCTTTTTAGTACTACCGCTCGTTATTTTGTATTTTTTGTTTTTGCGAAGTGCCTAATAGGTCTTATAAGGGCTATTCTTGGTTAAATTATGTTTTCTTTACTTGCTGAACTGGGTGTGAAAGAAACGCTTTCTCAAAAATGATCATTCTTATTGTTTGGTCAGGGTTGATTTTCGTTTGTCAGGATTAGACGTAGCATGAATATATAAGGTTCGGTTAAGTTTCGGTGGTTGATCCTGTTTTAAGAACTTTTTTGGTAGAAAAAAGTTTGTTTTGGCGATGCTTTCGTATACAAAAACGAATTTGTGGCAAAAAGACCATCTTTAAATATTAAAGGATGGTTAGCCAGAATAGGTATTCTAATGTCCCAAATGAAAGCGATCCAAGTCAATGGACCCGGGCAAGACTTTGTGCTGGTTCAAAAGGAAATTCCTCAACCAAAAGAACACGAGGTTCTCCTTAAAGTTGAAGCCTGCGGAATCTGCCATGGTGACGCCATCGCCAAGTACGGAGGGTTCCCCGGTTTATCTTATCCGAGAACACCTGGCCATGAGGTTGTTGGAACAATAGCCAAATTAGGCTCGAAATCGCATCACTGGAATGTTGGGCAAAGAGTTGGGGTGGGTTGGCGTGGAGGTCACTGTCTTAAGTGTAAGGCCTGCCTTAAAGGCGACTATTGGGCGTGTGAAAGTCCCTTAGCAACAGGCATTTCAACCGACGGCGGATACGCCGAATACATGATTGCTCGTATGGACGTGCTAACCGCTATCCCCGATGAGCTTACTTCCGTTGAAGCAGCGCCGCTTCTTTGTGCAGGTGCAACAACTTTAGGTGCAATTAAAAATAGTGCTGTAAAAGGCGGAGACTTGGTTGCAATTCAAGGATTAGGGGGGCTAGGGCACTTGGCACTGCAGTTCGCTGTAAAATTTGGTTTGAAGACCGCTGTTGTTTCCCGTGGCAAAGAAAAAGAGGCGCTCGCCCACAAGCTTGGAGCCAACTTTTACATATATGCTCAAACTTCTAACGTAAGCCAAGAACTAATAAAACTTGACGGTGCGAAAGCTATTTTCTGTACTGCACCCAACAGTAAAGCCATCGGAGAGCTAGTGGATGGGCTTGCCTGCAATGGGCAATTAATCATCGTTACCTTCGTTAATGAGCCAATGCAAATTTCTCCGTCTCAACTAATGCGGGCTGTACGATCTGTTAGCGGTTGGGTCGGAGGAAACACCGACGACGCACTAAGCTTTAGCGTTTTTGCACACGTTGTTCCAATGGTAGAAGTTTTCCCGCTTGAGCAAGCCGCTATCGCTTTTGACCGCATGATGACTGCCAAGGTTCATTTTAGGGCAGTTCTAAAAATGATGGATGAATTAAAATGAACGAAGTTATTAGAATAATTCAAGAGAGACAATCAGCAAGGGTACCCTTTGATCCGAATCGAAAAGTATCTAAACAAAACCTTCAACAAATTTTGGAGGCAGCCCGATGGACACCTACAGCTCACAACATGCAAAACTTTGAGGTAGTGGTCGTTGATGACTTTGAGGTTTTAGGGATAATTGGATCTGTGAAATCCTGTATTTCAGAGGTCTTTCTTAGGGAAAATTATGAGCAGCTTTCATTCTCAAAGGAAGAGTTGATTAAAAAGAAAACAGGCATTTTAGGCTCCACGTTTCCTCAGGCGTGGGTGGATCCTTCTAAAATGGCGGAAGCCGCCCGTGATAGTATGCCTATGCCGATGACCCAGTCAATTCGCGGAAGTCCTTGCCTATTGATTGTGGTTTACGACCCTCGGAAGAGGGCGCCTGCATCTGAAGGAGACGTTTTGGGATTCATAAGTATAGGCTGTGTCATGGAGAACATGTGGCTAATGGCTCAATCCTTAGGAATTAGCTTACAGATTCTGAGTTCTTTTGCCGCGCCACCAGTAGAGGAACAAGTAAAGAAGATATTGGGCATTCCTGAACCGTTAAAGATCGCATACACCTGCCGCTTAGGTTATCCAACAGGGGCGTCCAAGTATCTCAGGGTACGCAGGGAGATAGCAGATTTTGCCCATTATAACAAGTTTGGAAACAAAGGCAAATAGAAAGAACGCCTATTGCTTCTTTCTCTCTGAAATATTTACCGTTTCTTTGGTTCCAACATTCAACTATTGTTTGATTACACATTCGCTTAATTTCGAGAAGCTAAATTTTTTTCTAAAAGTAAAAGAGCGATAACTAACACAATAAGGCATGAGTAATCAGATTTTGAAAAATCCTTCAATTGCAGAACAAAACCACCTGCTCTTGCAAAAATGAACCAGCTTTTTTTGAGCTGGTTATGTTGTTTAGGCTTTGCAAAGTTTGTAGGTTGAGGCTAGAAAAGGTGCGGAAAGGAGAATATATTAAGTGCTCCCCTGGGCCGTTAAGATTTAGATGGGGTTTTTTAAATCTGAAGATTGCTTGGGGTTTTGCTCTCCACGAATATTTTTCCTTTGATTTTACATCATAAATCTGTAATGTTTTTTGAGGATTTTTCGGTGAACTGGTAAGGCAGGGCTGTCAGCGGCGATACAACTACCTTCTTTATTTGTGCTATAAGCAAAAGAGCAAAAAAGAAATGCTTATTCTTTTTCTTCTTCTTTGATTTCGCACTGCAGCTTCTTTATGATTTCATCTGCTCGCAAGGGCTCAATTTTTAGGGTGTAGAGTTGGCTGGGTGTGCGAAGCTTCAATTTTACGGTGTCTTTGAGACGTTTAACTTGACATTGTTTTGCTTTGGCGCTCATGGCCACGAATTTATCAACATCAGTAATTTCAGATGGCATAGATTTATCCTCTTATGTTAGTTCGTTGAGATGGATGCAAAGCCACGTTTTTATCTGTTTTGGTGCAACATGTGATTCCCATGGAAAACTGTAGGTTATTGCAACTCTTATATTCAATCAGCATTCAATATAACATATAATAAAAAGTTAGGCCAAAAAAATGCTTAATTTATTGGGGAAGCAAAGCGGATGAAACAAGTACACATCCTCTCACTTGTTCTGATCGTAATTCTACTTTCTGCTTCCGCAGCATTGCTTGTTTCATACTCCCTGAACAGTAACACCGAAAAAAACCCCGTTTATGTTGGTGTCGCTTTCGGCGGCGACACCATAGCTCAAGCCAAACTTATCATCGATAGAACAAAAAGTTACACCAATCTCTTCATCTTAGACTCAGGCATAAACCCAATAAGCACGAACGAAACAGCAGCAAGAGAAATCTGCGATTATGCCGTGAACGCTGGCTTAAACATCATAATAAACATGGGCTCTTGGACTCCAAACAACTGGCCTTGGCAAATTCAATTCTTAAACACATCCCGAGCCATCTACGACGACAAGTTCCTTGGTGCCTACTACGATGATGAACCAGGAGGAATACCTCTTGATTGGAACTGGACAAAACAATTTGCTGAAAACAGACTGGTCTTTGGCCCAAACGGAACAGCAAATCCGCTCAGCTTAAATCCGATCTATAATAAAATTCAACTTGCAAACAAAACAGGAACCCAACCGGAAGACTACACCGTAGAAGCACAATGGTTCAATCAGCTTCTGGAGCGAAACAGAGGACACACCGATCTCAAAAGATACAACATCACAAGCTTCACATCAGACTATGCACTATACTGGTTTGACTACATTGGAGGATATGATACTCTTTTTGCTCAGTTAGGTTGGAACGATAGTGTTAATGAGCAAATTGCCCTTCTCCGTGGAGCAGCTACCATGCAAAACAAAGATTGGGGCGCAATTATCACTTGGAAATATAATGAGGCGCCTTACCTCGACAATGGCATAAACATCTACGACCAGATGGAAACAGCCTATAGTGCTGGGGCACAATACATCACAATCTTTGACTATCCCTACAACGCAACCGATAACCCATACGGCACCATGACTGATGAGCATTTCCAAGCGCTCCAAAAATTCTGGAACCAAATTGCAAAAAAGTCATCTCCCAACTTTGTCCACGCAGAAGCTGCTTTGGTTTTGCCCAAAGACTATGGCTGGGGTATGAGAAATCCAACTGATAAGATTTGGGGCTTTTGGGGTCCAGATGACAAATCACCCATAATTTGGAATGTCACCCAAACGCTTCTAAGCCAGTATGGCTCTCGCCTGGATATTATTTACGATGACCCTGCATTCCCAATAGAGGGTAACTATTCAAAAGTCTACTATTGGAACCAAACAATCTAGAATCAACGATAAATCAAAGAAAGGGGGTCAGGTTAGAACTACTGTTTGCTCTATTCTTTTTTTGATCGAATGCCAAGCTTAAGGTTTACTTCGACAGTATATTCTTTTTCTGCTTTTCCAACCGCGAAGTTCCAATCTTTAACTTCAACTTCCATATCCTTAAATTGGCTAACGATTGCATCCTTGTACTCTTGAGCGGTTTGCCCAATTTTCTGTAACTTCTCGGTAATATTAACTGATGTTTCAGACATAAATTGCACCTCCCAAAGAAAGATTAACTCTGTTAAAAGCATCAAGGGTTTTCTGCTTTTAAAAATTTGTGACTGTACAGGCACAACAGCAAACCAAAGGATCGCTTAGTTGCTTTAAAAGCAGTCTAGATTTAAGGTTAAACGGTAAATAGGCAACAGATAAAGAGACTTTTTACACAGTCTGAAACAGGTTCAAGTCCATTTTAGAACCTTTGATTAAACTTGATAGTATTGCCTCAATGGGTTTTGGGGGTCCGTCGCCAACTTTACAGATGACGGAACCACAACGCTGGGCCAATCTGCTTCGAGTTTGCGCTCAACGTCATCAACATTGATGCGGTGTATATGAAGAGCATACTTCATCGCTTGGTCCTGCGGGTTCTCAAGCTCAAGCATTCGCTTAAGGCTTAAGTGCTCAAAGATTCTTCTAATCGGGCGCATTGAATTGCCATGGCACGAGATAGCTATATTACCCGGCTTCAGCTTAAGCCACATTTCAAGCTGCACAACAAAGGGCAAAGTGCGGCTTTCAACCATTTTGAGGCTTTCACCGTCTGGAGGCGGAAAATCGTAACCTCGATGAACTTTGGCAAACCACTTAGGTTTTTCGGCTTCTATCTCAATCTTGCTTTTGCCCTGCAACGTGCCATAACAACGTTCTATCAGGCGGTCGTCTATGAAAACGGGAACGTTAAGGTGGGGTTTAAGGACAATTTCAAGGGTTCTTTTGGCCCTTAAAAGATGCGATGTAAATGCATAATCAATTTTTTCTTGTTCTAGCTGTTGGGCAATCTCTTGTGCCTGTACAAGCCCTTTTGGAGTTAAGTCTGGGTCACGCCAGCCTGAGAATATTTGGTTGCTGTTGTCGGTGGTCTCAGCGTGTCTAAAGACGAACAGATTACAGATCATAATTAGTTTCACCAAAATGTCGTCAGCGTTGAGGAGGATGCAAATTCTCTTAACTCTTTTATTTTATGTATCTCTATTGAGTTGCTGGCGTGCTCCATAGCGGTTCTGATACCCTCGGTAAACAAGACAGTCTCTTCATCATCAACCAGATGCATTTCATGAAGTCGGTTTGCAACTGCCAATAATCTGTCTTTTTCTTCACGGTAGTTTATCAGAACGGGGTACACACCGAATATGAGTTCTAGTTGTCTTTTGACCTTGATTTCAGGCGTAACGGCTATTATCGGCTGTGCAATTTTAAAGCGAGCTATCATTCTCGCAGTATATCCTGACCGCGTCAAAGGAATAACTTTGTGAACGGGCATGCTTTGGCTTATTCTCTGGATTGCCCTGCTAACCGTGTCCGATATGTTGACGAACGGGGTATCTTTAACGTTGCTCTTAACAGCTTTCTCTGTTTCATTCGCTATCCGGGCCATCATCTCAACGGCCTCCACAGGATACTGACCTACCGCTGTTTCACCCGAGAGCATAATGGCATCTGACCCATCAAGTATGGCGTTTGCAACATCACTTACTTCGGCTCTAGTGGGGTTAGGTTGATTAATCATCGATTCAAGCATCTCCGTTGCAGTAACAACAAGCTTACCTTTTTGATTACATAATTTGATGAGGGCTTTTTGAACCAGCGGTACCTTTTCAGGTTCAATTTCAACTGCCAAATCGCCTCTTGCTACCATTAATCCGCTGGCGGTATCTAAAATCTCTTCAACGTTTTGAACACCCTCAGAGTTCTCAATCTTGGCGATTATTCCGCCTTCAAAACCGTTGATCTGAGATAAATTTCTTACATCTTGTGCGTTTCTTGTGAATGAAAGCGCGATGTATTCGATGTCGTATTTTTTCGCCAACCGTATAATTTCCAAGTCCTTCTCGAGGAAGGTTGGAACCGAAAGATGCTTGTTTGGAATGTTTACCCCTTTTCCATCTTCTATGATGCCGCTGTCCAGGGTTTGAAGGCGAAGTTTTCGATCTTTCTTTTCAACTACCCGCATTCTAATTTTTCCATTGTCAACGTATACTTCGTCTTCAACACACATTTCGTCATAGAAATCATGATTGAAACTGACTTCTTCCCCGTCGAAGCCTATTTCCAAAATGTCGCCTTTACTAAAGACCTTTTGTTGAGATGCCCTGATTCTGATTTCTGGTCCCTTGACGTCAACAATTATGGGAATATCTGCAACTTCCCGAACGGTTTCTATAACGGATTGGTATTGAGCGAGATTTCCATAAGCGGTGTTTATCCTCACACCATTCATGCCTGCTTGGAACATCTTTTCAATTACTTTCTTTGAAAAGTTGGCGGGACCCAGAGTGCATATGATCTTTGTTTTCTTCAAAAATATCTTCTCGTTGCATATAGAATATGGCACATTCCAAGTTAAGGTTAACGGCGAGTATTTGCGCTGCGCGCGGATTCGCACTTTAAGAAACAGTTTAGAGTAAACACTTCAAGATGCTTAAACGTGAAAGTATTGCCAAAATTCATATCGCTTTGCTCATCGTGACCTTAATGACTCCTGCTTGTTTCACTTTGAAATGTAGCAGTGCCCTCACACTCACAACTTGTTATAAGTCTCTACACCTATCGTTCTATACTTCAGGGTGTGCCCACATTTTGTTCAAGACAGCCATAACCAAAAAGCAGCCCATAGAGAAACAAAAAAACCTAAACCTGCTCCACACAGTTCCATTTGAAAATGGCTTTCATTTTTTCACGGAACTCGGTAAAATTCACAGGAATTACGGCAACTAGCACTGTGGAGTTTGCCGAAAAACTCCAAACAGTACCCATTCAATCCGTAACATTCCATTTTCAGCGTCAAGACTTTCAAAAATGGCTCAAAAACACAATTGGCGATGAAGAACTAGCTACAAGAATTAACCAAATTAAGGCAGGGTTCCAAGATGAAAATTTGAGGAAAGCACTTTCTACAACAGTTCAAAATCGCATTGCCGAATTACAGCAACATCCCTAAACATTCGTCACGGAAGACAAAATAACAACATACCCTTTCCCATGAAAGTCAGATATAATATATTCAACATTAGGTAAGTGGAAAAAGATGAAAATAGCATTTTATGAAGTAGAAGACTGGGAAGAAGAATACCTCAAAAAGAAGCTGAACGGTCACGTACTTAAGTTCTCAAATGAAAAACTAAGTTTGGAAAAAACCCCAGAAATAAAAGATTTTGATGCCGTTTCAGTCTTCATCTACTCTAAAATAGATGAGCCAATCATTCGAGAAATTCCAAATTTGAAATTAATAACTACAAGATCCACCGGCTTTGACCATATCGATTTAGAAAAATGCAAGAAACAGGGAATTACAATCTGCAATGTTCCATCATACGGGGAGAACACTGTTGCCGAGCACACGTTTGCTTTGATTTTGTCCTTGTCGAGAAACATGTGTAAGGCATGCATTAGACGTTTTGAACAGGATTTCTCAATAGAGGGATTAGAGGGGTTTGATTTGAAAGGAAAAACTATAGGCGTCATTGGAACGGGTCAAATCGGTTTGCACGTCATAAGGATTGCAAAAGGCTTTGGCATGAACGTTTTAGCCTATGACGTTCGCCAAAACAAACTCTTATCTGAGGTCTTAGGGTTTGAATATGTTACGCTTGAGGATCTTTTAGCTAGATCAGACGTAATTACTCTTCATGTACCCTACATGAAAGCCACACATCATCTCATGAACAAAGATACATTCAAACTTGTTAAGAAAGGCGCCATTCTGATAAACACTGCAAGAGGCAGCATCGTGGACACTGAAGCATTAATCGAGGCTCTTGACAACAAAATACTGGCTGGTGCGGGTCTTGACGTTTTTGAAGGTGAAGAAGTTATAAAAGAGGAAAAACAGCTTTTATACGACCCTAAAAACCTCGAAGTCTTGAACAGCCTAGTTAAGGATCATATTCTATTAAGCAAAGACAACGTCGTTTTTACTCCCCACATCGCTTTCTATAGCAAAGAAGCCTTAGAAAGAATACTTGAAACAACAGTGGAAAACATAGCTGCTTTCGTTTCGGGGAAACCGCAGAATGTTGTTTAACCCAACGCGATATTGTAATTCGCAGAATGCGGAGCAATTATTGGAATTTGTCGACTTGTGACATGACGAAATAAAAAATTATTGAATTATGAGCGTGAATTGTTTGAGAATTGCGTTTTTTGTAATGAAATATCCACCTGCAATTGTTGGTGGATTGGGAACCTACGCTGAGTATATGACGAAGGAGTTTGTGGCTTTAGGATGGGATGTCTCTGTTTACACAGTTAACCCTGGAAACCTAAAAATAAGAGAAATTTTGGGCGGTGTTGATATTCACAGGCCGCTCCTCGTTGAAGCTAGCAATGTATTTCCATTGTTTGTGGCAGACGACCTTAAAAGATGGGGTACAAACATAAAATTCTTCACCGACATATTCGCTTACAATATGTTGGCAGCTGCACAAATGATAAACACCTCATAAAACAAGAGAACTACGACTACGCAGTTGTTTCCATTAACGACTGGTTGAGTAGCATAGCTGGAATAATCTGCAAGAATGAGTTGAAAATACCTGTAATATTTCATGTCCACTCAACCGAGTGGGGATGAAGCGGTGGAGAAGGCTCAGCTATAGTTAACCAGTTGGAGTCAGTGATGGCAGAAAAGGCCGATGGAATAATAACAGTAAGTCACGCAATGAAAGAAGATTTAGCTAAGCACGGTTGGCCAGAATCAAAAATACATGTGGTTTGGAACGGCGTTGATCCAGAAAAATATGCGCCTCAAAAAGGCAAGTCAGAGGATGTGCAGAAGCTCAGGCAAAAATACGGAATAGCCAAAGATGAAACCATGATAATTTTCCTATGCCGTTTGACGTGGGTGAAAGGTGTCAGGAATCTTGTTCAAGCGATGCCCATAGTCTTAGCTGAATATCCAAAAGCAAAGCTGGTTATACTTGGAAAGGGCGAAGAGCAGCGAGACATAACAGAACTTGCTGACCGACTTGGCATAAGCAAAAACTTAGTTTACTGCTTGGAGTTCGTGCCTGAAGACGAGCGGATTTTGCATTATGCAGCTTCTGACTTGTGCGTTTTCCTTTCTGTTTACGAGCCTTTTGATAGGTATAGTAAGCTTGGAAGCCATGTCTATGGGAAAACCCATAGTGGTCGGCGCCAAGGGTGTGGTTGGATTCCGTGAGCAAGTCATGCCAGCCGGTCCAATGCAAAACGGCGTTCACGTAGATGGTGGGCAACCCAGTGGACATTGCGTGGGAAATCAATGAGGTACTTAAAGACCCGCAAAGAGCAAAAATTTGGGGCGAAAACGATCGCAAAAGAGTGATAGAGTATTTTACTTGGAGAAAAGCTGCCGAACAAACACTAGATATTTACAAATCACTTATTGAACTTAGCTCAAACTAACCTTCTGGTATTTCGAGAAATCATTGCATCTCTAAAAATATTTACCCAAAAATCTTTGAATACTTCGCCTTTCCACCTAATTCTTCTTCAATCCTTAGCAGTTGATTATAGTTACATGTCCGTTCACTTCTTGCGGGCGCGCCATACTTGAATTCCCCTGCATCTAAGCCAACAACCAAATCCGCAAAGAAAGTTTCTTCAGTGCTTCCTGATCTATGAGAAACAATAACGTTCCACCCAGCTCCTCTGGCTGATTTAAAAGCATCTAGGGCTTCGGTAACGGTTCCGATCTGATTGAGTTTCAGAAGCAGAGCATTGCAAGCATCTAATTTAATTGCTTTTTGAATTCTCTCAGCATTCGTAACCAGAAGATCATCTCCGACAAGCTGAATTTTTTTCCCCAGCTTGGATTTCAATTTAATCCAGCCATCCCAATCGTCTTCGCTCAAGCCATCTTCGATTGAAATTATCCTGAATTTTTCACACAGCTCAGAATAGAATTCGGTTAATCCTTCAGAAGAGTATTCTTTTTCCATGATTTTATAACGTCCCTTGTCATAGAATTCTGAAGCTGCAGCGTCTATCGCCAAGACCAAATTCTTTAGTGTAGCCCAGTTCTTCTATCGCTTCGGATATGAATTTTAACCTTTCATCAATGCTTTTCAAGGGAGGAACAAAGCCGCCTTCATCGCCGACTAATATCGCTGAGTTTCCGAATTTTTCTTTCAGGTTTTTCTTTAGGGTGTGGTAAGTTTCCGAGCACATTCTTAAAGCTTCAGAGAAACTTTTGGCTCCGAAAGGAACTATCATGTGTTCTTGAAAATCATTTTTTATCCCAGCGTGCATTCCACCATTGATAACGTTCATCTGTGGGATGGGTAAAGTTACACCTTTTGAATCAGCAAGCTCGGCGATGTATTCATAAAGAGGCAGGTTCGACTCCAATGCTCCTGCTTTGCATACCGCCATGCTGACTGCGAGAATAGCATTGGCGCCCAAGTTGGACTTATTAGGAGTTCCATCCAACTCAATCATCAACTCATCCACCTCTTTCTGATTTGTACAATCTTGCCCAATGAGTCTTCTTCGCTATGACATTGTTAACGTTGCTAACAGCTTTCAGAACGCCCTGTCCCAAGTAACGCCTTCCGCCGTCCCTGAGCTCACAAGCTTCATATTTGCCTGTGCTTGCACCAGAAGGAACTGAAGCCCTTGAAAATCCTCTGTTTGTGAATACGTCTGCTTCGACAGTTGGGTTGCCTCTGGAATCAAGAATTTCTCTTGCACCTGATTTTTATTATCTTAGACAATGTCTCACCTTTGATGCGTAAGATTGATGTGGTTTTGTAACTTTTATCTTTTTGACACTTCGCACACTTTGTCTTGTTTCAAGTAAATAGTTGACTGACTAGTAGCCTGGAGTCGGTCTTCTAACTCTTTTCTTATGTTAAGTATTCAATGTCAGGAACATTGTTCGATTTTTGGTTAAAGGACCCATTTATTGTACAAATAAACGCAACATACGTCGATGAGGATAATGTTCCTGTAAGCTATTATTGTGATTTTAAGTCGTATGCTATGTTTTTAGCATATTTTGGGCGGGGTGATCTTTAGAGTCAATCTGCGTAATTGACACTTAAGGCGTTTAAGCCAATACACATATAAGTGTGTAAACACATAACATCTTATGTTGATAAGCCGATAACTGAATTTGGTGAATGAAAAATGATTACAAATATAGAATTAGTCGTTTGGCAACTCACCCATTGGAAAGATGCTTGACACGTGAAATCGTGCACAAAACTCTAAAATGGATGATTTGAATATGGGCCGAATCAGCGTGGATTTACCTGATGAGTTGGAAAAAGCAGCTCAGATTGAAAACAATAGCAAAGATTTGGCGGGAAAAAAGGAGACCTATCGCGCGCTATCGAAGAAGCAGTAAAAACGTGGGTAGTCAAAAAAGAATAAACCATAGCTCCCCGTCAACTCCCAATGACTCTTTTTTGAATACCCTTTCAGGGGTTAGCATTAGGGAAAGCCAGCCAGTCCTTGACACTTGAAGGCTTAGATCGCATGAGGGTGCTAGTAGCTGTGGTCCCCTGTTTTGGAATGTGTGATGAAAAAGTTCTGATTTCTGCCTTGATAACTAAAGTTACATATTACGAACTCATGTCAAATAATTAGTTTGATGGGGGTGAAACGTTGGTTGATAGAAATAAAAATTTGGAGCTTGTCTTCGTCGACAAAGAGAACAAGTCTTACACGTTAGCCGAAGTTGACAGTAGAGAGCTAGCGAAAGGTCTTGAAAAAATCTCCCAAGAAATTGCAAAAAGACTCCAGTTGCAGAAAGAACAACGATAACGCAGATTAGAATTCCAATAACAAGTTAATCGAGGTGAAAAAAATGAGTAATGAAGAAAAAAAGACTCCGGTGAAAGCAATCGCAAAAGTTAACATTGCAGCAAAACCCGTAAAACATGTTCCAGCTATAAAAAAAATAGAGTAACACGTTCCACCAAACACGTTCCAGCAGTTCATGTTCTGACGACTTTTGACGATTTAATGGATGATTTTCGCAGAAATTTCTTTGAAAGTGTAGCTTCTCCATATGAATGGGTAAGTTTTGAACCCATTGTTCCGGTTCGTGAGGCAACTGTTGATCTGGTTGATGAAGAAAACAGATTTGTAGTGCACGCTGAATTGCCCGGCGTAGCAAAAGACAAGATAGACGTAAGTCTTACCCAGCATGGCATCGAAATTTCAGCTGAGACAGACGTTGAAACAGAAGACAAAGAGAAGAACTTTGTTGTCAGAGAACGCGTTTACTCGCACGTTTACAAACAGCTGTCGTTCCCCGAAGAAGTAATCCCCGAGCAAGCTGAATCCACATTTAGGGACGGATTACTTGAAGTCAGTGTCCCAAAGAAGACGATTGCACCTGTACCTAAAAAGCACAAAGTCGCAGTGAAATAGTTGTTATAAAGCGGAGCCTTTTTATGCTCAATAACTATCTCCTGCACTATTTTTGGGAAATCACACCTGACGTGCGTTAGAGAAACCAGTAGCCTCGTACTCACCACCATAGTTGATGTAGTGCTCTGCAAGTTGCTTATCTTTTGTCCTAGGATCCGAACCGTTGCACATTTGAACAAACGTATTCCGCAACATCATAACTCCTTCACTTGATATCTTAAAGGGCAACTCATTCCGCTCATACGCAGCCAATATTGATGACACACCATCTATGTACATTCTATTTTCCAAAATGTTTTCGCGTTTTTTCCTATATGCTTTGAACGAACTTGAAACCGTACTGCTTGTGATTTGATCAATACAGTCATTGCACACATGTAGTCTGTCACCCTTTTCGTTTCTGATGACTGAAACATCAAAAATAGGATAATTACCGCAAACATCACATTTCATATGCTGCGCTGAAGCAAAATTATCTATTAAACAATATGTTTTCCCTTTATATAGAAAAGACCCCCCGATCTCGATGCATTTAGGGATAGTTCGGCTCAACGTCAGCAAAACACCATAAGTTTTTGTCAATTTGCCTATCAGTCACACCAGTTTACATCGACGGAAATCTTCGTCTAAAATAGCCCTTTAGAAATTCATGATCATTTGCTAATTCTGTGCTTTTTACAATTTGGCCCTCAAGTCTATCTAAAGCTACCTTGAACGTCTGTTCCACACCATACCCCTCGCCTGAACTGAAAAATCCGCCTTTCTTTGTTCTAAATTGCAGTCGGCAATGAATTAACTGATCCCCCTTGAAGTTTGTGCCATGCGTCTTCATGTAGACAAATAGCGTGCCAGCGTCTAAGGTTCCTCCGTATCTGTGGGTAAAAGATTCGAAGTCGTCCATAACTGCGCCTCGTTGAATTTCATCAATCTCCACGTCTTTAACTGAAAATTGCACAGTAAGCCTTTCCAATGGTTTTTCCAGTTGAGCTAAAGGTTCAAGAAAGTCTCGTTTAGTTATGATTCCGACAGGTCTTCCTTTGCTGACGATCACCAAAGAGGAAATGTTGAATTTGTGCATTTGCTCTTCAGCATCTCGCAATTTGGATTCAGGAAAAACAGTGATTACAGGCTTAACCATTATGCCCTTCGCATGAATACTTAGAACAGGAACTTTCTCACCTACTCTTTCACCTAACCTTTGCACATGTCTGGGCTGAAAGATATTCTCAATAATATCGGAAATGCTCACCATTCCTACGAGTTTTCCATCCTTGACTATGGGAACGTGAGAGATTCCTTCATTTCTTATAAGACTTAGAACTGCCCCTAGCGATTGGTTTTCTTCTACAGTGAACGGCTTCTTGGTCATTATTTCTTCGACATTAGTGTTACCCCATTGGTCCATTACAGCACCATGGATAACATCCTCGTCTGTTACAAAACCTAAGAGCTTGTCTTCACTGTAAACGGGAAGTTGCCTGGTTTCACTCTCGATCATTAACTTAGCGACTTTACTGAGAGAATCCTTCAGGGTAACGGCAGGCGCTGACCGCGTCAAAGTTTTGACTTTGGTCCCAGACGCATCAAAACTAGACCGTTTTATCGATTTTCGTGAAATAACCCCTTTGTAACTGCCTTCACTATCGAAAACCGCTAAAACAGGCGACATCCCTTCTTTGAAAAGTGATAGAGATGAAGAAAGTGCGTCATTTTCCTGTACTTCTAAGAACCCCTTTGAAAAAACATCTTCAACGAGTTTAACCATAAAAAACACTTCAGTACTGTTATGTATCCTCCCCGAATAATTTAAGCCTTAATAGACTCAGCGCCCTTGCCATAATCGATGTTCTCGTTTTTTAATCAAGTTCACTTCAATTATGTCCTCAGGGCAAACCTCTACGCCTCTATGATTTGGCTTACTAAAATAGTCGAAGCAAATGGACTGGGTTCATCGGTTATGCTATGCACTTATCCCCGCTGTCCTTGTTCCCTTTACTGAGGATCCATATACGTCGAACTATTCTGTCAGCTAAGCCAAAGAGAAATAGTAAACAAAATAGTCAACTTTCACGCCGGTTCAAAAATGAGAGTTATCAATTTTGAGGAAACTAATTATGGGTGGAAGCATTTCTAATTGTAACGAAGAGTTTTTTATGTCTGTTAAAGATCCTGTGTGCGGAATGCCTTTAGATGCAACGCTGACCCAGTTTACTGCGAATTTCTTGTCTAAGCAATATTATTTTGACAGCGAGTACTGCATGAATGGTTTTATTGAAGGCGCCAAAATTGCTTATTTCTCGATGGAAATCGCTATGGATACGGATATTCCTACCTATAGTGGGGGGCTGGGTGTTCTAGCGGGAGACGCGATTAGGTCAAGTTCTGACTTGAGACTGCCCTTGGTTGCAGTAACCTTAGTGAGCAGGAAAGGCTATCTTAAACAAAAAATAACGCTTGACGGAAGACAATTAGAGTATCCTGAAGAGTGGAATCCCTCCAAGTTCATGAAACTGTTGCCAGAAACTGCATCCGTTAAAATTGCTGGACGAGATGTCAAAATCGGCGTGTGGGCCTATGAACAAGAAAGTCTAACAGGCGGAACCATCCCAGTGCTGTTTCTCACGACAGATGTTGAAGGGAACACTCAAGAAGACAGAGAAATTACCGATTTTCTTTATGGAGGCGACGAAAAATACAGGTTAAAACAAGAAATAGTCTTGGGAATCGGTGGAGAACGCATCCTCGAGGCCTTGAAAATCAACGTCAAAAAGTACCATATGAACGAGGGTCATTCTAGTCTTCTTACTCTTGAACTGTTAAAGAACAATAATTTGAACATTGACAAAGTAAAAAATTTGTGTGTTTTTACTACGCATACCCCGGTGGCAGCGGCATTTGATAAGTTCTCATATGACCTCCTCTCGGAAGTACTGGAAACTGAGGTACCGCTAGAAATCCTAAAGAAATATGGTGGACAAGACAAGCTGAATATGACCCTTTTAGCTTTAAACCTGAGCAAGTACACAAACGGCGTTACAGAAGCGCATATGGAATACTCAAGGAAGCTTTTTCCTGGATATCACATACAAGAAATAATCAACGGCGTCCATTCTTACACTTGGACATGCATTCAATTTCGCGAGTTATTCGACAAATATATCCGGGGATGGGCAAATGAACCCGAACTTTTGGTAAGAATTGATCCCGTTCCTGAAGAGGAGGTGTGGGAAGCCCATTTGAAAGCTAAACAAGATTTACTCCGCTTGGTTCACACCAATACGGGGATTCAGATGGATCCAAACGTTTTAACGATAGGTTTTGCCAGAAGAGCCACAGAGTATAAGCGAGCAAAGATGATTTTTTCAGATTTGGAAAAGCTTAAAGAAATCAACAGTCAAGGCAAGATTCAATTGATTTTCGCTGGAAAGGCACATCCAAGGGATGAGCTGGGGAAAAGTCTTATCAGAGAAATTTATGAATATATAGAACGGTTAAAAGGCGTAATGGAAATAGTCTATCTTGAAAATTACAATATGGCGATTGCTGGGAAACTGACTTCTGGAGTTGACGTTTGGCTGAATACGCCCATGCCGCCAATGGAGGCGTCTGGGACCAGCGGGATGAAAGCTGCGCATAATGGTGTTATCAACTTTAGCGTTTTAGATGGGTGGTGGATAGAGGGATGTGTGGAAGGTCTCACAGGTTGGGCTATAGGTCCATCGGCCAATCAATGGCTTAATGAACAAGAGACAAGGAAAAGAGAAATTGCTGATCTATACAACAAGCTGGAATACGTTATTATTCCAAAATTTTATCGTGAACGCGATAGCTGGATAGACATGATGAAAAACTCTATTGGTAAAGTAGCATATTATTTCAACACTCATCGAATGATGCGAAGATACGCCACAGACGCCTATCTATAGGTTAAAAATTTGGACCAAATAAAAACGGTGTGTGACAGAAAACGGGTATTTTTAGAGCTTACGACATAAGAGGAATTTACGGTAAAGACTTGACAGAAGAGATTATGACCAAAATAGGTGAAGCCGCCGGAACTCTATGCCCGGGTACCTTCACGATTGGACGAGACTTCCGAGAGCATGGCACCGAACTTGAGATTGCGTTCGTTTCAGGACTGAAAAAAACGGGGTCAAACGCTAATCTGGTTGGAACCTGTCCTGCGAGTCTTTGCGTCTTTGCCAACTGGAAAATGAAAAACGATGCAACCGCCTACATAACCGCGTCCCATCTGCCAGCAGAGTGGAACGGCGTCAAATTCTTCCACCAAGACGGAGTCGGCTTCTTCGAAGAACGAAAACAAAAAACTGGGCGAGATCATCATCTCAGAAAAGTTCAAAACAGGCAGAGGAACAGCAAAGAAGCTTGAAGGAATGGACACAGAATACGCTAATTTCGTGGCCGAAAAAATAAAACCAGAGAAAATAAGTCTTGTCGCTGACTTCGGAAACGGGGCCGCATGTCTATTGGTACCGAAAATACTCAAGAAAATCGGTGTCAAAGCCACTTTCCTGTTTGATTGGCCCGACCCAACGTTTTCAAACAGAGACCCTGAACCGAAACCAGAAACCTTGACTGCTCTGTGCAAGAAGGTTGTATCGGAGAAGGCAGATCTCGGAATAGCGTTTGACGGCGATGGCGACAGAGCAATTTTCGTTGATGACAAAGGCAAAGTCATAATGACCGAGCAAAGCGCAATCCTCTTCATCAGGGACATAATGAAAACTCACAAGGGTCCTGTCGTCGCCAACATAGAATGTTCAGACATCATCGAGGATGAGGTTAAGAAATACGGGGAAAAAGTGTTTCGTGTACCAGTTGGACATACGTTTTTAGTGCAGGAGACCAAGAAGCACAAAGCTGTTTTCGGGGTTGAAAAATCGGGTCACATTTGCGTTCCAAAGTTCTTCTGGTTTGACGACGCAATAATAAACAGTATGTACATGGCGGAAATCGTCTCAAAAATGGGGCAGAAACTCTCAGAAGCCGTTAAACAGTTGCCGGGGAGGCTCTTCGAAAGAATCGAAATAAAGTGCTCAGACGAAACGAAGTTTCAAGTTATCAACAAAATAAAAGAAAAAGCTATGGCAGCATATCAAAACATAAACACGATTGATGGCGTTAAAATTGTTTTTCCAGATTCGTGGGCTCTGATCAGAGCATCAAACACATCACCGATAATGCGCTTATCGATAGAGGCAAGAGACCAAAAAAGACTTGACGAACTCAAAAAGGAAATGATAAAACTGATAGAGAGTGTCAATTTATGAGTGAAGGTCTCTTAACCACGGAAGAGGCAAAGAAAGCCAATATTGATGAACTATTAAGCAAACTTTCGGCAGGCAAAGGAGGTCTTTCTTCCTCAGAAGCAGAAAAACGACTTCAGCAATACGGTCCTAATGAGATTCAGGAAAAAAAAGTTAACCCGCTACTAAAGTTTCTTCACTATTTTTGGGGTCCAATTCCATGGATGATTGAAGCAGCAGTAGTAATGTCTGCAGTTATCCAACGGTGGCCTGATTTTGCAATAATCTTGACGCTACTAATGGTAAACGCCATAGTAGGGTCGTGGCAGGAACGTAAAGCGGGTAATGCTATAGAACTACTAAAGAAGAGATTAGCCTTAAAAGCGCGTGTCCTGCGCGATGGGAAATGGCAGGGAACGCCCGCTGAAAAACTGGTGCCAGGCGACATTGTTCGACTTCGTTTAGGAGAAATCATTCCTGCCGATGTAAAACTAATCGACGGAGATTACCTCTTAACCGACGAGTCCGCATTAACGGGAGAATCGCTGCCTGTTGAGAAACATCTCTCAGACATCGGATATGCAAGCTCGATTGTCAAACAAGGTGAAATGAACGCGCTTGTAGTAAACACCGCAGCCAAGACTTTTTTTGGCAAAACCGCTAAACTCGTAGAGCAAGCCCAAACTCCGAGCCACTTTCAAAAAGCCATCGGCAAAATAGGCGATTACCTGATTTTCTTAGCGATAGGACTCGTAATAGTGATCGTTTTAGTTTCGATTTTTAGAGGTCAAAACATTTTAGACATCATTCAATTTGCATTGATCTTAACTGTTGCAGGGATACCTGCAGCACTTCCCGCGGTTCTCTCAGTTACAATGGCCATAGGAGCCATAGCCCTCGCCAGAAAGGAAGCGATCGTTAGCAAATTGGTTGCGATTGAGGAAATGGCAAGCATGGACGTGCTATGCTCAGACAAAACGGGCACTATCACTAAAAATGCGCTCACTATGGGCGGAACTAAACCTTACGATAAATTCTCAGAAAATGACGTACTGTTATTCAGTGCTCTTGCGTCAAGAGAAGAAGATAAAGACCCTATCGACGAAGCAATCTTAACTAAAACTAAGAGTACACCTGCCATCTCGGATAGAATAGGGCATATCAAAGTGACCAGTTTTAAGCCATTCGATCCCGTCATTAAAAGAGCTGAGGCGACAGTACAAGGTGAAGATGGAAATCAGTTTAAGGTGACTAAAGGAGCACCTCAGGTAATTCTGGCTTTGGTCGAAGACAAGAAAAAGGTCAATAGCAAATTAACAGAAGATGTTAATGAGTTTGCCAAGAAAGGGTATCGTGCGCTGGGTGTTGCTCGAACTGACGAGGAAAACAAGTGGCAGTTTGCAGGTTTAATTGCTTTATTCGATCCGCCAAGGGAAGATTCAGCCCAAACGATTAAGACGGCTCAATCGATGGGTGTCAGCGTGAAGATGGTTACGGGGGACCACATTGCTATTGCCAAAGAGATTTCGAGTCAGGTCAACCTTGGAAATGATATTGTGTTGCCCGCTGCTTTTTTGGATAAGTCTGACGGTGAGGCTCAGCGCGTGGTTGAAGAGGCTGAAGGCTTTGCAGAGGTCTTCCCTGAGCATAAGTACCGTATTGTTGAGCTTCTCCAAGAAGAAGACCATGTTGTAGGGATGACTGGAGATGGGGTTAATGATGCGCCGGCTTTGAAGAAGGCTAATGCGGGTATTGCGGTTGAGGGCGCCACTGACGCAGCAAAATCAGCAGCGGATATAGTTTTGACTAAGCCTGGTCTTTCTGTTATAATCGACGCGATTAAGGAGAGTCGTAAGATTTTCCAGCGCATGACTAATTACTGCACCTACCGCATCGCTGAAACGATAAGGATTCTGCTTTTTATGACTACATCAATCGTCATTTTCCAGTTTTACCCTGTTACTGCTCTGATGCTTGTTTTGTTAGCTCTTTTAAATGACCTGCCGATCATGACTATAGCTTATGACAAAGTGAAGTATTCGGATAAACCTGAGAAATGGGATATGCGTTCTTTGTTGGGAATAGCGACGTTTCTTGGAATAATAGGGGTCTTCTCAACTTTTGGGATTCTCTATCTTGGACTAGTTGTGTTGAAGCTAAACCCACTTGTTTTGCAATCTTTCATATATCTCAAACTTTCAGTTGCAGGGCACTTGACTGTGTTTGTCGCGAGAACTAAGGGTCACTTTTGGTCAGTGAAACCGGCAAAGCCGCTTCTGTTTGCAGTCATTGCTACTCAACTTGTCGCTACAATAATTACTGTATACGGTATTTTGCTTCCTGCAATGGGTTGGGGGTTAGCCGCCCTGGTGTGGGGTTATGCGTTGGTCCTCTTTGTCATAACAGACTTTGCCAAGGTACGCTTGTATAAGCTACTTGACCATACTGGAATTAAATTTCATGAATAGACCCGAGAGCGAAGGAATATTCAGAAAAACAGGACGTAACAAGAAACCCTTTATCCATTTAGCCCCAAGATATGTGCAAGTCCATTTACATTATTATTTCTAATTCTCAATCAATAGAAAATCTATCAACAAGAAATAACATCGCCGATATTTGAACCCGAATTATGGTAATGCTGTGGTGCGGTCGCAGAGTTGTATACCCATTTCAGAGTGTGTGAAAAACCATTGATCGCACAATTTTAGGGATTGAATTCCTCGTTGATGTTTTCGTCTTCATGAGCTCAGCGCTTGTATCTATTTTAAGATTGTGACTGTGTTACTGCAACAACGTGCGTTTAATAGTCTCTGTAATTACCCCTTACTTGTTTGGAGTTGCTGATTTTTGGGCGCTATAGATCAAGTTATTAATTTCATTACCTCTGGAAGCATCGGCGGAATTCCACCGTTAGTTTTGATGATTATTCCATTTGTCATCGGACTAATCATCGGCTACCTTGTCCACAAAATGCTAAAGATCGCGATTATAGCTACCATTATACTGGTCGTAGTTGCTTACTTTGGGTTTTTCGGTTTAAGCCTTGGCGCCTTGAAAGGCATTGCAGACACATATGGTCCTATTGCAATTCAATATGGAGTACTTCTCATGGGTATGCTACCGCTTGGTTTAGGACTAATCGTAGGTTTTGTCATAGGTTTCGTATTATCGTAACCAACCAATCCCTCTTTATGAGAAAGCTGCTGAAAATCGGCGTATAGGCGGTTTGAGGTTATTTCATGCGTGTTATTACCTGCGGAACCTAACAAAAAACAACCGACTCCCAAGATATTAAGTGTGTAAAACCTGTTGAGTAAGCAACTGAGGCGAAAATTCAAACTCTAGTGGAAAAAAATATCTATATCTTAAGTAACAAAAGAGCATCAAGTTTAAAGAAAGCGCAAGAGTTACGTCACTAAAAAACTACAAATGTATTGTCGATTTTAAAACTTTATCGGGTCATTAAAGATGAAACAAGTTCCCCAAAATGTGTTTGAAAAAAAATCGCCACATCTCTCGGATAACTTTCGCATGGGGTTTAGAATTTATAGCGGGTTGATCTCAAACCTGCTGGGTGCAAAGGTTCCTTTTTTCTGCGGACATAAATTGACTTACAACTGTAACCTCCGCTGCAAGATGTGTCCTTTTTGGAGAAGACCCAGCCCAGATCCAAGTCTTGCGCAGGAGAAAGCAGTATTAAGAGAAATTTATTATTCAGGTGCTGTTGGGGTTGCTTTTGAGGGCGGGGAACCGTTGCTTAGGCATGATTTGGTGGATATTCTTGCTTTTTCCCGATCTCTGCCTTTGCATACAAGCCTAATTACCAATGGTACTCTGCTTGAATCCAGAATAGACGAAATAGCTCCCTACATCAATGGTGTTGTTTATGTTTCGCTAGATGGTTTGGAAAAGACTCATGATGAAATTCGAGGAATAGATGGCAGTTTTAGGAAATCCGTTCGGGGAATAAATGCAGCCAAAGAAAAAGTTTCTTTAACCATCAACACGACGATTATGGCTGAGAACATTGATGAAATCGAAAGCATGATCATATTAGCCAAAGACTGGGGTATCAAAATATCGGTTGCAGTAACTCATGAATACTGCAACTCAAGTGCTTCTTTACCAGACATTAATAAAATACCGAAAATTGCCCGAAAGCTCATGCAAATGAAGCGAGAAGGCTACCCCATCGTCAACTCTATGGGTTACTTTAAAGTGATGGCGAAAGAGAAAAAATGGCAATGCAAACCCTGGACTATGATAAACATCGACCCACACGGAAAAGTAGTTTTGCCTTGCTACGTCCACAACGACTATGTCAGTAGTGTTTCCATTTTTGAGGGAGGATTAAAAGGGGCTATATCTAATTTTGACTGGAAAAAAACAAAAAACTGTCAAAGGTGCAGTCTCCATTGTTATGTGGAGCCTTCTTTGGTGCTTTCAAGAGACATCAGCACGTTCATGCATTGGGCATTTCGAGTTAGCATCTAATTTTCTCCAGATCACTTCAAGACTTGAAGTCTCTCCCGAACTTAAACGGGAGTCAAATTATAATATTACTCCTAATTTTCAATCAATAGGCAATTTTTCAGCAAGAAATGGTATCGTTGAGATTTTAACCCAAATTATGGTGTGTTTAAGGCATATGGAACAATCCTATAACCAGACCCTGTAAAAAACTCGGAATTAGAAACGAACTTTACTTGAATTCAACTCTCGCCTTAGCTCTTTATTGCTGTCTGTCTTGGCTTTTCTTATGACTTCACGATAGCTTTTAGCGTTCCAACTCCAAGAATATCGATGGCTCGTCTCATGTAGGCAAGCATCGTAAATCCGACTTCGCCTTTGACCTTCTTAAGTCCCTTCAAGAGCAGATAACCATAATTAAAAACTCTCTTCAAGGTTCTGTTGCGGGTTCAAAAATGTTTTCTTAGGCATGTATAGCTGATATTTAACCAATTATACTATAAAACTATCATTTCCTCAAAAACCTGATAGTTCTCACACACTCTGATATTGGTATGAGTCTCTAATCTATAGTAGTCTGACAAAGCGCCGATGGGGATCATAGCCTCAATTTACCATAAAAAAATCATTCTGAGAATTAGTCGCACCGTATTCAGACCCAAAATTTGGGTTTTGTCTCTCATGACGAAAATTTTGAAAACCAAAATATTCTCCAGAAACAACAGTTTATCTTCAGGGAAAAAGAAATAAAAGAACATTGGAGAGCTCTCTTTGAGTTTCTTCATAGAAGTGATTCGTAGATTTTTAGTGTCTCATCTGCTACCTTGCGCCATGTGAAGTATTCTATTACTCTTTTGCGTCCGTTTTCACCCCAATTTCTGGCTTTTTCGGGGTTTCGTAGAGTCTCTTTTATTCCCCATGCTATGTCGAGGGGGTCTTCGCCGTTTATGTGCACGCCGTTCTGATCGGGGCCGGAGCTTAATACTTGTTCTCTAAAACCTACTACACCTCGTGCGCCCACGACGACTGGTTTTTCCATTGCCATAGCCTCTAAGCTAACAATTCCAAAGGGTTCGTAAACTGATGGGAATACGCATATGTCGGAAGCGGCGTAATGGAGGATTCTCTCGGGTTCAGAAACAAAATCAAAGCGGCATGCAACGTTATTTTGAATGTTTAACCTGTACGCTGCTTCAGTTATTATTTGTTCGTCTCCTTTGCCTAGAATTACGAGTTTGGTGTTAGGATATTCCTTCAAGACAGATGGCATTGCTAAAACAAGGTTTCTAGCGCCTTTTACCCAAGATAATCTTCCCACGAATAGAAGCATGTTCCAATCTTTTGGAACACCGTACTTTTCGCGAATTGCTGCTATATCCTCGGGTTTGCATTTTGTCATGTCGTAACGGTCAGGGTCCACTCCGTTCCAAACTACGCTTACTTTTGATGACGGCCAACCATGCTTAACTAGGTCTTGTTGCATGGCGTAGCTGACTGTGATTATCCTATCTGAGTTGTGAGCCATGGCATCTTCAAAATGCGAAACTACCTCTGATCCCTGGCCTTCACTTCTTCCCCATTCGGTACTGTGTGTATGGAAGACCACTGGGATTTTTGTTTCATTCTTTATCACCAGACCAGAAATACTACTTAGCCAATCGTGCACGCACACAACGTCAAAATGATACTTCTCCTTTTTGATCAAACCGTTGATGAAATTAGTTGCGCTGAGAATATTGTACATGAAAATGTCATTGAAGAATTTTATGTTAGTTCCCCATTTTTTTAAATCGTCAACCACGAAAAATGGAAAAACGTTGCTCGCATCGGCAATTAAGGGTCGATTAACTTCAACGCCTCTTAGAATTTCTGTGGTTTTCAAAGTTCCCCCAAAATTTAACGTGAAGACCGAAACGTCATTTCCCATTTCAACATATTCCTGCGTTACATTTTCAGCATACGTCCCTAAACCACCAACAATCGCTGGAGGATATTCATAAACAAAAAAGCCAATTCTCAAAATGTTCACCAAATTAGAGTTCTAAATTATTTTCGAATTGTATTTTATATGGTCAACTAATACTTAAGTTAACCAAAAACATGAGTTGCCCAAGTTTCATGTACAACCTTTCTTAAAATATTTAAAAATAGGTACAAAAACATGAGTTGCCCAAGTTTCATGTACAACCTTTCTTAAAATATTTAAAAATAGGTACAAAAACATGAGTTGCCCAAGTTTCATGTACAACCTTTCTTAAAATATTTAAAAATAGGTAACTGCCTTCCTTCTCTGTTTTTGGAATATTATAGTTATTGGGATTCTGCTGTCGGGCAGAGGACAAAAGCGGAGCGAGCTGGCAGATAGAGGCTGATCATATTTTGATTTGTTCCTTCATTGTTGTTTATAATAGTGAAGTGTGCCTGCAACGGGTCCAGCCGGCCGTGTCCCCCGTACTTTGGAGCATCACAGTCTAGTATCATCCGGTATTTTCCAGGGGGAGCTTCAAAGCGATAATCAGTAAAGGATTGATGGGGATTAAAATTGAAGACAAAAATCATGTCAGCCCTCTTGAATGCTAATACTTTCTTTGTGGAATCTTCATGCAATAGTTGCGGGATTGATGTTTCAAATAGTTGTTGTGTCTTGGCCAGTCTGATCATGTCGCGGTCGAATCTGGATAGTAAATGATATTTCAGGCGGGTATCGTCCGCGAGATGCCATTGTCTAATAGCATGCTTGAAGGACCAGTTGTTTCCTTCGCGAGGAAAATCTATCCAATCTGGATGCCCGAATTCATTGCCCATAAAGTTTAGGTAACCTTTGCTGGCGGTGCTTAGGGTTATCAGGCGGATCATCTTGTGCAATGCTATTCCTCGAGCGACCTTTGCATTGTCATCATCTATATCCATGTGGTGGTACATGTCTTCGCCGATTAGTCGGAAAATAAGTGTTTGGTCTCCTACCAAAGCTTGGTCGTGAGATTCGGCGTAACTAATCGTATTCTCACCTTTCCTGTAGTTGTTAAGTTCAAACCAAAGCTGACTGATAGGCCAGTCTTCATCTTTGTAATCCTTTATCAGACGAATCCAGTAGTCAGGCACTCCCATTGCAAAGCGATAGTCAAAACCGAACCCTCCCTCTGATTGTGAAACGGCTAATCCGGGCATGCCGCTGACATCTTCGGCTATAGTGATGGCATCGGGCCGAATATCATGAATCACTCGATTGGTCAGAGCCAAATAAGAAAGAGCATCTTCATCCACGCTGCCATCAAAATAATCGTAATATGAGGTGAATTCTCTCTTAAGACCGTGTCCCAGGTAAAGCATGCTTGTAACACCGTCGAATCGAAAACCGTCAAAGTGGAATTCGTCTAACCAGTATCGGCAATTGGAAAGTAGAAAATGCAGAACCTGAGGTTTGCCGTAATCAAAGACACGTGAATCCCATGCCTTGTGGATTCCTCGCAGGCCTTCATGAAAATACTGAAATAAAGTCCCATCGAAGCGACTTAATCCCTCCACCTCGTTGGACACGGAGTGAGAGTGGATTAGATCCATGAGAACGGTTAGCCCTTGAGCATGGGCTGTGTCGATCAAAAGTTTCAAATCTTCGGGAGTTCCGTATCGTGATGAAGAGGCAAAAAAGTTTGATACTTGATATCCAAATGATCCATAGTACGGATGCTCTTGAATCGCCATTAACTGTAACGTGTTGTAACCGGCATCGGCGATTCGCGGAAGTATCCTGAGCGTAAATTCGAAGAATGACCCGATTTTTTCTTCGTCTTGGGCCATACCGACATGGGCTTCATAGATTAATGGAGCTTCTTTAGGTCGTTTGAAATTGGTTTTCCAACGATAAGATTCGGTTGGCAACCAAACCTGGGCGTTGAATATCTGAGTTTTTGGATCTTGAACCACCCGTCGTGTGTAAGCCGGAATGCGATCGCCTTCGCCCCCTTCCCAATAATTACGCAGTCGATACAGGTCGCCATGCTTCAGTTTGTTGGCGGATAGGTGAATTTCCCAGATACCATAGTCGTTGATCTTTTCCAACTCAAATTCTCTGCTTACTTGCCATTTACTCATTTCTCCTATGAGGTAGATTCTAGTTGCGTTTGGAGCCCATTCACGAAATACCCATTCTCCTCGTTGGAAATGCAGACCGAAGTATTCATGGCCAGACGCAAACTCAGCCAGACTTTTTTTACCCTGTGTAAGATTATGCTCTGTTTCTTCGATATGCTCCAATCGGTGTCGAATCTGATCAGAAAACGGTGTAAGGTACGAATCGGTTCTCAGCAGGCGGATTAATCGGTTTTCAAGACAGCTCATCAAAATACCTTATTTCTGCTTTAACTTATAACTGATCTAATTCTTTAAATCGTTCGGAATCTATTAAACCTCGTTTACTAAATTTGGTTCCGTCTATCTTAATTGTTTTGGAACAATTTTCTCCTTGAATTCGAACCTGAGCATTCAGGACCTCTACTGGGCTCAGTCCCCAACAGGTATGGCTCTTATTAACTAAAGCTATTTGATAAAAACAAATATAGCAATTTAGTCAATTAGTCACAATTATTAAATGTGTAATGGGAGTTTTTCTCGAATTTACAGCAAAATAACTAGGAAAATGGGCTTTACCGGACTTAACCCCAAACCAGACTTGCAAAAACTCAAATTAGGTTTTGAAAATTGCGACTTATATGTTAAAATCTATCTTAAAACTCTATTATATCACATTAAAAAGCAAATTTAGAATAAATCATTCGAAAATGATTTTACCAAAGTCATTTTGGCACAAGAATAAGTGGCTTGAGCTTATCCCAACCGAAAGAAAAAAAGAATTTAACTCATTGTTTTCCGTTAGTCGTCGAAAAGATGGGGGTTTACCCGAAGTTTATGTTTTTTTTGGGCCCCATCATGTTAGCTCTGCTCCAATGGTGAGCCTGGCATTCTGCTACCTTCATGATGAGAAAACCGGGGCTTTCAGCAGTTATTCCCATTTGTTTGAGGAAGGGCCGCGCTTCTATCACTTTGCGCTTCATTTCCATATCTTGCACAAACTCCACCTTGCCCGTAACCCGCACCATGTCTCCGATTTTGCTTTTGGGGTCGAGGAAGCAGACTTCCACTTTAGGGTTGATTTTAAGCTGCTTGTAGACATCTTTGCTGGCGTCGATGCTGTAGTAGAGGCCTGTTTTGTCGGCGGAGAAAAGCTGCAACGCACGCACTTTCGGCTGGTCGCCGTCTAAGGTGGAAAAGAAGCTGATTGGGTTGTCGGTTACAAATTTAAGAATTTCGTTCAATTCCATAATAGTCGCCAATGCAGTAGTAGTAACGGTGATTATAGGCTTTTCCTCAGCAGACGAGATTACAGTCTGGCAGTTTAGGAAACGCTGCCGAACTTCACTCCGGTGCGGTTGGGTAGAATTTGAAATAAACTGAATGGGTTTTAGGGTTATTCCAGAAGTTTGAATAGTTCCTATTGAATAAACGGCTTTAGGGATATTTACCATGAAGGTTAAGTATATCAATTCTGATGAGCTCCATAAACATAGAGGATTCACCCAAGTCATAAGCGTCAGCTGACCGCACAAAACAATCTACGTTGGCAGGCACGACCCCGTAAGCGAGACGGCGAAACCGTTGGAAAGAGCAACTTAAAACAGCAAACCAGCAGGTTTAACGAACATAAAAAAAAAGCCCTTTAAGATGCTGGCGCAAAGCTTGAAAACGTGGTTAAATGGAACGTTTACATTATTAAAGGACAGAATCTGCGGGAACGCTTTTCTGCTTTTGCTGAGAAATGGGGATTATGCCTATTCTTCAGAAGCGATATGTAGAATTACGCCGTCGATGCGTTCATTTTTTTTCTGGCAAGATTGGGGCACCCGGTAGGTGAACTGCTTTTTACTGATTTCTGCACTGCAGGATCCAGCGTGGGCTCTGCAATAATCTTCGCAATCCTCCGCTATGTTTTTTTCTGAGTATCCAAAACCGCAAATATCACATAGAAAAACCGTTTTGTTTCTGATCTTTTTTGTAACCAACAGAAACGCTTCCGGAAGAATTACTAATTTTCTGGCATTTAAGAACAAATTCAACAAGTTAGCTGAAAAATTCGATCTAACTATTTAGAAGAGCAGGAGGTAAGTCTTGAACATTCTAATAAAGTATTACATCATACTCTTTTTTGCCACTATATCAAAGAGAAGAGTGGGCCGTACCGGATTTGAACCGGTGATCTTCGCCGCGTGAGGGCGACGTCCTAGCCAGCTAGACTAACGGCCCGCTGTTTCGGATTGTGAATACATAGGTTTCTTTCATAAAACCTTTACCTATCAAATGCACATCAACAAGTCAAGGTAACCTCAAAATGAATGAAACCAGCCGCTATGAAGAACACAAACACGACGGTTTTCTAATTTTCGCCTGTTTCTTAGGCAGCGCACTAGCCGGCTACATATTAATGAACCACTATGCTTTGTTTGGAATCTAAGCAAAAAAAACATCAGAAACCTTTAAAATACCTATCTTCACTTTTGATTTGATATCCCAGGTTATTTGCCGAGGTAGCTCAGCCTGGGAGAGCGCTCGGCTGAAGACCGAGTCGTCGCAGGTTCAAACCCTGCCCTCGGCACCACTAACTAACACGGAATTAAGCTCATTTTGAGCAAGTTTTAGTCAAATGGGTTGCGTAAATGTTGCTTTTTCTTTGCTTCTTTTCTAATGCATTAGACAAAGATATTGCAGATTAGATTTGACCCATTACAGGTATAAAACGCAAGACAAGCAAATAAAAAATCGTTAAAGCGAAAGCTAAAAAAATGTTTTTAGACATAAAACCTTGAAGGCTGTAACTATATGAGAAAAATAATCGTTTTATCAATGATTACATTAGATGGAGTAATGCAAGCACCCGGTGGACCTGAAGAAGATACATCGGGCGATTTCAAATATGGCGGTTGGGTTGCACCTTATTTTGACGAGGTTTATGGTAAGGTCATGGAAAAACAGATGAAACCTGCAGACCTTCTTTTGGGCAGAAAAACATTTGAGATTTTTGCCAACTACTGGCCAAAGCATGAAAATGTATGGCCAGGTATCAATGATGTCACAAAATATGTCATGTCCAAAACCATGGAAAAGTCAGATTGGAAAAACTCAGTTTTCCTCAAAAGCTTGGCAGATATCGAAAAGCTCAAAAATTCAGAAGGTTCCGACATTCAAGTTCACGGCAGTGGTAAGCTCATTCAGCTATTACTGGGGAATGATTTAGTGGACGAGCTCTGGCTTAAAATTTACCCATTGACTCTTGGTCAAGGAAAAAAATTGTTTGACAATGGCACGATTCCGGCAGCATTTACATTAATAGAGAGTTCTGTTACACCAAGTGGAGTGATTATCGCCAATTACAAACGAGATGGAAAAGTCAAGACAGGTACTCTTGGAGCTTAAGACGGCTAACCTGTTAATAATTCCCTGGATAAGCGGAATCTTACAAGATGCGTTAGTCCATAATTATTGGTATCATTGATAGCAGATGTTTGCAATGTCATTGACCTAACCAATCGATTATTCAGTGAACAAAGAAATAGCTTTTTGAACTATTGCTTATCTAAACGATGGCTTTTTTTCCTCCTCGAGTAGTGAGCCTCCAAACAAAAAATGCTTCAACACATAAAACCATGCTTGCAACAAGGACAAAAACCGGATTTAATGGAAAAACATACCCCGAGATCCCGTTAACTGAAAGAGCAGCAGAAAAAATTAATAAGAAACCACCCACTGCAAGTAAAGTATAATAGACCTTTCTTTTTTTGTTCTTCTTAAACCAGCCTCCAATAAAAAACAGCACAATAGCGGATAAAAAGCTAAGAGGAGGAATAATTTGCGTTGAAAATAAGAGGTTTTTTCCAGCCATAGCAAAAGTGGGGTTTATCAAAGCATAAAGAGCAAACAGCGAAAAAGATGCCAATGCAAGCCACCTGTCCAGCAGTTGCCCGTTCGCTGCAGGCCCATAGGTCCTACGCCAAGGAACAGCACGCGTTTCCTTCAAATCAGGGTCAGAAAGCTTTGTAGCCTCAGCAGAATCTTCATTGATAAAACAAACCCTATCAGAAGGTTGCAGATCCATTAATTCCAATTTGCATCCACCATCCTTCGACCTTGCCGACAACGAAAAACGTCCTCGCTTCACCAATCTAGAAAAAGGAAAAAGCCATTCAACACCCCTGTCTTTTTCAGTTGTGAAAGAATCTAGGAAACTGTGCAAGAACGCTCCTAATGCGAGCCAAATATTCACAAAGAACAGGCCAGATAAAAAAAGGAGATTATGGAATAGGGCACGATGAAATTGTTCTTTTCGAAAAGTTTGTCGGCTAACAAATATATATTCACGGTCGAGGTCAGGAATAAAGCTGCCGATTCCAGCCAAAAGGGCAAAGTAAGGGTTACCAGTAAAGATAGCTGTAACTACTCCAGCAAGAAAGATGTGACTCGCAAGATTCAAAAAACAGACCGGTTAAAAAGTAATAACTGCTAAAATAAAAAGGTTAACAAACTTTCAAATGGAATTATGCGATGCTCTTCTTAAGAGCTTATCTTCTGGTTGAATTTGGGTCTTTCAAAAAATTTTGGAGAAATTCTTGAATGTTTTCATGTAACTTGAGAATAGGTTTTTGCATTTCTCCTTTGGTTTTAAGGTTTGGTTGGAAAAATCCATGTTCTGTCAAGTAAAACATCACACTTGAGAAATTTTCAGCCAGCGCACAATTAACCCTCTTTTTGCCCATTTCTAAATATGCATAATATCTATGGTGACCATCCAAAACTGCGTAAACATCGAATCTTGGATGTTTAATCACGATTAAAGGCGCAATTTTTTCGCCCTTCTTGATTTTCTGTTTGTAGAACTCAATGGCTTCTGAAGAAACTTTTGTGTCGGCAATAATTTTGTCTATAGACAACCGTATCAAGTATTTTTCAGGATTAGAAAATACGTCTACATTAAATTCCCGTTCGTTTCGCATAATCAAACGCCTAACTTTCAAAATTGATGGATCCAAAATGTCTCTAATTTGACTTAACAATAAATAACAACACCTTCCGGGAGGATAGAAAAGGAAAAGGAGATTATTGTCGCTATGCCATCGATTCTATTGAAACTGTTATTGATTGTGGACATTTATTGTTCCTTTGGGTTTTGACGATTGGTAAGAATACCATCCATATGCTAACATGAAAAGTGCTGCAATTATAATAATTATCCCTATTGGAATATCGTAGCTTGTCGGAATGAACATAATTAGGCCTGAAATCACTCCAACCCCGACAAATGATACCACAACAGCTAATATACCGAGCAATATGCCACCAATGAAACTGCCAAAGCCCATATTTTTCCACTTTAAGTCTAAATTCCAGTTTTAATTGTTTAACAAAACACTAACAAAAAATAGTCTAAATAAAAAAAGAAATTATTGATGCGAACACTTTCTAAGCTTTCTTAGATAGCGCAACTATCAGTCCCAATATTCCGCCGAGAAGCACTAATAATCCGCCCAATCCACCGCCGATAAGTCCAACAATAATCAAAACAATAGCCCAAACAAGAGTCCCTGCGCTTCTAGCACCAACGATCGCAATCACTCCCATAATTAAGGTCATGATTCCACCATAAGCAAAGCCCCAGTGAAGATAATAAGCTCCAAAAGACCCAAAAAAACCTAATAATCCAAAAAGAACCATCAGAATACCGCCTATAAGAGCTAAATAGTAAGCTACCGTTGAAACAGAAGTTCCAGACATTATTAATTCACCTCCGCATGAAAACGCATTTTTTCACCAAAAGCCGCCTTTTGAGATGACTGAAGCTGTGGCATCCAATAACCCGACACCTATTGTTCCGAAAGTAAAATTGTAGTTTCCGCTTGGAAGCGAAATCCAGCCGCTGATGTAGCTTTGTTGCTCGCCTTGCACCGCTGCATGTTCCCAAATGATTTGGTCACCGTTTAAGATTTGAGCCCGCCACAGAGCAGCGCCGGTCTGTACGGTTACTTGAATCTGAGCCTTGTCGTCTAAGAATGGTTGATCAAATGCTATTGTCTTCTTGTCGGCACCAACTGTAAAGGAGACTTGCGTATTCGCAGTTGATCTGGGATAGGTTACTCCGGTATATATGGCGAAGGCTGCAACCACTATTATTACAATTGCGATTATAGCTATTATTGCTCTTGATTTTCCCACTTACAAAGTCTCCATCCTATGTTTTCATCGACAAGCGCTTCTCGTTACATTGACAATAAATTAGCCCTCATATAACGGATTGTTACTGTCGCACACCAATCACATACCCTAATGAATTCAAAGTCCTTCCTCTTTTCTGGTGATTTAAATGCCTGTTCCTAAACCTAAATCGAATGAGTCTGAAAGAGACTATATTTCTAGGTGCGAAAAGTTCATGCACGAGGAAAACAGCGGCAAACCTGAGGGCGAAAAACGTTCGAATGAACAAATTTCAGCAATTTGTTATTCGACTTGGCGCAAAGATACTTAGATGCAAATCACTGTGTGGGAACATATTTGTATGATCAATAAAACTAAAATGATTTTTGAACCTGGAAAGCAGGAAATTCTTATCGTCAGAGAACTTGAGGCTCCCCGAGAACTTGTTTTCGAGACATTTACCGATCCAAAGCTTTATTCGCAATGGCTAGGTCCCAGACGATTTACAACGATTTTTGAAAAGCTCGAACCAAGAAATGGTGGAAGTTACCGATTTATCAATGAAGATGAAAAAGGCAACAAATTCGCTTTTCATGGTGTATATCATGAAGTGCTTGAGCCTGAACGAATTATCGGTACATTTGAATTTGAGGGTTTACCAGAAAAAGGACATGTGAGCTTAGAGATAACAAAGTTTGAGGAGCTTCCCGGTGGAAGAACTAAGTTGACTACTCAGGATGTTTTCATGTCGGTTAACGATCGGGATGGAATGGTGCAAAGTGGCAAAGTGGCATAGAGGAGGGCGTAAATGATTCTTATGATAGACTTGAAGAACTCTTGGCAGAGCTGAAGCAAAAACCGTTGGAGTAGAACAATTAAGCAACGCAATAAAAAATTGAATGTGATTTTATTAATCGCAAAAATTGCAAAAAGATTGTGATTAAGGTAGCTTAAATATTGGCGCTTGCTAGAGTATTTGTAGATTTTGCGTTGGTTTTTGAGTTAACAGTTCCAAATGTACTTTTTACGATAATAGGTTTGATAATTCTCTGGATAGTCGTATCCATACCTGTTTGGTTAGCAGGTAAAGCCATAACAGGTGGAAAAGCAACTTTCGGCGACGCCCTACTGGCCACTCTGGCAGGACCAATAATCTATTTTATCGTAACTTTTATAGTGGACTTTTTCTTGAGTGCAGTAATTGGAACCAGTGCATTTGTTTTTGGCTATATTCTTGCACTTATAGCTTGGATGTGGGTTTACAAAGCTAGTTTCCAAACCGGTTGGATTCGGGCCATATTAATTGCGATACTGGCATGGGTTATCTTCATTGTGCTAAGCCTTATTGTTGGAGCATTATTTGGAGTGAGTTATCCTTCTCCATTCTTTCCTTAAAATTTCCAATAATTTTTTCCTTTAAATTGCTATAAAGAAACATTCTTTAAAAAAAAGATTGGCTATTTAATCATGACACAGTTCTCTGAACCACCGCCGGACCTATCCAGACATCCTACAAGAAATACGTATCAATCATCCAAGAATCACAGAAAAAAGAAGCTTAAACATAAACTGTAACCCATAAAGATTCAACAGTCTTACTCGTAGGCTGTTAAACCAAACATTCAGAAACATGCTCAACATAGACAGGCGCATTAACCAGCTTGCCCGTGAACGATTGCAGCTCTTCAGAAGTGTAAATGTTGAGGTTGCGACTCATCCCAGCCGTCATAGCTACCCCCCGAATCTTTAGAGGCTTATCAGCCATCATTTCAAGAACACTAAAAGGCAAAACCGTTGACAAATGCTCCAATGCACGTTTGCAGCCTTCGCATTTGGCTTTGGCGCCATCTTGCTTGGGTATTTCATTCTCTGGCATGAAAATCAAAGAATACGTTGGCAAGGGAACGCTGAAATAGATTATTAGCCTACTTGCGATAATAACGCTTTAATTCCAAGCCAAGGAAAATAGCTTAATGAACCTTACAGAGCGAGAACGCACCATTCTTCAACTTACAAAGCAAGGATTGAGCGATTACAAGATAGCACGCAAAATCAAAACAGACCCCCCAAGCGTAACACGCTCACACAAAAATGCCAACAGGAAACTCATACTTGCATTGACTGACCTTGAATGGGCAACAAAAATAGGCGTAAGCATCTCGGAAACTGAGTTAACTATTAACAGCCTGAGTAACATTTACAGTTTTTTCCTCTAAATTACTAAATAGCGTTTTGCAAAATTCAATTGAATCCTTTCGTCTATCTATTTTGAAGGTAGCGATTGTGGTCTCATTCATGCAACAACACAGTCTTAACTATCCGTTGAGGGTAGATGCGAAACGGACATGAAAATATGATATCTGCAGTAGTTTTAGTAAATACTGACTTAGGTTCTCAAGACCAGATAGTAGAAAACATAAAGCTTGTTGAGGGAGTTGAAGAAGCGCATGCCTTATACGGCGTTTATGACCTGTTAATTAGAATCAAAGCCATATCATTTGACAAACTTAAAGAAACAATCAAATTAAAGATAAGAAATCTGGTGGGTGTAACTAGCTCGCTAACATTGATGGTTGTTGAAGACCGCTAAAATCAACTTTGCCCTATTTTTTAAGGGACTGGATTATGGCGTGAAAACGATTACAGCTCCATCTTCAATTTTCATGCTTAAACCATGCTTCTGTAGAATTGGTTTAATGCAGTCCCAAGAACCGCTATCAAAAGCACAGCTCATCTTTATCTCAAAGCCATTTGAATTTTCAAAAATCTGAGAAGTAGAATCCAAAGAAACCTGACTCATCGAAACCGTTTCCCATAGCGCTTCATATATTTCGTGAAGAACCTCTATGGCTTTAATTCTATTAATTTAAAGTCCCCCGGCAATATTACTGTTTGAGGGTGTACGCACTTAAGATTTGGCCTATTACCGCAGACAAGCCCTAACTAAAAAAGCATAAAAAATTTTGAATTGTTACCGGTACACCAATTTACCGTTTATTTCTTTGGGGGGGGGAAACGCAAAATAAATTTCGTTCCTTTGCCATTTTGACTCTCAAAGGCTATAGTACCGCCCAACGCTTCAGTAATTCGCTTAACAACGGCCAACCCGAAGCCTTGACCTTTAGATTTAGTCGTGAACAAAGGCGTAAACAACTTAGGCTTAACTTCGTCGGGAATCCCAACGCCCGTATCTTCAACAACTAAAACTACGGCGGCATCTATATCCTTAAAAGCCCTCACAGATAAGTTGCCACCATCTGGCATAGCTTGAATAGCGTTATTCACCAAATTATCCAAAATACGCTTCAATAAATCAGGATCACCTATCACACATTTTGCTTCTTTCTCGACAATGCAAGAAACCATGATGTTTGCTGGGAAATGCTTCGTAGAACATGCATGCTCGATTACTTTGTCCAAGTCAGTTTCTCTTGCAGTAGGTCTAAGCGGTCTAGCATAATCCTGCAAGTCACCTACAATCTTGTTAATGTAATCGATGTTCTTTTCGATTTCTTGTAGACTTTCCATGACGTTGTTTTTCTCTGGAGTATCTAGAGCTGTAGCTAACTCTGTCTTTGCTAAGTAGACATCGCTGGTTATGGCTTGCAGGGGATTGCGAACATCGTGTCCAACCATACCTGCTGTCTCGCCAACTGCCGCCAACCGCCGGGCTTGATCCAATTCATTTATGTCTATAAACGCTAAAACAGCACCATCAATCTTGCCTTTTTCATCAAAATAAGGCCTAACACGCATTTCATATAAGCGCCCATCTTTGTCTCTGACGCTTTGAGCAATATTGTCTTTGGTTACAATAACGCCTGAGAGGGTTTTCTCTAAATTCTCAATATTTATTCCCAAGCTCACGCTGGTTATTGGAAGACCAATCTGTAGTGCCATAAGTTTTAGAATTTTTTGAGCTGATGGATTGAAAAGTCTAATCTTCAAGTCTACATCAACCAAAATAACAGCTGAATCAACATTCTCACTAATGTTTGTCAAGTCGGCATTAAGACGAGAGATGACTTGATTTCGTTCTTTAAGTTCGTCATTGAGCGTTGTTAGTTCCTCATTGGTCGATTGGAGCTCTTCTTTGGCAGTTTCCAACTCTTCGTTAGTGCTTTGCAGCTCTTCGCTGGTTGATTGAACTTCCTCCATAGCGGCTTTCAATTCTTCATTGGTTGTTTCCTGTGCCTCAATAATTGACTGGAACGATTGTTTGGCTAAGTCTGCTTCCTCTCTTTGTTCAAGAATTTGGCGGTCTTTAGCGCTTTCTCGACCTTCAGGAGTCGAGGTAAGCTCTATGGCTTGCCTCAAATGTGCGGCTGCTGAACTCACATCTTCAAAAAGCACCAAAAAGAAAGGTTCTTCATACTGCATTATTTTGACTGGAGTGACTTGAATGTTGGCTGTCAATGGATTGGATTGATAGTTAAACCTTATTGCTTCTTCCCTGGTTGGTTTGTTTTCTTTTTTTGCCTTATAAATTAGAGTTTGAACCGTTGCCCTGACTTCTTTGCGAAGAACCTTAGCCAAGTTAAGACTAGCGTCTCCCGATTCAAGTTTTATGTAAGGCGCAACGTTCCCGCGGGTAATGATTACATCCAGGTTATTGTTTACCAGAAGGGAAGCAGGAACATATTCCGTTAAAAGTAGTTTGTCAATTTGCTCTCTGATAAGTGAAACAGACTCTTTTCTCTCAGACAAAGGAGCTACTCCTTTCTTTTGACCAGCGTAAGTTTCAAAGCCAAATGCTAACTGAGGACGTGCCTTCTTCTTTACGTATATTATTCCCCTTGCAGTTTGAGATTCAAATAAGTTTGTTAGTTTACCTATACTTTCAGATTCGCCCAAATCAAGAAAACCGTTGGGTTTTAAAGCATAATGCAAGATGGGAATTACTTTTTCTTGAAGTTGCGAATTAAAATAGAAAGTATATTCGGCAACTGACCAGGTCCAAATTCGAAAATGGTGGGTCAGCCGTAACATCTTGCTTTGAGAATACACAAAGTTCGCGAATGGCCTTTGATATTCGGTAACCGCCGTTAAAGTTATTGAAGTATTTTTTAAGTTGCGCTTCTGAGACGTTTGCCTCTATGGTTTTTGGGTATATTCCTTGACGCGCTCTATCTATATTTTTTTGATTGACATCCGTGCCAAAGACTTGGATAGGAATACCTGTTAATGATTTTTCTTCTAAAAATTCAAGTAAGGCTATCGTGAATGAGTAAGCTTCTTCACCTGACGAGCAGCCTATGACCCATACACGGATGGCTTGCTGATTTGTCTTGCCTTTGACAAGTTCAGGGAACACTTTTTCTTTTAGAAGGGTGAAGGTATTTGGTTCTCTGAAAAGGTTTGTGACGCCTACCAGCAAATCGTCAAAGAGTTTTTGAAGCTCATCAGGATGCTTCTTCACATAATCACAATATTCCTTAATATTATTTATGTGGTTTAATACCAAGCGGCGTTTGATGCGACGATTTAGAAAAGCTTCTTTGTAGTGAGAGAAATCAACTTTGAAATTAGTCTTCAATAAGGAAAATAACGACCCTGAAACGGGTTTATTTTTGTTTTCGGCGGCTTCTATTTCAGCACGAATTAACTGGGGATTGCTAGCTATTTTTGAAAGCTCCTGAGCGATTTGACCTGGTGAAAGCACTAAATCCGCTGCTTCGGCAGATATAGCGCTTTGAGGCCATCCCTGTGTACTGGGCGGTTTTTGGGTCTTGCGCGATAGTTATTCCGCCTTCATTTTTAATTTCTCTAAGTCCCTCGGTTCCATCGGTGCCAGTGCCTGAGAGCACTATGCCTATAGCTTGAGTTTTTCGCTGTTGGGCTATGGAGTCAAAAAATGCGTCTATCGGTTTTAATGAGGCTCCTTTAGGAATCAATTTGAGGCTTTCTCCATCAAGGGTCATTATTTTTCCAGAGGGGATAACGTAGACGGTGTTGGGTTCTGTCTGCATTTCATTTGTAACTGCGTAAACGGGCATTTTGGTTGAACGGGCAAGAATGCTGGGCAGCATACTTTCTTGTCCTGTGGCTAAGTGCTGCACGATGACAAATATTAAGTCCGTGTTTAGCTCAAGCTTTTGAAGTATTGACGTGATGTCTTCTAAGCCGCCTGCCGAAGCGCCGATACCAACAATTGGAGTACCTTGCTTGTTTTGGTTTGAAATAGATTTCTTATTGGACAGCTTGGCTTTTTCCTTCTTTTTTTCGGAAATTTTGTTCCACCCTCCATTAGAATCTAAACTTGCTGTTGAGATAGCCCTAGACGCACATTGCTTATACCGATACACAAGATGACTGCATAAAAAGCTATGTGTATGGTACGGATAAGGGATGTTAGAGTTTTCCTTTTTTGTTTCTCCCAGATTTCGACCGTAATACAGGTCAATGCCCAATGTCATCCTCATTTCTCGGCAATATGTACTCACCGAATTCTTTCCTAGCGCTTAATCAATAAGAAATTGACTCAGAAATTTTGAATTTTGTCTTTAACTTTAAATTTTAGCTGGGGGACTATACCCGTTTCAGACGGTGTAAAAACTCGGAGTTTAGAAACAAGTGTTCTTGACTTCAACTCTCATCTAGCATCTGGTTGCTACTTTTGTCTTGCTTTTCTTAGGTCTTCACCAGAGCCATTAACTTTCCAACGCCAAGAATATTGATGTCCCTTAGCATGTTGTAAGCAAGCATCGTAAAGCCCACCTCACCTTTAACCTTCCTTAGACCCTTCAAGAGCAAGTACCTCTGATTGAATGCCCGCTTCATGGTTCCAAAAGGATGCTCTACCAACATCCGACGCAACCGCAACTTCCCTTTCCCCTCAGAACTCTCAAGCCTTGCTCTGAGCCTATCAACCGCACCCTGATACTCCCATCTCACCATTATCCTACCCCGCCTATTCCTAGTACACTTACTTCTAGAAGTGCAATAAGAACAGAAACCTGTTCTGTAATGCCTACCATTTTCAGGGTTATTCTTGAAACTGCCCTTCCAAAACCCCAATTCCTTCCCAACAGGACAAACATAAACGTCTTTGACCTCATCGAAGATAAACCGTTCAGAGCCAAACTCAGGCTCCGGCACACCTACACTCTTAGTCGGATTGAAAGCTGGAATCGGCATGAACACTGTTATCCCAGTTTCTTCACATTTAACGAGGTCATTTGCAACGTAGAAGCCTTTGTCACTCAAAACTTCCAATTGATCAACGCCAAGCACATGTTTCGCAGCCTTAGCATCAGTCGTTAACTGATGATGGTCAGTTGAATTATTGATAACATCGTAATCCACGATTAAATGCTGCTTCGCATCAACAGATGCCTGAATGTTGTAGCAGATTTCAAGCCTTTGACTATCTACCCGCATCAAACGGCTATCAGGATCCACAAGCGAAATCTCCTTCTGGCCTGTTGCCTTCATTTGGCCTTGAATCTGCTCGTACCGTTGCTTTTCTTCTTCAAGTTTGCATATTTTCTCCTTAAGCTCATCGACATTGGTGCTTTCATCTTCATCTGAATCAGCTGTGTCGTTTTGGTCCATTTCTTTGAGGTACTCTGCTATCTTTTCTTCTGTTTGTTTGAGCCTCAAAGCGACTGTTTTCTCATTGAGGTTATTGCTCTTCGAATTGACAGCCCTGAATTTGGTTCCATCAATGGCTACCAGTTGAGCACCGTAAAGATCAAGGCTTCTGCAGAGGTAAACGAATTCTTTGAAGACAGGTTTAATGCAGTCAACGTTGTCTTTTCTGAAGTCAGCTATGGTTTTATGGTCTGGCGAGAGCTTCTTCATGAGCCACATGACCTCGACGTTGCGGTGGCATTCTTTCTCTAATTTCCTGCTGGATCTTACTTGGTTGAGGTAGCCGTAAACGTAGAGCTTGAGCAAATCTGAAGGGTTGTAGGAGGGTCTTCCAGTTTCAGCTACTACTGAGTGTTTGAATCCGAGTTTTTCCAGGTTTAGGCTGTCGATGAAGGCGTCGATGAACCTGACAGGGTTGTCCTTGTCAACGTACTTGTCGATTGTATTGGGAAAAAGCACTGTTTGGTCTCTGTTTGTTCCGATTACATGTTCGCTCATGGGTTTTCAGTTGTTCTAAGGATAGTCTAGATTTAAGGTTAACGGACACAAAGCCAGCAGGAAGGAGACTTTTCACACAGTCTGATTTGGGTCTGAGACCCTGGGGGCCCGCAAACCCCCGTACGAATATGTACTTTTTAGATTAAGGGAAAAAAGATCACCACTCTTCTTTACAGACACCCATTTTTTCTTTTTTTAGGAAACTTCCCAGCCACAAACCGAGTCTTAGAATGGTTTTTGCAGTTTTACAGGCGGGCTATCTATTTTTACGCCTAGAACTAGAGTTCAGCACCCTCTTTGGGTGATAAGCTTATTAGACTTTTGGAGTTACAAGATAACTAGGCGATTATTTTGGGAGTTAAAGAAAATCTAGAGTTGATGAAAACACTTGATGATGCCTGGAACGCAGGGCCAAATAGCCCATTATGGGAGACTTTTAAGAAACGCCACCGAGAAGACGTCAAAGTGTACTGGCCAGCCCAACCGCTTCCCACAATTGGACGCCACAACCACGACGTCGAAGCCACAGAATTCTTCAAAACATTTGACAACAAACTAGTCAATAACCCCTATAAGATCATTTTTGGAGAGGGAGATCATACATGTACCGTTGCTGATTGGACTGTAACCATGAAAGGACCCATGAAAGGTGCAGAAGGAAAAATGATTCCGTCAACTGGAAAAACGGCGAAACTCGAATTCTGCACAGTCGCCACATGGAAAAACGGCGAAATCATCGAAGAGCGTCTATTCTACGATGTTGTCGGCTTCATGAAACAACTTGGCCTAATGTAGGCCAAGACCTCTTTTTTAAAATGTTTTTAAGAATCGTTATTTACTGCTTTGCAGTAGTATTTTATGGAGCGGTTTTTGTTGGAACGAAAAGTCGAAAAAATTTTAGAACAAAGACTAACTCTTGAAGGCGCCGGAGTGAAACTAAGACGCGTTCTTGGCAATGATGATGACTCCACACTTGATCCGTTTCTGCTCCTAGATCATTTTGGCTCAGAAAACCCCAAAGACTACATCAAAGGTTTTCCTTGGCATCCACATAGAGGAATGGAAACAGTCACATACATGTGGACAGGCGAAGTTGAACATGGCGACAGCATGGGCAATAAAGGCGTCATCGAATCTGGAGATGTACAATGGATGACTGCTGGATCAGGCATTATTCATCAAGAAATGCCCCAAAAATACGACGGTTTAATGCAGGGCTTCCAATTATGGGTAAACTTACCCGCAAAGAAAAAGATGGTTAACCCCAAATATCGAGGAATAGAAAAAGAACAAATTCCGATGGTCCAGAAAGATGGCATGAAGATTAAAGTCGTAGCTGGAGAGATCGATGGAACACGGGACCAGTTCGGGAATTAGCAATCGACATTAAATATTTTGATGTAGAGTTAACTTCAGGAAAAACATTCGAACATGCAACTGCAAAGGATGATACGGTTTTTGCTTACATTGTCGAAGGCTCCGTTGATGCTAAAGGTAAAACAATAACCCAGGGTCAGTGCGCAGTCTTTGGGAAAGGCGATTTAGTCAAGATAAGTTCAAAAAACGGAGCTCACTTTCTTTATGTGTCAGGTGAATCATTGAATGAGTCTGTGACTTGGAGAGATCCTATAGTAATGAATACTGAAGAAGAATTAGCTATAGCTTTCGAAGAGCTGGACGCTGGCACTTTTATCAAAACAAAAAGTTCTTTAAACCCTGATCAAAAAATCGATGTGATGTAGATATGAGTGCAAGAAAGAAAATACCAGTTGAGAGTAAAAAGAAAAGCACTTTTCATGATAGGCTAGATAATAAAGACAAAGCATTTGTTCTTTTCTACGCGACCTGGTGCCCATTTTCCCGGGCGTTTTTGCCAACCTTTGAGGAGTATTCAAAGAGCAATCCGGATGAGTGCTTAAGTGTTATTGTCGATGAAGAGCCTGACTTATGCGAAGAATACGGCATAGAATATTATCCAACAGTGTTAGTGTTCAAAAAAGGAAAAGTGCACAAGCGCTTAGACGCAGAGCCTTATGTAGGTTTAAGCAAAAAACAGCTTAAGGACCTTACTGAAAAACAGTAAGGAACCTCAAGCGCG
This sequence comes from Candidatus Bathyarchaeota archaeon, assembly GCA_963775685.1. Taxonomy (GTDB): domain Archaea; phylum Thermoproteota; class Bathyarchaeia; order Bathyarchaeales; family Bathycorpusculaceae; genus Bathycorpusculum. The sequence goes on from CAVZJV010000014.1 coordinate 457,172, forward strand.
CCGCTTTGTCCCTAAATTAGGTATTGAAGTAAGTCGGTGATACAGCTTTCTCGTGTCTCCCAATTTTTTGAGCTGCTTCTCTATTGAGCACTAAACACAGAATACTACACAATGCATAGAACGTCACTTGCGCTAATTCCCTGACCTTATTGTTAGCCATGCTAAACTGCGTCTTTAGGAAACTGTTAACTGCCTCAATCAGCGGTCTCTTATGATACGCCGTCTTATCCTCTAAAGACCCATAAGTCCTAAACTTCCTATCAACCCGCAACAAACCCTCCACACCCTTACGATGATTAGCAGGATATGGAATAGTTGCCTTCTCAACAGCACACCTGAGCTTAGAATCGCTATATTGGCTATCCGCTACTACACTTCTAACTTTAGCTTTACAGTGTTTGAGAATTCCCTTGGCCTTTTCAAGTAGAGCCAGTGAATGTTTCTTTTAGTTTTGGTTTGCAGAGACAAAAACGCTTGACAGCGGCAACATGGTTTTGTGGTCGATGATAGGTGCATTTTGTAGCCCAGTGCATATGATCGACCCGATCTGCCAACTCTGGCTTGAGCATCTGAGAAGCCGATCTGGTTATCTGTTGGGTGACGTGTGCTCCAAGCCTTGATAAACGAGGCATCCAACACAACATCAACTTCGCTGCTTTGCTGAGATTTGAGCAGTTTGATTACTTTTTGATCGATTATTCTGTTGAGTTTGTCTTGGCCTACTCGTTTGCTGAATCGGCTCATTACGCTTCGGGTGTAACCTTTTTGGTTGTCTTTGATTAGGCAGAGCTTTCTAATTCTTAAATCAGTGTTTAGGATGCGTGTCATTTCTTTTAGACTACGTATCGCTTTCATTCGCATAATTAAGAATGCTCGAAATAGTCCCAGTGGGTTTCTGGGTCGTCTTCCTGGGCCGCTTGTGTGGAAGCACTGTTTTATTAGGTTATTCGCAAAGCTTAAGTCTACGTTTTTGAAGAGGGTTTCAAGGGTCTCGTGTTCATCCTGTCTCGCAGGGATCACTTCCTTGTGTGATTGGTTCTCAATGACACGAGGCCCGTTTCTAGTTATAAGCTTTTCAATTTAGGGACAAGCCAGCACTCTGTCTGGAATCAACTAAAAACTTCTTTCTTGGTCTACATACTGTAATTGAGCATTCCGATGATTGGGCTCGGCTTCAATTGCTTCGTGATATACCTGTTTTGCTTGTAAAAGGAAAGGACTCAACTAGGGACAATCAGGGTATAGTGGATTTGCTTTTTCAAAATCACTGGACCAAAATTCAAGAGTCCTGGTTTTGCCAGATTGTCATGCGTGCCATACTGTTGCCCGAGACGAGTTCATCAAAGAACTAGAAATAGTTTATAGCAAAAAATGCAATAGTTGAGGGTTAGGGACCCAGACTCGTTTCGGGGGGTGAGCCCGTTCCGGCCCACTTATTGCAAAGGAGATATTCAGGATTCAGTTAAATAATTACGCGCATCACTTCAATTGATGATTACAGCCAAAATATCTTGGAATAACTTGTTTTTTAATTCCCAATTCGATGAGCCGCTATTTTATTAAAACGAGCAAACATTTAGTTTATTGATAGGCATGAACCTGGAAGATGTCGCCAAGCTTCGGTTGATTAATCATCAGATTGCTTATTCAGCTACCAAAGAACCCGGTGAAGTTGTCGCTTCGCTTGGCGCCATGCAGGCTCAAGATTATCAAGCGGCACTCTGGGCTATTGGTCTTCGCGCCAAAGAAGTAACTTTGCCAGAGGTGGAATCAGCGATAGCTAACAGGGCAATCGTCCGAATTTGGCTGTTACGGGGCACATTGCATTTCGTAGCACCCACTTATGTTCGTTGGATGCTAAAGCTGTTAGGACCACAAATTATTGCAAGTAGTGCTGGACGCCACCGTCAGCTGAAATTGGATGAGGCAACTTTTAGGCGGTCCGAGGAACTATTTGTTGAAGCTCTGCAAAATGGTCAGTTGACTCGAGATGAAATGTTTAAGGTTTTGGAAAAAGGAGGTATTTCTCCTGAGGGTCAACGGGGTTACCATATTCTTTGGCGAGCAGCTCTGAAAGGGTTGATTTGTTTTGGTCCACAAAAGGGCAAGGAGCAGACTTTCGCTTTGCTCAATCAATATGTACCAAAAGGCAAGAGCATGAAACAGGACGAAGCGTTGGGTGAACTTGCGCGTTGTTATTTTTCAAGTCGGGGTCCAGCGTTGCTTGAGGATTTTGCTTGGTGGTCAGGGTTGAATCTGTCCAATGCTAAGATAGCTTTGGAAACAGCGTCTTCTCGGCTCAGGTCAGAAACAATCGAAGGGAAAAGATATTGGATGCCCCAAAATATGCCCGAAAATGGAAAAGAGTTGGCAACAGCGTTTCTTTTGCCAGCTTTCGATGAGTATATCCTCAGTTACAGAGACCGAACCGTTACACTTGAACAGCCTCATTTTAAGAAGGCAGTATCAACCAACGGCATCTTCTACCCCACAATTATCTTTAATGGCAAAGTAGTGGGAACATGGAAGCGTACGTTCAAGAAAAGCAACATAGTCATTATGCTCAGCCCGTTTAAGACATTAACCCCAACACAAAGAAGTTCAATTGCTTTAGCAGCGAAACATTACAGCAGATTTATGGAAATGCCGGTAACAATCACAAAATAAGATCACTATTATGCTGAAAGCGATTCGAACTCCAATTCGGGTAAGTGCCCAATGCAAACCTGGATTCTTCAGTATGCTCACCTAACTCTTTTTCCAAACGCTTGTTCATTTTAGATTTTTTGCTTATTTGGTAGCGCGTGCTCAGAATAGTTAAAACAAGTTATGAAGCGTACTGGCGTGATGGATACCCCGAGCATCTAACTTCCTCAATGAAGGTGAAAGAATAATTCTCTCAAAGAAATCACTCAGACGCGCACACGATGAACCTGAAGCTTTCTCATCTTCGTTATTCAGCCGAACATGTTCCTAACCTGCCCTTCTGTCATAGCAACCACGAAGGAAACGCAAACGACGATACCATTCGCGTAACAGATGGTGGAATTATCAAGAAACATAGGGCTCTACCGTTGCCTCAAAACAAGTTGATCCGCCTGGTCCATAACTTCCCAGTTAATCAAAACGTTGTTACAGAATTTTGGTGCAGAAGCGCGATATATGACTATCCATTTTATTGGATAACGAGATTTGGGTTATCGCAAAATAAACAAAAATGGAATGCCCAAATAGAAAGCTGGGTAACCAAAGGTGCTCCCTTTATTATTCACAATTTAGTCATGAAAAAACACAAAGGTATAGCCTGTAAATCGAAAAAGATTGTCAGTGGGTTTTAGGAAAGATTTTAATAATTTGTTAGTTTATGGACATTTAACATTTGTTTTCTTTTTAGGTGGGTAAATGAGCAAAAAACAATCTAAGAAGTTTAATGTGTTTGTGAATGAAAGCCAGCTTTCCGGGCAAATGCTCCGCGAAGAGCCTGCTCAATGGATTCTTTCGCCGTTTGTCCATCTATTCAATATTGATGAATCGACGAAGTGTCTTTTCAATTCTTTAACTCTAAAGAAAGTATATTTAACCAACAAAAAGTACGAAAAGGTTTTATCAGATCTGAGTAAAGGCGAGCGCAGTAATGACGTTAAAGAATTAATTGAATTAAAATTTGTGGTGCCTCAGGGGTTTGATTCGGAAAAAGTGTTTGATGCTGTTGCATGTAGCTTGCTTAGAAAAAAAACACAAACTAATCTTGCCTACATTTTGGTGACTGACTTCTGCAATTTCAGATGCGGCTATTGCTTTATCGAAAATAATCTAAAAGGACCAAGCATTTCAATGTCCAAGGATTTAGCAAACAAAGTCATAAACATTCTAATCAACGAAGCAAAACAGGTCCCAGAATTAAGGGTCACATTTTATGGGGGAGAGCCGTTTAGCAATAGCGAAATTGTTTTCTACATTATTGAGAAGCTTGAAGAAGCATCTAAGAAATTCTTGTTTTCCTGCGTAACAAATGGAAGCCTAATAACCGAAGATATAGCTAAAAAACTCAAACAACACAACGTTTCCGTAGGATTATCACTAGACGGATGGGCCAACATTGACAAAAACCGCGTTTTCACAGATGGAAAAGAAACCTTTTACCAAGCTCTCAAAGCCTTAGCTATTCTGAAAGAAGCAGGCGTAAACACAGGAATATCATGCACAATCACAAAACAAAACTATATGCACGCAGAAGAAATAGTAGAATTTATCCAGAAACTGGGAGTTAGAACCATAGGCTTCAACTTGTTGACCAGACTTAAAGAGGCAAGCAAATTTGAGGTGCCTGATCCAAAACAACTCGCTCATCATCTTTTTGGAGCTTACTTAAAAGCAAAAGAATTGCACATGTTTGAAGATCGTATAGATAATCGGCGAGCAAGTTATTTTTTCAAAGAAATACTTCATTTGTACGATTGCCCAGCGTTCGGTCAACTATTATTTTTTTCGCCATCTGGAACAGTAGGACCTTGCCATGCGTTCTATCCGTCGGGGAAATATCAAATTCCAATTAAAGAGAATTTGAAAATTCAAGAAGAACCATTATTTCATAAATGGCTGGAAATAGGCACGCTAAAAAATAAAGACTGCATGCGATGTGCTGCGATTGGAATTTGCGGCGGGGGCTGTGCTTACGATATCTATGTTAAGACTGGGCAACTTGGCATAAAAGAAGACTACTTCTGTACTTTTCAAAATGAAATACTAAAGCTGCTAATTTCATACAATTTCCTGCTGCAATCTCAAAAAAACCAAATTGCTAAAACCAAAAGTTGAAGAATTTTTCTCCAATAATCCAGCCCCAGCTTTACTTCACAATAAACATTAAATAAAACGACTTAATAGATCAATGTAGTGATTGTTTTTGTCAAAAAATAAACGCATACCTAACTCTTCCTTAAAAAAATCAGCGACTGTCCCATCGGAAAAAAAATTGACGCCAGCACAAAAGAAACGTTTACGGATAACTTTGGCGAAAATGCCGACCATTGAAAAACTGGATCCTAAAATGTATGCAAAACTGCAATCAACAATACGTGATGCTGTAGCAAAAACTTTACCGGAATATCAGCAATGGGTAAATTCTTCATTAATAGCAGCCGACGACTGCCCGGTAGAACTCTGTAGTTCATGCGGCAACGACTGCCCGGTAGAACTCTGTAGTTCATGCGGCAACGACTGCCCCACGCCAACTAAAAACATTGATGACATTGTCGTAAAAGCTGTCAACGAAGCTATGATGGGAGCAATTCGCCAGGCTATGAAAAAGCAGTTCAAATAAGAAGCTGCTTTGGGTTCAGAAACCGAACGCCATCAACTGAAAAACAGTTCGCTTATTTACACCATAAAGGTAGTAGTTACCATAAAACCAATGCCTAAGAAGGTTAGATGATTTAAATTGCCTGTTTTTCTTTGCATTCCGCCAGTTTCTTCTTTAATTCCATATCCAGCAATTCCATACTTAACAAGCAGCCTGAGAGCAAATAACCAAAAGGTAAACATATTTGATCTGAACATAAAGGCTTTCAACCTAACTCTTTTCTATCAGAGAATAGATATTAAACCCAGAGAAATTCTAAGGATAAGTAACAACACGAAAAAGGCAAAATCGAAAAGAGTTCCTAAGGCAGAGATTTACTCGACCATGCGAGAAAGCCAAACAATTTTTGAAGAAATAATGTTACAAGAGGCTTATGATAAATTAGGCTATAATGTCTCAGACTTGATGTTCAAAGATATTATCAGCGAAGAATCAAAGCAGGCAACGTTGTCGGATGTCTGGAAAATTTGTAATGCTTGGTTTCTAGAAGTTGCCCACGATTCCAAACGGCAAAATATAGTGGGATTTCATGTAATAAGTCGTACTGGTTTGATGTGGAGCATCCTTCTGGCACGTAAATTAAAGAAAATTCAGCCCAGAATTTTGACAGCTTTGGGCGGTCCAGCATTCCTCTCAGTGCAAGAAGTTCTGTCCGTCAATTCAGAAATTGACGTAATAGTTCGAGGGGAGGGCGAGGTCACGATTTCTGAGATAGCTAATTCTTATGACGGTAGTTTGGAATCAATAAAGGGAATCGATGGAATTTCCTACAGAACTGAAAAAAACGGAATTGTTTCCAATGCTGATCGACAATTGATGAAGTCTCTTGATGCTTTGCCTTTTCCCAATTACGATGATTTACCATTACATGAATATCCTCAGAATAAGTTTGGGATGCCTGTAATGCCGGTTGTCGGCTCTAGAGGCTGTATTGGAGACTGTGTTTTTTGTGTTGAAAAACGTTTATGGGGAAACACGTATCGGATGCGGTCACCAGAAAACATCGTATCGGAAATCAAGAATATTAAAGAAAAACATGGAACTTCCATCATTCGATTCAATGACAGCTTGATTAATTGTAATATCAAATCGCTAGAAAAACTCTGCGATTTATTGATTGAAGAGAAGGTTGGAATGCAGTGGTCGAGCAACTCCAGAATTCGTCCTGAAATGAACAACAAACTGCTTAGGAAAATGCGACAAGCGGGTTGTATGGGCTTGTGGTTTGGCATAGAATCTGGGTCCCAGAGAATTCTGCGCAAAATGAAAAAAGGGATTGATTTGGAAACTGCTAAAAACGTGCTCCGCGATACTGCAAAAAATGGCATCCGAGTTCAGATATTTATGATAGTAGATTTTCCAGGAGAAACTCAGAGAGATTTTAACGAGTCTGTTGCTTTCTTAGAGCAAAACCACCAATTTATTGACCAAGTCAGCGTTTCACGTTTTGGAGTCTTGCCTGATTCAGAAGTTTCTCATAACCCCCAAAAATATGGAATTGAGCTGATCAAAGGAAAAACAGGGGCCACTTACAGTTATTTGTATTCGCCCTTGCCCAATAGCTACCGATTTGAAAATCTACGTTCGGTTTGGAACCGCTTAAGCATGGAAAAAACATCAGGCTCAAAAAGAAATTATCTTCCAAAAATAATTGTTCCATATTACTAAGAGTTTACTTTCACGAAAACGTCTCCTAGCTTAGTCTTAATGTTAATCACCAACCATAATTATTATCTTGAGAGAGCATAAAGAGAGCAGTGATTGTTTTTGTCAAAAAATAAATCTGCACCTATCTATTCCACAAAAAACCTGACTCCAGCACAAAAGAAACGTTTAGAGAAAACTTTGGTAAAAATGCCAACTATTGAAAAACTGGATCCTGCAGTTTATGCAAAGCTGCACTCATCGATACGTGATGCCGTGGCGAAAACTTGCCGAAATATGAGAAGTGGGTAAATTCTTCATTGGTAGCAGCCGATGATTGCCCCCCGCCAACACCTGTATGTAGTTCTTGTAGCAACGATTGCCCCACGCAGCTTTGTAGTTCATGCGGTAACGAATGCCCAACTCCAAATAGAAAACTGGACGATATGGTTGTTAATGCTGTCAACGAAGCTATGATGGGCGCAATTCGTCAAGCTTTGAAAGAGCAGTTCAAATAAGAAGCAGCTTTACGGTCAGAAACCGACCGCCATCAACTGAAAAACAGCTCTCGCCCATTTACACAACAAAGGTGTAGTGGCCACTATTTTTCTTTGCATTCCGCCAGTTTCTTCTTCAGTTCCATATCCTGCAAAAACCATAAATATTATCTTGGGAGATCATAAATAGAGCAGCGATTATTTTTGCCAAAAAATAAACCAGCAACCAAACCCCTCTCTAAAAGACCTACAAAAGCCAAAAAACAAAATCAACGCCTAAACGCACCTTCGGAAAAACTTCCATATTTTGAAAAGTTAGATCCAGAAATTTATGCAAAACTGCAATCAACTGTCCGTGAAGTCATTGAAAAAACGTTGCCCGAGTACAAAGAATGGCTAAATTCCGCATTTGGCGAAAAAATCATAGGTAACGATTCTTCAAATGGTTCCCTGCAAAACATCGACAAGTTAGTGGTTTCGGCTGTTAACAATTTAATGGCAACTGCATTGGGTAAAGCTTTGAAGGAATGTGATGAGCAGCAAGGGACTATGGAAAAATGGTTTAAAATGAAATTTTATGATGACGTTTCTGACATTAGACCTGAAAGCAGAGCATATTACAAATATTGTGTAGAAAAGTTCGTTACCGAATTTTTTACCGGACAAAAAATATTTGAAAAGAAAATCCTCGATTTTGGTTGTGGACCGGGATACTTTTCCAAGATTTTAGCCCAACGCGGAGCACTTATAACTGGAATTGACAGAAGTTTATTTCTGATTTCGAAAGCAAATGAACTTAAGCAAAGACTATGGCTTGAAAATGTAGAGTTTTTGCATGGGGATTTTCTTGATTTTGCAAAAAATATGCCCTCGGAAAAGTTTGACTATATTGTCGCGATAGATACGATTGTGAGTTTTGACTATTGCAGACAAACGCATAATCATAAGGATTTCACTCAGGCTTTAAGCGAAATTAGAAGAGTTATGAAAGACGAGGGTCGATTTTTTATTATTGAAGCGCATCCGTTTTTTGGTCAACTTGCGAAAGGCATAACTTCCTCAAGCAAAGGACGCTTTCATGGACGTTTACCTAATTACAAAATAGAGTACAATGCTAAAGACAATCCGCACCATTGGTTTACCCTTGATGAAATGACCCGTGCTCTTAGCGAGAATGGCTTGGCTATTTGTAGGATTTATGAGCCTGATCCAAGTGTTGAATTGGAAAAAGAAAACCCTCACTTATACAAATTTTATCTGAAGTATCCACATTTAATTGTGTATGAAATATGCAAAGCGAGAACCTAAATCGATTTTCTATTGCACTAACTTTTGTAGGAGTTCTTTGCTGTCTAATTACCGAATTTCCTTAAAGTTGACACTAAATCTCCTGTAGAATGAAGACTGCGTATCCCTCTGGGCGGCGCAAAAAATTCTCGCCAACCATCCATCTGCGTCCATTAGTCCTCTGAGGATTCCACATTGTTTTCATGGCTCCACCATGCAGCGGCTTTGAACGTCACGTTTTTCCACTTTGCTTCAACCCATTTTCCTGCCTAAGACTCGCCAAGACTGTTAAGGACGAAGATTAGGCCAGGTTGATTAGTTGTTCCGTTTCTTTGCATTATATTATTTAAAGGCTGTCGTCGACATAGAGGGTTGTAGTTGTGCCTGCGGCGTTTTGTTCGTAGATTTTTACGAGTGAGGCAATTCCGTTTGGTCTGTCTTCTTTGGATAGTTGCAAGTTTAAGTAGTCTTGCTAGAAAACGCATGGGTAGCAGACATATGAATTCGGGATGCATAAAGTTTAAAAAAAAATAAATCCTTAGGCTGATTGGGCGGGTTCAGAGGGAACTGCTGGATGGTTTGCCATCTTCACGCACTTCCGCAAACTCTCGACCTACCCCCTTTTTTAAAGTCTTCCAAAATCTGGGGGTTATTGTAGGAAAGGCTTGCGGATTTTACCTTATCATCAAAACCTTTATCGATAGACCTTTCTCTATTTTTTGAAGGCGTTTAATAAAATCTAATTCAAAATGAGTTTCTATGTCTACTGGAAGGATCCAAGGTAATTACCTATGCAGACAACTTCTTTGGATCCTAAATTGCAAAGGGAATTGAATCTCAACTTAATATTCATTCTGGAGGACCATTGGGTTCAAATCCCGCCCGATCCACCTTGCTTTGTGGATAATGTTGTAACGACGGTGTCAAGCTGGTCTCGGCACCACCGATTAACAAAAAACAGTATAATTGATGTGGAGTGCATTAGCGTAGAGCGGGCTTAATTTAATTTATTTTGTCTACAAATAATTTTTCAGGTCCAGGCATTCCCAGAGAGCGTTTAAATCTTACAGCAAGATTCAAAAAGCCATAAAACTATTAAAAAGTTCCAACCCCCTTTTGGGCGCAGAATCATAGAGACCTGAACCGCATTCAGACTGTGTGAAAAGTCTCTTTCTATGCCTAGCTCCATTTACCGTTAAGCTTAAAGCTAGCTTCAGAACAACTGAAAAGCCATGAGTGAACATGTAAACGGAACCCACAGAGATCAAACAGTCCTTTTTCCCAACACCATCGACCAGTACGTAGACAAAGAAAACCCCGTCAGGTTCATCGACGCCTTCATCGACAGCCTAAACCTGGAAAAGCTTGGATTCAAACACTCCATTCCAGCGGAAACCGGAAGACCATCTTACAATCCCTCAGATTTACTCAAACTCTATCTTTACGGATACCTCAACCAGGTGAGATCATGTCGCAAACTCGAGAAAGAATGCCACCGCAACGTCGAGGTCATGTGGCTCATGAAGAAACTTGCTCCCGATTTCAAGACTATTGCTGACTTCAGAAAAAACAATGTGGACTGCATCAAAGGTGTATTCAAAGAATTTGTTTATCTCTGCAGGAACTTGGATCTTTATGGTGCTCAACTGATAGCGATTGATGGCACCAAATTCAAAGCCGTCAATTCCAAAAGCAATAATCTTAACGAGAAAACGGTCGCTTTGAAGCTCAAACAAACAGAAGAAAAGATAGCAGAGTACCTAAAAGAAATGGACCAAAACGATACGACCGATTCAGCAGAAGATGAAAATGTCAATGTCGATGAGCCCAACGAGAAAATATGCAAACTTGAAGAAGAAAAGCAACGATACGAGCAGATTCAAGATCAAATGAAAGCAACAGGCCAGAAAGAAGTTTCACTTGTTGATCCAGATAGCCGTTTGATGCGGGTAGACAGTCAAAGGCTTGAAGTCTGCTACAACATTCAGACATCCGTGGATGCGAAGCAGCATTTAATCGTGGATTACGATGTTATCAATAATTCAACTGACCATCACCAACTAGCGACGGACGCTAAGGCTGCAAAACAGGTACTTGGCGTTGATCAGCTCGAAGTTTTGAGTGACAAAGGCTTCTACGTTGCAAATGACCTCATTGAATGTGAAGAAGCTGGGATAACAGTGTTCATGCCGATTCCAGCTTTCAATCCGACTAAGAAGGTGGGTGTTCCAGAGCCTGAGTTTGGCTCTGAACGGTTTATCTTCAATGATCTGAAAGACGTTTACGTTTGCCCCGTTGGAAAGGAACTGGGATTTTGGAAGGGCAGTTTCAAGAGTAAACCTGAAAATGGCAAGCGTTATAGAACAGTTTCTTGTGCTGATTGTAATTCTAGAAGTAGGTGCACTCGTAATAAGCGTGGCAGGATAATGGTGAGATGGGAGTATCAGGGTGCGGTTGATAGGCTCAGAGCACTGCTGATGAGTTCTGACGGAAAAGAGAAGGTGCGCTTGAGGAGGATTTTGGCAGAGCATCCTTTTGGAACCATGAAGCGGGCATTCAATCAGGATTATTTGCTCTTGAAGGGTCTTATAAAAGTCAAAGGAGAAGTAGGATTCACGATGCTAGCTTACAACATGAGAAGAGTCATCAATATTCTGGGAGTTGGTACGCTAATGGGTTTGATGAAGGCGTAAATAGAGAAAATAAGTGAACAATAATCCCAGACAAGAGCTTGAGTGCCAAATATTCTTAGGCTTTAACTGTAAGTTTTGACACAGTCTGCATTCGGTTTAAAACCTAAAAATCTCCTTAGTTGGCGCTGCCATGGCTGACTATGCATATCGCCATTAGAATAAACATCAAACTTCTGATCCTATCTATCTTTGTCTCATCAAGACATAGGACCGGAAGTATTCAGGTTCAGATACTTGGAAGCTAATCGCCTCATTGTTTCAAAATGCAGACTAATAGCAACCTTGCCTTTATCGGTTATTTGTATGAAGGTGCGGGGTCCTCCTGCCGTTTTGAAGCCTTTACGTACGGTTATGTAGCTAGCATCTGATAGAGCATTGACGCTGTAATTCAAAGAGCTTTTTGAAACTTGAACTACCATCAGGAGGTCTGTAAAAGTGATTTGTTCAACTCCCAAAAGAGCAAGCATAATTCCAACCCTCGTAAAACTGGATAAAACACCTCCTGAAGCAAATTCGGAAAGACTAACATCATCCTGTTTTCTTGAGGGTAAGGGGTCTGTGCTGAAGCTGTCCTTTGCGCTCAAGACTTGCACGAGCTCTTGTGGAGCTTCAAACGACGATTTGATGCCAGCCAATAGAAACACAAGAATTAGGGAAACCAAATAGGTCGTTGTATTTATTTCCTGGAAAAAAGAAAGCATCAGCAACGTTGCAGGAAAAACTGCGACCAGCCAATCTTCTATGCGCCAAGGAAGAACACTGTCCGCGGACTGTTTTGAAAAAACAAGAAAGTAATAGAATAGTACATAACCAACAAATGCAATCAGCACTACGGAGCCAAGAACTGCACTGCTCGTTACTTCAAATATTGCGGCAGCAACTAAAGGCAAAAGAACAAGAGCAGTTCTTGCACTCTCCAAAAGCCTATTTAATCTGTGCCTATGTTTTTCCTGTTTTTGTTCAAAAAGATCCATGACAAGCCGCATTTGATAGAAGCGGTTCATTCCTGCCAAACGAGAAAAAAACAAAATCCCCAAAACCAATAGACCTACAGAAATTAGTATAGCATACAAGGGCGCGGATAAAGAAACTAAAACGCCCACAAGAATCGGCACCATCGAAAGCAGGGCATAATAAACTCCAATTCCTCGTCTGGCTCTAAACCTAAATATTGATAGTGCAATATTTTTCGGCTTCTGCTCTTCCTCTTCTAGTAACTTTGCAATGCTATTCCCACTCGCCTTAGTCATAACTTGTGGATAACCTTAGATTTCAAATTATCCAAGATACCTTTAAAGTAATGCTGTTCAAAAATTGAACAACTAGCCCCACTTAAATAAAACGCACTTTTTCTAATATCAATACAGAACTTAAACCTAAATCGCGGTTGCTTAATATGATTGAGACCGAGAACCTTACAAGAAAGTTCGGTGACCACATTGCAGTCGATAACCTAACTCTTCACGTAAACAAAGGGGAGGTCTTTGGCTTTCTTGGTCCCAACGGAGCAGGAAAAACCACAACCATACGAATGCTTTGCTGCTTAATCTCCAAGACCAGCGGCAACGCCAGAGTCGGTGGTTATGAGATTGGTAAGCCAGAAAATTCTCTAATGATTAGAAAGATCATCGGACTTGTCCCTGACAATGTGGGTCTCTACGAGTCTCTTACTGCCTACGAGAACCTTGACTATTACGGGAGACTGTACAGGCGAACTAGCGCCCAGCGGAAAGAGAGCAACGCGCACTTTCTAAAGTTGCTTGGACTCTGGGAGAAAAGAAACGCGCTGGCGGGGACATTCTCAAAAGGGATGAAACAGAAACTCGCCATAGCACGAGCACTCGTTCACGACCCCGAAATACTTTTTATGGACGAGCCAACTGCGAACCTGGATCCCGAAGCTGCGAAGGCAGTAAGGGAATTTATTCTTGATTTAAAGAAAGAAAAGAAGACTATTTTCATCAATACCCACAACCTTGATGAGGCGCAAAGAATCTGCGATAGAATTGGCATCTTGAATACCAGGTTGATGGCAGTAGGTACTCCTGAAGAACTTGAACGGTCAATCCACGGGAGAAAAACTGTGATTCAACTTAGAATAGTAAGTAAAGCTATCTTGGATTCACTGAAGAGACTGCAGGTTAAAAACTTAGTCAAGGAAAGCAACAAGCTTACGGTCGATGTCGTGAATCCCGAGGAGGAGAATCCTGACATAGTAAGTGCTATTGCCACTGCCGGAGGACGCATCGAAACGGTTACGGTAACCAGCAGTTCGCTAGAAGATGCTTACCTAAAACTAGTGAGGGAGAACACACAATGACCACCTGGATGCCATGGAATATAGCGCGCAAAGAAATGAAAGTAATAAGCAGAAAGAAAAGCATCATCGCCTACACCATTATACTTCCCATTCTCCTCTCATTTCTTTTCTCGCTCATCGTCAAGAACCAAATAATTACGTCCTCGGGGGTTATCTCGAATTATTCACTGGGTCTTGAATGGCTCACGTACTTCTTTGTTGTTTTGGCAGCTATCTTGCCTAGTTCGATTGCAGCATATAGTATTGTGGGAGAGAAAGTGGAGAAGACTTTGGAACCGTTACTTGCAACTCCTATATCCGATGATGAGATACTGCTGGGAAAAAGCATCGCTGCATTTCTACTTCCTATTCTTTCAATCTGGATAGGCGCTTCAATTTTCATGGCAGCAACGGATTTCCTAACTCATAATGTGTTGTCGTTCTATTATTTTCCCAATTGGACTTCGGGGGTCATTTTGTTCTTCCTCGCTCCTCTTGGAGCAATATTAAGTATTGAACTGTCTGTTATTGTGTCGGCGCGCGTTAACGATGTTAGAGGAGCGAACCAGATTGGGAGCCTCATGTTTATTCCGTTCATAGTTTTCTTCCTTGCAGGCGTGGAAGGAATAATAACGTTCAGTATCGATAACCTGCTGATCTTCTCGGGCATTTTATTGATCGCTGATGTTCTCCTGTTCTTTTTGAGCAAATCAACATTCAGGCGAGAAGAGATACTGACCAAGTGGAAGTGAATATAGAATTTGGCTGCTAGAGCTACAGGAGCGGAACATAAAACCCGCCTTTATTTTGTAGACTACCTTAAGGCGGCACTCGTAAGCCTTGTAATCCTGCATCACATAGCTATTACCTATGGCGCAAACGGATCCTTCTACTACACAGAGCCTGCCACTGACTCTTCTGCCTTGGGAGTGCTATCGCTTTTTACTAATTTCAATCAAGCCTGGTTTCTGGGGCTGTTCTTCCTAATTTCAGGGTACTTTTCCCCTGCTTCATTCGACCACAAGGGTCCCAGACAATTTCTAAAAGATAGGTTGACACGACTCGGCATTCCACTGCTGATATTTTTCTTTGTGCTCAACCCAGTTACTGTTTACATCGCTTTTACCCATTTGCCTGCAGCGCAGGTTGTGGCACAGGGGATTACGTTTCCTGTAGCTTTGACATGGCAGTTTTACGTTCAGGCGGTCGGTACAGGACCTCTTTGGTTTGTGGAAATGCTACTGATTTTTGAATTCGCCTATGCAATTTGGCGTGTCACTGCCAAAAAAAGAGAGGCAAAGAAAGAAAATGGTTGCCCCTTTCCGTCTTACCGCAAAATCACCGTTTTCATTTTGCTGCTGGCAGCGACAAGTTATCTACTAAGGAGCGTTGTGCCAGCCAGTGCACAAGTGCTTGGGTTTCCCTCTTTGTTTGATTTGCCGCAATATCTGAGTTTCTTTGTTGTTGGCACGATTGCTGCACGAGGCGACTGGCTACGCAAGCTGCCCAATTCCATGGCCAAGCGGATGTTTGGTATCGCGCTTATCGCATCGGTAACACTGCTTCTACTGGCGCTAATAGGCACAGAAGTGAGTTCACTTGGGTGGGGCAGCTTGGCTGGGTATGGGTCGTTGTCTTCGATGTTTTATGCGCTGTGGGATTCAACTTTCGCCGTCGGAACCAGCATGTTTGCAATTGCACTGTTCCAACGTTACTTTAATTCTCCAGGAAAACTCTGGAGGTTCTCTTCTCAGCACTTCTACACAGCATACATTCTGCAAGCGCCAATAATCGTTATAATTACGGCTATTGTGCTCTCTTCAAGTCACATGGAATCACTGCTCAAATTTGGTGTGGCATCGGTGATTATATTACCGCTGATTTGGGGAGCCGCTTATGTGGTAAAAAAAATCCCGTTCGCTAACAGAATTCTATAGAAATGTACGATGACCCTAAATTTTTAATGATTTTCTGGATTTGACGTCGATTCTAACTTTGTTTGTTAAGTAAGCCTGATCCATTCGGGTCTGAGACCCAAGGATACTTGCTCCTAATCGAGTGTTAGAGAATATATAAGAGGCTTCTAACAGAAAAGAGAAAGAAGTGAATACATCGAACTTCACTTCGAAACAATATTTTTTGCTCGGCAAGAATTGGAAAACTAACATACTTGAAATCCAATTTACCACTTATTTTTTTGGGTAAAAAACATACACTGAAAGATAAAGCAACCCAAAATATTCATAGGGCATGATGAAAATGAATAAATTCCCATTCTCAATAAGTATAGTAGGAGTTGATGTTTTTGAAGAAAATTGGAGAATTAGTTCAAGAAGCCGACTGGAAGATGGAGAAGCATGTGCCAGTTATTGAATGCGCGGACTTTGTGAAGGCTGATGAGCTTTTTGAAGTTAAAGTTACCGTTGGCAGAGAAGTTGCTCACCCGAACACTACAGAGCATCATATCAGTTGGATAACGCTATTCTTCTTGCCTGAAGGTGAAAAGTTCCCGTATCAGGTTGTACGCTATGAGTTTGGAGCCCATGGCGCTTCGGCGCAGGGACCGAACACAAGTACTGTTTATACGCATCATGCGGGGACTGGTTGGATCAAAACAGCCAAAGCAGGAACTTTCATAGCGGTTTCAATGTGTAACATACATGGGTTATGGCAGTCTTCGAAAGAAGTTAAGCTCAAATAAACTCGTTTTTTGATACAGTAATTAATTTCCCTCTTCTTTTTTTCTTATCTAATGTTATATAGATCCTTAGCTGTCTGTTGCGCACGCTTGAATGGTGCATTTCTAATTAACTCATTTTTCTTATATCTCACCCGTAAAGGTGAGAGAAAATTAAAGCTCCACCTTAGAGCAAGATGTGGTGTGTAGTGTTATCTGCGTTCCACAAACCCCACATAGTATTCTGCGGGTTTCTCATGACCACCCATAATTTCTATGCAAAACCAGCACTGCCTCAGCCATAATTGCCCCAGCACCTCCATGGCATTCCGCACAACATCGTTCCAAGTGCTCAAGAGCTTGAAAATGCTAGTCTCCCAGAAGACCACACCATCACCGTCAGTGCATAATTAAAAACAACCAGATACTTAGCGCCACCTTCATGCGCCATAACCATTTGATTGTACATTTCGTCGCCGCTTGATAGATAAGGTGCATCTTGAAATTTCCAATTTAACATTTCACCCCAATCTTTGCCCTTGCGGGTTTGCTACACCCCTACCCAACGCAAATATCTTGCATTGTTGTGTGGTTTCAGTCGAACTGTGCAAGGCATTATGCTTTTGGCTTGCCTTCTAAGTATTTTCTTTCAATGACCTACCTAATTGGATTATTACGTTTGAAACTTTTATTTGCCTTCTCCTATTTTTTCGATCTTTGGGACTCAAGAATTTAACAGGGGAGATTTAACGACCACTTCTTTTTCTGTTTTGTCGGGGGATCCTATCCCCAAATTACAGTAAAAAAATATCAAGAACGAGCGGCACTGGACTTACCCCTCGAAACGGGTCTGGGTCTCTTTGCTCAAATTTGCCGGTTAAGCCTGACGTCCCTGCAAATATCCAGCCTAAGTCAGATACGACAGGAAATTCCGTATAACTGGAAAGACGATGAAAAAAGTGGTTCCCGGAGAGTCGAATCTGCACCTCAATTGATAGACCGAGAATCCAGGAAATAGAGAACTGGCGCGGAGAGATGCTTTCCAGTTTCTATGTGTTTTTATTGTTAATGCTTGCTAAGCCTGTTTCATAGGCCTTTCTTTGGGGAGAGTTTAGTATGTGTTTGCTCATTATATTTTTCTCTTTATTTCCATTTCCCATATTATAAGTGTCAAATCACCGTTTTCTTCAGTCTCAAGCTCGGATATCCCATTATTTTGTTTAATCGACCTAGTTTCTCAGAACTCGTTATATAATAAATTGCTTCTCGAAAGGAAGATGCTCGCCCCTTTCCGACAGCCACACTCAACCTTCTTATTCGCATAACTGCGACATCATGATCCAAAGTTGTTATTTAGTCCGTTTCATCTCTCAATCAATTGTCCGTTAGCCATCCGTGAAAAAACACCTGTCGACGCATATGCGGCATTAATTCCAAAAATCTTTCCTGTTCCATTAACTGTCATTTCAGTATGTTCCCCAGAGAGAAGTCTAACTCAGATATTTTGCCTCTAAAATCACCAATTAAATCACCAATTATTTCTTTCACCTTTAAAAAAACAAAACTTCATAATTCAACTCTCAACTCAATTATGTTCGCTGTAATGAAAAATCATGTTACTTCAGACTGCGACAACAAAAATTTATTTGCATAGAATATTCAATGTGATTAGAACAAAAATTTTAGTTACACGACTGAAATGAGTGACTGTTATGACGAATAAAACTAAAATTAATGCCGAACCCGGAAAACAGGAGATTTTTATCGTCAGAGAACTTGATGCCCCTCGAGACCTTGTGTTCAAAACATTTGCAGATCCAAAGCTCTATTCACAATGGCTATGGCCAAGAAGGCTGACAACAAAATTTGAAAAACTTGAACCAAAAGATGGCGGAAGCTACCGATTTATCAACGAAGACGAAGAAGGCAACAAATTCGAATTCCACGGCGTTTACCATGAAGTTCTTGCGCCACAAAGAATTATTGGTACTTTTGAGTTTGAAGGCTTGCCGGAAAAAGGACACGTAAGTTTAGAAATCACTTTGTTTGAAGAGTTACCCAGTGGAAGAACCAAGTTGACTTCTCAGGACGTTTTCATGTCAGTCGCTGATCGGGACGGAATGCTAAGCGGCATGGAAGAAGGAGTCAACGACTCGTACGACCGACTTGAAGAACTTTTGGCAACAATGAAAGCCAAACAATAAAGAGAATTAGCCTTGTGATTGTCAAGCGTGAAGAAGGATATTATGTTGTTTCTGAAAAAACAGAAAAGAATTTAGGCGGACCATACAAGACTTGGGAAGATGCTGAAAAGAAGCTTCATCAAGTAGGGTTTTTTAAGCATCAGAAATCAAGCTAATTCTTTTTTCCACTCTTTTTTATCTCGTGGTTTTCCTGAGTTGTATGAATAACATCCATTTACGACTAAGAATAGTGGTACAATCAATATTCCTATTCATAATATATTTCCCACTAAGGGATGCGACGCGAAAAGCTATTAGGAGAAGCTCTGCAAATATTCTATAGGTGTTTTTAGTCCATGAAAAAGAATTTTGAGTCGATTGATGAATATATTACTTCTTTTCCCAAGAACGTTCAAACTGTTTTAGAACAAATAAGGCAAGCAATTAAGGATTCTGCACCCAAAGCAGAAGAAACAATCAGTTACAACATGCCAGCGTTCAAACTGAACGGCAACTTAGTCTGGTTTGGAGCCTTCAAGAATCACATAGGTTTCTATCCGCGGGAGTCGGCCATAGAGGAATTCAAAGAAAAACTGTCAGGCTATGAAGTAAGCAAAGTCCAAGGTACCGTCAAATTTCCATTGGACAAGCCAATGCCATTAGATTTAGTAAAGGAAATGGTAAAGTTCAGAGTAAAGGAAAACCTGAAAGAAACAAGCGGTTCCAAATATTCATGATTCCAAATAAGACTTGCCAATCTCCATATTACTACGAATATACCAGCTGTGTGATTTGTATTAAATTGCCACAAGTGTCATCCAGGACTGCTATGGTCGAAGGGATACCTGGTAGCTTCGTTGGCTGCATAGTAAACTTCACACCAAGCTTTTTCAATCGTTCATACTCTTTTTGGATATCATCCACAACGAAGTTAGAGTTGCGCGAATACTCTGCTTGAAGAGAGCTTCTTGATATGCCTTTGCAGCTGGGTTTTCATTTGGCTCAAGAACTAACTCGACACCATCCGGGTCTTCAGCCGAAGTAACAGTCAACCACCTATATTTTCCTGCTGTTATATCTGCCTTTTTTACAAAACCAAGGGCCTCAGTATAAAACTTTAATGCTCTGCCCTGATCACTAACGTACACACTAGTATATTTAATCCTCATAAAAACACCAATTACAGCTAACGTTCTTAAAATTAATAATCTTTGCGCTAAGTTATCGGGAAGGTCAAGCTTACGTCAATTAACGCGCTTCAGACGGTTTGGGGGACGCCAGCAATGGCTTCAAAAAAAATTTAGACTGTTAAATTGAGGATAGGATCCCCCGTCCCAACACTATTCGAGCTTGAATAATCATTTAAGGTTCCGAACCCACTTGAGACTGTGTAAAAACTAATTTCAAATTCAGAAAAATGATAGCTTTGTTCGAATAGTGTTGAAATATGACTATGATTTATGCATGTTACATAGCAATTTCGAAAGCTAAAATTTAGTTTTCACATACTCTGATTTGGGTCTAAACCCAGCGGCCCCATTCAAGATTCCAAAAAGGTTCTGGTTCAAGTTCATAGAGACTTACACCATTCAGGGTATGAAACTATTGTGATTCTATCTTCTATCCGCAAACACCCATTAAGCATAGCCCTTTCCAATCGCGTACTGGAGAAAATAGATAAAGAAACCTCAAAACAGAAAAGATCGAGAAGCTAATATGTAGAACTACATATTTTTTGCTCAGAGGAATTAAAATCTAAGCTTAAATAGAAAACGACGTCTTCCAACTTTGGTGAAATGGACGAAACTGAAAACTGCTTGAGCTATCACTCTTCCAAATAACGCGCAGTAAACATAGTCTCTATCTTAATTACCGATTCTGCTAAAAGAATAAAAAATAAGAAAAAATAGGTCATTAGGGGAACTGACACCCAGCGGTCGAGGTCGTGCTCAGGGTGTGCCGCTAATTTAGTTCTCTGATTTCTTCTGCCGCGGCTTATAAATAATGCCGGCAATAAGCAATACCACTCCAAAGATGGGTAATACGAGCGCTTCTTGGATGCCTTTTGCAAAAAAGAGGACGATGCCCAAAACAATTAGTACGGTTCCAAAAGCAAGGAGTCTCCCCTTATTTGTCTGATAATATTTACTCGGATCCAATGTTCCACCTCCGCCCTCTTCGCTTCCAACTTTGCTACTTCCACCTTGTTAGTATTTCCTCTCGTCGAAAAGTTTTTGTACTCAAAAAGAAAAGCGCCACATCAACCGCTAAGATGACCCCTGAGATTATAAGCAGACCGTTTACGTCAAGGGTTATTATGCCTGTCTCGCTGAGAAGGTATATACCCAAGAGGGGAAAGAGAATGAAAATTCCAAAACTATTAGCGCTGCGCACATCATTAACTCTCGAAGAAACAAAGACGCTGAACAGAACACTCATCACAATAGCGACCGGCATCAGAACCAACAGCAAAGTGTCGATGTTCCAGTTTGGAAAATAATAATAGCCAAGCGTACTAAAAGTAACCTCATCAACGCCCACCATGAAAACTACAGCAGCAGCATACATTGCCATTAAAGTTGGAATAACTGCGGAAACGGCTTTTCCAAGCAATATTTCACCATCAGTAAGAGGCGTAGCTAGAAGCGGTTCCAGACTCTTCTCCACTTTCTCCCCCACTATACTGTAGGAGGCAATTCCTAAGGGAACGTACGCTGCTCCTATAACTAAAAAGAAGGAAAAAGAGTTAAGCAAATTTGGAAGCACCGCCGGCGCTGCGAGTCCCGGGCTCCCCCTTAATGCTAAATACTCCAGTATCGACGGAAACATGACCGAGATAATAACTGGAAAAATAATAATTGAGTACCAGACGTTTTTTACTCGCCTAAATATCTTAAAGTCCCTAGCCGCTATAATCCACGCCTTTGAGATTCGCATATTTATTTCCTCACAAGTTTTAGATAGGTATCTTCTAAAGTTGAGCCCACCACATTGATTGATCGGACATGACCTCCCGCCAGTACTATAGCCTCTATAACAGGTGAATTTTCCTTGTCTGGGTCGTCCACACTAAATATTACTGTGTCGCCGTCGGTGGACAGGTTATTGAGCGGCAGTTTTTTCAGTGCTCCCAAAACGGCATCGCTGATTTGCTGTTCTAATCCGATAACTGTCTTTTTGCCGCTAACGGACCTTTCAAGGTCTTGGGGAGTGCCTATTGCCCTAAGGCGCGTATTTATTATTGCTACTCTGTCGCAGATTCTTTGCGCCTCATCAAGGTTGTGGGTGTTTAGAAAGATTGTTTTCTTCTCTTTTTTTAGTTGAAGAATGAAATCTCGCACTGTTTTTGCAGCTTCGGGATCTAGATTTGCGGTAGGCTCATCCATGAAAAGGACTTGTGGGTCATGGATGAGGGCGCGGGCTATGGCGAGTTTTTGTTTCATGCCCTTGGAAAAGGTCCCTGCCAAAACGTTTCTCTTATCCCAAAGCCCCAACATCTCAAGAAAACGCTGGATGTTCTCTTTTCTTTGTGTTTCGGGGCAATCATATATCCTTGCAAAAAAGTCTAGGTTATCGTAGGCTGTCAGATTTTCAGATAATCCAACGTTATCAGAGACAAACCCGATGATTTTGCGGATTTTGAGTGAGTCTTCTTTGTTGCCTATTTCATAATTGCCAATTTTGCCGTTTCCGCTGGTTTTGGAGATTAAGCAGCAAAGCATCCTGACAGTCGTAGTTTTTCCTGCGCCATTTGGACCCAGAAAACCGAAAACTTCCCCTTCGTTAACATGTAATGTGAGATTGTCTACCGCTGTGAGGTCTCCGAATTTTTTGGTCAACCCATCTGTGTCTATCAATGCGATTATCCTTCAAGTTTAGATTAAAACCTTGCCGATTGTTCTACTACTATAAGTCGATGATTTATAAATAAAGTTTCATTGGTACAAAATTTGTACGATAACGGGAAAAGTCAAAAGAGATGTAGCACTCAGATAATAAAATCAAGGAGCTAAAGGGGTATGGTCCAGGATGTTTCACCAGAGCAAATTAAGCGGGTCGCAGAAAAAGCCCTAGTTATAGAACGGTACATACTAGAGAGAGCTTGGGGACTCTGTTATGCTGCAGTCGTCGCTGAAATTGTCCTCATTCCTTTTCTGCCCTTGATTGTCCTATTCCTTGGGCTTTCAGCTGGCTATTTTCTTGTTGTTGCGATCGTGGTTAACACAGTTGTGAGCATTGTGGGCGCTGCGATGATTGCTTGGATTTTCAAGAAGGCTTATAACTCCATGCTTGTTCGCAGAGAAATTGTAGATTCAATATGGACAAAATTGCTGAGGCCTTCGTGGATAGCATTAGTTTGGACGGCCTACTATTTGCCGATTTTTGCCGCAATTTTCTTGCTGGGCCACGACTTTTTGGTTTTTAGATTCGGACTTTTGGCCACAACAGTGTTTCCTTTATTCTTTGCGCTTAAAGGTTCGTTCCCTGAGCAGCTACCACGAGAAAGTATAGCCGTTGTGTCTGCATTAACTATTTACACGTTAGGGGGTTTTGTTGTTTCTCTCCTAAAAGCCAATGCGGGTTTTTTCCTGATTCTTTGGGTAATCTTTCTTGTTGTTCTTATCTTAGCTTCTGCACATGCACGCAGACGGAAACCTCCCATCTCTCTGGAGGATCCCCCCAAGTGGTAAAGGACCGACAACCCAACTTCAAATTGCCCAGCACAGACATAATTAAATCATTAAACGAGCAGCTAAACGACCCTATCTTCAAATCATCTACCAGAATATTGATTTTGATTTTGCTTGCCATGAACAAGAAGTTGACTTCTGTGGAGTTGCGTTCTTTCGCAAGGTTGGGAAAGGGTAGTTTGGAGAATCACTTGGTAAAGATGGAAGCTTCTGATCTGATCAGAGTCCGCTCTGTTAGGTCTTGGGGCGGCGTGCATCAGGTTGTGGAGATAACTGAGAAGGGACTGGAAGATTGCAGATCATTGCTTAAAAAGATTCATAGCATAGATGTTTAATGGATTCTTAGGAAGATGACTATTAGTCCTATTGAAAAATTAATCTTAACTTCATAAGAATCGATTTGAAGTCATGCAAAACGCAGCCTACTCGATATAACTCAGCTTATCGCAGAAGCTACAAACCTGATGGTCATTTCAGTGGCGACGCGTATAATCAGCTATGGTAATGGAAACTAAAGGGCTTTGATCTCTTCCTGTTTGCCCCTTATTTCCATAGCAAAACTTGTTAGTGCCCAATGCCAACCACTCTCACTACGACGGTTTAAACGATGGTGTCAAGCTAGTCCTCTGTGCTTTTAAGCCTATTACGAGCTTATTTTCAGATATTAGTCACAAAACAATGGCTTTTCTAACGGAAACCAATTTAGAAACCACTTAGAAAGTGAGACGAGTACCTGTTTGAGGCTGAGTCCGATAGAGACTCAACCCGCTCGCGCTATCTTTTGTGATTTAGGTTATGTCTTCCGCCTTAAGCCTTCTGCTAAAGCGATATAGTTTTGAATGTATACGACTCTATTGCCCAAACGGTGGTTTTAGGCAATGCCTCTTTGACTCTTTGTTCGAACTGCCGCTTTTGTTTTTCCGACCCATGCATGCTTATTGCAACATCTGGTTTGAGATCAGCCACCATCTTGAACGCATTTTCAGGCGAAGCCGTAGGCGACATCCTTCCAACAGGAACAATCGCTGCTTGAGAGGGATATTCTATTAGGCTTACATACCCCGAGTCGCCCCCGTGGAACAGCGTTATGTCATCTATTTTTATTAGATAAAGCATTATTGGGCCGCGGTGAATTCCTTGAATAGCTGTTGCGGTTAAATCACCAAAGGTATAAGTTTTATCTGGCTGAACGCCCGCGAGTTTGTCAACTGGTATTTTTCCCTTGAGTTTGTAAGCCACTTTAGGCTCAGCCATTATGGGCGCAGCAGTTGCCTTAAAAATAGCCTCAGTTTTACCCGAGCTAAAATGATCCAAATGATTATGAGTGAAAAGAAGTAGATTAACCGTTTTTAGGGCTTTTATCTCGTAGTCTTTAAGCATGCCTGCAGGGTCAAGGAGAACTGTTTGACTGGAACTCCTTACGATGAAACCTGATACGCCCAAATAGAAAACTGCAGGTTCATTCTTCTTCACCTGCAGGGCAAAGAACTTACCAATTTTGTCAGCTTTACTTTTTCTGAACATCTGGAACCAATTCTTCCTTGAAACTTTTTGGCTATAAAAAGCTATTCCGTCAAGGCTGACTTATTTCTGTAAATTAAGCCTTTCCGGGGTAATTGGTCCAACACGTTTTGGAATCCTTTCGATAATTTTTTCTGGAAAACAAACACAAAATCCTCACTCTCCCATTGATGAAAGATTTCAGAGAAAATAGCATAACCACAAACCAGAGGACACTTACTTTCACCTAAAAGTCTCTCTGTTTTTGCACAAGAACCCAATAAACAAGGAAATTTTTGTAGTTAAAACGCCTCTTTAATGTAGCCTTCAACCGCTTCATTAGATAGCATACCCCATTTCTTCGTTGCTATGGGTACCACGGCAATCTTTATTCTTAGCGGTAACTCCCTCGCTTGTAACGTTTTCACTAAACATTTTGCTGCAAGCGTTATACTTTTTTCAAGAGTTAAATCTTCACGGTACTCTTCTTTTATCATTGATAGAACTGTTTCTGTTCCTGCACCTACCGCTGTAGCTTTGTATCCTGTGTAGTTTCCGCTTGGATGAGTTCCGAAGACATGTGGACCTGTTTTGTCGACTCCAGCTAAGATCATGGCAACTCCGAAGGGTCGTCCTCCACCATGTTGTGTATATGTTTGTTGGGTGTCGCATATTTTTTTGGTTGCAACTTCTACATCAATGAGTTCATCGTATGTTAGTTTATTGCTTTGGGCGTTGATACGTGCTTGGTCGATTAGGACTCTTGCGTCCGAACTTAAGCCTATAATAGCTGCTCCAATGTGTTCGTCTACTTGAAAAATTTTCCATGAGCGTCTTTCTTCTTCAAGAACTTCTACGTTTTCTTCTGAACCCAGAACAACGCCTTCTGCACATCGGATACCTAAAATGGTGCCTCCACGATTTACTAATTCTCGGGCATATTCAACTTGGTAAAGTCGTCCATCAGGTGAGAAAACAGTTGAATTATAATCATATGCTCCAGGTTGTGCAAATACAGCCATAGTATTACCTTCTATTTCACGATCTAACTTTAAGCTTTTCTAAAGACTCATATAAGGATGCGCTCGGTTCACAACTGATTGGTTTTTCATAGCCAATTTTGAAGACACTAACTGAATTCTAACAAACGTCCTATTGCGAAATTGTAAATCTATAAAGCTCATAACTAAACTGTAAGTTATTGGAGAAACATCAGAAGTCAAGTGTTAAGAAGAGTTTTTGACCCCTTTTGGGTATGGGACGGGCGCACTCAAACTTGGTCAAAATTTGCAGAGATTAGTCTAATTCAATGAGTTTGAGTAAGGGAGTAAGGGACCCATACCGTGTAGGGGCAAGTCCAGCGGCCTACCCGCTTTTTTTGGAGAACGTTGTAACGACGGCTTAAACGATGGTATCAAGCTAGCCATTGGCACGTGAACTCTTTCTTTTTTATAAAAAGAGAACCTATGCTAAATGAAAAATATGCTTTTTTATAATTTTCGAACTCTGAAATAATTAGTATTGAAGATATAGCTTGTTCAGCAATTTCTTGATACATTTAATTTCCGTTCTTGGCTCTTTCAACTGGATCCTTAGAAAATTAAAGACCAACTGTGATCTTGTTTTCTTACTTGCTTCGGTTTTTTCCAAGTAAAATGTATTTGAGGTTAAATAATTTTTAGTAGGATAAATGCCTTAACATTTCAAGGGTATGATTGTGGCGAAGAAAGAAACAATACCAGAAGTTTTAGATCAAGAGGAATTGGTTTCAGAAAAGTTAGATGAGCATGGTGAGCGATGGGTAAAAAAGTATGTTGGTGGGGGTGAGCATTTTGTTAATTGATTAGAGCAATATAGAGAAGTTTATGGCGAAAAAGATGTGGAAATAGAAGAAATAGATTCAAGAGGGTTTAGTTGTTTTGAGATGGGTAAGGAAAAAATGTTTAGAATTTGGGTAAAAGAAAAGAAGTAATTGCTACGCGCGCTAAAATGGTTGATTTTTTAGATTTGTGGGTACACTAATTTAGAATTTTGTTACTTGGTAGCTATCGTTTTAGCTTAGGACATTTATGCAACTGCTGTTCCTGATGCCAAACCAATCAAAACAGGCGCAAAGTTATTATCAAGAACCACAATTTGGTTAACGTCCGACCAGAAAGCAGCTACTGGAGCGTAGGATTCAGAGTACACCAATTTCATCTCCATAACATAACAGTCAGAAAAGTTGAAGTCATACGCCCACTCTGTCAATTGGTAGCCTGATTGGTTATTGTAAAAGAACTGCATATGAAGTGAACTAATCACAACTGAACCATCGGGGGAGGACATGACAGTTGTACTATTGTGCCAAGTTACTCCTTGTGGTGCAGGACTATTGTAGATACGAAATTCTGAGAACTTTGTCACGTTTGCTTCGTAGGTTAGCTCTATGCCTTTAGGATATATAGGGTCCTCTTTTCCCTGTAGGTTGGCATACCTTGTTTCATAGTACTTTATGACTTCTGAGTCAATAAAGTTGGCACGCGTATACGCTATGTATGCGCCTGGATGAAGATAAGCCTCGGGGTCACTTGAACCATCAAAGCGTTCTATTGAAGAAATAGCCGAATAATTCATTGATTCGGCTGCCAATAGTGCATTTTCTTCTTCTTGGTTATCAAAGCTCCGGTTGATTGTTCTCTCGTATTTATGAGGGATTTCTGAATGAAGGTTTGCCCATACGAATGAAGATATAACAATCATAGTAATCGCGAACACTGCCATTATTAAAAGCGCTTTTCTACGCACCTCGTCCGAACCTCAGCCTTATCTCCCAGTACTGACAATATAAGACTTGCTAACGCTTCTTTTGACCCACACTCCTAAGAGGGGGTTAAAATCAACAAATCCTCGCAATGCGCATGACCCACCCTAAATAACATTTTTCCTTGACGCAATTCGTCAAGAGAATAACTTGTGCAGAAGTTAGAATTGCAAACATGCAGCTTCTTCTATCTGTAATTCCTTCCTTGCAAATCCGAGCAAAGCGTATTTTTTTCATGGATAGTTTCGCCCAGAAGGGTAGTTATTGCTGCCAATTTTTTGAATTATGCAAATAGATAATCAAGTCTGCAAGCGCTTTCCTTGAAGCTACCACTTAGGTTAACGCCTTTTTTCGATAAATCCATATGAGATCAAGTGTCTTAACTTAAATCTTGCCCTCGGCAGTATCAATTTTAAGATTCCTTTATAACTCCAAATTACAATAATAGTAAAAAAAAGAGGATTAAGTTATGGACCTTGATGTTTGTATTAAAGGGAGAAGAAGTGTTAGAGCTTACACCAATGAACCTGTTTCGAAAGAACAAATTGAAATTGTTTTGGAAGCTGGAGTTTGGGCTCCGACGGCGATGCATAGAGAGCCTTTGCGGTTCATAGTTATCGAGGATAAACAACTAATCAAGTATGTCTCTGATGAAACCAAGGTTATGGTTCAAAAAATGATGCCGCCCCTAGCCGAACAATTCTCAACGGCGGCTGACATAATCTGCTATAATGCACCGGTGCTCATTTTGGTTTGCACAGAAAAAGACCCGCAGTGGGATAACGTAAACTTGCTCGACAGCGTACTTGCTGCGCAGAACATGTTTCTCAAAGCCTATGAATTGGGACTTGGAACGTGCTACATGGGATTTGTTAATGTCCTAAACAATAAGCCTGATGCCCTCAAAAGGGTGGGAGTGCCGGAAAACCACACAATGACGGTACCTTTCATTATAGGACACCCAAAAATAAAACAGGGCGCCGCAAAAAGAAACAATCCGGCTGTGCTGAAATGGGTTAAATGATGCAAGCTATAGATTTGACGCCGAGGAATCGGAGTTAACTCCTGGGTTCTTCTGCTTTATTTTTTCGAAAGGTTCCCTTCGGCAGAATTATAGCTTGGTTGGGCTCACCATCGGCGACAGTTTTATTTTCCAAATACAGCTTGCCAACATAAACGCAAGTTAAAGCATCGAGCTCATGATCACTCATTTTGCTGTTGAGCCCTTCTATGCATAAATTCTCTAGCCCTACCTTTAGTTTTTCAAAACCTTTTTGCTTTCTGGGAATACCTAAAACGCTTTGGGCACCACCATGGTATGCCTAAAAGACAGTTAACCCTTGAGCTTCAAGCATATTTTTCAAGTTTATCCCGCGCTCGGTTAGTTTTCTCATAGGACCTAAAGTTATGAGAAAGTTTTATGCAATTTTAAGGAGTTCACGATCGCTTTCTCTAAGATTGGATGTTTGTCCTTTCTTCTATTGATTTTCTTCCAGGCGGCACACATTACAGAGCATCGATAGCAACAACTTTTGGCTCGCAACTCACCGTCCTATCCAGGATTTCCAAATCATCATAAACCAAACAAGTTTGTGCTTTCATAGCTTTGAGTAAACAAAAACCGTAGGTCGAGTTTCAACCCCTGCAAGATCTAACCCAACAATCGACAACTAATTTCAACATTTAAGTCTAATTCACGCGCAGTTAATATTTCTTAATCTCCCCACCGCAATGGAACTCCTCAAAGCTCACTTTTTCAATAAAAAATGGTAATTTCACCATGTTTCTATATTAAATAAGCCTAGTTTTAGCCATTTAACAGGCAAGCGATAGAAAGTGTTTTAAACTCATACATACGAATACGTTCCATCAGAGGAAATAACATGGCAAAATGCCCAACATGTGGAAAAGAAGTCAAAACCGCTAAGAAAACCTGGAAGATGGCTGGAAAACCAGACAAAAAAGGCAAACGGACACAACTTACCATAGCGCTCTACGATTGCTGCGGTAAGACTTTCCGCGAAGTCATAGACAAGAAGAAAATCTAAAACCTAACTTCCAATTTCTTTTTTTTATTTTTTTCTTTGTTTTCCTGCCTTAATTTTTTAATCCATTAGGCACCCAAAGTTGAATGTTCATTCACCAGAAAATCAAACGATAATTGCAAAGTCGAAATAGCTAAGTTAAGTTGCTTTTAATCAATGTACAAACCGATTTTCGCTCTTCTAAAATGGCTTCAATTCGATTAGAAAACAACCCATTAACTACGAAGCAGTCGATAGATGCTTTCAAAAGCAATTTAGGCAAAGCATGATCCACGCTTGTACGCTTGTTCATCGCCAAAAGTTCGCTGGCATACAAACTCGTAATTAATTGAGCATCTGGATAGGTCTTTGGGTCACTTAAGTAAACTCCATCTACGTCTGTAACTAACAAAACCTTATGCACCTGTAATTTGAGAGCGAGGTAAACTGCAATGGAGTCGGAAGTTATGTTCCAGGAATTCTCCAATTGGTCTTCATGAAACAGCATCTGTGATGGTAAAAAAATAGGTAACCCTCCTAAATCTAAAAAATATTTAATTTCTTGTAGCTTGCTCACACTAACAGAATGTGGCATCAAATCTGAAAGCAACAAGCCATATTGGTCCATGGCCAAAATCGCCATCCGATGTGAAACGGTGCAAGACAGAGAAAACCTTCTGTCCAAACTTCGCACGACATCTGCAAATTCGCCACCTCCAGGTACCACTATTAACTTGTGTTTCTTGGAGACTTTGCTTAACTTAATGCATAATGCCTTCAGCTTTTCTGGGTAAGCTGCTAAGCTTCCGCCCACCTTAATAATTGCAACATTCATCTGTTTCTCTCCTTCAAGCTTCATTTTCTCCTTCAAGCTTGTATGCGGTCATTAAGGCTACGCCGAAGGCTGGTGTTGTCAAAACAGCTTCTTTAGGCAAAAGCGTTCCTAAATCGACAATGGAATCAACGCCAACATTTTCGGCTGCTTTGGCTGCGATAAATTTCTTTCCGATACCTGTAACAACAACTGGAACCGTAAGCGAAGATCGCGATTTTGCGTAAGTGTATACTTTGCTTAAGCCTTCGGCTACTTGCTGTATTTGCTTGTTACAAATGAATTGGGCCATATAGGTGATTTCTTGTTGGGTTAACATTTCTTTGTCGGCGCAGACCACTCGGGCAACTCGTGCTAAAGCTTCAGGAATTGTTTTTCCTCGCCCATCCGCGGTTTCAGAGATATATTCAGTATACGTAATATTGCCAAGAATTAAGTGAACATCGCCTGATAATGCAAAAAGCTCAGAAGCAACACCTGCAATGCCGTTTCTTATAGGGATTGATTGGACTATCGCTGCAACATTGGTTCTTAAACTTCCTGTATAAACTAGTTCTCCGCATAGGAGTTTGTCGAAATCAGTCTTGCCACGCGCTACGACCTTACCGTTTGCTATGGGAATTATACTGGTGCTTGTGCTTCCAACATCGACAACCACGCAGTTTTTGAGATGTTGTGCTATTAACCAACCTGTTGCGGCCCAATTCGCCGCTGCAACTCCTAATGGTTCTTGTTCGGCTAAATCTGCCAGCTCAAGTCTGGCGTCCGTATTCAAAACATGAATAGGCGCGTTCGGAAATGCCTTCTTAACACAGCCCAAAATATGATGCACCCCCTCCCTCTTAGTTTGGTAAGCATCCGACAATTCTGCCGTCATGGTTACGCCCACACCATCAAGCCTTCCAACCCCCAATCGCTCTTTAAGCTCTAAAAGAACGCTTGATAGTTTCTCAGGGTGTTTCCAAACTGGAAAATACTCAACAACGACTTTGACATTAAGCAGTGTGCCATCTTTGATGTTGATGACTGCCGCTTTGGTGTTGGCGCCTCCAATGTCATAGCCTAACACATCCACCAAACTGTTTTCCTCAGGTGATAATGTTGAGTAAGTGCTTTTTAGCTTCTTCTAAATGCTGCTGTGCATCATCTAGGCTGTCGCCCTTGCCGATAACGAGGGAATACGCTTTGGGGTTGCCACTTAATGGGAAAGGCGGCGAAATAACTGAGTCTGATTTAGAAGCATTTTGGAATGCACTGACTGTCGGCATAGGCGTTTCTATTTTTGAAAAACAAGCATAACCTTCATTTTCATGTTTAGCAGGAAGCACGCTGTTGACAACAGAATCAACCAATGCTTCAGCGATATTAAAACCAGCTACTTTACTTAAACCAACATAAGATGTCGTCAAACGCGGGTTAACATCAACAACAAACGCCTTGTGCTCAGTTAAAACAACATCAACCCCCACATAACCTCTCAAACCAACGAATGCGTCAACAACTTTCTCTGCAACCTCGAACACATCCTGTTTTAGCCAATATTCAAAAGGAACAGCGCCGCCTTCATAACTTGAAGTTGCACTGGGACCTGCAAGGATTATGTTTTGCTTGTTTAAGCTGAGTGCCTTAGCTTTTATTCCATTAGAAAGTAAGCTGACGCTTGCAGAGACGCCGTTGATGAATTCTTGTGCAAGAAATGCGGCACTTGTTGATTCGGCTTTTAATTTAGCTATTGCTTCCTCTATTTGGGACTCGTCTTTAACGATGCTTAATCCACCGCAGCCAACACCATCTACAGGCTTGAGAACAACAGGGTAAGTCAGTTCACGTTTCATCTCTTGTTTAATTTGAAATGGACTTTCACCAAGGTTAAGAGTTAATGTTTTGGGAGTGGGAAATCCTTTTTTTTCCAGTTTTTCGTAAAGGACTGCTTTATTAGCAATCTTTCCTATAGCACCAGATTCACAGTTGAATGAAGTTATCCCTGTTTTTTCCACCAGTTTAACAAGTGATTTCATGGTACTTGCCGTTTCGGGTGCAACGATGTAGATTGCGTCATTGATCGTGGATATTTTCTTTAGATATTTTTCTGCTTCTTTTGCGTAGTTGATTGGTAATATGCAGAATGCGTCGATTGGCGGATGAAGTTTAGCTATCCTCACATCCATTAAGGTTGTTACTTGGTGCCCTGCCACTTTAAAATCTTCGACAATACTTCGCAACATCCCAAAACCTTCAGCTAAAAAACTCGATGGAATAATTTGCTCTGCGTACCCACCACCTGAAACATACTCGTAAACAATGACCTTTAAAATATGCCCCCTCCAAGAATCCGATAATTTCCTCAAAATGTCTTAAAGCTTTCGATTTCATTTAAATCTTTCAGAAAAGCTGCTACATGTCGCTTCTTAACATGAGGCATAACAACAATTCTTATGCAGTTATACCTAGGCACGTAAGAAACATACCAACCATGCTTCCACAGTTTCTCAGCTAACTCTTTCGTGTTCCCGCTACGGAAACCAACAACATTCAAAGACGGTTCTACGACCAACTTAAAACCAGACTTTTCTACGCCTTGAGCAAGTAACTTCGTGTTTTTCAAGCACTCACTGACGACTTTTTGAAAGCCCTCAAATCCTAATGCCTTAAACACCGCCCAACAAGAAGCAGCGGCAGCGCCTGTTCTTGTCCCAACAAAGGTGTACTGGAACTTGTCTGTCAGGTAAGGAGTTTCAGTTTTAACATAATCCAACATCTGTGCATTTTTGAAGAGGATGCCGCCTGCGGGAATGGCAGCTAAACCCATCTTATGCGGGTCAACAGTAACGGATTTCACGCCGTCCAACTTGAAATCAAAGTCGGGTTTGGATTGGACTAAGAATGGAATTACTAAACCGCCGAATGCTGCATCAACATGCAAACAAACATTTTGCTTCAATGCAATATCCGAGAGTTTATCAATTGGGTCAATTACGCCTAACTCTGCTGTTCCAGCTGTGCCAACTATAGCAACGGTGTTCCTGCTAATGCATTTTTCAACCGTTGAGACATCAACTCTAAAGGAGCTGTCCAAACCTGCGTAAACAGGTTTAAGATTGAGCATATTGCAGATTTTAATAAAAGAGAAATGAGCTGACTCTGGAAGAACAACTTCCGGCTGTTTGATTTTTGCCATGTTTCTTGCCGCTAAGAGCGCCATCAAGTTTGCTTCAGTTCCGCCAGAAACCACAAATCCAACCGCACTTTCACCATGAAGAAGAGAGCTGAGTTGATCAATAACTTCTTTTTCTATCTGTGCACTTCCAGGAAAAAGTCCCAAATCACCCAAATTTGAATCAAAAAACATTCGATAAGCCTTTTCTGCCAAAAGATGAGGTTTGGTACACATGGAACACAAAACTCTGCCCTCAGAATATCTTTTGTCCAAGGCACAAAGCCTTTTTAGTTCCTCCAAAACAGCTTTTCTATCTAACCCCTTAGGTTGCAAAGCTAAGCCCTCTTAACGCTCGTCTGTGTTTCCGCTTGCCTAACAACCTCAACCAATTCCTGAACCAGTTTTCGGGTAATTTGCCCTGAAACCCTGTTGCTATTTGTACAGGCCGCTCCCCGTAACCCAGCAATATCGGCTCCCAAACCATAAACTTCGGGCAAGTCCTGCTTTCTTAATGAACCAGCCAACGCAGCATCTAAACCAAAGTCATGCGTTGAATCCACAAATTCCTTTAATTGCTCTTCCTTGAGGTAATCAAAGAGGTTTTTGCCATCTTTAACCGATGTATCAAGCATGGCAACATCAACTTGCGCCTTATTTGCAATCTCAGGAATTTGTAATGGGTTGATTGCGTAAATTCTTTCGGCATCAGCGTATCCAGCTACAGCGACTTTTATTTGAGGGTTGCATTCTTTGGCGGCTTTTCTAACATTTTGGAGTAAAAAAATGGCTTGATCAAATGTTTTGACTCCGTAAAGCCCTACTTTGATATAGTCAACGCCTAATGATGTTGCTCCAAGTGCAGCTAACGAAACAGAGCCTGGAAGGTTCCCGATTTCGCCTAATGTGCAACTGACCTTGAGGCTCTTTGGCGTTATCTCTTTTATCCGCCTGATAACCCATGGATAATTTGCACCTAATGCGCCCTCTTGAGGGTTTTTAACATCGATTATGTCGGCGCCCCCTGCG
The DNA here is from genome assembly GCA_963775685.1 of Candidatus Bathyarchaeota archaeon. Taxonomy (GTDB): domain Archaea; phylum Thermoproteota; class Bathyarchaeia; order Bathyarchaeales; family Bathycorpusculaceae; genus Bathycorpusculum. The sequence goes on from CAVZJV010000014.1 coordinate 491,847, forward strand.
ATAGCTTCCAAAGCTTCTTTTTCGTTCATGGGACTTATGAGCAGCTTCAAGTTGAGTCATATTGATGCGGCTATTTGATGCCTTTAAAGTTTTCCCGTGACCGTTTGTTTTCTTATTAGTAGATGTTGAGTAGCGCTTCTCTTGACAGATGAATGTTGGGTTAGGTTTTTCTGTTGGATTAACTCAATCATTAGATGGGTTAAAGGTTTGAAGATAATTCCTGTAATCGACATCTTAAACGGAAAGGTGGTTCACGCTGTTAAGGGTCAGAGGAACAATTACCAACCCTTAGAAAGTATCATGTTCAAATCAACAGATCCTTTGGAGGTTGCCAAGGGTTTCAAAGCTCTCGGCTTTACTGACCTCTACGTGGCTGATTTAGATGCCATAATCGATTGCTCAACCGACTTCGAGGTTTTCAAACAAATTGCTAAAAAAACAGGGCTGCAGGTAATAGTTGATGCGGGAGTAACCAGCATCGAACGCGCTCGAAGATTGCTACAAAGCGGCGTTTCAAAACTAATTATCGGGACTGAAACGCTCCATAGCAAAAAATTTGTCGAACAAGCCGTGGAAATTTTCGGAAGCGACCGCGTTGTTGTCAGTTTGGATTTGAAGGGAGATAAAATTCTTGTCAAATTAGGGTTTGACGGCTGCCTAAGTCCCATTTGCCTGCTACAAGACTTCAAGCGCATGGGTGTTTTGCAGGTTATTGTTTTAGATTTAGCGAGAGTTGGTAGCGACGAAGGCATAAACATGGATTTTCTTAAAAAAGTCATTGCAGAGGTCGGAGGTGATGTTTATGTGGGCGGAGGAGTACGAAACATTGATGATTTAATAGCGCTTAGAAAACAGGGTGCCAAAGGTGCTTTATTAGCCACTTCTTTACATTCAGGAAAAATTGGAATTGAAGCATTAAAGCGGGAAGGTTTGCTTTAGCTGGTTTCCTTTTGCAGAATAAAAGAAAGACGATTATAACCGTAACTGAAGCAACCATTGCACCAATGGATGTTGCTCCAACTACCAAATTATTTGTTTGAATCAAGATGAACTCTTTTCTCAAACTGACTGAAAAAACCCATTATTCATAGGTGAGTTAATTATAAGAAAAAGGTTTATGAAGGCTCTCGCTTTCCGAGAGCTACAAGTCCTCCAAGTTGAGTAAGACGGTTACCCGCGTTCGATTCAGCATCGATCACCCGCGTTTTAACCCCATTCCTGGCAGCAATCTGCATCAACCGGTTAACGCGGTTCTTCTGGCGACTTTCTGCAAGATAATCATTTGTTAACATAAGATATTCTGGATGTGGTTTTCCAAGAGCTTGTGGATAAAGGATGAGATTTTCCGCTTCTTGCAAGGAAAAATACACCAAATTGTCAGTTTTGCTTAGGCGTCTTTCGAGAATTTCAAGCAGATTCTCAGTTTCCTCATTTGCGTTTTCCTGAATTAATTGTTTGAAAGTTGTGGTTTTTGTTAAAGTTGCCACTTGTGGGAGTGAGCTTGCGGAACCAGTGATCAATGAGATGGATGCTTTGTTTGTTCCCTGCAAAAGCCATGAATGATGACCTTTGATGTGGCTTTGAAAGTCTTGGGCATAACTGCTTCGGGGCGGCGAGGCAATTATGATGCTTCTAACACCTTCCTTAAGTACGGGTCTTAGGGCATTTATGATGGTTTCATGGAAGCAGTAGAGAGCTTTAGAGTCTTTTCGGTTGCCGTTTAAGGGTACGGTTTGTTGAGGTTTGGCGACTTGACTAAATAAATGCCAAAGAGCCGCATGGTCTTGTTCTATTCCAATTAGGACAGCAACAGGGTATCCGCGTTTATAGTTTTTCGGCTTCATTTCTGTTCCGCATAATCATCTGCAGTTTTGCTTATTTTATGTATTGCTCAAATTTTCTATGTTAATTAGCAAGCGGTGAAAACATATGTTTATCAAATCCTAAAACAGCATCTTTAATTGACCCCAATGATCAAAATTTACAGTCAAAAAGACCTTGACGTAGAACTTAAAAACAAGAAAGTTCTAGCTTTATTCTATTCTTCCTGGTGCCCTTATTGCATTAGATTTGTCCCAACATTCGACAAAGACGCAACTAAATTAGGCGTCAAAAACATAATCCATGTTCTCTTGGAAGACTACGACAACCCAATGTGGGATGAGTACGACATACCTGCTGTACCAACTATAATTCTGTTCGAAGACGGAAAGGTTTGTCAAAGACTTGATGCAAGGCTCGGTAGCGGATTGAGTAAAGAGCGATTTGCAGCATGGATGGAAGAGTTCAAAAGCCCCTAATATAGGTTTAAAATACAAAATTGTTTTCTAACAAAAAAGAAAAAGGAAAAGATTAGGATTTTTTAGCTTGGTGGAGGCGGAGGTGGCGGTGGAGGAGCACCTACTGACGCGAAGGCTTGTTTGGTTTGAACAACAGTCGTTCCAGCATAGCGATCAGTGAATTTTTGGCGTTTGTCATTTCCAGCTGTGACTACAGCAATAAGCCAGTCTAAGAATAAGAAAAGCCCGTAGATTTTTGAGATGTTGCGAATGAATGATTTGTCAAATGGTACTTTGCCCCCATTTACTGTCTCTACCTGCAAGCCCATTATTCTTTTGCCTATAGTTCCTCCCCAAGAAACATCCAGAACCATGAAATAGATTAGCTGGAGTATGCCTAAAAGGAACGGAAGTATTAACCAACCTCCAAAGGCTAAAACGAACGGGTTAGAGAGCACTATTGACCATATTACGAAGAAGTATATGATTGCTGCGGGAATTCCAATGATTATGCTGTCGATTATATATGCAATTAAGCGATATATCCAATGAGTTAAATCAAATTGTCCACTATTGCTTGCCATTTTTTCTATCAAAACTCCTAATAATTCTTCTCGAGCAGTTGTTATTAATACTTTCTATTTATTGATAACTCGCTAGAATGAACCGAGGAAGAAGAAGTCTAAGTTAGGGTTTAACGCCTACCAGAAGCGCTAATTCTAGCCATTTCCAGTCACAATCAACATCTACAAACCCAATTTTTCGTAGCCACTGCAATTGTGTTTCGACATCCAAGAGTTTGTTTGAAGGATCCTCGGTTTGAGGCGTGAAGCCTGTTACAACAAGAAATTTTAGGTGTAGATTCTCGGTCGCTGAGGAAACGTGCTCGAGGTTGCAGAATACTCCGCGGGGGTTAAGCAAGCTGAATACTTCGGTGTAGAGTTGTTTTTTTCTGGGATGCGCTAAATGATGAATAGCTAAGCTTGATACAACGGCATCAAAGCGGCCCAGTTTCTCAACTGGGAGGGGTTGGCTAAAATCATGTTTAATAATCGTGACTTTTTTGTCGTTTGAGAAGCGTTTTTTCGCTTGCTGTATCATGGGATCTGAAAAATCCAAAGCAAAACCCTCCACTGACGGATTATTAAGCTTTATTAAGGCAAGTAATCTGCCATCACCCGTTCCTAAATCCAGCACCCGCCTTGCATTTGGCGGAATTTGTTCCAGAAGCACCTTTTCCCCTTCTGTTCGATGTGGTAACCTATCTGCTCTCGCTAAATACGATAATGCATGTTCGATTGTTTGCCATTCACTAATAGTTGACTCAAGGTTTTTCAATTTCGTAAACCTCTTGCTTGACTCGGTTGCTTTTAATTTTAGGGCTTATAGATATTTCGACCGAATTTTCTTAATTTAGGAGAAATAAGCCTTATATCCCATCAAACCGTTTTATGGAAAGATAATAGAGGGATTCTTTAATTTATGGAATTTTGTCCCAAATGCGGTTCACGTCTTGAACCAAAAAAAACAGGCGTCGGCAACTCATTTGTACTGTGCTGTGGAAAATGCAACTTTACAAAGGAACCTGCAGATAGAAAAGCTGAGGCCCGAACTGGCGCGGTCATTCAACCGAAAGCTAAACCATTCTTGACCGTTATTTCTGAAGAAGACCAGAAAATAAGCACGATGCAAACAATCAAAATGAAATGTGAAAAATGCGAAAACAACGAAGTTTTTGTATGGCAGGTGCAGACTCGAGGCGGCGACGAAGCGTCCACACAGTTTATGCGTTGCACAAAATGCGGTCACACCTTTAGAGAATACACGTAAAAACCGTTTGTTTATGTGCATCTTTAGAAAGCTATTAAAGGCGAGTCCGTTATAGAGTTCAATCCGGAGAACAATCCGAAATGCCGAAAAAAGAAAAACCGTTAACTAAGAAAGAACGCGACGAAAAAAGAAAAGCAAAAAAGGAAAAGAAGAGCAAAACCCAGACTAGCTAAGCTAATCTGAAATTTGCTTATGTTCCTTTTCTAATTTTTATTTTTTATTTTCTCCATCTTTAATTTTAACAGTCTGTTTCTGGCTCTTCATTTGGCAGAGCCTAAAATATGGCGCTCAAGAGTTTTCTGTCAATACTTTTATTTCAGGTGCGTACTGCTTGTGTATGCCTATGATGAATAACACGTCAGTCGGAGGAAGGATTGGTAGTCCTATCGATGATGTCAGTTATACGAATTCTGAGGCGTACACGTTTCTTTTTTAAGCTTAAACTCCTTTTAAGTTAACTTGAAATCTCATGACGCCTATGATGACAATTGCACGTAAGGAACGGGAAGCATTAATTCTGCTTCTTAAGCAAATGACTTATTAAAAAAAATTGGTTCTGAGGCGCTAAACCCAATCTTAATTGGTAACGTTAATTACAATCGCTCAAGGATATAGCTATCCGATAATCATGCCTAAGACATCTGCCTTCTGGTTCATTCGAGACGGCGAAAAACTAATTCAATGCAGCAAGGAAGCTATCGACAAAGCCATCATGGACGGAAAAAGCGTAAAGTACAGAGGTTACGCTAACAAAAAGTGTGAACGAATTGCGGATAAGTTGGAAGAATCCCGAATGGCTTTCCTTGCTGATCCTAATCTTTCGTCAAAATTCCGAGCTGCACTTACTAACCCCCTAAATGTTTGTGAGGTTCAGGTTATCTGGGTGGATGACCCTGAATTTTGGATAAAAGAATCTAAGCGACCAAAATACCGATAGCGACATTAGCTGTTTGGTGTCTTGAGATTGAAAACAACAACTCAAATTAAAATTGTGAGCCAGCTTGAGAACCACGTTACAAGTTTTTTTCAATGAGAATATTTTTCAACAATCAATTCCTATCTTAGAATACATCCTGGTCCTCTCAATTTCGAAATCAATTCGTATAGTGGAAGAGGTTGAATTTGGGTGAAAATCCATCCGACTGATACCCTGGGCGATTTTAATTCTTTAAAAACTTATTTTATATTTTGGTTTTTATTAAAAAGGCTTATATGGAGTATGCCGATATTATTTGTAGCGATTTTCTTTTTGATTAATTTAATGGAGAAAAAATTTTTGATCGTTCAAACTCTTGTGGATAAGAAATGTAGTAATATTAAGTGTGTTAATCTTTGGTCTTTTCTTCAATATGTAGAAATTACTTGGATTGGAGGTGAATCATTTGGCGTTAACTATCAATTCTGATTTTTATGTGGCTATTCAGGATGCAGGAATAAACCGTGTGGTAAAGCATGTAATGCAGCAGCGCCCTTCGATATTTAATTATGGCACCTTAGCTGTGTTTCGCAATCCCGAATTGCTTTGCGAAAAAATCGATGTTGCAAATGAGGTTTTGCAAGCTGGGAATCCATTAATCACAGTTCTCGACCCATTGCCCGTTATCGGAACAAATCTGGGCTTAAATTATTGTGTTCAGCTAACTAAAGGAGAAATTGATTTTCACCCAGGCGATATCATAAGTCTGCCGCCAGAACTAAATCCTCTAGCGAATCAACGTCTAAGTATTCACTTTCAGGTATGTGCAGGGATGGGTTGCCCCACGGGCAGAATACCTCTTCCTGGTAAGTTTACAACCTCCGTGCTAACTGCTGCCCGGTTGTCCGCATCAAGAGTTTCTCCATCAAGCAATATTCCATTACCTGGAAAAGGCGAAGTTGGTCTACCAAACAATGAAGTTGTTGTTGTACCTACCTCAAAGCTTGAGTGCTTCTGCCTTGACCTTTTCGCCACAGCCGAAGCTAAAATAACAGGCGCAGCAGGGAACCAAACAATTTTGCCCACAATAGATGGCATAGAAATTGTTGACCTAAAACCTGAAGGCTTGGAAAATAGCATAGAATGCTATGCACTGCTGGCATTAAATAAAGGAATAATTCCGCCTTTGGCTACTTCAATGTCAACATTAGCTTTTGGCATAATTAACTTGCCTGAAAACATGGGTAACCTTCAAGTTTCTGGATCAACAACTGTCCCAAACAACCCTGCGATTGAGCAAAACCAGCTAAAAGCATTCATCAACCTTGATCAGATTAACCTCAACATAGAAATCGAACCCATCGACTGCACGCTACCTACTGGAGGTGGAGGACCAACAATCACGCGGACCACTCGTGCCAGAGCTCGGACAGGAACCTTTGATTTGACGGCTGCTATTTCTCAGACGGCATTCGAAAAGATTTACGCTGCAGTAACAAAAGGTTTTAAACTTCACTGCGCAGACGGCGGAAGTTTTGGTCCTTTTTCAGCAAACTATGATGTCGCAGCTCATCTAGAAGGAGGCTCAGTTGATTTGAGAAGTAATGGTACAATTAAAGTGTCAGAGTTAGATGTGAAATGGGATACGCTTAGCCTAAACCTATGCATAGATATCCCTGAAGTTTGCACACCTGGCGGCTGTATAATCCCGATTCCTTTCGACGGCTGCCTATTGGATGTGCCTTCTTACTGCTTCTTCAGCGACAATCCAGACTTTTGCATACCTCTAAACTTAAGCGGTTTTTTGACATCAGAGATAACCTTCACAGCAGGAATCCAAGTTTTCTACGGAACAAGTCCAGGCTTACCAAACCGTTGGCAAATCGTAATTGTGCCTACATTGCCCTTTGATCTTGATATTATTGATATTGCCGACACGGTAGGTGACTTAGTAGAGAATGCGGTTAATGCTGCAATCGACGGGTTACTTGGAGGGTTTCCAGACTGGGCCAAAGATGTCTTCAAATTTCTTTTCGGACCAATCGACGACTTTATCCGTTTTGCACTTGACATACCCGACGATATAGGTGAGTGGCTTCTTGACGCGCTGACAGATTTGGGTGTCTTCAACGTTCTTTTAGATTCGCTCAATGGTTTTCTAACGACATTGGTGCCTCCGCTTGAAATAGAAGATCCGCTTCCGATACTTCCCGCTGATGCTGGATTAATTCCGGTGAAGTTGCCAATTGAGTTTATTGGCGTTCGAATTACAGGTGATGAAATTGTTATTGAAGGGGATATAGGAAATTAGAGGTGAACATGAATGATTAATCGATATATTTTCTCTCAAGTGAATTTGGATAGTGGCGCGCTCACAGTATTAGCTTCAGTGGTGCATAAATTCTCTGAACCAGGTGAATATTCCGGTGAAATTAGAAGAGGAGAGATGGAAGTGGGGCAATTTAAAATATTGGTTGGTCAAACTGCCACACCACAACTCAGTGTCAAAATAGACCTAAAGTCTTTAGACCTGCCAGTTTCACAACCTCTTAAAAACAAAATATGCGACTGTTTTGCCATTAACCCTGAAGGGTTTGTCTCTTTTTTTGTTTCCACAGGTGCAGGCGGCTACTTTGTAGAGATACAGAAATCAGGCAAAGAATGTGGAGGAGCTAAGGTTTTTGATAATCGCGAACTAAAGCAAGAAGATATGTTCGTCGCTACAGTGCTGCGTCCAGGACTCTACCGTGTAATAAATGCTACAACTAAGGCTGAAGCTGAATTAACCGTTGCTTACCCTGAAATAGGAAAAACACCAAGATCTTCACAAGCAATTCATCTAGAATGCAATGAAAAAGCAATTTTTCCAACAAGTATCTTCGTTAACCCTGGTCAAGGTTTAGTGTTTCGTTTCAAGGTGCCTTCGAGAATTAAGATAGAACTTGTTAAGCCTGAGGATCGCCCTAAACAAATTCCACCTGAAAATCAAGTTGGACAAGCAACAAAGACAGCCATTGGGACGCCAACAAAGAAATTAACCCGCAGAATTGGGTTGAACCATAGTTAAGGTCGATCAAATTTAGGGTATTATTTAATCCAATTAGTGTCTTTTTTTAATTTTGAGGAATTGGATTTAAGTAGACTAAATAATCTTATTTTTTTTTAATTTTTTTATAGTGTTTTAAAATTTTTTAGCTTAGCTGACAGGATTATAACTTTAAAATTGGAATGCTAAGATCAACTCTTTCTAGCCGGTGTATATTACACGGTTTTAGCTAAGAAAATCTAAACATCTTAAGTATCAAAGTAAAAACACAGCTGCAAATCTTGCATTAAACCGTTAACTCGCATGTCTGAACTGTTACTAAACATATATATTCACAATTTCCCATATCCTACGATAGGTCGATTTTTGTGAGTGAAGATAAAAACCTAAGAGACTTGTTGCTTTGCGCAACCAAAGACACCACTTTTAGAATGAAGTTCTTAAGAAACCCCGAAGCAGTAGCCAAAGAAAGCAATGTGAAACTGAAACCGGAACACCTAGAGAAAATAAAGAAAGCCGCTTCCTTCATAGATTCCTTAAACGACGTAAGACTTCCACCAGGTCCAATCTACTATCCCCTTGACCCCGTTTTGAGTACATGGACGTTAGGCGAAATCAGAAACGTGCTAAAATACAGCTATCTAACAAAGATACGCTGGATACTGTATTCTAACCCTGACTTCAACCAAACTATTGGCACAGTCCTCAAAGAAAAACAAAGGTAAGAAAGAAACAACATCCTTTCTTTTTTTGTATCAAGAGAATCCTTAAAGGAGCCCCCATTTGGTCAATCTATTAATAACCATGCGATGCAACCGCTCCTGTAACTACTGTTTTGCAAAAGAAAAACTGCATTCATATGCTGCTAGACAAGCTGAGACTGAAATCAGTCTTGAAAACGTCGAGAAAGTCTTGCAGTTTCTTTCAAAAACTAACTGCGACACAATCCAGTTGGCAGGAGGCGAACCTACCATTCACCCAAGGTTTAAAGAGATTATGTTAACCCTGCTAAAAAATAACATTAGAGTTAACCTCTTAACTAACGCTCTTTGGAACCCTAAATTAAACATATTTTTTAATCAAATATCACCCTCTTCACTGGGCTTTCTACTAAACATCGATAACCCAAAAACCTACAGAAACACCGAACAACAAATACTAAATGAGAACCTGGCATTTCTAAGCAAACGTGGAAACATAACTCTAAGTTTTAACTTGTTTGAAAAAAGACCCGATTATAACTACATTTTTGACCTCGTAAAGAAATATGGTTTTAAGAATCTTAGACTCAGTTTTTCGATGCCTGTAACTTTTGAAGGGAAAAGAAATACCTATCTGCAAATTGAAGATTATAAAGCATCTGCAAAATACATAATGGACTTCGTACATAGGGCCGAACAGATGGATGCAACAGTCGGAATGGATAACGCAGTGCCAGTTTGCATGTTCAATCCTGAAGACTTGTCTGAACTTATGGTAAAAGAAGTGGTTTCACCAAAGAGGAATTTTATCTGTTATCCGGCTATCGATATTGGTCCTGACCTTTCTGTTTGGAGATGCTTTGGAACATCCAAGCTCTTCAATAAAAAACTTGACGATTTCAATTCATTAGCTGAAATCTATGATTATTATCAGCAAGTTAGCAGACTATACCAATTCAAGTTCTTCCCCTTAAAAGAATGCGAGAACTGTGAACATGCAAAAAAAGAAAGGTGTCAAGGCGGATGTATCGGGTTTGCAGAAGCAAAATGTGCTGAATTGGGCATTTTAGTTACGGACCCTCAAGATAAAGAAATTTTGCAGCTCAAACCAATTCTCTCAAGCAAAGTATCCCTTCAAAGATACAGTTTGCCTGCTGTTAAAGCAACCATAAATTTCCATGATGGCTATGAAATGGAAATTCCCTCCGCTATTGCTGACCTGTTGACTCACATAGACGGGAAAACTACCATAATGCAGGCGTTGAACGTGGGAATCTCGGGAACGCAACTCAAAGAATCAGATGAATTTGACGAGTTTCTGATGGAAATGTCAAGTAAAGAAGCAATGCCTATTATCAGGCGATTGATAGAAAAAAAAGTTCTGCTGACAAATAATCAATAGAACTTTTTAAATCGGGAGACGAATCATTATTTTGCATGAAGAATTTTCAAAGGATCCATTTTCCATACTTGGTATGTACGAAAGAAGATTCTTGTGTAGAGGTTTGCTTGGCTAAACTTTCTCTGGAGTTCTAGGAGAACAAATCTCTGGAGAGAATGAAGGACCAAAAAAATAGATCTTACAGGTCCCCCTTGGCAGGGAGCCGCCATCAAATTTTTACGATACCTGAAGTTAGAAGCAAGGTACCGTTTAATTCCCATTATCTGATAAACCATGTAGCCTACCTATAGAGGTCTTCTGGCAACTCTTCTAAACAATAAGTTGGCAACAGCCGCCACCACTAAATCCGCCAAAACCCAAACAATGAAAGAAATTTGCCCTAAAAAAGCCAACACTGTAAACACTATCAGGAACGCAATTGCAATTACGCCGATTGCTCTTTTTCGGTTTCGTACCTTTTCATAGCTCAGTATTTCTTTGGCGGGAGTTTTATTCACTCTTACCTCAATATCTTCGGTCTCTATAATATGTTTTAGTACATTTGCGCATTTAGGAAACGGATTACTTGAACTCATGGATGAACTTTCTTTTTCGAAGGGGTTTAATTCAGCGGCAAAAGACCAACTTATCGGCTGACACGTTATGGGACTAAAATATTGTGATTTAGCTATATTTATCAAGAAGTAAGTAGTATTTAATCTTGATTAATTATGAAAGCATACATGGGCTTGTCCTGCAAAGTAGGTGCTTTCAACCGCGTCTTAGATGAACTGATAAAACTGAACCTATCCAAAAAGAATGTTTTTCTACTCTTTGGTCCCGTAGACATCCTAATTCAGTTCCGCGACCTTAAGAACCTCGATGAATTCTTTAACAAATGGTTTAACCCTATTAGAAAAATAACTCCCCAAGAAGCACTCGTTGAACATACCCAAACACTAATAGTAGTCTGCGAAGGAAAACCCTACACTGAAGAACCATACGCCTTCCTATTCCTGAAAACTCAACCAAGAAACCTAGAACAGGTTCAAGAAAAACTTCATGCGATTCCACAGGTTTTATCGGCTGACACAGTTTTGGGTGCCTACGATTTGATAGCTGCGGTGAGAGCAAGCGGCAAAGAAGACCTCAAACAACTGATTTCTCAGATACAAGAAAAAGTTCCGCACATTCAAGGGACAGTAACTGCAATAGTAGCCTCACTGTACTGACAAGTTATTTAAAAGGTTAATTGGGAATCAATCAACACAGCATTAGCCATATAGTCATCCTACAAAGAGCAATGTTTAAGTCAATATTTTGCTAGCCCATTTGAATTTTCTTGTATCAATTTTCTAAATCTCGGTCATTTCTTGCTTTAGAAATTCTGCCCACTTCTCTTGATGACGTTCAATCTCCAAAGCACACATGACTGCAACTGCACCTTCAAGTATACCTTCATTGCCGCCGTGACTGCAAACCAAGTAGCAACCGTCATCGATGCGTATTTTGAAGGCTTTTCCATCAAAACATTCACAATTGATTTCATCTACAGTATTGGAGAATAAACATAATATTCCCTCACTTTCCAACCTGCCTCCATGTGAGTTTGGCAAAAGTAAGCTTATAACAATTTATTGCTTCAATTCTGCGGATGCATTGACGCAAAAACTTAGTGCGGTTTGTTGTGCTTACAGAGAAATCAAAAGGAAAAATCATAAAGACATTGAAACAACTCATGAGATGGCGAACATCTACGAAAGACCTTGTTCAATTACACTGAAGGATCTGCAAGTCAAATGAACCCGTTTGTGTTACCTTTGCAAGAGGAAGCATTGAACAAAAACAGAACACTATTTGCATAAGTCTGAGGACCCCAAAGATCCCAATTAAGGATTTTATATATGCCCAAACTTCCCCTGCTGCTTAAAACCATAAAGATCTGAATTTTCACCATACAAGTTGTGAGACCGATAAGATAACCAAACCCGTTTTTTCACGCAACATAAATAAACCATCTATGATCAATCAACATTACTTTGAACTTTGAAAACGTAGTCTTCCCCGATTCTGTGGGCTTCCGATGTAAAAACTGTGGAGTTTGCTGCCGAATGCAACCGCCCGACGTAAGCAAGAAAGAGCAAGTAGCAATAGAATCAAAGGGTTTTAAGGATTTTTTAGAACGTCCCGATGAAACAGGAATTCTGTGGATTCGCAGAAAAAAAGATGACAGCTGCTTTTTTCTGACTAAGAGCAATAAATGTGCAATCTACGACGTTAGACCCGCAGTATGCAAGATGGAACCTTTTACAATAATGGACTACGATTACGAGAAAAACCAAATAGAGTTAGAGTTGAACTTCCCGTTTTCATCTTGTTGCCCAGGTATTGTAGACAAAGAAAAGGTAAACGTAGAAGAAATTGGAAAAGCCGCCCAAACGCTTTTGCATAAAATTTTAGCCCTAACTGCCAAAGACCTAGACCTTCCATTTAAAGACAAACGTGTTCATGCTGAAACTAGGTCAAGGCTATTACGTCGCAGCATTGAAGCCGCGGACCTGCAAATTTAGGAATTAAAACATATCCTTAAAAGCAAAAGACTCTAGAATTGATGCTGGCACCTTTCAAATTTTATTAGTTTAAATATAAATTCTTATACAAATCCATTGCTTTCCAAAAAAGTCATGGAGCATTATTCCTCAACTGCTCCTCAGTTTTATAAGGAAAATTAAAAATCAGAAACTTTTGAGACCCAGTTTTAACTGAACAGGTAGAACACTCTTTTATTGCCTGCCTCCTAAAGTGCGCAAAGGAGAATAAGCTAATTTGGTTAACCGATTTACCAGTAAGTGGACAATAAAAGAAAAAGAGCCCTCAGTAGTATCGAAGATTATGAACCTCACAAAGCCGAAGGAAAACCTGAAAGACCAAATCAGCTTGGTTACCCAACGCCTTGACGCTCAAACTAGAACTTTGGATGCCGCAGTGCACCGCTTTGAGTTGCGTGACGCGGACATCTTTCAGCGGGTAGTTAAAGCAATGACAGAACGGGATACGCCTCGAGCAAACATTCTTGCTACCGAACTCGGCGAGATACGCAAAGTCAAAAAAATGTTAACGCACTCTTCATTAGCCTTACAGGGTGTTTCCATGCGGCTAAGTACTGTTTCAGAATTGGGCGACGTGGTTGCTTTGTTGAGTCCTGCGAGAGGCATGTTAAACAGCATTCGCTCGGAAATGTGCAGCATTATGCCTGAAGCAAGCCAAGAACTTGGCAACATCGGTAATCTTCTGTCGGACATAGTTATGACAACAAACCAAGGACCAGACGAACCTGTGAATACGATAATGGCAAGTGCAGATGCGTTACAAATCCTAGAAGAAGCAGAGGTGGCCGCGGAGAATAGACTTAGGGAAAAAATTCCTGAAGCAGCAACTGAAATCGCCCACAATAAACGCACAAGCCTAGAAGCATAGCATTTGCGCACCGAAAAAATTGTTCTTCTTTTTCTTTTTGCAGGTTTTTTATCTGTTTGGAGGCTTCTTCTTTCTTCCTTTACACACTAAAAAAAAGGGGAACTATTTTGCATAAGCTTCGACAAGGTCGCGTGCTGTTATGATGCCTACCAACTTTTCTTCCTTGATGACAGGCAATCGTCTAATATGTTTTAACGCCATCGCCGCAGCAGCTCTATGAACACTTGTCCCCAAAGGAATAGCAACTATTGGCTGTGAGCATTCTGGTCCAACTTCGGTGAACAACGCTTTGCCTTTAGCTAAGAAGTTTGTAAGCAGGTCGCGTTCAGTAAAAATTCCAAATGGCTCTCCGTCGCGGGTAATTATTACGCTTCCAATGCGTTGCCCACCCATGATTTTTGCAATTGCAATAACTGATGTCTCTTCATCGGCAGTTATGATGTCTGTGGTCATAAAGTCATCAAGTTTGACTTCGGTTTCAGGGACATCAGGTAAACTTTTGATTAGGTCCGAAGCAGTTACGATTCCCACAAGCATTCCAGCATCAAACACTGCAAGCCGACCTTTCCTGCTAATCATTTGTTTGGCAACTTCTTTTATCTTAGCTGTAACAGAAACACCGGCGAGCGGATACGACATTACAGCCTCAACTTTTTCGTCTAGAAACAATCCAAGCGCTAAAACCTTGCTTAACAAATCTCGCTCCGTAACTATCCCCACAGGTGTTCTGTATTTCACAACAATCAAACTTCCTATATGCTTCTTACCCATGATTCGAGCAGCTTCATCCAGCGAAGCCTCAGGAGCTATGGTAACAACGTCTTGGCTCATTAATTCCTTGGCCAGTCGATAGAGTGGCAAATCACGTTTGTATTGCTCATAAGCTATGTCAACAACACCCGGCAACTTTCTTTTTAATTCATCTTGAGGTGTCACCAAAAAAATCCCTCACGTAATATAATGGTTGAAATGTCTAATTAAGCTTCCATACTTATGCAGCTGCTTTAGTGTCAAAGGTACAATGGAGCCAAATACACGTGAATATTTTTATGAGAGCCGTTAAGAATGTGAAGGGTAATTGTTGGAAATGAGAAGAAGCAACATCAGTCATAAAGGAACTTCTCAATAACGGAGTGAATCTGGACGGATATTTCTTGGAATTACCTCACCCAACGCTTTAACCTCAGAGTACCAAATAATCATCAAATGAATCTTTGGTCAAGAACCAAACAACACATGCAATTTTTTATTAAAAAAAACACCAACTCACCAGCCAAACCGGAAAACTCATGGAAAACAAAAACCGCATCAAAAGCTTTCTTATGAAAAAAAAGAAACGAAAACAACTTGCGCAAGCGGGTCGTGTAGCTTGCACTGTAAATATGAAAGAATCTAGTGATAGAACTGCTCAGAATTCAACATAGGAAATAATTGTTCTGAATTGGAATAGTTATATTAAGGAAAAAGGTAAACAGTTTATTAAACATTAGGAGAAAAGGTTTTGGAGCCAAAGCGAACTAGAAATTGGGAGCTCTGGGTCTCAGCAATTACTGTATTCCTCAGCGTTTTTTTAATGATTGCTTACTATAACCGCTGGTTTAGCTTTGCCACGCGGGTTGGTCCGTTCCGCATCATTCATTATATTGCATTTGCGGGCACGCTCTACATTGCCTTTGGAGTAATTTTGTTTGCCGTATTGAAACGCCGAAAGCCCAGCAAGTATAAGATTCTTATGAGGGCACACGTGTTAGGTAATCTTTTTTCATTTCTTTTGATTTCCCTACATTTTGCGGGTCAAGTTGGTCGACCTACAGATTTCTATCCTAGTTTTGGAACAGGATTAACTTTGTACATCGGGATAATTGCCTTAGTTGGAACCGGGTTAACCCTTAGATTTGGCTTGTTTAGACGTTTTACCACCGCAACGAAACGTTTCATTCATGCAGGGTTGGCATTTGCTTTTTACTTAATTATAGTTGTCCATATTCTTCATGGCCTAAGCATAATCTAGAATAGAATTGTTCTACCCCAGAAATTGTGGGTTCTTATGGCTTGTTATGGGTTTGTTAATGCTTAAGCGGAAAGCAAAGCCTGCATAATCTTACCCAAGCGTACAACAAAAACGGATAGGAACACGAATAGTATCTCTTTAAAAGGGTTCATTTTTAGTTTGCGGCTTCTAATCGGGATCTTTGCTTTTCTTAAAGGCAAATTTTCGTAACCGGCAATAATTTATAATTTTTCGGTGATTTTCAGAGTTTGATCTGCCTAAAGCTTAAAGCGCTTTGAAAATACGTTGGCACTTGCAACCAATTTCGCTCCTGCAACAAAACTTAAAAACGCACCTTTTAATCAAGGCAAATTGTTATTCTATCCACATACCCAATTGCCTTTTTACGACGTTTTGTGACGTTCTGTGACGAATCCAGACGCAACCTGCAAACGCCGCAAACCCTAAATCAAGAAAACAACCCAAAACAAGCCCTGCCATTACTGCAATTTCAAGTGTTGTTGTTCTCTTAACGCACAAAAAAATGCCCAAATTCCCTTCATTCTCTATGCTAGAAATTAATCTACCAACTTCTGCCAAGTATTCTATTATCAGCTTTTTCATAATATTGAATAAATGTACAAGAAACAATCAAAGGCTAAACTCCTTTTAAGAAAAAATCATAATTTTGTGACCCCTTGGAATCCAAACAAAATGTTTTAAGTTATCCAAGGAATGTAAGTATCAAGATTCTTCGAGGGTTTGCGCCAAATGTAGCTTCTTGAGTTATTTGGCTAAAGTTGCCTGAGGCATAGAGTTGTTCGTAAATGTGCTGCAGGTTCAGGGTTGTGTTGTAATAAGGTATGGTGCCTCCTTGTTCGTAGGTAAAGAGGAATTTAACGTTGTACTGATCGCACTGACGGATTAGTTCAGTAAGGTTGAAGGTGGGTGTGTAGGTGTCAACGGGCAAGGCGGGGTACTGATGGGTTTGGATTTGGTTATTTCCATTTTTGGCGAGATAGAAGGTTATCATATCTTGACTAAAGAAATTGAATGGCGAGAGGACCATAATTGATTGGTTGTTCTGCATATGGCTTAGAGCGTAGATTGTAGCGGGTTCCAATTCTATTCGGATATTATAAAATGTTGTTAGGGAGTAGCTGTCATATATGCTATAAGCCACCGCTCCAGCAGTCACCGCAATCAACACACCAGCGACAATCTTTGCGTTCTGCCTCTTGTTTGCACCCACCCGCCTCTTCCAGCTATCCACTTTACCGAACACAAACAGAATCAACACTGCGGCGGAAATCGCCAACGTAGGAAACAGCGCCATCACATACCGCCACTCCTTGTTTGTTATGAGCGAGAAAAAGACCAAGATGCTTAGGAACCATATGAAGGTAAACTTGTCACTTTTGCAGTGTCTCCACACAAGAAAACCTAAACCGGCTAACCCAAAGATATAGAGAAAAAGCGAAATGGGGTGGACACTGTTGTAGGGCCAAACTACATCTATTAGGTAGAACACAGGTGAGGGATATCGGTCGCTATATACTGATTTTTCTGGGTTGCCGACTTGCAGAGCGTACAACCATTGGCTGAATACCTTAGATGCATACACTTGATAGGCAGCGACTACCCATGGAACTACCACTAAAACTGTCGCAAAAACCAGAACGGCAAACCTTGAAAACACCCGTTTAAGCTGTCCCCTAGCCAAAACCAGTAGACTTACAACCATAATCACAACGGCAACGACAGCTTGGTATTTAGCTAAAAATCCCAAACCTACAGCTACACCAGCCAAAACCAAGTATTTGTCTTGCCTATAATTTAGCCAACGGAAAAAGAAGAGAAGCGCCAAAATAACAAAGAACAGAAGCATCGTTTCCAACAAAGCCATGCGGCTGAGCCAAAAGTAACCAGGCATAATCCCCAGCAAAACGACCGAGAGGAAAGCAGTTTTACCGTTATACATGTTATATGCGAGCTCAAAAACTGCCCCGAGAGAAAGAACCGAGAAAACCGCTGAAACCAGACGCGCCGAAAACAGGCTTGTGCCAAAGGCTTGGAAAGATATGGCGGTTGCTATGTCGTAGAGGGGAGGATAGAAGGCGTTGGATACGTATTTGGTGTAGAGTCCCGCGTTTAAGGTTAAACTACCGTTGAGGTGAACCACTTCATCCCATTGCAACGGCATGTTGGTCAAGTTCAGAAGGAGAACCACGGCGTATGATAGAGAAAAAAATAGAAACCCCACTCGCCAAATGGTAAAGGATGCCCTAAATTTCAGTAGCAATTGTGAATTTGACGGGTCAATCATTTTCTCATCAATCTAAAAGCGTTTGCTCCTATTGCATGTTAGGGGATATAAAACCTTCCAAGCTCAGAGTCTTATCCAGGGCGCTTTTAGAAACGCTAAAATTCCCCATAACACCACTTGTTTTGTATGCCGTATAATGAACTAAGAAAAGATTACTTGCTTGACCGATGGGTAATAATCGCGACAGAACGAAGCCGCCGACCCATCGACCTCGCAAAACCCAAGCCGGAAACTGCTAAAACAACGGTTTGCCCGATGTGCCTTGGCAATGAAAACATGACGCCGCCAGCTATAATGCTTTATCAAAAAGAGAATGGCGAAATAAAACGTAGCCAAGATCAACTGACGGGGGAAAGAACAAAAAACTGGCTTGTTCGAGTTATTCCAAACCTCTATCCAGCGTTTAGCCCCCCCAAACACCCCCAGGATGAAAAACAAATCATAAAAAACGATTATTTGTGGAACGCAATAGGTCATCACGAAGTCATCGTTGAATCCCCCAACCATAACGAAGACCCCGCTGAAACCGAGTTGCCTCAACTTGAACTGGTCATAAACGCCTACATCGACCGGTTAAAAGAGTTAAGCACCAAACCATACGTAAAGTATGTTTCGATTTTCCGCAATTATGGCTTGGAAGCTGGAGCATCGCTATCTCATACCCACAGCCAAATCATCGCAACTCCGATGGTTCCCACAACAGTGCGAGAAGAGCAAAAAGCCTGCAAAACATTCTACGATAACCACGGCAAATGCTTGTTCTGCGACATCCTTGATGGAGAAGTGAAGGGGCCACGGCTTGTTTCTGAGGATGAGGCATTTGTGGTTTTAGCGCCTTACGCGAGCATTAACCCCATGGAATTCTGGATAATTCCCAAAAGACACGCCTCAAACATCCTAAACCTTTCAGCGGCAGAAATTGCGGCATTTGCTAAAACCCTAAAAACCAGCCTTAAAGCCCTAAAAGATATAGTAAAAGACCCCCCATACAACTACGGCATCCACCTATCTGTAAACCAAGAAGACAAAGAAAGCTACCACTGGCACATAGAAGTTTACCCGAAACTCTCCACTTGGGCAGGCTTTGAGAAGAGCACAGGAGTCTACATCAACACGGTCACACCAGAAAACGCTGCGGAGAGCTTAAGAAAAACACTAAAACCTATAGCCCCAATTCATTAGCTCTTTTTTGTTTAAGATAAGCTTAGTCAAGAAACCTGCGCCAAAACCACCTAACTGGAAGAGACGAATAACTCGTGGGGCAACATAGGTTTACAAACATTTAGTTGAAGTTTCAGCGCCAGAAAATTTCCTTCCACAATAGGCGACGCTATTTTTGTCGTTTCAGTATTTGCAATCAATGCGGGATTTGGTTGTTTATCTTAAAAAACGGCACCATTAACCAGTCGCCCGAACCGAGGTTTAATCTGCAAAATATCTTCCACGTAAGCGCGCAATGGCTCAGCAACGCTCCATGCTTGGGAAATGCAGCCGCGGGGTTCGTTTGGTGGGTCGCAGTCGTAGATTTCGTTTATGGTTCCTAAACCACCTTGGTGAATTCCTGTGGAAAAAAGGGGCAGAACTAAATTTTCTAGTGTTTGTTGTCTTGCCTGTGCCGTGTATTCGTTGACTTTTAGATACGCCGTAACGTAGGGACCAAGTAGCCAAGGCCAAATTGTGCCGTTATGGTAAGCCATGTCCCTGCTTCGACTGTCACCTGAGCATTTGCCGACAAACTTGGGGTCGCTTACTGACAAAGTCTTCAACCCATAAGGCGTCACAAGCTCACGGTTCACAGTTTCCACTACTTTCTGCATTTTACCGTTGTCAAGCATGGTGTAATCCAAGGAAACTGCGAATATTTGGTTGGGACGAATGGAAGCGTCAGGAGCTCTATCGACGACGTCGAAAAGGCAGTTTTCTTTCGAGTTCCAGAATTTCTCGTTAAAGTTTTGCCGGGTCTGGTTTGCCATTGAATCATATTTTTCAGCCAAAGAAGAGTCCTCTAATTTGTTGGCAAGTACCTCCATTATACGCAGAGTGTTGTACCATAGGGCTTGGATTTCCACGGCTTTACCTGTTCGCGGCGTAATCACATCGTTTCCAACAGCGGCATCCATCCAAGTAAGCCTTGGACCGTGCATAAGCAAACCGTCATCGTCCACGTGAATGCCAAACAAGGTGCCTTTTTTATGGGTCTCAACTATATCCTGCAGTTTCTCCCACAGCTTATCTTTAATAAATACAAAGTCGCCAGTGTATTTGACGTATTGTAGTACAGCATTAACATACCATAAAGTGGCGTCGACGGTGTCGTATACTGGGATGCCCGATTTGTCGGAGACAACATTGGGAATCAACCCGCTCTTGCAATACACCATAAAAGCTTGCAAAATGTCTTTAGCGTCTCTGTATCTGCCAGTTGATAGCAGAAGCCCCGGCAGCGAAATGAAGGTGTCTCTGCCCCACGGTTCAAACCAATGGTACCCTGCGATAACTGCTTTTCTGCATGCAGTGTTTTGAACTATAAAAGAGTCGGCGGCAAGCAAAATCCAGTTAAGCCAGTCACTCATAGGCACACCAGGATGATCGCGATGAAAATCCGACAACAACTCAGTTTTTTGATTCTTCTCCCGGTCAAGTGATGCCTTAACCTCTTGGATTGTGCCGCCAACATACCCCAAAATATCTTCTGTTTCTTGGCTTTCATGACCAACGGCGCATGTGACCGACACCTCTTTTTCCGTGCCAGCGGGTACTATCAACTCAAAAATTCCAGGCTGGAAACAGTCATCAACGTCAGATTCACCCCGCATCAACTCGTCGCGGTAGTGTATGTGGGTTAACCAGTTTATGCCTTGTTTAAATTCTCCATCGGTTATACGACAAAGAACTGCGGCTTGGGGACGCTGGAAAAATGCTTGGAACTGCGAGCCCGCGCTATCCAAAGTAAAATTCAATGGAACATGGGCTTGATAAACTACTGTATGATAATATCTGCAGGTTAAAAGTGGATAAATCCTAACAGTTGTATCAGATTTGTGTTTGTTTGTTATTTTGTATATTATAGCGACAGCATTTTTGTGGGTTGGCATAAAAATTGTTTTTGATACCTGCACGGTGCCCAAGTCATAAGTATAGGTAGGGAAAGGATCGATTTTAAACTGCCCAATTAACTTGTAGCCATTGGGATAAATAACATCATGGAACTCGTTAGCGCCTAAACGATGAACATCATCACCCACTAAAATATCTTCATCGAGTTTGGAAAGGCAAACCGTGCGGTTTCCAGGCGGATCCAACGCAGCAACCAGCAAACCATGATACTTACGCGTATTAATTCCCTGCAAAGACGAAGAAGCATAACTGCCTAACCCGTTTGTTACCAACCACTCTTTCTCTATGAGGTTGCTAAAACGAGAAAAAGATTCTTTCTGAAAAATTATGGCGGGTAATTTCATTTTAAGGCATCAGCTTTGCAATATTCTTATCGCGTGGAACACAGAAATAGTTTGCGACGGGCACACATTTAGTGCGGAACATTAACAAATGAGGTTTGGTTAGTTTGAATTCGGTGAGGGTTTCAGCATACCCCATACCTTTAGCGAAGACCAATTCGGAAGCGTCATAGACTTTCAGGAACTCGGGGGAAGCTTCCTTCTTCTGTAGACCAACAGCGTCACACCCGGTGGTTATCACCTCGTCGGCGAGTTTGTCGATGTTAGAGATTTCTACATCTTCCATGGTGGCGTCGTTTATGACGGGCCCACCTTTAACGACATAAGTGACCTTTAAACCCATGTTTTTGAGTTGCTCAACTAGCAATGAATCAAAAACGATTTCCCCAGCGTTATCCGCCAAAAACAGAACGCTCTGAGCTTTTTTTGCCAACTCGTAAGCCTTATCAATGTCGTCAATTACAAGATCTTTTGTAGCTCCCCGAAGAACCCCTGCCAAACTCTTTAATGTGAACTTATGCCCAGGAATATCAAACTCCATGATGTTGCCAACAATTGCGCAGATGCAGGCTTTTTTGAACCGTTCCTTCTGGTTGATTCCGGATTCGACGTATTTTTTTGCGTGAGGACGCAGTTTTAGGGCTTTTTCGTTTGCTGCTTTTTTGTTATACTTGTATGGGTCACTGTTGCTTGTTAATTTCCTGATTATGCGATCTCGCTTGGTGCCAATGTCAGCAGCAACCGATGAGGGTTTGAACTCGCGGTTGAGCAGCTTCACGATTTCAGCAAGGCACCTAAAACGCAAAGCAGGGTTTGTGGTGGCTTGGTAGGTTTGGATTTGTGCCCTATAAAGCAGGCAGGATTCGCATTCAGGTTCAACCTTCAAGGAGCTCCACACACATTTACTTTTTTGTTGAATCTGCAAACGCACGTAACACGCTATATGGGTCTTTCGCCTTCACGATACCGCTTGCGACAAGAACCCCACGTGTTCCAAGCTTTAGGGCTATAGAGACGTCTTCTGCTGTACTGATTCCTGCCCCACACAGGATTGTCATTTTTGGGTGAAATTTTTGAACTATCTTCACGGTGTCAGTAACAATTTCAGGTTTAGCCTTAGAAACAGAAATGCCTGAACCGATCAGTTCGGGCGGCTCGACAGAGGTAATATCGGGCAGCAGAGCAGATATGGCGGCGCTAACCGACGGATTGTTAGCGCACACACATGACGTGAGACCTTTCTCTCTTGTCAATGAGATTATAGCGTCAATGTCTGAGAGCTTAAGCTGCCTCTCTGAGTGGTTAATCAATGTGCCTACGGCACCAGCTTCCTTGACAGATTCAACTAAAATGTGCCCCGTGCAATTTCCCGGTTTAATGGGATCAACGTGTTGAGCAAAAACTGGAATCTCAACCGCTTCCACAACCTTGGCAAGGTCCGCGAACTGTGGCACCACGATAATGTTGACGCCTGTTTCTTTAGATGCCCTTTCAGCTTGTTTGGCAAGTTCGATGGCCCTTTTGCCTGTGGATTCAAGGTAGGTCTTGAAATTTACGATAATCAGTGGTGTTTTTAGGTTCAATAGAGTTGTGCCTCGAGTATGGGTAGCTTTAATTTTCTTAATAATTGTTTGCCTTTCAAAAAAGGAATGGAACGTTAGAGATGAGTGCTTTTTGCAGTGACAGGTTTCACTTGAAGCCCCGCCTTTTTTGTTGCCCCTTCAGTCAGCATGCCGATTAACTGCCCGTTTTTAACAATAGCTGCGCGTTTGAAGCCTCTTTCTCCTATGAGTTCCATGGCGGTAACCATGGATTGGTCCTCCTCAAGGATTATGAGCGGCGTGTAGTTGATGTCTTTTACAATTGTCTTGACTGGGTCTTTGTGTGAATCCACGATTTCTCTTAGAAGTTCACGGTCGTTTATGACACCAAGGGGATTATTACGCTCAGTAATCAAGACCGAAGTCACTTTGTTCTGCAACAGTTTAGAAACGGTTTTAGCCACTGTCTCCGATGATGTAACTTCAATGGTTGGAAGTTGGGTTCCTGCTTGGCTGCTGATTTCTGTTATGTCTATGCCTCGTTTCCATATGTCATCTAACATTTCGCTTACACGTTCAATTTGGCTGGGGTCGACTAGAGTAGAATGTATCAACGTAAGTAGAAGGCAGATTCCGTACCGAAATCGCTAAGCGGCGGCATTTTGAACATGAACAAGTGCTTATCGTCTACAACCATCATGGTCAAGTAGCTAATTGGAACATGTTTAACTTCATAGTTTCTTGCCAGTTTTTGTGCAGGTTCAAGATTATCCAAGTCGATAGATGCCATTATGCGGGTTTTTAGCCCTTTTTTGAAGTATTTAATTATAGAATCATCTTGGGCAAGTCGGTTGATGCTCTGGGAAGAAGTGATAACTACGATGTCTTTTTTTGCTGAATCAAGAATTTTGGTAACCTTGTTCAATGCCTCTTCCACGTCTTTGATAACTACCGTTTCGCCAATGGGTACGCCGCTTTTCAACTCTTCTATTCGTCTTGAAACGTCTAAGCCACTATACCACATCTGCACAAAGAACGCTTTCAAAACTGAAATGAACATTTTGTCGTTTATCCATAAGCCTTCATCTTCAAGATTAAGTACTGAAGTTTCGTTACCGAAGGGTGCATAAAGGATAGCTTCTTCCCCGTCCTTGATTAAGAAGCGTGGAAAAAACTTGGAGGTCATGTTGACGTGGCGAATTTTAATGTTAAGTTTGTCCTCTGCAATGTTGCAGTCAATTCTCTCTACAACTTTGAGGTTTTCTGGGACAATTTCAGTGATAATTTGGGTTTGCACCTTACTATCTTCAGAGGGACTAAGAACAGCGTCGAAGATTCCGGCAATGTCTTCTTGAATTAATCCCAACGCAGTTGTTAAAACTGTTACTTCAGATTTTGATTCCTCAATCATGTTTAGCATTTTTGAATGTATTTTTTTCTTGCCTGTTATAATTGAAAATTTAGCGACGGGGTATTCGGATTCGGGTGCACTAATCGATTGCCAAGCAGTGAGCAGATTCTGTTTCTGGTCGTTGAGGTTGACGACTTCGTTCTTTTTTGCGTTAATAAAATTGTCAACTAAGGCTTCAAAGGGAACAATAGTGAATCTGGTGGGCCGCTCGAGGGTCGCTTCGATAAAGCCCTTTTCCTGTAGCTTCTTGAATGTACGGTAAGCTTGGACTCGTTCCATCTTAAGGCGTTTGGCCACAAAGCTTGTAGATTGGACACCGCTTTTGGCAAGAAACATGTAAACTTGAATTTCTCTCTTTGATAAGCCGAGAATTTGCAGGAATTTCATTACATCTTTTTCACTCATCAAGTTACCGCCATAAAACCCTTATTTAGTAGTAAAGTACGTTGTCCATGTTTATATATTGTATCTTTTTAGACACAACAAAACACAATATTAAACCAACTTCGTCTGCACTGAATCATGCTCACTTTTAGCTCTCCTTGCAGGCTCCCAAGACTTCCGTACGCAACTAGGGTAATCGCCATCTCGATCTAGCAGCCGCTTCAAAAAAGCCATTGTTTTCTCGTCCGTTAAGTATCCGGTTCCGAAGTCACCATACTTTGAGGTTAACTTGGCGATTTCCCGGTCCCGCTCAACTTTAGCTATAATTGATGCTGCAGAAACAACAGGATATGTTCGGTCAGCTTTGTGTTCAGCAAAAATTTTTATTTTGATTTTAAGGCACTCTTTTATATGGTTGCCGAAGCGTTCTTCTAGCACATCTGCGGCGTCGACATATGCCTCGTCGGGTTTTAGGGCTTGGATTATTTTTGCCATGGTTTGGGCTTCGAGACGGTTCAGTTTGTGCAGTCTTCGTTCGCTTCGCACCACCTTGTCGATTTGAGGAGGCGGAACCTTGATGACTTGGTGTTTTTGGGCTATCTTGAGAATATCAGGATACAAGGCCTCGCGTTTCTTAGCGGTTAAAAGTTTTGAATCTTTGACACCCAGTTCAGCTAGCAACTGCAGGTTCTCAGTTTGTACTGCGACACCAGCAACCACTAAAGGACCGATAACGCATCCTCTCCCCGCTTCGTCCACGCCAGCAACCAACATCAGATGTTTTCAGCCTAACCAGTGAATTGTTTGGATTCTAGTCTATATTGCTTTTCCAAAAAACCGATCTCAAGAAAAAGAAGAAAAAAGGAAAAATATTTTTAAACCTTACTTAAAGTTGAGTTCAAAACTTATCGGGACAGCCTCGCCCCATGACTGCCGAATCGGGCAAATCTTCTGTGCCATCGCATACACAGTGGATGCCTTTTTGCGTTCCCGTTCATTATCGTTCTCCAAAGCTACGTTCATGTTGAAGTGTACGTTTGTGAAAATCAGTTTCTCCATTCCTTCCACGTTCATTTTTACGTTTGCGATTGTTTCTAGGTTTTTGAGTTCTAACTGGCTATTTTTTGCAATCAACAAAAACAGGGTATTGATGCAAGAAGCTAATGCAGCGGCGAATATATCCTCGGGCACACAGTATCCTTCTTTTCCTCCAAACGAGGGCGGTGGGCTAACGGTGATGATTTTTTTGCCTTTGATTGAGAGTTCGCATTCGGTTGAGCCTTTCCATGTGGCGGTTCCTTCAAAATTCATTTCAGGCATTATTATTCATCCTTTTCCATAGATATTCTGTTATTAGAATATGTTAACTTGTTAACTTATTTATGCCTTTTCTATTTTGAACATTAATCTTCAGGGTCTTAGATCAAAACGTTCTCCGTTTAAAAGCTGTTTTTTATTTTTGCCTCAATTGAAACGCAAAGTTTTTTGAAAGGCTTGTCGTCTCCCAAGAGAGTCAATTAGCAGATCTCTTACGATATCGCAAGCTGTATTTATTTTTGGGTTAGCAACACTGTAGTATATGTTGGATCCCTGTTTTTTAGTCGTCAAAATCTGTGCTTGCTGCATTATAGAGAGGTGCTGAGAAACATTCGACTGTCTTAACCCGAGGATATCTGTAAGTCCCCCAAACACACTTTTCCGAGCGCATCAGTATTTCACCAACAGATTTTTCGCCTTCTCTTAAGACGCGAAGTATCCTCAGTCTTGTAGAGTTAGCTACTGTCTTGCGTATTTCAACCTGCATCCCGAAGACATCGAAGCTGCTCTGGGCTTTTTCCATCGTCATCTCCACATATTCGAATATTCTAAAAGAGTAAATGGTACTTTTATCGTTTACTTGTAACCCAAAAACCTTTTTGGTTTAAAAGGCGCCACAGGCGCCTTCTTAGATTGATCCCAACAAGCTGTGTGGGAGGCTCATAGTCTTTTTCTCGAAGCCATCAATGTCGCATAGAAATTAAAGATGCTGCGCCACTATCATAGCATGGGCTTTATCATACGGTTCCAGCTCCACAACTTCTTTAACGTCAAACCCTCTGTTTCTCAAAACATTGGCTTCCTGCCGATAAACCGCACTGGGATCCATGGTAACATCAATGCTCTGAGACTTGCATGCCAGCATAACCCAGCCATTTGGCTTAAGGAAAACATCTGCATTATCAGCTAGCAACTTTGCCTGTTTAGGCTGCGCTACATCGCAGTAAATCGTGTCAACTTTGCCTGAGATAAACATTGCATATCGCTCGGGTAGGCGTGCGTCTTCCAGCATAGGCGAAATGTTGTTTCGATAAGCCGCCACATTGTTAACTAAATCCCTAATTGAGCGCTGGGCAAACTCAACGCAGTAGACATATCCGCTGTCACCAACTATGTCTGACACATGACTGGGAGTAGTCCCTGACGCAGCACCCAAATACAGCACTTTAAAACCTGGTTCTATGGGTACGTTTTGTAATCCTTTGATTATTGCTCCGGCGAGCTTGCTGCGGAAAGCATCCCAAACACGATATTCAACATATTTAAATTTGAAAAGCCGTTCGCCATAAACCTTCAAACCAGGGGTAAGATTGCGGGTGGCTAAGCGTTGTGCACCATCTTCAAGCATAACCTGGTAGATTTCTTTGAAATTGGGGTGCGGTTTAACTTTGAGGTGCACTTCTGTCTGGTCCCCGGTTTTGACCGCCGCCGCTTCCGCCATCCGCGTCGATCACGTCTATCTCGTCCGCCGCCGTAACTGAAATTGCGGCCTCCGCCTCCACCGCGCCACCTTGACGTGGTGGTCTTGGACCTCGGTCACCACCGCCAAAGTTTTTACCGCCACCTCTGAACCCGCCTCGATCATCTCTCCGTGGAGGACGATATTCGCGGCGTTCAAATGACCCTTCTGGTCTGGGTTTAGTTTCTTTTGGTGCTGGCGGTTCTTTGTATTTTTCGTGGATTTCCTCTATGCGTTTGTTAATGTCAGCTTTTAATTTGTCTCCGATATAGTGTCCTGCTCCGAAAGCGTCTGCTCTGGCTGCGATGGCTAGTTTGCCAGCGATGACTCTTGCGATTTTTCCTCGTTGCCATCTTTTCGCATCGTGGAGAAGGGTATGCTGAAAGATTAAGCCGTGTTTTGGTGGTCGAGCTCCTGTTTTTAGGCTGCGAAAAAGGGCTTTTTCTGCGCCTATGACTTGGATGGTGCTTGCTGGTCTCATGGCAAGGTTCTTTAGGCTTCCAGCCATAGCGATTAAACGTGCGCCTAGGAGTGCGCCTGCAACTGCGCGGACGTTAGGTGCCAGTTCCTCCATAGTGTGGTCAACGTAATCTTCCATATTCTTGCGTAACAGATAGAAGCCAAGCACGTCCTTGGCTAAGTCTTGTATCATCTCAAGGTCGGCTTCTGCGATGTCTGCGCCCATGGATGATTCGGCCGCTTTGGCAGCAAGCTGGCTTCGTTCTTTTGGAATGTTCTCATTTTCCAGATTGTCAACGGTAAAGTTTTCCCTATCGCCCAAATTCATAACAAGCCGTGAGTAAGTTTCATGTTTCTCGACTAGGCGATCAAGTTCAGGGAAGTAAACTCCATACCATTCACGGAGTCTGCCCATAAATAGGTTAACGGTTTGGTCTAAACTATCTAGCGTTTGGATGCTTTGAGCGACAATTAAATCCCGCTTTCCGGAGGCACCTTTAATCCTTAATTTTGCAAGTTCCAAGCTGACATTGCGGTTCCATGTGTTTAGTTCTTGTCCATCTTGGACAAAACCTGTTTCGATTGCAATCTCACTCACACGTGAGTGCAACACTGCGGTTTCTGCTGGCTTGGCAACTTCGACGGCGATTTTTAGCTTCTTTTGAGCTTCCTCTGCCAATTTGCCGTTTTCAAAAACAAACGTGTCATAACCAACGCTTGCTAGAAGTGTGATTAGTGATGACACTTGGTCGGATATTTTTCCCGATTCGGTTTTGAGTAAGCTTTTTGCTGCCGCTTGTGTCTTTTTTGGAAACAGCGCTTTTTCTACTAAGCCATTGTTTTCGTCGAAAGCTGCTACGCCGAAGGGAAATTGAACTATGAATAGTTTCATTTTATTGGCCCCGATAAACTATGTATTGTCACTGCATTGTCTTAATAAATAGTTTCGCTAACCTAAACCAAAAAGAACCGTTTTCTCCATGTTACGGCTCCAACACTTGTTACCCAAGGATACTGTACTTGAACATGTTCAGCTATGCAACTCGGCGGATTTGCCAAATGTTTGGACTTAAGGATAATACAAAAATCTTCAAGTTCAACCAAAAAGGCTCAGCCTGAGTTTAGGGGTGAGCCCGTTCCGGCTTACTTCAATATGGGCCTAAGTTAGAGATAGTCAGGCTCGGAAATCGAATAAAATACTTAAATATTAAGAAAGCTGACTGTTTTATGGTGGGAAGTCCCTGAATAATAAAGCAAGTCAGGCATCATGAGCCTTTTTTTCTCTCGACCGATAAGAACCGAGTTATTGCCTTGAATTATATCAAGTCAAAAATGCTTAAAGCTTTTCTATATGTTACGATTCTTAATTAGATGACGAACATAAGTGCGGTGAGTGTGCCTAGCATCGTTGAGTTCTTAGCAAGGGCTTTTTACTTTATCTGTATCAGCGCTGCAAAGTTTCGTAGAGCAAACGCAGAATCTCTTGATCAACTTCATCTTCACAGAAACTCGTTCGGTAGGTGCCTGCTCAAAATCAAAAAACCTTGACGAGTAAAGATTGTGCATGACTCGTATCAAATTAAGTGAGTAGTTCCGAACCCGGTTTGGGTCTGAGACCCGCGGTCCCCCAATATTGTGATTTAGCCGTACTTAGCGCTAACATAATGTCTGCTTGAATTCGGCATAATGGGCATCTAACGACTATAACCAGGCAAGCAGTTAACGAACGGAATATCTTTAACGTTGCTCTTAACAGCTTTCTCTATTTCATTCGCTATCCGAGCCATCATCTCAACGGCCTCCACAGGATACTGACCCACCGCTGTTTCACCCGAGAGCATAATGGCATCTGACCCTGAGCTCCTTTTTATCCCAAAAAGAAAGCCGACTTATGCAATAAACAAACTTTATATAAAAGACAAAATTAACCATCATTTTTCATGAGGCAAATGATGGGTGAACGTCTTTCCCAAAAATCTAAGGCTAAATAAATATTATAGGCTTATTTCGAATTAAGGTTCTTACTTTAAGAAAAATATGCAAATATAGCAACTTCGGGTCTTTTCAGAAAAACAAGATCGCGATTTGCCATTTTCTTGAGCAGAAATTTGGAATCATTGTAATAATTGAATAATAAAATAACTTTGGCAGCCACAGTTTTCAGGTTCTTTATGTTTTTTATCCTCAAAAAATTTAATAGAACAGCTTTAAATTAAGTTCCAACAGGGATGGGCAAACACATACCAGCTCAGAAAACAAAACCAAAAACAGTTGAAGCCAAAAATAAAACAGTTACAGTTGGGCTTATCCAAACCACTGTTTCAGAAAATATAGCAGAAAACATGAAAAAAACTGCGGAAAAAATTGAACAAGCTGCTAAATTAGGCGCCCAAATCGTGTGCCTCCAGGAACTCTACCGCACAAGGTATTTTCCACAGCAAGAAAACCAAGATGTCAAGAGCTTTGCTGAAACTATCCCCGGCGAATCCACAGAGTTGTTTTCTGGGTTCGCGAAAAAGTACGGAATTGTTATCATTGCGCCCTTGTTTGAGAAAAGCAGGGAAAGCAAATTTTACAACACAGCAGTGGTCATTGGTTACGACGGCGAAATAATGGGCACCTACCGGAAAGCCCACATACCTTTCGACCCTTACTTCTACGAGAAAGACTACTTTGAAATGGGCGACACAGATTATCTGGTTTTTGATACATGTTTTGCACGGATTGGGGTGCTCATCTGTTATGATCAGTGGTTCCCTGAGCCAGCTCGCATCAACGCTTTGAGGGGAGCAGAAATCATCTTTTACCCAACCGCAATTGGCTACGTTAAAGGTTACACCTCAACAGACGGGAACTGGCATGATGCCTGGAAAACAGTGCAACGTGCCCATGCGATAGCGAACGGGATTCATATTGCCGCCGTTAACCGAGTTGGCGAGGAGAGCGAGTTGGAGTTTTGGGGGGGCTCTTTTATCTGCGATAGTTTCGGCAAAATACTCACAGAAGCCAGCATCACAAAGGAAGAAGTGTTGATTGCAACGGTGGATTTGGATAAGAACAAGAAAATTCAGGAAGGCTGGGGCTTTCTACGCAACAGACGCCCCGACACTTATCAGCAGCTCACAAGAGACAACCAGAAAGGTGCAGAAGATGAGTAGTTCAGAGCGGACATGCCATGAACAGGGCTTTTGCATGCCAGCTGAATGGGAAAAACACGACGCTATCTGGCTTGCGTGGCCATATGACCCGACTACTTTCCCAGACAGAGTTGCTCGTGTCGAAGCCGTTTATGTCCAAATCGTCAAGGAAATTCATGAGGGTGAACAAGTAAATCTTTTTGTCATTGACGAGCCCACCAAACAGAAAGTCACAAAAATATTTAAGGAAGCAAAAATCGACCTTGATAGAATCAACTTCTATGTCTCCGATTACTCCGATGTATGGTTTAGGGATTATGGACCAATATTCGTCAAAAATCAAAACCACGAACTCGCCATGATTCACTGGGACTTCAATTCTTGGGGAGAAAAATATGAAACGCTCCTAAGAGACAAGCAAATCCCAAATGTCATAAACCAAAAAATTGCAATTAAATGCTTCAAACCCGGCATTGTTCTGGAAGGCGGTTCAATAGATGTCAATGGCAAAGGAACCTTGCTAACGACCGAGCAGTGCCTCCTTAACAAAAACCGAAATCCTCAGCTTAACAAAAAAGATATTGAAAAATTCTTGTTCGAATATTTAGGGGCAACTAATTTTATTTGGCTCAAAAACGGCATCCTAGGCGATGACACAGACGGTCACGTAGACGATTTAGCTCGATTTGTTAGTCCATCTACTATCGTTTGCGCTGGTCAAGACGATGAAAAGGATGTAGATTACGAGGCACTATCAGAAAACTATGACATTCTTTGCCAAGCAAGAGACCAAGACGGCGAGAAGTTGAAGATTGTAAAGTTGCCTATGCCCAGAGTTATGAGCGACGAGAACGAACGACTACCAGCAACCTATACAAACTTCTACATCGGCAACCAAAAGGTCTTGGTTCCCGTGTTTGATCATGAAAACGATAAAAAAGCCTTATCGATTCTCCAAGAGTTGTTTCCAACCCGCAGGGTTGTAGGAATAAAATGCATTGATTTAGTTTATGGGTTTGGCACGATTCATTGTATTAGCCAGCAGCAGCCCTGCAGCGTTTAAGCGTGTAACATAATCGGTTCAAAGGTCACTATTTAGTTAAGTTTAAACTTAGCACTATACTAATAGCTAAACCCCACAGTTTGAGGAGATAGGGAGAGTTTAGATATGGTTAATCAGCCTCCGATTCGCGCACGCGGGGTAAAAGTGCTTAAAGCTGTTTCATCACCGCTTAGGCTGCAAATTCTCAATTTGCTTTTTGACAAAAGCGCCCTCTCCTATACCGAACTTATGAACCAATTAAAAATGAATCCAAGCCGAGACGCGGGCAGATTTGCGTATCATCTAAAATTTATGCTTAAAGCCGACTTGGTTGAGGCGGACGTAGAATCAAAAAAATATTACCTTACTGACTTAGGGAAGATGGTGCTTGACGTGGCTGACCGAGTAGAGAAAAAAGCAATTAAGCCCCGTGGCATGTTGGTTCGCACCTCACATTTAACGGTTGAAGAGTTTGATGCAAACAAAATCGCTAACTCATTGATTAAAGAGGCGAAAGTTCCAGCGGAACTTGCGCAGAAAGCAGCTAAAGAAGCAGAGAAACGCCTCATAAAATCCAAGACAAAGTATCTTACGGCGGCGTTAATCCGGGAAGTTGTAAACGGAATCCTTGTAGAGAAAGGCTATGAAGACTTCCGCCATAAACTCACACGAGTCGGCATGCCCATCCATGAAGTAACTGCGTTGATCGAAAACAAAGAATCAAATCAAGACTGCCAAGCCACAATCAACAAAGCAGGACAAACGGTCCTTAGTGAATACAATTTGCTTAACATTTTTCCCCGAGATATCGCCGACGCGCACCTTTCAGGCGCAATTCACATCGATGGACTAGGCACTTGGGTTCTAAAACCTAACGAAGTCATCCATGACCTTCGCTATTTCTTTAAGCATGGTGTTAAGCTCGACAATCCCTTTCAAGTCGCCATGGAAGCCCCCATCGACCTAAAATCCGCCTTATCCATAGCCTTCAACGTAGTCTTGCATACTAGCAAAGAAACCAACCGCGTTCAAACTTTCAATTACTTCAACGTTTTTCTTGCTCCATATTTGAGAGGCAACGAAGTAACAAAAATAAAAGAAAATCTGCGTTTATTCATCCAAAACCTCAATCAGCATGCGGAAGCTACTTTGTGCCTTGACCTTGCGGTTCCTAGGCTGTTGGAGGAAAAAGAAGCTATAGGTCCAAAAGGCAAAACCAATGGCAAATACGGTGACTTTATTCAAGAAAATCAACTTGTTGCTTCACTTATAGTTGATATTTTTATTGAGGAAAGCTCATGCAAGCCGATATTTAGTCCCAAAATTATCATAAAAATTAACAGTGCCGCATTAACAGATGAAAAGGCAAAAGTCACTCTGCTCAAAGCACATCATTTAGCCGCGAAAAGCGGAGTTCCCTTTTTTGCCAACATGACCAATGAAAAGAACGAAAATGTGGCTTTTTCATCTTCAGGCATAAAGTTTGCCTCTGACTTAACGGGCGACTGGGAAACAGACACGCTACGCACGGGTTGCTTAGGCTGCGTAATAATCAATATGCCTAGGATTGCACAAGAATGCAAAAAAGACAAAAACAAGTTTTTCGATTTGGTACGGGAACGCTTTGAGCTTGCCGCCCGAGCACTGGGCATAAAGAATAGTGCGCTTAAGCAATTCGGAAAAAACTCGGTTCCGTTCCTGTTGCAGAAAGCCGACCGCGACACATACTTCCGACTTGAAAACTGCTCTCGCATAGTCAATTTAGTGGGTTTTCGCGAAGCAATCGAAGCCTTTACTGAAAGAACCATCCATTCGGAAGAGAGCCGCAAGTTAGTCGAAGAAGCCATCGGGAACCTTTTGGCTTTCAAGCAGAAAATCGGCAGAAAATATGGCAAACGCCTCTACCCTGTCATACTCGGAAACCCTGAAGCTTCAGAACGCCTAGCCCAACTGGACATTGAACGCTACGGTGTGGCTAAGATGAGGTTTTCGGGAAATAGAGACAAACCATACTATTCAACCGTCAAACGGTTTCAACTGAAACCCGCGGAGTTTTTGGCTTTACAGACAGATGCAATGGAGACAGCACAGAGGTTCAAGGGACTAAACGCAGGCGGAAACCTGAACATCATTGAGCTCGAAAACGTTGAGTACAAACCTGAGGGTCTGAAGGATTTAACGATCCGTTTAATGGAGAACTATGGGATGGATTTTTTCACTTTCAATCGCCAAGTCAGCGTCTGCGACAACTGTAAAAAGAACGGGTTTGGAATGCTGCATAAGTGCCCCTCATGTGGTTCAATGAGCAACTTAACAGCCTTCGATCGCTTCACTTCAACTTAAACTATTTTACTGTGCCAAGCACCAATGTCAGAAGTGCCATCCTAACTACTATACCGTTCCAGACCTGCTGGAAGTACTTTGCCTGTGGCATGTTGTCGACTTCAGCAGCTATTTCATCCACGCGTGGAAGTGGATGTAGGATAACCATATCTTTTTTCGCACTCTTGAGGGTTTTAAGGTCGATTTTGTAGGCGCCTTTAACTTTAGCGTATTCAGCGGCGTCAGGGAATCGTTCTTTTTGGATTCGGGTAACGTAGAGGATATCGATTTGGGGAATTAAGGTGTCGAGGCTGGAGTTTTCAGTGACTGGGATTTTGGCGTTAATAGTTTGCAAGACGTCTTTTCTCATGCGGAGGCTTTCGGGCGAGACAAGGAATAATTCAACATTGTAGAGTGCCAACGCATATGCCTAGTGAGTGAACAGTGCGTCCATATCTTAAATCGCCGACGAGCGCGACTTTTAAACCATCAATTTTGCTTTTCTCTTTACGCATAGTGTAAAGGTCGATTAATGCTTGCGTGGGATGCTCCTCCGAGCCTGTACCCGCGTTAATAATCGGAACTTTGGAGAATTCAGCCGCCAACTTTGCCGAACCCTCCATATTGTGTCGAAGCGCAATTATGTCCGCGTAGTTCTCTACAGTGCGGATGGTGTCGGCGAGGTTTTCGCCCTTGCGGGCAGACGTTATATCTGGTTCAGCGAACCCTATGTAGTTTCCACCGAGTTTTAGCATGGCGGTTTCGAAGCTGAGGCGTGTGCGTGTGCTTGGTTCAAAGAACAGGGTGGCGAGGATTTTATTTTTCAATACATCAGAGCCTGTTTTCGCTATTGGTTCCATTGTTTTGGCAACATCGAGAATGTGATTGATTTCCTGTTGGCAGAAGTCTTCAATTGAGATTATGTCTCTTCCTTTGAACTCCAATGTGGGTTACCCAGAAAAAGAAAGAGTCAAGTGCTAAATAATACTTTGCATGAAACACAGCGCCTTAGCTTTCGGTTTGCGCGGGTTGGGGATTCGGCTTGATTTTAACCTAGTTAAAGCAAACGCAAAGCAGAGACAACAAAAGGAAGACGAATACTCAAAATCCACCATAGACTTTTAACGAAGGATTAAATGCTTCCATTCACTGGTGCAAATGGGGAGCATAAAATTACTGTAGATAGAAAATAAGAGCAACAGCTCCGGTTTTAATGCAATAGACCCTAATATATGTTTCAAAAACTACAATCTCTATTGCCTTGCTAGTGCTTATATGCTTTTGTTGTAGTACAACGACTGCAACAAGATCTTAATAGCTTGACCCTAGCATAAGTATTTTAAATTCAGGTAAGCCAAACTTGAAGGTGTTTTGAAAAATGGAAACAGTTTTGAAACAAATTTCTAAAAAAGAAAACTTCAGAGAAAGCTTAGTATCCAGAGGATATATGCTTCGAATCCACGAGGTCCAAGCTCCCTGCCAATGGCTCAAAAACTGCTACGATGGAAAATGTCCGTCCTTTGTGAGGCATAACGGGAATTTTTACTGCTCCAAAATCAAAGCAAGAATCTAAATCATTTACGCTAAATTATAGAGCTTAAGTTTTCAAAGCTGCTATCGCTTCTTTCAAGATAGCAACCGATTTTTCAAACTTTTCCCTTGTTTTCTGTTTCAAGTCAAGCTCAACTATTTTTTCAACTCCCTCCTTGCCCAAAACAACAGGCACACCAATCGACACGCCATGAGTGCCATATTCACCGCATAAACAAGTAGAAACACTCATAACTCGATTTCTACCCGTAAGAATTGCATCCGCCATGATCGCAATCACCATCCCTGGTGCATAAACTGTACTGCCTTTTAGCTGGATAACGTCTCCGCCAGAGGTTACCGTTGCATGAACAATTTTATCGAGCTGCTCTTGGGAAAGAAGACTTGTAATTGGAATGCCTGATACAGAAGCATACTCAACAAGGGGCACCATAGAGTCACCATGTTCACCAATCACCAAACCACGTGTATCTTCACGTGAAACGCCCAGTTCATTGGCTATATGTGTTCTAAAACGCATGGCATCCAAGATGTTACCCATGCCAAAGAGGCGACTGCGTGGAAAACCGGTTTCCTTATACGAAATAAATGTCATAATGTCAACTGGGTTTGTCACCATCATGAGCTTGCAGTCTGGGGCGTATTTGATTACTTCTTTTACTATTGATTTTATGATTTGAGCGTTGGTGTTCATTAAGTCAAAACGCGTCATGTCAGGTCTTCTGCCAAGTCCAGCTGTCACAATTACAAGTTCCGACCCTGCCATTTCTTTAAAATCGCTGGTTCCTCGGATTTTGCCGTCGAACTCAATAGCTGGAGCAGCCTGCATCATATCCAAAGCTTCACCCTGCGCCGCCTTTTCATTCTTATCGATAAGGACAACATCTCCGATCTTATAACGCAAAATATCAAAAGCCGCAGCGCTTCCAACTTTACCTGCACCAATTACGGTTATCATACCATAAAACCATATTTAATATGATTTAGAAGTTGAATATAAAGCGATATTTTCTAATGCATGTATAGGCGAAATCTTTTATGCTGCTCAGCGCCATGTTGAATGAATGAGTGCAGGATTGTGTTTGCGGTATGGTTTTAAGTTTGAATCGGATGCCTTTGTCAATGTCTTAATGTTGCTCATGTGTTACTTAAAAATTCAACACTAAAGACTGGCTATCCTTAGACAAAAATACAGAAAGCCCAATAAGTAAAATTTAAGAAGAAAAATCAGAATTATTTGACAATGACCACGGGGCAAGGCGCTAAATGAGCCACTTTCTCACTAATTTTCCCTAAAAAAATCTCCCGAACTCTACTGGAACCACGATGCCCAACCACTACAATGTCAAACCTCCCTTCCTTTGCCTCTGCAACAATCTCCATCGCTGGGTCACCGTCACGCAGCTTCATCGAAATCAAAACGCTCGTGTTCACCTCTTTTGCTCGGGTAACAGACTTGTTTAGAATCTCCTCATGAAGCATTCGCAGATCTTTCGAAAACAAAACCATGCTGTCCCCAGAGAAAGTGGTGGGCTCCAGAGGAACTGCACCTATTGCTGGCGTCTCGCTAACATTCAAAACCGTTATTGAAGCACCGTACTTCTCCGCTAAATTAAGGGCAAAATCCAAAGCCCGATCTGAATTTTCTGAGCCATCAACCGCAACCAAAACATTCTCGATCACAAAATGCACTCTCTGAAAAAAAATATGTTTTATTGCCCCATTAAGCTTTTTCCTAATTTTTGTCACCTCTTAATCTGAAAAGGATAATTCTGGTATATGTGCCCGTTATCCTTTAACCATATAAGGATAAACTGTTATTTTATAATTAAGAAAGTCGTGGGGGTACATCGATAAATAGGCAACTCAAAATCCTGACAGTCATCCTTATCGCTTTAGTTATTCTTCTCGCAGCTCTAACTGCTGATGTTCCCTCAGCAAAAGCAGTCGAAACAACATCAGCTTGGAGTAGCATGGCTCCTATGCCGACTGCACGCGGAGGAGTTGGTTTAGCGGTGGTAAGTGGAAAAATCTATGCAATCGGCGGCTTAAATGGCAACAATGTTCCTGTCAGCACTACTGAAGAGTACGATCCTCAAACAAACGGGTGGACAAGTAGAATGCCGATGCCTACTCCCAGAAGCGGGTTTGCTATAGCAGTATATCAGAATAGAATCTATGTTATAGGTGGGACAGTCGGAAGCGGATACGTGGGAAATAACGAAGTATATGACACAGGAACCAACACTTGGGAGACAAAAACGTCAATGCCTACGCCAAGAGCAGATTTATGTGCGAATATAATAAACGATAAAATCTACCTCATCGGAGGAAAAAAATACTCAAGTATAGCGCCCTACTTCAACGAAACCAACATAAACGAAGCCTATGACCCCGTCAGCGATAGCTGGAGCACAAAAACATCCATTCCAACACCAGTTCAAGGCTACGCTTCAGCTGTTGCTAACGGAAAAATCTACGTAATGGGCGGGTCACTTGAATCTCTATCGCTTGAAAACACTCTTTTAACTGGCGTTAACCAAATGTATGACCCTAAAAATGACAGCTGGAGTTTAGCTGCAAAATTACCTAACGTTCAAAGTTATGGTGCTGCAGCTGCAACTGAAGGCTTCATGGCTCCTGCGCGAATCTATTGTATCGGCGGCTACTCGGGTGGAGCATTCAGTTCCCAAGTTCAAGTTTATGATTCAGTAAACAATTCTTGGACCGCTGGTCAGCCTATGCCAACTGCCAGGGCATACTTGGGAGTTGTTGATGTGGACGATGTTTTATATGCCATTGGAGGTTTCGATGGGACAAATTGGCTTAATGTAAATGAGGAGTATAAGCCAGTTGGGTATGGAACTGTTCCGCCGAAAGTGCAGATAACTTCTCCTGAAAACAAGACTTATTCTGAGGTAACGTTGACGTTTACGATTAATAGAGGAACTCAATGGATGGGTTACAGTTTAGACAACCACGCAAACGTAACCATCCAAACAGAAACCAAACTGCTTAATATCACCCAAGGCACCCATGAAGTTACAGTCTATGCAAACGATAGCCTTGGAAACATGGGAGTTTCGAACAGTGTTTTCTTCGCTGTTGATAAACTTCCACCCAGCCTTGAGATATTGCTTCCACAAAACAAAACCTACGATACTGTTGATATCCAATTAACCTTTACTGTAGATGAAGCAGTCACTTATTTAGCATATAGCTTGGATGGACAAGAAAATGTAAAGATTAATGGAAACCTGACTTTGCCGGCTTTGTCTAACGGACCACACCGTATAACGCTCTATGCAAATGATACCGTCGGGAACACAGGACAAAAAACTGTTTCCTTCAATATTGCTCCTTTTCCGATTGTTGAGGTTGTTGCAGTTTTGGCTATAGTGACAATTATTTTGGCTTCAGGATATTTGGTTTTTAAGCGTAAAAAATCAGGCATCGGCAAAGAGCAGCGCGCAAGGTGGTAAAATAATTTAAAGTCCAAAAGAAGTTTAAAGTTTAAATCTCTTGCAATTACAAACAATCTCTAACCGTTTTCTTGATTTTCGACGGGAAAATTTAATTAAACATTAATCAAAGATTTTAGAGAGGTCTCGCAAGTGGGCTACGAAATTGATTACGCCGGAGGCGAACGGCTTGGGTGTTCCTCAAAAATCGTAATCGCTGATAGAATATTCTATGTAAAATTGTTTAGCTCCTCGGCATCAAAATTTTTCTCTGGGGACCAACAGGGTGTAATCCAAAAAGAAATTTCAAAAGTCGAATTTGAACTATGGACTAACATTCTTGCCGAAAATGAAGTAGACGCACAAGAAATTAAGAAAAAGTTGTGCTTAGGGAGAAAGTATTAGCCAACCAAGAATTTATGCCTAACATCACCATAATCTGTTTTTGGCTTTAGGGCAATTGCTGGGCAGTACCCTACAATATTTTTCTTTTGTGATAACATATTTGATTGAAATTTTTTCATTTATACATAAGTCATCAATAAATTTTAAATAGGCTAAAAAAATCGCTACACATAGTGGTTGGCCGCGATTGAGTCTTTCTTTCTGCTTTAAATCCTGTTGGGTTTCTGACGTTAGGGTTTGAACGAACGAACCTTTTGAAGTTCTCGCTGATAAATATCGGCAGCAAACTAAAGACTCAAAAGCTTGTAAAAGGGAATGTGACCTGGTTAGTGACTATTTAGTAGGGAGGATTCAAAAAATTAAGAAGGGCTAAATTTGTTTTTTCAACCCTAAATAACATCAAAAGCATTATTTGACTGACTGCTAAATCTCTCTCCAACGTGTTTTCTTTATAGCAATAAACAGAATTACAGCGCATACTACCACCAATACTACCCAATCAAGGATTAACATGTTTGATGAGAGGTTTAGGTAACCTGTTGTCGAATGCATAATTTCCGCTGCATAGGTTGTAGGCGAAAGGTAAGCCAGATAATTGAAGGGCGCAGGAACATAACTTATCGGGTAGTAAACTGGAGGAAGGGTGGCGAACAACAGTGAAAGAAGTCTTGAGAAAGCGTAACTTTGAACGACGTCGCTTGAAAAAGTTGACAGCATAAAGCCTATTGCCACTGAAACTGCGAACATTAGCAGGAGAACGATGGATAAAATCATTATTTGAATTATGTTTGGGTGTAGATAGATTCCTGCGAGAGCAACAAGGATTACTATTGCGGGGAGCGAATAAATAATTTCGGCAATTGCCATTCCACCCATGTACATTCGTGCGCTTGTTGGTGAACTAACAATCATATCTTGAAGTTTAAAGTCGTTTTTTAAGTGGGCAAGGTCGGATTGAAGTGCTATACCGCTTGAAAAGAAAATCATGATTAATCCGCCCTCGATTGCCGCTCCCAAAAGCGTTCCATTACTGACAAATGTAATTACAAACAGCAGCGAAAGCGGCGCAATCACCGAGCTAACAAGGACTACAGGGTAATTTTTCATCTCGTAAATGGCATTGACAAGCACTCCTGCAAGGATTTGGCTTAGTTTACTACGCTTCACCCTCATAATCCCCCACTTTTTGAC
The DNA here is from genome assembly GCA_963775685.1 of Candidatus Bathyarchaeota archaeon. GTDB lineage: Archaea > Thermoproteota > Bathyarchaeia > Bathyarchaeales > Bathycorpusculaceae > Bathycorpusculum. The sequence goes on from CAVZJV010000014.1 coordinate 532,931, forward strand.
CAACAATGCTAAAGAAAATATCATCCAAAGTAACAGGAGTGATGGAGAATTTTGCGCCTTGTTCGGAGAGCAACCGCGCCAATCGGAATGCTTCAGTTTCATTGGTCATTATTTGTATGTGTCCGTTTTTGCTTGTGGTTACTTCGCTGTCTGTCAATGGAGGGATTTGAGTTTTTGGGGGCACCTTAATGCTGTATTGGTACTTTGAGCTCCCGCGGATCACTGGGAGGGTTCCGATAGAGATTAGTTTTCCTTCTTTTAGAATCCCAATGTTGTCTGCAAGCTGCTCTGCTTCGTCGAGGTAGTGGGTCGTAAGAAAGATAAAGCGGTCTTTTCCAAGCTCCCTTAGAATATCCCAGAGTTCTCGTCTTGAAATCGGGTCTAATCCGGTTGTAGGTTCATCCAGAAAAATAATTTCTGCTTCCGAAGCGGTTACTGTAGCAATGAGAACTTTTCTTTTTGTTCCACCCGATAGGTGACTGTTTAATGTGTAGGCGTATTGTTCTATCTTGAGTTTCTTAAGCGATTCCAGGGCAAGTTGATTTGCTTGTTTGTAATGGTAGCCGCGCCAAAGAAGATAAGACAGCACCGTCTGTTTAGGCGTCATCCATCTTATTGTTCTGGCTTCCTGTGGAACAATGGCGATTCTTTCACGCAATTTATCTGTTTGACGAAGTACGTCTATGTTGTTTATTCTTGCCGATCCAGTGGTGGGTTCCAATTCCGTTGCAAGGATGCGGATGAGCGTTGTTTTTCCAGCGCCGTTTCTGCCGATTAATGCGAATATGCCCTTTGTTTCCACTGAAAAACTCACTTTGTCCAGCGCTTTTTCGCGATCTTGGTAGATCTTTGTTAATTCGTTGCATTCCAGCTTGCCCATGATCAAGTCTACCGAAAACATTGTGTAGTGTTTTATTAACTTACTTTTTCTTCACTAAAAATGTTCCGACTTATACTAAGAAAAAGCTAAAGTTTATACCAACTTTGGAATGATAGTAACAGAGAGGAAAACGCTATGACCGTTCACTTAGTTTCATGGAATACAAACCGTAACTTGTTGGAGGAAACTAATCGCCTCTACGATGAAGCTGGAACCTTTAATTGCATACAGAAGGGCGACCTTGTTGCGGTTAAACTCCATGTGGGCGAATTGGGCAATCCCTATTATGTGCAGCCATGCTTTGTCCATGACGTCATCCGCAGAGTTAACGAAGTAGGCGGAAAGCCCTTTCTTACTGACTCCAACACAGCCTATAAAGCACAACGAAGCAACGCCCATGATCACATGAATAACGCTTTGATGAATGGGTATAACATGGCGCCCTTCATCGTTGCGGATGGATTAAAGGGTGAAAACTACCAACTTAAAAAAACAAAGGGCATCCTTAGAGAAATTGAAGTTTCAGGCGCCATTGCCGAAGCTGACGCCATGATTGTGGTTTCCCACTGTAAAGGACATGAGCTAAGTGGGTTCGGCGGCGCGATAAAGAATTTGGGGATGGGCTGCACGCCAAGTAATGGAAAAATTCGTCAACACAGAACTGTCGGCTTAGAAGTCGACAAATCCAAATGCATCGGCTGTGGCAAATGCAAAGAAAGTTGCCCCCTGAATCTCCCAGACATCATAGAAGGAAAAGCCAGAAATACTTCACCATTATGTATGCGCTGTCCCTTATGCATTGGGGCCTGCCCCATGGAAGCCATCCGTTTCGTTGGCAAAAAGAATCTTTCTAAGGCTTTAGCATCAGCTGCTTATGGGGTGATTTCCACTTTCAAACCATCCAAAGTGGCATATGTGAGTTTTGCTAAAGATATTACTCGATATTGTGATTGTTTGCCAAACCCAGGTGAAATAATGCTTAAAGATGTTGGTGTGTTTGCTTCAGATTCGCCGGTTTCAATCGATGCTGCGTTTCTGCAATCAGTTGACTATCAGGTATTGAACGATGCTTCTGATGTGGATTGCATGTTGCAAGTAAAAGAGGCAAAGGCACTTGGGATTGAGGGCGAAGTTAAACCCAAAATAAATATTTTAAGCTAATTTCTAATTTTTGGCTAAGACTTGCTTTTTCCTTTTCTTCTTCGCATTATTATGTAAAGGGCAATTACCGTTGCAAACCCAGCTATAACAGCAACGATTATGTAATGTGAAATACCCGCAACCTCTGTCCAATTGGACCCCAAGTAATACCCCACATAAATCAAAACGCTATTCCATAAGAGGCACCCTAATATGGTGAAAACCAAAAACTTCGCTAGCGGCATCTTTGCAGCTCCTGCAGGAAATGATATTAATGTTCTTATTCCTGGGACCAAACGCGCCAGAAAAATCGTAAGTGAACCATATTTGTCGAACCATTTTCCCGCAAATTTAAGTTGATCCAAAGAAAACAAGACCCTTCCCAAAATCCTGCGTTTTGTGAGTGCTTCAATGCCCTTCAAGCCTATGTAGTAGTCTATTAGTGAACCTATAATGGCTGCGGCAGTTGCAACCATGACGGTAACCCAAAAATTAAACTGACCTATCGAAACAAGGTAGCCAGAAAACGGAAGCACCACTTCGCTTGGAACTGGCAGGGAGCTTGATTCAAGAATCATTAAGCCAAAAATTCCTGAGTATCCCCATGAGGACACGGTTGTTTTTACGTCTCTTGTGAAGTTCATGAGGGCGCTGATTAATGGTCCGCTGGTTATTGATGTGTCTTCGATGAGCACATCTTCCGTTATCTCGAAAAGGACATACACTACGAGAACTATGACTATCGTAACAGCAATTATTTGAGGTGCTTTCCTTCGTAACAGCGAGATCTTCGAGCTTAGAGCTACCAATGGTTATCAATTGACTTCAATGCTGAACATGAATTTATCTTAGCCTATAAGAAAGAGAAAAAGTCATCAAACAACGCTCCGGGTCAAACCCAATGAGTCCTCCCGAAAAACCATATCTTTCTGACTAAGATCCGGGTAAGAATCATAAAAGAGTATACAAAAATTCATTTTTTGAATGCCAAAAGGTGTTAATGTTGTGCAGTCAAATCAAAATGCAATATAATGCTTGAACTTTCGAGTTGTGTAGTTTGGTCGGATGTAAATTTTTTAAACAACAGAGTGTTCGGATTGGACATCTCTGATTCGGCAATCAGGATTTATATACCGTATAGCAGGGCCCGCTTTCCATAGAGAATTATAAACTTCAAGAAACTCTTTGCTTGAAAGCTTTTTTTCTTTCTCGATTTTCAACATAGCTTGAGATATTTGGCCATTAGATTCAAGCGAATCTCCTTTGGTTTTCAAAGCATCTATAAGTCTTTGCTTTAACACCTAATTCCTCCATTTTTGAAACAATGAGGTAACGCGATTTTTGGAGTGACGCTTTGGCATTGGAACCTGCATGCCATAACTTTTCTCAAGCGCCTGTCGGCACTTTTCCGCAAGCATATCTTGCTTATTAGCCGAACATTTCTTTTCAACCATATACTTAACCTATACAAAAATGGGGACTTGTAAAGATAAAAGGCGTATTTCTTTTTTAAATACGTATGTTTTTAAGGAATAATCTATTGAGGTTAATATATCGATAAAAAGAATAAATCACACAATAAGTACAAATCAAAAAATAGTTTGTAAACGTGAGGGTAAAAGCAAAAAGTCTATTCACTATTTGGACTTACCAACTTGTTTGGCTGAGTTATTAGTTATGCTTGGTTTTTTGGGTATTTGGAGTTGAGTGTTGCAAGTTTGGAGTCATTAAATGTACTCTTTGGATGTCGTTATAGAATATCTCTGATGGTCGTCTGCAACTTTGCGTAAAATGACTTTAGATATTTCTCGGGAGATACTTTTGGGAGCTTTGTTCCTCACGGGTAATTTACTTATTTTGTCTAGAGAAGTTGTTTTCATTTAATTAATAGTAGATTTCAAGTCGGTAATTAAAAATTTTCAATCGAAAGTTTGGATAAGAAATTATTTAATTGAGAATAAATAGGTTAATTTTGGAATATTAGAGAGAGTCTTAACTTGAACTTTATGTCAAAATGTTCTGGAGGGTTGGTTAATAGTGACCGCCCCATGAGACTAATAAAATTTAAGCTTAAAGCAAAAATCAGTTACATTGCTCTGGAGAAAATCACAACGGAGATAATAGCGGATAATCTGGTTGAAGCGAAATGAACAGTAAACTTTGCAAAATACGCCCCACTTCTAACGCTTAAATTGGTTATTGCATGATTCAAGAGTTTAGAGAAAGTCTTCCCTCTTTTGAAGAGTTTACAATAAAATAAATGTAGGTTTCTAAGGGATGTTAACGCGTTTTTAAGTCTTCAATCTATTGAAATATTAAAAAAATAAAATATACCTAACGAATTGCTACATCAATTAAGCAAGTTTTGCTTTTTAGCTATATTGTGCATTTTGAAATATCGCTTAAATCCTTTTTTTGATTTTGCTTTGTTTAAAGAAATAGAAATCACGAACCAGTTGGTGACATGTGTGGTTAGTAAAGATCAAGCCATAGGCGGTGCAATATTATTAATTTGCGGTCTGGTTGCAGTACTATACATTATAACGTTGTCTTATCCACAATGGCTAGTCACTTTCGGGCTGCTCAGCGTTTCTTCTAACGTTCAATTTTGGGTAATTGCTGTGCCGGTCTTTGTAGCTTTTGAAGCAATAATGTTCATTGGAACATGGATAGGGTGGACAATGGCAACAACACTTTCTCCAAAACCAATCGAAAAAAACACAACTGAAAGAGATAACAACGGAGAAGGAACAAAATTTGAGGAAAGTCAAGGTCCGGCCAAGATGGCAAGCTAGACATTGAGCTTAGACTGTTATATTATAAAAAACTTTAACTCCTTCAGCAATAAAGTAATGCAAGATCGAATTATCGGTAACAAATACTTTTGAGTCTATTTGCAAATCCACAATCAATTCATTTAAAAGGGATGTTTTGGAGTTTTACGTTTGAGTTGTTTGCCTGGATTATTGTTACCACTAGTGTGTGCAGGGTGTGGGTTGCAGCAACCGCAGCAACAGCAACTTCTATTTATTTCGATTAATAGTCCGTTTGTTAATTTAGATTCTTTGCACGGTTTCAAAAGTCACAAGAATGAACTGTTGCAACTTTTCAAGGAGAGAGCCAGAAACTGAAAAGCACAACAGATGAGATCTAAATTTTTTTATAAGAACCATATAGAGATTTTATATGTTTGGTAAGAGTAAAATCAATCGAGTTATTTTGAACTCAAAAGACAATTATGTTAAAGATTTAACCCTGAAAAATTTTAGGATCCTATCGCCTGAATCAGTGATGACAAAAGTAGCGGTTGCACAATTTTCTTGCTTTATAACTAATCCTTGTTCAACAAGCACACCAATATGTTCTTTCAGCCACTTCATATCGACATCTATTAAAGAAATTATTTCATCAAGGCGAGTAGGACCATGTTTCAAAAGTGAATTGACAACGCTAATGTACATCTCTAGTTGTGTCCTTGCCATTGTCGAAGCCCAGTCTCTCTCTTTAAGGATTTGTCGGTGTTGAATTTTATAAATGTTGGCATTTTTTTACCCTGCGGCAAGGTTTTATTTTGAGAACAATAAACTGAAACAATATTTTTTTGAATCGAAGCAAAATCATGTCGTTAACGCTGAGTTTAAAAACTTGGCTGTTTTTGGGAAGACATATTTTTCTATCCTGGAAGAGGTGGATTCGATCTTTTTGATGGCCGTTAGATGCGATAAACACCTTTCACTTTCAATTGCAAGTAATTTGATTTAGAGTTAAATTTTGTTGACATTTCCGGTTTTTTGCAATTTCAGGAAACTCTTGAGGTTGTCTAAGATTCTGATAAGTTGCCAACTATTTGGAAAACTTCTCTTATTAAAAGTTCCTGAATTCGGCTATATTCTTCTTCTGCCTTTAACGGATTCTTCAGACTTTTTGCATGTGTGGCCGCGTGAGCTTCTATGATGCGACCCATCTCAGTCAAGTCAGAAACCAATAGAATTATAGTGCCACATTCACACCTAATTGAGATTTTTTCCTTGACTTGATTTTTTCTTTGCATGCATTGTTCATCTAATATTCTGTCTATTGGAGAAGCGCTAATAAATCTTGCCATAGCGAAACAAATTTGCTTTTGTTAAGCAATTATGCAAATTCACCTCAAGTTTTTTTCACATTTGTTTAGTGAAATTGCAAAAGAACTTAAATATTGACTCTTTAGATTAATTATACCGGGGATAAGGTATGGCTTATCTTGGACCGCTAAAATCCGAGCTAAAAATCCACATATTACTCAGTCTTTTAGAGCGGGAAAAAAAACTAGGAGATATCCGCGTCGATCTCAAATCTAGCGAAACCACGATTCTCCATACATTAAAAGACCTTGAAGGCTTGAACCTGACTATCAAGTCTTGTGGTATTTACCGGTTGACATCATTGGGTCTTTTAGAAGCCCAAATGTGCAAATATGCAAGCTCGTCTAATGAAGTTATTGAAAAATTCAAAGATTTTTGGCTACTCCACGACTTATCTTCATTACCGCCCTGTCTGATGCTAAGAATAGGAGCCTTGAGAGATTCAACTTTGATTCGAGCAGAAGCTCTCGAACTGGATAAAGTTTACAAAACCTTCAATGAAGTTCTTATGAAATCATCGAAAGTAACAGGAATCTCCCCGATTTTCCATGCAAACTACATACCGGTGATAGAGTACTTGCTTAGCCTAAATGTGCCCGTTGAATTGATTCTCACCCCAGGCGTTCTTACTAAAACTCTGGCATTGGCTAAAAAGGACAACCTTAAGAAAAGCTTTGAAAGTGGTACGTTAAAGATTTACCTCAAAGAAAATTTAAAATTTGCTTTGACGGTCACGGACAAAAATTTCTCGTTGGGTCTTTTTAAGAATAATGGAGAATACGATGACAATATGGACCTGTTGTCACTAAATAAGGAAGCAATTGAATGGGGACAAGAGCTTTTCGTAGATACTCTGAAAGACAGCACAAGAATTGAGTCGGAGGCGCTCATGTAAAATTAGAAGGGGAGTTAATGTGTGTAAATGTTGCAAAGTTTTTGGTTTCAACCTCTTTGCTCTTATCGTTAGATGGTGCCCTCATCGTCATCTTTGGTTCGTTTCTCTATGCAATTCAAATAAATCCTGAATTAGCGATAGCGTCATTTTTAGCTGTATTCTCAATCTACAACTTAAATAAAGCCACAGACAAAGTCGAAGACCAAGTCAATCAACGCGAAACGTGCTCCAAACCTAACAAACATTACTTTATTTTTTCAGTTGCCACCATGATTATAAGTCTCATAATAGGGGCTCTAATCAGCTTCTTCTCTTTCTTAATTCTAATAACACCTATCGTTATAGGTTTTTTCTACAGCATCAAGATATCGCATAAGCTGCCCAGACTTAAAGAAATAACAGGGGGAAAGAGTCTCTTTGTCGCCTCTTGCTGGAGTATTATCGGGGCTTTTCTGCCACTGTCTTTGCATCCGATCAATTTCGAGAAAGTTGCGTTAGTGTTCACTTACATTTTTGCTCAAGTAATGGTGAATACTATTTTGTTTGACTATTTTGATGCCAAAGGGGATTTGTTAACGGGAATTAAAACAATCCCTACAGCACTCGGACCAAGCAGAACAAAGTTACTTCTCATCACTACAAATAGCACTTTGATATTATGGCTTGGCTTTTGTTGTTATGCTGGGTTATTCATCAAGTTTATTCCAGCCCTACTTTTGGGAATAATCTACAGTTACTTAATAATTTGGCACTTCCTCATCAGTAAAAAATCTCGAAAAGGTATTACAGATATTATAATAGACGGAGAATGGCTCCTTATAGTTCCTTTAATGCTACTACTTATTCTTGTCTGAGAACAGGGACATCACAATGAGTGCTAGTTTAGAGGCAATTTCTGAAACCTTTTACAAACAAAATAACTATCTTATTTTGTTGAGAATATTGACAACTATTGAGACACAAAAAAGTAATACATTGTCTCAACATCACCGATAAATACAACTTTCAAAATATTGTTTAATAAATGCAAGTTCTTAAACGACATAAAACAATCGCTCTGGTTTCACTTTTTTTAGCTACCATATTAACTGTTTCAGCGGTTTTTATTGTCCAAAACATTCCTAAACCTTCATCAAATCCGCATCCTTCCCCTACGCCCACCCTTTCTCCTTCTCCTTCCCAAAACTCACCATCACCGACATTTAATCCAACTGCAACCCCAACACCTGCCCCCACTTTCACTTCACAACCCACCCCAACACCTTTTCGTTTCCCAGGCGAAGTTAGTCAGTATCAGAACCAAACATTAACGCCCATTGTCGTTTATATCGATACTATTAATCAGCACCCCGATGTTGCAATTGCTGGAACACAGTTTATAGATAAATCAACTTATCATTTAGCTATTACAGGCCTTGTGAATAATCCCTTAAGTTACACATACAATGAAGTCATAGACAGCTTTAATTCAACCCTAGAAGTTGCTACGCTTCCTTGCGTGGAAGGATGGAGTGCAACTCTGCTATGGGAAGGAGTCCCAATAAGCGATCTTCTTCAACAAGCAGGCGTTAGCTCAGATGCAACAACACTCATTTTCTTGGCATCCGACGGTTACTCAACCTCGCTACCACTGGACTATGTAAAACAAAACAATATTACGATAGCCTACAAAATGAACAACGTACCCCTCACAGCTCAAACTGGATGGCCTTTCTTTCTTGTAGCCAAAAACCAATATGGATACAAATGGATAGAATGGCTGACAGAAATTAACGTGTCAAGCAATTCAAGCTACCTTGGATACTGGGAAAGCCAAGGCTACCCCAATAACGCAACGGTTTTCGTCCCAAACAACACCATACAACTACTAAGCAGTGTTCCTACCTTCCTTTCAGTTATCGTCATTTTGATTGCATTCGCAGTGATAGCAGGGGTAGTACTTGTTTCTTGGCGCAAAATAAAGAAAAATCAGAAATTAACTCTTTGTCAATGCCCGTTGCTTCTCTGATCCAATGCAGCGATGTTTGCTGCTTTTTTCTTTTAAAAAGAAAAAATCTTTCGAAGCATTGCAGCCGTTTCTTACTTCAATCTAAATAGCCAACAAAATCATTCGAGAGAATAACAACAACAGACGACGATTTAGCGTTTGAATCAGGATTTCTAAGTCTTCTCTTAACAGCCTTTCTGTCTAATAGAACAACAACACTTGAAATTGCAGTAATGGCAGGGCTTGTTTTGGGTTGTTTTCTTGATTTAGGGTTTGCGGCGTTTGCAGGTTGCGTCTGGAAACGTTACAGAACGTCACAAAAAGGCAAAAGGTGTTCTAGTGTTTTTCTCGTTTGAAATAGATTTCCTATTTGGTTAAAAGCTCACTTTTTTTCTTCCTAACAACCTCCATTTTAATGGTAGAAAGAAAGGAAATAATCAGTATCTCTTTTTAGTTGTAACTTTTGTAGCCTTCAACTCTTAATTTTGGGTTCATTAAGGAATTTTTTGCTTTGTGTAGTTGGTTGTGATTTCCAAAATTTTATGAAAATGGAGACCATATTACTAAATCAGATATGTTAAGATTGCTGAAACACGATTTATAACATGAATTGTTCAACTTACAAAATAGAGAATAGCTATAGAAGAGGAAAAAAAGTGACATCAGAGTTAATTGAAAGTTCACCTAAAAGACGAGACAAACTTGTAATCATGACTGAAATTGTGTGCATCGCTAAAAAAGGGACTTCGAAAACTCACATCATGTTTAAAGCTAGCCTAAGTTTCAGCCAGTTAAAACAATATCTATCTCTTCTGACGAAAACTGGTCTTCTTGAAAAATTTTCAATCAATGGAAAAGAGATTTTTAAATCGACGCCGAAGGGTATTGAGTTTATGGAGATGCAACAGTTCATTATTAATTTTCTAACTGAAGATTCTAAAGAGTATGGCAACTGTTTGAAAAATTCATTTATCTTCACCGCTCATAACAAAAGTAAAATTTTTCTGCGACCAATCAACAGAATGCTGTAGTATTAAATCAGTTATCTTTTTGCTATTCATTTCTGCTTGTCTAGCCGAAAGATAGTATCCCAGTAATTAATTGTTGGCTTTCTGTGATAGAGTTGATAGTTTATTTTAAGTGAACCTTTTTTGGTTAATAAACTTAAATAAAGTGATTCCTGAAGGAGAATTTTTGATTTCTGTGATAGTTTTTAGTTTTAACCTAAAACATTGAACAAATTTGAAATGTTTTAATTACCTCTTAAAAAAAATGGAAAAGGAGAATAAAGAGTCTTCAGTTTATTGATTTCTGGTTTTTAAAATATGAAAATAGTTTGTTTGTAGAGTTTAGCTATGGAACTAAGTTTAAAGGTTTAACTGGAGGTTACGATAGAATGTGGAGTTACTGTCGTTACGCTATTTGTTGAAACGTAAATAGAGGGGGTGTGTTTGTGGTTGTAGGGAATGCTATGTAAATACCTTAAGAACTACGTCACAAAAAAAAACAATTTCCGCAGCCATATGCATTTTAATAATCATAGGTCTTAGCATGACACTGGAGGATTTTGTTTCAAATAGAAGCATTGTCCACGCAGAATCCGTTAAAGGGATAGGAGTCGGAATATACTGGGATCAGACATGCCTAAACAAAACTCAATCGCTGAATTGGGGCACAATAGCGGCAGGTTCCTTCAATAATTTGACTGTCTATGTTAGAAATGAAGGCAATTCTGAAGTCATATTATCGTTGGGTACATCAGACTGGACTCCATCCTCAGCTTCCAGCGATATTTACATAAACTGGAACTACACAGACAATGTTCTTGGAACATACGAAGTAACTCCAGTAAAATTAACATTAACTGTATCACCGACAATCGATGGAACAACCGATTTTAACTTTATAACAAGCATAACAGCAAGAAACGTGTATTAGCGCAACTCGGAGTATTCTTTTTAGCAAAATAAATTAACAGGAATGGAAATAAAACGGATTTGATGGATACAAGTCTAGTCCAACCTTTGGTAGTGCAGAAAAAATGGTTAGAGAAAAGGCTTTTATTTTCAAATTGAAATATACCGTTAGGTGCGGTTTAAGCTTGGGTTAACTTAAACGAATGCGAAATATTCAGGAAGAGAGAGAAGAACAATTCACGTAACGTTTAAGTCAACCCACGCCTGGTTCAGGATTAATGCATTTAATAATAAATAGTGATGTGGTTGTGCTTTTGCAACAACAATTTTAGTAAAAATGGTATTTGTAACGGAATATTATAAACTAATCACTACTGAACATACCGTCTAAACACCCATTTATAAGGGTGCGTTGACGCAAAGCATTAACCTTATTGACGGAACAGAAATCTTTACTCTCAACACATATAAAAGCGCATTTACACTCTACCAGCAGCCATCGCAAACGGCTTTGCGACATTCTTTGACGACTACGACAATCTAATTTATACCACAGGTAGAAGACCAAGCGTTACAACAATATACGCTCCAAAAACATCAAACGAAATAGGCAAATCGCTAATTATCGAGGCACATTAAGTGACATTTCTGCCGGCACAAAGCAATCTCCGCAAGCAGTTGTTTTTCCCAGCTGAGTGTCAGTTACATCTGATCCAATCAAGAAGGAAGGGATGTGCTATATTTACGAGGAAAAACCGTTGCCCAGCAATTTCAAGTCGTTGACGTCATAGTCGACGTCATCGATTCCAACTGTAACCTCCGAAACATCGGCATAGCAAAAACTTGACTAAACCGGAAATGTATATTTTAACGTGGAAACTCGAAATTACTGGCAGCCAAAGTTATTGCAACTTTCCAGGACACTAACGGAACTCCCCATTATCTTCAGAAACCAACTTTGTATTGATCAAGCCGCACCAGCAGCAATGCCAGCCGGCTACTGAAGCAGTATTGATGGCTAAACAACACTTTTGTTTCAAAAGTTGCAGCAATAATCGTAATTATCATAATAGGATTTGCTGAGATAGAGCTCCTAACAGTCAGAAGGCTACCAAAAATCAAACACACAAAGACACCTTCTCTTTTACTTTTTTATAGAATATTAATATTTAATAAAGATCTCATTATTTTTAGTCGTGGCTTCTTTTTTCAGCAAAATCTTGGTTGCGTCTTTTGCAGAAACTATGTTATTCTATATGATGCCGGCAAGATTCTCCTCTTCAATGATCAGTAATTCTGCATTGAGTTCTCTGAAGGATTTAGAATGCTTATTCCGTGAGCGGTGACAACGTAAGCTACATTGTTTTTTCCACTATTTTTTCTTCAACAAAGCCCTGCTTTAAAAGAAAGCCCAGGCATTGTGTTTATATGTCGCAGTTCATGCTTGCCTTGTACATGATGTAAGTTAACTTCAAAGGACCTCTTTGTGATAGGACCTTTAGAATATCAACGTACATTTCTAATTTTGAACGGCACATTCTTATCCGTCTTAACTTAAACTGAAAATTGCAATTAACGTTGTGGGCGTTGTAGACTGCATTTGCATTCGAAATATAGTTCTACTGGGCTTCACAATTCCGTTGATTTTCAAAGTTTGATTCTCGAATCCAAAACAAGTGATAAGCTATAACAGTTATGTCAATATTGCTAAGTCATTAAACAATCTAATTCGCTTCATTTGAAACAACTTGGAGCCTCAGCCCATCACCCTAACAACATAAGAAGCAAACTAACGAACTATCGTATGATATAGTTAGAGGTAAGTAAGAATGAATTTATGAATTGAAGATGTTAAAAAAGATAAAAAGAGACAGTGTCTGGAAGTTAGGCATATTCCTTTGCTGATGTTGAGTTTTTCACATTTCCGAAAAGGTTAATGTTACCTTAAATTCTGACAGGCACAATTCCAACTAAAAAAAATGAAGGAAAGATTAGGGTTTAGGTTACCGCTGTTGTTTGATCAATGATCTTGGCCATTGGAGCATTATTCTTTACTGAGGCTATACCGTTTTCGGCTGACTCTCTTGATAGGTAGGATTGGCTTGCAGCAATTATCTCGCGGTTAGCAGCTTTCAGATTGAAACGGAACTTACCGGCAGCATCACAATGTATTTCAAAAGCAGGATCTTGTATAATCCCTTTGTTAGCAGACTCTGGCATATTTTCTTTCGCGGTGAAATCAGAGATCTTAGCTATTGGAGCATTCTTTTTTATTGAAGCAATACCCTTCAGAGCGGACTCTTTTGCCCCGTATGATTGGCTTACGGCAATTATCTGCCCGTTACCAGCTTTTAGATGGAAACGGAACCTACAAACTGCATCATAAAAGACCTCAAAAACTCCGGTCACTTTTGCAACTATTGGCATCTGCTCAGTTATCATTTCGGTGGGTGGCAAAGGTTCAGGTGTCGCCTCAACTACCGGCACGACCTCAGGGCTGGGCATTGGTTCTGTTGCTTTTTCAACAACTGGTATGGGTTCAGCAGGCATCGACGCGTCTGGAGTTTTCTCAGCGATATGAGCCATCTTGGTGTGATCATCCATAGCTTGCTTGGTCATAAAGCCCATCCCGCAAACAGGACAAGTAAGCTCGATATTTGGCATAAGTACTCTGTCCACAACATGGACTATACCGTTGTCCGTTATAACGTCTGTATTTACAATGTGTGCATCATTATTGATTACAGGGTTCATATGAAAATGCCATTTGCTTCCATCAATCTGAATTTCCTGACCTTGGATAGTTTTAGCGGTCTTCATTAGACCTATTTCGTCAACGGTAAACTTTCCAGGAACAACATGATACATTAGAATCGCCTTAAGCTTTGGAATATTCTTCAATAGTTCATCAACTGACCCAGCGGGAAGCAATGAAAAAGCACGATCATCTGGCGTGAATATTGTGAATGGACCTGAGCCTTTTAACGTTTCAACTAATCCTGCAGCTTTTACTGCCGCAATAAATGTTTTGAAACCTCCAGCTGCAATAGCAATATCAACAATATCTTCCGTCATTTTCACCTCCTCTTAAGAATCTTCAATTGCTTACAGTATTTAGTATATACTAAGCAAGTTAACATTGAATAGCTACACATAAAAGGTGATGTGATTGTGATGGAACAGGCACAAGATTGCTTATTACATTCAATAACCTACTGCTATGTTGAAAGTTTTGCGCTCGACTATACTTGACTAGTTAATTGTGCAGGTTGCTAAAAATCAGAAATGGAAAAACAAAATAGCGCTTGCTTACAAAGAAACTTTAAGGAAAGTTTCTTTTTTCTGGAGAAGCAGTGCTCCAAACATTAAAAAAAATAAATGGTTTAGAACTGAAAAAAGAGGCGGGAAAAAGTGGGGTCACTAAAAGTCAAAACTCTAAAAGAAAATATACTATACCACTAAAATCAAGCATTTACTAGAGCGAGCCGCGCGCGCTGAGCTTTTATTATTGCATTGAGACCTATTTTCTAAATTCAGTAATTTCGTTGCTTTCACTTAGCTCTTTTAGCGATGGAGACACGCTCACAACATCGCCCACAGCTTGCACCATCCTAATAGGCATATTAACTTTAGAGCTCCTAAACCGTTTCTTGAATCCAAGCTCTTCAGCTGCAGTATCCGCCAACTTCACGTGCAATGTGGCGATATTCCATGTTTTTTCATCGATGCTTGCACCCTTTACGTCGCCCAGTATGTATCCTCCCGTTCCGATAACTTTCTTACCTAGTAATGTTTCAAAACTGATCAAGCTGCCCACCAGTAGTAACCTATAATTAACTTAATCTTTAAAGTTTTCGAAATACGCTTGAACTTCATTCCAGATTACGACACATGGCCAGAAAAAATCAAAATGCACCAATATATTTCATAAAGTAACCTTGGAAGTCTTCTTTGCTCTATGGAAGTAGTGTTTCTAACCTTCAAAAACATAAATGGTTCATTATGGTTTCCAGTAACCGCCTTAAAAATAGTAGAAACGAAAACACGCCAGACAAACTCAAGAAGCAAAGCGCGAGACTGCGCCTTAAAAAATATTGAAATAAGCGTTTGTTCTTCACGTTGATTTCCATACTCATAAGGCAATATTGCAAGTTCCTTGTTTAAAACGACTTATGCCTAATTTAATTCTCGCTTTTAATCAAAAAGGCTGAAACTCACTCTTTTAAAAGACTAACTATCTTTTCCCTCTTTGTTTAATTGCAAAAAGAATGGATTCTTGTCTAATTATACAATCGACCAAATTCTGGTTTGGTAAAACCAGGCTTAGATAGATAAAGAATTTTTGTATTTTTGCGTTCCTTTTTTTAATCTCACAATTTCAAAACATCTAACTATAAAAAATAATTGACCATACGAGTCAGACTTGGCTGTTTGGATACCATGTTAGGAACATATAGCTCCGGCGAAGAAAAAATAAATAATAATAAAAAAAGGAAAAAAGGTTTAGGTTTTGATTTTATGCCCGTTTTCTAATTGACAGCAGTGCTAGAACTGCTCCAACTAATATTATTACAACTATTATTGCTGCAACTGCTGGCATGAAGTAAGTTTCAACCATCGACACTGGTTGAGTGGACGCTATTGGGGTAGCTATCGGTGCTTCATCTGCGATAAAGGCTGTTTGCGCTGAGGAGCCATAGTACGAGTTTGTACCTTTGAAAGTTGCAATAACGGTGTATTTGCCTGCAATGTCTGGGGTCCATCCAAAGCTGTATGTGCCACTTGCATCGCTTATAGTGCTGCCTATTGTTCTATAGTTTCCGTTTGAGTCGACAACGTTGATTTCAACATTGATACCTTGGATATTTGTCGGCTTTGCGAATTGCTCGTAAACGTAGCTCATCCAGCTGGTCATGTTTCCGTCTGAAACTGCAGGTACTCCATTTGGGAATCGTAGCTGTATAGGGGTTTGTTGCGTGCCTGGTGAGACATCAGTTACTGTTCCTCTTACAACAATGCTATTTCCAACTGTAACTCCTGACAGTGGAGCATCAACGGTAACGGAGCTTGGGCCTTTGCCGAGTGCATAGATTTGTTGGTCGTAAGTGTTCATGGCTGCAATTATGCTGTCTCCAATGATTGGGTATCCACCCCAGTGGGTTCCACGTAACAATCCATCGGCTCTCCAGATGAGATCGCCTGTTGTTGCATTGAGGGCAATCATTGGTGCATCGGGTGGTAGAGATTGTTCGTATCCTGAGTGTTCAGTGTGGATTACATAGATCATTCCGTCTGCAATAAACATGGGATACAGCGGCCATTGTGAGAAGGTTGAGCCTGCAGCATATGGGTTGGCTGCTGTGTAACTCCATAAGAGTTTACCAGTCAAAGTATCGTAGCAATATAGGATTCCTGAGTAGCCGGCGGTATAGTATTTACCGTCATAGATTTGGTTAACTGAACGGGAAGATGTCCCGGCGAGGCCCATAGTGTAGAAGTCTAAGTAATCGTGAGGTTGGCTTATCCACATGTAGTCTCCAGTTTCGGTGCTGAAAGCATAGTCTTGCCTTGTTTCTTTTTCACCGAAGACAATTATGCCGTTTTTAGATATGTCGCTTGTTGCTTGCCATGCTATAGTTACGTTGCCTTGGGTCCAGTCTGCTGGTGGTGCCCAACTTTTACTGAATAGTAATTGTCCTGCGGTGCTCGGTGCTATGCTTATTGCCCATAGGTTGACTCCTGCAGATGATGCTGAGCCGCCGAGTATTCTGTCATTTTGGACTCCATAGACTGCGCCAGGCAAGTTGGTGGGTATTGATACATTCCACATGAAGCCAGCATATCCTGTTGGCGTTAGGTAGTAGCTTGCAGGTTGTCCATTGAGGGTTGTTCCAGCGAGGCCAGTTCCGTTAACGATTTTTCCATCAGCGATCCATTGTTCTATGTCGGTGGAGCCAATTTCTTGGCTATTGTATAGAGCTGGTATGTTGGTTGAGTTCCACAGGGTAATGAAGCCTTTCGCTAAGTTTGTTGTGTAGATGAGGATTTCTCCGTTTTCGCCGAACACAGTGTTTCCTGAGGGAACACCATAAATAGCGTATACGAAGCTACCAGTGTATGGGTCAAAGGCGCACCATGTTGTTCCTGCAGTTGAGGGTAATCCTAGGAGGGGCAATGTTGCGCTGTTTGCTGTTGTCCATAGATATGGGTAGGTGCCGAGGAGGTTAATTGAGTTCCATTGCATTAGTTGTCCGCGTGTTAGGGTGAGATTGTTGAGCAATGTTTTTGACCACAAAGTTTGGCCTGTGTGCAGGTTTACAGCGGTGATTTGATGTATCTTTGAAATGCTTGGATATTCGTCGTAGTAGAGGTTTCCTAGCATTATAACACTGCCTAAGAATTTGCCTTGGTATGCGTCTCCTATTGTCACTCGGTCGTTTGTTATGTCTCCGATAATTGAGCTCTCTGCTCCTCCGATGAGACCGCCACCGGTTAGGGGTCTACTCCAAAGTATGTGTGGTGCCTGCGGAGCAAAGTCGTTACCCCATGCGATGCGGTTGTAGGTGCCTGCATTGTTGGAAGCAGGAAGCCAGTTACCTCCAATGTTTTGCCAACTTTGGAATTGGTCGTTTATGGGACGAGTCCAGTATTCAGTTGGAAGTGGCTGGCTTTGGTAGCTGGGTATTGGTTCTGTTTGAACTGTTAATGTAACTGCTTCACTTAAGCTAGCCAGCATTGTCGTCCCGGCTGGAATAACCAGACCATTGGAGTTTATTGCGGCTGGATTTGTTTGTTGTGGGAAAGAGGACTGTAGAGTGTAGTTGCCAGCGACCGTGGGTGTGTAAATGGTAAATGACCCCCCAGTCGCATCGGTTCTGAACGGACCAATTGTCTCGTTAGTACCGTCTGGATGTGTAATGGTGACCATGAGACCTTCCCAGCCATATTTTGGTGCTGCTAATTGATCAGTAATTCCCAAGCGAATGACGGTCTGTTGACCAACGCCGACAGGATTGGGGGTGGCGCCAACGAAAGCATAGGTTTTGAGTTGTCCTTGGGCATCAGCTGTAGATATTGCGAATGCAGAAATAGCCGTTGAAGATAATAGAATCAAAGCCATTATAGTGATTATGTTTTTTATTTTGTGTTTTTGCATTTTTATTTTCTCCTTAAATATGCTCACTCTTTTGAGAAAGCAAACAATAATGTTAGGTTATAGACTTATAACATTTCTTAAGATTAACAAGATTCAACCCATAAAAACTCCCAAAAGTTTCACTATATAGCTTGTTATGATATCGTGAAAATCGTTAAGGCACAAGAAAAGGGCAATTCTAACTTCATCCTCTTTTAGGTGAATGTCTACCACAGCGCAATCGTGGTTTGATGTCTCATGGAAGGAAAATGGAATGCAGCATATTTGATTTATGTTGCCAATAGCCGCATAATTAACGAAGCAGTAATTGTGGTCTTGTAAGAGTCCAATCTATAGTTGTCTGTGGACTTGTTTCCAAAACTCAAAATCACGATTAATTTCGCGAACGGAATCAAAGAAAACATTCACATGATAACCACGCCGTTTCCTTACAACAAGAGACTTAATGTTCACTCTAACAAGTTTCCTTAGAAAATATTTAATTCATTTTTTAATTCTGCCCGCCTTTCGTTTCTGGGTTTCTGATTCCGTTAGAATATGGCTTTTTTTGCAAGTAATCAAAGTCATAAAATATTTTTTTGATGCCCCAGGTTGGGCTTTGTCTTTTTCTGATTAAACACGATAAATGCCGGTTCCTTATTTTCTGCGCATTCCTCGATGAATGGAAATATGTCTGCGAGGTTGTCTGCGAACCTTCTTTTCAGGTTCCCAAAATCTATTTCGAAATATTCCAAGAACTCTGGAAGAAACTGTTCTTTTATTATGTGGGTATCCAGTACTTTTCCCTACAAACTTCTAAAGGTCTCACCATTCATCTCTTTTGCTAACGGCTTGTTTCTTTAGGTCCTCTTCTATATCCTGATAGATGTTTTTTGCGGTCGATGAAACCACTGTCAAACCATCACCTGCAACACTCTTCACAGTGGGTATCTTCACCAATCTTTCTGCTCTAGTTTGCGGTATATACTCAACAGTAATTTCTTTCGATGAAAAGTTTAGCTTTTCACCTGAGTACCAAGGCTCATACATTTCGACTCTAATTAGATATTTTCCTGCCCCAATGCCTTTCATATCCAAAAATTGTGGGACCTCCAAGCTTTCGCCTAGTAGTAAACTTTGTGGGATATTAAGCGATGTTGATTTGAGCAGATGCTCTTCGAAATATAGATCCAGAGCTATTTTTGAAAATGACGCGTTTGAAGGCATTAAGCTAAATTCAATCTTAAGTGCTAACTCGTCTTCTTTAGTTGTCTTGGAGATGCGGTTAATTACTATTTCTTTTATTGGTGTGTTTGCTTCTTTTGTCCTGTTAATGTTGAATTGAAAAGAGAGGTCGTCTAGTGTTGATTGTTTTGCCTGTTTTATGGCGAGCTTCATTATCTCTCTTTTTTGCTGATTCTTAGTTAAGTTACCCATATTTTGTCAATTATTTAGTTTTACTTAATAGTATATTAGGTTCTTTCTTCGGTTAATAATTGGATGTAACTTCTGCAGTTTTTGTTTTTGATTTGAAAAAGTAAGAAACAGCAACTTTAGAAATAGTCGTAGCTATTTCTTTTTTCTTATACTTATTGAGGCTTCGTAAGGGAAAAATTGTTTATTAGTTAAAGAGCTAATATCAATGACTCCAGATCCATCCTTGAATACCAATGGATATTCCACGACAAGTATCTTAACAAATTCTTCCAAAGCATGCTTAGCTTGAGTATGCTGGATTCCCTCTGGCTCTGAAGACAGTTTCTATCACCTAGTTAAACTTACCCTAATTTTGCCTTTAAGCCTTTGCTTCCTTTGACTAACTAACGTCATTCTTAGTAGGAGATATTACACAAGGGTAACGTTGAAATAAAAAAATAAACTTCAGAAAACGAAAAAAGGTCTCTATAGGCAATCGATTGTAAAGAACTTAGAAGAATGTCCGGTCGATCTCAATTGCCGATCAGATCAGGGCGGCCATTTACACTTTAGGCTAAGACTCTTGATAGTCAACTGTTAGCTTACAAACCAACTCATAATGATATGGTCCTGCATCGATTTGTTTAATGACACAAAAACCGTTCTCGCCAAGAACTCGATTGGCCTCATCTTCCAAGAGGCGTTCTTTAAATGGCGGTCCATGATCAGTTTGGATCTTCTTCCAGTCTACATCAACAATCGTGGCTGTTGGTTTAGATATGCGTCTAACTTCTTTAAAGAACACTTTCTTATCCGCTACCTCATGCAAAACGTTAGCGAATAAGGCAAGGTCAACGGATTCTTTCGGAATTCCAGTATGGCACACATCGCTATTTACTGTTTTTATGATATTTGGGTTCACTTCTGAGTTGGCAATGTTTTCTTTTAAGCCATTTAGCATTGTCTGGCTGCTATCAACAGCGTATACTATGCCTTTTTCTTCTGTCATCTGAGCCATTGGTATAGTAAAAAAGCCAGGTCCCGAACCCAAGTCTACTATAACCATTCCTTTCGTTACCCCTATCTCGTTTAGAAGGGTTTGTGGATTATGCCATTGCTTTCTTTCTTCAGACATTAAGAACTTGACAAGGTCAATATGAGGGTCAATATGAGGGTCAATATGATGTTCCATTACTAACTCCTCAACTTTGCCTCTTTGGGTTCGAGCGTTTTTTGGTTCGCCACGTTAAGCCACTATAAATCGTAAACGCTAAAAGAACCACAAAAACCGCTGCCTTGATGACTGTGAAATCTATGATGGCAGAGTAAAGTGCAAATGTTGCTGGAAATGCCCCGATGTATAGAGTGTAGAATATTGCTGTGGGTAGTTTGTAGTTGTATTTGTAGTCTTTGAAGATGCGTTTGCCAAAGTATAATGCTGCTAAGCGTCCCATGCCATGAGTGCATTTTATGCAATTGTAGCATGGACGCAGGCAACCAAGAATGTTCAGCAAACCATAAATTAAGATCAGCGTCACTACAAAAAATACAATACCGGCAGTTAAATCAAATAGTAGAAAAGCGACTGCGTCAAGAATAATCCATAAGAAAAGCGCGAGGTTGCCGTATATAACTAATTTTTTGGGGAAGAAGATTGGTCGACCATTTTTTGGTTCTGCCATGCGCGGCATATTGCAGTAGATGGGATATAAGGATTCTTTTAACAACCACTATTAATATTGTAGCATAAAGAGAATAACAAACTGGAATTTTGGCGTGGAGTTGTTCTCCCGATCAAGTCAGAAGCAACCGGTTATTAAAAGAAGAAGAAGGTTGAAAAATTTGCTCTTCTTCTTCTACCAATAAGATGCCTATCGATCGGGGGTTTAGCGGAGGATTTGAGAGTTGGGTTAGTTATTGGCGGATAGTTTTTGCGATAGTTTGTAGCCGCAGGTTCCGCAAAGCAACCCCCATGAATCATCAAACAAAGTAAACAGCCAGCCAGACCGCTGCTTTACGCCGCAAACAACACAAGACTCCACAGTATAGTCTGAGAGTACCCTGGTCAGTTCCTTGGTTTTAAGCAAAAGATATTGTGTTTCGACTTTGACGGGGTAGCTCTCGGGTGGATCGGAGCTTTTTTGGCTTCCATTATCTTCCCGGGGAAGATGAATTTGGCTATTTCCATCAAAGAGGCAGCCATTGGGTTCGGATGGTACCTTCCCATCGGCGTTTGGTTGTGTGGAGGGTTTGGTTTTTCTAAGCCGCTGTTTTGTGTATGGTTGAGGTTTGTTTCCTCTGGGTTGCTGACCATTGAGTGGTTTTTGGGTTAAAAAGCCAGGGCCCCATTTGACAGTGCTACGGGGAAGATGCTGTTTAGCCATGTTTTTAGGCTCTGCTGGTAAAAGAGGCAGATTTCATATTCACTTCCGAGATGGGCAAGATAATTGGGCTTCTCTTGCAGCAGCTTGTATTGGTAGGTTCGGTTGCTGCCGTTTCTTTTTTTAAATATCCTGCTGATGAGAAACAATGACCGATATAGCTATGTTATTAGCTGGAATCACTGGAGTTTCCTTAATCGGTAGATTACTTTACTTAGTTCAAAGGTTACGAAGATGCAGATAATTTCTCTTGGCTAAAAAAGGAAGCGGATGCGAGCTGGTTTATTTCCCAAATTTTTCTTTAGCGGCAAATTCACTTAATTTTTCTATTCTCAAAAAGAGCCTGTTTTAACTTCTCCTGCTCGTTCATAGTCTGCGACAATTACACCCTTAGACGAAGTTTTACTATCGGTTAGTTTGAACGCAGCAGGAATTGTGCCGTCGCCAAAAAGCCTCTTGCCGGTACCCAGAGTAATAGGAAATATTTTCAGCCATAATTTATCTATCAGATCATGTTTCAGGAGCGTTTGAATAAGCTGGCTGCTGCCGTAAACTTGCAAATCAAGTCCATCTTGCTTTTTTAGCTTTTTGATTTCATCCACGACATCACCCTCTATAAAGACCAAGTTTTTCCACTCGTATGATTTTAGTGTGTTGGAAACGACATACTTTGTTGCATCATTGATGCCCGGCCAGTCAGCTTCATGCTGTGGCCAGTATGACGCAAAAATCTCGAACGTTCTTCTTCCTAACAACAAGCTAAAAGGTTGCTTCATCTGTTCACTCATGACTCTGCCAAGCAAATCATAAAAATAGGGAACCGTCCAACCGCCGTATTTAAAATCGCCCGAAGTATCTTCCTTGGGTCCGCCTGGTGCCTGAATGACACCGTCAAGAGTTACAAATAATGCAACGATAATTTTCCTCATAGAAATTCTCCTTAACAACAATTAGATTGAATCTATAAAATAGTTTTTCATTTCAGACCAAGCGCATCTCCCCTCAATGTACCACACTTTTAGGCTCAAAAGTAGCCAAAAAAATAACTGCTTAAAAAACAGAAGGGTCAGAGAATATTGTGTGTATTGGTAAGCTACTGCAAACTTTTTAATAACTTTCCAAACTTAATGGTTAACTGCGAGTAAGGCCTATCCGAGGCAATGATGCCCGCGCTTGTGGGATGGAAGTATTAGGATAGGGTTCGTAACCTTTTATTTATCTAGCAAAAACGTTTTGTCATTCTTTATTGCATTGTTAGGATTTCTAGCATTTGGTTGACGGTTACGATTTTTGTTTTCTTAAAGTTGTTTAGTATCAAAAGGTGGTTGTCGCCTGTTACTATGTAATCTGCTTTTCCCGTATACGCGGCGTTGAGGACTACGTCATCGTCTGGGTCAGACACAACTTCTTTGAAGAGGGCGTTGTCGGGCACTATTTTAGCCATTTTCACCATTATTGAAAGAAACCTCTCAACTTGTGAGCCTGTGATGTGGAATTTGTCTCTTCCCGCTACATCTGCAAGTTCAGCCAGCATTTGGCGAGATAGTATTACAGTGTGCTTGTTGAGAAGTTCAAGAATTAGTTTTCGGGGTTTTCCATCATGGATGAGAGCGGAAACCAAAACGTTCGTGTCGATGACTGCGCGAACCATTTCATGCGCCCTGGTTGCCTCGTTTCAGGGCTCGGTATGCTTGGATTTCGTCCAGAATCTCTTGTTCGGAGGGTTTCTTTTTTCCTTTGTTTTGCTGGTCGATTTCTTCGAAAAGATCCTTGAGCTCGACTAGTGGAGGGATTTTGAGTTTTGTCACGACAAGTTTGTCGTCTCTGCGATAAACAACGAGTTTCGTGTTTGGGGTTATGGCGAGTTCTCTTCTGAAGCGTTGAGGAATAACGATTTGCCCTTTGGTTCCGACGACTGCAACGTCTGACTCTTCTTGACCCATACTGATCACAGTATAACTTTCATACTGTATCCAGATAAAGGTTACCCCACAGGAACACAAAAAGGAAGAGAGGGGATGTTTACTGCTTGTTGACTTTACTCTTCCAGTAAAGCAGAATCGCACCCGCCACAGTGGATGCTAACACAATCGCCGGAGCCTTAATCTCCAGCGGAATCGGCAAAGAAGCAACAAACGTAGTAGCAGCGCCCGCAACTGTGCCAGCTAAAACGATTAGAGCTTCCTTATTTTCAGATACCTCTATCTCATTAACCAAACAAATCACCTCCAAGAAGCATTAACAGGAAAAAATCAGTTCGAAAATAGAATTCAGAATTCAAGTTCTTTGATGAAGAGAGCAGCAGACCAGCTTGCCCATAAAAAAGAATATTCTACCGATAAACAACACCTAAAAAGTAGACCGAAAAGCTAAGAAAGTAATTTTCCAAAAATGAAACAACTTGCTTTTCGGGCTGTTCCATAAATAGAACTAAAAGCGAATTCATCCACTATGGGTAAGGGATCACTGATGCAACATAGCACCTTTCAAGTAAGGACAAGATTTTTCACATTCAGCATTAGAAAATCAGTCATCACCTTATTGCTACTTCTAATTCTCATATTGCTCATCCTTAGCCGGCAACTAAGGCTGCTTGGAGATTGTTTAGGTCTACTGGATTTGTAAGTATAATGTCAATGTCTTTGGTTGCAACTTTTAGGCCATAAAACGCCATGGCGCCGCCGCCGATCAAGTAAAGCGCAATAGGTCGTCCTGCTATTGCGTTTAGTCTATCGAATTCTTGCTTAAGGTAGTCTTTGTTAAAGGAGCGTCTTTGAGCCATTAAGCCATCACTCCATAATCACGGGCTTTATCAACAAAGTCATCCCAAGTAGGTAGCGGCTGCCCTTCAAGACGAATATGAGTTTGCAAGAATTCAAGCATGCCCTTTACTTGGTTCTCTAGCCCAAAATGCTCAGCTTCCCTGATAAGGTATGTTTTGTCGATTTGTTTTTCCGTTTTTTTAAGCAGCAACAGAGCGTAAGTTGAATAACGCACATTGCCCGGCTCCAACAAAAGCGTATGCAAAACAGCATCCTCAAGCTTGATCGTCTCCTTTGTGGTTGAATAGAAGTAAACATCAAATTCTGAGAAAAGCGGCAGATCATACTCAGAGAAAATTGAGGTTGCGGTTTTGTGGAAATCTCCAGTTGGCGCCTCTGCAGAATTAGGTACTCGAACCAGAAATTCCATGCCCTTTTGCCAAAGGATAACAGAGTTTTCAGAGAGCGTCTTGGAAATCTTGTTAACAAAATATCGCTCGTATTCTTTTAGGAAATCTGCGAGTATCTGGAAGCGAGTGTTGATTATGTATCTTTTCTGAGTTTCTGCGATTATGCCTCTTGCTTTTAGTTCTTTGAGGTAACGCCAAAGTGTAGCGCCTGAAAACCTTGATAAGTCGCCATCATCGAGGATTTTGAAAAGGATTTCGATTGATTTTCCACTAAGTATGTTTTCCCAATCCATAAAATCATAGGAGAGCAAAAGATCCCTAAGTAGAGCAGCATGCTTTGTCTCGCTATAACCAGCGAGCTTTCTATTGCCTGATTCACTTGTTTGGATTAACCCTTTTTTATTCAATTTTTCCAAAGTATATGAAAGAAGCGCAGATTTAAGCGATAGTAACTTCTTGATCTCCGGCAGAGATTGATTACCTTTAGCAAGCTCTTTGAGCAACTGTAATTCTGTTTTGCCTAAAGTGTAATCTGGATCGGAATGTCTCATACTCATTTCATATTATTGAAAACCTATTTAAGCATTTTAAAAATATGAAATACAATAATAACTCTCACGCTATAAACAATGGCGTATTGGCGTAGCATGCGGTTGTATCGCGGAGGTTGCCTCTTAGCGCAAGGCTAGTTCCCAAAGTTTAGAATGATTAGAAGTAGTCGTCGGTAATGCCTATAGGACTACTACTTCTATTTGAAAGAGAGATAGTCGTTTTAGTTAATGACGACCACAAGAAAACTTTTCGCTGGTCATCAACAACTAACTAAGTAGAAGAAGAAGCGCAAATATTTTTGTATTCTTCTTCTTTCAATTCCCTTTCATATTTAGAAGTAGTTGAACAATGAAAAATTGATTGTTCTACTACTTCCAAGCGGCGACAGAGTATTCGAGGATTAGGGCTGATCTTGGTGAAGACGAAATTGATTTGTCTGAGTTGCAGTGAGCCTGCTATGGAAGACGTCTCGTATTGCCAAGAATGACAATGCAAGAAATCAACCAAAACTAAGCACACCAACCGCATAGTTATCCACCCCAAATACCGAACTATAGGTGTCGGAGAAAAAATAATCCGGGAAACACTACAGCAAGCTGATACGCTAAATGTTGAATTGGTTGCTGTGATGGCAAAATATTCACCTTTGCTGAGAGCGAGAATGCGAAAAGTTGTTGAACAGCAATCAGTTGAGGGTGTTAAGAAGCTAAGGCAAACACTCATACAGTTTGGCTTCAATTTGCAGCTCCTGGAAAGTCAGCATTATGTATAGTCAAAACTTGAAAACCTCAACGAGGAACAAATAAGCGAACTAAAGCTGCATTTATGGCAAACAAACATCCGCGCTTCAAAAAAGAGATAGCAGCTAGTCGACATGAACCCTTTGGGAAAACCTACGATTACATAAAATACGTTCAAAATGCCAACATCAGTCAGCTCGGCAAATTGATTAAGGTTCTTGCAATACTATCCCAAACAAAAGTTTACCTTTTTTGGCAAAAACCAATCTTAGTATAGGGTCAAATCCAGTCAGCTCACCAAGGAAAATGACAACGACTTTGTTTACTGGAGTTATAATATAAATAAAGATTAAAAAAAGTTAAATGTAATCCTTTTGGAGCTATCTAACCTGACGAGGAATAATTTTAAATGCACAGCAATCACTAAAAGAGAATCATGATAGACTTGAGCCGACTCGAAATAGGTGCAGGCAAAGCAGGCGCAAGGGAAAAATTCGAACGGCTCATCGCACGATTAATTAAGTTACAGTTTTACGATGCCCAAGAGGTTAAGCCGAACCCAGGCGATTGGGGTATCGACGTATACATCGGGAAATTTACCTCAGGAGATATTACTGTTTGGCAGGCAAAATACTTTCCAGATGGTGTAGATGATTGCCAAAAAGACCAAATTCGTAGATCTTTCAATCAAATAGTTGATAAGTCAAAAGAGAAAAGTTTCTGCGTTAATGCCTGGATTCTTTGTATCCCAAGTACTCTTGATGGAGACAGCAAAATTTGGTGGGAGAAATGGGCTAGCACAAAACAAAAGGAGACAGGGATATCTATTAGGTTGAAGGAACGACTTGAGATCGTTACTATGCTTCAAACACCTGAAGCTCACCCGCTTTGTATTGAATTCAATCTCGCAGACCGGACGGAACTTTTGATGGAAGAGAGAACAATTGAGCCTCTTCCATTGAAGGAAAGTTGCGAATATGATCATTCTTTCTTTATTTTAAAGCTGCTTGCTGCGGGAATAACAGAAACTGAACCTGCAAAAAAGCAGTTTTTTAATGCAGAAATAGTCTCAAAAGAAATACTAGATAAAAAGGATAAATTTGAGCTTGCTGAATTGAACGGACTTTATGATAAAATTCATGATTTATGGTCAACGAGATTTATTGAAGCAATGCAAAGTCAAAATGCTGAAGCAGAAACTAGACGAATTTATCCCAACCATGCTCAGACTCATTGAGGAAAAGAATAATGAGTTATTATACTGCCATAGACTACCTATTTCTTTCTTCCATAAGAAGGGGCTAATGCAGCAAATGGCAGACATTTGTACCGTGGGATGGACCCCTGACTACAAAAGCTTGAGTAAGAAGGTGTCAATCTAATGCCGCAACATACGAATTCCGATTGGAAGAGTAGATTAACGTTTACTGCTGAGGATGACCTGGTGTTCAACTCTGCAAGGTTATTATTGCTTTTTGATGAACTTTCCAAATTGAGCAAACAGGGTGTCGATATTGAAAGGTTATCTTATTATGATTTTTTTGCGGCTAACCCTTTTGTTATTCTTTCAGAAAATGACCCTTCACGTTTAGACTTTGAGTTAGAGGGGTTTGAGCCAAACAAATTAGAATATACAAGTTCAGCGCAGAGATACAGTTCGAAACGAGAATCAATAAAGCACTATTTAGCGCTGCTACTTGCAAAAGGGCTCATAGACGTTTCTAATCAGGAAGGCAAAATAATTTTCGTTATAACCGAAAGAGGTTCTTCCACAGTCAACAAAATAAATACGATTTATG
This sequence comes from Candidatus Bathyarchaeota archaeon, assembly GCA_963775685.1. GTDB lineage: Archaea > Thermoproteota > Bathyarchaeia > Bathyarchaeales > Bathycorpusculaceae > Bathycorpusculum. The sequence goes on from CAVZJV010000014.1 coordinate 561,068, forward strand.
CAATAGCCTATAGGAAAAGCGTTGGCTATATTATTAAACGCTTGAAGGATTATTCCGACAAAAAATTATGGGAATGTTCAAGAAAGTGGTTAGAGGCTAAAGCGTTCCAAATTGACCTTTATGGCACTATCGGAGAGAATTTGAATGAATAGAATAATAATAAGCAAAATTACCGGCAAGAGTGTTGAAAAGGACTATTCTGTTCAATTCAAGCGCGGGTTAAACATAATTGCTGGTGAAAGTATGACCGGCAAAACATCAATTTTGCAACTTATTAATTATTGCTTCGGAGACTCTGAGTACCCACAAACGCTCGAATTCCAGAAACTGATTGTCGCATTGTTGGAAATAGAGATAGATGAAGAGTTTTTCACAATTGAGAGAGTCCTTTCAAGAAAAAAAACGGCAACGATACATTTCTGTAAGATAGAGGATTTAAGAATCAGTCATAAGTCCATTGAAGTGAATGTTTCTATTTCGAATGATGAGGAATCGATCAGTAGTTTTATTCTTTCAAGGATTGGGCTAGAAGGAGTTGAACTAAAGAAGGCACCTACACAGGAAGCTTCTGAAACAAACACTCTGAGTTTTAGAGACCTATTATGGGCCTGTTACTTAAAGAGAAGTCGAGTTGGAGGAGAGCAACTGCTTTTTGAAAATGAATACTGGAAAAATAATAAGCTCATTCAAATTGTGGACATAATATTCAATGTTTATTCCAATACGGCAGCATTGCTAAGTTCTGATTTAGAATCGCTCAATAATGAAATAGATGCAAACGAACAAAAAATGAAAACAATTCTAAATTTCCTTGATTCGCAAGGGGTACTTCAGCCTGAAGAGCTTGCGAAAGAATCTACTAAATTAGCATCTGACACGTCATCCCTTAAAAAACGCTTGACAACAATAGATGAGGCATTAACTGGTAGTTCAGATACAGCAAAGGGTCTCAGACACGAGGTATTAGGACTTCAAGCCGTCCTCCAAAGAATCAAGACTGATAAAAGAAGCATGGAAAAGAATCTTTTGCTATTATTGCCGCTCAGGTCACAATATCATGAGGATATTAAGAAATTAACATTTCTAAACGAAGCCAAAGAAATCTTCGACCCTCTTCTAATTCTTCGCTGCCCTTATTGCCTAAGACCTTTAGAAAAAAACGCTGAAAACCATAACTGTTGTCCACTATGTAAAGAAGAAATAAATCAAATAAGTACTGAGTCGAAGGTCGATGTGACTAAGGAAATAGGAATTATTAAGCGCAAATTAGACGAATTAAACGTTTACATTGAACAAGTAGAAATGAGGATCAAAGAGAATGAAGTTCATGAAAAGAGCACATCTGAACGATTGGCGTACCTCAGCAAACAGCTGGATGAATCCCTTGAAAGTTTTGTCAGCCCATATTTATCCGAGAGAGACGAATTAAAAACCTCAATAATTACCAATGAAAACAAGATTGCAACTATTGACCAATCACTTAATTTCAGAAATCAAATAAAATTCATCGAAGAGGAAATAATCTGTCAAAAAATAAAAGCAGAGAAGCTTAAATTAGAAATTAAGAAGGAAAGGACAAAGTCCGTAACGCGAATAGAGTTGATCAATTCTTTAAGCGCTTTGTATCGTCAACAACTGAACGAGATACACTTCCCCAAGTTGGATAACGACGCCAGAATCGACGAAAAACTAATTCCTTATGTTAAAGGATTAAAATACGATAAGTTATCAAGCGAAGGTGCAATCAATCTCTCCTCAATTTGTTGGATGACAACGATTTTTGAGGAAGCGATAAAACGGTCAATGCATCATCCCGGTTTCCTAATGCTTGATTACATACAAGCAGGAATTGGTATAGGTCCAGAAATAAAAGAGGAATTTCAAGATGTTGCTATTGTGAAGGGTCTTTATGATGTTCTTCTAGACGTTTCTCAATTAGATTCAGAATGTCAAGTAATTGCAATCGATAATCATCCACCCGATTATGCTAAAGACTATGTAATCGTTCGCTACACCAGAGACCCTAAGAAATACCCTTACGGATTCATCGACGACGAGACAACTTAAAAGAAAAGGGCACCCAGTTAAAACCAACAAATGATAGTCAAATTTTTTAAGATATATTTTTTTACATTTGGCGATTTGTCACTTATTAGATAAGGAAGAATAATAAATACGACTTCGAAAGCAACAGTATCAACCGTTAATTTCTTAAACAAACCAGAGAGCATATGACTATACTAACAAGAATAAGTCTGGTGAAATAGTGTCTGGAAAAAGTCCTTTTCGACGGATAGAAGTCAAGAGCTCGCAATCTTGCGACATCGAATCCTTATTTAAAGATCTAAAGAATAGATCCGCGGATATCAAGGAGTTATTTGCTCCACAAGCGGATGTTCTTAGAGATTATCAGAAGAACTATATCGATGCGAAAGATGTCAGTATTGAACTCCCAACTGGTTCAGGAAAAACACTTGTTGGTTTGCTTATTGCAGAATACCGCCGAAGAATCTTAAAAGAAAGAGTTCTTTATCTTTGTCCAACCAAACAATTAGCATACCAAGTAGGTAATAAATCCGTAGAATACGATATTCCCGCGAAAGTTTTAGTTGGTTCAAAATACGAATTCAGCCGTCCTGACTCTATTGCTTATCATTCAGGAGCTACGACCGCAATATCGACTTATAGTGGTCTTTTCAACATTAATCCAGAATTTAATGACGCCCAAACTATAATTCTTGATGACGCTCATGGTGGAGAAGGTTATATCTCCTCACCGTGGTCTATGACGGTTGATCGGGAAAAAGACCCTGAGGTATATGCACACCTAATTTCAACTTTTGAGAAAGACATGCCAACGCTATCTATCCTTTATGGTGAGAAACCCAAAAGGCTACCTAAGGTTGAAAAAATCCCTTACGCAATTTTTTTCAATCATATTCCCGAACTTGTTGGAATCTTTAACACAGAACTAAGGGAAAATACTTCTAACTCTTACTCGTGGCAGTTTGTTAAAGAGGGACTGCATGCATGTCATGCATACATCTCATGGGACGAAATTTATTTACGCCCATATATCCCGCCTTCCCTTAGACATAGACCCTTCTCCGATGCAAAACAGCGTATCTACATGTCTGCCACATTAGGTAGCGGTGGAGAACTAGAACGAATAACTGGAGTAAACCAAATTAGTCGAGTTCAAACACCTAACACTTATCTCAGGCATGGGATTGGACGTAGACTCTTTCTATTTCCTGACATTGTAACCGAAGAATCCGAATATGAGTCATGGCTTGTCAAACTAATCGCCGCTTCCAAGAGAACATTAGTTCTTTGCCCGAATGGACGTGCGTTAACCAATCTAAAACAATTGCTGCAAAAAAGTGAAACATCTATACAAATACTTGGAGCATCTGACATAGAAAATTCCTTGGATCCCTTCATAAACTCAGAGTCAGTGGTTCTGGCACTAACAAATAGATATGATGGGATTGATATACCGAGTAAACTATGCAGGGTTCTAGTGATGTATGGCTTACCTACAGGTACAAATCTCCAGGAAGTGTTCCTAGAAGATAAGTTAGGATTGGATGTACTTCTCCGTGAAAGAGTGAAGACCAGAATTGCACAGGGCACAGGACGCTGCACAAGAAGCGCTACCGATCAATCTGCCGTAGTAATGGCTGGAAGACGCTTACTAGATTTTTGTATTAAGAATGAGAATCAAAGGATGTTTAACCATGAGTTACGGGGAGAAATGAACTATGTGCTTCAATTGAAGCTCACCTCTGTTGCTGACTTGGACTTGATGCTAAAATCATTCTTCCAAAAAGATGAAGATTGGAATATGGCGGAAGAAGAGATAGCAAAGATTCGGGATTCTGATGAAAAACTTGATACAACAGTATCTGAAATTCTTGCTACAACAGTTGCAAGCGAAGTAAACTTCTCTTATGATTTCTGGTTCGGAAGATTTAAACAAGCCGTTGAAAGTGGTATTTCAATAACCGATAAACTTACCGATTCGCGACTTTCATCGTATCGTGCATTTTGGCATTACTTAACAGCCTGCGCTGCATTCGCTGCGTCTAAAGATAATCCCGACTTCATAGCCATTGCTGAAAAACAGATGAGTCGAGCAATAAAGACATGCAAAACTGTTTCATGGTTTGCAAGCGCTTTGAAGCCAATGTTACCAGTTGAAAAAGTTAGGGCAGTTGCAAACGAACTTGAAACGCTCGCTACCGAGGGAATAGCTGATGTTTTGAAAGATTTGGGATCCAGAGGTCCTGGGTTCCCAAGAAAGATGGAGGAAGTGGAGAAATTACTCGGGGAAAAGAAGCACTCAAGTTTCGATAGGGGTATGGTAGAGTTAGGACTTTTGCTTGGTTTTAACGCATGGAAAACTGATGCTCAAGCTACACCAGACTGTATTTGGCAACTTGGCAATGAAATTGTGTATCTATTCGAAGGCAAATCAGAGGAAACCACAGAAGACCCCATTTCGGTTGATGATTGCAGACAAGCTGCTGGACATTTAAAATGGGCAAGCGCTGATCCCCAACTCAAAAATTGCAAAGCTTTCAGAAGTATCCTCGTTACGCCGAGAACTACAATTGACAAGAATGCAGTGCCTCACGCTAACAATCTGTTTTTTATGACACCTTCAGATATGCAATCACTATTTGAGCGAGCAAAAGCTATGCTCACTGCAGTTAGAACCGTTATGATAGATGAAGCGGATGAAGAATTTAAGGAAAAAATCATTTCCGAACTAATCAAAAACGACCTGACGCCGACTTCAATTCAAGCCATACTGCAAGCTAAGTCTGTTGATGATCTAAAGAAAATGTAATTTCTTTTCCATTCCGCTTCTAACCGGAAGATACAATCTAACGATTCCTATTTGATCTCTAAATATCGATCTTATCGTTAGTAAGTTTGTAGTTGGAGAGAGCAAGAGTATGAACATAGTTGTTTTCCAATATTGAAGCAAAATCTCAAATGGTCATTTTTCCACTGATCGGAAGAACAACATCACGCTAAAATTTCAGTTGTTGTTCTTTTGTTAGTGCAAGATTACGTTGGAAGAAGAAAAAATCGGATTTAACCCAATGCAATTTTTTCTTCTCCTGAAAGAAGACAGAAACGTGTGCAGATTGTTGCCTTCTTCTTTTTATCACTTAAACGGGCAAGATGTTGTTTGAAAGAAGAAGAACGGGCTTTTCTGTAGCAATTAGCCGTTTTTCTTCTTCTAATACTCGTAATATTGGAGCTCCATTTCGATCCAGCAACAACTTCTGCTATTATCAGGCATTCGAACAATTTTGCTCTTAAGGTTGACCACTGAAGAGGTTGACCATTTTATTTGAGGGAACTACTTCTTGAAGAATGACCGAGGCGACGTGAGAGAAAAATCTGCGTAGAACTTCGTTTTGACTATCTTCTTTTGCCTTTGGGATGTGGTCTGACATTAAGAATTTGTAGGCAAAGTTTTCCGCGAATGCTTGCCTCCAAGAATCATCCCTGGTAGAAGATTTGCTATCAATAATCAATTCACTTAGTCCCTTTTGGGTTTCTTTGAGTTGTTGGCTTAGAATGAAAAGTTGATTGTAATTATTTGCATCGCCACTTCTCTGCTCCATGCTTCTTTGGGTCTCATCCTCTTGGTCAGATTGAGCAGTCCATTTCAACTGACTTACTTTTTCCGTTACATCTTCTATTTTTTTCCCAACGAACGCTAGCTCTGTTGAGGTATGAGGGGGGACAGCCTCTAAAACCTGGGCAGAATGTAATATATCGTATAAGACTGAATGCCCAAAATGATTGACGAGCCAGGGTATTTCTTCGAAAAGGGGATAATCTAGCCTTTTTCCCCAGTCTTCTAAGACGTGCGTGAGCTTCTCAAATTCGTCTAAATGCTCAACTATGAATTGTTCTTGAAACTGCTCTCGGGCCTTGCGTATGTCTTCAAGTGATCGATTTTTAAACAGTTTTAGGGCTTCTATGCCGTTTAGGGGATTAAGATGAATCGTGTTAAGGTATAATATTGCACCCCGGAAGGTTAGGTGGAACAGTTTCTTTTTTCGCGGGTTTTCGTTTGAGTCATTGAAGGGAGTTAGGTAGCCTTCTTGGTGGAGTTTGTTGAGGCAGAAGTGGATTGTTCCGCGGCTTATTTTCTCTAGTTGTTTTTGCTTGTAGAGATCATATTCAGTTTGTGGACCTTGTTGCGCAATAAGGGCTAGTATAGAGTGGGTTTTTGGGTTTTTCTTTAGCAATATCTCAGTGACCTATGTGATATCTAAAAGATACTTCCTTAAATAATTTTCTCGCACTATTATCACAGTAAGCACTGAGATGTGAAGAAGTGAAATGAGCATACCCAAAATCGTGGAACACAAAATAATAAAAATGCGAAAACGCGACGGCACAACACAATACACACTAACGCTTCCCAAAGAGTTCGCCGAAGCCTTAACACAAGAAGGAATCGATTCTCTATACATTGTTTTCAACAGAGGACTCGGAGCTTTCCCAAAGATTCCAGGCTTCACCGAAAAAGCATTAACCACATTTCTGCAGGAACACCAAGCACTCCAAAAACTCTTCACCAAAACTACTGAAACCGATTTAATTATTCAGAAATAAGAAGGAAAGAAAAGAGAAATGGCTGGACTAACCGAGGAAACTCAGGATATATTTGGCAAGGCCGATAGCAAATCCTGCCTAAATGAAAACACTAGCCTAGACCCATTACAGCCACTGATTTTTGTTCGCTACCGCGACCATGTCCTGTACAATCGTGCCTCTGCTGTTTTGATGCAACCACAGATTAGAGAAGCTGTAGGCTGGCTAATCTACGAAGCCGATCAATACATTATTCTTTCCTGGGATAGGGATGCAGACCCACCAACACTTCATGGTGGCGACCCGAAAGCCTCAGGTCTTGTTCTCCTAAAGTCAGACATTGTTCGATCGATTAAGTTCTATCCGCATCTTCTTCCAAATCTAGAATTGAATTTAAAAAGTAAACAATCCATACATGCAGATGAGTCTGCGTTCCGACGACCATCGGAGCGAAAAACTCACTCCTCAAAAGGAGAAAAAACAAAATGATCGAAAAGACCCTTTTAGCCCCCGCTATAACCCGCAACCATCAACTTTCCCTTGAAGAAATAAAAAGCCTCAACCTCCCCATGACATTCCAAGGCGACCAAGTTGTAATCTACACAAGCTTAACCGGCTGGAAACTCAAAAAACCCGTAACCATAGAACTCAAAAACATCTTAGATGCTAAAGAAAAAGGCCTCGTCGACTACATCATCAGATCCTGCCTAAACGACCGCCCCGGCGTAATTGCTTTTTTATTCGAGAACCAAAGCATGCTAAAACTCGCTCGCCACTTTCTACGCCATCTCTCAGGCTCCTACAGAAGCTGCTTAACCTACTCCGTCAACGTCAAACGATACGCGACTTGGCTAGGCTATACGCCTGACTTAATTATCCAAGACGTCAAACCTGTCGGCGCAATCCCAGACCCCATAAAAGTACAGAACCACTGTGGATTCCTAAACGACTACCTCGCCGAACTACAAGACGACGACCTCAAACCAGCAGCAGTAAACAACTACATCAAAGCTGTCAAAACCTTCTACCACGTAAACGGAATCGACGTCAAACTCACAGAACGCCTATCCCGAAAAGTCGCCTACAAAGACCGAGCCCCAAAACCCGAAGAAATCACAACCATGCTCGATAAATCAGCTACTCGCGAAGCCTTTATCATTGCAGCCTTAGCAACAGGTGGATTCCGAGAAGGAACATTTTGTAAACTAAAATACCGACACGTAAAAGAAGACCTCGAAGCTAACAGAATTCCCATACACATACACGTAGAAGCCGAAATCACCAAAGGAAAATACCACGACTACGACACCTTCATCAACACTGAAGCAAGCAACCTGCTGAAAATGTACATCGCCGACAGAAGACGAGGCATCAGATATACTCCGCCAGAAGAAATCACCGACGACTCACCTTTAGTTCGAAGTGATCACCAAGCACACAAAGTGGTCGGTATCAGCGAAAAAACGCTGCGAAAAATCGTGCACACAATCGCTGTTGAAGCTGGCGTCTCAAAGAAACTGCCTGACAGCTGGATGTACAGTGTAAGAACCCATAGCCTGCGAAAATACTTTAGAACCCAGATGAGTGCCTCAAAAATCGATAGCGAAATCATCAAATATTTCATGGGCAAAACCATCGACACTTATGAAGACGTCCAAAGCCTAGGTATTGAAACCCTAAGAAATCTCTACACATCTGCAGGATTAGCGATTAGACCGAAAACTCAGACCAATAGAATTGAGCAGTTTAAAGAAATCTTACGCGCCATGGGAGAGAACCCTGAAGAAGTCTTATCTAAGGATGCTTTGATGCGGGGAAATATAACTGAGCTCCCAGAAATATACCAGAATCATCAGTTATCGATTCTGGCTCAGCAGCTTAAGCAGCTGATTATGAGGGAGGTCAGGGTTTAGTGAACGAAAAAACTGGTAGTTTTTTCGCGTTAATATTGGCGCCGCCGAAAGGTTCCGCGGCTTATAAGCTGAACTTATACTAGACTTTTGCGAAGTCACCGTTGATTTGTGACCTCCCTACGTATGATATTCTTAAGTTCCTCGGCTAAGATCGAGAGTTGGTGCGTCTGATTCTGCTCAGAATTAACGGTTATGTTTCCTCTGATAAAGGCGTCTTTGCTTAAGATTTCCTCGGGGTTCTCTCCCCAAGCGCGAATTATTTCTTTGAGTTGGTCTATGCGGTTAAGTTTCGTCTTAGGTCGGATTGCTAAGTTCGCTGCTGCGTACATGTTTCTGAGTGCGTCTATTCCGAGGCTTTGAACGTCTGCGTAGGTGCTAATGGTGTGCCCCATCATATACTCGACGATTTCTGATTCGATTTTTGCTGCAAGTAACTGAGATTTGAAGAACTTTCTTAGGCTGTGGGTTCTTACGGTGTACATCCAACTATCTGCTAGCTTTTTTGCTGTGCCTGTTTCGACAGCTACTTTGTGAACGATTGCTCGTAGCTGTTTTTCGCTTATGGGTTCAACTCTGTTAGCGTAATGAGTGCTTCTTATGAGCGGTGCGTCGTCGGTGATTACTTCAGGGGGAGTGTATTTTGAGCCGTGGCGTCTTTCTTGGATGTAGAGTTTTAAGAGTTGGCAGGCTTCGTTGTTTAGGAAAGTGTCGTAGTCGTGGTATTTTCCTTTGGTAATTTCGGTTTCTATATGGACATGAATTGGGACCACGCCTGCTTCTAGGTCTTCTTTGACGTGTCGATATTTGAGTTTGCTTAAGGTTCCTTCTCTGAAGGCTGCGATTGCAAAGGCTGCTATGATGAAGCTTTCTCTTGTGTCGGACTTATCTAGCATCGCTGCGATTTCTTCGGGTTTTGGCGCTCGGTCTTTATTCTCAACTTTTCTGCTAAGCGGTTGGTCTAACTTGACTGTTTTTGCTCCGTTAACGCGATAAAAGCTTCTTACGGCTTTCATGCAGTTGCTTATTGCACCGGCTGAAAGTCCTGCATCTTGAAGGTCAGCTAAGTAGTCGTTGATAAAAGCGCAGTGGTTTTGCACTCGTTGCGGATCGGGGATTGCTCCAACTGGCTTTAGGTCGACGATGATTTCGTCGGGTTTGTATCCGAGCCAAGTTGCGTATTTTTTGACGCCGGCTGAGTAGTTTCGGCAGCTTGAGAAGGACTTTGAGCAGTTGCGTAGAAAGTGGCGCGCTAGTTTAAGGAGAGTTTTGTTTGCAAAAATATAAGGGATCAGTGCGGGTTGCTCTCTTATGCAGCCTCTAATAACGTAGTCTACGAGTCCTTTTTCGCCTGCTTCTAAGACGAGGTTTAATTCGATAGCTATGGGTGTTTTGAGTTTCCAGCCGTTGAGGCTTTTTTCGATTATAACGAGGTTTCCTTGAAACATCAGCGGAAGTCCGAGGCTTTTTAGATCTTCGATGGTTAAATCACGGTTTCGAGTTATAGCTGGGGCTAACTGTCTAGTCTTATGTTCAATCAATGTTTTTTCGCTCCTTTCTGGATTTTGGAGCTGAGTTTTTCGCTTCTTTGGCTAGGAGCGCATACTCGATTCTTTAGTAAAGTGGATGGACAATTTAAAACATGCTCAAAATTTAGAAGCGCCATGGAAACAATGCAGCTTTTAATAACCACCACGCCGTTAAAACCGCTACGGCACTCTGGAAGAGGCCTATCACACTCGATAAGCATAACATCATCGTTCTCTTCCTTAACCCAGCCTATTGCTTCCCGTATGATTGCTTCAGCAGCAGGTGTCTCAACGTTTCTAAAAAACACATGGTCTCTGTACCTAACGTAAACAGCTTTGAGGATTTGGGAGCTATCGCCAGCTGATTCGCCAAAACATACACCGTTCAGGCTAACTTCATTGGTGCTCTTCATTGAACCTGTAGCGAGATCAGCCATTTCCTCCCACACCTCTTAATTTTATGGTTAGTTTACTTGTTTGGTTCTGGAATCTTTTCGAAGTTGACAAGTTCCCAGGGAATGTGTGCCACCAGTCCGCATCCGACATAGCGATAGAAACTTTCTGGATCAACAAGGCTGGTGTTGCCTGTTTGCATTAAGCGGGGCTTTTGCATTTTTATGTGACATGCGCACGCTTCGCCTAGGCAATCGCTGTTTTCCTGTTGAGGGTGCGATGCAGCTAAGGGACAAACCTTACGAGGCTCCATCATGGTCTCTCCTTCGCTAATGCTGTTTCCTCAGCCGTATCAAAGGTCACGGCTGGAAATGGCGCCTTGGGTCGTTTATGGGTTGCCTTGTATGCTTTGAGTCCTTGTTTGAGGATTTCATTTGCGAATGCGCTTCGGGTTGCTAGGTCCCTGTAGGCGTCTATTTCTTTTAGGACCGCTTGATCGATGGTGAAGGCGACTTTTGCTTTCATTTCTCTTAATTCCCCTCGTGGTTAACTTAGTTAACTCCGTTACTATGGGTAACCTTATAAATCTAATCCTACTAATCATACTTCTGTTCACAGGAGAAAAACGGCATGAAAGCGATAAAAATCTCAGACGACATCCACAGCAAACTAACCGGTCTACTAGGCGAGCTCACCGCTGAGACTAATAAAATGCAAACTTACCAGGACGCCATAAACGCTCTCCTAGAGCAGTCAGTTATTCTTCCGCCTGAAGTCATTGCCAAAGTGGAAAACTTCATTGAAGAAAACAAAGATACAGGCTTCACCAACAAAGAGGACTTTGTCCGTGATGCTATACGCTACAGGCTTGAACGATTGAAAACCGACAATGAATGCATTGAAGTTTCTCGCGAACAATATAACGAACTCGACGAAGCCCTAAAGGAAATGGGAACACCCTTCCACAGTCCAGAGCAATTCATACACAGCCAAATATCCGATATCATCTACAAATACGATGAATACAAGAAAAACAAGCAATATCCTTAATCAAACCACTAGCAGACAAGCCTTACAAGAATTGTTTCTAAGGATGAGACAAAGAAGTTGAGGTTGATAATTCAGGGTGTCAAAAGCTACATTCACATAAAGGAGGATTATCTGTTGCCGATGCGGCGGTTAGAATCAGAGACGCTCTCAGAATGGAAACACCTAGCCGTATCATGGAAAATACAAATAAGCAGAGCCCAAACTCCATAGGACAAAGTCAAATGCGAAAACCTGCTAAGCAGTACCCAAGAGCACATCAAACAATTCATCGAAGCCGGCGTCAAAGAGGTTAAAGAACTCAAGGAATTCGATTGAATTTGTCTATGTTAAAAAAGAAATAGGCACTTTATTTAGATTGAATCGTTAGCTGATGAGGCTGAGCGGCAGATAAAAAAAATGCTTCACAATGATTAATTAATCGAAGCAATAAACCTTAAGCTACAATGTTGGTACTAGTAGTAAACCTGTGGATACTTCCCTGCGATAGGGTAAGCTGGGTCGTCATAGACAATGTCTAGTTTTGAGCCGTATTGGGTGAGTCTACTCTGTAGTTGTGTCCAGATTTGCTGGGAAGTACCGTTTGCAGCCCACACACCCCAAACACTATCTTGTGGATTACGCATGCCCCATCCATAGTTTCTGGGCAAAACAAGGGCTGCTTGAGCTTTAATGCCATCACGGATTACAGTGGTGTTTTGGACTACTTCATTCCAGAAGCGTTCTAATGCTTGGAAATGTTCCGCTTGCAGGGTTCCGTATGGTCCTGTCATACTATCTGCATAATTGAATAATACGACATATTGAGCCCCATTTTCGTAGGAAGTTTTCATGTCTTCGAAAATTTCATTTCCATCCGCAAGATATGGGGCTTGTGTGTATTTCCATGTCAAGATCGTTCCCCAGTTTTTGCTCTGTAGATTTGCTGCGCCGCGCGCTAAGGCGATTTCTTGGGCAACCGAATTGTTCCAGCCTAACTGTGCAAGAACCATGTCGTATCCGCTCTTATAATCCCACCAGTAAAGACCATAATCAGAGGTAAAAATTGGAAAATCCCCTTTGCTTATGTTACATTGATTTCTCAAATTATCTATGGGTCCTTTGGTTTTGGCTATAAAGAGATTTGTTGCGGCATTGTAATCAGGTATTGGGTTGTCGCTCTTTATTTGCAGGTAAGTTTTTTCTTGAGCTATGATATCTGAGCCATTTTCTATTGTATAGAAATTATCTCTCAGTACTTGGTAAGAGTGACCTGCATCATGGTGGCCATAAGGTGAACCGCCTGTATATACTTTATTTATTGTGCTTGTGATCGTTTCTCTTAGAGTTACTGAGCCGTTTGGCTCATAAGTGGTCATGTTGGTGTTACTTAACGTGTTAGATATCGTTACAGAAGAATTGTTGGGGTCAAGCTCAAGGGAAAAGGTTTCATTGCTTTTTTTTACTTCAATTTTGCCGTCTGGAAAAAATGCTGTCCAACACCCATTATAATCAGAACAGTTTACGACGCCATCATTTAATTTATTGATAAAAATTCCTTGATTCTCACCAAAATAGACGGAGCCATCAAGCATTTTGCCTCCAGGTTCATCTCCCAAATAGACTCCCACGAACATGCCTCCCCATCGTTGCTTGGCAGTTCCTATCCACTCCGCATTTTCGGCATTACCTATTACGTCAAAGTAAGCCGCAAAGTGTAATCCTTTAGATACCGCATAATCGCCTATCTCGTTAACTGCAGAGGCATCATTCTTCAAAAGGCCTGACTGTAGCACAAAGAGGTTTGTGTAATTTGCGACTTTGTCAATTAGGGCTTTGGCGTCTTGTATGCTGGTTCCGCCATAGGTTACTCCAGCGTAGAACGGTTGTTGTACTTTATGGTTTTCGATTAGACTTGTGTAGCTGATGAATGTGATCAAGCTTCCGCAGAGTATGCATATGATGGCTAATGAGAGGATTTTCCGGTTCATGGCAACTCACCTGTTTGAAGTTAAAACATATAAATAAAAAGAACGGTAAAAACGGTCAGAAAAAAACCGTTTTAGTCCGGGCTGAACAGGTATCAACTGTGCCAGGTTCCAGTTTCAGAAGTCGCACTATGTGTGTAAGTTATATGAGGGTCTTGTCCAGAGTTCAGGATTGTATCTAAGCTAGCATCGTGCCACATATTACCCCAATCTTGATACTGAATTAAAGATGTAGTTCCAGCTGTAGATGGCGAGGTAGACGCGGTCATTCCCCCTACAATATCCTCAAATGTTGTGACATATCTGTCACCATACCAAACTACTCCGTAGTCATATGTACCTGAACCGATATTATACCAATTGGTTCCGCCGTCCAAGGAATATCTAAACAACCAAACGGTACTGCTGTTACCATTTCTTCCAGTGCATATCTTTATTTGACTAGAATCAAGATTCGAAATTGAAATTGTTGTTGTTAGATCCGGTAGCACCCACTGACCGTTTGCTTGTCTCGCACCCGTAAAGAACAATGTTGAGGTTGAATCAGTTTGATACCAAGTTAAGTTAACCTCGGCAGTATAATTGTTAGTGCCGCTCGCAACTGCTATAGCGTCCCACTTTTGCATAGAACTACCAGCTTGATGGTGAACTGCTGAAGTCTCCATTACAGACGAATAGACTCCAGATACTCTATTTTGAAGATGATACCAACCGTAACAGTATGGTGTAGCTGACGCTGAGGAAACCAGCACTGAGGCCATGATTATACAAAAGGTTCCTATCAACATACTTTTTTTACTCATTTTTTTCATTTTTTATTTTCCTCTTGCAAGTTATACTTGCAAGCTATGTCTTACTAATCAAGTGATAGTTAATACCATGCACTAGGACAAAGTGTACTGAATTTAGTACAGACCTCTTGATTTTTAAGACGGCAAAAAATATATGATACTTAGTAATTAGCGCACGTTGAGTAAAATGGAATAGTTCTTATCTGTTTTGAGCAAGATTTTTTGATCTTTATCCAATTTATCAGAAAAACTGTTGCAACAATAATGATTGCTAAAACAGCGGCTAAGCCTATCCAAAAAATTGCTACTATTATCTGGTTTAGCATTGAAGGTAATGGCATTGGGAGAGGCGTTTGGCTTGACTTGTTAGGGAAAAGAAGGTAACTTATTTCTAGTAGCAGAAGACTCAATAGTAAAGCGGCAATGGCTGCGAGCAGCATTTTAGTTTTTTGTCCAAACACGATGTTTCCGAGCTATAGGATTTTTTGTCATTTATGAAAGTATAAGGATGTTATTTAACATTATATTGTACTAATTTCCGTACAGTTCTTTCATTATCCCTTAAGCACTAAGAATAGTGGAGAGAATAAGAGCACTTAAATGTTAATATACCCTATTCCTTAGGGTAGTGGTGAAGACGGTTAACCGAAAAAGAACCATCTGATATCCTAAAAGGCACCGCTCTTGATATTTATCGCCTAATGTTAAAAACCAGTAAACCCCTTGGCATAAGAGAATTACAGCGAGCACTAAGTCTTAGTAGTCCCTCGGTGGCTCAGCATCATCTTTCTAGACTGGAAAGGGTAGGGCTTGTAAAACATGAAATGGGTGGTTATGTAATCAATAAAGTAATGTTGCAAAATTGCATAAAAATTAGTCGCTTCATAATTCCCCGATACTTCTTTTACTGTTTATTGTCTGTTTTTGCTCTCGTATTTGAGCTTACTTTTCTTCAGCCCAACGTTCTTTATCAAGAATATTTCTTTTCAGTAATTCTAACTGCTGTTTTTCTTTTAATCTTTTGTTATGAGACCATTAAAATATGGGTCAAGGGTGGCCTATAAAAACAAACCAATCACATCTGATCTTTTTTCCTTATCTAACTTGTAAGCAATCTGTCCTATGTTATGGTACACGTTGTCCTAGAACGTAGAAATAATTACTCTTGTATTGTAAGAAGTTACTTGCAAGGATTTAACTTGCAAGAGGTGAAAAAATGAAAAAAGTGATGTTGATTGCGGTGGTACTTCTTGTGGCTACATTTATCCTTCCGTCACTCGCTTCTGCAACAATGGCAAGTCCCTCTCCAAGCATAACTGTAAGTCACAGACCTCCTCCGGGCCATGTCTTAAGTCCAGACTTAGTTGATCCAAATGCCACTCAAAGCCCGCAACCTGATTTAGGACAACCCAATTATAACGATTGGGCATTCTATGGGTTGACTCCTGGATTAGGGGGTTACAATGGCGTTTACACACATTTATACCCTCAAGCTGTGCATTTTGACCACGATTGGTGGACTGACACTCAAGAGTATTGGGCAGATGTCGTTGTTTCATGGGAAGGCCATAAATACGCAGAGATCGGTCTTGATATCACATATGGATATGTATGGGAGATCCAGATGTGGCATACTCAAGTGTATGCTGGTTACTCTGAAGACCCCAATGGATACGGTACAGTGTTTGCCTATTACGACCTTGGCTATAGTCTAACTGGGCCTTCAGATGCTACATTAGCGACATACCAGACAAGCGGTTCAACATGGACATGGTATGCTAACGGTGTTCAGTTTGCGACACATCAATATTCTCAATCCTGGCAGGGCTATTCTATTCACTCTAATACAGAAGCATACAACCAACCAGTCGCAGGAACTAGTGGTCAATATATCACGTTAGCGGATACCATAAATATAAAACTCGCCAGCAATGGACAGTGGAATACTGGTCTCTATCAATCAGGAGGCGTTTCTTCAGGTTGGATGGTGAATACATATGCAACCAATGGATATCATTACGACTGGTCAACAAGATCATAGGAGTCTCTCTAATTTTATTTTTTCTTTTTTTGTCCCCGTGAGAAATCAGTTTTCGCCGCTATTTTTGAGCGCTAAAACCATAAAAACGAAGTTAACTGCTAGAGCAACCCAAAATAGGATAAAGGGATAATTTGGTATCGGCGTATAAGTTCCGATTGTAACTACTTCACCTTCTACGATGGTTTTTGGAACAATGGCTATTTGAAAAGGTCCCCAACTATTGGCGGTAATTTTACCGTCGAGATAATTCCAAATCCACCAGTTTGAAGCAACAAAAAGAATACCGACGATGGTATCAAAAATGCCCAATAAAGCTATCTTGTTAAATATGCGCATTTTTTCAGTCACTCAATTTTCTGGATAGCATGATTTTTCGTTGTTTATAACACGAAGCGGTTATTTGACTCTTGTCATGTCCTATAGTGTAGTACAGGCTGTCCTAGTGTGTAGTAATTAATAGTTTATCTTTGCATCTTTAGCGTTGGAGAGATGATGAAATGATTAAGAATAAAAGAGCTTTTTGTTTAACCGCTATTTTTTTTGTTATTTCTATGCTTTCTTCAATGGTTCTTACAGTGGCAGCGCAGATAGATGATCAGACTTCTGGCATTGGTTCTTGGCAGCCTTCGAAAAACTTTGTTGACCCTGTAACTTTGAAGATTCAAGAATTTAGGGAACAAGGACTAAGCGATGACCAAATAACTGTTGAGCTTGAAAAGCTGGACATGGGTTGGTATCCAAAGACGGGTGCCACCTGGATTGGAAAAGCATTAACTTCTGAAGAACAAGCTAAAATGCCAATCAGTATACCGGCACCTTCGAATGAAAATGAAGTTATCAACCGAGGGAACGCTTGGGATGTATCTAACTTGGTTGGGAAAAACAATGATGACTATGCGCACATTTATGGCGGTAATTATGGCGATGCTGGCTATATCATGGCAAACATGAATCACATATCAACAGGCGAAGTAGTTGCGTATGGCTATGGCAACTCTGGCTATTACTACAGCGACCTATATTGCTATGTAAATTACGGCGGTGGCACATGGTATGCACTTCCGAATAATCCGGTGCAAGTCAACTACTGGGATGGGATACATTATATCGACTTTGGAAATGCACCAATAGCCTTCGATCACATTGCGATTGTAGGATACAATGATAATGGCTACAGTGTAAGCCTAAACTTAGATGCAGTTCACGCGGTCTATTAATCACTATAACAAACAAATTTCCATTTTTTTGAAAGTAAAGTCATTTATCAATACTAAGCTATCAAAGAATAGTAATTAAGTAAATATCAAACGTTCATGAATTTTTATCGTGCAAAATTTTCAATATACTTAAATTCGTTCTAAAAATTATACAGAAAAACACTGAGTGTACCAAAGAATAGTATTATTAAGACAAAAAAAGTAACTACTTAGTATTGCTTAAGTTCTGGAGAAAAATAATAATATGCAAAAAATTGTTAAGTATACGATTATTATAAATATCGCTTTAAGTTTACTATTTGCATACTTTAATTATGTAATCTGGAACTTATTTAATGGAAACAACATTGCGCATTCCAGCATAATTACGAGCGGTTGGAATCCATTTTTCATCAGCGTTATGTTTCATAGTTATTCTAACGGTAACTTTGATACCATGCAGACTGTCTTCTCTTACATTAATACGCCCTTTCTGCTATTTTGGATTTTAATGGCTGTAAACATGGCGGTCATTCTAAAGCTTCAAAGTGTAAATAAAACTGAAAAGACGGGTAAGGCAATTTAATCCAATCATTTAACAGCCCAAGTTTTAGGTGTAAAAATTATAGAAAAAGCAGCAGCAAAACAGAATAAAAATGTGGATGCAAACACCAAGAAAGAAGCGATCGCAATAGGCTAAACAGCGCATCCAAGACAGAGAGGTTGAAGTTGATGAGGAGAACACTTGCCAAGTTGAAGACAAAGACGGTGTTAAAAGAAATCGAAGAATATGAAAGAAAAATTGATGAAGAAGAGGCCAAAGCAGCCGCTAAGTCAAAAAAATAATTGGCTAAAAAAGGAAAAAAATTTGGCTTAGCGCAATTTTATTATAAAAAACAGCCCAAATTTCCCCAAAAAAGAAGAGAAATAAATGCTTACTGTTTGTTGACTTTGTTTTTCCAGTAAAGCAGTATCGCGCCTGTCAAAGTCGTAGATAACGCAACAATCGGAGCCTTAATCTCCAGCGGAATCGGCAAAGAAGCAACAAACGTAGTCGCGGCGCCTGCAACTGTGCCAGCCAAAACGATCAGGGCTTCCTTATTCTCAGATACCTCTATCTCATCAACCAAACAACTCACCTCCAAGAAGCATAAACAGGAAAAAATCGTTCAAACAAAAATCAGTAATCAATGATGAAAAGAGCAGCAGCAAAGCTTGCCAATAAAAAAGAGTCTACCGATTAACAGCAGCTAAAAGAATAAAGTAGCTATTGTCAACTTGATGTAAGAAATTAGGGTTTAATTTGCTTCAAGAAATCTCCAACTATACGGTCTAAGGTTTCTTTGGGTACTTCAAAGAATTGAAACATTATGAAAAGGGGTTTTGTAAGCTTATCAACAATATCAGTGATGTTTGTTTCCAATTCACGAATTGTTGTAATGACAGAAATTTCAACTTCTGGTTCCTGGCACGCATTATTTTTGAAGGATGCCATCGCCGTTATAACCTCCCAATCTAAAGAATCTGATGGCGACTTAAGCAACTGGTAACCTTTTAACCCCCCGTATTTGGTGCTTACTGCAATCGGGTCGTCCTGTGATACACCTAGTCCTTTGTATAAGCGAGTGAAGTAGAGTAATAGCTCTGTCGTTTGCTTTATTCTCATATCATACATAACAACGGGCTTAGCAGTTTCATTTTCCCAAAGTTTCCTTAATAGATAAAAAGTCCCATCTTTGTTAAGCGCCCAGAAGTCATAGTATTGTCTCCAAGCTATCTTTGACTTTATTCCTTCAGCGGTTGGTACAACAATATCTTGTTTCACAAACGCAATTGGCCAACCTAAATGAGGTGATTGGATACTGTCGGCTAATGAAATCAAAGCTTTTTGGCTAACCATAGTCTTAGAATCAACTATGGCAGCCTTAACTTCCATGAAGGAAACCTGACCGTTTTCTTGAAACCCTGAAAACGCTTCATTTTTAATTTTGCCAATCCATTCTTCGTTAAATGCAGAAGCAGGCGTACTTTTTAGATCGGAGACTATTTTTAGCCGACGCCTTATTCTCTTTTCGAGCTCTGTCCGGAAATCATCGAGCTTGTCTGGTTGCCACCATAGAATGTCATATCCAGCAAGGTCAAAATGAACCTTAGGACCTCCGGTTTTATGATTAGGGCTATCAGGATTATGGTCCTCTCGAGCGGATAGTATTAGGTTCGAATACTTATCCTGTCCCATAGCATAACCCACTTCAAGATAGCAATTTGGTCGCTCGTTAGTGAGGTCAGCGATAATCAAATCTGAATCCCTGAGAAAAGAGATAATTTCACTTTTTAACAAGCCACCTTCATTATGTTTATCCACTCGCTTAGCTTCAAGATGATTAGCTGTGACAGCAGGAACGATTATGTCTTTGTAGACTGAATCTAATTGGGGGTTTCCTATTTGCATAATTATGAAGGCTTGTCTCATTGAACCACAGAGATCTATTCTCCAAGATGCGCTAATAAAACTTAACAAACTAAATTGAGGAAATAAAAAGATTGGTGCTTCAGAATGCGAATATAATGTTTATGGCAAATGTTCCGACCAATGGGTTTCCTGCTATAAAGGCTCGCCTGAGCTGAGAATCTCATGAGCAATTATCATAAGCACACGTGCGCAACTCTTTTTGTTCTTTAAGGAAAGAACCGAAAACAAGCATTCTCTATTGTGACAAAAATTAAATATTTGAGAATCAATCAAACAGAAGAATAAAGGAAGAATATGTTTGAAACCAATAAATTTGAATGACATCGAGAAGATCTCGCCTGAAAGGCGCCTTATCGCAAAGATTTCAAACGACATATCGAAAATGCGATAACAGAGATAGGGGCTAATTACGAAGTGACGCTTCAGGGAAGATTTGACAAGACTCCTATAGAGCTCGAAATAAGAGTAACTGCTTCAAAGGGAGAAATACCTTAAGGCTGACTATGTTTTAGAACTATTCAATTTCTCAAATTCTCTTTCCAAAGCCTCTACCTTTGCGTTTAACTGTTTAATCGCGCCAAGAGCTAACCCCATCAGATGACCCGCGTGCAGCATTCCCTCTTCTGAGCGGACCTCTTCAGGCAGAGAATTAACGTCAATCAATGGTACACCATTTTTGTCGGTCTTTTCACTGCGTTTTATTTTCTTGATGGCAGCTAGGTCATCTATCATATCCATATGTCCCAGGGCATTGTACCAGACGCTATCGCCTGCAATGACATGCCAATAAGTCGATGTGTCCCCACATGACCCGGTATTGTTGCCTCCTGCAGGGTACATGTTGGCGTGATTGTGGGCGGCGGGTGCATATCTGCCGTTGGGGTCTACATACATAGGATAGTTGCCTGCTCCCTGAGCTTCGAGCACCAAACCAGAGGTATCTCGTGGCATCGACCACATGTTAATTCTGCCCGTGTTGGCGATAACTTCCCAGCCGGCCACAAAGAGATTATTCTTCAAGTAAGCTGAGCCAAAGCGGAAGGTGCCATTGCCAAGGTCGTCGCTGCCGTCGCTGTTGGGGCGGATTAAGTGATTTATGGCTGATTCCAAAATAAGATCGCCTGCCATGGCTGCCAAAAAAGTGTTCGCTCCATCATGCCCAAACGCAGCCTTATGAACACTCGAAATAAACAAGTTAAAGGCTGGGGAGGTTTTATCGACTTCAACGTTTGTTGTAAACCGAGAGGCACCTAAAACACTGCCGCCGGTTGCGATTGGAGCGCCTCTTTTGCCAAGCTTTGTTCTGCTGAGCTTCTCAACATTAGGCGTATGGGTACGCAGACCATAAAGGTAATCGGCTAGGTGCGGCGGTTCCTTGCCAAGCTCCAAAGTTATCTCCAGCTTTGTTGGGTCCTCTTTTGGCACCCGATACTCAACGCTTTCAGCTCTAAAATCACTGTTAACGCCCTCCGTTGGGAGCTCTGCGTGTACTTTATCGCCTGCCTTAATCGGCGACGCCCCATAATCTAAGACCGTGCTAACTATGTGCAAGTGTTCGGCTGGGTCTTTAAGATACGCCAAAAGCGCAGACGCCCGCCTGACACATTCGCTATCGCTCCAAAGCTCCTCATCAACCTCAACATATTCCCGCAAACCATACGCAGTCT
This sequence comes from Candidatus Bathyarchaeota archaeon, assembly GCA_963775685.1. Lineage (GTDB taxonomy): Archaea > Thermoproteota > Bathyarchaeia > Bathyarchaeales > Bathycorpusculaceae > Bathycorpusculum. The sequence goes on from CAVZJV010000014.1 coordinate 582,709, forward strand.
GGCTTGGTGTGCTTTCGACAACGCCAGAGTAACGGCGCCCCCCAGCATAGAGTGCATAAACCCAAAAGTTACCGCTACCAACACCTGAAAAGCCAAGTGAAACCCTAATTTTCTGGACGGCAACCCAATTAAAACCTAAGTCAACCCGCTCCCATTGATTAGCATAGGCTGACCCAGCGCCAGTTTCAAAAACGTGGAAAGCTGCGTCCGGAGAAATAGAAATGGTTTTGGAGGCGAATTTGCCTGCAGTATCCATTAGCAGAATGAAGCCTGTTCCTGCAAAAGTGTCCTGAATTTTTAGCTGCAAATCCAAAACTGGATAGGCATCAAAGTTAACTTCATGACCTGCAGCGAGGTCAAAGTCAACCACACCTGCGTAGTTACTGGTAACAGAGAGTTTTATGCAGGACCCGCCAGTGGGATTCCCTGTTGCGTCAAGACTTACTGTGCCTATTGAGCCGCTCCAAGAGCCATCCGAAGGCGTTAGGCTATTTGTCCAGTCAACTTTGTTTGAAGGATAGCTTTTGTCGGCTAAGCCGTAGACGACAACTTTGTTTCTTACGCGAGTGATGTCTTTTTCGTACTCTGCAGTAGTATCGATGTTTTCGGTGATTACGGTTGAGTTTGTTTTGGAGAGTTTGGGAAAGAACTCGAATTTGCCATCAGGCGCCACCCGAAAATCGTATCCTATTACGCCTGCTTTGTCGGCTGATTCGGCAACGTACTTGAGGATGTCCCAGAGAGGTGAATCCTCGGGTTTGAGCTCTGTATAGGTCGTGTCTGTGTTTTCGACGAGTTCAACGCCGCTTCTATTGTGGCTAAGACCCGCATAATAATCCATAAGGTCCTTAACAATTTCTTCGCCCTTCATGCCCGAATAGGTTGCCGTGACAACTCGGCGGAACAGTCGCTCACCCCAGCAGCGCCCAGAAACAGTCAAGTAGCTTTCGATAGGCGAGCTTTGGTAGTGGACTTTTTCAACCCGCAACGTCATAAGCAACGGACAGTTGGGCGTCCGCCCTAAGCTAATTGAGCCATCCATCCCCACGGTTATGGGGTAGGCGCCGTTTGGGCTGTACTTGCCATTATGATTGTGCAATGTGATGTCGTAGCTGCTGACTTCTTTGCTACAGCCTAAATGCACCAGAAGCTCAACGATATCAGCTTGCGCAGGGGCTATGGCGCCAAAAACTAAGGCGATACTTGGGGCAGCGGTGGACATTTACTCAATCCCTCGCCTAGCAAGTTCTGCGTCTCCTGCACGAGTAATGCCCTTAACTCTGGTCGGCGTCTCGGCTGCCGATGCATTAAAGTTCTGCACGCTTGCCGTTGCCGTATTCATGCTGCTGGCGAAGGCATACATAGCTACTGCGGCAGCGGCAATCACAGCGATACCCACACCAGTTAAGTGCCAAGAAGGTTGCGTAACTGATGTTTAGGGCGTTTTGAACTGCCGTTGCAAACGCGCATGCGGCGGCATAGACTTTTTGAGCTACAGCTAACCCAGTGCTTGTACGCAGAAACATGCCCATGACTGAGACAAGCATCATGGTGCCTGTGAAAACTTTGGTTTGCTCATCGTTTAAAATCCCAAATTGATTAGCCAGGTATCCGATGGCTGTGCCTGCGGCACCTATGCCCGCAAGAGCAGCTCCAAAACTCTTGATGCGTGCCGTCATAAGCTCGGCGTCTGTTTGAATACGATTAAACTCGCTGCTTGCTCGGTTGATTGCCCGAATAGACAGGGTTATTTCTCTAAAACTCACAATCCAGCCTCCGCTTTTGCCTGTTCAATTGCACCTACGATGTTAGTCTCTAACTCGGGAAGAAACGCCTGCACTGCAGGATACAGAAACGGATGAGCAGACATGTAACGGGTGCCGAACTCCACAAAGTAGCTATACGCTGCCGCTGCCCCAATTTCTACGACCCATTCATGTGCCATAGCGTAGATTTTGCTTTGAAGATAACCTGTGCGTACAGGAGCACTACGTTTCGCCTCAGCAACTAATCGCTGCGCCCAATCGTAGAGCCAAGCGCGGACCTTCTCCTGCATAGCCTTATCTAGGCGCTGCATTGCCGCAACAAATTCGTCCACACCTTGAATGTCAAATGTTACTTCGACGGACATTTTCTTTTTTCCTGTTCTGCTTTTTTTGCTTCGTCTTCTGCCATCTCATCTAAAGTGCGCAGGATTAGTGGAGAACTCTAGCGATGGTTTGTCTGCTTGTGGCATTGTATTCTTGCTCTGTCCAGCCGAATCGCTCACACATCACGAACTTTGTGAGTCTGGGGTTTGGTCGTTTTCCTCGGATGGCGATGATAAAAAACGCTGCTCATCCATCTCGATGCCATTGACGTTATCGTAGATTTCCTGCAACTTTAGGCTAAGACCATAGGGGAGGCGCCCTTGAACTATGAGGTCTTTGAAAAGAGGTTTTGAGGCGGGCTGGCTAACAAGTGACATCCAGAGGCATTCCCGGTTAACTTTGAGAATATCCGTTTTTGGAACTTTGCCCGCTGCATCCATATAGCTAACGAGTACCCGCTCGTATTCTCCCTGGGTAATTTGGCGGAATTCATAGTCGCCTACAAATTGCTCGCCAAAACGCTTGTCGATTTTTACTTTTGCAGTCTCCATTTTTAGATCACCATTAACTTGCCGCTATGCTAAGCGGTCCTTTGGCGTCAAACTGTGCCCTAACCGCGATTAGGTCATCAAGCCACTTCTCGCTGGTTATGTTGCCCCATTTGGCTGCCTCCATCTGGGCATACGCGGTACCGCCAAGCCCAAATCTGATGTTGAACTCTGTGTCGGCGAGGGCATTGTCCATCTCTGTTTTGCTCTCAAACTCAAAGCGGACTTCCCCGCTTAGTTGCCGATTGCCAAAAGGAATGTACTTGGCTAGATAGCCGTTAGTGCTGCGGATAACGGGCACTTGCTTGGGGTTGTTGTTTACGTCGAATTTCCAGCTTACAACCCGATCGTTTGCAGCTCCCCCAATGGTAACGTCGGTTTCGTTAAATGCCACTGCACCCGCATAATCCGTGTAAGTTGCATCAGTCAGTTTTGCCGTGCCCGTAGTGATGTTCTGGCCTACCATTTCCAGACTGGCTTTGAGAACATCATCAATTTCGCAGCTAACGCTTGCCTTGCCAATCCGCATGTAATTGTATAGCAGTGAAATGATGTCGGTTGCTGATGCCCAAGAGCCTTTATAGTATAATGCTTGAACGCTCAAGGTCTTATCCAGGTCTATCTTGGCGTATTGCAGCAGGTCGATTGGCGCTGCCGAGGGCACGATGTAGGCAACTTTGAGGGAGGGCACGCGAACGCCTTTTTTGATGGCAAAGAGGTCATAGTTTCCGCCGCTTCGCAGTAGCAGATTGCTTGGGTTAAAGCCTGGGTTGATTGATTCATGGGGTACTCCAAGCATTGCGGGCGTCACTGTTGGCGTTGTGCCTTTGGTTGTTTCCGCTATGTAGTAGATGCGTTCTTGGTCTGCGCTATAGGTTTCAACCATTCTTTCCATACTCCCATTAGCCTAAAGTTATGTCCTCAAAAGCCCAACCCTTCAAAACAAGCTCTGTCTTGAAGAGAAACGGCTTAACCTCAACAATGTCCATGGGCTTGTAGCTCACGACATCGCAGTTAGTGATTCCACGAACCTGAACGGTCAACTGCATAAAGTCACAGTAGACCACGGCTGGTGTTACGCCGTTGCTGGGATTTGTGGTTTTGGCAATCACCCAAACATACCCGTCAGAGTCCACGTAATCTGTCCAGTTCGCCGAAATCGTAATTGTCAGGGTTTCATCTGTGCCTGCAGTTCCATATTGCGCATACTGCCAAGCACCCGCCGACATGATTCCAAACCTTGACAGTTACACCGTTGCCACTGGGAGCGGTACCATAGCCTTCAAAACTCATCACTAAAGACTTGATGCATTGCTCTCTAGGCCCAACCTTGAACCTGAAAAGCATCAAGCCATACTGATTGTTAACGGCTGCACTCTTAGAATAGCGGACATTGTCACTGTACCAAATGCCCTGATAACCCACAGCTGAAAGCTCAGCCCAAGCCGCAGCGGACGGCGCCAACTCCGAGGCGGCACCCACAGCATACGCCTTATGCGGATCACCCGATGGATAGCCGAGCCCAGCAAAATTATAAGCCGTCTCATAGGGCAAGGTTCGGTTCTCGCGAATAATCGCTTTAATCTGCTCAGTAACCTTGTTCCGCATGACCCTGCCCACATCAGCACCAGGAGCAGTCTTATCGATAGAGTGAACCGTGCACTTGAAGAAATGCACCAAACGCCTTTTGCTACCAGATAAGTTTAGCTTCTGGTCTTGAACGCCTAAAACAGGGTCAACTTGAAGAGTAATTTGGGCGTCATACTCTTTGAGCAGCATTTCGCGGTCAAACGCTGCCTCCGTAGCCAACAACTTTGCAGCATCCCCGTTATCTTTGGTTACTCGAATTCGACTATTAATCAGCCTTAGCAAGGTAGCTACGGGATCTTCTAACTCACTCAACTAGTAAGCAACCTCCTTGCCATGCTCTTGAAGTAAAGCCGCTGATTACCAAAAGTAGAAGGGGACACAGTTTGCACCTCGTAATCCTCGCCTTGACGCCTGATCTTGTCGTGACTGCGCACGGGCAGAAACGTGTAGAACGCCAAATAGTCATTGATGTAGTACCCAGGCTCTATGAGGACCTGTTCAGCTTTGAGCTGAGAAAATAGGGCGAGCAACTCAAGAGGATCGCCGTAATCAACGGTTTCCACAGCTTGGCGCACTGGATAAAGCAGAACCGCTTCACCCTTACTCTTAAGAATCCTCATAAATTGGGTTGCAGGCTCTTGATAGTTTAGAAACATCCGGGCGATCCAGCTTACATTCGCCATAGCTTTGGCAGGCGTAATCGGAATATAGTCCGTGAAGATTGGACCCCAATTCATGAATTCATCAGCGTACTTCTCAGCAATGTCGTGGGCTAACTTGTAGCCTGGAGGGTCGCGGTCTTTGCGGATTTTCCACAAAATCCCAATGGTGACGCCGTCATAATAGCTGCAGGCGGGAAACCTTGAAACCACGTCTATGTAGCCGGGCCAGCAAACATCAGGAACATAGGCGGGATACTGACCGCTTGCCTTGATACTCTGCACACCGTTATAGACACGTTGGCAACTAGCCGTCCATCCCTCATAAGTGTACAAGCCCAGCAGGGCAAAACTTATCGGGTCATCATAAACCTCGGTGTTGTTCAAGCCGACCCGGTGCCAAGCGCCATCCCCAGAGGGCAACGGATAGAAATAAAGCCAAAGCCCCTCCAAACCGTCCCGAAGGAAAGCAACCGCGTCACTCATCACGCCGTTGTAGGTTGGAGCGTTTGCGGTGTCGTAGGTGTCGGCGAGCATCTTTAAGCCTATGAGGCAATAGAGATTCTCGACATACATCGACGCCTCCCAGCCGTCACCGATGGTAACATAGGAAGCAAAGCCGCCATAGTAGCAGTCATGCAAACCCAAAACCACCGGCAAACGTTGCATGTTATACAGGAAAGGATAGCCAGCCAACTTTGCCGCATCCAAGTATGCAGCCGTTGACGTCACGGCATAAGCCTTCAGCAGTGCAGGAATAGCTCTGCCAGCGTCAATACTCCAATAATCAGTCGATGACTCCCCGCTTTTGAAGCCGCCATACGCAGTCCTCGCAGGGTCGATGCATTGCTGTGTCAGCAGCCAATCAGCCAAAGCCACAATCTTGGCGAGGATATCTGCTTTTTACCGCTTGAAAATTGAGGCGCCGAGTAGGCTTCACAGAGAAACTCGATGGCAAAAGCAGCGGCAAAAGTACCACGACCAAACGCAGGATCAGGACCCTCCACAACCCAGTCCTTTGAAACAAAGTAGCTGTTGGCTAGATTACTCTTGAGTGTTAAAACGTTTCCAAGTACGCTTTCAACTTCGCACCATTCGCTATAAGCAGAATCTTTGATTTCAACAGGAAAATCCGCTTGAAACTTCGAACCATCCGCGACAGTTACGTTTCTCTGCCCAGCAGCCGCATCCACAGCCAAGTTAGTGGGAACCACATAATAGTAGGGGGCGTAATGCATCACAAACTGAAAATACGCATCAGGAACCGTACCCATAATGCTAAGCCTCCACAATTTTGGGCGGCTTTAGCTTTAACTTGTGGAGTAGACGGGAAAACTCGCCTTCAAGCACATCTAGGCTTGGCACCCTCAAAGATTGATTAACGTTAAGGTCGCCTACTTGAAAGTTCAAGCCCATCGCTGAACCTCCAGTCAAAAAGCAGATGCCATAAACCGCAGCTAAGAGTGTAATGGCTTCTTTTTGGGCATCAGTGCAGTCTGCGTAGTCTATCTCAACAAAAAGCTCAAGGCTCAAAGTTACCGCTGCCCTTTTAAGCATCTTTGCAACTTTGGCATCACTAATCTCTGAGGAAGTAACATTTAGTACGTCGCGGACATCGTCAGGACAAACAGAAACCAAGCATATTACCTCTAAATCTTGAATAAAGGAAAAAGATTGTTTAGGTGCAGATTTTTGTGATAACGCGGGCTTTTCCTTTTTCTAGTAACTTTTATAACATTTAAAAGTTCATAAACTAAAACAATGCAGAAACATTCAACCAATAGATTGGGTTATCTGCCAATAGCTATAGGTCTCTCACTGATTATTTTTGCAGCGCTGCTCTTGTTTCTCCAAGTGTGTTTGAATGATGTATTATCAGGATCAAGTCAAGCATATGCGAAAAGATTTGACTTTTGGCTATTCTGGGCACCGATTATAACTATCTCATTAATTGTGGGATCACTTTTCGCAGTACTTGGAATAGCGATTCTAAAAAGGATAAAAAGCAAGTTATCCTATTTGCTGATTACTGCAGGATTTGTTTTAATCTCTATCAATGCTTACCAATTATTTTTTACTTTTATAATACCAGGCATCAATTCGATAGGTTTGTCTAATTTAGACAGCGTCACTTTCTTTTCTTTATTGATGGCTGGATTGTTTCTTGAGTTGCTGGGAGTAATCTTTGGTTTATCAGTAGGAAATCGACTTAGTTCGGCATCCTTGACTGGCGGGTTTGTATTAATCCTTATGGGAATTTTCTTTTTGATTTTTGATGTTGCGATTACCCTTAGTATTGATCCTCAAGGTGGTTTTGGCGCTTTCAGGTGGTTCTATTTCTGGCAAAATTTCCACCCATTAATTCCATTTTCATTAATAATTGGCATCGTTCTCATTCTCATTGCTGCTTACAAACGCAAACACTAAAAAAATTAACCTCAAAAAGGAGAGGTTTTAGGTGCAGATTTTTGTGATAGCGTCTTGTATGACGACTTTGGGTTCTTGCCATTTGCGGATGATGTAGCCGTCAAAGCCCTTGGCTTCGTCTCTGTACTGCGCTGCCATCGTTGGACCTTCACCGAAAACCAAGCCTGGAGCAACTGAACTGCCAATTAGTGGACCATGAGTGCCATCTGGAGTTTCTGTCAATGCAAAGTCAGTGACAACCTTGACAGTTGGGTAACCTGGCAAGCTGAAGTTGCCGCCGTTTGGACCCAAACTCGCAATGCCAGCATGAACCAATTCTCTGACATGAGTGTTGCGGATAAATTTGCTGTAGATCGTTGGGTGTAGTGCCATGAAGTCAACAGGCCAGCCTTTTGCTTGGATGTAATCGATGGCGGGAATGATAGCGTCAAAGGGATCGTTTGTGCTTATGCCGCTTGTCTTTGCTGCCCAATCCACGTATGGGGTGCTGGATGTTTTTTCTGTGCATGCTTCGGCTATGTCTTTGATGTCGAGGTTTTCCATGCGACCTAGATCTCTGCCAGCAGCTTCAGTTTGAAGTTGCAGGATGTTATGCGCTGATTTCATGCCTGCCTCATCGGCGACTGCAACATGCACTACGTTTTTCCATAGGTCAAAGTTGACGGGTGCGAATGCGTCTTTGCTGATTTCGGCTTCCTGCATCGGTTTGACTTTGCGTTGACCCGGTTGATTTGGTTGCGATGTCTATGCGTTCTTGCAGGTTATCCATCTGGATAGTGCGGCAGATCGAGCGCAGGTTATAGTTGGGCCATGCGTAGCCTAAGACTTGCTCTAGGATTGTTACGGCTTCGACTGCTTCAACATCGCTTGGGGAAACGATTCCGCCTGCCGTTAAGCTTGCGTTTCTTCCACGTTCGGAGTAGTTTGCTTTGTAGAATTTGCCGTCTACAGCGGATTTAAAGACCCGAATTGGATGAGACATACTAGAAGACTCCTAACCACATCTTCTGTGTGGTATCTGCGTCGGCTGAGGTTTCGTAGGCTGTTCCTATCTTGCCTAAGTTTGTGTCTATGGCTGTTTGGTCGGTTGCGGTAGCGAAAGTGTTTGCTTGGGAGACTGTGCCCTTGACGAATTTGGTGCATTCTCCTGCTGTTGCGGAAATCATGATTTTATCGCCTTTTCTTGCTAAGCCGGAGCCTGCGACTTTTGCGCATTCAACCAAGCCCACTACGGTTACGCTGATGTCGTGGTCTGTTTCCTCGCTATAGTCGTGATCTTCGTTTGCCATAACAACCTTGGCTACTGCAGCTAAGGCAGCGGTTGCCAAAACTAAGCCTGCTCCATCGTCAGCGTAGAGTTTACCCTTTACCGCGTCGGTGTTGCTCTTCATGGTCATTTTTTCAACGACAAGAAGAGCTGATTTGAGTCCATAATCTCCTAACGTCATTTATTTTTTCTCCTGTTTTTTTATTTCGGGCAAGCCCAGCTCTGCTCTTTTAGCTGCGACTGCAGCTGCAAGCTCATCTTCCTCACCCGCTTGATACTTGTTCTTGGGGGATTGATGCCCTTGAGTAGAAACAACTTTAACGATTTTCCCAGCCTCAAATGTGAAAAGCTTAAGATTCTTATCATCTAACGCAGCAAGCATCTCTCGATCTGCTTTCTCTTCGCCTGCAATACCAGCTTCGACACGTGCCTTGTAGGCTTGCTCTACCAGGCTAGCGTGTTTTTCATCTTTGATTGCTTTGAGTTCTGCACTGAGCTCATTGACTTTAATCGCGTTGGCTGATGCGTCGTCTTGTGCTTTCTTGAGGTCAGCTTCGGCTTTGGTTGCCCTCTGCTCAAGTGCCGCTATTTTTTCATTTTCTTTCTCTTGTTTTTCGGACACTTTATTTTGCTCCTGTAAGATTGGAGACCGTGAATTGTTGTAGACGCTTGCCAGAAGCGTAAGAGATACACTCTTATCCTCTCGTTTGGAGGCAAAATTCATGAAGCCGGCTTGCGGATACGCTGGCACATCGACAAAATCGAATCGGTGAAACTCGAACGATTGCACTTCTGAGAACGCTTTATTCTCTGCTATGCAGTGGTGATTTTCCCAGTTAGCATCTAAAACTTCACCGCAAACGCTGCAAGTATCGTAGTAGGGAAGGATGACAGAACTAATCGGTCCTAACTCGCCAACTTCTAGCATCGTTAGGGCTTTGTCATCGGTTATGTCGACGGTGCCCAATGCATAGTTGCCCTTATTCTCAAAAGCCGAGAACAACCCCACATTCATGCTTTCCTCGTCTGCAAAATGCCCCAGCTTATAGTCCTTGCCCATGCCCAGGGGCTTCTTTAGCAGCGACGGCAAAGCCTCATCGAGCGCTTTCTGCGTGACTCCCCAGCGATTACGATTTCGGCTAGTATTCATCAAGTAGAACACCGCCTTCTTGTTGGCAGCATCAAGGCGATGCAAACCCGCAATGAAGACTAGCTCATGGCTATGGTGTTTAGACAAGCAATTTTACCTCTTGTAGTATGAAATCTGTTAAGCTGAGACCCGAATCAGAAGGCACTCACAATGCGGATGGACATTGGGATTAATCGTGTTCTCATCAATAATTCGAAGATACGGAAACTCGTAGCGAAGGCTATCTCCGTAGAAGACTTCACCATCATTGCCCAAACAGTTCTCACAAAGTTTCGGATTGCCAGATTTAACGTACAGCCAGCGATCATCAGCGCCAAAGAAAGTAAATCCCCTAAATTCCTCAGGGATCCGCTTGAAAGCCTCAAGGACCTCTACGGCATCAACTGTGCTGATGAGCTGCAGGCAATCGGCGACGGATAACGTATTCCTCATATTTGCCCTCCTCATCTTCGCCCTTAACAACTGACGCTTTGCCAAGCGGTTGAGACTTTTCTTTTGCCTTAAGCAACTCTTGGTCCCAATTCATCATCTCAAAAGCAATCTCTGGGAACTCAGCCAAGACTCCGCTACCGTTACCGTAAAGACTTGCAACCGCTGCCGCCATGGCATAAATGTCAGAGGCCTTAACTGGCTTGAAATTCTGCTTGACCTTGACCGGAAGAGCAACTCCTTTAGCAATTTTCTCCCCGTTCTCTTCCATAGCAAGCCTCGCCAGCCGATCATACCACATGTCGCATTCGAGGGCTCGCTTGAAGTAACGCTGGTTGGGCTTGATAACCCCCTCAACATAGGCTTCAAACTCAACATAAGCAGTTGCCCTGTTCTCCGGAGTCTTGTTAATCAAAAACCGAGGCGTACCATACGCTCGGATAACCCCTTCCTCAAGCTTATCCATCAACTGCACAAGCCCTCCTAAATTAATGCGAAACTCAACCACTTGGGCAGTCACAGACTTGTTGATCGCAGTGCTCTTGCCGGCTTCAGCGATCTTTGCCAGATCTTTTAGAAAAGCGGTCTCGTCATCATCCGCCATATCGGCGGTGTCAGCTTCAAGTAGAGTGTAGGGTGCCCAAAGTCTACGGGTAATCTCGGGGAAATCTTTGTCGAGCAAGTAATTTCTTGCTTTGCAGGTTGAACGGATAGGTTCAACGTCGCTTAGCCCTAAGAAATCATTTTCAAGCTGTGTGTTAACAAAATATAAGACTTCATCGATGTTGTAGCCTTCTTTGATGCCGGTGTATTTGAAGCCTGTGAGTTCCCAATCCTTGTTCTTTTTAGGAGTTAATTTTGGGCTCTGAAGACTAATGAGGTATGCGGGGGTTTTGCCGTCGGTTTTAAAGACGATCTCAAACCCGCATTTGCCAAAGATGCTACGTTTTATTTGGGCTACAAAAAGAACCTGGTCAAAGTTTACTGCTTTGTTAACTGCGTCGACATAATCCTTGACGTACTGATATTTCTCTAAGAAGGCTTTCTTCTCGTCCTTATCCGCTAAAGGGGTTGTTGGCTCAAGAGTGGTCTCGAATCCTGCTGCCAAAGCAGTAAAACAAGCATTAATGACGGTGCATCTGCGTACGAGCTCGTCTTGGCGGAACCAACGATAATCCTTGTCCATGCTTGAATAGTTCTCGCTATCTGTCGGGGTGTAGGAGACTCCGAAGTCACCCTTACCTATCTTGGGAGAACTGGCTGCGCTGCCGTAAACTAGCACTTTAGCGTAATGCGACAACCCCTTCCAGCTATATTTCTTCTCATTCAAAGATGTTCTACCGATCCGATGCAGTACTTATCACTCTAATTGTGCCTCGCTTCTGGAGGTCCTTAAACTCCGGGTCAAAATCGGCAAAGCGATCCGCGCTTTCAGCTCTGTTTTTGCTTGCATAGATTTTTCCTAAACGTTTCTTCATGATGCATTTGCCGCCTTGGGTCTCTTCTTAACCATCGCTAAGATGTTGTAGGCATAAGCAGCCGTATCTATCTGGTCTTTATGCTTGCCCGATGGAAAAAACTCCGCCTCATCTAGGAAAGCGCTGTTCCATTGGCCACGAACCAGATGCACGTGCCCACGCTCTGCAGCATTCGCCAACGGGGTAGCTCTGACAGCTTTCTCACCAGTGGGTGACTCACTGACAACAACGTACCCCAACAGGGTAGTGCGGCTAATGAGATCAATTAAGTTCTTTCCTGCTGAACCCTTTTCCTGCTCAATGTGAATAGGCATTGTTTGACCATCTAATTCTGCACAAGTCGCCATCTCGCTCTGGATCCTTGAAGGACTGCCACGAAAACGCCTTACATCCTCAATGTACATGTGCCCCTCAACCATAGCAGCTCTCAGAGCGCTTGTATAATCGGGGTCAGGCGCATCGCCCTCTTCAGTACAAGCTAAATCCCAAACCCGCACGCGTCTAGCCTTCTCGGGCACAGCTGAAGCATCAATAAGTAGGCGTTCTTTGCCGTTAACAAACCACTCTCGCTTAAGCATCCCAGATGAACTGACTTTCCAGCTACCCCGACGTAGCTGTTCTCGGGTAATAGGATCCAGCCGATTTAGGCTTTTTATGTAACTTGTCTTATCGAGGAAAATGTTGTCATCCAAAGTTGAAGGAATAAAGACTCTCGGCTCACCGCTTTCCTCATCACAATTAAACTCAACATGACTCTCAGAACTGCTGCATTCAGGGCAAATTGCGAGGTCTAAGTTTTCAGTCTGCATTTTAAAACCGCAGCGATGGCAAACAAACCAGGGCAAAAAATAACCCTTAACCCAATATCCCTGCACTACACTGCCGATCTTATGAGGTGGGTTGGAGGCAGCACGAACACGCAGGGGAAGCCATTGAAACCGTTTAAGCCTACGTATGCGACTTATCATGTAACGATAAGAATACTCAGTGAACTGGGTGATCTCATCCCAACCCTCAAACTGGTACTCAGCACTTTGATGATGAAAGACATCCCGATCATTCTCCAAAAACCCAAAAGTCAAGGATGAACCGGACGGAAAATGCCACGTATGATTGATCCCATCCCAACGAGCAGAAGTCTTACCCCACCATTCAAAACTCCTCGAAATCAAAGCGCCAGGCTTATTGAGGTCTGTGAAGCTACGTCGAAGAATTATCGCCGCATACCCAGGGACATCCAGAAACATCGCGGCAGCCATAAGCAAAGCATCTGACTTTCCGCCTCCTGCCGCTCCGCCGAATAAAGCCTCCAAACAATCAAGCAACAGAAGAAACTTTGCCTGCTTAGGCGTCGGACCGCTCTTTCCCGTCACTGGGTGAGGGCGATTTGGAATCCAAGGATTCTGCATCACGTACTTTTGAAAGATTGCTGTTAAGAGTTGCAGCTTCCGATATGACGCCGGCGTATTCTGTGAGGAGCACGTGTTGGGTTTTGTTAGCGACATTCACTTCCACATTCACACTGGGTTCAACTTTTGCTCTAGGCAAAAAGCCAAGACTCTGATTGAGTTCAACCTCGACTTTAATGGAGTCAATGAAGCGAGCAATTGCCCCGACACGGGCATTGGGAACCTTGCAAGTCTTCATCAAATAAAGCGCCTCTTCACGAGCAAGCTGCAACATATTAAGCAGGTCCTTACCATCCTTATTCGCCTGCCAAGACTCCCAGATAAAAGGCTCCCAATTGCCTCGATCAACCCAATCATTCAAAAGCGTCTTCTCTGTACACCCGAAATCAAGTGCCATTTGCTTTAGGGCAGCAGGATTAAGACGACCGCTATAATAGGTAACAAGCATCGTCTTACGCCTATGAAACAAAGGCAAAGTCATATGCACACAGGGAGGCTTTACCTGTTTATCCCCCCGCTGGTACTGTTGAGGCGAATTAAGGGGTTTTTTTCTTATCCCTAAAGCCTCTTCCATCGAAATCGACAAACAGCTATACCTCTTAAGTCTGCAGCAATTCTGATGCTTTTCTAACAGAGCAAAGCACGTCTACGCCTTTTTGAGAAATGACATAGTGCTTGCGTGAAATTCCTCTGCAAATCTCTACTGTCGTGACTAAACCTTTCTGAATCAGGTCCTCAAGAAGCGGTTTGAGTACATTGCAGTTAACGTTAGTTTTATACATGATATGCGTTAGAATCTTTGGTGTTCGTACAACTTCCAAGATAGCTAAGGACTGTTCAAAAGTGGATCTTTTTCCCATTTTTACTCTCTCCCTTTGGATTGTATTATTGTTCAGTCTCTGCAGCCTTAGGGTTAGCTTGAATGATCAGTGTCATCGTTCGGATTCGATTTTCTATAGCAGCGTTTATGTCTTCTAATAGAATCTGCTGCATCCAATCCGGCAACATAACGGCTCTGCTAAAGGTTCGCTTGATTTGTTCAATAAACTCTTCAGGTTCCAAACAATCCTCTCCTAGATTAATGAGCTAAAGCGTAAGTTAACAGAAAAGTCACAACCGATGTGACGGCACCAATAGCGATAGGTTTTGCAAAACTTGTCCAACTCGCAGAAACCTTGCTCTTCTTTTGCAAATCCGTTATAGCTTTAACAATGCCGCCGTTTAAGCCAGTGCCATCCTCTCCCAAAAGGGCTAAATCTATACGGTCAATCTTGCGCTTGATTTCGGGGCAACTGGGACAGAGGCTATAATCGGGGTGTAACTCTTCAGGCATCAAAAATTAACTCCTTTAATGGTCCAGTAAGAACTAAGCCTTGCTCAACGTTAGGAACAGCCTCAGATTCAGGCTGACCAAAAAGCTTTCCCAACTCGTCAGTAATGGAATTTATGTCAGTTCGACAAACAGTCTCGCCGATCAAGCGATCACGAAACTCAGTCTCCCTAATATATTGCCAAGCCGCCTTACGCTGAATCTTTATCGCTATGTAATCTTGCTCCCGCTGCCGCTGAGTAAATTTTCCCTGGAAAGTTCTTTTATGAGGCATAAACATACCTTAACAAAATATGAATAATGACAAAAACCACTACAAACCGTTCACGCTCCAACCAGGAGGCGAGGAAAATTAAACGCTAGCTTGCAAGAGGTTAAACCCGATACATTACACTAATAAGCGCTTGCTTTTAAGCAATTGCACGCAAGAATATTTGCCAAATAATTCAAAGTAATTTACATGTTCAAAGAAATATGTTAAGAAATTCGACATTAATTTTTCACTAATTACTTTTTCCAGCGATGTGATCTTCTAACCACGTATTTTTCGCTTAAAAAAGAGGGGGGTTAGGAAGTATCTGTCCCGTTGAGACATCAACTACACTAAATCCTATGGGTGGATGGGTCGGGTGACTAGCATTATTAACGATGATTTCCCATACATAGCTGTAAATGACTCCATCGCCATAGATAGTTGAGTAATCTGATGGAGGATTTATCGGCGGATTGATTGACATTGAAACTGGCAAAGTGTTATTGTAAACATTAAAGTCGGTTACCGTCTGCCAACTATGAAAGTAAGCTCCAACAGTCAGTCCTCTAAGAGAAGTTTTGTTCCAATCATCAGCTTCCAATGCTATTTGCAGAGCCCGATACATTGAAACAGGTGGTGCAAATGAAGAGTTAACATTTGTTGAAGGTATTAATCCAAACTCATCATAGTAAGCCATAGAATCAAAATTCAATCCATTAATACGATTAAAATCGCTTTGAAGCATCGCAATCTGATTGTATTCATAGACTGCTATTGCTGTACTTGCAATCAATAGTGTCATAAGCAGAAGCGCAACTGTTTTAAGACCTGCCTTTTTTTGCCCCCTTCGTGTTCTTTCTTTTATGCTGCCTTGTGATGATGAATTCTCTACGGTTTGAACAGTAAGCAACGCATCTTTGCCTTCATCCGATAAGCAGTACTTGCCATATTCCCCTGTTTTTATCAAGCCATTGAGTTTAGTTAAGTGATGCTGCAGGTGTCCACTACTTTCAATGCCTACTTTCTTCTTTAAGTCTGCAAATCCCAAAGAACCTTCACTTAAAACCTTAAGAATTTGAATGCGTGTTGGGTGACCAAGTGCATCAAATACTTCTGCCCTTTGCCTGTCATACTCAACTTGACTTTGGTCTTCCACGCTCTCTCCCTAAACAGGTCAATATTCATTGGCATATTTAATCCCTCTTTCGTAGACCTCCTAAAGAAGCCTGTTTCTATTTGGTCCAGATTTCTGGACAAGCACTGCTCCCTTCCATTAGGTGCATAGTCAAAGTTTCTTGACGAAAATATCTATAAGACACCGAATTTGGTTCATATATAGAGTCAAATGAGAGCCCTACTAACAGTCATTACAATATGCTTGATCGCTTCCATCTCAATTATTATGTTGCCTGTGAGCGCTGATTCCAGAATCATTATTGTTCCAGACAATTACACTTCTATCCAAGAAGCGATAAACCATGCATCAGCTGGAGACACCGTTTTAATAAAGAAAGGCGTTTACGTCGAAAACCCAATAATCAACAAGACCATCTCATTAGTTGGCGAAGATAGGGACGCAACTGTGATTGATGTGACAGCAGGTCTTAAGGTGCAAAGTAATAATGTTAACATAACCGGCTTGACGATATATGATGGTTATAACGGAATAACAGTATCTTCGAATTCATGCAGGCTTTCAGGGAATAAGATTTCAGATTCTCAGGTCGGCATAGCTTTGCTTAGTGCTTATGATAATGTCGTAGCTGAAAACACATTCCAATCTATTGGACTCTCAGCTGCCATTCAACTAAGCTACTCCAACAACAATCTCATACAATATAATTACATTAATTCATGCACTGAGGGAATTCAGCTCAGAGAGGGTAGTTCAAACAATACAGTAGTCGATAATATCGTAACTGACTGTCAAGATGTAGCTATCCGATTGTTAGGGTCCGGTGTTGGCAAAAAATGGTATGGTCCAGACAGCAACACAATAATGCAAAACAACATCTCATATTCAGGATGCGGAACAACCATTTATGGTGCCAATGGAAACATAATATCTAACAATAATTATGTTAACAACACCGTTCAATTTTCAGCCAATGAAGACTATTATCTAATATGGGGCGGCAGCCGCTCAATAAACACTATCAATAGAAACTATTGGAGCGACTACAACGGAACAGATGCTAATAAGGACGGCGTCGGTGACACCCCATACATCATAGACGAATATAATAAAGACAACAATCCTCTCATGTCACCAATCCCAATTACTTTACCTAATTACGGTCCAACTGCATCTCCTTCAGTTCCTGAGCTATCATGGTTGATTATTGTGCCTTTGCTGCTTGTTTTGTTCTTTATTGCCTCGATAGTTAGGCATCGAAAAAACAGAAATCAAGCTACATTGTGTTCCAGCTTTGGAACAGCCTCTTAATCAGATGTTCCATCAATAGAACTAAAAGATAATTAACAAATACTATCTTGGGAGCAACGCTATGAAGAGACTAATGATGGCTTCTGGAATTATAATCCTTATCGTCGGTATTCTGTTAGCTGCAATAACTGTTGTTTCCCTTCCAGAAAACAAGACTGAAGCATACCAAGTTCCAAAATCAATAGTTATTGTAGACCGCTTTGGTCTTTTAGGACCAACTTTTGGGGTTACAAATCCAACAGCAGATTGGGGTGATGGATTTACCTTCAATAAAGGGGATTATCTAAAAATTCAGGTCAATGTAACTTCTGTTAAGAGCATTAGCTTCTTCGTTGATGATGGAAGAAAGGGCTTAAACAGCAATCTCGATTCAACTATCTATCTGTCTTATCCGAATATTACCAAGGTAAACATTGATTGGGTAGTTCCTAAGAATTCAAGCTACAACTTTGTTTTCAGTAGTTCAGGGACAGTTGCTGCGAGCGATGTACATTGGCAAATAGTGAAGCTATGGAATGAAACCGATTATAGAACTGTAACCCAAAATGTTCCTTTGCTCCCCTTGCCAATGCTTTATGTTGGGGTAGGCATTGCTTTGTCTGGATTGGCAATTATGGTATATGTAATAATAAAAAACTTAGTAAGGGAGACCTTTCCTCAAGCCAGTGTAATTGAGCGCTAAATTATTTTAGTTTTGAAGTATCTCTCCTGCTTGCAATGGCTCCCTTGGGGCTGAGAATGAAGCGGCCAAAGCATTCTTTGCAGTAGCCTGTCTTGTTTTGGTTTGAGAGTTTGCGTCCACATTTGCCTTTGCAGTAATTTGGCACTATAAACCTCCAGATTTCTGTTTAGGTATGTATTGTAGGGTTACGCTTAGGCGTCGTTTGCTGTTGCTCTTGGTGAGTTCTGAGTTGATTCTTGTATCTTCGCTTCCTGCTGTGCCATGCCCAACACGCTTGACACGCCAGTTTCCCATGTTGCCTCGGACAAGCTGAGGATTTGAAGTAACCAAGTAGAAAGGGAGGTTGATTTGGGAAGTGTAGAGCTCAGCGACGAAGTTTAGTAGTCGTTTGCCTAAGCCTATGCCTTGGTAATCGGGCAAAACCACCAGGCGGCTAACTCGGAAGTAATTGGCCTTCATCTTTGTGTGGACTATGGCTATGAAGGCTACGGGTTTTTGGTTGTAGAAGGCGGAGTAGCATCGGACTCCGGCACCGAGCTTTCCATTCAGATAGTGATATTGCCGAAAACTCTTCCACATGGAATTGCCGCACCGGTAAACTTGGAGCTCAACGGGCGGCCGACTTCTTTTTTTCGACTAAACTCCATCGTGTCAGTGTTGAAAACCCAATCGACTTCCAGCCAGTCGATGACGTCAAAGTGGCAAGTTACGGCAATGAACTGCTTTCCAGGTTGGGCACGAACCGCCTTGCTGATAGCGTAAGATCCGATTTTAGCAACTTCACGGTCCACGACACTGGTAAATTCGTCGAAGACTATGCGTTTCTGGGGTAGGCATAGTGCTCTTGCGACGTCAACTCTCATCTTCTCGCCCTGGCTAAGACAACTGTAAGCCTTTAGCCAATCTGGTGGAGAAGCAAACCCGACACTGCAGAGCATGCGAGTAATTTCTGATGTGCTGAGTTCTTGGGGAAAGTCGTCGAGGATGCATTTGCCCTGGTAATCAAAGCTTGTGATGTACTCGTTGGGAAACAGTTTTTTTGCGATGCTGCTCTTGCCAGATCCGCTGCGGCCAACGATTATGCCTACCTGCCAATCATCCCCTTCAATGGGTAAAGATCCCTTGAAGTGCTTCTGCAGCTTAACATCGTTTAGCGTGAAGCTTCCAATGACGCTTTGAGCTCGAAAACTATCAGGCTCATTCCAAGAATTATAGAAGTCAAAGTCCATTAGAGATTCAACACCCTCACAGCATACCCCTGAGCAGTTAATTGGTCAAATTTGGCTCTCTGGTCAGATTCATCTTTGCACTCAATAACCAGCTCGTAACTTTCAGGAATCAACAAAGAACCCTCACGAGGTCCCCCTAGATCTTCAGGAATTCTCTCGCCAATCGCCATCAAAAGTGCCTGCAAATCTTCTTTTTCTCCAGCTTCGATTATGCGCTTGTAATCAGCTTCGTCAAGCTCTCTGTTATGCTTACCCCTAAGCTTGTTAAGAGTCTGGCGTAGCAGCCTCCGCTGAGAATCCGAGAGAGCAAGCCTAAGAACCGGCGCAAAAAACTCCCCATGATCCTTGCAAACCTGAACACGTTGTTCCCCATCCCCAAAAACCCCCTTCAAATCGGTAACAATGGGGTAGATCCAGCCGTGCTTTTGCAGGCTTTTCCAAACCTGTTCTTTCTGTTTATTAGTCATTTTGTTAGGGTTGGTTTCGTCGCTTCTAAGTTGCCGGATGTCTTGCAAGAGATCTTGGTAAGCATTCGGAACCTTCAGATTGGTTTTCTTTTCGGGATTTTCCAAATTTGTCAACTCCATTACCGTTACCTGATGTATTTGTCGGGATCTTTCTGCCCTTCCCCAATATCCTGAGGACCCTGAAAATCGCCAAGCTTACCCAAAACATCATTTAAGCGATTGAGAGCTCCAAACATCGCTTCGTTTAGACGTTCAAGCTGCAAAAGCCTACTGTTAGTGTACTTTAGTGCTTCAGTATTGCGTTTGACCTCTTCTCGAAGCTCAACCGCATGCTGAGATCTCTCCGTGTCAGCAAACCCCTTGGATATTGCTTGTTCAAACCGGTTTACGCTCATGGGCTTTGTAATCTTGCGTTCCTTGCGCACAAGGGATTCCTCTTTTTGATACACCCGCTCAACCATCCCATAGAGATCAACTTTGGTAATGCATTGAACACCATCCAATCTGATGCCATGATAGTCTTTGTTGCACTCAAAAGTTAAAATCTCCAAATCATTAAGCTGAAAACCTAAACGATCGTTGACTAGATCAAACCAACGGTTAAGCGCCAACAGACACGCATCATGACTCATACCGCCAACGTCACAAGCGAGATAACCGCTAATTTTGCGCCGCTCCGAACCAAAACAAACATGAATCTTCACTCCCCCAACAAACTCATCCATCTCCCAATGCTTCACATCCTGGCAAACAAAACTGCGCAAACTAATGTTATGCACAGAGAGCGGCACGAACCGCACCCCGTAGGTGATTTTGTTACAGTATGCTCCCGGATAAGGCTGAATGATCAAGCCTTTTTGCAGCAATTTGGAGCAGAAAAAGCGAACCGTCGAATACTGACCAGGTGTTGGCTTGCGTGGAGCATGGATTTTTCGAGCTATCTCACAAGGTTTTAGTTCAACTTCGGAAGCATCGATAATCTGATATGTTAGTGCTTCTATGCCTCTGGGCTTTGAGGAGTGCCAACTGTTGCAACACCTGTTGGTAGGGGTGTTGGCGGTGTTATCGGATGCTAAAACCAAAAAACGCAGCTCCTAAAATTGCTCAACTTGAGCTTTTAACTTCTCTAATCTTAACATAATAGCGCATCATCTGCAGAGTAGCCTTCTTGAATCGAGGACTCAAAATCCCCATTTTCTCTAAACCATATTTTTTTAGCAATGTCTTAGCGGCAGTCTTCTCCTCGTCAGAATAGCTTGGGGCACTATAGCTGCTATACAGGTTAGGCGCCCATCGAACTAGCTTATCTGCAATCTCAAGTAGCGTCTTTTTTGCAGGAGCACCAACCGACTGCTCCTCTAGTGCAGCCTGCTCAAGTAAAGGCTGAAGAATGTTCAGAGGACCCATACGAAAGTGACCCAATCTAGGGACCTCCTGAATTATCATCAGGCAGAATTGCTTCAGCGTCAATTACTCGGCGAGGAACTTCGATCTGTCTGGAATTGTAGAAAGGCAAGCTCTCCAAGGTATTTTTACTCATCAAATTTACGACAACATCGCCAACTGTTGATTGCTGGCCATTGGGCAGTTTCATCAAAACCTCGCTGAGAAATTCTTTCTCGATTGTGCTAAGACCCCAAACCACCGCTTCAATCTTGCTTTTTATCCAATGAAACAGCAGCCTGTACTCCTGGTTAATGTTCTCAGACTCAACGAGTTTGCCATGAAGCTTCCTTTTGATAAAGATATGAGGAGGCTTAACCGCGACGCCTAGTTGTTTCTTGACACCCTCTACTTGTGCCTCAATGATGAACTCTAAAGTATCATCCTGGCCTTCAAGAGTGGTCCAGCGAATGTTCTTTATCCCGTAGCTTTTTAGCAGAATCTCAATTTCCGCTTTAGTCCGTTCATACGGAACGGTTGTATCCATGTAGGGTGGATTGCGATTTAGAACAAAACTAACTCTATTACTCATCTTTGATTTCTCCTTTCGTTACTTGGATTCGCTCCTCGAACGCAGCAATCGTATCGTGTTGAGCCCCTCCATGGCTAATCAGACAGATTTCGCGGATCCTAAAACCACGGCTAGCACCCATCACGCGACTATGATACCCAAAAGTGATAACACAACCAGAAGGTGTCAAAATATCGGGCAGAACATCGAGGAGTTGCTTGAAACGACTATTCTTGTGCCCATTATAGAGCTCCATGCTCTTGCGGTAACTATACGGCGGGTCTAGCAAAATAACATCGAATAACTCGCCTCGTTCCCTGAGATGTTTGGCGCAATCCAGGGCATCCATCCGAAAAAGAGTACAAGGCATATCGTCTAGGTCATTGGCGACTTCAATGCAGCCCATCAATCGTGTGGGACCTGCAAACAGGTTCAGCACATACTTTCCTTTGCACTGCTCTTCTACCCATGCCTTAGTCTTTGGCGCCTTGAACGTATAGCGATTAAGCGGCTGACGTAGGTAAGTAAAAATGATGCTCAAAAAAGAGGCCTCCCAACGCTTAGAGCATCCGCTAAGCCAGAAAAAATACAAAAAGAGACGGTAGTTTGTGGAACTGGGCGTGGCGCCACCGCTGGGATCCGAACGTTTAGGGCGTTCGCTATCTTTACTCTTAAAATGAAAAAAGAAGAGGATGAAAATCTAGTATAAGTTAAGATTAGAAGTGGCGCCGCCGAAAGGACTCGAACCTTTGACCTACTGATTAACAGTCAGTTGCACTACCGGGCTGTGCAACGGCGGCAAAGCATCGGCACTTCTGCAACTTTCAGTTCCACGAAGGTATTTAAGCTTTCATTTAAAAATTAGTCTATTCGATTTGTCGCACTTTATGTTTCGCTATTGCTGAAAAGCCCTTGTAGAACTCCTTCATAATGGACGAATACCATTTTCCAGAAAAAGACCAATCAAGCAAATTGTCCACCCAGAAGAAGTCATGTTCAGCACACAAAACCAGCAGCTGCTTATGGAGTTCATTGAGTTGTGTTTTGGTAAACCAGTCTTTACTCTTGAGTTTTCCAAGAGGAACAAAAAACAATGGCACAATTAGGCTACGCATTCCTTTGAGGTCATCAACTAAATCCATTGTTGCCAACACGTCCTCTTCGCGTTCGTCAGGCAATCCTAAAATCAAAGTGCACGCAGGAACCATCCGATTATCATGCAGTAGTCCCATCCCCTCAACTACAACATCGTGCCAATTCTCAGCCGCAAAGGGGTGAGCTTTAGCGGGCATAATCTTCTTAGCGACCTCAGGCGAGCCCGTCTCTATACCAACTTCGACGCCCCACCATTTCTGTTTTTGACGTATAATCTCGGAGAGTTTCTCAAAGAGCTTTGGTTTTGAAGCTACAGCCGCCAAAGAGCAGTGACTCCAGCTTATGCCATCGCATTTTTTAACGACCAACTCATGAAGTTGCAAAAGTTTCTCCTCATTTGGCACAGTGTTTTTTGAACCATAAAGCATAACATCTTCCGCGTGAAGGCAGGTACCTACAACTTTTTCTGAATCCAAATTAACATTAAGCTCACGTTCAATCTTCTCGACAGGGTACCATCGTAGAGGTCGAAGAGTAACGTTGCAGAATTGACATCCTCGACAGCAGCCTCTGCCGATTTCAACTAAACCATTTATTGAAGGGGCAACAATATCAGGGATCTCTTCTAAACAGGGTACTTCACCAACGCTTACTTCGTAGTGACGAGGCAGTTCTTGTCCTTCAAGAGCTGCTCTGAAGAGTTTACCAACCACATTTTCTCCTTCACCATCAACAACACAGTCAATTTCTAAATCCTCAAAAGATTTTTCGCGGTACTTAAACTGCCATGCGCCCGGTCCACCAACAATTATTTTTAAATCCTTTTGTTTTGCCTTCTTGACTGCGGAACTTTGCAGTAAGGCATGAAAATGCTTTGATAGATAGGGCTCTTTTTTGAAAATGGATGCGAGTGTAGTGGAGGCTGGACCTAGACCGAATGGATCCATGGCATGGATGCCAAGCACTTTTGCGTTTTTTAAGCCGCTTTCAAGGTGGCTTGGACCTACGGTTTCTACATTGAAGCCTTCTTTTAGGAGTTGAGCTTCAGTTTTTCTTAACCCATAGGGAGCAGCCCAAGGTTGTCCATTGCTTGTTTTTAGAGGAGGAAAAAAGAGGTAGCTGTAGAGCCATTCAGGAATAAAATTTGGAGGGGCGCAGGTACCAAAGCCTAAGAATTCATTTTGATGATAATTACTCATTAAGGTTCGATCAGCTGTTAAAAGTACATCTGCCATTTTACCTTCCTTCTTTGCGCGCCAATTAAGACAGTTCTTAGCGCGAAAACTTATTCAGTAGACAGAGATATAACTTTATTGCTAACTTGCTTGTTTGCGTTGCTTCTTAGACCTGATTTGAGCACTTTGAGAGGCCATGGCTTGTTTTGTCCCAGTAAAAAGGTTTTCTTACTAGTTGAATTAGTCCTCTCCAACTTGCTATGCTATGGAGTACCCAATACAAAGGCATAAGCAAGGCATAAGGCGTATAATGGTATTTTTTCAATTTTAGACAGGCTATTACGTAAATTGACAGATAAGAAGCGTTACCGGCTAAAAGGTTAAACATGCAAATTAACCGAAGGTAACCTGGCTCTAGCCAACTTAGATTTATAGGCAACAGAAAACTCGCTGCAGTAAGCATCCAAAGTATGGGGTTTACTAATGGAATAAAGACGGATGTCCCGAATGTAAGTTGGAATTTAAGGAATTTTTCTGCACCCAAGTCCTTCAAGAGCTGCCTTGGTTGCCGCATATGAACAAGGTAGGTTTGAAGGTGCCCTTTATACCATCGCGATCTTTGCCGAATCCAACTTTTAGCCGTCATTGTAGCTTCTTCATAAGTATGAGAATCAATCACTTCGGTTCTCAGCTTCTGACGCGCTAACCTTAACCCTAAATCAGCATCTTCAGTAACGTTATATGGATCCCACCGACCAAGTTCATCAAGACCTTTTTTCCTAAAATGGTTACTAGTACCTCCTAGCGGAATAGGAGCCTCTATCCAATCTAAACCCTGCAGGTAGAACTCATACCAATTCGCATATTCGATCGAAAACCATTTCGTTAGTATGTTTTCGTCTGCGTTGTAAAAATTAAGCTTTGACTGCAAACACACAACATTATCGCTTGAACGAAGAAAAATAATCGCAGCTTTTTTTAGCTGATCTGGATCTGGTTTGTCTTCTGCATCGTATATAACAACTAGTTCGCCTTTTGCGCGCAGTAACCCGTAGTTGCAAGCCCTCGGCTTAGTGGTCACTTTTGCTGATGGAATGACAATTGGATCAAAAAGCTTTAGAAACCCAAAATATTTCTCACTTGGAATCCCTTCAACTTCCTTTTTGGGCGACCCAAACAACCCTAAGAGTTTGGCCGCACCAATGGTTTCTTCATCATTTTCTTCAATTAAAATTTTGATGTCAAGCTTATCCTGAGGATAGTTCAGACGGTAAAGATTTCGAAGGATTTGGGGGAGGATTTTTGCTTCATGGAATATTGGAATTAAAACAGTATAAACGGGCAGGTCTTCATTGTGAACCCCCTGTAACTCGCCTTTACTGATTCGCGTCGGTGTTCTTGCCCCCTTGAAGCCTCTAAGCGAAATGTAGATTTTAATGGGGTTAACTACAAAGTATCCAACACTGATCATAGCAAATAAAACCATGAAAGTCATCGTTGAACTTATTAATGCGCTAATGCTGACCACAACAAGTAGGGATAATATGAAGTATTTTTGTTTGGGATAAAGAACGCGGTAGGCGGATTGGTCTGGCGTACGATTGTAGAGATCGCACATTGCATTGTTCTTGTGAATTTCTCGGTAGATGTTATCTATTGCCCATTCAATAGCTTCCGTGGAGATTACGCGTAAATTGATTTTCCAGGTGGCAAATAAATACTGGATTGTGAGCATGACTTTTTCGTCTAATGGGTTGTCAACAGCCAAATCGATGGCTGGCCCGTTTATTTCTAAAGGAATGACTTTGTATCTGCTTATTATAGGATAAGGGAGAACTGTTATAAGCTTGCTTTTTTGTTCGTTCTTATAAATCTCCCTTATCTTGGAGTACTCTAGAAATGGTAGTCCGGTTTTTAAAGCAAGGTCGTGGAAAAAATTTTCCGGGATTTCTATTTTGCCTTTTCTTAAGGTTGGGATGATTTCTTCGACTGTTAATTGAGAGTGCTCTATTTGCTCTGTTCTGACTCCGTGTGCTTTGAGAAGGTTAATTATTTCTTTTTTACCCAGCGTTTCCTTGGTGGATGTGTCTATTATTGCTGCATTGGCGGGTATCTCGACTTCAACTGACACGGACAGTCTCTTCAAATTGATTTATACGTCACACACCAACATAATGTATCTTACTTCTCACTACTAAGTACTCTAACTACATAATTTACTCAAACAGAATACACAAATTTGTTAACAACGAAAAAAAATTGAACCCCCTACCTTATCCAAGAATTTTAAAGTCAAATAAATACGAAGAAGTTGGCTTTGAACATATTATCGCCTGAGGAAATCATCAACATATTCAAGAACCAGAAATAACATTGGAAAGAAAAAAGAGCAAAACCCTGAGAAATGTCAAGAATTCAGAGAAAAATGTATATCAAGGTTAACACCAATTTAGTTCAGAAAACAATTTAGTTAGGGGAATACTTTGAAAAGTATGGTAGAGTTTAGATGGCATGGTAGAGGCGGGCAAGGCGCTTGGACGGCCAGCGAACTTTTGGCAAGAACAGCCCTCGATGAAGGCAAGTACATTCAATCTTTTCCAGAGTTTGGACCTGAAAGAATGGGCGCACCCGTAACTGCTTTTACAAGAATCAGCACTAGACCAATACGGTTGCATTGTGCAATCTATGACCCAGATGTTGTTGTAGTTTTAGACAACACTCTGCTTAAAAGTGTGCCAGTTACTTCTGGATTAAACCGCGATGAAGACATCTTAATTATCAACTCAAGTGAAGAACCTTCGGCCTTAAAAGAAAACCTTCGCATTACAAAAGGAAAAGTCTGGACAGTTCCAGCAACCGAGATAGCCATTAGAATTTTGGGTGCTCCCATCACAAATACGGCACTTTTGGGTGTTGTCGCCAAAGCTACTGAAATAGTGACTTTAGAAGGGATAGAAAAAACTTTGAAAGGACGCTTTAGACAAGACTTGGCAGAGAAAAACTTTGCAGTCATAAATGAAGCCTACAAGGAGGCAAAAGTGGAATGAGCAGCAAAGAAAAAACTTGGAAGGAAATATCTTTGGGCGGAGTCTGCTCAAAATCAAGCGTTGGATTCATGACTGGTGATTGGAAAACTTACATGCCAGTGCGAGACCTAGAAAAATGCACAGTATGCTTAACTTGTGTCATGTTTTGCCCGGAAGGCGCAATAGACTGGCGTCCTGAAATGGGTAAAATCGATTTTGATTTTAGCTTCTGCAAAGGCTGCGGAATATGTGCTAACGAATGCCCAACTAAAGCGATAACCATGAAAATGGAACAGGAGTAAAATAAATGCAAAAAACAGTTAGACAAGAAACTATGGGACTAAATGGTGATGAAGCTGTTGCTTATGCAGTTAAACAATCAGATGTTGACGTTGTTGCTGCGTACCCAATTACTCCACAAACAATCATAGTTGAGAAATACAGCGAGTATGTTGCAAATGGCGAGGTGCAAACGGAATTTGTTTGCACCGAATCGGAACATAGCGCTATAACGGCTTGCCTAGCAGCATCAGCTACTGGCGCAAGAACTTTTACCGCAAGTGCTTCAGCTGGCTTAGCGTTAATGCATGAAATGTTAACTGTGACATCTGGTTCTCGGGCACCGGTGGTCATGGCTGTTGCTAACCGAGCTCTGTCTTCCCCGCTTAACATTCACGGAGACCAATCGGACAGCATGGCGGAGCGGGATAGCGGATGGATCCAAATCTATGTTGAAAATGCACAGGAAGCCTACGACTCCATACTTCAAGCCTTCAAGATAGCTGAAGATATCAGAGTTTCTTTGCCTATAATTATCGGCCTAGATGGTTTCACTCTGAGTCACACCCTTGAAAGAGTCGATACCCTCTCAGATCAAACAGTCAAAGAGTTCCTTGGAGAACGCCTGTTGCCCAACGTGCAGACACATGAAGGCAAGACAGTGCCCTACAAACTTGACCCAGACAACCCAATGACAATGGGACCGATTGCTCTGCAAAACTACTATTTTGAGTTTAAGAGGCAGCAAGACGAAGCGATGAAGAACGCTTTAAAGAAAATTCAAGAAACCAACAGTGAATTCGCAGAGATAAGCGGTAGAAGCTACGGCAATGGACTTGTTGATTCTTACATGCTTGGCGACGCTGAAATCGCGGTAGTATGTGTCGGATCTACTGCAGGCACTCTTAAAGTAGTAGTTGACGCTTTAAGGCAAGAAGGAATTAAAGCAGGTCTCTTACGGTTACGTACATTTAGGCCTCTACCAGTCGAAGAACTACGAAACGCCCTCAAGAACGCCAAAGCAATTGCGGTTATGGACAAAAGTATGAGTTTTGGCGGTTTTGGAGGCGCAGTTTACCATGAAGTCAGGCACGCCCTCTACGATCTCCAAACACATCCGCCCGTTGTTAACTACATTTACGGGTTAGGTGGAAGAGACTCAAATCCAAGGGCATTCAGAACAATATTCGAAGACCTAATGAAAATAGCCAAAAGTGGCCGCATTGAAAAACAAATCAACTATTTTGGGTTGAGGGAATAAAGAGGAAAAACAACATGGCAACAATACAAGAATGGAAATTCACAGCAAAAGATATTGCATTAAAACCAGACCTTTTCCTTTCGGGACATAGAGCATGTGCAGGCTGTGGACCCGCAGCCGTGCTACGCCTAATAATGAAAGCGACACGTGGACCCACAATTGTGACTGAAGCAACAGGCTGCATGGAAGTGGTCTCCTCAATTTACCCCTATACGTCTTGGGCTCTGCCTTGGTTGCACACAGCCTTTGAAAATGCTGCCGCGAACGCTTCAGGCATTGATGCAGCGTTGAAGGCTATGCGAAGGAAAGGCAAAGTCAGACAAGAACACATCGACATCATTGCAATTGCAGGTGATGGCGGAACCTACGACATTGGTTTGCAAGCCCTTTCAGGTGCAATTGAACGTGGACATGATTTCCTGTTTGTATTATATGACAACGAAGGTTACATGAATACTGGGATCCAAAGGAGCGGCGGAACACCGACAGGCGCGGCAACAACAACTACCCCAGCAGGATCAGTTATTCCTGGCAAGCTGGAAAAGAAAAAACCTATTAGCGAAATCATGCTGGCACACGAAATGGAATATGTAGCTACCGCAACACCCTACTACTGGAAAGATATGCTTACTAAAGTCCGCAAAGGCCTAGAAGTTGAAGGACCAGCATTCCTACACGTGTTCGCCCCGTGCCCAAGAGGCTGGAGAAGCGAACCCGCAAAAACCATAGAGTACAGCAAACTCGCGGTCGAGTCCTGTGTGTTCCCAGTTTGGGAAGCAGTGAACGGCAAAAGGCAGCTCTCTATTCCAAGCAAACTGATTGCGTTGGCACCCCAGAAGAAGAAGCCAGTGAAGGCGTATTTGGAGGGTCAGGGTAGGTTTAGGCACCTGTTTAAACCCCAAAACAGCCACATACTTGACGAAATCCAGCGCAGTACCGATGAGCGTTGGAACCGGCTTTTGCAGAAATGCGAACCCGCCTAATTTTCTTTTTTTATAGATTCTTGAGAAACGTATCGTCCGTTAGTTGGTTTGTTATGGCTAAAATAGATTTTATGAACCCTAATAGGCATTATCCACGTTTGTAACAGTCACTTGTTCCTTGAAAAGAAAGCGCTAATTTGTGAATGCGCTCAAGCATATTTATGTTGTTTTAAGCCAGAAAACATATAAGCAACAAAGCACACATGTGCTTAAGGTGAAACATGCATATAGCAAGTATGCACAGGTGAAACAAATGCGTAGAAGTTTAACAGTAACCCCAGAAAACGACAAAAAAATTCTGCTAACAAAAGGGCGCTTCCTAACAGGAGACGCACCATTCGACATAGACTACACAACAATGGTTAACATCTTCTTAGAACTAGGTTACAAACTAATGACCCAAGCATGGAGTGACAGCGCAAACCAAAAAGTCATCGTAGACAAAAACGAAATCACGGAATCTTTCAAAAAACACTTCTTTAACGCTGAACTCAAAGAAGAAGCAATAGGAGACTTAGTGACCGAAATCATATTCAAAAAATTCGTAGAACAAACAAATCAGGCCGCATGTAACCAAATCCAACAAGAACAGGTCCCCGCCCTGCCTGCAGAATCAACGAAATCAAAAGATACAAAAAAAGAAAAATACATCTCATAGTTAATCCAAGAGGGACAAATCCGATATGATTGACAAAGATTCTAAGCCTGAAAAATTTGAAGAATTGCTAGAAAACGAGAAGAAACGATCCGAAGACTATCTGAATAGATTAAAGTATTTACAGTCAGATTTCGAAAACTTTAAGAAACGTTTCGACCGCGAAATGGAGCATGTAAAATGTTACTGCAATGAACGAATCATTATGCAACTCTTGGATGTAGTTGACGAATTAGAACTCGCCGTGAAAAACGGGGAAATTTCTAGTCAATCCACCCAGAGTTTGTTGGAGGGAGTAGAAATGACCCTAAATAAGCTCAGAAAGGTTCTTGAGCAAGAAGGCGTTTCTGAAATACCCGACCCAAAAGGCAAACCTTTTGACTCCTTATTGCATAACGTAATCTGCACCGAGGAGCGAGAGGATGTTGCAGAATCGACCGTAGTCGATCAAATACGGAAAGGGTATATTTTGAGGGGGAGAGTAATTCGCCCCAGTATTGTCCGTGTGGCAATCAAACCAAAAAATCAAAGTAATGAAAATAACAAAATGGAGGAAAAACAAGAATGAGTCAAAAAACAAACCAAAAAGTTTTAGGTATAGATTTGGGAACAACTAATTCAGCAGCCGCTATCTACGAGGGGGGACATGCCACAGTTATTCCGAGTGCTGAAGGCCCCACGATGGCTGGAAAAATGTTTCCGTCAGTTGTTGCCTTCACCAAAGATGGGCAACTTTTAGTTGGCGAACCAGCCAAACGCCAATCCACCACCAACCCCGAAGGTACCTTCTTTGAGATAAAACGCAAAATGGGCTCAGATTCTAAAGTTAACGCTTACGGCAAAGAATACAGCCCACAACAAATCTCAGCATTCATACTACAAAAGATAAAAAAAGACGCCGAAACCTACCTTGGAGGAAACATAAATAAAGCCGTCATCACCGTCCCAGCACACTTCAACGACAACCAACGCCAAGCAACCAAAGACGCGGGTGAAATCGCAGGGTTCGAAGTCATGCGCATTATCAACGAACCCACAGCAGCCTGTCTCGCATACGGCATAGACAAACTCCAGCAAGAAATGAAAATCCTTGTCTTCAGTTTCGGAGGCGGCACCCACGACGTCACATTAATGGACTTCGGCAAAGGAGTTTTCCAAGTTTTGAGCACCAGCGGCGACACACAGCTTGGGGGCACCGATGTTGACAGAGCGGTCATGGTTTACATCCTTGACGAGTTCAAACGTCAAACAGGTGTGGATGTCTCAGGTGATCGTATGGCAATGTCAAGACTAAAGGAAGCCGCAGAAAAAGCCAAAATCGAACTCTCCACCCTTATGAGCACCGACATTGACCTGCCATTCTTAACCGCAGACGCTTCGGGACCAAAACACCTACGCCTCAACTTAACCCGAACAAAACTGGAATCCCTCGCCCAACCCATCGTCGAACGTACAAGGCCTACACTACTAAAAGCACTCGAAGACGCTAAACTCAATCCACAACAAGTGGACAAAATCATCTTGATCGGCGGTATGACAAGAATGCCCCTCGTACAACACTTCGTGGAGCAAATCTTGGGCAAAGCACCCGAACGTGGACTAGATCCTATGGAGTGCGTAGCAATCGGCGCAGCTATCCAAGCAGGCGTCATAACAGGCGAAGTCACCGACCTATTACTCCTAGACGTTACCCCACTTACCTTAGGTCTTGAAACCATGGGAGGCGTCATGACAAAAGTCCTCGAGAAAAACACAACCATCCCCACAAAGCGCAGCCAAGTCTTCACGACAGCCGCAGACTTCCAAACCGCCGTCACCATCCATGTCTTACAGGGCGAACGCGCTATGTCAGCCGATAACGTCTCTTTGGGCATGTTCAATCTCGTCGACTTGCCGCCAGCACCAAGAGGGGTACCGCAGATTGAGGTAACCTTCGACATTGATGCCAACGGTATCCTAAACGTCACCGCCAAAGACCGCGGCACAGGCAAAGAAAACAAAATTCGCATCACAGCCTCCACTAAACTGAGCAAAGAAGAAAAGGATCGTTTAATCAAAGACGCGGAACAATTCGCTGAGCAAGACCGCAAAAAGAAAGAAGAAGCGGAAACCCGAAACAACGCCGACAGCCTTGTCTACACCGCCGACCGTACTAAAGCTGATCTTGCTGGAAAAATCAGCCCTGAAGAAGTCGCCAAAATCGACGCAGCCGTCACTGAACTTAAGAACGCCTTAGCCAGCAACGACATGGAACAGGTAAAAACCAAATCAGACGCGCTCCAGAAGGTTCTGCAAGAAGTCGGAACCAAGGTCTATCAACAAGCGGCTCAACAATATGCACAGCAACAACCAGGCCAACAGGCAGGTCCACAACCAGGCGCAGGACCTGACATGCCACCAAGCAGCGAACCAGAAGAACAAGGCCCCGAAGGCGAACATGTAGTCGACTCAGAAGACTACAAAGTAAAGTAGCCTTAGGCTACATCCCGCACTTTTTTTCTTTTGTATACTTAGTTTTATCCTTCTCGAATTCTTTCACATCTTTTGCTTTAGGGAATAAAATTTGAACTTGGCAAGCTATCAGTGGCGTACATTTTGACTTTATGTGGATGTTAAGGGTGTGAAGAAAGGGGGATAGGTCATCGTAAACTCTGTTTCTTTTCAAGAAGGACCAAATCTTGGTTTTCAATAAGGTAAGGAATGCCCTAACCCTTTCCAACGATCCATTAATTAAGCCGACTATACAGGAGAAGCGCTAATGATTTTTTCGGTTTGCTCGGGGTCGAAAAAAATTGGGCTTCTATCATTTATCAGCCAAACCTATGCTCGTTTCTATGACCATGGAACCTTTAGCAACAAAAAACAGTTAAAACGGGAAATACCTTAAATCCCAGTCTAAAGCATTGTATCAAAGTTCAAAAAATAGTTTAACTTAATGGTAAGATTGTATGGCTGAAAAAAGGGATTATTACGAAGTTCTAGGGGTTAAAAAAGGCGCATCCAAAGACGAAATCAAGGATACCTATAGGAAACTTGCCATGCAGTTCCATCCGGACCGCAATAAAGATGTGGGCGCCGAGGAGCGGTTCAAAGAAATTAGTGAAGCATATGCTGTGCTTAGCGACGATCAGAAACGGCAAACGTACGACAACCTTGGCCATCAGGGCTTTGATCAGCGTTATACTTCCGAGGATATTTTCCGCGGAGCAGACTTTGACTCGGTCTTCCGCGATATGGGGTTTGGTGATTTATTCCGCAGCTTTTTTGGTGGTGGAGGATTTGGGGGCGGCTATGAGGAACGTAACCGAGGACAAGACCTTGCCTTCAACCTTGAAATTGCACTTGAAGAAGCTGCAAGGGGCACAGAAAAAGAAATTGAAATTCCACGAACTGAACGGTGTGAGGTCTGCGGCGGTTCAGGTGCGAATCCAGGCACTTCAGCAAGGATATGCCCAAGATGCGGCGGTGCGGGCAAAATTCAGAACATGCGCAAAGCAGGCTTTGCTACGTACGTGCAGGTGACTCCTTGTCCAACATGTAAAGGCAAAGGCAAACTTATAGATTCCCCATGCTCCAACTGCCATGGCGCGGGTCTAGTTAGGCGGCGA
Source organism: Candidatus Bathyarchaeota archaeon (assembly GCA_963775685.1). GTDB lineage: Archaea > Thermoproteota > Bathyarchaeia > Bathyarchaeales > Bathycorpusculaceae > Bathycorpusculum. Next base: position 616,199 of record CAVZJV010000014.1, read on the forward strand.
CGTAAAATCACCGTGAAAATTCCCATGGGCATCGATGAAGGCTACCAGCTGCGTCTTCGGGGCGAAGGTGACTTTGCACCCAATGACGGTGAACCAGGAGACCTATACGTTGTGGTTCATGTAAAGCAGCATCCGCAATTTATTCGGGAAGGAGACGACCTCTGGCACGTAACCATAATCACTTATCCGCAGGCAGCTTTGGGCGCAGATATTTCTGTGCCAACCCTTGACGGAACAACAACCATAAAAATCCATCCCGGAACCCAAGTAGGAGAAACCTTAACTCTTCGAGGCAAAGGAATGCCACGGTTTCGAGGTTATGGCAGAGGTGACTTGATATTGCGAATCGGTGTTTCGATTCCAGAAAAACTGACCAATCAACAGAGGGCGCTTTTAGAGCAGTTGGCAAAAGAATTCGGCAATGACGTTCAGATAAAGAACCGCAAATTCAGGCTCTAAACACTTCTGTCGAGCGGCGTTACAACAAAATTTTTAAACAAACCCGCAGAACTAGAACTGGGGAAAAAACATGGCGCTTAACTTAGACTCAGCACTAATCAGCCTAATCGTTACCATAATCGTCAACATAATCTTCATTTCGCCAATCCTTTGGATTTCAGGCAGACTCTTAGTGGGCGGACAAAAAGCAAAGTTCACTGATGCCCTGTGGATAGTTGTTTTGGGAACCGTCATAAGCTCGATTTTCGGCTACTTCTTCCAAGGAATCATCGCATCACTAATCCTTTTCGTAATAATTCTTGGCTTAGTTAAACACTTCTTCGACTGCGGATGGCTCAAAGCTTTTGCAATTAGCATCATAGCAGCAATAATCTATATTGTAATAGCGGTAATACTGGTGGAGCTAATCGGAATTGGCACAAGCTTGCTGCCCATCGGAAACGGATTCATGAAATTATAAACTACAAATCCCATTTTATATTTTTGTTAAATGCTTTTGTGACCTTTTGAAATAGAATTTAGTCTAATTTAGGTTTTTACGCACATTCTAAGCTATGTGCAGCTTTGCTTAAGTTCAACTGTTCAATTTCTTCTAAAGCCGCCCTTAACGCTTTCTATGGGATTTGTTGTCTTCGCATTTTGTTTCTTCTTTTAGGAGTTGTACTAAGCGATAGTTAACGTAGGCTAAGAACTTCGGACGCCTTGTGAAGCGTAGGCTTCTTTTACTTTTAATCATTCTTAAAAAAGTAGTCGTAGACATCTGCCTTTACGGTTCCTTTTGTAGCCTTTTTTAAACATCTTTTTTACCCATTACTGGATATTTAATGGAGCGTACATTATAATGTTTCAGAATAAACCCGACAAAACACCTATCGCAGTACGGGCAAACGTTACACCGCTCCAAATATATAGCGCCTTAAAACAGCAAATATTGAAAGAAGGTTGACTTTTTGCCAAGAAAAGGAGACAAATGCATAACTATTGAAGAGGAATTACATGCGAATATTAAAAAACGAGCAAAAGAAACCAACCTAACAATAAAAGAATATATTGAATACTTGCTTGCAAAGGAAAAAAACGCCACAGCAAACAGTGATACCAATAATATTTAGGACTTAATCGCTGTTCAGGTCAGAAAACCAACACCAGAAAATTTTAAGCACTTCGACCATCATACGAAAACCTAAACGTAAAAGAAAAACATAAAACCCCAAAACATAGAGCACTAATAATAGCAAGCACAAAACCGCAGCCCGCTTCCCCAAACGCAAAATCTCCAAAACCAAAAAGCCGCATGGCAACTCACACTACCCACACCAACTAAGCCCACCTTTCCTTGCATAAAATTTTCTTAAACAATGAAGTACAAAAAAACCATCAAAAACCCCTTTATCCACAAAACACCTTCAAACAAACATGGGAAGCAATCCCCGAACAACTGTTTGGTTGGGTCAACATTGGCAAGACACGGAGGCTCCTAAGCCCTACAAAAAGACCTTTGCGCGTCGAAACCAAAACGTGATTTGACCCGCCAAGCATAAATTCCCAATTCTGTTTTAATACGCTCCTGCGATGCTTGCAGTGAAATAGTTGGTAGTGGAATCAATTTTTGTTTCTATTCCATTTAAATGGATTTTCTTCCATAGGTTTGGCTGGTTCTTTGTTAGCGATTCTTATTTAATAGCAACTATAAGAAAGGTTAAGCCTTGCATACTCTATCTTAGGTGCGATTAAAGTTGGATAAACATAAACATGACATAAAAAAAACCCGTGTGCACTTCGTAGAATTTGATGATGTTAACTTTTCTAAGTTGGTTAAGAGCACACGCTATTTTGGTGAGGGTAACTCTCGGGGGCGGAGGTTAGAGTTTGAGTTTGAGTATTGCCTTGATTGCGATTTGAGGTTGCTTGATGGGAAGCCAGTGATGACGAGGGATATTTTGCAGGATGAACTCGAAAAATTCGTTGTTCAAGCTAAGAAAAATCGCTTTGTGGATTCTGCGGAGGCGACTGTGCAGCATTCAGATTTTGATGTTCTGGAGCGGTTGATTAAGAACGCTTTAGAATTGGGTAAACTAAAAGAAAACAAAAAATAAAAAGAAAGAAGAAAAAGGTTGATTTATGCCTTTTTCTCGAGCTGCTTGCGCAGTTCTGCGTATGTTGCTTTGATGTCTTCGATGCTGCCTTCGTCTTCTATGGTGCTGGTGTCGCCGAGTGGGGCGCCTGTTAATACTGCCTTTAGGAGTCTGCGCATGATTTTGCCGCTGCGGGTTTTTGGTAGCTTGGCAACGATTACTACGGCGTCTGGAGTTGCGATTGGACCGATTGTGGTTCTGACGTGTTTTTTGAGTTCTGCACTAAGTTCATCTGAGGGTGTGAATCCGCTGCGTAGGACTACAAATGCGACTGGGACTTCGCCTTTAACTGCGTCTTCTTTGCCCATGACTGCTGCTTCAGATACTGCGGGGTGTGAGACTAATGCGCTTTCGAGTTCGACGGTGCCGATTCTGTGTCCCGCTACTTTGAGGACTTCGTCTGCTCTGCCAAGCAACCAGAAGTATCCGTCAGGGTCCCTGATTGCGTAGTCGCCGACATAATAGATTCCTGGCCATTTGCTGAAGTATGTTTGCTTGAAGCGGTCGGGGTCTTTCCAGACGGTTTGTAGCATTCCTGGCCAAGGTGACTTTATCACTAGGTAGCCTTTGGTTCCTTGTGGCACTGATTGTCCTTTTTCGTCGAAAATGTCGGCGTTAACTGCTGGCAAGGGAAGCGTGGCTGAACCTGGTTTTAGTGGTGTAAGTTCTATGCCGGATGCAGGTGAAATCATGAATCCGCCTGTTTCTGTTTGCCACCAGGTGTCGATGATTGGTAAGCGTTCTTTGCCGATGACGCGGTAATACCATTTCCATGCTTCGGGGTTTATGGCTTCACCGACTGAGCCTAAGAGGCGTAGGGTGCTGAGGTCGTGTTTTAGTGGAAGTGCTTCGCCGAACTTCATGAACATGCGGACAGCGGTTGGTGTGCCGTATAGTATGGTAATGCCGTGGGTTTCAATCATTTGCCACCAGCGGTCTTGTCCTGGATAATCAGGTGTGCCTTCGAAGAGGAAAGCGGTGATTCCCAAGCTTAAGGGTGCATATACATTGTAGGTGTGACCAGTAATCCAGCCGATGTCTGCAACACACCAGTAAATGTCTTCGTCGTTGGGGTTAAATGCCCATTTCAAGGTCCAGTAAGCCCAAACTAAGTACCCGCCTGTGCCGTGTTGTACGCCCTTTGGTTTTCCAGTGGTGCCTGAAGTGTAGAGAATGAACAGTGGGTCGGTTGATTTCATGCTTTCTGGTTCGACGTATGCGTTTGCACCGGCTGCTGTCAACGCGTCGTGGTACCAAACGTCTCTGCCTTCCTTCATTTGGATTGGTTGACCCGTGCGTTTGACAACGATGACTTTCTGGATGTTTGGCATCAGGGGTGCTGCTTTGTCTGCATTGTCTTTTATTCCGACTGGTTTGCCTCTGCGGAAGCTGCCGTCTGCTGTTACAAGGATTTTTGCTCCACAGTCGTTGACTCTGTCTGCAAGTGCTTCAGCGCTAAAGCCTGAGAAAACTACTGCGTGGACGCCTCCGATTCGTGCGGTTGCAAGCAAAGTTATTGGCAACTCTGGAATAACTGGCAGGAAAACTGCGACGCGGTCGCCTTTTTCGACGCCGGAGTCTTTTAGGGCTTTTGCGAGTTTGTTTACTTCACGGTATAGTTGGTAGTAAGTGTAAGTTTTTACTTCACCCATTTCGCCTTCCCAAATGTAGGCGATTTTGTTTTTGCGTGCGGATTTTACGTGTCGGTCAAGTGCATTGTATGTTATATTGAGTTCTCCATCGGGGAACCATTTGTAGAACGGCGGGTTCGAGTCATCCAAAATTTTAGTAGGTGTCTTGAACCAGTCGATGGCTTTTGCTTTTTCTGCCCAGAACTCTTGCGGGTTTTTTATGGATTCTTCCCATAACTGTTTGCGTATTTCTCCAGAAGAAACCTTTGCAATACTTGGACTGTACTTTTCGTTGAAAGGTAAACTAGCTTCTGACATATGCTATCATTTCCTATAGATGCTGGGAACATTAAGTCCTTAAGAATATAAGTTTTTTCAACAAAAACGAACAAAACAAAAAACAATTAAATCATTTTTACATCAATACCATAAAAGAGTTATTTTGTGAGCGAATGGCGTCTGAAAACATTTGAAAAGCAAAATTAAAAAATAAAAAAAGGAAATGGAAAATACTTTTATTTTACTGGAACAATTGGCAGAACTGTTTTTCCGTTTGCTTCATTTAGAACTTCTGCGAGACCAAGATAGACTGCGCTTCCGCCGCATATGACGCCTTCGATTCCTGTGATTGTATTGAATGTTACATCTCCAAATAGGATTGGGTTGCCAGTTAGTTCTCTTATTGTCAGCATGAAGAACAATATTGCTAAGCTCATGAATACAAATTGCAGTGTGCGGTTAGCCTTTAGGGTACCAAAGAACATTGCGAAGGTAAATAGTCCCCACATAAAGAAGTACGCTGCCATCGATGCTTCGTTTGGTGCTACTAATCCAGGAATGAATGTTACTTTTGGCAGAACAAGCAGAAGAACCAATGACCACCAGAAGAAGCCGTAAGAGCTGAAAGCGACCATGCCAAAGGTGTTGCCTTTCTTGAATTCCATGGCGCCAACGAGTATCTGTGCTAAGCCGCCGAAAGCTATGCCCATAGCTAAAATCATTGTGTCAAGTGGAAAAATGCCTGCGTTGTGCAGATTCAAAAGGACAGTTGTAAGTCCGAAGCCTAAGAGTCCCAAAGGAGCAGGATTAGCTAATTTCTGTATTATACTCATTTCTATGTTTCCCCGAGTTGATGTTTTAACTGAATTCTGCAAGGTTTTTTATAAAGCTTTGGAAGCTGAAACGTTTCTCTTTCTTGATGTAACGTATTTGCCGACTTCCAGAGCAGTAAACACGGTAACTGCAAATAATCCAGCGACTACCCAATCAACCAGTTCAGGCGAATGCACATCGAAGAGACCCTGCAGACCGGGCACATAGAGGATAACCAACTGCAAAGCGAATGACGAGGCGACAGCAACCCAGAGAAACTTGTTCTTGAAGGGACCAACTTTGAAAACCGGGTATTTTAATGAGCGGCAGGAGAGGGCTACGGCTAATTCCATCATTACCATGGCTGTAAAAAGCGTTGTACGAGCCTCAGCCAAGTAATCTTTACCCGACTGAACGCCAAGCCATGGTTGATTAGCAAAGTATGCAGTAAGCAATAAAGCAGTCATGAAGATCGGCACTATGGTTAAGTAAACTTTGACATCTCCGCTAAATACTCCTTCGTTGGGTTTACGGGGTGCTCGCTGCATCAAATCGGGGTCGCCGGGGTCTAATCCTAAAGCGATGGCGGGCAAACCGTCTGTAACGAGGTTAATCCAAAGAATCTGCACCGCGGTTAAAGCTATAGCTGCTTCGTTGATTGTTCCAGCACTTGACCCAGGGGAAATGATTCGGGCCAGGTAGGGTACACTGACCACAGCAAAGAACATCACCAAAATTTCCATGATATTGCACTGCAACAGGTAAGTTAGATATTTTTTAATGTTTTCATAGATTTCTCTGCCTTCCCTGACGGCTTTAACAATGCTTGCAAAGTTATCATCTGCCAAAACCATGTCAGCGGCTTCTTTCGAAACCTCCGTGCCTGTTATCCCCATTGCGATGCCAATGTCACTCATTTTCAAGGCAGGTGCATCGTTAACGCCATCACCCGTCATCGCAACCACGTCACCTTTTTTCTTCCAAGCCTTAACAATCCGAGTTTTATGCTCTGGAGCAACACGGGCATAAATTACCACAGCCTCAACTACTTTGGCAAGTTCCTCATCAGCCATCTCTTCAAGTTCCTGCCCCGTTAATACTTGACCTTTTAGCTCTGTTTCACCCAACAGTTTAAGTTCCTTGGCAACTGCAATGGCGGTGAGTTCGTGGTCGCCAGTAATCATAACTACGCGTATTCCTGCGTTTTTGCATATAGCTATGGCGTCTTTGACTTCTGGACGAGAAGGATCAATCATGGCCATGATGCCGACAAAGATAAAATCATCTTCTATTTGCTCACCGAATTGCTTCATATTGGCGGATAGTCTCTTGTAGGCAAAACCAAGGTTTCTTAGGGCTTGCAGAGCCAAGGTTTCGGTGACTTTGAAGTGTTTAGCGATGATTTCTTGGGTTAAAGGCTGCACTTTTCCTTCCAATAAGATTTTGCTGCATCGCTCCAAAACTATTTCAGGCGCACCTTTCATGTAAGCAACATTTTTCCCTTTTTTGGTGTGTATGGTAGTCATCCGTTTTCTTTCAGATGAAAATGGAACTTCGGCAACACGCGGCTCCTGCGTTTCCAACTCCTCTTTGGCGATTCCCGCTTTCTTTGCCGCAACAACCAGTGCACCTTCTGTAGGGTCGCCTTTCACTGTCCATTTGCCTGATTTTGGGTCTTTTTCTAAGTTTGAGTCGTTACATAATACTGCAATTTTAAGCAGCGTTTTGAGGCTCTCATTAAGCGTCTCTGCTCTTTCTTTAAATTGGAATTCTCCTTGAGGAGCATAGCCTATTCCTGTGACTTTTATTATTTGGTTATCTACATAGATTCGTTGAACTGTCATTTCGCCTTTGGTCATGGTTCCTGTTTTGTCGCTGCAGATAACGCTGGTGCTTCCAAGTGTTTCCACAGCGGGCAACCGTTTAACGATGGTGTTGACTTTAGCCATACGGTACATACCTATGGCAAGGGCACCCGTTATAATAGCAGGTAACGCTTCAGGAACAGCGGCAACCGCGAGGCTGATGGCCCAAAGAGCCATTTTAACTATGTCACGGTGCTCAACAAGGACTGCTACTCCACCTACACTTAACGCAACAACTAAAGCTAAAATTCCAATCCATTTACCTACACTACCCATTCTTTTTTCCAATGGCGTCTTCTCTTGAGGCGCAGCTTGAACCATTTCCGCGATCTTTCCGAATTCAGTTTTCATACCCGTGCTGGTTACTAATGCTTTGCCTCTTCCGTATACAACCACCGTTCCAGTGAAAACCATGTTGTATCGGTCGTTTAGCAGTGTAGCTTCGGGCAGCGATAAGATGGATTTGTTCACTGGCGCAGATTCCCCAGTTAATGATGCCTCGTCGTCTTTCATCATGAAGGATTCCAGAATTCTAGCATCTGCAGGAATTTTATCTCCAGTGTAGAGCAGAATGATATCGCCCGGAACAAGTTGGCTGGCGGGTATCTTCACTTCTTTGCCGTCACGGAGGACATTTGCGGTTGGTGCGGTCATTTTTTTAAGGGCTTCTACAGCTTTTTCGCTGCGGTATTCTTGGGAGAACCCCAAAACGGCACTTGCAATAACGATGGCGATGATAATGACCGCGTCCGTTACTTCTCCCACAGCAAACGAGAGCCCTGTTGCAATTAGCAAAATAATCATGAGCAAGTTGGTAAATTGGCCGAGCAGAAGCTTGAAGGGTGAGGCGCTTTTTTCTTTTTTTATTTCGTTGGGTCCATTTATTTTGAGGCGTTCCTGGGCTTCCTGAGTAGTTAATCCGTCAACAGTGACGTTTAGCTCTACCATGGCTTCTTCAGCAGTTTCATTATGCCACTGTTTGGCCATTTTTGTTTTCCTCGTTGAGTTTTTTATTATAGTAAATTACGCTGTGCTTGTAGAGTGAGATAACGCCAATAAAGAGAACGACTAAACTGAGAAGATATAGACTCCAAGCAAAGGGAAATCCGAAGCTGATAATTTGCTTTTGCCATTCCCAAGGCAAAACGGGTTGGCTTTGAAGCGGCCATGCCCCGATTATTTGATAGGAGAACCCAAAAGTGGCTAACAATATGGCAACATATTGTTTATCGGCGCTCGATTCTGGGCTTATTTTGCGTATGCTATATAGGCAAAGCATAACGGCGCCTATAACTAATGCTGGGAAACTGGTTGCAAAGAATATGGAGTTGAAAAAGTTTCTTGGCAAAAAAGGCGAAATTGAGGTGGATGAGTAAATTGCGGCGACTTGTTCCCAGTCAGCTATTGTTGGGGAGTTGAGAATTACCGATGAGAGATAGAATACACCATATGCTGCTAAAAACAAGCCAAGCGACACCCAGTGGCTTTTGGTGTAACTGGAAACCCTGTTAAGGTAGCTTGCTTGTTTCTGGCAACTGACATTCATTGGCATGCCTGTCTTTAGTTGTTTTAGTGTATCTGAAAGATATATTAGTTTTTAAGAGCTATCTCGAATTTCTTTTGTTTTTGTTTAGCCAAAAAGTTATTATGACAAAGTGACATATTTACAGCCTATACTTTTTGGTGTCTTAAAATGAATTTTGAAACCAAATTTCAGGAAATAATACAGCGAACTCATGATGTTACTAGCTTTAGGTTTCCGCGTCCCGCTGAGTTTGATTATAAGCCTGGGCAGTTCTTTTTTGTCACCCTTAAACAAGGCGATAAAGAGTTAAAAAAACATTTTAGCTTCAGCAGTAGCCCAACGGAAAAAGACCACATTGAATTCACCAAAAAATTAACCGACCACGAATATTCGATTGCGCTTAAAGCTGCAAAAGTCGGCGATTGGGCACACATAGAAGCACCGTTTGGGCAATTCACCTTTGAAGGCGAATACCCAAAAATCGCTTTGCTCGGTGGAGGTATCGGGATTACCCCGTTTATGAGTTACTGCAAAAACGCCGCAGACAAGGGCTTGGGCAGCAAAATAACACTTTTCTATGGTTGCCGCACGCCAGAAGACATAGCGTTCAGACGGGAGTTCGAGGAATTGGCGAGACAAAACAAAAACATAAAGTTAGTCTTCACTGTTAACCAACCTACTCCTGACTGGAACGGAGCGACAGGCATAATCAACGCCGACATCATTAAGCAGCAACTGCCCGACTACGAAGAAAACATGTTTTATACTTGTGGACCGCCGCCGATGGTTGATGCAATGGAAAAGCTTGTTGTAGGCCTGGGGCTGCCGAAAGAAAAGTTGAAACGAGAGTTTTTTTCAGGTTACTGATAAGGAAAAGGAGTTTAGGGGTAGAACCTGCGGGTGGTTCTGGGGAATGGGATAGCGTCGATGATGTTGTCTAAGTCCAGCATCCAGACCAGCAGCCGCTCTAAGCCCAAACCAAACCCCACATGTGGCACGGTGCCGTAACGACGCAGGTCAAGGTACCACTCATAATCTTCAGGTTTCAACCCTTGAGCTTTCATGCGCTCGATGAGGGTGTCTTTGTTGTCTTCTCTTGCCCCTCCTGTGCTGATTTCGCCTATTCTTGGCACCATCATGTCCACAGACATCGCAACTTCCGGGTGGTCAGCGTAGGTTTTGCAGTAGAAGGCTTTAATTTCAGTAGGGTAATCATGGACAAAAAAAGGTTTGCCGAAGTCTTCTGCTAAAACCTTTTCGTCCTCGTAACCGAGGTCAGAGCCCCAATTTAAAGCTGGATTTTTGGGTTTTAGGCGGTCAATTGCTTCCTTGTAGGTTATTCTTGGGAAAGGTGTCGTGACTGATTTTAATTTCTCAATGTTAGCGCCCAATTCCTTGAATTCTTTTGGGCATTTCTCTCCGATGGTTTGGCAAACATGAGTCATCAAGCCCTCCTCAAACTTCATCAAATCATTCATATCTGCAAAAGGCCACTCGCCCTCGATGTGCCAGTACTCGGTTAAATGGCGGATTGTTCGGCTTTTTTCCGCGCGGAACGAGGGCGCGATGCAGTAGACTTTTTCGAGGGAATATATTAGAATTTCAAGGTAAAGTTGGCTACTCTGGGTTAAGTATAGGTCTTGGTCAAAATATTTTAATCCAAACAGTGTTGAGCCGCCTTCGACTGCTGCAGAAATAAACATGGGAGGAGAAACCTCAGTGTAGGTTTGAGTTTTGAAGTATTCGCGTGCAGCCTCTAACACGTCGCCGCGGACCTTCATAACAAGATTCATTTTTCGGCTTCTAAGCCAAAGGTGACGCATGTCACGAATGAATTCTTCACTTTTATCTTTGGAGATAGGGAAAGTTTCCGCTAACCCGATAATGCTTAGGTTTTCTGCGCCGATTTCAAAGCCGCCTGGAGCACGCTTATCCTCTTTCGCCGTACCTTCAAGCGAAAGGGAAGACTCAATGGTTATTTTTTGTGCTTCGCTCCAGCAGAGGCAGGTTTTCTTTACCGTGCATTGGACTACGCCTGAGGAGTCACGGATTACTAAAAAGATGAGTTCTTTGCCTTCACGTTTTCGGTACACCCAACCGCGAACTGTAACTTTTTTGTCCGTACATTTGCCGTCTAATATTTCGTTTATTTTAACCAAAGCCATCGGGCATCAACTATTTCCTGTATTACTTGTTTTCAAACCTAAATGCCTATCGATTCCTGCTTCCATTAGACAACTTTGATTAAAAATTATCCTTTCAACAATTACAAGAAAGCTTTTAGCTGTTTGAGCTCTTTGTTAGGTTTGCTGAGACCCTGGACGACAAAGAGAGAAAAGAACGCAAATGCAAATTCGTTTTGGAAGGTTGTAAGTCCCATTAATTTTAACCAGAGCTTACTCAGCCCGCTTCTTGTTTTTCATTGCGTTTTTGAACTAAAAAAGGGGAAGGATTGTTTTGTTTGTTTTGTTTGATGTTGACTGTTTAGGGTCGCTTTCTTAACAACAGAATTGCCAGCAAAGCCCCAACTATGGCGATAGCAACAATGATACCTGCAACGGCCGGGACAAAGTATTGATCAGTAACAGACTGAACCACTTCCGCAGTAGGAACTGGTGTTGGCGCTGCTGGATCAACGTTAAAAGCGGTGACTGCATGCGATGGCCAGTAAGACTCACTTCCGGCAAATGTGGCAGTGACTGTAAATTGTCCATCGATATCTGGCATCCAATCAAAACTGTAGAACCCATCAGCGTTAGCAGTGGTTGTACCGATCTCTCTTTGGTTACCATTAGCATCAATAACACTTAAGGTAACAGTTACGCCAGTTACGTTTGTTGGGCGTGGCTTTTCCATGTAGACATATTCCATCCATGCACTCTGGCTCTCATCCGAAACCGCTGGAACCCCATTGGGGAATCGCATACCATTCACTGATTGCGTTGTGCCTGGTGAAACGTCGGTCACTGTGCCTTTTATCATTGCGCTATTTCCACTTTGCACTACGTCGTTGGTAACTTCAACTGTCATGGTACTTGGTCCTTTGCCGACAGCATAGACTTGATGGTCATAGTTATTCCAGTAGGTTAATACTCCGTCTCCAAGTGCAAATGTTGCGGGATGAGCCCAGCCTAGCATGTTCCAGACGATATCGCCGGTAGTGAGGTTAAAGACTCTAACCTTAGCACCCTTCAGAAGCGGGGTATCAGCTGAGTGCTCATGAGTTCCAATGAAAACTTTACCGTCAGCAGTTAAGCCGTGAAATACAGTGTAGTACTTGAAAATCTCGCCGCCCGTAAGAGCTGCCTGCTTCCAGAGCAACTCACCAGTATGCAAATCATAACAGAAAACATGCCCAGTATAGCCAGCAGTAATCAGTTTACCATCATAGATCGATGATCCAAAGACGTTCATGAGACTGACCCAGGTATAGTAGCCAAATGGGTTGATATCAGATTGCGGTGCAGAGGTCCAAAGCAGATTTCCAGTATAAACATCAAAGCCCAGCCAAGTAAGCGATGGCATCTCCTGCATTACAAAAACGCCCTCGCCAGCGCGGATAAAAAGCCTCTGAATGACTTCATTGTTACTAACAAAGGTCATATCATAGTTCTTCATCCAAAGCATACGTCCTTCTTCGCCTGGTTTTAAGCTGACAGCAAATAGCGTTGAAACATCTTGGTTGTGATAGTAAAGTGAACTTGTGCCTGCTCTTGGTAGTGTACCGTTGCTTCCTAGCAGATAATCGCCACGCACTACCTGTAGAATAGTTGGGTTCCAATTTGAGGGCATAGTTGTTGATATTGAAACATTAAAGTCCCAAGTCGGTATGTCGGGTTGGTTGGGTGCTGTAGACGGTACTCGGATGAGGCTTGCAAGGCTTGCGTTAAATGTTCCACTTGTCTGATAGGCGAATACTCTAGACGAGTTCCATTCAAATAGTCGCCAGTCACTGCCTTCTCTTTGAATTATGTAGCGTAACTGCTCGCCTTTTGGACCAGCAACGATAGTGCCTGACGGAACAGAGTTGATGGATAGTGTTGTGGGGGTGGTTCCATAACGCGGATGAATTGCAGTGCCGAAGTTGTTTGAGAATATGTAGCCTGGATTAATGACGCCGTGTTGGTTCATGTCATCATATTCAACGTAGTATCCAAAAGATGGACTTGCACTCATGGTTTGGTTGCGCCAGACTTCCTGACCAGTCTTAAGATCAACACATACCCAAGCGCCTCCAGAACCAGACCAAGTTATTGGTTCTTGGTAGTAGAGCCGACCGTACATGATGATCGATTGACCGTTGAATCTGGTTTGGTATTGGTGTCCTGCGTTAAAGACTTGTCCTTCTCTATCGCCCAAAAAGGCGTTTGCGTCTCCGCCGACAACTCCACCATCCTCAGTTGGTTTAGTCCACAAAATATGTCCGCTGTTTGGTGCAGTTCCTTGCGTCTGAACTCTGTTATCGGAGCTCCCAAAGTCAGTGTCGGCAGCACTGTTGAGCCAGTTTGAGGAAACTGCGCCCCAAGTATTGTCCTGCCCTTCAATTGGTCTAGCCCAGTATTCTGTTGGGAGCGGATAGTACGTAATAGCACTTGTTGAAATAGGGTCTTGCTGCACCGCCACTATGTAGGTGCGGTTGCTTGACAAGAAAGTAACTCCATAGTAGTCTCGGCCTGCGAGCGGGTAGCTACTGCTATCGTTCCCTGCTTCTTTAAAGATCCAGTTAAGTTGTTCGAATACGACCATCACAGAGTAGTTGCCGATTGCATCGGGTGTGTACTTAGTATATGTTGTCCCTGTAGAGTCAGAAGTCAACGAACCGGATGAAGGAAGTGTTTCTGTTAATCCATCAGGTTTAGTTATTACTACATGGTATTTGTATCGGATGTCGTTGGTGTCTTGGGCTTGATAGGGAACCTGGGGGTTGAATATTACCATAGTAAATTCCTGGCCAACACCCAGTGGGTTTGGCGAAATTGTACTAAAGACCCATGTTGGAATTTGGTCGTGATATCGGTTCCAAAGAGTAAGCCTAGTAGTTGATGCGTTAGCGTCGAGATTCCAAGTCATGCCTGCGTTGATTGCATCTGCAGTTGCCTGGTTGTAGTTGATTCCGTTAATTACTTCCGCTGTTACGGTTGGTTGTGGTGCTAACATTGTCGCCATAGATGTTACTAGAATTATAGCGATAATAGTTGCCAAAGTTTGGTTTTTAGATATTCGCATTTTTTTAATTCTCCAAAGTTTATAGAGTGTCCTTTCCGTAGAAAAGACACTCTGCCTGCCATCTATCCACAAGTTTGCTTTTAAAATGGATTGGAAAGTGGACACTTACGACAAAAATGGAGTTTGAGAGGAAGCGAAATTAGAACATTGGTTGATTAGTCAGTTGTTAATCACACCATGAAAAATCTTGCTTAATTTTAAGCCATTTAAAAAAAGCAATGGACAAAAAATCTCTGAGCCTGTTTTAGCTACTTGAGGTTTCAGGGGCTGTGGACGGCAAGGAGAGAAAAGAACGAAAGTGCAAATGTAACGATTAGTAAACACTGTTAATGTTAACTATGAACCTCCTCATCCTCATCAACACTCAAATTCTAATTCTTTCATCATTTTATTTTTCAGACAACACCCCGAGTTCTTTGATCAGTTGTCCCTGCCTTGGACTCGATTTAGTTGATGTGTAAAGGTGATTGATAAGAGGCATTGACGTTAAAATATCGAGGGAATTGCGAAAAATTTATGAACACTTCACCTTAAAATGTGATGTGGGCAGGATTAAGAGAAAAAGTAGGGGTTGCTTATGGAAGAAGACTTTGTTGTCAAAATGGAAAGCTTTGGCTTTACGGTTAACCAGGCTAAAGTGTATTTGAGTATTGTACAATCAGGTAAAACCCGGGTAGGAAAAATTTCAAAATCAACGCAGCTACATAGGCAAGACATTTACAAACTGTTGCCTAAACTTGAAAAAATGGGATTAATTACAAAAACAATTAACAAACCATTTATGATTGAAGCCATCCCAATCGAAAAAGCGCTAGAAACTTTAATTTCGAAAGAAAGAGAAAAATCCCACAAGCGAATTTCTCATTTGGAAAGTAACCTGAAAGAAATGGTAAATTCAATCCAGAGACAACCAGAAATTAAAGAAGAAACACGATTCAATCTTCTAAGCACCGATGAAGCCATAAGAAACAGAGGAAGTCTAACTGTTAAGAAACTGAAAAAAGAGTGCCTCTTTGTAGTCAATCTCGAAAATATTCAAACACGTTCTGCGCATTTCCGCGAATTCCTCCAGGCAATTGCCCACACGAAAGCCAAAACAAAATTAATTGTTGTAACTAAAGAAGATAATGAGGCCGCTAAACAAGCTATTGAAAAAATAGCTCCATTCAACGGTGAATTAACCGTCAAATCAATCGATAAAGCAACCTGTAAAAACTATCAAATCTTAGATAACAAGGAAATATGGATTGCTACCCAACAGAAAACGGAATCGGGTCATCCTAGCATGCTTTGTACAAACGACCAGAACATAATTGACGTATATAAGGAGAGTTTCAGAAAAGCGTGGAATCGCAGTAAAGCAACGATCACGCTTGGCATCACGATTTCATCATTCGCTTGCATCTCCCTTTCGCTTATGGATTTACTTGCCTAAAAACAGTCCAAAGACTAGGCATTTTATGCTTCTTTAACGCTTGGCTCGTATACTTTCCAGTATACAAAAATCGAGAGCGGTATTGCTGTTGCAGCTAACATCAGAAATGGAAGCTGGGGAGAAACATAAGCGTACAGGAATCCAACTACGAGTTGTAGGATGGCTTGCATCAGAAACATGAAAAACTGAAGGCAGCCCGTAACTGTTCCCCTTAAACCTCTGGGAACCAAATCACCCATTAATACGGTGTAGCTGTTTAGCTGCAACAAATTGCCCAATCCAAAGAAGAAAAACGCAAGGAGAAGCATGTTAAAATCTGCGTTAATAAAAAGGAGCATACCTGGAACATACAGTAGATACCCAAGTATCAGGAAACGTTTTCTTCCTCTGACATCCATGCTTAATCCTGCTAGTATACCAGGGATTGCTATGGTTAGGTACCTGAAGGTAACGACGATAGCCCATTGCTCAAGTGACACTTTAAGGATTGAAGTTGCATAGACCACAAAATAGGTTTGGCAACTGACTACCAGCCCGTTTATGATTATGATCGCTAAAAAGAGGTTAAAGGCTGACCTTGGGACTTTTTGCCAAACAGAAATGCCTTCTTTTACTGATTTAGCATATCCGCGGAAAGCATTTTGGATACTGATTTTTGTTTTTTGTCCTGTTTGTGGCAATGTTTCTTTTAGTCTTAGCCTTAAGACACTTATAACAAAGTATGCGGCGGCTACGAGGGTGTATGCTATGCGCATGCCTAAATCGAAGTGAAAAGCGGCAACCAAATATTGCGCAATAAGCGGGGCAGGCAAAAGGACTATAGTTGTTATGACTGATTGAAAACTAAAGCCCGCACCTCGGTTTTCAGGCGGCAGTGAATCGATAATCATAGCCATTAGGGCTGGCCCGTAGATGGAGCAAACGTTCTGAATCAATAAGCCGATTAGAATAAACTGCCATGACGGGGCAAATATGAAAAACAGGCTGCCTATTGCTAACCCAAAAGTCATGGTGACTATGAGCCCTCGTCTGCCTTGTTTATCCGCTAAGTAGCCGCCAGGGAACTGGACAAGAGCAACCGCTATTGATCCCGCAAAGCCCATAACCGATAATAGAAATTTGTCTGCGCCAAGGCTCAAGTAGAAGAGACTTGAATAGGTATCGGGGATGGGTTGAACGGCAAATAGGATAATCCAGCTTAGAGTGATGAGTAAAAAGTTGCCTCTCAATACGGCGGAGTCTCCGCGGAATAGCGCTGACAACTTCATTACCGATAAAAATTAGTTAAGAATTATTTAAATTAAGAGAGCCAACCGCTGAAAACGATCCTAAAAAATCATTTACTGTTTTACTGCCCACAATTCTTAAATCGCCCCTGCAATGAGCATAATTAGACTATCAAAAATGAAAAGCGTTCAAGAAGGAAAATTCAAGCTCAAAGCACTAAAAATTTCAGCTACTGCAATTTTTAGCGTAGTAATAGTTGAGGTTACGGTTGGCTTTCTTGTTAATAGTTTAGCGATAATGAGTGACGGCTTACATGCCTTACTCGATGCACTATCTAGCTTAATGCTGTTTTTTGCAGTTCGAGCCGCAATGAAGCCTGCTGACGAAGAACACACATATGGACATGAAAAGTTCGAGACCATAGGCGGATTAATAGGTGGTATAGTCTTAATCGCCGTTGCACTCTTAATTTTCTACGAAGCTGCTTTGAGACTTATAGAGCCCCCGCATCTTGTTGCAGGTATAGAATATGCTGGTTTTGTCGCAGTCGGCTACGCGCTTTTCATTGCTTCTCTTAGAGTTACGGTCTTCAAGAAATTCCAACATGTTGAGAGCCCCTCGATGAAAGCAGGCTTCTACGACGCTGTCTCCGATTTAAGCTCAACTCTTATAGCACTATTAGGTTTTGGCTTAGCCACATTGGGCTTTACTGGCGGCGACTCCTTCGCATCCATTTTCCTTGGAGTAATGCTTACCTACTTAAGCATCAAACTTGTAAAATTCAGCGTAATGGAGCTAAGCGACACCACTTCAAGAGAGCTCGTGGAGAAAACGAGGAAAATAATTCTATCTTGTGAAGGCGTTGTTAAAACAGAAAACCTAAAAGTTCGAAAGGTAAGCTCAAAGATTTTTGTTGAAGCATCAGTTCAAGTTCCCAACCTAATGAGTTTGGAAGAAGCGCATGCTTTAGCCTCAAAAATCGAATCATGCTTAAAAGATTCATTAACAAACGTGGACGCTACCATCCACATTGAACCCTCTGACAAAGAGAAAAAAATGGACCATCTAATCGAGAAACTCGCAATAGTTGACGGTGTCATAGAAGTTCATGAAATCTCCACCATCTTTGTTGGTGGAAAACTCTACATTACTTTGCATGCCTATGTTAATCCTGAACTGTCAGTGGAAGAGGCACATAAAATTGCCGAAAACATCGAAAGCAGAATGGAGGCTGAAATTAAGTCGCTTGAAAATGTTACGGTTCACATTGAACCGGCAGGCGTCGCCATTCCTGTGGCAGAGGTGAATGAGGCGCAACTCCGAAAAGTCGTTAATGATGTTGCTAAAAATATTTTGGGTAACCTTCGGATTAAGCGGGTGGTGACTTATGCTGCAGGTGGCAAACGCTACATAAACATTGATTGTTGCTTTACAAAGCATGTTCAGATTAAGGAGGCACATTCACTGGCATCGCAGGTTGAGAAAGAAACTAAAGAGCACTTTACCAACGTTGTGGTTACGGTCCACATTGAGCCAGAATGCCCCTAACCTAAAGAATGTTAAAAAACAAAACAAGCCGAACAAAAAAAGAAAGTTAACTAAGATACGAAAATAATTTTAGCAAATAAATTGAGAGCCAAGAAGTAAAATTAAGGATTAAAGTAAAAAAAATAAAAAAGGATGGATTTATTTTGTTTTGCGTCGGTAAACAATTGTTCCGAATGCAACTGCGACTAACGCTAAAGCAATTCCGACTGTTGCTATGCTTGAAAACTCTGGTACTGTTGGTGTTGGTTCAGTTGTGCCTTCAGGAGTGAAGACTGGCTGGTAGCTGAAGGTGTTTCCATATCCGTGGTCAACTGTGTATGGGTTATCTGTCGGAGTGGCTGTGTAGGGGTATCCACCATGGCTTAGGTTTGGTCCTGAAATGACCCAGTGTGAGAATACCCAGCCGCTCTCAGGGGTTGCTGTTAGCATAAGTGAAGTAGCATCAGCCATCGCATAGGTCCCTGGCACTGGAGTCGTCGTTCCTCCTGCGCCAGTTAAGACGACTACGATTGCTGCTGTGGCCATGTTAGATGGAAGATTTGAAACGCCTGGTGGGGGTAGGAGGGGCGAGAAAATCGCTTGTGCATTGTAAGTTGTTCCGCCAAGAACTGGAAGTGTAACAGGGTTTTCAGAAACTACGCTGGATCCCGCATCAGTTGAAATTATCCAATATTGGAAAACGGATGCAGGGTCGGGGGTTGCTGTAAATGTTACTTGGGTGCCGTCTGGATAGGTGGTTGTTCCGGATGGGTCTGTTGTTCCGCCAAGTGAAGGCGTAACGATTACTGTGGCTTGGGTTTGTGCTTTTACGCTTACGCTTGCAAACGCCGCAATTACTAAAAGTGATGTTAGCAAAGTCAAAGCAAATATTTTTTTAGATTTAACCATTTTATTATTTCTCCAAAATAGCATGCTTGCTTGTTTTCAATTTAACCAAATTTTATTATATTTAACTTTGTGATTGTGCCTAGACAGTAACAAGTAAACGTATGCTTCTTTGTGATCACAGCTAATTATCGCTTTTCAAATCCCAATCCCAAAAATTTTATGAAATTGCTCAGTTTGGCTGTTTTCTTTGAAAAAATATTTTCGCATAAGCTTTTAATGCTTAATATTGTTTACTATCTTAGACTGTAATTGAGGGTGCAGGGAGAATGCTGTCTCGTTCGGCGGTAGTTAAACTTAAAGCAATTCTAATAATCGACTTGATGATTGTGGGTGCAGCTGCAGGGGTCTACTTTTATTTTCAATCAGAGGGTCTGATTGCGAATGGGGCTAAACCAGCCACATTTACCCTGTCCGACTTGACTGTTGATCCGCTTGAAGCTTTTGTAGGCGAATCAGTTCAAATTTCTGTTAATTTGACAAACATTGGCGATTTAGAAGGCAACCAAACAATAAATCTTGAAATTAATAGCGCAATAAAAGACACAACCAACGTTACTCTATCAGGCAATTCTACGCAGATAATCGATTTCACCGACATAGAATTGGCCGATGGAAACTACAGCGTAAAAGTTGGCGACCTTACAGGAACATTTCTCATTAAACCCTCACCACCAGAATCCAGTAAAATCATACTATCAAACTTTATCAGTGACCCCTATGAAATTTGGGCTAACGAAAACGTCACTTTAACTGCCAATGCAATGAACCCTTCAAGTGAAAATGACAAATTAACCGTAAAAGCAATAATTGACGACGTTATTGTGGGCACTCAGGTCATCTCATTGGAGGCTGGGGCAAGCCAAACCGTACGAATCACAATTAACGCTTCAGACATAGATGAAGGAAAACATACAGCAAAACTAAACACACTGGCGGGTTCATTTGTTGTCGTAAAAGCTGGTTACCATACGCTTACCATTAACCGTTCAGGCGGCGGCTCCAAAGCATTACCCTTTACCCTAAATGGAGAAGATCACCTGACTGCTTACCAAGCATTATTGCCTGTAGGCGAATACAGCATTGCAGTACCTAACCCCTTTAATGTTGGGACAGGTGTGCTGGAATTTTCGTATTGGAGCGACGGTAACACTAGCCCGTCGAGAACTTTCACTTTAAGTGGCCGCATGATTCTGGTTGTAACTTACACGTTAATCAGTGGGTATGCATCTTGTCCTTCATTATATGTGTGGAATGGGACTGGATACTCTTATGTTACTGATGTTTCAAACCCAGGTTGGCTTGGATACATCAGCCACATCAACTCTGACGGCCAAGTTGTGTTCGGAGGCGGAAACCCCTGGGACTACGTCAAGCTGGACAGCAGTTTGGTGGCGGCAAACAACGGAAACTTTGACATGACTCTTGCCCAACAATGGAACGAACTCTACTACCTCGATTCAGCCTACTTGCTGGTGGTTGACCACCCAGCTGGAACCGACGCCTACACATCCATGACTAACTACCTAAACAAAGGCTCAACAGGTCAAATCTACACAACAAGCAACGGCACACTAGTAGCGCCTATCAGCGCCACAAACGAACAAGGACAAGATGTTCTCGCTCAAATCCTACTTAAAGACGGATTATACACACCAGGTATCAGCGGAACTGAAAGCACTTCATGGGAAAATATATCCCTTAACAAGTTAACTTTAGACTTAGGCAATTTAGCGGGTGCACCAGCAATTAAGCTTGTAATAACAGGAATGGTTGATTGGGGTCTTGCCGACACATACTATGCGTGGATAAGCCAGTTCAAAGACGCAGCTACCCAAAGTATTTTACCCGACGGCACCCAAATCATGCCTGCGCCCTATATGGAGATCAAAGATGCAAACGGCAATTGGATACGCGCTCCTCAAGACCGACAGATACCGCTACCTTCAGACTACAACTCCCGAACCTTCACCGTGGACTTAACAGGGTTATTCCCCACGGACGTTAATGATTGCCAAGTTAGATTCACCAACTTCTGGAATGTAACCTATGATTACATCGGAATAGATACAACACCACAACAGACAACAACCATACAAAAACTTGTCCCCACCTCGGCAGAATTCAGCCAAATGTGGGAAACACAATCCAGCGCTACCGGAGCATTCACAAGATACGGCGATGTAACAGCGTTGCTTCAAGACGCTGACGACCTGTTCGTGATTGGGCGGCAAGGCGACCAGGTCAGCATGCTTTTCTCAACCGCCAACCTAACCGCACCAGAGCAAGGTGTTGTTCGTGACTACTTCTTTGTGGTTGCTTGCTGGTTTAAGGACCCCATAGGCGAATGGGGATACGGCTTCAACTTCTCAGTAGATCCGATGCCTTTTATGGCTATGAGCGGATTCCCATATCCTACAACCGAGAGTTACCCCTATGATGCAGCGCATTTAGCATATATCCAACAATACAACACCCGGCTAATCACCTTACCATAACCCTCTTCTCCTTTTTTGTGCAGCTAAAAGAAAAAAAACATACAAGACTCAAAAATTATGTAAGATTTAAATGGTTTCACCCTTATTATTTGCTCTAATAACCCATTCAGCGAGACCTCTTGCATGTCGGTGATACCTGAAATATCTAATCCATACATAGGCTCATTCGCTATAGGTTTAATCTATGGATTAGGAGTCTGTACCGCCTCATGTCTTCCTGTCGTCGCAGGTTACATCGCTGGCATAGGCGCGGGTTTCCGCAAAGGTGTCAAAGTTACATTGATTTTTAATTCTGGAAGAGTCTTGGCATACGCTTTGATTGGATTATTAATTGGGTTATTAAGTGGACTGATAACTTTGGTGGAGCCAGATGTTTTGTCACCTTTTCAAATTTACTCCTCAATAATCTTTGGCGCAATAACAATCGCGATTGGCGCATGGATGCTTCTAAAAGCAAGAAAGCCAAATAAATGCAGCATCAAAGGCGCCAACATGCCACCTTCGGGCAAAATGAAACGCTATGGGTTTGATTTTGGCGCTTTCACTCTTGGTTTAAGCAGAGGCTTAATTATTTGTCCGCCTCTGGTTTCACTATTGCTGCTTTATGCACTGCCCTTCTCTAGCCCGACCGGAACCATGACGTTAGCTATCCTGTTTGGGTTAGGAACCACAATCTCTCCACTTTTGGTATTGGGTGGTGTTACGGGTTGGCTATTCAACAAGGCACCGTTGTTTCGGAAGTGGATTTCCGTGGCAGGCGCAGCTGTGTTGATAGCGTTTGGAGCATTTACGATGGTTGGGTCATTAATTCAGATAACATAATGAGGCGAAAAACATGTCGTTGCAAATAGTTGGAGACCTATTAAGGCTGACGGTGCTTGCGGGGCTTGGAGTAGCAGGGATACTGGCAGTTCTAATTTGGAAAAGAAACATGTCAATGCGGGTAACTTTTCTTAGGTTTGTTATCCAAGCGGTCTCCTTTGCAGCCATATTCTACATATTCACCTACACAATCCCATTACTTTACGTCCTGATTATTCTCCTAACAATGACCATCGTTATAGGAAAGTTTTATTGCGGTTGGCTATGCCCATTTGCCCTAATCATGGATTTAGAAAGCCTCTTACGAAAAGCCCTCAAAGTGCGCCACCGAATCATCCCTGACAAACTAAACAAAAGCCTCCACAAATTCCGATACGTTCTGCTGATGTTTTTCCTTCTCATACCCATCGCATTGTGGCTTTTGGACCCGCCGCCAGACACTAATTTCGCTGTTTTGTATGCTCAGCTTTTGGCAGGACCATTCCGCCCCTACAGCATACTGCTAGCGCCTCTCATACCAGTAGTAGTGTCCTGGACAACCGCTCCCCTTATAATTGGCGGAATTAACTTCAGTTATCCCTACGTTCAAGACATCATAACTTGGACGGGAACAAGCCCTGGTCAAATCATAAGCGTTGTATTTGTCGGTTTAACGCTCGTCGGTTCCTTCTTCACAAGACGACTATGGTGCCGCTTCTGCCCAACTGGCGTTTCATTGGCTGTTGTGAATAGGTTTAAGGGTTTTAAGTGGGCTCCTCTGCTACATATTGAGAAAGATGAAGAGAAGTGCACCAAATGCGGGGTTTGCAAACGAGTTTGCCCTGTGCAAGTTACTGAGGTGTACGAGCAAAAGGGCGGAAAAATAACTACCTCCCAATGCATGCTGTGCGCTCGATGCGTCGAAATGTGCCCATATGAAGGCACTTTAAAAGTAAAATTAGGCAATAAATCAATGTTTGAGTCAAGAAACTGGTTAGAACAATCAAAAAGCCAAGAGGAAGAGAAGAAAGAATGAGTGAACCCGTTGCAAAAAGATACATGCCTGAAGTTTCCAGAAAAGAAATCGAAGAACTCAAAAACACCGTGAAAACAGCCTCCCTAAAAATAATGGCTGACAACATTGAACGCATGAAAAAAGCCGATCCCCACAGACCTCAAGCAATGAAATACTTTGACGATATCTCAAATCTGTTTGGGCAACGTCAACAGGAGATTGCGGCAGAGAAAGAGAAAGGAAAAAAAGTCATCGGTTACCTGTGCCTTTTTGCGCCAACTGAGCTTATTTTAGCTGCAGGCGCCATACCAGTACGAGTGAACTCGGGTTGGTATGACACCTCCAAGTTAGGCGACAGGGTTGTGCCCGTGGAGGTTTGCCCAGTTATCCGTTCAACCATAGGCGCCAAAATGATCGAACTCTCGCCTTTCCTTGAACAGAGCGATGCATTAATCAGCGTATTAACATGTGACGGCATGACAAAACTCAGCGAAATCTTAAGCGATTACAAGATAATCTGGGGAATGAACGTACCCCGAATAAAAGACTCAACCCAATCATTGCGTTTCTGGAATGACGAAATAAAACAAATGAAAAAGCAAATTGAACAGTTCACCGGTAATAAGATAACCCGTAAAAACCTAAAAGAAGCCATCGAAACAAGCCACAGAGCCACAAAAGCGTTTCGCCGCCTCCAGGAATTACGCAAAGGCAACCCAGTTATTATGGGTAGGGACGCCATGTTGGTAAACCAAGCGTACCAGTGGGATAACAAGAAGCGTTGGACAGAAAAAACTGAAGCCTTATGCGATGAACTTGAAGCGAGGGCGCAGCTGAAAGACTGGGTTTGCCCCCCAGATACTCCGAGAGTGATGGTGACTGGCACACCGATGTTCTGGCCTGACAACTGGAAATTGCCCAGTTTGGTTGAAGAAAGCAGTCCTCAAGGAATTATAGTAGCTGACGAACAATGCTCGGGCGAAAGAATCCTCAACGACCCTGTCGGTGTCGACGAATGGTCCATGGATGACATGTTAAACGCGATAAGCGACCGTTACTTGATGGCGTCCACATGCCCCTGCTTTACTAGCAAAGATGGCAACGAAGACCGAATAAACTGGCTTCTTAACAAAGTCAAAGACTGGAATATTCAAGGTGTAATCTACTATGTGGTCCGCGGCTGTATGCTCTACGCAATGGAGTACACTAGAGTCAAAAAAGCGCTGGACAAAATAAACGTCCCAGTGTACTACCTTGACACCGAATACACAAGAGAAGATGTTGGACAAATGAAGACCCGTGTGGAAGCGTTCCTTGAAATGTTAACGGCAAGAGTGGATTTCTAAAATGATAACAGTTGGAATGGACTTGGGCACGCAAAGAGTGCAAGTAGTAATTGTAAAAGAAGGCTGCGTAGTTGCAAGAACCACGGCTTTCTCGGGATTTGACCCCACCAAAGCTGCAGAACAAGCCGTTGATGAAGCCCTAAAGATAGCATGTCTAAAGCTTTCAGACGTCAATCACTTCGCTGCAACAGGTTCAGCCATAGATATGGCACCATATGCAAACAGCAAAGTTAGCATGATGAGTGCAGACGCAAAAGCAGGCGTATACCTCGTCCCTAAAGCTCGAACAATCATAGATGTCGGAGCCGAAGAAGCTAGAGCTGTAAAGTGCGATGAGAAAGGAGTAATGGCAGATTTTGTAGTGAACGAGCGCTGTGCGGCAGGTGCTGGCGCTTTTATTGAAGCTATGGCAAGGGCTCTTGAGGTAAAGATTGAGGATCTTGGTCCACTGGCACTTAAAGCAGAGAGAGCAAGCCCCATAAATGCATCCTGCGTAATCTTCGGCGAATCAGATGTGGTTTCACTTATTCACCGCCAGGAACCCAAACCAGAAATCGCGCGAGCCGTATATGATGCAATGGCAGACCGCGTTTCCTCCATGATTCATCGCTTAGGAATAAACCCTGAAGTAGTTCTAGTGGGTGGAGTTGCCAAAGACCCAGGTTTCGTAGCGTCCCTGAATAGAAAACTAGGGTTAACTGTCACGATTCCAGAGTACCCTGAATACGTGGGTGCGCTGGGCGCTGCACTGATAGCGGCTAACCGTCCAAAGGAGCTGCAGAAATGAGCGCTACACAACCGACAGAGTTTTGGCGTTGGCAAGAATACCACCGCGTAATTCCCAACAAGAAATGGACCTCCAAAGACATAATCACCGCAGGTGTCGACGTAGGGTCCGTTGGATCTAAAGCAGCCATTATGGTAAATGGTGAAGCCTACAGCTGGGGCATCACGCGCACAGGCGCCAACAGTCCAGAGAGCGCTAAAAAAGCCCTCGATTACGCCTTGGAAGGAACCGGACTCAAAGTAGGCGACCTCAAGTACATCGTCGGCACAGGCTACGGACGCGTCAATGTACCCATGGCAAACAAAGCTATCACCGAAATTGCGTGCCACGCTAAAGGTGCCAATTACATTTGGGGACCCCGCGTCCGGACCGTCCTTGACGTAGGCGGACAAGACATCAAAGCAATCCGCATTGACCAAACCGGCAGAGTCGTCTCGTTTTTGATGAATGACAAATGTGCAGCCGGCACAGGCAGAGGCATGGAAGTTTTTGCTGACCTTCTGCAGATTCCCATAGAACAAATCGGCGAAATCTCTCTTAAGGTCGAAAAAGAACCCGAACCCGTAAGCTGCACCTGTGTTGCCTTCGCTAAAACCGAAGCCATGGGACTACTTCGAAAGGGCTGGTCGAAAGAAAAAGTGTTAGCGGCATATACGCGAGCGATGGCTGTTCGTATGGCTAACCTCATAAACAGAGTTGGCCTAGAGAAGGAACTGGTAGTTACCGGTGGTCAATCAAAAAATATCGGCATCGTTAGCAGAATCGAAACTATCCTTGGCGTAAAGTGCCTACCTATGCCCCAATGGCGGGAGGGCGGTTTAGACCCGATGGTTGCCGGCGCGTTGGGCGCTGCTTCACTTGCTAAAGCATTGTATGATAAAGCGCAGAAAGGATAGATTGCTTGTGATTACGCATTATGGCTACTGTGATGGCTCAGGCGAATTCTACATCATTATTGACTCGGATAAATGCAACGGCTGTGGCAAATGTGTAAAAAATTGCCCCCAAGTAGCGCTTATACTTGAAACTGAATTCATCGATCTTGAAGATAAAACCGTCGTAGCAATCTCTGAAGCGCACCGCAAAAAAATCAAATACACATGCAGCTCCTGTAATCCTCAAACCAACAATACTCCCTGTGTGCTGGCTTGCGAGTTAAAAGCAATCAAATGCATCTGGAACCTCAGTAAGCCACCAATCTTATAAACACAAAAACCTGATAAGGATTCGGTAAAAAATGAAAAAGAAAACGCAACTTCAAGGGTCTGTTTATAAAACCAACAATTACTTCTTGACCCCCGCAATCACGACCATAGCGTTTCCCATGTTAATTGGGAGAAAAAAACAACCAGAGTTGCCCACGGAAACAGCCCCCAAGCCCACCCCAAAACCTAAGGGGCTTACAGTAACAAAATACGAAATTGCGGACAGTGTCTTGAAATTTTTTGATGCAAAAGGGTTTCTCAAAAAACGGTGGGTGATAATTAAAGAAATCCCTGTTTACAAGATAACAAGCATCGAGAGTTTTGGCAACGAAGTAACAATAGACTGGAACGACTCTGTTTTTTCGTTTGTTTCCAAGAAAAAAAATGAATCTTTCACCGAGTTGCGTGACCAGATTCGAGATTTGCTTGAAAGACAGCAGCAAACTCTGAGCGCCACCTCAAAAGATAGCCTAAAAAAAATAGAGCTTTCACCCATAATTAATTCTTCAATCTCTATTGTTGACTCATCATTCAACATTTTGATGGGTTTGCAACCAAAGATAGTTAACTGGACTCATCTGGAGGGCTATACGGACATTTTAGGGAGCAACTTGGACTTTAAAGGGCTATCGTTGGAAAAATTAAACTTAGATTTTGGATTTGTTTCTGCTGCCGTCAAAAAGCAGGCGCCTCAAGAGACAGCAAAAGAATCTTTCGAAATTCTAAAGAAGATTTACGGGTACTTTGACGACTTAAATCTCGATAACGACGTGAACGGTGGCAGCAGCATCGTGAAGAATGTGAAAGAGGTAATCTTTGCATATTATATATTGAACGATCTGATGCTTGGGAAAGTTATTGGTGTAGCGGACAGCGAGAAAGAGGTTTCAGCACTAGAGGGTGTCTTGTTGGAGCTGGCTAATAAGTCAAATCTTAAGCTTAGCTTTGGGCAGCTCAAGGTTTGTTTGAACCAGATTGTTAGTGAAGGGTATAATGATGGCGTAATAGAGGATGCGCGTCTGATTTTTAAGGATCAGTTAAAGTTGCTTTAGGAGTGCGATAGATTAGAGACCCTTTAGACTGGCTTGTTTGGTTTTTGCGAAAGGTCAGATAATAACGCGTCTCACTTTAATTTGGATATAAGATAATGAACGATGAAATATTTCTAATCTATCATTGTTAACAGCTTTATTTACAACTAATTCTGATCTTGGAAAGTCCCCAATGGAACCTCCAGATAAGAAACCTCATTGAAACAAAAACTATCATACGAAAACCTCCGAGCGCTACCCGAAACCTCCGTCAGAACCGACCTGTTGTGATATGGCGGCCCTTTAAAGCAAAGACTGACAATTTAGCAAAGCTCTCCGAAACCCTTAATCAAGCGGTGAATGTTGTCCGAAGACCAGCATTCAGTATTGAGTATTGATAATCAATATAACCTGTATTATTTGAGCATTCGCTAGCTTTATCTACCGAAAACATCAATTGAATGTAAGACAATTGGGGTAGAAAAATGACAAAGAGTCCACAATCAAAAGATGACGCGCTCGAGGCATTAGACTTCATAGTCAACGTTTTAAAAGAACATGAAAAAGACTTAGATAAGCTCATTAATGAGTTAGCAACAGTCACCGAACAAATGGGAGACAACAGCGAACTAAACGCCAAAGTCAAAAAAGTAGAAGGAAAAATAGACACAATTCAAAAAGAAGTCACAAACTTGGTAGGTCAACTATCCCGTGCACCTAATCAAGAATTGCCAACTACAACTTTTAGAGAACAGACAGTTGAAATGGCACCTTCATTTGCTTCCATAGCAACTGGCTTGCCATCCACGATTTTGCGGTGCAAGCAGTGGGAGGATTTCCAAGTCTTGGCGGCTCGGGCTCAAACACTGTCTTTTAGCTATAAAGAAGATGAGAAGGTTTTCCAGGCAGACGCAATTAAGGGTAATCAAATCATCTCCTATAATGGAGCGCTTCCAAAGTTTTCATCTATTCTGAAGATGTGGCTGTCTAAGCAGCTTGATGTGGCTGAACGTAACGTTTTGGAAGGCGTTTTGACCGTAAATTAAGGTAGCTTACGCTGAATTCATATCTCCATTTTTTATTTTTGTTTCACAAGGCTTATAAGTAATCTATAATATCTTAAGTCTTGTTAGTGATTGGATGGATTGGTTAAGGTTGAAGGCTACACCACTACGCCCAAAAAACAATTTCCGTTTTCGAAGCCTTCTCCTTTCTCCTCGATACGGATGGCAAGTGGACAGCCAACACACATAACCACCCATCCAAAAGCACTAACAAAAAAATCTCCAAAACAATCCCTCATTATGATAGAACATAAATTAAGAGACAGGACACTGGAGAGGTCGCGACCCTTCAACATAGCACAGTTTCTCCGTTAAAAAAATGGCAGGCTATAGAAAAAAAAGCAAAGCTGAGTTCAATAAGGACGTCAAAAAATAAAAGAAAAATAGGCTAATAGTTCTCTGTCCAGACTTCAAAGTAGGCTTTGGAGTGATCACATGTTGGGCATTTATCTGGCGCTGAGTCACCTTCCATGACTAAGCCGCAGTTTCTGCACTTCCACTTGACTGGTTGATCCTTCTTGAATACTTTGCCTTGCTGTAAACTTTCAAGCAACTTGTTGTATCGACGTTCATGATAAGCTTCTACTTTTGCAACACTCCGAAAAGTCCAAGCAACATCTTTAAATCCTTCCTGTTCAGCAACCTCACCGAAGTTGGGGTAGAGTGTTCCCCACTCGAGTTTTTCTCCTTCAGCTGCCGCTTTAAGGTGATCGGCGGTCGAAGCGATTACGCCTGCTGGATAGGTTGCTTTGATTTCAACCATTCCGCCTTTCAGATGCTTAAAGAATAACTCGGCATGTTCCTTCTCGTTACCTGCAGTTTCCTCAAAAATCGCCGCAATTTGCTCATACCCTTCTTTTTTGGCTACGCTGGCGAAGAATGTGTAGCGGTTACGTGCTTGAGATTCGCCAGCAAAGGCGGCTAGAAGGTTCTTTTCTGTTTGACTTCCAACAAAATTCATACTGTTTAACTCCTACCTTTTGATATCTGAAACCAAAATAAAAGTGTTCCCAGTTTTTTCTATATTAATGTGAACGCTTTTATTTTCCACCACTCATTAGTTGTATGCCGGATGATGAGAAGGCATTAGCTTGACAACTTGTTGGATGACGGATCAGAGTTACTCAGACGGCAACGTCTGGGAAACTTTATGTTGCGAAGAAGTATAAGGTTTCTCAGGCGAAAAGATGAGAAAATACGCTAGAGAGTGGGTTCAAAATTATCCCAGCATCGCAAAAATCTATGAAGCAATCGCGGGCATCAGGCGAATGGGCTCCGAGGGCACAGTTGAGATTTATGTTAAGGGCGTAAAAGGTTTCGTTGAGTATTTAGGCTATTCTGACCCTGAAACAGCGCTCCTAGCAATTAAAGAAGGCAAGATAAACGTCGAAGAGAAAGTAGACAAATTTATCGATTATGCATTAGAAGAACAAAATAAAGCTCACAATCACGTTCGTAATCATGTTTTTGGCGTCAAAAAATGGTTTGGGTTAAACGGTATCCAAATGGATTGGAAGAAAATTGAGCTACCAACCACGTCAGAAATCCGAGAAGAGGATCGAGCACCTACAAAAGATGAG
The DNA here is from genome assembly GCA_963775685.1 of Candidatus Bathyarchaeota archaeon. Lineage (GTDB taxonomy): Archaea > Thermoproteota > Bathyarchaeia > Bathyarchaeales > Bathycorpusculaceae > Bathycorpusculum. The sequence goes on from CAVZJV010000014.1 coordinate 646,554, forward strand.
CTAAAGAGTCTGCTTAATCATGGAACATCTCGAGACCGTGCGGTTATTTTTTGTGATTCAAGCAGTGGTCTTAGGGCAGGTACTCTCTTTAGCTTAAAGAAAGGGGACTTAGACCCTAATTATCCAGATTTGGCACGTTTAACTGTTCAAAGGAAAAGAGGTAGAAAATTCACTAGTAAGCGACGAGGAACTGCGGGAAGGTTATTCTGCACTTTCATTACGCCCGAAGCAAAGACCGCTCTGCTGCAATACTTCGAGGAAAGAGAAGCAGCAGGAGAAGTCCTAACTGATGAATCACCTCTCATAGGCGATAATTATCATAAAGGCAAGTTCACAACCATAGAGGATTACGAAAAGGTCTGGGCAAGAATCCTAAAGCGAGCAGGATTAGCCAAAAAATCAAACAAATGGTACGAGCTACATATTCATACGCTAAGAAAGTATTTCCGTTCAAACTGCATCGGAGTTGACGCCAGTTACCGAGAACGCTGGATGGGCCATAAAGGACTCTACCTTGACATGAGTTACTTTAAAGCTGATGAACCAAAGAATCTGGAAGAATACCGCAAAGTCATTCCGCATTTAACTATTCAGGCAACTCCAATAGAAGAGAAGAAACTACGGTCGAAGATGCTTCTCGACTTCGCAAGACTCCAAGGGTACGATGACAATCAACTGCAAAAACTAGGCGATGTTTTAGCAAGAGCCAAAGACGTTGATGAAGCCATAACAGAATTTAGACATCTGAACGAAGACAGCGCACAGACAGACAACAGAGCTCAAAGTAGAAGTGCAACTGGAAAGTACAGCGTCGTGAAGGGAGAAGGGGAACTTGTTAAACATTTAGATGACGGCTGGAGTTTAATTCAGAGCCTAAGCGAAGAAAAGTTTCTAATGAAAATGTAGTTCATTATTTCTAGGAAATGATTGGGGGTCGTAGTCTAGTTTCGGTCTAGCAAACTGCTGTCGACATCGACAAAAGAATTTTCGTGTTTTGCAATCTCTCCTTTTTTCTAGAGAGATACCGTGGAGCGAACCTCTGACTAAACTGCTGTTTTTCAGGATGCCATTATTTACCGTTTTTCTTGACATTATTCCTAATTATAGGAAATACGATTAACAGCATAGATAATATGGATGCTAACCCTATGTGTACTAGGCGCAGTATTGAAACAGCCAACCTGCGTGCCTTGTTGGAAAACACAAATGCTTTTAACCCTATTTCCCCCATAAAAAACTGGAGAAAAAAATACGCAAGCCAAAATCAAGAAAATATTAGACGCAAGCGTTCGAGTAATAAGAGATTGCTGCTTGGAAAATGGAGCTATTGTTGCTGCAAATTGCTCCAAGGATTATTTTCCAAAGGAAGCTAAATATTATACGTATGTTTGGCCTAGAGATGCTTCTTTTACTTGTGTTGCCTCTGATATTCTTGGAATTGAAAATCAAGAGAGATTTTTTGATTGGTGCATAAGAAGGGCTGAGGGCTTTCAGAATAGTGGATTGTTTTTTGAGAAATATTACACTAATGGATTAAAAGCGCGTTTTAGATTTCAACCAGATCAAACTGGGTCCGTTCTTTGGGCAGTCTGGCATCATTTCAGAGATGATCTGAAGAAAGCTCTTCGTTACAAGAACTTGGTTGAAAAGGCTGCTAACGGTATATGTGACAAATGGAAAGGTGATCATTTTGCCGTCATCACAAGTGACTTGTGGGAGGAAAGGTCGACATTCCCTGATTTGAAGGAAAACTGGACTTATTCCTAGCTGCTTGCATCAAGGGGTTAGAATGTGCTAACGATATAGCGCCTAATGAGAGATGGATTGAAGTTGCTAACTTAATGCGGAAAAGGCTCGAAAATCATTGTCTATCTTACTATTTTAGGAGTTACGGTGACCTTAGCGATAAGAGAGTTGATGCTTCCCTTTTGGGTTTAGTTTACCCTTTTGAAATCTTTTCCCCAAATAATCCCAAAATCGTTGCAACCATCAAAGAGCTTGAGACTAAGTTGGTGGTTGATGGTGGCCTTCACCGGTATGAGCAAGACGAATACGATGGTTGGATGTATGAAGAGCAGCATAGAATGAAAGGTTCTGGAGCATGGCCTTTACTCAACTTTTGGCTAAGCATTTACAACGCAAAGGCAGGTAACAAAGAAAAGGCCCTTCAGTACTATAACTGGGTCCTGGATAAAGTTGATAGCTTTATCCCTGAGCAAATATTTGATAACGATATTCAAATTTCAGTTAGTCCACTTTGCTGGAGTCACTCAATGTTCGTTTTAGCTAGCAAAGAATTGAATTATATTTAAGTTTCTTGGTGTTGGTTATCAAAGACTACTGACAATTTTTAGGTTCAAGTTTATGAATTATGTGTTTGAACCAAGCATAGATGTATACTACTCCTAAAACACCAAAACCAAATAGTGACACATAGAATAACCATCAAGCACTTGGAAAAAAAGAGATTACTTCATTTCTAGTTATTGCCATTAGGACAATTTAAAAAAAATGGAGACTTCATTGAAGCAGATTGCTGGACAGAGTCTCCGACAAACGTTGTTGCGAATTAACCAAATATAACCAAAATCAATCAAGAGATAACTGAATTTTGGCGTTTTTACGTTCCTTTTTTTAAGAGAAAATAAGAATTGATTTTGTCGTCAGTGTACACTTGCCAATCTATATTATTAATCAAAAAGCTATAGACGATATTGAGCACTAAGTAAATCAATCGTTTACTTTTTGCTTAACCAAATTTGGAGAAAAGGAAAAATGCAAAAAAAAGTAGCTACTATTGTATTAATAATACTATTAAGTATAACAGCTATCCCCTTGCTATCAACAACTAAGGCTGCGACAACCTACAACTACCAAACCTTTGCTTATCTCTCTATTCGACCAAACCCTATAGGAGTCAACCAAGCTTTACTGATTAACTTTTGGATAACACCGCCCATGCCTCAACCCGGCATTCTAGCACATGGTTACACAGTTGAAATCACACGTCCTGACGGAACCAAAGAAACTCTCGGACCATTTACTAGCATAAAGCAGACACCTCGATGTGGACCGAGTGGATACCAAAGACAGTTGGGACATATCAATTGAAAGTCATTTATCCAGGAGAAACAGTTCCCTCAGGAACACCATATCAGAGCACCGTAATGACATCTACATTTTCAAGCAAGACAGTGGACACTTACGTTTTCGCTCCTGCTGAAAGTCCAGTAACAGAACTCATTGTACAGGAAGAACCTATTCCTGGCTACCAACCAACTCCACTTCCAACAGAATATTGGGCACGCCCAGTATCAATCGAAAACAAAGAATGGGCCTCACTTATGGGTAACTGGGTAATGAGCAGTAACAGCCCTAATAGCGCATACTATCAGCCATATGGGGGAGGACCAGAATCGGCACACATTCTTTGGGTTAAAACCACTGGCAAAGGCGGTATAGTCGGCGACGTTTATGGAGATAGCGTATACAGCGGCGACCCACTAGGAACACGCGTTTACAGTATATGCAACTCGCTATTGCCGGAATGGGGTACTACAGCGCACCCGATGGAGTACATTGTGTAAACTTGCGTACTGGAGAAGAGTTATGGGTTCAAAAAGGCATAACTCTGTCCCTTGCAATCGCTGAAAACTATCTTGTACGCGCTCAAGGTCCACCAGTCGATTCCTACAACGCATACTTGATGCAACTAGGTTCATATCTTTACAAATGGGATGCATACACTGGTGAATTAATCGTCAACGTAACCGGCATGTCAGGAACCTACGACCCAACCCCCTACGACGCGGGCGACTGGGGTGTGCAAACATACGTTTACAGCACACAGACACTTGGCGGTCAAAGATACCTAATTAAATGGACTCCGCAAGGCAATAGTAATAACTTCACCAGCAGAACCGTATACAATGTCACCTATCCGCTTGCTGGCATAACTGGAATATCGGGAAATTATGGCTTCTACTATGGCGTAACACCTAACACTGTTAACCCCTCAGGAGCGTTTGATATTAAAACAGGACAGATAGTATGGATGAAAAACTACACTATCAACGAAGCACAGTTCTCAAGCGCTGGAACTCTAACTGAAGAGGGAATTTACGTCTATCCGAAATATTATGGTGACCCCAATCAGCAGGGATTAAGACCACTGATGGCTATTGACATATCAAACGGGAACATTCTGTACGATTCCACTGTAACTACCTATCCTTGGGGAAGCTTTTGGAGCTACTCTAAAGCAGCAGCTTACGGTATGGTCTATTACCCAACCTACACAGGACATGTCTGGGCATTTGACGCAGCAACAGGTCAAGTTGTCTGGAAAGGCGGGTACAATCCAGTGGGCTATGAAACGCCCTATGGCTACCAACCTTTCTTTTCCTCGATTGCAGTTGCGGGCGAAAAAGTCTATGCTGGAAACGACGAGCACAGTGAACAATCACCATATTATCAAGGAAAAGGAATGTGGTGTCTCGATGCTTACACGGGAGAAACAATATGGAACATAAGTTTCTGGTCACCGGGCTTTAACATGCAAGGACTCTTAGCCGACGGATTACTTGTGGCCACCAACTTCTATGACGGTCGCCAGTACGCCTTCGGTAAAGGCAAAGCGCAACTACAATTGTAGCATCACCTGAAGTTACTATTCACGGATCTAGCGTACTGATAACGGGTACTGTAAATGATGTTTCCCCAAGCGCTAAAGATGACCGAGCAGTAGCATTGTATCCAAACGGTGTTCCATGTGTTTCTGAAGAGAGCCAAAGCGCATTCATGGAATATGTCTACATGCAAAAAGCAAAGCCAATGAACACAACCGGTGTTTCCGTAACATTAAGCGTTCTTGACTCCAATGGCAATTACAGAGACATAGGCACTGTAAACACTAACGCCGACGGGTACTACAGCTCAAACTGGACCCCTGACATCGATGGAACATACACTGTCTATGCTTCGTTTGCTGGCAGCACTTCCTATTGGCCATCTCATGCAATCGCAGCCTTCGCCGTTGACCCAACATCGCAAACCCCAACACCAACAGCAGTTCCAGTTCAATCAATGGTGGATCAGTACTTCTTAACGGCTGTCATAGGCTTAGCGCTCGTAATCATCGCATGCTTTGCAGTAACGATTCTAATCCTTAGAAAACGACCCTAAAATCTAACTTCCTCTTTTTCTTTTTTGAAAAAGCTATTAGCTTAATCAAACATAATTGCGATTGTTGTCTTGTTCTGTGTTGTCTTAAAATAGCTTACTCTCTGAACTACCGGTTGTAATTTTTAATTTTAAGATAAGCGGTTAAAGGTGATTACTTTTGAAAACAAGGATTGATATACTCCGAAAAAAGTACATTTTGGTTTCAATTCTTTTTTTCAAATATTTTAGGCTGAACTAATTCAAATTTAGCTATGTTCTTTAACGCTCATTGACCGCCATTAATTTTTTATTGATAAAAAACTTACAATAATATTATAAACTAAACCAGTAATAAAATCTAATTGAATTGGGCAAGGGCATAAGTACGTAATTATTTAATGATTATGTTTTTTGTTCAATTTAAAAACAAAAAAAAGGAAAAGAAAAAATGCTGAATTTAAAAAGTAAAACTATGGCTATTTTGATTGCTATAATTCTAATGATAACCACCTTCTCTGTTTCAATTATGGCGGATGTACCTGTTGCAAATGCCCTAACTCATACTGAGTCCGATACAAATGCCTTCATAACTGTCAGTCCTAACCCCATCGGGGTTGGTCAGACAATGTTCATAATGTACTGGCTAATCCAGGCTAATCCGCTGTCAGCAGATAACTTGGAAACTGTCTGGAAGGATTACACCTTGTTAATCACAAAACCCGATGGAACAACTGAAACTATAATAAAGAACGCCAATGCAGCGGCAGGCCAAGCTACAACATACGTTCCTGACAAAATCGGCACCTACACTTTCAAATTTACTTTCCCTGGCCAGCAAGTAAATAGCTCAACAATTGATAATTATTATAGAAGCAGTAATGCCACAACCACATGTACAGTGCAAGAAGAACCGATCGCTTCACTACCTCAAAACCCGCTTCCAAACGATTATTGGCAGCGCCCGGTAAACTGGGAAAACCAAGCATGGAACTCAATCACAGGAAACTGGTTCGGTGACATCCATCTTTGGGAGAATTGGCAAGCACATGGAAAAACTCAAGGCCTCAATCCCGACACCGTGTCTCCTCAAAGTGCTCACGTACTATGGACGTTACCCATAGCTGACGGAGGACAAATCGGAGGATCAATGTATAGCGACAACGACAAAAGCAACTATTTCGTTGGCAAATCATACAAAGAGTATTGGACTCCACCGGTTATCATCAACGGAGTAATGTATTACAATAGTCCTCTTGGTATACCACCGCGCACAGGAGTTACCGCTGTAGACTTACGTACTGGAAAAGAAATATGGCATAACGAAGCAATTCCATCAATTTCATTTGGCACAGTCTACTCCGAGCATAACCCAAACGAAGTAGGAGGCTGGCCATACCTATGGTCAACAGGCGCGAACTATACAATGTATGATGCAAACACAGGAAGAAAAATTCTTGACGTCACCGGCATGTCAGGCACTCCAATCATAGATGCAACAGGACAGTTACTTGTTTACAGATTGCAAGCAATTAACGTAACTCACGGGTTCTTATCTATGTGGAATGCAAGCAGAGGTACAGGAAGCACCGGAAATTCTCCTTGGGATAGTTGGAGCTATGATACACCTGCAGGAGGCGTCCTTACCTATGCAAAAGGAATTCAATGGAACGTTACAGTACCAATATTTCCGCAGACCGGAAAAACAGTTGCTATCTGGGGCATAAATGACGGTGTAGTACTAGTAACTGGAGAGCAAGCAATCCAAGACTATCAAACAGAGGCAGGCTATAGCGCGTTAACAGGTGAACTTCTATGGAATACAAACCGATCGATAGGAATGCTCCATGAAACTTCCGCCCTTGTACCAGGACCCATTGCAAACGGAATCTATACAGAACACAACAAAGAAGTTGGCACCTATTGGGCTTTTGATATACATACAGGTAAACAACTTTGGGTAAGTGAACCAGATCCCAATGCTTGGAACATTTTTACCAGACAGGGAATTGGTGATGGTAACGTCTTTATGATGGCAGGAGTGGCTTCAGGAAGAGCATACAATGCCAGCACAGGTGCACTTGAGTGGGAGTTTTTTGCTCCACAAGCAGGGTTGGAAGCTGTCACGCCAACTTATCCTTTCGAAGGAATGTATAACTGTTTGGTCGGCGGCGGAATGACCTTCTTAGCGGTAACTGACAGCCACGGCGATCAGCTATTCAGAGGGGCAAAAATGTACGCTATCAACATGACAACCGGAGCGGAAGAATGGAGCATCGACGGATTCTACGGTGAAGCGCACGGAGGAGGACACGCAATGGCAGACGGGTACCTCGTAGCACACAACATGTATGACAATCAAGTCTATATCATCGGTAAAGGTCAATCAGCGACTACAATCACTGCACCAACGATTGGTTCAACGCTTGGTTCTACCGTACTGTTACAGGGCACAGTTACAGATCAATCGCCAGGTCAAACATGCTTAGGAATACCCGCTGCAGGTACACCAGCAATCTCTGATGCAAGCATGAGTGAGTGGACTTCTTACCTCTATATGCAGAAGCAAAAACCCACAAACGCAACGGGGGTTCCAGTATCAATAGATGCAATCGATCCAAATGGCAACTTAATACACCTTGGCGATGTTACAAGCGATGCAAGCGGTCAATATAGTCTCGCATTAAATACTAACACGCTTGCTGCAGGTGCAGGTACATACAAAGTTATCGTAAGCTTCGCAGGCTCCAAATCTTATTTCAGTTCATCCGCACAAACCTCTCTCTGCGTTACAGAAGCAGCGCCAACAACCGCTTCAGCACCTGTTGCAGCAGTATCCATGGCTGACCAATATTTCATCCCTGCAGTTGCGACAATCATCCTTGCAATCGCTATAGGTTTCGCAGTAACAATACTAGTCCTTAGGAAGCGACCATAAATAAAGAAAAACATACAAACAATCATTTCCTCTTTTTTTAGTTCTAGTCGAATAATAAATCGTTTTACTAAGCGGGCGATAACTAATCTGAGGCGTATGTTTTCCTTTTCATTCTCTTTTTGGCAATAGCTTTTGCTCTACCAAGAATTCCCCTAATCTCTTCAATTTGTTAATCACTTATTTCGCCCAATTCCACCGAATCAGATATAGCTTTCAATTCAAGTCCCGACGGAATCAAGCTTCCTTGCTTTACGTAAGTTTCAGCAGGCTCAAGCTCTTTGTGCAAGATTCTCTTAATTCTGCCAGAGAAAACCATTTCATCAATAAGCTTCACCATGCCATCTTCAGGAACGTCCAGTCTTTGCACACCATAGTTGATTAGATCGGTTTTCTTTGTGTTCCCAAAAGTGCACAGATAGGAAATGATTTTCTGCTCCAAACTCGAAAACGATTTTTCCATTTTAGCGCCCATTTTTCGTTTATCTATAAGCAAATTTAAGTCTTCATAACATGAAAATTGATTTCTTCTCTGGTAGCGAGTCAACAAATAATATTAAAACTCCTTGGAAGTTTAACGTCACCAATCTTGCTGGTTCACACATAGTTTTCTAGAAACAAATTCACTATCCGCCCTTGATTTTGATTTAGAAAATTTTTCTCATTTTGCGTGCCACTTCTTTCTCGATTTTCACATTTGACACACTATTCGGCGGAACATACCCCGAGTGGTGATGTCTCCCGCGCAACTCTTCCCTTTTTTTCTTAAGCATTTATTTTTGCCATAAGAAAGAGGTAGCCTAACTTCCACAAAAAAATTTTGAATTTAGGAAGTTAGTATCGTAGTCCATCTTGGGGGCTCGTTGTCTAATTACGGACACAACTTTTGATGGATATATCACCCGCAAGACCCTATTTGTATGTACGGGTTGCATTTGCTCTTTTCTACTATTTCGGTTCTAGAGCCCCAGCAAACCAACCTGGCACTTTCTATTCAATTCTTAGCATATAAAGAAGTGATTTGTCAGAAGGAGCACTTGTTACAACATTTCTTAAACAAACCGAGAAGCAATATAGTAATTACTGAATAAAGGAGAAAACAAAAAATTGCTAAATCTAAAAAACAAAAGCTTAGCTATTTTGATTGCAACACTCTTAACAATTTCTATGGGAACTTCAATGCTTATATTACCAAATGCTAACGCACATACGCCTCCATATGAAATTCCAACATATGCCTACATCAGTGTTCAACCTAACCCCAGTTGGAGCAGGTCAGCAAGTATCCCTTAACTTCTGGATTGACAAAGTACCACCCACCGCAAACCAAGCGTGGGGAGATAGATGGGGAAATTTCACAGTGAAAGTTACCCATCCTGATGGAACAATAGAAAATCTAGGACCTTTCACAGCTGATGCCGCTGGAGGAGCACACGCATGGTACACGCCCAGCACCGTAGGCAACTACACATTTATTTTCACTTTTGGAGGGCAAACATTGGCAGGCAACAATCTATGTCCAGGGTTCACTGCTGCTTCATATCCGAACATTGGCGATCATTATGCATCAAGCACTAGCGTACCTTATGTCTTGAACGTAGGGCAAGAGCCAACACCAATTCTACCTAACAATCCGCTTCCAACAAGCTACTGGCAACGCCCCATATTCTCAAACAACTTAGCTTGGTACCAGGTCAGCGGAAACTGGCTTGGTGGCGGCACCGGAGGAAATTCGGGATGTCAATACAATTCTACCTCAAACTATGTTCCATATTCTACAGCGCCAAATACAGCCCACATAGTTTGGACAAGGGAATACGCGCCTGGGAGGGCTCATCGGCGGCGAATTCGGCGGCAACATGGTTGACAGCATGATGATGTCAACTTCACAGTACGAGTGCAAGTTTGCGGGAGTAGTCATCAAACGGAGTACTTTACCGTACTTTGGAGCCGGGTAGTTTGAGAAACTATATGGGCTGGGAAGCAATAAACTTGCGAACTGGAGAACAAATATGGTGGCAGAATCAGTCATACACTAAATGGCTAAGGATGGGTCAAATCTTTGACTATGTGTCACCCAACCAATATGGCGGACTAGCCGACTTGTGGAGCGTTGAGGACACTGTAGCGCCAAACACTGGTCAAACATGGGGCATGTATGATGCAATGACCGGCGGCTGGATATTATCTATAGTCAATGCCACAAACCCAACCTGGGCATATGGAGAACGCGGTGAGCTACTAGGCTACTACATCAATTCAGCCACAAAAACACTGAATATGTGGAACTCAACCAGATGCCTATTATTAGGACAAAATCCAATGCAAGTTGCCGTTTCAACTGAAGACAACTGGCAATGGAGACCAAAAGCAGGTGCAGAAATCGACTTCAAAGTCGGAATACAATGGGCAAAACCCTTGGCAACAACCATGGTAGCCGACAACGGAACAACAGTAGATATTTAAGATTGATGCCTGAAAAATCCGGAACTACAGCTTACCCTATGGCAATAACCAAAGTCAATAGCGTAGTAATGGTAGGTAACAGCGGAGCCGGAGGCAGATTCCAGCAACCAAGGTTCATAGTGAATGAAGCCTATGACCCGATAACAGGCGATTTGAAATGGGGTCCGACAACAATAGAATTAGATCCATGGTCTAGGATGTCAATGAGTTCTTATGGACAGGGCGTCTTCACTATATTTACTTATGAAACTCAGACAATCAGCGCCTACAGCCAAGCGACAGGACAGAAGCTATGGGGACCCGTACAGCTAACAACGCCTAATAATCCATGGGGATACTACCTTACGCAATCGATTATTGGTTATGACAAACTCTTTGTGACTGACTTCGGAGGAAATGTCCATTGTCTCGAACTTGAAACTAGAAAATTTCTATGGAAGACCAACACTAATGATGTTGCACAAAGAGGTCCAGCAGGAGCAAATACTCCTTATGGTATATGGACTATCGCCAACATTCTCTGCTTAGCCGACGGAAAACTTTTCACCATGGGCGGCCACCATACAGTCCACCACTTTTCAACGGCGGCGAATTAATCGCGTGGAACGCAACTACTGGAGAAAAGGTATCGAGTGATTTGCTTTTGCCATCACAAACAGCGCTAACGGTGTACTATCAGACGGCTATCTAGTATACCAAACGCTTATGACAACCGACTTTACTGCTACGCCAAAGGTCTATCAGCCACCACCGTCTCAGCACCAGATCAGCTATCCCAGAGCGATCTTCTGTGTTGATAAAAGGCACAGTAACCGATCAGTCTCCAGGACAAACTTGCCTAGGGAGTACCTGGAAAGGGAACACCAGCAATAGCCGACGAAAGCATGACCGAATGGATGGAATACCTCTACCCAACAACCTATGCCAACAAACGCAACTGGAGTACCAGTTAACATCGATGCCATAGATGCCAACGGCAACTACCGAAACATCGGAACTGCAACAAGCGATACAACCGGAGCATTGAGTTTAGCTGGAAACCAGATATTCCAGGAAATACACAGTGATCGCCACTTTCCCAGGAACAGAAGCGTACTATTCATCAGCTCAGGAAACAAGCTTTGTAGTCGACCCAGTGACGCAAACAGTATCACCGCAACCAGTAGCCAAGCACCAACTACTATGTACATAATGGGTGCAGCAATTGCAATTATCGTTGCAATCGCCGTTGTTTCGTCATAACAATACTTGTTTTAGGAAGCGACCTTAAAAATGTCATACAAAAATCTATCTTTCCCCTTTTTTAGTCTTTTAAAAACATTGGAGAACAAGACGAGGGCTGAGAAGGCTCTGGAACAATTAACGAAATAGCCATAGTAAAAGAGCTTTTGCATTTGCTCTTTTCTTAAAAGCCGGAGTCACAGCAACCCCATGATTCTTCAGCAAAAATGTTCCTTGAAACCGTTTTTTAAAGCATAAAAGTGTACTGGTAGGATTTGAACCCAGGCGAAAGTGGAGATATCACCCGCAAAACCCCTTTTTTCTTTTCTATTTTGTTAGACGTATGCTTTTAAAATTTATTAACGAGCCATTTCTGCAAATTAATAAATTTTGAGCCAAGTGCGAGCTTTACTCTTTGGGTCCTTCTAAAATATCTGTTAATCGACCGCTTATCATTACCGATGGGTCAAAATTGAGTGATCGTTAGGTCGGTCTTTGTCAGTTGTACTTTATACAATATTCTGGATCTTAAGAACGATAAAAATCGTTGGAAAACAAACAAACACACAAAAAAACCCACGAAGAAAAGATAGGGGCTGAATGGGCTCTGGGTTTAGTTCAAGATACCTATCCATAGTTTGTCGTGGAGAACGTTTGCATTTCGCTCTTCTCCAAAGACTCCAGAGCCTAAGCAAACCAACCGATTTTTCTATCCAATTTTTTAGTATATAAGAAATGTTGATTTTGTCAGAAGAAGTACTTGTTACAACATTTCTTAAACAAATCAAATCTAATATAGTAATTACAGATAAAAGGAAAGAACAAAAATGTTGAATCTAAAAAATAAAACTTTGACAATTTCAATTGCTTTGCTTTTAGCATTTTCGATGATCGCTTTGCCTATCGCAGCTAACGTACCTACACATCACAAGTCAACCCACGCATATGTAAGCGCTACCCCCAATCCAATCGGTGTCGGACAAGAAACCCTCATACACTTAGGCATCACCGACGAATTACAAGATGTTACATACGGCTGGGAAGGATTAACCGTAACAGTTACCCGACCAGACAATACAACAACAACCCTTGGTCCTTTCAGAACCGACGCTACGGGCGGAACAGGCACAATTTTCGTACCAGACCAAGTAGGCACGTACATCCTACAGGTAAACTTCCCACCACAATGGTTCAACTGGACTACCAACGGCGGAGCCGACATCTGGTATGAAGCAAGCACAAGCGAAAAACTTGCATTAGTTGTTGACCTAACACCTGACAAATTCTACCCCGGACAACCATTACCAACAGAATATTGGACTCGACCAATCGACGATCAACTTAGGGACTGGTATCAAGTCGCTCGTGCCTGGCTAGGCTTCTTCAGCTGGCCGCACTTGGAGAGTTCGTTGAGAACAATGATACGCACTGAAACATCACACATTCTATGGGCAAAACCACAAACAGTTGGCGGTTTAGTTGGGGACCCATACGGCACAGAAGGCTTCGAGAACGGAGACGCATATGAAGGTCTATGGGGCTACGGCTCACCAGTAATAATCGACGGAATAATCTACTACAACAACGACAAAGACGGAGGGATTCTGGAATCGAGCACACCGTCTCAGCGATTGACCTACGCACAGGCGCAGAAATCTGGAACAGAGCACTTATCGGACCAGACAACATATCCCGATCACTTACATTCGGACAAATCTTATCCTTCAACTCATACAACTACCAAGGCGCATTCTCGTATCTCTGGGCAACAAGCGACAGCACATGGAATGCATTTGACCCCTTCTCAGGACGATTTGAATATGGCATGACTAACGTACCATCAGGCACACAAATACGCGGACCAAACGGAGAAATACTCATCTACACAGTAGATACCACACACAACTGGATGACTCTTTGGAACTCAACCAAAGTCGTCAGCGATTCTGGCAGCTTCTTGCGCAACGGCATGGCTTCAACCTACAAAGTAGCTTGGTCTGCTGACCGCAACGGAGGATACATGTGGAACGTAACTATACCCAATGACTTGCCCGGCGGAGCAAACGTAGCATACTTAGACGACATAGTTGTAGGCTCAGAATTGCAATCCAGAACAGCGACAGCCAACATCTTAGGTCTCACAGGCAGCCCAATGATTCTGGGCACTCAACGTTAAAACTGGTCAAGAAGGGCAACTACTCTACCAGAAATCATGGCAACCACCAACAGACAACCTCTCTATAACATTCGAGAAATCAAGTCTGGTCGACAACGTATTCACCATCTATAGCAAAGAACTACGCTCACACATTGCCTTTAACATGCACACAGGCGAACAAATGTGGGGGCCAACCACGCCAGATACTATCTACAGACCTTTGGTCTTCAGAGCAACTTTGCATATGGTAAACTCTACGTAACAGGGTACGGCGGAATCGTTTACTGCTACGACGCAAAATCAGGCAACCTTGTATGGAACTATACAGTCGTCGAACCATTTGGCGGCTCAGAAGTTCATGGAGCAACAATTGGCCAACATCAATACAGTTCATAGCAGACGGCAAAATCTACTAGCAAACTCAGAGCACTCAGCCAACCAACCATTGCCAAGAGGCGGACCATTTTTAGCGCTCGATGCAGAAAACGGCAGTGTTGTCTTAGAATCGACGGCGCATTCCGTCAACCACGTTGGGCTGGGCAAGCCGGCATGGCAGATGGCATAATTGCTCTATTCAACACCTACGACAGCAAATCTACGGAGTCGGTAAGAGTCCAAGCCAAACAACTGTGACTGCATCACCGAAAATTTCAGAGTTCGGAAACAGCGTCTTAATTGAGGGTACAGTTCCCGAACTTCAGCAGGCACACAGGATTCTCGTGTAACAGCACGTTTCCCCAACGGTGTAGCAGCAGTATCCGACGACAGCATGAATGACTGGATGCTATATGTCTATATGCAATTTGCACGTCCAACAAACACAACTCGTTCCAGTAGAACTTAGCGTTATCGACACAAACGGCAACGAGCGAACAATCGGCACAACAACAAGCGACTCCAGTGGAACATTCAGTTATCAATGGACTCCTGACATCACAGGCAAATATACCGTTACAGCTACTTTCGCAGGCACCAACAGCTACTGGCCATCATATTCAGAAACCACCTTCGCAGTTGACCCCGCAACGTCAACACCAATCCCACTGAACCAGTTGTACAATCAGCTGATCAATACTTTATTCCTGCAGTCGCAGGCATAATCGTTGCAATCGCAATAGTTGGGGCTTTAATCGTACTCTTGATGCTTAGAAAGCGAGCATAAAAAGAATATGCAACCAAAAAACAACCCATCCTTTTTTAGTCAAAAAGCAATGAAAGAAAACTGGGCTGAGAAGGCTCTGATCAAACTAACAGTGGCCTACTCACTGTAAACGCATTTGCATTTGCGTTTCTCTCCTTGCCCCAGAGCCTCAGCAAACCAGTTTTCTATTCATTATTGGCACCTTGAATATTGAGTATAAATCCTAATAAATCTCGAGCTACAGAAAGTTATTCAGGAAGTTGTTTTGCCTGATTTTCTTGTTGGCACGGGCGGTTGGGCTTACTTCAAAGTTCCAAACAAGCCATTTCTAAAAGCATACAGCGAACTATTCAATTTTGTAGAAGTCAACTACACTTTCTACGAGTACCCAAATGCTCATTTGGTTGAGAGATGGCGAAAAACAGTGCCTGAAAGCTTCACTTTTTCAGTTCGGTGCCACCAAGACTTAACTCACAACAATGGGTTTTGTGCCGACGAGTCAGGCTTACGAAATATTTTATCAAATGCGAAGCTACTGTGACATCCTATGCGCGCCATATTTGGTTTTGGAAACACCCGCAAAATACGTGATAGACCAAGAGAACGCAAAGGATGCACGGGATTTTTTTCTTCCTTGAATTTTAATGGGCTAAGGCTTGTATGGGAATACCGGGCACCTATTACTCAAAAAATCATGGACCTCATGGAGGACTTTGGCATAATTCAATGCGTTGACCTGTCGAGGCAATACCCAAGTTATGATCCAGATGTTGCGTATTCAAGGTTGTTTGGGAAGGGCAACAACATTTACCAGTTTACCGACGATGAATTGGCGGAAATTGACCAAAAAGCCCAAGAAACCAATTCTAAAACAGTAATATTGTCTTATCGCGCAAGGATGAATACTGACGCTGCTCGTTTTCTGCACTACAAGGGTACTGGCAAGTTTCTTCCAGTCACGGCTTACACCGGTGTTGATTCTGCAAGAGCAGTCCTATCAGAAGACGCCACTTTTCCATCTACAAAAGCTGAGTTGAAAGCGGAACAGGACTGGAAAGTCATCGACATAACCCCGGAGAAAAGAGCGCATCTTGCTGAGGTTCTTGAAAAAATACCTGACAAAAAATATTCAAACCTAGAAGATGTCATAACAGAGTTGAGGGCGGTCTTTTGACTGAAGAGAACATCTTTCTTGGTACCTGGGGGTGGAGCTACAAGGAATGGGAGGCAACTTCTACCAAAAGAAAAATATTGAAAGCAAGCTTCGAGCTTACTCTAGGGTTTTCAAGACCGCTGAAATAGATTCAACCTTCTATCGCAACCCATCCAAGGGAACGGTCATGGGTTGGCTGAAGTATTCTCCGAGCGACTTTATTTTTTCTGCTAAACTGCCAAAAACCATAACTCATGACAAAGTGCTTGGGTTGAAAAAAGATGTTAAAGCTGATTTAGAAGTATTTTTGGATTTGATGCGTCCCCTGCAGCTTGGAGGAAAACTCGCTTGTTTGCTTATTCAGCTGCCTCCAAAATACTCATACAACCCAAAGAACCTTGAAGCGTTCTTCCAAATACTCGACCCAACATTTAGGTATGCCGTAGAGTTCCGAAACATGACATGGCTACTCCCAGCAACTGAAACCTTCGCACTCCTGAAGCAGTACGGAGTTGCTTACACGATTGTGGATGAGCCGCTTCTGCCTCCGGAAATGCATCTGACGGCTGATTTTGCATATTTCAGATGGCATGGCAAAGGAAAAGACATCTGGTTTGATTACCGATACAGCGAAAGGAGCAGCCCTGGGTTCCAAAGGTCCAGGAAACAGCCAAAAACGTCAAAAAAGTCTATGGATACTTCAACAACCACTATCAGGGTTACGCTCCAGAGAATTGCCTATGCTTACTTGAAAAGCTTGGACTGTTATCTGATACTCAAAAAAAGGTTAAAGAAAAGTCAAAGATTAAGCAGTCGCAACTGGGTGCCTACTTTGGTTAAGACTTAACTGCACAGCTTAATCAAAACCAACTGCGTAAGTGAAAACACTTTAACCCAACTCTCCAGTATACTTGCAAGCAGTTTCAACGTCACAGTTTTTAAAGTCACTCAGCAAATAATTGTTCGAGCTCTATGGTAGATTTGTCTAGGCCTTGCGATGCTTGCGGGAAAATGGTTGGCGGCGGAGTCTATTCATGCCCTAAATGCCAGATTTACTTCTGCTTCTACTGCGCATGCCAACTTCCAAACACTAACAATACAATAAAGAAAGAATGCCCAATGTGCGGTGGAAAATTCGAGTAGTGGATATACCTTCATAGCCAAACTGAATATTTACTAAAAATTGCCCGTCTACATCCTAATTAGCAACCCTCAGATCATACGAGGAAACATGGAAAACTGGAAAATAACTCGTTATGGACATGCAAGCAAAGGAAAAGGGAATACAAGAATAAACTCTGAAATAAAAAACAGTCTTAGCAGAAACCGCATAACCGTTTCCTTACAATTTGTTAAGCCTTGGATCAAAATTTAGTCTCCCACACACCATTTCAACGTCAGCTATCATCTTTAGAACAAAGGGATGCAAACGGAACGTGCTTTGTTTGACGAGAATACATGTGAATGTTGTTTCATCCTGTAACAACTTAATGTTATAAACTGAATGTTGTTTCATCCTGTAACAACTTAATGTTATAAACTGAAACGCTCAAATGATAAATAAGGTAAAATAAATGGAACAAGCCCAAGCATACAAATTGGATTTGACTAAAATAGAAGGAAACGGAGACTTCTCATGTCCAAGATGCAGAAGTACCATTTCACCGGATGAGACTACAGAAAAGACCTACTGCATTATAGAACCAAAAGTCAATAAAAATGGGCTTGGAAGAACTGGTGATTAGCTGCAACATATGTAAAAGTCATATTCACTTGACTGGATTTTCTCTCTTGGATGAATTGTCTATTAAGTAAAGTAACTCTCGAAAAACACTGATTTGCTTTTTGATTTTGTTCCAACCTTCCTAAGCAAATTTTAAGCCATTATAACTATTCTTACGGAACAAACCAACCTTACTACAACAGCAACCCAGCACGGCCCTCAAGCACCAACTCCATCAGCAATGAAAGCGAGAATGACCTAACTCGGTCCCCTAAGGTGAATATTAGGTAGTTGACGAATCAAACTTTTGGTTATCTTTCTACACATGAAGACTGCAGCCTAAAAGAAGGGGGTTTTGCAGAAAAGTCAAAGCGGCAATTTTTTCTTGGTCACTCTGGATGCACGGTAAAGTTCAAGTATTTCCCATGTTGCATTGGAAACTTTCAAGTTTGAGCCATTGAAGTAGTCTATGTATTTGATTTCGCTACTTGGCTTAGCAACTCCGGAGGTTTCTATTAAGAAAACTTCATGGTTGTCGGTTAATGATTCATATTCAAAAAGAAACCTACAAACAACTGTTTCAAGAATAGTTTCTTCTTTAAGTTCTCTAATTGCTGCGTCTTTACGACTTTCACCTTTTTCTGCTCCGCCTCCAGGCAAATAAAAAGTACGATTATCATGGCTAACAACAAGTATCCCCCTTAAAGCATCAACAATCGCGGTTCCTCGTCTCCTTTTAGAAGCCAGCATATTGCATACTTGGCACACCAATTTCTAATAAGCAATACGCTCTACAAAATCTTGGATTTCTGCTCTATGCGTAGAGCAAACTACGCGTCCACATATGCAGACTTTAGGAGCAACCTTGATTTTTGAATATTTTCTTGTTTAAATTATTTGGGAAACTAAGATCAGGCTGAGGGTTAACCATTTTTTTAGAAAGTAAATAATGAATAATGAATGCAATATACAATAAATAGTAAATATTTTATCAGGATAAATGACATATGCAAAATTACAAATAATTAGACAAACAATACATACATAATTTCTCTCTTTCACATTTTTCCTTTCTTTTCTCTTTTTTTTAGTAAAGTTTCATTTTTACGCTCCAAAAATAGTTCTTAGGGATTGAATCCTGCCTAAGTAGGAACCGAATAACCGTCTCGATGCAGTAAACGCGCCTATAATCATGTATTATTTCAGCTTGTTAGTGCCGTTACAATTTCGCCTTCTACTTCATTTCTTAGATAAAGAAAACCAAAACCGAAAATGAAAACCATACTCAACGTAAACAAAAAACCGCAAACTATAATGTAGATAATCAGCCACGGCATTTTTTTCCCTCAGTTAGCGTTAGCTTATTAGCTGTCTATGTTTAAAGCGTTTTCTAATGAAAAGGTCTGGTCATGCAAGCAAAGAAAAAGGCAATACAAGAATAAACAATGAAATAAAAAATAGCCTCAGTCGGAAACGAATAACTGTTTCCAATCAATATACAGTGAGTAAATAGAATAATTTTAGAGATTCTTGTATAAAATTTAAACCTCAAAAACTAAAACAACTTACGCTTTTATGTTAAATATTTGCTGAAAAATGGGGATGGTTGGCTGAAACTAATATTGTGTGCTTTAGGTTTTGTCGTTTTCGCCGACTATTTCAGCCATTTTCTTAATTCCGTTTTCGGCGTTTGCTCCCGTCCGAAAGCAAGTACATTGGCTTTTCGTTTCTTAGCAAATCAATGCAGTTTTAGAAATCATCCAAGTGATTGTGTATATTCTTATTTTGCGTGCCAGCCTGCGTCTGTGGGTAGAGTAGCCCCATTTGCATGAAAAATTAGTTGACCTATGTATTTTCCTGCGCTTTTCAGCCAAATTCTATGTGGAAACTTATTTGAAGAATACATTACTTCATACTCTTCGATTTTTATAGATTGTACCCAAACAAATCGCCACTATATTTTATATGCAGATAGAACTTAAATTCCTTACGAGGTGGCTTGAAGGATTAGAGAATAACACGTTAAAGGAATGAAATTAGAGAACAAAGAAACACAAGAATAAACAATGTAATACGAAGCAGCCTTAGCCGAAAACGGATAGCCGCCTTCATACGTGATATTCAAGCTATGCATTAAAATTTAATCTTTTTCCCCCTCTTGATTCTCACTAACTACTACTGCCCGTTTCTCTCATCTAACTACTCTCTACTTCTCTCTCTCTCCTTTAGCACACACAAGACAAACAAACAGACAAAGACAAACACGTCACAAAGAGTAGATCCGCAAAGTCTAAGCCAAGCTTAGCTTTTGTGAGGATTCTTTGTGTTTTCTTCCCCTTAGCCATAAATTCTATTTTACCACAATTAGGACATACATGCAGTAAGAGAGGAAGGATTATTTCTCCACTAACATCATACATGGAAGCTATACTAAGGATTTTTTCAATCCCTGAGAACCAACCATTCTGATTTTTACTTCATTACAGCTCATTTCTGAACCACAAAGAGGGCATTTCAAAATTTCTATAATTTCTACCGCTTCAGCTTCGAGATTTTTGCTAAAACAGTAAGGACATACTTTTGCATTATCCGCTAAAATTTCCTCTCCACAGTTCAGACATTTCATAACAAATCAATTTATGTTCATATGTACTGTTTTGGTTTTAACCTTTTTGTTGTAAGCACGTACACTATGTTATACATATTCTTGGTAGCAATTCTTTCTTTCCATTTCTAATATATTTCGCAAATAATAGAGTTTCACTAATCAATGTATCAATAATTTGTCTTTTTTTTAACCTTGATTCTTTCAAAACACTTAAATCCACAAAATTTCAGATACCGAACAGGTATCGTTTGGAGGTTTGATAGTCTCTGTCGCTTACAATAGATACTATTTCCGTTAAGAAGTATATTCGTGCAGGACAGAACGTTTATGAAAAGTTTATAGTAGAAAAAGAAGCGAAGAAAGGAAGGTGGAAGGTTGCAGAGTAAATTCCAGATCTACAAAATGAAATCCTAATAAATTTGAAAATATAGAAATGTAACAAGGCAAAATGTTTGCCTATTTTCTCGTTGGGAAAGCGGTTGGGATTCCTTCAAAGCGCCAAACTAGATGATCTTCAAAAATAGAAACTAAAAAAGGTTGTACTTTTTACCATTCTTCTTCTTCCCATTCCTCGTCTTCAGTTTCTTCCCATTCCTCTTCCTCTATGAATATCACGTTCTTATTCACCTCACAACAAGCTGCAAAAGCTACCTGCCCCTTCAAAGCCTTAAGCATTTACATACGTCAATTGACGTTAAAAATCGACAGGGAAACACCACTAATCATGCCTCAGGCAATTAATTTTCTATTCAAACTTATTTAAGAGAAACTTTTCCTTTGTTATGTGATTTTCAATTGCCATTCTACCAACGCTAAGATATTTACCATTCATTGACTATCAATATTCAAACGAGGAAATAGATGCGTGGGTGCCAAAAGGTCAGGAAACAAGCAAATCGGTAAAGAAGATTTATGGATTCTTCAACAACCTCTACCACGGTTATGTTCCTGAGAACAGTTTGTACTTGCTTGAAATACTCGGGTTGCTATCTGACTCTCAAAAGAAAGCTAAAAGAGAAGTCAAAGGTTAAGCAAGCTCAATTAGGGTTGTTTTTTTAGAACTCTTAACTGGTTACTTCAAACGTGAATAAATTCAATCTCTTCTGTGTTTGCTATTTGAAATTGCGGGTTTTCTTTATTGAGTTTCTTGAAAAAGGATAATCTGTTTTCAAAGGCAGGTACTAATTCATCTAACAAAATTGCTTGCATTTCAGGTGAGAGATCGGTTATTTCCTCTATGAACGTTTCCACGAACTCGTTTTTCAATTTTTTTCTTCGTTGGGTTGTATTATTCATGATTCTGCCCAGCTTTATCATGTTTCCCAGAGGCTTTAAGTTGTTTATGAATTTGAAATCAAGTGCGTTGTGATGGTTATTGATTTCTTAACTTTAAAGAGGTGGATATTCTCTATGCGTGGTATCTGTTGCCTAAGAACTACTCCTTTTATTCTTTTTTGTTGTATTCGTTCGCTTTTTTCATTTCACTGTCTAAGGGGTAGTTCTCCTCAAACATTGATGCAAGAAATCGAAGATTTTCAGGTACATAATTATTTATTTCGATAATTTTGGTGTACTTAACTTTAAAACGCTTAGCTACTTTAACCAGTTCCTTGCATACTTTGATGAACTCTTTGCGATTCTCTCTACTAACTGACTCATGAGTTAAAGAAGGTTTTATGACAGTCCTAACTATGTTGATGAGGTTCTCCGCTTTTTTAATTATTTGCGACATTTCTTTTTTCTTGATTACTTTGAATGGTTCATTACCATACAATTGTATAAACCCATAAAATCCATCTGTAAATTCAATTTTATTTTTTGAACTGGTTTCACCTAATCGATTGATTAAGTCGAACGCTCTTGTATTGTATTCTCCCAATTCTTTCATATATCCTGTGTTTATTGAGATCTGTTTGCATTTATTTGCTAAAGACTCATATTCGGTTAATAGTTCGATATACTTTTTCTGAATTTGAATAAGATGTTTTATTATTTCATTTATTTGCGTTCTTGTTGGCGCTATATGAATAGCCTCTATTAAAGGAATGAATTGACCATTAATTGCAGCCATAGAGTCAAAAGTCGCAGCGATAGAAATCATTTCAACTTTAAGAGCACTTTCCAAACGTTCCTTCACAAGAGTATTTTTCTGATGTTCAGTTATAACTAGAGCAATATCCCTAACTATTGGAAGGGTTGTGCTAATTACTGTAAGAGGAAGATTTTTGTTATCGCCCAGATTTATCCCCTTTTAGTTAATTGACCTTTGGGTTATTAATTAATTTGCGGTGTAATCATTAAGAGGCTGAATTTGAACATATTCAACAATTGAGAAATGTCTTTTCAATTAGGAATAAAGAAGCGGAGCGACCCGCGCAAGCGGGAGCGGAGAGGTAATGCCTGCGGTCTTGGTTTTTAAATTGCTTCAAAATCAAAGAGGTCTTTTTTCCTTTGTATATTGGAAGGTTTCTGACAGAATTTTTTGATATATCTATACCAATCTTTTCTGACGTATTTTCTATCTCTCCATATTCTAATTTCACGCGCCTGTAAAAGCACCCAGTCAAGATCATCAAATCCATATTCAGTTTCAAGTTCCTTCCTTCGCGCATGACGTAATCCTTCCATAATCAATCTTTTTTCGTGTTGGTCTACATTTAATTTAGCTTCACCAGAAATTGTCTTTCTATTTATTGTATAATCCGTAATCTCATAATCTGAAGTTTTTGAAGATGCCGTATTTTACGATAGAATACCAATAATCAATACGTTTTTTGGGAAAAACATAGTTCGTCCCCAAGCTTTGAAAATAGTTATACAATTCTTTAGTCCAAGGGTCATCAAACACGCTATTAATTGGTAAACCAATAAGTCGATAAGGAGGTCCTTCGGTTGGTTCAAACTTCTGTTTTGAAATTTTTATTCTGAAAATTGCAACTTGAATTCTTTTTGAGAATTCACTAACTAAATCACTTGCATTAATTTGTTTATTATCAATTTGTCTCATAAATTCCAAAAATCGTTTGAGTGTTGGTTCTGGCATATCTATTTCTTCAAGCCACGAATCGTCCCCTTTGGCAGTGGGTTACGTTCATGTTTCCAGAGCTTGGGTCACGTTTTGATGTTAATTCAGTCGGTCTTGGTATCCCTAATAAATAAAGAGCTTTTAGAAATATTTTGGTTTTAGGCTCAGGTACACTCTCTATACATTCACGTACTTCCATGTAATTTAGAGTATTCTTTTTTGTCTCCATAAGTAGATAGATAGTCTCAGTTACGGATAAAAGATTTTTCTAAGCTATTTGGGAATTAGTATAATTATTTATAGCTCGTACAATAATTGTTCAAATTATCCTATTTGATAAAAAGGGAATCAGTTTGGGGGAAAAAAATAAAGTCAACGAAGCAGTTGAGTTGTACAGAGGGAATTTTGAGAGTTATAAGGACCTCGCATTAGCAGTTGACAATATTATTCGCCAAGTTTTAGACCAACAAGGAATAAATTACCATAGCATTACGAATAGACCGAAGGAAGTTGAACGATATAGAGAGAAGGCTTCAAAAGAAAAATATGATGATCCTAAGAATCAAATAATGGACATGGCTGGAGTGAGAATTATAACTTATATTGATTCAGATGCCAAAAAAGTTGAAAGAATTGTGAAATCATTGTTTGTTATAATTCCTGAATACAGCAAAGATAAATCAGAGGAACTTGGAACAGATAGAGTGGGATATCGTTCGATTCATTGTATTTGCACCCTTGGAAAAGAAAGATTAGCTTTACCCGAAAATAGGGCTTACAGAAATCTTTTTTTTGAAATTCAAATTAGGACAATATTGCAACACGCGTGGGCAGAATTTGAACATGATAGAAACTATAAATTTAAGGGTGTAGCTCCGAACGAAATTAGAAGAAGATTGTCTGTTGTAGCTGGAAGTCTAGAGCCTACTTGATTGGACTTTTGAATCGATATCTAAAGGTATTGATGAATATACTTCATTAATTAAGGAAAAGACAAAGTCAGGGGATTTTAGCGTTCCAATTACTTCGGCATCTCTAAGAGTTTATTTGCCACAGAAATTTTCTAAATTATTAGAAAATGGTTTGAAGCCTTACCAAGATGAAGAAAATGATATTAAAATGGTTAACGAGTTATCTGATGTAGGAATTTTGACTCTTGAGCAGTGGGATAAAGCAATTCCCAAAAATCTTATAGAAATGGCGATTAGACATAAAGTCTCTACAACATATTTGGGCTTGATTAGGGATATTATGATTCTTTTTAATGCGGAAACTTACTTTAAGAAAGCTTGGAAAGATTCATGGAAATATCTCGACAAGGAATCAGTTAGCCTGTTAGAAAATTACGGAATTTCAGAAGAAGAATTAAAAAAGTATCTTAAGAAAAGACCATATACCATCTACAATAGTTAATGAATAATATTTGATTTTTAGGTTGTGTTCTCCACTATCTATTTCTTTGTGAAGAATTTAACTCCATCAAAGTCCATTTCAAAGTTGTAGCCTTTTGCTAATAATTGCTTAACCTCTACTATGTTTCTCGCTTCTGCCACTTGATAATTCTCTTCGCCAGTTGTGATTAACTCTGATAAGACTTGTGTTTCTGTTTCCCTAACGGGTATATTGATTTCATTTTTATCTTTGATAAATGGATAAGCTTTCATGTATGCGTCTTTTAATCCTTCGTCTGCTGGTAAGCTGTAGGCATCTCGGCTATTGATTAATTGGGGTCCGAGTATTTGGTCTATCCAATTTGAGTTTTCCAGCTCTTTCTAAGTCCGTTTGAAGTTTCTTTCTAAGCTATGAGCTGACATTCTTTCTTCATTTACGCTTTCAAAAACTTCTCTCATTAATGATGATAATGAATGCCTTGAGTATCGTTTTATTTCTCCTTTAGTCCATACTTTGAACAATGGACTGTCTTTTGTGATAATCGCAGGTTCTACATTTCTTGAGTCTCTTGACCCTTGTTTTTTGGCTTCTAAGTATTCTTTTAGTGCTTGTATGGATTCTTCGCCAATGAATTTTTTAGCTAAGAGATTTGTTTTCTCGGTGATTATGTTTAATTGGATTATTGTTTCTCCATTTTTCAGTTGTTTGGCTATATTCTGAAGTTCTCTAGCTCGTTTACATTATGTAATTCTACTGTCGGATCTTTAATTTTCGAGGTAACGTTTTTGGTAGGCGTTACATTATTAAATTGGTTGTCGTAGTACGACCGGATTAGGACTTTGTAAAAACCCATTTTCCTGTTAATCGTTAAATCATGAATTAGAACGTGCGCCTTAATTGGTCCCCCTACCATAGGTTCACTATTAAGAATTTGGCTTACATCAGCACGGGAATTTTCCCATAAATTCATAAGTCCTTTTTCATCCTTTTCTGACAAGATTAGTCCGTTTAAACACATTAGGGGATTTTTATTTCCGATGAATTTCTCGACGGTTAGACCGCTTCTGCATTTATTAGCATCACCAGAGTTTTGCGCGGAGAGAACATCCTGCAAGGAATTTCTATCGGACCAGCGGAAAACTTTTGTTCCCATCCTAAAGGGGCAATAATTGATGGACCTTCTTTTTCGCCTATTTCGTTCAATAAATTCTCAGACGGTATAGATTTTTCTTTAAAAAAGTCGCATATACGATAAGTTATCCCTTCGGGGAATAAAACAAGCCTCTTCTGACCGGGCAATAATTTAACTGAACGTTCTAACCAGTCAATACAAGAATCAATGTCTTTTTGTTGACACGTTATTTGAATTTTTTTATTGCATGTAATGTTAATAGAAGCTTTATCCGCTTTAGGAATACTCTTAATGTTTAAGCTAATTCGTTCAACTGACACGTTTCCAAAGGGCTTTAATTTAAGGTTTTTACAACAATTTTGAATAAACTCAATTGTTGACTCATAATCGATGTTTGAATAATAAAAAGCATCAACTAAAAAACTAAATCTCTCGGTTTGGTTCGGTGGTCGATCCCTTAACCAACGCCTATTTACGGAAGCTATGTTGTTGGCAGGCACTATTTTTAGATCGTGAATACCAAGAGAAAAAACGTTTGACTTAAATGAGTCTTTATAGCAACTTCGATCAAAAACCAAAAACTTTCCTAAAGTATCATCACCAAAGAACCCTAAGAAAAGTCCTTCGCTTGCACCAATCGCTGTACCATCCGGTTTTTTCCGACGTAAAGCATGCGTAGTCTCCCACTCTTAGCTCGTTAGTCTCTTCCACTCTCAACCCACCGAAATACCCCATGGTATACCGGCCACATATCTATTGTGTAAAGAATCAAGGGGCTAAACAGATTGGAGACAATAATAACAACAGCTAAAGCATACTTGACCGAGAACTCAAAAATTATTGTAATTCCTAAAAAGATCAGGGAACAACTTGGTGAAAGAAATACTGACCTTTTCATCGTTAAACTAGACGAAAAACAACGTATTATCCTTGAACCGATAAAGAAGGTGACACCACTTGGCAACCAGTGAACATGAAATATTGGAGCATTGGGATGGGTTGGAGCATTGGCAGGGATTGCTGTCCCCGGTTGAGCTGAAAGCATTGAGGTGGATTATGCTTGATCCAACAAAGCCTTTTTGTTCAGGAGATTTAATGGAATCGGCTGGAATACGCACAGAGGGAACAGCTCGAAACATTAATTGGAGGTTCAAGAAACTCGGGATAATCGAATTGTATTGTAGATCTTTGTTTGCTTTCTACAAACTGAAATCAGTTGACATCTGAAAATCAAAAAACCGATGACATTATCGCGAATGGGGGGTAATGGGCTTAGGTGTGTTGGAAGATTGACCTTTTATCTTTGTTGGATTCAATAGCTGCTGAAGAGCTTTGCAGGGTTCACGATGTCCGCTTAACCTTTATCGCTGAACGGTTGTACAATCTTCTCGTTAGTAAAGGCAGCTACAAACCTGAGATAAACTCGAAAAATATTTTCTTTGGTTGTTTTGAATGGTCTAAATACAGGTCAGTTAAAGTCTATGTCCATTGTAATGGCACTGTTTCATTCATGTTAAATTGTGGAAATTGCCCTATTGAGGCAAGCGCTAGCGGTTTTGTTAGTATGGCAGGTTTTCTCGGAGGCATCCGAAACCAACTCATTAACGAATGTAGGAGTCTGGATCCCCCAATTACCGAGGCAAGCATTCCATCAATTGATCTCTGGAGGGTTGTTATGTGGCACTATGGAAAGGATTCTGCTCAGGGATTTAGCGGAGAAGCCTTCAATATTACTTTCACAATGTGGTGTGGGCTGCTTGCAAGGATATATGTGCATGAGCAGGATGACTCCCGTAAAGTAAGGTTTGAAGTAGTCGAGACCCCCAAGAAATCATTACAGGAAGTAATTGCTAAAAAATTACATCTATGTTGCGGTGCATGCTCGGGATGTTTAAAGCAATCGTCGTAACCCCTAACGAGAAAACGGTTGATTTTGGTTGTTTGTTGGCTATTGCTAGGGCTGAGGCTTGCCGGCGTGAGCAGACGAAGGTGAATCCGTACGGTTAGGGCGTTGGTGTTTGTTGCAGAGTTGGGCGTGCATGTTGCGGTCTATGAAGCGGGGGAAGTGAAAAAAGATGGTGGAAGCCAAAAATGACCACTAAGAATGTTGACTCGGATTCTAGCACTTTGGTACACCAGCGTCTTCATGGTAGGCGGACGACTATGTCGCTTAGAATTTTTCCTGAGGTTAAGGAGGCTTTTACGCGGCGGACTAGGCAGTTGGGGCTTAGTACGTGTCATGCTGCTGAGAGGTTGTTTACGGGTTGGTTGTATGGTGTTGAGGAGAAGGTTGAGTGGGTACACCAGATCCCAAAAATTGACCTTACGTTGGTGCGGGATGTTAAGCGTGTACGTCGGTACTACACAGAGGTTGTTGAAGAGAAAGTCGCTCAAGAATGTACTTTTAAGCGTGGCAAGCTGCCAGCTGTTGCAAAAGCCTTCTACAAGATTAAAAACCAAGAACATTTTGTCTGTTGCAAGCATCTTGAGTGTATTAAATCAAGGCCTGCATGGGTTTTGTTTAAAGCTAAAAATGGGTTAGGGGTGGAATGATTGGTTTCGGGTCAGCGTAGGGCAAACTCATTAAAGGGTAATAAAAAGTTGGAAATTGTGGTGAGGATGCAGAAAATGTTGGACCGATTAGGCATTCCTTTAATGATTTCTTGGAATCCGAATCCTAACATGGCGGTTCATGGAGAAATCAAGGGGTACAGCCTTTGTGTTTATAATAAGGAGCTGGATGAAGCGTGGGCAACTTTTATGCATGAAGTTGTAGAGTTCAAGCTTAAGCGAGTTACCAGAGTCTATCGAACTCTAATTAACAATCTAATTGATGGCTACGAAAAGCTTGCTTACCAAGAAAAGGAAGAGTTTGTAGAGGGTATACCTAAATTAATAGAAGCCCAAAAGCCCAAGCTAGATGAAAGCTCTAGATAGTCAAGAACGCGAGCTGTAATCAAATGCTCAAAAAAAGAAAGAGAGATCGATTTTTCTATAAGAATGGAAGCCCTAGACCAATTACAGCGATGCCTATCAATGCTAATACAAAGATTATCACTACAAATACAATTACTGCCACTATAGCTATTGCAAACGCCATCAGCCAGCCACAGTCAAAGAAATGCTTAATCAATGCAAGCCAGACAATGAACATTATTAAGGATGCGATTAAGCCGCCTATGAGGGCTCCAACGATTGCTCCAATGACGACTCCAAGAACCACGATCCAGATAGCGTCGGTAAACTTTGCTTTTTGTTTGCCTACGAGTGCTCGTCCAACAAGCCAAAGTATTGGTGCGACAAAAATTATGCTTACGACTATACTTATCAAAAGTCCAACAAAATCCATAGAAATCATTCCACCACTATGTTTTATGGAAGCTTCACCTAATAAGACTTCGCAATAGACGGCAGACATTAATCACATTACAGAATGCTTGTTTCTCCGATTATGCGATGACTAAACCGCCCAAAATGTTGTTTCTCAGACGTTAACATGCGAGACGGAAGGGGGGGAGAGGGGGGAGGGGGGGGGGAGGGGGGGACCGTAGCGCAGATCAGGTACGCGATCTCCTGGGTCGAGTATGGATACGAAAACAAGATCGGACATGGCGCTCAAATCATCATTGTGGTTACCACTGTTAAGCTGTTATAGCCTTATGATTACAAACTCGTTTGAGGTGCCGCTGGCGAAGGATCGGTATCACCTTGAAATAGTTACCAGCTGCTGCACTATCATGGATATGGGTAATGAAGCCTAGATAATCTTGTACATGTCATCGAAGGAAAAGTCCTAGCGGGTTCTGAACTCTGTGAAAACTCTGGTAAACAGAGCCTCTTGTCATCACTGCCAGTCAAGAGCTCTATATCATAGTCATGCAGCTAAGTACAGTCAGGTGCATAGCATGAGGAGCTTTGTTTCTTGTTCTTTATAATCGCCGTACAGTGTGTGGCTACTTTTGTAAGTCGGGGTCGTGTCATATTCGGATTCAATGACTAAATTAGCTTGTCATCTGCTCCACCTCCCAAACAGCCAACGGAATGCCGCTCGTCGTATCCTAAATCGTCTATAACATCATCGCTTAGAAGCACTCATGAGTCCTCAAGATCATCGACTCCTTCTCGTATAAATATGCTGCTGACAGTCCATGCACAACCTCGAATTGACTCGGTGTTAAATCAACAAACAAAACTGGTGCAAGTTAGAAATCTGTACTCTGACAGAGAATTCTCGGCGATTATTCTTGACCTTGGATTGAACAGATTTCTGAACGATATTAAGCAGTTCTTTGGGTTCTTCCAAGTCTCCAACTCAAATTCGATTGTCTATTAGCTCACCTTATGACAACAAATGGCAATGGGAATCTTAACGTTCTGTTCTCTCTCTAATCTCTCATACAATACGGGGTGCATTTCATATTCTCAAATAGTTTTTGTCCTGCTTAAGCAGGTCATCAAAATCAATTTTGCCTTTCATCGACTGCAACTGATAAATGATATTTTGCGGGGATCCAGTATTGCTAAATAAATTGACTCTTGGAAAAGGACAATGGCTTTCGATATACCCAAGATCACGTCGTCGCTCTCCTTTGGAAACGAACGCCAGATACATGATACAACAAATGGAATCCATCGTTTCTTAATAATTTTTGAATAGCTTCGTCAGTAATATCTTCTAGTTGTAGAGTGTAACTTCCTGGAATCATTGGACAAGCGGGTTTCCTTTCTCGGTTTATCAGCGCTTAAAAGCACGTGCCCGCGAACATCTGGAACGATACAGAAACCACTCTGCGCTGACTTCGCATCAACTGGGCTTCAAAGTCTGCTGTTATTCCCCATCTGGCGGTAGGATTCATAAGGGTGAATGCTTATTGTATTAATTATGAGCTCTGAAAAGCCTTTCTTCTGAATTTTCCTCACTCACTTTATCACCTCCTCCGTAATTTAATTTGGAACTTTGCTGGAAAGATCCACTGTTGTTATGACTGTGCTTGAGCATCAAAATAATGGAGGGTCCGATAGTAGAATCGTGACACTTATTTTATAAGAAATCTTAGAAAAATAGGCGTTCTTGAAGACTCGAGTTTCTTGCTCTACTCTTGAAAATGGACCGGATCACGGAGAACTTCTGACTTTCGAGTTAAGATTCATCGAAGGAAATGACAATGTTGCAGTCATAATCATTGTTCCTCCACAAAAGGCTCAAGATATTTTATTGCGTACAGCAATAAAAGAGTACTATATTGAATGCTATGCTAAATATTCATAATTGGGAGCCTCTAAAAGACTTTGCAGGTGCATCCCACTTTTTCTCGAAAATAAAATTGCAAGGCAGATTATTCTTTTTTTCTCCCTTTCGTATAGATCGCCGTCAGATGAGTTATCATTGATCACATCTAATTTTATTTAGAAATTGGTAACGCGTGATCTATAAGATGTTTAGGGTATAAGACTCAACTTTTGAGGCTATGAAAAGCAGTTGTTACAGTGTTGGAGCTGGTGAATAAGGAGGAGAAGGAAGGAAGGAAAAAGGAAGTGGAGGAGAAGGGGAAAGGAAAAAAAGGGGAAATCAGAGTTACTCAGACTGCATGGCCAACCTTAAACCTGTGCCAGCCCAATATATTTTCAATCGAGAGTAAGCAAAACTTCGAAAATATAGCATGGAAAGTTTACGCGGACCTATTAAAGTACCCTTCAGTCAAAAGGCCAGACCATAATTGCTGGAAACCGAAGAAGAGAATATAGACCACGTAATAACATTGACATAAAAACTATTGCATCGTTATTAATTAAAATAAACGGTAAAAAATCTGAAACTGCCCCTTTCGGAAATGCAGATTGAAAAGTCAAATGTCCCAAAAGATCATAAATTAAAGTCTGGCGTGATGGGCGCAGCCACTTTTTGGTTTCTGCTTAGTTGCTTGTTGTAGTGGCGAGACTACAGCATGCCCTTATATCTTCAATATTCACTCTCAATATATAGTTAAACATTGTGTTTTTGATAAGTTTATGGAGTTGAAAAAAATTTTTAACAGAAAAATCTTCCATGGCGCCATTCTCGAAAGCACCCTTCTAAACCTTATAAACGAAAATAACGATCGCGGTCTACACGGTTATGCTATCTTGAAGGAGGTGGAAAAGAAGTTTGGCATATGGTTAGGTCCTTCTTCAATTTACCCTGAGCTTGGACGTTTAGAAAAACGGGGACTTATAGCATCAAGCTGGGAGTTCGCCTTGGGCAAAGCCCGCAAGCAATACCGAATTACACGAAAGGGGCAAGGTCTGCTAAAAGAATATTCTATTGATTTAAAAGCCATTATTCCAGTTTTAGTTACCTGCAAAGCAAAAAATGATTTGTAAAATAGACAAATGATTTCTAAAGAAAAACGGACAGATGACAAGTGCAATCTTGTCCATTGGAGTCAATAGTAATTCCATCGCCCTTAGTAGAGCAATTTGGATACAAAATCCTCAAAGTTTTTAAAATATTAACTAAACTTTAATAAAAAATGGTCTCATGATTTATTTAGCAACTTATAATAATTTATGCTCTCATCTTTTTAAGCATACACTGTAATATTTCTCCGCAAAACATGCATTCTTCAGGGAATTGTTCTCTCTTCTCTTTATCGCTTAAGTATCCAAGGTAATGCTTGGAAAAGATTGCTTTATCTTGGTTTTTCCCGGGTGCTTCCTGAGTGGGTACAACCTCGGCGGAAGTTGCTTCCGGCGGACCTTCTTTTTTGTTTTCGTAAACAGTTATTTCTGTTAGACAATGTGGGCATGCATTATAGGTTTCTTTTGAACTTTGCTGAATATTTAGTGTAGATAGGGGCATAGCTAAAATTTTAGCGCATACCTTGTTGGGGCAGGTAATTTTTTTCTCTTCAATTTTTAGCAACCAATACATCACCCTCTTTATTAGAGCTCAAGTATCTACTAGTCAATACATGTATCACGCATATTAATATTCACTATATTTTACCTCAGAAATCTAATCACCTCATTTGATTACCAGCCGTTGCCCCGAAAAAACGTGAACTAAAGACAACTGTAACCGTTCCAAGTATTGAATGCTGATCTTTGCAAATTTTTTTAAGTAACCTCATTTACAGATAATTGAGAAGGAGAAGGCAAATGGAAGAGGACTTTCTGTATAGCGTACGTAAGCTTAATTGCTCTCATCAAGAAGAGTTGTATACTCAGAGGAACTTTGACATTTTAAATGGCTTAGAATTCAAGTTGAAACGTTGTCTAAGTTGCCACAAAATTGTGGAGTTAGAGGCAAAAAAACTCTCTGAGTAAAAGTTCCTATTTATCCTTTATGTATAAGTAGAGTTGTCCTTGTTTTAAGAGGTCTAACGTGTTCTGAGTTTCTATAGATGTCAATTTGCAAGTTTTGGGGTCTTTTAAGAATAGAAGTTTTTCAGGTGCATTTTGGATTATGTGCAGGTCTTCCCATGTTACCTTGAGATCCTCAGAAGGTATGTGGGTGTCCACATCCATTGCCCACGCTCCTGCGTCCAATTCGTCACCTTCCCCCAAAGTTGTGAATGGACCAAGCAGACTTTTATCGTCTAAGTTATAGAGGAAAATTATGGAGCCCACTTTAATGTCTTCTGTAGGCTTTGTTTTTTCGTCCACGCAAGTGTAGCGTTTGTTGCTTAAACATTGTTGCTGGGACTGTTTTGTACAGAAAAATACGTATCCGTCGTACATAACCGATAAAACCTTCGTGTATAATTGGAAGCGTGTCGGCGTTTATTTCCTTTTCTTTTTTGTTTCCGCTATGAAAATGGATGTTGGTTCTACCATTACCATCGCTTGCTCCTACACCTCTCTTTATCCCAACACCTATTCACCACACAAAAAAGAATGACAACACCAGAATCCCTAGCTTAACTTACCCAGGTATGCCAATAAACCGCCAATTCAATAACTCAACCAATAAAACGCACCAGCTCCTCAACTAACGTCAACTCTCACTTCAAATCTCATCCCAAAGCCCTCCTCGCCCTCACAAAAAAAATTTAGCTGACCCAAACACAATATCTATGAATCTTACACTTCAAAAGCACCAAAAGCCACAAACATAGACTCGTATTCGTTTCAAGACAACTATCATCAGAAGAGACAAGGGTCAAACGACGCATTGTATTATTGTGACCTGCAAAGAGTCTAAAGAACTACGCAGGAAACTAGAAAATTTTATTAAACCTTACCTTACTGTTGCTAACTCTTATAGGTGGAATGCGCTTTCAAGACTGTTTCAGTAGCTAAATTCGGCGGCAGCCTCCTTGATGTGGAAGGTAAAGGTATCCCCAAAATTGTTGAGCAGATAAAGCAAATCAGAAAAAAAGACGGGTGTGGACCAATTGCTGTGTTCTCTGCGCCGATTGGCTGCACTGACGCAATTATAAAGATAGGCGAATCTTACGCGCAGGCGTGCCATTTGCCTTTGGAGCCAGTTTTTGAAGTATATGAGAAAATAGCAAAACTCTACCTTAAGGATAAATATCTAAAGGATGCCCAGGACGAATTAGCTAACTATAAAGTGTTAACTCAAACTACCCTTGACACCATCAACAAGCGTTTCAGCGGCAACATCAAAGCCCGAGCTCTCACTTTGGGCGGCGAACTCGCCATGTCAGTCTTAATGGATTATATCTTGAGAAGCAACAGCTTAGAATCCTTTTGTTTATCCATGGAAGACTGGCCTATATTAACTGATGACAACTTTGAAGACGCACTACCAAATTATGAGTTAAGCAAAAGAAGACTCCACAGCCTGATTGGACCCCTCGAAGAAGGTAAGGTCATATCTCTAGCTGGGTTCCTAGGGGTTACCGTAGACGGCCTTGAAACCATCCTTGGGAGAGGAGGCTCAGACTTAACAGCAGTTTTCACATCATGCCTCCTAAAAGATGTTTACTCAGCAAAAACTCTCCTCTATAAAGACGTGCCCATCCAAAGCGCTGACCCCAAAGTCGTCCGCGGACAAAAAACAGAACACGTCAACGCCCTAACCTATAACGAAGCACACAAAGCATCCATGATGGGTATGAAAATTGTACAAAGTCCTGCAATCGCAATGGCAAGACGTTTTGGTCAGCCTTTGATGGTTGTACCAATTGATGAGCCCAAGATGTTTTCATTAATCGAGGCTGAAACAACAGGAGGAGAAGTCGTCAAGTGTCTGACCGGAAAATCAGGCTGTGCAATCCTCTCCATGAATGATGAAAAAAGCCGCTCGCTTGAGGATTCTCTAAGGATTTGGGAACGCAGAAACGACTTTATAGACTTGGGTGCGGAAACCATGGAGACGGGTGAACGCATAAGAGACTTCCTTTTTTTAGATTCGGATTTCCTCAAGAAAAACGATGAGAAACTCAAGGGTTTTGACGAGAACATGAAAATCGATTACGGCTTAGGTGTGGTTACACTAATCGGTGACCGCATGAAAGATTCACCTGGAGTTGCCTCACTTGCCATCAGCGCCATCTCAGGCATCAACATAAAACGCGGCATCTTCGCACCCCACACCTCACAAATCATCCTCGTCGTCGAAGAAGAGAACGTACACGCCACCGTCGCAGCCATCCACCAAAAGAAACAAGAACTAAACAAGAAACCGCCAAACTGGCCAATGGGATTTCAATCATCAACCTGAAATCTCTTCTTCTTAGCCCTGACATTATTTTTTAATTTCAAGAAAAATTCTAAGCGTAAAGTAGTTTCTTGACCGCGTTGCCGTTGACGTCATTGTTGAAGTAGCAAAACACTCGACGGGGTTTGTAGCTGTGCAAATCCTGGGGCGAGAGATTTGATTTCTCAAACTCCTCGGCTGTAGAGAAGCATCAAGAAAGTGGGTTCTCAAAAGTAATCTCTGTAGTTTGTGGAA
Organism: Candidatus Bathyarchaeota archaeon; assembly: GCA_963775685.1. Lineage (GTDB taxonomy): Archaea > Thermoproteota > Bathyarchaeia > Bathyarchaeales > Bathycorpusculaceae > Bathycorpusculum. The sequence goes on from CAVZJV010000014.1 coordinate 682,569, forward strand.
AGGGCTACAGCGGACACTTTCAATGGCCCCTCCCTTCTGTGTAGTGTCGTATGAACACCCACCTTTTAAGTATTATTTATAATATGGGGGGTGCGTGACCCAAATATGACTCAGACGGAAACCCTAACTGGAACCGACCAGTTTGTAAGCTTAACCCTCCACAACTTCTCCGCTGAAATGCTAAAAGACTTTGCCCAAAAAATCGTCAAACCACATTTTAGAGGCAACCTAAACCAAGCTCTTCGTGCCCTAATGGAAAACGCGATAAACGAAGAAACAACATTCAACAATACTCTAATAGTAGAATCTGAAAAAGCCAAAAGCGAGATTTAAACCTCATGCACTGTTATTTCTTAATCTAATTATAATTCCTGTTTTTACGACGCATGAAAACAACTATCAGTATAGTTCCTATAACAGTGATAATTATAGGAATTAACAAATAGATAAGAGATGGCTCTGCTGAGGTGCCGCTGTTTGAAATATCAGGGTTTGTCTCAAAAGAGAAAGCCACTTGCACCGGGTTAGAGCCCAACTGGTCATTCTCGAAGTTCAAAGTATAGTTTCCTTCTTGTTGGGCTACGAAGTTAAATGTGGCAGATTTATCGATAAGGCCGAGATTGATGATTTGGGCGCCGTTTGGTGCGTTAATCCAGAAGCGGAGTGTCCCCGATGTTGAGATGGAACCATTGAATGTTGTTCCTTCGGGCAACATGATGGGCAATCGAGATGTTGAGGTAACTGTAAAAGTTGGGATAGTAGATGCAGAAGCACAATGAGCAATAAGAGACAATGTCAGTAGGGCAATCAACAATGAAACTGACCGAAATTTGGTTTTCATGTTTTCACTTGAGACGTTAAGGTAAGTTTTAAAGGTCCTATTAACGTTCACGCATTAAAAACCGAAAAAACAACTTGAATAAAGCAGAAAATACTAAAAACCCAACCTGAATTAGTTGAATTTAGACAGCACAGTTGACAGGGTTAAAAATAGCTCAAAAGACTAAAAAAGTTGGTTCAGCTTCGTTGAATTTGACCAGTTCTTGTCGTTTAGTGACCTAGCGAACGAGAAGAACTGAACGTTGAGCATGCATACAGACGTCAGCACTTACACTTCCAATCAAGAATCGTTTGATACTGCTTAAGCCGCGGCTTCCAAGCACAATAAGATCATAATCGTCTATTTTTGCAACCTTCAGTATCATGCTTGCTGGATTGCCGTATTCCAAGCGTCTATCACACGTTACCCCCTCAACGTTTGTCGTAGCTTTATCCAGTATTTGCTCTCCAACCGCCCTGGTAAGAGCGGGCTCTAATCGGTGTAATTCCCCGTTTTCAACGTTAAGAATCGTCATGCGGATGCAATTGAAATGTTTACACAAATCAACAGCGTAATTGAGAGCTTTGATGGCTTGCTCGGAGCTGTCAAATGCCACGAGCAACTTGCCTAGTTCAGTTTTTCGCTTTGTAATCAAGACGGGGCATGGAGCATGCAATGAAATTTTTTCAGCGACACTGCCAAGAGAATAATGGTACGCTTGCTTTTCCGAAATATTTCCCATTATCAATAAGTCACAGTTTAACTCCTTGACTTTTTGTAGGATTCTGTCAGCTGGGTCTTCAGCTCTTTCAAGAAGAACCTCTACGTTAACATTTTCCTCATGGAAGTATTCTTCAGCTGTCCTCAGGATTTTTTCTCCTACATTCTGGTAGGTTTTGTCAAGTTCCTGTAGAATTAGCGGTGGCAATTCATAGCTGGCTTTCAATTCTGGATGCATGAAATCATGGGAAATAACATGCATCGCGATGACTTTTGAACCGAATTTTTTGGCAATTGTTGCGGTGAGTTCCCTTGCTCTCAAACATGAATGAGAACCGTCTAAGGGTAAAAGAATTCTTTCAAACATTAGGGTCCCTGGAATATACTGGTAGCTTTAAGTATTTCAATTTTGGCGTACGCTAAATCAGCTGCAAATCAACCGTTAGCCAAATTCTTTGCTTGCTTGAAAACAACAGCGAACATCTGAGAATGAAACTAGAAATTTGTGAAAGTACAATTTTTGGTTTTGTAGTTGGCGGGTTTGAACCCAAGCGTTTGCGATGTAAAAACCCTTTATTTCGTTAAATCAATCGAGCAGTACAATAGTCTTATTCAGCCAACAAGGACCTCAAGCCAATGTTTTATCAACGCGTTGTTGATTGCGAAGAAAATGACAAAGTACTTGATAGCATCTTTCAGATAGATAGTATGTAAGGTTTCTTGTATAGCAAAGAAAAGTTTCTACTGCGAAAGAATTGCCGAGGTTGTTTTAGGCTGGTTCTTTTACCGGGATTTTCAGTATGTTTTGGTTGCGTCGCTACTGTCGCCACTCATTGGAAAACCGTGAACATATTTTTTCCGCGGCGAAAAAAGCAGGAGTCATAATAGGTGCAATCGAGCAAATTTACCTACCATACAATTTAAATATTGACATACATCGATGAAGTGCTAAACGAGCATGAGAAATCCATAAGCAATCGTTGTTAGGCGCTTACCTAAGTTTAAAAAATCTTCTGTTCAATAAGACTTATCTTTTAGGTGACCCACAACTTCGATATCATTCAAAAGGTCATGTTACATATGGGAAACATTACAGTTGCCATCCTTGGCGCTATAGACTATGGAGGCAATCTTGGAAAAAAAGGAACAACCACAGACATAACCCTATACAACCTCAAAAAAGGTGAAGACACGGTAACCTTCATCGAACCCACCCGTTATCCTGAACGGTTAGCGCCCCTGTTCTATGCCTGTGCTTTAGCGAAAGAAGCCGTCATCGTTGTAGACGAACTTAACGCTACTTTTGGTGAACAACTCGTGATGGTACAGTGCTCCGAAATAAAAAGCGGCTACATTGTTTTGCGGAATTACATTTCTAAAGAAAAAATTCAGCCCATAATCAAAGGCACCAACCTTGAAAACTTTGAATTCGTCGCCGACGACACAAACCAATTGCGCGAAAAACTATTAACCGATGCTGCCAAACAAAAACCCACCCAAACGCTCCAAACAGTTGGAACCGTACCAGTAGATCACTCCTTTAACGTGAAAGGAGTTGGCGTAGTCGTCTTAGGCATAATTGCTTATGGTACAATAAAGAAGCATGCCACATTGAATGTTTTGCCAGGCGCCAAAACTACCCAAATTCGTTCAATCCAAAAGCACGATGACGAATTTGACATTGCGGGTGAAGGCGATCGCGTGGGATTGGCATTGAAAAATGTTGAAGTTGAAGACCTTGACCGCGGCACAATTCTAACAAACGACCCCCTCATCAAAACCTCCACTAAGCTGCAGGCCCATGTGTCGCTGGTTAAGTATTGGCAAACCCCAATCAAACCGGGCATGGTAATGCACATTGGACATTGGACCCAATTCATTACAGCAAAAGTGGAAGCTTCAAGCGACTCCGGCGACCCCAAAAAACCAACCCTATCAATAACGTTAGATAAACCTCTCGCTTACCGCCCCAACGACACAGCCGTTTTGATGTATCTTGACAACGCAAAGCTGCGGGTAGCTGGAACATTTTGGCTTTCTTAACCGAAAAAATTTTTATGGGTTAACGAAAGGTTTTCAATGGCTTTTTTAGCTCTTCTGATAAATCCAAGATTCAAAAGCAGGACAAATGGGTTATATCCAAACATCTACGGGGATGTTCGCCTCTTTTTACTTACGTAAAAATTTCCATCTTATTTTACATGCACAAATAGTACGAGACCAGAATAATAGTACTGACTGTAACTATTATTGTGTCGAAAAGCCAGCGGTTTTACCTGTTACTCGTCCAAACTGCCCTCTAATCGTAAACAACGATGAAAGTAGCATTTAGGAAAATAATAAGTGCCTGTTTAATGTATGATTATTCGTTGCTGTATGAATAAAACAGCATTATCTTTAACATTCATCTTGGCCTTGTTTATCTCAGCGGCATTTATAGTTGGTACAGCAAATTCCGCGCTAACAAACACAATTCCAACAGGACCCATAGCGCCTTTGGTGATATCCATGGAGTCGCCTACGACCTCGACCTATGTCTCTTGGTTTGTGCCGCTCAAATTTTCTGTAGAAGGCAGTTGGGATGGGTTTGTGGACCATTGCTCTGTTGCATTCAGCATAGATGAAGGTTCACGGGTTGTTATTTATGATCCACCAATCCGAATTAATGAATTATCCAAGAACTTTACTTTAACACTGGGACCTCTTTCAGAAGGCATGCATCACTTGCAAGTGTTTGCAACCGTCAGCGGTGTTTACCGGACTGACACAAACGCTCTTGCCACTAATGACTTTACCTCACAAACGTCAATCTACTTTATGGTTAACACTTTCGGCCAAGCCCAACTCTCGATCCTTTCGCCCCTAAAACAAACTTACAATACAAACAAAGAGATCCCAGTTGAGTTTAATGTAAACAGAGCACCCTCAATCGTTAGCATGGGTTTCACTTTGGATGACCAATCAAACGTCACCATTCCAAGAAACACAACGTTATACGGACCAATATCCGATGGCATACACAAATTAAAAGTCTATGCGGTATATTCTGACGTTCTCCCTGTTTATTCAATTGTAAATTTCACCGTTGACACAACCGCACCAAAAATTACAATTCTTTCATTACAAAATAAGGAAACGTACAATTCATCAGAGATACCTTTAGTTTTTAACGTAAATGAAACAACGTCGCTGATTACCTATATCTTGGACGGAAAAGTGCATACAATTAGTGGAAACGAAACCTTGTCTATACTGCAAGATGGAGACCACAAGTTAACAATCTACGCGACAGATAAAGCCAGCAACGCTGGAGCCTCAGAAACAATCGATTTTAACGTACAAGTACCCATTCCGTCCCAGATAGCCCTCGCAATCCTACCGCCCATGGCAATCGTCCTAATTGGAGGCCTGAGTCTACTAATCCTTTTTGAGAAACAAAAACAGTCAACCCAAAACTAACACTGACAAACAATTTAATAAAGACAAAATTTAACAAGTGACTTGGCTATTTCTGATACAAATAGAAAAAGTCAATAAATTTTTTTAACCCCCCCAAATACAATCTTTTGACCTAAGAGGACGGAAAAACCGTTTTAAGTATTCGGCTGCGTCAAAATTTTATCATAAAAATCTAGTTTGAATAAAGTAGCGAACTGTGGCCTTTATTTGCGTTTTAACATGTTTTCTAAGAACGGCTTGAGCTTTGCGTTTTCTGCTTGGATTTTCTCTCTTCCTATCGCTTTCATGTCGGCGTCTATTTCCTTGATGACTTCGGCGTAATGTATACCTTCTGCAGCCGAGACGTACTCAACCCGGAATCGCTCAGGACTCATGCCGAGTTTTGTGAGCAAATTTTTGAGGGCATCTGTTCGGGCTTTCATCTTGTAATTTCCGCTGATATAGTGGCAATCATAGGGCAAATGACACGCGCCAAGAAGAACCATACCTGCTCCAAGCCGGAGCGCTTCGAGGACGAATTCTCTTGCAACTCGCCCACTGCACATTACTCGGATAGCTCTCACGCTGGCGGGGTAATCGCAGCGGCTAATGCCTGCAAGGTCTGCGCCTGCGTAACTGCACCAGTTGCAGAGGATGGCAAGGATTTTTTCTTCCGGCTTATTTTCCAGCGCGGCACGGACTTGAGCCATTATTTGGGCATCAGTGAAATGCATCTGGGTTATTGCATGTTGTGGGCATTCAGCAACACATGTTCCGCAACCATGGCAACTAGCTGTGATTATTTGAGCAGGTAGACCTTTTTCTTGTCTGATAGCACCGTATGGACATTTATCAACACAAACTCCACATTTCTTGCATTTCGCTTCGTCAATGACGCTGATTATTGGTTCAATCTTCCACTTGGGTTTGCTGATAACTGTTGCCGCACGCGATGCAGCGCCGCTGCCTTGTGAAACACTTGCTGGAATGTCCTTTAAGCCTACGCATGCGCCAGCGTAGAAGACTCCATCAGTTGGTGCATCCATAGGTTTGAGTTTGGGGTGGGCTTCCATAAAGAACCCGTCTGAGCCGCGTGAAAGGTTGAGTATACGTGCTACTTCTTCGGAACCCTTCTTAGGTATTGCTGCAGTGGCGAGGACAACCATGTCGGCGTCCACTTCAATGGGAGTTCCCAAAAGTGAATCCTCTGAGTGAACGGTCAGGTTGTGGGTTTTGGGGTCTTCATCGATCCGGCTCACGCGTCCGCGGATGAAGTTTACGCCTCGCTCACGTGCGCGGTCGTAGAATTCCTCATAGCCTTTGCCTGGGCTTCGTATGTCCATATAGAAGACATAGACTTCTACATCTTCTTTGTACTTCTCCTTAAGCTGAACCACATGCTTAAGAGTGTACATGCAACCAAAGTTACAACAGTAAGGGTAGTGTGTTTTGTCTCGGCTACCGACGCATTGGATAAAGGCAATTCTGTGTGGTTTTTGACCATCGGATTGGCGGATGACTTTGCCAGCTGTGGGACCAGCTGCAAGAATTAATCGTTCGAACTCCATGCTCGTGATAACGTTAGGGTACTTTCCATAGCCAAGTAACGGCATGTCATAGGGCAGGTAAACATCAAAGCCTGTAGAAACAATGATTGCACCAACATCAAATTCAACTTCCTCAGCTTTCTGGTTGAAATCAATGGCTTGGCGTTCACCGCAGGCTTCCGTGCATTTGAAGCATTCAATGCAGTAATCCCTGTTAATCGAGTAAATTAGAGGAACAGTCTGGTCAAATGGCACAGAAATCGCTTTACGCGTGCCAAGGTTCATATCCCATTCGTTGGGGTACTCAATTGGGCAAGCATCTTTACATTCGCCACAACCCGTGCATTTGTCAGTTAGAACGTAACGTGGATTTTTGCGGATCTTCACTTTAAAGTTGCCTATGTAACCGTCAACCTTAACCAGTTCCGAGTTTGCGAAGATTGTTATGTTCGGGTGACGAGCGCAATCCACCATTTTTGGTCCCTCAATGCAAATGCTACAATCCAAAGTGGGGAAGGTTTTGTCCAGCGCCGCCATGTGCCCTCCAATGCTTTGGGTGTTCTCAAGCATGTAGACCTTGTATCCCATTTCTGCCAGATCTAATGCTGCGTTCATGCCTGCGATCCCACCGCCGATGATAAGTGCTTTGTTGGTAACTGGAACCTCGATGGTTTGCAGGGGCTGCATCAATCGCACTTTTGCGACTGCCATGCGTACCGAGTCTTTTGCTCGTTCTGTTGCAGCACTAGGATCGCTTTGGTGGCACCAGGAGGCGAATTCACGGATGTTTGCCATTTCATAGAGGAATGGGTTTAACCCTGCTTCGGAAACTGTGCGTCGGAAAGTGGGCTCATGCATTCTGGGTGAACATGCAGCTATGACTACGCGGTTTAGATTTTGCTCTTTTATGGCTTTGCGGATTTCTGCTTGCCCAGGGTCGGCACAAGTGTAGCGGTTTTCCTTAACAAAAACTACGTTTGGAATTGTCCTTGCGTATTCAGCTACCGCTTTTACGTCTACAGTTCCTGCGATGTTTAATCCGCAGTGGCAGACGAAAACGCCAACTCGCAACTCTTCAGGTTGACAAGCGGGTTGGCAAGAGGCTACTTCAGACTGTTGGGGTGTCGTTTGTGAATCGCTCATTAGGAATCCTCCGTTTTCAGAGATTCTAATTGAAATCGTTTTTCTACTACTTGACGTCTATTTTGGGCAGCTTGAGCTTTAAGTTCCTTGGCTGCGTCAGCTGAACTCGTTATTCGCTCTAAGGCTTTGTTCCATGTACCTGAATGGATTGGCGTGTGAACAACTTTTGTACGTTTAACGCATAAGGCTTCATCTACCGGGCACACATTCTTGCATGCACCACAGTAAGTACAAAGCAAATCGTTAACGTGAACCTTCTTGTCGTCCCCCAACACGAGAGCCCCCTTAATGGGACAAACGTCTAGGCAATCTGTGCAGCCCTCAGGGCATTTTTCCTTGTTTATATTGGTTTTTCCTTCAAAGGCTTTTCTTACTGTTAGTGCCCCTGAACGGCATTTGTATTCACACACCTTGCAGGTTGGACAATAATCTTTCTGGATGTCAACGTTAATTTGGACACGTTCTTTCTCAGCTGGGGAAAGCTCTTGCATGTTTTCGACGGGTTTACCGTCAAAACCAACTTTTGAAATTTTTATTAGCGAGAGGGGACATGCACTTTCACATTCGACACACTCTTTTTCACATTTATGGGTGTCAATCGTTACACCTCGAACAAGTTGGGGGTAGCTATCTTTTGCCAAAATGGATAGATCATGTTGATCGTTTAGGGTTACCTTGATTGCACCATAGGGACAGGTAACGTCACAGATGCCGCAAAAGTTACATTTTGCTAAGTCAATGTCCACCTTGGCTTTCTTTGCCTTTTCACCTGCAAGCTTGGGTTGTTTTTGTGTTTTTATGGCGTCTTTAGGGCAAGCCAACGAGCACACTTGACAGCCAACACAGCGATTTTTATCAAGAGACAACTTGTAATCTTTAACCTGTAAATTCCATTCTAACGTTAAAGCGTCTGCCGCATCCTTTTTTATGGTTTTTAACGGCATATTTTACCACCAAGAGTATTCCTGATTACAGTACAGAATAGCACCACAGCTACATCTACTTGATCAGCTAGAATGTTGAATGATGTGCTTTTGATATAAATATTGCTTGAAAAAACCAATGTTTCCAAGGAAAAGCGAGAAGACTCCCATGCCTATGCTTCTAACGTTGGTTAGATTCCAAGTTTATCGACTGGAAGGTTATTTTTTTTACATAGTTTTTTGTTTTCTTGCCGAGTAAGAAAAACATCTTTTACGATTCTGCGGTACGCACAAAGCACAATGCGAAATGCTTCATTAGTCACAACTGTAAATTGTTGAGCTGTGTATGTCTTAAAAGCAGCTCAAAAGAGGTTTAGACATAAGCTCACTTCCAAAGAATAATAACTTGCGAGAAGAAAGGGAATCTTTTAGATGTGAATGTTGTTTTGAGATTTGCTGGTTCTTAAGTTGAATATGATCCAGATACTATTGAACGCGGTTGCCCCACAAAGGAACAAAGAAAAAGACGTCGCAAAAGCCGTTCTTGAACAACAACGAAGCGAGACGCATCTGATTTCCCAGAATATACAAACAAACAGCCATGTTTGCAGAAAAAAGCCTCTTTAACCAAAGATCTTGTTTGCCCTTTTGTTTTTTTCATTGATTTTGCCTAGTTTTTTTCTATTATTGGGTGGTGGCTAGTTCACCATCACGAACCATGGCAAGCTGGAAATTTAGAAACGCTACTTCGTCAGGACTTCCGCTAGTTTCTTTGTGTTTAAGGGATATATGCAGGAGCAAAGCCACGGCTGCCCAACACGCTTGCAAACCAATTTTGCTGACAAGGACCATGAGTATTCTTTTAGGGGAGCAGAAGCTGAACCATCAACTCAAAAATAAAATATAGAAATTAGTAGAGCAGACTTAAAAATGGAGAAAACTAAACCCAAAAACGCAGTAGATATCGAGCTGTTGTCGAGTTGTATTTTGTCAACTTTTGCAATCCGCCTGTTTGATGTATGGAAAAATATCCAAATATTACAGAACAGCTGACCATATACAGAAGCATCCAAATCTTGATTCGGCTTTAAATGTAATATTCAGGTACAAGGTCAGGTTTAATGTCGCCTATCTTGCAGGTTGAACAGAGCTTACAGAAATCAAGCGTGATTTCGCCGGCATCAATCGCCTTGGTTACGAGTTTTTTTGCTGTTTCCTGTGCTATGTCTTGAATTTTTGGCAAAAAGTCCTCTACATGTTCAATGCCTTTGTAGGCGCGTTTTGAACTGAGGTATTGACTTATGGCAGCTTGGGTGGTACCGAGTTTTTTGGCTGCGGCGGTTTGGGAGAGACCATATTTTTGAACTAGTTCTTTGGCGACCAAGGAGCGGAAAATGGGCAAAACATATTTGCCGACTATTTCGCATTGTGGGTCCATGAATATCAATTGCTTATAACGCACTTATACTAAATAAGATTTTCAGAGAAAAACATCATCATTTCCATAATTCAATCAAAAAACGAAAAAATCAAACCATATACCCAACATACCCTTATTACCCAAGAAGGCCAAAATATTTTTTGGCATTTTTTCACAGACAAAAAACTTAACTAACCCAAAAACGATACTTTTGAATAGCAACCTAATATACAATTCTCATTAACTTTTAAACGAGATGGAACTATTGGAAAATAAAACTCAACCGCCAAAAGGTAACCCGCAAATAAAGATTCTAAAAAACGGGCCTTACTTGGTTTCAACAAAGGTTCCTTTGTTTCCGATGACGATAAAATGCGATGGTCAATCCATTCCCATTGAATGGGTAATCGGTGACATACTGCAAACACCCGAGAACTATATTCTCTGCCGTTGTGGGCAATCTAGTACCAAACCGTTCTGTGACTCAACTCATCTAAAAGTGAACTTTGACGGGAAAGAACAAAGTGATAATGAGCCTTTTGAGAAGATTGCAAAAGAGATTGATGGTCCAACGCTAAAGCTTAAAGATGCTGAGATATTGTGTGCTTCTGCGCGGTTTTGCCATAGGGGAGGAGACATTTGGCCGCAAATTCCCAAATCAGACTACCCCAAACTAAAGCAAAATGCCATCAGGAATGCCTGTGACTGCCCATCTGGTCGGCTTGTAATCACCGACAAAGAAACGGGCAAAACAGTTGAGCCGTCACTTGAGCGATCAATCGGGTTAATTGAAGACCCCGGCATGGGTATTAGTGGTCCACTTTGGGTTAGAGGCGAGATCTCCATCTATTCTGCCGAGGGTCAGCTCTACGAAATTAGGAATCGAATTACGCTTTGCCGTTGTGGAAAATCAACCAATAAGCCGTTTTGTGATAGCAGCCATTATCCAGAAGAAGATCGAGAGGTGATTGGAAATGAGCAAAAATGAAAAACAGAAAACTAAATTTGCCAAAAGTAGTGTTGACGAAGCTTTTAAGTCTAGAGAGAAGGCGTTTGTTCTCTTCTATGCTTCTTGGTGTCCTTATTCGCAGCGGTTTCTGCCAGTTTTTGAAGAATACGCAAAAGACAATCCTGAGGAATGCGTAAGCATAATGATTGATGACAAACCCGACCTATGCGACAAATACGCTATAGACTATTACCCAACAGTGTTGCTATTTAAGAAAGGGGCAATTAAAAAAAGACTTGATGCCACTCCCGGGGTTGGGTTAACCCAAAAACAATTAAGAGAACTTACATCAAACCCTTAAATTCTTTTTCTACTTTTTTGTGCTGCATGTGAAAGGCATTTTCTTTTTTCTTGTCTATTGTTTAGGCAGTAATTGCTGATATTCAGTGTTGACTTCCCCATGCTTATTTAGCAGTATTTTGTTTATTTTGCGCCATTCTTCACTTATGGTTGGCCACATTGGACCGCCGATGATACTTTTCTTGACGTATTCGTCAAGTGATTTTTCTCGTTTGATGGTTCGCTTATTCCAATCAACACTAATTAGTCCAGAGCGTCTTAGGTATTGAAGGTTGCGTGCCATCTGGTTGGAGTTAATTGGGTAGGTTATTGCGCTGTTTAGGTCGTCGGTCAAAGATTCGATGGTAAACTCGTCATCAACTCGGAGGCTCACAGTTGCAATCATATCTTGCATCAGTTTGGCAGTTTTAGTAACATAGTAGGTTCTCTTAGGTACCAGAATTTGTTCGATTCGGTAAGCATTTCGCTTATAGAACCAGTTCTTTACTATTTCTGCGAGGGCTAAGTATGAAGAAAGCAGAATAACTAAGGCTACATAAAATAGCGGTGGAGGTGCAACAAAACCGAAAACTTCACCCAGAGGTGTGAAAGGCAATGTCAGAGCGAAGACCAGGATTACTAGACTACTTATAGTTAAGTATTTGCTTGGTTTGCTCTTCCAAAAAGGTGCACGTCTAGTTCTGATTACGAAGACAACCAGTATCTGTGAGCATAAGGATTCGATGAACCATGCAGTTTGGAATAAATGCTTATCATGGAGAGAGATTGTGGAGAGGGGAATTAACGGGATAAATACCAAGAGCATCATAAAGAAAGTCAGAAAATCAAAAAGAGAACTAACTGGACCTAAAGAAACCATGAACCTTCGGATGAACGCCAGGTCCCACCGTTTGGGACGTTCAACGTATTCGTCATCAACTTTATCCGTTGTGATAGTGGATTGAGACATGTCATAGAGGAGGTTGTTGAGGAGAATTTGGACTGGCAGCATAGGCAAAAAGCCAGGGGGAAGGAAAATTGACGCGCCAGCCACGCTAAACATGTTACCAAAGTTTGAACTGACTCCCAGCATTATATACTTCATAGTGTTGCCAAATGTTTTGCGTCCTTCCAAGACACCTTCCGCCAGCACGGTTAGGTCGTTTCTGGAGAGAATGATATCTGCGGATTCTCTTGCAACATCCACAGCGTTGTCGACTGATACGCCAACATCACTGGTTTTCAGCGAGGGCGCGTCGTTAATACCATCACCCATGTACCCCACGACATGACCGTTCCTCTTTAGTAGGGTGATTATGCGGTCTTTTTGAATTGGGTTAACTCGGCAGAAAACGTTTGATTCTTCAACAACTGCCGTTAACGCTTCATCAGACATATTAGCTATATCAGTTCCAAGAGCAACACCTTTCAATTCAAAACCCAATTCATCGCAGACTTTCCGAGTAACTAGTTCGTTGTCGCCTGTGAGAACTTTAAGTTCAATTCCTGCCTTGCTAAGCATCTGCAGAGATTGTTTAGCTGTTTCTTTAGGCGGGTCCAGGAAAGCCACAAACCCCAAGAAAACCATGTCGTTTTCGTCGTTAATCGAGTAAACAGCTTTGTCCTCTTTGAGCCGCTTATAGGCAATTCCTAAAACTCTAAGACCTTCCGCACTGTAGTCATGATATTTCTGCTCAATTTTTTTGCGAGTTTCTTCACTAAGGTCCGCTACTATCCTAGCTAACTCGTAGTAGGAGCACACTTTGAAAATTTCTTCCGGAGCTCCCTTAGCTATAAAGAACCTTTGCCCCTCGTTTTCAACAACCACAGAGACGCGTCTTCTTATAAAATCGAAGGGCACCTCGTCGATTTTTTGGTATTTTGAAGTTTCAATTTCCTTGTGTTTTAGGATGGCTTCGTCAAGTGGACTTTTGAGTCCAGTTTGGAAGTTGCTGTTGAGGAAGGAGTAGAGGAAAACTTTTTCGTCTTCAGTGCCTTCCAAATCCACGTTTAAGATGAGTTTTATGCGGTTTTCCGTTAGGGTGCCTGTCTTGTCAGTGCAAAGTACATTCATGCTACCAAAGTTCTCAATTGACGCGAGCCTCTTCACGATGACCCCTTTTTTAGACATCGCCATGGCGCCCCGGGAAAGGTTAATCGTGATTATCATAGGCAAAAGCTCAGGTGTCAATCCTACTGCCAACGCAACCGCGAAAAGCAAGGCTGTCACGACGCCATCAGTTGTAGGATTGCGCAACGAAATTATCAAGAAGACAAAGATAACCAACAGGAAAGTTACCTGCATGATGAGGAAGCCAAAGCTTCTGATACCCCGTTCAAACTCGGTTTCAGGTGCTTTCTCAATCAGTTTTTTGGCGATTTTGCCGTATTCTGTTGCGCTGCCTGTTTTAACGACTATTGCAGTTGCTGAGCCGCTCACTACTGAGGTGCCCATGAAACAGAAGTTGTTCCACTCAACAATCGAGCCTTCGTTACCTTTTACGGCGCCAGCGGTTTTCTCTACTGGAAACGATTCGCCAGTTAAGGATGACTGGTTAACGAATAAATCTTTGGCGTTTACGACTCTTGAGTCTGCTGGGGCTATGTCGCCTGCTGAAAGATAAATTATGTCTCCGGGAACGATGTCGGGAAACTTTATTTCTTGTTTGACATGGTCCCTAAGTACTGTAGCTGTAGTGGTGACTTTTTGTTTAAGCAACTGGGCTGCTTTTTCAGCTTTGCTTTCCTGATAATAATCAAGTATGACGCTGATGAAAATAATGGTCAGGATAATTGCTGTGTTGGCAATTTGTCCAAGTATCCCCGAGATTGTGCCTGCAACTAAAAGAATGATTACCAAAGGGCTTTTGAAATGTAAGAGGAACTCTTTGATGGCGGAGTGTTTATGTTCACGAGCAAGTTCATTTCTACCGTAAACTTCAATGTGTTCGGCTGCCTGTTCTGAACTGAGTCCTTGTGGTGAAGACTTCAAGCGTGCCATGAGTTCCTCTATGGAAAGACTTACCATATCTTCCGAGGTCAACATCGGCTGAATTGGTTCCACTGTGTTATTGCTTGAAGTGACACCGTTTTGCAGTGCTTTCGCCATAAACCTCGCCCCCCCTTAAAACGTACAATAGAATACATTGCCCTTAAAGGGGTTTCTCAGCTTTGCAACGTAGAGTTCCCTGAAACCACAACTTCCTTTATTTTTGTGGTATGCCATGTTTGCTTTTTTCGATAGCAGTCCATGCAATAGCCATTATCTTAATGTTTTCAAGACGACCCTGCATACTCACCAAGCCCCTTGGCTAACACTGTAACGTTGCCGATGGGTTTTCCGCATTTCTTGCGTCTTACATGTTGAGTGTTACTCATTTCGCCTCAAAAAATTAAAGTTACACATCTTATAAACTGGCTACTTCCATTTAGTCAGGATTTCTTCTCGCTGGAAAGTAACTTTGCTTAAGTAAAATAGGGCGACTGTTGCAACGGCCAATGCTGCAGAGGTAATTAAGGCAAGAAGCTCTTTTGATATTATAGTGTTTCCTGTTGATGCGAAAACTACCAGCAAAATCAACGGAAGAACAACAATGCTGCCAAGTTGCTGGGCTGCTCTTACGTCATTGACTCTTGAGGATATGATTACGTTGGCTTCAACGCTTAAGACGCATACCAGCGGTGCCATAACGCCAATTATTATTACCCAGTAAACATTGGGAATTAGAAACGTACTCAACGCGATATAAGACCAGCCATCTATAAGAGCTGCAAATATTGCTATGCCCAGATACGTTACACCCATGCATGGAATAAATGCTGCTAAGCTTTTACCTAAGAGTAACTCGCCGTCTGTTGTAGGAGTAGCTAAAAGAGGTTCCAGGCTATGTTCAATTTTTTCACCTACAAAACTGTACGACCCAATTATTGAGGCTAGAGCTGCAGGTATGATTACAAAATATGTTGAGCCTAAATTCGTTATTGTCTGGGCGGCCTCTATTAATTGCGGTTTGGTAAGTGCTGCTGCTTCAGCTTCTAGAGAAAATATGAAAATTATAGGCAACACCAGTCCGAGGATTAAAGGCAATGCAACTAGTGAATAGAGGATATACCTGTTTTTCTTAAAGACACTAAGGTCTTTTTTCGTTACAATCCATGACTTCCAAATTCTCATTAAGCAGAAGCCTCCCGGATAAGTTTTAAATAAACATCCTCAAGTGTCGAACGCAATTCTGTAACATATTGGATGTTGCCCCCTGCTCCTACAATTGCCCTCACAACTTCAGGGTTATCTTTTTCAGGGTTATCTATGTCAAGAATCAACTTGCTGTCACTGATTCGTATATTTTTAACGGCGTTTATTTTTTCCAAGGCGGAAGTAATCGCGCCGTTTACATTTTCCAAATGAACAATAGTTTTTCTATTATAAAGGCTGCGCTCCAAGTTTTTTGGCGAATCAACCACAATTAACTTACTCTTCAGGATGGCGATTCGATCGCAAAGCCGTTCTGCCTCACCTAAATTATGAGTGTTAATGAATATAGTTCGCTTCTCTTTTTTAAGTTCTAAAACGAAATCTCTCACCGTTTTAGCAGATTCGGGGTCAAGGTTCGCTGTCGGCTCATCCAAGAACAGTAACTGTGGGTCGTGGATTAAGGAGCGGGCTATAGCTAGTTTTTGTTTCATGCCCTTGCTAAATGTGCCTGCGAAGTCTTCTCGTCGATCCCAAATTCCCAGCAACCTTAAGAGGTGTTCAATATTTTCTCTTCGCTTCTGCTCGGGGACTTCATATAGCTGCCCATAAAAATCCAAGTTTCTGTAAGCGCTTAAGCTGTCGTATAACCCAACGTTTTCTGGGAGGAAGCCGACCATTTTTCGTATTTTTAGGCAGTCTGCTTGTTTATCTATGCTGCAGTTTCCTATTTTGGCGTCGCCGCTGGTTTTTCTTATAAGGCAACAGAGCATGCGTATGGTAGTGGTTTTGCCTGCTCCGTTGGGACCCAGAAACCCGAAGACTTCGCCGTCTTCAACATGTAGAGAAACACTATCTACAGCTGTTAGGTTACCGAATTTCCGAGTTAGATCATTTGTGTCAATCATGCCATTGGAATCCTCGAGTGCTAAAGGGTTTAGGCTTTTTCATATTTAGATTCTTCTATCCGCTGTTGCTCTAACTTTTCATCGGTCAGCACGCTCTCAGACGACTGCGGCTTCTTCTCTTCAAGTGGCCATGTAATTGAATCTTTCAGATAAGTTTTCATGAAGCTTATTTTGCCGCAAGCAGGGCACTTGAGCTGTTTAAAGGGCCCTATGTGGAGCATTAAAATGCTACGTGAGGCGTCGAATACAGCGGGGCATTTTGAGCATTTTGCATGCATTCCGCCGCTCTTCATTATATAAAAGCGAAAAGTCACCGAGATGACTAAAGCCTCGATAACTATAACAATTCCTACGTGGGGGTTTCCCAGAGCATCATTGATTATTTGTGTCATTATATGAACCCTGTTCTATACTATTACGAATCATCTCAAGCTACGCGCTAATGCAGATTTCTTTAAGAAAAACCGTTCTTTTGAATAAATTAGGTTTTCTCGTATTTGGAATCTTCTATGCGCTTCTTCTCTAGTTCTTCATCATTTAATTCTGGTGTGGCAACCTGCTGCTGTTTTGCCTCTTCCGGAGGCCAAGTAATTGGGCCTTTCACTGAGGAGTAGACGTTGAGCCAGCTTCTTTTTCCGCAGGCAGGGCATTTAACGTAATGTAGGGGACCTATATGCGGTGCCAAGGCTGCTCCGCCAAGACCTTGTTCGAAAACATTGCCACATTTCTTACATTTTACCCTTGTCATACTGATCGCTGCTTAACTAAGTATTTTTATGTTAAAAACCTTCCCAAAGAAACTAAATTAACCTTGAATATTACCCAAAATTTGTTGGGTCGTTTACTAATCTTTTTTAGATACACCAGTTTGATTTTATTTATGACTACTGCCATGTTTTGGCGAAAGGACATACTTCCAAACGGTTTAAGAACCTTATTTTTCCCAAGACAACATGCAAATATGACGCAGTTATCCGTCGCCGTTGAGTTTGGGTCAAACCAAGAACCTCCAGAAAACGCTGGAGTCGCCCATTTCCTTGAGCATATGATTGCTGGAGGT
This sequence comes from Candidatus Bathyarchaeota archaeon, assembly GCA_963775685.1. Taxonomy (GTDB): domain Archaea; phylum Thermoproteota; class Bathyarchaeia; order Bathyarchaeales; family Bathycorpusculaceae; genus Bathycorpusculum. The sequence goes on from CAVZJV010000014.1 coordinate 700,028, forward strand.
TCAACAAAACGTATACAACTATCCCGGAGCATAGAAAATTCAGGCGGAATTTTAGACCTATATACTGACCATGAGCACATGATGAGCACGATGAATTTTCTGCCTGAAGAATTGGCAAATGCTGTTTGTATAATACCAGAATTGCTCTTCAACTTTGATTTTGAGGAAGAAAAATTCAATCAAGAACGCAAAGTAATCCTCAATGAGTTAGCCGAAGCGTTGGACGACCCATGTGAGAGAATTGAAGATTTGCTTCTCAAGAGCTTGTTTAAAGACCATCCAGTAAAACGCCCAGTTGGAGGGTTTCCGAAAACTGTCAAGCGGTTAACTCTAAGCCAGTTGAGTGACGCACATAAAATAAATTATGTTCCAGAGAACATGATTTTGATTTTAACGGGCAGTTTCTCCAAAGAATCGATTGGTAAAGTTCTTAAAAAGTTCGCAGATAGAAGTACTTCAGGGATATTTTCAAAAAAGAATTATCCTCTTAAAGCAGGTAAACAAAAACAGCAGGTTGTTAAAAAAAAGGCTGGAATTGCCCAAACTTATCTAAGTATTGGTGCAAGAACAGTTTGTTCTACCAATAAGGATGCAGCTGCACTAGATGTGATGAGTGCAGTTCTTAGTGGAGGGACAAGCTCAAGGCTATTCATCGAGCTTAGGGAAAACTATGCTTTGACCTACGACGTCAACTCGGACCACAACAAGGGAAAAGATTTTGGCTATTTTAACGTTAACTGTGCAGTGAAAGACAAAAATCTAGCTAAAGCTAAAAGCATAATTCTTAAGGAATTGACGACTCTGAGAACGCAAAAGGTATCCGATGATGAGCTTGAACGATGCAAAAACCTCATAATTGGAGGTATTCTAAGAGGCATGGATAATCCTCAGGAAGCCATAGAAATCATTGCATACTTGGAGATGCAGTATAAGAATGAACATGCGCTTTTGGATTACATAGCTAAAGTTAAAGCTGTATCAAATGAGAATATAATGGATACCGCCAACACTTACCTTCAAGAAGACACACTTTCAACGATAATTCTTCAACCAACAAAATAACAGTCACATACGAATTTTTGAGAAGCGATTTGTAATGCCGTTTGGCAGATTACCAACTCTATAAGTGGACACCAAGATACCGCATTTGAGAACCTTAAGCTCTAAAGAGCATAACTGGAAAACAGAGCCTGAATCGGCTGCTGGTTTATCTACCCACGACTTGATGTTGCTTGGCAAATTAGTACTTATTGATAGAAGCAAGAATTTGTAGGTGCATCCAACCAACCACAAAATGGATTTTTCATGAAATAATCTCTGCTATACAAGTTCCAGATTGATTAAATGCATAGAAAAAATGTAAAATTCTGTTGTTCACATTTGTGACCACAAGTTTTCAAATAGTATTGATGCACATATTTTACAAGTTGATTATTTGATTTCCTGCAATAGAGTTAATTGTCCAAAATGTGGAAAAGAGTTGTCTCAACCTGACAAAAAACTAGAGAACACTGTTTTCTATGTGGCACTTTTTACCTGTAATTCATGCGGTACTACCTTCAAATTTTCTACAGAATTTTAATTGCCGTCATGTATTTTTATTTATTTTCTAGTGCATTTTAGTGAGCTTTCAGCACAATCTTAGCCCACAGTCATTTAATCATGAGCTTCTTTTTGGCAGTTGCCCACTGCAATTTTAGGCATGGACACTGATTCAATCTTTAGTGCCACCGATATGTCGGGTAAGCACCCGGAGTTAACAAACGGGGCATTAAGCATTCCAGTTGTGATGGAAGTGATGGGCAAAGGAGAACTCGCAAGCTTTAGAGCTAAAACCTACATGATGCTTGAAGAGGGAAAAGCCTATTCGCGTCTATGGAAGGCACGCTTGGCATTACTCCATGTTCCCTATTAGTAGAGATAGCGGTTTCACCGTTGCACCTTAAAAACCGAAAATATTCACCAAAAAAACCCAAAGGGCTACTTAGATAAATGGTGGGAGGCTTTATGTCACTGATTTCTACTTTCTAGCCTTTATCAGATATGTCCCTAAAAATAAAAGAAACGCACCTATTATTAGAGAGAAAAGAATAATTGGTTCAAAAATTTGCTAAAAAAAGAACCAGCGAAAAGAAACGAACCCACCTACGGGATCGACGTCAATGGTGGTTTCGATATTTATTACTAACAGCGACACGCCAAGAAGGATTAAAACTAATCCACCAGCCACTGAGGGTAATAGCCCATTTATTTCTAACTCTCAGCCCGAGTATCACTCCTAGAGCAATAAGAAACACCCCAACCATCAAAATAAGAAAAGAAACTCTGCGACAAAAACGCCTGAAAATTATACCAACCTATCCCATATTTCATTTGCGTTATATTAATGATCAAACCAATTTGAGTAATTTCCACCGTTGATATCTAACTCAAATATGAATATGATTACTCCAAGAAGGATTAAAATGAAACCCACAGCTATTGGGGGATAACCCCATTTGTTTTCTAACCTGCTTATCCATGGATTCACTTTAGCCTTGTTTGGATTTAATCTTGTCTTTATGAAAAATAAAAATAAAGAACAAATTATGATTGTGTGTTTATTTTCACTTGTCCCAGAGGGTTCTGATTAGAGCTTCTCAGCTCCGTCATTTCCTTTTTGATCTAAACTAACTGTAGGTGCAATTTTGCGGTTAACTCAGAATTCTAGGCTTTTTCAGATTTCAACTCATCACTTGTCTTAGTCAAAAGCTCCATAGGCGAATCCGTATTCCGCTTCTCTATATCCTTCATATCACGCATCTGATCTCGCATAGTCTCAATGTCTTTTCTTGCCTGATTGCCATGGTTAACCGTTAGAAACTGAAACGCTTTGTTACAAGCATCAATAATAGTCGTTTGGCTAATAGCATACTTTTCTTTCGCACCGCTTCGCATGTGCCCAAAAAGGGTATCCTTGATTTCATGAGTTAAGTTAGCCCTCAAAAGCGCATCGTTGTAAGCATCACTCAAGCTCTTGGTTTTGAACTTCTCGGTGTCCTCTTTGCCATAGGTTTTTTCAACCATCGTCTTAATGGCATCGTTGATAAACCGAGTTGTCAACCTTTGACCTTTCTGGCTAACAAACAAAGTACCTGAAGTTGAGTTTCTCCTCTCATCAAGCATAGCTTTAATGTCATGCACACACTCTTCACTTATGCAGATTCTTTGCAGAACGTTGGTTTTTTCTCTGTGAAGCGTTATGGGATAGTGACCCTCACTTTCTCTTATTTTGGGTAAATCCTCAATGCTTAAGTCTGAAACAGTGGTTTCGCTAAAACCACTCTGACAAGGCAAAGCAAAAGCGCTCTATCTCTTACATCTCCATACCTGATAAATTTGCTTTATCTGTTGATTGTCAGGAATCCATCCCTAACTACTTTGTCCTGTGCTCTCTTTTCAACCCTTAACTCTTTGCGTTTGAACCTTAACGGCACTCGACGAGCAGAAAAGAAACGGGTAACAGAGATAATATAGCTCATAACTGAATTTGCCTTCAAACCCTGAGTAACTAAAGCATCCTTGTAATCAATGGTTTTTTCCTCAAAGAACCCGCGTTCTTTTGGGTTGCTCGACTGCAAATCTTTAAAGCGTCTGTGAATCTGTTCGCTTGGATTCATGTTTATGAAAACCAACCATCTGGAGCAGCGTTCTTTGTAGTATTGGGCTGTTCTTTCTGCAACCTTGCCAAGCCATTCAATAGTGTAAGGATCGTTTGTCCAGTCATCCGCAGCCATGCTCAAGCACTTTCTAAAATTATGCCACATATCTTAAAGAATTTTGCACTGTTGAATCTTGGGTTATCTTCTTGGAACCTTTTAGCCAAGTCTTGCGCTAGCTGATATTTACTTTCTGAATCCGTAGTTCTTATTAAATCCGCTACGGCTTGGAAATGCTATTTAGAAAATATTAAGGCACCTCCAAGCACGCTGTATTTTTTTCTCTGAAACCGCATTAACCTGTAGTTAGGTCTAAACGCTCAACAGTATGCCCTTTATATGAGGGAACTAATAGTTTTTGAAATCATTGAGGAGCACAAAAGATTTGCAACTGGAAGATATGAAAAAGGAAATTGAAAACCTCGTCCTCGCCAAAGGTTTCTACAACAAGCCGGAAGATATTCCCAAAAAACTGCTTTTTGCATTCATAGAGTTGGGAGAAGCCAGTGATGCTTGGAAGAAGGGTTTGCCTGAAGAGAAAATTGCTGAGGAACTCGTCGACGTCATTTTTTACATCTTGGATGCAAGCTGCTTAGCATGTCCAAGTATGAACATGGATGAAGTCTTTATGAAGAAGCTTGAAAAAAACCTTAGCAGACCCTTTCGGTATGGTGAAGGACATCGAATTAGATCTCCTGAAGAAAACAAGAAATAACAGTGAAGCTTTTATGGTTTAAACGTTAAATATAGCTGCTGAAACAAATTGGACTTTACTTGCCCTAACAACTTGCTTTTCGAATGCAGCAAATGCGGCTTGTGCTGCGGTGACACAAAACAAAAAATAAGGCATGTTCTGCTCTTGGAGTCGGAAGCAAACGAGATATCAACTGAGACAGGTCTGCCAAAACGTGACTTTACAAAACAAATCACAGATAAAGCACCCTATTATTATGAGATGAAAAAGGACCAAGAAGGAAAATGTTTTTTTCTTAAGAAGAGGCAATGTAGCATTTATGTGTTAAGACCCTTAATATGCAGGTTTTACCCCTTTGAATTAAAATTTGATAAAGAAAAGAATAAGCATGTTTTTAATTTTACGTTTGAATGCCCTGAAATTGGTGAGGGCAAAAGAATGACTGAGAAGTCTTTTGAAGAGTTGTTTTTGCTGGCTCAAGAAAGGCTTCATTAAAGTTGTCCCAGAACAGCCTCTTGTTCTATGGTTACTCCACAATAGTGACACTTCAAGATTAATGGTTCCTCTTGTTTGACGTAGAATTTGGGTACTACAGGTTCGTTTGCGTTGGTTATACAAGAGGGGTTTAAGCATTTAACGATACTTTCAATTGTTTTAGGTATCTTAACCTCCAACTTTTCAACAACCAAATAATTATGAATTATGTTTATTGACGCATGTGGCGCAACAAGGGCAATTCGGTTAACTTCTTGTGAGCTTAGTGCTTTTCCTTCTATTTTTACAATATCTTTAACCCGAAACCGTCTGCTGGGAACGTTGATGGCTATAGTCATTACTCTTTTCTCTTTGCCGGTTATCCCGAGAATTTTTATTACATCTAAAGCAAATCCGCCGCGAATGTGATCGATGACTGTTCCATCCTTTATTTTGGTAACTCTAAGCTCTTTATCGCTCATACCGAAATCTCTCGTAAATATTCACAAGAAACAAATAAGAAGCTGCTAAAAAACAGTTTAGTTTTGATGTGCATGTGAACGCAAGTCAATAACAGTGGTGCCTGCAAACTTATCAAAGTACCGTATAAACGCGCTATTCTTTATTCGCCACCCAACGAGCAAATCAAAAGGCAACAAAGGCAAGACTTTTCCAAAGTTTCTCACTCCAGCGTGGTCATATGACATTTTCTTTCCATCTGTCCTAACGACTTTTAAACCTAAAAGTCGTTTGCCGAGGCTTTGACCGTTAAATCCCTCTAACAAAGTCGAGTAAAGCCAAAGCAATCCGATTGTAATGAAGAGCACTTGGCTAAGGCTTCCCGAGAGGAACTCTGAGGTGGAAAGCGAAAGCAGGTTGGGAATATAAGTAATCGCCATAGTTATAGCTAAAATCAGAGCAAAATCAACAAGGAATGCAAAAACCCTATTTCTAAAGGAAGCAAGCGGAAGTTGACTTGCCTTTCCCTGCACGTCAGCAACCTCAGCCCAACTTTCCACGTCATAGATAACACGAACAGCGCTCTCTCCGGCCCTGCTTAGTTTGTATTTACCGCTGGAGGTTTGCTCTATAAACGGCGATAGCGCTCGAAGGTGGAAGCTAAGCTTTCCAGTATCAACCTTTAGCAAGTTTAGCAAGTCTGTGAAAGAGGACTCGCTGTTATTGCTAAGGTTTAGTAATATTTCCCTTCTCAACGGATGTGAAAGGACTGAAAGTACCTTCGAAACGTTTCCTTGATCTACTGCCATGTTGCAAAACCATGCGTTTTACTAAATAGTGATCGGTTTTGGCGTATAGCCCATTACATCTCGTTTCTCCCATATAAGTTCCACTCAAAAATCCCAAAAGATCACCTAATTATAACTAGTTTTAATAGCTAAAAACAACCTATTAAATAGTCCCATGTCAAGCGCTGAAGTAGCCGTCCAAGTATTCAAAGAATTAGAAAACGAAGACTTCCGAATCTTAAACATAATCGAGGCAGCTATGAGCAAACATGAATTCGTCCCAATAGAACAAATCCAAAAGTACTCCAAACTCCCAATGGACCGTATTGACTTCACATTGGGTAAACTAAACAAGCTAGGCTTAACGTATCGAACAAAAGAAACCTACAACGGACACACCCTAAACTATGTAGGATACGATTGCCTATCCATAAACGCCCTTGTCAAAGCAGGTGTAATCGAATCTTTTGGGCAAAGCTTGGGTGTGGGCAAAGAAGCTGACGTTTATGATGCCCTTAGCGCAGGTGGCAAACGAATAGCAGTAAAGTTTCATCGCTTGGGAAGGATAAGTTTTAGGCAGACTAGACGTAAAAGAGGCTACACCAGGGAACATTCCACGTGGCTGTTTCAGTCCCATTTGGCGGCGGAAAGAGAATACAAAGCCATGAAACAGGCTTACGAAAAAGGCGTTTCAGTTCCAGAACCCATAAGCCAAAACCGCCATGTTATAGCAATGGGGATGATTGAGGGCGCACAACTCTCAAAATACAAAGACATTGGCAAACCAGAAAAGGTGCTAAAAGAAATTCTGCAAAACCTCAGAAAAACTTACATGAAAGCTCACTTAATTCACGCTGACATTAGCGAATATAACATCATCCTAGAGCCCGACGGTCACCTGCTAATTATTGATTGGCCGCAAGCAGTAAAAACAGATCATGCGAACGCAGAAGAACTCCTAGAGAGAGATATCAAAAATGTACTGACATTTTTCAGCCGCAAATTTAAGGTGAAGTTGGCTAGAAAAGAAGCCTGTAATTATGTTACTGGAGAAGCCAGAAAATTGGTGTTTTAATGTTTGCTGGCGTCCATAATTATGTACAGAATGTTGTTTCCACGAAGCAACACGTTGCCGTAGTTAGTCATTAGTTGGTCATCCTTGAATTCTGTTGCACCTTCCAAGAGAATGTTCATGTGTCCATCGCACTTTATCATTTTTCCCTTGTATTCATAGCCATTTTTCAGTACAACTTCAATGTTGTCATGTAATTGTTTTATGAGCACGTTTAATGGTTTTTTACTTGGTTCCATCATCGTCAATTTAGGGTCCCTGTCCATTCCTGTTGATAAGCAAGAACCCCATACCAAATATAAAAGTCTTATGAAAGAACTTTAACGCTTAATAACAAAAAATTGTTTAAAGGAGCAAAAGGCGAGTTTATTTGAGAGAATAAACTAAAGCCTGGATTTCTTGAACTTGTTTATATTGTGGTTTGATCGTTATCACTACAATCTACTCATTGTGCTTGCGATGTGGGATGCTTTCTTATCGATGTTTTTGATGTAGTTGTCTTAGTTGTGGAAGAACTACAAACTACATGGTTAAGAATTTAAAAGTTTGAAACTGAAGTATCTTTTCACAGCCGCCTCAGCTGAAATAGGGTTTGAAGACCCGCCTCCTTTTTACCTCGGACACAAGACGGTTCTTTCTTGTTAAAATATTGTTAACTTGAAGGAAGGGGTTTGGGGTTTTGAACCACATGAAACTACAGTTTCGCCAATATTGACAGCGCCGCAACGACCAGAAAAGCGATACCGGTCCAAAACAGGTCCCCAGTCAAGAACCACACCACGATAGCAATGAGAATAGCGGGAATCAGCACTAAGAATAGTTTGATCAAAATTATTATTATTAAGCCAATGATGACGAGTACAATGAGAAAACCAATGTCAAATCCGCCAAGCCCCAAACTGCTGAGTATAGAATAAATTAGGGTAATTAAGATAAAATTCATCAAAGGTCCTCAATGAAAAATTGTAGTAAGTAGATAATAAGTTTTGTCTAAAAGATACCGCTCAAAGAAGTTTAGGAGCCTAATTTTGATTTGATTTTGGGAAGAACCTCTTTTTGAACCTGGACAACGCCAAACGTTGTTATCCTAAACTTTTCGTCAGCGGTCTTGGTTGCAAAATCGTTTTTTACAAGCTCGCCCAGCCGTGTGCTGGTTATTTTGCCGCTTTTCCCAAGTTTTGCCTGCAACTCATCTTTTGAGAGCGAATCAACGTGAACTAATCCGAGTTTATCCCCCAGAAAATACGCTACAAGCCAAATTAGCAATGCTTCGTTATCCGTCAGCTTGTTTTTGGGAACAAGCAAACTTGCGCCGTCACCTGAAAAAGCCAATATACCTTTTAGGTCTTTAGCAAGTTGTGTCACATCGACGTTGAGCAAGAGTTTTTGGGCGATTTCAAAGGAAGGAATCATCTCTTTGAAGAATTGATTGAGAAGCAGCCACGCTTCTTGTGGTTGAGCGAAAAACCTTTGTTCGATATCTTTGTATTTTATTTGAATATGGATTTTTTCGGGTTCATCGCTCAACTCATCTTGCCTCGAATTTTCTTGAGAACGTCATCTTCTACCCATTTTTCACCCTGAATCGTCAACTTAAACTCGGGTTTGCTGGGGTCGGGCTTGAAAACTTGCCCGCGTTTAGTCATTTCGTTGAGTCTTGCGGGCACCATGCTTTTGATACCGCTGGATTCCAAAAGTTTCTGCACTTGGGCAGCTGTGTTTTTTCGTTGGTCAGAAGCGTAAAGCACTAAACCAACTGCCTCATAGTGGGTAAGGTTCTCACGAGTAACAATGACGGGACCTTCAGTCGTGGGTTCGATGATGCCTTTTAGTTGTGCCCCGGAGGGAGTTAATCTGTTAGATACAAAATCGGACATTTTCTCAACAAAGTTCTCAGGGATACTTTCCAGCATATTCATTAATTCTTCTGGGCTGTCGCCTTCGATTACGACCTCTCCGAAAGAAGTTTTTATGCGAGCTTCAATGCGTTTCATGGAATTACCTTCGATTAATTGTTATACTCGGTGAAGTCATTTAGGATTTGTGGCTAATAGCTTCTTTTAATATGAAAAGTCTATTTTAGGCGTTCACGCAAAAGTCTGCTTACCAATTCAGGATTGGCTTTTCCGCGGACTTCCTTCATAGCAGCACCCATAAGCATTCCGAAAGAGTTCTTGCTCAGTTTCTCAATTTGCTGCCTGTTGGCTGCAACAATTCGGGCAATGATTGGCGCCAAATCTTCTTCAGTAAACATCTTGAGCCCCAGAGCATCAACTGCATCCTGCAAGCATTTACCCTCGTTCTTGGACAGCCAGCCAAACACAGCTACCATAGCTTCTTTAGCAAGTTCTCCTGAACCAACTGCGAGGAAGATATATCTAATCTGTTCGTCGCTGACGTTTTCAAGTTGAATGCCCTCACGTTTTAGTGCTTTAAGGGTTTCCGTCAAAAACGCAGCCACCGTGGAAGCCGCAACCCCGCTCTCCTTAACCGTTGTCTCAAAGAGGCTGTTGTATTCTGAATCAATCAGCTGCTTTGCCAATTTATCGTTTAACCCGTACTGTTTGATGAGGCGGGCAAGTTTCTTGTCGGCTGGCTCAGGCAAGTTAGCCCGAACCTTCTCGACTATTTTCTGTGTGATTGTTTGTGGGGGAATGTCTGTTTCAGGGTACATCCTAGCGGCTCCAGGGCGCGGTCGCATGTACCTTGTAGTTGCATCGTCTTTGGCGGTGCGTGTTTCAGCTGGAACGCCCGTGCAAGCTTCCTGTGCCCGCTCAACCACGGCTTTTAGCGCATCCAAAACGTTCTCTGCCGTGTCAGCCACAAAAACCACATTATCTCCTTCCCCTGCGCCTAACATCTTGCGCAAGGCTTCTACTTCTTCAGGAGTGATTCCGTAGTTAGGCATCTCGTCTGTGTGGAATACTCCGCCGACTCTGCCCCAGAACTTTGCGCGGTCTGAAAGCTCAGTGCCTAGACGGAGGCTCGGCATCAGTTCACGTCCAAGCAAGCCTGCAAAACCTGCAAGTTTGATTGCCATGACTTTTTGGTTTTTGTCAACTGCTTTACGGATAACTTTGCTTTTGGAATCCTTGAAGAGGCTGGTGACGTCTACGAAGTCAGGTTTGAGTGATTCGGTGGTTATGCCTCTTTTGGCAAGTTCCTCTTTTATGTCGATTAAGCTAAGCTGGCGTTGTACCTCGTATTCAACGACTGTTGAAATTAGGTCGAGTTGCTGAACACCTTTAATCTCAATTAATGCGCCATTTGGCAGTGACACGTTGAGGTCCTGGCGGATTGTTCCCAATCCACGCATCACCTTGCCTGTGTCACGCAGAATCCTGCCGATAGCATACGCAACTTCCTGTGCTTCCATAGGCGAATAGATGACTGGTGCGGTGGCGACTTCGATAAGTGGGATTCCTAAGCGGTCGATGCGGTATCGGACGGTTTTGCCTTCATCTTGGGTGCCTGTTTTGCGTGCGGCATCCTCTTCCAGGCTTGCAGCTTGCATGGGAATGATTTTTTCTCCAACTTTAATCCAGCCGTCCAACGCGATAATGCATGTTCGCTGGAAACCTGTGGTGTTCGATCCATCGATGACGGTTTTGCGCATAACGTGCACTTCGTCAACAGGCTGCATGTTCATCAGAAGTGAAGCCGTTAAGACTACTTCGACAGCAAACAAGTTGATGGGGTGGGGCGGTTCCTCATCCATCTCGACAAGGCAGCTGCTTTGGTGGTTGGCTTCGTAGAGGATTTTTACGCCTTTCTGGAACTCAAAGTAGGCTGCGGGGTCGATTTGTCCTAGTTCACTCTGGGTTGGTCGTAGTCTACGCAAGAAGGTCATTTCGGGGTCTTCCTTGAAGAGTTCGGGTGGACAGCTGCAGAAGAGTTTGCTATTGACGTTTAGTTGCTGGTGGATTTCTAAGCCGACTTTTAAACCGACTTTAGCGTAGTCGATGGTCATTTTATTGTGCTCCTTCAAAGATTTTGTCCTGTGGAAGCGTACGCGGCGAGAATTCACCTGCAATGTTGGTTTTCAAGAGCTTCTTTGCTTCTTCGGGATCTTCGGTTTGACCGAGAACCCACATGAGTTTGACAAGTCCTGTTTCAGAGAACATATCATCGAGGGAAACTACGCCAAACGACAGCAAGTCACGTCCTGTGTCGTACACGTTCATGTTCACGCGCCCCCAGATGCACTGGGAAGCCAAAGCAACCACCACGCCCTTGCCTATGGCGGTTTTGATGCTCTCAAAGCAGAATTTGCTCACATGCCCCAAACCTGAGCCTTCCAGCAAAATGCCCTTAATGCCCCTGTAGACGTAGTAGTCGATGATTGATGGGTCAAATCCAGGATAAAACTTTACCAACGCCACTTTCTCACTGAAATTTGGCTTTAGAATAAGCTTTTTCTTTGCATCACGGGGCTGGTACTCGTCGGATTGCATGGTTACGTGGAGGTCTTTAACTTTGGCGATGGGGAAGCCGTTGATCGATTTGAAGGTGTCTCGGCGACTTGTGTGGCACTTGCGCACTTTGGTTCCCCTGTGAACCACTATGGCTGTGTCAGAGACTGTTTGATGCATTGCTAAACCGACTTCTGCGAACGGTGCTTCTCCTGCTACTTTCACAGCGCCAATAAGGTTGGTTGCGGCATCGCTGCTGGGTCTGTCAGAAGAACGCTGGGCACCGACAAGGAGGACTGGAACAGGAAGATTCTGAAGTGCAAAACTCAAAGCGGCTGAAGTGTAAGCCATCGTGTCAGTACCATGGGCAATAACCACTCCATCGACGCCTGCTTCGATTCGCTTGGCAACGGTTTCCGCCAGCTCTCTCCAGTGCTTTTGGGTGATGTTTTCGCTATATAGACTGAAGACGATTTCTGTGTCAACCCGAGCCACATCTGCAAGCTCAGGAACGACTCCGTAGAGGTCGCTGGCTGAAATTGCTGAGCGCACTGCGCCTGTGCGGTAGTCTACTCTGCTGGCGATCGTTCCGCCTGTGCTCATTATGACAACGTGGGGCAATGCTGGATTTTGTTTGGGAATCGGCGGAGACGCGAAAGCGGGTCTGATGCCTTTTCCGACTTTTTCGATTTTGACGCCTTCAGTGACTTTGATGCCTACGTTGTAGCCACTCTTCATCTTAACGATGACAACCGTGCCTTCGCCTAGTTCCGAGCGGGGAATCAGTATGCCCTCGTAAACCTTGCCTTTGCTGGTGACTTTGATGATGTCGCCGATGTCGCAGTCGGTTTGCTTAAGCAGAAGTAGTGCTTCGCCTTTGTAACCTGAATTTTCAATTTGACTCATACCTATTTCTCCAGTTTTTTGGAAACGTAAACTCCGTCGGTTTCATAACCGAAACGCATATAGTACCTTCTTGTTCCTAATGCGCTGATAACTAAAAGCTTTTTCAATCCGAGTTCTTCGGTAGCCAAATGTTCAGCCTCTTTTAGGAGGATTTGCCCATATCCCTTATGTTGCCATGCGGCTTCGAAGTGTTTTCCAATAGGAACAAGTTGACCGTAAACGTGGAGTTCCCTGATAATTGCCGAGGGAACAACAGTGATTTCTGTCCTATGTGCTTTCGCGGATGGGACGCGCATGCGCAAGAAGCCGAGCAACACATTGTTTTCTGAGTCTTCTGCTGAAATGAAAAATTCTTTGCCTTCTGAGGCATCGTAGCGCTGGGTTATGATTTTGATTTTATCCAAATCAGGCTCAACATGGTCAACTGCTAATCGGTGCCCGACTTCGCGGCAGCGAATACATTGGCATTGAATACCCTGCGCTTTGAGCTTAGATTGGACAAGCTCTCGCACATCGCTCTTCTTTACGCCTGCCAAAATGAGCCTTGCGGGAATGTCACGTTGCACCCGCATCACCCTTACCCATTGAGGTATAGTTTTTTTAATTTCGGCAATTACGTTTGCAGCTTCTTCGGTTGTATAGGGCTCAAACGTGCCGTTTTTGTACCACTCGTAGGTTTTGGTGCCTGCGATTGTTAGGCAGGGGTATATTTTTATCATGTCTGGTTTAAAAACTGAATCTGTGAAAACGCGGTTGAAAGCCACAATGTCTTTTTCAGGGTTGGACCCAGGCAGTCCCGGCATCATGTGATAAACAATTTTCAGTCCAGCGTCTTTGGCTATACGTGTCGCTTCAACCACATCTGAAACTGTGTGGGTTCTTCCCACTAAACGGTAAATCGCGTCGTCAGGATTCTGCACCCCAAGTTCAATTCGGGTCACACCCATGTCAAGCATTGCGTCGACGTGAGGCTGCTTTGCCCAGTCGGGTCGGGTTTCAACCGTTATGCCTACGTTGCGGGTTTCGCTGACTTCTGCGTTGGCTTTTGCCTCTTTCAAACTCTTTGAGGTTTTTCCTGTTAAGGCATCTAGGCTACGCTGAATAAACCAACTTTGATACTCCAAAGGGGTAGCTGGGAAAGTTCCGCCCATAACGATCAACTCAACTTTATCGACCTTGTGCCCTATGGCATTGAGTTGACCGATGCGGCTTTGCACCTGCTCAGAGGGGTCAAAGAGGTTTTGTGCTCCACGCAACGCTGCAGGCTCAAATCCTGTATAGCTTTGAGGGGAACCTTGGGTTGGCCCTCCTGGGCAGTAAGCGCATGGTTCAGGTTGTGGACAGGGATATGGTTTGGTCATGATGGCAATTACAGTTACACCCGATATGGTTCGGGTGGCTTTTCGCTTTAGAATTGGCAGGAGCTTATCGATTTCCTGTGGTGTTAATGCTCTTATTAAATCGGCGTTTGCTGGGACAGCTTCTAAGTGGTACTTTGCGGCTGTTTTGATTTTTAAACGATTAACATCCTCGTGAGTGGGCGATGCCATCGAAAGAAGGGTTGTAAGTATTTCTCTGAGGGCAATTTGATTGTTCAAGGGGAAGTACCAAAATAAGCTTAAGATTACAGATAAATAAACTGCACTTTCTTGAAATAGAATTTTAGCTCGAAAAAAGTTCTGCTTAAACCCAGTTTTGCCCAGCTTTCCGCTGCAGAATCACTCGTTTTTCGTAGTTGCGTCGGGTGCGGTTTTTTGGGCTTGGCGAAGTTCTTTCTCGAGCTTGGATTTTTGGCGTTTGAGAACGAACTTTTCCAGCTTTGGATAGTGAACCGTGAGTTGGCATATTTTATACCTTTGGCAGATGAAAGTGAAACGTTGAACTTAAACCTTTACCCACCCAAAATCACTTCGAAACCAACATGCCACACCACACAGTTATTTTTTCCATACCACCACTATTTAAAAGCAAAACGAGTTAATCAGAAAAGTCTGTTGTTCTCGAGACCACCCTACTAATCTATAGTTTCAACAGCTAGTTCAACTTCCACTGCCAATGCTCGGCTTAAACGGTTTTGTTTAACCGCCTCCGTGAGCTTCTATTTCCTTTTAAATTCTCGTCGCACATCTTCAAGTTTTGAGCCAATGATTTCAACATCATCAATTTTGCCGAGCCCTTTTTTGTGGGCTGTTCGTATGTGGCTAATTTCGTGAGGATCAATGCCCATGGCACGTGCACATGTTGCGTCGGTGGCGACAGGATCCTTGCCTGCTATAATTAGGTCCATTTTGACTGGGTCTCCGTCGGTAGGTCCTTTGCCCTCCATGGCTACAAAACCGTCAATTACGGTTAGGTTGGGTTTTATGACTGTGTTTATGTCGACTATAACTTTGCTTATGCCCTTAGCATGGTATTTTGCTTTGAATTTGTCTGGAATAAGCCCGAACATGTTTTTCATGCCCAAAGTAACTTTGGTAGCTATGTGTGTTTTCATCTTGGCTGCGCTAATTATCGCGGATTCCGTAACAAAGCGGGGAACGGTTATGGATTTGAGAGTTTCGCAGCTGGGAACAGTAAGTTTGACTTTGTCTTTAACGTGACGCAGGTTAAGGCATTCAACACCATATTGTTTGCACATCTCCGCCATGCCTGTGGCTTTGAAAGCTTTATCCGCGTTTGTCATGGTTGCGTCGGATTCCACAACGTAGATTTCAACTGGCAAGTTCTTCAACCGTTGAATTATCGCTTCAACAACGATTGGGTCAGTTGTTGCTCCTGTATCCCAAGTCATAGTTGTTATAAAGTTTACTTTTATCAGAACCTTCTTGAAACCGGTCAAAGCCGATCCATAATCTATCAAATCCAAGGCTTTAAACACGGGACCAAATCCGCGCTCGCCTTTAACAATTGCCACCGTTGATTTTTCCGTAAAAGACACCTATTGTTTATGGTTTGAAGGGTGGTTTAAAGTTTTTATGATTACAGCAGAACCCCAGTGATTAATCCCAAAGCTAAGCCCAGCAAAATAGGGAAAGGCAATCCGGGAAAAATGCCTTTTTTCTCCAGCGCTAAGAACGTTAAGATGGAGCCTGCGAGGATGCCTGCTATCGCCATTATAGTTGGTAATAAGTTTGGTATGAAGTTAAAGAACACAACACCAATCAGCATCGAATAGAACACGAGGTCACCTAGCCCCATCTGGATATCCTTAAATGAGAAACTCAAACCCTGCAGTTGATCAAGCCCCGAGGACTGCGCTATCTTGCCAACTGGACCTTTATAAACGGCAATGACATCATAGACCGCCAAAAAAACCAAAAGCACAATTGCACTGTAGAGCGGAATAAATTTACCGAAGAAAATACCCAAAGCACCACCTATTATGACCACTGCAACGTTTCGAGCATTGCTACCTGAGCGAAAGACGGCAAGGTCGAAGAGCACAGTTATGACTACAGATAAGGCAATTAGCACCAGTATGTCATCAATTATTGGGAAAAACGCTAAAAGCGCCGACAAATAAACCATGGACAGCAATAGCGAGGCAGTAGTCAAGGCAACCACGATTAAGCCTTTGATGACTTTTTTGTTTTTGCGCTTAATCAGGAAATAAAATAAGGTAGCACTTATTGCTATGAGTATAACAAAGTATAGTGCGTTGCCAACAGGTGCCCCAGGGGTGGTTTCAGGAATAGGTGTGACTGGAATAGCTTCGGACTGCTGAGGCGCAAGCAGGTATGCGCAGCCTAAGCCGAATAGCAGGCTAGCAAGTATCGGGACTAAATAAACTATTTGGAACTTGAAGTTATCCTGCTCTTTCTGCAGAGGTTTTTGCGGTTCAGTTTTCAGTTGCTCAGTCACGTTTCTTACCCTAAATTGCTAATCGATATCGCCGCTTGCAAATAACATTCGTCACATAACAAGTTTTGCTTCCTGTCCGTGTCAAAAATGGAGTTTGAGAAATGCATAACACACATGGAACGGGGACAGTGTCTAACGCCTAAAGTGTGTCCTAACTCGTGAATTGCCTCTTTTTTCGCCCGCAAAAGGTAGACTGAATTGTCTGGTTTGTCTTTGTAGAACTCAGGTTTTAGCCGCCAAAGCGAAACCAGCGCCGCCACACCCGGAATGTAGGCCTCACCGAACACATAGTTTAAGCCAAAAGCGTAGATATCAGCATCTACCACGCCGAGAATGCATTGGAAATCCTGCCTTTTAGCTGCCTGAAGTCGGACCTCATTGAGAATCAACGCGGAGTTGTATTGGCTGCGTTTTCTGTCAAAGGCAGCCTCGGAAATAGGCAAGGCTTCGTTAATTACAATTGCGGTGGTTTCAGGGTAGGTTCTTGATACGCCTTCGGCTATGGCAGCCAGAACCTCTGGGGCAACTTGCCCAACCTTTAAAATCCCAACTTTCATATTTGACAGCCTAAATTTGATAGGTTTCTCCGGTTCTCGGAGCGACAGCATCTAAGCCCAACTCAGTTTTTGCCCAGTTCGCAAAGAGTTCACAGTTTCCTTCTGCGCCGTGCACCACAAAGACCTTTGGGTTGCCCCCCAGCCTTGTCAACGCCTCTTTGAGTTTGCTCGCGCCGCAATGCGACGAGAAATCAAAATGCCGATACTGCGCCTTAATTTTGCGAACTTGCCCATCGATAGTACAGACGCCCTTCTCCATAAGCTCCCTTCCAGGTGTGCCCGGTATTTGATAGCTGACCAAAAAGACGGCATTATTGGCTTTCTTGCCTAATTTGGAAACATAGAATGCTGCTGGACCGCCTTTTAGCATGCCTGCAGTTGAAATTATGACGCCAGGAGTTTTGAGGGCTTTGCGTCGGTCTCGCCAGCCTTCCACCCATTCGGCTGAGTGCATGGCATTCATGAAGAGTTTGGGGTCTTTGAGAAATTCTTTGTAGTTCATGATGACGCGACTTGCTTCCCGTGCCATGCCATCTAGTGTTACAGGGTAATCAAAATGGTGAGCCGCCAATACACGTCGCCATCTCCTGTGAACGCCCCACACCAAAAGAAGGCACAAGAACCGTTCCGCCCGCTTCAACAACATCCGTGCAGGCTTCAACAAATTGTTTTTCAAGCGTTAAGCGTTCAGTGTGGTCCGCATCTGCATACGTACTTTCTATAACTACCGCGTCTAAATCGCCATAGTCCATGGATGCACCTGCTAGCAGTTTGCTGTCCTCCAGATTGAAATCGCCAGTGTAGAGGATACGTTTGCCTTCTGCTTCAATTAGCACTTGCGAGCTACCAGGGGTATGACCAGCGTTGAACAACTTTATCTTCATATCACCGATGGGTTCTTCAACACCAAAATCCAAGTGCGTGTTACTATGCATCATAGTTTTTAGCTCAAGGTATTCAAAAGGTAAGTAGTAGCTGGATAGATGGATGAAGTCTTGGACGAGAAGCTGAGTCAATTCCAAGCTGAGTTTGTTGGTGTAGAGGGGTTTTTTGTCATTGATGTAGAAGATGGGGATGGCACCGGAGTGGTCCAAGTGGCTATGAGTTAAAATCACGGCGTCAACGTCTTTGGGGGGAATATGCATAGGGAACCCAGGTTCGTTGTCAAGCATAACCCCGTAATCGCAGACAACCTGAGTTTTCTCTGTCTTAACTGTTATTCCAATTCTGCCGACTTCGCGTGCTCCACCTAAAAATCCAATTTGCAAACAGACCAATCCTTACTGTTAACATTTAACGATTAAAAATGAACTAAGCTGTTTTAAAAATGTATTGACCCTTGGTTTACCTGCGCCGAGACCAAGCCCTTCTTTACGCCTTCAAAATTGAGCCGATATCCAGCGAGGCGTCAACCTTATTGTAAACACTGAATAACTCGGACACTTGATGTGCGTCACTCCCTGCGGTTCCTGGCAAGCCCAAGTTTTTAGCTAATTCTTTTGCCTCGTTGTTTGCGGTTTGGCTGGAGCCGCCGTTTAGGACTTCGATAGCGTCAACCTTGTAATTTCTGGCACGTTCACCCATACCATACATCCTGAAAGGATGAGCAACAATGGAAACGCCGCCGACAGACCTAGCAAAGTCGACCACAACTTCAGGAGTCCAGGGCTTAGGTGGCAACTCGTAAGTGCCTAAAACTACCATATCCCCCTGCTTTGTGCTGATTTCAACACCTGGAATAACCAAAATGTCAGAGTAAGCCGAAGCCAACTCAACTGTCGCCCTGCAACCCCTCACGGTATCATGGTCAGTGACGGCTGCAACTTTAATGAAAGTGTGAGCTACAAGCATGTCAACAAGCGTTTTAGGTTGGACAATGGAATCTGCAGAATAAATCGTGTGAATGTGGAAGTCGGCATACAGAGGTTCTATAGTTACATCTCCATGAATATCAAGGGCAAAGATTACTAATATATTTCAGCTACTTGAAGTAAAAAAAGTTTCCGCGCTATCTCGTTTCAAGTTTTCCGCTTAAGTGTCCCCGCAAAATATCTTCTAAGCAGATGAAAATGTCTCTGCTTCCTTGCACGTTGGCGTCGACAGAATCAAACCTTAAATTAACAGTTTTGCAGGCGTCTGAGCAGGCTCTTTTGACGGTGTCCTCCAGTGCTTGGGGTCATTTAGCAAAACAACGCTTTTGTAGGTTGATCGTTTGACGTATTCTGCTGTTTGATTAGCTACGTAATCAGCAGTTTCACAATCGAACGGATGGGCAATTTCGTGTTGAGAAAGTGGATAAACTTCATCGAGCTCCAATGGAACCAAACCAAACGGAGCTGAATAAATGCAGACATGCACCTGAACACAAAGCTCATTTCCCAAGCTTCTGAATAGTTGCCTGATTTTCTTGAACTCGGGTGCTTTGTGGAAGGGTTTATTTCGGGTTTGGGGCACAAGCAAAAGCAAACTCGCGTCTTGGGGCGGAGTGTACCGTTCGCTAAGGCGTTTTCGGTAATGGGTTATTTCTGGTCGTAAGAGTCCCACTGAGTCGAAGTAGAAGAAACCGCTTCTTTTGGAGGTTGGACTGTAGGTTTCGAGTAAATCTTCGTGGGTGCGTAAGCGTTTTAGTGCTGAGAGCAACGCTGGGTGAGCGTGCAGTCGCATTTCGGTGTGCTCCCAGAGCCTGCCGTCGCGGATAGCTTGTTTGATGCGGCGTAGTTCGGCTATGCAAACGTAAAGGTTGTGTTCAGCCAGGAAGACTTCTCTTTCTTTGGGTGACCTTAGCTCTAAGCCTCTTGGCGTTTCAGAGGAGCACCTTGGGCAGCTGCATGGGAAATAGTCCAGTTCGTTTAAGCGCCATGTGCCGTTTTCGGTCATGTACCGGTTTTCCCGTGCATACAATGCGTATGCTGCGGAGTCGAAAAGGTCGCAGCCCAAAGAGACTGCCAGTGAGAACATGGATGGGTGTCCGGCGCCAAATAAGTGCAGGGGCCGCTCCATTGGGATACCTCTCTTGCAAGTTAATATCATATCAGCCAAGACGTCATAACGGTAGTTTTCCATGACTTCCGTTGGGCTGCCCAAAGCATGGATTGGAAAAGGTAACTTTCCCATTTCGACTGCTGAATTAGCTACCAAATCAAGGTGTTTTCCACCCTGCACTGGTCCAACCCACAAGATGTCGTTACGGGTTTTTTCTTTAAAGAACGCTTTGGCGCGCCGCAGGGTTTCTGCCACAGTAACTTCTGCTTGTTCTTTAGTGACTTTCCAGCCTGTGGGAATGTCGAGGATGGTGGCGATATCACTGCCAATGCCCTCTTGATAAGCAACGATTTCTTTTTGGGAAACGTCAACATCGCCGTAAACAAGAATTTGATAAGCTCCTGAATCAGTCATGACTGTGCCGTCATAATTGAGGAACTTGTGCAAACCCAACTCTAAGGGTTTATTGTCATATCGTTTTTTGATGATGTAAGAGTTAGTTATAACTGCTTGGAAGCCAAAGGTGTCCTTGAGTTTTTGGGGTGGTATAGGTTGGATGCTGGGGTTGATGACTGGAAACAAAAGCGGGGTTTCTATTGTGCCACTCTTGGTTTTTAGTTTGCCGATTCTACCAAGTAAATCTTTTTCTTTGATTTCGAAGCTCAAGGTGAAACCTAAACATGAAACGCTACCCTCTTATAAAAAACATTAGCCTTTAGGCATCCTTATATCGCTTTGTTTCTCTAAATACCCAACGAAGTGCACAGTCATGGTCTGCTCAATTGACATAAGCAAAAAACCAACATTAAACGATCCAATCCTAATCGAAGGACTACCAGGAATAGGATATGTAGCGAACATCGCAGCCCTGCATTTAATTAAAGAGCTGAAAGCCATAAGGTTTGTACAAATCTTCTCCTCGTCTTTCCAGGATTTTGCAATAACCACCGGCGATGGTGGAGCCCGAACACCAATAAACGAACTCTACTATGCCAAAAGGGATGGGGAACGCGACCTTATCATTTGGTATGGGAACACGCAAGCGCTGACCACTGTTGGGCAGTACGAGTTAGTTGGGAAAGTACTCGACATCGCTCAAGAATCGGGCTGTCGATTCGTAATTTCCATTGGCGGATTCAAAAAGGATGAAGCGCTACCTGTGCCGGGAATCTACAGCACAGCCACCGATTTGGAGACGATGCAGCAGGCGCTTGACCTTGGCACAAAAGTTATGGTTGGACATGTATTTGGCATCGCAGGCTTATCGATTGGGTTGGCTAGGATTAGGGATATGAAGGGTTTCTCGCTGCTGGTGGATACGCCGGGAATGAACCCTGACGTAAACGCTGCACGCTATGCTTTACTCACATTGGGCAAATATCTATACTTGGATATTGATTTATCTGGACTGGAAGCCACGGGCGACGAAATCAAAAAGATGCTTGAGTCTTTCGGCGTTATAAGGAGCATTACAGAAGAAAAGAAGAAAGAGGAGCAACAACTCCGCTGGTTCATCTAACTTAGGTTTTTGGCTTCGCTTGTGAAAGTATCATAGACTTTCTGGACTCGGTCAGCGGCTGGTCCTGAACCTTCCACGACTCCGCGTTCAGTTAGTTTCACTTTGTCCATAACCCAGATAAAGCCTTTATCATCATAGAGTTTAACCATAGTTGGGAAAACTTTTTCTAGTCTATTGGCTAATGCTTTGAGGTCGAAGGGTTTTTCTGCGCTGGAAATGGACATAACGATAGACCCGTTGAGGACTAGGCGGTTGAGGAGTTTTCCAGACTCGTCTTTTACGTCGGTTAGGCTGAGGCTTAGGTTGTCAGGGTTTATGCCGATGAGTGTTCCGTTGAATATTTTTCCGTTAGTTGTAACGACAGCGACATTTTTATCGGCTAACGCTGCCACATCAGTGAAATATTTTCTTTGCGCTACAGACAACTTTTTATTTCTCCTTGATTGTTACATGAAATTGCATTACAACTATTTATCTTTAATAGCACCAACCGAAGCGACTAATAAAAAACTACCAAAAAAGCACATTAAAAGTTTTTTAACGTTGGGAGGGTTGCTCTTGGGTAGGATAACAGAAAGTATTGAAGCTTGGCTACTCAGTGGAATGATGCAATTTTCTCCGACTATATCTCCACCGACAACTATATTGCAATAGCTGGAACTCATCAAAGGTAGTGCTTACTCATCAAGACTCTGACCATTTTTTATTTTTACTACATTTATAGCTTACAATTCTCAGTATTCTGAATCCATAACCGATTTATTATTAATTCTGCACAGTTATCACAATTTGGGGCATGACTAATACAAATACTTAATCAAGAGTTCGCGGTCGAAGTAGACATTACCAACTTAGAACCCTCAGACAAAAAATGTCAATTCATGTTTTGCATGTTGACGACGATTCGTCGGTTCAAAAGATAACAAAGCTGATGCTTTTGGATCTAAACAATGGCTTTGAGATTGATTGGGCGTGTTGTGTGGATGAAGGCGTGAAAAAGCTTGCCCTTGGACACTATGATGTTGTGGTTTCTGATTATGAAATGTCCCAAAAAAATGGC
This sequence comes from Candidatus Bathyarchaeota archaeon, assembly GCA_963775685.1. Lineage (GTDB taxonomy): Archaea > Thermoproteota > Bathyarchaeia > Bathyarchaeales > Bathycorpusculaceae > Bathycorpusculum. The sequence goes on from CAVZJV010000014.1 coordinate 722,510, forward strand.
CTCCAGTTTCTGACACAACTACGTGAACAAAAAAAACAATATCCCTTTTATTCTATTTACCGGGAAAGGCAGAGAAGAAGTAGTCATAAAAGCACTCAATCTAGGTGCAGACGGCTACATCAACAAGCAAGTTAACCCAGAAACAGTCTACGGAGAACTTCAACACCTTATAATAACTAGTTTTGAAAAAAGAAACACACAAAAAATGCTTTGGCAAAGCGAAGAACGCTTCAAAAAGTTGATAAACAATAGCAAAGATGCCATAATGCTAACCCAAGCTGACGGAGTAATTCTATACTTAAGTCCAGCTTGCAAAAATGTTCTAGGCTACGAACCCAGCGAGTTAATAGGAAAAATCCCTTGGATCATTTACCCCGATGATCTTGGAAGAGTACAAAATGTTTTTCAATCTGCATTATCAAGAAAGGTAAGTGAAACATTAGAATACAGAATTTTAACAAAGCAAGGCGAAACAAAATGGATTAGCCATGCTTTTTCTCAAATATGGGAAAACGGCATATTAAAGCAAATCGTAAGCAACTTAACAGACATCTCCGAACGTAAGAAAGCTGAAGAAGCAATAGTTCAAAGCGAGTCTCATTATCGCCTACTAGCAGATAACATACGTGACGTAATTTGGATGATGGATTTAGAAGGTCATTTTACATATGTGAGTCCATCTGCCATACAGCTAAGCGGCTATACCCCGGAGGAAGTATTGAAACAATCAATAGCCGAAGTTTTAACTCCAAAATCTGCCCGAATAGTTCTTGAAGACTTGCAAAGTTTTTCGGAAACAGGAGCGCTCCCGTCAAGCTATTATGAATTAGAGCAGCGCTGTAAGGATGGCTCTACTGTTTGGATTGAAATTAATTTTACTGTGCTTCGAAACAAAGATTATGAACCCGAATCTTTTCTTGGAGTGACTAGGAACATTACCGAACGCAAAAGAGCGGAAGACAATATTAAGAGTTTAGCCAAATTCCCCAATGAAAATCCATCTGCAGTGTTTCGCATAGACAAAAACGGTTTCTTACTATTCGCCAACCCTCAAAGCAAAAAAATTTTAGATTCATTAAAAATTAAAAAAGGGTATCCCTTTCCTGAGCGATGGCGAAAAACTATAATTGAATCTTTAGAATCCAAGAATCAATTGCATTTAGAAGAAAAGGTAAACGAACGTTTATTCTCGTTTAGTTTAGTACCTATAGTCTTTGAAGGGTACGTTAACGTTTACGGCTCAGACATCACCGAACGCAAGAAGGTGGAGATAGACCTGCAAAAGAACGAGGTAAAACTCCGAGCCATTCTAGATGCAACACCGTTCCCCGTAGCCCTAGTTGATACCGATGATGATAAAATTACGTTCTGGAGTAAAAGCGCCCTAAAACTTTTCGGACATGTTGCATCAACGAGAAAGGAGTGGTATGAGATAGCGTACCCAGATCCTATTTACCGTGAGTTTGTGATTAATCAATGGAAACTTGCTCTGGAAAAAGCGCGACTGACTGGACAATGGGTCAATACGGGGGAGTATAATGTTACCTGTCGTGATGGTTCGGTATGTACTTGTGAGCTTTATGCTACATTCTTGGCAGAAATGCTCATTGTCACGTTCAATGACATAACCGCCCATAAAAAAGCTGAAGAAACACTTAGAGAGTCTGAGGAGAAGTACAGGAAAATGTTCGAGGGAGCACTTGACGCTATCTTCCTGGCAGATGCTGAAACAGGTACATTGATTGACTGTAACTCAGTAGCATTAGAGTTGGTCGGTCGAGAAAAATCCGAAATAATTGGTCAACATCAGCGTATCCTTCATCCAATCAATGAACTTGAAGGAGACGAGACAAGAAGTTTCAAACAACACCAGATGCAAGATGGTGTTCTTGAAACACAAATAATTACGAAAAAGAGAGAAATCAAAGATGTTTCAATTAGATCTAACCACATTATGTTGGGTGGGCGAAAGGTGCTTCAAGGGATATTTAGAGATACAACTAAAAGAACGATAGCTCAGAGAGCGCTACTTCTATCGGAGGGAAAATATCGTGAAACCACCCAAAATGCCAACATTGGAATCGTAGCATATCAACCTGACGGCAAAATAACAATTCTTAACCCAAGAATGCAGAAAATGACAGGGTACACAATTAAAGAAATTCCAAATCTTAACCTATGGTTTAAAAAAGCTCTACCCGGATGAGATTGAGAAAACAAAAATCGAAGATAAATGGTTCAAACGGCTAAAAGATGTAGGCGAAGTGAAAGAAGGACAAGCTACCATTGTAACAAAGCAAGGAGAACAACGTATTTTCTTATTTGACGGTTTTCGTCTTCTCTCGGGAGATTTCATCGCTTTTGCACGAGACATTACTGATCGTATGAAAGCTGAAGAAGCATTGAAGCAAACGATGGATAAACTGGCATTGGTTAATGAGAAGTTGGGTGTCATTGGCAGTTTGACTAGGCATGATGTTCGAAATAAACTCTCAGCGTTGTCTGGGTATGCGTATTTACTGAAGAAAAAACACAGTGAGCAGGCGGATATTGTTGAAGGTTCAGGTAAGATGGAGCAAGCTGTTAAAGATTCGATGAAGATTTTTGATTTCGCTAAAATGTATGAGCACCTTGGTGCAGAACAACTTACTCAAATAGACGTTGAAGCTAAACTAAACGAGGCAGCCAATCTGTTTTCTGGTTCACTTCCAAGGATAATAAATGATTGTCAAGGTCTAACATTGCTTGCAGATTCTTTTCTAAGGCAACTATTCTACAACTTCATCGATAACACTCTGAAATATGGGCAAAAAACCACGACCATAAAGGTGCACTACGAAGAGACTGATAAGGACAGCTTAATGTTGGTTTATGAAGATGATGGTGTTGGGTTGCCTTTTGAGAACAAGGGGTATCTTTTCAAGGAAGGTTTTAGCACTGGTGGCAGCACAGGCTTTGGACTGTTTCTCATTAAGAAAATGATGGACGTCTATGGCTGGAAAATAAAGGAAAATGGTGACCCAGGCAAAGGAGCCAAATTTACCTTAATTATTCCGAAACTTGGCAAAAATGGAAGAGAAAACTATCAAATTGCCATAAGTAAATAGAGTGTTTACAAGGACTTCTTCGTTATTTGTAATTTATCGAGATCCTATGTGGCTGGTCCACTTACTATTAGGTGGTGAACTAATGATGAAATCAAATGCTCTCGCATCGGAACAATATATTAAATCCAAAGTCTTTCTCGGGGGATTGGGTAAATTATCTTTTATATAAATAGAAAACAAAAAAATAGCGTTAAGAACCTTCATCCACTATTTTTTTTTGTTTTATCTCGCAGGCTTGCTTCAGAAGTACAATCGAGTTCGATGGCAAGTCACGTTCAACCATTATGTTAGCTCCCACCCAGGTGTTTGGGCCCACCTTTACGCCTGGTAAAAAAGACGCTTTGATTCCTGTCTTTACAAAATCACCCATCACTACACCCAATTTGCGCCTGCCCGAATCCACAACCTTATTTTTAATCATCATCTTGATGTTAGCACTGTCGAGACGCAAATTTGCTGTTATAGTGCCCGCGCCTAAGTTACATTTTTCCCCCACTATACTGTCGCCCACGTAAGAGAGGTGCCCCACGTGCGTGCCATCCATGATGATGCTATTCTTGATTTCTACAGAGTTTCCCACCCGCACTTTTTTGCCAAGGCTGGTTCCTGCTCTAATGTAGCAGTTAGGCCCAACATCGGCTTCTTCATCTATGAAGGCAGGTCCTTCGATGTAAGCGCCCGAGCGAACTCGCGCGGACTCAGCAACCGAGACGGGACCTATCAGGTGAGCGCCTTGCTCGACGGTGCCTAAAACTTTGTAGTCTATTCGTTTGAGTGCCCAATTGTTGGCTTCAAGCAGATCCCAAGGTCTGCCCACATCGAACCAGTCATCCTTTGAGAGTTGGGATGATAGAACCGTTTTGCCCTCCTCAGCGAGCATGGTTATGGCGTCGGTGAGTTCCCATTCGCCTCGGATCGAAGCTTTGGTTTGTTTTATTTTATCGAAGACATCTTTTGAGAACGCGTAAATTCCTGCGTTGGCTAGGTTGGAGGGTGCTTTTCCAGCGGTAGGTTTCTCAACTATGCGTTTGACTTTTCCCTCGGGGTTTTGTTCGATTATGCCGTAGTTTTCGGGTCGGTCAACGGGGACTACGCCCATGACTGCAGCTGTTTTTCCCTTCTTGAAGTGGGACAAAACCTGTTTAAAGGCATCTTGGCCAAATAGCAAGTCGCCATAAATCAAAACGAAGTCACCGTCTACGTATGGTTCAGCAACTTCTGCGGCGTTTCCAGTGCCCAAAATCGCTTTCTGCTCAACATAAATTAACTTTAAGCCAAGTCCTCCATCATCACCAAAATAGCTGCGGATAGCCTCGCTCATGTAGTGGGTAACTACGATTGCCTCATTTATCCCCGCCCTCTTTACAGCTTCTAAGCAGAATTGGAGAATGGGTTTTCCGCCGACCTTTATTAGGTGTTTGGGGCGCGATGCAGTTATAGGCATGAGCCTTTCGCCGACGCCTGCCGCTAAGAGTACAGCTTTCATTTCGGGTTTGCCTCGATTTGTTTTAGTATTAGTGCTGTTGCTTTTGCCGTTATATTTTTTGCCGCCTCGTTGGATTCGCCTTCAACAGTTAGACGGATGAGGGGTTCGGTACCTGATGCGCGGACAAGCAGCCAGCCGCTTTTTAGAGCCAATCTTGCTCCGTCGACAGTTAAGAAATTGGCATAGGCTGGGAACGATCCTTTCAAGGCACTACCGAGCTGTTCAACTAACAGATATTTCTGCTCGTTTCTACATGTAAAGTTTACTCGCTCAGTTACGTACTGGGGTACTTCACCGATAAACTGGGAAACAGATTTTACTTCTTCTTCAAGCGCCGCCAAAAAAAGTACAGTGGAAAGAAGACCATCAGGACAAAAATGAAATTGCGGGTGCACCCAAGCACCACATGGTTCCCCTCCGAAAACTGCTCCTTCTCGTTTTATAGCTTCAGAAACGTAAATATCCCCGACTTTGGTGCGCACGACTTTGCCACCATATTTTTGTGACATCGTTTCCACGCACATTGATGCTTCAATGGTGGTTACGATGGTTCCACCTTTCTTGCGTTTTAACACAAAGGCACCGTAAGCTGCTAAAGAACGGTCAAAATTCACAAAAACACCCTTTTCATCAACGAATGCGACCCGGTCAGCGTCGCCGTCAAATGCTATGCCAATGTCGGCGCCAAGAGCTTTGACGGTTTGTGATAGGTCATGGAGGGATTCGGCGTTGGGTTCGGATTTTCTTGCTGGAAAATGCCCGTCCGCTTGGCTGTTTAGGGCAGTAACTTTGCAGCCCAACTCTTTTAGTATCTGTGGTGCAACTTTGAAGGCGGCACCGCATCCGGGGTCCACCACGACGTGCCATTGTTTTTTGAGGGTGACCGCTTTTTTCACCATATCCAAATAAATTAGCGTTGCATCAACAGGAGTGGTTTTGCCAAGGCTGCGCCAATCCGCCAAATTGAAACTGCCATCAGAAACGATTTTCTCAACAGCGTCTTGGTCGAAGTCGGTGTAGGATAGATCAGCCTTGAAGACTTTTATGCCATTGTACGGAGCGGGGTTATGTGAGGCGGTAAGCATGAACCCTGCGTCGGCGCACAAGGCTTTTGCCGCGTAAGCCAAAACAGGGGTGGGAACTATACCCACTAGCAAGACGTCTGCGCCTGTGGAAACCAAGCCCGAAACCAAGGCATCCTGGATCATGCATCCTGAAACCCGGGTATCGCGGGCAACTATGGCTATTTTTGCTTTTGAATGAGTCACGACAGCTGAAGCAACTTTACATGCTAAGATGGGGGTTAAGTCGACGTTTGTAAGTCCTCTAACGCCTGAGCTTCCGAAGAGTTTAGCCATTAATCATCACCCTGTCATTGCATGGTAGTGTGTTAGGTTGGCTTAAAAAAGAATTTGGCACTCACCTGGTGGTGTGTTCTTAGGAAACCTACAAGTCTCTCTTTGGTCGGATGCAATCCTTCGAGATCTGAAAGATAGCAGGCAGCGATCGCATTCGCTAACATCAGACGGCACTCATCTGAGAGCCCATTATGATCGCCTAAGATATTGCCTGCACACCAAGAATCCCCAGCACCCGTAGCTCGCAACGCGTTAACTTCGAACGAAGGAACAACAACCTCTCTTTTGTCTCTCAGCGTGGCAGAGAAAGCCCGGGTGTGTAAATCGATTCTTGTGGACAACCGCTTGGCTAAAACCCTTGCCGCCTCCATCGCCAACTCCGCAATCCCAAAGCGTCCTTTCTTCTCCTTTAAGCTTTCATCGAACAGGGTTGCGTATGTTATAGCTTCATTTTCGTTTAAGCTCAAGATGTCGACTTTGTCAGTTTTGAGAACCTTTTCTATCAAATTAGGAATTTCCTTGGTTTTTGGCGTTGGGTCTGCCGTATCGTAGTAAGTTTTGCTTTTGCCGGATCGTTTTGCCCTCTCAAAAACAGCCTGAGCCAACGAAGTGCCAAACTTCAAAGTTCCAGCCCAATTAAAGAGGCAAGCATAATCGGCATCTTCGATCAACTCATAATCACTTTTGTCAAGGTTTGCTGGTCCAAAATTAGCCAATGCGCCCAAATCGCGGAGCATAATGTTTGTTTTTTCGCTCTGGTTTTTGAATTCCAAGGAGGTTGTTACTGAGGCTTGGCCAAGTAATTTTACGTGTATGGTGTCAATTGGGTTATTTCTAAAATGGTATTTGATTAGTTGTAAGCCAAATTCGCTTGTACAAACAATAGGCGTGACCTTGGCGCCTAAGCTAGCTAAGGCTGACGCGACGTTGATGGCATTTCCTCCCCGCAGATCTGTTTGGGGTATTCCATCTAAACTGCCCCCACTCTTTTTAGCAACCTCCCCAATCAACTCCGAAAACTCGGCAGCATCCCACTCCAAATTTACAAGTCTATCGAGGAAAAAATCTGGCAGAACCACAACGTTGACTTCTCTAAATTTTTCTTCCAGGAAGCTTAAAAGTTCTTTTTTACATTCCGATGACGTCATCCGAGGACTCCTATAAGTGTATTTTCCAAAAAGCTAAAATAACCTTTTGATTTAAAATATGAATTCATAATACTTGGAAGGAGCAGGAGATTATGAAGTTTAAAACAGAAGTTAGCTTACTATTGATAGCCATTACGTTGTTTGCGGTAGCAATGTTCTTCTATTCATATCAAGGCACAGGTGGCGAGAATTCAGCTTTAAGCATCAGCTTAGCTTATCCATATCGAGGAATTGCCCTTGCATTCGTGGGTTTTGGCTCAGTCTCTATGGTTACGGCTTCGATTTCATATTCTAAACGTAGCAAAAACATCCTACCATAGAGTTTTTATTTTTAGGCGCCTAGAACAAGCCTGACCAGCAGCCACACAAAATCCCCAAACGACAGCGCAACAATTAAGCCTAATGTAACAAAAATTAACATGGGCAAACCAGGTGTGGCCCAAACGTAAGTGTCGATTTTGCTTTCCTCAGAAGCTTTCGAGAGACGTTCAAGAATTTTTTCTCGACCTTCATCATGGGGCACGATGACTAATGTACGTTTTAGGTTAATGAATTGTTCATTTACGTCCTCCATGGGAAAAATATGCCATTTTGCTTTCACCTTGGAAATGCTCATCTTGTAACCTGTTATGAGAACAAGAAGCTTCTTGCCTAGGGATTCGGAACCGAGGGTTCCTGGGAACATCTGGGCTTTTGTTTTTTTATGCCATACCATGTTACGAAATATCATGTAAATACCGCTTGCAGCGGCAAACAAGACTGCGTTACCAAAGATAGTTATGGGAAATATGATTTGAGAAGTCGGTGATATTCCTCCTGCCAGAATTGGCGAGAGCAAAGTTATTGGCGCAAAGGGGAGGGCAAGGGCGATGCACATGAGGGCTTTTGAGTCTGCTCCGCCAAAGCCTCCGGCGTAGAATAGCAGAAGTGCAATCCCTGCGGTTACGCCAAAGCTTAAGGCGTAGAAGGGAAGCTGGGCAGGTTCAAAAAGAAGTAGTTCAGATAACGTTAGCATGAGTGCTATAGGCGCGTAAATCGCCCAAACGCGGTTACTGACTTCGCGGGTTTTATAGTCGCTCCATGAAGAATATAACAGGACACCTAAAGAAACCAGTATGCTTGCCCCGATGAGGGCGGCTTGTAGTGTTTGAATGTTTGAGCACCTTTGACATTATTGGGTAGCTTGTTGATATCTAGGCTAATAAGAGTTTGTCGGTAATTATTTCATCGCACAATGACACCAAAAATTTAGTTTTTGGCTATAACCGAAATCGTGGGTGGGTACTCAGATAAAAGCCATAGCCCCATCGGCGTGGTTCCATCGTACAGATTGCAAACTGGCGTGTTTCCGTCAAACGTCGCGACGGCACCCTGCCAGGTAATGTCATAAGCGTAAGTGAATTGAACCTGCGCTTGACTAACAGGCAATAACTCAATCAGGTCACTGCTGGCTTTTATGGCGCCCTTTGAGGTGCTTGCAGAGAAAGAGTCAAACGCGTATACCTTTTGGTTGTTTGTGTCTGTGTAGATTATACCGACGCCTTTTCCACTGTCAGATATTAACTGGCTGAAATGATGCGCTGTCCAATTGCCGAAGGAATAATTGGAAAATGTTCCCGTGCCATTCTGGACTATTGGGAAGCCGCCGAGGGTTCCATTTTCAGTTTGAATTTGAGTTGGATTCGCATTTGTTGAAACTCTTACTGGGCAAAGGTCTGATAAGGCTCTGGCTCTTGAACCTGAGTCTATGAACATGGTTCTTAATCTGTAAGTGTAGTAGGTAACGTTTGCTGGCAGTGATATTATGATATTTGTATAGGTGTTGGGGCAATTTGGGATTCCTCCTGAAAATTCGGCTTCTCCAAGCACAATATCTCGAACAACTCCTCCAGTTATGACATACGATAATTCAGGGTCAGTATTGTCTTGAGTATTGTTGATGCGCATCAAATTTGATGTGCTCACAACATCTCCAACGGTTGAAGTTAAGACAAAGCCAGTTGTTCCAAACTGCAGTTTTAGTTTGCCGTTGTTTAATGTTTGGCTGCTAGGGTTATCGGTGAAATATTGGTTTTTGTATGCTAATGGAGTTTGACTTGCTGAGTCGCTTCCATCCCACCAAACAGTGAAGTCGGTAACTTGGCTAGTTAAGAGAAAAACAATCATCTGTCGGTTACCAAAGACGGTGGTGTTGCTGGTTAACCCCAAAGGAATCTGGTAGCTAGATGCCCAATCCTCAATTTGGAAAGGAACCGCCTGATTTACGCCGTTTATAGTTTGGTTTACATGAATTGCTTTTACAGGGACAGGAGGAATCGGCAGGGTTTGGGTACTGTTTTGTAGGTTTTGGCCTAGCCAACGCATGGTGCCGTTCTGCAAGGTTTCAAGAGTCACGGTTGACTGCTGCAAGTTAAGAAGAAAACTAACATCGGGTTCATCTTTTAAGAAAACTGCATCAATGTTCCAGCCATCCTGTGTGGAGTCTGAGACCTCATTGCTTCCAACAAAACGTATCGTAAGGGTTGATGAATCTATGTACTGCGCAAGTGAAACATTGTTGAAATAGTTGGGCATGAGCGCCGTTAGGTTCTGCCATGACCCCCCATACAATACCTGCACCAAAAGAGTCTCGGAGCCGGCGGCACCACCTGTTTTGATGCATAAGTCCTGACGAATGTTTGTTGCATTAACCCCTAACCATTGCTCCTGAAGATTCAACGCATAGTTAGTAACATCTGGACTATACTGTACAAAGTCCAAGTTGAGGTTAAAGGGGATTGAAGTGGATTTGACAGCAGTAACCATTATTTTCCAGTATCCGCTACCATTTAGAAAAATTGCAGAGTTGGCGATTATTGCTTGGGGCTTGGTCTGGTCGCCTGTTCCCAATGTAACTGCCATAAACCCGTCTCCACTTGTAGAATATTGCCCTGTTGCAGCATTGTAAAGCTGGAAGGTCGCGGCTACCCCAGCTGTGGAAGTTGAACTATCCAGTGTCCAAACAAGATTATTCCAAGGCAAGGGGGCGCTAGAATTTCCAGTGAACTCAACTTTTGCAGAATATTGACTTATGATTTTATACGAGCAGTAAATGCTGTATTTATTATTATCATGGTAAAAATTTACTGAACTTGGCCAATTATCACCATAATTTTGATTTGTTCGATAATGGCCTTGATTGCTTGAGCCAGGATTATAACGCATTGAAACACTTACGTGGGAGACGGAGTCAGACCAAGCTACAAGATTATAATTTGTGTTTGCCGACAATACTGGTTTGGGGTCAGCGAAGTTGAAAGTGTACCAACCGCTTGATGAAATAGTTTTTTCTTCTGAGCTAGCGATAAAATCGTTAGATTCAGAATAAATTGCTGTTTTAACCCGTACACTTACAGCGCTCGATAAATACAAATAAACTGATATGTTTTGAAGCTGACCGTTGACTGGCATGTTAAACAATGAACCCCTTATGGTATCTTCAATGCTTTGAGTATATGAGCCAACGTTTGAGTAACCTAGAGTGTCTGATCCAGAAAATGTTGAGGGACAACTATGAAAACTCAAGTATGCATTGTCGTTGGCTTGCAGGTCGTTTAATGTTCCACTGGCAAATGTGGTTGAACCTAAGAGACTGTAACTTGTTGGGTAGCTCGGTACAAGTGTGGTTCCTGAGGCTGCTTCCGTCAAATTGTCGTAGATGCCGTCTGGTCCAAATTGTTGAGCGGTGAAGTTGCTATGAGCTCCACGTGCGTCGGTGTTGTTTATATCGACATAATCGAAGTTGGTTTGGAACAGGCTTGAGTTCCAGTTGAGTTTTGTTGAAAATTGGCTGTAGGATGCAGCAAGAACCATAAGTCCACGGGTGTCTTCTATTTGGATAACGTAGGAGTCGTCCGCTATTCCAGATGGAAGATCAAGCACGTATGTTCCGTCAGCGTAAGACGCAACATTGGCTGGTTCAACTGTTTTCCAATCAGAAATATTATATTCGTAACGTAAAAATTTCAAGTTACTTTTTCCCAAATTAATCAGCGGTTGACTGTCATCCATAAGAATTTTTAGTTGACCTTGTCCAGTTTGGTTTGCTTTCGATATCTCGGCCTCTAGGCGGGTTGAAGTGTTGTAACCAATACCGTTTATGCCTAAACCTGCCAAATTGTAGGCGACAGCCATACTTCCTTGGCTGTAGCTTTTGTTTGAAAACCAATTGGTTGTAAGGCTTAAGCTGGTCAAGTTTACAGATGCCCCCCATTCGGGCCTGACATCGCCTGTTTGGTCTAAGCCACTTTGCAGGTATTTTGTTGCTAATTCATGAGCGTATGTTTGGTTGCCCGTGACTTTGAGAACTGAGCCATAATAGCCGACTGTGAAACCCAGAATTTCTTTGAGCCCCAAGTTGGTTTCATCTACAGCGTTTAAAATTTGAGGCTGATCGGTAACGGGATTGTAGCGAATTGAAGCGTAAGTTGCCATGACTGAAGCAACAAGCACTACAGCTACCAACAAAGCAGCGATAATTGAAAACTGTCCCTTTTTGTTTAGCATTTTAGTTTTCTCCTGCCAAGCCCAGTTGCAAAACTGCTACACGACTGGTTCCCGTCGCGTTGTACTCTGAAGCATAGACGCGTGGACGATAATACGAAAGAAGACCCAAACCAGTAACTCGAACGTCAGGCGTTCGAGTTAGTCCTAAAGCCAAAAAGGAACCTGTAATTGTAGTTGTACCGTGAGTGTAAATAGTACCTGGATAGCAGTTTGATACGGGATTCAGTACATTTATTCCAATTGAAAGATGATAAGTGGCAAGTATTGAACTGGAGAGTGCTCTGGTCGAAGTCTGGGATAACGAAGGATAAATTCCATAATAGTTGCAGGCTTCTATGGCAGTTTGGGTAAGCGTTACCCCTGTTCTAGTAGCGCTATCTGTAACGGCGCTGCCACTAGTACTGTAAGACTGGCTGTCTAGACCTCTGAGGAATGCAATGGAGCCCCCTCCACCTGTTTGTTGCATTCCATAAATGCCCCAAGTGTTTTGCCCATTTGCAAACGCGACTGTGTTGCTTACGTAGTAGAAGGGGTACCCAACTATGCTTGACCATGTCCAATTATACAGGTTAACTCTTTGACCTAGGAAATAACTGTAGTAAGCGTAAGAGTTCTGAGAGTAGGGTGCTTGACAGTATTCCGGAGGTATCGGCACAGCTTCTCCACAAGTGTTAATGACAACCGCGTTTTGCAGAGTCTCGCCTTGTAATGATATTCCGCCTAATATTTTGGCAAGTTGTGTAGTATTCTGCACCATCATTGTATTAACAAAAAATGGCGACAGCAAGTTAAAGAGGTCTTGAGCTAAGGTATGCGCAGTGTAGCCGGTAATCCACCATCCGTTAGAGTCGCTACAATTTAGGATGTAGAGGGTTCCGCCGTTTTGTTGACCGATTTTTTCAGGAGTAAAATTGAAGGTCACGTTGGAGGAGGCCACTGTGTACGTGGAGATTTCTGTGGATGATCCTAAGGTTTCAGCGTTTGAGATGCTGGCTCTAAGGTTATAGAGTTTGCCTCCTGCATCTTCTTTCAGCAGGTCGCCTTGGTTTACATCATAAATTGTTAGGTTGTAGATTACGTTGGGGGGAAGGGAAGCTGAGACTGCAACCTGCAGTTTGTATAAAACCTCAGGATTATCGGTTTCAAATACGGCTCTGCTTAAATCATAATTCGAATCCAAAACCTGTAAGGTTGTAAACGATAAACGCTGCAGGTTAATAGGTGAAACTTGGCGGGGAGGCGGCAAAACTGTGAAATAAGATGTAGCAATGAACGCGCTGGCAATGATTACTATTACAAACAGAACTTCAATTGTCCGAATCATTTAATGTGTCCCCTGAGATCCCTGTAGATTCCATAGTGCAAGTTTGGCTTCATAACCAAAACCGCCTATTGTTACTTGGCGAATGTCCGTTGTTACCCATTCTTGACCTTTAGGGCTGGCTCCTAACGTCACTGGAAAAACCATTGAGCCTAAACCCCAAGGCATCAAAACAATCCCAACCTGACCTGACTCTGAATCCTGATAAGTTATGATCAGTATTCCATCGTTGTCAGGAACATTAATGGAGGCATAGTCTGGTTCCATAACTGATCCAACAGTTACCTTGCCGGCCGAGCTGGCTTGGTCTAAGGAAACATGTCGCAGCGTGTATTCGTCTGTTAGAATTGCAAACGTAGCATTGTAACTTAACTCAGAATAACTTGGCTGTGTGCCTTCCCCTACGGAATCGCTGTGAGCAATCAGTATGCTCCGGTCAGCAAAACTGTCAACAAATAGAACAACACTTTTTGTTAAGGTATCTGGAACAGAAATATAGTAGCCCATTCCTTTGAGTCCATAGAGATGGGTGTAAACGATTAAAGCGAAAGACTGAGCGTCCCCGTTAACTTCTGGAAAAGTCACTTGGGCCAAGCCTGCTTCATCTGTGGTTGTTGTGCCGCTTAATTTTGTGTAGGACGGATATTGGTTTTCGTTAACTATATAGAGACTGTAGATTACCGATGCGTCAGCAAGCGGGTAACCTGTACCATCAATACTAACGTCAAAAGTTAAGTGTGGAAGAGGAACCGGTGAGATTGAGACCTTCAATAAAGGTGTCAAAGTAAGTTGGAATCCATAAGTTCCATATATGCCCAGCATCTTAGACACATCCGAATAATTCAGAACCTTTGCGGATGGAACAAGAAGGCAACTTCCAAATTCCGCCGACACATTGCTGTAATAGGAACCAGTTCGTGGATAGTAAACTTGTGATTCAGATGTAGCACCTAGCCGCATAAGCGAAAAAGGGCTAAGCCTGTATTGGGGATAATCAGGGTCCTGCAACCCAAAACAATCAGGTGTACTATCAGTTTTTCCCCACCCTGCTGGTAACCCTGGATTTAAAAGCAAAGTATCTAAAAGGTCGCTGGTTTTCGTCGACAAAACTCGATGGCTTTCATAGACGACCGCTGCCTGGATACTTTGACTAAACATCCCGATGAAAAGCAGTATTGCAACCATGAACACCGTTAGCGAAACCATATGGTCTACAGCTGCACTTGCCATTTTAGGTAGTGCCTCCTTCAAAGGAAAGCCAAATGGAACTGGATGACTTATTCGCCGCGATTGATTTTACGTTATAACTTGTGTAGGTGATTCCGTTTTCCCATGCAGCATTAGCTCCTAGTGTTATAAGGCTTGATGAATCACCGTTAGCGCCGACGAGGGAGAGCGTTATTTTCATTATCTTAGCAGAGGAAACTATAGTACTTACGTCCTGCAAAGTGATGGTGTAATTGTGATAATCTATCGTTTTGGGTGCATCAACTGTTGAAGTGAGATACCCGCTGTCATCAGATGCCCAGTTCATCGTAAAGTACAATTGCTGAACTGAACTAGCTAAGTGCCCAGCTATCTCTTGAAGTTCAAGATTATTTTGCTGGTCAGCCCAAGTGTTCATGATTATGGTAGCTGCAAATGGGAAAAGGAAAATCTGCGCAATCAACACTGGAATCATAATCATGTACTCAATAGTTATGTGAACCATTTCACTTCCTCCTAAACCTGCCCCAACGTGACAACAACGTTGCCAACATAGAATTCAACATGGGAGACTGAAGGGAAGTTGATTGTTTCTGTTGTTTCTTTAAAATTAAAGAATGATGAATTAAAACCCTGAGCTGCTTTGGCAAAAGATACGGTAATTCTGACTTGGTCAACATTGTTTTCTATTATCTTCGAAATATCGTTTCCGCTCAGGGTTATTGATTGGGACCGGTATAGGTGGGTGCCACTTTCAAGAGTAGGCAGATAGAACTTGAAGAACCCGTTTGAACCAATCTCTCTCATTGTGGGAACAACTACTGTTCGAATATAACTTCCATCATTCATGGGTATTTTTTCTATGGAGAAAACTTGGGCTATAGATGTTGAAGAACCAGACTGTACAAGCGAGCTACTAGCATAATCTGGAACACGCACAAAGGAATTATTGCCCATTGAGTATGATTTCACTGGCATGTTGTAGAGTATTATACCTGTTGTGTAGGTAACGGGTAGAGATTTCCATCCCGAAGATGTATGAACTTCGATGCCGTAAGTGAGCACGTCTGGTTGAAAGCTGACTTGTCCATATCTGCCTGAGTAGCTGACGGTTTGGGTTCGACCAATTGTCCAAGCTATGTCGTCTATCTGCTGCGCAGTGGTGCTCATGAACTGTTGATTTGTACTGAATTCGTTTTCAGCCATTTTCATGCCCAGAAGGTTGTTGGCATAATTCATTGCTACCAGTATCATGGCTATGCCTGCAGCAGTCAGTATGACCGTTGAGATTGCTGGGCTTGCTGCCCTTTGGTCTTTGCGTAAACTTCTTCTACCGTGCACCTTTTTCAGTCCTCCTTAACCTAGCTTAATGAAGTTCGGAATCAATTTTGCAGCGATTATTGAGATTAACACCAAGATTGCGGCATGCTTGAAGCCCGCTCCTACGGATTCTTCGCTTATTTTTCCAGCCACGATTCCGATAAGGTAGCTGTTGAAGATGACTGATGAGATGAAGATTACTTGCATCATGCTGTTGTCGCTTGGCGCAGAGTTTACCCCAGGAACAGTGATTCCCGTAGTCAAGCCCATCATCATTATCGTTGTTGCAACCAGCAGAATCGAAGCTAAATAGGGCATCATCACGTAGGGGCGAACGGACATCTTCTTTTCTTTCTCAACTTCCTGTGTTAAGTTATTGAATCTTGCCAAAGACTCAATCATGGGGATTGTTCCTCCGCCGACATCTATAGTTTCAACCAAGAGGAACATAACTACCTGCACCATCCAGCTGCGTGTACGGTGAAGGAAATCTGCCATGACCTTTTTTATTGGAATACCCCAGGAAATCTCTGAACTGATTTTATGTAGTTCTTTGGTAAATGTACCGTAGTCGCGTTTGGATAGGGCTTCGATACATTTTTCTGGTGAAAGCCCTGTTTTTCTGACTTCAGTGAGGTCTCGGAGGAAACTTGTTACACCCTGTTCCATGCTGTTTCTAGTTTTTGATAATCTGATGTGAATGATGGCTGCTGGAGCGGCTGAAATAAACAATGATACTGCTAACGCTATGGGCAAGTCAAGACCTATGGACTGCAACTCTGTGAAGATTGGAAGCTGCATTGTTCCCAAGAAGTTTGAAAGCAACAGGAACACGAATATAGCTAACACGGCGGAGATACCGAAGACTTTGTAGGGGCGCATGTCCAACAGCGGCGTTTTTGGCTGCATACTATGTGCAAGGTAGATGAACATCATTGAGAGCATGGGCGTGAATATGTATGTGTATAGGAGTATGCCTGAATACTGTGATATGTCTGTGCTTGCGCTTGTTCCATTTTGGATGCCGTTTACGGCAAATAAGATGTAAAAGCAAAGAGACATCATTACCATGACGATTATGAAAGTCTCAAGCAACATGCCTAATCGTTCAGCAGCCGCTTTCACACGTAGTGCGCGGATTTTGAAAATGTCCTCGGCTTTGCGTTCAAGGTAGTGACCGATGTCGCCGCCTATGATGACAGTCGAGGCGTAACCACCCAAAAAGTCTTTGAATATGTCCAGAGGAGTCTTTTTTGATGCAATATCAAGGGCCGATAGCGGGTCCACACCGAAGATTTCAACGTCTTTTATGATATCTCTTGCTTCTTTGCTCATCGCGGGCATGAGGTCAACTTGAGATAAACGTTTGAAGCTGGTGTAGGGTGCAATGCCGCCTGAAGACATAACGCTGATGTATGCTGCCGCAAAGGGCATTTCACGCTCTAAACCGGAGGACCTGTCACTCGCATTGTTCATGGGTACAATTAGGAATCCAACGATTACAAACATAGGCAGAAAAGCTAAAGCAAGAATGGGCAAAAACCCATATAATAAAGCCACCGCTGCCGCAAAAATTGAAACAGGCATGGTTAACAATGCAATGAAGAACATCATTGAAATGTACGTTTCAGAGTAAATTTTCACCCGACCCTTTTCCAGAGAACCCTTAATTTGTGGAAAAACCTTTTTCAGAAAGTATGGCGCGAAGCGACCGAAGAGGCGGAAGGACAAGGCTTCAAATTTATCTAGAAGCGGCAACCGGTTTAGCCTCCTCACTTTCTACTGTTTTGCGGTAGAATTCTTTCGGTCTAGCGTAGTATTCCGCAATATTTGTTGCAACTTCTTTGTAGCTTCTAATATTGCCTTTGCGCATCCAACGTAGCACTTTAGTTCTTCGATTCAGCTCAGTAACCAGTTGTTCACGTGTTATGCCTAAGCGTTCGGAGAAGTTGGTTAGCAAGAAGCTGGAGTCCATGTCGATGGTTTGCTGGTCTTTGATGGGGTCCCACCTGAAGGGGTTAACATATTTCTCTGAATCTATGATTTCGTTAACGGAAAGGACACGGCGGTAAGCTTTCTTCTGCCCATTCTTCACCAAGTGAACACGTTGCACTGACATGACAATGTTCATAAGAGGGATATAGGCAGGTGAAATATCCATAGGTTTTTGAGTTAGACGCCTTACTGCTGACTGGACGTTTTCAGCGTGCATCGTGCACATGCCACCGTGACCCGTTGCAAGAGCCTGGAATAAAACATATGCTTCTTGACCTCGAACTTCTCCAACAATCATCAAGTCGGGACGGTGCCGCATGCATGTCTTGACCAAGTCAAAGAGGGCAACTTCACCGACGCTGCTGCCGCCTAAACCATAACTTTGTCTCGCAATCAAAGAGACCCAGTTTTCATGCGACAGGTTCAGCTCAGCAGTTTCTTCGATAGTCATGATTTTGCTGCCAGGTTTAACAAGGCAGCCTAAAGCGTTCAAAGCGGTGGTTTTGCCCGCCGCGGTTCCCCCGAGGACCATAACTGAAGCGCGGTTTTCAAGACAAATCCAAAGATAAGCAGCCATTTCCTCGGTAAAGGTGCCTATATTGATGAGGTCAATAATCGAATATGGGTCTTCGCGGAACTTTCTGATAGTAAAAGCAGTTCCGAAAGGTGTGATTTCCCGTCTATACGCTACGGCGAGACGGTGTTTTCCTGGAAGCGAGGCGTCGACGATTGGGAAAGCGCTGCTCACATGTTTGCCTGCCATGTGGACAAGTTTGACAACCAAGTTGTCGACGTCTTCATCGTTTTCAAACTGCAGGTTAGTTTCGATGCTTTCAAACACGCGGTGCCAAATGTAGACAGATTTGTTTACTCCGTCACAGGAAATGTCTTCTATGTTAGGATCCCGCATCAATGGATCGATTTTGCCAAAACCAACCAAATCGCGTTCAGCGTGGTAGAGAATCTTATACCAGGAAACATCTGGGAGCCAACCAAGGCTGATGCGGTATTTGTCTACGATTTTTTTTGCTTCCTGCGCAAAAAACTTGCGTGGATCGGTTATTTCCTCTTTGGGTGACTCGATTTCGGCGAGCAGAATTTCTAGGATACGGTGGTATATGCCGCGTTCCATTGGATCAAGCTGGAGCTCGTCGAGGATATACTTGTGTTCACCTGTTTTTGCATCTTGAACTATTGCAACTTGTGCGAATGGCTCATAGAGTGGGTATTTGTCGATGATTTTTGCGCCTTTGTTTAGGTTTTTGGCTTGGGGGGTTGATGCAGGTTCGGGTTGTTTCTTTTTGAGGCTAAGGTTGAGTTTTATTTTGAAATTAATTTTTGGTAGTTTAGAGAGTTTGATTTTTTTTATGCGGTTAGCTACGTTTATGGTGGAGGTTTTTATGCGTAGTTTGAATGCAGCGCTGGATTGATGTAACTTTGTAGTGACTTTTTTAATTTTTTCTTTGATTTTTTGTTTTCGGTCTAGTGTTGCCATTTGTAGCTCTCTTTTGTATTTTGGGAAGCAAAACACTATTAAATATTATGTCTCACTAAACATTATTGCAAATATGTTCTACACACATACAAACTCAAAAACACCCAAACACAACAAACCATTTTTAAACCTACAAAACATCACTTACAACACACAAGGAAGAATACCCTTGAACCAAACCCTAAAAATAATCAACCAAGCCAAAAAAGAAGGCAGAAAAGCGCTCCTAGAACCCGAAGCAAAAACCATCTGCACAGAATACGGTATCCCAGTCACCAAGTTTAACCTCGCAAAAAGCGAAAAAGAAGCCGCTGCACAAGCCGATCAAATCGGCTATCCAATAGTTCTAAAAATTGTCTCCCCCGATATTATCCATAAATCCGACGCGGGAGGAGTGATAGTCAACCTAAAAAACTCTCAAGATGTTTCAGCAGGATACAAAAAAATAGTCGAAAACGTAAAGAAATACAAAGCAGAAGCAAAAATTATTGGCGTGTTGGTGCAGGAGATGGCGCCGCAGTCTACCGAGGTTATCGTAGGAGCTGTCAAAGACCCACAGTTTGGCCAGACCATTATGTTTGGACTAGGCGGAATATTCGTTGAACTTTTAAAGGATGTTAACTTCCGGATTGCACCCTTAACCGCTGGAGATGCAAAAGAAATGATAACTCAACTTAAAGCATACCCGCTCCTAAACGGGTACCGAAACACTCCCCCAGCAGACATCAACGCCATAGTTGCCATATTATGCAACACATCTCACCTTGTCATGGACTACCCCGAAATCAAGGAACTGGACCTTAACCCTGTAATGGCTTATCCAGAAGGCGCAAAAACAGTAGACGCTAGAATAATCCTTGAGTGATAGTCTCAGAAGCAAGCCCTTCTTTCAAAAGGAAGCTTTTTTAAAAAAGAGAACTACCCATTGTTTTTTGACACTTCATTGTCGGACAAGGTTATTAAACTAAATAGACCGTAGCGCAATTAACCTGAGACATCAGCTCACAAAGCTGCCGTAAATTAGAAGCTAAGGCGATGCTAATAACCTATATAGCATATACCAACGTCATGGGCAACAAGATAATCTACAAAATAGTAAAAACCTAACTCCAACCCACATACGCCTATCGCAATACAAGCTTCGAAAACTTCTCTGCCTAAATGACAGAATGAAACAACATTTTTCACTCTTGATGCCACCAACTACTGCTCCAAACCTTAACATACATTAGCTCTTTAAAAATACCTCAAAAGATCACATATAAAAAACTGACCGAATCAACAACATAGAAGTTGTTGTTGCTGTTGTTGTTGCAACTAAAAAACGCACACCAGTTACAACAATCAGAGTATAGTGTTCTTTTGGGGAAAGTGTTTTGTTTTCCATATGCAACGCCAGTTTGGCCAGTGTGATTGTTCGGTTGGTTCTATGTTCTTGTTTTATTTCTGGTTTAGGCAGTTATGGAATTTGGTCTCGCCATGTGGGGAATATGTAGCCTGTGTAGATAATGTTTGGCGCTACAAATTTTATTGCAGGCTCCTGTTCCAAGCTTTCTCGTATTTCTTTTAGTTCCTTACTGGTCGGGGTCCAAACCATGAACACGTAGGTGCCCGGGATGTTGCTAAAGCTCCAGTAGAAGATTGTGTTTGGGTAATGTTTTACCAGAAGAGCATTTGGTGTATTAGAGTTAGCGTCATCTTTTAAGGTAACGTGGAATATGCTCATGATGTCATTTGAAGCGTCAGGGTACCATTCTATGGAGAACTGAATCAGAAAGTTGTTTACCATGTGTGATAATCTGTGGCGAACCGTTTTGGTTGAAACACCAATTTCTTCAGCAACAATTGAGGCGGGTTTTCGTGAATTGTCTTTTAGGGAGCAAATGATTTTGTAGTCAAGTTCACAAAGGTCGTTTTTTAGGTCTTTTTTTACGTTTTTTAAAAGAGGCGGCATAGGGAACCCAGTCAAACCAACGATCGGCTCAGGCATGTCTGCGGTTTCCTTAACGAAGCGAACCAGCAGTTCGAGCTCACTTAGGTTTTTAAGGTAAGCACCAACATAGAGGACGTTTCCACCTGCCACTGCCAACCAGTAAATCGAACCTTGCTGCTCCATTTTTTGTTTCAGACTATAAACTGAGGTAGTTTTAGAGCCACCGAATATGAAAACATGAATGGCATTTTGGGCAAATATGCTTAATCCAGACGTGAACTTGCGGATTATGCCTATATCGATTAAGGACTGAATGCGGTTATGGACGGCGGTGACCGATAGATCCAGTTTTTCAGCAAGTTCCCGATAGGAAAGCCGGGAGTTGGCCAGCAAGAGTTGGCAAAGTATTACATCGACTTTGTCCACAGTTTCACTTCAGCCCCCTAATAAGGCATAACAGTTTAAAGACTTTGAGGCTGACCGTAAAATTTCTTAAGGGTTATTCCTACATTTCAATAACTTTTATAACAGTATTACTTGATAAGTTAACGGTTTTAACTACGCCAACTGAAGAGATGCAAGCATGAGTTTCATAGAACCAAAACTTTTAGAAACCCTTTTCGCGGGTTTTATAGTAGCCGTAGCGTTCCCAATCGGTGCCCTAATCGCAATCTACGTAAACTACTCCGCCGCAAGAAGAGCACTTTTTGCCGCGTTTGGCGCAGGCATATTCCTCGCAGCCATAATGCTTCTCACACAGGAATCCCTAATTTTAGGAAACGTTTTTGATTTGGTTTTGGGGTTCAGTCTTGGCGCCGCCACGTTTGGTTTAGCCCAAAACTACATCCGACGTTGCAAAGCCTGCACATTAAAAGAACGAAAAGAAAAACGGCAAAAAACCGAGGGAAAACTCTCAGTTATTGGAACAATCTTAGATAGCGTACCTGAAACGCTTTTTGTTGGAATAATTGCAGCCCTAAATGAGCCAAGTCTTTACGCTGCGGTAGTGGTGCTTTTTTTGGGTAACATAGCAACCACTTTGGAGGGTGCGAGAATTATGCATAATCAAGGAATGTCTAAACGGGACATTATGCGGGACTGGATTATAGATTTCCTGATCGTTGGTTTGGCTGCGCCTATGGGGTATTTTCTAGCTGGAGCAGTAAGCAACGATATCTTGGCAGTAGTGTTGAGTTTTGCCACTGGAACCTTAATTGTGTTCATAGCAGGCGAGCTCATCGCTCGAGCCTACAGAGAATCCACAGGACACAGCGAAGACCTCGCCATATCCGCCGGTTTCCTGATCGGCGTCATTCTACTGTTTGTATTATAAAGCTGCAACTAATCTCCTGTTTGTTCAGAAAACAAAAAATAAGGAAAATCCAACAACAATATGACAAACAAAAACAAACCAAGTGGAAATCGTAGAATCTGCTTCATCTACTTCCCCATGACCGTCCGATCTAGAGTTATCTTGGTTTTAGCGATCTAACTCTGTAAACCCAGACTGATATTAACTTTTCAAGCTATGAAACAGTCGAGCATTCGGAGTTTGCCAAGTATCAAGATAGGGCTTATTGTATAATAATTTGTTGTCTGAAGCAAAGCTAAGGCTAAGACCTACAACCAACTTAGGAACATGTTTTTTCTAACTAATCTGCCGGCCTTAGGAGACTTAAAAACTATTCAAATTGAAATAAAATTAAGATTTTTAATCGAAAACATTAACTTTTGTTGTTGTCAGCACCGCTTTTAACAAAGATATAAATAATAAGAATTAAGAAAGATTGTTTTGGGCAATAGAATGTTTTGTTTTTAGTCTTTTGCCTAAATTCTTAAAGGAGAAGAAAAAGTGAAAAAAACAACTTCTTTGATTTCAGTGATTTTAGTAGCAATACTATTAGTTCCAACGGTTATAACAATGTCTCAACTGACACCCGTTAAAGCAGCCCTCGACGTACCCGTCTATCTCAAAGTACACGCAGAACCCGACCCGGTGGGCGTAGGCCAAACTGAATTCATTAGCCTATTTTTCACTAAACCCATACCCAATGCTGCAGGTCAATTCTATCAAGACTTAACTTTTAACCTTGTCAAGCCAGATGGAACTAACCAAACTTTTGGACCATACACTGCAGATACAACCGGCGGTGTTGGCGGAATCCAATTCGTGCCCTCAGAAACTGGAAACTACACTGTACAAGCATTCTACCCCGGACAAACAATTACCACAGGCGACCATATACTTCCCGCCATGAGCGAACCGGATACCTTCACAGTGCAACAAGATCCAATTCCAAGATACACCAACACTCCACTTCCAACCGAGTACTGGTCACGCCCAATCTACGCCACAAACTACCTATGGGCACAAATCGGCGGCAACTGGCGGGGTCTGTTTAAACCAGCGTTCACTGACACCGGAGGCTACGACGCAACAGGCAACAACTTTAACCCATATAGCCAAGCACCAAACTCAGCTCACATAATGTGGGTTAAACCAACAGCGTTTGGCGGACAACCAGGGCTACCCGTCAGCGGTGACCAAGAAAGCCAATACACATCAACCTCAATCCTCTATAGACAATTCGAACCAATCATACTCAACGGCATAATCTACTACAAATTATAACCCAACACACCTACAACCGAAACAAGCGTAGAAACCCCCGGTTGGGTAGCTGTAGATTTACGGACCGGTCAAACATTATGGACCAAAGACACTAAAGATACGCTAGACTTTGGTATGGTTCTACAATTCCATACAATACAGGAATACGGCACTCAAGCATGGTTAGTGGCAAGTTACAACTCAAGCGGTCTGTTCGCTTTCGGCCCAGCTACTAACATATGGCATCTTTATGACCCAATGACCGGATACTTCATCGCCAACATTACTGACGTACCTAGTACTACAGCTTCAGGACTAATCGAAACCAACGATGACAGCCCCCCAAGGAACGGTCTACATACATACAACTAGCGGCGGCAACCTCACTATGTGGAACTCAACCCTATGCTTAGTTGGCCCTAGAGGAACAGCCACAATTCGTCCATCCGGCAACATTAACTACACTAGAGGCTTACAATGGTCAGTGCAACTTCCAACAACACTTAACAGCCAAGCAATCAGTCCGGCATTGAGCATTGCTGGAAGAACCAACGACGTAGTTCTTATGCGTTCATACCCTGCAGCAGTTTCAACCTTTACCACACAATTTGGAGAAGGTTCCTGCGTTGAAGCTGGCTACGATGCAAGAACAGGCCAATTACTCTGGGGTCCAGTTAACAGAACACTGCCTAGATTCCACGAAGTTTCGGTATTAGCTATCGGTGAAGGCTATTATGTAGAGCACGATAAAGACACGAACCAAGCATATGTCTACAACATAGATACAGGACAACAAGTAGGATCTATAATTCAGCTTCCTGGCAGCGGTTTAAGCACACTAGAAAGAGGCGGAGCAATCGCATATGGCAAGTGTTACATTTGGGACTTCGGAGGATACGTAAACGCCATTGAACTTAAAACAGCGACCCTCGACTGGACATATGAACCTAGGAGTGCTGGTTACAATACTCCATACGGAATCTATCCTCTTTGGCACTTTGGATCGCATAGCATAGCAAACGGCAAACTATTCCTGTCTGAAGCTCGCATGTATGACCCGCCGCTATTCGCGAATGCGCACAGACTAGCAATAAACTGCACTGACGGATCGCTCATCTGGAGTGTCCTGAACTTTGACGGCCGCGAACCAGGAGCAGTCGCAGACGGCTATTTGGTAAGCTACAACAGCTATGACAGTCAAATCTACACCTTCGGTAAGGGTCCATCACAGAAGCCAACGTCCAGCAGAATGTAGTTAAATTCGGAGATAGTGTCTTAATCACAGGCACAGTCTTCGATGAATCCTCTGGCACCAAGGACAACGACAGAATTGCGCGGTTTCCTAATGGAGTCCCTGCAGTCTCTGATGAAAGCCAAAGCGCATGGATGGAATATGTTTACATGCAACAGCCAAACCCGACAAACGCAACCGGCGTAGCAGTTTCAATTGATGTAATCGACGCAAATGGCAATTACCGCAACATCGGACAGCCACAAGCGATGCGAGAGGCGTTTTTAGTTATAAGTGGACACCTGACATTGAAGGCGAATACATAGTTGTCGCAACATTCGGAGGATCTGAATCGTACTGGCCATCATCCGCAGAAACCAACTTCGCAGTCGACCCCGCAGCCCCAACTGCATCGCCCTATCCAGTCATTAATTTGCCCCCAACAGACATGTACATTGTTACTTGAGTCATTGCTATAATCATTGCAATAGCTATAGTCGGCGTTCTATTATTGATAGCAATAAGGAAGCGCCCATAAAAACAGCAAAACAAAAAATATCTCCTCTTTTTTTAGTTTTAAAGGGCATATTGAAGAAGTGGGCTGAGAAGGCTCTGGTTAAAACGAATGGTGACTTAATCACCGGACGCATTTGCGTTCTTTTCTCTCCTTGCCCCAGAGCCTCAGCAAACCCCTAATTTGGCACTTTTTAATAAGTGCTTATCATGCTTCCTTAGATTTTGTGATTCATTGTCCTAAAAATCGATTAGTCGCTTTCACGGATATTATTTCCAAATTGTGCACAGTTAAAACATAAGAAACATAATGAACTCCCAGTCCAAGTATTTTCTTTGGCATACAAATGCAGAAGGTGAATTTGTAAGAATCTAAAGCTTCAAAGGTCAAGTGTTGAAAAACTATATACTTAATAGCGGGTTTTTTCCAAAGGAGCAACCGGCATAAATGATATCTCATGGCCTTCATAGTCTGAGCCATACTCATGATGAGCAAAGCAGTCGGCAGTGCATCCAAGGACATTTCGAAGAGCACATGCGCAAAGAAGGTTAAGCATCGATGGCAGACCCAGTTAAACGTGCCCTAACAAGAAGACGCCTAGAGCGCGGACGCTGGATAGTGGAGGAACCTAACGATAAGTTGGTTCTGGGTGTAAAATTTGCCATAGGCATGACTGCTTTTATGTCGGCTCTTGAGCTTGCCCACATGGCGTTCTTGCATACGTGGAATGCAGAGATTTTCGCTACAATCACTGGACTTAGCGGTACCATAATCGGATTGTTTGTGGGGCAGAAAACATGACCAAAGGCAAACCTTGGCCAAAAGATGACGAGAAAAGGCTCAAAGACTGGTTTAACTCAGGCATAACAGACTATGCCGTACTAGCCTTTAGTTTGGAATTCAAGTATAGCCAAAACGCCATCTACCAGAAGCTGTTAGACTTAGGACTAATTTCAAAAGAAGAAGAAGATAGAAAAATTTGCTCTTCTTCTTCTTTTAAAGACCTGCCGGATGAGCTTCCAAGTATTGAAACAATGCTAAAGAAGTTAGCCGCTGCAATAGAGGCACTACAGGAACCCGGTATAGATAAGTCTGAGATTTTGCGTCTGCGCGGAATCATCGCTGGAGCTAAGGTCTATCAAGAGCGTTTTGCAGAATACGTGCGTTACCGCAAAATTGAAGCTCAATTATTGGAGTTGAGACAAAAGTATGAGTCGCTTAGGAAAAAGTCCCAGGGCACTTCGTCCTAATCAGCTATTTTCTGAGTACGCCACGCTCTTTGAAGATGTGGCTGCTGTTGAAAAAGCCAGCGAAAACCAAGTTGGTATGCTAAAGAGTGATGTTAAGGGTTTTTTTGAGCATATGCTTTGCCCGAAGGAATTTCCTAAGACTCACATCTTTTTCCAAAATGTTTTTTAAAACTAAAAAAGGGGAAAGATAGTTTTGTTTACTATGTTTATTGTGGTCTTTTTCTAAGGACAAGTATTGTGACTGCGAAACCTATAGCGATTGCGAGGATAATTGCTGCGACTGCTGGAATGAAATATTGGTCAGCCATAGATGCTGCTGCAACAGGTGGTGGAGAGACGGTTGCTGATGGTTCGCTTGCGTAGAGGGCTGTGGACGCCGAGGACGGATAGTATGCTCCTGAGCCTGTAAAGGTTGCAGTAACTTCGTAATTACCTGAAATGTCCGGGGTCCAAGTTAGACTGTATGTGCCGTATGCATTGCTTGTAGTGGAGCCGATAACTCTGTAGTTGCCGTTGGAGTCTGTTACGGATATTGTTACAGGAACTCCAGTTATGTTATGTGGCATTGGTTGCTGCTCGTAAACGGCGGCCATAAACTGGCTCATGCTAGCGTCAGAAACTGCTGGAAGACCGTTGGGGAAGTTTGCTGCGACTGCTTGCTGTGATGCGCCAGCTGAGATGTCTGTTACTGTGCCGATTATTGTTACAGGTGTGGCTGTTGTTACGCCGAGTTGGGGTGCGCTTACGGTTGTTTTGCTTGGTCCTTGGCCAAAAGTGTAGATTTGATTGTCGTATGCATTGTAATCCACTAAATAACCATCAGCAAGTGCAAAGCATTTTCCAATAAAGTATCCGTCTATGCTCCATTCTTCCTTTCCTGTAGTAGCGTTAACTGCATATAATTTCGCTCCTCTAAATAATGCGTCGCCATGACTAGCTGAGCTGCCTACGAAGACATCACCGCCGCCCGTGCAAAGACCATATTCCCCTTCAAATAAATATGTGGGAGCAGCCTCCTGCACTCCTGCTGATGGAGCAGCGAAATCCCAAAGAAAAGTCCCGTTTGTAAGACTCATTGCTTGAATAGACTCCGGGCCTAGGAAGTAAACTATGTTATTCCACGTTGCCGAATTTCTTGTATAAAGGTCCCAAGCATACGAGCTTCCCTTAACTGAACCCCAGAGTTGCTCTCCTGTGTGTAGGCTAAAACCGAAGTATGTGTTGTCTTCTTTGTTGTGCTCAGTGTAGATGCCGTCTGCCATAACTTCCATCCGAAGTTGAGATGTCTCTGGACCCATACCTAGCGTCCGGTTTACTGGACCCCAAAGCAATTGACCTGTTGTTGCACTGTAACCTGCTTCGCATTGGTAGTTCTGGGGTTGGTAGATTAGACCAGTTAATACGTGTTCAGTGCCAAGAACAAGAATTACACCGTCATCTATTCCGCCAATAGCTACTGACCCTTGAGCTGGAAGATTATACGGGTATAAAGGTACAGTTACGTTCCATTCTACTCCAGTACTCCACTGTAACGTCGCTCCTGGGGGTGGTCTGAATTCAATGGAGTTAACCGCAAATCCAGCACTTCCTAGACATTTAGTTGAGTTCCACATGGCTAACCATCCTGTAGTGTCGTTAATCACGCGAAGAGTGTATACTAACAATTCACTTTCAGGATCGATGATAGCGGTGCCGCCTGTTGAGCCTACAACGTTTAGTATCCATCTTCCTGTATTTGCGTCAAACAATGAGTATGTACTGCCAGATACTCCCCAGAGGTATGGTATGCCGCCGACTTCATTCGGGTTGTGGTAGGTATACACTTGGCCATAGGATATTCCAGGCCAGTGAGTTACGGGCAGGCTAAAACCGCCGTAACTAGTTGGATTGGTTGGGTTTTGATTAGTTCCGTTATTATACCATAGCGTTTGTCCAGTACGTAAATCTACTGCGTAAAATCCATAGTCAGGCGCGATGTTGGAAGGCGAGTTGTAGTATAATACTCCGTTGATGATAACTGGCGGAGTAAATGGCCATTGATAGGATTTCCCTGTGTAGTAATTGCTAAATTCTGTTTGATTGTATGGACTCCCTCCTCCTATTTGGCCTCCAAACTCAAGGGGTTTCGTCCACATTATGTGTGCGGTTGCAGGTGCTGTAGTGTACGGATTAGAACTGCCGCTCGATTCAGTCCAACTCTGGATGCCAAGCCAGTTTCCTGAGATTTGCCACCATAGAACGTTTTGCCAGTTTATCGGACGTGTCCAGTAGTCTGTTGGAAGTGGATTTAGTGGTAGTGCAAGTATTGACTCTTCCTGGACTGTGAGAGTGATCGTGCTATTACTTGGTTCATAGTACAGGTCAAATCCATAGTCGTTTACTAGTTGCCCAGGAAAGATAAAGGTTATAGTGTAATTACCAATGATAGTGGGTGTGAATGCGTAGCTGGAAACGGCTGTATAATCAGCTGTGAATGGTCCTGCATTACTTGTTGCTCCATTTGGGTCTGTGATTGAGAGTTTGTAATTATTCCAGACGTTTGCTACGGTTGAAGTTGTCAATAATTGTGACAGCGGATTGACTTGAACCAACCCCATGCCGAGAACTGTGGTCTGACCAACCCCTACAGGGTCAGGAGCTGCTGTTATCCATGCATTTGTAACAGCATTTGTTGTGGCATTAACGCTTGGTAACATCACCGCTGAAGCTGCCATTGAGAAGGTTAGAAGTATCGCAATCAGAATTGCCATAGTTTTATTTTTTAGATTTAGCATTTTCTTTTCCTTTCCTATAATAATAATGCACGATTCATAGTATATATTCATATTGAATTTAACAATTTGTAAGTCAAAAACATACTTACAACTAAAACCTTATGAATAAAAAATATCATATAATAATTAAACTACCAAGGCGCGCCAAGAGGAATTAAAGTGAAAAGTTCCGACGATTGCGTTTCTTCATTATGTGAACTAGGCTTGGGTATTTCATAGGCAAAAATCTACCTCTCAATAGCAAAATCCAAAAATCTAAAAGCACAGGAAATATCCTCAATTTCCGGAGTAGCAAGACCATACGGTTATGGAATATTAGCCCAGCTAGAGGAAGCCGGACTTGTAGAAAAAACAATATCAAAACCAAAAGAGTTCCATGCAATACCAATAGAAGAATGCATTCACCATCTCCTTCAAAAAGGATAGTGAAAACCGCGAGCCCAAAATTTCCAACAGAAACCCGAAAACCAGGACCTACCCAAAGAATTCCAGTTTATGCTTATCCAAAATAGAGACGCTGTGTACGCCAAGACTGAAAAAATGGTTAAATATGTCCAAAAAACCGTCTGCTTGATAGCGTTAAAAAAAGATTACGTGCTTGGATCACAAATTACTCACCCATTTTAGAAGAAGCCTAGCCAGAAAAGTAGATTTCAGAATCATTTTGCCAGAGCCAGAGAAGGACCAACACTTGGGAGAGCTTATTGAAGCCTTAATGAGGTACCCAAATTTTGATATAAGATTGATTTCAGAAGCTCTTAATGTTGGTTTTAGCGTCTGGGACGGAAAAGAAATACTGCTTAGCACTTCGGAGATTGATACTCCTTATCCACAACCAACCTTATTGTCCAACAACAAAGGTATAGTAATTTAGCTCAAAATTATTTTGACTCATTATGGCAACGTATAGAAAATAAAAATGAAAGAAGAAAAATGTGTATAGAAGATAAATCAACATTGATCTGAAATACTTTACGCATGCTACTGGTTTGAAACAATCTGGATCTGACACCCCTGGAAAAAAGTAAACCAACAAGTAGGTAGCTCTTAAGACAACAATAACTTGCTATGGATACACAAAAAAAGGGCATTTGCAATCTCTTCGAAATAACATTTTTTTTAAGTTAACAGAGAAAGGAAGGGCTGAAATCATTGACCTCTTCTATTCAGGTAAGGAAAAAAAGGAGCTAAAACGTATCATCAAAATGATAGACCATCAACCAAAAAAAGAGTAAACACCATTGAAACCTAAAGGTATGTTACTGTTTTGAGGCAACCACAACAGTTTGTTTTCTTGAAATTACATATCCAATTTAGTGGACATTTAAGTACCCTCAAATATCCTCACCTCATGCTCAACCCAATAATTCCTTCAATGTCTCTTGCTAAGAAAGGAGCCGGCTTTGTTTTGAGTTTTTAAAATCTGCCATTAGAGAATCAAGCAGTTGCTGAGTGTTTTTTCCTGTAAATTATGGCTATTAAAAGTATTGTGAGCATTAACGTGATTATTATTGTCGTTGAGATTTCAGGTATGGTTGGTGATGGAGTTGGCTCAGGAGGGTTTGTTGACTGCGGTGTCGATGTAGTGGTGCTTGTGGGGCTTGTACTTGGAGTAGGACTGACGCTTGGAGTAGGATTAGTTGTTGATACGGTACCGAGGTTAACGGTTACTGTATGGGTGCTATGAGCATATGTGAAATGAAACAAGTAAGAATCAGAAGTTGATGTTGGTGTATAGATTAACTTGCTGTCGTCCAGGTTAACTTTTAGGTTGGCTATATCCGGCACAAGGTTTTTTGCAACTTGCATATCCACATACCCAGTTGTGCCGGAAGGACCGCTCACCGTAAAGCTTAACGTATTGCTTTGGGAATTAAAAGCTAATGATGACACAGTAGAATTTGACGAAACCGCAAAAACGTATTGGTTATTGTAAGGCAACACCGACAGCTCCACGTTTTTTTGGGATGATTCATAGGGATAAAGCCCATCATATGCTGCCTTAACCAAAAAAGTTCCTGTCGCTGCAGGAGTCCACACTGCGGAGTAGCTTCCGTCAGCTAAAGTGAAGGCAGAAGTAATGTCATTCCAGCTTTGCCCATCATTTATGCTTATTGAGAAGGTAATACGAGCATTGGAAACTGCGCTTTGATTTTCCGCTAAGAGTTTGCCAGTTATGGTAACGCTGAAGCTAAGCAACGAAGTCTGCGCGTTTAAAGATAACGAGAGACTTGTCTTAACAAGAGGGACTGCCCCAAACGCATAGACTTGACCTGTTGAGGACGGGCTTGAAGATGATGAATCAGACCCTACGTATACATTGCCATAAGCAACTATGGGGCTAGATCGTATACTCTCGCCTGTAAGGTAAGTCCATATTACTTGCCCGTTAGTGGCGTTAAAGCAGTAAAGTTTGCCATCGTCTGCACCTATGAAAACCTTGCCATCGGCCACAGCTGGTGATGAGCAAAAATCAAATGAGCCTACGTTTGATGTCCAAACAATTGAGCCTGTGGTTGCATTGATACCTAAAAAGTTGTTCGTAGATCCAGCTGAGTGAATAAACACCATTCCGGCGTCTATTGCAGGAGAGGAGCGGTAGAGGGAACCCATACCGCCAGAAAGGCTAATGTTCCAAACTGTATAAGCGGACACCGCATCAACACATATTAGCCCGGAGCCATTACTTGCAAAAATCTTTCCATCAGCAATTGCTGGCGAATTGTCTAAGATAGCTTGAATTAAGTTGCCAAATAAGCTGTCCGGTCAATACGTTGATGGTATAAAGGTTTCCTGCAGCTATAGCAACAGTGTTTTCATCAATTATTGCAGGGGAAGCGAAATTATAGGTGCCGAAGTTATAAATCCATTGAAGAGAACCAGTCTCTGAGTTCAAGCAGTATAAAGTTCCATTAACAGTATTGAAGATCACTTTGGTTGAAGTAACTACTGGAGAACAATCTATCTCATTATTTGAAAGAAACTGCCACAAAATGGCACCTGTTGTCTCATTTAGGCAGTAGAGGTTGTGATCCCGGGTTCCAACATAAAGCCTACCCAAACTTATTGCCGGAGAACTCCAAACGCTGTTTTCCCTATTGGCTGTTATCTGCATCCAAATTTGCTGTCTTGTTGATGAATTGATTGCGTATACGTTTCCATTACTTGCTGCCACAAAAATAATGCCATCGGCGGCGGCAAGACTATTATGAATTTCTTCAGCAGATGTATTAAACACCCATAATAAATTGGCAGAACTAGGTGACGTACTGAGTAGAGGCGCCTGTATGTTGCACATTGTTTCTGAACATTGGCCATTCGGTAGAGGACAAATCGCCTTTGGTATTTGAAAAAATGGTGGTTGACACCAACATAAACATGAACATAAAAATTAATGCTAAGGATAACGATTGCTTTCTCATTCTATCAACCAAATTAGGATAGTTACAGACAGCTTTTAACAATATTGAATTCTTACTACTTAGCAATGGTTCAGAAACAGAGAAGAAAAATTAAGGGCGATCACCGCTTAGAATGCCGATACCAATTAAAGCATCCGGTCTTCATCTGAGACTAACGTTGGCTTTAAGATTTGTGATATACTCTAATTTTCTAATTACTTTTCCACCTTCACTTCAGTCTCAACTGCCAGTAGAGGTTGTTTGGGCTCATGTCTTAAATGTTCAAAACTGCTTCATCTTTTTGAACATGAAGGAGAACGTAGTTTGAGTCAGAATGTAATTGTTGAGCTTACGTTATCTCTACCGATTTTTCGGATGAGCCTCTCGAAGGTTAATTCA
This sequence comes from Candidatus Bathyarchaeota archaeon, assembly GCA_963775685.1. Classification (GTDB taxonomy): domain Archaea; phylum Thermoproteota; class Bathyarchaeia; order Bathyarchaeales; family Bathycorpusculaceae; genus Bathycorpusculum. The sequence continues at coordinate 755,604 of CAVZJV010000014.1, forward strand.
TAGTGGATAAGACCGTTTAATCTTTCAGGATTGCTTTAGAGTGTGAGATTGGTCGGTGGAGTGGTTTTGCGAGGGCTTTACGTAAGCCTGATCGGGAAGCCTTTGAAGAGCTTATGTACATGTGCCGAAACTACGCTTCAGCTGGAGGCTGTACAACCAACCCAATAATCTTTGAGCCTATGGTGATGTCTATTCTTATTGCTCAGCAATCAAGAATTAGGCAGCTGGAAAAGGACTTGGCAGCCCTCAAACCATTAGAACCAAGTCTCTCTGCAAACATAAAATCGAACGAGATGGTACAATCAAAAGTTAAGGCTATCGTTCAAACAGCTGAAAGGGGAGGTATACAAATAAGGTTAAGCTAGAAGCTAAAACAGTTAGAACCGATGACTTTGAAGAATTTCAGAAAGATAAGAAATATGGGAAAATAACTCGCAATCGACGTGGAAACTATGAACTGCATTTTTCGACTAAGCTAACCAAGACCAATACACTGTACGCATCGTAGAGAAGCCTGAGGAAATCAAAGAACTCCTAGAAGGAGGGTTCGAATACGTCTGCCAAAAGGACAACTTAATATTCTTGAGGAAAAGAAAATAGGTAATAACCAAGCTTTAGAACAACGGCAAAAGTGGCCGAAAACAACGAAAAGCGGCCGGGGTGGTGTAGCTTGGTAGCATAGAGGCCTGTGGAGCCTTTCGCCCGAGTTCAAATCTCGGCCCCGGCCCTTCCTTACGCGTTTTAGAAGAATTAAACAACAACATTTAATCAACACCCTTCATCTATTTTATTCGCCTCACCGAAATTGAGCACCCATAACGACGGACTCAACAGAGGAACGTAAGAAACACAAATCTTGCACCTATGACGACCGAGTTCTACCCAATTATGGAACAGGGGAGGCATAGGGCAAACTTCCCGCGCCGAGAGAGCTTAACCAAGCTAAAAGCGACGCTCAGCTATGAGGTTAAGTGTTAGGTTACGTCGGGAGACACTAGCCCGCATAAAACAAGTGATGGGTTATGATTGAATCGGTGATTTTTGAACCCCAAGAAGTGCATGACCTTAAGCGGTTTTTTGAAGAAAACAAAAACGAGGTTCATGAAATTTGGGTAATCATAACAAAAAAGAAAGCAGCTAATCCGCAACCCGTGTCATTCATCCAAGCCTTAGAAGAGGCAAAAAAGCAAGGGCTCATAGATAGCCGCACAAAAACCATAAACGAGAAAAAATACATGATTCGTTTCACAAAAAGAATTAAGCCATGAATATTGCAAATCAAAAAATGATACTAAATTTTTAAGTTCAACACCTTCTATTAAGGCTATAAACATCAGAAAGCTGGGTGCAATTTGGACATAGAAAAGAAAATTGAGTTAATATGCAAACCCCCAACAGAAGAGGTTGTAACCGCCGAGGACCTGCGTCAACTCTTCGAAAACGAGGAGCACCCTATTGCCTACAACGGATGGGAGCCCTCTGGGCTAGCTCATCTGGGTACGGGCGTTATCTGCGCTTACAAAATGAAGGACTTCGCCGAAGCCGGCGTACATTTCAAGGCGTTTTTGGCAACATGGCACGCATGGTTGAACAACAAACTCGGCGGCGACCGTGAATTGATCCACAAAGCCGCAGACCTCTTCAGACACTCTTGGCTCGCTCTGGGCGTTCCAGGCGACAAGGTCGAGTTCATCTACTCTGATGAACTCTACAAAGACATCGATTACTGGGCAAAAACCGTCATAATCGCTAAAAACCTCACCCTCGCACGAACTACAAGGACTCTGGAAATCGCAGGCAGAAAAGAAGGCGAAGCCCACTATGTCTCCGACTACCTTTACACGCCCATGCAAGTCGCAGACATTTTTGAGATGAAAGTAAAGATTTGCCAGTTAGGGATGGACCAGCGAAAAGCAAACATGGTTGGCCGAGAAATCGGCGAAAAAATCGGTTGCTGGAAGCCGGTATGCGTTCATCATCATTTGCTTCAGGGTTTAGCGAAGCCTGGAATTTGGCCGATTCCCGAAGGGCAGGAACGCGAAGCCGTTGCTTCAGCGAAAATGTCTAAAAGCAAACCCGACACCTGTATCTTCATTTACGATACGCCAGAGGAAATTAAACAAAAAATGAATAAAGCCTTCTGTCCAGATCGAACGATAAAATTCAACCCCATAATTGATATCTGCAAACACATTGTTTTCCGCGAGAAAACGGTCTTCACAATTGAGCGGCCAGCGAAATTTGGTGGAAACGTTGATTTCCAGAGCTTCCAAGAGCTCGAATCAGCCTACGCGGAGGGCAAGCTTCATCCAATGGACCTCAAAAACGGCGTTGCAGTCCAACTTGCAGACATACTTGAGCCCGTACGCCGCTACTTCGAAAACAACAAAGAAGCCAAAGACTGTTTAGAAAACGTGCGGCAAGCCAAAATTACAAGGTAAAAGCTTGTCAACGCATCTTAAAGAAAAAGTTGAGAAAATCGAGAAAACCATAGCAAATCTTGCTGAGGAGTCAGCCAAAAGCAAGCCCATAGTTGTTGAGGGTAAAAAAGACGTAGAAACCCTCAGGGACTTAGGCGTCTCTGGAGCTATTTTTACTCTTAAAACCGGTGGGAAAAGCTTTCTTGAAACAACTACGGAAATAGAAGAGTTAGGCGTCAGAGAAGTTGTTCTTCTGTTAGATTTTGACAAGCGCGGCAAAGAGGGCACCAAACGTCTGCAGCAGGATCTAGAAAGGGCAAAAGTAAAGGTGAATGTGGGATTCTGGCATGAACTTCACGGGTTGGTTGGGCGAGAAGTTCAGTGTATTGAAAGTTTGACTAGTTATCTTAAAACGCTCCACGAAAAAGTTCGAGAAGGATGAAAACAGGACAGTCTTACTCTTAAAAGTCTATAATTTTCGTCGAAGTTCAAGTTCTATACCAGTTTTTAGTTTTCGAAAATTGTGATTTACTAGACCACTTTCCCCTTTTAGTTAAACTATAGTTGAAGGGACAATCCAGAAAAGTCGTCTTAGAAAAAACTCATCCATGGGTATCGGCTAAGTCCCCACAAAATTACTTTCAGAAAAAGGCGCCATACTTGTTTTTTTTTGCCCAATCAAAACGGAAACTTTCCGAACTTTCAAAGCAGCATTCTGTCGCGATCAAGAGTTGTTGCTGATGCTCTCTTTGTGGAAGATGCCTACTGAGATAGTGAGGCATCACTGGATGAAGAGGTGTCAGATTCTTAATATTCTAAATCAAGCTTTTGTTTCCTTTCTTAGGTATGTTTAAAGCTTGCATTTGATTTTTTATTATTGACGATTCATGGAAAAACCTAAACGGTTTAGCAAAGTAATTGCAGTTTTTCTCATAGGTACGCTTCTTGCGTTGCTTGGTTTGGTGATTTATTATTCTCAAAACCCACCGATACCCCAAAACCTTTACCCTGGAGAAGTCAGAGATTACCAAGGAGAAAACCTCTCATCGATTGCTAATGTCATAGAGAACGCAATCAAAGGAACCCAGCACATCAACACTTCAACCTACCGGCTGGAAATCACAGGTTTAGTAAACAAAACCGTTGAGTACACATACGACCAGGTTATCAATAGTTTCCAGAAATACCAAAAAGTCGTAACCCTTTATTGCGTGGAGGGTTGGTCGGCGAAGATATTGTGGGAAGGCTTCTTAGTTGAAGATTTGCTAAAGGAAGCTGGCGTCAACTCATCAGCGGTTGGCGTAATCTTTTATGCCTCTGACGGCTACTCCACTGAGCTTCCTCTCGATTACATGACAAACCATAGCATCATCATAGCTTACAAGATGAATGGGCTGGTGATTCCGCCAGAAAGGGGCTTCCCTTTCCAGTTGGTTTCTGAAAGCCAGTATGGCTACAAATGGATAAAATGGATAACAAGAATCGAGTTAACTGATAACCCAGATTACTTAGGTTACTGGGAAAGCAGAGGTTACCCCAATAATGCAACACTCAGATAATCTAAGCCAAATATTTCTGTCTAATCTGGCTAGAACATAAGTAAACAATAATCAACACACTGTACGTTATCTCTCCAAACCCCGCAAACTTGGGTATCCCTGGAATGCTCGGTAAGTTCAGGAGTGTCAAAGAATCCGCTGCAATGACAAACAAAGAAACCGTGACCGTGCCTATCCATCCTTCCCTTTTACCTCCAAATTGGCGAAAACCATAACCAACAAGCCGAAACTGAACGTATAGACATCATAGACTATAGTTGGATGGATAGAAGAGAAGTTTTCAAAAACCAGAAGCATCAGACCGAAGAAGACGTGGATAGCGCCGATGAGAAGCTGCGCAACTATTAAAGCTACAATCCCAAGGCTTCTTCCTTTGTATGTAGGGATAGGTTTAGTCATTCGCAATCGCCATGTTTACTATTTTGACCGAAGAACACAAATAACTTTCCCCACTAAACCATCTATGAAGATCTTTTTGTTAGCGAAAATGAAGCGGAGAGCTCTTTTGACAACGCTTTTGGCACTTTATGTTTTGTTTACGGCACAGTTTATTGTTAGCAAAACCAATAACATCTTATTTACTCCTCCGTTGACAACTTTTCTTCAAAATAAAAACGTTTTTGTCGATGCCTGATTTTGTTTAGCAACAGAACACACATTGGTCTTTACAAGCCACAGTCTCATTGACAAAGGCATAATTGCCTTTTTAATTGTAACTTTGGCGCTTAATATCCACAAAAGAAACACTCACAGAGGTTTTATCTGTCCTCGGATTGATTGCGAGTCCTGTTTGATTTTGTATGTGGCTTACGTTTTGCGACTTCTAATTTTAGTGTTTGACTCGATTTCACTTTCAGATACCCAGAGGATTCGTGTCGGCAGTCATTCTTTACTTTGAAATGGCTATATTGATGTACCACGACACATTACGGTAAGGGCAGGCTAACCAGAATCAAGCCTTTTTGAAGTGAGCCATTTTTTTCTCCACAACCAAATAAACGGCAAAACGATAGACACCAATATTGCGCCACTGACTATGGCGATGTTTGTGTTACCGAACTGTGAAATCCCAAAAAAAGTGGCAACAGTGTTTGGGAAGGAAGTAATCGTTGTAACAATTGTTAAGTAAAATATTACAACGGTTAAGGCCTTTATTGAAAGGTTGATTTTGTTAGAGATTGCTGATAAGTGCACGTTTATGGCGTCTGAAAGGATTTCTCGATAAGTTTCCACGATGTCTACTTGTCTTGTTAATTCCTCATGAGTTGTGTCAAATAACGCTCGGGCTTTTGCATCTATACAGTTGGCGTTGCATTTTTTTATGTTAAAAACCAATCCGCGTTCATACCATAGAATCTTGTTAAAACTTATCATGTTGGATTTTAGCCTAAAAATTTTCTTCAGCGTATCCGGAGATGTTTTCTCAACAACTTCTTCCTCCATCTTCGCTGTTAGGTTTTCTAACTTTTCAATTTGAGTGTAATGGTTGGCGACGATTTCATCGATAATGAAGTAAGTTACTATTGAGGATGGGTCTATTTTGGTTCTGCTCATTCTTTCTTTAGCTGTATTGATGATTGGCTGGATTTCCTTTTTAGCCACGGTTATGAGAAAGTTTTTGGAGACAACCATGATAGCTGGGTAGGCTTTTTTTGTCGATAAAACATCCTGCAATACAAGAAAATTGATTATTACGTAGCTTTGTTCTAAGCGTAAATTGACAATCCCATTTGTTTTGGAGAGCCTCAAAAAGTTAACCGACACCTGCGTTGCATCAGAGATTGCTTGTAACTCGTTTTCGGTTGGGTCAACAAGTTCAAGCCAAATATTCGTGAGATTTAATGCTTCCACCTGTTTAGCTTCAACGTTGCTTTCCGACTTGTTTCCCAAGTAGACGGCGCGAATCATATAGTAATCAAGCTGTTGAATGCAATATTAGATTTTTGGCTTAGCGTCTGAAGCTGGTGGTTGCTTCTTTTTGTCAATCTGTAACGATAGCATTTCCACGAATTGGCCAATGCGGTCTCTTGTTCTGCCAAAATCAATAACTGAGGTTATGGTGGTTACCGGAGTTTCAGCGTTTATGAACATGCGTGTAGTTTTCTCGTCTATCGCTGCTACCTCAACGTAGAAAGTTGAACCATAAGCCATGAAACCACCCTTTGTTTTTACTTTAGCTTTGTGGGCAGCGTCGTCTTTTTCTTCGATTGCCCACTCCAAAATCTTGACGACTTCGGGGATAGTTTCCCAAATTTCTTCCAGTGGATAATCTATTTCGAATTTTTCATTCTCGTTGCGCATATAGGCCATATTTTGTCACTAATGTTTTGTTTGGGTCATACTTAACTTTTCATACAATACGAAAGATCAAGCTACTTTACGCTTTAATTTTTTGATTATTAACGTAACAACTAAAATAATCATAATGGAGACTGTGGCAATTTCAGTGGTGGTTAAAATGTTTGCATTCATACTTTGTTTAGTCGCTATGCCAGCAAGCGCCCAAACAATAACTAAACTATAGCCAATGTCCCGTCGAGCTAATATAACCATTAAGGTGACTGCTAAAGCGATAACCAAGGCTATAATCGTCCATGTTTCAGCACTCAAACCAAACCCATCCCAGCCTATCGACACCAAAGCTGCCGCCACATTAGCGATTGAGGCAACCGAAATCCAGCCCAGATAAACGCTGAATGGCAGCTGAACACATAACTTCTCAGCTATTGAAGCTCTGGATTTCCCAATGCCTAAACGAATATAGACCGCAATAAGTGTTGCCAGAAGGCCAAGCATCAAAACTACTGATACAGTAATGTAGTCGTATTGCCAAAAGAAAAGCCAAGCAACGTTGAATATGCTGCTCAGAATAAAGAGTACGCCGATTTGCCGTTGGAATGGCTTGTCTTGTTGCTTTGGCAAAAGGTGATATAAAACAAAGGCCAAAAGCAGTGCATAGATTATTCCCCAGATGGCAAAAACATAACCTGCCGGAGTAATGGGGCTTGAATACAAGTCAGAAACTTGGGCGGTTGATCTGCCATTGAGCAGGGTTGTGCCGGCTAAGCCGTTAACTGCAAGAGTAACGATAAATGCCGCGAGGTTTCCAAAGCGAATTAAATTAATGCTTCTTTTGAGCAACCCCTTCACCTAACAATAGATTATTCGCTGATTGGAATAAAGATTATGCTGAAAGTTCGAATTTGAAATTAATCCCTCCCTTGAATGAGAGGGTAGCTGCCCAGCAACGCCGTATTAACCATCAAATAAAGCACGAAACCCGCTATTAATGTGGCAAGCCACATGACCGTAACCACCGTCATGATGCGTTTGTTGAGTTTGCCATATCACCACAGTTTCGCTGGTTGCATAAGCAGTGTTGGCAAAAGCCAAGTGCCCAGCACCCAAAAGCTCGAAAGCATTGTTAAGCCCCCGCAGTCACATGTACCATTCCTAGGTTGACAAACCGCTGGCGCCGCCTTCACCAACGTTATCCCAGGCAGGAGCCGTAATCGCAAAAAAGGAGACGAGGTTTAAACCCACGGCAGCCAGCATCAACCTTGCGTGTGCCTTAATCTTGCGTTTGGTTCAACCACTAAGCCAACTGTAAGAAAAATAAAAATGAACACTTGCAAAATTAAGTCAATTTGAGCCGCAAAAAAAGAAACCATATTAACCAAAAGAAGAAAGATCATTTTTTCTATTAAGCTTTGTTATGCATTATTTGAGGGATTCTTTTAGCGCTGAAAAGTATGACAGTACCTGTTGAATCTGTTCTTGTGCCATGCCAAGGATTACTTGGACTGCCGCTTTTTTTGGTGTCGTCGATAGAGTTGCTAATGCGTAGTCGAGGTTGGTGAAGAGTGGTTCCCAAGGAATGTTTACTCTTTTGCCTTTGAAGTTGTAGAGGGCAAGGACAAATGCGCTGGCTCGGCTCAAGCTATCTTTGAAAGATTGGATGCTTTGACCGATGACTGCGACGTCATAGTCTTTTCCTGCCATAAAGCCCGCCATTACTTTGTAGTTTTGCTCTAAATTTTGGATTTCAGCAAGAAGGTCTTGCTTGATTTTTGTTTCTGTGTCATTTTGCATTGGTCATCCCTTTTTGGTATGTTCCAATCAGATACATAAGAGTTTTTCATTTATTATATTTACACCTCTTGGAAGTTTTGTTTGCGCAGCTGGGTCATTTAAACAACTTCAACATCAGCCAAAGCATCTGCAATAGATGAAACTGCTCAGACTTAGGAAGAAGCTTTAGGTGGAGCGGAATTGAAATAAAGTTTGCCCCTATAAAATGAGAATAGAACTCATTCTACCTTTTTTTCTTAAATACTTTTTTAACAAGCTGCAGTTTGTAGCGGCCAAACCAAATTAGCCCTGAGAAGGCAACCCCGAACCCTAGGTACTGCAACCCCATCAAAAGACTACTTTCACTAATAGGGGTAGAGTTAAAAAGGGAGTAGCCAAAGTTAACGTTTGGTTCTACCCTGAAAAGCAGATAATCCCATCTGGAAAACAAATGGTCATAATTCATGCTATATAATATTGTTGCTGCGACCAAAACAATCCCTGCAAAAGCGATTAGATAGAAAAGTATCTTTGTTGGTTTAGATTTTATTTTGTTTAAACTAAAAAGCGAAATACTCTTAGTTACTAAAGACCCGACCAAGAAGCAGAAGAAGGGCAAGGCTTGATAATCGTATTTTATCGCGTTAAGGTACGGAGCTTTTAAGTCCAGAGTTGCACCCAAAAAAGTGTTCACGCCAACAACACATATTATGGTGGCTAAGCAGATTGCGTCGAAAGCCAAAAACCTATGGAAAAAACTTCTCAGCACAAAACAAACAATCAACGACAAAACGACTGCATCAATAAAAAACCAGCCTAAACCATAGCTTACCAAAAAGTTGCTGACAAAAAAGTATGATGGGACTATGCTAGATGGTTCATGGATTACAAAGTCTGCATGGGTAAAAATCGAGATTAAGCCTATTCCTGTAATTGTTTGATACCACAAATAAGAGGAAATGAACACTGGCAAGGAAAATACTGTCAACCAAATTGCTGTACGCTTTAGATTTATTGTTCTGCAGTAGAATAAGTAAGCTAATAATGGAACAAGGATAAAGACCGCATAAAGTTTTGTATTGAAGGCCGCGGCGAAAATAATTGCTGAAGCGATAAAAAACTTGAACGAACATCTATGAATTGCAAGTATGCCTATCAGCAAGGAAAGGAAACTGAAGAACAGACAAACGGCGTCGATTAAGAATGCCCGGGATAGGATTATGTGCCATGGGTTGAAAGCGAAGAGCACCGATGCAAAAAATCCTGTTGTTTTGTTATACCATGTCTTGCCAATAAGGTAAATTAAGAAGATGGATCCAAGCCCAAAAAGAGAGACCAGGAAGGTACCATTGTTAATCGATGCACCAAAGGCGGTTAGAAAGCCTGCTTGAATGTAAAAACCCACTGGCGGTTGGTTAATTAAGTAAGAACTGTTCGCGTAAGGTAAACCATATTTTGTTACACCTGAAACAGCGTCGTATTCCCACGCTGTATCCCCGTTGTGGTAGGGTCCAAATGAAAATGCAACAAGCAAAAAACCAACTAAAATGCTTATAATGGAATAATTTTCGCTGCAAAATTTTTTAAGGCTGGCTTTGTTTAAGGGGTGTCTGCTGGAGATTTTTGTTTGTACCCCTTGGGAGATTAGTGTTTTGGGTATTAACAAATTGCAGCAGGTTTCCTAGAATGTCCTTTTATCGCTTTTTAGAAATAAATTTTTGCCTAGTTACATTTAGTAGTGAGGTTTAACCGATTAGTCTCTTCATGTAAGGTATCTTTTTCAGGGGTACAATTATGGCTAGGCAAATTAGCAGGGTGACTGCCGTTATAATTGGAACTTCCATTATCGGATTTATGGTTGTAACACTTATCTTAAAACCTAAATATCCATTCTGAAGCACCTCAAGGACAATCACATGGAACAGGTAAATCGGAAGGCTGTTTTGGCTGATAACCTTGAGCACTCGGCTACCGCGAGGAAGCCTTGTCTCTATTGTTTGGTTAGGGATAACGGCTAAAAGCAGGAAAAGAGCGACAGACGCGATTATGACGCTAAAGCTTGACGCATCCAAGAAGAATTGGCTGTATGCCTCGCCTAACGTGCCTACCAAAAAGTAAGTGCCAATTATTGTACAAACGGTACCCAGTATGAGGCCTAAATAGAGAAGTGAACGGCGGAATTGCAGGCGGGCAGAGTATGCACCTAAGATAAAGTAGCCGATTAATCCTGTGAAGACAAAGACTGCGTCTCTGAACCAAATTGTCTGGGGGCTGATGGTTGCCGACAGCGTAAAAAGGGAAACTACTCCTGTGCCCACGAACCATAAGACAAGGAAGTACCGTATGATTCTCCAGTCTGCATGAGCCACAATAACGCGGACAAGCGGCGTAATCAAGTATAAACCAACCAAAACGTACACGTACCAAAAGTGAACGTAGGGTCCCGCAAGGATCCCTTGTTCAATAGAAGTAATTGTTAAAGCTTGCCCCTTAACCGTGAAATCCCACACAAAAAATACTGTAGCCCAAAATAGCACTGGAATGCCTACGCGGTTCCAACGTTTCTTGAAGAAAAACCTGAGAGGCTCATCAACCTTGCTTGGTTGAAGGAGAAGAGCACCTGTCAACATGATAAATAGCGGAACAGCTGTTCTTGCTATTGAATCGTAGACGTTTGAGGTCCACCAGAGCTGCAGTCCTTGGGGCGACATAATGTCGAGGTTTGGGATAGCTTCTATTGAGGCATGAAGCAAAATAACTAGTATAATAGCTACCGTACGTATGAGGTCAACTGGAAGAGCAATGCCTTCAGTCTTTGGTTGCACTTCTGGTTCCCTAAACATCTTACACATAGTTATTGTTTGTTTTGATATTAATAATTTGCATAATTAGCTAAAAAATAGTAAAACATCTGGAAAGAGGATTATTTGCAAAAACGCTTAAGGATAGAATTCTGTATCGCCTGGGGAATTATCAGGCAAAGTTATAGCGTTGTACACATTGGAGGCAATAAGATCGGCGCCTTCTGGGTTAGGATGGACCCCATCCATGAAATAGTCTGAGTGATCACCGAAGGCAGAGTACATATCAAGGATGGATAACCCCATTTGGTCTGCCACGTTCTCAACTTGTGGAATTACGGTACTACTAAGGTATGTGTTGTTATATGCTGAGTTTACGCTGAAAATAGGAGGCGACTTAACCACCCAGATCGACTGATTGCCATCAAGGTTCTCAAAAGAGTTAACTAGTTGCCTGTAGTCGAATTCGAAATTGTCTTCACTTGGAGCGATGTCTGGGTTAGCATCGTTTGTTCCAAGCATTATGACTACTATTTCTGGATCGAATTCCGCTGCTTTCTTAAATGCGGTCTGGTTCATGTAGGGTAAAATGGAATTTAGCGATACTGTAGATCCGCAAACGCCAAAATTCTGCACATTGTAGTTTGATCCAAGCAGTAGCTGAAGTTTAGCCGGGTATCCGCTTCCTTGAGTTATACTGTCACCCACACATGCAACACGAATTGGTTGAGGCGCAATATCCAATGCGAAGGTTGTGATTGCAGCCATGCCTGACGCGGCAATCATCACAACGACCACCAAAGTCAACACCTCAATTTTTCCATTCATGCCGTCTTTTTCAACCGTCAAATCTACGATGTAGGATTGATTTTACCAAAATGCATCAGTGGTAAATATAAAATTTTAGGCATAAACTACAAGTTTCTTTACATTTACATCTCAAAAAGCAGGTTGTAATGCGCCAAGGCTACTTTGAAAAAAGCGCCTTGTAGATCGCCTCTGCGATTAGTTCAGAGCCCTTGCTGTTTGGGTGAACGCCGTCAGGGAAGTATTCTGGGTGGTCAACCACAGCTTCATAAACGTTGATTGTTGGCAAACCAGTCTTATTTGCGACTTCTTTTATATAGGGAATTATGGTTTGCTGGTAGAACTCGGTGCTCAACCCTGTTCCATTGTGCCATATTGGGGGCGGCAAAGCAATCCAGACCTGGGGCATATTCTGAAGAGCTTGAAATTCACCTATTAGTTTCAAGTAGTCAGCCACAATAGTGGAGTTGTAAATTTTGAAGCTGGGTAAGGCATCGTTGGTCCCCAACATAATGATAACTATATCAGGATTGAATTCCTTAGCTTCTTGAAAAACTGCCTCATGCACGTAGGGTGTGGCATTTATCGAAATCGTGGTTCCACCATGACCAAAAGCGCCAACTGTATAGTTACGTCCAAGCAGCATCCAGAGATCGCCAGGATAATCGGACCCCTCCGTTAAGCTGTCGCCCACACATGCTACCCGAATAAGCCCATTAACATTTTTTTTCTGCATTTCCATGTTTTCGTATCCTGCTATTATAGGTACCATCACTATGATGAAGGCAATTATGAACACGACAATTATTATTTTCTTTGTCATGTGCTGGGTGTCCTCTAGCCAATCAGCCTCTTCAATACGGGCACCTTCTTAAGAGGCACAATGATAGCTAAGCAAAGGAAAAGAGCAAGCACTGTAATTAGTGGAACGCCAACAATGGAGTTGATTGTGGAGCCGTTAATGGCGAAACCCAAATATCTTCTTTGAAGTGCCTCCAACACTATCAAATGAAACAGAAAAATCGGAAGGGTATTTTCGCTTATGATATGAATAAGTTTTCGCGGTTTGGAGGGACCGGTCAGTTTTATGCCCGTTATATTAGCTTCTTTTTGAGTAGACGGAGTAGGCGCAGTCTTGTATGAAGGCATATTCACCGTGTTTAAAAGCAAAAAAGCCATAACTGAGGCAAGAATCATCGTTGGGCTTAGATAATCCTGGAAGTAATAGGAGTCCGTTCCTCCGATGTTAAAGGACATGTAGACTGTGCCGATTGCAGCCAATGAAACCGCCAAAACCATCAGTCCAGCAAGGATTTTACGGGGAATTTTTACCTTGAGCAGATAGAGCCCCAAGATATAGTAGCCAACCCAACCCGTGATTGTGAACACTCCAGTATTCACATTATAGGGCGTGAAGTAGCTGATTGCGGGAATGACGGATGCGCCAACAAACCATAACGCGATTAGGTACTTGATGGTCTTATCGTCTGCATGAGACATCACTATACGCAGGATTGGGGTAATCAGGTAGAGGCCAACAAGCATGTAGATGTACCAGAACTGCAGGTAAGGACTGGTGAGGAAGCCCTGAATGACGGAGTTGACGGTTACTGGAGTGTTGTCTGCGAAATAGATCCATACAAAATACAGCGCCCCCCAAAAAAAGAACGGAAGACCTATTCTTGCCCACCGTTTCTTTAAAAAAACAGTCAGGCTCTCGTTTTTTGAGGGTTGAAGCAGCAAGGCGCCAGTTAACATAACAAATAAGGGAACACCTATCCGAGCAAAGCTCTGATAAACGTCCACCGTGACCCAGCGGACAACTTCCAATTGACTCATAGAGTCAGGCGTTAAATCATTGGTGGCATGTAGAAAGATAACGCCTATAATCGCCAAAGTCCGAATTAGGTCAACAGGAATACCCAGCCCTTTATCTTGACTCAACTTCTGCTCCATCTGTCAAATGCCAACTTTAAGGTACATTTTATAAATATAATACCTAAAATACGTGGTTTTAGACTTTGTGGAAAAACCGAGAAACACACAGTTAAGCTATTTGCCTGCTGAATTTAAAGTGACATATACCACGTTGGCAATAACTTGGGCTCCTTCAACATTGGGATGCACGCCGTCTACAAAATACTCTGAATGATTAAGCAAAGGAGCATAAACATCTATCAGGGGCAAACCCGTTTGACTTGCAACCTGTCGAATACTTGGAATCACGTTTTCTATAAAGTAGGTTTGGCTTAGGCTTGCATTGTTGCTAAAGATTGGCGGAGGCAGCACAAGATAAACTTTGGGTTTGCTGGCGAGCGTTTGGAATTCACGGGTTAGCGTGGTGTAATCGGCGATGAAGCTTGCGTTTGTCTCGTTGTGGTCAGTGCTTGCGTCGTTTGTTCCCAATGTAACTACAACAATGTCGGGCAGGAACTGCTTAACAACAAGAAAACCGGTCTTATTCGTCCAAGAACTGTCTGTACCAAGAGAAACTGTGGCGCCTCCAATGCCGAAATTGCCTACGACATAGCTGGGTCCTAGCAACTGCCAAAGGTCTACTGGGTACTCAGTGCCCGCTGTAATGCTGTCGCCAACGCATGCAACGCGGATTTGGCTAGGTTCGTTACTTGTATCTAGAATGGTTGCCAAAATAAGTGTTTCAAAGCCCACCAAAACTATTAGAACTGCAACAGCCATCGCCAACAGTTTCATTTTACGGTTCATCCTTTCCGTTAATCACGCATTATTTGCATTTAACAGTTAAGCTTGTAATATTTAGCTATTGATTAGCCCCATCGTCAACGGTTGGTAAATTTTGTTTGATGACGTTGCAGTCTTTTTCTGATTAAAGTCTTTCGACAAATCTCCTGAATCGTTTCACAACAATCAATGACCCCGAACTAATCGTAGTTACTCCAACTATCGTAAAGGCAAAACCTAGTTCCGCTTGCTGCAAGCCGCAAGCAATCACTAAGACCCCAGCCAATGCCAATATAGTTATGAAGACCCATGTTTCCAAGGGCATTCCCACTTATTTTTAGTTAGGTGCAGTTATAAATTTTGGCATAAAAACTCTAAATTAAACAATTGATCAACAATTCTACGGTTACAAGCGCTTTAGATTTAAAGAAGCAACGAGTTTTAAACAATGAAATCTAAATGGTTGATACAAACTCATTCGTGCTTCAATTATCTATTCTATTAGTGGCGGCCATTGCCGGCGGCTTACTGATAAAGAGGTTTGGTTACCCCGTCGCTTTAGGTGAGCTATTAGTCGGAGTTATTCTTGGACCTTCAGTATTTAACCTAATTTCAGACCAAGCGACAATAAGCGTATTTGCCGAACTGGGCGCAATTATTCTATTATTCTACATAGGTCTAGAAACAGAGATAGGCGACCTAAGAAAACAGCTGGTGCCTTCAATTTCCGTAGGAGTACTGGGAGCATTAGTGCCGTTGGCGCTTTGCTACTATACTGCAATATCTTTGGGAATTTCTAATGATGAAGCACTTTTCCTCGGTGTTGTATTTACTGCAACCAGCATTGGTATTACTATCCGATTGTTAAAAGACATGGGCAAATTGTGCAACCCAGTCGGGTTAACGGTTTTAGGTGCAGGCATCGTGGACGATGTTGTCGCTGTCATACTTTTATCCGTTGTCTTAAGCATATTATCTGGCGGGGTTAATACCTTTGATATAGGACTTGTTGTTGTAAAAGCCATAATATTTTGGGCCATCACTATCTTAATAGGTTCAAAAGTTATAGTTCGCATTATCGATAAATTGCGAATCGACGACGAATACCTGATTCTATTAATACTTGCGTACGGCTTTTTTGCAGCTTATGTTGCCGCAGGCATAGGATTATCCGCAATCGTGGGAGCGTTTGCTGCAGGCTTACCCTTAACAAAAAGACAATGCAAAGTTAAGATGGTGCTTGAGCAAACCAAAAGTCTTTACATGTTCTTTGTTCCGATATTTTTCATATCAATAGGCACTCTGATTAATCTGAGCGTTTTTGGCCAAGCAGCATTTCTCGGACTCATAATAACGGCTGTAGCATTCTTGGGCAAGATAATAGGCAGCTTTGTAGCCGCTCGCATGAATAAATTCTCAACCAAAGATTCTCTCAAGATAGGAGTTAGCATGACGCCAAGAGGTGAAATGGGCCTCATAATTGCAAGCATAGGATTAACAAGCGGACTAATTTCCACTAACACCTATTCCATTGCAGTAATAGCTGTTATCTTAACTACTTTTATTGCGATGCCAATACTCAAGAAGCTTTTGAGCGACAAAAGAGATTCACCTACTGAAGAAAAAAACTCTGAGGGTCAACAGCAAATTGTCTGCCCTGAATAGTCCCGTCATCAAATAGATCGTAGATTCCGCAAAGCTTTAGTCTTTTTTGAACTCAATTGTCCTTTATGCTTATCTGATTCCCTTTAACCTTTGCTTCCCTGTTTTTAGCTGATAAATAATGTGTGGATAATTTTTATATAGGGAGCAAAAAAGCTACTATGATCGGTAATTTACGCATAAAGCAGCTTGAGGTAAGCTAAATGATAGAAATTAAGAATCGAGAAAAATTGATTGAAAACGGACAAACATCCCACATTCGAAAATGTCGAACAGTAGCTCTTGAGTGCATTGAGCAGGCCTTTAACGCTGCCGATCCAGTACAATTGATGAAGAAAAAAATTAGTTTGCAAAAAAACAATTTCCAGGTTGAAGACTGCAAGTTTGATCTGGAAAAGTTCAAGCATATTTATGTGATAGGCGGGGGCAAAGCAGGCGGTAAAATGGCACAAGCAATCGAGGAGGTTTTAGGCGAACATGTGACTGCTGGAATAGTAAACATTCCTTACGGCACGAAACAAAAAACGCATGTCATAGAGCTTAATGAAGCAAGCCACCCTATTCCAAACCAAGCAGGAGTGGACGGAACTTTTCGCATTCTTGCCTTAGCTGAGCAAGCTGGAGAGAATGATTTAGTGATTTGTTTGATTTCAGGTGGGGGATCAAGCCTAATGACTCTTCCTCGAGAAGACATTTCACTTGAGGAGCAACAATTAATAACAAATATGCTCCTCAAAAGCGGAGCCGCAATAACCGAAGTCAATATGGTCCGAAAACACCTTTCAATCTTCAAAGGCGGATGGCTTGCCAAAAAAGCTTACCCTGCAACAGTTCTAAACCTTGTGTTGTCAGATGTTATGGGAGATCCATTGGATTCTATAGCCTCTGGTCCAACAGTTCCAGACTCCTCGACCTTCATAGATGCAAAAAAAATCCTTCAAAGATATAAATTATGGTTGAATGCCCCAGCGTCTATTCAAAAAATCCTTTTGAGAGGCTCCGAAGGTTTCCTTCCGGAAACACCTAAAGCAGATGATTTAGCTTTTAAAAAGGTTTACAATGTCATTATTGGAAACAACCGAACAGTTAGTCAGGTTGCCGTTGACTTCTTGCGTTCTGAAGGACTTAACACTTTGCTATTGCCTAATTTGCTAGAGGGAGAAGCCAAGGAAATGGGCAAAGTATTGGCAAAATTTGTAGGCGCAATTTTTGTATGTAATAATTCCATTCTCAAACCTCTTGGCGTAGTCGCTGGCGGCGAGACAACCGTAACTGTGAATGGAAAGGGACTTGGAGGAAGAAATCAAGAAACGGCGTTGTCTGCTGCTTTATCACTCAAAGAACAAGAGGAATGTGTAATTGCTTCTGTCAGTACAGATGGAGTGGACGGTCCAACCGATGCCGCAGGAGCAATCATAGACAACTACACGCTCAAACGAGCAATACAGCTAGGAATGACCCCCGAAAAATACCTCGAGGATAATAATTCTTACAATTTCTTCTTAAAGCTTGATGACCTTATCCATACAGAAGCAACCGGAACCAACGTTAACGACATATCTATTATTGTACGATTATAAAATAGTTGAAGCCAAAGGGTCGTACAAAAAAACTCAGGGCAAATTACTTACTCTTAAAGATAGTATACACACAATTATAACGATCCTTCCATAACTTTTGAGCGAATGATTTTTTAGAAATGAGCACATAACTTGCGGAGGGGAAAAAAGAATTGAATAAGAATGACTCCGCATTATCATTAGATGCCCACGTGTATCTGCATGACATAGAAAAAGCAGATATCTTAGTGGGAATTCCATCTTTCAATAATATTCTCACTGCAAGCTACGTTATCTCTCAAGTAACCAAGGGTTTGGACACTTATTTCCCAAATATGCGGTCGGTAATCTTTGTCTCTGATGGAAACTCAAAGGACGACACCTTGAATTCGGTAAAGAAGATTTACTTGCCCTCCGAAGTAAAGCTAATTCCGGCGATTTACATGGGTATTGCAGGTAAAGGACGGGCCGTCAGGGCTATCTTTGAGGCGGCTAGCCATCTGAAGGTGAGAAGTGTAGCGTTAGTCGATTCAGATTTACGTAGCATAACTCCTGAATGGATGCGACTATTGATTAACCCAACTTTGGCTGGAACTGGTTTTGTGGCACCATACTACAACCGCCGCAAATACGACGGAACAATAACAAACTTCTTGTGTTATCCAGTTACAACAAGCCTTTTCGGCAAGGACATAAGGCAGCCTATAGGAGGCGACTTTGGGCTTTCTATTGAACTAGTAGAGGATCTCTTAGATTCTTCCATGTGGGAACTCCCTGATGTTAGCCGATTTGGAATTGACATCTTTGAAACCTACACTGCGCTTGCAAAGGGCTACAAGATAAAGCAAGCCCTACTTGGAGTAAAAAGCCACGATGCAAAGGACCCCTCCAGTCAACTTGCTTCTATGTTCCATCAAGTGATGAACATTATGTTCGCTTGTATAGAGCAGAATGAGTCGATTTGGAAAGAAATAGTGGGTGTTTCAAAGACAGAAATGGTTGGCGAGGCTAAATACACTGAAACGCCCGAGACTATTCAGGTTTCTTTGCCCGCAACCGTAGACGCATTCAAGAATAATTGCGACCAATACAAGGCACTCTATAAATCAATTCTAGAACCCGAAATCCAGAGCAAGTTTGAACAATTAAAACAGATAGCAACATCGAACGTAGATTTTCCCTCAGAGATCTGGGCAAAAACTGTCTATTCCTTCATAGCTGAATTCCACAAAACTCCTGCAATCAGGGATAAACTAATAGATGCCTTGCGTGTCCTTTGGATTGGTCGAGTGGCCGTTTTTCTGAAAGAAACGTGGAAAGAATCAAGAGAAGATGCAGAACTACGAATCGTTGAAGAGGTAAAAGTTTTCGAAAAATTCAAACACTACTTGATTGAAAAGTATTGATATTTCCTTTTTGTGGCTGTGTCAGATGATCTACGACCAGAAGAAAATCAGTTCTTTTTTAGTCAATTAGACGAAGAAATATTGTTTTTGCGCAAATTTGCTGGGCTTGTTTTGGGTTGCTTTCTTTGTTTGGGCTTTGAAAAACTTGCAGGGTGCGTCTTTAAAAGTCTTAAAAAGTCTGGAAAAGGCGGCTTTTCTAATTGTCTTGAATAAAATAATATATACGGATTAACGCATCTTTACCGCTCCCCCCGCGTGGGTTTTTCAAGCATCTTCGAAGGTGTCTCCTATAGAAGGATTGTTGCTTTGCTTATTGGGTCACGACGTGTTGGGTAAATAATGCTGTCGTGAAGCTACATGAAAGGGCGACAGTATCTCTATGTGCGATTTCTTAAATTCGCTAAGAATGTTATCGATTAGATCGCTTTTTATGGTTATAATAGCGTTTGGTCTGTTAGTGTAAGCGTTGATTTCATAGGTTATTGCATAGTTACCTAGGTCTTTTAGCAGAACAAATGGCTTTTTGTCCGTAGTTGTTACGATTCCGCTTGTTTTTTCTGCGCTTTCGATCAGGAGCGTTTTAGCTTGATCCTTGTCAACATCGTAACCGAGGGTTATTGAAACATAGATTAGCACTTCTCGTAGGGCACTAAAATTCTTCATCTCTTTGTTCATCACAGTTAAGTTTGGAATGCTTATTATTTCATCTTTTATCGTTTTGATTCTTGTGTAAAATACGCCTACTTCAACTATGTCTCCGTAGCTTTCACCGATTTGTACCCTATCACCTGTCTTGAATTCGTTTGTTCCTTCTAGAACCGTATAAGCTAACACGTTACCAAGAACGCTCGATGTGAACAAACCTAAGATGAATGTTAAAGCAACAATCATCCCTGTTCCTAAGAAACCCAGCGATCCATGTGCCTATAAACGAGTAAGCCCAAATTAATACAAGAGCAGCTATTACAGTAAAGTAGGTAATGTAAGTTAAGTATCTTGTTGTTGACCTAACGGTTTTAATTCTAGATGAAGGATCCCTAACAACTTTTCCGACAACAGGAGATATAGTTACTATTGCTGCTGGTATGATGATTTTTTTGGAAGCTGCCAATAAAAACCAGACTAAAAATGAAAGTAATACCTTTTGCAAAACACTGTAAACCATTGATTGCACATTTGCATTACCTACAAAATACAGTAGTCCCGATCTGTAACTACTTTCTAGAACCGTAAAAAGGAAAATAAAGATTGAAACTCTTAAAGATAACCAAAACAGATATTTTCCTGCTATTGAACCTCTTGTTTCATTCGTCCTTTTCTGCAAATAGCCTAAACTCCAGGTACAAAATATCTTGTTTCTTGATATATAAAATCTTTTCAAATACCGGTTTCGGCGTTTCATCTGTATTCGAAAAATCCAGGATACGTCAAATCAAAAATGAAAAAACTTGGGTCTTCTGCTAACATTTTTTTGGCTTTCTATCGTTTAAGTTAGAGCAATCGACTCGATTTTTTTCCAAATAGCTTCCCTGTTTTCAGAACTATCAACGAAAAAGGATTTATCCACGATTTTTAACATCGCTAAGTCGTTTGGGCTATCCCCAATACCAATGCTGACAATTCTATTATACTGGGTTAAGTACAAATTTATTAGAATTGATGTTGCCTTTCCTTTGTCGCAAGTTCCTAAAGCATGTAAATATCTTCCACCCATGGTACAGCAAAGTCCTTCTTTTCTAACTGCATTCAAAAACTCTTCCACATTGCCTTCTAATATTTTGAAGGGCTCACTGTACTCCCTCTTTTTAGCAAGTTGCGCCAAATGCAGAGGTAAGCCGCTATCTCTTGAAATCTCTTCGGCGGACATGTCTCCAAACCCAACAATAAGGACTCCTGTTTGATTTTTCGAAGCTGCTAATTTTTCACGTATAGTTCGATAAGGAGTACCAAGTTCAATTATCTTATATCCAAATTTCTGTCGGGTAAATTCATAACTTGACTTAAAGTAATCTTCAGGTATAACAATGGCAGACCCATTTTCACTTATGAAAGGATCGCTTACTTGCCATTTTTTTCGGTAAAAATCTATTTCACTTCTTGTTTTACTGCTAGCGAAGACTATAGCGACATCTAAAGATAGGAGCTTACGAATAATTGGCTCTATTTCACCGCATTCATATTTGTCATTTAGGAGACTCCCGTCAAGGTCGGCAAAGACAACAAGTTTTGCTTCTTTAGCGTTCAATAGCGTTGTCTCTTAGTTTCTCTCTAATATTGGGCATTGCAGCCATAGTTCGTAGCCAATCAGGTAATTGGGCTCTTATAGGATTTTCCAAATACTTTCGTCCACCCGAGAGTATAACTGAGCACAAATCATCAACATTGGCTTCTTCTTCATGTCGATCAAAATCGAGTCTATTACAGGTAGCATCAGCATGATATTGCCGTATTTTATCTTGCGCTAGCCGCCTATAAGCTACTTGAAGACTAGTTAGAAAGGGTGCGGAAACATCTATGTTTTCGGTTTCAGTTAATGTCCTCAACAAGGTTACAAAACTATCCTCTGCTGTTTTTAGAAGCCCGCTATTATCAATCTGTTTATGTCTGTGTTCGTAGAATCCTAGGTCTATTTGGCATATGCGTCCGTAAGAGGCGTTTCTGTAAACCTCAGATAATAAGCCAAGTTCAAGCCCCCAGTCACTTGGCACTCTAAGATGTGTAGCTAAATCGCAGTAAAGGGCAATTTCGCCAGCTAGTGGATAACTAAACGACTGCAAATATGTTAGGAACCTTGAATAACGGAGTTTTTCCTGCAAAACTTCTAGCAACGGGTTGATAAATAACCTGTGAATACGCCCATACAACTTCTTGTTATCCTGATTTATCCGCGCGTAATATCCTTTAGAGAAGAAAAAATCAAGCTTAGGTTCAATAAGAGGATACAGCATTTTGGTTGGTAACATTTTATTGTAGGACATTATGTCAGCATCGTGAACTGCAAAAGCAAAAAGTTCCAGAGATGCAATACCCATTGCCATCCAAACGTCTTTGCCTTTTCCATATAGCTCTGTTACATCCAGACCTTTCCGCTTAAGTTCCTCTAAAACAACAAGCACTTCAGGCTTATTACACCAAATTACTTCACATGGAACTTTGAAGGATCGACTAATTCTCAAAGCTTCCTCATAATCCCCTGGGTCTTTGACTGAAAGAGCAATGAAAACCTTTTTCAGATATTGACACTGATTAATTTCACTGACAATTTTTCTTAGTCCGGGACTCTGAATGTCCTTTCCGATAATGGGTATTATAAGGCCTGAAGAGAACTTGGCTTTGTAGCTTTCAAGCTGGTTGGACATTGAGTCAAAATCTAAATAGAAATCATGTATGTTTGCTATTTTTCTTTGGTCAATGTTCATAACAATCGCCCATTTCTATTACATATTAGTCTATTTTTGTTTTTTGACCTTTCAAAGGAGAGCTCATGACTCTTATTGAACCTTTTTGTTCCCCCAACCTAGTGAAGATAAGAATAGAGTAATCTTGGTTATCCTCTTTAATTTCAAAGAGAGAAATGGTTTAGGTCTAAAATAAGTCCACCCCCTTATTAATTTATAAGGAATTCGAATAGTAGACGGTTGAAAAAATTTTAGGATTCGCTAAGAGGCATTTCTTAAAATCTATAATGTAGACTTCCAAAGAGAATTCAGTAACCTTAATGCCAAAGCATCAATGGCGAGCTGGGAACTAAAGTAAGTTGACTTTCTAAGTCAGCGTAAAACTTTGTTCTTTCAAAGATAAATGCTCCGGTGAAGAACGTTTAAGAAATGTTCTTACAACTTTATGTCTTTTTAAGTCTGTACCTCAAAATAGCGGCAAATCCGCTCAATGCGGTTAGCTTTTCTTTCTCCTCCGATGCGGTAGATATCACCTCGACTCTCGCGTTGGACTGCGAAGCTAAATCCTCCAAGACATCCACTATATCTTTCTCATCAACTGTGTATTCTACTGCGCCACACCTCTCGCATGGGCGCGATATCATTTCGCGTATGGCTTGAATCTTGAGGTTTTTGTGTACTACTTTTGCCGCTGATAGCTCACACTTATTGCATATTACGACAATTTCGACGATGTCAGAATTATCCGTAACAAGTGCAACTTCTACTTCGCCTATCTTGAGTGCGTTTAAAACAGGATCTAAGCCATAAATAGCCAAGCTGTCTTGCTTGCCCACATATGTCAGAAGACGCTGTACAATCATCTTTTCTTCTGGGGCACACATATTCTTCAAAGTCTCAGATGATTTTTCAAGCACCTCCCGCACCCCTTCTCTGTCGGCGGATTGCGTGTCAATAGTGCTGACAAGTGCATTCTTTAATTCATAATGAAGATAATTACCGTTTAAGAAGTCGTCTTTTGTTAGACCCGGCCCACCAACAATCAAAACTGTGACTTTATGGTTCTCAAGAAACGCTTTCGCAGCATGCTCGGCAACTCTGTGGAAATAATTTGTAAGAGCCATGTCGCGTTCTCTTTCGTACCTTCTTTGGCTCGACCCGCCCTTTCCAGACTTTCCATGAATCCCTGAAGTGATATTTTCGATAATTTCAAGATGTTCACCATTGAGGACTCCAAAGCTTGCCTCCTTTGAATCCATAGCAATAAGCCCAACAACTTTTTGGTTTCTCAGCATTTCTCTCAAAGGCTCTAGCCGGAAATGATTGTCAACTTCGTAGAGATATGTGATAATGGGTTCTGGTGGAACGAGCTCTTCAACATTCAAAATTTTGCTTTCCGAACCTTTGAAGGCGAAAGCCCCGGCAAATATTGCCAACCCATTCTCAGAAATTTGGGTCTGCAGCTTTAGTCGCTGGATTATATTCTTGAGTGCGTCTTGAAGATGATCTCTAATATTCCTTGCTTTCTCATATTTCGTGGATACTGATTCATATTCATTCTTAAGGTTTGCAACTATTTCGTCTGTAGATGAGCAACCAGGAATGTAAAGCGAGATGAACTCCATATCCTTGTCCTCTTTTTCAGATAACCATGCTATGAGCTTCCTTAGTTTGTGCTGTTTCACTGAGTTTGTAGTTGCCATCTGGCATCCATGAAAATGTGATATTTTTTCAGAAACCAAATCTAACACCTTAACGTTCAGTTACGGGGAATACTAATTTATAGAGTTTCTCAATAGAGGTAATTGTTTCGCAAGATGAAATGTTTTGATTAAAAAGACAAAGATCATGTGCACAATGGGTCCAGCCGATTCTTCACCGGTACGTGGGAAGAGTTTTCTTGAGTAATCTTTGTGGGATTCGGTAACGCGGTTGTGTATTTGCTCTAGGTTTAACACTAAAAGTGTCATGTTGAATTTGTCTTGTCCACAATATTTCTTGAGGGCGCTCGTTTTCCAGTGTTTCTGACAGGAGGTAATAGAAGAATTTGTCAAAAGCAGCTGCAACCGGCGTGTGGGTTGTGAAGACACATACGTTTTTTACTTTATTCTCGTCTAAATTGTTTCTCTTCAAGAGTCAAGAGTAAGTAGACTTGAATGTCCTTCGTTTCATGTGGTATTTCTTGACATTAATGTTTAATGCTTCAAGAATGCGTAATCCGCCTAACCCAAAACTATCTCCTGCATTAAACAGCATTTTTTGCCGTCGCCATAGAGCAAATCAATAATTTGCCTGTCCTCTTGAGTGTTACCTTCAACATCTTTAGTAAGGAACAGAACCGGTATGGTTCCGCCAATAAGACTCTCCTGTTCATAAACCCAAACACCAACCTTAACATGCCGTCCCGAAATCTTCAAAGTTGAAGTCACGGTCAATAGCTTCACAAACTTTGAGGGACTCCCTTCCTCAGCGAGTTCGATTTGTCAGCCGTCAAGAGTTAATTTTTGTTTCAAGTAACCTTTTTGGTGATTAAAATTACCGCGACCACAGGTAACCTCAAATCTGCACTTGACCTGATTATATCGCCTGCCATAACCACCAGTCCTCCACTGTAACTATGGATATCTGGCGACTACCGATTTCCATAGAGAAATAAACAATTTTGGACCCTTCAACAAAACTGGTCATATAATATTCGCTGTCAAAATAGTATTATCGCCCTAAAAATTCATATTTATGCTTTGTTTTCTGTGGATCTAAGGCATACCGCAAACTGGGTCCTTGGTAGACATGAAATCAGAACCCTCGTTTTTAAAGAATGTGACTTCGCCTGTAATTAGATTACTAGCTAAAATCTCTTAAGAATCAATACAACCGTTTGTAAAGATGGGTGCTTCAAAATAGTTTAATACTCCTCAAGCATAAATTATTTAGATACACGTCAAAGTCCCAATTTTGAGCGAGTTATTTTGGGGGCGGCGCTTTGACTAAGATGCTTAACTTGATTTAGTTAGGAGACAAACGCTTATAGGCGGTTTAGATATCATGGTTGAAAAAAATACCGAGCAATTAGATTTGTCAGATGTTGTTGCTTGCGTTAAAGAACATTTGGAAAGAGCAGGATATAATGTTACAACCATTAATCATTACGGAATTGGCGTCAGTATAACTGGTATAAAAGATAAAGAAATCTTTATTGTTGAGGCAGTGGGGGAAAGTGAACAAGATTCTAACAACACAAGCGAAAAACAGATTCTATCTGCAATTGGTGAGGTAGTGCGAAGGATGAAACGCCGCGAAATGTGGACTTTTTATGGAATAGCAATACCTAAGGGCTACTTGAAAATTTTGAAGGACTTTGAGGTGGGCGGGATTAAGTTATTGGATTTTCATTTTTTCATAGTCGAGACTTTATGGTCTCTGTATCATCTTGATTTAAAAGCAACAGTTGAGCTAATCCAAAATCTTAAAGCAGGCAAACCTGAAGCGCTAATAGATTTAGATATTGATTTTAAGAATTTTGATTACATGATTTAGGGTTAAAATCCTTGTCGGCAGTTCGTTATTTTAGAAAACTTAAAAAGTGATCATCACCTTTAAAGATTTAGTTAAGGTGTTTTTTTTCTTGGCTTCTAAGAAAACAGAAACTCTTAGCAGAGATACCCCCTTTGAAATCTATGTTAAGATGGGTCTCTCTTCAGAAGAAGTTGCAAGAAAAATTGAAAAATATGGATTAAATGAATTCCCCGAAAAGAAAGTTAATTCCTTCCGAAAATTTTTGGGATATTTCTGGGGACCCATACCCTGGATGATTGAAATTGCTTCAATATTATCTGTAATCATACAGCACTATGACGATTTTGCTATTATTTTCACCTTGTTAATCGTGAATGCTGTTGTGGGGTTTTGGCAGGAACGCAAAGCAGACAACGCAATAGAACTGCTAAAGAAAAGACTATCTCCAAAAGCCCGGGTGTTGCGAGATGGCATCTGGCATGAGATACCGTCAAAGGAACTTGTTCCGGGAGACATCGTACGTGTACGTTTAGGCGACATTGTTCCTGCCGATGTAAAACTTATGAAAGGCCCCTATTTGCTTGCCGATGAATCCGCATTAACGGGTGAATCTTTACCTGTAGAAAAACACGTTTCTGACATAGCTTATGCAGGAGCCATCATTAGACAGGGCGAAATGGATGCTTATGTCGTGGCGACTGGAATAAGCAGCTTTTTTGGCAAGACGGCCAAGTTAGTAGCTGAAGCTAGATCTGTAAGCCACTTTCAAAGAGCAGTTATAAGAATAGGCAACTACTTGATTATTCTTGCAGCAATCATGGTTTCTGCTGTTGTAATTGCTGCTCTCGCTCGACAGGCCAATCCTTTGGAAATTCTACAGTTCGCGTTAGTTTTGGTTGTAGCTTCGATACCTGTAGCGTTACCTGCTGTTTTGACTGTAACAATGGCAATTGGAGCAATTGCTCTTGCCAAAAAAGAAGCCATAGTCAGCAAATTAGTGGCGATTGAAGAAATGGCTGGTGTTGATGTACTATGTTCCGACAAAACAGGCACAATAACAAAAAATGAACTAACTATAGCGGAAGCGCAAGCCTTAGGAAAATTCGAAATCGACGACGCTCTTTTATATGGAACATTAGCTTCAAGGGTAGAAAATCATGATCCTATCGATGATGCAGTGATTTCAAAAGCCAAGTCAATCCATGTTGTTGCTGATGTTCTTGGTCGATACAATGTAGTTGATTTTAAGCCTTTTGATCCGGTTTCTAAGATGACGGAAGCCACCGTGGAGAATCGAGACGGCGGAAGTTTCAGAGTTGCAAAGGGTGCGCCACAGGTGGTTTTGTCGCTTGTTTCAAACAGAGCAGAAATTGAAAATAGAGTTGACGAAATTGTAAACACCTATGCACGAAAAGGTCACCGGTCATTGGGTATAATTAAGGAAGATGAAAAGGGCAATTGGGAGTACGTTGGTCTTCTTGCAATTTATGATCCGCCAAGAGAAGACTCTGCAGAAACGATAAAAACAGCTCAAAAAATGGGTTTGCAGGTTAAAATGGTCACAGGCGACCACATTGCTATTGCTAAACAGATTGCTCAAGAAGTTAATCTAGGCACAAATATAGTGTCAGCGTCTTCTTTTGTAGATAAACCTGACAGTGAATCAAAGCGAATAATTGAAGCCGCTGATGGTTTTGCACAAGTTTTTCCTGAACACAAATACCGCATTGTCGAGTTGCTTCAAGATAAAGGACATATTGTTGGCATGACTGGAGACGGCGTGAATGACGCACCTGCATTAAAGAAAGCAAATGCCGGCGTGGCAGTTGCCGGAGCTACCGACGCTGCAAAATCAGCAGCAGATGTGGTGTTAACAAAACCAGGACTTTCTGTTATCATTGATGCAATAAAGGAAAGTCGCAAGATTTTTGAACGCATGACCAACTATGCTGTTTACCGAATTGCCGAAACAACTAGAGTGTTAATTTTCTTGTCTTTTTCAATTCTTGCCTTCAACTTCTATCCATTGACGGCTGTCATGATAGTGATCTTAGCCTTGCTTAACGATATGCCCATAATGACAATTGCTTATGATAAAGTTAGGGTGCAAGAGAAGCCCGTCCGTTGGAACATGCGTGGAGTATTGATTGTGGCGTCTCTTCTTGGAGCCACAGGCGTTGTTTCAAGCTTTGGGCTCTTTTTAATTGGATTAAACGTGTTCCACTTGAGTTTAAGCAGTCTTCAAACGTTGATTTTCTTGAAGATGGCTGTCGCTGGGCATCTGACTATTTATCTTGCGCGCACTGGAGTGAACCATTTCTGGAAACGCCCACTTCCAGCATACATTCTTTTCTTAACTACAGAGGTGACTCAAGTTATTGGGACGCTGTTCGCTGTTTACGGTGTGTTTATGACTCCGATTGGTTGGGGATTCGCTGCCTTCGTTTGGGGATATGCGTTACTCAGCTTCTTAATTACCGACCAGCTAAAGATTCACTTCTTCAGATTGATGAGGCACGAAGAAGCGCAATCCAGCAGACAAAACTATAGCGGGTCTTCCGCTTTTCCTCGTATCCGACAGCTCTTATCTAAAATAATTCAGCCTAAAATAGGAAGAGTCAAAATTTTATCCTCTAAAAAAGAAAAATAAGAATTCAATTTTGGTCAGGACTTGTCATACGCTTCCTGAGAGTTTAATCTCTTCAAGTTTTGACATTATCTCAATGTTATAGACCCGCCAGATATCTTCCCGAGTAATTATACCTATCAGTTTAGTGTCATCCTTTTGGTCAACAACAGGCAGACGCCCAACCTGGTTATTTGTCATCTTGCCAAAGGCGACATAAAGATTTTCATCTAAAATCGTTGTGACCAAGTCTTTGGTCATTACGGTGTTCACTTTCGTGATTGTTCTTTTGTCTGGATGAAGTTTGAGAACATCAGTAAGAGTTATCATACCCTCGAGTCTGCCTTGATTATCTGAGACAGGTACCCCTTTTATTCCATTCCTTGATAACATATCGGCAACCTCTGAAACCGGTGAGTTGGGGGAAATCGTGAGGACTTTTTTGGTCATTGCATCTTTGACCAAAAGCCGTTGCATCATAGAAATCGAGTATTCACTTCTGTGAGCAGGAGACTCAACTCTTGATGGAACTTGGCTTTTATAAATTGTATTCTTTCCTGTAACTACGTACGCAATTACGGTTGCTATCATTGAAGGAACCAGTAAAGTGAGGCCGCCTGTCATTTCGCTAACCATAAGTATGACTGCAACAGGCACTTTGCCTACGCCTCCAAAAAACGCCATCATCCCAACTATTGTGAATGCAGCAATGACTGGACTGAAGTTTGGAAAAATGAAATTTAACAGTAACCAGAGTGCTACGCCAAGAAAGCCGCCTACGAATAGAGCGGGTGCAAAAACGCCTCCGCTTCCTCCTGAACCTACCGTTAGGGATGTTGCGACTATTTTGGCTGCAATTATGACTGGAACGAGAATGACTGGGAGTAAAATAAAGTTGCTGCTCATGGCCATCTGGAGCCAACCATATCCCATGCCGAGCACTTGCGGCAGAAACATTCCGATGATGCCTACTAGTAGTCCGCCTAGGGCAGGCTTTAGGAATCGGGGCATTTTAAGACTTTGAAAGAAAGCCTTTGTACCGTAGAATCCCTTGACGTAAATTATGCCTACTAAACCGCAAAGTATGCCTAGAACAGCATAGAAGGGTAGGTCAAGTGGGTCGCTGAACGCAGCTTGGTTCATGTAGCCGAATATGGGCGTCCATCCCGTAAACGATGCAAATATACTGTAGCCTACAGTCGAAGCAATAAAAGCGGGCAACAATGTTTCTACTTCGAAATCGCCCATGTAAAGAATTTCTGCGGCCAATATTGCACCGCCAAATGGCGCTTTGAAAATGGCGCCTATGCCTGAACCTATGCCGACTGCGACTGCTATTCTTCTGTCTTTTAAGCTGAGGTGGAGTTTTTTGCCTAAAAAAGAGCCGAATCCGGCGCCTATCTGTGCTGTAGGGCCTTCTCTGCCGGCGCTTCCTCCGGAGCCTATTGTAATAGCTGAAGCTATCAGCTTTACTATGGGGATTCTGGATCGGATTTCGCCTTTTTTGTTGTGGAATGCGTCGATAGCTGCGTCGGTTCCGTGACCTTCAGCTTCAGGTGCTAAGCCATAGACGATAAGACCGCTTAGAAGCCCCCCAATGGTTGTAATTACTGGTATTAGGTAGATGTGGGATGAGAGTATTCCTAAGCTTCCGCCTTCTCCTGCTGGTGATGGAGGAAAAAAACCTCCGAAGTCACCGAGCAGATAGGTGCTAGAAAGGCTGATAGCTTCGTAGAAAAGCAGACTCCCCACGCCGCTTATTGTCCCTATCAAAATGGCAATGGGAACCCATTTTCTTAAATAACTTAGCTCGCGAGAAGCTGTGGGAGATTTCAAATTGGCATTATCCTTCTCGGATATTCAGTGCACAATAAAGTCTGATATAAATGGCACGCTTCTGAAACGATCAAACTGGTGCAAAAATGTGGAGGTCGCTTTTGGAATGCATGATGATGAAGAGGAGAGGATTTTGACCTTTGTTAAGAAGTGAATCCAAGTGTTTAACCCTTGTTTGGCATAGTAACAAGCACATGAGCTATCCGGTTATTTGTTTGTTGTTTGGGAAAGTTTTTTGGCTTGAGTTGGGTGAGTAAGGTTTTTCGAATTGGTGAAAAGGGGCTTTTTGGTTTAGGTGTTCTGGTTGAGGTTTTTTGCAGGGTTTGATTGTTGCAACCGGTATGCAAAATTCAGTTGCAACAACAACATCAACAACAACTTTTATTTTATGTTGCAGTTGATTTGGATTGATTTTTTTAATTGAGGCTGTTGCCACGGTTTTAAGGATCGATGGGTGGATCTTTCTTCATTTGGCTATGAGCAGCTTTGAGCGATAATTCGAAACTGCCTCGATCAACCACAAATTTTGTTTTTCCAGTTTGCAACTTTGAGAGGTTCTCACATATCGCCTTGGAACAAACCTTTCTCATGTCTTCACCGGTTAAAGTTCTCTGGATTATTTGGGTTTGAGTAGCAGCCTTTGGAACTGCTCTACCTATTTTTGGCGACAGTAGCATGATCTACTAAATAGATTTTAGTACGTAAGCTAATTAAGCGAATAATTGGATTATTGGTCCAGTATGAGACTACTAAATAATGCTCTTTCAGATCTCAAGGCTTATGCTAGAAGAGAGTATTCTCTGACCAATAACGTTCCAGTTCTTGTGATGCTAATAACTGAAGAAGAACACATGAAACTGAAAAATGCCTATGATAACAAAGTTAAAACTAATACTGAAAACGAAGCCAACCTGAAAGATTTTGAAAAAGAAGAGAATGCGACTAATCATTCAGACGAGTTTTTTTCAAACATAGCCAGTATATTTGAGCTATTGCACAACTATTCATCAGAGGTGCGGCCTATAGTCACACCAATATTGAAAGAAGTTTTTGATATTCCTCATTTTGGAAAGTACAAGTATGCGATTATTATTCGAGAGGAGAAACTGCTCGAATGGGGTAGCCAAATGGATATTCAGGTGGAAGGTAAACAAGCTACAGGTAAGAAAAGAAAGCTCATTATCTTTTACAGAATTCTAACACAAGAGTTTCTCCATGTGGTGGAATGCGAAAAAGGTATTCAAATATTCCGAAACACTGGGAGAACAGATTCAGAGACGGTTCAACGAGCGTTGAAAACTGTTAAGATATTTCGAGATATCGATATCTTTTCTGATTAACGGTTAGTCCATTTGAAACTCTAAAAACTCAGAAAAAAGAACAGTCAGGGAATTTCGGTCATATTGTCACGCAGAGCTAACCAACGTTTAAACTCTAGTCCAGTACACTTGCCCTTCCCTAGCCAATTGTCACCATACTTCTTTCTCAACTTCTCACTGTATGACTCAAAAGTCTCTGCTTCACTTGCTTCTACACTGTCTTTTTTTTTCACTAATTTATGACTCCAAATCAAGTCTTATACATGCCTCCAATTAAAGTTAAGTCTAACTGATTACATTGAAAATCAAAAGTCGATAACTTTCAAGCAAAATAAGATAGCATAGGCTATGTTACATTCAGATTTTCCGATAACCCAAACAAAGATTATCTGCAATTAATATGTCTCAGCTAACATGCCATGCCAAAACTTGAAAAACTTGTTATTACTTGGCTTTGTCGGTGGATTTTCTCTTAAGAATTTTTTTAATCCATTGTGTTTCTGAGGAAAAAAACTTTTTCGTGCCGGTAATTCACCTATGACCTTAGAAATTAATGGAGCACACTTTGAGTCGGCGACTAACAATGGCAAAGAACGATGACACGTCATTCAGAATAAAGATATACGAGAGAATAGCCAAAGCATACACTTTCATAGAAACTGGATTTGAGTACGTCACAGATTTCAATAATCGAATATCTTTAAGAAAAGAAAGCAGCCAAACAAAAGAATAGGCAACAACTTTTCCACCACCGTACTTTTTTGCTTATTTTCGTGCATGGGCGGGATTCGAACCTTCACCGCTGGATATATCATCCGAATATCCCTATTTTTTCAAAGTAATCTCTAATTTTCTTTGTTAGATTTTCCTGAGGTAGAGTTTGAATTTCTTCCTCGGGACTTCCAAAGGGCTTTTGATTGCGTGAACCAGAGTGTTTCAAAGTAATCCTGGACTATCCCGACGAGTGAGGGATTGTTCGACCACAACATAGAAGATCCCGCGAAATCTCCAGTTGGTGAAGTTACAATATTAACCTCTCTTTTATCATAAATTACTATCATAGCTGAAGGGATAGACGGGATATACCTGATGTTACAAGACGAGGTCTTGCAGACATCCTCCAAAACTTTTGGCTGAGGCGTTTTTTGGTCAAATTCATCCAAAACGAATCGAACCTTTACTCCTCTATTTAATCCTTCAAAAATATCTCCACTTACAGCAAACATCATTTGAAGAAATCTCTTGTGCGAAGTGACGCAATCTATGAAGTTTTGAGTAGCCTTAATGGTTTGTTTCCCCTTCTGGAGGCATGCTCTTCCTTTAGGAATCAAAACGAACTGCGTTTCATTAACGGATACTCCGTTTTTTTTCGCCTCGAACATATGGATTAAGCTTTGTGTTTGTATCTGCAATTCACGGCTCTTCTCGAATCTAGCTTCCATCATGACATTGAGGGCTTCTTCCAAAGGGATAGATCGATACAAAATGGGGTTGGTTATAGATTTTTCAACAAAGCCCCTTTCTTCCAGCTCAGTTAAAATTCGGTAAATGTCTTGTCGGGCTACTTTGGATTCTTTTGAGATTACTTTTGCATTTGAGATTCCTAATTGACACAGCGCACTGTAAGTTCTGGCTTGGGTGACTGTAAACCCTAAGTCCATTAGTACTATGGTTAATTCGTTTTTGACCCGGAATGTTGACGCCGTTGGAGGTCACATTAGAATTTAATGTGTAATCTGCAGATAAATTTTTTGTTTTGTCAGTCGAGGTGCTTCCGACTGAGGCTTATTAGCTTTGCAATATAAACAAGCGATTGCGAAAATAAAAAATAGGAGAAGAAAAATACATGAAAATTCTAAAAAATAAGACTGCGGCCATAGCAATTGCTTTGCTCTTGATGTTTTCGATGTCGACTTCAACTACGCTATTACCAACCGCTACAGCGCATACACCCCCGTTTGTTTATCCGACATACGCGTTTATCAGTGTTCAACCAACCCCCGTTGGTATAGGTCAACAAGTGTCTGTTAACTTTTGGATTGATAAGGCAGTGCTGACAGCCAATGGCGTTTATGGTGACAGATGGCAAAATTTCATGGTGAACGTTACTAAACCAGATGACACCACTGAAAAGTTGGGGCCATTCACATCCGATGCAGCAGGAGGAGGACACACTTATTACACGCCCAGCACCCTCGGCAACTACACTTTCGTCTTCAGCTTTCCAGGACAAACATTATTAGGCGCCAATCCAGGCCCATCAGGCACATCTAATCCTAACAACATTGGCGATTATTTCGAACCCAGCACAAGTGCACCATATATATTGTTTGTACAACAAGAGCCATCGCCACTTTTGCCAACAAACCCGCTCCCAACAAACTATTGGACACGCCCCATATTTGACAACAACTTGGCGTGGTACCCGATCGCCGGAAACTGGCTTGGCGGCGGCGCCGGAGGAAATAGTGGATGTGTTTACAATTCTACATCAAACTACGCTCCATACAGCACAGTCCCAACTACTGCCCACATAATGTGGACAAAACCATATGCCCCCGGAGGACTCATCGGGGGAGAATTTGGCGGCAACCAAGTGAACAGCAACTTCTATGCAACCTCCCAATATGAACAAAAATTCGCTGGAGTTATCATCAACGGAGTATTGTACCGGACTTTAGAACCAGGGTCCACTAACAACTACATGGGCTGGGAAGCAACAGATCTGCGAACTGGAAAAACAATATGGTATCAAAATCAGTCTGCTACCACATGGCTAAGGATGGGTCAAATATTTGATTATGTTTCAATCAACCAATTCGGAGGTCTCGCATACTTATGGGCCAATCTACCAACAGTAGCTCCCAACACAGGCAATACTTATGGCATGTACGACGCAATGACGGGAGGATGGATATTGAACATAGTTAATGGCACCGCGCCGACGTGGGCGCAGGGACCCAACGGAGAGGTGTTAGGATACTATATCAACTCGACCTCAAAAACGCTGAACATGTGGAACTCAACCCAAGCCATCTTAAGAGGACCAACTGGAAGGGGGGACACGAATAGTCAGACATGGAGACCTAGTGCAGGAGCGTCTATTCCATGGTCATACGGAGTGCAATGGACAGTGCCGATGGTCACGACGATAAAATTAGCCAATGGAACCACGGTAGACATCAATGAACAATATGCCCAAGATTCGGGAGATACTGATTTTCCTCTAGCCATAACTAAAGTCGCCGACATAATACTCGTAGATAATAGCTTGGCAGGGGGCAGGTTTGACGAGCCAGGTTACATAATTCAAGAAGCTTACAGCCCAATCGACGGGCATCTGCTGTGGGGCCCGTTAAACCAAACGATGACGCCGTTTGTTAGGACATCGATAGCTGCTATCGGAGATGGAGTTTACACTCTTTTCATTTATGCAACGCAGTCATTTTATGGCTACAGCACAGCTACAGGAAAGCAGATCTGGGGACCCGTATCAATAGCAGTCGAAGATAATCCATGGGGATACTATATTACCCACGCGGTAATCGGCGCTAACAACCAAATGTACGTGGATACATTCGGAGGGAACGTATGGGCTCTTGACATCACAAACGGAGCAATCATATGGCATAACAGCACTAATGCAGTCTCAAGTAGAGGAGTCGCAGGAGCGAATACTCCTTACGGTGTGTGGACTATCGCGAACGCTCCGGTCTTAACCAACGGAGCGTTTGTCACTATGGGAGGCCACTTATACAGCCCACCACTATATAATGGAGGCTCGATGTGTGTCTGGAACACGACTAACGGAAACCTATTATGGGAGATCCTGGATTTCGCCACTTCAAACGGTGGTGAAGCCACTGTTGGCGACGGTTACATGGTGGTGACAAATGGCTATGACAATCAGTTGTACTGCTATGGCAAAGGACCAAGCCAAACAACTGTTATCGCACCTAACGTTGGCGTGACAACCTCAACACCAATAACGATAAGAGGAACAGTTACAGACATCGCTTCAGGCTCACAACAAGACGCAATGATAGCAAACTTCCCCAACGGTCTACCAGCTGTATCTGACGCAAGCATGACACCATTCATGGAAGCAGTTTATGAACAGCAGCCAATGCCACATAACATAACCGGAGTCCCAGTAACAATATCTGTTACAGATTCTAATGGCAACTACAGAGATATCGGCACCACTACAAGCAATGCATATGGCACTTATAGTCTTAATTGGACACCAGACATTCCAGGCAACTACGAAGTCACTGCAACCTTTGCAGGCACAGAATCTTATTATCCATCCTCAGCAGCAACAGCCTTCTATGCTAGCGAGCCAGCAGCAACAACTGCGCCAATTGCTACCCCTGTATCAAACTCTGCAACAACGAGCGATCTTATGATAGGTATAGCTGCAATCATTGTTGTAATAGTCATAATTGGCATTGTATTGGTATTGCTGACGCTTAGAAAACGACCATAAAAAAGCCAAACAAACAAAAACTATCTTCCCCTTTTTTAGTCCAAAAAATGCATTGGAGAAAAAAGCGCGCTGATTAGGCTTTGGATAAATTTAACTGTTGAAGCTGCAATCAAAATAGGTTTATGCATTTTTCCTCTTCTCTCCTATTTCGGTTCTAGAGCCTCAGCAAACCCTAACCTTTGAACGCTTAAGAAATATGCATTTCTGATTAACAACCAGACTCACAAGACTCTGCCCTGCAATGTACATGCATCGACTTTGCTCAAATTTTTCTGGAAAATTTTCGGACGCACTCGTGCGCTCGAGGTTGGTCTTTGAACGGATTTTAACATTTCTGCTCATGCGGAATTGTTCTGAACGGATTTTTTGGTTGTCGCTATGTGTTCGCCTTGGACGACTTCCAACTGCCATTCCAAAGTGTCGCCCGGCTGGAGCCCCAAGAAGACGACTACTCCTTCAGGAACTGTCGCTCTAAACTTTAGAGTTTGGGTGCGCTATCGATGTTTTTGATTTTAGGCTCATGCTTAAATCATTGTTTCATTATTGATAGTTTTTAAAAAATGCAGAAAACGCCCCGCTATTTTTGTTATCCTTAATTAAGCTCAGTCAAACTCCGTTTGGTTTTTCTTAAAAGGTTGAAATATATTGATGAGGGCCAGGCCAAACAGGTGGAATCCTTCTCAATGTTCCTTCCATTTTTTTGATATGGGGTATTTTGAGAATTTCGTCATTTATTCTGATGATATCCTTACAATCTTTTACCAGAGCGACTGCTGATAAATCAAAATTGCCGCTAATTTTTACAATATATGAAACACCCGGTATTTTTGACAATTTGTCGGTAATTCTATTGACTTCCGATTGGTCAGCCAATGCCAAACTTATTTCTAGGATATTCTGAAAACCTACCTCTAGAGGATTAAATTGAATTACAGCTTTAATATAATTGCCCATCTTAAGCTTTTCATATCTTCTTGAAACCGTCGCTGTTGATACACCTATCTGTTGACCCAATCTGTTGAATGTTAAGCGCCCATTTAACATAAGTGCATCAATAATTTTCTGATCAACCGCATCAAGATTATAAGTTGGTGCTTTTGTTGGAACTGTTACATCGCTAATGTCACAATCTGGGTCAGAAAAAATGTTTTCAGGTATATTTCTACAATCAGTCCAAATATAGGTTTTGAAATCATTAATCTGATTTTGTCTATTTATAGATTGTTTGACATTTTCAAGATCCCTTAAATTCTTTAAAAGCACTATAGCTGCCACGTTGTAAATGGAGTTATAATATTTGAACGCTCCTCCATTGAGGAATAGAATTTTTTGCAGCCTACTGCAAACATCTTCCACATTCTGGGACTCGACATTCATCATTATCATGGCAACAGCATCAAAGCCTAATTTGGGAACATTAATTTCTATTGTGGAACCGACAATAATGTCTGACCTTTTCAATTCAATGAAATGTTTCCAAATGACTTTATCGGAGGTTTGACAATTTTTTGCGATGTCAGTAAAGTTTGTCCTCCCATCTCTTAAAAGCGCTTTAAGTATTTTGATGTCAATTTGTTCGAGGTCTCGCATAGCTGTAATTTTATTCTTAGCTAAATAAATCATCTGCTTTAATATACTTCTTCAAATGTAGAAAGCCCAGTAAATAAACGATAAATTTTGGGTTTCCTTTATAAAATTTTTAAAAATACAATCCGCTTTTTAATACCTTGGATAAATTTAAAAACGAATTACCAATATAAAATTATACTTTTTACCTCTTATTTTAAACGTTCAATCTCGCATATAGGATTATTATTTAGAGCTGGATCAGCTCTAATCTGAAAAATAATCGCTATGAAAAAGTAGATTGTTAGATTTAATTTCATAATTTATCCTTATTATGGCAAAGCTTATAAGCGTTCTTCATAAGCGTACCGAGAGAGAAAGTGCTTTGGCGCGATCTCTAAAAATTAAAGGAAGAAAAGAACAAATGCAAAATCTTAAAGGTAAAACCTTAGCTATTTTGATCGCATCAATCTTAACAGTTTCAATGGGATCTACAACTGTTCTATTGCCAATTGCTAACGCTCACACACCGCCTTATCAAATTCCAACATATGCTTTCATCAATGTTGCACCTAATCCTGCAGGCTTAGGACAGTCAGTTAACATTGGATTCTGGCTTGGCCAACCCACCCCGACAGCAGGCACAATTTACGGTGACAGATGGTCAGGCATGACATTAAAAGTCACAAAACCCGATGGTACCACAGAAACCCTAGGTCCATTTACTGCTGATGATACAGGCGGAACATACAGTAGCTACACACCAAACCAACTTGGCAACTACACTTTCCAAATGAGTTTTCCAGGACAAACATTAGAAGGCACTAACCCCCCTCCGAGAGGATATTCTCCTGCAGTACAAGAAGATATTGGCGACTACTATGAGCCAAGTACCAGTGAAATAGCAACGCTTGCAGTGCAACAAGAGCCGATACCACTTATTCCGCAGAATCCGCTTCCAACAACCTACTGGACTCGCCCAGTACAATCTGGGAACAGCTTATGGTATCAAATTACTGGCAACTGGCTTGGACTAGGCTCTTTATTTAGCGCTAGCACTGGCATGTACAATGCAACTGGAAACTACAATCCATACACTACAGCGCCGACAACCGCCCACGTTCTATGGACAAAGCCTATAGCATTCGGAGGTTTAATCGGTGGAGAATTCGGCGGAACAGATACAAGCAATTACTATGCAACACGACAGTACGAAAGAATGTTCCAGCCAATAATCATGAACGGTATACTATACTACGAAGAATACCCCGAAAGTACTCAAAACCCAACGGGTTGGGCAGCAGTAAACTTAAAGACAGGACAAACACTGTGGAGAGAAGATTCTACCAACTATGGTGGTGGTTCTCCAGCGCAAACAGCTCTATTACCAAATGGTTTGGTTACAACTCTAAGATGCGGACAATTACTTGATTATATGACTCCCAATCAATACGGGGCCTTAGCATACTTGTGGAGCACCGGAACCCCTGATGGAATAGTTTCGACTGGAACGACTTGGAACATGTTTGATGCTATGACTGGACAATATGTACTAAGCATTGTTAACGGTACTTCGCTCTCGCCGCTTGTAGAAGATGACGGGGGAAACTTGATTGGTTACTACGTCAACTCAAGTACTGCTAATGCATATCATGCACCTACCTTGAACATGTGGAATTCAACGCAATGCATTGTTGAAGGAACCAACGGAGCTGCGGCTTGGCAATGGAGACCGACACAAAACGCCCAAATTCCGTTTTCGCTAGGCATAATGTGGTCAATGCCCTTAACTACTAACATTTCAGGTGCTGCTTTGCCTTCGACGCTTTCACTTCCAGGCGGTGCCTACTCTGTTACAGCTGCAACTTTCAATAGTGGCGTCCTGTTTATGCATGCGTTAGGTTCCACTGGAGGTTCCAGCTACAATACTGGATTTGATATCCAAGCAGGCTACAGTGCGGACACAGGGAAACAGTTATGGATAGTTAACAGAACAGAAACGCCTTACACAAGAGTTGATTTTTCACAAACTTCACATGGAGTCTATGTTGAAATCAACCAAGATACAGCGGCTTGCACTGGTTACAATATCAACACAGGCCAGGTACAGTGGGGTCCAATTACGCTTCCAGATCCTGACCCTTACAACAGCATTGGTAGCTATTATGGCCAAGTTGCTGACGGTATGCTCTACTTAAGCAGTTTTGGTGGAAACATCTACGCTATGAACATAGAGACGGGTGCTATCATTTGGCAAACTGACACAAACACGCTTACTGGTGAAGCGGGTTCTGACACTCCTTATGGAGTGTGGCCTCTTTGGCAGTTTGGGAACCCAGGAGCTATTGCTGATGGAATGTTATTTCTCGGTGAAGGCCATGAATACAGTCCGCCTCTTTTCCGCGGAGCACAGCAACTTGCAATAAATCTTACTGATGGAACGCTTGTTTGGAGCATGACAGCTTTTGATGTTGACGGCGGTACAGCTATTGCTGATGGAGTAATGCTAGCAGAAAGTTCGTATGATAATCAGATATACGCTTGGGCCATGGGACCGAGCAAGACAACGGTTACCGCACCTAGTGTTGGCGTAACGACTGCTACACCAGTGACGATTAGGGGGACGGTAAATGATATTTCGGCCGGCACGCAGCAAGAAGCTGTTGCGGCCAACTTCCCGGGTGGTCTTCCTTGTGTTTCTGACGCAAGCATGACGCTGTGGATGGAATTCGTCTATCAGCAGCAGCTTTGTCCGTCGAACGTGACTGGTGTTCCAGTAACACTTAGCGTTGTTGACAGTAACGGCAACTACAGACAAATCGGTACAACTACAAGCGATGCTAGCGGTATGTTCACTTACACGTGGACACCTGATATTCAAGGTGACTATACTGTTATCGCAAACTTTGCAGGTACACAATCATATTATCCATCTTCTGCTGAAACATCATTCTATGCCAGTGATGCAGTAACTCCAGTACCAACTGTTGCGCCTCAATCAAACCTAGCAACGACAACAGATCTACTGATGTACATAGCGGTTGCAGCTATTGCAATAATTATTGCAATCGCAATTGCTACAGTGCTATTACTCAGGAAAAGACCATAAACACGATAAACCAAACTATCTTTCCCCTTTTTTAGTTTAAATTCAAGCGATCAAACTGGGGCTGAGTGGGCTTTGGTTAAAATTCATGATACTAGCCATGTCGTGACTTAGCAATTGCATTGTTATTTCCAGAGCTTCAGCAACCATTTTTCTTCACGGCTGCTTTTCTAGTTCAGAAATCATTATGGTGGATCGAGGGATTTGAACCCTTCATCCAGTGGAGATGTCACCCGCATATCCCCTTTTTTATTTAACATAGAAGGCCCTTAAAAAATTTCTGTTTTGTAAAGTGTTCGTTTAATTAATGGTTTAATTTATTTAGGGCTCAATTTGTAACTGTTTAGCGTTTTTAGAGAGGGATTAAATTGAACCCACCTCTCAGTGGAGACCTCGATCGCTTATCCCATTTTTTATTTACCTATCTTAGCGGTTTTTCGATGCCTACTCAAAAGCTAATATTGATAGAAAGACAACTATAGTCACTATAACGCTGATAGGTAATATGTAATCAGTCAACTCCCAAAGCTGCGAATTTCTATCTGTTGGGAGTGAAGAGAATACGCTTGGTGAATTGGTTGCTGTCTGATTAGGCGTTGATGTTGGCGGATTTGTTGTTGCAGTTGGGTAGATGAAATTTCTCCAATATAGAAAACAATTGGTTCTGATGAATCGGTAAAAGAAATACCTCCTGACTTATCGTGTATGTTTGCGGTAATCACGATGGAGTGAATACAATATGATAAACTAGCAGTCGTGTGGTTATTGCTAAAAACCGTCTCTGAGATAACATCAAAGAAATATGTCTTTAAGAAGTGCTAAATATGGTCGGTTATTGCTGGGGTTTGGACTCAGTTACTCTTGGAGAAAAGAAAAATGAAGAAACCAAACCTTGAATGCACACAC
Organism: Candidatus Bathyarchaeota archaeon; assembly: GCA_963775685.1. GTDB lineage: Archaea > Thermoproteota > Bathyarchaeia > Bathyarchaeales > Bathycorpusculaceae > Bathycorpusculum. Next base: position 797,351 of record CAVZJV010000014.1, read on the forward strand.
AGCAAAGGTTATCAGAAGCCCACTCAGCCCCAGTTTGATCGCTTGAATTTAAACTAAAAAAGGGGAGAAGGATTTTTCCATTTTTGTTTTTACCTTATGGTCGCTTTTTGAGCAGCAACAATGCGAGGACTAAGCCGACAACAATTATTGCAATGATTACGCCGATTATGCCTGGCACAAAGTATAGGTCAGCCATTGATAGAGCTGCGGTTGGCTGCGGTGTTGCTGTTGCAACTGGTTGATCAACTGAGAAAGCGGTTTCAGCAGATGATGGCCAGTAGCCATTGGTACCTGCGAAGGTTGCGATTACTCTGTATGCGCCGGAAATGTCTGGTGTCCATTGTAAACTGTAAAAGCCCTTTGCGTCTGTTGTTGTTGTGTCGATTGTTCGGTAATTGCTGTTTGCGTCTATGACATTGATTGTAACTTCAACGCCTGTGAAGTTGGTTGGAAGAGGTTTCTGTTGGTAAACATAGCCCATCCAGTCACTCATGCTCGCGTCTGAAGATACTGGTACACCGCTTGCAAAGCGGGCTGATTGCTCGTCTTGTGTGGTTCCTGTGGAAACATCCATCACTGTTCCGCTAATGGTTACGCCTTGACCTGAAGCTGCTGCGAGGTTTGGAGCTGAAACTGTTGTTGTGCTTGCGCCTCTGCCGACACAGTAGATTTGGTTGTCGTAACCGTTTAAGGTCACAGAGAAACCGTCTGCGATGTAGCCTGTATCTAAAGCGGCAAATGGTCCACCAGCCTCGGAGGTTACTTCGTTTAGTGTCCAGATTAGTTGTCCGGTTGTGGCATTGATAGCCTGCTGTTGTGCATTCCTGTAAATTGGGATTTGAAGAGTGTGTTCAGTGGTTGTTGTGTAGATTATTCCGTTCCCGATAGCGTACATTGTCATTGGGTATGGACCTGGAACTTCGAAGCCGCTGCTTGTACTGTTGCCTGCGCCGCCGTTACCATATGTCCAAAGTAAGTTGCCAGTTTGCAAATCAAAGCATGACATTACTCCGCCGAATCCATCGTAGTAAAGATTTCCATAAGCATATGCTGCTCCGTTTTCGTTCCCGCCGCTGTTGTATCCACTGTTGTAGTACATGAGTTGCGCTTGTGATTGATCGCCGACTGGGCCCCATAGTTTCTGTCCTGTCGCCATGCTGTATCCTACGAATTGCATAGATTCCTTATAGAATTCAACGAATACACCGTTTGTTGGAATGCTGTTGGCTGGTCCACTGTAACTCACTGTGATGTTGCCGGTTGGTGGTTGGAGAGTGTTGCTCCATAGTTTAGCACCGATTGCACCTTTAGAGGCATTGAGGTTGATTCCAAAGTATATGTAGGGTGTTTGTGAGGTGCCAGACGGTGTAGAGCCGCTTCTGGCTACCATCATATCGCCTGCCCATGCTACGACTATAGTAGGAGCTGGTGTAATAGTGCTAAGCCAGTCTAATGAAACGTTCCAGTCATAACTGTATCGTAAACTGTTAGCGTTTACTACGTTTCCGTAGACTACGTAATTTTTAGTGGCGGGTTGTGTAGGGTCGTTTCCTGCGACTGCGCCTAGTGCTGGTTCAGGAACGCTTGCATACATTGCTTGAGTTGCGGTAATACTGGCTCCGGTAGTGGTGGAGTAGTTGTAAAGTGTTGGAGAGTTAATGACTGAGTTTGGTGACCATGGATTGGCAACGTTTTCCCAAAGACGTGACGAATTCCATTGGCTCAGATACATTTGTGGATTTGTAGCGGTGCCAAGGTTAGTTAGAATGAGTCTTAGCTGTTCTCCTTTTGGACCTACAACTTGGGTACCAGTAGGAACGCCAGTTACATTGAAAAGCGGACATCCAGTGTATGCATCAAATGCTTGCGCAAAGTTACTTGTGAAAAGTATTGGTGGATATGTTCCGTGTTGGTTGGGGTTATCGACATCATAGATGTAACCGAACGATAGCTGAGGGATTGCAGTGCTGCTCCAAATGATTTTTCCTGTTCGCAAATCTTGGCAAACAGTTGCTCCACTGGCGGCGCCTGTGAAGGTTACTGGTTTAGTATAGTACATGTATCCATTCATTATTATCGTATTGGTGAATCTACCACTATATGCAGAGCCTTCAAAGTTTGTGGCGCCTGGCTGAGGTATGGTTCCTCCTACGATTCCGCCAAAGTCAAGTGGATATGTCCACATAACATGGCTGGTTTGAGGTCCTATGGCGTTTCCTGGTGGAACGTTACAACCTGCTGCACCAGTCCCATAACCTGCTGAACCAGTGCCTAGCCAGTTTGAGGATATTGTGTACCAATAAATGTTTTCAGCGTATATTGGGCGTGCCCAGTATTCTATTGGAAGCGGTACAAGATCAGTAGTTGGAATTTGTTCCTCCTGCACGGTTAGTGTTGTCGATGAGGTACTTGGCAAATATGTATCGTTAATGTATAACGAGGTTGGTGAATGTGAATAGTCATTAACGGCTTGTCCTGGATAAGTAAAGTTGAAGCTGTAAGTACCTACTTGTGTAGGGGTGAAGGTATAGACCTGGTTTGAGGTAGGATCCGTGATATCCGTAAAAGTCCTTGTTTCGGTAGAACCATCAGGTGCGGTTATAGTGAGCTTATAATTATGGAATCTATAGTCGTTTATTTTCGATGCATCGGCATAAGTGTTAGATAACCACATGTATATAGTCGCTGTTTGACCGACACCTATAGGGTCAGGTACCGCTTGTACGAAAGCAAATGTTGAATTCTGCCACTCTGGTGCGTGTGCACTTGTACTTGAAATAGTCACCATTGGAATAGTCATAGATAACGCTAGTAATATTGCAAATATAGAAATTGACGTTTTAGATTTGCTTTTTAGTAAGTTCATTTTTTTTACTCCTTTTATGATTTTTAAGTCAGAAAAGTAGTGCTAATAAGCCTTTCTTATCTATCGTGAGCTCAAAAAATTCTTGTGTGTTAATCTTCAGCAGGTAAAATGCCACTTGTCTTTTTGCTAATTTATTGTGATACTGTTCAAGATTGGGGAAGACCTGCGAAAGACAAGATCACCGTCTCCACGTAAAACAAGTCTTAGGTCACAAACGAATAGAAAACACACTAAAGTACATACAACTTGCTAAAGAATATTCAAAGGCGAGATTGAATACGTTTCAAGAGTAGCCAAATCTGAAGGAGAAGCCTGCCTACTAATGGACGCAGGTTTTGACTTTGTCTGCGATTTCAACGGCAACAAACTTTTCCGTAAATAGAAACACTAAAGAAATCACCCTTCGTACACCCTCGGTATGTTTTACCATAGTGGTGCAGGGGGCGGGATTTGAACCCACATACCGGTGGAGATGTCACCCGCATAACCCTTTTTTTCTCCATTTTGATTTTTGTTTAAAGCTACTACCTCATGAAGCAAATTTTCGATGCCTAAGTATCGCAACTAAAGAGAATACCCCAACTAACAAAGGTATGACCACCAACAATGATAACTTTGGAGCAGTTGAAGTCGGAGTTGGGTTTGAGGTTGGCAATAATTCTAAAGTTCTAGTTACAGTAAAATACATTTTAGAACAGGCATTGACTGTTCCATCCTCATCATTTGCCATGGCAGTTGCTTTGACTTCTATTGAATGAAATCCTTTAGGCAGAAGACTTAGCGATAATGTTTCAGTTAGATTATGCGATAGTGGATGCCCAGGTGCAATCGTCTTTGAGAGGTCCTAAAGTCGTTGCCTCAAGCGGTGAAGAGGAAATGAAATCGTCCATCAAGTTTAAGATTTGACCTGACTTGCTAAGTCCCTCGAACCTAGCGTCGTTTACAAGTACAGATAATATTTTTGCGTCAAGTCACTCCTTACTCTCAATTGTGAGCGCATCGGCCAGCCCTCATTTTTGTCATAATAGAGCATGTTGGCAAAAAGGAAAACACCTAAGTGCGCGCTTTTTTCACATTTATTTCTATCTATAATTTGAAGCGTTCAAAAGATTCTTATTCTTCGCGAACTAAAAGAATATGATGTTTTTTGAAGAGAATAAATGTCACTGTAACTACAGACCAGTCTGAAGGAGTTCGTGAAATCTTTGAAAAAATTAAGCTCCCCGTTGTTATTTCAACGGGAACCCAGGATGACAAGACTGTGAGCAATTTTTCGGCGCTTATACCTGATGAACTTGTAGACAATTCTATCGAAGAATTAACAAAAAACATAGACCTGCGAATAAAAGAAAATGTAATCAGCGTTTACGACGTAGAATCCTTTGTCTCCACTGCACTTGATAAAATTAACGAGAAAGCCGCTAAGGAGAAATCCAAAAAGAACCCGTTGGAAAGACTGATTAGCCAGACAGACAAACACGTGCGGCTAAACAAAGACACGTTAGCCATGGCTTTGTTTGCGACCCTTGTAGCTTTCGCCGGTCTTCTTTTAGACAATGTCGCTATTGTAATCGGAGCTATGCTCCTCTCGCCTCTCCTAGGTCCATTAAACGCCTTTGCTGTCAACACGAATTTGGGAAGACTGCGAAAAGTCGCAGTTAGTCAATTGTCGATTCTGGGTCTTTTAGGTGCCATAATCACTTTGTCGGCGGTCACAACCTTTCTTGTTTCACAATTTGTTAGTGTGCCTTTGAATTCAGGCCAAATAATTTTGCGCATGCATGCTTCTATTTCCGACATTGGGATAGCATTGGTTATCGGGCTTGCAGGCGGATTGGCTTTGTTTGTGGCTCTTCCTGAATTGCTGGTTGGTGTTGCCATTGCCGTCGCTATTGTTCCGCCGGCTACTGTAGCTGGGATAGGGCTAGCTTTGGGAGACGTTGGTCTCTTAGCAGGAGCTCTGACGCTGACGTTTGTGTACTTGATTGGACTGGAGCTAGGTTCTAGTGTAATGCTTAGAATTAGAGGGGTTACACCTAGACATTATTATAAGAAAGGCGAAGTTAGGACGAAATTCGCGTATTCTGTCGCAATTCTTGCTGTATTATTCGGCATTTTAGCCGCAATCGTTTTCTTCCTAAACATTTAACCAGTAACCTAAAGGACTTATGCAGGTACCCAATAAATAGTATTTTTTGCTTTCAAGGGCAACAATAGGAGCCATTGTGGCTATCTTGCTTGCATTCGATTTAGCAATCTTTGTTTCTCCTTGAATTGTAAAGGTTATGTGTCCCGTTGGACAAGCCTGTTACGAAATCTGTTCCCTCTATTATCGGCAATATACAAACCAACCAGGCATTCGTAATTATATTTCGAGCGAAGTTCGAAGAAATCCGTAACTTTAATAAATTTATAAAAACAATTTATTATCGGAGATTGTTTTGATAAGTTTTGATACATTAATAGGAAAAAAGGTTATTGGAACAGACGGATACATAATTGGAGAAGTAACAGGTGCAGAAATTGATCCTACCATTTGGCATGTTCATCAGCTGCATGTAAAGTTAACTGATAATGCATCGGAAGAGCTCGGTTTTAAGAAAAGGTTTCGAAGCTCCAAAATTTCTATGCCCACTAAAATGGTTCGGTCTGTAGGTGACGTTGTAAACATATGGCCGAAATTAGAGGCACTAAGTGAAAGCAAAGAGATTACCGAATGCAAATAAATTAATAGAAAAAGACAACTTTGCCCTTAAGTAATTTCTTTTTTAAATTTTTAAAACTCCTTTTTGAAACTGGGATTTGCAGTATTGCTTAAAAAGCCAACCGATATACTTTATAGGGAAAAATTCGTTATGTTTTGATTGGAGTAGATTTTGATGAAATTTAATGAATTAGTTAACCAAACTGTGACTGGCGCAAATGGTTTTGTTATAGGTAAAGTTAAAGACATCGTTATGGATACCGAAGAGTGGAAAATAACTCACCTTGAAATCGAATTAACAAAGGAAGCTACTGAACAAATCCTTGGGGTAAAGCCTGCGTTGTTTGATCTTCCAAGAAACACCTTAGCAATTTCTGCGTTGCAAAAAGGCGTTTTATGCTGTAGCGAAAAAGGAATAAGCCTTAAGGTAACAAAAGATCAATTAGCTCTCTACCTAAGACCTACGTAGCGTAGGCGGGTAGATAGGAATTTTGGTTTGGGCTATCTTTTCATTTTTTTATTAATAAGTTTGAATGCAAATGTGAGTATAAATAAAAAAGTAAAAAAATGAGTACCCTTTAGCCCTTGCCCAATTTTCAATGGAAGGATTTTAAAAACATGAGGCAGAAAAAGGGTTTTTAGAACCCTTCACGCACTAACAATCAAATTATTGATATACGGAAATAATACATTTGAGGAAAGATTGAGGGCTTTGATGCAAAGACCTATACGCCTTGGAAGAGAAGAAAAGTAGAATAGACAAAAACAATCAAGCCCATCCAGAAACTCGTCGGCTTGTTTGACTTTGCCATGATAACCACTCCCACGAATTCTGTTAGTATGTTCTTTTAAAAATTCCAGCTGACAAGAAAAGATGTAGGTGTTATTCTGCACGATATAGAGGCTCGGTAAAATGGCATAAACAATCGCTCGTCAATACAACTCGCTAAAGGGCACCCCTCGCAAGAGTCTGCCTTGCAGCCATTAAGCAACTTTTGTGGAAGCGCACTATAAAACTAATCCAAACTGGAACTTGAAAGAAATATTATCAAAATTAATCGGCGTCTAACTTAGGGGTATAGTTGGAATGACTGCGGTGATTCCATTTATAATAAATTGTATTGCTATAGCCAGTACTATGATCGCCATTAGTGTACTCAACACGTGCAATCCATCGTGCCCTAAGACCTTGAAAAGTTTTGGAGCGTAAATCATGCCAAAATAGGATAACAGAATTCCAACAGCTATTGCCAAGAAAACAATGCCTGCTTCAACAACATTATTAGCTTCTGAAAAAAGCAATATTACTGTTGTTATAGTGCCTGCACCTGCGGTTAGAGGAAAAGCAAGCGGAATAATTGAAATATCTTCACGATCAGATGAATAAACTTTCTTATCTGACAACATTCGTAGTGCAAAGACAATCAAGAGGATACCGCCTGCTATTTGGAAAGCATATACTTGAAGATTAAATACCTGAAAAATAAGTTGACCCGTTATTGCAAAGAAAAAAAGAACGACAAGGGATATTTTCATCGCCTTGATTATGATCTTGCGTTGTTTTTCAGGACTAAGATCTTCTGTCAGACTTGAAAAAACAGCTACTGTGCTAATTGGATTCATTACCGCTACAATAGATGAAGTGGCTACTAATACGAATTCAATTGGTTCCAATATTTTTGCCTAAACTGACTTAGTCAATTTTGTATATAAGCATTGACAAACAAGCCCAAACTAGGTACGGTTTTTTTAAGTTATGACAATACTTAACATCGAAAAACGAGAAGTACACCGTCTCGAACCAAAGATAGCCATTGAAATCGGAAGGAAATATTAGACGAAGCTTCAGCAGCAATTGAAGGCGTTACTTGTGAAACGGTTTTGGAATTTGGTAACCCTGCAAGAATGACGCAACAAATAGCAAAAATGGATGACTACGACCTGATTGTATTGGGAAATCGAGGTTTAAGCAGCATTACAAGGTTTTTCATGGGAAGCGAAGCATCCTTTGTAAGCATGAATGCTAAACGTTCAGTGATGCTTGTTTGATAGCATTAAATGTGGCAACCCAAATACTCAAAAATTGAATACAAACATTTAGCGAGGCGCATTTTCTATTTTTTCTTTGATGTTTGCCTTTATGGCTTAAAAATTGTCAAGAACCCTTTGGTTTTATCCTCTTGTATAGCCAAATTGAATTTCTCAATGAACATTTCTATTATGTGACGGTCGTAATCAGCTCTTACCTTCAATTGGTAGTTTCCAGGGGTTCTCTTCTCAATCAAAACAAAAGTTGGATCAATTAAATATTCATCACTCAACTGCTTCATGAGAGCTACCACTTCCGCTCTATTCATCTGTTCCCCCAAAACCCATTTTTAACTCATTCCACTAATAACACTTTGGTACGTTCAGGCAAAATTGCCCTATCCAAGCAATACAATGCTTGAAGCTGAGCTTAGCTAAAGCTTCAGCGCCAGCATAATTTCCTCTTCTCATACTAAACAACTCTCCTAGCCCGCACCGAGGAAGCCTATAAAATGGAAATGGAGAAACCACCTGAATCTGAAATAAGCAAGTTAGCCCGCATGAGTGCTGACCGAGAGAGAGCGTTCAACGCCCTACCACGCCCAGAGCAGCTGCGATTGCTCGGGTACATTCACTTTTCCCCTCAGGAAGCCGAGAAAGCCGTTTATCCATCGGGTGATTTTAAGCGAATTGAGATGCAGAATTGGACTGCTCTTTTGGGGTTAGAACAGGGAGTTAAGGTTAGGCATACGACGACGTCTTGGATTGTTCATGTGGAAACGCTCTATGGTCGTAGTTCCGGGGAGTTAGTGACGACTGCTAAAACTTTGGCTGACCGAGTCGCTAAGGGTTTAATGAGCAAATATGGCTGCGTTTTAGGTGACGGCAAGATTAACAAACGCCACGAGTTAGGTGTCGATGATCCTGTCGCTAATCTTCTCAACCGCTACTTTACAGTTAGCACTCCCAAACGAGTAATCGATGATAGTCCAGGTGAAGATGAGGGTGAGCTTGATCACCTTGGGCGTGACGCTGCAGTTGAGTACTTGTTAATGCCAGAGCGAGTCAAGAAACTTGAAGGGCAATTTGATAATGTTCTTTGTGATTTAGAAAGGATTTCAGGCAGCCTTGTCAAACTGGAGAAGATGGGTTGTGACTTGGGAAGAGTTGCCGATATTTTGGGTAAGCTTGTAGTTTCTGAGGGCACTCAAGACGTCGCTAAAGGTTCAGTAAACGGAGGAAGTAGCTATGTGTCTTAGGATGGTTCCAGAAAATCCCAAGTTTAGAATAGCAGTAATGGCAGTAAAAACACGTTCAAAAGCCATTTCATCACATTGCTCAAGGCATGGGAAAAGTCCATGCTTTTTACAAGTTGCTTTTCTGTGGTTGGTTGGTCCTGATTACCCACTGCTAATTTTGCCATGCGTGGATGGAGCGGAAAACTTGGAGTGTGCATTTTGACATGGAAGATAGCGAAAAACCTGTTCAGAACCAGAAAAAGAAGCGCAGCCAAAGCGATAAGATAGGTCGATTGAAGTACAATCAGCAGCTCCTCAAACAGACTCTGTCTGAGATAGAAGAAGTGAAGTTGATACTACGCACAATCTTTGCTGGTTTGAAGGATTCTTTCATTTTTAACAGTCGTTAATCGAGCGTATAGCTTGCGTGGATGAGGTAGACCGAGAGATTTTACGTTTACTCTTTGAGGCGGGACAGTCTGGCTTATTACCAAAGAATTGGCCTTCAAGCTTGAATCATTTAGGGGGATGCGTCACCAGGTTAGCCGTAGAATCTTTCGGATGAATAAACGTATGGAAAAAGAGCTTGGAGAACAAATTGTTGAGAGAAGAGGGTGGCATTGGGAGCTTACCCATTTTGCGTTTGATACTTGGACTAGCAGCAGAAAGGATGAATTAGCAATATAATATGGGTTTTAAAGGCTTAGATGTTCAATGGTGAATAGAAGCAGTCATTTGAGGATAGTTTTAGATAGTCATATATACATTAAGCCTCCCAGTTGTACTAATCTTCGGCTGAGTGAAGTCAAACTTGTTATCGTTAATTAGGAAACGAAATATCATAATTATTGCAGTCGTAATCTTATCATTGGCAATTATTTTAAGTTCATTTCTTTACCTTAATTATCAAAAGTCGTATTTCGGTGACGTAGAATCAATTTCTGTTGGAATGGAACCTAATCAGGTAAACCTGCTTGTTTATGTCGCTGAAAATCAAAACTACTTTACTACCAATGGGCTCAACGTAACAATCAAAGATTATGCTTCTGGGTCCGCGGCAGTTAATGGAATGTTAAATGGGGAAGTGAATATTGCCGCCGCAACCGAGTTTGTTGTTGCCAGAAATGCCGCAGCAAATCAAACCATCCAAACCTTCGCTAGCATAAACAAGTTCCTACAAATTTACATCATAGGAAACAAAGACAGTGGCATCACAAATATTTCAGACCTACCAGGAAAGAAAGTTGGATTATCGTTGCAGACAGCATCCCAGTTTTATCTGGGCAGGTTCCTTGAATTAAACGGAATGAATCTTAACCAATTGAGTCTTGTTAATGTTTCGCCTTTGCAAGTGGAAGATGCCTTGGCAAGTGGAACTGTTGATGCTGTAGTTGCCTGGCAGCCCTACGCTGGAGCAATCGAAAATCGGCTAGGTAATGACCATCTGGTTATGTGGGATGCTCAAAGTGGGCAGGAAGCGTACGATTGCGCAATTAGTCAAACCAGCTGGATAAATAGTAATCCACAGCTTGTGCAGCGGTTTTTGAAGTCTCTTGCGCAAGCCAAGCAGTACATCATAAGTCATCCACCTGACGCCAAAATGATTTTGCAAAATCGCCTCAACTTTGACGCTTCATATGTTGAGACAGTTTGGTCACAATACAGGTTCTCGCTTTCGCTAGACCAGTCCCTTGTTGTGGCTTTGCAAGATGAAGGTCAATGGTTGATAAGTAATCATTTGACCAATGCGACCGTAACTCCTAACTTCATACAGTACGTTTACATTCAAGGGCTTAAATCGGTGGAACCTGATACCGTGAACGTCATAAGCTGAGGAAAACAAATGAAGTTAAAGAGTCAACTCATCATCGGCATCATTGTCTTCGGCATAATTTTACTATTTATCTCTGCATCGGTGGTCGCTACAAATCAACAGGTAACTCAGATTATTAAGCAGGAACAAATGGCTAATGACATTAATACTGGCGCCAGCACTCTTGCCTACATTTCGAACGATTATTTCCTTAGCAAACAAGGTTCCGAAGTTACATCATGGCAGAGTCAGTTTTCAACCCTTTCAACTGAACTTTCGCAAATAAATCCATCGAGCCCAGAGTTAACAGGACTAATTAATAACGTAAAAGCCGACATGCAACAATTGGGCACAGTGTTCAATAATTCTGCAATTTATCTCCAAAGTATCCCTGCAAATGAAAGCGGAATCGTTCATCCGCTTCTAAACACTTATACCACAAGATTGAATCTACAAAATCAAGCACTCGCTTTCGACGCTTCTGTTTTATCAAAAGCTCTAAGCGATCAAGCCGACCAATTACGGCAAACAAACAGCATTCTCCTTTTCATCCTTTTAGGTGCATTTGGAGCGTACTTTGTGACTGTTTACTTCATTAGTTACAGGCGCACTTTTAAATCATTAACCAATCTCCAAGAAGAAACAAAAATTATCGGTTTAGGCAAACTTGACCACCAGATTATCAGTAACACTAATGACGAAATTGGAGATTTATCTAAAGCCTTCAACCAAATGACAACTAACCTGAAAACCGTCACGGCCTCCAAAACTGACCTAGACAAGCGCAAGCTTCTTTGCGTGAAAGTGAGCAGCGCTGGGCAACTACTTTGGCAAGTATCGGCGACGCTGTCATTGCCACTGATATATCGGGTAAAATTATGTTTATGAATGGTGTGGCTGAAGAGTTGACAGGTTGGGCAATGAGTGAAGCTTTAACGAAACCGGTGAAGACCGTATTTAACATCATTAACGAGCAGATCTCGTTTGGAGGTTGAAAGCCCAATAGAAAGAGTTCTCAGAGAAGGAATGGTTGTTGGTTTAGCTAACCACACGGTCTTAATTCGAAAAGACGGCGCAGAAGTTCCAATTGATGACAGCGGAGCACCTATAAGAGATAAAGACGGCAAAACCACGGGTGTGGTGCTTGTTTTCCGCGACATTGCAGAGCGAAAGAAAGCTGAAGAGGAATTGCTGGAGAGCGCGGACCGACTGAACAGAAGTCAAGAGATTGCTCATCTTGGTGGCTGGGAACTTGATTTAGTTAAAAATAAGTTAACGTGGTCAGATGAAGTTTATCGTATCTTTGGTTTGAAACCGCAAGAGTTTGGAGCCACGTATGAAGCGTTTTTGCAAGCGGTGCATCCAGATGATCGTGAAGCCGTAGACACTGCATATTCGGGGTCTTTGCTTGAGGGCAGAGACACTTATGAAATTGAACATCGAGTGGTTAAAAAATCAACTGGTGAGATACGTTTAGTCTACGAAAAAGGAGAGCATCTTCGAAATGGAAAAGGCAAAATAATTCGTTCAATTGGGATGGTGCAGGACATTACCGATCGCAAGATGATGGAAGCTAAGCTTGAAGAATACAGCCAGCATTTGGAGAATTTGGTTGAAGAAAGAAGTAAGCAGCTTAAAGATTCTGAGCGACTGGCAACTATCGGTGCCACTGCGGGTATGGTGGGTCATGATATTCGAAATCCACTGCAGGCTATTACTGGGGATGTTTATTTGGCTAAAACAGAGTTGGATTCAATTCCTGAAGGAGAAGAGAAAAAAAACATCCAAGAAAGCCTAACAGAAATTGAAAAAAATATAGATTACATTAACAAAATTGTTGCTGACTTGCAAGATTATGCAAGACCTCTTAAGCCAAATGCTGAAGAAACTGATTTAAAACTCATAATTGATGACTTGCTATCAAAGAACGGTTTGCCAGAGAATATTAAAGTAAATGTTAAAGTAGACACTGCAAAAGTTGTGGCTGACTCCACTTTCATAAACCGCATATTATACAATTTGGTAAATAATGCTGTTCAAGCCATGCCAAAGGGCGGCAAACTAACCATTCGCACATACAAAGAAGCAAATGATACCGTCATATCTGTTAAAGATACAGGCCATGGCATTCCTGAAGCAGTGAAAGGCAAGTTGTTTACTCCAATGTTCACCACAAAAGCCAAAGGCCAAGGATTTGGTCTAGCAGTAATCAAGCGTATGACTGAAGCTTTAGGCGGCACCGTAACCTTTGAGAGCCAAGAAGGCAAAGGAACAACTTTCATTGTACGTTTGCCCCCCCCCAAAGAGCTAAACGGTAAATGGACTATAAGTAAGGATAGTTTTCTAATTCTTTAGCAAAGAAAAGGGTCTCAAAATGTAGCTCTACAAATTTACTTCTTGACCTTTTTTGTTTTGGAATATGCGGTTAGGATGTGTTTTATTTTGGCTTTTTCGAAGTTTTGCTGTTGTAGTTAATCCGAAGTCACAAACAGCTAAAATATTTATGCTCCTTTTGTTGGATTAGGAGTTTTTTGAAATGCCTAATATTATTACCAAAGATGGCACGAAGATTTATTATAAAGATTGGGGCAAAGGACAACCAGTTGTTTTCAGTCATGGCTGGCCTCTAAATGGAGATGCTTTTGAAGATCAAATGTTCTATCTGGCGCCTAAAGGTTACCGCTGTATTGCACATGACCGACGAGGGCACGGACGCTCAAGTCAACCTTGGAACGGAAATGACATGGACACTTATGCGGACGACCTTAGTGAGCTCATAGAAAAGCTTGACTTAAAAAATGTAATTCTGGTTGGACATTCAACTGGAGGCGGCGAAGTTACAAGATACATAGGTCGCCATGGAAACAAAAGAGTGGCAAAAATTGTGCTAATTGGCTCGGTTTCACCTTTAATGGTTAAGACAGCAGATAATCCTGGAGGGTTACCAATACAAGTTTTTGACCAATTACGCGCAAACGTTGTTGATGACCGTTCACAATTCTTTAAAGATCTCTCGATGCCGTTCTACGGATATAACAGACCAAACGCCAAAATTTCGGAAGGAGTGCGCGAGAATTTCTGGCATCAAGGCATGATGGCGGGATTTCCAGCAGCATATTTCTGCATCAAAGCATTCTCAGAAACAGACTATGACGGAAGATCTGAAAAAAATAGATGTGCCAACATTGATTCTTCACGGCGACGACGATCAAATCGTGCCCATTGCTGACTCGGCTATGCTCTCCGCAAAAATCGTAAAGCAAGCAACACTCAAAGTCTACAAGGGTGCACCGCACGGTATGTGCACCACACACAAGCAACAAGTCAACGAGGATCTTTTGGCATTCTTCAAAGAAAAACCGGCAACTCAAGCACCAATGACAGCCCAACCCAATTCTTAAGATGCACAAACTGCAGCCACACCTTATAAAAGTCGGGAAACTAGAGAGCCTTAGCACGGATCAAATGTGCAAGGTTAAAGAAACATTTCTCCGAAGCAATCATCCAAGGTTCAAAAGAGAATTTGCCGTTAGCCGACACCAACCATTCGGAAAAACAACTGATTACCAGATCGCAATCCAGAAAGCAGATCCAACAAAAATGACAAAACTCATCAAACTCGTCGGAATGCTTCTTCAAATGAAAATTTATTTGTTTTGGAGAAAGCCATAACGGCGCAGAGAGCCATTTTGCTTTGTAGCTTCGCTTTATGTTTTTTCCGAATGCAGTTTACCAACATAAAACGAATCCTGTCTTTCCTCTACCCACAATGATATTTTTACGAATTTTCCGTTTTTCCTTCTTTTGAAAACGATTTGGAACCGATTGTCGTCTGAGTATTTGCATTCGCTTGTTGGGCAGTTTAGGGTTATGCCTATTATGACTTCCTCGGAGATGAATCGGTGTCTTTGTAGCCATCTGTAGGATGCGGGACTTATGAGCACTGGCTTGGTCATGAGGGTGTTTTATGGTTTTTGGTGTTAATTTGAAAATCGTTTGGAAGCTTCTAAACGCTTATTAGTATCTTACTTATCTTAATATCTACGGTGACATTCATGAATCAAGCTTTCAGGTGCTCCCGTAGTTATGCACAAAAAGGGGCGGTTAACCGACTCTGCCGTCTTAAAGGAAATCATGAGGAAACCAGGAACAGCAATTGCTGAAATCGCCGAGAACCTTAAGTGGACAAACGGAAAGGTGATGGAAGCGTTAACCGCTTAGTCGCTGAGGGCAAAGCTTCAGTGAAACATAATTTGAAAAGAGGAATACTGGTCAAAACAGTTTATCCTGCAGACTTTGAACAAGAAACAGGATAATATGGTACAGATACCAACGGAACTGGTTAATTGTGATCATTGGAGGGAAAAAGCGTTTGTCTATGCTTTGTCTAGGTCAACCATTGGGATTGCCCCTCATGAAGTAGATGAATGGGGCGTAAAAGCATTTTCTGCGGAGTATGTCTCTGGTTAAGAAAAGCCCTGAAGGTGTTACCCTTAAACTTTCCGAGCGGCTTGCTGGATTCTATCAGCTGGATAATTCGGAAATCAGCTTGTCAGCCGTCGGAGACCTTGTCTTTGTTACAGTTGAAACTGTCTTGCCTGTAAAATTTACACCCCTATCTGAGGAAAAATCAAAGTATGCCTTAGCCCAGCACTAAATAGCTGAAAAACTTTTTTATTCCTGAAGGGTTGAGCATCTATGTTTTTGTTTCTGATATTCTTCAACAGGTCGTGGGCAGTTAATTTTGGGCAACAAGTTACCCTCTGCCAGTCTACTCTGGAAGACGCCTTATGCTCCCAAAAATGACGATGCAAGAAATCAACCAGCAACTAAGCACCATCAACCGCATAGTCATCCACCCAAAATACTGAACATTAGGCTTAGGCGCCAAACTTATCCAAAAAACACTCCCTCAAGCCAACACACCCAACGTTGAGCTAATTGCCGTAATGGCAAAATATTCACCCTTCGCCGAAAAAGCTGGAATGCAAAAAATCGCTGAACAACAATCAACAGGACCTGTTTCCAAAGTCTCAAAAACCCTTTCGGAGTTGGAATTTGACTTACAGCTCTTAGGGCAGTGAACGCTATGTGCTACAGAAGCTTGATAGCTTAACTGCTGAACAAACGGGCAAACTTAAAGAAACGTTTATCAGGAGTAATCATCCCAGATTCAAAAGAGAATTTGCCGTTAGCCGACATCAACCATTCGGAAAAACATCAGACTATATAAAAAACATTCACAAGGCTAATTTTGAAAAAATGGCAAAGCTAGTAAAGCTTGTTGGAATGCTTCTGCAGACTAAGATCTACTTGTTTTGGACCAATCCTGATTTTTAAACAAAAGACGTTTTGCATAACGATTATCTTAAATGCAAAGTGCAAACAATAGTTAACCCTAATATACCGCACAGGAGTCGACGCTACGCCTATCAAACCAGAAGAAGAAGTCAAACAGTACATCCACGAAGAACAAAAAAGAACAAACAACCCACAAGTTGGACTAGTTTCTGCGGAAAATGATCCTCAAAATCAGAAGAAAACTTACCAGTTCGATCCTCATTTAGATCCCCCAGCTTCTATGGGCTTGAAAACTTCTAACCCCTATATTTGCTGGGGCATAACCCGATGACGATGATGTGACTTTTGATAACTCAAACTTACTCACCTAAAAGAAAAATACTTAATTCTTAAGTTAAGAGTAATTTAGCTGGGAATGATCTTTCACATGTCAAATCCTGATATTAAAATTGTAGATTTTGGTTGCCATAAAAAGGAAGCTGTATTCGATTCACCAATTCCTAGTAATAAAGATAATGAAATTCAGAATGAAAGCGAACAAATGAGATGCTTCATGGAACATGTTGCAAAACTAAATGATGACAGGTTGTTAGCTTTAACTGCGAACTTACTAATAGAAAATGCGATTGATAACTTTCTTTCAGCAATAATGCCTAACTATGAAAACGAAATATTTGATGATCTTGATTTTACCATAGCTAAGAAAATAGCAATAGCTAAAGCATTGAACCTTGTTCCAAGAAAGTTTTTTGATAGTGCAAAATTGATTAATGAGATACGGAACAGATTTGCCCATGATGTAGCAAACAAGTCTTTTTCAGATTTGGACAAATCAAAAATAACAAGAATTGAAAAATTGCTGATGTTATTTAATATTGATGTAACAGCTAATTCTATGGATGGAAAATTTAGAATATTGACCTTTTTTACAATTATTGGGTTAAATAGATATGTGTATAGTTTGAGTTTGCTTAACTCTTTTTTAAGGAGCGCAAATTTCAGTGAAGTTTTAGCACAGTTCAAAGAGAAGATTAAAAAGTAACAGATATCACAATTGACAAAGAAGCATCAGAACCAAAAATAGTCCCTTTTAGTATTCTGATAAAGGGAATAACCGATGAGCAAACGCAAAGATGAGTTTGAGAACTTAATTGAAAGGATTGAAGATTTATCAAGCAAATTATCGGTTCTTTCCAGCGGTATTGAGGAACTAAAAAAAGTTAATTCTAAGACTGAATCAAAATTTAAAGAAACCAATAGACAACTGTTTTGGGCTGGTGCAATGTTGGGAATTGTTGGAGGAATATTAGGCGGTCTGTATAATTCTTATTTGATGAAACTTTATGATTTTCAAAATGTTCCCTATTATGCATGGGTGCTTTCAACAATATTTGTAGCTTCGCTTGTTGGAATTTTTTTATTTCTAATGTGGAAATTAGCTTTCAACAAAACTCTAAACAAGTCTAACCGAGACAACAAGTAGAATTATTAAACTTCTTTTTCCTTGAAATAACCTCCCATCTACCTTAGAATTGATCCTGCTGTTTTCTTCAAAGACTAGTGGAGTTAGGCTTTAAGGATGAGCATGCAAAAGAAATTGTGGGTTGGCTGCAGGTTATTTCGGATACGAAAATCGGTGGTCAATCGGGGCGTTCGTTTCTTGCTGGAAAGCGACTAGGGTGATAAAGGGATGTTTGGCATAATTGGCAGTCGGGTTTTGGATGAACCGAACTATTACTATTTGGTTCAGCATACCGTAGGCATATATTTTAATGTTGGAAGCAAGGGTTTCATTGCAAATTACAAAAAATACGTGGATTTTTGCGTCAAAAAAACCCGTCACGGTTCAAATTGGATAGAGACTTACGAAAAGACCAGTTTTTTTAAGGCGTTCATAGTCAGCTATCTTTGTTATCCATCTTAGCTCGATTTTTCGGAGCAAAAAGATTACTTTTACTCACCTCTCCACTGCGCAAGAAGGTTGTTGAACAATTTAACTTATAAGGAATTTGAGCTGATGTTTTTGCCCCCGAGGAATTTCCTATGAAACAGAACTCAGATTGTTTGGAAGTATAGCTGGTTATGGGTAAGACTGCTGAATCTTTTTCGGAATAGCTTTGAAGGGAGTAATCAACACATGAAGGCTTGTACACTGCGCAGATGTTAGAAATAATAGGCAACAAAAGGTTAACAAATTAACTATAATATTTATTTCGAAATTTTAAAAAATCAGAAATTGTTTTCCATTTAGTGTCAACTATCATAGGTATTAGTGAGTTTGTTACTCCTGCTGGCTATCTTACGTGTAACTTTATTATTTCTTTTAGTTTGTCGAGAGTTAGTGCTTTGATTTTGAATATAAGTCATATACGCCGTATAGGCATGTGCTTCTTCAACGCCCAATATTCGACAACAAAGCGTCGCTTCAGATGATAAATTTATTAGCTCTCAGTTACTAACAAAAGAGTAAGGTGATTGTTTTTGGGAGTTAAAGAAAACCTAGAGTTAATGAAAACTCTTGATGACGCCTGGAACGCAGGACCCAACAGCCCATTATGGGAGACTTTTAAGAAACGCCACCGAGAAGACGTCAAAGTGTACTGGCCAGCCCAACCTCTTCCCACTGTTGGACGCCACAACCACGACGTCGAAGCCACGGAATTCTTCAAAACATTCGACAACAAACTAGCCAACAACCCATACAAGATCATATTCGGCGACGGAGATCACACATGCACCGTTGCCGATTGGACCGTAACGATGAAGGGACCCATGAAAGGCGCAGACGGAAAAATGATTCCGCCAACTGGAAAAACAGCGAAGCTCGAATTCTGCACAGTTGCCACATGGAAAGACAGCGAAATCGTTGAAGAACGATTATTCTACGATGTTGTCGGTTTCATGAAGCAACTTGGCCTTATGTGAGGACCAAATCTTTTTTTAGTATTTTTGAGAATCGTTATTTACTGCTTTCAGTTATGTATTTATAGAAGTGGTTTTTGTTGGAAAGAAAAGTCGAAAAGATTTTGGAACGAAGACTAACTCTTGAAGGCGCAGGAGTGAAACTAAGACGTGTTCTAGGCAATGATGATGACTCCACGCTTGATCCGTTTCTGCTCTTAGACCATTTTGGATCAGATAACCCTAAAGACTACATCAAAGGGTTTTCCTTGGCATCCACATAGAGGAATGGAAACAGTCACTTACATGTGGACAGGCGAGGTTGAACATGGCGACAGCATGGGCAACAAAGGCGTAATCAAATCTGGAGATGTGCAGTGGATGACTGCCGGGTCAGGCATTATCCATCAAGAAATGCCCCAAAAATACGACGGAATAATGCAGGGATTTCAGCTCTGGGTAAATCTGCCAGCTAAAAAGAAGATGACTGACCCAAAATATCGAGGGATAACAAAAGACCAAATACCCACGATCGAGAAAGACGGTCAAACAATTAAAGTCATAGCGGGTAAAATAGAGGGAATTGAAGGACCAGTTCGAGACCTATCCACTGAAACAGAATATTTTGACATTGAATTAGCTGTTGGAAAAGAATTTCAGCACTTAACACACAAAAATCTTACCGTTTTTAGTTACATCATAAACGGATCAGTCGAAGTTCATGATCAGAAAATTAAAAGCGGACAATGCGCGGTTTTCAGTCGAGGCGATTCAGTTAAAATTTCAAGCCTAAACGGTGCTCGATTTCTTTTTGTCGCAGGTGAACCATTAAACGAGCCAGTTGCTTGGAGAGGACCAATTGTGATGAACACCGAAGAAGAATTGGACAAAGCGTTCGAAGAACTCGACGAGGGAACATTCATCAAGAGCCACATTCCCCTTCGCGCACTAGCTTAACTATAACGAAAAGACTTTTTTACTAATTCATCGAATATCGAATTTGGTGCAAATATGTCAAAATTCCAAGTATACAAGGATGCGGCATCCAAATTTCGTTTTCGCCTACGAGCAGACAACAACAAAATCATAGTGATAGGAGAGGCATACGAACAATACAAAAGTTGCATAAACGGAATTAGAAGCATTCAAAAAAATGCCAAAGCGTCAATTGAAGACATCACAGTTGAAGGACAACGAGTTTCTAACCCAAAATTCCAAATCTACAAAGACAACGCAGGAAAATTTAGGTTTCATCTATTTGCAAGAAACGGAAAAATCATAGCTGATAGCAGCGAAGGATACGAAACAAAAGAAGCTTGCCTCAACGGTATTGATGTAGTGGGGCAAAGTAGCACAGCTGAAATCAAGGATCTAACTGACTCTGAAGGATCAAAGGTAACAAAAACAGAAGATGTTGCACCAACGATGTCTGCAGAAATGAAGACACCCCAAAGTATTGAGATGTCTAAACCTGAAGTGATCAAAAGGGATAGAGAAGATGAAATATTAGCTGAGTTAAAGAAGATTAGTTCAGCTTTAGAAAAAGCTCCACCGCCAACTCCGCCGAAAGGTTTTGTGAACGAGTTTAAGGATTTTCTATCGAAGTACAAAATCTTTGGTTTGGCGGTTGCTTTTATCTTGGCTTTGTATGCTGGCATTTTAGTTCAGGCGCTTGTTAAGGACTTCATTATTCCGCTCCTGGGCTTAGTTATTCCGGGTATGTCTGATTTAGCTACGTATTCCGCTACTGTGCTTAGTCAAGTGTTTGGTATAGGTGACTTTCTGATAGCGTTGATTACATTCATTGTAGTTGCTTTAGTGGTATTCGTTGTTGTGAAAGTAGCTAAGAAATGGCGCATAGAATAAACTCCCTTCTTTCTTTTTTTATTCAACTAAATTAATTCTATTTGAAAAAACGTAGGCACAATGCGAGAAAGATAACGTCCACAAAGCCCGTTGTAGTCAAGTGTAATTTTGATTTTTCCCATTTCATACTTTGAGCCGAAGGTTCACTTTCAATTTGCTCTCCAATGACGGCAAACGTCGTTTGTCCATTTGCCTTAAATACATTTTAAGCTGATTCTTAAGCCCCCAAGGGATGCACAATGAAAGTGTAATCAGATTATTTGGAGGCTTAGCAGGTTATGGGTAAGACCATTCCATCTTATCGGATGGCTTTGGAATTTGAAATTGGAGGTTCAACTCTCAAGCCAACAATTTAATAATGCGTTTACGAGGAACATCTCTATGTCATTAGAAGAAAATAAGGCAATTGTTCGCAGATTGGCTAAAGCCATTAACGAGAACGACTTAGCCTTGTTTGATGATTTAATAGCATCCGACTTTGTTGACCGTGACCTTCATGTGAAAAGTTTGGAAGGCTTCAAGAAATATGAGACTATATGGGCCAAAGGTTTTCCTGATATGCATCTGACTATTGAAGACATAATTGCTGAAGGGGATAAGGTGTGGATTAGACTTAAAGGTACGGCGACGCACACTGGCGAATTTCGCGGATTAGCCCCTACGGGTAAGAAGGTTACATTTAAGAGTTTTATGATTTGGCGTATCGTTGATGGCAAGATTGCGGAACGAGAGGCACAGGTATGGGATTTTATGGAGTCCTTCAGACAGATAGGTGTTATTGAATACTAAGGGTTTCCTAACGAAGCCATATAACTCAACAACCATGAGTGTTCCGCTTCAACGCAAGTCTCCAATAGAATACTTCATATCGGAAGAAAACTTGATTAATGGACTAAGGCAGGACTAACGAGTTGCTTGATATAAATAAGGTAAAAATGACCGGGTGAGATTTGAGTTCATTTGAGTTCAGACCCCAAGATCCAAAAACTGGAGGTGGATCTTCAATTTCTCGGCCCAGGTTAAAAATCCGAATCCCGATAACCTACTTCTGAGGAAATTATTTAAAGACTAAAAAAGGGGAAAGATGGTTTTTTGTATGGCATTCTTATGGTCGTTTTCTGAGCATTAACAATGCTAGCACTAAGCCGACTATGATGATGACAACGATTATGGCTACAACTGATGGAACAAAGTATTGGTCAGCCATCGATGGTGCTTCAGTAGCAACTGGCGCCGCGGTTGGCGCTAGATTTGCAGCGTTAAAGTGTGCCTCAGCAGATGACGGATAATATGATTCTGAACCTGCGAAGTTAGCAATCACAGTAAAGTCGCCAGAGATATCAGGAGTCCAAGTTAATGCAAATGTACCACTTACGTCGCTGGTTGTGCTTCCTATTTGTCTAAAGTTTCCATTTGAATCAATAACGTTTATGGTCACTGGAACACCGGTAACGTTTGTTGGCATTGGTTGCTGCTGATATACTGTTTCCATGAATTGACTCATGCTTGCATCAGATACACATGGTAAACCATTGGGGAAGTTAGCTGCTACTGCATTTTGGTTTGTGCCGGCGGAAATGTCGGTTATTGTACCGCTGATGGTTATGGCTGTTGAAGTTGTCACACCAACGTTGGGGGCAGTGACCGTTAATTTGCTTGGTCCTTTACCATAGGAGTATATTTGATTGTCATAGCCGTTAAACCAAACCATATAGCCGTCAGCAACAGCGGGTGAGCTGCCAATGTCAAAGCTTAAGCTATCCCAGATTAAGTCGCCAGTTGTAGCATTTAGGCAGTAGAGTTTTGCACCTTTAAACACCGGTGGCGTATAGTCGTGTCCAGCTCTTACGTAAATTTTATCGTCTGCAATAATGTAGTGTGACCACCAAGTACCTAATGGCCAGGTGCCATATGGCGTGTCAATTCCAGCATTACCTGATGTCCAATACCACTTAAGGGTCCCAGTTGTAGCATCATAACAATATACTGCGCCGCCTAGTCCCCAAGTGTAGAAGTTGCCATTGCCAAATGCGCCGTTGCCGCTGAAATCATAGTAACCCCATGAACTGTTTTCTGGTGGAGTTGTCCATAGTTTCTCGCCTGTCGTTATGTCATAACCAGTCCAGGTCATAGTCTGTTGAGAGTATTCAGCGTATTTGCCATCACCTGCCTGTATGACAACAGTGGTAAATGGTGTTAGTGTTCTGTTTACTGGTCCCCATAGCAGTTGTCCTGTGCTTGCACTGTAGCCAGCGTCAATCTCATACCCCAATTGAGCGCCTCCAGGTGGTCCTGTGAATATTCCTCCCGGGATTGCGGTTGTCAGCACTACATCATCTGTAACTTTAGAAACAGCTAGTCCAGGAATTATTGGAACACCACTAATATTGGTGGCTAATGGAATACTCCATTGGTATCCAACATTCCAATCGATTGTTGCTCCTTGGGGCGGTCGCCAGATTTCAGCAGAGCTATAGGTCAAATAATACAGGTTTTTCTGAGAGCCAGCTGCAATGCATTTGGTTGAGTTCCACATATTCAACATACCGTTCGCTACAGTGTAACTTAGTATTTCGCCGTTTGGACCCTCAACAAGCGTTCCAGAGCTTACGTTGGCTATATTGAGTATCCAAGCGCCAGTCATAGCATCGTACATTTCCCAGTTACTTCCAGCTGGATAAGGAATGAATCCAATCGTCGCAGGTGCACAGAACAAGTAGGCATGGCCTCCATATTGATCTCCCGTTACGAAATTAAGTATCATTCCGCATTTTAGTGGAGTGGTAATATTTCTCTCCCAAACAGTTTCGCCAGTTCGCATATTCACAGCTTTCAAACCTGTCGGATTATTGCCAGCGCCCGGATATTCAGTGTAGTAGAGGATTCCGTTGAGAATAACTGCGCCAAACTTGGTTTCATAAGCGGTTCCCGTAGCGTAAAGACCAGTTTCTGAACTGCCAAATTCCCCTCCAACTTGACCTCCGAAAGCTTCTGGCAGAGTCCACATAACGTGTGCACTATTTGGAGCTGTTGTGTATGGATCATAATTGCCGTTGTTTGCATAAAGTCCCGTTGCGCCAAAGTTAGTTGCTCCAAGTCCAAGCCAATTACCACTGATTGAAGCCCATTCTCTATTCATTGAGCTTATTGGACGTGTCCAGTAATTGGTTGGAAGCGGATTAGGTGTATATGTCAGGCTTATTGGATCTTGCTGAACTGTAAGCGTTGCGCTTGCACTGCTAGCCAGATAAGTATCATTTAAGTAATCAAGCCCAAGAGGAACAAAGCCAGCACCGAAAGGATAGGGATTTTCATTTAGAGCTACTTGCCCTAGATATTCAACGTAAAATTTGTATGTTCCAGCGACAGTAGGTGTATATCGTGTTGAAGCTCCGCCGTTAACATCTGAGTTGAAGCTTCCCAGCGTTTCATTTGTTCCGTCAGGCTTTGTTACGGTGACTTTCATGTTGTGCCATCTTGAGCCCCATTGGCCTTCGGCTCCAATTGGAACTTTATCAAGCCAGAATGCGACAGTTGTCTGTTGTCCAACTCCTATTGGGTTTGGTGCAACAACCATAAAGGCATAGGTTGGAACTTGCCATGGAGGCGTGTGTGCACTAGTGGTTGGAAGAAGCATTATTGAAGTGGGTAAAGAGAGCATAAAAAGCATTGTAATGCCAATTGCAAAGAATTTGTTTAATTTTTTCATTTTTATTCTCCTAAGAATTTAAGTCGTGAAAAGTGCGCCTTAAAAGTGCTATTCACGACTAGTCATAATTTTATTGGATAATTTAAATAGTTTTCTACTAAAGGCCTTATCGAAAAAATCGTTGTGTCTGATACATGATAGATTTAATCAAGCATGAACAATGAAGTGTCGCTTTTTGGGTTGAACTGCCTCTCAAGCCAAAAAGAAAACGGTCATAGACATCTTTTGTGGTCAAGTGTTTTTTGATTTTTCCTCTTCGATTTTCTTGCTTTGTTTTCGCCCAATTCTTTTCTTTTTTGCTTGACTACTTCTTTCATATTGTTCGAACGGTTTGCTGAGGCTCGGGGGCAGGGGGAGAAAAGAACACAACGTAGTTGGGAATATTTCATCTTTGATTTTATCCAGAACCTTCTCAGCCTATTTTTCTTCTATTTTTTTCGTAACTAAAAAAGGGGAAAGATTGTTTTTGAACTCAGACTCTACGGTAGGTCAAGGTGACAAGAAATTGGTAAATATTATTGAGGACTGGGAGGTCCTTGCTGAGTATGCTGGAGAAAAACTGGGCTTTTACCAGCTCCTAAGCAACGATGGAATCATCGAAATTAGGGTACAAACGGTCAGGATTGGATTCAAGAAAGAGTTTGATAAGGGCGACGACCCACTCCTGACAAAAATCTTGGGTTTCTGCAAGAAACGCCGCTTTATCCAAATCAGCGAAAACATGCGTGACGACCAATTCTTCAAGTAACGGTGGCAGAGAACTTGAGGAAACGGCTGGATCGCAAGCGATGCGTAGTCTGTGGAAATCCTCCTGCAGGGCACACAGGCTATGTCTAATATCAAAGCGGCATAACAAGACTGTACGCTCCATTTTGCAAAGATCACTTAAACAATGCGCCAGAGTATGCAAATCCTATCTTTGAAAACCAAGAGGCGGTGATCTGTTTAGGCAAATGTTTCCAGTAACTTACCTGCAAGACGTTAAAGGCAAGCCGATTCTATTTTTTGACTCACACAAAATGGCAAAGGAAAACTAAACAGAGCTATAGGTGGGAGGGAATGGCTGAGCTTACATCGAAACCTTCTCCAGACGTATTTGGCACTAAAGTCGGTTCCAATTCTTGTAAGTCAGAGTCTGCCCAAGACTCTGCCGGCACCAGCCCCCTATGCCCACAATGCAGCTCAAAAAGAGTTTGGCGAGCGGGTTTACGTTTTGACGAGTTGGCGAAAGATTCAACGTTGGTTATGTCGAGAATGTGGATTGAGATTTTCAGATCCAAACGATCTTTAAGGTCCAAAAAGAGCGGTTGAAGCTGTTGAATCGGTTGAAACGAAGTCATTAAAAACCTCTGTCGGCATAGTAACTAGTAGCCAAATATGCGTCACGGAGACGAAAATCTTGGTAGCAGAACAACAAACAACTAAAGTTCTGCGAAGAAACGAAACTGGCGATTTCAAACAAAAAATCCTCGAATATGCGCTCTGGCTAAAAAACAGTGGGAAAAGCGAAGCAACCATATGCGGCAGAGTTAAACTGCTAAAAAGATTGATCAAAAGGGGCGCCAATCTCTACGATCCAGAGTCACTTAAGAAAACTATCGCAGAGCAGAAATGGGGCAACGGCATGAAAAACAACGCCGTCGACGCCTATTCATCCTTCCTAAAAATGGCTGGAGGAGAATGGGAACCCCCACTATACAAAGTTGTCCGCAAGATACCTTTCATACCTAAAGAAACAGAAATCGATCAATTAATCGCAGGCTCCAGCAAACGTATGGCAATATTCCTACAACTACTCAAAGAAACAGGCGCACGATGCGGAGAAATCTGGCAACTCAAATGGCTCGATATCGATTTAGAAAGTAAAGTCATAAACATTACACCTGAAAAGAACAGCACCCCAAGAGTAACCCACCTAAGCAACAAGGCTATAGACATGCTCCAAACGCTGCCCAAAAACTACGGCGACAGAGTCTTCTCATTTCAACACATGCGAGTCGACAATTACGCTGTAAATTTCCAACGTCAACGCCGAAAAGTAGCCAACAAAATAGGCAACCAAAGAATAATGCAAATCCACTTTCACACTCTAAGATATTGGAAAGGAACAATGCTCTACCACTCACACAAAGACATGTACTATGTCATGCAACGATTAGGCCACAAAAACATCAAAAACACACTACTTTACGTCCAACTGGAAGAAGCTCTCTTTCAAGGCGAATGCGAGTATATTTCTAAGGTTGCGAAAACAGCAAAGGAAATATGTGCTTTAATCGAGTCAGGATTCGAATACGTTACCGAATTTCACGGCGCTAAAATCTTTAAGAAAAGGAAACTTTAACATGAAAATTAGCCAAAAGTTTAAGCAACATCGCCAGGCGGGACCCCCTTACTATTTGACCATAGTGGTGCAGGGGGTGGGATTTGAACCCACGAACCTCTGAAGGATAGGCTCCTGAAGCCTACGCCTTTGACCATGCTCGGCGACCCCTGCACAAAAGGGCTTCGCTGTTATCAAATTGCCTTTAATGATAAATACATTACCAAAGTCAAATGACATAGGCTTTAGTTGCCAAAGCTTAAATCGCAATAACGCAAAGGATAGCTATTCAGGGTGCAGGCTTTATGGCGCTTAACTGGAAACAATGGAGCAAAAAAGACATAATCTATAGAATCATAATTCCAGTAATAGTTGTTTTAGCTATTGTAGGAATTTCCAAAATCAGGTCGATAGTAGGATACAGCTCTGCGAGCGCCGGAATAGTAATTGGAATAATAATGGAACTCTTTGAACTAACTGTTATTGTCGCAGTTCCCTTAATTCTCGGGTTAGTCTGGAACCAGTGGGCAGGAGGCGCCTCAGGCTTTTTGATGGGTAGTCTCTACGCGTTTTACTGGTCAAGCAGCTTTCATGGCGCCGCAGGTTCGGGCACAGTTCTGTTAGCATATGTTCTTAGTGCTATGTTGATTGGCTACATTGCAGGCGCCCTAAACAAGGGCTCCCAAGATTTCAGAAGAATGATAATTTCAGGAGTAACTGCAACCGTTATCGGAGGAGCAATGCTTTTTTGGATTTTCCTGCTTTCGCCAGCTAACGTAGTCACGGGAATAGATGGCTTGTTGTTTACCCTATTACCCCGCCTTGCATGTGGCGCCTTAATCCCAATTGTTGCAAAAGTGTTATTTTGGTATGGGATGGGCATGATTAAAAAAACAAATCAATAACTTCATTTACTTGTTGTTATCTTCGATAGATTATGATTTTTGTGAGGAAAAAACTACATAAGCAAAAAATAAAGATAATATAAAATGAAAGTCCCTTAGAAAAAGTGAGTCTTACCTAAATTCGAAAATGTGATGCACTATTTTCGGTTTAAGGCTGACGCGATAACATGAAACCTTGGATAACAGGTTATGTTCCTGTTTGTTGAGCTATGAGTTCTTGTACTTTTCTTTCGATGTCGTCTCTGATTGCTCGTACTTTATCGATGGGTTTGCCTTTAGGGTCTTCAAGTGCCCAGTCAATTGTAGGTTTAAAGAATGGTCCGGGACAGACGTCTTGATCGTTGCATCCCATTGTAACAATTAAATCTTGGTCTATCGCCATCTTTGCCGATATCAATTTTGGCTTGTTGCCAGAAATGTCTATACCTTTTTCCTTCATAACCTCAACAACAACTGGGTTCACATGTTCGGAAGGTTTGTTGCCTGCGCTGGAAGCCACGAACTTGTCGGCACCGTACTTTTTGGCGAACGCCTCTGCCATCTGGCTTCGGCCCGCGTTCTCAACACAGACAAACAAAATTTTCTTCAAATTTCCCAGCCTCTAGTTATGACAATGCAGCTTCCTGCAGCTTTTCAATAGTCTTTCGGGTTTCCTCCTCTGAGGGATGAGATATTGCGCCAGCAGGACAGATGTCTTCACAACCCCGGCAGAAAACGACGCATCTGTTGGGGTTTACTAATGTTAGTTTTTTGCCCTCTACCTCTTTAAGCTTGAATGTGCCCATGTGGCAGAAGTCAACGCATTTTCCGCAAGCAACACATTTTTCGTAGTCTATTTTTGGGTCCCAAGGTATTTTTTCTCTGGGGATTCCTTCGTATGTATCTTCTTCTGACATTCGAAATCACCTTTGTTTATGTTGTCCAAAACGAGTAAACTTCCAAGTTTGGGAACTGCTCTTTAAGATAAGCTTTAACTTCGTCTTCGTCGAGGTTTGGGATTCCGTTTTTATCTTTGTGGAGAGGGATTTTTGTTTCTCTGAGGGCGTCACCTTTTGGGAAGTCGTAGAAGATGAAGTAGCGTTTGTCGTGGAGCATTATTATTTTAAGCGTAGAGAGTTCTTTGTTTTTTGAGAAACCGTTTTGTTCGAGGATGAACACTATTGAGAGGGGCTTGTTTTCATTAACTGCTTGTTTGAATTCTTTCCAGCTTCTGAGGTGGATGTGGCCTTCTGTCAATTTTGTCACTTGGTGTTTTGGATGATGTTAAATAACAAGCGTTAATGTAAATATTTAAATATTGTTATATACATTTTTTGCTACCATGACCCCGCCAACAGCACCACAACAAAGATTTAAAGCCCAAGTCTTCCATGCCCTCTCCGACTCCAACAGACTCGAAATACTCGAATTCCTACGCGATGGAGAAAAATGCGTCTGCGAAATAGTTCCACACCTTAGCTTAATCCAACCAGTCGTTTCCCGCCACCTAAAAATCCTCAAAGATATAGGAGCAATCAGGTGCAGAAAGGACGGAACTAAAAGAATGTACTTCATAATTGATCCACGAATCCATCATGTTGTTGACGCTCTAACTCCTGGACTCATCATAATTCTACAGAAAGAAGTTATTGAACAGATGAGTTGTATCCCTTTCAGAACAGGAAAAATTTGATGAAGTTATTTGATGCCTTGTGAAGACGAAAACAAATCTTGGGCTGGATAAGCAATACTTGAAGTAAAATCAAGGATAAAAAAAGGGTCACTTAACCCTCAAATTAAAAGCAATGAGTTGAAAAAATATGAGCAATAAAGACATAAAAAAAATTGTAAAGACAAATTATTCAAAAATAGCCACTAATACCAACTCGTGTTGCTGCTCATGTGGCTGCGGTAGCGCTGATGAGCAAACAATAAAAGAAATATCAAAAAACATCGGGTACTCAGAAGAAGAAATAAATTCTTTTCCCGAAGCCAACCTTGGTTTAGGCTGTGGTAACCCAACTGCATTTAGTAGTATCAAAAAAGGAGATACGGTCCTTGATCTTGGAAGTGGTGCAGGTTTTGACTGTTTTTTGGCATCAAGAAAAGTCGGAAAAATAGGCAAAGTCATCGGCTTAGATATGACTGAAGAGATGGTAGCAAAAGCAAGAAAAATAGCCAAACAACAAGAGTACGCAAACGTCGAATTTAAGCTGGGCGACATCGAGCAAATGCCTCTTGACGACAGCTCCGTTGATGTCATTATCAGCAATTGCGTTATTAATCTAGCACCCGATAAGTCAAAGGTATTCAAAGAAGCATACCGCGTACTCAAAAACGGCGGCAAAATGTATGTCTCTGACATTGTTCTACTAGGAAAACTAACTGACGAGCAACTAAATGATGATGAATTGATTTCAGGTTGCGTTGCTGGCGCTTTGCAAAAAGTTGATTACTTAAGCAAGATACAACAGGCTGGCTTCAAGGTAAAAATTGTCAACGAAGACAAGGAAATCAGCAAGACACAGTACAACGGAATTGCCCTTGAAAGCTTAAAGGTTGAAGCAACAAAACAAGATTGAAGGTGCTAATGTGAAAAAATACCCAGTTATCGTCTTGTTTCTGGCAATTTTGCTTTTTCCCTTTTTCATAGAGGTGAACGCAACGTCACCTTCCTCCGATGACTGGCCTATGTTTCGACATGACTTGACTAACAGCGGCTACACATCTACAACACCTGCAACATCCAACAATTTGCTATGGAAATTTGAAACTGCAACCCCTGCAGGCGCTTCAGGCACAATAGTTGAGGGTCATCTTTACATATCATCTAACGATGGCATAGTCTATTGTCTCAACGCACTAGACGGATCTCAGATATGGAGTTATACTCTATCAAATAGAGCGGCAATAAGTTCTTCCATTGCGATTGTAGATGACTATGCATATTTTGGAAGCTACAACGGGAATGTTTACTGTTTAGATACCTCATCAGGAAAAGAGATCTGGTCTTATCCTACTGGAAATAGTGTTGAATCCTCGCCAGCGGTCGCCGATGGATATGTCTATGTGGGCTCCTGGGATGGAAACCTCTATTGTTTGGATGCTTCAACTGGAAACAAAATATGGAATTACACAACGGGAAATCTTGTAGAATCCTCGCCAGCGGTAACGAATGGTCACGTCTTCATCGGAGCGGTAGACATGAATGTTTACTGTTTTGATGCGTTAACCGGTGAAAAAACATGGAGTTACCAGACTGGACAATTGATAATGTCTTCGCCTGCGGTTGTTGACGGTCGAGTCTACATAGGTTCTGAAGACAATAACCTATACTGTCTGGACACGTCAAATGGAGCAGTTCTTTGGAAGTTCACAACCCAAGGTTGGGTTGACTCGTCTCCAGCAGTTGCCAACGGATACGTTTACGTTGGAACTGGAGAAACTGACAAGAACATTTACTGCATCAACGCGACAAACGGCAACAAAGTTTGGAATTACACCGCTAACGATGGCATAACTTCAGCTCTAGCAATAGCGGGCAACTACGTTTATGCTTCTGCTTGGAACGGCGATATTTACTGCCTTAGCGCTTTAACAGGCGAAAGCGTTTGGACCAAGACAACTGAGGGACATGTAAGTTCTTCTCCCATAGTCTGGAACGGATGCGTTTTTTACAGTTCATGGGATCACAATTTCTATGCTTTAGGCACGTTGCAAAGAAATGATGAACCGTCAACTGGCAATACGTTAACGTTTGCAGCAATAGCAACAGTTGTGTTATTAATCATCGCTGCCGCTGTAATTGTCGCTTTGCGAAAGAAAATGCTATTCAAGAATCAAAAAAACAACATTAATAATTCAACTCTACCTGCCTTTTTATAGTACTAACTGGCTTTTTCAGTAAGTTCCATATACCAGTTAGGTCAGTCGCTGAAAATTTTTCTTTAAAGAGGTTTGCTAATTTAGGTTTTCAACAGTTGTAGAAGGCGCTAAAACGGTGCTTTTCCAATAAATTACACATTAAAAAACTAAAAGTATATAAGGAGATGATTGAGCTTTATGCAAGTGTCTGCCGGTCAAAGGGCACGGGTTCCACCTGATCCCATTCCGAACTCAGAAGTTAAACCGTGTTCCGTTTCCAGCTGTAGTGTGGTCTTAGGCCACGTGAACCTGGGAAAGCTGGCAACATTCATTATCATTTTAAATGCAATTTTAAGCGAGATTTAGCATAGCTTTATAGGTAACCGAGAACAGTTTTTGAAAGACGTGGTGTTAGTAAAGTGAGTCTTATTCCCGGAAGCGATTCAATTACACAGATAATCAGCTTGCTATCGTATGTGTTCTTTATAGTTCTGATCTTTTACGGTCAACGTATCCAAATGTACGTTATGATCCGTGAAGTCGAGAACAGTCTGCACAAGCTGAGGCACATAAAAGAGGAAGGCAGAAAAACGGCCATCGAAACTCTTAAAGAGATCGGTAAGCCAACTGCAGATCCGTCTGCACGCGTAGACCGATACCTCGACTACTTCACCATAGGACCCCAAAATATGGATCCAGCAGGCATCGTCTACAAACTCGACCATGTCCTAGACGTCCGAGATGAACGCCTAAAAGAAGAAGTTAAACTTATGGCACCCGCTGTCCAAAACGACGATGTCCAAATCAACAACCTCGAAAACACCCTCGAAGCTGCGATGGCACTGAACTTCATCTACAAAGTTATTCGCCACTACTATATCCAAGGCAAAAAGACGCTCAGTCTCTATGTCATCATGCAGATTCAAATGATCCTGCCCATGGTCATGAAAGAAGCCGATGCGTACTCAAGCGCACTCAAAGCCTTCGCATACGGTCAACCAATTGGCGACGGCGCAGGACCTCTGGTTGCAGGAAAACTCATGCACGGATACGAAATCCGCAAGCTACCTAAAGACTGCGTGATGGCGACTGTTCCAATCGAAGAACGGGTTGGATTAATAATTAAAGCGGAAGGTCCTGGCGGCAATGTCGGCAAACCAGGCGACGCCGTAGTAACAGTTATCGAGGAAAACGAAGGCAAAATCGGCTGCCTAATCATGATTGACGCAGGCTTAAAGCTTGAAGGCGAACTCGTCGGCGAAGTCTCCGAAGGCATTGGTGCAGCCATTGGCGGACCAGGTGTAGATGCATTCAAAATAGAAGAAAAACTAACCAAATACAAGATACCCAACTACGCCGTAATAGTCAAAGAAGATATTGGTGACGCCGTTTCACCCATGCGCAAAGAAATCCATGAGGCAACCGACAAAGTCATCGAACGTGTGAAAACAGTTATAGTTGAGCGCACAAAGGTTGGCGATAAAGTCATTATAGTCGGAGTTGGCAATTCTATCGGAGTGGGGCAATAATGAGGATTAAACGTATGACCCAAAACCAAACTCGATCTGCATCTGCAAACAAGAAAATCTCAACTTATCTCACCATGATAGTTTTGATTGTCATGGCTCTTGCCGTAACTGCTCTGTTGATTGCAGGCGAAACCTACTTGGCAGGCGACCTGTGGGCTGCGGGTGCCCTTGCTGGTATCGGCTCAATCGCTCTAGTACTCTCCGTGTTTTTGCTCTACCAGTCCAAACTGCAATCTGCACAAGTAAAAATTGAAGTGCCAAAGGTCATGACCACAATCGAGTGCAAGTGTGGCGAAAAAACTGTACGCGAATTCCAGCGTGGCGACTATGTCTACAAAGATTTGGATGTTCCATGCCAAAAATGCCCAACAACACGCCAAATGATAACTGCTATCTACAAAGAAGTCAAAGAAAAGGAAAAAACCTACAACGTCTAAACGAAGAAGTTTAACCTTTAGGTTAAAACTTCGCAACCCTCATCTTTTATCAATAATGTATGCTCGGCTTGAGCCACAGGTTTCTTGGTTACCTCGACGAAAACAGGATACCCCATAATTGCCTTTGACGCAAATAACTCCTTAAAAGCAGCTTTATGCTGCTCAGCAGGAACAACGCCATTTAGCCATCGTTCGGCAAATGGCAGGGTTCGGAAGCTTGTTTCGATGTGCTTGAGCATTTTTTTTGCCGCGTCGCTCTTTGTGGATTTGGCCTTTAGCAAGCGGTAGATGGTGATTTGGGGTGCGTCTTCCACGATTGCTGTTGCTTCAGGAACTGTAACAAAGGGTTCTATGGCGTAAACTTCGCCTGTTTTGACCTTTGTCAAAGAAACTTGAGAGATGTTGGGAATGGATGTTCCTGCGTGAATGAGGTATCGTCCAACGCTGTGTCCAGTGAGGTTGCTAATTGGCTTGAAACCGCGGTTTTTTATGGTTGTTTCGATTAGGCTACCGATTTTTCCCAGCGCCATGTCGCCGTGGATGTTATCTATGACAGTTTTGAGGGCCAGTTCAGCAGTGGCTGCCATACTTCTGCCTTCTGCACCAAAAGCTGCCGTGAACGCGGTGTCGGTCACGTAACCGTCAACTTGCACGCCTAAATCTACTTTGACGGTGGAGCTTTCAGGAATCAGCGATATGTCGTTTGGAGGCGAAGTGTAGTGGGCAGCAACCTCATTGATACTGACATTGCAGGGAAACGCTGGTTTACCGCCTTTTTGGCGAATGAGAGCTTCAGTTTTTTCGCACACGTCAATAATCGGCATGCGTTCCCTAACGTAACTGCGCATTTCTTCTCTGGTTTCGCGAAGGATTTTTCCTGATTGGCGGAATTTTTCGAGCTCTTCTTTGTCGTAGGGCATGGCAATTCACATTCGTATGAAATTGGTTTATGCATCGGATGCTTAAATGCATAACCACCCAAACCTCTCAATGCTTAGAAAAAACTGCAGACCCTCTTAGGGCCAAACGGTCTTATTTGAAAAGGAGGAATATGCCCTGTGTTTGAACTAAGGCAAAGTATTTTTGGTCGTTACTTTACGAAGAAGCGCAACCACCACGATCACAAAGCAGGCAATTACCACAGCCATAACTAAAAGGGCAGTTTGTTCCCAGTCAGACCCAGACAGTATTCCTGTTAGTATGTTTGGTTGGGATGGAGTTGTTGTTGGGTTCTGGGGAGATATTGGGGAAGCGGTTGGTAGGTACGGGTTAAAGGTGGGGTTTGGTTGGTACGGTTCTATTGTAGGCTGCGGTGTTGATGATGAAGGTGATGGGTTTCCGATTGTTAGTGTTTTTGCGGCGCTCCAGTCGCTTGTGCCAACTGGAATAGTTTGAGAGCCAGTGAAACAACTTCCAGAATAAGAATTAGCTGTGTAACTTAAACTGGCTTGCACTTCAAAATCGATTTGGCCTCCCTGAGGTACATTCCAATATCCAATGTTAAAGGATATAACAGTGTTAGCGGAAGTGGTAGCCTGGATACCACCTTGATTGTGACCACTATTCGCGCTGTCCCAGTCTTCGAAGTGCCCCTTGGATCGAACATTATAGTATAGGTAGACTGTTTGGTTGCTGCTGGAGTCCTTGTAGGGTGTAAACGGCTGGTTCTTAATAGTAACGTCGATAGTTCGGTTATCAACATGTTCTCCACCACTGCTATGAGTTATTTGCTCCCCAGTATAGGGGTCTGTAGTAATCCAATGTGTCACGGGAACAACGTAGGAGTGGTCGACATACGCCACTGTGAATTCTGGTACAGACGGATTTGCGGCTAAAACGCAGGAAGGAGACACCGTTAACATTGCTGAGGCAGACAATATAAAAATGGCCATTAGCGAGAATTTCTTATTTGGTTTCATAGGTTAGTCTTGTGGCAGTTTAAATAAAAAGCTTATAGTAAAGATTCTTTGACTAATCTTAGTCAAAGTTTCTTAACTGGCAACCTTTTATGCAAAACATTACAAATAACTACCTATGCGAACCAAAATTGCCCTATCACTAATCTGTGTTATACTAACCTCAGGCTTGATTGCAATACAGCCAGCATTCACCCAAATCAGCCCCAACGTTCCAAACTTCACCTTAAAGCTTGAAGATGACTCGCACACTATAGTTAACGCAACCGGAACCTACCACATACAGATAAAGTTCATTGACGTCGTTATAAACAACACCGGAGAACCCTCCAACTACGCAGTCGTAAATGAAACCATCGTTAAACTATACTACAACATACGCGTCAAAGATCACGCTCAAGACTGGAGCTCCGCTTTGGTTACGCCTAATCTTGCCCCATCAACATCTGGCTACACGACTATAAAGTTTGGGCTGGGTAGCACTAATCCTGACCCAGGGGGCTGGAGCATCTGGATAGGCAATATAACCAAGAGCGGTAAGGTAGATATTCAAGTACTAGGGATCGACGGATTCTACACAAAACTAACAGATAACCCACCATGCTGGAGAATACCTCAATACAGCGTCTTTAACGAAACTGGGAGAAGCAGCTGGAGCTATACACAAACAATAACGATATCAAGCAATTAAACAACTCAGCAGTAACTCAATAAACTGCAACCCTCGTCAGCATCCGATCTTAAGGCATTCTCCTGAAATTCATTACTCTAATGACCGCTGGAAACCCTAATATTGACTTCGATCTTAGAGCTTTTGACATACCTTTACGAGTTACCAAATTGATTTCCTATCAGGATACGAAAAGTGTGTTTAATTTTTTTAATCTATTTAGCTCTTTTTGGCTTCAGCCAATACAAGGAATCATTACAGTTTTAAACACCAACAAAACAGTGGTGGAAATGACCACAAAAGCCACAAAAAGCCAATTCTACTTGATGAGACTCACTCTTCAAACTGCCTTAAAACTTATTTTTCTAAATTAACAACGATTGTTATTCGATCCACATGACACCAATTACCTTACCAATAAACCAAGTCCACAAGAGGCTAATGCAACGTCAGACCACAAAGCCAAAAATCATGCCCAAATCCTCAGCTGATAGCAATGCAAAGAATGTTAATTCTTCAAACTCCTTGTTTGTGGAAACTACCGCATGATATTTGGTCTTAAGAAAATATTATTTGGAGTTGAGCGTTTATTCGGTAACTTCTTTGAATGTTACGTAGGTTTCTGTTGGTATCGTTTTTTGTGTTATCTTGTATTTTTTGTTCTTTTTGTTTGTCATAGACAAATTTAAGACGAGATTAACGCTTTATAAGTTGTGTTTACCTTGCGCTTGTTCTGCCATTTCTTGGATCTTGAAAAAAATCTGTCTGTTAAGCGGGAAAGGGAAGCGATATTTTTTCCAGGTTAAGATTTGTAGAGTTTTGGGTCAAGAAGCGCGAAGTTGTTCCCACCTGCGTGGTAGAGCATTCGGACGCGTTTGAGATCGTAGCCCCCCTCTGTGAATACGCCATTGTCTGCGTAAGCTTCGAGGATTTTGCCAACGAATATGGTGTGGTCGCCTGTAGTGAATTGCCCGTCGACTTCGCATTCGAGGTGGGCGATGCATTCGCGGATGGCTGGTGCCTTGACTTTCTTGCTAGGCATCGGTGTGAGGTTTGCTTTTTTGAATTTGTCAAAGCTTCTTCCGGTTAAGGATCCGCAAGCGTAAACCGCTTGTAGAATTTCTATTGTAGGAACGTTTACGACAAATTCGCCGGATTCTGCGATGAGGGTATGGGTGTGGCGGGTGGGTGCGAGACTTATGGCTATCAACGGCGGGTTGCCCGAGGTTGGCATTACCCACGCTACTGTGGTAACATTAGCTTTGCCTGTTTTTCCGACGGCTGAAACCAGCACAGTATGCATGGGATGAAGCAACCTGGTTACGGAGTTAATGTTTACTGTTGTTTTCGCCGACACCTTTGTCACCTTGTTATGTTTATTGCGTGGGGTTGGAAGTTATTTTGTTTTTCTATTGCGCAGGAGGTTGTCTTCGAAAATTTATTTCCTTTTCTGTCAATGCCCCTCAACCTTGTGAATTACACTGATTATCAGCTTCCCATGGGCAGTTTTCACTAAGCTCATTCGCAGATGAATCGGGACTTTCTCTTGGTTCTTAGTGATTTGGTCCGTGTGGAGGTCAATGCGCTCGGTTTCTTGCAGTTTTTCCATAAGTGTTTTCTTTACCTCTTCGGGAACCTGAAGAACCGTCAACAAGTTCAAGTTCATCAATTCGTTACAGGGATAACCGAATAGGTTGCACGCAGCAAGGTTTGCGTAAACGAAGTCTCCCTTCAAATTCGCCAAAAAGATGGCTTCGCTTAGGTTGTCCAAAATCATTGCTCTAAACTGCAAGCCCTCTTCGTTTTTGCGGCGGTCCATGATTTCCAGAGTTAGCGTCTTATTGGACTCTGCGTATTCCGCCGTGCGCCTTGCCACAACCTCTTCAAGGCGTTGATTGTAGCTGCTTAGCTCTTGCTCAAGTTCTTTACGTTTTGTAATGTTTTCGAATATAGCGACGAAATGTTCTTTTTTGGGACCATACACAGAGATGTTAAACCATCTGCTTAGTGGCCTAAAATAAACCTCAAAGCTTTCCGTTTTTCCTGTCTTTGCAACTCTACCATATATCTCAAAAATTTCAGGGTTCGCTTCTCTGGTCCCGGGAATAACCTCAGAAACACGCCGCCCAACAACCGCCTCCCGCTTCAATCCGGTAAGCTTCTCGAAGCCAACATTGATTTCCAGATAAACAAAATCGACAGGCTCATCTTTTTGGTCAAAAATCATTCGGCAGTAAGCGTACCCGTTTATCATGTTTTCAAATAGACTGCGGTATTTTTCTTCGCTTAACTTAAGATCCTCTTCTGCTTGTTTCTTTTGGTCAACGTTTATAGCAATAACTCGAATTCTGGGTCCTATGGGAATATAGGAGAACTGTTGCAGGTACCAGTGGTCACCAAGACATATTTCGCGGCCAAAAGAGTAATCTATTGAGATTTTGCCTTTAAAAGCTGAAATGACGTTTATCCAGTCAGAGAAGAATGGTTGGTCTAAACCTTTTTGCTCGATGTTTGGGAACACTTTTTTGGCTGCAGGGTTAGTGTAGGTTATCTTGCCTTCGAAGTCCGCCTCAATTACGGGGTTAGGGATGAAAGAAGGAAAAGACGCCAGCCGGATGTATCTTTCTTCGATGAGTTTACGGTCAGTTATATCTTGCCCGGAAAAAACTGCCCCGTTAAAAACGCCATCTTCAACCTTAACAGGCAAAATATGCCAGTTGATGATGCGTTCTTTTCCACTTCTAGTTAAAATCGGCTTATCCATATGTCCCCTTTGAAATGTACCGTTTAGAAGCTGATGAAAAGACATTCTCATCTCTTCTTTGGAGCCCTGGGGCATGAAGTTATTAAACCAGTTCTTCCCAACAACGTCGCCTTTTATGTACCCCAATACTTCACAGCCCCGCGGGTTAATGTTAGAAACGGTTTCATCACTTCCAACAAAAACAACTAAGAGGTCTTCCAAATTTAATTGGAAGGTTTCCATTTCATTTTTTTCTGACATTAAATTTTCTCCTTTTCAATTAACCGGTTACTTGAAGTTGCCAATTCTGAAGCCGGAAGATACATTTGCTCAACATATTGCTTCATCATTCGGCATGCGTTGAATTCGGGATTAATAGTTTTGATAGCTTCCTTGGCGACTCCAATCCAGCCATGCGGGATTCCCTTGCGGTCGCGATCATAAAACAGGGGTACTATTCTGTTTTCCAAAAGCCCATATAATGTTTCAGCGTCCGTCTTGTCTTCTTCCTCAGGAGTTCCACCCTTAAAGGTATCGATGGCCCAGCCATTACTGCCGTTAAAAGCTTCATCCCACCATCCGTCGCGCACGCTTAAGTTGATAACGCCGTTCATCGAAGCTTTCATGCCGCTTGTTCCACATGCTTCCTGCAATCGCCTAGGCGTATTTAACCAGACATCGACCCCTCGAACTAAATCTCTTGCAAGGTTAAGGTCATAATCTTCCACAAAGACAATTCGCCCCTGAAACCGCTTATCCAAAGCCACTTCGTAAACTCTTTTTAGTAGTTCCTTTGAGGCATAATCAGCTGGGTGAGATTTGCCGCCGAAAATTATCTGCACTGGCCGGAGCGGGTCAGTAACTATCTTTTTAAGCCTTTCCATATCCGTTAAAAGCAGATAAGGGCGTTTGTACTGAGCAAATCGACGTGTAAACGCAAGGGTTAAGGTGTAAGGATCCAGCAACGCGCCCATCGCAAGAACCTGCTGAGTAGAAATTCCATCTCTCATTAAACGTAACTGCGCGCGATCCTGAATTGCTCTTATAAGTCGACCCTTGAGCAGTTGATGTACATTCCAAAATTCTTCATCAGAAATGTTTGCAATGTGTTCCCAGAACTTCTCTTCATATTGACTTGGTAAGGCGTTTTGGGTTTGTTTTTCAAAAAGTTCTGAGATTTCGGCTGCTCGCCAACTCGGCGAATGAACGCCGTTAGTTATGCTTAAAATTGGAACGTCTTCCAAAGCCTTTTCCGGGTAAATGGCGCGCCACATTTTCCGCGCAACCAAACCATGCAGTTTGCTAACTGCATTGGCCTGACCTGACATTCGTAGTGCAAAAGCAGTTAAACTAAATCTTTCCCAACCTACCCCCTCGAAATATCCAAGTTTTAAGAAGGTCTCGCGGTCAATGCCAAGTGTTTCCCAAAAATTTTGGGCGTAACGATTCATGAGTGTGTAGGGGAAAATGTGGTGTCCTGCGGGAACGGGAGTGTGGGTTGTGAAAACCGTAGTTTGACGCACTTTTTCGGTTGCTTCTTTTAAAGGAGTTCCGATGGCGCGTTCTTCTCGGAGCCGTTCCAGCATCATGAATGCTGTGTGGTCTTCATTTGCATGCCAAATCGTTGGTTTTATTTTCAGCGCCCGCAGGGTGCGCACTCCACCTATGCCTAATACAATAAGTTGCCGCAGTCGCTCTTCTTGGTCCGCAGTATAGAGACGAGCCGAGAGCCCTCTGTCTTCGAGGCGATTATCGCTTATGTTGGTGTCAAGCAAATACAGGTTGACCCGCCCCACGCGGGCTTGCCAAACTTGGAGAAATACTTGGCGGTTGCCAAGCGGAACTTGAATCAATGGACCGCATCCTTGAGGCCAAGCACATGCAGAAATTGGTGCTTCAGTAAAATCCAGCTGCGTGTAGGCTTCTTCTTGCCAACCATCGGCGGAAACGCGTTGGCGGAAGTATCCTTGTGGATACATAAATCCAACGGCGACCAGCGGTATTCCAATGTCCGAGGCTTGTTTGCAGATGTCCCCAGCTAAAACACCTAATCCACCAGCGTAGATGGGCAAAGAATTGTGGATGGCGTATTCAGCAGAAAAATAAGCAATTTGCCCCTCAACATCGTTGGGCATGTTTTTTCCACACCAATCCTTCTTGTTTGACATATAATTATCAAACTTTACCATTATCGAATCATATAGATCAAGAAAAGCGGGGTCTCTACCCGCAGCCTCTAGTTTGAGTGGGTTTATGTCTCTTAGTTGTTTAACGGGGTTATGGCCGCTTGCCCTCCACAACTCGTAGTCAAGAGACCGAAATAGCTGACGCCCCTCCTCATCCCAACTCCACCAAAGATTCTTGGCAAGCTCAGGTAATCTTCCAATCCGCTTAGGGATAAGTTGAAGTATTTCTTGATCGTCCGAAAGTTCCATCTTGATTTACTCCTTGCTTAGTGGCGAACCGCCGCTTTTTTCTTGAGATTAAACAAAAATGTTAACGGTGAACATTCTTCTGGTGTACTTTTCACAAAGCTATAACGTTTTTTGATATTTATAGTTTGATATCAGCAATCCTTTCGTTCCACAAGTTTGGGTGTTCTATGCAGACTGGATTCTTTAAAGAAGAATGCTCAAAAACAATGTTCAAAGGCTTGTTTTTTTAGGAGAGATACTAAAATACGATGATTTTCAATGTTATAATTCTCTGTTAAATTAGTTAACAGTCTGGAGGGAATTAATTTGAAGGTTGAAATAATTCGCAAAGCAATTAAACATATATGTGCTTTTCACAATCACTTTAAGAACTTCGAGAATGTCGATGCGGTTCGACATATTTTTGGTGACAAAACCAAGAGCACTCTATCGAATCTGGAAATTGAATTTACTAATTCAACAATCTATATGAGTGTTGACAATGAAGGTCGGCTTTTAATTAATCCGCGTTATCTTGAATCTGGAAAATTTACGGACATCTACCTTGATGTCGTTCACGAGTTAGTCCACGTCAAGCAGGTCCTAAACGGCAAGAACTGTAACCATGCATTGCCATATGTTGAGCGACCTTTGGAAATAGAGGCGTATGGCGTAGCAGTAGATGAAGCAAGGGCTTTAGGCTTAAATGAACTCCGAATTATTGATTATTTGGAATCTGACTTGATTAATGCTGACGAACTTAGACAGTTGGCAGCAACCTTAGGCATCAATTGCGGACAAGAAGATGACTCGCAATCTGAGTGCAACGGTTAACCTTTCATCTATTTCCGTTTTATGCTATATTGCTCGATTACGTCTTTTGCTTTTTCTCTTCGTTCCTGATGGTGCTTTAGGAAAGCGTTGAGTTTTTCTGCTATATCTTTTTTGCATTCGCCACAGAGCATTTCTCCTCCGCGACATCTGCGTTCTCGCTCCGCCAGTTTGGATGAATCTTCTTCGAAGAGGAAGAAGTAGTATTGGAAAATGCTGCAGACAGAAGGATCAGCACCCCCTTTACGTTGTTCCGCCGCGGTGCCTTTGCCGCCTGTGAAGGCGTTCCAGATTTTCTTTTTAACTACATCGGGCTGGTCCACGGTGAATATGCTAGTTTCGGGCACGCTGGCACTCATTTTTCCACCTGCCCCAAGTCCAGGTAAGAAGCGGCAATGAATCTGTGCTGGCTTATAGTACCCGAGTTTTTGGGCCACGTCGCGTGTTACGCGCCAGTAAGGGTCTTGGTCGATAGCTGCTGGAATCAATGCAGGGACGTTTTCGCCTGTAAGTTTTTTGTGGATAAAGCAGGGTGAAGCTTGGATGGCAGGCCAGAAGACCCAGCCGATGTTAGTGCTGTCTTGGAACCCAAACGAACTGCGGGCGGTGCTGTAGGTTATGCGTTTGGCAACTTCTAAGGTGATGTCGTAGAGAAGGTCGATGTCTTTTGTGTCGTAAATTATGAATGTGTCCTCGTGTTTGAATCCCAATGCAATGAGGTCCAACGCGTTTTCGTAGCTCCATTTGGCGGTGTTTTTGAGGTCGGAGTTGTCGCTGATTAAGTATTTTTCGTCGTCTGTTATCTGGAAGTAGAGTCGGGTTTTGAATTTTTGTTGAATATGAAGGGTAAATATCCATGGAACAAGGTGCCCGATGTGGACAGGCCCAGATGGTCCTCTGCCTGTGTAGAGGACAAATTTTGTGCCTTTATCGTATAAGTCCAATACGGTGTCTAAGTCGCGGTGGCTAAAGAAAATCTGCCTCTCCAGCTGAAGATGCAGTTTGTCTGTGTGGTTTTCTATGCGCTTAAGGAGTTGGGATGTGAGGGTTTGGGTACCGAATTCCTTTATGAGGCGTTGATAGTCTACTTTGCCTTTAACTTCCCAAGGGGTAACTACCATTTCATTGTTGTTTTCTTCAGCGTTCGCCGTTGTGTTCACCGTCTTTTTAACAAGAAAGGTTGTGTTTGTTGATATATGTTTTTTTGCAGTTTGAGGTTTGTTGTTGTTTTGGAAATGAATTCGGTCTTGCATTTTTTTAGTAGCTGTTGCAATGTTCTCTTAGACACAACAACAACAACCAGCAGGTTGCAGAGAACAGTGCATTTTTCTTCAGCGTCAGGTGTGGGTTGCAGAAGGTTGTGCATTGACGCCGTATACTGAGTAGGAGCCGTAGCTTCAAAGGCCGCTGTGAGATTATTGATGCCGCAAGCATTGTCGGAGATAGGTAAATTTGAAAGTTGGCGAAACTAAATTTAGAGCGAAAGCTTTAGTTGAACAATTTTGCCCCCAAAACAGTTTTGACTGCAGCTGCCAACGTCGCCCTTGTCTTTGCAGTCACCCATATTTTCTCTAAGAGGCAAGCTTTCTCTAAACCGCCGCAAAAATGGGCAGACCCCCGGCAAGCCCGAAAAATAGTTAGGCATGTCGCATGCTTACTACTTTAATCTGCTACAGGCAGAGTTATGGTGAAAGCAGTGCCTTTACCCAGCTCACTTGTAAACGCGATGGTGCCGTCCTGTGCCTCCATCAAACGTTTACAAACCGCCAACCCAAAACCCTGACCTTTAGATTTTGTGGTAAACAGAGGCTTGAAAATCTTCGCCCTAACCTCCTTAGGTATACC
The DNA here is from genome assembly GCA_963775685.1 of Candidatus Bathyarchaeota archaeon. Lineage (GTDB taxonomy): Archaea > Thermoproteota > Bathyarchaeia > Bathyarchaeales > Bathycorpusculaceae > Bathycorpusculum. The sequence goes on from CAVZJV010000014.1 coordinate 841,233, forward strand.
ATTACCGTTATCCAAAACACTAAGCAGCATTTTTCCATCCATTGCCTTTGCCTTAATCGCGATTTTTCCGCCGTTTGGCATAGCTTGGACGCTGTTATTAAGCAGGTTAGTGAGCGTACGTTGCAGATAAGATAGGTCAGTTAATATTTTCGGAAGTTTTTTTGGGGTTTGCGTAGTCACGTGGATGTTTTCTGGAATTTGAACCATCGACAAAGCCTTTTTTATAACGTCTCTTAATTCGTAGACTTTGATTTCTGGGCATAGTTTTTTGGCGTAGTCTTGCAGGTCGGCGACGATTTTGTTTATGTAGTCGGTTTGTTGTTCAATCAAATTTATGCTTTCTAGTAAATTCTGTTTTGATTGGTTTTCCGGCAGAGTTTTAAGTTCTTCTTGAGCTAAGTAAACTGCTCCAATGATTGCTTGCAGTGGATTACGGATGTCATGCCCAATCATGCCCGCTGTTTCGCCGATTCCTGCTAAACGTTCAGCTTTTGTTAGCTCCTCTGTTTTTTCCTTAACAAGTTTTTCTAACTGTTCGGAGTGTTGCTGTAAGTCTTGCTCCATTTTTTTGATTTCCGTAATATCGGTCATGACGCTTACAGCTGAGGTTACCTGGTGATTGATAATTTCTGGGGCTATCGTATACTTGAATGCTTTAAAACCGATGGAGCTCTGCAGGTTGAATTCGCCTGTTTGCTGTTTTTTAGTTTTGAATGCATTCATCAAGGATTCATCTAATTGGTTTGCCAATGGCTTTAGCTCCTCTATCTGCTTGATTGCTTTGCCAAGCATCAACTTAGGGTTAATACCCATAGCATTTTGGACGGAAGGGCTAACATAAATAAATTGTAAGGTTTTGTCGAATCTACTGATTATTTCTGGAGCGTTCTCTGTTAAAGTGCGGTATTTCTCTGCTTCGATCAAGATTTTGTTTTGTGCCTTCGTTAAATCGTCAATATCTATGAATGAAATTACTGCGCCACCAATCTTTTTTTCTTCAGTAATGTATGGTCTAATCCGCAATTCATACCAACGGCCTTTCTGGTCTTGGAAGGTGGTGTTAATGACGCTTAGCCTATTGATTACTTCTACTAAAGTTTTTTCTAAATTCTTAAAAGGAATGTCTAATCGAATGGTTGTAATTGAGCGACCAACATCTGAAGGAATAAGTCCCAAAATAGTTTGGGTTTCAGGCGTAAACCGCCTAATTTTGAATGTGTTGTCAACCATTATCATTGCGATGTCCATATTTTTGATTGTGTTGGATAAATCATCATTTGATTGTGCAAGGTCGGCGTTTCGGGTTTTTAGTTCATCGTTTAGTGTTTTTAGTTCTTCGTTGGTAGATTGGAGCTCTTCTTTTGCGGTTTCGAGTTCTTCGTTTGTGCTTTGCAGTTCTTCATTGCTGGATTGAACTTCTTCCATGGCGGCGCGTAATTCTTCGTTAGTTGCTTCTTGCTCCTCTATTATTGTCTGGAGCGATTGTTTACTGGAGTCTAACTCGTCACGAATTTCTTTAAGTTGTAACTCTTTTTTTATTCTCTCGCTTTCACTTTGCTTTTCAGGTCGTCCCACCATGGGCTGCACAATGTTATGCTTGTTTTCTCTAAGTAAAACAAGGAAGAAGAGGTCTTCGAAGTTTTTGTTTTTTAAAGGCAGAACCTCAATAGTTACTGTTTTTGTGTCTCCATTAGTTTTGAACTCTACCGTTTCAATGGTTATTTGTTTATCCTCTTTTTTTGCCCTATAAATGCCTGTTTCAATTTCAAGCTTTAACTCTTCCCGAAGCATTTTGCTAATGTTCAAGCTGGCAGCTCCTGCTTCAGGGAGAATATACGGCGCCATGTAACCTCGGAAAAGTAAGATGTCTAAATTCTTGTTAACTAGCATCATCGCTGGAACATATCTGGACATGACTATTTTGTCTACATCTTCTTTTAGTGTACTTATGGGGTCTTTTTTGGTTGTATCTTTCAGAGGCATTTTGGTTGAGATTTGGAAAGCGTCAAAGCCAAAATTTACTTGGCTCTGTGCTCTCTTTTTAATGAAAACTGAGCTTCTCTTCTCTAATGGAACAAAGAGGTCGGTGAATTTGCCGATGCTTTCAGATTCACCCAAAACTAGAAAACCGCTTGGTTTTAACCCATAATGCAATATTGGAATTAGCTTTTCTTGGAGGAGGGAATCAAAGTATATGAGGACGTTGCGGCAGCAAACCATATCAATGTTTGAAAAAGGAGGGTCCTTAGTTAGATCCTGTTTTGCGAAGATGCACAGGTCACGTATAGACTTTTTTATTTGGTAATTTCCATTTGACTTGACGAAAAATCTCCGTAGACGTTCCTCCGAGACATGTGCTTCAATACTTTTAGGGTATAGTCCCTTTCGGGCTTTTTCAATATTTTTATCGTTAACATCTGTTCCGAAAACCTGAACAGTTACGTCTGCGATGGACTTTGATTCTAAAAATTCTTGAAGTGTAATGGCAACTGAATAGACTTCTTCACCTGTTGAACAGCCAGGTATCCATATGCGGATTGGTGAATTAGTAGTTTTGATTTTTAGTAATTCGGGATAAACTTTTTCCTTTAACAAGTTGAAGGTGACTGGTTCTCGGAAAAAGCTTGTAACGCCAATGAGCATGTCATCAAATAATGCTTGCAGTTCAATCGAATGTGACTTTAGATATTCAACGTACTTGTTGATGCTGCCAATTTGGTTTATGACCATGCGGCGAGTTACTCGCCTGTTAATCGTCGCTGCCTTATAATGCGTAAAATCAACGCCGAATGCAGATTTAAGAAGCGTAAAAACTGTTTGGTTTTCCATTTTCCCAATTTTAGATTCAACAGCTTTTACTTCGGCTGGTAAAATCTCCGGGCTTTTAGCTATACGGGCTAGTTCTTTTGCTATTTTTTCTGCTGACAAAATAAAGTGTACGCTTTCAGCAGTTATGGCGCTTTGTGGCATACCTGGGTACTGGGCAGTTTCTGGGTCTTGAACAAAAGTAATTCCACCTTCCGCATTGATTGCTCTTAAGCCTTCTGTTCCATCTGTACCTGTTCCAGAAAGAATTATCCCAATTCCCTGACTCTTTCTCTCTTTAGCTAAAGAAATTAGAAAAACATCAATGGTTCTAGGATTTTGAAGGCGAGGAAGGAGCTGAAGAAGGCCTCCGTTAATCGTCATGTTTTTGTCGGGAGGAATCACATAAACATTGTTTGGTTCCACTTTCATTCCATTCTTTACTTGGTAAACGGGCATAGAAGTGGACCGAGAAAGAATTTCCGTTAGCATGCTAGATTGTCCAGGCAGTAAATGCTGTATAACCACAAACGCCATTCCAGTGTCATTGGGCATATTGTCCAGAAGCAACCTCAAGGGGTCTAAACCGCCAGCAGAAGCGCCGATGCCAACTACAGGAAAACTTGGGGAAACTGATTTAGCTTCATTTAATTTGTTGTTGCCTGAGATGTGTGGCTCTTCCAAAATAGCTGTTGCCTTATCTTTCATTTCATTTTTGTCTGTTGTAATGCCCAAAATCTTACCTCCTAAAAATGAAGCTATAAACTTTCTCCTTGTTATGAATGGCAGCGTTCAGGCTATATAAGTTGAGTGTACAAAACTATAGTTAGAAAACGTCCATTTTCCAAAATTCAGCTTCAACAAAATTCAACCCATCAATTAAAGCGTTCTCACAAATGATGAACGAAAGAAACGCAGTGCGTTTTAAACACATTTCAGTGGTTTAGTTCAAAAAGGAAGAGTTAAGCGAACCAAGCCATGCGCCAACTGGATAAGCTTAAAAGGCAGGATGTTCATCAGCCTTCTCCTTGTCGGCAGCCGAATCCGCTCAACTTTTGTTGGCTATCCCTTGCATTCCTACTTATTGGTAACTCGCCTCAAAAATATAAGGAAATGTTGGTTACAGTATGATGTAACAACTACGAATAAGCACGACTTTCTAAAAGCATTCTTTTTGAATCTTGCCAGTTAATGCTTCAAATACTGAACATGAGTGTTGAACCTTTATACAAATTTAAAATCCAAATATCCAAGATAACGCATTATGAAAGGAATATTATAAAATGGCATGCATGCAAGCTTCTAATAGTAGTCAACAAAACAGGCCATTATGGGTCCTTACAGATAAAGAAGAGACATTTACCTACCTAAAAGAACTATTAGCCTCTGCAACGAGTTATTGCCTTTTTCTGCGTCCTTGAAAAACCAAAAAACAGCGATCCCGCGGACTATCGAGTACACATTAAGGGTACAATTCATGATGACCACGAACAAAGAACAAGAGACATAGCTAAAAAAACACAATTTAACTGTTTAGAAAGATGCAGGCAATGTTGCCGTAATAAAGCCTAAACCACCTCTTCAACGTCTTAAGAAAATGATTCCGGCCAATGTTGATGATTGGTTAGAGTGCAATTCATCATCCACTAGAAACATGTAGCGTTTATTGATAGGCAGTACACAAATGTTTTCGAAGATACAATGAAACTCCTCCAAAGCCATAATCGCCTTAATCAACCTAATAATCATCGCCGTAACCCTCTCCACAGTAGCATCATGTGTCCTCATCGCCAAACAAAACATGTCAAACGGTGGAACAATCGGCAATAACATTACAGGCGCATTCAACATAGAGACCTTTAACTAACTAAACGCAACTATAAACCACACAAACATCGATTGGGAACAAATAAATCCAGTCGACACTGCAACCAAAACCATCTATATAAAAAATACAGGCAATATCTCCAAAACGCTAAGCATGACAGAAATAAAATAGAATCCCTCAACTGCCACCTCAAAAGTTTTCTTAAAATGGAGTCTAGAAGGCATATCTTTAGCGGCAGGAAGTTTTGCCTGCAACATTATACCCTTGCACTACATTCGACATAGGCGACTTATTAGACTTCAGTTTCAACTTGGTTATTTCCAGCTCTGGTTAAAAGCCTAACCTTAGGTTGAATATTTATAGGCCACTAATTATGGGCAATTGTAAGTGGAAAATGTAATTGTGGAAAATTCACCCACCGCTGACCCCTCATTAACCTTAATAAAAACAAACACGTTAACATCTTTAATTCATATATCCGAAAAGATTATGGAGCAGAGGGGAAGAAGAAAAAATGGGTCAAAACGAGAAAAGAATTGAAGTTAGTGATAGAAAGAACTACCGAATTGATATAGGCGCTTATGGCAGCGTAGCCATAGAAGCCCCAACGAAAGATGAATGTTTAGAATTATTTAAAGAAGTTACCCGAACCAAAAGAGATTCAAGGCTAGACGAAGCTATACGATAACTTAAAAATAGAAATTCTTGCTATTATTGTTTATAGCGATTTTGGAATTAGTTCGCAGCGTTTTTTTTATTCTTAAAACGGTTCATGCGAGATTATGGTGTAGGTGTTTGTGATGGCAGAGGATAGTTACTCTGTTTTGAAGAGACGAACGAGGAGAGTCATCCAATACTTCAGGACAAGGATATTAACTTTCGCAGTAACAGTAAACTATAGATACGCATCGGTTACGTAGCGGTGCATCATTCGGTGGCTGTTAAAATAGTACGCTATTTTGCCGATTGAGTTTTTCATTAGTTTTATCCATTCGTCACGTTGATTGTAGAATTTTGGCAAGATGACGTATTCCAGCTTGTTGTACAAGTCAGCTTTTTCTTTTAGGAAACAATTCTGGTCATCTATATTCTCGGATGGATGCGGACCGATCGCCCAGCCTGTTAGATTTTCTATCCAGCCTTCAATCCACCAACCATCGAGAACACTGAAGTTTATGACTCCGTTGTGGGCAGCTTTCATCCCGCTAGTTCCAGAAGCCTCCATCGGCCGCAGCGGTGTATTTAACCAAACGTCAACACCTCCAATCATTTTGGCCGCAATATCCATATTATAACCTTCCAAGTAAACTATTTCCACATCGCCCTTGAGTTGGCGACCAAAACCATAGATTTGTTCAATTAGGCGCTTTCCGCCTTCATCCCTCGGATGCGCTTTTCCAGCAAAAATGACTTGTAACTTGCGCTTGCGACTTATTGTTCGTAACCTGTCAAGATTTGAAAAAAGTAAAGTAGGACGTTTATATTCAGTGGCCCTTCTGGCAAATCCAAGTGTAAACATATCAGCGCTCAGATTAGCGTTTGTCGATTGGTTAGCGTAGTTGATCAGTAACTTCTTTTGTTCTTCGTGCGCCTGCCAGATTTCCTCATCTGGGACAAGGTCAACTTTAGCAAGCAATTCTGGTTCGATTGCCCAGCCTGGCAGGTATTTATCGAAGAGTTTTCGATATTTTTCGCCTGTCCACGTAAAAGAGTGGACGCCATTGGTTACTGCGTGAATTTCATAGCCCGCGAACATTTTGCTAGAGGTTTCTTGGTGTCTTTTAGCGACTCCGTTAACATAGTTACTTAGATTCAACGCTAAACTGGTCATGTTTAATTTTTCAGAGTTGCCATACTCCCGCAAAGTAACTAAGTCGGCGGTTCCTAACACTTCCCTAACCAAATCGTAGCTGAATTTGTCATGTCCTGCTTCCACAGGAGTGTGCGTGGTAAAGATACAGAGCTGCTTAACTTTCTCTGGATCCGAGTTGTTCTTACGGAAAAGCTCAACGGCCAAAAGACTCGAGTGCCCCTCATTCATATGGTATTTTCTTACCTTAAAGCCCAAAGCATCAAGCATCCGCACTCCACCAAAACCCAAAATGGTCTCCTGCTTTAAGCGGTACCGCTCGTTTCCTCCGTAGAGGTAAAAAGTTATTTCTCTATCCTCAGGAATGTTTTCGTCACAATCCGTATCTAAAAAAACAACTGGAACAACTCCGCCTGTGACACTTTGGTACTTGTAAATCCACGCCCTAACCTTTACGTTTCGCCCTTCGATTTCCACGTAAACTTCGTTTGGGGCAAGAATCATGGTTTTTTCAGGGTTCCATTCTCGGGGTTGCTCTGATTGCCTTCCGTTCTGGTCAATTTTTTGCTTAAAGTAATTCCTTTTACTAATCAATGTGACGGCGACAAGGGGAAGTTTAAGGTCGGCGCTTGAACGGATGGCATCTCCCGCCAGAGTACCTAACCCGCCAGCATACGTCGGAATCTCATTGGTTAAGCCCACTTCCATAGAGAAATACGCTATTTTTTGTCCTTTTAATACGCCCTCTAATTCATTCATCGCTTGTTTCCTCTGTTCCTGCTGGACATGCGCCCCCTCCGCCGCCGCTTAGCAGCATTAAATCCATCCAAGCATGGGATTGCCTTTATCTACTTTTCCATAATCGATCAAATTCAAGCTTACAGCCAAAACAAAAAAAATAAGAAAATTCAAATTAGGATGTTGGAGCGGGACGAGTACCCAAAACAACAGTTACCGATTCCGACGTGCTTCCTCTAACAATCGTTAGAACTAAACTGTCGCCAGGTAACGTGTTTTCTTCGAGGTAGCTTGCTAAGTCATCGTTGTTTTTGATGGTTTGCTGGTTAGTAATCGTGCCATTTGGACCTTGCACGCCCATGGCGATGATGATGTCGTTGGCTGAGAGTTTCCCTGCTGAAGGCCCTCCGGATGCCACTGAGGCGATTCTCCAGCCGTAAGTAACGCTTGCGCCGATATCTTTGGCTGAACTATAATCCATGTCTATTCCTGTCACACCTAAATAGGAATGGCCTCGGTAGGAACCTGTTGTCATTAAAGCTGACACTTCTCTTAGAATTGTGTCTGATGGTATGGCAAAGCCTAATCCCTGGGAGTCAGAAACTATCGCCGTAGTTATTCCTACTACGTTCCCAACAGCGTTGAGAAGCGGACCACCAGAGTTTCCAGGGTTAATTGGTGTGCTAGTCTGAATGATGTTGGCAATAGCATATCCTCCAGCAGTATCCTCGGTTATGGTTCGCCCGGTAGCGCTCACTACACCGGTGGTTAATGAGCCAACGAGTCCATAGGGGTTGCCTATTGCAATAACTGGTTCGCCCACGCTAAGAGCAGATGAAGTTACAATTGTTAATGGTTTAAACTCTGAAGCAGGGGCATCAGAGGAAACGGAAACTACAGCTAAATCAGAGTATGGATCTTCTCCAAGAACGGTAGCTGAGTAGCCATGCCCATCAGAAAATGTAACGCTTAAACTGGTGGTACCCTGAACAACGTGGTAATTAGTTAACACAACAATTCGATCAGAAAAACTGTACACAAATCCCGAGCCTTGGACGCCTCCATCGCTGGTTTCGCCCATAACCAAAACCACCGAAGATCGAACATCAGCGTAAATCTCCGATAGCGATGTCCCATTCTGCAATATGGTGATGCTTTGATTGGTGGAGTTTTGGAAACCCCTAAGATTGGATACCTGACTTTGCAAAATTGAAACCTGGCCATTTAGATTGGAGACTTGCTGATATTCAACAAAGAAAATAAGAAGCCCTCCAACGAGCAATCCTGCTACAAAGAGTAGTACAAGGATGCTGGCTGAGGCTCTGCTGTAGCCTTTAGACGTTAACATATGAGTTCCTTGAAAAAGGATTAGCGAATAAGAAAATAAAAGTTGCTATAGCCTTCTGTCAATAAGATCCAAAGCATCGGGACCCGTGCCGATAAACACAATGGGCACACCTGTTCGGGTTTCTACCTCTTTGATAAAGTCTTTTGCTTCCTTAGGTAAGTCACCATATTTTCTGGCTCCTTTGCAGCTTGGATATATGCAATCCAGTTTTGTCATTGCACCTTGTGTAGCACCGTTTATTTTGGCGTTTTTCTTAGCTAAGTCAAAGTCGAAGGGTGCACTGCGCCGTTCGCGTCCTGTTCCTGCTGCAACTTCAAACCATCCCCGCTGCAGGGCTTCTTCTTTGGTTATTTCCCCAGGTAACGGTCCAGCGCCCACTCGGGTAATGAAGGATTTGTAAACGATAATTACATCATCAACTCTTGTAGGTCCTACGCCTGCTTCTGAGGCAATTGCTGATGCACCCGTGTCTCTTCCAGTTACGTAAGGGTAGCCACCACCAAGGAAAAGCGATAACATAAAACCCTGTGTACCTTCAAGAAGCACTTTCTTGCCAGCGTCTAATCCATCATTAACCTCCGCTATTTCGTCAGCAAGGAAAGGTTTGAGCTCAGGAATATCTTTGGCAAGCTTTGCTGTGCGTCTTACGCGTTCTTCCAGGGCTGGCCCAACTCCTCTACCCGTGGTACCAATACCCTTGTTTACTGCGCTTGCTTTGTCTTGTTCGCCGTGTTTCTGCTCAATTATCGAAGCGTTCATGTCTACGCCCATCCGTCTTTGGTCAACTTGAGTGAGCAATACTTCGTCAAAGAATGTTTTAACATCGACATTTGCGCCTGCAGCGATTAGAAGGCGTGTTTTTGGATTTATGAAGGCAGCAGGAACCATATGTAGAGCGTATTTTTTGCCTTTAAACCAAACGGTGTGGGCAGCATTCACTGAGCCAGTTCGAACACAGAAATCAACATTATCTTTCAGGGACAAGTACGAGATTATTTTTCCTTTTCCTTCGTCTCCCCAGAAGGCACCAACAATTACTGAGCAAGGCATAAACTTTCACCGTGCTATGTCAGTTCCAGAATTATTTAAAGCTGTAGGCTTTTTTAAACATTTACGTCATTTTTGGTTTTGTTTTTTGTCTTCGTTTATTAGTTCAGCTAAGCGGTATGTGACGTAGGCTGAGAAACTACGGATGCCCTTTTTTATAGACATATTCATCTTTGACTTTGAGCCATTCCTTGAAGAAATAGTCGTACACCTCAGTCTTCACAGTGATGCTTTTGTAGCCTTTTTTCGGCGTATTATGTTCCCTCTCTTCATTCATAGTAACCGAACGTACATTTATTTAAGTTTTAAGAAAGTTAACGGTTGTTCACCATTAATTATATATTCTAAGGTACCGTAAAGTACGGAAGGAGATCCATTTGCCAAGAAAAGGTTACAAATGCATAACAGTCACAGATAAACTCCATCAAGAAATCCGAAAAAGATCAGGGGAAACAAACCGCACGATGAAAGAATACATTGAAGACCTCATGGCAAAGGAAAGAAAAACAAAAGAACCCAAATAATTTTTGCCCTTTAAAGTTCTCCAGAAAAACTACCGAATAGCTGAAGTACATTTAATGGTAACTCATGCGGCAGAATGGCAAAGACCACCATAATTCCAATAAATGAATTTGAAGCTCAAAAAACAACAGAAATAACCTCATAGCAAAGCAAACAAGAATCACAAGCCAACAGAGTCTAACGACGGCTTTTTTTAGTACGCCGTTCTAACGCTTCAGCATCAATCTGTTCCAGTAATCTAATTACACGTCTACCCTTGAGGTTTTTCTCTGACTGAGTTATCGATTCTCTAGATTGGCAAATATCATCTAAAATTATTCCTGTTTCTTCATCCAGAATAACAGGGTAAACTCTGCAGCCGGCTGGTCGGTCTACATAAACGCTGCATTGACTTTTTTTTAGATTATAGAAGAAACAGTAGCCGTCACGGTTTTTCAGTGTTAGATAACCTCTTTTGCCGTATTTTACGAATTGGTCTTGACTAAAGCCTTTCTTTTCTAAACGTTTGACGTCTTTTTTGGAAAGCAGCATTTCGGTTTCTGTGCAGCAGACCCCACAGTTTGAACAATTCATAAACCTGACATGTTTTGGCAGCTATTTGTTTTTATCCTTAGTATAATTGAACTTTTTCAAGCAAAGTTTTTCATAAGGTTAATGTTCAGCAATTCTGCCCACGCTATATTTTTTAGTGGCACACACGTGGCTCTTCGGTTGCCTAGTGAAGCGTACTCAATTAAGTTGTTGTTTTTTCCGGCACCCTTATGGAGTTTTGTTAATTGAACGTTTACTATTACTGCGCCATCTTTTAGATGGAGGTTAACATTTCTGCCGATAAACGATCTGGCGCTGTTTGAGCTGAAACTCTCCATCTTCACCACTCCACCTCTTGGTCGGCGATCTTGCCCCAGCACTGTTGGCATATGGGTAAGTTTTCGCCTCTTATTTGGATGTAGAGTTTGATGTTTTCGCTTTTGCAGTTATCGCTCCAGGGGTTTTTACAATGTTCCATTCTTTTTGCCTCAAGGCACTTCTCTTGTGTTTTTTGCTTTTAAGGTGGGTGCTGAAGCGCATGTTTGTATCTGGGGAGAGGTGGGTGAAAGTGAAACTTTATTACTATTAGTTTTCGATTGATTTGATTATGGCTTTCTTAAACAATAGTGTTGGACTCATCATCACAGCTAACTTGGTAATCCAAATAGTTGTTTTATTTTTGCTCACTTATGGTTACGTTTTGAAACGAAAGTTAAGGTTCCGACACCACGGTATTGTGATGTCTACAGCGCTTATTTTGCATTTAATAATGGTTGTTTTCATCATGATTCCTTCATTTGTTTTTGCAGTTATTCCAGAATACATTGTTCCTACTCCTTTAACTGCTACATCGGTTGTCGCTCTAATTCACGGCATTCTTGGATCCGTTGCCTTATTGCTTGGTACTTGGATTGTTGCCTCGTGGTGGTTCCGCAAAAATATCCAAGGATGCATAAGCAGGAAAAAAATTATGCTAAAAATCCTAACAGTTTGGGTTTTCTCACTTGTCATTGGAATAATTCTCTACGCAATCTTCATTGGACCAGTTTTAAATGGTTAAAGCTCGATTATTTGCGGCGTGAGGGTTTCCCTGGTGACTTTGAGCAGCCCAACTGAAGGTCTAGTTATCAGTGAAATTGGATCCGTTGGGCTACCCGGGTTAAAATAAAGGATTTTGCCTTCCCATTTGATGTCTGCAGCATGAGTGTGTCCATAAACGAGAACGTCAAAATTAGCTTTTTCCTGCAACTTATCTGATCCAAATAGGTTGCTTTGGTCATGGATTACTCCTATTTTCCATTCAAAAAGCTTCAATGAATTAAATTTTGGGAGTGCATTCGTGACTTCTAAGCCATCCATGTTACCTTGGATAGCCAAAACAGGTGCAATCTGCTCCAACTCATCAACCACTGCCAACTCAACCAAGTCGCCAGCATGAATGATGTAGTCTACGTTTTCGAAGATTTCAAAGACTCGTTTGGGAAGGCATCTTGCTCTTTTGGGCACGTGTGTATCGGAGATTAAGCCGATAGTTTTAACGGGTTTAAGGTTTAGGGGTTCTTTTTTTATTAAGGCTTGTCCACCGAGCATTTTGGGTTGCCTCTCTAGCAGGATAGCACCACGATAGCATAGAAAGTTAACAATAAAAATTAGACTGTCTAAAAACATAGAAAATATGGAAAAATTGGTTAAGTCATGAATCTTTTAACAGTCTCATAGAAGATGCTTGTTCCAAAAACAAGGTTTTCCACAGTTATCCGCTCATCGATGCCATGCATGCGTTTTTCTAATTCATCGTTGGGTTCATCGGGTCGCATCGGGTGGAAACCATAGCATACGCTGTCTGTTTCCCTAAAGAAGCGCGAATCGGTGCCGCCTGTTGTCAAGGTAGGGGTTACCCCGCAGTTCGGCTCAAAGTCTCTCAGAACATCTGTTATGACGGTGTAGAGTGGTGTTTGTGTGGTGGATTCGTTTCCGTCATGCATTTGAATAATTTCAAAACTTAATTTATCCAAACCAACATTCTCTAACAAGACTTTGAAGATAGCAAGTGTTTGATCAACGCTTTGTCCGGGCAAAACGCGGCAGTCAAAGACTGCTTCACATTCTGAGGGGATGATGTTTTCTTTTACTCCGCCATGGATGATTGTTGGTGTGATGGTGGTTTTGATTCTGGGACGGATTTCTTCTGCCAACGCCTTATCTGTTTTGGCTAATTGATCGAGTATTTGTTCGCTTTGCGTAGGGTTATTTAGTAACCTTGTGAACGATTTGTTTAGCTCCGAGTTCAGCTTTCCTATTTCAGATAGGAACTCCTTGAGGGTTGAAACATACAGGGTTTCTGGCTGGTAAGAGCTAAGAATGTTTATAACTTTGTTCATGCGCAAAATGGCATTATCAGCCATGTTTGGGGTCGAGCCATGCCCAGGGGTTCCTTTAGCCTTTATTTTAAACCAGAGAATACCTTTTTCCGCTGTTTGCACTGGATAAACGTTGCCTTTTTTTTGCGGGATAGCTAATCCACCCCCTTCGTTTAGCACATAAGGACACCAAACCTTTTCTTTATGGTTCCGCAAAAGGTAGCCTGCACCTTCTTCTCCACCTTTTTCCTCGTCAGCTGTAGCTGCAAGCACAACGTCTCCTTTTAGAGGGATGTTATTTCTTTTAAGGAACAGGAGGGTTAGAACTTCGACAGCGGTCATGCCTTTCATATCGTAGGCACCTCTGCCGTACACATAGCCATTTGTTACTATTCCAGCGAACGGATCAACGCTCCATTCAGTTGCATTTGCAGCGACTACATCGATGTGTGAAAGCAACAGCAAGTTGGGTTTCTCGCCTGAGCCCTTAAGCCGAGATATTACACTGCCTCTACCTGGTACTGATTCGATCACTTCCGTTTTAAAGCCTTCTTTTGATAAATATTGGGCGATAAAGTTGGCTGCTGCTGTTTCGTTGCCAGGGGGGTTAGTTGTGTTTATGCGGATTAAATCTCTAAGGAAATGGGTAATTTCTTGTTCTATTTCATTTAGGATTGGCACGGGCATTTTTTGGGCTCCTGCATGTTTAGAAACGGGTTTTTTCTCTTAAGAGTATCTGTTGCTATGTCCTTATTGTACTCGAAGAGATTTTTGATTATGCAACAATGATGTTTATATTTCTAAACTAGAATATTACAAAACATATAAGTGATAGAACTGAGAATAGTAGTAATAGAACGATTAGACGAGGAATGAACCATGTGCAAACAGATCCAGTGACTCGGTGGAAAAGAAGAATTGGGGAACAGCTGTTTAACCAATACAAGCTGGATTTCCAAACATTCTTAACTCTAAATAATATTGCTGATACTTTTGATTTGCTCAAACTCAATTTGCTTGATGCAACTGATTTGGCTGAAGAATTTTTGGATTATATGATCTCCAAAAAATAGAGGTTTAGCAAAGCATCAAACGCATATACCGCAATTCGAAGTTTTTTAGCCACAACGGAATGAAACTAGGCAAAGTACAAAAGAAATTCCAGTGCCATGCGGAATACACCACGGATTATCTATGTTCACAAAAGCAGGTTTAGACCAAATATCGTTTTGCAATCCTCGATGATGTGGCAATTTACATTAAACGGCACTTAGAGGAAAGACGTTGGGCGGGTGAAGTCTTAACACCTGAAAGCAAGCTATTTAGAACACGACGCATTTCTGGAAAAGAGACATACATTAACCCGATGAATAAGAAACTCACCAAGAACCCCTTCCGCATAAACTATAGTGATCCCAGAGTTTTCCCCATAACTCAATGGACTATAAACAACACAATTATTAAAAAAGCTGAAAACTCGGCTTCCAAAGTTATGTAACTACTAGACTTGAACAGAAATGCGCTCAAGTTCACGGTCACAGCGGCAGAGAATATTTTAAAACTCAAACCCGTAAAGCAAAGATTGACCCCGATATCAGAGATTTCTTGATTGGACACAAAGTACTTTTGGCGGAGCATACGATAAATTCACAGAGGCTGAGATAACACAAGTCATGGAAGAAGCAAGATCGTACTTAGCAATTATACCCAATGGCGGAAATGAACTTTAGAAACGCAAACAAAGCATTGAAGATCAAATAAGAATCTTGAAAGGCCTTTTGACTCCAGAGCAATATGAAGCCTTCAAAGTCTCAGTTATTAAAGCATCCACCGCTAAAGCGCTTCAAACGACTGTAAATAACCGCCTCGTAGAAGTTGGAACAGGCACAAAATCCTAATTTACTCTCAGTTTGCATCAACTGAAAATGGCTTACGTGTACAGAATCGCGCAAATTTAGCTCGCCCTCCTTTTATCTAAGTGATGTTCGGTTTTTTCGAGAAAATTTTGGCGTTAAAATTGTTTTGGGTTTTTATTGACATCATCTTTTAACAATGTGTAATAACTCCATGTTCACCGCACCCCACCGCGCGCGCTTTCAACCCCACTCAAACACCAAACCGAAAACCACGAAACAACCCCAAGCAACCAAACAAAATCCAAAACAAAGTCCTTCGCCCCCGATGGGTCAAAATCTGCGAAAGGGAAGTCGAAATTTACGCTTATTCTACGTAATCTGCTATCAGAGTTTGGTTTTCTAAGTGAATGGGTTAAATGCAGCGCAAGGGATGTTTTTTATCAACGGGGATGATGTCGCCGTCCCAGCCTTAGGGCAAAGCAATTTCTTACTCTTTTGGTTCTTCTCATACCTTATCAGTGTATTCTAATTGATGTTTACTAGTTATAGGATTTCAGAATGAAAAAAATGAATTTGCTCGGCAGGGAGAACTGGCATTTCTATGATGAATTTTGTTCCTTTGCCATTTTCACTTTCAAACTTAATCGTTCCACCTTGGGCTTCCATGACCCGTTTGCAAACTGCCAAACCGAACCCTTGACCCTTTGATTTAGTCGTAAAAAGTGGCGTGAAAAGCTTTGGTTTAATCTCTTCAGATATACCAACGCCTGTGTCTTCAAAGCTAATCTTAACCTTTGATGCTTCTTCCTTCGCGCTTATGCTTAGTTTTCCGCCTTCTGGCATAGCCTGAATGGCATTGGTTATTAAATTTATTAGGACTCTTTTCAGTAAATGAGGGTCCGCGTTTATAATTAAGTTATCTTGGATTAAAAGTTCAACCTTGATATTGTCTGGAAAATGATTTTCTGCTAATCGGTTCTCAATAAGTTGCTTTAGGTATATTGCTTGCTTCTGCACTTGGACGGGTCGAACGAATGTTTGAAGGTCACTTACAATTTTATCCATGTAATTGATTTGTTCTTCAATGTTATTCATGCTTTCTTGCATGTTTGCTTTCAGTTCACCCTCAGGTAGTGCTTGCAATTCAGTTCTTACAATGTACAATTCACCAATAATTGATTGCAGTGGATTTCGAAGGTCATGCCCAACCATACCGGCGGTTTGCCCAATAGCTGCCATGCGTTCTTGTTCTTGAAGTTTTGATGTCATGTTTTTGAGGTTCATTGTCATTTGATTGAAAGAGTTGGAAAGCTCGCCGATTTCATCTTTTTTGGCTGTTTTTACGGAGTAGTCAAGATTCCCTGAACCGATTATTTTTATTCCATTTTGAAGACTTAAAATTGATTTTAAAGCCCGTCTGTACGTTATCAGATAAGTGGTGAAAAAAAACACTGCGAAAGTAATGAGTAATGACGATATTAGAATTATATTAGACTGATGAGTCTGGTCAGTTTGGTTTCGTAATAATTGTGAGAGGTTGGCAGTGTCTATTGAAAGGGTCTGCGTCTTAACACTTAAGTTGCTCCATGCTGATTGAAATTCAGGCAATATTCTTACGTTTTGGTCTAGAGTTACTGACTGCAAATAAGAGGTTATCCCGTCAAAAGCAGTATCTACAAGTTGAGTATCTACTTCAATAGAGCCTATGTTTTGCTCTTGCGGAAGGGCTTTCGCTATTTCTGTCAAGTTCCCATAAATAATGTTAATATTTATTTCCCAATTTGTGAGCTGAGAATTATTTCGATGCAAGTAATACTCATTCGCAATATAACTAAACTTTCCAACTGCGCTTTGGATGTTGCCAGCGATATCTTGTTGATTGGAAAGTTCTGTTGTTCTCTCATTGGTGTAAATAATTGAAGTACTGATAATTAGCAAGATAAATGCAAAGATAATTAATGTTCCAATCAACTGGGACTTAATTTTCATGCTATTCAGATATTGCTTACTATCTCTTCGATTATTTAAGCAGATGTCACTTTTTCGTTTTCTTTGATGACCAAATTGTTGTGAAGAAACAGAGTTCTCAGATGCGGAGAGGGTGCCCTTTAGAGCACTATTTCTTAGGGCTTAGTAATTTCTTACTCTTTTGTATTTTATTCATACTTAAACCCTAAGTTCTTATTGTTGCTGATAGTTATGTTTTTTTTAATTTACCGTCTATGGCGCAATAATTGCTCATTGGTTCTAGACTTTAAATTTAGACGCTTGTCTACTAAAATGGTGGGAACACTTATCATTCGGTTTAAACATATGACTAATTAGATAACAAATCCGATCCTAGGGTGTTGTTTAATGGACGAGAGTTGTAGGGGCTGCGTTTATTTTGAGGATCGTAGGTGTATAGATAAGGTGGCATTCTGCGCAATGCTTCACGGACCATCATCGGTTTGCTGCCTAGAATTTGAACCGTGTAATGGGAAAATTGATGAAATCAAATTAGAAAATAAATTTTGTGTAGACTGTGCTCATTATGAAAACATTCTTGGCATTTCTATCTGCAGTAGAGCTCATAAACCTGGCATCGCTTGTCCCGCGTTCAGAAAAAAAGCGAGGCTATGGAGATTACAACTCAAAAGCGCGACATTATGTTCAAGACTTCTCTTATCCGATATGGACGAAGGAAAAGAAAAAAGAGAACCTTTCAATCATACGATGGCAAACTCAAAATTGCTTTTTTGTTTATGCAAAAACAGAGTCCTTGGGTGCGAGGAGGGTGCCCTTATGGAGGTGTACTCGCCACCTGAGGTGTTTTTGCAAAAGAGTTGTTTCATTTGATTGTTAGTGCTATCTTGATAGGAGTTTAAAATCATGATAGCGCTGTTTTAAGAAAACCGGCTAGATCTAATGTCTCAATTTCAGAGCCACAATGTTCACAGGTTTTTAATGATTTTAATGATGTCTTATCGTTTACCTTCAGAGTCCCACTGCAGTGAGGACAACGATATACGGCAACTATTCCACCATCCTTGATTTGTTTTAACAAATCATTTAGGTTGATAGAGACATCAGTATGTTTACGACAACCTGCCTATCATTTACTCTAAGTACTTTTGCTTTGTCATACATTTTTATTTTTTTCATATATTTCTGCTGCATTCTGGGCCCATAAAGAACATAATGACGTAAGCATTTTCTTTTCCTTCAGCATCCAAGGGTGTTGGGCATGTTTCAACTTTTAAAATATCAGCCATATGTGCACATTCTTGGCAAGCAAAATGAAAATGATCACTTAAATCCCAAGTGGGTATAAATACAAAATCGCTATGAGTAAGCGTTTCTTTTACAGATTCGTAAATTGTTTTTGTGTATTTTGGGAAGCTTTTAGGTTTTTTTAGAGGTTTGTTGTAGAAGTCATTTTCTATTTACAATATTTTCACCATTGTATTCATAGAATTCATAGATGAGGTATAAGATTTATGAATTAGGAGTCAGTTTTTGGAGAAATTGAGACAAAAATTTATAACAGTTCTAATATTACTATGATTAAGATGAAATATGGAAGTTAAAGTTTGCGAGTGCCCAAAGCCTTTATGCCGATATCGGTGGATTCCACGTGTAGTGAACGCAGAACCAAAAGAGTGCCCTGCATGCAAGCACAGGTTTACAGCGTCTTGGGGATTGAAGGTTAAATGTTGGAACCAAAAAATCTCCAGCATGGATGACCTTAAGCAAATAAAAAGAGAAATTCGAGAATGGAACGACAAAGTTCGTTTCACATCCTAAATCTGTATTATTTCAATTAACAATTTTAGAGAAAGGTTTTCTGACAGTGGGATAAGGATTTGACTTTTATTAAAATTAGTGTCCAAAGTTGCAAAACAATTTTAGTGGTTGTTCAATGGAGAAGTTAAATTTAAATTCTGGATTGAAACAGTTGATAATGTTGATAAGAGAAAAGCTCTCAAAAGATTCGTGAAAATAGTGAAATTTTGAAAGGTTTTTTTTGAGTTATTGAACGATTCAATTCATTTAATTCCTCATGTGCTTAACCTTCAATTTTGTGTAAAAAGTTTGTCAAGTTTATATATGATGTCAAAAAATGCTATGGATAGCAAAAAATCGTAATAGTTGATTGTAATGAAAGAGCTAAAACCAATAGATTACAAGATTCTGTTCGAGCTCATGAAGGACTCGCATAGAAGCGATCGGCAACTTGCAAAAGCCTTAGGTGTTTCTCAGCCAACAGTAACTCGAAGGCGCGCCATGCTGGAAGAAAACTTTATTGAAGGATACACCGTTATCCCCAAATTTGGCCAAATTGGGTTCGAAATAGCCGCTATAACATTTTTGAAGAGTAAACTAAAATTTGCAACAGGCAAGGAAAAAACTCAAGCATTAATGAAAACAAAAGAATGGTTCATGAAGCAAACCAACGTAGTTCTGGCGCTAGACGGCAGAGGCATGGGTTGGGATACTGTTTGCATTTCTCTACATGAAAACTTTGAAAGCTTCGCCGGGTTTATCAGGGCTCTAGATTCTGAACTTTCCGATTTGGTGGTAGAAAGCCAAACCTTCAATGCTGACTTGAAGGGCGGAATAGTGATTAAGCCATTCCACCTAAAGTACTTAGCATCAACAAAACAGTAAAAACACCCCCACCTCCCTCTTTACTTTTCTATATTCCTCAAACAACCTTTCTGTAAAACATATTCTCAACTGATTATCTATAACTGGTGAATCAAAAGAGCCTTTGGAATTTATTTATCTGCGGTTAATCTTTTTTAGAATCCGTTTTTTGGGCAACTTTGGCTTTTTTGTTCTCGTTGCTTCAGCAGTCAAAGCAATAACCCCTTCTAAATATGGATGCTATCGAATATAAGGTAATTGACTTGTTTGGAGCGCATGGTTTTCTTTGTTTTCAGGTTTCAAAGCCAAAATGCTGAGGTAAAAGAATATATCTCTTAACTATTCCTTTTTTTCTTTCGTAATAAATCCCTAAGATAGGCGAAAATATGGATTTAGCGGAAAAAATCCAAAAGCTCAAGAAAGAAAAGAAAGCCGTTATTCTGGCTCATAACTATCAGCGTCCTGAAATTCAAGATATAGCTGACTACGTTGGCGACAGCATCGAGCTTAGCCGAAAAGCAGTAGAGGAAAAGGACGCTGAAATAATAGTGTTCTCAGCAGTGGATTTTATGGCTGAATCCGCGGCTATTCTAAATCCAAGCAAGAAGGTTCTTTTACCATGTCTGGGTGCGCGCTGCCCCATGGCTCAGATGCTAACAGTTGATGAGATAAAATATGCCAAAAAACAGTACCCTAACGCACCTGTGGTCCTTTACGTTAACACTTTGGCCTCATGCAAAGCCGAATGCGACGTCTGCTGCACAAGCGCCAATGCCGTAGAAGTCATAAAATCACTCGACGCTGATACAATCTTGTTTGGTCCAGACAAAAACCTAGCCAATTACGTCAGCGAGAAAACATGCAAAAAACTAATTCCCATTCCAACAAACGGGTTCTGCCCAACACACCTTTTGTTCCAACCCGAAGACGTCAAAGTCCTAAAAATGAAGCATTCAGACGCCATAGCAATGGCTCATCCTGAATGCAGCTCAGAAATGCGCAAAGCAGCCAACTTCATAGGTAGCACCTCAAAAATGTGCCGTTACGCCAAAGAATCCCACGCAAAAGATTTTATCGTCGGAACCGAAGAAGGCATTCTCCACAGGCTACGCAAAGAGAACCCAGAGAAAAACTTTTACCTCGCTTACGATGGCGCCATTTGCCCCAACATGAAGCTGACGACACTTGACCGGCTCTATGCCTCGCTTAAAGAGGAAAAGAATGTGGTTAAGGTTCCTGATGCAGTCGCCAAGAAGGCGCGCGCTTCGCTGGAACGAATGTTTGAAGTCAAGAGCTAAACGGACACAATCATTGATTTGAGAATTTTTACGCCTCTTCTTGAGGCCAAATGGTCGCTTAGATGTCTGATTTCTGAGCCTTTGCCTTTTACGGCGATGACTTCGAGGCAATCATGTTCACCGAGATGTATATGCATGGTTGAAGAAATCAGATCGGTATGGTGATGCTGCGCCTCTGTTAGGTCGCTTTCTAATCCTCTTGTGTCATGGTCATAAACCATAAGCAAAACACCTGTTTGCTGTGCATCTTCTTCTTTGACCCATTTGCGTTCGGAAACGAAGAGTCTTACAGCGTCTTGGATGGCCTTGCTTCGGCTTTCGTAGCCCATTTTAGTGGTAATTTCATCGAAGTCTTTGAGTAGCTCAGGTGGGAAGGTTACGCCTATTCGTGTTACTTTTGACATTGGGAGTCCCACGTAGAATTTGTTTTTTGTGCCTAAAAGCTTTTATATTTAAGGTAACACGAATTTATTGAAAAGTGTTACTCATATTGGAAATCAACCAATAATAACCCTATCGCGCGGCGAAAAAATCAGGATAGCGATAATCTTCTCAATATTCTTCTCCACAACAGCCATCGGATATTCAGCAGCTCTTGTCGTAGGAAACATCGCCATGATCCTAGGCGGCTTAGGCATCGTCGCATGCGTTCTCGGTTTATGCCACGGCTTCGATGCAAACCACATAACAACCATCTGACAACGCAGGACACAGCTGACGGCGTTGCAATGCCTTGCTTACGGATGGGCTTTCCAGGACCACATCAGAAAAATCCACTGCAACCCAACCGTCACTTTCATTGCATATTCAACGTGTCATGGCTGGCTTTCTTTGGCTACTGGCGATACAAAAAATATGACACGCTTGATCCGTTCAAGCAAACGTCACAACCGCCTATAACCTCCACCTAAATCTGTAGTCGGTTTGAAAAGTTTTTATCCGTGATTTAGCCATCTAAGGCTAATGTCGAACAAAGAATTTTTTACAAGCCGCTACGAACGGTTAGGCTGGAAATATCAAGAAGTGACCCTAAAGCAAGCCATCCGAGTAAACAACACTAACGCGAAAGGAAAAAAACTCGTTGCAAGGCTTGCATCTTTAGGTGTTCACTTGGAAAAAATCCCCTTCTTAGATTCCGGCTACTGGGTTATTGACTCCAAAGTTTCCGCTGGCGCAACTGCAGAATACCTATTGGGGCTGTATTCTATTCAGGAAGCAGCCGCTCAAATCCCCGTCTCCTTATTCACCCAACTGAAAAGCAAAAAAATACTTGATGCCGCGGCTGCCCCAGGTGGCAAAACCGTACATCTTGCGGATTTGATGGACAACACCGGAGCGATTGTCGCTTTGGATGTGGATAAACGACGACTAAACGCATTGAGTAATCATCTGGAACGATGCCACATTAGCAATACAGTGGTTTACCTGTTGGATGCAAGGCAAGCCTCAAATCTTGGCTTAAAGTTTGATCGAGTACTTTTGGACATTCCTTGCTCGGGCAATTTTGCTTCAGACAGGGATTGGTTTAAGCATCGAACTCTCAAAGACATCGAACGAAACGCGACTCTGCAGCGGGAGATTCTAACAAAAGCAGTTAATTGCCTTAGCGATGACGGAGAAATCGTGTATTCTACCTGTTCGTTGGAGCCTGAAGAAGACGAGTTGAACATTGATTGGGCAATAAAAAACCTCACCCTACAACCTGAACAGATCTACTGCCAAGGAGAACGAGGCTTAACTAACATTTTCGGCAAACAACTCGACCCTTCGATTAAATATTGCAAGCGACTATGGCCAGGCGAAACCCAAGGATTTTTTGTATGCAAACTAAAGAAACGGAGTTCACGGCCATGAACCCAAAGCCAATAACAAATTTTGCTGCCCAATTCGGAGTCCAAATCGCTTTGAATTTAGATTTGATGGTTGAGAAAAGTGGACGCTTCTATCTTATTAATCCTGTTTTGAAACTTCTTGTAAAGCAGGATTTCTTTTATGCTGGAGTATTTTTGGGGAAGGCTAAGGAAGGCAAGTTTTTTCCAAGTTTTAACTTGCTTGGGATGCTATCGAAGAAAGGCGCGAACCGAGTTGTTGTCGATTCTAAGGCTGCTTGGCTTTTTATCTGCGGCAGAGACATTTTGGGGAAAAGTATTGTTCGGATTCAAGGTCCTGGTAGAAAAAATACGAATACTTTGGTGTTAAATGAATTTGGCGAATGTTTAGGTTTTGGCAGAATTATTGAAAACCTGAACGGTGAAGCGGGGGATAATCAAATTGCGGTCAGAAACGTTTCTGACGTGGGCGATTTTCTGCGTAGAGAACGTTAAGTGTGAATTTTTTGGATGCTTGACTAGTTAAAAATTGTTTTTAAGCGTTTTTGTCCGCGCGAAAAGCAACCAGACCCCAGTACATTATTTCAATAATTTGTTTAGATCCTGGACATTTATCCATAAGTTTGGAGCGATAAACTTAAATATGTTTACGTTTAATCTGATTTCCATAACATATGGAGATTAAGCCAAGCCTGAAACAAGGAGTGTAAAACTTGAAAGATTTTAAAAACCCAGCGTGGAAAGAACAAGTAACAAAAGTAGTCCAACAAATCCAAGAAAACGACATCAAATTTGTTAGACTACAATTCACCGACATAAACGGAATGCTCAAAAATCTAGCTGTCAGCTCCAAAAACATCGAGAACATCTTCGAAAACGGCCAATCCTTCGATGGATCCTCAATCACCGGTTACAGACCAATTGAAGAATCAGACATGGTTCTCTACCCTGACCCAACCACCTTCGCCATTTTGCCCTGGAGACCAAAAGAGAAATCTTCCTGCAGACTAATCTGCGACGTTTTCACCCCACAAAACAAACGTTTCGAAGGCGACCCAAGGTACATCTTAGAGCGAGCGGTCGAAAAAGCCGCCAAAGCAGGTTACACCTTCATCTGTGCCCCTGAACTAGAATTCTTCATAGTTAAAGAAAGCGAAAACGGCGGATTACCAAAACCAATCGATTTAGCCGGATACTTTGACTTCCATCCAAGCGACCTAACCGACGACCTACGCCGAGAAATCGCAGACACAGCAGAAGCTTTCGGTATCGAAATCGAGATCAGCCACCACGAAGTTGCCCTCGGACAAAACGAAATCGACTTCAAATATGGTGAGGCTCTCGTTACAGCTGACCGCGCAATAACCATGAGGATGTGTGGTAAAGTCGTTGCGGCACGCGCAGGCTACGTTACAACTTACATGCCTAAACCCTTCCAAGGCATCAACGGCAGCGGCATGCACTGCCACATGAGCCTTTGGAACAAAGACAGCACACAAAACCTCTTCTACGCAGACGACGCCAAAAATGGCTACCTCTCCGACGTAGCACGAAACTTCATCGGTGGACAACTCGCCCACGGACGAAAGATGGCGGCAGTCCTCAACTCATGGCCAAACAGCTACAAACGTCTCGTTCCAGGATACGAAGCCCCTGTCTACCTTGCATGGGCACACAAAAACCGCAGCCCACTAATTCGCGTACCCAACTTCGGCGGCAGAAAGAACGCTGCAAGATGCGAAATCCGATGCCCTGACGGCGCAGGCAACCCATACCTACAATTCGCAGTTCTATTGGCAACCGGCTTAGACGGTTTAAAGAACAAGATTGACCCAGGCGACCCAGTTGAACTCAACGTTTACCACATGAGCTACGAAGAACGCAAAGAACGCGGCATAGTCTCCCTGCCAGAGAACCTCAAAGAAGCACTTGACGAACTTGAAAGCAGCGACTTGATGCGTGAAACCCTCGGCCCAGTCACATTCGAGAACTTCCTTAAAGAGAAACGACACGAATGGGACCTCTACCGAACGCAAGTTACCGAGTGGGAAGTTAACCGCTACATCAAACGACTCTAAACAAAATCCTTCAGCCTCTTTTGAGGCTCAAAACTTTATTTTTTAGCTTTTAATTTTCTCAGCCAATTTCTCGATCGCTACAGTATTTTGTTGCCGGTTCAAAAGATCCTTCAACACAACCGCACCTTCCTTGAGTTCTCTTTCTCCAACGATAACGGCAAAATCTACTTTGCGTTTGTCGGCATCTTCGAGGGCTTTGGCCATTTTTCGGCCCATAACCTCAAACTCCGCCGTCACTCCAGCAGCGCGCAACTGCTGTGCTATCTTTAGTGCTTCAGACTTGAGCATTTCAGCAATGGGAATAACTACGGCTTTCTTTTCTATTTTTGCAGCAAGGGCGGTTTTCTGGGTTTTTAATGCAATGGCAATGCGGTCGATCCCGTGGGCGCAACCAACCGCCGGTGTTGGTTCGCCGCCGAAGGTTTCGATGAGCTTGTCGTATCGTCCGCCGCCGCCAAGAGCGATGTCAAGCCCAGGAATGTAGATTTCGAAAATTGCACCTGTGTAGTATTCTAAGCCTCGGGCGAACGCTGGCTCAACCGTGATAGATGGATTAGCGCTTTCAGTTACGAGCTTGAGCACTTCTGCAAGGTTTTCTGCGGCAGATTTGGCTTTCTCGCAGCCTGCAACGTAGGTTTGGATTTGCTCAACGGTGTCTAGCCAATCGTTCCCTCTAATTTCAATCAGCCCCTGCAGCATGCTTCGGCACTTCTCAGACTCCACAAGTTTGAGGGCAGAAGGGTACTCTTTTTTGTCCATACGCTGCAAAATCGCATTCTGAGTTTTCTCGTCGACGCCCTCTTGGCCAAGAATGCCCTTAATCACGCCTATGTGCCCAATTTTGAAGGCGTAACCCTTCAACCCCAAAGAGTTCATAAGGCTGTTGGTTAACAAGATTATTTCGGCGTCGGCTTCAGGCCTAGCGGAGCCCATGAGTTCAAAGTTGGACTGCCAAAACTCACGGTAACGTCCACGCTGAGGTTCATCGTAACGGTAAACAGTTCCAACAGAAAATAATCGCAGAGGTTTAGGGTCATTTTTTAGCAAGGTCGTAGCTAGTCGCGCGATTGAGGCGGTAAATTCGGGCCGCAGGGCAACTTGGCGGTCGCCGAGGTCCTTGAAGATGAACATGCGTTGGCGGATTTCCTCGCCTGATTTGGCGCCCAACAGCTCCAGCGGCTCAACATGTGGAGTTATAACTTCTTTAAAGCCGTAGAGCGATGCGGTTTCCCTCGCCTTTGCTGTAATGTAGGTGAATGTTTGGGCTTCTTCCCCTATGAGGTCTCTCATTCCGCGAACAGGTTGGAAAGCAGGCATTCATTTGTGCTCCTAAACAAGCTAAATGGTACAATTATTCTATTAAACTCTCGCTCAGGGATTGTAGGCTTCTATTTCAAGCCGCATCATACCCAAATGGATGGTGCCGTCAGCATCAGCTGGGTGGTTTTTGAGGTAGCGGCGGGCGATTTCTTTAACAAATAAGTCCCGTTTTTCAATGGGTAACCGTTCTGTGTAAGGCAGCCACGTTGTCCGTATCCACCCAGCCAACCCTTCCTCACCAGCATGCTTCATATCCCTTGGAAAAAGCTCAACACACTTTGGCTTGAGACCTAACTTCGTTAAGAAATGCTCGATAATCTTCGGCACTGAAAAATCCGTAAGGAAACGTAAAGCCTTCGAAATACTGTTTCCATGGAGTTTCGGTTAACAGGTCGGTTAGAATCGCGATTATGTCTTGGGCATTGCCTTTTCCAGCCATTTGAGCGACGAGTCTTCCTTTGGGTTTTAGGCTTCTCTGCACGCCCTCTAAAAACTTTTTTCTGTTCAACTATCCAGTGCAGCGCTGCATTAGAGAAAACCAGGTCGAATTCTTCATAAAAGGGAAGTTTTCGGGCATCCATTATTTGAAACGTGAGGTTTGGGTAATCTTTATTTGAGAAGGTGTTTTTTGCCAAATTTATCATTTGAGCAGAACTGTCAATGCCGACTGCTTGGCCATTTGGCAGGCACTTTGTGAGTTCCGCAGTGATTTTGCCGTCGCCACAGCCCAGATCCAGCAGTGCCTCGTTTCCTTGTAGCCTAAGTTTGGAAATGAGTTCTCTTGCCCATTGAAACTGATTCGAAGAATTCTTAGCATAGTCTTTTGCATCCCACGAGTAGTCTAGGTTTATTCATCTTGGTCTTGGTCTTGCACAATTTTGCTAAAGCTTAGTGGGGAAACAGAGTAATGTACAACCTCGCCACGTCGGTTGGTAACGGCTAAAATTAGCTCCTTCTTTTGGCTGTTGCATTTGGTCAAAGCATCTGCGAGGTCGTTTACAGGGAGCGGTTTGCCTTCCTGCGTGACCATAATTAGATAGGGGGCAGTGTCTTTGCCGTAGGTTCCTCGCTCGTAGATACGGAAGTCGATGCCTCTGCCGAATCCTTCCCTGACGACATATCCTCGGCTGCGAAGGTCGCGGTAAACCAAGTAGTTAACCCATGCGTTGTCGTTTTGGGTTTCATAGTAGTGCAGAAGACTCTGAAAATCGATAGCTTTGCACTTTTACGTCTTTGACTTCAAGCATACCTTTATCCAAAAGGTACAGCGCCTCGTAAAAAGTCAATATGAAAACTTTGTTCTCCAACGTGCCATATCCCCGGGAAGAAAGGGCGTCGATGTTGCTTTGCTCGGAGATTTTGACGCCTTTCTCTGCGAGGACTCCATTGGTCCTAAATTCTACGGGTGTTGTCTTTTGGTTTTCGTTCATTTTTGCTCATCTTTGTGCTATGTTTTTCCTTTTTTGAAATCGCCAAAGTTCTTGCTGTAAATTATTCGGTTCTCCGTTATGATGGCTGTGACATATTTGAGGGGTGTTGGGTCAAATGAGGGGTTCATGACTGCTACGCCATCGGGAGCGGTTTGTTGACAGCCCACGTGGGTTACTTCTTCAGGTTTGCGTTCTTCAATTTCGACTTCTGCTGCTTTGCGTGTCAAATCAAAAGTTGATGTGGGCGCGGCAACATAGAAGGGAATTTGATGTTCATGTGCCAACACCGATACGCTGTAAGTCCCAATTTTATTAAAAACGGCGTCCTGCACGATGCGGTCTGCACCTACAATAACTAGGTTGACAAGACCTTTGCTCATGATGTAGCCTGCCATGTTGTCGGTGATAAGCGTTACTGGAATGCCGTCGCGTTTAAGCTCGTAGGCTGTGAGCCTTGCGCCCTGCAGAAGCGGACGGGTTTCGTCGGCGATGACTTTGATTTTTTTGCCTTCTTCCCAAGCTGCTCGGATGACGCCTAATGCAGTTCCGTATTCGACGGTTGCCAGTTCGCCAGCGTTACAGTGAGTCAGGACAGTGTCGCCATCTTTGATCAGCACCGAGCCGTTCTTTCCGATGGCGCGGTTTTGAGCGGCGTCTTCATCTGCGATTTTTTGCGCTTCCACAACCACAGCTGCCTTAAGTTCATCAGCACTTCCCAAAAAGCGCCGTGCCATATTCAGGACTCGATCAACACCCCAAAACAGATTCACAGCTGTAGGTCTTTGTCGTTTGATGACTGTGCCTGCGGTTTCCAGTTCCACCATTAGCTTTGCCTTTTCTTTTGCTTTAGAATTGAAGGCGGCTATTGCCATGCCGAACCCTGCGGCTGCACCCAAAAGCGGCGCGCCCCGGACGCGGAGGTTTTTTATGGCTTCTGCCATTTGGTCGACTGTTTTGATTTCTAAGATGACTTCTTGGAGGGGTAGTTTGGTTTGGTCGGGTGTTATAACGGTTCCGTTTTGCCACTTTATCATCCGCATCTTCCAGATACCTCAATGGTGATTGTAATGACAACGATTAGTTGTGGGGTTGTGTTAAAGATTTTCTATCCCCTATCGCTTGAAGCGTTGGACTAAATCAAGCAGGTTGCCGTAGAGATCTTCTAAAACCACATCGATGCCCCAAGCCTGCATTTCAGGCCTGCCATAGAATTTTACGCCTTTCGCCTTCAACGTTTTGTATTCTTTTCTGCAATCGTCCGTTTCCAAGGTAAAGAACACATGGTCACCAGCCTGCTTACCCGCCACCCTACGTTTCTCCTCGCTGTCAGCTAAAATCAAGGTCAACTCAAGGTCACTTTGGCCTTTAGTAGAAACAGTAACCCACCGCATTTTGCCTATGGGCATATCTTGGCTTTTTTGGAACCCAAGTTTTTCAGTATAGAATTTTAGGGCTTCGTCTTGGTCTTTGACAAGCAGGGTTACGTATCCGATTTTGTTCATTGGTTCCTCTCATCCATGTTAACAAAATGAAAAGAGGGGCTTAAGTTTTGTTTAAGCAGAACTATCAAATGGCGATTTGAGGTGTGTGACGACTTCTATGGGTGAGTCTTGGCCTGATTTTAGCCTCTTCTTCCATTCCTCGCCAACCGCGATAAGCGAAAAAATACCTGAGACCTCAGCTTTGGATTTCTTGACAAGGTTCACTAATGCCTCCTGGGTTTCGCCGCTCTTAATCATGTCATCCACCACCAGCACACTATCGCGTTTCTTGATAGATTCTTTGGGAATGTAAAGGGTGACGGTTACGCCTGAGTCTCTGCCTAAAATGTAAGTTTCCTCTAAGAAGGCTTTTACGCCGACTTCTTTGTTGCGTTTGGCAACAATGAGGTTTACGCCCAATGAGTTGGCAACCATGGTAGCTAATGGGATGCCGTCTACCGCCGCAGTCAAAATTTTGGTTACGCGTTTGCCAGCGAAGTTGGCCAGGGCGTGGTTTGCTGCTTGCTGGAGGATGTTGTAGTCGCCAACGATTTCGGTGTTGTCAAAGTAGCCAATGTCGTCGAATTTTATTCTGCTGCGAAGTTCCGCTTCTAAGCCTACAAGTTTGGTTAAGACCCGCCATAGTTGTTTAGCTCTTGTGGTGTTGGGCAGCACGTGTCCTTTTGCGTAGCGGCTAAGCACGGTAACGGGCAAGCCGGTTTTGGAGGCGAGTTCTCTGTAAGTAATGTTTCGCTTGTACTTTGCGGTTCGTAGCAGTTCGATTGTCATTAAGCGAAGCTTCAAATCTTCTGCGTGAGTACTCATTTTTCCTTAACCCCTTTTTTTACATTTATAAGTTAATTATTATATGCTATCCACTATTGCATCTTGCCAATTTATAATTTTCCGTTAAAATTTATGCAGCACTCCCGCAAAGCCACAATACAATATAGGTCAAGATGAGAACTTTGAAAAGTAGACGATGTTTCCTTCTTTGAATGCTCGCAAAAGTTCGCCGTGACGCAGGACAGCAAACTCGCGCTCGATCTCTGCAGGCGTCATGTTCAAACGGCTTGTTAATTCTTCTTTGCTGATTTGTCCTCTCTCTGCAACGATATTGTAAATCTTTTTTTGCAGTTCGGTCAAGCCCTCAGTGCCTGTTTGCCCCAACTGCTTTCGGACCGACAAAGTGGATGACACAGCTAATGGGTCGCATACTTTGGGTGGATTCATAAGGTCAAAGCAGCAATCTTCACACAAAACTTTCCCTAGGAAATGATTAACCTGGTTTTCTTCAAGAGTTAATCCACATTGTTCACATTTCACCAGAATCGCTCCACTAAAATAACGGCCTCTAATGCTTATCTTCGTTTCGCAGTTTTGCGCCAGCGGAGTCTTGTGTTAACATTAAGCTTTTTAGATGGAAACGTAAACTCCTATACCTACAGGGGGACATGGATGCAGAAGCTACAGCGGCTATTCATAATTGCACTCTTCGGCTCAATCATCTTCGTAACCAACATATTCCTCCCTTCCCCGCTCAACTATCTCATCATAGTTGTCCAAGCCGTTCTGCTCGCTTTAAGTGGGCTGTTTATCCCAAAAATAGGCGCTATGTCCGCGGGTGCAGTTGGAGGACTTCTAACAGCGCTCATCGGCGGTGGAGCTTTAGGGCCGTTTACCTTTTTCTTTGCGTTCCTCTTCGGAGTATATGTAGATGTCTTTTTGTCCTTCTTTAAAGTAAAAGGTTCTCCTCAAGGCACAAGCCGCAACAGGCTTATAGCGGCAATGGCGGTAAGCACCCTTTTGATTGCAGTTTCGAGCTATTTGTCGTTTACAACTGGGTTTTTCTATTTTAGTTTGCTTGTTGAACGCAGCGCCTTGCTGGATGCTCTTGTAATGTTCATGGGTCCAGTCACGGGTGCCGTGGCAGGGTATGCTGCTTCTTATCTGTGGAATAAGTACCTGCGGCATATTAGCGTCTAAAGTTGCAGTTCCCTGATTTTTTGGTCAACAAGCTTGGCAATCATCAAATTAGAAATAAACACACACCGAACACCCAAAAGTTCAGCGAGTTCGGCGGGTTTCTGGTCCTGAGTCACCAAAACCAGCTTATGCTTGCCCGCGTACTCCACAACATCGCGGTCTTTAGCACTCTTCAAACCTGCTTCTTGCGCAGTCAAAACCTCATAGCCTAAAGTCTCCAAATACTCCTTTAGCCCAGCGTACATTTCGTCAAGCAGAATCTTCATACTTCTCAGTTTTGCAGTTAAATTATTTAGCTTTTACCGTCCTAGTCGATGAGTAGTAATGCAAAGGATTCTGGGTTTTTGGCGAATGGGAAAGTAACTGTTATCCCAGCGTTGGCTGCAGTTTTTTTCACGTTGACCCCAACGGCATCTTCGGACCAGCGGGCCAAATTTGGATGAGCACAAATTTTTGTTTCGATGTTGCATTTCTCGCAAAGTTGACAGTGTCCAGAAACGAACGATAAGGCTAAACTGTAGCCTTTGTTCATAGCGGCTTTTTCCAAGCCAACTACTTTCTGCAACATTTTGCGTTTGTCGTCTTTCCAGTCCTGCCAGAACTTCGCGGCTTTCTCCTTGATTTCCTTACTAACGGTTGGGTCTGTTTCAGCAACCATCAGTTTTGCAAGCACCTCTGGTTCAGCTTGGGCGTTGGAGGTGAATTTCATGAACATTGCGTAGCTGTATTCTGAGACAATTTTGCGAAATGCCTCTGCGGTCGGAGTGTAGGGTGGGCAGGCGAGGGTTTTGCCATGGTGGTTGCAGCCGACCTTGCATTTGAGTACAACACGGTCTTCAACGACAACTTTGCTAGTTGGAATGATTTTAGCGTCGACGGCTCCCTTTTCGAGAGCTAACTTTATAAGAAACTGGAAATTTTCAGTGCTTTCTAAGGACATTTACTTTACTACCTTTTGGGCTTGACGGTGACTTTTAATATAAACATTTAGCAGTGATGACGATTTTTGCCATGTTTACCTTTTGTTCATAAGCATTCGCTTGGTTCTAGTTTACACTTTTGCGTTTCAAAGGAAAATTTCCTTATGCTAAAATCCAGAAAAGCACAATTATCAATAAGCTAGGAATAGATTAAAAGAAAATAGGTACTAAAATCACAATTGCTGCCGTAACCATTGTAGCTGCAGTTGTAATAATCAGCGGTTATGTTTTCTTAAACGTGCAGTTGCCCATGGAACAAAAAGAACAGACAAAACAATCCCGACTACAACGGGCAAGCGTGAAAATATCGGCTTCAAAATTGAATGGAACGTCGACTGCAAACAACCACAAAAAACAGTATAGGGGTTACCTGCAAGTTAGAAGCCCCAAAGGGGCGCATAGAGGATTTGACTGGAGTAACAACCGAAGCTTTTGACGATTCCTCACAACTGACGATTAATGCTCAAGGAAACTATCTAACTCAAATAAAGGACTGATTGTAAGCCACAAAGTAGACATAATAATAAAACCCCCATCAATAGCCAAATGCCTGGACATAACCACCTTAAACGGCAATATAGTTAAGCCCCAACTTAACGAAACCGTAATCACAGCATCAACAACAATGGTAATGCAGACATTAGTGACGATAACGCAACCACCATAAATGCGTCAAGCTTAAATGGCAACGTCAACGTCAAGCTGAGAGGAGGCACCTTATGCCAAGTTGATGCCAACACGGCCAACGGACATTTAACTTCCAAGGAATAGCATTGAACACAAGCAACAAACCTCAACTGATCTAACTGGCAGCACTTCAGGCGGCCAAGGAAACCTTGAGCTAATATTCTCAACCGCAAACAGAAACATAACAATAGAGTACTTCTCTCAGTAAAACCAGTTTTTTTCTTTTTTGTTTCTCCGCTATGAGCTCTTTAATGAGCGTTGTTTATCTGCTTGTTAAAAAAACCTTATAGTATATCACAAACGCCTAATCTATTGCATGTGAGACTTTGGTAATGCTCAGTAAGTCGATTTGGGCGGGAATACTGCTGGTACTGATTTGGCTATTGGCTTGTCCTCAGTTCTGCGCAACCGGACAAACTCAAACCAAAACAACCTTTGCCCCCCAAGACAAATTCAGCATTCCCCAATACAACAGCACTATAAATTTTGCCCTAAACGGCCCCTACTCAAAGGCAGCTTTGGAAAATGGTGCTTGGACATTTAAGAATTTGAAGTTGGATTCTCAAAATCTTAGTTTTTTGGGACTCAACGCAACCCAGGGTTTGGGAGACCTGAGTTTCTGCCCAAAACTCCAATATTACAATTTTAGCTTTCATTTCAGTCAATTACTCTATCCCAGTTGATTTGCTATCCTATTATGCAGAGGGCACGGGCAATCAAACCCGTGAATCTGGGGCTGAATTCTTCGCGGTCTTCAAGTGAGGAGTGGAGCGTTATTGTCTCGGACAGCGTCTTTTTGCCTCTGGGTCAAGGTTGGAGTCTTTTGCCTGACGACTCAGTGCTTGTATGGGGGAAGACGGGAAATGTGACTGTTCTACACTTTGTCTTCAATGCGGAATACAATAGCTTGTCTTTCTTTCTGCAACACTACGTCGGCATATCCACAGCCATATTGTTGATTGCAACGGCTGCTATTGCAGCAACCGTAAGGTATAAGTCAAAAAGAAAGCGAACCCCAACACCTGCCGATAAATAATAAAAGGAAATTGACTTTTAGGACTATCCGAAAATGCTTTTGCATCTCTTGGAAGAAGAAATGTTGTTTTGCAGAGTTTTTTTGGGATGCTTTCTTGTTTAGGGTTTGTGGTTTTTGCAGGCTGCGTCTGGGAAGGTCCCAAACAGTTAGTTTTGCAGTTGCCAAGTCTGAGCCTTTTCCAACATTGACTGGGCTAACTTCTGCATTTACCGTAGTGATGGTTGCTAGTTTAAGCGTTTGGTTGCATCTTTACTTCGAGGAGCATCGATAATGAGAACCTTTCCAAATACTAAAAACCATCATTATCGATATGAAAGTTGGCTTAAACTCTGTCTTGCAAGCGCAAGGATAATATGAGAGTCTTGGATTTGTGTGTGTGCACTGAAGGTGCCGTTGCTATAAAAAGCAAGATAAGTTCTATTGGCTATGTTAATAAGATCCAAGAAAACATCATGTGCATCAGAAAAAGAGAACTTGCACCACTCTACGAAGACCTGAAAGCTGCGGATTGCGTTATCTGTGGAGGATCAGGCAGATCACTTTATTCGCTTAACGCAGCTATGAGCCAGATTGCGCTAAGCCAAGCGGGCTGGCGAAACAAGGTTGTTTTGACACCTGATGATCCTGGTTTTCCGGGAAAAAGCATGTATGACGCCGCACCGGATTTAGAACGTCGCTATAAAAAGACATTGTTGCTCATGAACTCTGGAAGCGGTTACAGTGATGACCCTTTGGTTATGGCGCAAGATTTAGCAAGGTATATTGAAGAGAAAAAATCCACACATTTCTCCATGGGGCTCTTAACATCAGCGTTATCATCGCCTTTAGCTGAAATCACAGAAAAGTATGGTCAAGTTGTCCAGCTTAAGGGACGGGGAAAATTCAAACCGGGGCAAGAATACGCTGAAACTGGAATGATGGGTGACATCTTTGAGCTCGGTACACTTGAGCTTCTAAATAGCATGATTGAATCGATATTCCGCAACCTCGAAGTCGGCGACGTCTTCCGATTGTGTGAAGAAGAATTCGAAAAAGTAGGCGATATGATAGATTCCAACGTCAATTCAGAAACCTATAGCCAACTCGTCGATATCATGGAAAAACGAACTAATGTGTTCTTGGGCGGAAAAGGCACAGGAAATGAAATTGCCAAAATGACAGGTGTAAGACTCTTCCACATAAAAAGCTTCCTTGGTGATAACGTCTACATAACCAGAGGCGTCAACACGCCACACCCAAGAGCGGGCGATTTGGAAATTTTGCTATCATTCTCAGGCGAAACCAGACCCGTCATCATCTGGGCAGATGTGCTCAAGAAATTTGGCGGAACAGTGTTTGCGATAACAGGCAACAAAGACTCAACACTAGCAAAGAAAGCTGACCTAAAAATCATATTGCCCGAAGAAGTCAAGCCATCGACTCCAAGACGATTCTACACCAGAGCAGCCTACGTGCTAAGCCCGTTGCCGGTGAAGCTTGCGGAACGACTGGGCGAGCGAGGACTTAACCTGCCCGAATACATCATCAGTTGGTACCATTCTGTAACCCAATAGACTGCTCAAAAAAGAGCCTTAAATCCAGCTTACTTGGTTTTTTAGCCAGAAGGGTTTGCCCAAGAGGAACTCTGTTAGAAACTCGGCAAAATCCTCATTTTCACTGTAAACTTTTGAGCACTTCTCTGTTAACGAAGACTTCGAGGTTTTTCTTGAATGTTTTTGCAATCAAATCGGCAATGCCAATGTTTTTGCCTCCATCCGCCAACTTTTCCTTGAGAAGCACAACGGCATCGGTTGTTTTGCGGGGCAACTCAACTATCCATCGTCCATCTTCTATGTAGGGTCCAGAAATTACTCTTTCATTGCCCGAGTATTTTGATAAGTATTTTTCGCATTCGGCTTCCCGCTCTAGCGGCGGACCAAGATGCTTCTTGATGTCGGGCAGAATTTGCTGTTCAAGCTCAAAGATGAAGACGCTTAGGGTTTTTTCGTTGCTCCAGACTGCGTCTTTAAGCACCTTGTAGTCGCTAAGTTCAAGTAGCGTTCGCAGTGAACGTTTTGACTTGTAGAGTTGCCCCCAGAGAACGTCGGGAACAGCCTTCAGCTCGCCCATAACTAAGAATATGATGGATGAGCCGCGGTTTGCCAATTGTTCCTTCAATGCTTCAGCTGTTAAAACTTCGGGTTTGGGTGGATAAAAGAAGGCTTCGCGGGGTGTTTTCAGAAATGCTCTTGATGCGCCGATGAAAGTATAGAGTTTTTGGGGCTGAACTGCTGAGGCGACGTTTCTGCCCTTATCCACGGGGTCGACAATCACAAGTGGCTCGGGGAAAAGTAGGGCGAGCTCGTTTTGTCTTTCGGCATAGAAGCCTTCCAGGTCAATTACCAACCGCCGATTGTATTTTGCGAAGACGCCCATTGTTTCTGTGAAGGAGCCAAACTTCATTATCAGGAGTTCGCAGAGGTAGCCGCTGAAACCGCCAACCTTAATCTCCGCACCATAAACATTTGTTGCCTGCATGAACTTTTTTAGGAGCCGAACCTCACCCAGCAACTGCTTGCCCAAGTGGGTTTTGATGTAGTCGGTATGGTAGGGTGTTCTGTCAGTTGCGCTTTGCCATTCTCCTGGCTTAGCATCGTAGCATGGCACAATGTCTACTCGGTGACCTTCAAGGAAGATTTCAAGGTAGGGGTGCTCAGCAAAACGTTCAACCTGCTTCGCGTCGCCGGCTGCTTTTTTAGCAATTTTCAACCCCACATCGCCAAGGCTTTTGCGCGGAATAGACGTTGGTAGACGCATGAAAATGTCGATGTCCAAACTGTCGCTTAGCCACGTGTCCTTTGCCACTGAACCTTCCACGCGAACGATGGCGTTTACGCCTTCTTGTTGGCAGGCTAAGCTGATTTTCTGCTCTAAATTCCTGGTTAATGCTTCAACTTTTGCATAGTCCCCTTTTGTGGGGGTTATTTTTTCCAAAATCTGCTTAGTTAAAGATTCTATTTCCTTCTCCATTTGCATCATTTTACGGGCAGTATTCTTTTAGTGTTGAGTAAGTGGGACCTTTAGGCGAGAGCTGACTTTTCTTGAGCTTCAAACAATCCGCTCTTATGATGCCGAAATCATAGTTCTCCTGCTTCTGAACCAAATCAACCAGCCGCTGCTTATTAGCGCCTGATCGCACCCGCGCAATAGTCAAATGTGGCGTAAACCCGTTGGGGTCAGGTGTGAAACCAAGCTCTTGGATTTGGGGTTCAAGCTGCTCAAAGATGCTTGTGAGTTGTTGGGCGCCATCGGTGATTCCTGCCCAAACCACCCGTGGATAATTAAGAGTTGGAAATACGCCTAGCCCTGAGAGACGAATGTTAAAAGGGCTGAATTTTACGTTCTTCATGACAACATATACTTTCTCTACCATTTCGGGGCTGATTGCGCCAAGAAAGCGAAGAGTAATATGAATGTTAGTTGGCTCGACAAGTTTGAGGTCAGCGTTTGTTTGGATTAACAGTTTTTGCGCTGCGGCAAGCCTGCTTAATACATTGTCGTTTTTCATATCGAAAGCGATGAAGCTTCTTATTTGCTCAGACATTAATTGTTCCTTCCAGTATTTTTAACACATAACCCTCATAAATGCTTTTTAATCAAGGATGCTGCTATACAACCAAAAAAAGGGTAACTTAACGTGAACGCTGACAAACTAGTTATCGGTTTAGCGGGGATGCCTGGTTCAGGAAAATCTTTGGTCGTTGACTCAGCACTTGAGATGGGTTATGCGGTTGTAGTTATGGGCGATGTGGTTAGGCAAGAAACCCTTAAGAGGGGGTTGGAGCTGACGCCGCAGAACGTGGGGAAAGTCATGCTGCAACTGCGGGAAGAGGACGGAAACTATGTAATTGCAAAGAAGTGCATCCCAAAAATTGAAGAACGCTCTAGCCCCAAAGTGCTCGTGGACGGCTTGCGAAGCCTCTACGAAGCCGACATCTTCAAAGAATATTTCACCAAGTTCAGCCTTGTCGCCGTTCACGCTTCTCCAGAAACGCGTTTTAACCGCCTCTTCAACCGCCGCCGAAGCGACGACCCAGCTGAATGGAAAGTTTTTCATGAACGGGACATGCGTGAGCTTGGGGTTGGTTTGGGAAATGTTATAGCGATGGCTCAGCAGGTAATAGTCAACGATAATAGCTTCGAGCAGGTTAAGGCTAAAGTTAAAGAGTCTTTGATGAGGATTGAGGAGAAATGGTTGAAGTAACTGTTTTTGTGGAAACAGAAATTTATCCTACTGAAAGCGAAGAAAGCGTTAAAGCTGCTGTCAATAACGTTTTGGGCAACGCAATCATAACTGTAAAGTCCTCCGTTAAAGGCAGCCAATTAACTGCAGTAGCGAAAGGGCAAGATTCCCTTATCAAACTCCGCAACATGATGCGCAATGACCGCGTCCGAGACGCTTCTCGAAGATTTCTCTTCAAATCAATCAGGGGCAATATGATATCTTTCTGTTTAAACAAGCAGGTGGCTTTTGCAGGGCACGTTTCCTTCTCTGAAGAAACGGCAGAATCTCCATTGGGTCCCATAAAATTCAACATTGAAACTGAAAATCCTCAGCAAGTTATCGATTGGCTTGCAGAGAAAACATAGGTAGAAGGACAGTTTTTGGCTGAAAGGGCTAAGGTAACTAAGAGTGGCGCGGTTTTGTTAGGTGACAATGTTGCCTGTGATGCCCACGATGAATCAAGACCTCTGCGGGTTGTAACTCATGCTCATGCCGATCACCTTTATGGTTTACGAAGCAGCCTCAAATGCTGCGAGAAGGTTTTGATGACTAAAGCCACCCGTGACCTAACCCAAACGCTAAACAATTCGCTCAAACTCAAAGATTCTGTAGCCGTAAAAACCTTGGAATATGGCAAAGTCCTAAAGTATGGCGGCGAAAAAATCAGCCTAATCAAAGCTGAACACATCTTGGGAGCAGCGCAGGTTTTAGTCGAGGACGCTGGTGGCATACGCATTGTTTGGACGGGCGATTTCAGGATAGATGGTACACCTGTTGTTGATTGTGATGTTTTGGTTGTTGAGGCAACGTATGGGAGGCCTTCTTGCCGACGCAATTTTGATGTTGACGTACGTGAACTTTTGGTTTCCATGATAGAGAAACGCCTTCGCGGCGGCGCTGTTTACGTTTTTGGTTACCATGGTAAAATCCAGGAAATCATGCAAATTCTACGCAACGCAGATGTTGAAGTTCCCTTTGTTATGCCTGAACGAGTTTATGAGGTCACTAAAGTCTGTGAGAAACATGGGATGCGGCTGGGGTGTCTTTCACTCTCAACCGACAAGGAAGGGCATGAACTTTTAGACGGCAACTTGCCTTGTGTAGCTTTCTACCACATGAATCAACGCCAACATGTTGGGTTGCGGAATGCTCGGATCTGCGTCAGTGGTTGGGAGTTTCATGCTCCCTGTCGACAAATCGGCGACCGAGAACATCTCATTGCGCTTAGCGACCACTCAGATTTTGACGGGTTAATCGAATATGTTAAGCGCTCAAAAGCAAAGCAGGTTATAACTGACAACTACCGAAGCAACGGTGACGCCTTAGCCAAAGAAATCAATAAACGCTTAGGCGTTTCCGCAGTTGCCATGCCTAGAACTAATGGTCAAACAACCCTTTGAGTTCAAGGTTTCTGGGTAAGGTTTGGTTAAAGTTTAAATGCAGAAAATCAAACAGTCACTTGCAAAGTGACACAAAAATGGCTAAGTCATCTGTAATCTCAGGTTTCTACAAACTTTCGCCCAAGGAACGTTTAGCAATTATCAAAGATTTGGCAGGTTTAACTGATGATGAGGTGCGTTTGCTTGAAAACACTGGTGCGTTGCCCTTGGATGTTGCAGACCATATGGTTGAAAACGTCATCGGTGTCTTTCCCGAGCCAATGGGTGTTGCTGTTAACTTTCAAATCAATGGCAAAGACTACCTTATTCCGATGGCGACCGAAGAGCCTAGTGTGATAGCGGCGGCAAGTTACGCAGCAAAGATGGTTCGTGATGGCGGCGGGTTCCATACTAGTAGTACCTCGCCAGTTATGATTGGTCAGATCCAAGTTGTTAAAATCAAAGATGCAGAGGCGGCGAAAAAGCAAGTTTTGGGTGCAAAAGCTGAAATCCTGAAGAAAGCAAATGATCAGGACCCTGTGCTTAATTCATTTGGTGGCGGAGCCAAAGACCTCGAAGCTCGAGTCATCGAAACTTCTATGGGTCAAATGCTGGTCGTTCACTTGTTTGTTGACTGCCGAGACGCCATGGGCGCCAATGCCGTTAACACTATGGCTGAAGCCGTTTCCCCAATGATTGAGGTACTAACAGGTGGACACGTTTACCTACGCATCATTTCCAACTTGGCTGTTAAACGCCTTGCCAAAGCATTGTGTACTGTTCCCAAAGAAGCCGTGGGAGGCGAAGCAGTCGTTGATGGCATTGCTTATGCTTCAGCTTTTGCAGCGGCCGATCCTTATCGAGCCGCTACACACAACAAAGGAGCCCTCAACGG
Organism: Candidatus Bathyarchaeota archaeon; assembly: GCA_963775685.1. Taxonomy (GTDB): domain Archaea; phylum Thermoproteota; class Bathyarchaeia; order Bathyarchaeales; family Bathycorpusculaceae; genus Bathycorpusculum. Next base: position 881,370 of record CAVZJV010000014.1, read on the forward strand.
TATAATCGCAGTTGTTTTAGCTACTGGCAACGACCATCGTGCCATCGAAGCAGGAGCACACGCCTATGCAGCATTGAACGGCCCCTACACTAGCATATCGAAATGGATCAAAAACATAAAAGGGGACTTAGAAGGCTCTATCGAGTTACCCATGGCGGTTGGCTTAATCGGCGGTGCAGTAAAAACTCACCCGATCGCCCGAATCGCAATGAAAATCCTCAACGTCAAGTCCGCCAACGAATTCGCCGAAGTCTTAGCAGCTGTCGGCTTAGCACAAAACCTCGGTGCCCTTCGAGCGTTGTCAAGCGAAGGTATCCAGCGCGGCCACATGTCACTGCATGCAAGAAACATTGCTGTCATCGCAGGCGCTAAAGATACGCAAATTGACTTGGTTGCTGAGCGGATGGTTAAGGAACGCAAAGTCCGAGTAGACCGCGCTAAAGAAATCCTTGATGAAATGTCCAAAAAAACATAAGTCTTTTGTTTTTCCCCAAATCTTTTCAACCCACCCCTTTTTCTCAAAGTGGAAATCCTGAGAGGAGAGGGCTACTTATGGTATTAGGTTTCTTTTCAACAAAGCGGCCCCCTTTAAGTAATCTGTAAGATACAAAGCTATGTCATGGCAGGGGTCATATTCTGAGGTCTAACTTGGTTGTCACTTTTACGATAGTGTTTTAATTGGACGTTGAACTCTTCCATAAACTAATTCGAAGGAGATCGATAAATTTGAGCACATTAACCTACAAATCTATTGGCGTAGTGCATTCGCCCTTTAAGGAGCCAAAAAACGTTCCAATACAAGCTATAGCCTCAAAAGGCGTCGCAGGAACGCTAGAAATTTATCCCGAATATGTTGAAGGTTTACGAGACTTAGAAGGTTTTTCTCATCTTATTTTGCTCTATCATTTTCATTTGGTAAAAGACTGCTCGCTAACAGTAATGCCATTCTTAGATGACAAAAGCCACGGAGTATTTGCTACACGCTCACCAGCTAGACCGAATAAAATCGGCTTTTCAATAGTGGGGCTCACAGGAATCGAAAACAACATCTTACAGATTCAAGATGTAGACATTATTGACCTAACCCCCCTGCTAGACATCAAGCCCTTTGTTCCGGAGTTTGACTGCAGGGCGACATCCAAAATAGGCTGGTTAAGCGGTAAAATAGTTAAACTTCAAACCACTAAAGACGATGGCAGATTTCGCAAATAACAACCATCCATTCAATTGAATAAGCGTGTTTTTTCCTCCTTGGTCATTGTTTCGAGCTTTTAGCTTGTTTAAGTTAAACCAAATTATTGGTGTGCTATCGTGTTTGTTTTAGCAGCTTTTTTGGCTAATATGGTTGCGAAAGACAGAAATCAGTTGAATTGCTTTTTGTGCTTCTCATTGCCGTGACTATAAAATGAGTCAAGCGTCTGACTTCCAAACGTTTGATATTAAATCATCCTCAAAGGAAGGATAATTTAACCAACCTTGGAAAAGAAAGGCAAGTCCGTTTTCTTAACCTGTAGGTGTCGAAAGGCCTTTTTACTGGCTTGTGTGGGCAGTTTTTTTAACTTGTTGGTAAACATGAAACTAAATTCTCAAACCCCAATCTTATCCTAACTTAGGAGGATTAAAAATGTGTGAATCAGCCATTAAAATTGAGCATTTAACCAAAAAGTTTGAAGACAAAACGGCCGTAGAAAACTTAACGTTGCAGGTTGCTAAGGGGGAGTTATTTGGTCTTTTGGGACCCAATGGAGCGGGAAAAACAACCACAATTAGCATTCTTTGTGGACTCATAAAGCCCACAAGCGGCACAGCCCAAATCTACGGCTTTGACATTGGAAACGACACTCAGAAAGTTAAGGAGCTGCTGGGCGTTTGCATCCAAGAAACAGCCATCTATCCCTACTTGACTGGGACTGAAAACCTGGTGCTTTTTGGGAACCTGTATGGCATGGACAAGAAGGAAATCCGGGAGAGAAGCAAGATGCTGCTTGAGCGAATGGGACTAAAAGATGATGCAAAAAGGATAACAGCAAAGTACAGCGGGGGAATGAAACGGCGATTAAGCCTTGCGCTCTCAATGATCCATGACCCGCAAATGGCTTTTCTCGATGAGCCAACTGTTGCCATGGATCCGCAATCTCGGCATGCCGTCTGGGACTTTATAAAAGAACAAAAATCAAAGGCAAAACCATTATCTTAACTACCCACTATATGGAGGAGGCCGAAGAACTCTGCGACCGAATTGGTATAATCGACCACGGCAAACTCATTGCGTTAGGCACACCCAAAGAGCTCATAGCAAAAAACAATGTCAAAAACTTAGAGGAAGTCTTCATCGAACTCACAGGTCGAAACATGCGGGAGGAAGTTTAAATGAAGATGCAAAGAGTCCTCGCCTTAACCAAGAAAGAAATGAAGAAAACCATCCGTGAACCCGCAGTACTGTTCATGATTTTCCTTTTTCCAATCGTGTTCGTGTTTGCTTTCGGGGCGTCGTTTGGAGGATTTGGCGGTAGTCAAACAGCAACCTATCAAGTTGGAGTAGTCAACTTGGATGCAACTAACCAACAATGGTCACATATATTCACTGATAGCTTATCCAATGTAACAATTCTAAAAGTAAACACCTATACAGATAATCGATCTGCCCAGTCAGATTTAAGTCAGGGAAAAATCCAAGCAGTCGTAGTGATTCCTAGCAGCTTCAGTGATAGCTTAACTTCATATTATGCAGCACCAAATCAGCCAAATCAATGGGTCAACGCAACAGTTCCATTGTACTTAGATAAGGGATCCATGGTTGCAACCCAAGCGGTTCCGCCAATCATCGGGCAAGTGCTATCTGCCCTAACAAGCCAAAACCCGAATGTATTTCAAAGCCCAATTCATCTGCAAACTGCCTCGCTAGTAGAAGTAAAACAATCCTCGGCGCTGGATTTCATTGCTCCGGGCATGTTCACGTTTGCTTCGATATTCCTTATAATGATGGTTGCGCAGTCGTTCACTCAGGATCGAGAAAATGGCATGATGAAACGCATCCGTATCTCGCCGACAACCCCGTCTGAGTTTATGGCAAGTCAGGTTGTCTCGTACATGGGCATAGCGTTAATCCAGGCAGCTTTAGTGTTCGTAATGACGTACGCTATGGGATTCAAACCAGCTGTTGGTGTGCCAGCTTACGCGTTTACGTTTATCTTGGTGCTAGTGTTCTCCGTGTCCAACGTAGGCTTTGGCTTAATCACCGCAACCGTTGCAAAGTCGTCAAGTGCAGCCACAGGCATAGCGTTCCTTTTCGTGCTACCGCAATTGTTCCTTGGTACTTTCGTTGGTGCATCGCGCTCTGGTGGCGCACAAATGGTCGGCAAATTCATCCCAAGCTACTACGTCACAGATGCGCTGACCTCAGTATTTGTCCGCGACGCAGCAATCTCAAGCCCAACCATACTCATAGACTTAGCAGTCGTTTCAGTCTCTTGCGTTGTCATCTTGACAGTCGGTATAGTGCTGTATGCAAAATACTATAAAATCTGAATCCCCTCTTTCTTTTTGTTTTAGTCAATTATCTTTAACAGCAGGTATTACTTTTTTAAGCTACAGGCAGGCTGATTGTTGTGGTTGATACTTGGCGTGAACCTTATCAAGTTGTAATGGAAGTTGAAAACAAGAAGTGCAAGATGGTTGGGAAACTGGCGTCGTTGGGTTTTAGGCATCTAAAAGTCGTTGATGTGCGCAGTTCAAACAGTGGCTCTGTTCGGCACCTAATGGATGTAGGAGAAGACCAGGCCAAGAAGGTCCCCAAAGAACTCGCCGCCAAAGGACACGTGGAAGGCAAATCTGCAGTGTGGCTTGAAAGCGAAGGCTGTGAAGTCTGCAACACAATTTTGGACCATGGGGCGTTTTTGGTGTCGGGAAAAAGCATGCAAAACCACATCATAACCTACAGCTTCATGGTACCCACTTTTGAAGCCTACCAGGGGATCATAGCTGACCTTGAAAAAACAGGTCATTCGGTTAATGTGCGTAAAATTGGCAAGTTTGAACAGCACATTGGGGTTTTGACTGAGAATCAGGAGAGGATTTTTTGGTTGGCACTTAAAAGCGGCTTTTTTGATTATCCGCGGCAGGTTGGCATGGCCGAGTTGGCAGCGAAGTTGGGCATCAGCGCTGGGACGCTCTCTGAAATTATGCGTCGAGGAACACGCAGACTTCTTGAACACTATTTTAAGAGGGAACTCTAATCTCTAAGACACAAAGGGACTTCTGCTTTCAAGGGACCTTTCTTCTGTATCTGTATAAACAGGTTCAATCTTTGAGCAAACCTATGGTTCATTTTCTAACTTATTGACCCTCTAAATGAAAAGGTTAGTTTCAGCGTCGCGAACGGTTTATATCAAACAACTCCAAAAATAGTATGTGTTATTATGGAGTATGTTGTAAATGAGTGCTGAACCTTTTCATGTAACGGATTCGAATTTTGATGAAACTCTAAAGAAAAATAAGCTGGTTTTTGTGGATTTCTGGGCTAACTGGTGCGGTCCATGCAGGGCTTTAGCGCCAATTATCGTGGAACTATCCAAAGAATACAGTGGCAAAATCTTAATAGGCAAACTCGACGTCGATGAGAACCCAGCAACTGCAGAAAAATTCCAAGTCTTCAGCATACCAACCATGATAGTCTTTAAGGATGGCAAGGAAGCGGAACGACTTGTGGGTTTGTGTCCTAAAAACAGAATAACTGAAGCACTGCAGAAGCATTCAATGTAGTTTTAAATGCCACTTTTCATTTTTTCATACATTTTTTCAAAAGTCCAACGGATGCTTGACTTAAGCTCTTTGAGTCGTTCGTCATCGACGTTTTTAATTATTATTTCTCGTATTAGGTCGTCTTCGTGTGCTATGTTGTAGGAGAACATTTTATCGGTTCCTAACTGCCCTAGTCGAACTAGTTCTTTGTCTTTTTCCTGCATTTTCGCAAAAACTTTCTCAACTAGGAAATTAGTGAAAGGCGGTGTGTTTACGCTAAAGTTTTTGCTCTCATCAGGCAACACATGTATTGTTTGTTTTTCAAAGTACATGAGTGCTAAGGGTTCATCTGCCATGGTTTTTAGGGGTATGACGCTTTCGGGTTCGGTGTGTTGTTGAGTAGGGGCTGGTTTGGGCGGTTCGGGTTCGTGTTTTGGCAAGACCACTTCTTGAGGAATCGGCGTGGACATAATGGGGACTTCTTTGATGTCACCGCGTTTAAATCCCTTTTCAAGAAGGATTTGGTTGACGGCGTCAAGGGTTGCTTGGACTTCTTTGGTTTCCTCGGTTAACTTTTCAAGTTGCTCTTCCAGCCGTTTTTTTAGAGCAATCATGGATTTCATTTTTTCTGGGTCTAAAGACAAGCCAATCAGCACTCGTAACTACTAGCGCGTTTGGTGCTTATCAGTTTTAGCTTTTTGGTTCTCCGCCGATTTTCTTTAGTTGGCCACGGTACATCTCGATGATTTCCTTAGGTGATGTAGCGTCTTCGGGGGTTTTGTCGGTGCGGTATTTACCTGTGAACCTCGGAAAACGGATAGCCAAGCCAGCGTCTTTACGGATTGAGTTCATGGCGGCCATGTGGATGGGGCTTAGGGTGACTTCTGCGCCTAAAATCTCTAAAACTACTGCTGGCTCAAACCAAACGTCTGCCTCCAGTGTTGATTGAACTCGGCTGTTTTTGCGGGGGATTATATGTTTTTGGAGCATTTCATGAAGCTCTGCTAGATCTTTGTCAGTGAAGCCCGTACCGCATTTGGTTACTGTTTCAAATGTATCCGTTTGTTTGTTGTAAGTAGCCAGCAGAAGAGCACCATAGGTTCCCACGCGTTTGCCTCTGCCGTGAAAGGCGCCTACCACAACCAAGTCAACGGTATCAGTCATCTCGCTTTTGTAGTCGCGTTTGTATTTTATCCAGAGCCAACCACGGTCTCCCGCTTGGTAAACGGAGTCTTTTGCGATGGATTTGCACATTAAGCCTTCGCAACCTTCAGCTATGGCTTGTTCAAAGAAATCCTCCAGTTCCTTGGAATTGTTGACGAGTTTTTGGGTTGCAGGTTTCATGCGGTCGCCTTGCCTGATGATTTTTTCTAGCGCTTTTCGTCTTTGTGGAAACGGTTCTTGGGTTAGATCTTTGCCATTGACAAAGAGTGCGTCGAATGCGAACAGCGAAATCGGGTATTCCTCGATGGCTGCTTCTATGCCGTATTTGCGCCTTCGGTGCATTAGCTCTTGAAAAGGACGCATTTCGCCCGTTTCCAGATCCATGGCTACGCATTCGGCTTCCAAAATGGCTTCTTGAGCCTCAATTTTTTCTTTGATCAAATCAACTGCGTCGGGGTACTGATCAGAAATGTTCTCCAGCCGCCTAGAATACAAAACTACCTTGCCCTCTTTTTTGTGGGCTTGAATCCGTTCGCCATCGTATTTGTACTCGGCTACGCATTTGCCGCTGAACTTTTCCAAAATCTCCTCTGGACCCCCAAGCCGCTCAGCCAGCATGGGTCGTATGGGCTCAAAGACCATAACTTGGAACTTTTGGATACCCTCCAAGCCCTTCTCGGCAACGATGTTCGCTACTCTGCCCAAATCTGAAGATATGTTGTAGGCGCGTTCGATGAGTTCGCGGGCTTCTTTTCCGCCGCCATAAGCAATTGCCAATGCGTCAAGCACTGTCATGTCGGCGATACCCAAGCGCAGGTTACCGGTGACTGTTCGAATTATCCATTTTGCCTCTTTTGGTGAAGCGTCAGTTAATAATCCGCAGAGAAGCGCCATTTTCGTGTCCACGGCACCGCTGCCTGAGGTTTTTGCGAGTTTGTCAAGCGTCTCGTAAACGTGTTTGGTGGTGAGTGTTTTGGTGAAGAAGGTGGATTGTTTGCGTTTTGTTAGTTGTTTTTCGGAGGTTTCGCCGATGTCGCCGCTTTTTTGTAGCTCAGTGTTGATTATGCTCTCGCTTTGCCCGGCTGCGCGGGAGAGAGCTTTTATGGCGAGTTTTTCAGCCACACCCATCTCGATACCCTCAAAGTCAGGGTACAATTTGCCCTGTGTCAAATAAACAACCCTTGAAAGGATGTCCTTTGGGGTTTTCTTCAATAATTCAACTAGTAAATCGGTCATTTCTAAGCGTTTGGTGGTTGCCTCGATCTTTTCGTATGCGTCAGCGATTATTGCGTAATCCATGTTTTTGCTCACACAAAAATACTGCTTGGCTGAACTTTTAAACATACCACATAGACTGAATGGGAAGATTTTATTAACCAAATAAACAGTAATTTAACTATGGACCCATGTGTAGTTTGTTTTTCTAGAACATGAAACACTAAACGGTTAGCCCAAGCAATAGCCGACACAGCAAACGCACCTCTCATGGATATATCGGGAACATTGCCCACAACCATCGAAACTTTTGATCCGCTCATTTTAGGAACGCCAGTTGAGGGGTCAAGCCCCGCCAAAGAAACGCGTTCTTTCATAGATGGCATGTCCAAGGTGGAGGACAAAAAAGCCATCCTGTTCTGCACTTACCGCATCTTTGGCAACGAACGAACAATGAAAGCCATGGAAAAAGAGTTGAAAAATAAGGGGTATGAAACAATTTTGAAGGTCTCAAAGAAAGGCATGAAGCCTGAAAAAGAAGTGACTTCTCGGAAATTATCGCTGAAGTAAAACAAGCCCTGCAAAAACTTTAGCGTCAGCAAAATAGAAATTAAAGAAAAATAAAAGAAAACGGGAAAAAAATTTTTCCATGTTTAAAAATTGACAGATTACTAAATTGTTGATTTAGAAGAGTCAACTAAATGGGCTGTTCCGTCTGGGCAGTAGACTTTTTCGCCTTTCTCAGTGACGCAAAATCGTTTACTGCACTGCTTCATTTGGGAGCATCCGTCGCAATCTCGTGATAACATTCTTGTTCTTTTCCTCCTTGTGATTATGATTTTTTTCATCGACAGTCTAACACATGTTTTTCTGAATTGGTGTTATCACCTATTCACACTTGTGTCTCATGTCATTGAAGTTCACACATTAACATTGAAGGCGCTTTTAAACATTATGAATTTTGCATGGATAGTTTCCAGTTATCCTATTCAGCAGCTTAAACATCAGAACAAATCAGAAGACGCTATGCACACTATCTCACTAAGTGACCCTATTGGATGGTCCTTTGACTCTCCTAACTATGGCGTCCAAAAAGCCATTTGCCTAAAACTCATTTTGAAAGGATTTGTTTGAACCATAAAGACTGTTTCTTCTCGTTTGTAGCGTAACAGTCTTAAGTTCTAATGTTGAATTACTGTGTGGATGATGAGCACTAGAGTCTGAGCTTTGGCAGTGAGATGGACTCGACGGGCGAACTGACAACGTTAAGCGAAAAACTTAATCAATAGAGCAACATTGACAAGTAGCTAAATCACAGGTTAATTGGCGCACATGAATCGAGGTGAACAATAAAAATGGTTGAAATGAAAGTTAAAGCTTCAGAACTCAAAGGTGAAGAGAGTAAACTGATTGAGAAACTAGCCGATTTCCTCAAGGAAAAAACAGGCGGAGACGTATCAACAGACTCAAAAGTCATCACGGTAAAAGGTGAAGGTGAAGCTCTCTCAAAGAAATACGTGCGAATCACTGTTAAAAAGTTCTTGCATAAACATGAGTTGACAGAAACCTTCAAAGTTATCGGTGATGAAGAAGCACTTAAAGTTAAAGAGCGAAAACTCGAAGAGGAAGATTAAACCTTTCTCTTTCATATTTTAGTTAATTTTTGTTTGCATTGAATTATCTTTTCTTTTTTTCTGCCGTCCTATTCCCTGAACACCTTGTTCCAAAGCTTAGCATTAAATCAAAACAGCCCTAACTTGTAGATATCCTGAGATTGTGAGGCTGAAGAAATGAGGAAAATAATAGTGGTTGGCACTATGGTTAGTTTATTTTCGTTAATATCATTGATTGTTATCTTTACTTTTCTTTGTGCAGCGGTGCAAGCCATCAACCCTTTGGCTGCCTTTACAGCTGTGTTTGTAGCCTTAATCGGCATTATTTGGTTCAAGAAAACTAACAGTTAATTCCTTTAGGTTACAGCAACCATACCTTGTTAGAACTGTTTCGTGGTGAGCAGCTTTAGTGGGAGGCGGCGCCTGTCGGTTTTTGAGGGGTTGGTTGCAATAATCAATATATTCAGAGGTAGCCATCCTGCAGTTATGAGTATGTATCGGACCGGTGTTGCGAACCTGCCCTTGCATGGTGGCAAGGCCCCTTCTTGGCTTACGGTGCGCATGCGTAAATTAGCCAAAGAAATAGCTAAGATCATGATTGAAGAGCAGGGCACAGCCAAATTTATCGCGCGTCTTAGTGATCCCTTTTGGTTTCAGGCTTTTGGTTGCGTGTTGGCTTATGACTGGCACAGCAGCGGAGTAACCACCGTGGTCACAGGCATCCTCAAAGGTGCACTGTCGCCCGAGGAACATGGCGTTGCTGTTTGCGGGGGTAAAGGCAAAACCAGCCGAAAAACGCCCAGCGACATCGCGGCAGTCGGCGAAAAATTTGGTTTCTCCCAAGAAACTGTCGATGACCTAACCTACACGAGCCGTATAACCGCCAAAGTCGACAACACCGCCATCCAAGCCGGTTATCAACTCTGAACCTCATGCTTTTTTCGCTATTACCACGTCTATGTCAGCCTCGAATAGAGTTTAACTGTTCTGCCGTCTTTGTCTATTCCAGTGTCGTATAGTTCATAGCCTAATGTCCTAAGTTCCTCTTGTTCATCAATCGTGTAAGCCCTAGGAGTTTCATAGGTACAAGCCTGGTCATCGAAAGTGCCAAAATATTTCTCTGTGCTGCTTAAGCGTTTGTGACCTAATCGGGCTTGAACCTTGCGAACGTTGAATCTGGTTTTCTTGTATGTTTGATCGGCGTAATAGCGTCTAAAGCTGTGGTGATGAATGTTTAACAGATTTGGCATACTGAGTTTTTTGGCTATGCGGTTTCTGGATCGTGCAAATGTTGATTGAAGAGTGCGTTTGTTTGGGTTAAAGACGTTAGGGCTGTATTTCTTTGGTAGCGCTAACAGCATTGCAATACATTGTTCGGTAACAGTGATATGTCGCGCCTTGCTGCCCTTCTCTGGATGGTTAATGTAGATTATCTTGGCTTGTGCGTCAATCTCTTTTTCCAGTAACCGCGCCATTTCCCCAACTCTAATGCCGGTGTCTGCCAATGCTTGACATAACGCTGCTTGTTCTCTGCCCAAGTTTTGTATTAAAGTTGTGACTTCATAGGGTTTAGGCGTGTATTGTTCCTTAGAATCATATGTTATCTTTGGCTTATCAAATGGTATTTTGAACGCTTTAGTATAACTTAGGTAGGCTTGGACATAATGGAATTTTGAAGCATCAGTGAAACCTTCAGTTGCAAGAATCGTTAGGAAGCTATCGGGGTTGTCTAAGTTTGTGCCTCTTTTCATCGAATACTTCTAAACGGAAAACTCGGTGTGCTATAGTTGTGTCTGCTATATTACGTAACTTCTCTTTCCATATGTATTGTATTAGTCGCGTGTCTAAGTTGGTTTTTTCACCAGCGATAGCTCGTTTAACTATCGCTTGAATGGTCAAGTTTTTCGCATCCTTGTTTGGTAGCGCATACTTGGCTATTGGTGTATTCTGTGCTTGAGTTTTTAAGGCTTGGGGGTCTGTGAATCTGTAACCACACTTTTTGCATGAAAAACGCTGTGCGTCTGATCCATCGCTTAAAGTGCGGTGCCCAGAGCATTGTGTCTTTTCAGAGCCACATTCAGGACAACAAGGCAAAATGATACTTTTAAGGTCAGCTAAGGCTTGAAGTTTCAATTAAACTTCACTCCTTTAACATCAACACTTTTGGAAATACTGCGTAAATGTTCACTCAACGAGTTAGCATGGATATGAAATTCTTTTACTTCCGCTTCTATCGCAACGTATCTAACTTGGAAATAATAAAAGCAAGTCAACGTTAAACTTCCCTCTTTGAAACTTGAATGTATTGGAAAAAAACATCTTTCTCGTCGTTGTACATCTTGGGTGATGTGGGTTCACAATCGAAAGCTAACTTCAAATAATCAAGAAGTTGGTCAGGAAATTCCTTATTTTTTGAAATTATTTTTATTGTTGTTTCAAACGTAGGGGGTTTAATGGAAATTAAACTACTATCTGCTATCACCATCTGCTATATACACCATAAGAAAAAAGCAAAATTGTTAGCTAGGGTTGTCCTTAACAATTTTCCACGTATGCGCTTTCCGTTGAGAAACATTACAAACTCTTTTTCCAGCATCGACAACTAAGCCTTTTTTAACAAAACTATTACGTACAGGGCGAATCACGTTTGGGTCTCTGTACCCCAGGGAAAATGCGAGCTCATAATCCGTAGAACATGGATGCTGAACCAATGCGTCAAAAACTTCTTTGTTTGTGACAGTTGGGATTAATTTCTTAAATTTTCCAGTTGGAACCGTTATTTCATTATTATTTCCGACGCCACGCCAAAAATGTGCCGATTTACCTGAAATCGTACACTTGCGCTTTCCCATGTCGCTCAATAAGTCCATATCGTAAAGTTCTTTTCTTCTAGGTCTTACAACGTCAGGATTTTGGAAACCCATGGCAAAAGTAATTTCTAAATCGGTAGAATCTGGCCAAGTGAGAAAAGCATCTAAAACCGCCTTTTGCCTTTCTCCAAGTTCGGGTGTAATTTCTAGATAAGCAATAATAGATGTTTCTCGCATTAATCGGGTAAGTCGCAGTTGTTTTTTCAACGATAATCAAAAGAAAAATAACGTTGTTATTGCTCACTGGAGTTTTCAAAAAAAGAAAAAGAACACGCTTCGGGGAAAATTTTAAAATACTACTTTTTTAAGCTAACTTAAAAAGAAAAGGAAAAATTATTTTTTCCTAACTTTTAGTTAAAGCTTTCATCAATGTACTCGATATTTCTGTTTTTGTCTCTTCGTTTACGAAGATGTATTGAATTTTATTTTCAACTTCATCTTTAATGATGCCATCCCAACCTTCAACGGGGAACTCTGCAAGGCGTTTATCCATGCTATTAGTAACATCTAAGTTTTCGATGTCGCTTTCAGTTCCGCTCAAGTTGCTTCTCAGCTTAGATTTAAGTGTTTCAACAATTTTCTCTTTGCCACCTAGAACACCCATATTTCCTTTTCGATGTTATTCTCTAAAGATTCTTCTATCGCTTGTTTAGTTTCAGCCGTTACCACTTCGTCTGGTGGTCTAACCTTAGCTTTGCATCCATGCTCCTCTAGCTTCTCGTCAACCAAGCAAGAAACTTCTCAGGAGTGAATGCGTTCAGCTCAATCCTATTCATAAGTTTGTTGCCATCTTTATCATAACCGGCATCCGTTATCTCTTTTAGTTCCTCAGGCATGTACTTGCCGATTTTTTTAGATATTTTTGTGTAATGACCATCTTTATTTTTTTGCCAAGGAACTTTCTCAGGTTTCAGTTTCCATTCTTCAGCGTCCTTTATTGTCAAGCCTAAATCAACAATTTCAAGTTTATGTTCTGGGTCGTTTTGGCTTCCATGCTTAAACGTTAAGGAAATGCCCAAACCGTAGACATCAGCATTGTGAACGGTGAATAATTGCATCTTTTGACCGCTTTCTTCAGCCATCTTCTTTAACTTCTTTAACATTTTACGGGCACCCATAGACCTTCGCCTCTTCCAGCAATCACAGCTACATCAAATTTATCGTGAAAGTGATTTTCAGTCAGAATCCCTTTAAAACCACGTTTTTCTATGAATAGAATTTTATTGTATTTCCAAGCAGGCAATTCATAATCATCTACGTTCTCAGTATCAATCAACATAACGGATTTTTCACGGGGTTCTTGGAGCTCGCCACTGGCTTCTTTAAGCATTTTTTTCAGAATTTCGTCACCATTAGAGTACTCTCTCCTGAATTGCTCAAGAAGAGTTGGCGTAAAATAGGGATCGAATTTAGACACCAGATCGCGCCACCCTTTTTTAATAAAAATTTCTCTCAAGGTGTACCATAAGTTACGAGCATAATAGCTGAGTTTTCCTCCACTTGAAACAACGCCAACAGCTTCAGGCAACATATCAAAAACTTTTTCTTTCTGAGTAGCCGTACCAGCAGCTATACTTTTATCAACAGTTTCGTCCTCTCGGATTCGTTTGATCTACTTTTTTAGGCTCTTAGACAATCCTGATGCATCATAGACAACTATAGCATAGAAGAAGCAAACGGCCTAACATTAATCCTTGTTTTACCTAGGTCACAAAAGGGCACGTTTGGGCTTATCAAGTGAATCCATACCTCAACTGGATCGGAATCTGTTATGCCATTGTAATCTAATATGCCTGAGATATTTTGCAATATTTTTCCATTCACAATACCTCGTAATCGTAGTTTAAACTTCTATCATCTGGTCTAAGGTCCTCGATTGATCGCAACATGGATTTTCTGTTTACTCGTATCGTTAAAAGCTTTCACGGCGACTTCTACTAAAAACGGGATTTTTTGGCTAGTCTCATTATCAATTGTAATGGCTTTCTTAAACTTGTATTTACTATTCCATTTAGTAGAAGGATTTCTCCCAAAAACCTGATCAATACGTCTGAGCTAACGGCCTTTGCTCAAGGCTAAGGGCAACAGAACAGTTGCAGTCGCTGCTTTGCCTATGCCTGAAAGGTATTCTAGAACTCTCAAGTAATACTGCCTTCTTTGTTCAGGACTGAAGTCCTTTAGATTTTTTGGAAAGTCTTTCAATTTTAGTTCGCTGCAATCTCTGAACTCTTGAGTAAAAACATCTGTCTCTTTGTCTCCTACAGCGATTATCTGTTTGATGAGTGTTTCCTCGTCAAAATCCAGAAATGACTCTCGGAAGTGTATTTTCAGGTCTGCTATCTTTTTGTATAGCAGCTAGTCGCGCTTTAGCTCTTTGTATGTAAAATTGACATGTGGATTAACGCGACGTATTCCAAAAATTTCTCAAGATATGGTTCATCTGTCGCTCACTTTTCAAAGTAAGGTGGAAGAATAACGGATACTTTTGACGCTCATTCGTCACGTTCAACATCAGAAATTTTCGGGATGATTTTTGCTTCTTTGCTATCATATAGAACGTCTAAGTTATATTTTTTACCGTTGCTAATAATCGTAATAGGGCATTCGTCGTATGTTTCATGAAGTTCTCTAGCGAGTGCGGTGCATCTACCAGGGATTATTTTATAGGCGTGTCCAACTAAACTGATGGTTATGTATTTGTAGAGTGCTCTGCTTGAGTAGAAATGTTTCAGGTCACATATTTTACGTACATTCTTTTCTACTCAGCCTAAACTATTATCTTTAACAGTGATTTTTATGAAGCTTCTGAATGTTTTTTCAATACATAGCTCAATGTTTACGTCTTTAATTTTTTCTTTAATTTCTAGCTGGCAGTATCTCTCGTCACACATGTCGATTGAATTTCCTAAGAGCTCACTAGATATGACAGCGTTGAAGTTTTCTATCGGTTCACCTATCAACGTTGTAATCCAAGCAATGAAAAAAAAAAAAAAAAAAAAAAAAAAAAAAAAAAAAAAAAAAAAAAAAAAAAAAAAAAAAAAAAAAAAAAAAAAAAAAAAAAAAAAAAAAAAAAAAAAAAAAAAAAAAAAAAAAAAAAAAAAAAAAAAAAAAAAAAAAAAAAAAAAAAAAAAAAAAAAAAAAAAAAAAAAAAAAAAAAAAAAAAAAAAAAAAAAAAAAAAAAAAAAAAAAAAAAAAAAAAAAAAAAAAAAAAAAAAAAAAAAAAAAAAAAAAAAAAAAAAAAAAAAAAAAAAAAAAAAAAAAAAAAAAAAAAAAAAAAAAAAAAAAAAAAAAAAAAAAAAAAAAAAAAAAAAAAAAAAAAAAAAAAAAAAAAAAAAAAAAAAAAAAAAAAAAAAAAAAAAAAAAAAAAAAAAAAAAAAAAAAAAAAAAAAAAAAAAAAAAAAAAAAAAAAAAAAAAAAAAAAAAAAAAAAAAAAAAAAAAAAAAAAAAAAAAAAAAAAAAAAAAAAAAAAAAAAAAAAAAAAAAAAAAAAAAAAAAAAAAAAAAAAAAAAAAAAAAAAAAAAAAAAAAAAAAAAAAAAAAAAAAGATCTACAACAAGGAGCAAAAAACACTACTAATAGAAAAATCTAAAATCTCTTACTGTGATTGGTGAGGATGTTGGAATTAGCTTGATAATTGAAGAAAGTGATTTTTGATATAAAAAAAGAAGTTTGGACTGCATATTTATAAAATATATGAGCTAACAAGAAGTCAATAAAGTTCTCAATAGGGAAATTATGGGGAAAAATGCTAAAGTACTTTCTAAATAATAAAATATAAAAAGTTAACTGCAAAGTAAAAGTGTTGAGGTATATAAAAAAGAATAGGTGTATAAAGTTTATTGTTCTATGGAGAAGAATAGTTAAAGGAATAGTATTTTAAAGAAACTAAGTATAAGATTGAAATTGTAGAAAATATAGAGAGTAATATATGATAAAAGAGAAAAAAAGATTGAAAAGTATAAAAAGACTGAAATATAGATAGATAGATTTAAATGAAAAGCTAAATATATTTATAGAAAATAGAAACAGTGTTGGGTTAAAGTTGCTATAAAAAATCTCTCAAAGATTTAGGTAAATTGTCAACGGTAGTTAAGAGCTTCATAATTACATCAGTTGAAGTTGAGTTATAGTGATATGTTTACCTTATAATGCGTATTCTACAAGTTTACTACTGATATTTACCACTATACTTTTAGTTAACTCTATAGTTTTGGAAAAAACGAGAAGTCGCTAACAGTTAGTACTGTTGACAAATGTTTTGGCTGAAGTTCAGGCGCTTTTTGAGGTCCTTTATTTCCGAAAAGAAAGTTCATACTAATTTATTACAATAGAAAAAGAAGTAGTTTGTTTTAATTTTCTATCCAATGTATGCTAATTACACTATTAACCTAATAATGCATCAAATAGAACAAAACTACAAATGTTAAAAAACCATAAACATAAGCATGGCATCAATCAAGCAAAAAGAAACTAATAGCGTAAACTTTGATTTTGTTGACTCATCTTATTCATAGATGGCGACAATAACATAATTACAAATAGAAGCTAAAAACCTATTAATAGCCGGGAAAAAAAGTACCGTGAGATTAAACTATAAAAGAGGCTTAGTTTTTAAGGTTTGCAATAACTAAAGCAATTAATTATTTTTATTACTCGGATACTGCCATTTTGGCAGTGCTCTTAGTTTGCGATTTTAAACGGTAGTAGCTTCTTCTGAAATACCAAAAGTAGTTATTAACTTAATCTCTGATAACACATGCTCAAGGCAGAAAGCAGAATGCGTCACTAATAGGAAAATTTTAGTAAAGGCTAAAGTGATAAATTAACTTTTCAATAAACAGATAGATTACTTTAATTTAAATGTAGAGTATTTGACGTAACAGCTTGAGGATGAAGGCAGCTATCTCTTCTCTAGAGTATGTTTTATCACCGAACGTTGATTGTTTTTGGAAAAGGGCAACGTTACAGGTCATAAGGCAAGTTAATGGTTTTCTCATAAAGAGACACGTAAGGTTTCAGAGACTAAGAAACTTTGCAATAATAGCACGATAAAAGCTAAGAAAAACCTAAAATTACCAGCGCTTTGTAAAATAGCCATGTTCATCTCGACGTAGATCTGCCATGCTTATAGAATAACCCTTTAGAGTTTGGTTTCAATAGTTCCATGAAATCCATACTTTTTTCGGTAAATGCAAGTTTGATGTAATTGGAGTTAACTTAGATATTCTATCATCAAAAAAAGGGTTAATAATTGCTGTTTCTCCTCCCCTATTTGATACACTACCAAAGAACCCACTTTTCTAATTTCAGTGATTTTATGTCACGATAGAAAAAAGATAAATTACTGCACTGCTAAATTGGCATAAGGTAATTTTAACTCAGAAAGACACTTGAAACCACTTTCTAAAGCTCTTTTTATGAGGATAAAATTCTATAAGCAGATATATTATACTCTTTTTTACATGGAAAACAGAGGCTAATTTAGGCTTGTTTTCTGTACTTTTTAATGGAGCTTTAAAGGTAATTGTACCATTTATTAGCATTAATGTATAAATTAGAACATACCAGCACTGACAGGATTACTTTTTATCACCGTCTTTTTATGGAAAAGCTGGATTTTATATAACGTAAAACCCCTGTTCGCTTTTTCTTATCATGTTTAGCATAACTCAATGGACATTTCAACATAACAAGCGTATTTACACGTTAAAATATCTATAAGAACATCACATTAGACCTAAAAAAAGACTATGCTTTACACTTTTCCTTATATACTAAACACTTTCTGTTTTTTATGAACCCCTGTATAAACAATATTACAAGTCTACTAAAAAGAGTAAAAATCGTGTGTAATCGCAAAACCTAATATTTTTATCGACTCTGGTATGGTCTAACATACTTGTTTAGTACTAACTAAACAAACAATATGGTAAGCCAAAAAATTTTTTAATTGAAAAAAGTTTCCCCTTAAGGCGCACAGCAAAGTTTTATTTCACCGTTTCCCATGCCAAAGACCATGCTTGAAAGGTCACGGTAAAAAACTTAGAGAGATTAGAAGAAATATATTTCATTATACAATAGAAGATTCCTTGAAGGTTAAGAACTTCTCACAATCCTTTTTCCAAACAGCTCTCCAGCTATCATCGCTTCTATTGAGATAGGTCTTTCCAAGATCGCCTAAGTTGTGGCCCATCATGTACTCGATAACTGAGTCAGTTACTTTGGCATCAGTTAAGAAAGTTCTAAAGGCTGTGCGTAAGCTGGAGGGAACGCAAGGATTACGGAGTTGCTTTTCCGGCTCTTGTTTCTTTTCTGAATCTGCTTTGGGTTGTACCTTTGCTAAGAAGTAGTGTGAGCGTCTATCGAAATACTTTTGAACACTCACAGAACTTCTATTGAATAGAAGATCATCTTCACTAAGAGCTTTAGGTAGGCTCTCATAGTATTGCTGAAAGAACCGTATGCCTTGAGTGCCAATGAAGGTTCTAAATTTTATTTGGAACTTCCTTGTTTTCCAGCGAACCATGTTTAAGCAGAAAGGGTTAACGTCGTTCTCGTATTGCTGTTTCACTTGACCGTAAGTTAACTTCAGTAAGTCAATGTTACTGAGGCCACTTTGTAGAAACCAAACTCCTAAGCAACGATAGAGAGGTTTATCGAAAGATTGAATGAACTCTCCGACTTGCTGAAGGCTCCAAGCAAACTTAGGGTTCTCGGTTACTGCAGGAGGTAGATCACTGTAGCTTGTTGTTATTGGAATCTCAAAGAACTTGAAGAGAGCTTGCACAGAACCGACGTAAGCTCTAACGTTTTTATCAGCGAAGTCCTTGTCAACAAGATACGCTCCATATTGCTTTAGCAGTTCTCGGTCAGGAAACTTCTTTCTCTCAGCCACATCTATCTTCTTATCAATCCTAACAGCTACAAAGAAAGCTGAAATATCCTTGACAGTTCTAAACTCTGAATCCTTTTTGAGTGATTGCTCAGAAAGAAACGTTTGAAACAAAGCGAGCCCAGGTTTGTAGGATTTAGCTGAAGAGCCTAACTTACCTTGAGCGATTGCTTCAGTTGGAGAAATAGTATTAAGAAACTTGCTAACTTCAAAACCTAAACCTGAATCAATCATATCTATCAAAAGAAAAAGGTGTTTGTTTAGTAACTCTTCATTATGATGCGGCTATTTGTAATCAATTAAGCTAGGGTTATAGTATCAAACAGGCTTAATCGCTATATGAGATTTCCGTTCTATCAAGAGAACGAAAAAAGAAAACATCATTCTGGATTAAGCTGAAATCAGGGTGAAACCGTTTGGTAGAAGCGCATTGTGAATGTTACCAACGTAAACCATATCAGAAAAAGTAATAGCGGTATCAGTCGGTAGTTGGTCCTTTGCGTTTATGATTTTGTATTTTCTCATTGAAGAATCAGGTAGCACAACTTCAAGACTAAGTTTACTATTTTCTGAAGCTAACTGGCAAATTTGAAAGCCTATTTCCGATTGCTTATCCAAATCATTGGATAGCAAGAATTTCGCATTATTAGAGGTTAAAGTTGTCGGTCGATTCAGTATAATCTTTATGCCTTCCGGGAGAGGTCTTTCAACCCAATGGATCAGTTCGGGAATAACAGGAACTTCAGGTTTATCCTCTTCAGGTCTAATGTTAATTTCTTCTTTAGGCTTTTGGGGTGTTCTCCATGAGAAGCGAGATTTACCAGAGCCATGCCTTTGATTTCCATAACCGTGACCAGAACGAGCACCATAACTCATGTCATCAAATCCTCAATAGAAAAAAAGAGAATCAGACTTCTTTCAATTTGAAAGTGTGATCTTTGAAGCAAGTATATGTTTTCAGCTTAACACCTTTGCGTACAATATCCTCGACAAAATCCATTGGCGCCTTACATTTAGGACATAATGGAGCATCTTCACTCAAAAGTAATCCTTCCATCTGTCACTATCTTCACTGACATTCTCCATGAAATCTTTGTATTCTCCAGCCCACTGTTTAGCTTCTAAATCAGCACTATTCAACTGATCTTTCGAATAACTATTCTCTTTAGCCATTTGGTCTAGGTAATCCTTGTTTTCTTCATAGCTCAATTTGTGGTCTATTTCTGCTCGGTCAATCCCATACTTCTTAGTTAACGCCAATAGGTGAGCTCGCTCAAGATAGGTTAGTTTAGTTTCATCTCTGGTTTTATGCTCAAGTTTTACTTTCTCTTTCTTAGGCACATAACCAATCGGTTGACTAGATAACAACCCAGCAGAATCCTTTGGTTCAACAGCAAACTTATCCAAAGAAGGCTTAACTTGCGCCTTCGGAGTGTCAATGTTAGGCCAATCAAAGTGCGAAGGATAATTCAACCATTGTTGCTCAGTCTCAGCGATAGGCGCATGAAGCCTATCATCCATCAAAATAGACCGGCGACTACGAGAGTTTTGAACACGCATTAACCCCTTGAAACCACGCCTACGATTATCGCCGTACCCATGACCGCCTCTAGAATTGTAAGCCATATCTTCACCAATAGAAAAATGAGCTATTAGCAATACAAGGGTAAAGAGTGCAATAAAGCACAAGCCAAATAGTCCTATGCGGTGTTTTTTCCTTGACTTTCTCTTACCCAGAGCTGTGACCATCACAAGAAAAAAAGAGGTTAGAGTTTTCTTGATAGCAAAATGGATATGACGCCAAAAATACTGAGAATTGAACCTGTCTCAAGAGAGTATATTGGGTTCAATGCTGTTGTTGCTATAGGTGTTGGAGTTGGGTTTGAAACCGATGGTAAGGACCCGTCGAGATTTGTCACCGTTAAAGATGAAACGCAGTTAATTTGGATTCCATCAATCCCTATTTCAACTTCGACTTTATGAATGCCAGGGCTCTCAAAAAATAGGAAACAGGAAGAACTTGTCACTGGTATTTGATTTTGGTCAACAAACCAAGAATAAGTTATAACGTGAGCGTTTGCGTCAATTCCTGATCCCAAAGAGGTTGTAAACGATATCGATTGGTTGATTGCGAGAGTCGCTTGTGTCGGGGTAAAAACAACAACATAGCGGCCATCTTGACTACTAAATACACCGAGTGGTACGCCAAAAGGTTGAATATTAGCATAAACAGTCATGCTAATAAGACCTAAACCGCTAAGTAACGAAATTATTCCTATAGTAATAAGAATCTTGGCACTCAGCTTTTTCGTTTTCAAGTCTTAAGCCTCTATAAGAAAAATAGAGGATGTACTGTTGGAAGAGTGGTTAAAATTGAAGACAACTGAGCTATTGATGTTTCAACCATACACAATAGAAAAAAAGGGCAAACAAAAACGAAAGCAAAATGGTGGACTTGTTTTGCTCTCGGCCCTACAAAAGAAAAAAGCCAAAGTTTAGGCTAATTTACGTTTCAGCTTTTCACTCTTCAGCTTCTTTTCAATATTGCTGAAAGTCAAATCATCCTCTTGCTCATACATGAGGTAATTAGTTTTTTCTCTGTAATCTCCACCGCGAAAAGCAAAGTTTATCAAAAGCTGCCCAAATCTGGTGTCAGGTTCAAGTTCCCAGAGTTCCTTCAGAGCATTAAGCAGTTTGGGTATTCGGGATGGGTCTCGGGGTTTGTAGTTGGCTGCCATTTCCTTAATCTCTTTCAGTATTTCTTTTGACAATTTTGTGCTTTTCTGCTTTTTAGGTTGTTTCTTATCGGTCAAAACTTGCGCACCTTATTCCTTTCTCTCTTTTTTCTAACCGGATAAGCTCTGCTACTGCAAACTCAAAGGCGTGACTTGTATTTCTGAAACGGTATTTTTTGACCTGTTCATTTATCCAGTCGATTAAGGTTTTTTCTACTGTTATGGTAACTTTTTGTTTTGGCATACTTTCCATATTGTTCGCCATCTCTTTTAGGCTTTAACCATCATCATCTTATTATAGTAAAGCTTATAAGCTTTTGCCTTATAATAGCTTACACAATGTTTAGGAGAAAATGAAAAATATGAGCCACCTAGAAAAAGAAACAGAAAATAAAACCCAAAAAATTGAGTTAGACATCCCAACAGGTGAAATAGCCCTACTTCAACAATTCGCAAAAACACAAGGAAAAAGCGTAAACCAACTATTGAGCAAAATAATCAGTGAAAAAATCGCAGAGGAAAAAGGTGAACACCTAACTTTTGAAGAAAACGGCGTAGTCTATGAGCGCCTATCAATCGACCTTCCACAAAACATCGTTAATTTCTATCGCTATAAGGCACATGCAAAAGGCTTATCAGACCTAACAGAAAGTCTAATTGCCTTTGACATCACCGATCACCTATACGCAGAAATAGAAGGCAACTGAAGCGACGACTGGAAAGAACTCTTTAACCTATCCTCAGATTTCGACGGAATATTCAACCGGGAAGAACTATTATTACGGAACTCGCCGCGAAGCAAAGAAAAAACAAAAGCAAAGGAAAACTGAAAATGTCACCAAATACTGAAGATCAAAAGAACGAGTCTATAACGATTAATGTTACTGTTCCTAAAGCCTTCCTGCAGAACGTAGTTGGATACTTGAAGAAAACAGGACATTATAATGACTTAGACGAGTTTGTCATGGAAGCACTACGAGAAAGAATGCTAAAAGTATCATAACCTTCCAATTTCCGCTTTTCTTTTTTTATTCTTTTCACCATAAATAGGGACCGACGCCTATTGGGAAAGCGTCGATCCCATTTTGGCTTTGTCTGCTGCTTTTGTCTTTGATGCCTTTTTCTGGCACAAGAAAAATACCAGAATTGTTAATTGGCATATCCAAGGTATTGCCAAACAATTTTTCCATTAACTCTCGAAACCCTATAGAGATAAGGGCCATGAGGGCAACCATTACAGTTCTTTCCACAAGGCACAAGTTTAGAGACTAAAGACCCCTTAGTTTTGATCTGAGTTTTCTCAGCATTACTGTTTTTCTGTTCATTGAGGCTTTCTTGCAGGATTTCAACAAAATCATTCAATTCGACTAGGATTTTTTTGGTTTCTTCGATAAACTTATGGTTCTGCTCATAGATAGCCAGGGCATTTTCAGCACCTTGCCTTTTATCCTTGCACGTTTGATAAGCGGTTAGCATGGCCTCGTAAACGTCTTTAACTGTCTTACCTAACACATCCATGAACAACCTCTCCTAAACGTTAGGTAAGAAAACACGCATTCTTTTGAAGATAAGACAAATAAGTAAACCCTCAAAAGAAAAATATCAAAATACTGAGAAACTACTCACCAGCATCGACAATCTTGTTTTAGCTGTCCTTTTGCGTCAGCTTCTTCTGAACTTAGCCAATAGACCGTCAAGTTTCAGTTTCAAGTCACTGTTTGAATAGTTACTAAGAATAGCATTGACAGAACCGTTTTTATCGTCAACCATAACTAAGCAGCCCTCATTTTTGATAACTCAGAGACTTTTTGAGTAAGTGCCAAAATCAGTTTTAGATTAGCATCAGATTCAGCCTTATGCCTCCGCTCTTGCTCTGCCAACCTATCCTCGTGTGCTCGTTGTCTAGCCTTCTTGAGCCTCTAACCTTTCAGCTACCTTAACCATAATGCGATTAGTATCTCTCTGTGTCAATGTACTACTCTGTAGATTGTTGGCAACCAAACCTAAAGCGCCTTGAGTTTGAGCGAAAGCCATTCCGCCGCTGACAAGTCCAAGCATGGCCTCAAGACTCTTCTCTTCCCTTGAATGAGCCTCCAGTCTAACCACGTTTTCGCCTAAAGCTGGCTTGTTATAAACCCTTGCGATAAAACTGTCAAAAGCCTTAAGCGTCACAGAAATAGGCAATTTACTTTCGTCAACATTTATAAAATCATCATTTAAGCCAAACTGCACAACCTTCCATTTCAGAAAGTTATCTCTAATCTGAGATAACCCATGAAGTTCAAGCCATGTATCAACCCTAGCTAACGATAAACAAAAACCGTCATAATCCATCGGCTCCTCAGTACAACCACACCAAACCGTCAAAGTCTCCGCACTTAACTGAAAACTTGTAAGACCCTTATCCTTAACCCCAAAATGATCTCGCAACATAGAGCCTAAAGGAGTTAACGATTCAGTACCAGTAAGTGGTGTCGTGTTCGCTATGACTGAGTTGAAAGTCTCTAAACCACATCTTTAGTAGTAATCTTAAGAGTTAGACCATGAATGTGCCATTTTTTGCCTGTGCTGTAACTTTTGAGCAGTCGGTTAAAGTCGTCATTCATGCGTTTGGTCGAAGCGTAGAAATGATATTTCCCTCTATCGTCACATACAACCTTGTTTTTCTCAAGTAAAACCTTTAGAACCCTTCTAACTGTGCCTCCAGGGAGATGCAAACAGTTTTTAGCCAAGTATGAAGGATTGAACCACTCGTCACCTGTTGCTCTGCTCTCAAGGAACTCTAAGACCCTATCCAATGCGTTCGTATATCCGTTCAATGTGTTCGCTTTTACGCATGCAGGAGAGGTATTATTTGCTGAATCCAAAATTAATTTACTCTCCTAAATATTAGGTAAGAAAAAGTGAGAACCAAAAGAAAAAGGAAGGTGTCGCTGGCGATGTATCCACTAACACGCTTTAAACTCTACCATCATGCTTTCCTGGTTACCAAAGATGAGAAGTGGGCGGTTATCCAGCAGGGAATGAATGACAAAGATCGCAGTGCCAGGCGCTACCACTGGTTGAGCGAAAATACCAAAGATTTTGTTGTCGAACCGCATAACGCCATCGTTGGAACTAAACATACCGGAGTGCTAAACATGGTGGCTAAAACCAGCGAAGCCGCCCGCAAAGCTTCTGTTGACCTATCAAAGGAACCCACGCGCAAACTTGTGAACCTTATCGAATCTTTCTCAAAACCCCACAACCAATCTTCGCTTCAACAGTGGCTTCCTAAAACTTCAGAGCGCTGGCAGCAAACCCTCACCACGCTCAATATGCCCCGCAACATAAACTGGGATACGCTAAGCCGCGTCTATGAGTTTCAACCCAGCAATTATGAAGAACTGCTCAGCTTAAAAGGGGTAGGACCAGCAACCGTTCGCGGATTAGCACTTGTAGCGGAACTGGTTTATGGGGAAGAGCCTAGTTGGGAAGATCCTGTCAAATTCAGTTTCGCTTACGGGGGCAAAGACGGTGTACCGTATCCTGTAGACCGCAAAGCTATGGATGAATCCATCCAAATTCTTAAGCAATCTGTTCTAGAAGCAAAAATCGGCGAGAAAGAAAAACTGCAGTCCCTGCAGAGTCTACGTCGATACGTTCCGCTTAATGCAAATTCTTAAAACAACCAGCCACAAGAGGATTAACGGTAAAGATGTCTAAACAAAAAAATTCTTACCAAAGGATTGGTGCATCCATGGGCATAGTTGCGCCCATGATAGCGTTTGTCTGTATCGGTGGCGCCATCACCTCTTATCCACAGTTTAGCTGGACAAATAACGCTCTTAGCGACTTAGGCGTCATTTCAGGTATAACAGAGAATCTTTTTTCAACTTTGGGCTTCTCGCCAGTGGACTATTAGCCTTCAACTTCGCGATAATTGGCTTGTATAATTATCTGGGCAAAAGCTGGGTAGGCAAAATTGGCTCAGTAGCTTTTGTTGGGGCTTCTTTGGCGCTTATTGCCATAAGTGTATTTACCGAGGATTTTTCACCTACCCACTATGTTGTTTCTGTAGCATTTTCCGTGTTGGCGCCGATTTCGTTGTTCTTACTTACTGGCGCGTTCTGGCTGAGTCACCAGCGTCGATTCACGGTTTTCACGATTTTTGTTGCCTTTGCAGCAGCTTTGCCGTGGCTTTTACAGTTCGCATTTAATTACGTGCCCAATGTGGCGATTCCTGAAACCGCTTCGGGTCTCGCCTTTTCATTATGGGTTGTTGTGGTTGGCAAAGAGATGCTAACAGCCTAAAGTGAAACTGCGTCAAAGTACATTTGAGCGCAGCAAAACGAGGAAAAAGATGTGTGGTAACCCTTGCTTTTGGCGTATTCGACTGCGGCTTCACTTGGAAATGCAACGGCGTCTACGCCTGCTTTGAGCGCTAAAACGTCGATTTCGCTGCGACTTTTACCTTTGGGGCGCATACAACCTAGAACAAGCGGGGTTTTTGAGAACATGGATCGTGCCATAGCTGAAACTTTAGCTATGTCCATGGGTTTTGGCGGCGGTGTTTCTGCCATGACTGTTCCGCGGATGGGCATGAACGCTATGATCACTATGGCTGATGGGCTAACTTGACCAATCATCTTGAGTGCCTCATGTTCACCGTCAAGTTTGCCTCGGTTTAGACCTACGATAACGTGCGGTACAAAGGGCAATCCTGCATCTTGCAATGCCCTGAGTGATTTAAGGTAGTCTTGGACTGTTACCTTTAGGTTATAGATTTCCCCGACTGTTTTAGCTGATCCAATCACGTCGATAAGTGCTGCAGCAATCCCTGCCTTCTTTAGGGCAACTGCAGTTTCCTGCTTGACTATACCCGTGTGAACAAAAACTGTTAAGCCAAGTTCCCGTTTGAACCTCTCTAAGTCAGGCAAGAACTCGTCCAGAGGAACAGAACCGTCGGGCAGGCATCCGCCACTGACTAGGACACCTTTAGCTCCGTTTTGTTTGATTTTTGTTCCCAAATCAAACAATGCCTTGGGTGAGTGCACTGGATGCATGGTTTCGAGTACTTTGCCGCCGCAGTGTTTGCAATTCAATGAGCAAGTATTGCCTGTGATTGATATGGTGGGGAAATCTGTTGTCGAAGAGTAGAAGTGTTTAGTTTTATAGTATGTGAAGCTGGGAGCATAAAAACGAATTTCGTTTCCTCTTGGCTTGAATACTCCAATTTCGAGTAAGTTTAAGAGATCTTTTTCGTTTAAGTTCCAGATTGCTTCTGCTGAGAGCTGAACCATGTTTTTCAAGCTAAGAATTATTTGCCTTGCTTAATTATGTAGCGCAAAAATCATTCATCTTATATCTTAAAGTGTAAAAAGATTTTTAAATAATTGGCAATAGGTTGCTTTTAGGCGTCTATGTGTGGTCGTGTCTGTTTGGTTCTTCTGTTGATTTGCTGAATCGTCGGACAAAGAGCTTGCGGATTTCTTCAGCGAAGATTACTACAAGGGCTAGTGAAATTAGGTATATCCAGTCTGTGAATCCAAGTGGTGTGGTTCCGAAGTATTTCTGCATCAATGGGACATAAATTAGGAAGGCTAAGATTGAGATTTGTGCTATTATGCCCCAAATTATCCATTTGTTTTTGGTTATGCTTGTTTTGAAGATGGATTGTTTGCTGGTTCTGCAGGCTAAGACGTTTCCTGCTTGAGCTACAACTATACCTGCGAACGCCATGGTGACGCCTTTTAGGTATAACGGATTATTGTTGGGCAGGTTATCGCCAAAATGCCAGTCAATGGGGATCGGCATGCCAAAATGCCATCCACCAGCAGCCCAAGTTCCCAAGCATCCTATCATTGCACCCACAGCTATTATTGCGCCAATGTAGACTGATCGGCCAAAGACCTTGCCTGTGAATAGTTTTTCTTTGAGGCTTCTTGGTGGTTCCTCCATAATGCCTGCTTCTGGAGGTTCTCGGCTAAGCGCTAAGCTGGGAATGACGTCTATTGCTAAGTCGATGGCTAAGATTTGAACAACTAGCAGCGGCAAAGGAATCCCCAGTAACGCATAAAGTACGTAGGGAATCAATTCTGCCCAGTTGTGCGAGAAAACGTAAACAATGAACTTGCGAATGTTCTCATAGATTGCCCGTCCAGACTCAACTGCCTTAACAATCGATGCGAAACTGTCATTTAGCAAGACTATGTCGGCGGCTTCACGGGCAACATCTGTTCCCGACGCACCCATGGCTACCCCAATGTCAGCTTCTTTGAGTGAAGGTGCATCGTTTGCTCCGTCACCTGTAACTGCAACTACTTCGCCGCTGTCTTTTAGAACTTTTACAATACGGAGTTTTTGTTCAGGAGAAACCCGCGCGAAAATGACATTTCCTTTTTTAACTTCGTCTACTATGGCTTTGTCATTTAAGTCTTCAAGGTCCACACCGCGTATTACTTGGCAGCATTCCCGATCTACTATGCCAACTTCCTGAGCTATGGATTGAGCAGTTGGACCATAGTCGCCTGTGATTATGACGGTTTTGATTCCTGCTTGTTTTGCTTTTTCAACAGCATCTTTAACTTCTGTTCTTGGGGGATCGCGCATTCCTGCTAAGCCAACAAATATGAGGTCTTTTTCAACTTCCTCACCTTTTTTGTACTCTGTGCGAGGCATCTTTTTGTAGGCAACAGCTATGACGCGCAATCCTGCCTTGGCAAATTCATGGATTCTTGTTTCAATCCAAGCCATGTTTTCTTGGTTTAATTCAACAATTTTTTCCTCAATGAGCACTTTGTTGCAAACGTCTAGGATGTTTCTTGGTGCACCTTTGGTGTAGATTAAGACATCGCCGTTTAGTTTGTGAACGGTTGTCATTCGTTTTCGTTCAAAACTGAATGGCAAAACATCCAAAAGGGGTTTTTCAGCCAAAGCGTCTTGGATGTTTAAGCTTGATTTAAGTGCGGCAACAAGCAGAGCACCGTCTGTGGGATCCCCTATGACGTTCCAATTTCTGTTTTTATCTGAGGGGGGATCAAGTTTTGCCCCATTGCAAAGAGCTGCAATTTCAAGAAGCTTCTCTAAGGAAGCCATTTGTTCTCCCTGGAGCGGTTGACCGTTCATATAGAAGTAGCCTTCAGGTTTGTAGCCTGTGCCCGAAATATCCGCAACATAATCGTAGACCCATAGTTTGTTTACGGTCATTTCGCCTTTTGTTATGGTTCCTGTTTTGTCGGTGCAGATGACAGTGACGCTGCCTAAAGTTTGAACAGCTGATAGTCGTTTGACTACAACATTTTGCTTAACCATCTTGAGCACGTTGATGGCTAAGGCGCTTGAAACTGTAACCTGTAAGCCCTCGGGGACACAACAGACCATAACCCCAATCATGAAAAAGATGCTTGTGGCAAGAGAGACACCTAACAAAACATAGCTAACTATAAAGAAAATCGTGCCGACAGTAACAGCGATAATAAAATCAAACTTTGCCATCGAAGCAATTTCCTTCTGAAGCGGGCTTTCCTCTTCTTGAATTGTTTGAGTTAAAGAGGCAATTTTTCCAAACTGAGTGTTCATGCCTGTAGCATATACCACTGCTTTGCCCTGGCCTTTTGCGACGCTTGTGCTCATGAAGACAAGGTTAGGTGAATACAAGTACGCGTTTTCAACCACTTCAGCTGGCTCAGAAACACGAGGTTGTGGTTCAGATTCTCCCGTTAAGGGAACGTTATTTGTCCATAAATCAAAAACTTCTATTAAACGTGCATCGGCTGGAACACGGTCCCCTTCGTCTAAAAAGACGACGTCTCCAGGAACAATCTCTCTAACTGTAATCTTTTTGAGCTCCCCATCTCGGAAAACTTTGGCGTATTCAGGCATCCAGCTTTTGAGGGTTTCCATAGCTTTTTCTGCACGGGATTCTTGAAAAATGCTGACGAATACGTTTACTAAAACTACGGCTAGGATGATTAGGGCAAGTTCTGGATTACCGCTAATGTACGATAGAACAGCGGCTATAAGAAGCAAGATACCAAATAAATCTCTAAGATGCTTGATGAATTTGTGTATTAAGGGGAGTTGTCTTTTCTCTGAAAGCTTGTTGTACCCGTATTTTTTGAGGCGTAATTTAGCTTCTTCGCTGGTTAATCCGTTTTCCGATGTGTCGAGGTCACCGAAAACCTTGTCAATGGGCATAGAAGCGGCTTTTTCCAATGTTACTCAGCCAAAATTTCTCTAAATGTTAGTTATTTTCAACCTCTACAATAAGTAAAGTTGAACACTGTAATAGGCGCTTTAAAAAATGCGTCGTTTCCATGAACTGGAAGTGTTTGATGGTACATTCGCATCCTCGTTAGCTGATTTTGCATCGCAAATTATAGCGATTTAATTTTTGGTTATTGTCGATTGTTGCTTTTAAAGTAATCGCAGACAAAGCCTCATTTAAGTCGCAAGAAATGAAGCAGATGATGAATTGCATGCAAATGCATATTTATCATTTAATATTTTTGCTTCCTTTAGACTCCGAATTCTTTTATAAATATAAAACAAAAAGGATTATTCTTTTTGCAATAAAGCTTAAGTCAACTTGCAGGGTTCAACAAACCATTTTGGCTTAGCCAGCTATTAAATCAAATTAGCAGAATTGGACAATTGGTCGAGAAAAACCACTTTAACCATGACTTGACAATAATATTTTGGCTCAATTGTTTTTTTAAATAAAATCCATAAAGTTAATAGGCTACAAACTCACTTTCCATGTAGTTTACCATTTCATGAGAGATTAAATAATGCTTCAAATAATTAAAAAACAAGTCTTTCAGGTAATAAATTCAATTAAATTGGAGATTGCATAATTATGGCGCGTTATAGGCAGACAGACGAAATTGTTAAACTGATGGAAACCCCGCTTTTCATTCGCAATACCAGCATCATTGCTCACGTTGACCACGGAAAAACAACTCTGGCCGACAGTCTTCTGGCAGCGGCAGGAATCATCAGTACCCAAACGGCAGGACAGAAACTGTTCCTTGACTCATGGGACCTTGAGCAGAAACGTCAAATGACCGTTTTCGCCTCAAACGTCAGCCTCGTCCACACTTACCAAGAAAAAGATTACTTAATTAACCTAATCGACACACCAGGCCACATTGACTTTTCAGGCGCCGTAACAAGAAGCCTGCGAGCAGTTGACGGCGCACTCGTGGTTGTCGATTCAGTTGAGGGACCAATGACGCAGACCGAAACCGTTCTAATGCAGGCCCTAAGAGAACGCGTAAAGCCAATTCTATTTATCAACAAAGTTGACCGCTTAATCAAAGAAATCAAACTAACACCAGCAGAAATACAAAAGAAATTCGCAAAGATTCTCCTAAGAGTTAACACGTTAATAGAGAAATATGCACCTGCTGAACACAAAAAAGACTGGCAAGTAACAATCGAAGATAGTCGTGTAGCTTTCGGTTCAGCCCTTCACAAATGGGGCTTAAACCTTGACCACATGAAAATGAAGAAGGTCACCTTCCAAGACATCATCGACGCCTACACAGGTGACCCAATAGATGTCGGCCGAAAAGTCGATGAACTCAGCAAGAGAGCACCTTTGCCTGAACCAATATTGGACATGTTCGTTAAGCATCTTCCAAACCCCTATGATGCTCAGCCCTACAGGCAGCCTCAAATTTGGCCAGGAGACGTAAACAGCCCAACAGGTCAGGGAATGGCAAAAGTCGATCCTAAAGCGCCGTTGCTCATGTGCATCTCCACCATCGAAGTTGACCCACACAGCGGAACAGTCGCAATCGGCAGAATTTTCAGCGGTTCAATCGAGAGAGGCAAAACCGTTCAGCTTTTAAGCAGCAACCAAAAAGGCACTATTCAACAAGTTTTCATGAGTATGGCAACTGACCGTGTTCTTATTGACCGCGTTCCAGCAGGCAACATCGGAGCCATTTCTGGTCTTCCATCCATCCACGTCGGAGAAACCATCGCTGAAGAAGGACAAGAAGTACACTCTTTCGAAGGCTTAAACTACGTTTCAGACCCAGTCGTAACCGTCGCTGTAGAACCAGAAGACGTCAAAGACCTACCCTTATTCGACAAAGTCATGCACAAACTCACAACTGAAGACCCCAACTTGCACTTCATCATGAACAAAGAAAGCGGCGAATTCCTCCTATCAGGTATGGGTGAACTTCACCTTGAAATCACCGCTTACCGAATGCAGGAAGCAGGCTTAAAAGTTAAACTTAGCAAGCCAATTGTCATCTTCAGAGAAACTATCAGTCACGATTACAAGGGACCAGCAATCATGGGTAAAAGCCCCAACAAACACAACAAACTCTGGATAACCATCGACAAGTTATCTGACGAAGTCATCGAGGCAATTAAATCTGAAAAAATCTACTGATATGCAAAGCAGAGACGAACGAACCAAAACCTTACGCGCACTCGGCTGGTCACCAGACGAAGCCAAAGGCGCCGTTGCTGTAGAAGAAAACTGCATACTCTGCAACCGCATTCGCGGACGCCAATACGTAGAAGAAATCATCGACCACATCAAAACTGGATTCCGCGAAGCAGTCCACACATCCCCACTTGCCAAAGAACCAGCTTACGGACTTAAAAATTAACCTTGAAGACATAACCCTCCACGAGGACCCAGTCCACCGCGGACCCGCACAAGCTATCCCAATGACTTGGAGACCAATCTACTGCGCTATTCTCTTGAGCGATCCAAAACTGCTTGAGCCACTGATGAGCTTCGAATGCAAAGTTCCAAGCGAATATGTCAGCGCTGTCATCACAATGCTAAACAAACGCCGCGGCAAAATCCTCGACATGCCCTCAGAAGATGACATAATTACCGTTAAAGCAGAAATGCCCGTTTCCGAAAGCTTCGGCATAGCTGATGAATTGCGCGGTTCAACTTCAGGAAGAGCATTTTGGGCCACACAGTTCAGTCGTTGGGCATATGTTCCAGAACAGATGCAGGCAGAAACCATAAAGAAGATCCGCGAACGCAGAGGCTTACCACCAGTTCCGCCAAAGCCAGAAGAATACTTCGAGAAAGAATAAGCCCTAAGCTTTTCTTCTCTATTTCTAATATTTTTCTTTTATTTTGTTTTTTAAAATAAATAATCTTTGCTTTTCTGCTTTGAACCTTTATTTCAGGCGGGAAGGGGAAGGCTTTAAAGCAAATTCCAAGTTAACGTTTAGTGACGGCTTATGATAATTGGAATCTGCGGTAGCCCCCGAAAACAAGCCACCGAACACGTTTTAGAAGAAGCGCTAAAGACGCTGCAGGAGAAAGGTTTGGAAACCAAGCTGTGGACTGTTCGGGGAAAATGGGTGGATTATTGTGCACACTGTGATTACTGCCTAAAAAACAAGGAATGCGTGGTTCAAGACGATTTGCAAGAACTTTACGCGTTGCTTGCCCAAGCCAACGGAATCATCTTTGCAAGCCCAGTCTACAACGGCGGAGTCAGCGCCCAAACCAAAGCCGTGATGGATCGGATGCGTGCCCCAGTTGCAGCAAACAAGAATTTCTTCAAGGGCAAAGTCGGCATGGGCATCGTAACAGGCGGCGACCGCAATGGTGGCCAGGAGTTTGCTCTCATGCAGATACATTCCTTCTTTATAATAAACGGGATGATTCCTGTGAGCGGTGGGTTTTTTGGTGCGAATTTAGGGGCGACATTTTGGTCAAAAGATACCTTGGAGGGCGTGAAATTGGATGAGGAGGGCTTCCGCAGCTTAAAGAAAACCACGAAACGATTTGCTGAGTACGTGGAGCTTTACAGTAAAAAGTAAGGTGAATGTTATGACTGAAGTTGAAGTTAAAGTTAAGAAAATCAAGGTTGCTTGGGGCATAACGGGTGCCGGCGACAAAATAGCTGAAATAATCGAAACGATGAAAGACCTGAAAAAGCAGTCGGAGGGTATCGTAGAGATCGATGTTTACCTCTCCAAAGCAGCTGACATCATGCTAAAATTCTATCGTCTAGACGAGGAATTAAAGAAAAGCTTTGTCAAGGTTACAGTGGAATCCAATTCCAACTCGCCATTCCTGGCGGGAATGATGCAGAGCCACAAATATGAGTTTTTGCTGATTTTTCCAGCCTCCTCAAACACCGTGGCTAAACTGGTTAATGGCATCGGAGATACCCTAATCACGAACTCCGCGATAATGAGCCTCAAAGCCTTTGTGCCCGTCTGGATCATGCCAGTGGACTATAAAGAAAGCGTCATCTCAACCAAGCTGCCCAACGGCAAAGATATGAAAATCCGGGTCCGAAAAGAAGAAGCTGATCAAGTGCGAAAATTAGAAACAACGGATGACGTGCGTGTTTTTGAGAATCCGGCGATGGTTCATGAGGGCTTTTTGAGGTGGCTAAAAACCATCCGACAATAGCGCGCTTTAAAAAATTTGGGATTTATTGTTTTGCTTGCCATGCCCCTGCGAGCACGTAGATGGCGGCTGCAAGGTTTATGATGGCGCTTGCTCCGTTGAGGACAGCTAAGGATAAACCAGAGTAGGTTAGGTTGAAGGTGGTATAGGAGAAAGCGTAAACCAGCAAAACGGTTGAGGGGGCACCATATTTTTTATAAACAGTAAATTAGCGGTTGAGACCAACCAAAGTTTGGGCAAAATTGAGTTGTTAGGTCTTTTCGGGATCGTCAAAAACCGCTAATTCAAATTCAATAAAAACGACGTTGATAACTATCCAGACAACGATCGCGTAGGTTGCTAGTGACTTTTGGTTTAATATTTGGTACACTCACTCTTTCAATCGAGTTATCTTTTTTAACTGTAATGTTGAGAAACTTCACATCTGAGAATAATATTCCTATGAAAAGTGAGGAAATATCAGGGTTTAATTCTTCCTAAAGGCAAAGGAAAATAATTTCGCATTTTAGAAAGCAAACCAATAAATAATATTTTGCAGGGAATTTAAGTTGAGAACGCGTTTTTTTTGAAGGTACAAATTATGGGAAAAAATGTTGGAGACGATTTTCAAACAGAGACAAAGTACAGTCGGATCAAAAGCCTTGGTAGCAATCTGAACTGGGCAAATAAGCCTGACCTCTATAAGAGCTATCCTGCCAGTAAAACGGTTCAGTTGCCAAGTCAGTTTCAAAATTCAACCTTTAACTTTACTGAAGTTCTTCGAAGACGCAAGAGCATTCGCACCTTCTCACCTAAGCCTTTGAGTATGGTTGATTTGGCGTTTCTTCTTTGGGCATCCACAGGTATCCAAAGAACGGAGCACAATTACGAGTTCCGCACTGCGCCATCAGCTGGAGCATTGTATCCCATTGAGACGTACGTAGCTACAAACAACGTGGAAGAACTAAATCAAGGGATTTATCATTACAATATAGAAAATCATCTGCTGGAAGAAATAGAACTTGGAAGTTTTGGCAATAAATTAGCTCATGCAGCTTTAGACCAACAGATGTGTGCAGATTCATCTATCGTGTTAATTTGGACAGCTGTTTTTGGAAGATCAAAGTGGAAATATTCTCAGAGAGCCTACAGGTACATCTATTTGGATGCAGGACACGTATCGGAAAATTTGGCATTGGCTGCCACAAGCATCAACTGTGGATCCTGTCAAGTCGGAGCTTTCTTTGATGACGAAATAAATTCAATAGTAGGTGTAGATGGAACGGAAGAAAGCGCAATCTGTCTTAGCGTAATTGGGCACCCAAAATAACATAGATACGTTACCATTCCTTAATATCAAAAAAATTAGCAGGACAAAAGGAGAAGCTTTTTTGGATTCAGGCTATATGTGTAGCTGATGTCTGAGATATAGAAGTGGAAAGCTAACAAAAAAAAGAAAGTTATTTTACGTTAACTTTACGTCTTCGCTTAGGTTGTTTTTTCGGAAGCATTATCTCAAGAACGCCTTCGTTTAACTTAGCATCTACGTCGTCAACTTTGATTTCTTCGGGCAAATCGACATATCGATAGAAAGATTTGCAAGCCCTTTCTTTGCAAAGGTAGTCTTGTTCTTTTTCACTGTACTTCCATCCCGCCATACCAGAAATTTCTACACCATCTTCGTGTACAGCTATCTCAATATCTTCTTTTTTGAACCCTGGCATCTCTGCTTTCAAGATGAATTCTTTTTCTTTATCTTCTAAATCTACAGCTGGAACTCGAACATCGGGCATTTGAGCAAACATATAGTCAATGTTTGCGGGAAAAAGCAAGTCTTCAAAGTCGCTTCTGAATCGGTCAAAAGTTTCATCAAAGGCCTGCCACAAATCTTGCTCACCGACTCGCTTTATTGCGGTTTGTCTCTTCGGTTTTGCTGTTTTGGGTACCTTATCTTTGGAAATTTCGATTTCAGAAGGTTCAGATACGCCTTTACTAGCCACATTCTTTTTTTGACTCATAAAACATAGCACCTACCATAAAGTATCAACTAACAAATTTATTTGTTTCTATGAACTAAAAACCGTTCTGAATATAGTTTATTCTAAATAAAAGAACTGTCCTTATTGACAATTCTTCTTTTCCTGTTTCTCAAGCTATTTGAGATAATTGAGAACATGACGACACATTTTTTATTGTTTAGTGGAGAGGTGAGAATAGAAAACTATAGAATTTGAATTGAATTATGGTTTGAAATCATGATCTTGAAGTATATACCT
Source organism: Candidatus Bathyarchaeota archaeon (assembly GCA_963775685.1). GTDB lineage: Archaea > Thermoproteota > Bathyarchaeia > Bathyarchaeales > Bathycorpusculaceae > Bathycorpusculum. The sequence goes on from CAVZJV010000014.1 coordinate 917,247, forward strand.
ATATAAGCAATACATTAGCAGGTAAGTTAAAGTTGTAAAATTTTATGGTTAACTGCCCTAATTGCAACGAAACCATCGAATCGCCGTACAAGAAATTAGAAAACAGATATTTCTATTTAGGTTCGTATATTTACCCAAAATGTGGCGAACATTTCAATTCAGAGGTATAGCTTCAGTGTTTGAAGATGCGCAAATATCCTTTTTCTAAGTCTTCGTCAAACGACAAATTCTTCTTTCTAAGGAATTGTCCTATTGCTTTTTGGTCATAAGAACATTTGACTTTCAATTGGAACTTCTCAGGTTTCCTTTGTTCAATTACGACAAAATTGGGTTGAACGTAACCTTGTGCGACTAATTCAGTTAACAGGATTATGGCTTCTTTTCTGTTCATTACGTTCCCCTTGTTGGATTTGAGAACGTACAAGACTAATAACCCTTTGGCATATTCAAGCACCTCAGGTTTGAAACTACGTATTGCAAGAATCCAAATTTTAAGAACTTCAATTGCTTATCTTCACTAGTTATCAGAAACCTCCAAGAATCCCAAGTTGAGCAATAGTGGACTTAATTAAAGATTAGAAGCTGAATTAACTGGTCTTAAAGAAGATGATCAAAGGCTTTAAGTCTCATTTTTTGAGATTGAAGAGTGGAATTAGGGAGAATTGCAAAATCCTCTGCTCAATGTAATGCTATGCTGTAAAGCAATCTTGGCGACGGTTCATTTGGTTGCGTCTTAGCAAGTTGATTTAAACCACATTCAACCTACAACAGAACAAGTATCCAAGGGCTTGACTTCAAATTTATCATGCAAAAGGACCTTGCAAAAACTTTTGAAAAACGCCAAAGACGTTAACTTCTTAAAGCAAAGCAGGTACCTCGAACGGATCCCGCTCACCCTTGTGGTTAATGAGAAAGAAGTCTTAGTTGTTTTCCGCAGAAATAATGGAGTAATGGATTATATGGGTTTGTTTGGAACGGATGAAAAATTCCGACCGATGGAGTGAAGATGTGTTTATGTATTATTGGAAAGAGCTGGGCATTTGTATCCTGGAATCAAAATAGAATAATTGTATTGAGGCCAGCCGGATTTGAACCGCCCGACCATTTGGTTTCTTCGCTTAGTTGAATTCTTTTCTTTCGAATAGCACTAAGCCGATTGCTGTGGTTATGATGAAGTAAAGTCCTATGATGGCGAGTCCTTCGGGGATAGCTGCGTTATAAATGCTAAAGGCGGTCCCAGGGATAGATGTAGCGTGCGATGGGAAGGGTACGGTTAGTACGTTTCCGATTATTCCTGCGCCGTAGCTTAGCAAGAACCAGGGTTCAATATGAATAAGCAATGAAACCACTAGTTGGATTATATTGAATGCGAAGAGGAACAGGATGGCGGTGACAAGGATTGAGAAGGAGCTGCTTTTGAAGAGTGAACTGAACAGGAATGTGAAGCCCAGTACTGCAACGAGATAGAACCATGAGAAAAGTACTGATTCAACAAATTCTATTGGTACTGCGCCAAAGTAGTAGACGCCGTTGCTAACTGTGATAAGGGTGAATATGCCCAGAATAACAGTGGATGCGATGAATGCGGAAAGCCATTTTCCAATGTAAATTGAAGATCTTCGAATAGGGTTAGGAACCCCAAAATAACCTGTTTTATTCTGGAATTCTCCTGAGATCGCGTCGCCTCCAAAGAAAACTGCTGAAAGCACAACTACAAAGGTTGCTGTGTTTCCCCACCAACCTGAATAAAACGTTAGGTTGGAGGCAAGAAATTCTGTTGGTCGGTAGTATCCAACGGCGAATGTGAGAAGTGCACTTATGCTAAGAGTTATTGCTAAAAGAATGAAGAATCTGCGTGATCTAATGTAGTCAAGTAGGGTGTACTTCATGGTTATGCCCACTTGGGCGATGCTGGTGGGCACGATGTTTTTAGATTCAAAGTTTTTTTGTGTCATTTGTATCACAGCGTGGCTGTTATGAGTTTAAGATAAACTTCTTCGAGTTCCGACGAAGCAGCTTTGTAGCTAACAACGCCAATATTCAACTTAACCATGTCGCATAGAAGGCGTTCTTGCACTTCTAATCCTCCAGTGAAACTTACTTTGATGTCTTTGTCACTTGTTTTTTCAGCGTTAACCACACAGGGCAAAGCTGCAATGGTTTGGGTTACGGTTGTGGTGTTGATTGAACGTAGCAAGCCGACTTCTACAACGTTGTTTCCGCCTGAGAACTTGGCGGTTACGTTTGAGAGGGTGTCGTAAACGATTAGTTTTCCCTGATTTATCATGGCGACTTCGTCGCAGACATCAGAAACCTCACTTAGGATGTGGGAACTCATGAAAATTAAGCGGTTTTTTCCCTTAAGGGATTTGATGATTTCGCGAACTTCGCTCATTCCTCGGGGGTCAAGGCCAGTGGTTGGTTCATCTAAAAGGATGATGGATGGGTTGCTAAGCAATGTTGAGGCTATACATATTCTCTGTTTCATGCCTTTAGAAAATTTGCCGACACGCTTGTCTATCCAACCCTCCATGTGTACTTCAGCAACGACTTCTTCGATGCGGTTTTTCTGCTCGCCATTGGGTACGCCTCGAATCTCTGCAATCATCGTTAAAGCCTCGCGCGGTGTGAGGGAAGCGTAGATTTCGGGGGTTTCGATGAGTGTGCTTACGTTTTCTAGGGCTTTCTTTTTTTGGGTGTGAACGTTAACGCCGTTTATTAGGGCTTGTCCAGTGGAGGGACGAATTAAATCGGTGAACATTTTTAGGGTAGTTGTTTTTCCTGAACCGTTGGGTCCCAAGAAACCGACGCATTTTGTGCCTTCAATTTTAAGGTTTAAATCTGAGAGGGCTGTGAATGTGCCATATTTTTTTGTTAAATTTACTGCTTCAATCGATGGCATTCTGTTCTACCATAAGATGCGTTAAGGGACGGCGGCTTAAAAGGAACGCTCATTGCGGGGGAGTACCAAAACCCTATGTTCTCAGGCGCAGCCTTGGAAATTTAAGTTGCCCAACATATTTCATTATCCACGTCACCAAATCGTCGTAGGCTTCGGAGCCTTCCTTGGTCAAAATTACTAAGCCGCTTTCGTCAACCATAACAAAGCCCTTCTGCAACATCCAAGCCAAATACTTAACAAACTTATCATACGCCAACCCAGTTGAGGTTGCAAGGGCAGTTTTGTTCATCCTGTTTTTCTCTTTCAACGCCTTGATTATTCGAGCGATGACGTAGAGGTCAGGCTTGGAACTCTGCTCTCCCAAGCTCAAAGCTAAACCACCTTAGCTCCCAAAGGAGCATATCTAAAGACTGCACTTCTTTGTAGCGTTTCAAAAGGTCTTTGCCTAGAAACAACAGGACTACAAAGAGCGCAATTAATCCTAAACCTAAACTGCTTTCTATGTGTAAATGCGGAAGTATCTGGGTTATAACGCTGACGACAATGCTTAAGGTGAAGTACGTGATAAACCAGTACGCGCCAGTTTTCAGGAGTCCATAAATGACATAGCTAAGCTTGCCAATGTTGATTTCGTTAAATGTTTCATCCCAATCCAACTCCAATAGAATTTCCAAAGCCGCCGGAAACCCTTGCGACAGCGGCTCTTTCCAATCTCCAGTTTTAGCGGAATTTACTCTTTTTCTAACATATAAAATCCCGCTAACCAAGCCAAGTACAGGAACTAGAAGCAAAAAGAAGCCGATAACAAAATAAAGCGGCCTGTTGAGGTTTTCGTTTACTCCGACGACGGCAAGCAAGACGCCTAAGCCGATAAAAACTATAATTGAACCTATGATTATTAACGCGAATTTTTTCAGGGAACGCGCTAGAGCATTGTAGCGTTTTATATGGTCAAGGGTTTCCATGAGATCCGCGACTTTCGAAACCACATTTTCCTCAGTCATCATTGAATCATTCAAGCAATACTTACCCTATAAATACGCGATTAAATAATCAGAGAGCACCTCTTAAGAAATATAAACTGAACTCCCTCCCAATGAGGACTTTTTGGCCGATGTGCGCGGTGTCTGGTTTAGAGAAAAAGATTTTAACTTAACGCTTTGTACTTTGAAGCATTGACTAGTAAAGGTTGACTATGCGTGAAGACTGAGTGCCGTTCGAAAGTTAGGTAGGTTGTTTGTTATGCCTTTTCAGAGTGCAGTTGAGTTTGTGGTAATGCGTGTTTTCCGCTTGTTTACAAAATTGCCTTTGAGTGGAATTATGGGTTTGGTTGTGCAGAGAGGAAACTTCACGGATTATTTTAAGGGGTTTGAGAAAAATCGTGCGGCCCTTGGAATATTTGGAAAGGAAACCGAGCGGGTCCTGAGGAATCTAAAGGTGGATTTCATCTGGTTCGGTTATATGGGCGTCAGCGACGAAAATGGACATTTGATGGTGAACAAGCAATATTTAAGCACTGGAAGAAGACTAGACATTTACCTTGATGTTATCCATGAGCTCTGCCACGTGAAACAGCACATGGACGGCATGGATCTCTTTGATCCACGCTACGACTATGTGGATAGACCAACAGAAATCGAGGCTTATCGTTACGCAGTATTGGAAGCAAAACGCATCGGGCTGAGCGGTGCACAGATTCGCGTCTACCTCAAAACTGAAATGATGAGAGATAAAGCTTTGAACCGACTGATTAAGAACATGGGGATAGACCTTTAGGAATACCTAATTTTTCTTTTCTATTGCAACTTGGTTAAAAACTTAAGTTTTTAGGGCTGGTGGATTTGAGGACAATAGGTGCTCTTAAACTTCATCTCATAAATCTGCACTGGGCTGTATTCAATATCGGGGATGCTTGAGTATTTGATTAGCTAATGAAGCTCAGCACGAAGGTGAATATCCAGATTAATTAAGTGCCTAATCCATGATAAAGGTCTGGAAAGTAGAAGACTGATTCCGAATATGGCTGGAAGTATGATTCCCAATTTGGATACTTTTCCTTGGTTAAATTGGCCACCCCACATAACTAAAAATAAGGAATAGAACGAAAAATAAGGAAGTGCGCAATTTGAATCCATCCGGGCGGTTCTAACGATAATGCAGGTACATAGATATTGAGTGGAGTATACCCTGTGTGAGGACCCTTGGAACATGAATATAGCTAAGGAGTGTGATTCAATCATGCCGGCGCATGTTGTAAGTTGTTGTTGATTGATTTTTTTTTTGTTGACTTTTTTTTCATGGTTTTAACTTTCCGTCTCTGTCGATGTATTGGAGGTTTTAGAATAAGATTGCACGCCGAATACCCTCGTCGTTTATAATATTTTATGATGTGAAGATTCTTCACCTATTATGTGCCGGTTTGTTTTGGAATGGTTGCTTTAAGAGATAACAAAAAGCTAAATGACACAGAAAACCAAAAAACCAATTGTTACAAACCACACGCTTTTGAGGAATCCCAAAATGAAGTAAAATAGAAGTGACCCTGACCCGATTATGTACCAAAATCATAAAAATAATCCCTATCTTTCTCGTCGAAAGAACACTTACAAAATCCACAAAGCATTTGAGAATATTAGGCGGTTAAAATGTATATTGGCAGATTCTGTTTTTTCCCGACGCGTTTTATTAAGGTTTAGGATACAGAAAAAGACCCGCAGTTTTCTAGAATAACTGTTAAATACTTAAATTGAGAGGGATTAGTGTTTTGGAGAGGTTAAGGTGGGTGTTCCCGAGAGTTCGGACAATGATCTTTTGAGCGAAGATCGCAAAGCAAGGGTTGAAGCTCAAAAAAAGTTAATTGAGGAACTCAAATCACAGTGGAAACTTTTGTGGAGCGAGCGATACGACGATAGAGTTAGAGCTGAGGGGGTCTCAGTAAATGATTACGCCATCCTGGACGTGGAGAAAGGAACCATCATCCATGCAACCAAAGACTTCAAGATCCTGAACCTAAAACAGATCCTTGAAAAACACAAAATCGATAACCCTGAGCGACATATCCAACCAGACGTTTCTATTGGTGGTTGGAATAAATTCATAAAAACAGAGATACAAGTACAAAAAGGCAGTCGCGCCGCAGCCTATGTTGCGGAAAAGAAAAAGACGAAAAAAAAACCAGGTCAGCAAACCAAAAAGGGCGGTCGCGGTTGGCTGCACACAGTATAGAGGTTAGTTAAGCAAATTTAAGCAATCACTGCCGACTTTCTTTGCACCAAAACTAATTCTGAAGAAAGGTTAGCTTACTCAAAAGAGGGGACGAGTGAACAGTTGACTCAATGTCAAAGCAATAAAATTATAGAATCGCTTCGGCCATTATTCTTTTTAATATCGTTGCGCCATGCTTCATTTTGAGTTTTTTTTCACCTAATCTCTGGCGGTATTGAATTGGAATTTCAACTGTTTTGTATCCTTTCTTCTGGACTAGGCTATTTAGTTCTACCTCTATGTCAAAGCCATTGGATTTCAACTTTAAGTCCTTGAGTATTTCTGCTCGAATGACGCGTAATCCCGTTAGAGGATCGTGAAGGGCTACGCCGTTTAAAATACTATGGCTAAATGCAAGGAGTTTATTTCCCAAATAGAAGCGATTATGCAAAGCTTTGTTATCTAGTTGTGAATTAAATCGGTTACCACAAACCATACCTATCTCTGGATTATTCTCTAGAATTTCAATCATCTCGGGAACATGTTTAGCTGGATAGGTAAAATCAGCATCCGTGAGCACTATATAATCTATGTTGGCATTTGTTAGGCTTAGCGCTTTCTCAATGGCGTCTCCTTTACCTTCTCCGTCTTGAAAGGCAATATCCGCGCCAAGATTTTTTGCCACCTCCACAGTTCTATCGTTGCTGTGCCCATCAACAACCAGTATATGAGGTGAAAAAAGATTATCCATTAGCTCCGCAATTGTTAGTCCAATTCCCGCCTCTTCGTTTAGAGCCGCAACAATTACCTGAGTTGAGCTAAACTGAGGAGTTTGCCTTTCTAATAGTGGATATTGAAACTTTGAATCCGAACTTTGGTTCAGGGGCTCTTCTGATGGTTTGAACCTTTTTAGCACTGCCATACCTTGATTCACACTGCGTACTATTAATTACGGTAAATCTTAATTCATTATTAGTAACTTAGCGCTCTTATGCGTATGTGATTGTGAGGTTACAGCAACAAGCTTTGAGATGCTAATTCTCCATGCAATGTTGGCTTATGGTATTTTTGTCTTCTATCTTTTTAGAGGGTTGTAAAGTTCCCTGTGAGGTTAGGGTTTTGACAGGTATTTCAATGATTGTAGAACTCGTTTTGAAGGCAAGTTTCACATTCGTTACAAGTGTAAGTTGCAACGCGGAGAAAGGAGTTGTTTAGTTCCTTACTGGGTTTTGTTATCTCGTTTCTGCAACCGGATTGTTGCCTTAATTCTCACTTGCTTAGTTTACATAAATCAAATATCAAGGTTCGTTGTCACACCCAAATAGCAGTAACCAAAGCCTGATCAAGAATCCTATAGTTTGATATTTTATGAATAAGAGGAAACTTGTATAGATTGCTTGATGTACAACAACAAAACAACAAACTTTAATTTTTAATTACAAAATCTCAATAGGCTAATGCTGTATTTTTAATTAAATATGTTTAATCTAAAGTACAGCTGCATATCTGCTATTACAGGTTACCATTGTAAAAAGATAACTCATCCTTTGCCATAGTTGTATTAGAGAACTCTAAGGGGAAAAAAGAATATGGTTAAAAAAGAAGTGTGGTTCTGCGTAACCCTCATCATCATAGGCACTTTGGACTTGCTAACAACCATAGTTGGAGTAGTGGTTTTTGGAGCTAACGAAACCAACCCTCTAATTGCAGGATTAGCACAATCAAACATACTATTGTTTAGCGCTGTAAAGCTCGCGGCAATTACAGTAACTGGATTAGTGTTCTACAAAGCAGAAGCTAAAGCAAAAATCACTAGCCAACTTTCGCCCTTCACAAAAAAGTTTCTAAACTCAGGCTACGCCATATGCCTTTTTGCCCTATCGTTTGCAGTCTTGAACAATTTTTCAGCAATAATCAATGTAGCTTAAGCTAAAATAAAAAGGGAAGATGATAATTTTTTTAGATCAATTATGGGTTTGTTCCTGTGATGTTTATTTGGACGCTGAAGCTTGAGACGTCAACTATGCTTGAAGATACGTGTAGCGTTAAGGTTGCAGCGACTGATTCGCCTGGATTAATTTTTGTGTCTTCTTTGTTCCAGGTTAAGGTTAAGGGGCCGTTTGCGCCTGAGGACCAATTGCTGGTGGTCATGCTCAGAGCAAGTGAGAGGCCCTCACCTGTGTTTTTTATATAGATAGTGTGTGTGGTGTTTTCTCCTGGAGTTATCGTGCCCCAGTCTATTGTACTCAGTGGATGGGTACAACCACTGTCTGAGTACACGTTCAGGTTTGCAGATGTTGTTACTGAACCACTGGTGTTTAGGTTTTGTGTTGTGCTTATGGCTGCATAAGTTGTTAAGGTTAATGCGACTGCGATTGTGACTAAAGCCACAACTGCGGCGGTTATTGAGATTTTTATTTTTGGCATGTGTGTTCCCCGAAAAACCAAGTTTGTCGTAAGTCTTAATAAACGTTATTAATCAACAATAAACACCTAAAAAAAGAACAACACAAATACACAACATCAATAACACCAGCTACGTGTTCGCTATCTCCGGTTTGGAGAACGATAACGACACGTTATAAACGGAACAAATGTTGCCTTTAGATTACGCCTTTTTCAACCGGCAGCCTCCTTTAGAGACATAGTAAGGGCAATTGCATTCAACAATTGAGAAATTTTACCAGTCTCTAGCTCCATGCTTTTGAGGAAATCACCGAACCAATCTTTGTTAGTTTCCGGTGTAGCTTACATCGACCTGTGGTAGTTCCTTGTACGATTAACTTCCTAAGAATTATAAAAATTCTATTGTGGAAACCGTTAAAGTCATCTATCAAACTTAATTGATTACTGTTGAGAAATTGGAGAAATAGAAGTTTTTACCTATTCTCATTGTTCTTTTGTCCATGAATGCGTCTTAAAATCTGCCTAAGCAAATGTGAATGTTGTGCAAGCAATTTTGTAGCTTTAAGACTGCGATTTTTTCATTTTTAGTGCAACGACAGTGACAGCAACTGCAACTATAGATACGACTCCAATTGTCAAACCAATGAAGAGAAAAACGCTAGAGTTGGTTGGTGCCGTGGTCAGAGTTGGTTCACTGGAAGGAGAAGCTGAAGCCGTTGGAAAAGGGGTTTCTGAAGGCCCCGAAGTTGCCGTCGGAGACGGCGTAGGGGTTGCGACATGAGAAGGAGTTGGGGTCGGTGGAGGAGTTGGGGTTGGAGTGGAAGTTTGTGCTGGCGACCAATTTGCCGTAGCGGTTTTTGGGCCATCCATGACAATAACGTTTGAAGGAGAAGTGTTGCCTGAGGCGCTACCGCTCCATCCGGTGAAAACGTATTGGGTTCCACCTGGTCCGGTGGAAGTTGTTGGATTAACTGATGCATAGGCGGATGTGCTGGCGTCATACCAGCCTCCACCCGCAGGGTTGCCGTAAGCTGAAGTGACTGTTAGATAATACTGGGTTTTCCAAGTCCAAGAAATGCTCGAAGGAGAATTAATAGTAAATACGACATTTGAACTATTGCCGGTTGCTGGAACGCTGCCTGTACCTGCCCAACCTGAACAGACGTATTGAACTCCGGTTTGAGCCGTTGGAGGAGATGTTTCCACATTAACTGAGGTCCCAGCCGCAAACCAGTTTTCACCAGCTGCGGGTTGGGTGGTTCCAAGATTTGTGACGACAGTTAATTTGTATTCGGTATTCCATAGAGCAGTCTCTGTAATGGGGCCATTCATCGTAAGGACAACAGGGTTAATAGTTCCGGTGTAGCTGTTTGCTCCCAAACCAGTCCAACCAGTCCATGACCCACGTGTGTCTGCTGAAGTAGGAGATACCGCAGTTATTGTAACCGGGGTTCCAGCTTTATACCAATATTCCCCTGCTGGCGGAGTGGAGGTCCCGGAAGTAGAATAGAGCGTTAACTTATATTCATGTGTCCAAAATGCAGTTTCAGTAACGTTACTGTTTATAGTGATGGTTACGTTATTGCTGGTTCCATTGTAACTTGAGGCGCCTGAGCCTGTCCAGTTAAGCAAGGTGAATCGTTCATCAGCTCCCGCGGTTGGAGGAGTAGCAACTATTGTTACGTTGGTTCCTGCCGTGTACCAATGCTCCTCCCCCGCTGAGGGCGCTGTGATCCCATAGTTCGTTGATAAAGTCAGCTTATACATTGGATTGAAATTAGCCGTAACAGTCTTGTTGCTATTCATAGTAATATTTTGAGAGCTGATATTGCCACTTAAGGCTCCGCTCCAAGAGCTAAACGTCCAGCCGTCATCAGCTTTAGCGGTTAAATTAACCACAGCACCAGAAGGATACGCAACTTTGTCAGGAAGTTTAGCCACCAGTCCATGCCCATCATAGTTTATCGTTAACGAATAACCCAGAAGCTTAACCAAAGCAGTATACCAGACATCCGCCATCTTTTCATATCCTGCAAAGTTTGGATGAATCCCATCCGAAGACATATCCGTAGAATAGTTCAATGCATTCTCCATGTCCACAACGACTATTTTATCACCATTGGCAATGCGGGCTTGAGCCATTGCTTGGAGTGCAACATCAAAAGATTTGGTGGTATCATTCCAATCAACTCTATCACTTCGCAAAACAATACTTGCAAGAATAACTGTAACTGATTGACTGTTATCAAATTCCCACTGTTTAATTTTGTCGAGTGTAGCTGCGACTTCGATAACTACATCGGCAGCATTTTGTCCACTCTGGATATCGTTAGTTCCAATGTGGAGCAAAACAATGTCGGGAGGATTACTATTGAGCCAGCTGATTACACCATCTCTTATTTGATTTGCCTCAAAGCCCATATGCCCTTCATTATCGGTGTCAAAACCCGTTCCATTCTTCTGGGAGCCAACAAAATCCACACTAAAGCCAGAGTTGTTCAAATCCAAAAAAAGACTTCCTCTATAACCATCCAACCCTGGATAACCTACAGTTATCGAGTCACCCAAAGGCATTACCTTTACAATGGCAGGAAAAGCTTTAGCTTCGGGGACAAAGAAAGAAAGAGTAGCCAACACTACAAAAATAGCTATAAAACATAATAGTTTCCGAGAGTTTAGTCCAATCAAAACTGCATCGCCCATTGTGAACGCTTCAGAATAATACCATAATGATTTTCTAAGTTATAGTTCAAAACTTTAGTTTTCGAAGAATGTATTACCACATCTGAATTTGCTATTAAGCCACGCTTGTTTTCTGCTGCTACAGGATTGGTTTGTCCCACTAGAGCAAGCATTGAAGAGGCTGAGAACTTTTTCATAAAGTTAACTCCGTAGATTGATCTTATATTGCTTATCCATTTTCGTTTCTCATTACTTGCGTTAGATTAACACTTGAATAACAACCCATAGGTTAAACTACCATTTTACGGCAATAGAATGCTTCAGAATATTTACTAAAGGAGTTAGATTCTAAACCTCGAATTCGCATCAAAGAGCGGAAACTTTCTTCTCCAAACCACTCTTTATCAGATTGACTCTTGAACGAGGTACATATATTAGAAATTTTTTTCTGAACAAGATTTTCCTTCAAGTGAACATATAAGTTGGGTATTCCTAAATCTGCATCGTATTTGGCGATTTCATATTCCAGGATTAAGTGGTTACGAAATGCGTTCCATGTGAGTTCACCGATTAGTCTGTGATCTTGGTGTGCATCTTTTTTGAAATGAGTAAATATTATGTCTGGATCAAATTTCTTTTTTAAAATGACAAAGTAGTCCTTTATAGCGGCACCTTCGAAGGGAAAATATGAATCTCTGAATGCCTGAACGTCTATAATTTTTGAAGTGATATTGCTAAGAAAGCTTTCTGCGCTCCTGTGAGCTTCGTTTGCTCGTTGACCTTGGGCTGAAAAAACAACCCAGTGGAACTGGGCTTGGGGTTTTTCCTGGGCGAGTTGTAGGATTGTGCCTCCGCAGCCTATTTCTATGTCGTCTGCATGTGCGCCTAGGCAGAGGATTTTTGGTTTTTGATTGGCACTAAAAAGGTTGATTTTATGCATTTGCTGAGTTTCCGTTTTTCTGGTTTTTATGATTCCAGATTTCCCAAGTTGAGGCGTTCTTTGAAGCTAGTTCATCTAATCGCTGTTTATCTTTGTATGTGTCTAAGCTCGCCCAGAACCCGTCATATTTGTAGGCAACTAATTCGTGTTTCTTTATGAGTCTTTGAAATGGTTCAAAGACTAGGTCTTCTCCAGGGTTTATGTAGTCGAATATTTGGCTCTTGAAAACAAAGAAACCTCCGTTGATCCTAAGCGCTGTTTGGTTTAATTGGCAAATGTCTTCGACGTAATCTTCGCCGTTAGATGAAACGTAATGAAAGGCAACTGAGGGCTTAACGGTTATGAAAGTACCTATTTTATTGCGATTAACAGCGAAATCAATTAGATCTGGAAGATGCAAGTCTGTTAGACCATCAGAGTAGTTTGCCAAAAACATTTCATCGTCGCCAACATATTTTTTGACAGCTAGCAATCTTTCACCTGCGGTTGAGTTCAAACCAGTCTCGGCAAAAGTAATTTTCCAGTCTTCAAGATCGCTTTTGAAGAGTCTACGTTTTTTCTTTCCACCAGATAAAACAAAATCACCCGCTAAACACTCGTCATAATTTAGGAAGAATTCTTTAATGCTCTCACCTTTATAGCCTAAGCATAGAATGAATTCTTTATGTCCGAAGTAAGAGTAGTACTTCATCAGCTGCAACATTATTGGTTGCCCTCCTACAGAAACCAATGGTTTTGGAGTGTTCTCAGTTGAGGGATACAATCTCATGCCTAGGCCGCCACAAAATAAAACAACTTTCATGCAACTTCCTCCTTTAGAATCATATTTGTAATTTCGTTTGCTTGCGCATCGTAGATTTCTAGTTTTGGGATCGGCACGATGAAACGACCGCCCCAATTGCCGATAAACGACATCTGGCTCATCAACTCTGTTTTAATGCTCCAGGGCAAAATTAGTATGTAATCGGGCTTTGTTTCCTGAATTTTTTCAGGACCTAAAATGGGCAAGTGTACTCCTGCGAGAAACTTTCCTTGTTTGCTTGGATTGCGATCTGCCAAATAATCAAGTAAATCTGTTCCAACGCCACAATAATTTAACAAAGTATGAGCTTCCGCATGCGCGCCATATCCTATTACGGATTTTCTTTTGCTCTTAACTTTGAAAAGAGTGCTTAGGAGGTTGCCCTTAGTCTGCTCTACCTTCTTGCAGTAGGAAAAATATTTGTCGTCTTCTTCGAAACCGCCTATTTTTTCTGAAGCTTTTATTTGATCGGGATGACTTGTTTTGGATATTTGCTGATTTGCGGAGTGGCAAACGTAAAGTCTTAGCGAGCCTCCGTGTGTTGGGATTTGTTCTACATCGAAGACGGTTAATCCATGAGATGAAAGAAATTTTTCGATGACAAAAAAGGAAAAGTATGAGAAGCGTTCGTGACTTATAGTATCAAACTGGTTTTTATCGATGAGGTTTTTGAGGTAATGAAACTCTATTGTAATTGTTCCTGAAGGTTTAAGCAGGGTTTTCAAACCATCTAAAAAACCATGTACGTCAGGGACTTGAGCAATCAAGTTGTTAACAATCACCAAGTCACCTTGCATATTTTGATTAGCCAAGCTCTTTGCCATTTCTTTGTCGAAGAATTCAACAATCGTTGGAATTCCCTTTTTGATTGCTTCTTCAGCCACGTTTTTTGCAGGCTCTACACCTTGAACTGGTATGTTTTTTTGTGCAAAATATTGGAGCAGGTAGCCATCATTGCTTCCAATTTCGATAACTTGATTACTAGAATTTAGTTCCAGCTTTTTCGTGATCATATCTGCGTATGTTTCGCAGTGCTTCAACCAACCTTTTGAGGAGGAGGAAAAGTATGCATACTTTTTGTACATTTCTTGGGGGGTGATTGATTCTTCCAATTGGACTAAGAAGCAATTCTTGCAGAAGAAAATGTGTAGCGGATATGTCGGTTCTATTTCTTTTAATTGCTCAAGAGAAAGATAGGTTTCACATAGCGGTTGGACCCCAAGATCTGCAAATGTTGATTCAAGCGGCTTTCCACAGAACCTGCAAGTCAAGTTTTTGCTTACCAATGTTTACCATGTCCCGACATTTCTACTCATTTAAGGGATTTTTAATTTGTCACTCGTCTTAATGTTGCGTCGACTTCCCCTGATTTTAAACTATTCTCTAGGTGAGTTATCCGCCTGTATCTTGGGCCTTCGAATTCTTCGACCTTCAGACCAACTTTCTTGTATGCCTCGTAGAGTTGTTTTGCGCCCATGGGAACTGTCCATTGTGGTTTAAACTCGGGGAGAGCGGCGGCTATTTTGTTGAATTTTACTCTATATGAGCGGGCATCTGGTTCTGCTCCCTCGACATATTTGATCTGGGAATTGGGGACTGTTTGTTTTGCAATTTCTGCAACTTCGTTTATTCTGAAATTCTGATCATCTTTGCCCACATTGAAAAGTTGGTTATGGACTACATCCTTGGGTGCATGCAAAACTGCGATGAAAGCGCGTGATATGTCTTGAATGTGAACAAATGGTCTCCAAGCGCTGCCATCACTTTTCAGAAGAACTATTCCTTTTGTGAATGACCAGGCAATGAAGTTGTTAACGACAAGGTCAAATCTAAGCATGGGGGATAGCCCGTATGCGGTTGATGACCGCAGTAAAGTTGGAGTAAAGTCAGAATCTCCCAGTTTTGAAATATCTCTTTCAGCTAACACTTTTGACTCTGCGTAAGGAGTAACAGGTTTAGGCTCAGTTTCTTCGTCAACTATTGGCTCTGTGGCAGCGCCATAGACGCTGCATGAAGAAGAAAGGACAAAACGCTCCACACCAGCACTTTTTGCAAGTTCAGCCAGTCTGACTGAGGCTTCATGGTTAATTTCATAGGTGACTCGTGGGTTCAGATTTCCAAGTGGGTCGTTAGATAATGCGCATAAATGCACTACAGCATCGAACCCTACTAAATCTGAACGTTCGATGTCGCGGATATCTTTTCTTAAGTAGGGAATTTTGGCTATGGCTCCAGTAACAGATGGATTACCAAATACGCAAGAGCTAAAAAGATCGCTGTCCAAACCTGTCACTTCAAAACCGTCTGCTTGTAACATCGGCACCATTACAGTTCCGATATAACCGTTGTTTCCTGTTACCAGTACCTTCAATTTCAATGCCTCTCCTTCTTACTTGAGAAGTCTTAATATATTAACTATATTCTGGATAACGAATTATAGCATCAAGAATTTATGCAAACAAAGAGAAATGAAAAAAAGATGCTGTCCTTCTAATTTTGGGATCAGGTATTAAAGTTTAGTTCTCATGTACAAGGGAGGTACTCAGCTGAGATGCCCATATTTTCAACCATCTTTTTGATTTCATTGCAGTATATGGGGTTCATGACGATTATGGTCTGAGGGTTGTAGTCTTTTAGAAATTCTGGTGAGACAATTTGTTTGCCTACTCCTGGAATGAATTTTCCATGCCTATGAGGATTAATGTCAACAATATACTGAATTTCATCTTGAATTTCGAGTGTTGTCATGAAAGCAACGCATTTTGATCCTGATCCCCAAACAATCGCTCGTTTCTTCTCGGTTTTGATACGGTTTAGTTCGTTTTTCCAGTACTTTAGCTTTTGTTCATACCGTTCTGAGAAGAGGTTTACCATTTTAGCGGTCTCATCGATGTTTTCTTCTCCTTCAAAAGTCTTTTGTGATAGTTGATTGACTGGTTTTGCCTCGATTAGCAGGTACTGATCGAAATAGCCTTTTTCTAATTTCGTGACTTCAAAGTTGCAGGAGCGAAATAGCTGAGCCAATGATCGTAGATTGAAGTAGGAACAGTGTTCATAATAAATGTCCCAGAATGCAACTTCTTGGAGAATGCGAGAGATATCGGGCACTTCAAAGAAGATGGGCGTTTCTTTGTTACCGATTGATTTTCTAACGGTGTTCATAAAATCGGCGGTGGGGGAAATATGTTCAAGCGTATGACGACAACAAACAAAATCGCCCAATTGGTCTGCATACTGCTCGGAGAAATAGTCTTTGATAAACTTCAT
Organism: Candidatus Bathyarchaeota archaeon; assembly: GCA_963775685.1. Lineage (GTDB taxonomy): Archaea > Thermoproteota > Bathyarchaeia > Bathyarchaeales > Bathycorpusculaceae > Bathycorpusculum. The sequence continues at coordinate 933,450 of CAVZJV010000014.1, forward strand.
TTTGTCTATAGCTTTGCTTTGGACTCCGCCGCTTACTGTTGAGGGATCGATTCCAACCCCATAGTTATCACCTAATTCACAAAGTAATGCTAAGAAATCTCCCCTTCCGCAGCCAATCTCTGAAACATGTTTGCCATGAAGGTTATAGGCTTCAATCAGATGATTGGCTAGTTGTTGGGCGTATTTGTTAAATGTTGCCGAAAAGCCTTGTTCTTCTGGGGAGAGGGTTGCGTAATCTATTTTGGAAGGGTCAAAGGCTATGTTGGAGATGAAACCGCAATTCTTGCAGAATCCAAGAACTACGTTTCCTCGAGGAAAATTAACTGCTTCTTGTTGTGTTGAGAACATTAAACAGCTGTTAATTGGGACGCTTTTAGCTGAATAGAAAGGTGACATACCAGGTGTTTTACAGCTTGGGCACGTATTTGGATTTGATGTTGACATATTTCTGACCCTTTTTAGTTTTTTAGTTGCTAAATAGTTGATTTGCGGGCTTCAGTCTAAAAAGGGTATCGAAGTTAAAATATTGATTTTAGAAATGGAGCCAGCACATTCATTTTCAACAAAAAAATCTTTTGTTTATTTAAAGAAGAGTTAAGAAAAGAACTAAAAAAAGAAAGAATTTAGAATTTGATTTTTTTGGTCTTTACTAGGTATAGCAATGCAACTGCTACGATGACAATTACCACCACAACTATTGCGATTATGGTAGTCGTGGATATTCCTTCTTGGGTTGTTTTCGGTGTAGGGCTTGCAGTTGCCGTTGGGCTTGATGAGGCTGTTGCTGAAGGTGCGGGTGTTGCTGTGGGTGTGGCTGTAGCTGCTGGTTTCGGTGTTGGAGTCGCTGGTTTTGGAGTTGGATATGGTGTAGGGGATGGGGGAGCTTGAGCCCAGGTGACGTTCAATGAGTTGGTTGTGAAAGTTACGTTTTCTGCACTGGATACATCATACATTGATGAAACAGAGTAAATGTGACTTGTAACGGTGGTCTCTGTATCGTTGAAGTTAGCTGTCGCGTTTGAAGCAAAGAGAGCGTCATCTTTGGTTATATTAACGAGATATCCGGTGAAAGATAGGCCGTTCTTTGTAACATTTAGATAAATGTTGACTGTATCTTTTTGGGTAATGCCGGTTTGATTAACATACAAAGTGACGTTGTACGCACTCGAGGCCCAGACTGCAGTCAACGTGTTAGTGGTAAAGGTAACGTTCTCTCCAGTAACAGCATCATACAGTGACGAAACTTTGTAGGCATGCGAGGTAGCTGTGGTTTGTTGGTCGTTAAAACTGGCTGTTGTGTTGCTAGCAAATAATACGTTATCCCTGGTGACATTGGCTAAGAAATTGGTGAACGGTAAACCATTCTTTGTGATTGCCAAGTTTATCTTTACAGTATCTCCTTGAACCAGTGAAGACTGATTACCCGACAGAGTGATCACGTAAGTGCTTTTTGCCCAAGCGATGTTCAATGTGTTGGTTGTGAAAGTAACGTTTTCTCCAGCGATTGTATCGTATAAGTACGAAATATTGTAGGCGTGCGTACTCGAAATGTTTTGTTGATCATTGAAACTGGAAGTGACATTGCGAGCAAACAATAATCCGTCTCGGCTAGCGTTTGCAAGGAAGCCGGTGAAAGCCGCGCCGTTCTTGGTAACAGCCAGATTTATCTTTACTGTATCCTCCTGAGTTAGCCCAGTCTGATTGGCTGAAAGTGTAATTGCATAGTTGTTTAGGGTAAAGTTTGCTTGATTGCTTGCTGCCCAATTATTTGAGGTATCTTTGGCGTAGAATATTGCTGAAACTGTAGTTCCGGGGTTAGTGTTCCATATGCCCGTCAACGACGCTGTGAAAGTTTTACTGCCTTGTGCATTTATGGCTGTTTGGTTTACCCAAGTTCCTGTGTTGTTCCAGCTGGGTACGATGGTGTCGATACCGAAATCGTCAGTTACTGCGCTGCTTAGAGTAACGGGGGCGCCGATTGAATGGGAGGTTGTGGAAATTGCCCCGATGCTGGGACTTGTGAAATCTCTAGGGCCAGTCCATGTGTCGGAAAGTACTACACTGTCCGAGTATATGTGGAGTGGATAGCTTGCACCAGTGACATAACCTCCGAAAAATGCAGTTGCAATGGGATGGAGGTCGTTAGTTAGATTCTTTAGATCTATTGTTGGTGAGGATTCAGTGATTGCAGTTTTATCTTCAGCAATCCAAACAGATACTTGACCGTTGCCAAAACCTGTTTTGACCATGATTTCAACGTAGTACCACGTATTGGCCTTTATTTCAGGTGCAGTTGGAGTTGAGTAGTATGCGACTTCTTGTCCGCCGTTGTAATATTCAAGTTTCCAACGAATGTTTGTACCATCGTTTTGAATTGCTATTGTCCCCAAATGGGCTCCAGCTCCTGCAACGTCCATTATTCCGAAAAGATCGGTTTGAGCTCCAGCTGATGGCAAAGTTGAGAGTCTTATGTATTCTCTATGATACAAAACTGGAACGGCTGCAAAGTTTTTGTAAACAAAAGCATATGTTCCTACTGTATCGCTAATAGAGCAATCTGCAGAGTAAAGACCCTGAAAAACGGTTGTTGTTGACATTTGCATGGAGCTTCCGGTATTTGAATTACCGGTGCCCGTCCAATTTGAGTAGTCGCCTGTTTCAAAGTTATCGGTAAAAAATGTCGCAGCCTTAACGTTTTCTGGGGATAGGATCATCATTGTACTGATTAAAATGCAAGCTAAAAGGATAATTGTTAGTGGTTTTTTGGTCTTCATTTGAATACCTGCCGTTGATTCTTCAAAAAGTGTTATTTAAGACTTGTGATTCTCCATTGCATACATTCAACATCTGAAATACTTTAAATACTTGGAATGAGATATTTTTGGGTCACCCAACTGAATCAATTCCACGATATTTCTGGCTGTTTCTCAGCGAAATAGTTTTCACCTTTTTTGATATATATCCACATCAGGAATATGTGATTTATATTAAATCTTCCTACTCAACCAATCAATAAAATTCGTTGAAGGATTGAATGTTTGAAGCCAGCAAAATTGACACTAAATAAAGAATTCTATAAAAAGCAAAGCTGGAACCAAGCCCCAAACATTAGCATCCAAAAAAACATATCCATGAATAGGCAAAAAATGGCTCCATTAGTAAATCATTCAGTGCAAAATAGTTCACTTAACGTGCTGTGCGCGACCGAAAATAATAATCTTGTAGGAAATCCTGCTATTGTTGAGCCTGAAGACTTTACCGAATTTCTGAAAGTAAACTGGGCTTGGTTTGTTACAAACTGTCCAAAAAACAATCTGCCAAAACATGAAGCTCACATAATTGCTTTAAGGTGCAATAGCGCAATGCAATTCGAAACCAACTTCGCAAACATATCTGAGATAACATCTGTTACCAGCTTTGACAAAGCTGTCATGGAGATGAAGAATGAAAGCTAAAGTTTTTGCTTCAATATTAATTCTATTAGTAATCTTAGTCACTTTAACTACCCAGGTTAATGCTTCTCCAGAGAAACGTGGCTATGTATCAATCAGCTTTGACGATGGCTTGGCAAGCACATACCAAAACGCCTATCCCATCATGCAACAGTACGACGTGAAAGGAACATTTTACATAATCACCGATTTAATACGTGACTTCTCAGGCAACAGCGAATACATGAGCATAAAAGAACTCCAAACTTTGCAGGCTAATGGAAACGAAATAGGAAGCCACAGCAAAACCCATGCCTACTTCCCTTCATTAAACGACGAGCAGACAAGGATTGAACTTGCAGATTCCCAGCAGCTTTTAAGATTCTATGGATTGACGGCAAATAACTTTGCTTATCCCTATGGAGGCGCTAATGAACACACTGATGTTCTTGCCAAGCAGTATTATCATTCGGCTCGTTGGGCTTACACACTTGCGCCTTATACCATGGCTATTCCTTTTGACAATACCATATTGAAAGGTTACGGCGCAGAAAGAAACGACGAGTGGTTAATCCCAAACATCCAATATTATATTGACTTAGCATACTCCGAGAACAGTTGGATCGTATTTTTCTTCCATGATGTAACAAATAATTCAGAAATTGGTTTTGGACAGATAAGAACACCAGATTTTACACAGTTCATTGAATACGCGATTAACAAAAATGTTAACATAATGACAGTCGAACAAGTGTTGGATCTAAGTGATGTGCCATCTCCAACGGTGACGCCACAGCCCACGCCTTCAACGTCACCGTCTCCCACCCCAGAGCCGACGGCAACCCCAACCCCCCAACCCACTGAAACACCCAAACCAACCATTGCACCAACCCCTACTCCAACAACTACACCTGAACCGACAACTGAACCTACTCCGACATTTGCACCGACGCCCACACCTTCCCCGAAACCAACATCGAATCCTACACCACCCGTTACGCCAACACCAACTCCTGTTCCAACTGCGGAACCAACATCATCCCCAACACCGGAACCAACCATAACAACCACGCCTACACCCATAACAACTTTAACCCCAACAGAACCCCCAAACCCAACAGCGACGCCAGCTCCAACCAGTGAACCCACGAACACTCCAACTCAAACCCCAGAATCCACAATAACACCAACTATTCCTCCAACGACACAGAATAACATAACACCTAAACCCACAACGAAACCAACAACCAAACCGACTCCTACACCGACATTAATACATATAACAAATGAATGGTACAACCCCAACTATGGTTCTTTACCTGCAGATACATTTGCTTTGCCCTATCATTACTGGACATATGTACCACATCCCAAGAATTACTTTGACTCAACAACAAAGTTACCTTTAACTACGGTAGCGTTTCTTTCGATGTCGTTAAGCGTGCTGATTTGTGCAGTATTGGTTTATAGTGCAAAAAGATCAACAACGGAGAACCAGAAACATAAAAATGTTGGGTTCAAATGAAATTTTAGACTCTAGAAAATACCCACCTTGTCAGGATCGAAGAGTGACGAAAAGATTGAACAAAAACTGGTGTTTTGTTTCTTTCACTGGAGATATCGTTTGCGTAATAGAGAAAGATCGATAAGTAGACGCAACCCACACATTAAAGATCATTATACATTCGTTTCTATATAGAATAGAGTTTGTAGTTGAAAGAATCCAACCGTATTTTTTAAAAAAAAATAAAATTTCTAGTCAGAATATCGCCCATTATTTCCTTTTTCAATTATTTTTATAATAAACTAAACTAAATGAGTTGCGAAAAAGTTGTATAGTTGTTTTGCTTGTTCATTAATTAGATCAAATAATCTCAAGCTTTTGAAAAAGTTCCTGATTAATAACTAGCAAAATTATTATACTAAAGTGATTTTAAAAAATTTTGGAAGGTCATTTACAACAATAAATCTCACAGCCATTAACGAACTAACCAACACTCCACCAACCACAGTTATGGTTTCTTCTTGTTATAGAAAAGAAAATAAAAAAGTTAATAAGTTCTCGTAATCGCAGTTAATTATACGCTGGATTTGTTTGACACAAGGAAGAAAAAATAAGCTTTTGGATTCTCTTCTTAGGCGCAATTGGATTTATTGGCTAGCAATAACTTTAGCAAACTTTACAGGTAATATTCGCATTCATAGCGTAAGACACTATTGCTACAGACACTTGTACAGAGTGGGATTACCACGCGATTCAATTATCTATTCTCACTGTATTTTCATAGCGCCATGGGGAATAAAGCTTGGACATCACACAGTTGTTGGAGACCACTCTCGTTTGGATGGGAGAAGCGAAATAATCATTGGAAACAACGTAGATATTTCTTCTGAAACAAACATCTTTACTTGGGAACATGACATAGAAAGCCCGATTTTTGATTCCAAAGGGGGACCGGTCGTTATAGGAGATTGGGCATATATTGGGAATAGGGTAACTATTCTGCCAGGCGTAACGATTGGAGAGGGTGCAGTTGTCGCAACAGGTGCAGTCGTAACAAAAGATGTCGAGCCTTGGACTATGGTAGGAGGAGTACCTGCAAAATTCATCAAAAAAAGACCGATAGTTAAGTACACACAACAGACGAAGGTTAAACCATTGTTTCAATAGACAGTTTAAAAAGGTAGCGTTATTTCTCTTGAATTAGGCGGTTGAATTTTATTAACAAAGAGTCTGATCGAGTGGATTTGAAAGAGGCTATTAAAAGGTAAAAATCATCATAAATCGCGGGAAGGGTAGAACAACTTTCCATTCTACGCTTAACACTTTATTTTCATAAACCATATTTCTAAGTTGTTTTATCTGGTTTGACGGAGTGATTCAGAAGATTTTCAAATGCCATTTATCTCCGTTAAACATTGTAAATCATATCCATTAATTTTATGTCTTCTATTCAATATATCTAAAGTTCTGGATTGACTATTCTCATTCGCAGAATCCTAATTACTTTTTTTGCTACAAGTTTATGATTTTTCGATTTATCCCAAAATTAGTGCACAAGATCTAGTTGGTTGTTGAAAAGCATAAATAATATCTCTTTTGAAGTTTTCTACGAGCTTTAAAGCATTCGTGTTCAGAGCCAAACATTTAGATCCCAGATACCTCTGAAAACTTTCACAGACAGCTGAAAATTAACTTTTAAACTTTTCTGCAGATTAGAAAACTATTGGTGCCTTAAAAAGAAAAAGTATTACTTGTACCCAAGGGTTTTATCAAAGCTAACAAATTCAAGTAAGTTCCTTTAAAAACTTTTGAAAATATCTTAGCCAATATTTGTTCCCTTCCACTTGCATCTGCTGAGCAATAGAAGAACAACGAAGAAAAGGAAAAGCCAATAGCATGATAGGTAATTCGAGGAATGAAATTGATTGCAGAATTTTGCCTCGTTGGTGTTTACGGAATGCAATTGGAGACGACAGAGTCGCGCTATAAGGAATCGCATATCCAAGAATGCCAACTACCTGATAAAATTTAAGTCTTGACTGAATGTCAACTTTAGATTCTTGCAAATACTTTGAGAGAAAACGTTGAGCAATTGGTTCGGCAGAATCTGGATCGTGGGGGTTACTAAAGAATTTAATCATGTGGTAAGCATTGCCAACATCATAGGCTGGATCACCTATGTCGACGGCGTCCCAATCCAAAAGGGCAACTTGTGAATCGCTGGTTAAAAGTGCATTTCCTGGATGTGGATCGCCATGAATCAAACTGTATTGGCCACAGTAATTTTTCGATGCATTTGACTCAAGCCAGTTTACAGCAAAATTAAAGTCTCTCTTAAATTCTGCTTTGTGCTTGGCCTCGATATTTAAAGCATGTTTGAAATGAATAGGCCATCGCCTCGCGAACGCATACCCATCCCTTGGAGGTTTAAGATTATTAAGGTCCATTCTGTCAACTTCTAAATTGTGGAGTTGAGCTAATGATGAAGCGAACTGACAAATTTGTTCATCACCAGTTTTCTGTGCCTTTTGAAGCTCAGACATGATTATAAAAGGATAACCAAGAAACTGAGAGTCACACTCACAAACGTAAGGTTTTGGGGTTGGTAAACCCATGCGTTCAAGAATTTTTAACGTTTCCCCTTCTCTGGCACACATTCTGAGGTCACAGTCATGCTGATATGACGCGAAGATAAGGATTGATATTTTCCCGATACATTTTTAGAACAAGATTTATTCGTTTTTTTTCCGATCCTTTATTATAAACGAGTGAAAATGAATAAACATCATTGACAAGTCCTCCACCTAGCCTATTAGCGTTTGAAACCTTAATGCTATGACTATCAGCGATGAGCCAATCTATATTGAAGTTACGGTAGACTTCTCTGATGTATGATTCGAGTCTTCGTAGGTTCAATGCTCTATTACGACGTATTGTAACATTATAGCGCAGATTTCTAATAATTCGTTTCAGAACCAAATGCAGCTTTCTCCTTGTAGAACTCTTATGGGCATAAATAGATTCCTTTACCCACAGTCGAAGCTGCTCTCTTTAACTTTATGTCGTTAAATCATAATTTTTTAATCTCAATTTAGGTTGGATTTTCATGAGTTTCAATTTTTCTCTGACCTTGACCTCTATGTTCAATTCGAGCTTTGCCTTTTAGGATTGGTTCATCTCAAGGGTTAAAAGGTTACCTTATAAACTTACTCTTGAGTATGAAAGTATGAGAACCTGACGGAAAGTGTTTTTTATTTGTTTTTTCTTGACCTTGAAACTTTGAACCTTTCGAAATTCTTGCTATTATTTTGTTATTTGTCCCGAGACCCCTTTGAATTTTCTACTATTAAATCAACTATCAGTAACTTTCTCATCGCACGAAATGGATAGTGTGTTTCGATGATAAAGACAGACTGTAGGAGGAGATCCTTTTGGCTTCTGAGAAATCTCGTCTTTGTTTTCTTATTTAAAAGGATGATTTAAGGTAAAGTCTTAAACAGTTCTCAGTAACTACTAGTTTTCGCTGACAACTATGTTATTAAGTAGGTTTTCTGGCTTTTTTGTTTTATCAGTGAAATTTTGTTTAATTTAAATCTTTTATGCTTTGAAAGATTATGTATTTGACTCTTTTTTAAAAAAAGACGGCGTTAATTGAAGGTGAGCCAATTAAAATTCTAAAAAGCAAGTTAGATTTAATCGATTGCTTTGAGCTAATTTATCGATCAATGTTTGATAGTTTTTCTTTAGCTTTTAGTGTTTTTTCGATCACCGCAAATGGAATTTCCAGTAGCTTTAAGATCGGCGCTATTCCGGAAAACATAAGTCGAAGATTACTCATGTCCCATCGATTTATAGCTCCTACTAAAGGAAGGGAAATTAGATAAATAATTAAAAAGAGTAATACACCGACTGATAACATGATCCACGATGCAGTTGAAAATGCATGCAAGAATAGATAAGCGGCTAAACCTGCGATTGCTGAAGCAAAAAATATTCTTGCCGAGCTTCGAAAATCTCCTTTCGTTTCATACTTCTTCCATGTCCAATAGATTCCGAGGACTGTACTGACACCTCCAACAAAGGTTCCAACCAATATGACTCCAGGAATTCCAAGCGGGGGAATGACTAAAAAAGCAAGAGGGACGCCTATACAAAGCGCCAGAACGTTTAATTTTAAGAGCATTTTTGATTCCCCCATTGCATAAAGAAGTCTGTTGTAGCTCAGGCTTCCCAAAAGCACGACTAGGTTACCAGCGACATACAAAGTTAAAAAGAAAGGCGCAGAAAGCCATTTTTGCCCGTATATAGTGCCAACCATTGGAACTGACAAGACCATTATTGCCACAACTACTGGAACCAAAAACAATGATGAATATTTAATGGAGGAGGCAAAAATAGTTTTTAAGAGCTCCTTGTCCTTCGACGGATTAAGCTTTGAGAAAGCAGGAAACAAGACTGTCTGAAGGGGATAAATAAAGAAAGAAAGTAAAATGGCAAAATTCACTGCAATACTGTAATTACCAATCATAGTTACGTCAACAGATGATGCCATCACAAAACTATATACTTGAGCAGAAATCCCTCCTATGAGGGTAGCTATTGAGAGAGGGACCCCATAGCTAAGCAAAGATTTTAACGTTTGAACCATTTTCTCCTTGTTCACGCTTCCCAAAGGAAGCTTCCGAAATATGACAAAATAAAGCAGTAATATACCACTGATTCCTGAAGCAATCGATGCAGATGTAAAACCTACTACCGCTCCGAAGGCTCCAAACCCTAGATATACCAGTAGAGGAGACAACAACCCTTGAATTATTGAAGAAACAATCATCGTGATAGTGCACAAACCCATTCTTTCGAAACCAACAAAAATTGAAAGAGAAGCGGCATAAACAGCTGTAGATATAATTGAGATAGAGGAAAGACTTATCAAAAACGATGATTCTGGATTGTTGAAAATTGCTGAGGCTATCAAATTAGCCATTATCAACAAGAGCAATGCCAAAACCAGTCCAGTCATAACTTCAAATATAAAGCCCGAAACAATAACACTCCGCAGTTCACTCTGCTTTTGTGATGCCCTATAATTTGCACAGTATTTTGTTAAAGCAGATCCTACGCCCCAGTCTTGGAATAGAAGAAACGTCGCCGCAGGAACCAAGGCAATAGTGTATATTCCGTAATCCCCTTCATTGATATACAGTCCAACAATTATTGCGCCAATGGCTAGCATAAGCGCAGAAGCTATTCGTCCAATAAACAATTGGAAAGTTCCAGTAGCTGAGGCTTTGCCCATATCCATTGCCTTATCCAAAGCATTTTCTCTCCTATTTTTAACCAATTAGGGATTGCAAGTTAGATAAACCATTTACTATTAAATTAAACGCCATGAATTTCTAGTTTCATTGATTCAGACTGCTAAAATAATTCCAAGATCCATTGAACTATCAAAAAATACTTACTTGACCAATTTTCACAGTCAACCACAAAATTCCGCCAGTCTACCCTCATTAGCAAATTCCATTGATTTACTTTATCTACTCTTAATTTCAACTTTAAACCTTTCGTCAAAAAAATATTTAAAAAACTGACAACATTAGTTGAAACCGAAATCATTTTATGCTGATTAGAAACTTTACTATTGGACGCTAGCTGTTTACTATGATAGAGCAAAATACTCAACTAAAAGTTAATATTAATCAGTTAACGCCCCAATTTTCAAAAGACCTCAGAAAACACACTTTTTTTGCTGGTGCTGACATATTAAATCAAGGATTATTTTACAATGTTCTTCAATCTATCAAGTTTTCACCCCATGTGACAAGACTTGTCGCCTATGACACAGAAAAGAAAAAAGCTGTTGGTTTCATCAGTCTTGAGGAAAACACTAACACACTATATTCGATAAAATATGTCTTTGTAGATCCAGAATATCGAAAAGCAGGGATCGCCAGCAGACTTTTAAACACAGCTTTTGCTGTAGCAAAGACAAAAGGAGCAACTAAGGTAAATCTTAACGTTTATATAACTTCAACTAACGCAATAGCGCTATACAAAAAACTGGGCTTTCGAGAGATTGGTTACACCATATTGGGACAAGGATACCCCTCAAATTTTAAACCTAATAAAACAATTAAGCGATTCATAATTGGTCAAGGAAAACTGTCATATCTTGGAATCGAAAAAGAAAGTCGACTGTTTCAAATCCAAGATAACCTAAAAAACAGAAAAAAACTTTTTGAAATTTATAAACGTTGCATACAGCAACAATGGATAGATTTTTTTGAAGTTAAACCTGACACCATAATTAATGGCTCCAGACAGGTCTGGCAGCCATCATTTTTTAGGAACATATTAATCAATGATTTAGGCAATTCATTCGCCTTCATTTTTAATCGACCCTTCTCTAATAAGGCCACGGTGGAGTTGTACAGCACCTCTGCTGCCTTTGTTCCTTCAGTCCTTGAGGACATACTAAGAATTTTGTCCAATAGAGGAATTCCGTTTGCACAAATTTGGCTATTTCACCCAAACACCGAAGTGGCATTCAATTGGTTCGAAAAAAAAGGATTTAAGATATTCCAATTTGTAGGAATGGGAAAAACCCTCATAGAAAACCCTTTAGAAGAAATGGATCATAAATCACTAATCTAATATTTTTAACAATTTGATTAAAAAGCGTTGATTTTATAAATTCTTTGTAAAGAAATTAAGCTACTTTTTCATTCGGCTTTCTTTAATAGCACCTGCGGTTGCCAGAATTATTGTAAAAGCAAGCAAACTAAAAACTATTGGAGTTAAATCAAGTCCAAATGGAGTATAGTACAAAATAAGACCAAGTATTGAAACTATTGCAATACTTAATCCTATACTGAAGGCAATTCGAACTATTACTTCAAGGCTTTCCATACCTTCAGCGGATAATTTATTTGGAAAAACTACTTTGGTGAAAGCGTATCCAGGAAGGAAAAAAACGAAAATAATTCCCAGGACATTTCTTAGAAAGGCCCATGGGTAAATATTATTTGGGATTAAATAGACTATAGTTGCAGTTGTCACGCCAATCAAGATTATTGCCCAATACCATAAAGCTCTAGCTGAGGATAGGTATGTTTCGAAGCGCCCTGAATTATTAGTGATGTTCAATTTTATTTTGCCTTCTCATATAGAAGTTTTTGAAACATTACTAAGTATTTCTTAGAAATCAAGACTCATTATTGAATGCCCGAGTTAGCACATTTGCAAATGAGAGTCTTTTGGGTTATAATTTTCATTTTATATAAAAAGTGTGATGCAGAGAAAAGAAGAGAAGAAAAAATTCAAAATAAAAAAAGGTCTTTGGAGAAGGTTTCGAATTTACAAACTAGGAACATTTCCGAACCTTCCTGAATACGTACCCATATTCGATTTTAGCTTTTCCATCGAGAATTAATTCGACTTTGGGTTTGAAATTAATCTTCCAAAACTCGCATTTGTAACAAGGTGAGCCAACTGGAAAAGTGTTTGTCACAATTGCTTTTCTAAAAGCTCTGAACTTTGAACCGTCCCATATTTCTTTTATTGGTTTTTGCATCGCATTCCCAAGATCCATTTTAAAGACATAATCCAAACAACAACCTGTAACTTTTCCATCCCAGCTAACGATTATTGTATCGAATCCGAAGTGACAAAATGATGGAGGTGGAATCGTTCGAATATTTTGGGAAACAAGTTCTTTATTTTCCCATCTATTGTCAGGTAGAATGGAAGGAATAATGTCTATCCCATCAACAGAATCAAACCATTCTCGATATATCTCTAATTTTTGCTCATCCGTTTTCCCGTAATCTACCATATTCAATAAAACTACGGGTTTCTTTTCGTTTCCACGTTTTTTAATTAAATATTTGATGTTCTTTTCTATCACTGAATATTTAGATCCTACACGAATCTCGTCATTTATCGGCCCCACCCCATCAACGCTAAAATTGATGAAATCTAATTTCAGTTTAACAACTAAATCAGCGACGCTTTCATTAAAAAGCATCCCGTTCTCTGTCCAACCTACGCTCCCTATTCCGCCTTCATCTCGCTTCTTAATTGCGTAAGTCAAAAATTTTTTGAATTCGGGGTGTACTAGACTTTCTCCTCCGAAATGCAAACATAAAACACTAACGCCTATTTCAGAGAGTTGATTGAGGCAACTTTCAAAAAATGACGAGGACATAAATCCAGTTTCTCCTTGAGCTGATTGGTAGCTGCACATTTTGCACCGCAAATTGCATTTATTAGTCAACTCCAAATACGCTGTTTGAATTTTCGGATGATGCAATCGTTGAAGATAACTGCTCTTATATATAATTGGAAGAAAACTGTTTTGGCAAACTCTAGTTGAAGCTACAAACAACCCCTTTATACCTGTATTAGAATAGGTCGCCGAAATTTTTCTTGTCAGATTTCTAATATTTGGACTTATTGCTTACACCTTTCCGAATCTCAATAATTTGTAACATTACTTAAGTTTTGGTCTGTATAAATGGACAAAGTTTTATTTCCATAAGCTAAAGATGTGCGCGCTAATATAAAGAGCAAACTGGTCGGTCACAACCAATTAAGTAACCCAAAAGTTAAATTTTTGTAACAAATATGTACATATATATAATTGATATGAAAAAACTGTCTTATTCATCTAATAACTTTTATCAATTTTTATCTTGCGTCACAATCGTTGATAAGGTTTCTTCCTTTTTTTGTGACTTTAAGTTTACTTAGTCTTGCTTGCACCGCAATTTGTATTATGTTACTATTTATGTTACCTTTCTAATCCTTCGGTAGATGTAACCATATTCTATCATCGCTTTTCCGTCAAGGATTAGCTCTTTTCTGGGTTCAAAATTTACTTGCCAAAACCTGCACCCGTGGCAAGGTGAGACATCAGGAATTGTATTTGTCAAAACTGCTTTACGAAGATTCTTAAACTTTGAACCGGTCCATATTTGTAATATAGACTCTTTGTTGGCATTTCCAAGGACCGTTTTAAAACGACTATCAAAGCAACAGTAAGTAACTTTTCCATCCCAAGAAATTATCATCATGTTTAAAGGGATATTGCAAAACGTCGGAGGAGGGACAGTTTTTAGACTCTTAGAAAAGATTTCTTCATTTTCCCAAGTATTGTCTGGGAGAATACAAGGTATCAACTCTATTTCGTCGACCAAAGAAACCCACTTATTGTAGAAGTCTAACTTTTGAGCTTCACTCTTATCGTGATCAACCATATTTAAAAGAACGGCAGGTTTCTTTCTGGACCCTCGTTTCTTTAGAAGGTACTTAATATTTTTTTCAATTACAGAATATTTTGAGCCTAACCGTATTTTATCGTTTACTTCGCCTAAGCCATCAAGGCTGAAATTAACCCAATCGACCTGGAGAGAGACAACTAAGTCTGAGACAGTTTCATCAAAAAGCATCCCATTGTCAGTCCAACCTACACAACCAATTTTGCCATTGTCGCGTTTTTCAATTGCATATCTCAGCAAATCTTTGAAGTCTGGGTGGAGAAGACTTTCGCCTCCAAATTGTAAATTAAGAACCTTTAACCTCATTTCGGAAAATTGGTCAATACAGCTTTCAAACAATGATCTTGAAATATATCCCTTTTTTTCTCTGGATTGCCAGTTACACATTTCACATCTTAGGTTGCATTTATTTGTGATTTCCAAATAGACTGTTTCGAGGTCCGGGTGATGCATATTTCGGAGAAGGGTGTTCGAGTAAATGGCAGGAAGACTAGCATACTCGACCTTGTTCATTATATCACTACAAAGACCTGTAAAACCCTTTTTTTCATAAACAATGGCCGCAGTCTTGATATATTTTTGAAGCTTGTTACTCATTGGTTTCGCCACCTTTGTTAAACAAGATATCACATAAACTCTTATTTATTTAAACTATATTACGATTACCGAAATATCATTTATGAAATTCTCCATCATGCTCACTAGCGCAACAACTCATAAAAGTCTCAAAAATTTAAAAGATTATTCAAGTATTTTCTTATAAAAAAGTTACCCGATACAACTTTAGGAAGATTTGATAATTATTTGACTTAAACAATCCAACAGTTTCTGCCGCCTTTCCTCTGCTAAAGAAATAACAACTTTTCGATTCTCTGCGCCCATTTCCGATAGACGCATTCTTCCAAGCTCCAATAATTGCCCTAGCTTTCCCGCCAAATCGTAAGCGTCAACATAGGTATACTCATGTGGGAACAAGTCGCCTCTAACTCCAAAATTATCAGAAACGACCACAAGTCCAGCTTCGGCATAATCATACTTTCGTTCATTTGTTCCAGCTTTATGAATACCTAAATTTACACCTATCCATGATTTGCTAAGAAGCTTCAGGTAATCTAATTTGCTTGGAAGGAAATCCCAGTATTCTAAACACACATTCTTCGGGGTTTTTTTCGGCAGTATTCCTATCATATAAACTTTAACCTGCCTCTTAATACACGCTAAAGCATCGAAAATTTCCTCTAAAGAAGCTTCAGCTGCAGACCCCCAATGCCCTCTCAAGACTATAGTAATGCTGGGCTGTTCATCTTTCTTAAGTAGTTCAAATTCCTTTGTGGGATAAGTGTTCGGGTAGTAAATTGCATTTTTAGCACCCATTTCTAAGTATTTGAGCCGCTCCATTTCGCTACAAGCCAGTGTTAAATCAACATAACGAAGGGCGTCTTTCTCTAGCCTCAACATTAATGTTTTTGTCATTATATTGTCTCCAAATCCAAATCGATTGTGTGCCACATCACTAGATACATAAATAACTGATCCGAGAAGCCTGAGCTTTTTGAGATCGAAAAAATTTAGGCTAACAAACTCGTCAACAAGAAATATCTTTGGCGACACCATGTTCTTCAAAAAGTTCATTACATTGATATTTTGAGCTGAAGAACCAAGATGTAGATATAGAGTTCGAGAAAGTATCGATAATAAACCTTCACCAATAAGCACATTCTTTCTCTTCACAAGCGATAAACGGGCCATTAACCCATTGCGAATATCTTTAGGGCTTTTAAATAACATAAGCAAATAGTATAAAAAAATCCCATATTTAGAGGAGGCTAATTGAACCTTATTATGACCCCATTCTTCAGAAAAGCTTGCATTTTCTGGTTTAAAAATGTAAAAAATCTCGATATTGAAGTTTTGACAAAGTTGGACTAGGAATTTTGTCTTCGACGAGAGTTTTTCTCCGTTTCTAATTATGATTAACATAGATTTTAGCCTCAAACAACTGGCTTTTTCCAAAATGACGAAAAGCTCGAGTCTTAATTCGCCACAGTAACAAAAAGCACAAATCTTCATGTCTGCGAATGATGAGAAGACAAATAAGGTCACATTTCTAATATAGTCTGAAATATTACTTAAAATAACAGCTCTCATTATCTTAATCGATTTATAATTTTGGATTTCTAAACTTTAACAATATTTTCCGCAGGTATGCTAAAATGCAATTTGCTCATTTATTCAAATAAAATTGTAGGAAGAATTCGATAGGCATTAACTTCTCTAAAGGAACTTGAAACTCGAACAATAGTTGAGCTTTTATGGGAGAAACTTGCCTTTTAAGTTTGAGGGGATTTTTCGAATTAGTTTGTTTGCAAGTCTTGAATGCTGTAGTAAGAAAAGCATCAGATCCTTAACCATAAACTTAGAGCCCTCGTCCATGAACCATCCTAGTATTTGGCTGTAACACAATAGGCGTTCTGAAGCTGGAAGCGTAACGCGATTTACTGACTTGAAATATTCAATGCAATTTTTCCAATGTGGGAAATAACTTCCACTGTCCTTAGACCACCAAGCAGCTTCCTCTAGTAGGCGGTCTAATGTATCTTCTCGATTGCTACCGTAAAATCTTGAGGTATAAGAATCAGGGTGGTCTCGCCAGTAAAATAGACATTCGGGAATTTCATAAATTCTACCCATGAGACCTAGTTCAGCTACAAGATTCCTGTCGGCTCCAACATAGCTTCCATGAAGTTGACTCTGTGCAAAAAAACTCGCTCGGTAAACAGCATGAAATGGAGTCGTGATATAGTATAAGCCAATCAAGTCTCGAAAACGTTCATGTGCTTTTGGGGAATTAATATGATACAAATAATTTTTGTTATGATAACCAAGAAAATTCCCATCTTTGTCAATTCGAGCAGTTTTACTATGGCATCCGACAATTTCAGCATCTTTTTCAAGAGCACTAACACATTTCCTTAAATATTCGGGATGGAGAACGTCATCATAAGCGGCCCATTTAAAGTATTTACTATTGGATAATTCAAAGGTCTTGTTGTAATTTTTTGGAGCGCCAACATTTTTTTGGTTACGATAATACCGTATGCGTTGATCTTTTGAAGCGTAATCTAGGCATATTTGTTGGGTACGATCAGTAGATGCGTTATCAGAAATAATGAGCTCGAAATTGGTAAAAGTCTGGTTTAGAACAGATTTTACCGCTTCCGCGACATATTTTTCGCCATTAAAGACAGGCATCCCAATGCTAACGAGAGGTTTATCAGTACCTAACTTTTGACTGCAGTTCATATTGCGTTCTCTAAACAAATTGTTGCTTCCGCCCCTATCACAAATCAGTAGTTTTGTAATTTAAAATAAGTTGTAATTATGAAATTGTTATTTTGTAGAATCTTGGTTAAGGATTGATATTTCCCTTCTTGAAGCAAATAAAAGATCGCTGTAAGTTGCTTCTAACTAACTCAAAACCAGATTGTTTGAACTTAGCGATGATCATTTCGCTTATTTTTTTAGAATGAGCCATTATTAAGTAGACATCAATCTTTCTCAAAATTACTGGATCTAAGCTTACAATGCTTTTCTCGGCGCCCTCACAATTAAATTTAGCTACATCCGCATGGCTTTCTTCTATTATGTGTGCTAGATTTCGTATTTTAATTTGCATTTTATGCTGACCTATGCCATCAGTTCTGAAACCAAGGTCAGCTATTTGATACGAAATCGTTTCAATGTTATCATGGGTACCAATACCTTCTTTATGGATTTCAGCGTTTACTTGATTCAATGACATGTTTTGTTTAATTAACTCTTGATGGGTTTCAACTGGTTCGTAAATTATTATTTTCTTAGCGCCATTTTTGAAGAAAAACGCAGCTGATTCTCCCTGAAATCCACCTACATCTAGGACTACTTTTCCTTGATAATCCCAATCGTAGAACCCAGAATCAATTTCACCGACAGCTTGCAACATGTCCGAGGAGCCCACGAGGGTAATCGCATTATCTTTAATTTTAAACAAGTCGTCACTAATTTGCAAAACTTTGTAGCCGGATTGCTTGATTTCTCTCACTTTCCAATATTGAGACCATGTCAACCAGAAAGTAGACCCGTCGCGAAAAAATATGGCTTTCTTTTTGCAGTTTTCTGAGAAAAGGATAGCCGTCCAAAAGTTACGAGTAGTAGCAACTGTCCTAATTAGACCTTTTATGGATACTATACTAATTCTCAAACACTATCTCTCAGCTATTTCTTCCAAGCATAATATTTAGGTATTACTAATTACAGCCTAAATTTGTGTGGAGCAAATAACTTAAAAAGATAAGCTCTCCAAAAATATTTTGACTCATTATCTTGAGGTTATCGGTAAACAATCTATAAAGTTGCGGGATTTTCATGGCTCTTGTAAAATAGTCTCTTCATGAATTTGTTTCATGTATTCAATTGCTAGTTCCCTTACTTTTCGAAGATATCCTATAGGAACTCCGTCCAAATAACCTTCGTCAGAACACCCTTCCGTCCTTGAGCTATACCATGCATGCCAAGCGAATATTTTTCCTTCAATCGAATAAGCGCAAAGTGCGGGTATTTTATTATGCCTGCTAGTTTCTAAGAAGAATATCTTCCCCTTTGCCTTAAACGACAATCCATGGTAAGGCTCAGGTGAATCTGTATTTTTATGAAAAAAAGCAAATTTGCCAAAAAGCTCATTTATCGTACTAGGTTGTAATGCCATAAATGACGCATGTACTAGGTTAAGGGTCCCGTATCTCGGTCCTATGAGAATTATCTCTCTACCTAATTTGGCAAATAAATTGTCAATATTTCTATACAAAACGCAATCCTGATCCAAAAAAACTACAAGTTTGTCACCCTTTTCAGCGGCATAGTTCAACAAAAATTGCAATCCGTTTGTGTGGGAATATAACAAGCGGTCAACGCCAGTACTCAACACCCAATTTCGTTTTTTAGGAGCCGCAGCAAACAAGGTAATATTGTTGAATCGTTTTAAGGCTTCTTCGATAACGCTAATGTTGGCTTGTTTTGAGCCGTTATCTAAAACATAAATTTTACTATTCGGATATAAGAATTCAATTTGATCAATATTTAGCAAGAGAAAGTCAGGTGCATTCCAGTGGACTATACAAAAAACTGGGTAACCATCCACCTTGCTACGAAGCAAAATGTTTCTTCTTGTTCTTGAAGCTACAAAAGTAAAGATCGATTTTTCAAAAAAACTTTTCAAAGTTCTTGGAACAAATCTAGAGGGTTGTATAAGGTAACCAACTCTATTAATTATCCTTTGCATTTTTTCTTTCTCCTCTTTTTTCTACCTTTGTTGGCTCAAACAGGTTACTCGATCTCATAAATGGACTAGTTTAGGTTAAATTGTCTTGTTGCGGTTAAACTTTTTTCACTAAAAATTTAATTTAGCTTAAACATTTTATTATTCGTCAATACTTGTAGCAACGAATGTCATTAACTGAATTCAGAACAAGAAATTAAGTTGAACGTTTCTAAGGACTTTCAAGACATAGATTTTTGGTTAAAGATTAGAAGCAATGAGTCTCTTGGTAATATTTACAAGAAACCTATTGAAAATTTATTATTGTACTCTAAGGAGTTACTGATTTTTAGAAAGATGGTTATTTTTTGTTTGACGCTACGAGATAAGTCACACTTGAATTACAGTCACTTACTGCTTTGTTTCCTAGATTAGCTATATCAAGAAAATCTTTGTTTTAGCACATTCTTCCCAGATATTTAAGCGCTCCAAAATACTGTAAAAGTAGATGTAAGGTATTAACTTGTAATCATCAATTGTCTTAAACTTTTTTATGAAAAGGCTTGAAAAAACCAAAGGTGGAAAAAGAATTTTCAACAAATCAAATGGAAAAAGAATACGACCCAAAAGAAAGGTCTCATCTCCATTTTTCTTAAATAGGTAGACTCGATTTCTAGCCCGCGTTGCTACTTTTAGGTATCGTTTTGGTGTTAGAATTACGCGGGGATGATAAACTATCATTATTGGATTAAAAAGTATTCTGCCATATTTCATAACCCTGAGAGCAATGTCTCTATCTTCAAGATAATCTAATTTTTCATCAAAGCCCCCAACCTCTTTCATAACCTCTTTTTTATAAGCCATATTTCCAGTCATGAAATTGCCTCCATTTCGGTTTTCCAAAATACAATCAGAAAAGGTTGGCTCAAAGTCCTTGGATACGTAATAAATTTTTCCTTCAACACCCACACAATCTGGTAACTTAAAAAACCTAAGTCCCTCTGAAATCCAGTTTCTAGAGACAGTGCAATCCCCATCGGTAAAGAAAATATAGTCACCAATTGCTTGTTGTACTCCAATGTTCCTACTTTTTGAAATTCCAAACCATTCGGGATTTCGAAAATATTTTATTCTTCCATTGTTAAACTTTTCAATTATTTTCTTAGTATTATCAGTGCTGAAGTCATCTATTATGACGATTTCGAAATTTTCGAATGTTTGCTCTAGGATCGATTTAATGCAGGCACCGATAGAAATTTCAACATTCCTGATGCACATTACTACACTAACTATTGGCGCCATGAGTTTCAATCCATCAAATAAATCCAATTATTTCTCATTATTTATTGGTAATCTCTTAATTCTTTTAGATTTTGGGCAAGTTTATCACTAACCGTAGCATAGGTTCCATTTCCTTGATAATTTCTGATTGCAGCTTTTTGCATTTGACTAAACATTACTTTATCGTTGTACAATTTTCTAATTTCCTTTGCGACAAAAGATGGGTCTCTTACTTTCAACAAAATCCCTGTTACATTGTCGACAACAGCCTCTGAAATACCAAATGCATCATAACCGACAACAATACAACCATATGCTTGTGCTTCCCACAACACATGACCTGCAGGTTCAAACTCTGAGAAAATGTAAAATATCTCAGATTCGGAATATAATTTAATTAACTCTTCGTCTAAAACATGATTAATAATACTCACATTTTTCGGAACTCTAAATCGCTTAAATTTTGGATCTTTTCCAACTATTGTAATTCTAAACTCTTTCAAATATTTCGCTGCTTCTAATAAAACATCTAATCCCTTAGCTTTATAATCGATACCTATAGCGAGAATGGTTTTTTCATTCTTCAATAAGAATTGGTTGACTTCCACTTTTTTAGCTGCACCCCAACCTACTGGAAAAACTTTTTGAGGATCTATGCCATACTCCCTACAAAGCCCTTCTTTGCACCACTTCGAGAAAGTAAAAATACATAATGCGTTCGTATAAAGCTCCTTTTGAAGCCGATAAAAACTTTCTTTATAAATGGTTGACCACCCTCTTAATTCGTCTTTTTGCATTGCAGAAGTTGGAGGATCCGCATAGTTATCAACAATTAATGCAAAAGGAACTTTAGGTTCGCTAACATACGGTGAAAAAATAGCTTGCCATTGCAAAATCAAATCAGGTTTTGGATTCATTAAATTAACGTGAGAGGAAATAGTTTGGGACAATTTTTTTATGAAAGCAGGACGTCGAACTGTATTCAAGTATAACATTGGACGGCCTATTTTTGAAGGCAAACCTCTTTTATCCATTGAAGTGAGAATTTCAAAAAAGCAAATGATCAAATTCTTTAGAAAGAATGGTTTTCTTGGGCTAATTTCAACATGGAAAAGATCTAAATGGGGAAAATTTCGTTTAAGTTCCTGAGTGAGATAAACTGCCCGCTTATCTGAATATACAAAGAGTATTCTATACTCTTTAATAGATTTTTTAATTGGAGAAATAAACCCCATGTCTATAGTACACCCTAAGCCTCAAGTGGTTCACTCTCATCTTTTTTCAATTGATAAGAGATAATTTGATAGGTCTCCAGCCACTTTTTCCCAAGTATATCCATCACAAATGATCTTACGGCCAGATTTTCCCCATTCAGCAAGTTTATCACTATTATTCAAAACATAAATCACGGATCTAGCAATTTCTATGGGAGTTACTGATTGAATATAAACGCCACACTTGCTATCCCCAACTACGAACTTATGAGCTGGAATATCTGTCAAAATAACGGTCTTTTCCATAGCTAAATACTCTAGAAGTTTTAGTGGCGACTGAGACCTCCAAAAGGTATTGTCTGGCAATGGAACAATGCAAACATCCGCCATTTGGATAAATTTAGGAACTTTTTCATATTCTACTTGAGAATGGATAATGACATTTTCTTCAAGTTGATTTTCCTTAACAACTTCCGTCAACAAAGAGAGGGCCGGCCCGCGACCTAGCAAGAAAAGGACCACATCATAACCTTCTTTTTTTAATATTTTTAAGGATTCAATAGTCTCTTTCAATCCTCGGCTTGCGGTGAAGACTCCATGATAAAAGATGACAAATTTCTTGGTTAATCCATGTTCTGCTCTTAGGTCATTGATTTCGTTACTGTTATTAGCAGTCTTAAAAAGCTGGTCTGAAACGCCTGATGTCCAAACTCCCACGTCATCTGGATTAATACCAAAACGACTGCATATATCTGATTTCATTAGAGGTGTGATAACTGTGATACCGTTGAATAACTTTTTGGCAATCAGCAATGAGACAGTAAACCAAAAATTCTGAAGAAAACCGAGAAAACCAAAAGTCTCTACTGGTACACTTCTAATATCCAAAATAACCTTAATGTGTTTGAATCTAGAAAGAATCATCAAAGGTATGAAACTAACAATTGACACATCTGGCACTGTCATTATGTAGTTTGGTTTTCGGGAAATCAGAGAAAATGGGAGATAAAATAGTAGATCAATAGCATAAATTACTGACGAGAAAAGGGGTATATGCTTCACAGGTATGCTTGTTGTGAGTATTTCTGAGTTTCTAATTTTGAGTATGACAGATTTCTTTGACCTTGGAATTATTAGAAATGTACTAAATTGTTTTTTCGAGAGTTCCTTTGATACTTCGATATCGGCCATTGAATGAAGAGAACAACCTAGCTGAAAATGGTTTGGTTCAACCCAAAGCAACTTTCTTCCTGAACCGTTAATTTTGATCGATTTTTCTTTTGATATCATCAAATCAGCTTTCCTTGTTTTTATTCCTCAACTTCAAGTATAGACTAAAAAGAGTTAATTGTGTGAACGGAATTTTAGTAAATAAATCTTAAACCTGAAGCTTTTCGATTCGTAAAATAGGTTTATACAATGCGTTCATGGTTTACATCAAATGAGACTCATGTAACTTGCATTTCACTCATTCTAAAAGAGAATCATATTAACTATGCTTTGAATTTTGGCGTATTGCATGAAGCTCAAAATTTTCGAAATCCCCAATTTTTTCTATTGTCAGTGAATTTTTTATACCTTCAAATAAAGCGTAGGGGTCAGTCCCCTTGAATTTTAGAATATACCCGATTTTATAAGTTTCTATAATTTTTGCCAAATAATCCAAAATTCCGTGTCCCCTGACTAGATGAACGACGCTTAATTGGGAAAAATAATTAACTTCCAAAGTTCGAATGCTTGGGATTACCAACAAATTACTTGTACAGCAATCCTTCAATGATTGATATAATGGAATATCGTTGGGATTGACTAACATTTTGGAATCTTTAATGTTTTTCTTAAGTCGTAACAAAGCTATAAGACTTAGAAAGAGCGCAATAAAAAGCGCTACAATAATTAAATAATTTAAATTATTCATAGATAGTCCAATTGCAATTCCAACAGGTACTAATCCGTATTCGATATACCTATAATACTCGCCTATTAGGGATAACGAGGGAATCAAAACAATGAGTGCGATTAATAAATTGACAATACCCCAAAAAAATATTTTTGCACTCAAATCTGAATTCAAAAAAACCAAATTATTGCCAATAACTGAAAGTATTATTACAAATATAACTAAATACCATGGATTTCTGGCTAATATATAACTAAAATCATGTGCAAAATGGATTTTTCGTTTAAAGTTGTAAAATCGGATCCAAAAAATGTGCTCTTTCAGAATCTTGAGATAAAACCCTCTACTTATAAGAATTGATATTAGAAGGCCAAGCAAAAAGGAAACAAAAAGAATAGGTTTGTTAAATATGATCATGTATGGGATTAAACCTAAGATTAGAGCTTGTATAGTAAATTTATGAGCGAGACAAGCTAGCGCTACAAGAAGTGAGATCGAAAGAAGTGAAAACCAGTTTAATGGGCAAAAAATTGTTATACATACAATAATGGAGTAAAAAAAGATTCCCAGAGGTCTTGGTGAGAATTGAGTTATGAGATCAAAAGCTGAAAGATTAACAATTACAATTAGACATGAAAGTGTTGCAAAAACAAAATTTAGAGTTAAGTTGTATGTTATTATCGCAGCTAGACTGCTTAAAAAAGAGAGTATAGCCAAATTTAGGTTCTTAGCTATCGTTAAATGAAATCTCAATGGGAAAAGTGCGGTAACATAGTGAAGTAAAGGGGGATAGATTAAATAGTTGTATCTTTTGTCACTCTCAAAAAAGATTACATTCTTAAGTGATGATGGAAACTTCCATTTATTTTCCCGTATACTTCTGCTTATCGACAAATGGAAAAATGTATCACCGCTAAATAATTTATTTCCTGACAAGTAACGTCTAATGATAATTAGAAGTACGAATGATAAGATATAACAAAAAAGAAATACAGCAATAATCATAAGATCATCTCAAGGTTTTTCAAAAACTGATTCTATCAATTTTTTTTGTGCATAAATATTTTCACAATTGTTTTTTTGAAAAAATTTAAAACAAAAATATGAAAAATTCTTTTAAACATAATTTTACAATATTTCGAAACGCCTTAGTATCAAAAATAGCTTTGTTTAGAAAGGGTATTTAATAGAGACCAAAATTATTCTATTTGTTTCTTGCTAAAATTTTATTAAAATCTGAATTCGTGTAAAGAAATTAGGCTTATTATTACCCTTTTACTAAGATTAAGGATATACCATTGTTATACAAAACATTATAATTCGTACTGTTGATAGCTTTGTATATTGTGTAATTTTCACCAGCCATTGCATAAGAAAGTCTTTGTCCTAAGCCAGTCGTGTAAAGAATACCTGAATACTGATAAAATCTTGCAAAATTTGTAGTATCATCTCTTTCAATAAATGTACCGATGGTTTCTTCCAATTCTAGTTTTGAGAGAATGTAATCACTGACTGGACCATGAGTAAGAATTGTGCCGCCATTTGTCCAGTTGTATTTGTCTAGCATAAAGTTTTCAGCTTTGTACGCATCATCTGTTTGCGAAAAATCGATACCCTTTAAGAAAGAACCATGAAGAGGCATAAAAACTAAGAGAATTAGCAGAACCAAGAAAATTGCTGTTAGAAACTTTTTCAATTTTGTTTCGAACAAATATGCTGCCCCTATAGATACTGGGATAAAAGCAAGTGGAATTGCTCGTGCACCTAGAACCCAAAATACAAGACCAAATAAAAAGTAACCTAACCCAGTTAGAAAAATAGCTTTATCAAAGTCTCTAGTCTTTCGTTTAATTATTAAAATAAGAAAGCCAATGGCGCAAATCGCTACAGTTATGATCAATTCCGCTGAAAGGACTTTTTGGGCTATCGCGTCAATGGGAACAATTACAGGTGTTACTGAAAGCCCCGCAATTCCAGAGACACTGGCATCAAGTTTCGTGAATTGCTGAACATAAGTGTTTAAGGCATTATTGGTTAATGTAAGTTGATATAAAAGATAAATCGTTAAAAGAAGGACAAAGAGGTTTCTATTCCACGTATTTCTTCGCAAAATAGTTTTAATGGCTAAAAAAAGGACATAAAATACTGCTACATATGCATGGCTTAGTGTCATGCCCACAAATAAGATAAGTATTATGAACATTCTACCAGAGTTCCATTTTTCGCCTTCAAGAGCTAAGGCAAGGAGCATCAAAAGAAAAGCAATAGTAAATGGTGCAAACTGATAGTTCAGATAGTAATACATTGCGATAAAAAATACAACTACTGCCAGAAATCCGCCGTTCTTGTATTGTTTGGTAGCAAAGATGAATAAAGCTGTGGTTAACATAATTCCGATAATTGCATACATTAGGAACTCGAAATTTGCCAGTTCCAATCCGCTCACAGATGTAGCAATTTTTGTAAATAGAAAAATTGCAGGCCATTGAAAATAGCCCTTTCCAGGTATCGAGGAATCTAAATTGCCCGTTTTTAAAAATATTCGTTAAGTCCTCTAAAAAATAGCGAATCGGATGTTGCTAAGCGGTTATAAAAGAAAAATATTGAATACAGAAGTAGAACAATGCCTACGACCATTATCCACTTTAAGAGATTGTTCTTAAAAGTAGCCGCAATCAAGTACATCGATGGAAATAGCAAAACAAGACTAAACCAATACAAAAGTGACATATGCTTAAAAACAAAATCGTTGGCAGAGCCAACTGAAAGAGGATAGCTAGCAAACCAAGACCAAATCAGTAATGTTAGCCCTACAAAAAGAGGAACGAATAGAAGCTTTTTCTTGTCCATTGGTATACCTTTATCGACGTCATTTTAAGCACATAGTATGGCTTTTTTTAATAATTATTTGTGCTTCATCGGTTTAGGGGCAGTCTAAAATATGCAAATCCCATAAATGTTTAAGCCAAATTTAAAATCAAACAGATACAGTTGTTCACTATGTTTACAACAACTAAAAATTAACCGATAAACTTTCAATAAACCTTCAATCCTTTCCATTCAAGAAAAAAAGATGAAATAGGATGTTTGAAGTTTTCTATCTATTTCAATGCAGTGACATACTGTTCCCACCAAGTTGGAAGATAGCTATTATCATCAGGAACAGCAGCCATACAATAAACGCCATGCGACCAAGCCCATTCTGTATCCCAAATTGCCCGCGCCAAAGTTATAGTTGGCTGAGCCGATGGTCGAGGAGGATTCATTGAAGCATCAGCGCCTGAACCATAGATGTAAACTCCAGCCCAAGGAGCGCCTAAGTCGTAGCCGTAATCTTTGCTAACACCTATGAATTTTTCTGGATATTGTGCTAATATATCTGATTTTTCATCAATCAATTGTTTCCAACAAAATTCTGCACTTACTTTGTCGGCCCATAAATATGAATTTTGAATATTTCCTCCACCGGGATTAACAAACATTAACTTGCCTTTACTATGAACATAATCTGCAATTGCTTGATAGTAACTTGGGTTATATTGATTGCACTCATCAATCATAAAAGCATCAATTTCTGGGCCAATACTCAATTGATAATCAACTGACCCTCGGCTGTGTCCAGACAAATCAGAAGTATGCAATATCGTATTTAGAGGTACATTTCCTCCATCGCTCCATATGCGATCTGCGATTTTAACTCCATGTGAATGGAAATAGTTGATAAATGCTGATGTTAATTGTGGACTGCCCCAATTTCCGCTGTCTATCCAAATCGTTATTCCGGAAGAATCTCTTGCAGCACATATTCTTTGAGCTTCGCTGTCACCGGCAGACATCCAATGTTGAACCCACAGATACAATTCCCCCTTTGGCGTTGAAGGGATTGGAGGGTAAATAATGGTACCCTGCGAATAAACAGGTTGGGTCTTTACCTGCTCTGTTAATGCGCTACCTATAAATTGAAAACATAGAATTATTGTTAAAAAAAATAAAAATATGTTTCTAAGTTTTGCGCATTCACAGTCACACAATATGATATCTCAATATACACTAATTAAAGTGTTTTTGTTTTCCTTACGATATTAATACTGAACAACAAAAATACAATAAAACTTATTTCAAGTTTCTATAGAAAAGCCAAATTTCCCTTATATACAAGTCCATTGGTTATACGTATCAATTTTAATCGGACAAGGCTATATTACCGGTCCTAGGTCGCCATCAACGATTAAGAATATTCAAGCTTAACAAACAATTAAGAATAAATTCAATTAAACAATCAATTAAATATTTGAAAGTGTTTCTAGAGACTCACCCAGGAAGACCCCAATCTATAAATGAATCCCAATATAGTAGTCGAAAATAGATCGAAGAAATCAATAATCTTGAAAAGTTTTTCCTTCTCGATTAAGTTTGAAGTAAAAATAGAATAAAAACATATTAGCCACAGGATATAATCTTATCTTACTAACTGACAATAAACAATTTTATGTTTTGAGGTAACTGATTTCCCTTAGAACTTGCGAATAGGATGCCAAGACATTGTCAGTAATTTTATCCCACGTATATTTTTCTTCAATAGTTTTTCTTGCAGCTTTTCCAACTCTTTCTCTTATGTTATCATTTTCCAAAAGTGTCAAAATAACTTCGGCCATAGTGCTGGGAGACTTTGGTGGCACTAAAAATCCATTCACTCCATTCGTTATTACTTCCTTATTGCCACATACATCGGTGGCAACAACTGGCAAGCCACAAGACATAGCTTCCAAAAGAACAGTGGGCAACCCTTCATAGTGGGATGGAACAACATGCAAAGTTGCATTTTGATATAGTTTGATAAGTTCGTCTCTTTTGACAAATCCCAAAAGGGCTATGTGCCTCTGCATTTTTTGTTCTCGTACTTCTTTCTCTAGCTTTCGCAAGAATGGACCTTTGCCACACACAACAAAATGCACATCTGATTTTACTTTAGAAACAAGCTTGGCGCATTCTACTAAATCAAATAAACCTTTACGTGCACGCAAAATCCCTGTGTATAATACGTATTTTTCTCCATTTATGGCCTTACTGGTTGGAGTGAATATTTTCTCATTAACACCATTGCCTATAACAGCAATTTTTTCAGATTCTAGACCATATTCTTTCAGTTCGTCAACAACAGAATAAGATACTGCTGTTATAGAGTTTGAGATATCAAACAATTTGGATTCAATTGAAGGATAGATATAACTGGACTGTAGTCTTTCTAACAGAGAATAAAAATCAAAAACCTCATGATACCTTGAATCAGTTCTCATAGATGTGTGCACGGTAGTTATTACAGGCAAATTGGTCTTAATCAACGGTGGAAGTGGGGAATGTATGTGAACCAAATCAAAGAAGGGCTCAAGATTCTTAAATAATCTATTCATAAAAAGTCCATGTATTGACAAATGGAATGGATACAAAGGAAAAAAAGATACGTTAAAGACGTCTATGCCTTCCACAACTGTCTTAAAAGAGCTATTAGATGTTCCTCTTGTAAGTACGGTAACCCTATGCCCCCTTTCGAGCAGTTTTTTGGATAGATTATAAACAAAATAACCTATGCCACCTGATTCAGGAGGGAATTCTCGAGTAATCATGCAAATATTCAATATAAACACCATTTTAGTTTTCTAATATATGTCCAATAAATATGCGTTAAGAAATAGTATTTCGATAAGCATCGTAAGTTTTACGACCAAAAATTTCAGATGAGAAAGAAGTTTCGATAGTCCTTCTGGCTGCCCTGCCAAACGCTTTATTGAGATTCTCGTTTTCTAGGAGAGAAATTATGCATTTACCTAAGCGCTCATGATCGAATGCCGGCGCCAATAGGCCATTCTTGCCAGATTCAATTATTTCTGGATTGCCTCCAGCATCACTCGCCACTGTAGCACTACCACAACTCATTGCTTCCAAAATGCTTAAAGAACAATTTTCGAAAAAAGAAGGGTTCACAGAAACCGTTGCTTCACGAATTATTTTTGGTCGCTCGTAATAACCTAAATGTCCAGTAAAAGAAAAATTTTTTTCAGGAATCCCCATTGATCTTATTATTTGCTGATACAATGGAATATTTCCACCCCCAACGAACAAGAATTTAGCGTCTGGAAAATTTCTCAAAACCTTAGGCATTGCCTTTATCAATATATGTATTCCTTTCTTAGAGACCAGGCGTCCAACATACACAACTGTAGGATTTCGATATTTGGTCTCTATTTCTTCTTTTGCAGGTGGAGTAAAGAAGTTTGTATCAACACCATTGTAAACGACATCAATCTTATTTTTATCCACTTTAAGTTGTTCCGCTGCAAGCTGCTTAGTAGCATTAGAGACCGCTATAAATCTAGATACTTGTCTTACATAATTTTGTTGCAATAATTCTATTATTGGATAAAACTTGAGAATTGATTCTTCTCCTGATTCTAGATCAGTAAAACGGGATTGAGCTAATAGAGCTTGATCTCGAAGCATTTGAATTGTCCCGTGCAATGTTAAAATCGTTGGAACTGGGATTCGACTGAACAACCTTAGGAAGACGTCAGGCATGTGACATAAGTGAGAATGTATAATATCGAATTTGTATTTCTTGTTTAACTCTGGAATCTTTTTGAAGCAAGAAAGCTGAAAAGGAAGATTGTAAAAAAAAGTCTCATTTGATACTGATAAATAGTGAATATCTATTGGTCTCCCAAAAATCGAGTTCATTTCATTACTTTGAGTTTCTGTTTCTTGGATTCCTGCAATCTTGCGTTTTAGAGTTAAAACATGAATGTCGACATTTTTAGGTAGAGATTTAATTAACTCAATAATGTATGAGCCTGTGCCTCCCCAAACTGGGAAAAATTCAGGAGCAAGCATGCATAAACTTAAAGAACCCATTTTTTTCCCTTTTAAAGATTTGATACTTCTTATGTATGTTATTAAGTGATAGCCTTTCAATTATGCTCTAATTCATCAAGTGCTTAAGATAGTTTGGTGAAGCATTACCCACCTTATTGAGCTAACATCATCATTTATTAGTATAGCAAATGAATCTGTCAACAATAATAGATCAAACAATTCATGTAAAACATCCTTAATGTAATTAAACCTTGACGACTCCCAGTTTTGCATATAACTTAATATCTGGATGGTACCAAGGTTTTTAAGCAAAGTAAATAATAACTTGCTTTTTGCATTAGTGGCAGTAATTGAAGCTTCACATACGTTAAATAACTTGGATAGTTACATTCTGATAATTTTTGATCGCGAAGTTCTTAGTTGCCATTTTCCCATCAAAGTTTTTCTTTGATATAATTGAATGTTTCGAGCGCCTGCTTTTCTCTTGAAACTCCTATTACAACGCCCTTTATGTTCGGTAAGTCTTTTAAATAGTCAGCCGCTTCAGAAAGAGTAAGATACCCTGAGGCTAATACGCTCATTGCAATCAGATTGCATTCTGAGGATTTCGTTAGCGCATTCTCACAATCCTCTCTGGATGGATTCATTTGAAATCCTAGTTTATTGAATGGTGTTGCGATAGATATTTGACTAAAATCAACATTCCATTCATTAAATTTCCTAACTAAATACGCGAAATTCCTCGTTTCAAAACCTGGTTTCATTCCAAGTTCTAAGGATAGGTCGATATAAGATTTTGCAAGCCAATCCAAGTTAAGGGATAGAATTATCTCGGTAATAACTTCATGGAGCATCATTGATTCCAAGTTGAAACAAGTGCCAATTGCATCTTTAGTCCTTGAGAGCTCATAGAGTAAATAGGCTTTGAGAAGATCTTTGGGGTTCATTGTCGTCAGGAATTTTAGACTAGCTCCGATTGCTCCGACATTACCTGAAAGCACCATTTGCTTAGTGAGTTTTTTTGCTAACCCAACAGTGCCCAAGTTAGTTGCTATTCTAACGTATTCATAAGCGTAAGGTACGATTGCATATAAAGTTGGAGAACCGCTAACTACACTTTCATTAAGTATTCGCAAAATAGAAAGTGTGATGTCACTAACTGAAAACATGAAGCCGGTAGCCCCATTCTCAAGCGAGGTTTGTACCAGTTTTGCAGCATAGATAGAATTGTTTATCTCATTGCCCCTAGCTCTTGCCCTATCCTCAGAAATGTGGCTTATTCCATGAAATGGATTATCGCCTACAAGGAGGAATTTTTTTCCATTGGTTGACATTTTAAAGCCTCTTGTTTGACTTGCTCAATTATCTGATCAACTGTAGACGCCGTCTTAAAACTGGGTTCAGCCTTCTTTCCCTTCAATATCGAACTTACAAAGTATTCGTCCTCGCGATAATACTCGGGATCACCAAGTAAAAAGGGGACATTATCATTCAGCTCAGGTCGATACCACTGAACTTGTTTCCCAACATTAGGTTCTAAGGTTACATTATAATCGTTAACTGTCAGAACCCCATTTGTTCCACGAACAGTTAAACCAAAGTTTGGCATACGATAATTTTCCTCGCACCAGGAAATATCAAACTTCCCCGACAGTCCCAATTGTCTAACCATAAAAGTTACAGAATCTTCGGAATTTTCACCTATTCTTGATTTAATAAAAGCCTTTTCAACCGTTAAGTCACCAAAAAACCATAGGGCTAAATCTATGATATGAGAACCTAAATCACTTAGAACGCCACCTCTCGAAATGGCTTTTAAGGATTTGCTGCAAGCTGCAAAATCTGAAGAGAAAGCAGTTCCTTGAAATGAAATCAAGTCGCCCAAAACATTTTCAGACAAGAGATTTCGGGCTTTTGTGAAGGTTGAGCTAAACCGCTTCATATATCCAACCATGTTGATCCCTGATTCTCTGGTTAAAGCGCATAATTCATTAGCTTTATCCCAGCTTGAAGCAAGGGTCTTCTCAACAAACACATTGCTGGTGATATTTTTTGTATAAAGAGCTTTAACTATTGGAAAATGAGCAGGTATAGGAGCAGTCACAAAAGCGCAATCCAGAGATAAATCGTTTAACTTTTCTACATCATCTACAACAACAGAGCGCTTAAACAACTTTTTAGCTACTCTACGTAGCATCGTACTTTTGTCACAAAAGGCTATGACGTCAACGCCTGGAATAGTATTAAGAATACAGGAATGAAGCAGACCCATTTTGCCTAAACCTATTATAACGACTTTAAGTCTATCCATATTTTAGCAGTCCTATTCTTTTTTTAAGAAAGCTTAGCGGCGTTTTGCGATTGGTTTAAAGAAATCACAACTAATCTACTCCTGATTACTAAATCCCTCTTTGACAAGAGCGGATGTGTTTTTTATGGCTAAGTCCATAGGAAGTATACCCAAAGTAACAAGAACTTCTATTTATTATTTAAGAATTGGAAATATTCTTTTACAACAAATATATGCATTCTGAAGATTTCAGGATTACAAGTAACGTTCCACATTACTCAAAATACAATCCCAAAAGACGCATTGTTCATATAGTCGTCTTGCAAATCCACAAACCTGTAAAAATAGTGTTCAAAATCATAAAGACAGACGCTTAAGTCTGTCAATATCTTGCCTTTGTCTACCGTAACCACTCACTTTGTTGCCATTTCATGGTTCCAACAGCTGTTTAGTCGAACATGAAAACCACTAATAAGCCTCTAAAAAACAAAAAATGAAGATGCAAGGGATAAGTAGCCAAAATGGGAGAGCTATATTGGACAAGTTGGGTCTACGACAAAAGTGAAAGGATTTTCTGCTGTTAAGGAAAAGTGTATTTATGGTCAGAAAAACCTGAGACAATTAAAGTTTCCTCGATGCACATATGAGACAAAATCTCGAAAGAGCCACATATAAAAACATTGGACTTTTATCAGAAAAGTTCTCACGCTGGGCAGGTTCAATTCAAAACTGCGCAAAAAGCCCATTCACCTGGCGCCCATTTTTTCAATAATCCAAATCAATCCAAGTCAGGTTCAATACAAACATTTTGACCTACGGAGTCAGCCTCGAAAGATGCGCTAGCAAATCTTTAAGAACTAATTCTAGCTTAAAATTAAGTGAGTGGAGAAGCTTTGAGAAGACCATCTACTTTTGGATTAGCACTAGCTATATTGATGCTGTTTTCTTGTGTTTTGGTTTTTGAAGTAACACTGCCAGAAGCTAACGCGCTGGTTTTGTTCAGCGACGATTTCGCCAACCTGAATAACATGACCGTAATCAATGGTGTTTGGGACACTTCAGGAAGTCTGCTTCAGGGTACAGCAGCTAATGGAGAAGCATTAGTTTGGACAGGAGACCTCTCTTGGATGTATTATCAAGCAACCGCGAACCTTCGTGCAGTTAACCCTGGAGGCGAAGCCGGCCTTGTCGTAAGGTACACTGACCCCGCCAACTTTTACCTTTTGGGGCTGGGCAGTTTTGGTCACAAATATAGTATTTCAAGAGTTGTGAATGGTGTTTACACGGAGCTGGCTTTTTCAGGGCTTTACACCGAGGTAGAAGCGGGCAGGTGGTATACTGTTTCTGCGGTTGCGTTTTGTGGTAGGTTGCAGTTGTTTGTGGACGGGGTTAAGGTTTTGGATGCACTGGATTATTCGAATCCTAGTGGGGATTATTCGCATCCTAGTGGGGCTGTGGGTTTTCGAGTATGGCAGGATACGATGCAGGTCGAACAATTGATTGTGCAATCGCTTGGATGGAGCCAAACCTACGGAGGAACAGGCTCGGAAAGTGCCTCTTCTGTTGTTCAGACAAGTGATGGAGGATACGCCATAGCAGGCACAACTTATAATATTACAATAAACCAAGATGTTTATTCGGATGTTTATTTGGTTAAGACTGATGCGTCTGGAAATATGTTGTGGAACAAAATCTACGGAGGAACAGGCTCGGAAAGTGCCTCTTCTGTTGTTCAGACAAGTGATGGAGGATACGCCATAGCAGGCACAACAGACTCTTATGGTGCTGGCAACAATGATTTTTGGTTAGTGAAGACGGATTCAGCTGGAAACCAACTTTGGACTAAAACCTACGGAGGAACAGGCTCGGAAAGTGCCTCTTCTGTTGTTCAGACAAGTGATGGAGGATACGCCATAGCAGGCACAACAGACTCTTATGGTGCTGGCAACAATGATTTTTGGTTAGTGAAGACGGATTCAGCTGGAAACCAACTTTGGACTAAAACCTACGGAGGAACAGGCTCGGAAAGTGCCTCTTCTGTTGTTCAGACAAGTGATGGAGGATACGCCATAGCAGGCACAACTTATAATATTACAATAAACCAAGATGTTTATTCGGATGTTTATTTGGTTAAGACTGATGCGTCTGGAAATATGTTGTGGAACAAAATCTACGGAGGAACAGGCCTTCAAGGTGGGCAGGGTGTTGTTCAAACCTCTGATGACGGATACGCAATTGTAGGCAGGAGATCCTTTTTTGGACCTAGCAAATATGATATTTATTTGGTTAAGACTGATGCGTCTGGAAATATGCTGTGGAACAAAACCTACGGAGGCTTTGATTATGGGCTGGGAGTCTATAATTATGGATTCGGCTTTGGTGTTGTTCAAACTAGTGATGGCGGATACGCAATTGTAGGCAGTACAAGTTCTTATGGTGCTGGCGACTTTGTTTATTTGATTAAGACTGATGGGTCTGGAAATATGCTGTGGAACAGAATCTACGGAGGAACAGGCTCGGAAAGTGCCTCTTCTGTTGTTCAGACAAGTGATGGAGGATACGCCATAGCAGGCACAACAGACTCTTATGGTGCTGGCAACAATGATTTTTGGTTAGTGAAGGTGCCAGGTGATTCTTCACCATACACTATTCATGATTATGATGGTTTATGGCGCACTTTTGACTTTGCAATAAGGCTCTCAGCTGTAGATGACTTCACCAGTGTTAACCAAATATACTATAGGATTAACGATGGGGCAATTAAAACCGTTAACAGCAACGGACAACCAGTCATAAGCACTGAAGGCGCCAACAACAAGTTAGAATATTGGAGTACCGATAGCCTCGGAAACGAAGAGCTTCCGCATAAAACCCTGTCTGGAATACAACTAGACAAAACCGCGCCTACTGGCTCAATAATTGTTAACAGCGGCGATGCCTTTACATCTTCCATATCAGTAAATTTGGCGTTGAGTGCAAATGATTTGACGTCAGGTGTGTCTCAAGCCCGGTACAGTAATGACGGTGTATGGGACACCGAGCCCTGGGAGACGCCTTCAGCATTTAAAACCTGGACTTTAACAGCTGGTGACGGCATAAAAACTGTTTACTATCAAGTCAAGGATAACGTGGGTTTGCTCAGTTCCACCTACTCAGACACCATCATTTTAGAAACACCTCCTACACCAACCCCGACACCTACTTTAACACCTACACCAACCCCGAGCCCTTCGCCTACTCCAACAACTATTCCAACTTCAACTCCTTCACCTTCCCCCACGTCAACTCCTACTCCAACACCAATAACTTCACCAACTCCTTCACAAACACCCTCACCCACTCCGACAACTACAACCCCACAAACCTCACCTACAGCTTCGCCAAATCCAATTCCCTCGCCAACCACAACTCTAAGCCCTACTGCAACACCTGATACTGCAACCCCAAGTCCAAGCCAAATTCAATCACCATCGCCTTCACCTACGTCACAGTCCACAGAAACACCCCTCTACCTCTATGCATTAGTAGTATTTGCTATTGCAGCAGTAAGTGTAGCTATATTCAGCATCGTGAAAAAAATGACGCCTAAGAAATAAGCGTTGCCTGATGAACCCAACAAATTTTTACAAGATCCGACATCTCGAACCCAATTTGCGGGTCATATAATGGGAAAAAACGCCAACTGTTTTCTAGTAACTATGTTTATTTGAAAGAACGAATTAATCGTTGATATACATAAATGATAAGACTAGTGCAAAGGCTGTAAGACCTATCTCTATTGAGAGTATTGCTGGATTTGGCTCCACTGCTTTAAAATATCCTTGGTAGAGTATGCTTGTGAACGTTAGAATTTGGAAGAATATTGCGTCGCCTATACAACTTAAGCCTAAGCCTTAGAAGATAAGGTATATTCTTCGGTTAAACGTAGCCTCGGGCGATATTAGTGGTCCTTAAAAAATTCGTTTTTGAGACTTTATGCTTTATGAATTTAGAGTTATTATTGAAAATACTTGAAACTTGTGATAAAGGTCTTTTTTTAAGTGGCTTTTCTGATTGGCTCATGGATTACTTGTTGAGGAATCGAAACTTGTTTGTTGCTCTTGAGGAGAAGATCCCTCAGATACGATTTCAAGGAGTTGGGTAAAAATTATTTATGATGATTTTCGTTTGTTATCTTTTATTTAATTGCTTTTTCTAACTTGGCTAAATCGGCGATAATTTTATTGGTTAAAGTGTCGCATTTTTGATGGTTCATTTTCTTGAATTGTGCAAAGCGGTGCCGGTATCGAATAAACGCTTTCTGTCCCTTCTTCTTTTTAATGTTGCCATCGAATAGCAAACTTTGTAGCTTACGCTTAACATGGTCAGCGTTAAGCAAAAAAGAGCCTCCAAAAAAGGGAGTTGAGCGCGGAGTGGGGAAATCACCAAAAAATAGACGTGCCTATATAGTTAGTAAATTGCTTTTCAAAAAAATTATTAAAGAAATAAGTATATTAGAAAAACTATCGTAACTTAATTGTTGCTGCATGGGATAAATTTTTTTTATCTCTTTCATTAAATACTTGTATTACGAAATAAAAATAAAAAAAGGAGATTTTAGCAGGTTAACTACCGTAAAGCAGCGACGTACTGTTCCCACCAAGACGGAAGATAACCATGATCTGCAGGCGTAGCAGCCATACAAAAAACGCCTCCTTGCCAAGCTGTATTTGTTTCCCAAATAGCGCGGTCTAAAGACAAAGGAGCACTATAAGCTGGTCTATCACCACTTGCAGAGCGAGGCGGGCTGTAAACAAAATTGATATCGTACATCCAATCTTTAGTGACGCCAATGAATTTCTGAGGATACGCTGCAATCAATGAAGAAAGCTGTGGGGAATTAATAAACTGGTACCAACTATACTCGGTGCTTATCTTATCTGCGTAGGTGCATGTTCGCTCTTCAATATTATGGGTGCCTGGATTCACAAATAACAATTTGCCCATACTATGAACGTAGTTAGCGATAGCCTCATAATAGGTTGCGTGATTCCACTGGTCGCATTCGTCAATCATAAAAGCATCAATTTCTGGACCTATGCTCATTTGATAGTCAACAGATCCCCGAATAGGATCACAAGGTATCATTTGGTGAAGCAAGTCATTTAATGAATTAAGACCTCCATTGCTCCAAAGCCGACAAACAACTTTTACACCATGCTCATGAAAATAGTTGATCAATGATGAGGTTAAATGGGGACCACCATAATTAGCAGCATCAACCCATATAGGTACGCCATAAGTATCTCAAACACTAGCAATTCTCCGAGCGGTACTATCGCCAGCAGTCATCCAAAAACCAGTCCATAAATACAACTCACCCTTTGTTGATTGAGATGTCACTATTGCCGTAGGGTTATTTGTGGGAGTGGGCGTTGGGTTATTTGTGGGAGTGGGCGTTGGAGCTACAGTTGGAGAATTAGTTCCGGTTGACCCTAAATTCGCATTAATTGAATAGACGTTGTTTTCTTGACCGTTGATACTATAGGTTGATGGGAAGCTGCCATAAGATACGTGTGTGTACCAGCTCTGGCTTGAACTGCCTGAAGAGTAAGGTAGATAACAATTAGCGTTCTTAAACCAAACCACGAAGCTGTATCTTTGACCTGCAGTTATTGAAGCTGATGATGTTGTGGGAAATGTGAACCATCCGGAAGCTTTGCTGCTAATAGTTAATTCTTGAGTACTTGCTACTATCGCTTTGTTTGTTTCAGAGTATACCGCGCATTTAACATTGTTTGATGTGGATGCACCGTTGGTTACGTATACCGTTATAGAATTCAGTGTTCCTGTGCTCGAAGCAGTAAACCTGGAGCCTACCATTAGGTTGTCAGGCTGCCAAGCAGAATAACTGCCCTGAGTTGTTTGACCAAGCGTAGACGATGATGATAATTGTGTTGGTGAAGATGAGGGACTTGGTGAAGGTGCTGTGGAAGGCGCTGGTGACAATGATGGTGATGATGTTACAACGGAACTTAATGTGCAGTATATCGAGTATACGTTATTCTCTTGTCCATATCCGCTTAAGCTGCTGTATGGCCCATTTGCGAAACTACCTGTATATGATTGAATAACGTACCAACTTTGACCGCCATTACCAGAACTGTACCGTACTGTAGTGCCTGAATTCTTGAACCAGATCACTAAACTATAACTCGACCCTGAAGTTAAAGAAGGTGAAGATCCAAAGTTGAAGGTCAGCCATCCATTAAATCCGGATGCGATAGTTTTTTCTTCAGTGACCGTAATTAGCTGTTTATTAGATTCTGAATAAATTGCACACTTTGCCGTATTTGATGAACTGCCTGATTGGTCGATGTAGACAGACATGCTAATAGGAGTGCCGCCAGAAGCAGTAAATTTAGAGCCAACCATTACACCTGCTGTCTGCCATGCAGAACTATTGCCTACAGCTGTTTGACCGAGAGTACTTGTTGCTGCGGACAAGCTAAGGAAAGTTGTGGATAACAAAAGTATCGAAATTAAAAGAGTTAATGCAACTATGCTTTTTTGTTGCATCAAATATTCTCCTTCAAAGCAGTGAAAGACAATGAATCTGCGTAAAGTTTGTTTTGAATCATTGTTGATTGCTTAATTTCTGAACAGTATATTTTCATTTTCTCTCTTCCTAAATTTATAGACGACTTGTCGGTTGCATTCTTTTTAACCTTTTTTGTAAAGTCTACTAACGTTTTCTATAAATCCTATCAAGTGTTTGCAAAGTATAATTAACAATTTTGCAAAGTTCAATATTTTGATTAAGAATTTATTTCGTACGTTCAATGCTTAAAAAAAGATGTTTGATGGAATTTAGAAAAATTGCTCTCTTCTAACCAAGTAGAGATTATTGGGACATTAATTTCTTTGAGAGATTACAAGTTTCTAAATATAAAAAGGAATATTGGTTTTGTGCTGAATCATAGTTTTTTAGATATTGTTTTGGTTAAATCGCAAATACTTGAAAATCTGATACCTGAGGTAAAAATTTCGTCATAACAGGTTCTTTCTTTGAATGGAATTGCTCTACCGCTTTATTCTCAAAAAAATGCCAATTGTCTAAACCTATCTATGTATGCTCGGGCAATTGTTGAACCTATGATCTTCTATTCTCGATATCATAGGCGTCATTAAAATGCTCCTCAGATTCAACTAACTTCTTGACCATTGACCAAAAATTGAATGCGTAAGTGTTAAAGTATGTTCCAAAACTCTCAGACTAAAACATCAACAATTAATGCAAAACTTTTGTAAATTCAGGTAGAAAATCATTTAAATAAAAATGGTAATGCAAGTTTTATGTTATTTCTTCAACTTTTGCCTTCGCATAAGCAATAGCAACGCAATAGCCACACCAAGAATTACAGTGACTGCAATACCAACTAGAGCCACAGCGCTTAATCCTTCTTGATTGGGCATAGGTGAAGGAGTTAAGGTAGTCGACAGCTTAGGCGAAGAGGTAGTTGCAGGTGAGGGAGTTGATATCGGCTTTGGTGACGGAGAAGCAGTAGCCGTTGGGCGAGTAGTGGGCGTAAAAGTAGGAGAAGAAGTAGGTGCCGGCGTTGGAGTTGGCGTCGGTGGGGCCTCAGCCCAAACCACACGTAACGTTTCAGCTGTGAAAGTTACATTCTCTTCGGTATCCATATCATAAAGCGATGAAACATTATAAAAATGTCCAATAACAGCAAACTCTGTATCATTAAAGCTAACTGTAACATTCCCACCAAATAACGAGCCATCCCGACTAACATTAGCCAAATAATTACTAAAGGCCAAACCATTCTTAGTAATATTCAGATTAATTCCCACTGTATCTTGCTGAGTAATACCAGACTGATTAGTCGACAAAGCAACTACATAGGTATTCAAAGCAAAATTAGCTGAATCGCTGGCAACCCAATTATTCAAAGTGTTATTAGCGAAGAATCTGACCGAAACCACAGCTCCAGGAACGCTATTCCATTTGCCTATTAACGTAGCTAGATAACTTACACTGTCATGAGCATCTATAGCTGTTTGATTAACCCAAGTCCCTGAATTATTCCAACTCGATATAACATAATCGACACCAACGACATCAGTAATAGAGGCACTAAGCGTAACCTGAGCTCCTGTTGAATGCGAAGTAGCCGAGATTTCTCCTATTGTTGGGGGAGAAGGAGAAGGAGAAGGAGAAGGAGAAGGAGAAGGAGAAGGAGAAGGAGAAGGAGAAGGAGAAGGAGAAGGAGAAGGAGAAGGAGAAGGAGAAGGAGAAGGAGAAGGAGAAGGAGAAGGAGAAGGAGAAGGAGAAGGAGAAGGAGAAGGAGAAGGAGAAGGAGAAGGAGAAGGAGAAGGAGAAGGAGAAGGAGAAGGAGAAGGAGAAGGAGAAGGAGAAGGAGAAGGAGAAGGAGAAGGAGAAGGAGAAGGAGAAGGAGAAGGAGAAGGAGAAGGAGAAGGAGAAGGAGAAGGAGAAAAAAGGTTCAAAGCTTCATTAACAGTCAACGTAGGGATATGTTTAGAGGACGCGTAATCAAGAAAACCAGAAAAGTCATCAAGACTAATACTATATTGATTAGCAGTCACACCAGGAGTCAAATTATGGAAAAAGATAATTGCCCAACCATTGGCATTGTAAACCGTATCCACAAAGGATTTCAAACCAGATAGAGTAGCGTTATCTCCTCTCTCACCACCATAGCCCGTCAAATTAAAACCTACATTAGAAATATCCATAATGTAAGGGGGAGTATATGCACGTCGTGCTGAGCGATAATATTCAGATACAATCAAATCAGTTTGAGAATTATAATCACCATATGGATACGCAAAATTTTGAACATTTATACCATTTGACTCAAGAAATATCTTGGACTCACGGCATTCATACCTAATTTGATCAGGGGTTAAAGCAGGAAAATCAGCATGCGTTACACTATGGCTACCAATTTCATTACCGGCACTCTGTAAGCTGAGAAGTTCGGAAACAGTCATGTAATTAGGGGTACCTACTTTCCTAGAAATTGCATAATATGTGGCAGTCATGCCATGACTAGACAGTGCAGGAAAAGCATAATCGTAAACTGACTGCAAGCCATCATCAAAGGCGATTGAAATAACTCCATGCGCAATATTGTTTACAGTATTTGCATAAGTCACAAAGCAGGTTGAACTTAGAATAATGATAACTAAGAAAAACACCGTAGAATGTACAGAAATTATTTTCATTGGTGACACCAATTTCGTTTTTACTCACTTACTTACCAAGTTTCAAAAATCATTCATAGTATTTGTCTATTAAATTAATTTTTGCATTCATTTAAAGATATAGATTCTTGTCAGCACTTTGAACTTTTTAAGAATCGACAAGGTAAACTTGCCATAACCCAATCTTAATGAAGTAAACCCCTGCAAATTGAAAATTTTCAAGCAGGATCAACTCAATAGTCAAAAGACAATTCTAAAGGAGATGACAATCAATATTAGAATATTATTTTTCTACATTTTTTCCATCAATTAACTGAGAAGATATCCAAAGATTATTGCTAATCGCCCATCTTTGAAGCTTCTTCTCAAGCCGGAACATCTTCGTAGTTAATCAAAAGCAATTAATCTATGCCACTGTCATATTTATCACTAAAGATACAAATCTGTTATGATATTGTGGAACCCCTAAAGTACTATTGTAAATCCAAAGCTCAAAAATTAGGCTATAGTAAAATCCTGTTTTGTTAGTGTTCCAACCAGAAGTCTTATCGACTAAGTAATTAATTCCATTAAAATTCATCTCACCAACCGAAGAAACGCCATTATCGAAGTTAACGTAATGTGCCTCAAATGTTAAAGGCGCTTGCCATTTTTCTCCGCTTCGCAGAAACAAGTTGTATTCATACAATGGAGCTAATGTACTGGGTAGACCAACATCTAGATTTGGCATGGAATCATTCTGACCACCAAACTTAACATAAAGTGTATAGTATTGGGAATGGCCGAGATCATTGCCTACGCCTAAATAGATCAAATTCGTGGCGCCCCCAACGACGTTGAACGGAATGTTGTCAAATGTATGACCCGGCCCAAGGATGAAGAGTTCCGAGAACTGTTGTCCTACTGGCGGTTTTATCAAAGCAGCAATCGTTGGTGACGCAAAAAAAAGAACCCCGACTAAGCCTATAGCTATAAAAATTTTCCGATAGCTATCAAGTTGCATTTTTGACACCTTCAAGCACTTGCATTATTATGCTCCTATAATGATGTTTATAACCCTAATCACTATGGTTGCCAAGAACAAGAAACCTGTAGCTATGGCAGCGATATCTAATTTCTTCTTGTCTAATGTAAAATCGGTTATTTCACTGAATGCAGGCGATATTTGAGCGGTTACAAGAAGAAGAATAGCACCTATTGCAAGTAATATGCTTGCATCTGTAAGGTCTAAGGGTGGAAGTTGAACTTGCATTATGAATTCC
Organism: Candidatus Bathyarchaeota archaeon; assembly: GCA_963775685.1. Lineage (GTDB taxonomy): Archaea > Thermoproteota > Bathyarchaeia > Bathyarchaeales > Bathycorpusculaceae > Bathycorpusculum. The sequence continues at coordinate 976,989 of CAVZJV010000014.1, forward strand.
CTTTGATGTTTCCAAACAAATAGGTAATTTCGGTAATTCTTGTTTGGGGGTTACGAGTTTCATTTTTTATGATAACGGGTTGACCGATTACTTTGGCAAGTGCACAGGCTATGGCGCTTGATAAAATACAGCCGATTTGTTTGTGTGCTTTTGGTTGATTATCGGTTTGCTTACAGGTTCGTTCAAATAAACTCTTGACTATTTCAATTTTTATTGTGTTTTCGCCTATCTGAAAATTAGCTGATTCTGCAAGTTTTAATCTCTTAATCATAACATTCTCCAATGTTGGAGCAAAATCTTTGAGGGAAACGTGTGAAAATGATCTGCCGATTTGCTGTTCAAAGACTGTACACAGTGCTCCACCAGGCGGTATAAAGTAGATACCTGCTTTAATACTAACGCCCATTGAATAGTTTGTATCTTCTGATGCATGCGATTCCTCAGGGACAAAAACAATGGCGGATTCTGTTTTTTCAAGACTGGTTAATTTCTGGAAGATTCCTGGATTAGAGTTTATGAAGTCTGTTGACAAATATACACCCTTTTGAACAAGACCTTTTTGACTGAGAATACTTTCAATACCTACAGATGCGGGCTGTGCTGCGGCGCTCACAAGTAAGGCAAGATTACTTTTCGTTGGAATTATGTAGAGTAGTATTGTTCCCCAGAATATGAGGGAGAAACCTGCTATGGCAAAGAAGGAAGAAACAAACAATGATGAGGCTACTAATGTGGAAGCGCCGAGTAGGATTACGCTAACTATTGCCACTTTCACGATGCCAAAGTTATTCTTTTCAGACAAATACTTATCCCAATCGCAAACTCACAAATGCTCTATTCTTAAACAAATAGTTTATTGTTTATTATCTACGTAATAATGTTTTTTGGCGAAGAGAGAACGAAGTGTTTTAAGGCTTAGGCTTTTACCCGTAATCCGGGGTATTACAATTACAACCACCAAGATCACTGAGATTACTGCAATCAGAACAGCTGACCATAATTGAAGCCCAGATGTTTCAGTGAAGGTTACGATAAGTTCATACGTGTTGGAATAGGTCGTGTACCAAACGTAGTAGTTGTTAGCATCTTGGTTGTAATCATAGTCTGCCAGTTGACTATTAACGTACACTGTTGGTGCTTTTCCGAAAGTTACTGCATTTTTTGGAATGGTAATGTTACAGAAGCTATAAGTTCCGCTTGGCCCAATTAGAGTCAAGCTTAAGGTTGTTCTTGAGGCTATTTGATCTGATGATATGTCAACGTTGGAAATATTGGAATCAATTATGTTCCCGCTAATGTTAATATAAACGCTTGAGCCATCGCCTGCCGTTGCCATTAGGGTTTTTAGAGTTATATCAGCAGGGTTGGGTGTTGATGACGGCGTTGGACCGTTAGTGGTTGTAGGATTAGATGTTGATGATGGGGTAGAGGTTGCTGTTTGATGGGGAGGTGTTGTTGGAGTTATTGTTGGGGTAGCCGTTGGGGCATTCGTTACCCTAAAGACGTTGCTGGTCACTGAACGGCTTCCCTCCGTGGCAGTGATAGTTACGCTTGAACCAGCGGAAGCAACTGTTACCGAAGTGGAGCCGACACCGTTAACAAAGGCATCCATATTGTTTGGATTAATTGCCCCTGCAGAACAGATCAAAGACGGCGAACCGTTGTAACTTGTAGCTGTATTGTTGTAGATGTCTTTAGCGATGACTACTATTCCAAAAGAAGAACCCGCAACCTGATCGTCAACTGAACTAAAGAAAAAGTGATCAAAAACACCAGGATTAACAGAGAAAGTGTCACTCGTTCCAGACATGCCAGAGCCAGATGTTATAAGCCAAATCCCAGAACCCGCACCAGTAACCATCACCGCGCCGGTCCAAACACCGTTAGAAAAAACACCTGTAGTAGCCGGATTAATAGTGCCAGTAGAAACACTCAAAATGTTAGTTCCACTAAAGTTGGTTAGGGTGCTGTTATAAGCGTTCTTAGCTGTAATCGTTATGGTAAATGGCACACCCGCCGTCTGAACCCCCACAGAGCTGAAAATAAAGTGGTCCAAGGGAGCAATGTTTACAGTGACAGAAACAGCAGAAGAATTCACTGAAGCACCTACACTATCTCTCACTTGAAGAATAAAGCTCCAACTCCCAGTAGCGATGGAACCTGAAGTAACGAAATTAAAACTTGGAGAATTTGAACCCACGGCTGCATAACTTCCACCGGGAGCTTTTTGAAGCCACTGGTATGTGTAGGGGGAAGTACCTGTAGACACAGTTGTAGAAGTCAAACTACTGGTCTGGCCCTGATTAATTGTTAGTACAGAAGCAGAGATATTCGGTGCAGCCAAAGTAGGATTAACCGTGACTGATACAGCGTTGGAAACAGGAGACGTAACTGGAATAGAAGCACTGTCGGTCACTTTGCAAGTAACTGAATGTGAGGTTCCGGTTGCAACATAAGAGTAACTTGCGTTATCGCTTCCAACTGTAGAACTGTCCACGTACCATTGGTAGTGAATCGTATCTGAGCCGCCACTGGATGTAGCCGTGAACGTCTGGTTCTGACCAGCATTCATGGTGAGAGGACCAACTGGGACGATGGTAACAATTGGTGAAGTATTTACTGTTACTGACGCAGCTGGAGATTGAGCAGAAGTAGTACCTGAACTATCAGTAACAGTCACGGTTATCGAATAAGAACCCGCCGATCCGGGAGAATAACTAAATGTTGAGACAGTTTGACCACTCTGAACTGAACCATCCACATACCAATGATAACCCGAAGCCGGATAACTACCCGAACCTCCACTAGCCGTAGCCGTAAACGTCTTAGACTGCCCAACATCCATAACCCAAGCACTAGGCGACACAACAACAGCAACAGGCTCATTAACCGTTACAGACACAGCGTTTGAAGTCACAACCGCAGAAACCCCGTCAGTAACCTGAAGCTCAAAACTCCAAGTCCCCGAAGCCGTAGAACCAGACGTAACAAAAGAATAGCTAGAAGACGTAGCACCACTAATAGACAAATAAGACCCCGCACCCGGAGCCCGCTGAAGCCACTGATAAACATAAGGAGAAGTACCCGAAGACACAGCAGAAGAAGACAAAACACTAGTCTGACCCTGACTAACCACCCCAACAGAAGCAGAAACCGTCGGAGCAACCAAAGCAGAATTCACAACAACCGAAACCGCAGATGAGGTAACAGGCGGGGCACCAGCTGCGTCAGTAACCTGAAGCTCAAAACTCCAAGTCCCCGAAGCCGTAGAACCAGACGTAACAAAAGAATAGCTAGAAGACGTAGCACCACTAATAGACAAATAAGACCCCGCACCCGGAGCCCGCTGAAGCCACTGATAAACATAAGGAGAAGTACCCGAAGACACAGCAGAAGAAGACAAAACACTAGATCTGACCCTGACTAACCACCCCAACAGAAGCAGAAACCGTCGGAGCAACCAAAGCAGAATTCACAACAACCGAAACCGCAGATGAGGTAACAGGCGGGGCACCAGCTGCGTCAGTAACCTGAAGCTCAAAACTCCAAGTCCCCGAAGCCGTAGAACCAGACGTAACAAAAGAATAGCTAGAAGACGTAGCACCACTAATAGACAAATAAGACCCCGCACCCGGAGCCCGCTGAAGCCACTGATAAACATAAGGAGAAGTACCCGAAGACACAGCAGAAGAAGACAAAACACTAGTCTGACCCTGATCGATCTTTCCAGGAGTAGATGTCAAAGTTGGGGCTGCAAGCTCAGCATTCACAGTGACAGAAGCAGAAGATTGAGGAGAGGTGGTGCCTAAACTATCGGTAACTGTTGCTGCAATCGAATAAGAACCCACTGATTTGGGTGAGAAATTAAAAGTAGACGAGGTCTGACCACCCTGGGAAACCCCATTTACATACCAATGATAACTCGAATAAGTACCCGAACCGTTACTTGCTGTAGCTGTGAATGTCTTAGACTGCCCATCATCCATAACCCAAGTACTGGGGGATACGACAACCGCAAGAGGAGCCATAACCGCAAAAGTTGCATCATCTGTGGTGCCTGAGGCGTCTCTGGCTAAAACCACATAGTTTCCTGGAGCAACATTTGGAACGTTGAAGGTAGCAGTAAATGGGCCCCCCGTCGAAAGGATTGGGTTTGGATTAGTATTTTGAGCTACTCCGCCAAATGTGATTGTTACGATTGAGAATATACCAAATCCGTCTCCGTTAACTGTGATTTGGTCGCCGACATAACCTGCATTCTTGCTTAAACTGATGACGCTCGCAGCTGAGGCTGTTGGCATGCTTGATAGTAGGCAGATTATTGTTGAAATTAAGATTGTTATTATTAGGATTTGAGCTTTTTTCATTTTCTTTTCATGCCAATGTTTTTTGTTGGTTTGACTTGAAGTTGAGAACATGAAGGAAGGGCTGTTTTCTATGTTTTTAACCTTTTCCAATTTTATATGCTTTTAGTTTAGAGTTTTTGTAAAGCAGAAAGATAGTTTAGGTGTTGCGTTAGGCTGTTTTTTAGGGTTAGTTGAAATTGTTGTTGCCGTTGTCGATGCTGTTGATGTGACCCATTCTCTTAGTTGCAACAATCAGCTCAACAAAACATTAAGAAAACTCACAACCCCCGACAAAACAGCACATTTCAAGAGCACAAGTCGCCAGAAAGAGTTATGCCGCCAGCAACCTACATCATATCAGACTTTGCATCAAGCATCTTCTTTGTGAATGCGCGTTTAAATCGCCGCCAGACAAACAACAAACAAAGACCAAACACGACCGCGCCAACAACCGAAAAAGCCACAGTCAATAAAACACCATTTTGGGATTCAGCAAGGCTAACATTTCGCAACTTTATTGCCTCGAGATTCACCTTATCAGCCATTTGTTGAACACTCTCTGCAATGGACGTAACATTAGTTGAATTTCCACTGTTATACGCATTTTGAGCCTCGGCTAAGAGTGCTCCTGCATTGTTTAGTTCTACCAAGAGGGGAGTAACGTTTCCGCCTGCTTTTTCAGCGTCTAAAACAGAATGGAAAGCTTGTCCAACAGCATTGTCGGCGGCCTGCAATTTTGAGACAGCTGTATCAGTTTGAGCAAAAATATTATCCCTGATTAAAACCCAAGAACCAAGTGCCAAAAGGACAACTAATGTTACCATAAGAAATTTGAAGTAGTTACCCATGTTTTGTTGCCTCCAAACCGTTTAGGATCCAGATTGTTATTGATTGTCAGAGGTGTGCAAAATTTTATATATAGTTACTGTTTTTTGAGTCAATGCAAGCTTTTGAAATATTCAAGTTCTTGGTTAGCAAACTGTGTTTCCTATGAGCCAAAAGACACAGAAACCCAATATAGTGAACAGCCTTTAAAGTTGTCTAGTTGTTAAGGCTTTGTCATTAGTTTGGGTTACTATTCTCTATTCTCGATTATTCATGAAAGAAACCCTGCAGATTATTTGCCCAAACAACGGTAAATAAAAAAAGCCACCCTTTCCAGACAAAGCCTGCAAACACAACAAACACTAAACTAGAAAAGCAACCCAAAAACAAGTGCAAAAATTTCTGCAAAAAAACATTTCTTGTTCTAATAAAGAAAAAAACTTTTCAGATAACCCATCAACCGATGGGCTCGACAAGACATCTCACTATTTCTATCCTCCAAGAACCTACTTGGGCAATTCAGAGGAAGACAAAAAATTTCAATTAAGCAGTAAAATAAGTTTAGGTAATTCTGTTACTGTTTTCATTTACAAATTCTAGTAGGATACGTTTAAAAATTTCAGCGCCATTTTTAACGCCTAGTTTTTTCTGACCGCGTCTTTCCCGATAGGTAATGGGAACTTCTACTATGCCAAAGCCTTCACGCTCTACATGATGATTAAGTTCAACTTCAACATCAAACCCTTTGGACCGCACCTGCCAGTTTCTTAGAATACCAGCGCGCACCACGCGTAACCCAGTTAGTGGATCAGCCAATGAGACGCCATTTAACAAGTTGTGAGCAAAAGCGATTAACCGGTTTCCTACATAAAAAATGCTGCTTAACGCCGTTTTTTCTTCATACCCATGGAATCGGTTGCCGCAGACCATGCCAACGTCAGGAGACGTCTTTAAAATATGAATCATTTCAGGAACATACGCAGCTGGATAGGTGTAATCTGCGTCTGTTAACACAACAAAATCAACTTTTGGGTCGAGTTGCGCAACGGCTTTGGCCACCGCATCGCCTTTGCCTAATCCATCTTGAACAAAGATTTGTGCACCAAGGTTCTTAGCTACCTCAACAGTTCGGTCGCTGCTTCTTCCGTCAACTACTAAGACCCGTGAACCTTCTAGGGTGTCCATCAGCTCAGCAACAGTGAGCCCTATTCCTTCTTCCTCGTTTAACGCAGCTATGATAACTTGCGTTTGGTGTGCATCCATTCTTTCTTGAATCAGTAAGACAACCTACTTGCAGGTGCATTAAACCTTATGATTTCTCGTATTAAAACAGCTATATTCAAGCTGAAACATATCAACTTTTCAGCTCCCTAATGGTGGTCATAAACCTTTTAGCGATTTTTTAAGTTAAACCACAATATGCTGGAAGGGGAGTACGCACAAACACTGATAGCTCTTTTTGAACAAACGATATCGGTTTATCTCGCGTTGACTTTTTGGGGGATCCCATTTGGCATAGGCTCCTGCCAACAAACCATATAAAGAGACCTATTGGCAGTAGCAGCATTGATTTGGTTCTATTTCGTCTTGGCATGACTTTTTGTCGGCGCATTAAATTTATAAGACTTCCTAATACGCAGATATATACAAGGCTGCAATCCCAAAAGGTTTCTGCCACTTCGGATAGGTGATCTCGATGCCATTTTTCTCTGGTCATATCTCCTTTAATTTTCTACGTTTGTTGCTAAAAAGTTTAGCCAAAGCTCTATAAAATTCCCTCCTGAGGGAGGCGGACTCGGAAAGTGTAGCTTTAAATGGACTTTAAGTTTCTTGCGTCCTTTTTGAGTATTCATCCTTTCTGGTTTTAAATCTTTTAAGGCTTGTGCAATTCTTTCACTTGGAAAAAAATCTTTTCTGATTTAGCTTTTACAAACTAAATCTCAAAAAAAGGTCATAAAGAACAAAGAACAGCTTGTAATAGTCTGGAAAAACGTACGTAGTTTCTATTTGCTGATTCATATACGGAATCTTTCATAGCGGTTTTGGGGTCCAAAAAAAATCAATAAAACTTATATATTAAGAATTAAGTAACAATAATGTGGCAGGTAACCAAATGAGCAACCTAACGACCAAACCAACCCCCAGAAAACCACGCAGCAAACTAACAAAAATCCTATCAGCTCCCTTACTCGCCATCATCTTCCTCATAGGATGGAGCCTCTACTACATCGGACAACAAAACAACAAGCAAAAACAAAACCCCAAAAACAAAACAACTAGAAAACAAGAAGAACTCGAGCTAATCGTAATCCCAAAAGAAGAACAAACACTAACCACCTAAACCTGACCTAACAAAATCCCGAATCACCAAAGCAACCCACCACCCCACAACTAAAACACATAGCTCTTTGAACCCAACCCTTAGCGCCCAACCAATCAACAACAAACAAGCATCAATTTCCCTTAACCGACAAGAAGAGCGTTAGGAGGCAAAGGCTCAGGAGAAAAAGCAAATTATCACAAAAGCCCCTTTCAGTCCCGCACCTAAACAAGAATTCAACAATTTCACCTCAAAATTTGCATAAAAATCAGACAGACCCTTGACAAGGACATCCATCCTTCAAGCCACAACCGATTGCTACATCTGCACAAGATAAACTTAAAAAATTGTTATTGTACCGCTACCCCCTAATGTGGACAAACTTGATTGATGGCGAAAGCATATCTCAGACCCTGATTTGATATTTTATTGTAGACCTGCCTACCAAAGGGCAGCGTGCATTTTGGAAATTCTTTGCTTGGAGTTCTTTGGACTAATTTTCAATTGCTTGATATTTCCACATCGCCTTTCTGCAGTTATCTTTTTCAACGCACAAAATTCATTTTAAATCACTGAAAGGAAAAACTTCATCAGATCGAATATATCAAACGCAAAGAATCATAATTACAATCCACAAATAAACAAAACCTAAACATTAAATCGATATATACCAAAATAATTTCCAGCTAACTATATTTTATCGGTTTCATGAAAGCCATGAAATAGACGCCCCCACTCAACAACTGCTAACAAAAAACAAAAGACAGCCCAATTTCTTTCTGCAACACATCCTAAACTCACAACCCAAATAGCCACACTAGAAAAGCCCGCCTTTTCCAGGCTTTCTAAGACCTCTCAAGACTCACCTACAAACAACACAAACCCCAAGCCAATAAAGCATCCCAAAACCAGCCCAAAAAATCTGCAAAACAACATTTCTTCATCTTATACTCTAAACAACGCCCATAAAAGCACATCAACCCCCCAAATAGATAACCTACTGAACAACTAGAACAATTGCCATTCCTAGCCATTACAAGCCATTTTAAGCCGCAACCTGCAGCCGATCCAAAGCCCAAACAACAAAACCACCCCAAAACAAACCGCTCCAATTTTGCAAAAACAACTGATGTTGTTCTTCAATTGAACAAAAACCTAACCTTTTTTCCCTCCAAGAAAGACGAAGAACATAGCAAAAAACTCGCCTCAAGACACTCTCTGATGTTGCGTGTCAGCTAACCGCTTCTGTTTCTTAAATAAGCAACAATGTGTGTGTAGGTTTTGTTATTTACAAACACAAATTACGCTTTCACCCCAACAATAGTAGGTTATTCAAAAGCAACAAAGGCGCCTAGATTTAGGTTCTCTACGCGCAACTATTTCAAGAAATAACAATTCCATCCAGCTAGTAAATGGGGTAATGTAGAACGCTAAAAAAAATTACGATAGTGTTGGCAATTCTCTTTTTGACCTTAGCGTTTTTTGTAGATAATCAAACCACATACTACGCTGTGGCAAATGATCCTGCCAAACTCTATCTATTTACGGGCTCGCCAAGTGTGCTTGCCGACAATAGCACCATGCAATGCATTTTTGTTCAATTACAAGATTCTAACGGAAAGATCGCCCGAGCACTACAAGACACAACAATCGGCTTATCATCCTCACTTACAACAGTTGGCACTGTTGATTCGTCAATCATCCTTTCAAAAGGAGAAACATTTGTTTCAGCAAACTTTACATCCACATTCTACCCCGGAACAACCACAATATCAGCCTCAGCAACAGGCTTTGCAACCGTCCTCTCAACTATAACCACAGTTGGACCAATACCCTCCACGATAGCTGTCTATGGATTTCCATCAACCCTACCAGCAGACGGCAATGCCTACCCTGCAATTATGGTTCAACTCCAAGACTCAACCGGCTCGCCAGCAAGAGCCCCTCAAGGAGGCGTACCGATTGCGTTAACCAGCTCAGACACAACCGTTGGCACCGTAACACAGTCAGTTACAATCCTAGAAGGTGAAACATACGCTGTGGCAAATTTTAGCACAACCACAAAAGCACAAAAAGAAGCAAAAATGGAAACAGTCACCATAACAGCTGTCTCTCAAGGATATTCATCAAATCAAGTTACCATAACAACAACCCCCGTTGCATTAAACCCAACCAAACTCAAAATATTCACAGGACCCTCCAAAGTCTTAGCCGACCAGAACGCATACAAACAAATCGCTGTTCAACTCCAAAACGCCACCGGCTTTGCAGCAAAAAAACCCTCAAACGACGTGTCGATAAACATCGCGTCTAGCGATTCTAGTATATGTCAAATTGACTCGATAAAGATTCTAGCAGGCCAAAATTACGCACTGGCAACCTTGAACACAACCTACAAAGCAGGCACCGCCAACATAACCGCGGTTGCCAATGACTTTCCATTAACCTACCAAATAATGAACACCTTTGGTTTTATTGCCTCAAAATTGGCCATTTACTGCCTCCCAACAAGCCTACCCTCCGATGGCAAAATATACCAAACAATCCAAGTACAACTCCAAGACACCCTTGGAAGACCTGCAAAAAGCGCGGGAGCAGAAGCTAGCGTAAAACTATTCTCATCCCAGCCAACAGTTGGGGCGGTAAGTTCCATGCTCACAATTCCCCTCGGTAAATCAACAGCTTTCGGAGACTTGACCCTAACCTATACAGCGGGCACCACCACAATCACAGCCCAAGCATCCGGCTACACCACCGGGCAAACTACTCTTAGCACCTACCTTATTGACTCCTACACCCTTTCTGCCTCAGCCGGCCCAAACGGAGCAATCTTGCCAAACGGAACAATTTCAGCCATGCTGGGCACAAGTCAAACATTCAAAATAACAGCCAACACCGGCTACCATATTTCAGACATTAAAGTAGACAACCAACCCCAAGAACCCGACACCTCATACACCTTTAGCAACATTACCCAACCTCACAACGTAGTTGCCAACTTTTCCATAAACACCTACAACCTAGAAGTAACCCAAACAGACAACGGCCTAATTGACCCCGACACAAGCTCCATAAACTACGCAGACACCCCAGCATTCACCATCACACCAAACGAAGGCTACTACATCACAAACATAACAGCAAACGGCAAATCCATCCCCGTGGGCTCCGCTTCGGGCCAAACCTACCAGTTTGGACCAACTACCGCCAACGGATCGCTAACCGCCTCATTCGCAATAAAAAAGTTCGCCCTCCAAGTAACTCAGGCAGCTAACGGCACCATTGCACCCGGAACCAAAACCGTCAACTATAACGATAGCCAAACATTCACAATTACCCCCCAAACCGGCTGCCATATAGTTGATGTTCTTGTTAACGGAAAATCCTTAGGTCCCATAAGCTCCTACACTGCCCAAAACATTCAAAGCACCCTCACTATCACAGCAGCTTTTGTAGCTGACCCCGAACCAACACCCGCACCCACACCCATCCCAACCCCCACCCCTACGCCAAAATCACAAGCCACAACACTTAACGCAACAAATGAAAATGGCGCAAAAGTAAAACTTGTAATACGCGGAAACATGACAAGCCAACAAATAACAAACGTGACAATAACCCCAAACAAGTCAAACAAAACAACCGCCCTATCGTTCACCGTTTCAGGAGAGACAGGCGATTTAGGCTCAGGCAATGTCACGATACCTAAAAGTGCAGTTGATTTTGGGACATCTCCAATAGTCTACATCGACGGCACAAAGGCTGATGAACAAGGATGTTCACAGGATGCCGACAACAACTATGTGTGGTTCACTACTCATTTTAGCAGTCATGACGTTTCAATCGTCTTTACGTCTCCGGCTTCCAATTCCGAGTTTCTACCTCAAGTGGCAATTTACATAATTGCAACTGTGACAGCTGTTTTGGCTATAGTTTCCGGAATTATAATTTATAAAAAACGATTCTATTTGAAAGAAAAACTTGAAAACATAAAGATCTTTTAGCCCTCTGATGCAAAAATAGATTTTAGCAATAAACCAGCAAATTGACGGTCAGGGCAACTATTGGGTGCTCTTAGTCTCTTTATTCCATGATACGTTATAGTTATAAACTTTAGAGCGTGCCGTTTGGATCGAATTGAGTGAGTCGCTATGAGGGAGCGTCTTAAGGCATGTTAAGTTAATAGTTTCACTTTTTATTGCGGATTTTCTGAAAGAAAATTTTAGCGTCCAAATATGCATGCCGGCTGAGAGCTGAATTAATTTACATTTTCTGAAAATGCAGTATGTATTCAGTTCCAACGATATATTCAATTTTCTTTACGAGCCTAAAGCCTGCATTGCTGAATTTTTTTAGTATTGCTCTTGTGATTTTGGGCGTGTGGCATTCGATAATATAGAAGTCAATTCTCCTAAGCGTTTTATTCAATATTTTAACGAGATTTTCCTCTGCGCCTTCACAATCGAACTTAGCTATGTTAGCATTGCTCTCTGTTATGATCTTTCCGAGATTTTTACTCTTTATTTTCATTGTGTGTTTTCCTTTGCCTAAAACTCCAAAACAATTATCTATTGTGTCATATTGGATTTCTTGATATCCATCTTCTTCACCGATGCCTTCTTCGTGAAGTTCAGCGTTAACACCGTTTAAGAGAATGTTTCTTTTGATAAAATTATGATTTGCAACAACGGGTTCGTAGATTATTACTTTTTTGGCACCCTGAGAAGAAAAAAACACTGCAGTTTCCCCATAAAAACCGCCTATATCCAAGACAACTTTATTTTTGTAATCGTATTTAATCATCTCGCCGATACATTCTCTTGCGTATATTTCAATTGCCTGAAGAGAGCCAATTATTTTGGATGTCTTGTTTCCAATGCTAAATAGACCATCCTTTTCTTGTTTAATGGTGTAGCCTTTTGCGACAGCGTGTGATAATAACAAATATTCATCAAGATGCAGTTCGATCATTGCGCCATTTCTAAACTCTATTTGCCTTTTTCTCTGGAAAAGTTTCATATTAAAAACTTCCCAGAAATTTCTAGTAGTCTTGACGGTTTCAATTAAACCTCTTACTGCAGTCACTTGTGATACGGCTGGTCGAAGGTTAATAGCTAACATTTTAAAAAGAACTCCCGGCATATTTGGGGACGGGCTTTGATTCTGAATGATTCACTTTTCCTTCGAGTCGTCCTTCTAGTTCTTTCATCTCAAGTCCGTATAATGGAGCTACCGCAAGAACAGCAAGACCCCGAACATTTTCCCTAAATAAGTTCATGACCTAAGTCTCCAACCCTTCCAACGATTCCACAGTTTTTAAGGAAGGTTTCTTAAATCGACATATATCTTGAATCGTAACATCCACTAAAGCCCCTTATTAAAAGCAGTCAATTAATTCAAAATGGAAAAAATTTCAAGTTTCTTCAAAAGTTTTTTAATGTTTAGAGTACAAATCGCAAACCCGGAACTCTATGAGATACTTCAAAGACACATTAAATATTTGGGGATAATGTGTCGGATAGACCTCATATTCTGTAGAGTTCAAGAGAAGTTATAGCCTGTTTCAGGCCAGAACCGAATTGAAGCTACACGGCTAATTTGTTAGAGCTACGAATTCAAGCGTCTTTAAAGAGTAAATCAAATTTTGGAGCTTCAAACAGGATTCTTAGCCAAGTTTGTTTATTTGTTTGATTTATTGAAAACTGTGCATTCTAGGCATCTTTTTGCTGTACAGACATCCTCTGTAAAGGGGCAGCTTTGAAGGATTCTGGGTAGATAGTAGTTTAGTGCTGCATTCTCAACGGTTTCAAAATCCATCTGAGCATCACTTAGAAGTGTTCGAATTTCATCTGTTGTTTTCTTGGACATTTCAGTTTATCTCCTTTCTTTTTTTGTTGGTCTTGAAGTTCTTTTTTATTTAGAAATATGGAAGCCTTCCGCTTACCATCTTGAACAAATGACTCTTCCTAAAGCGTATAAAGGATATTTCATAATACGCAATATATCAAGAAAAACTCCGTATTCAACTTTAGGTTTGCTTCATTGCCGTGGCGAAAAATGAAGAAACAAAAAGTTTAGCCAGTCAGGCTGATCGGCCCACCGACATTTTTTTACTTGGGTACATATAAGTTAGAGTTAGAAATTAAGCAAAAGAAAGGCGCAGTCATTTGTATTTAGTACTTACATGAAGAGCAAATCATCAAATAATCCTTAACATGACCTACCCTTAAACTGTGGCTCTTAAAGTAATCTTGCAGCTCATCAGAAGAAAAATCACCATCAGAAGCAGCAGCATTAACTAGAATTACATAGCCTTCCGTTTCAGGGTCCCAAAGCCCCCACTCTACAAATCCCTTGAAGACTTTTGGACAGCAAGCGGGAAACTTTTTTGAAAACTGTAGCGCCTCAGCCAAATCCATAAAATCCGCCTCTCTAATACCAAATATTTTGTGCGTGAGACTTTTAAAGAGTTGTTGGCTCAACATTGATGTAACATAGTTAAAATCGATCTATCGTTTGGGTTGAGTTGTTTTTTTAGTTGTGTTGGTTTGGGGGTTTTAGTGTTGGAAGCGGCTTTAATAGGTGGCTTCTCATTCTGCGGTGTAAATGTGAGGTCTTGGAATGTTCGCAGTTGGCCACTTTGCATTAGGATACATATTTGGGAAGACTTCATCGAAGATAATCAAGGTCAAAGTGAATTTGCCGCTTCTGCTTGCTGACTCAGTGTTACCAGATGTTGATCTACTGTTGCGTTTTCTGGCCCATCGGGGACCCACACACTCGCTAATCACCATAACAGTTTTGATGGTCCCATTTTTTGCCGTTTACCGCAAACGAGCCCTCCCCTACTACGCGGCCATGCTCTCCCACATTCTGATAGGTGATTTCTTCAGGAGGCAAACTGCATTTTTATGCGTAATCCAAACGCAAGCACGAGCTTTTCTGGCCCCTCTCACAAAACACGTTTGGAGCGCTAAACTTTGCGATGAGCAGCATGCCTGTCGAGTTGATGGAGCTCACCCTTTTCTTTTTAACCCTGCCGTTGATGTACAAGCTGTGCGATCTAAAAACGCTGTTAAAACCCAACAACAAGAACTGGGCTCTAATAATCCCGTTAGGAGCCATTATTGGTCCTCTGGTTTCGCTTGAGCGAGGCCAAGAAGGTGCTCTTCCAGCCGATCTTGTAATTCCGAGTCTTTTCTACGTCTGCCTGTTCAGTTATTCCTTGTTTGTATGGCTAAGATTTGAACATGTAAAGAATCGACAAAAGCTACAGCTTAATGTGTTGGGGTAATGTCGAGTTAGATTTTTTGTTGAAGGAGTAGGTTATCTTTATGTTTTTGCAGCTTCAAATCAGTGGAGAATTAGAGCAGCACAATGCTTTCTGATGTTTTTTGTGGGTTGATTGTTGCAACTGGTGTACAGAGAGTGGGTTGCAACAACAACAGCAACAACAACTTCTTGCATGTTGTTGATTAGAGTTTTCTTTAGTTGGGCTGCTCTTGTTTTGAGGGCTATTGGCGATAGTTTTGTTTTGAACTGTAGTGCTATGCGTTTTGTAAGAGTGATGTTTTGCTTAGATCGTGGGAATGTTGGTTTTTGTTTTTATGAAGTTGTGTTGTGCTTGTGGTCTTTATAATCCATGGTTCACATTTCATTAATACTTACTCTCGCGAGGTGGAATGAGGAACAAAAAACGAATTACCAAAAAATATCCAAAGCAGTGGCAAAGCTCTTGCGTCTAATCGGACTTTCTAACTGTCAAACGCTAATTAACGTCAACGGATTCAAGTGTTCTATTTAAAGAATTCAATATAAAAAAAAATAACATTTTAATTTAGACCCCGTTCTTTGAGGAAAAACAAAAAACGTTAAGAAGTAAAAATAGTCTAATAAATGAGGTGAATTAAACCATGGTATTGGTACAGACATCAAGAGATTATATTGCTACTTTTTTTCTTAAAAGAAAATTTGTTTATGTTGGCTCTGGATTCTGGTCTAGCAACTCCAAAATATGGAATAATGGAGAGATCCGTGCAGGAAAAAACTTTCATATGAAAGACGCCAGCATATATACTGATAAGGAAGCGAAGGTGACACTAGGCGACAATGTCGGCTTAAACAATGCAAGTATCGTCTCTGTGAACAGGGTTACTGTTGGCGACGACGTCATCATAGGAAATGAGAGTGTGATCTACGATACTGATTATCACGGGATAGACGGAAAACCGGCAAAATCACACCCTGTCAAGATAGGAAATCATGTATGGATTGGAACCAAAACAATAATTTTGGAGGGCGTGTCAATAGGCGACAACTCCGTCATTGGTGCTGGATCGGTTATAACAAGAAATATTCCTGAAAAAACAATATTTGCAGGCAACCCTGCGAGGCAAATTGGAATCACCAAAACAGGATATACAAATCAAAAATAAATTATTCCCGACAAAGAGAGGCATAGATATTAGGAGCCGAGCGCAGCTCGACAAAACCGCAACTTGGTTTTGCAGATATTGATAATAAGTAAAGAAGTGCAAATTTTGGGTAACTTTGAAATTAGGCATTTTTTCTTGACAGTTTTAACTAAAAATCAGGTATGTTAAAGTCGTAGATGAATCAAAATCAAAGTGTCAGTAAAACTCGTGGCAACATTTGAAGATAAATTACCAGCCAAAAATGTTTCCATCAATCCAAAAGAAAATTTCTAACTTGTGTTGAATTAAAAATTTTGATCAATGTTTTTTAGAGTGTTTTTTGGCGATTGAAACAAATAAAAAAAAGGGAAAGTTTGGTTTAAAATACTAACGGACCCAAGTTCGGTAATGGCGTGGAGTCGGAGTTGAAGTAGGATTTGGAGTTGTTATAGGAGCCGGTGATGGTGTTGGAGTAGTTTCCGAAGATGTTGTAGTCGACGGATTTGTGACAATAACGTTGTCTACTTGGAAGGTTCCAGTTGAGCTAACGTCAAAGTGAATTTGGGTTGTTGCAGTACCTGATGGTACGGTGAAAGTCATAGTCACAAGTGTCCAAGTATTTGTCGGGGATAAGGCTTGACCATATAATCCAATTGCTTGCCATGATGAACCAAAGCAGAATACGTGTGGAAACACTTTCATGGTGCTTTTGTAGTAGAATTGCAAAGTGTATGTTTGTCCTACTTGTGCTGGAAGGGTTTGTAATACAGTTATGAAACCTGACCCTCCTTGCGGATAACCTGTTACTGTGAATAAGCCGCTATAGCTACCTGAGAATGCACTTGAACTTTGGGTTAGCGTACCGTCGTATCCTTGAGATTGTGAATCAGAGATTTCTAAAATCCAAGGAGAAATTCCGGAGTCGAATCCACCATTCTGTACTATACTTGTTTCAGTAGGCGGGGGTTCAGAGGTCGGAACTGGTGTTGCAGTTGGAGTAACAGTCGGCTTTGGAGTCGGAGAGGCCGTAGGAACTGGAGTTGGAGTAACAGTCGGCTTTGGAGTCGGAGAGGCCGTAGGAACTGGAGTTGGAGTAACAGTCGGCTTTGGAGTCGGAGAGGCCGTAGGAACTGGAGTTGGAGTAACAGTCGGCTTTGGAGTCGGAGAGGCCGTAGGAACTGGAGTTGGAGTAACAGTCGGCTTTGGAGTCGGAGAGGCCGTAGGAACTGGAGTTGGAGTAACAGTCGGAGTGCCTGATAATGTAAGTGGGTGCGGGTATGGATATGGGGTGTACGTGAATCCGTCTTGTGCTTGCGTGGGTGCCCTTAGGTAGTAATTAACGTTTTGAGTATAGCCGCCTCGGTTGTTCAAGAAACTGCTTCCTGTATAGGAGTTGCTCCAGATGTACGTGCCACTCACATATGTCGCTGGCCAACGATTACCTCCAGCTGAATTATCATTGTCCAAGTAGATGAAGTAAGCCGGCTTTGAACCCCCCGCATTGGCTGGCGAAACAACAAAGCTATTATCATAGACCAAACCCGACCCATCACGTAATCGAACAGCAATATCACCATTACCATAGTTGCCGTCATCTTTTGAGCTTGCAATAAAAGTGTTGCTGTATACTTCGAAACCCCTTGCACTAACCCACGAAGCAGATCCATGCGAGTCAGCATCACCATAAGGAGGAAGACTCGACTCCATCAAGTTGTATCTAACAATGCCCCAAGCACCCTGAATTCCATCTGTGGTATGTCGGCATCTTATCATGTGACTGTCTTCTACAACCATGGCTGTGGTGTAAGCAGGCATGTTGTTGTAATGACCAGCATAAAGACCTACGTTGCTATTCCAACTCGAAAAATGATTATGGTACCAATCACTCCCAACATAAAAACCATACCCCCAAAGCCAACCAGTGCCACTGAGCTTATACGGGTTATCAACAACACAATGATCAATAACACCCCGCGAAGCCACAGGAGTATCCTTCGTATTAACCATCACCGCAATATTAACCCAATTAATAAAAGTGCAATGATCAATACGAAAATCCAAACCATAACTCACAGCCAAACCGATGCCGGTTCCAAGGTTGTTAGCCATGTTATCTTCTGTTGCTGGGTTTGCAGGCGCAGAAGCTTCAAACCTAATCCCAGAGACCCGAGATGGCTTGCCGTTTGACCCGTCAAGAACAAACATCCCATAACCAGGCTTATTTTCATGCAGAATCGTCGATTCACTATAGCTAGCCCAATCATTCTCATGCCCCTGACAACCTGCTAGCGACGCACCTATGACGTTAACGCCTCCTGGGATTGATACAGAAGCGCCATTCCAAATCCAAGTTCCAGCAGGAAGGTATACTGTTCCACCTGATGAACCTAAAGATGTTATGGCTGCTTTAATGTCTGCTGCAGATCCGCTTTTTGCTGTTACAGATGGTGATGCGGCTTGTGCGGCATTGCTAGTAAAAAGCGGTAGAATGCTTATGATAAGTAACATGGTGATGCTTATGATTGCTGGTTTTGATAGTTTTCTAATGTTTAGTCTTTGTAGAACATTCGATTTGTTATGTATTTTCATTTTTTTCTCTCTTCCTGATTTTGAGTTTCTTATATCCTGATCTATTTTAAAGGTTTATGAAAAGCTAGTTCAGGTTAGTTGTCAACTTCCACAACATGTTTGCGAAGTGTACTTGACAAAATCTGCGAAGTACAGTTAACTTTTTGCAAAGTTTTGCCTCTGGTAGGCTTAGTCTTCTTTGAAAGCGTTTCAAAGAAGGTGAGTGTCTTGATTTTTGTGTTGCTGCAACAGCTCGAGTATTTTTGGATGTCATATAGCTTTTCATTCATTTTTTTGTCCCCAACGAAGTTTTATATTGAGTATTAATAAACATTATTAGTTTGACTTTTCAGCGGCTTTCTGTTCAACACACATACGAATTCAAGAGTTTTATTAGAAACGCAACTAAATTTAAATAAAGAATAACATTTGCCTGCGTTTCTGTTACTCTCCACATTTGTTGAATAACTTTCATGACATTTAAACAAGTCAAGCATTTTTGTGAAAATCCCGAACAGCCACATGTTGGATTAACTTCGCAGTCGACGAACAGCCAGATGCGATTCAGGGAGTTTTGTTCCTGCAGCATATGTAAACTGTTTACGCACAACATGTAGCCGCGATTTTGCTTTGATAATTAACGTTAGGTGCTCTTCAACGCCTTGTTTGTTTGGCAGTATAATGAAGGTCACAACAGAACAGAAATTACTATTACCAGGTTCAACAGTTCAACTCGGTGTTACAATGCTTAAGGGTTCTATATAATCCGCATAACCACGGTGACCATGAATGCAAGCCCACATCCGAATGCTGCAAATCGTAGTCGTTTCTTGTCTATCATAATACGTTTTGAATATTCCGGCAGTGAGGCAATCAGTTCCGACGTTATCAATAGTATAAGGGCTAAAACTGCTAACAACAAGCCTATGTCAGAAACTGAAAGTGGAAAACTCATAAACATCAACCTGCAAATTCATAGGTTGTTTCAATTATTGATGTGTCTTGGGAGACATTTATTTCTTTTATAGTTATTGTTTTTCCTGTGCCTTGAGCTATTAGACATGCAATGGCACTTATTAAGGGGCAACCAAGGAAAAAGATACTTTTATTGTTTTTAATTGTGTAAAGGTTTTTGAATATGGAACCTTTGATTACGAGGTGGATTTGTTCTGATTCTGCATTCATTATAAGATCTTTTGCTATGGTGAAGTTGTTTAGAATAACACGAGGAAGAATATCACATAATTCATTGATATCGGTGTTTGTTATTTGGTTCTTTAGGTGTTTTTGGATTTGGTTTAGGAGACCAATTCCTGGAGGGGTTAATAATACTCCTTTCTTGCGTTCTATCCAGAATTTTCCTTGTGAAATATCCTCAAGTGAGGGCATGGCAAAAACATTGTTTGCCGAAATAAAAACAACTGGGTCTTTAAGACCTACTAGGTGTTCAGGAACCTGGGCATCCTTGGGATAAGAAGGAATATAGTAACCTTTTTCTACGTATTGTAATTCTTTGACCATTTTATCAATGTTTGAATACTCAGGCATTGCAGTGCTTATGAGAAAGATTTCTTCTATGTAGCTTTTTGGGGTGGTTAGAAGAAAAAGAACTCCCCAGAAAGTTAAGCCTAAACCAATAAAGGCAAGAACTTGGGATGAAGAAAAAATTGAGATAACTAAGGATATTATTCCAGCTACAATGAATACTGCACCGATTTTTCCCGAAATAAAGTTGGCAGATGTATTTAGGAAGTCTCTGATTTGGTTTCCAAGATTAAAGTCAACCCTAGGTCCTATAGGCAACGTGAAATCCTCGTTAGGTCATTCTTTGTTCAGTTTGATTTAACGATGGATATAAGGCTTCTTTAGGTTTTCGGAATACATATCAGTTAAGATTAACTCCGTTGGTCCCAACCACGTTCTATTTTTCTTGGTTATGCCATGTTTCTATTCTAAAATCCATAACTTATCCCCAAATAGAAAAACATTGAAAATGACCAAGGAGCTCAAAAAAAATTGCTAATAAAAACTGTTTTAATAGCTTCTTTGCTATTGGATGTTAAGGTTGGGCTATTTCAGAGGATATTTGAAGGTTAAAGCTAAATGAAGTAACATTGTTTGCAAACAAGTATTCTGCGAAGTCGGCAGAGAGTTGTGAAGATAGCGTTAGTGTTAGAAAGATTGTTTGGTTGTAATTTAACGGTGTTTGTACATAGTCCCATGATAAGCTCAGGTATGAGTCGATTCCCTGGGGCAACCAATCAGTAACGCTATATGTAAGCATAACAGGAATGTTACTTGTGCTTCTTACATAGAATGACGCGTTTTCTGAATCGCCTATGTACAACGGGTTCCACTGTATAGCATTTCCTTGCAAATCGCCCCCAAAGATGTCGACGCCTGTTACGTATATGATGCCAGAGCTTGAATAATTCTGAATATAAGGCACATATGTGGGAGTTGGTGGTTCACTTGGTTTTGGAGTAATTTTCGGAGACGGAGTTGGAGAAGGTTTTGAAGTTGGAAAAGGTGTTGGAGAAATTACTGGAGTTGGAGTTGAGGTTGATTCAGGATTTTTTAGAGTTTTGGATTTCCCATCAAAGACTTCAAAGTTAATAATCGAAGTGATTAACACAACAAGAATGAGTAAAAAAATTGTTCTTCTGAATCGATTAATTTGAGTAATTACTTTCGAGACCCTTGATTTCAAAACCTAATTTACCTCTTAAACATCTTTTCTAAAAATCTGAAGAGACCTTAATAAAATTCTCAATCCAACTTTCAATTATTAGAAACCCGCCAAATTCTCTAAACTTTGAGTTAGTTTGATCTGATAATTTCAAGATAACTATTACTATTTTTGGTTTTGATGAGAGTTATCAAAACTTTTCTTCTCCAAACCAAAATGCTCTTAATAATCTATTAAGCGGAATTAATTAATAGTTAGAATTAATGCTATTTGAGTTTAATAACTCTGTTCTCTGCTGAAGACTTTAGCGCAGCCGTTGCTATTTGCAAAGCCTTAATGCCATCAAACCCTGTTACAATTGGTGTTTTTTTATATAAAATACAATCGGAGAAGTGTTGAAGTTCCTGTTGTAAGGGCTCCAAAATTGGTAACCTAGGCTGCACCGATTCTTTGGCATTTTCTATCCATAGTTCTTGGGTTAGGTAGTCTAGCCTCATAATTGCGTCACTTCCTGTAACACTTAGTATCCGAGTTTTGTAAGGAGTCAACCAATTGGATTCAATAAATGCACTCTTGCCACTTTCATAAGTTAACATTATTTGTGCGAAATCTTCGAATTTTCTGTAGCTTCTACTTCCAGTCTTTGCGTAGACATTAACAGGGTCTTCGTTTGATATATACCGCATAACATCAATGTCGTGGATTGAGATATCTTTCACTACTCCAACATCTCCTATTCTTTCAGGCCATTGTGAGACTCTTTTTGCAGAGGCACTAACGAGGTCTCCAACCGATTTGCTTTGAATATTTTCTCGAATTTGCCGGAGTCCAGGAATAAAACGCATCAGGAAACCAACAGTTAAAATTAATCCATTGCTTTCTGCAACCCTCAACAGAGACTCAGCATCTCTCACACTAGCAGCCATAGGTTTTTCAACAAGAACATGCTTCCCTGCTTCCAACGCCATAAGCGCTTCTTTGGCTAAAACAGTTGACCATGTGCAAACGCTGACTGCGTCGATTTCTTCCGTTTTTAACATAAGAGAACTATCAGTGTAAGGTACCGCATTGTTCTTTTCAGCGATTGCCTTAACTCTTTCTTTGTTGACATCACAAATCGCTACAAGGTTGAAAGAATCCAGTTCTTTGTAGACTCGAACGTGATTAATACCCCAAATACCGGTCCCTATTACAGCAACATTAAGTTTTTTCATATTTTTTACACCATTTTATCTGCCTAAAAATAGAAATCAACTTTAATTCAAAAAGACCTGTTAATTATGGAGAAGCTAATCGAAAATATCGTGTTTTAGATCTTTTCCTCTTTTTCAACAAGAAAGAGAAGATTATTGAGATAGATTCTCGAAGCTATTTTCTTAATATTTTTTCCATTATTTTAAGCGGAACTCTAAGTAACTTGGCAAAAAAACCAAAATTAGAAATTAAAGTTCTAAGGTTCGAAATATCTGTTTGATCTATGGCGCCTATAATGGGCGATATTAATAAGTAGAGTGTAATGAAAAGCGATGTGCCGACAATTAATCTCAGTGCTTCAAAAGTGCCAAATATTTCTAAGAATAGAAAGGTAAGTAATCCAGCTATCAAAGATGCAACCAAAATTTTGGCTGAAGACCTAAAATCTATTTTGGCACCATAACGTTTTGAGACTTTGAAAACAGCAATAAACATGCTCGGCAATCCTCCAACGATATTTACCAATATTAGCCCAGGTATGCCTAACAATGGAATCAATAGAAAGCCTAACGGAACTCCGATGCATAGGCTCAAAGTGAACAATTTCATTAATAATTTTGTTTCCCCTACTGCAGTTAAGAGACTAAACGCAGCAATGTTTCCGAAAACACAGAATATATTAATTGATACGTACATCGTTAGATAAGAGGGAGCAAGGAGCCATTTACCACCATAAATTGTTGCTATGAGAGGTGTTGATATAACCATGGCAAGTATTGTGAGTGGAACCAGCAAGAAGGCAGTATACTTAACTGATAATCTGAATACTTTTTGAAGAACTTCTTTTTCTTTTGAAAGGTTAATTTTAGAAAAAGCTGGAAATAACACTGTAGATATGGGCATTGAAATAAAGGTTAGCAATACAGCAAAATTGATCGCGGTCTTATAGCTTCCAATGACAGCGAAATCAATAATGTATTTTGCCATCATAAAAGAATAGAACTGTGATAATACCCCGCCCAAAATACTACCAATAGCGAGAGGAACTCCAAACTTCAACATGCTTTTTAATGTTAAAATTATTTCAGAAATGTTAATTTTGTTTTTGGCTGGCTCAATTTTTCTTAGTATAACTGCATATAGGAGACCTATGGAAAGCAAGCCGGCAATAAGAAAACCAAAGAAATACCCTATTAGTGCACCAAATGCTCCATAACCTAAGTAAACCAACAATGGTCCAAGTATACAAGTGATTGATGCTTGACAGATCATTATTAGAACATACAGATCCATTCGTTCAAAACCTATAAAGGCAGAGTGAGGGGCCACAAGCAATGAATTGGATAAAATGATCAGGGAGGCAACTGATATTAGAAACACAGATTCAGGCTTGTTAATAATTGAAGCTATATAAGCAGCCATAAAAAACGAAAGTAGAGTTAAAAATAGTCCAGTTGAAACTTGGAAAGTTAGACCAGAGAGTACAATTTTTCGTGCGCCACCCAAATTATTTTCAGATCTGCATTTGGCACATAGCTTAACCATTGCTGCCCCAACTCCCCAGTCTTGGAATAGTAGAATAGTTGTTGCAGGGATTAAGGCAATTACATATAGACCATAGTCCTTTTCTGAGATGAAAAGTTGCAGAATTATTGTTCCTACTGCCAGTAATATTGTAGATATTATTTGCCCTATGAATAAATGGAAGCTGCCGTGAGCTGAAGTCTGCCCTATTTCAGTTGCTTTATCCATGACTTTCACTTAAAGTTATGAGGTTTTTCTTATTAACAAAGTGCATTGAAAGATAATGTTTTTGTGAAAGAACCATAATAATTTTTGGTCCAGTTGGCATGAAAAACACATTATTATTTATTAACTTGAGAAAAATTTTTCGTTGTTGGATAATAATTTGAGTTTAATATTTTTATTTTGCTTATTATCAGAAAAATAAAAAAATAGTGATTGAACTGGTATTTTTGAGAGCACATTTCGTCCCACAAATCTGGAGTTAGCTACTTAGATATTGAATTGAAATGCTTTGAAGGATTGGTGTTACTTCAGTATTTGTTGTCTGGAACGTTATGCGGTATTGAATATAACGGTTGTTTGGACTCAAAATTAAGTCGCCTGAATTAGAGTATATAGTTGACCAGTTGCTCCATGAACTATCTGGAACTAAATTATTGCCTGATCTGGTTTGTATTGCTATGCTTGTTCCTTGAGGTAACGTTGATGCCCAATAAATGCTTTGCCAAGTAACCAAAGAGGTGGCATCGAAGACACTTGATGTAAACACTCCAGTGGATACGTATTGTTCGCTTGATTGACTGTTATATGTGGTAAGTGTCAAGTCATCGATATAAGATGTTGCAAAGTTTCCTGCTGTTGGTGGATAATTATTGTCTAGGTCTGGATTTGGGTAGGTATAGCCACCTTGTGTGTAACCACCGTTTCCGTATCCTTTTCCGACAATTAACAATGAGGGTGAACCGTTGTAGCTGGTTGGTCGCGACGCTGTTCTCAGAACTATCCAGCTTAATCCATCTGATGATTTGCTGAATTGTATGGTTGTTGAGTTTACGAATATTTTGACATACAAGAATACATTTGGAGCAGCACCCGAGTAAGCGGCAAATCCTTCGGTTTGGGATGAATATACATTTACGTTTGTTATGAAGTTGCCATTTGAAATTCCAATTCCGCACCAATCACCTGATGCCCAGTATAACGCTATTTTTGGACACCAAGAAGTACCTGTATTTGCTTGAACTTGGATTCTTGCAGCTAAGGTTACATTTATAGTATTAGAGGATAAGGCAAGACTTCGTTCTATGTGCGCAAAGCTGTTCTCAGCTGCATTTATTGAAAGAACGCCACCGGTTTCCGAAATGGTACTGTAATATGCTGCCGCGTTGTCTGCGCAAAGCCATGGATAAGGTGATGCATTAGTCACAGTCCCCTTTAAACCGTCAACAACTCTGACAGGAGCATAGTTCGAGGACCATTGACTAGATGCGGTTACTGCTTTGTTTAAAGCAATATTTGTGCTTGGATTCCCCGATTGGAAAACTTCTATCTCATTTAGACCTTGAGATAAGCCGGTTAAGTAATGTGATAAGATTACTATTTTGACATACCGCGCATTTGTAGCCGTGAAAGTATTCGTTCCGACATTGTTTATACTTGCTTGAAGCGTATTAGTCCCAACAGTTGTGTAAACCACATCATCGGTACTAATCTGAATTTGATAGTCTTGGGTGAAGTAATTCGGAAAGTTGCTTTGATAGACTTTGACTGTATTAATGCTGAAAATTGATCCTAAGTCTATTTTTATCCATTGACTTAAGGATGATTTATCAACTGTCCATCCAGATTCTAATATTCCGTCGTTGAAGTTGTCATTAAATGTCGATGTTGTAACACCTGAGGTCTTTGATAGAATAAGATCACCATCAGATTGGCCGATCGTGGTGGTTTCTACATTATTTTTATTACCTGAGTTAAAATCAGTCAATGTAGTCTGCGTCCAAGTTAAGTACAAGTTAACCGCAAAAGTCACATCAACAGAAGTATCGCCAGTAATAGTCGGATTATAGCTAGTTACCGAGCCTAAATGAGTAGTTCCATTAACAACCACATCAGCAACATGATACCCAAGGTTTGGAGTGAAAAGGAAGCTTAGCGATGCACCCGAATCAACCATCTGAGTAGCCAAATTAGACAAGCCATTAGAACCCACATTAACCGTAACCAAGTACAAGTTAACCGCAAAAGTCACATCAACAGAAGTATCGCCAGTAATAGTCGGATTATAGCTAGTTACCGAGCCTAAATGAGTAGTTCCATTAACAACCACATCAGCAACATGATACCCAAGGTTTGGAGTGAAAAGGAAGCTTAGCGATGCACCCGAATCAACCATCTGAGTAGCCAAATTAGACAAGCCATTAGAACCCACATTAACCGTAACCAAGTACAAGTTAACCGCAAAAGTCACATCAACAGAAGTATCGCCAGTAATAGTCGGATTATAGCTAGTAACCGAGCCTAAATGAGTAGTTCCATTAACAACCACATCAGCAACATGATACCCAAGGTTTGGAGTGAAAAGGAAGCTTAGCGATGCACCCGAATCAACCATCTGAGTAGCCAAATTAGACAAGCCATTAGAACCCACATTAACCGTAACCAAGTACAAGTTAACCGCAAAAGTCACATCAACAGAAGTATCGCCAGTAATAGTCGGATTATAGCTAGTAACCGAGCCTAAATGAGTAGTTCCATTAACAACCACATCAGCAACATGATACCCAAGGTTTGGAGTGAAAAGGAAGCTTAGCGATGCACCCGAATCAACCATCTGAGTAGCCAAATTAGACAAGCCATTAGAACCCACATTAACCGTAACCAAGTACAAGTTAACCGCAAAAGTCACATCAACAGAAGTATCGCCAGTAATAGTCGGATTATAGCTAGTAACCGAGCCTAAATGAGTAGTTCCATTAACAACCACATCAGCAACATGATACCCAAGGTTTGGAGTGAAAATGAAGCTTAGCGATGCACCCGAATCAACCATCTGAGTAGCCAAATTAGACAAGCCATTAGAACCCACATTAACCGTAACCAAGTACAAGTTAACCGCAAAAGTCACATCAACAGAAGTATCGCCAGTAATAGTCGGATTATAGCTAGTAACCGAGCCTAAATGAGTAGTTCCATTAACAACCACATCAGCAACATGATACCCAAGGTTTGGAGTGAAAATGAAGCTTAGCGATGTACCCGAATCAACCATCTGAGTAGCCAAATTAGACAAGCCATTAGAACCCACATTAACCGTAACCAAGTACAAGTTAACCGCAAAAGTCACATCAACAGAAGTATCGCCAGTAATAGTCGGGTTATAGCTTGTAACCGAGCCTAAATGAGTAGTTCCATTAACAACCACATCAGCAACATGATACCCAAGGTTTGGAGTGAAAATGAAGCTTAGCGATGTACCCGAATCAACCATCTGAGTAGCCAAATTAGACAAGCCATTAGAACCCACATTAACCGTAACCAAGAACAAGTTAACCGCAAAAGTCACATCAACAGAAGTATCGCCAGTAATAGTCGGATTATAGCTAGTAACCGAGCCTAAATGAGTAGTTCCATTAACAACCACATCAGCAACATGATACCCAAGGTTTGGAGTGAAAATGAAGCTTAGCGATGTACCCGAATCAACCATCTGAGTAGCCAAATTAGACAAGCCATTAGAACCCACATTAACCGTAACCAAGTACAAGTTAACCGCAAAAGTCACATCAACAGAAGTATCGCCAGTAATAGTCGGATTATAGCTTGTAACCGAACCCAAATGAGTAGTTCCGTTAACAACCACATCAGCAACATGATACCCAAGGTTTGGAGTGAAAATGAAGCTTAGCGATGTACCCGAATCAACCGTCTGAGTAGCCAAATTAGACAAACCATTAGAACCCACATTAACCGTAACCAAGAACGAGTTAACCGCAAAAGTCACATCAACAGAAGTATCGCCAGTAATAGTCGGGTTATAGCTTGTTACCGAACCCAAATGAGTAGTTCCGTTAACAACCACATCAGCAACATGATACCCAAGGTTTGGAGTGAAAATGAAGCTTAGCGATGTACCCGAATCAACCGTCTGAGTAGCCAAATTAGACAAACCATTAGAACCCACATTAACCGTAACCAAGAACGAGTTAACCGCAAAAGTCACATCAACAGAAGTATCGCCAGTAATAGTCGGGTTATAGCTTGTTACCGAACCCAAATGAGTAGTTCCGTTAACAACCACATCAGCAACATGATACCCAAGGTTTGGAGTGAAAATGAAGCTTAGCGATGTACCCGAATCAACCGTCTGAGTAGCCAAATTAGACAAACCATTAGAACCCACATTAACCGTAACCAAGAACGAGTTAACCGCAAAAGTCACATCAACAGAAGTATCGCCAGTAATAGTCGGGTTATAGCTTGTTACCGAACCCAAATGAGTAGTTCCGTTAACAACCACATCAGCAACATGATACCCAAGGTTTGGAGTGAAAATGAAGCTTAGCGATGTACCCGAATCAACCGTCTGAGTAGCCAAATTAGACAAACCATTAGAACCCACATTAACCGTAACCAAGAACGAGTTAACCGCAAAAGTCACATCAACAGAAGTATCGCCAGTAATAGTCGGGTTATAGCTTGTTACCGAACCCAAATGAGTAGTTCCGTTAACAACCACATCAGCAACATGATACCCAAGGTTTGGAGTGAAAATGAAGCTTAGCGATGTACCCGAATCAACCGTCTGAGTAGCCAAATTAGACAAACCATTAGAACCCACATTAACCGTAACCAAGAACGAGTTAACCGCAAAAGTCACATCAACAGAAGTATCGCCAGTAATAGTCGGGTTATAGCTTGTTACCGAACCCAAATGAGTAGTTCCGTTAACAACCACATCAGCAACATGATACCCAAGGTTTGGAGTGAAAATGAAGCTTAGCGATGTACCCGAATCAACCGTCTGAGTAGCCAAATTAGACAAACCATTAGAACCCACATTAACCGTAACCAAGAACGAGTTAACCGCAAAAGTCACATCAACAGAAGTATCGCCAGTAATAGTCGGGTTATAGCTTGTTACCGAACCCAAATGAGTAGTTCCGTTAACAACCACATCAGCAACATGATACCCAAGGTTTGGAGTGAAAATGAAGCTTAGCGATGTACCCGAATCAACCGTCTGAGTAGCCAAATTAGACAAACCATTAGAACCCACATTAACCGTAACCAAGAACGAGTTAACCGCAAAAGTCACATCAACAGAAGTATCGCCAGTAATAGTCGGGTTATAGCTTGTTACCGAACCCAAATGAGTAGTTCCGTTAACAACCACATCAGCAACATGATACCCAAGGTTTGGAGTGAAAATGAAGCTTAGCGATGTACCCGAATCAACCATCTGAGTAGCCAAATTAGACAAACCATTAGAACCCACATTAACCGTAACCAAGAACGAGTTAACCGCAAAAGTCACATCAACAGAAGTATCGCCAGTAATAGTCGGGTTATAGCTTGTTACCGAACCCAAATGAGTAGTTCCGTTAACAACCACATCAGCAACATGATACCCAAGGTTTGGAGTGAAAATGAAGCTTAGCGATGTACCCGAATCAACCGTCTGAGTAGCCAAATTAGACAAACCATTAGAACCCACATTAACCGTAACCAAGAACGAGTTAACCGCAAAAGTCACATCAACAGAAGTATCGCCAGTAATAGTCGGGTTATAGCTTGTTACCGAACCCAAATGAGTAGTTCCGTTAACAACCACATCAGCAACATGATACCCAAGGTTTGGAGTGAAAATGAAGCTTAGCGATGTACCCGAATCAACCGTCTGAGTAGCCAAATTAGACAAACCATTAGAACCCACATTAACCGTAACCAAGAACGAGTTAACCGCAAAAGTCACATCAACAGAAGTATCGCCAGTAATAGTCGGGTTATAGCTTGTTACCGAACCCAAATGAGTAGTTCCGTTAACAACCACATCAGCAACATGATACCCAAGGTTTGGAGTGAAAATGAAGCTTAGCGATGTACCCGAATCAACCGTCTGAGTAGCCAAATTAGACAAACCATTAGAACCCACATTAACCGTAACCAAGAACGAGTTAACCGCAAAAGTCACATCAACAGAAGTATCGCCAGTAATAGTCGGGTTATAGCTTGTTACCGAACCCAAATGAGTAGTTCCGTTAACAACCACATCAGCAACATGATACCCAAGGTTTGGAGTGAAAATGAAGCTTAGCGATGTACCCGAATCAACCGTCTGAGTAGCCAAATTAGACAAACCATTAGAACCCACATTAACCGTAACCAAGAACGAGTTAACCGCAAAAGTCGCCGAGATCGTGTGAGACGCCTGAACATTGGTGAAATCCCATGAATCAACTGCACCCTTGGAGACCCCATCCACCAGAACATCAACTATATGATAACCAGCATCAGCAGTAACCACGAAAGTCAAACCATCGCCATAATTCACTGAAGTCCCATTCGCACTGACGACCGACCCGTGAACAGGAGCGGGAGTAACACTAACAGTAAACACGTTAATCATGAAAGTCGCAGTAACGGTCTTGTTCCCATCTAAAGTAATCGTCACCGGGTTAACTAATCCTGACAAATCGCCACTCCAACCACTGAAACTCCAACCTGCAATTGGAATAGCTGTCAACTCAACCACATCACCAAAACTGTAAGGAGCAGCCTTGTTCAAACTATACGAGCCGCTTCCAACAGTGTTAACTGTCAAAGTAATGTTACTTTGGAATTGTTCTTCAGGACCCAAGGATAATGAAGGCTCTTGAGCGCTATACTGTCTGGCACGAACATTGTCAAAGAAAGCCTTGGAAACTTCAGAATAACTGCTATCTAGCCTTATCCTATCCGACCCAACAGTGCTGGCTGATACTTGATAGATTGTTCCATTTATGATTACTTTGCTGTTGGAACCGGCCCATATTATTGTTATGTGATACCAAGAGTTCCAGCTGGCAGTTTGTAGAGTCGTAAAAGCACCGTTGTACCATTTAAATGTAGGATTGCCTCCGTCATTATAATAATACAACGTTCCATAGTTTGCTAGTGACGGGTTGACAAGCAAGATTCTTCCTTGCGGCTGCAAATTTGCAATACCTAAGGCATTTGTGATATCCCAATCAAAGTCAACAATTCTCTGAGAGGAACTCAGAGTGTGCTCTGCGTACACGTATCCAGCGGGGTTGTTGTCATTTAGCAATAATCCGTAGTTGCCACTATTTTTGGCTGTTGAGTCCACATAAGCGTTGTTTGGGTCTGAATAAGTCCATTGAGATGAACTTTGATTAATATCAAGCTGTGGGTCATAAACCTCATTGAAGCTAAGTCCATACGGACCGATAAGGTCCGCGCGACCACCGATTACGTATAACTTGTTTGAGATGACTCCACAGGCTACACCATCTCGAGGATGGGAGGCACTCGACTTTTGTTGCCAAGTATCAGTTAAAGGGTCATAAATGTACACAGTTGATTGAAAATTCCCGCTTGGATTATCTAATCCATGTGTCGTGTAGATTTGACCATTTATCACTGGGTTTTCTCGAGTAACGCCTATTCTTGCAGAAGGTAATGGAGTTTTACTTTGCCAAGTGTCACTTAGGGGATCGTAAACCTCATTTGCTGTGGAAGCATTTAGCGAATTTAAGGAGTAGCCGCCTATAACGTAAATCTTGTTGTTGACCACGGCGCATGTTCCCCATGAACGTGGGGTTGGTACGTCAGCTTTTCGTTCATATGTGTCCGTAGCGGGATAATAGACATAATGGAAGTTACCGTAAAATAGATGGATTCCGTTCCCGTATAAAACGCCCATCAAGCCTTGATGCGTTACATCTGATGGGACATCTGTTTTTATTCCCCATGTGTTAGTTGATGGGGCGTAAACCTCATTTGTATGAATAATTGAAGGTGCTATAAAAGAAGTACTATTATAAGTCAGGTAGATGGAATAAGCTGCATCCTCTTGACCGGTCAGAGGAGAGAGATTAACTGGTAGAGTCCCATCGTATGTACGTGTTTTCCATCCCGCCTGGTTGGCCACCCCAGAAACATAGCCGCCGTTGTTCCCGTCAGGAGCGTGAGAAATTAGATAATAATTGTGGTTTTGGGTTAGGTTAAAGGTTGTTGTTAAAGAAAAAGTTTGCCAGCCTTGGCTGATTCCTGTCACAACTGAGCTTTGAGCAATTTTATTTAAAGAGTCGTCGTAAATCCCCACTATGGCGCGGTTATTTGGTGTAGTAGTCACAGTGGAAAAATAAACAGACATATTAGCTGAATATGTTCCTGTGGCACCTGTGAATTTAAAGTTAGTTACCTGAACCTCGCCGCCCCAATTGTCGATTAATCCGGAATTGATATTGCCTAAGACATTATCGGGGCTTGTCGATATATAGGCAAGTCCAATCAGTGGAACATTATTTTGATCCCATCCGCTGTAATAAATTGGAAAACTATTGTTAGAAAGAAGTATTTTTCCTGAAGTATCAGTAACGGGGCATGATCGATAAATGTGCAGACCGTCCCAACTTCCAGATTGCCCTGGCGCCAAAACGATTCCTGAATCGGTCCAAGATAACAAATCAGTTGAAGTTAAAAGCACGAGCTCATATGTAAATGAATTGACCATCTGTCGGCATCCAAACATGTAGTAACCGATACCATCAGAATTGATTGCGACGTCCAAGTGACCTAAGCCTTTTAAAAATATGTTATCTTGAGGCAAGGAAATAATGGGATTATTGGAGTTACGTGAAATATTAAGGATATTATTTGAAGTGTTATTCCAAGTGAATGTTGCTAAACCCACTTTTCCCATATTGTTGCCACTTGCTTCTTCGGCATAGTAAAGGTAAAAAAGCCCATCCTTATAGAGCAAAGTCGGAGTAGTTGTTTTAGAAACCTGGCCCAAGCATTCCCATGATTGACCCTGGGTGTCATTTCCGGATAAAACTATTGGATCTGTGTTTCCATTAACTCTCGATCCATTGTACTGTATCCAAGTTTTGCCGTCTAAAGAATACGCAAGAGCTATTTGCCTGCTATCCGTAGCTTGATCACCGGGACCCCACACCATGAACCATTTGTTGTAATCTTCTACGTAACAAAAGTCAGGATCAGGATTTTCTTTATCGTTAAAAGAACCTGGTGCGCCTGCCGGAATGACAGGATTAGATATACCTAAGTCTGTCCAAGTGAGTCCATCATTACTTCTAACAACACTGGGATTTTCGTATGAAGCGCCTTCAGTCCACGGGGTATAGATCATCCAATATTTATAACCATCCTGGCCATTTGGAAAATATAATACATCAGGATGTACAACTCCACTCGCGCCATACTTGGGAATTGTAGTAAGGGGATTGTTTGAATATTTATAACTGCTAAACTGTGAATTTTCGCTATTTGCACTAGTTTGCCCACCCATGACATAAATTTGTCCGTTATATTGAACTGCCACCTCGCCCCAACGAGCTGTTGGCATGTCTTTTTCTTGAGTCCATGAATTTAGCGCTGGATCAAAAACATATGTTATGCTTAAGATGTCGTTTGCGGTTTTGTCGTAACCTCCGAAGTAATAAAGCTTGTTATTGTAAACAGCAGACGTTCCATCTGCACTTGTTTCAGGTAATGAAGTCAGCTCGGTCCATGCAGTAGAAGAAGAGGGATGCTCAAAATCTTCAAAGAGTTCAAAGGTTGCAGTTCCGTTGCTTAAGCTCTTTGCCAATAAATTGCCATAATATTCAAAAATATTTGCAGTACCTAATGCTGGTATAGAAGAAACTTTCACCCAAACTATGGCTGATATAGAAAGATTATAGCTTTCAATCCAGTAGGGAAGGGGTGTAACTCCATTATCACCAGTAAATCTTAAGTCTGAAAAGTCAGGATTCATTGAACTTTTGTAATCTATACTGAGTCTAATCTGGTAGTTAGCTAAAACATTTGGATTCAGAGTGTTGTCAATTACTATATTAGTTCTGTTAGTCCAAGAAGAATCAAACCAAGAAGTCATAGCTTGCGCTGTGCTCTGAGATAAAATAAACATTGGACAAATTAGTGAAACAATTAGAATAACTACTACAAGATTTCTTTTCATGAATCCTCTTCTCACATATTTTTCCTTTTAAACATGCTTTTAATAATACATACCTTTAAAAAACAATATTTCAAGAATAGAAATATATCACATCACCCTTAATTCACTTTTTTTGAATAAAGACATTTACCTATAAAGAGACTTTGCTCATTACCTCTGCAAGCTCACGTAGACATCTTTGTTATTCTTTGCTCATAGTACATATAAAGTATCTGTTCTCTCCCCACCCGAGCGCTCATAAGTTCATAGGCTTCGCCCGCAATTGCCAATGTTAGGTCAAGGGCTTTCTTTGAATTAGAGAAGTTGTGTTGTTTGATCATTTTTGCGTAACTTCTTATTCGATAGATTCTGCGAGTACCTTTGAAATATTCTATAGGATTCAGGGCTAAAAAGAAAAATCTTTCAAATAGCAATTTGTAAATCCAGCGGATTTTCTTGTAAGGCCGCGCAAACCAATATTTTGAATCGATAAGATCTCGACAATATCTGTCCTTTGATGTATTGTAATCGGGATGTCGATGAGGGATATCCGATGAATGTCTTCTATAAAGGTATAAAGGCTCATATATTGCCCTGCTTTTCCAACCTTTCAGGCTAACTCTAATAAGAAAATCTAGGTCCTCGTATGCTGGAAAAGTCACATCAAAACCGCCAACACTTTCAAAAGCGGCTTTTCTCACGAGAGCAGCGCCAATTACGCCCACCCACCCCCCAACAAGAATACTAAGTCTATGATATAGCTTAATTGGCAAGATCACAGCATTAATCTCCCCGAATAGCCTCGCTCCCGTGTACACGAAACCGATCTTGCCGTTAGTAAGCATAATATATAATGTCTTTTCAACGTAATCTTTTTCTAAAATGTCATCCGCACCCATAGTTATGTAAAACTTGCCTCTAGAAAGTTTTATACCAGCGTTCATAGCCGCGGATACTCCTTGATTGGACTGAAAGTAGTAACGAATAGGATAACTTTTACAAATTGATGCGGTATCATCTGTTGAACCATCGTCAACCACAATTACCTCTATCAACCTATAGCTTTGACTGATCGCACTCTCGATAGCTTGACGCAGATATCGACCATAATTGTACGTTGGAATTATTATACTGACCAAGTTTTTCGAAAATGCTTGATCGGATCTCTTATTCATTATAACCTCACCTTTTAGGAAAATCAACTAAACTAATCTGATCTTTATCTCAATCGATTAAGATCTATCAGTCTGAAAATTAGTTATGTCCTAATTCCAGCTAAGAAAAATAATGCTTCAAATTAATATAAATTTTGGCAATCTCAGGAGCAACCTCACTTATGTCATGTTTCTGAACAGCATCCATCCCTTTTGAAACAAGACGTTTCCGCAAATCAGGATCTTTAATTAGATTAATGATAGCAGCAGAAAGTTGTTTTTCATTGTGATAGTCTACAAGCAAACCGTTTTCATTGTCCACGACTATCTCTTTCAGTATTCCTATTCTAGGAGCTATGACGGCAAGTCCAGCTGCCCAAGCCTCAATTAAAGCGAGGTAGCCAGCCTTCGTGGCAATGAAAATGTCATTGCTCCACAAGAACTTTCTAACATTTAATTGCCTTCCAACCAACACTATTGATCTCTCCATATTCAATTCTCGAATTAAGGCTTCTACGCGATCGTGTAGTGGACCATCTCCAACTATTTGTAGCCTTGCTTCAGGAATTGCCATCGTCACAAGTTTGAATGCACGTATCACAGTTATTGGATCTTTGGAATAATCAAGTCTTGAAATCACAACAACTCTCATTTTGTGAACAACATTGTTTGTGTGATAACGTCGAAACTTTTGAATATTCACAAAATTAGGAATTAGACGACTTTTCTTATAAAATCCCAAGTTCCATAACTTAAAAAGAACATCTTTTGAAAATGTTGTAATAATTTTTGCACTATTCAAAACATTAAAAGCCTCTGGTGTGTCAAGGTGCATCGAGTCATTTTGATTGTTTGCAGATTCACCATGTAAAGAAACCAATAATGGACGATTATAATGTTGACTCATATAGAGACCTATAAGAGGGTAGCGTGTTTCCCATAATCCATGAATGTGAAAAACATCTACATTTTGCATTTCCTTGCTTTTCACAATTTCTCGATAAAGAGTTCTGGTTATAAGATTCTTAAGAAGGTTGCAGTTAGAATGAAATACCTTAAAATATATTCCCTCGAGAAAGCTCAAAATGTTTGGGCCGAACCTGATAACCTTCAATTTACCATATTGTTGACACTTAGATATCTTTCTTGAATACACATAAGAAATGTTCGATTTGTCCGTAACTAAAAGAAAATTGGCGTCAGGATCAACATCGGAAAGATAATTGGACAATGTAAGGATATAACTCTCAACTCCACCTGTTTGGAATGGAAGAAAAGTTGGCCAAAGATGACAAATTGTAACCAATCGTACACAACCGTTAAAATAATCAGAATTATTTTAGATGAATCATATTGAAATATGAATTATTCGCTCAAGTCTTGATGAATGATTGTATAAAAAGCTTTTGAATATATAGAATTTAGTTGGATATAATGTCTAAATAATATAGAAACAAACATCGTTTTCATTGAGAATTGGAACCAAATAACTTAATGCCAATTTATAAATTATGGTAATTACCATTTCTAAAATTTTCATATACGACTAATATTGATTGAATAAAGTATCAAACAATACAAAATTTTGTGCATATAGAGCAAATGCCGACGTCGCGGTAATCGGAGCAAATAAGAAAAGTATTTTTTTAAAAAAATGAGACCAATGGACACAGGATTTTGTAAAATTATCTAAATAATATGTCATTGATCAAGTTGAAGCAAACATTAGATCCTTGTTAAGCTTATTTGAAATAATTGCTAATTTCAATCAACTAGAACACACTGTAATAAGAAACATTAACATTACGTTAGCAACTCGAGTTTATTTAGAGCCAAAATGTGATGAAACTAATGAGAGAAACTATGAAATCATTTGACAATAAATTGCAACAGGTTTAATCGTTATTTTTTCAGATAGTTAAAGTTTAGACGATGAACGAAATTTAAGATATAATGCTACCCCAAAACCTAATCCTTTAAAGTAAGACATTAAGGCATCCATATTCCCAGATTGAATCATCATAAGAAGTATCAAGAAAGGAAAATTTCGATTCCCATAATAGACTAAATTCTTAAAGAGAAACTTGGCTGCGCCAATTGTAGAAGATATATTTTTGCCAGCAAAAACAAAAAGATTCCGATGCCAGTAAAAAGACCTAACAGAGTTTAAAAGTTTGTTGGAATCATTAGCTAAAACCTTGTGCCAGCAAATAGCCTTATTTACACAAACTGTCCTGTAGCCAGCTTCCTTAACCCTATAGCAAAGATCAAGTTCTTCATGATACAGGAAATAAAAGGAGTAAAAGGGACCTATTTTTCTCAAAGCACTACGCCTAATCATCAAAGCAGCGCCTACAACAATAGGAACGTCTACAACATTCTGCGAGTTTCTAACGTTTTGATAGAACCAAACTTCCGAGGGATTATCATATTTGTAAGTTAGAGGACCCAGTATACCAATAGAGTCATCACTTCTAGCCACTTTCAGAAGTTCAATCACACAATTCTTATCCAATACCGCATCGTCATCTACAAAGAATAAGAAGTCTCCACTTGAATTCCTAATTCCGACATTCCGTCCACCCGGGACGCCCAAGTTCTCTTCGCCAGTAAAATCTACTAATTTCATATTTGGATAATCTAATGAAGAATAAAGTGAAGGTGTATTCGTACTATTATCAACTAATATTAATTCCAAGTTTGAATATGAAAGCGACCGTATAGAATCTAAACATTCCAATACATCATTTTTTGAACGATTGAATGTTGTCACGATTATTGAAACTTTTGGACAAAAACTGATCATATAGTTCTATATTCCTTTATTCTTCTTCATGAACGTATATATTTATAGAAACAGCGTTTCTTTAAGAAGAAAACAATTGTTGGTCGAAATCTGAGACTATGGACTATAAGAAAATTTTGTTTATACCTTAAAACTTTTTGAATTTAGATAACAATAGCTATATCCGAAATATAGTGGAACAAGTTTAGTTATATTGCAGAAAACAACAGGCAGTGATGAAAAGAGAGTTCGAACCTGCCACTTTCCTTATGTCATCACTATTTATTCAATCTTTCCAATAATCAAATAATTTCTTCTTTTTAGGGAACTTGAAAGATCTCACAAGAGCCACTGGAATATATTGTATTTATCCTGTCGTAAGAAGGTGTCACTCTACTGGCATTAAATATTGAGGTAGAGAGATAACTTCCATAGCTTAAGGTAATCTCTTCCGTAGCGATATTATATGGCATGAGGTAAACATAAGAACTTGAATTAACAGGAACATCTGGCGTGAACTCCGCTCTACTCAGAGAGCCCACATAGGTGAAAATAGAGTCAGAGTATATATCTGCATAAACTGGGGTGCTGTTATTCCCAAACTTCAAAAGCCAAGTTGCACCCGAGACTTCAGGATCATTGAGAACGCCCATACTAGCCAGTTGCATTGAACCAAATCTATAACCGCTTAGAGGGAGTGAAGCGCTTTCGTCTTTAGCAATTTCATATATGGCTCCTGTTTGGAAAAAGAAGAAAGGGATTAGCACTAGTAAAACAACAGCGAGACTGAGGTATCTTGCTTCAATTTTTTGTTTCGACAATAGTTTCAGAAGGTAGACACCCCCGATTAAGCAAAAAGGAGCTAACACAAACAACGTCACATGATAGAACCTAGATACGTTAAAACTGCCTGCAAAGTTGGGTATAACAATACATGCAACCAAGAGAAGCAAGTTGAACAGCACTAGAACATTGAAATCATCTTTAAAAAAGCGCATCTTGTTTTTTATTAACAAACTTACAATACCTACTATTACAAATGCTTCTGTAATATAAAATTGATATCGACCTATAGAATGCCACAGAGTTGGAATACCAGAAGCACCGACGGCTTGCAAAACGTCATTGCTTCTTGCCTGAGGGTTGAAAAAATCAGAAAGAAAGCTGTTTCGTAACCGGCTAATTGTAATAATAAAGTTGTTAAACGTTGATCCGGATGAAACATAAATAAACCATGCAAAAGCAATAATTCCAAACAACAAAATCATTGTAAAAGTAATTTTTGACATATGCTTGCTTGCAATGCTAACAAGCCAAACCACAATTAGCGATGCTAAGAAAATATACGCAAGAGAATAATGTGACACAACTAAGCCAAAACTGAAAATTGTAAAAAGCGCCAATTTTCCTGTGCCTTTTATCCTTTCGCTAAAAAGTACTATAAACAGCAAAATATAGAAAATTTCACCTATCATTTGCCTTGCTAACTGAGCTATTTCAATATAAAACGCTATATTAGCAACGAAAAAGAAAACAGAAAAAACGGCAATTTCTTTAGTTACTTTGTTTTTAAAAAGCTGATATAACCCCACCGGAACAGTCGCAAAAATCAGCGGATATATGATTTTGAATATCCATGTTCCATCCAACTTAAGAATTAATGAATATATCGTTGGCAAAATGGTGACACTTAACATTGCATTGTAACTATAGGCCCCGGATACATCCCAGCGAAAATTATCTATCGTATTTTTGAAGAGCGAAAACTCGCCGAAGATATCGCTTCCAACGATACTACGGGAAAAAAGAGTAGTGTGAAATAATAGAGCGAGAGCAACTACAAATAATATGAGAGGGTAAAATTGAGGGGGAAAAATCTTCTTGGAAAAAGCCGCTAACCCTATGATTAAGGCAATAGAAAAAAGCATTACAAATAGAATGATATTCCCAGTTGCAGGGTAGAGGTTCACAATTGTTCCGCCAAATATGCTAAGACCTATGATTGAACTAAGAAGAAAACCGATAATCACGACATGTTTAAAGCCAACATTAAACGTGATAGGCTCATAAAGGGTATCCCGTCTAAGAAATAGAGAAAATACAACAAAAACACTCGTAACCACAAGTATTGGAGTTAAGTCAAGAGGTTGGGAAAATCCCAACAAAGGACCCAATGAATTAAGTAGAAATCCTTCTAACATCAAGAAAGCGAGACTCAATCCAACCATAAAAAGAGTCATTTCCACCTTTCCGAGTTTTAGTCGAAGTAACCCTAGAATAGCAAAACCAGGCACAAAAGTCAGATAAACAAAACCAATAACTTGCCTTGCCACATCAATATCGAAAATTATGGTAAAAATCAATACTATTTGAAGGAACAGCGCCGCTAAGAACAGATTTGACTTCATATTGGGCTCCTCCTCCAGTTGAACATAATATCAGCCATCATAGTTAAGAAAAAAACACTTCTATCAGAATATTAAAATCTTTTGAGAAAAAATCTTTCCCAATTCAAAGTTTTCGTATATTTCTAAACCCTAAAATGTTGTTTTTAAGCGAAATTACTTAATCGCTTAAACCTAAATAAAACCAATTGGGTTTAACTTAGAATCCTTTCAAGACCTGTAACACAAACAAAAAGGGCAGAAAAAGAGGCAATAATTTTGTAGCAAACTGTAAAAGATCTATCAGAAGCTACCAACGAAACATTTTTAATGAGCTGAACCATAGCAAATCTAATCATCCAAAGCCTTGAATTTTTTGTTTTTTTGAAGAAATTTGCCCAGCTTAACCCATGATGAGAAGCATGTTTTATTATATAGGCTACGTTTACTCGATCTTTCCTGACTTGATGATAAACTCTTGCTGAAGGCACATAGAGCAGTTTATAGTTTAACCCGACGATAGTCTTACAAAAATCTACATCTTCTCCGCATAAAATGAGCTTTCCTTTCCTTGTCGTCCCTAAGGATTCGTCAAATTGAGCTATCCTGAAGATCTCTCGTTTGAATGCAGAGTTGGATGTGATGATACCGTCAACAAATTTTACTTCTGATCCTTCATCAAAAAGTCCAAGTGCCGGTTTTACCAAAATTTTTTTGGGAATCAATTGTGGAAAAGCTGGAAAAACTGGTCCTCCAACCCCCCCCACTTTGGAGGAATAATCAAATCCAAGAATCAGATTCCTAAGCCAACCCTTATCGACAATACAATCATCGTCAGTATAAACAATAATCGAACCTTTTGCTAATTCAGCACCCTTGTTTCGTGCATAAGCAAGCCCGTGCCGCTGTTCAACGATAAAGCGGATATTTGGAAACTGTCGTTTAATTTCAATAGTTCCATCTCTTGACCCACCATCTATAACAAGAATCTCATATAGCGATTTGGGATAATCCGACTCCAATATTGATCTAATACATTCTGACAAAAGTCTTTTTCTGTTAAAAGTACAGATTACAATAGAAATAAAAAGAGGGTTTTCAAGTTCATTTGTAAGCATCAGATCAACCTTTTCATTTTAAAATAGTTTCTATTTCGAGCATGAATATTTGGTCTGTCCGAGTTCTTGTTTCAAATATGATAAACCTTAAATTTTTCCTAAATTGCTAGCTTAAATGGAGCATGATATTGACAAACGAAGAATCCCTAACATTTGATTTAGAAGCATTTATCAAATGGAGATTAATCGATAAAATTTATCCATTTTATGGAAGAAAAAAACTCAAGACAAAAGATTTCTCTATTATAGGCAATGATTGTATAGTTGGAGGGATATATCATAAGTTCGGCCTGCAATTCTCGACACCTACTGTTGGATTATTCTTCTTCTCGCAAGACTACATTAAGTTCCTAGAAAACCTGGAATATTATGTCAACCTACCCTTAAAATTCAAGGAAATATCGAAGTATCTAAAAGCAAATGAGCTACGAAAGATGATTCCATATCCTATTGGCATCTTGGACGATGTTGAGATTCATTTTTTGCATTATTCTAATAAGAAAGAAGCTAAAGATAAATGGAATAGGCGCACTAAGCGTATAATTTTTGATAACCTGTTTATTGTTTATTCTGATGGTGAAGGATTCCGAGAAGAGTTTCTTGACCGATATGAGAAATTACCGTTTGCAAACAAAATATTCATTTCTTCGAAACCTCGCGGAAACAAAGACTACATAGTTTTCGTTCAAGACTATGTTAAAGAACAACATGTTGGTGATTCCACTCGCAACCGAAAGTATGAGAAGTACATCGATTTGATTAAATGGCTCAATCAAGAAAAAGGGTTCTTAAAGAAGAATAAATAGAAAGAAAAAAGTTTAGATCATTTCACTGACTTAAACTATCCTTAGTTGATTTGAGTATGCTTTTTCTACAATTTCTAAATCGCTTAAACCGCTTTCTGCTGAAGGTTGGGGTTTTTCATCAGTTTCCAAACAATTTACGAAATATTGAATTTCTTTCAAGTAAGGTTTATTTAAACTCGAAGTCTTTCTCAGTAACAGTTGAAAAACAGTTTTGACCTTCCTCTGTTTTCGTTGAAAGGTGTTAGCATGACCTGCTGTTCCAAAGACCTCTATATTGTTTTGCGCTTGTTGGGAAAACCAACCAACACTAATAACACAAGTTTGATTCTCTGCGAACTTCATTATACAAATTGCATGGTCTTCTTGAGGCAAATTAAGCCTATGCCCAAGATAACTTTGTACCGTAACAACATCACCGAAATACCACCTTGCGAGATCAATCATATGTGAACCTAAGTCAATTAATGCCCCACCACCTGTCAATTCTTTAGACCACCACCAATCTGGAACTGGCGAAGGTGCACCTGTTTCTGCCCTGTGCACAAAAGGACCGGTGCCTATGTTTGTTGCATATGCAATTTGAATATCACCCAGCTCTCCATCAAGTATCTTAGATCTAAGCGTTTGGTATGCGTCTGAAAATCGGAGTGGATAACCAATCATCAGTTTTGTATCATTTTTGTTCGAAGCAGAAACGAGCGCTCTTCCTTCTTGAGTATTTCTGGCTATAGGTTTCTCCAAGAGAACATGTTTATGATTCTCTATAGCAGCCAGTGTACTATCAAAATGCAAATGTGTTGGCAAAGCGATGATGACGGCATCTACATCTGATTTGATTAATAGATCGTTGTAATCTTCGTAAGTTTGTGGAACACCCAGCTTTTTCGCCCGCCTAAGAGAATGTTTGGATACATCTGCTACTGCGATTAATCGAGCATTTGATAGATGAAGACAGTTATTAAGATGGATTTGACCCATGCTCCCTAGTCCAATTAACCCCAAATTAATTTTTGACAAACCAAACAACCTTTGCTTTGTTAAATTTTAATAATACCTGTCTTTATTGCTAAAGCATAAGCTGAAGATAGAAGTCTTTCCGTATGTGTTTTCCTCGGAAACTTCTTATCAAACATTCCTCGATCCAATCCACAATGGGAATAATTCATCTGGCCAAGACCTTCCTTCTGCGCTAAGTTTAGATATTTGATCTTAGCCGGATTCTCTCCCGCTAACTTGGAAGCTGCTGAGTCAAAAGCTACTGGATCTTGACTGGCCATTAGAAGATCGAGTCTCCGGGGAAACGTTCCCAAAAGAATCATCCCATCCAGAATATGTAAGTGAAATTTCATAATCTTATTTATCGCTACAATAGCCTCGTCGAGTTGGGAATGATATTTGTATTTCAGAGGACAGGGGTTGCAACCAAATATGTTCTTCATGGCGCAGGTAATTTTAACTTTTTCCATATACTTTATTTTTGGCACATTTATGCGCAAATCAGCGTCTCGAATTGTATGTGGAACAAGAAGGTTGAAAACTTGCCCATTAACGGAAACTTTTTCATCATCAGTTTTGTCCTCAGCGAGATTGATCAAGTTTACTTTGTATTCCTTTGCAAGCTTTTCATAACCAAGAATTGGAAATGCGTGTTTACATTTCATTGCTGAAGCATCGGATTCAATTATTGAAACATTTGTTTCGGGAGAAGTTTGATCCCGAATTACTTCAATTAAAGCTC
This sequence comes from Candidatus Bathyarchaeota archaeon, assembly GCA_963775685.1. Taxonomy (GTDB): domain Archaea; phylum Thermoproteota; class Bathyarchaeia; order Bathyarchaeales; family Bathycorpusculaceae; genus Bathycorpusculum. Next base: position 1,021,043 of record CAVZJV010000014.1, read on the forward strand.
CAACGAATTTTGGATCTGTAGTATGACCCGTGGAACAATCCCAATAATAACACATATTGGGCTTTATGACAACGTTTCTCGCATCTTTAGGAAATTGGAAATTAATTAAATTTAAACCGGATTGAATAGCTTTTTTCCTGTCGTCAATATTAGAACTGCCTATCTTTGTGAAGCTAACAGAATTTTTTTCGACAGCAACCATTATAATGAGCACCCATTCCGTGAAAACAATCATTAAAGAAATCAATATCTAAGCATTTAGGTTATTAAATATTAAGGCAATAACAAACACTCGTAAATCTTACACGACTGCTTTGACTTTTAAAAAATCAATATTATATTCCTTCAAAATGTTTATTCACCAATTTGTCGGTATACGTTTCGCAATCGGTTTATTGTAGCATCTAAAGAGAAATTGTTGATAACCCATTTTCTTCCAGCTTGAGCAAATTGTTCCCGAATATTTCTGTTGTCCAAAAGGAACACCACAGCATCAGCCAATTTTTTTGGATTGTTTACTGGAACCAAAATCCCATTTTCACCATTCTTGACAGCCTCAGGAATACCATCCGCAAAAGTAGAAATAACAGGGGTTCCACACGACAAAGCTTCCAAAAGAACTATTCCAAAAGGTTCAAAAATGGAAGGTAAAACAAAAATTGAAGCCTGCTGGTACCATTTTACTAAATCATTTTGGTTAGTTACGCCTAAATAGGTAACTTTATGATTGCCAATCATGTTATGAGAGGCAATTAATCTTAGAATGTTTTTTACATAAACTAAATCCCAGTCTTTAGCGCCTATAATTACAAGGTGGACTGATTTTTTAATAAACTTTAGGGATTCTAACAAAACGTGAAGACCCTTTGCAGGAGCAATTCTTCCGACATAGAGCAGTGTATTATCTAGTTTTTTCAAGGTATCCGAAGGTTTGAACAGTTCCGTGTTAATAGCATTAGGGAAATAGGCAATTCTTTCCTTGGGAACACCCAAATCTACTAATTGACTCTTAATTCGTTTTGTTATTGAAAGGTAATAAGGTGCAGAATGCTTTAACATGAATGTGCTCAAATGATACTTTTTGTAATAATCATATTCAATTCCATGCAAATGAAGAATCTTTGGTTTCGTTGTAAATATCGAGAACATTGGAAAACTAAATTCTGCTTCATGAAAATGAATAATATCATAATTCTCAAAAATATTAGTAAATCTGCCTGGAATCAAGTTCAAATTCATAGTAATTTTGTTTGAATACCACCCAGGCAACCATTTCAAACCTGGAATTCGAAAAACAGTTGAACCATCAGACTTTGATATTTCTCCGTGCCATTTTGGTTTCCATTTCTTATCCATGTTAAAAGTCATAATGTCGGTGTGTATTCCTATCATATTTAGGTCTCTTGAAAGGAGCTCCACCATCGCCTCGGTTCCACCCTTAATTGGGTAGTATCCGGGACTCACCATTAATACTCTGATAATAAAAGCTCCAGTATTCTCATTTCATCATCCAACGAAACATAATGATTTTTAATTAATACTATAATTAACACAAAATATGTTTATAGGTTTCTTTCTAAAATTATTTCTTCTATATTCTATTGATTTATTTGACTTTTAATAAATCCTAATGTCCAAGCTGTCATTTTAAAGCCATAGTGCAAAGGTAACAAAAACACTTGTTTATTTCTTAACAATTTGTAGGCAGTAAGAGAATAAAAAAATCCTGTCACAAAACCAGCAACAGGAGACATTCGAGCTATGGAAAAAAAATTTTTGTCCTTTAGGTAAATTTTTCGGCAACCGTAGCCGTACCAAAGATATTTTTTCCACAATTGTTTGAAAGTTGACATTCCCCCATGCAATTCGTAAAATTGGGCATCATTCAAAGAAATGGACCAGCCAGCATCTTTAATTCTTAAAGCCACATCCTGATCTTCACCAGCTCCACTTAGTTCTTCATCGAATCCACCAACTTGCCTTAAAGCTTCAACCCGAAAAGTGGATCCGCCCGTCCCTGGAATTTTAGTTGTCTTCCAAAGAAAAGTCCTGGGTTCCTTGAAACGTTTGTGAGAAACAATCCAGGGGATTAGTTCTAGATTAAGAATCAAATTGCCCGGAACGGTTTTAAAAACTCCAGCCGTCAATCCTATCCTCTGGTTTTGTTCAATAAAATCAACTTGTTTCCGAATGTAGGAATCTGTTAAGACTTCATCAGCATCTACCCAAATTATATAATTTCCAAGAGCGCTTCTTACAATAATGTTTCGTGCTGGACCAACTCCTCTCCATTTGGTCTTAAAAATTCTGGTCTTAATGTCAATTTTTAGAACAAAATCATTTATTATGCCTAAAGAGTTGTCTTGACTACCGTCATCGACAAATATAAGTTCCATTTGGTCATGAGGAAAATCTTGTCTAATTATACTATTGATAGCTAAATCCAAAGTTCTTTCGCTATTATACACACACATTCCTATAGTTACAGTAGGATTCATTTCCCTAATTCCTCAAAAAAACAAACTCTATTCTGTATATCCGCTTTCAGTTGTACCTATTTGTTTCGCAGGGTTTCCAGCAACTATGCTGTTCTTTTCTACATTTCTTGTAACAACGGATCCTGCTCCAATTACAGCATTATCTCCAATAGTCACCCCTTTCAAGATTATTGCTCTATATCCAATCCAAACATGAGTCCCGATTTTAATAGGGATTATTTTAGGTCCGGATCCGTCGAGTCCATGCCAGTCTGAATCTAGAATCCAAGTTCCGTCCCCTATTATTGTTGAGGCCCCAATATCTATTTTGGATTGTGCCCAAATAGTTACGCCTCTATTTAATTTAACATCATCTCCAAAAGTTATTATGGAATTTTTTTCCAAGGTAACTATTCTTATGGGTATTGGACCAAGACTTGTTAATGATAAATTCTTACCGGCACACAGTTTGCCCGGCCCACCTATGCAAGGTTTTCCTTTTACATAAAATCCTTCCCCAAGGACTGAAAACTTTGGTTTATAAATTAACTTAACAATTAGCTTGTTCCAAAAATACTCTTTTATCAAGTTTATTTGGCGCATCTTTGATACAGTCCAAGAATTAAGCTTCGTTTTTTCATCTATGCCAAAAAAGGTTATTATGAAATTGACATATAATATATCATTTTATCCTTGTTACCTTCAAAGTTTTCCAATTTCTGAAAAAGGGTTAGGTAAGACTATTAACCAATGCCATTTTTGGATTCTCAAGTAATTCTGAAGCCTTAGATTATGGTTTAACTAGGTTTTGTTGGAGGATTTGCCCGGCATGGTTCGGAGTCCAACTCGGATAACCACTATTAAGCGCCATCGTACCAGAATTACTCCACCACCAACCAGCAAAACCAATACCATGCTGATTCAACAACGCAAGCTCATTAGAATAAGCAGTATACTCATTAGTCAAATCAGAACCCGTAAACGCCACATTACAGCCAACCTCACCAACCCAAAACGGATAACGCAAAGCCGCAGAATAATAACCCATCAACCGAAACGCCGCATCAACATCACTCAACGAATAACCAAAAGCATTAGCAATCCCACCAGACCGCTGAACCGCATTATAATAAAGATGCGTAGTATAAACCAAATTACCAGAACTATCACTCAAATTAGCATCAGCAATCCAACCCATATCACTAAGCGACGAAGGCCAATCAAGATTCACAAAACCCTGATAATTCCACTGGAACATAATCAAATTCTGCGCACCCGTAGCCCGAATAGCATTAATACACTGCTGAGCAGTAGCAACCCAACTATTATACGCCGCAGCAGAATAGTCACCAACAGGCTCATTCCAAAGCTCAAAAATAACATTCGGATAATCCTTAAGCTCCGAAGCTATACTAGCCCAATAACTAACAAAATCCTGCTGACTAGCAATCACAGACGAATCACCACTCTTAGAATAAGGCGGATACGGCAAATCACCCTGACCACCACCACTATAATAGTTGCGCACTTGATACCCAGTATAAATAATGTACAACCCCTTAGAAGCAGCGACATCCAACAGATTCTTAATCAACTGACGATGACCACCAATATCAAGTTTCCAATTATCAACCGACTGAACCAACCTAATCACGTTAACACCAGAACCCCAACTCTTAATCGCATCAAGCTCTTTTCCAACATTAGTCGGATTCCAATCAGCAAGCTTCTTCACATAAGCACCATTCCAATAACCACCAGGATCACCCTCATACCCATTCTTATTCACACCCTTAAGCACAACAACATTACCCAAATAATCCTGGATGTCCTTACCCACAATGTGCAAAGGTAGAATGGAGTATATTTTACCAGAGAGTGAAATGGAGGCGTTTATGGATATAACAGAAGACACCAAAGGAATCAAGAGGATACATGAAAGTATTATCGAAAAAATCGCTATCGAGCTTAGTTTTAAGATAATCACTCGTTTTCACCCTCAAAATATTCATTTTGAGGCTGCATTATTGCTTTTTTGAACATGGATTTGCTGGCTTCCACAATCTTTTGGGAGACGACATTCGTATATTTAGTATTACTACATAAGTTTTTCGTTAAGTGGGCTACCGCCTTCAGAATTCAAAAAAATCAATGGATACAGAATCTTTCAATGAACTTATCAATATCATCGTAAAAGAAATCAATATTTTTAACTATTTTATCGTCAGACCAATTCCACCAATGAATTGATAGCAGACTTTTTATTTGGTTCTCCGAATATCGGAATCTTATCAGTTTTGCGGGCACACCTGCAACCACCCCAAATGCAGGCACATCATGAGTAACCACCGCGCCAGCTCCAATTATTGCTCCATCGCCTATCGTTACTGCAGGAAGAATTATTGAACATGCCCCTATCCAAACATCACTACCTATCTTAACAAAATCACCTTTTGAGGGCAGTGTGTATTCTGGCTTCCAGAAGTTCTTGTCTAAAGTAGAGATTGGAAAAGTAGAAACCCTTTTGTGTTCGTACCCTTTTTTCGGTATATGCCCCATAGAAGGGATTATCACGACACCGGGTCCTATTGAAACAAAGTTCCCGATGGTTACTTCAGATTGAGGTAAATTTGCGTGTATAAAAGGCGTCCCGCTACAGTGTTTGCCCACTTGAATTGTGCCCTTGGGATATTTGCGGGTCCTCAATATATAGAGCAATAACGTCTTGAAACCAACCAAATAACGTCACCTAAAGAAAACTGAGGTCAGTCATTCTATTAATATTTCACTCAAACGGAAACAATCTGCGCCCATAGCAAAGTTGGGAACCAAATAAGCAATTTCCATAATTTCAGTTTATTCAAGCGCCCTACCAAAATGCTGAAAACGACAACATTTTATTTGGAGAACAGCAGATTACTATTTCCTTAAACCAATTTTTCATGGAATAATCCTTAAATTAATTGGACGAATGATGCCCGTAACCTTCCAAGTGGGCTTTGAGAAAACCAAATGACCATGCAAGCCTCTTAAACCCGTAATGTAATGGTAAAAAAAAAACAAACTTTTTGTGGGTTAATAAATAAGCACCTGGGCTTCGTAAAACACCTGCTAAAAAACCCGCCATTGGACTCATCTTTAAAATGGAAATCGTATCAGGATTTTTGTGGAAAACAAAATGACCGCCCCGTCCATACCAAATATATTGATTCCAAAGCGAAAGCCAAGTTGCCCGGGTTGATTCAGTGAAAGTTTGGTTGGTTCTTGCGATGGCCCATCCTTTGGCTTTGGCTCTAAACGCTAGTTCAGTGTCTTCAGCGGCCCCTTTCATCTTTGTATCAAAACCGCCGATTGATCGTATAGTTTTAGTTCTAAAAATCGAACCTTCGGTTCCTGGCAAATATCCAAGTTTTGAGGCACTCTTTTCGCCATAAACTGAACTAACTACGTACACTACATTTTCTAAGTCTGCCGCAATACCGTAACCCATGTGGGCACCATATTTTCCTCCAGCAATTCCAACAAGGGGGTTCTCTTCCATGAATTGTACTTGTTTTATGACATAGTCTATTGGTAGAATCATGTCAGCGTCCATCCAGACGATGTATTTGCCAAAAGCGTTATTAACTACTATCTGTCGTGCCATTCCTAAACCCGAGTTTTCCTGGAAGATTCGATATTTAAACTTTGAAGTGGTCAAGGATTTTTCAACAATGTAGGAGGTAGTATCTTTGCTAATCCCTTCAACAACTATGATTTCTAAAGAATTTTTGGGGAAATCTTGTGAAAGTACACTTTCTATTGCCTCTCTAACAGTAGAAGCAACATCCTTCACGCAAAAACCTATTGTAACAAGACAGTTTGAATTCAAGAATAAGTTCCATCCGAAATTCTTATGAATAAGGAATCTAAACCAGACCTATTTTCTTCAGGGTCTCTTCGCTAAGAAGTGACCTTGACTCCTGCTCGGTTTTCCACAATTTAAAACCCTTTCTTTTGTTAAAAAACGAAGTCAAAGCGGTTAACAAAATGAGATTATTCTGTAAAATCTCAATCATCAATGGTCTTGTTTTTTTGACAATAAATAAAGCAGAAAAAATTAAAACAAAAGTGAGCATAAACAAGGGGTAGTCAACAAAAGCAAACACAGACAAAAATCCTAGAACGACAAGAAGTAAAGGGTTAAAGATGTATAAGAAAATTTCCGGAACCGCTATCTTTTTCGGAATAATCAGTTTTCTATGTACAAGTAAATTTAAACATTTAAACCAGAGACTTTGCAGTTGGCTTGCTCGCCTAAGTTTTAAGTTCATTTTGTTTTTCCAAATTGTTGGAAAGGTTGTGTAAAAGCCTATTTCAGGGATTAAGAGGGCACGACTACTTTTTTGGATAATATGTAAAGCAGTTCCTGAGTCATCCGTTGCGTGATCGAATTCATCGATCAAACTGCGTTTGAAGGCTGCAAATCCACCTTGAAAAAATAGCGTTGAGTGCACTTTTGATTCGCCAACACGGAGAATCTGGATGTTCGTGTCGTAGAATTGTTCGCCCAGAGTAACCCATGAGCCACCGGGATTAAGCAAGAATTCCCTGGCGGTTATAGCACCAACGTTTGGATCAGAAAGGTAAAGCATTGATTTTTCCAGAATATCTGAAGGCCAGAAACAATCAGCATCTGAAATTATTACCACGTCGGTTTTTACTGACTTGAGAGCGCGGTTGAGACAATGGGTTTTCCCTACATGCTCTTTGCTATCAAAAACACTGATTCTCATGTTTGGATGAATAGCCATATATCGACTAATCTCAGACATGGCGCCATCTTCTGAAGCGTCATTAACAATGATTATTTGAGTTTTCTCTAAAGGATACTTAATTCTGCTCAAATTCTCCAGCTTAAGATGAATTGTTTTCTCTTCGTTATGAATAGGTACCAAAATCGCTACTGATGGGAGGTAATTCGCATCAATATTCAATCTCCAAGGTCTTGTCGACTGCTTTTTCATATGAACAAAATAAAAGGCGGGAACGCCGAGAAAGCAAGATCCAACAATAATCCAAGCAATTAATGTTATAATCATTTTTCATGAACCTGCCAAGTGGTTGATTAATAAGAGTAAAAGAAACTAATTCTCGTCCAGAAATTTAAAGTAAAACGTCCCAATCTTTATTTTGTATTCAAAATATTCTTCCGTGACCAAACTATTGATCTGTGACCCAATTGAATGATAACCTTTCTGAAACCTGCAACACAAACCGCCAGAGAGACCTATCAGCAGATTTTCGCCTATCCCTATCGAGTCACGTTGAATTTTAAGTCAACAAAGCGTTCATTATACTGGAAGATACCTGCAGTGCTATTGTAAATCCATAGTTCAAAAACCAAATTTCCATAAAGTATATTCTTTTGAGGGCTCCAATCGGAAGTATAGCCTTGTAAATTCAAGGTTTCGCCGTTAATTTTTAGGCTTTCAAAGTTAGCGTGTAGTAGATTGATGTTTTCAGCCCTTTGCTCTATGGTGTCATTTTTTCCAGGTCCTTGCGGCACTGTTACATTTTCATAAACTATGCGACTTACATTTTGGAAAGAATAATTAAAAGCGAAATCCAGAGGTAATTCAAAGCTCTCCTTGTCTGCAACAAACAAATTCAGATTGTATAGTGAAGGAAGATTGCTGGAGGTGCGGTTAAAATTGTCCGGTGCAGACTGGGTTTCATTTCGAACCTTTACTTGAACCTGATAGTAAGCGCAAGAACCCAATTGATTGGTAACGTCCAGAAATATGTGGTAATTGGCGTTGTTAGTTATGTTGTAGGGATAATCCTGAGCCATATGTTCTGGACCAAGTAACGAAAGTTCAGTGAAGAACTCGGTGCGAGGATAAACCAAAACATGTTGCAATGCGGGCGAAGCCACCAACAAAGCTAAAACCGCCACCACCAAGATGTACAATGCCTTATACTGAGTCAGATTCACTCTTTAACGCCTCACTAGGCCCGTATTTGCGTTTCAAGCGAATCCAAACGACAAAACTGCCAACTATAACTATGATTGCGCCAACAACTGAAGCAACAACATTTAGCAAAAAATCAAACGTTTTACTCTGCGCCGCCGAAGCCTGCAATGATTGGGCATCTGAAATAAAGTCTGCAAGTTCACTTTGACTCTGAGCAGCTAAACTCTGGGAAGATCCTAAGTCACCATTAGAATAGGCTAATTGAGCTTTAGATAAGAGTAAACCGGCACTGTTTAATCTGAGGGTCAACTGAGAAATGTTTGCGCCCGAAGATTCTGCGACTCTAGCAGCATCATAACATTGCACAAGTCTGCTTTGTGCAGCAGAAATCGCTGATGAAGTATCAACCTGTTGAGCCCAAACGCCTGAAAGCGCACTTAATGCTGTTACAGATAGTGACAGTATAAGAAATACGCCTATAGGTGCCTGTGCAGACCGCAATTATCGTTCCTCTCAAGAAAACATAACCGTTATAATATTTTAGATTTACTAATCAAGCTTTCAAACGATACTCTTTAGATCAACATTCAATGCTGCTTCTTCTCTGGATATTTCCATAAAAAGCCATTTTATCTCTACATCCTCTGAAGAAGTCTGAAAGTCTCCAGAGCATGACGTTCTTTTGAAACTCCCACCGCAACCCCATTCAGAGTCTCCAAGCCGTTTAGATACATAGCTGCATCGTTTAATTTTAGATAGCCAGCCGCTAAAATACTAAAAGAAATTATTTGAGCGTCCCGGCAATCATTCAACGCATCTTCACAGGCTATTTTAGAGGGATTCATCTGAAAACCTGCTTTGTTAAACGATGCGGCTATTGTTATTTTGCTCATATCAAAGTTCCATTCCTTTAGTTTTTCTACAAGGTAGGGAAAATTTCGTGTCTCAAATCCCGGACGGATATTGGTTTTTGAGAAAAACTTAACATATGCCCTAAAAAACCAGTCTAGATTTAAGGCTAAAGCCATGTCAGTCATTACCTCATGAAGCAAAACTGACTTCAAATTTGCATTTTTAGCTGCAGCGGATTTTATTCGAGATATCTCGTAAATTAGATATGTCTTAAGAAACGCTGTAGGATCAAATCTAATTAAACCTATAGAATTTGGAGCAACAGAAAAAATGTTTCTAGAAAACGCAATCTGTCGAGAAATTTGTTTTGCTAAACCGGAAACTCCGCCAACCTTGGTTGCCAACCGAACGTACTCATACGCATAAGGTACAAGAGCATATAAATCATACTTTTCCTCATGGTCAAGCCCCTTCAAAATCGAAAGGGTAGTTTCGCTGACCGAAAACATGAAACCAGTCGCACCGTTTTGAAGTGAAAGGTTCACTAACTGAGTGGCATATTCAATGTTTGAAGGATTATCAGTTATTGACCGTTCCCGTGCCCTTTGTTGAGAAAGATGACTTATGCCGTGAAAAGCGTTGTCGCCCACTAATAATTCTAATCGTCGTTTACTCATTGACTTTCCTCCTTACCTGCTCAAGCAAGTTATCAACTTTTGTTGCAGTTTCAAAATTCGGTTCGGACGCAGCATCCGAAATTATTGAATTGATAAAATGGTTATTTTCTCTAAAATACTCTGAGTCCCCTAACAAGAAAGTAACATGATCGTCAAGATCCTGTCTGAGCCAAGTCTTCGGCACCTCATTGTTTAATTCCAAAACCAATTCGGTGTCATCAACTTTTAGATTACCCTTAGCGCCATGAATTATCAATCCAAATTCAGGCATGCGATAACCTTCTTTAACCCAAGAAACATCAAATTTTCCTAATAAATCATCTAATCCAACAATTTCAAATTGCACTGAATCAGATTTTTGATTGGACGACGACGAAACGTTGATTGAGGAAAGTAAATTGCCGAAGAACCAAATTGCTAAGTCACACACATGAGAACCTAAATCTTCTATAACCCCGCCTCTACCGCCCGAAACTGCAGCTCTCTGTTCACCGAAAAAATCAGATGAATATGCGTAAGCGTCAAAAGAAGACACAGGACCTAATAGTTCTTGGCCCAGCAATTCTTTTGCTTTACCGAATGTAACAGAGAAACGTTTCATGTACCCAACCATTGTGTGTCCTTGGAGTTCACGGGTCAGATCGCACAATTCCTTAGATTGAACATAGTTTGAAGAAAGCGTCTTTTCAACAAACAAATTACGAGCAATGCCTCGGACACAAACGTCTTTTACTATACTATAATGTGAGGAAATAGGAGTGGTAACATAAACTACATCAAGATCCAGTTTTGAGAACTCTGCCAAATTGTCAGTAACTATGGGGGTCTTGAGTGTATTCTTTGCTAGTTTCCTCATGAGCCAACTCTTGTCGCATAGCGCGGCGAGTTGAACATTAGGCATAAAATTGAGCAGGGATGCGTGGAGTAAACCCATTTTTCCTAAACCAACAATGCCGACTTTTATTTTTTTATCTGAGGTAGCCATGCTTCAAAAACTCCTATATTAAATGTATTAGTGCGCATTTTAGATCAAAAAATGTAAGCAAAATTTACTTAAGTCAAAGCTAAGCTAAAGTTGCTGAAGTTCATAACTGTAACCGACGGTTAATCGCTCCAATCAATGTCGAGCAGAAAAGAAAGCTCAGCCCAGCCCTTCCCATACAGAGTCTAATTTTCATTTTGTTTTGCTGTCGAAGAATTTGCGGACATTTTGAGTTATATATGATATTTCATCTTCTTTAATTTGAGGAAAAATCGGAATAGTAAGACAGGACTTGCAGAATTCCTCTGCGTTTGGATAGGCTCCTTCATTGTAACCGAACATTTGCTGATAGATGGGTTGAAGATGAATTGGCAAAACATAATGAATTCCACAACTAATACCCTGAGATTCCAGCCAGCTTTTAAGCTCATCACGAAGTTTGGTGCGAACAACATAGAGATGATACACCGGATCTACATCAACAGATTCTTCGGGAGGCAAAACCAAATCGCCCAAACCTTCAAACAACCTATCGTACGACTTGGCAGTCTTTCTTCTCTTGTTATTCCAATCATCAAGATGCCTAAGCTGAACTCTGCCAATCGCAGCATTAACAGAATTCAACCGAGAAGTAAAACCGACCACATCGTGGACGTACTGACTCTTGCGCCCACAATCTCTAAGTTTAGCAGCCGCAGCCGCAATTTTCTCATCGTTAGTTGTTATCATTCCTCCATCCCCACCTACTGTCATATTCTTTGAAGGGTAAAAGCTAAAACAACCAACTAAACCTAGATTTCCGGTTTTCTTTCCAAAATATGAAGCGCCATGAGCTTGACAAGCATCTTCTATAACAATCATATCTCGTTTTTTTGCAATATCATTAATAGCATTCATATCCGCTGGATAACCAAACAAGTGAACGGGTAGGATAGCCTTTGTCTTTGATGTGATTGAAGCTTCCAATTTCAAAGGATCGATATTGTTAGTTTCTGGGTTTATATCTGAAAAAACAGGAGTCCCCTGAGCGTGTATAATCGGGTTAGCACTTGCAATAAACGATAAAGGCGAAGTCACAACAATTTGACCAGGCTTGATCCCAGAAGCCAGAAGTGCAATTTTCAATGCGTCCGTTCCTGAACTTGTAGAAACGGCATAATCTGTACCGCAATACTTTGCAAATTCTTCTTCAAACTTATGAACGCTTTCACCCAAGACAAAGCGCTCTTTACGGAGGGCTTCGATAGCAACCTTCTCCATTTCATCATCGAATATTGGTTTGCCTAAAGGTATTTTCATTCAATTACACCCAATTTTATCAAGACATCTGTATACTTTTCGCAGTTTTTTTATCTCATAATGATTATCTGTCAATGGAAACATCTGAATTTTGCGAGATTAAATTATTAATAATTCAACGTAAACCCTTTGGATTATGGTGGATTCAACTTTAGGGGAAAGTTTGTTATAGGAATTCTTTGTACCTGAATACCTGAATTTTGCAAGGGTGATTTTAAGAATCGTTCTTAATAGGTAGTCTCTGACATTATTCGCTTAAAAATTTCGACGCTATTCATAAATCCAAGCTTTTTCTCGCCTAACCGCTCACGATATTTAATGGGAACCTCCATTATGCCAAAACCCTCTCGCTCTACATGATGATTAAGCTCCACCTCAACATCAAAACCCTTGGATTTCACATGCCAATTTTTAAGAAGCTGTGACCGTACAACACGCAAACCCGTCAAAGGATCAGCTAGTGATACTCCATTCAGAATGTTGTGTGTAAAAGCGATTATTCGGTTGCCCAGATAGAAAACGCTGTTGAGACCCTTCAAATCTAAATATCCATTGAACCTATTGCCGCACACCATCCCCACCTCAGGGCGCGCCTCTAAGATTCTAATCATTTCCGGAACATGTTCAGCGGGGTATGTATAATCTGCATCCGTGATAACAACGTAATCAGCAGTTAAATTCGAATGCTTAATCGCTTGGGCTATTGCATCACCTTTACCGTCGCCAGCTTGGAAAACAATTTGCGCACCCATATTTTGAGCTACCTCAGCAGTTCGATCACTGCTTCTGCCGTCAACTACCAAAATCCGCGGATTCCCAAGAGTTTTGTTTAATTCAGATATGGTGAGGCCTATGCCTTCTTCTTCGTTAAGCGCTGCAATAATAACTTCTGTAGAAGAAAGACCAGGCAACCCTATTTTCACGGTTTTATCAAACGCCCCTTTACCATAAAAATTCTTGTTCGAAAGCAACATTTCAGATACTCCACAAAAAACGAATATGTCAATTTCACAATCTTGAATATTACTCGAAACCGCGGCAGCCCAAAAAACCCTGATAACTCATTTTTTAGGACGACCTAATTAGAAAAATAATGATCCTGTAATATTTTCCTGGTGACTTATTAGCACCGACAATTACAAAACCTTATATATTGAGAGTTAAGCGAGAATATATAGCAGGTGCAAAAATGATAGGTGTAACCTGTAGAAAGAAACGCCGCAGACTTGCATTAATCCCACTCTCACCCTTGCTCTTCATAGTGTTTGTCGTCGGCTGGATTATCAGCTGGATAGGACAGTTAAGCAGCTAAACTCAAACAACATTATTCAACACTAATCAATCGCGCGGTATAAGTCGGCTATGAACAAAAAATCACTTAAGCAAAAAATGAGCGAAAGCCCCCCACCAAACATTTAAACAAACTCAAAGTTCTCGCTGGCAAATCCCTTCCTGGCAGAAGTAGAAAAAAGCAAAAAGTGTAAAACTGTCTTAAGTGTTCTAGAACAAACAATCATATTCTAGCTACCGCTTGTATTAAACAGTTTTGTTACAGCTCCAATGTAATACCATTTTATCTTCCTCGAAAAACATAATTGAAGCCGACCTTCTTTTCCGAGATCATTTCACTCTAACAGCTAAACTGCAAAGTGCACAAAGAACAATTCTAAAAAGGCGATATGTCAAATCCGAAAAAGATTTTGAATTTTCTATCTATGTTTATTCTTCGTCGAATAGGCTAATCATACTTAAAACTTGGGCGATCAATACGTTTCGAAGGTGATCAGCCTCGGTTGCTGTACAGGTGGGTGCTCTTAAACCGTGAAGATGCAGATCTATATGATCTTCTATTGCCTTGCCCATTGCAGTAACATCAGCTACCAACAAGATTTCCTCGCCACATTCACATGTAACTTTTTTCAAGTCTTTGCTTTTCTTCATTATTTCATCAGCCTAAGAAAGTTATTTGATAAGAAATGATTTTGACAGGCAACTGACAAGAACATCGTCATTCATGACATTCGCCGGGATGGTCTTTTCCAAATCCGCACATGCTTTCAAGCTGCTGCCTTTCTTTGGTATTTCTTTCGACTTCGCCACTCAAACGAGTTGATCGCTTTAAATAATCCTCATGCAATTTTAGAAAATCAAGGCCTGTCCCAGTTACAAAATAACTAGACTCGCCATCGTGAGCTAAAAGTCCACTTCCGATAAGAGCGCTCAAGTATTTTTCTAATTGGAGAAAACTCAAATTTGCTCCATACATAATTCTAGTTTTTCGGACCTTACTCGATGCGATAGAGAGCATTTCGTGCACTATATCCAAACTATTACGATTCTTGTTTATTGATCTTTTATCTTTCAAAGACGAGCCAACACACCAACCTTGCAACTAATTTGAGCTTCAAGAGATAATATTTCCAAAATTAGGGCGATTTGAAAACAAAAGATAGCTCAAACCCTTCATTGTTAGCAAATTGTGTTAGAGTAAAAATTCTTTCCTAAATTCTATGTCTAAAGTTGTTTGGGATCGGGTTGCATTTGTGATCACTATCTAATCCCTTCGTGACCGAAGTGGACAACTCGAAAACTAAAAGTTTTCTCAGAGAATTTAGATGTAAGCGTCCAGGTGTTATAAAGTATGAAGGGCAACTAATACAGCCCTAAAAACAGTGTTCAAAGATATAACTCGTCAGGTACACACAGATATAACGCAAAGCTACAGTTTTCAACTAAAACCTAAATCATCCGAAGTTAAGACGAAAAATTCAAAAATAAAAATCAAACCACAGAAAAAGCCCAAAAAAAGTACACATATTGCTTTGAACATTTCTCTTAGAAAGATTTTGAATTTATTTCAAATTACAAATAAACTAAGAAACAACCAAAAAAATTATTCTTCATCGGAGAAGCCCAGTTCGTTAGCCTTCCTAAGCACTGCTAAGAGTTCTTTGCCGCGCTGAGATATGCGGTAGCAGCCATTTCCGTCAGGGCACTTAGTCGCTTCGATGAATCCTTTTTTTTGGAACTCTGACAGATATTTGTTGAAGCGCAGATAATTCAGGTTTACTTTATACATTATCTTCATTTTTTTCTGAGGAGTCAAGATTGCCTCCAGGATTTCCATCGTTATAGTCATGCGACTGCGCTTTTGCATCTTCACTCCACCTGAACAACGAAACGTGAAAAAGCATTTAAACGATATTTCTCAAATCGTTATATATCGCTTTGAACCTCGCTTTATGATTGCCACACAATTTGAAAGAAAACTTCACTTCCGGCAAATTAATCTTAACTGACTGCTAAAAATAGTTAACCCTAACAAATCCCTTCTTGACAGAAGTGGAAAAGAAACAAAGCAAACCCGAACTAAAAGCCTCAAGTCTCATCTCCAAATAACTAATGAAGAATCATAGATGTGTTCACAGAAGAAGGGGTATATTGCATAAACAGGTCTCCAGAAAGAGTTCTCCACTCAAAACTTGTGACGGCGCCCTATTAAATTGTGCTGACAAAGAAGGGTGTGTACTCTTTAAAAGAGTAATTAGTGACAAAAAAGGTAAATCATATATTCTCAACCTTCTTAATTTAGTCACGTGAACCAAGCAACATGAGAGATGAGCCTAAATCAAGCCAGCAATCACCTATTTCCCAATACGAAAAATTAGCGTGCATCATTAATGCCTTGGGCGATCCCGACGCTCTAAAAATCTTTGATAAAGCATCAACAGAATTCGAAAGCGGCAAGACAACCATAAAAAAACTGAGAATAACACCTAGAAAATACTACAGAAACCTAAAAAAACTAAACGAGATAGATTTGATTAACCATTCAGGGAACAAATGCAAATTATCACCCTTTGGCGAACTCTTACATAGACTGCTTTTCAAAGAGATCGCAACCTACCTGCTTGCAGACCAAAATGTCTCCGATCCACTCAAAAACATCGGCAGCAGAGCTGAACTGACCATAATTGATAGCTACAAAGACTTAGTCAGTGTGCTTATAGCTTCAATTGAAAAATCAAAATCTGAGATATTCCTCGCTACTAAATACATAGACATGACAGTTATTCAGAGTATTTTAATTGCCTTAGAAAGGAACATTAAAATTAAAACAATAACAAGCGAGAAAGTGGATTATTCAGGTTTCATGAAGTTACTCGGAGGCTTTGCAAAGAGTTTCAGACCAAACTCGTTGAAATTCATCATAGGTGGGGAAAACAACTACAGGTCAGGAACCGTTCCGCTGTCTTTTATGATGGTCGACAACGAAATTGCCATTTTTGAAATTCCTGAGGACGAATTCAAACTTGGTTTCGTTTCCACTGATAAAGAAATTGTAAATACCCTCAGTCGCCTGTTCCAGGAAATTTGGAGTAAATCAAAAGCACTTCATCTTCCGAGTCGAAAATTCATTTAACTAGAATAACGAGGTATCTCCACAATATTTTCAAAGAACCTGTTGGCTTATTTTGAGCTCGTAAAAGTTTTCGGTAGCTCAAAATCTACTCTTTACTATGGTTTTTGTGCCTTCATAGGAAGTCTTCTGGCAGCATCTTGGACCCTTCCCCTGGCAGCATCTTTGGCAGCTGCGACTGCGATAACAATATCATCATTTGCCATATACGCTCTAAACGATGTCTACGATGCTGAAATTGATGCAATCAACGATCACAAAAGACCAATCCCATCTGGCCGAATTACGATACACCAAGCTAAGATGGTATCAGCAGTACTATTCGTGGTTAGCACAGTAATTGCAGCCGCCGTCAGCCTACCAGTTTTCCTCTTGACTGTATTTTTTTCTGTCTTAGGAATTGCCTATTCGGCGCCCCCCATAAGATTCAAAGACGGCATGTTCGCCAACATCTGTTGGGGAGTAGGAATAGCAACTGCTATCTTAGCTGGAGCATCTGTAACATCAATCAACACCAGTTCAGCTATTGCCGCATTCATCTTTGCTTTTTTAACAGCAGGTTGTGGCCTAACTAAAGATCTAAAAGATCTTGAAGGAGACAGAGCGATGAACATACATACGCTTCCCTTAATTCTTGGAGAACAAAAAGCGATAAAAACAATGACCATTGCCTCTATTATTGGATTCTCACTTATGTTCCTTGGCATTACGTACATAAAAATCAACATAATCGCCTTGTCACCCTTCATCTTAACTACGGCACTGTTTGCCCTAAGCCTAATTGTCCTCTTCAAGAACCCTAAATCAAAAAAAACCTACAAGAAAGCCTACAAACTACAAGCCTACGCTGGCTCTTTAATAATTATAGCCTTTGTATTAACCGCACTAACATAGACAGCACTTTGAATCTATAGCTAAAACAGAGCTCAACTCGCCGTCATTTCTAAACAAAGAGAAGCCAAAAAAGTTGTACCTTTGAGTTGGTTTATAAGTCGAACTTTTGGCTGAGCGTCGCCTTTAATCCCAGCTAAGTTGGGGCAAACACAAGATGGCAGAATCTCACGCACATATGCTTCTGTCAAGAATTACTGGAACACTGTAGTATTTTGCGAACCCAAAAGAAATTCCGATTATGGAGCCACATAGAAAACGGTTAAACATCCATGAAGCACTTTTAGGTTTTTTTCTTCACGCATTTTATTTTATCCTTCAACCTTTGTTTTCAGCTTGATGAAAATTTTGCTTTTTTGTAAATCAAACATATCCGGTTATGTTTGTGGCTGCGTTTTAGAAGTATGGCTGTTGGAATGATTCATTTTGCCGAAGATAAAAAAAGTAAAACATGATAATAGGGGAAATAGCCACGTTATAACTATCCAGTATATTTTTAGGAACATTATAGATACGTTCAATACTTGAAAGACATCGTCTAGTGAAATTAGAGTTAGAGATGCAAGAAAAACTATAAGCGGCAAGATTGTTTTGAAATTAATTCTTAGCTTACCGCCATTTTTTGTTTGTCCATAATAAAGGAATATGACAATTAAAGCTGCAGGATAGATAATTTCCATTATTGGCCAAAGTTGCAGTCCAAAAACAGTATCCAAATTGCCAATAGTGGCCTCTAAGCGATTATCTCCAAATGTTAGTAAAATTACAAATGCTCCAAAGAGTAGAGCTAAGATCTCGTTTTTGGTATTTTTCAGGTTAAGGTCTTCCTGGTTGCGTGCAAATTTAAAAACACAAAGCAGCTTATAGCGTTGTTTATTCCACTCTGGAGTCTTGGTTAAAAATTTATCTATCGTATCATTGATTTTAAGCCAGTTATTTTCTTGGAACCTCAGCATGGTGTCTCATAAGTCCATATGTTGAACCGTAGTTCATTAGATGGCAATAAATTCTCGGGAAATTCTTGATTCAGCCGGTCCAGCGATAGTAATTCTTAAAAAGACTAGGAAACATTCATTTAGTCTATTCGTGAGGAAGAGACAGGTTTGGCAATAGCTATGGGCAAAAAAATCGTTTTAACAGCATCCGCTACAGAAATGAGCGATTTTTTTAACAATCCTTTCATCGCATTTGTGGGAGGCTTTGGCAAAGGCCCCATCCCCTTAGCCTATGTCAGAAAAACCCTCTATCCACACACCGGACGCAAAGCCAACGGACAGGCAAAGTTTGCGCCCTACGGATTAAGAAAAGTTGAATCTATCCTGCTTCAAGACGGTTTTTCACCTCAAGACATCGCTGTTGTTCATCCAGATGATTTGCAAAACTTCATTGGGCCAGAAACTAAGGTTGTCGGCATCTCCTCGATGGATCCCACCGGTATGGGTTACGTTAGCAAAACTTATTCATCCATTGTCGGCGGTGGCGAACCCATGAACGCTATAGAATTCAAAAAGCTCGTCATGCACCCAAGCATCAAAAAGTACAAGCCGAAAATAATCGTTGGCGGTTTTGGTTCGTGGCAGCTGGAACGTCAACATGTCTCTGATAGCTATGGTATTGACTGTGTTTTAATTGGTGGCAGACCTGGACCTATTGTGGAGCTTTTTAAGAAAGCAGTAAATGGAGATGCAATTCCGCGCATCGCAAAGGCGGATGAATCTTTAAACAATTGGAACTATAACCAGGAAATGCCGCTAAGCAAAAACGTTGCAATTCACGGTGCGGTAGAGATCTCGAAGGGGTGTGGCAGGAACTGTCAATTCTGCACGCCAACCATGCAAAACAAGGTTGATGTGCCCTTGGATAAGGTCATGCAGGAAGTTGCCCTTAGCACTGCCCAAGGCAGCGATCATATAACCTTAATCACAGAGGACCTCTTCATCTACGGCTCAACAGACAAATCATTTATTCCGAATCGTGAAGCGGTTGTGAAGCTGGTTAAAAGCGTGGCGGATCATCCTGGTGTGAAGAGTATTCAGGCTTCTCACATGTCGTTAGCTCCGGTTTGGCATGATCCTTTGATGATTAAGCAACTTGCTGAAATTCTCATTGAGAAAAGCTGGTATTCTTTTGGCAAAAAACCGATAATCACTGCGGAGACTGGTGTTGAGACGGGCAGTCCGCGGCTTATGAAGAAGTACATGGCGGGCAAAATGTTGCCGTTTAAGCCTGAACAGTGGCAAGATGTAGTCACTAACGCGTTTGGCATTCTAAACGATAACGATTGGTATCCGTTGGCAACTTTAATCATCGGGTTGCCTGAGGAAAAAGAAGAAGACATACTCCAGACCTTGGAGTTGATGGATAAACTCAAAGGCTACAACGCATTCTATGTGCCGCTCTTCTTTGTGCCGCTTGAAAACTGTGTTTTGATGAACAAGAAAGGCGCCGAAATGGATTCCCTCTCCAAAGCACGATGGGACTTCTTTATCAAATGCTGGGAATATAACATCAAAATCTGGAAACCAACTTTCCTGGAAAACCGCATACCCAACTCACTGCTCTACAAAACCTTCGACAACTTTATCATACCCTACTTTGGCAAAATCCTGGGCACATATTATGGTTTAACGCGCGGAGAAAAGAGCGACCAATTAAAACAGGCGGTTTGGCAATTGAGCATGCCTATGCCTGAATCTGAAAAACACAAAATGAAAGACAGAGTTTAGGCAGTTTCTTCTTCTGACATTTCTTCCATATTTTCTTGTTGTGGCTCTGCTGGCTGTTGTTATGTTGTGGGTTGGTCTTGGGGTTGGTTTTGTGGGGTTTCTTGTGGTTCTTGGGTTGGTGGTTTTAGGATTTTTCTTGCGTGGGTTATGTAACCTGTGTGTCCGGTCATCATTGTGTTGGGTCGGGTTTTTCCTCTTTCAACTTGCATGGTTCGCATGAGGCATTCGACAGTTTCGATGAAGACAAAGCCGTTTTCGCGCAGCGCCTCGGTGGTTTTTACGACTTGGTCGATGGTTGGGCTAAAAGAGACAAGGATGCCTGAGGGTTTGAGTGCTGTGTAGGCGTGTGGAACGACTAACCATGGAACGGCAAGGTCCAAAATTACTGCGTCGACATCTCGTTCTTCATATCCGGTGACTGTGACATCGCCGCTTTTCATTTCTACATAGTCAATCAACTTGGAGCGTTGCAGGTTTTTTGCGGCGTTTTTCTGGAATTCATTTCGAAGCTCGTAGGTGTAGACTTTTCCTGTTGGTCCAACGTAGTGTGCAAGTGCTGTGGTTAAGGAGGCTGTGCCTGTGCCTGATTCCACGACTCGGCTTCCTGGTCCGATGCCGCTGAACATGACGATTAGGGCGGCGTCTTTGGGGTAGATGATTTGGGTGTTGCGGCTGGATTTCATGATGTAGTCGGTTAAGGCGGGTTTTAGTGTGGTAAAGTAGATGCCTAGACTGCTTTTGATGGGTTCGCCATATTCTTTGCCTATAACTTCGTCTAGCTTGATGTAGCCTTTGTGGGTGTGGAATGTTTGTCCTGCCTGCATCTTTATCATGTATGTTCGCCGTGCATCCAAATAGATCAGCACGTTGTCGCCGTCACATATCTTTTCGTTAGCCAACTGACTTGCCTCTTTTGGAAGTGAAACGGGCTTGTTCCATTTAAGCTTTGAACTCTAATGCTTGGAAAAGTTTAGTTCTTATGTTTGGGTGGGTGGATTTTGCGTTTTGTGTTGAGTTGAATGTTTCAGGTGGTGTTTCATGTTTGGGTGGTTGTTTTTTCTTTGAGGTGCAGTTAAGGTAAAATGCCTGTGTGTGTTTGTGGTTGCTGATGTGTATGTCTAGCCTTGAGTGGAAGTATGCTCAGCCTGTTCAGAGAAGGATTCGAGTTATGAAAGTTAACCGTCAGGATCGTCATCTTGATGCGCAAAATGTCGATGAGGGGGTTCCTTTCTGTCTTGATGCCGACCAGAGGATCGATTTGGACAAGATAAAGAAGGCAAAGATTTACGTTGCAACCATCAAAGTGTTCACTGCTGAACTTAACAGTGAGCTTGAGAGGCAGCTAACAGAGATGTCGCTAAAGGACATTGAACTTCGTCATAGCTTAGAAGTTATGAAGCAATCAGGGTCGCAATTCAAGAAATTTGAGTTAGTAGCAATCAAATAGTTTTCTAACTGTATCCCTCGCGTTTTGGTTTAGTGCTGATACTTTGATGAAATAGTTTCTGGAAGCGTTTTGCGGATAAGTCTTAGCTAGACATTAGATTATTTGTTAAGAAGTCGCGCATAACCGGGGGAGGAAACGCAGTTAACTAACGTTGGATACCTCTCGGTAGATTATAAACGAAAAAACTGCTATCTCTAAGAAAAGAAAATGTATGGTGGGGCTGATCGGATTTGAACCGATGACCAACGGGTTTCCCCAAAGTAGACCGCTCCAGAATTTCGTCATCCCCTGTCGGGTCAAGCAATCAATGCTTTCTGGAGCCCGCCGTACTACCTGGCTATACTACAACCCCAAACATTTTCTTGTAAAAACATACAATACAGAATTATAAAAAGACATTGGATTTAAGCAAGAATCTCTTTGAATTTCTCATAAAGTTTTCGTTTCAACTAAACAAAACAGCAGAGCCATTGCACCTTGGACTTCGGGCTCGGGTCTTACGAATCCAAAACGGAAGGTTAACCAGAAAAGGTGGCTCTTAGCTTATTTGGTGTTGAATCGGTTTTTGATGGAGGTTATTGTATGGTTTTGCTGAATGTTCTTACTGCTTCAGATGCGTTTGTGGTGAGTGGTTCTCCGTGTCTGGGTAGCATAATTTGGAAGTCAAGTGATGCGATTCTTCGGATGGATTCTTTTTGTTTGTTTGCGTCCCAGACGAACTGTTCGGGTGCTGCTACGACTTTGTCTGCTTTGAGTCTGAGTGTATCGCCTAGAAAGAGTGCTTTTTGTTCTGTGTTCAGTAAGGCAATGCTTCCTGGTGTGTGTCCAGGGGTATGGATGATTGTGTATCTGCTGATTTTGTCGCCTTCTTTTAGTTGGATGTCTACTGGGGTTGGGTCTAGTTTCATGAAGGATGAGGCTGCTCTTATGAGTAGGTTTTTGGGTTTTGGCAGAGGTTTGTTTCCTGAAACGTAGTCTGCATCATCGGTGTGGACTGCTACTTTGGCGTTTGTTAGGGTTTGGAGTTCTCTGAGGCTGCCGGTGTGGTCAATGTGGTAGTGGGTTATGATAATTGTGGAAACGTCGGTGGGTTGGTGGCCTATTTTTTTGATGTATTGGAGGGTTTCTTTGCATTGCCTGGCAACCCGGTGTCTACAATAAGAATGTTGGATCCATCGATAATTAGGTAGACGTTGCTGTGAGCTATGTTTCCGCTGGCTTCATCTACTCTGTGAATACCTTCAATGATTTCCATCAAAGTAACTCCGTTTGTCTTTTGTGTTGTCGGAAGGATTTTCGAGCTTTTAAACACTGTCCTTTAAGTCAATGTTGGGGGGAATTTAATGCGCTCTTGCAGGGGTGTTTGTCTGAAACCTTGTTGTTTTTGTCAGTTTGTGGAGGGTGGGGTTTGGGGCGATGTCTGCTAACAAGCTTGCAGTTTCTTTCTCGTAAGATTCTCCACTTTCTGAGGAATCTGCTCTAGCGGCGAATCTTTTTTGGTTTCTTGGCTTCGGGCGTTGGCCATGCTCCGGAGGGACTTTGTAATTTACGTGTGAGGTAACTATTTTGTCTGTTGAGGGTCTTTTCGGGGTATTTTTAGGCTGTTGAAGTGCTTGTCAAAAGATATTATTGCTTCTGCTTGAATGCTCAGTGCTGTTGAGTATTGGATAGCGTCGTCCATGTCTAGCTTTTGCAGTAATGCTGTTTCCACAGCGTTTATTTCATCTGTTATGGTTGTATGGTACATGTGCAGTCCTTTGTATGCGGTAAGGCTTGAGAGGAAGATTTTGAGTTCTTTTAATCTATTAAGGTTGTACATGATTACGATTATGGAATGTATTGTGAAATCGGTCACTACACCGGTTTTTTTGCCTCTTCGGATTAGGTCTAGGAAGTTTTCGCATTCTTCTTTTCTATCTTGAAGCAAAAGGACTTCTAAAAAATGTTGGTGTCAACAAGATACATGATTGAGCACTTTTTTAGCCCAAAGTTTACGGATTTCATGTTGGAGAGTTACTGAATCTATGTCTACATCTTTGAGTAGACCTTCTATAGCTTTTACAGGGTCGCCTTCAAAATTTGGATTTTCCTGCTCTGCGGTTGATAACCAATTTAAGATTGCGTCTTCCGCGGCTTTGCTTAGAGCTCCTTTTGTGTAACCATATCTTTTCATGGCTGCTTCTCTGAATTTTCGTTCCAGTTTAGTGTCGATTTGAACTCTTAAAGACATGACTATATTACCAAATGGGCATAAGGCAAAAAGGCCATTTATACTTTTCTTTGAATTATTCACCTATCCGGGGGCTGTCAATGCTTCAAAATGGTTACACATCAGAATCATCAACTACGTCTGCCTTTGTTCTGTGTCAGTTAATGTGCTTCTCCGGACGGAGTTATGTTAATTGAAATTGGAACTTTAGAACATCAGATCAAGAACATCCCTTCCTTTGTTAAGAATCAATAAAAATGAAAAAGGAAAAGAGCAGAAAAATGCTCATTTAAATTACTTATGGTTGCTTAAAATGTGGAAGATTGCTGCGTTTCTGCGGTGCAATTAATGTCAATAGCGAAGCTGATTTTCTCAAGTTTTCTTAGAAATCTGCAAGTTGAAGGGCACCATGGTTTGTGTGCAGGCAGATTTAGATGGTAATTGATTGGTCTTCTTTAGGAGTAACCATTAACTTAATTTCTTCTTGTTTTTGTTGTTTTTTGATTCTTTTTTTTTCTTGCGGTTTCTTTTGTAGGGTATAGTGAGTGTTTGAACGAAGAGGTTTTAGCTATCATTTTAGCGGTTTCTTGTTTTTGTTTTGTATGCGTTTTCTGAGTGTTTTTTTAGAGTTTTTTTAAAAGTGATCTGTGGAAAATTATTTAAGGTTATACAGTTGATATGAGTATTTTGGTTTGGAGAAAGCTCAGCGAGGCTTTTTTTAAGCCGAAAAGAATTAGGAGAAAAAAGAAATGCAAAACAAAATAGTTTCTATAGCATTAGCTTCGTTGTTAATACTCTTAATGTCAGCTTCGATTTTGTTTGTTCCAAACGCCAGCACACATACGCCTCCGTTGACAATTCCAACTTGGGCCTACCTTAGTGTCATGCCAAATCCTGCGGGCATCGGTCAGGAAGCGTTTGTTAATTTCTGGATTGACAAAGCACCCCCAACTGCAGCTACAATCTATGGCGATCGGTGGCAGGATTTTAAAGTCACCGTCACAAAGCCCGATGGAAGCAATGAAACCCTTGGACCTTTCACATCCGACGATACTGGAGGAGCCCACACAACCTACACGCCCTCGGTTTTGGGTAACTATACTTTCCAGATGAGTTTTCCAGGGCAAACCTTAGCGGGCAGCAATCCCCCACCAGCTGGCTACTCTGCGGCTATTTCAGGGTTGATTGGTGATTACTATTCCGGCAGCACAAGCAAGCCAGTAACGCTAGTTGTTCAGCAAGAACCCATACCTGGCGAGTCAACTAACCCAAATCCCATCCCCTCAACTTATTGGCAAAGACCAATATATGGCGAGAATTTGGACTGGTACAAGATTAGTGGAAATTGGCTTGGCTTAGCAGCGGTTGGTTTTACGAGGGCAACTGGCCAATATAACGCAAGTGGAAACTTTAACCCCTACACAACTGCGCCAACCAGCGCCCACATACTATGGACAAAACCCTTAGCACCTGGAGGCCTAATTGGAGGAGAATTTGGCGGCAATCAAGCCGGCGGCAGTTACTATTCAACATCCCAATATGAACCTAAATTTGGAGGTATAATAATAGATGGAAAACTCTTCTACCAAGTTCTACCGGGATCATCAACTAACCCGGCGGGTTGGGAAGCCCTGGACTTACGCACGGGACAAGAATTATGGTTTAAGGACACAACTGAACCTTTGCTTTGCGGTCAAGTGTTAGATTACATCTCGCCAAATCAATTTGGTGGCCTATCTTATCTTTGGAGCACTCAAACAACTGTAAGCCCCAACTATGGGTCTACATATGGCATGTATGACACGATGACAGGTAACTACATACTAAGCATTGTCAACGGCACTTCATTTACATTGACGGAAGATGATGGTGGAAACTTAATAGGCTACTATGTCAACGCAAGTACCGCAAATGCATACAAGGCGCCTACGCTAAATATGTGGAATTCTACTCAATGCATCATCACTGGAACAAATGGTCTAGACCGCTGGCAATGGAGACCAACCCAAGATGCCAAGTTGATTTCTCAAGAGGGATCATGTGGTCAATGCCTATAGCAACCAATGTTTCTGGGGCAACGTTTAGTCCAGGTCTTAGCATCAGTGCAGTTGGCGCAAAGGTACTATTGTTGACTTCTACTCCGACCGCTTTCAGTGGGGGTCTATCTTGGCAACCGGGTTGGCGTATAATTGCGGGCTATAGCACCAGTACAGGGCAGCAATTGTGGGGTCCGATGAATCAAACCGAAGAACCTTGGGTTAGGCTTGATACATACGGTATTTCAAATGACATGTGGTTTGAGTTTGATCACAAAAATCAGTTGGAGTGGCTATAACGCTAACACCGGAGAAAAGCTGTGGCAGTCAGATTCCTACAATAGTCCTCCTTGGGCATACTTTGTTAACTATAAACCCGTGGTTGCTTATGGCAAGCTCTATGCATCTGACTTTGGCGGACAAGTCCATGCCTACGATATCACAACTGGCAAACAAGTGTGGCAATTCTCCACAGGCTCTAGTCGCTATTCAACTCCCTATGGCATCTGGCCTCTCGTTCATGTTGAAGCTGTCGCTGGAGATGAGGTTTTCCTTTCCGGAGGACACACCTACAGCCCCCCACTATTCCTAGGCGCACAACTATACGTGTTAAATGCTACCACAGGCGAGAAAGTTTGGAGTGTTCTAGTTTTGACGACTCTAACGCAGCCAGCGCCGCTATAGCTGATGGCATCTTTGTAAAACCAAACGCCTACGATAACCAGCTCTATGCGTATGGTCAGGGACAAACCGCAACTACGATCTCGGTTATGAATACTGTTGTGCCGGAAGGAGCTCCCTTAGTGATAACTGGTACTGTTACTGATCAATCTGAAGGACAAACCTGTCTTGGAATTCCAGCTAAAGGCACACCCGCAATATCGGACGACAGCATGAGTGTTTGGATGGAGTACCTCTATATGCAACAGCAAAAGCCAACCAATGCAACCGGCGTTCCTGTTACCATAAATGTTCTTGACTCAAACGGCAACTACAGACAAATCGGCAGCACCAACACCGACATAAATGGAATGTTTAGCTTTGTTTGGAACCCCGATATAACGGGCTCATTTACTGTCATGGCTAACTTCGAAGGCACAAACGCGTACTATTCCTCAAGCGCAGAAACATCTTTAAATTCACCTCAGCAACAACACCGATGCCGACCTTTGTCCCCGTCACCTCTATGGCTGACACATACTTTATTCCTGCAATCGTCGGTCTGTTCGTTTTAATTATCGTCGCGCTGGCGTTAGTAGTACTGTTGATGCTTAGAAAAAGACCATAAATCTCGACAAAGATTATCTTCCCTTTTTTTGGTTTTATGAAAAAGTATATCAGAACTAAAAAGAAAATACGGATCTTGTAGGGACAGGTTTAGGTACTCGCCGTACCTGATTTATTGGAGAATTATGACGGAACGAATAATTATTAATTAAGTTATTATTTTTCGAAAAATGGTGATTTATAGGTTGATGTTTTGGGGCTTCCTTTTTTTTAGCCGAAACCATAGTCTTCGCATTTTCTCTAACGCCTTTAGTATTAATTGGCGTTCTTGGGTGGTTTGTTTTTTTTAACCCAGATTGGGACCGATGAATTTAAAATGGTTTAAAGCCAATTGTAGAGGAAAAAGGTGAAGAGTTCCAAGTATATAAAAAGAGATTGGAGGAACTAAAGCACTTGAAGAGAAAATTCAAGTGGAAACAATTGGAATCTTTGGTTCTTATGTTCGTGGAGAGCAAACCAAGAAAAGTGATGTAGATGTTTTAGTAGAGTTCGCAAATGATGCGCATATAGGTCTTTTGAAGTATGTGGAGCTGGAGATTTTTTTAAGCGAACAGTTAGGTTGAAAGTATATTTAGTGGCTAAAGGTGGTTTGAAGCCAACCCTCAAAGACCTTGTATTAGGCGAAGTTGTTTATGTATGACTAAGCAACTTAGAGTTTATTTTGTTGATATCCTTGAGTCGATTGAAGAAATAGAAGAATTCACCCGAAACTAACTTTTGAAGAGTTTACTAAAAAAGTACCGTTTCAGGAATTACGGTTTTTTTCAGTTTGGCTTTTCTTGACCACATTAGATTAATCATTATGCTCCCGCCGTGTTCAAAATAGTCCAGTCTTATTCTGTAGGTTTGTCTGCTGTAAGCAAAATAGGGTTGCTTTTTTGATTCAGAGTTTGGGCGTGTTTTGGATGCGTCTGTGTGCGTCTGTATGCAGTTGGGTAAATTGGTTGAGGCAGGTGTTTTATTTGCCGTTGTATGAAGTTTTTTGTGGTTTTTAGGTATTGATTCAAAATCAATAAAGCTTTTACATTAAAAGGTCCTAAACAAAATCGGAGCAGGCATCAACATGGCAAAACCAACCTTCAGAACAAAACGCAGCAAACTTGCAATAATCTATTGGCCCCCTTCTTCATCTTTGTGCTTATAGCCTGCTGGAGCCTCCACTGTATAGGAAAACCATGGCACCAAATAAACCAAGCACAACAGCCAACCAGCAATATGCCCACAAAACATGACCCAATAGAGCTTTTGGTGATTCCTCAGCAAGAAGAACAAATACAGGCAAACTAAGCCAGGGCTTTTTTTAAATCAACGAAGTTAAATTGTTTAAAAATGTGGGTTAATATGGTTCAGTGGATCCGGTTAAGTTGACAAATTCTAATTATTCAGATGTTAAGATTTTTTTAAAGTATCCTTCCGTATGCTCGCAGTCGTGGTTCTCAACGTGGTTATTTCGCGGCGGTCATGGGTCCCTGTGGACACTATCGTGAGGGGGCAACTCGAACCTTTTAAAGGATGAAGCCCACTAGCTTTTAATGGTTTATTCAGCAATAAATTTATTATAGTTAACCATAGTTTGCTATAGTGAGCTATAATGAAAGACGAAGATGTCACCACAATTCAACTTAAGAAATCAGTGGTTAAGGAGTTAAAAGGCATTCGGAAGTATCCAAGAGAAACATACAACGAAACCATTTTGAGTTTAATTAAAACTGCAAAAGAAACCAAGAAAAATAGGCAATACGATGAGTTTCTCCACAGGATTCAGCAGGCGAAGATGGAACAGTTATGGAATAATGAGGAAGATGAGGCGTGGGAACATGTCTAAGGCTGGGGATGTTATACTTGCAACTGTGCAGTTTACAGATACCGCTGAAGTGAAAGTCAGGCCGGCGGTGGTTCTATTTGAGGAATTGGGAAACGTTGTAGTTGCAGGTGTAACCAGTAACCTCAAAATGAAAGGAATACCCCTGACCAAAAGCGAAGGAGCCATAAAAGAAAGCGTCATAAAACTAAACTACATCTTCAGTATCTCAAACGAAATGGCTTCCAAAGTCCTCTTCCACCTAAGCAAGGAAAAAAAGCAGCTGATTTTTGATGAGTTAACCAAAAGGCTTGGAGAACTCAAAACTAATTA
Source organism: Candidatus Bathyarchaeota archaeon (assembly GCA_963775685.1). Classification (GTDB taxonomy): domain Archaea; phylum Thermoproteota; class Bathyarchaeia; order Bathyarchaeales; family Bathycorpusculaceae; genus Bathycorpusculum. The sequence continues at coordinate 1,050,437 of CAVZJV010000014.1, forward strand.
GGTTGGCGCCGGGGTAGGGATTCGAACCATGGGTCGGGTAGCTTCCGGTCAAGGATCATCGGGTGCCATAGCTTTTCTGCTTAGTATCTTTGTTGCTGGTTTCTAGTTCCTGTTCCCCAATTGTGCTGAGGGCTTTTCTTTAAGCATTTCTTTGAGGCTTGGTATTGGCTCGACTATTAGTCTGCGGCTTCGATTTTGTAAATGACTTTTGTGTGGGCATTTAGTTTTGGTTTTTCTCTGATTTCTTTGGACGGGAAGAGCTCTCCTTTCGAACCCACGCGACTTTGTTGCATTTATCTGCCTTGCCGAATAAAATTGTATTTTTTTGTTGTAATAATCTTTGAGGCAGATTTCAGAGAAACTGGCAATTGCTATATTCAAAAATGGCAAGCCCAACCTTGATAACTAAATGGCTATCTTGAGAAAAAGATACGAAGCGTCGATGAATAAAGGTTCAATTGTGTAGGCGTTTTTTTGGCTGTTTGGGGAATTTGTTGTCTCGCTAGTAGTTTTATATTTTACCCAATTATTTGGGTAATAATGGTTGTTTGCATGGTTGAAACAACTTACTATAAAGATAAGGTGTATCTTCCAAGGCAGGTGCGCGAAAAGCTCGGGTTAGTTGATGGAGACGTGCTACACATTGAAGTCATCAAAAGAGGAGTTGCCAAAATGAGCATAATACGTCGGTGCGGTGCCTCTAAGCGCGCCCTTGAAAAGTTAGATAATCCACCCGATCTGGGCACCATTAAAGGCAAACTTTCAAGAGAAGAAATCTATGAAGACATTACTTGACACAAACATCCTAGTTCATGCTTACAACAAGTCTTCGCCAAATCAAGAACAAGCAAGCAAAATCCTCAAACAAGCCATGCAGGGCCAAATCCAGGCATGCCTCTCCCCTCAAGTGCTCTACGAATTTTTCGCCGTCGTCACCAGCGCCAAAAGAGTTGAACACCCAATATGATCAAATGAAGCTGCGAATCTTTGCATCGACCTCTGGGAATGCAACGAGATTGAAAAATTGAACCCTTCCGCAAGAGCACCTATCGAAGTTTTCAAGTTTGTAGAAGAACTTAATCTGTCTAAGGCACAGATTTTCGATTGCGTCTTGGCTGTGACCGCCAAAGAGAACAGTATAGACAGCATATTTACTGAGAACATTGCAGATTTCAAACCTTACAAATTCATAAAAGTAGTAAATCCATTTGTATAATCACTAATTTTTCCATCCAAGTTTCTATTTTGGAGTGTGTTGTCTAAAAGAAGAAGACCAAGGTTTTTTGCATTTTTCAGTGAGGGTGTGTTTTGGGTTGCTTTTGTTTCATAGGCTTTGGAGGGCTTTTTGGATGCATCTTGAAATGCCACGTTCCGTCTGCCAAAAGCTGCAACAAAGAGGGCTGTTATAGTTGCCATTAATGAGCTAAGCGTGGTACGGTTTAGGTGCTCGCCAACTCATGTGGTTAGAGAAAAATGATGATGCGCAACCAAAGTTTTGCGACGTTAATTTTGATAGGAATTAGTGTTTGATTGTTGTTGCAATCGTCTGCAGAATGCATTTGAAACAACAACAACAACTTCTCTGGCGCCAACTGGCCCAAATAAATCAAAATCTCGATAGCTTTACTGAGCTCGCATCTTTTAATTAAAAATATTGAAAGACTAAAAAAGGGGAAAGAAGGGGTTTATTTTAGTATTTTTATGGTCGTTTCCTGAGCATCAATAATGCCAATACAACGCCAATTATTGCAACGAATACGAACAGCCCTATGATTGCTGGAATGAAGTATTGGTCTGCGACCCATGGTGCGGTTAAAGCTGGGGCAACTGTTGGCTCTGGTTCTGTAACGGTGAAGAATGCTTCAGCTGAAGATGGGTAGTATGATGCGGAGCCTAAGAAGTTGGCGCTGACTTTGTAGTCACCTGCTATGTCTGGCGTCCATGTGAGGCTAAATGCGCTGTTTGAGTCACTTGTGGTTGTGCCGATTGTTCGTGTGTTGCCATTGGAGTCAAGAACATCGATTGATACTGAAACTCCTGTCGCGTTGGTGGGTTTAGGTTGCTGCATATAGACGTATTCCATCCATGCGCTTTGGCTTTCGTCAGAAATAGCTGGAACACCATGGGGGAAGTTGGCTGCGGGTGCTTGTTGGTTTGTACCGGCAGAAATGTCTGTGACAGTACCACTAATGACTATCTTTTGTCCGAAGGGTTGCACTGAAACGGTGGTTGAACTTGGTCCTTTGCCGTAGGCGTATATTTGGTTGTCGTAGGCGTTGGGTTCTACTAAGACGCCGTCTGCAAGGACTGCACTGGCTTGGTTGACAGTTGTAAAGCTGGATACGCTCCAGATTTTCTCGCCTGTGGTTGCGTTTATAGCCCATAGTTGTGACCCTTTGAATATTGGTGGGCTGTATGTGTGTCCTCCTTCGACGTAGACTTTTCCGTCTGCAACTGCTTCAATGTGATACAGTGGGTAAGTGCCGTATGGTGTTTCATAACCGCTTGTTCCAGTGGAGAATGTCCATACTTCTTGTCCTGTGTCGACGTTATATGCGTGGAGCGTTCCGCTGAAATCAGACTGGTAGAGCATGCCATATGCCACGATGGGGTCGTAAGCTACGAAGTATCCCCAGGGATTGTCGTAGGGTGTAGTTGGTCCCCATACATGTTCTCCTGTTGATAGGCTGTAGGCGTCCCATGTCATTGTTGGATGTGTAAATTCAAAGATTTTGCCGTCCATTGCTGGGCTATCCATTATTCTGGCGAATGGCACATAGGTGTGGTTTGTCGGTCCCCACAGTAGATTGCCTGAGTGTGCATCATATCCAACCCAAAGATCCCAGCCGAGTCCGAATCGGGCTACTGGTGTTGAGTGGAGAAGAACGATGTCTGAACTCATAGTTAAGATGCTGAACTTGGGGCTAATGGTTGCGCCTTGATAGGTTGTGAGTAAGGGTGCCTGCATCTGTATGCCTTGGTCGAATGGAACCATTGCACCTTGTACGGGTCTCCAGTACCAATAGCGAGTTTCATCTAATCCTTGAATACATTTGGTTGAGTTCCACATGCATAATGTGTTGTCGGTGTTGTTGGTGTAATAGCCTAATAGGTTTCCGCCTTCATCCATGACGATTTTGCTGAAAGAGGTTGCGTTGACGATATCTAGTATCCAGTTTCCGGTTATTGCATCGTATAGACCGTATGTGGTGCCTTTGTTGGGTTTCACCGTGGGTTCAATGCTCCAAAGGTATGAGAGTCCACCGAACTGGTTGGGGGAAATGTAGTCGAGCACTTGGCCGCATAGAAGTGAGTTAGTTGTTTCTTTTGTCCATACTGTTTCGCCTGTGCGGATGTCTAAAGCAACCCATCCTGCTGGATAGGTGCTACTGCCTGGGACACTTTTGAAGTAAAGTATTCCGTTTATAACTATGCCTTGGAATTTGGGTTCGTACTGTGGAGTTTGGTAGTAACTGCTGCCATATTCGGTTCCGCCAAATTCGCCTCCGATGATACCTCCTGGTGCGAGGGGCTTTGTCCAGAGTACGTGTGCGCTGTTTGGTCCTTCAGTGTACGGATTGAAGTTGCCGCTGATGTTGTAGTATGCTCCGCCGTGACTTTGCATCACTGTTCCAAGCCAATTTCCACTGATTTTGTACCAGTCAAGATTTTCTGAGTATATTGGGCGTGTCCAGTAGTTTGTTGGAAGCGGATTTGATGGGGCGTTCATTATTGGTTCGTCTTGTACATATAGAGTGACTACTTGGCTTGTACTGGGTTGATAGTAGTCGCCGATAAATTCGTCGTTTGCGCTTCCGCCTGGAATTGGGTTGGCACCTGCTAAGGTTTCTCCAGGGAAGTTGAATACGAAAGAGTAGTTTCCAGTTACGCTTAGGTGTGTAAACAGTGTGTGCTCCTCCGGTGTCGTCTGACGTAAATGGTCCTAATTTTTCGGTTGTTCCGTCTGGTTTTGTGACTGTTACCTCAAAGTTGTGCCATCTGTCTCCGTATTGGCTGGCTGCAGTTGGTGGAGGTTTGTCAATCCAGAAGTTTACGTATGCTTCTTGACCAACCCCGACGGGGTCGGGTTCAATGCTGAGGAAAGCGTATGTTGAAATTTTGAATGGTGGGTCGTGTGCGGTTGTTGTTAGCATTATGGAAGCCAAGGAGAGCATTAGAATTGCCGAAATCGTTATGGCCATAATTTTATGTTTAAAGTTTTGCATTTTGTTCTTTTCCTTTAATTTTGTTATGAGCGAAACAAAATCCTTAAAAATGTATGTTTTGCTCTCGTACTAGTTCTTTTTAATAATTTATATAGTTTATTGGAAATTGGGTACTGACGACAATTTTTTGATAAATGTTTTGATATAACACCAACACTTGGAATTGTTTGTTGTTGTTCTCCCTTTAAGAGATAATTAAAAGAAGAAGAAACGCTTTCTGCATGGCTGCCAACTTTTTACTCTTTATTCTGCTTCTGCATTTTAGCTATCCTATCTTTTCGGTTTTTTTCCTCAGTATGCATGGCTTCTTCCTCTTTTGACTCATCGTCAAGTAGAGAACTGTGAATTTCCCTAAGGCTTCCTTCGGGATACTCTAATAGTATTTTTTGGTAAAATCTAATGTCCTCTAAGAAAACGCCGTTAATGTAGTAATCAAATATGTAATCAAGTTTTGCTCTAGGTTGCAGAAGGGAAATCGATTTCAGATCTCCAAGTATGTGCGGTGGAAATACAAGCTTGAACCTGAAGGTTACTATTAGGGTTATAGAAGTATGGTCTTCTGTACAGGTTTTTTTGGAAAGAATGACCACAGATGGAAGAATCACTATTCCCAGGTGAATATGGTTTTGCTGCAGGATAGAAATTTGGACCTTGCAGGCTACGCTATAGAAGTAACTCTAGAAGCTGTCTATCAGAGTGTTTGTCAAAGATTAGGAGAGTATGCTGGTTCATGGAAGTTTTGACAGAAGAGAAAATAGCTATTTCTGGATAAAAAGACGTTTGCCTCAATTAGATTTTAATAAAAGATGTTTCATCTTCGACTGGGAGATTTGATGATTAAGGGCATTGTGTTTGATTTCGACGGTACCATAGTTGATTCGATGGAGATGGTCTTTAACGCGTTAAACGATGCGCTCAAAAAGAAAGGGTTGCCGACAATCGAAGTCGAGTTGCTTGGCCGTATGGCTGGATTACCGCTCGTCGACATTATAAGCGCGAAAGTCCATATAACCGAGTCCGCCGCAAAAGATATTGAAAAAGACGTTTTTGAGGCATACACTGCATTTTGCAGAACACGCTGCCAACTTCTACCGAACGTTGAAAGCACTCTGAAAACTCTAAAATCTAAGCAGATAAAGTTAGGTCTTTTGACCACAACACCAAGCAAACCGTTAGGGGCTGTTGTATCGAAATTTTCGCTAAAAGATTATTTTGACATTATGTTAGCTAAGGAAGACGTCAAGAATAAGCCTAACCCGGAGGGACTCAACAAGATCATCGCAGAATTCAGAATAAAAAAAGATGAATGCCTCTACGTGGGGGACAGCCCTATAGATATCTTAACCGGAAAAGCCGCTGGCATCAAAACAATTGGCGTGACCACAGGAGTAGCAACGATTCAACAACTAAAAGAAGCCAAACCAGACGGCATCATACCCGACCTGAGAAAGCTCTTAATTTATGTCAACTAAAAAAAGGAACGGAACTTCGACCACATTCAAACTATACATGAGAGCGGGTAGATGACAAGCATCTAAGACTAATTTTGCAATAAGACTTTATTCTTTGATTGTTGAAGGAAAACGTCAATAAATTATTGGCAAACTTTGGTGATGGTTTTTTAGTTTTAGAAGTTAATGTTCTATGCTTTGAGTGGTTATATTTTGACATGATTTTTCTCTATTTCGATGATTAATCGAGCAAGTAGAGTTGGTTCTAGGCGAAAGCCTTTAGTTACCATGGTTAGCACCGTTTCTTTGGCTTGCGTTTCACTGATAAGGCCTTTTCTTAGGGCTGATATGATCACATAGATTGTTCCCTTTACTTTTAGCCCCCAAGCCTCTGCGAATGCGCGTCCAGCTGATTCGTCCATCAGTAGCAATAATTTCATTTCGTGCGCCAAGACTATTGCTTGAGCTTCTCCTTGGTGGATTTCATTGGCGTTCTCAGAGATCTTTTGGAGTATACTTTGGTCTTTGGAGGTTAGTTTGGAGGGCTTTATCCAGCCTTCATTTATGCATTCTTTTATGGTCTGGGCGTCGGTGAATCCGCCTTGTAATCCTTTTTCTACGGCTTCTGTATACACTTCTTGAGGTATAATTACTTCCGCAAAGAGATCTTTTAGGAGGGTTATTTTACCCACTTTTGCAAGCCATATGAGGGGGCTGGTGTCTGAGATTATGGGCAAGGTCTTTTCCTTTTAGGGTTTGAGGTCTTCTTCGAGGTCTTGTTGGGAATATTGTAGGAGGATGCCTTTTTCAGTTAAGAGTTTATAGAAGTTCCACAGCGAGATGTTTGCTAGCTGGGCTGCTTTCCAGCCTGTTATGCGCCCTTTTTGGTATAGCTCTATTGCGTACTCTATGTTTTTTTCTTCGATGCCTTCTTCTAAGATTTCGCGTATCAGGGTTGATCGGTCTTTTTCTTCTTTTTTAGCTATTTCGCGAAGTTTTTTTGCTGTTTCTTTGGATAGTCTTAGACATATTGTTTCAGACTCGGACATTACTTCCACGCAATACAAAATATATCAAATGTAATTATATATGTATTGCACCGTTTTTAGCTTACATAAGAGTGCAACAACCCATTGATTACGTCGAAGTCATGTTTAGGTGCTCGCCAACTCATGTGCCTTGAGAATGATGACGGCGCAACCAAAGTTTTGCGACGTTAATTTTGATAAGAATTAGTGTTTGATTGCTGTTGCAACCGGTCTACAGAAAGCAGTTACAGCAGCAACAACAACTTCTCTGGCTTTTCTGGCCAAAACTAATCAAACCCTCGAAAGCTAAATGGGTAAGTTTTGGTAGATGCACAGTCGATGTGCAAACTCGTTTGCAGCAGCCCATCGGTGGCAGCAATTTCTCTTCAAAATCGTGCACTTGAGCTTTTTTAATGAATATTCCTTCGCTGGAAAAGAAAAGGGATCCCTAACCTTTATGTGGGGAGAGAAAATATTGAAGCTTTTTCTGAATTTTTGTTATGGAGTTCCATATACTGAGCGATCTGATCTTTTGACAGAAGAATTTTCTGATTTTGCATCTGAATAGTTTATGTATACTGTTTTTAGCTCGGTAAATTCACTTGTGCCTTCGGGTCCGCTTTCCCGGTTATATCCCGAAGATTTAACTCCTCCAAAGGGCAGATGCACCTCACTTCCAACGGTTGGATGGTTAACGTAAGTCTGCCCAGATTGCAATTTCTTAATCGCAGTAAAAGCACTTGAAATATTACTAGTGTAAATCGCAGAGCTCAGACCATAATCGACAGAATTTGCAATTTCTATGGCGTCGTCCAAGTTTTTCGCTGAGATAAATGATACAACGGGTCCAAAAATCTCTTCTTGACAAATTCTCATTTGTGGTGTGCAGTTTGTGAACAGTGTAGGTTCAAAAAACCAACCTTTAAGCCCGCATGGAACTTTTCCTCCAATAAGTAGTTTTGCACCTTCATCTAGACCTATTTGACAGTATTGTTTTGTTTTCTCTTGCGCTTTTTTGTTAACTAAAGGACCAATATCTGTTTCTTTTTCCAGCCCATTTCCTATTTTAAGCCTCTTAATTTGCTCCATCACCATTTTTTCTAGTTTTCCCTTAATTTTGTGATGGACAATTACTCTTGAAGAAGCAGTGCATCTTTGTCCAGTCGTTGAATATCCACCCCAGATAACGGCATCGACGGCTAGATTGAGGTCTGCATCATCCATGACAATTAGAGGGTTTTTGCCGCCCAGCTCTAAACTAACCCGTTTGACACCTGCTTCATGCATGATTTTGGCACCAGTGTCTTTATGCCCGCAAAAAGAGACCATTCGAACCCTCTTGTCCGTAATAAAAGTGTTCCCAACGACATCCCCCGGTCCCGTAACAAGATTAATAACACCTCTTGGAATTCCGGCTTTCTCAAGAATTTTAATTAACTCATATGCACATGAGGGGGCTTCCGAAGATGGTTTAAAGACAACTGTATTTCCGCAAACTAGGGAATAGAATATTTTGCGAGCCGGAATCATTATTGGAAAGTTCCAGGGCGTAATTAGAGCTACGACACCTATGGGTAGTCTTAAAGTGAAGGCAAATTTGTCAGGTTTTTCAGAAGTTGTTGTGTGGCCGAGGAGTCTACAGCCTTCCCCTGCCGCATAATAGGCAACGTCGATGGCTTGTTGAATGTCTGCTCTTGAATCTGTGAGGATTTTTCCCATCTCACGAGTCATCGTTTGGGATAGCTCTTCTTTTTGTGACTGTAGAAGCTCCCCTGCTTTGATAAGGTAACGTGCTCTTTCTGGTGGAGGTGTTGCTGCCCAAGATTCAAAGGCGTCGTCTGCCGCATCGATAGCACTCTTTGCGTCCAAGACAGCACCTCTTTGGAAAGGTCCCAAAACTTCGTGTGGATCAGCAGGGTTAACTCTGGTATATGTTTCGCCAGATTTTGAGTCTTCCCATCTGCCATCGATAAAAAATCTGTATTTCAAAGAGCTGCCCAATGGAAACTATTAATCGTGTAACTACTTTTGTTTTTTGGTAAAATAAGAGTTGAGATTTTTGTTAATTTTAAACGTCTGCTTAGGTAATAAAGAATAGAAAACTCAGTTGTGCTGTAAACCCAATTTGCGGCACTGACTCTTGTTATGTCTAAGATTATTGTAGGTGTATGATTGTACTTACTCGAAGAGTTCGCCATAAACGCTTTTTAGCTTCTTGTATGTTTGGGCGCATTCAATGGAATCGAAAATGTATTTTTTGCCGTTAAGTGTTTCGACGTGTGGTTCTCCCATTATTGATTTTGAGCAGGTATAGCATTTTAGTTCAAAATTGTTACTTGGATTTATCTTCTCAACGTTTGGTTTGCTTTCGTTTATTGCAGTAGTTGATGGCTTTGTGGTTTGTTTTGGTTCTATTTTCTTAAGCAAGATCCTGTGGGCTAATCGTAGCAGTTCTTCTTTATTTTCGAAAGATACTTGCTGCTGCTTTCCTAAGTCAATTTTTTCTGTCCCTAAATCCACTATTATTTTTCTTCCTAAGTCACGTTGCCTAAAATATATGAATTGTTTGCCTGCATGTCTGGCTAAACTTAGTTCTTTTCTAATCTCACCTGACAAATCGAACCCTGGTGTAATTAAAAGAATGAATACTTCGCTTTCCTGAATTGCCCTGTCCCTGACGTTTTCCCATTCTTCTTTGAAGCCTATTTTTTGCGGTATATCGTCGGTGTCAAAGAAGGCATGTAAACCCATTTCTTCTAATCCATTTTTTAGATGTTTAGCAAAATCCAAACCGGAACTTTTTTTGTGGCAGATGAAGACGTCAAAAGGTTTCAAGTTTTTGGCCCAATGATTTAATTGGGTGTTTTCGAATTTAACGGTATTGCTGGCGTTTTGTTATTGTGTTATTTTTGGCTTAAGGCTTCGATGTTTTCGGCGACTGTATTTAGGTGGGTTGCGAAAGGATGCTGGGGCTGTTTGATTGAAAAGAGAAATTCGTGTCGGTTGAATTGGATATCACAGTAGCATGGAATCGATCCGATAACTTGGGCTCCGACTACTCTTTCAAGTTCGGATATCCAAGTTTTCTCGTCTGAAAGTGATTTTTCAAAGTATGAAGCGCCGGGAACCTTATTTAGAATGATATAGTATTTAGAGCCGAATCTTGTCAGGGAATCATAGATGTCGTTTATCATTTTTCTGGTCCCCTCAATATCCATGTCGCTGTCTTTTAGCAGCAAATACATAAAATCAGCAGTTGCCAACGTGTTTATAGACCAATACCTAACGCCAGGGCTTGTATCCAAAAATAAAAAATCTAATTGATGTTTCTCGAATAGTTCTTTTTTGGCCGCTAAAAATCTTCTCAAAGCGGCAAGTTGCCATTTGCTGTCATGTCTAAGTTCGATTTCGTTAATATCTTCTTTTCTGGTGCTGGAAAATCCGACGAGAAATTTGCCCTTTACGCCCAGCTCTTCGGTTAAGTCGAATAGGATATCGTCGATTTCAGCTTGACCGGCGAGAAGATCGTTTAGATAAGAACTGGGTTTTTTTCTGAAGTAAGTAGAAAGAGATGCTGCGAATAAATCAAAATCTATCAAACCAACATTGTATCCCTTTGAGGCAAAGTTTGCAGCTACGTTCGTTATCAATGTTGTTTTTCCAGTTCCGCCTTTATATGAGTGAAAAGCAATAGTTTTTTTGCAAGGCAATTTTGTCCCTGATATTGCTACTCGGGTTGTACCTAATAACATTATTCTAAACCATCAAAAAGAAAGAACCGTTGTTCACTTTTGAAGCCCATTTTTTGGCATTTGAATTATCTTTGCTAGGTGGTCTGTTCTTTTGATTCTTTGATTAGTTTGCCGACTTTGTTAAGGTGTTCTTTTATTTTTCTCGCATTAATTTTGCTTGAAGGTAGAGTTTCATTTGCGCGAAGTACCGGAATAATTGATAGGAAAATAATTGCGCTTAGTATGGGTGATAGCAGCCCCGTTGAAATTCCTTGTATTTCTAGAAAATTTAGTATTGAGCTTGAACTCGTGAATATTGTCAAAGGAACGATGGTTCCAAGGGCGTAGAATTTTTCTTTAGAAAGCGTAGATGAAACATCACCTGGAACAGTTAAATAAATAGCAAAAAGGAATCCCCAAGCGATTCCGTAGACGGAGTAATAAATCAGTATGGTTTGGGGTATTTGCGCAAAGCCAAGTAAAGCAAAGCTGATTCCTATCAAAACAAGTGCGATCACGATTGGTTGTTTGCGGCCAAATCGGTCTGCAAGTAATCCTGCGATTACGCCTGAAAACGCCGTGAAAACGTAACCTATCTCAACTCCAAGGTTTCGAGCTGTTTCAATATCTGGACTTTTTGATAGACTTGCGCTTGACCAATCCAAAAGGCCAGCTGCTAGGTTAAACAATATCCATGGAAAGAGGTACAAGGCGAAATTGTTGTTCTTTATGACTGATCTCCAAGAATCTATTTTTGGGAGTTTTCTTTCACATTTGTCAAAGATCAATGGAATGAATCCTGAACATCTTAAGAGCACACAAAATGCTACAATTCCGATGATCCCGGTACCTAAAAGGGGAATTATTGCAATACCCATGAAAGTCAAGATGAAAGTTATTAGGATGATCAATCCTGAGACGCGTCCCCTTTCTTCGCTCTCGGTAGAGTCGGCGAGGAAAGCTGCGATGCTGGGAAAACCAAATCCAACTGAAAATCCTAAGAGGCCGCTCAGTATCAAGGAGAATATAACTCCCTGAAAGACCAGAATTGATAACGAAGCAGAAACCCCCATAATTGTCCATAGACTAAGTAGATTCCTGCGGCCCATCTTTTTGCTTACCGAGCTTCCTATTAAAGCCGAAAAAGCACCAAGTCCATAGAATAGCATTAGGTCAACATCAGCCCAAAAGCTACTTACCGCAAGACTATCAAATATTTGAAAAAAATAAATATTAATAAGAAAAAACCATGCCAGAGAACTGGAAATAAGCAATGTTATTAAAATGAACTTTTTTAATGTGATTTTTAAGTCATCAGTGAAAAGAGAGCTGAATCTATCACTCATTATCGAGCCCAATAAGTTTTAAATGCAATCAGATGATATTATATTTTTGCCTATTGAGGAGGTGGAAATTTTTATGGGAGAACATGTAAAAAATGACGAAGAAGAACAAAAGCGTCTTCGGATGGAATATCTGGAGATAGCTTCTGTCGTGAATACCATTTTAGAGAGAAGATATTTCCCTGCTGTTATTGAAGCACTTAAAAATAAAAGCAATGAAAAATTTGAAAAAGTCTGCAACGACGCTCAGATACCCCCTCTTGCAAGACCCTTACTTTGGAAAACACTAAATGATGTCTATAAAGCAAGGAAAAATAATAACCCTTGGATGACTGGAGCCTAAATTAGAAACGTAATGCATTGATTTCATCGTGGAATTTTTGGTTCAGACTTAAAAGCACATGCTTTGAAAAACTATGTCTAAGCACTTTCATGCAATTGGCCGTTGCATCCATATTTTTATTAAAAATATTATCCATATAGTTGTAGGCGTCGCTCTCAAAGTATATTTCCAAAATATTTCTAATTGTTGAGGGTGGGTAGTCGTTGGTCTTTAGAATTTCCTTAATTTTTAATCGTCTATTCTCTGAAGATTTAGCCGCAAAGAGTAAAGGCAAAGGAACACTTTCGTATTTTAGCCGATGAACTAAACTTCCTTCTATGTTTAGAGAGTCTTTCACTTCATCCACTATCCTTGATGCGAAACCTATTCTTCGGCCAAACTCTGCAAGGGCTTGTACTTCCTCGTCCGATCCGTCACCGAGAATTGCTCCGATTCTTGTGCAAGCCTCAGTTTCAGCCATGGCTTTCCACAGAATTCCTATGTGATCTTGTAATTCAATGTTCAGTTTTTTCCGGCTGGAGTTTTCTATAAATTCAGCCTCGCACATTTCAGTGCATAGATCTCCGTAGATTTTTGTTATCTTCGCTATCTTTGCAGGATTCTTGCTACTTTCAATCATCTGGCTAATTTTGGACCAGCCTTTGATTATCAAAAGGTCTCCTACTAAGAGCGACTTGTTGAGTCCGTATTTTCCTAAAACAGTCATATTGAGATGCTTGTTTGCGGATTTGTCGATAATGTCGTCGTGAATTGAAATGCCTGTGGAAGCTAGGCGTGAACATTAGTCCCGCGTTGTCTGCGTCTTTACTGTTGCCTCCAACAGCCTCGCAGGCAAGTGAAGTCAAGGCTGGCCTGAATGAGTCTTTTCGTTTTTCTTTTATTGCTTGAAGAATCTCCAATAATTTTGAGTTGTGTATTCCTTTGATTATGTCTTGTTGAAATTTTTTGTGTATTCTACTGCCTCTTTCTTCGATTATAGAATCTAACTCGCTGAGACTCAGAAAGGTTTTTTCAGTCATTTGTCGATTACTCATACTTCTCTTTTTGGTGATACCTTTAATAGTTTTTCATTATTGAAAAGAAGTTCTTTGTATAGTTTAGAATCTTTTAATTTGTTCATAAAATTTTTGACTCTGCAACAATTGACTTTGCATTAGTTATCTTTCCGAAGAATCTAAATAGTAAATGCAACTATGAGATAGTGGTGTTATTTTGAAGATGAGCATTATAACTTCAGAAATAACCGAGAGAATGACTTCTTCTGAATTGATTGATAAACTGAACCGTTTCATTCCGGATTTGAATCAGGTGGAAGCGTACTTAAAAGGAGATCCCGAGGAATTAATTTCCAGTTTTTTTCCTCTTAAAAAGCATGGGTCGAAAATTAAACCCGCTGATTCAGTGATCGATAGCAAGAAGAAACAAAAGAAACTACTTTTGGAGGAGGGTCTTCGAGCGCTTCAAAAGATTCGGTTGAATAAAGACGTAAAGCTTGATCGGAAAGAAAGATTTGCATTGTGCTCAATTGTAGTAAACATCGGGCGACCTGCTTTACTAATTCAAAACGACCATTTCCCTCAAAAGAGTAAAGATGGTAAAAGCAGTGGGCTTCCGCCTAATTGGTGGATACTTGATGAATATCGAGGCGAAATAGAAAAGACCTGCAAAAGTGTTGGTCGAATAGAGCATTCTGACCCATATAGTGCAAAGGAACTTGAGGATCCTGATGCAGACGATGGGACAGGTTTTCTTATTGCAGAGGATATTGTTATTACAAATAAGCATGTCATAGATGCTTTTGCTTTTCTGGGAGATAATAAGAAATGGAAAATAAGGGATTCCTATAATCCAAGAATAGATTTCGCTGAGGAATATGACTCAAAAGTTGAATGCGAATTTGCTGTCAAGAGTGTAATCGGGGTGCATGAAACCTTAGAAATTGCTCTTGTTAGAATAGAGACTAGGTCGTGCCAAGGTACAAGCTTACCTGAGCCTCTTGTTCTTGATTCTGAGTTGCCAGAGCCGACTGAAAATAGAAATGTCTACTTAGTAGGTTACCCATTTCAAGGTTACCCCGAGGACAATCCTAGAGATCTTGAGCTCATATTCAACGACATTTTGGGTTACAAACGTTTGCAACCTGGTGTGGTGAGAGGAAAAGAAGTGAAAAGTCGGTCGCTCTACCACGATTGCACAGCTATTGGGGGCAATTCGGGTTCATGTGTTGTTGATCTCGAAAGGAACAAGGTTATTGGGCTTCATTATGGTGGCAAAATAACAAACGAATTCAATGAGGCAGTCAGTTTGTCGTTGCTGAAAAATGATTCCTTATTTTCGAAGGTTGGAATAAAATTTAGTTAAAGATTTGGTTTACTTTGGAGACTTGTGAAGATGTGGCAATCGTAGGAGGGGGGCCGGCAGGAGCCTTCTGTGCGTTTGAGCTTGCCAAAAAGGGGATCTATGCCTCTTTTTTTGATCATTCCCATCCTAGAGAAAAATCCTGTGGGGGCGGAATTTCGCCTTATGCTATCAAAAAATTTCCTTTCTTAGAAAGGTTCCGTTCACAAACAGTCAGCCCAGGCCTTCTTAAAATGATTTCCTGCACCGATAAGCAAGTGGCTGTGGTTAGATATGAAGGATTTAGTTTATCTCGAAAATATTTTGATGAACAAATTATTGAAATGGCATTGCAGAAGGGCGCAAGAATAATTAAAGAAAAAGTTTTGGGAATTAAGAGAAAGCAGAGTCTTTGGGAGATAAAAACGGACAAACAGTTTTATTTAGCCCGAAATGTTGTTGGAGCAGATGGAATAAATAGTTTGGTCCGTCGACAGACCACAGGACCTATTCCGAGGGAAAACCTTGGATTAACATACGGATATATGGTAACTGGACTTGAAGACGAACCTATAACAGTAAAATTTGTTGCTGAAATTCCCGGTTATATCTGGATTTTTCCTCGGCGAACCAACACATGTATAGGTATAGGCAGCGAAGCAAAATATGGCAACACACTAAAACAAATCCTAGACGCATTTATTCGTTCTTACAGTCCGCAGGTGAAGGTAACATCAAAATTTTCAGCTATGCTTCCTTGGGCAACAAATCCTGATTTCTTTTCGTTTCCTTGTTCGATGGAAAATGGTGTTTTAATCGGTGATGCTGCAGGGCACGCTGATCCGGTGACTGGTGAAGGTATTTTGTATGCATTATGGTCGGGCAAACTTGCCGCAAAGGCTATAGCAAAAGATGACTTGAGATTGTATGATAAACTTTGGATGAAAGAGTATGGAAACTATCTCATTGATCGGTGCCAGAAGAAAAACAATTGTTACAATCCTATGTTGATAGAATTTTATGTTGCTACGCTTTCTCTAAAGAAGAAACGTGGATCTTTCGCCTAAAACTTCCTAATTTTGGTACAAAAATTGACTGCATTAATTCCAATAAAGTTAATTAGAAATTTTAGATTACTTTAATTACGGAAATTCGTGAGCCAAATCTAGTCTGTCTTTGAAATCGTTTTTTTTTAAAAGTTGCGTATAGCATGAAGGGTACCGAATTTTCTGTAATATTGTAAGGTTTATGATCACATTTTTTGTTCTTATCTCTAATTTTTTTTGATCTTAGTGATTATTTTGTTGACATAAATAAAAAAGGTGGAATAATTATTTGTATTATTCTTAGCCTTATGTAAGTGACTTTAATTTCTTAATTTCAGCGTTTATTTTTATTATTTGGTTTTCGATCTCTGCCCCTAAGCTGTCCATACTTTCAGCAGTTAATCCTTTCTTTGTTTTCATATCTGCGGATAGATTGGGCAGTTGTTTAAGTTGCGATGCCGTATTTTCCAGGAAATTAGTGCACTCTGAAATGACGCCTAACTTAGTTTGCTCAGCTTCGGCAGTCTGTAGTTTTGCCTTTTCGGCAATTAAGTTGGCTTCAGTTGCTGCTTTGGTAGCTATATCGGCAGCTTGTTTTGCTGTTTCTGTTTGTTGCTGGGAGGTTTCTGCAGCTTGATTGGCGGTACTTGCCACTTGAGTGGCAGTGTTTGCTACTTTGCTTGCTGTGTCTGCTGCTTTTTCTGAGGGCAACCGACCAAAATAGTACCCTATAATGATTCCACCCCATCCGCCTAAAATTGCAAAAATGCCTTGCGCAGACGCTAAGTCCGGCGTTGATTTGGTCAGCAAAGGCAACAGCAGTAACAAAGTTGCGGCAATGATAACCACACCTATCGTTGCAGATACGACTTCTTTAAAAATAGTCAGTTTCGAGGCTGTATCATTTTGTGTTATTTTCTCACCTCAGATCTAATATCGTTTGATTGAATTTATAGCACTTTTGATTTTGAATACAAAGTAGTCGAACTAAGAATACAAATTTAGGCATAAAATGTTGTCTCTCACCTATTTTTTGGTTGATGAGCATTTTTGTGATTGGTAAACGTCTGCATTTTTTAAAGATAGCAAAGCCAAAGAAGCAGGTGCCTAAGCTGTGAGTGTACCCAAGGGATCCTCTGAGAGAACCGTTAGTTCTCCTCTGCAAGATGCGCAGCGTTGCTGGCTTGTAGTTGCTGTCGCAGGCGAATTCTGATTTGATTGTTTTGTCAAACCCTTCAAAGTGAAGATGTATCGTATTTGTTGCTTTTTGGTCTAGATTGTTATTGATTGTTCGTCTCTTGGAATAGCCATTAGCTCAATATCTTCTTGACTTCGGACTCTTATCTTTGTGGGTTTTTGTTTGTGTGTGTGGTTTGGTTCGCCTATGTTGTATAGGGTCCAGCCGAATAGGAAGATGACGGCAAGTAAGGGTGCTAGTAGGATTATTTCGATTTTGCTGCGTTGTTTTCTGGGGGTTGTTTTTGCCATTTGGTTGCCAGCAACATTTTAGTTACTTGGTTTTTGGGTTATAAGCTTTATTAATTACTGATACACAAGTCTTATCTGACTATTTTTTGGGTTCCTTTTTGAAAACTGGGATAGTTTTCAAGGTCTATTCCGCGGTCGGAATATGGCTTATATGGTTTTTTGGGGCGATTGCTTGCTATGGGCGTGTGGAGATGGCTGCAAAACTAAGGGCGCATGGTTCATGGCAAAGGGGTTGTTTGGCTGTGTATGTTTTTGTTTTGCTGTTTATGGTCATCGGTTTAACGCTTGGAAGCGGAGTTTGGATGTTTGGTGGGCTGGCTTGTTGGGGTTGTGCCGTTTTTGGCTGGTTTTACTATTACAGTAAAAGTAATAATGCAAAATGTTTAAAAACTGATTCAGCAAATATGAGGAGCTACATTGGAGGAGAAAGGCAAGGAAAAGTTGTTCTAGTTAGAGTTGACTGCTCATGTCCGCTTCCTTCAGGAAGGGATACGACAGAGTCCTCTCTTGAATAGTTTCTTGTCTTGTATGTTTCAAGTTAATATGTGGGTTGTTTTGTTGGGTAAAAATCGTGATCGCCTAAGCATCGTGGCAGCCATATTGGAAGTGGCGCACAATGGTGCAAGCAAAACTCGCATAATGTATGCGGCAAACTTGAGCTTTAGCCTCCTTGAAAAATACTTAGCCGTTGCTTTAAGTTCAGGTTTTATTAAAGTTAGCCGTGGTAAGTACCGTTTGACTTTGAAAGGCCACGAATTCTTAAAAGATTACAACTATTTCCATCAACGCTACGACCGCGCACAAAAGATGCTGGAGTCTTTGGGTTCAGAGCGAGAGCAACTGGAAGGTTTATGTAACAGGATTGCATAAATAATTCGGTTAAGCCTAAGATTGATGTGGAATAGTTCGGTTTTCGATATACTTCAAATTTTTTCATAATGTCTTATATCTTAAGTTAGCCATTGGTTTTGTGTGAGTGAAAGATGTTAATTAATCCGTTAGATAAAGAAGAAGCGCAAAGAAGTGCAGAGACTCAGGTCATCATTGCAGCTCTAAACGAGGAGAAAGGAATAGGCCTCACAATAACAGAGATGCTAGATGCCCTTGATGCTGCGGAATTAATCGTTGTCGATGGCAAAAGCACCGACAGAACAAGTGAGATCGCTAAAAATCTGGGCGCAAAGGTTGCCGTCCAGGATGGAAAAGGAAAGGGCGATGCAGTAGCCAAAGCCCTCCAACTCATAGGCGCAGAAACAGAATACATCGTACTCACAGACGCCGATTACACCTACCCAGCCCAATACGTTCCCGAAATGATCCAGATACTAAAAGAGCAACCTGAAGTCGGCATGGTATGTGGCAACCGCTTAAACGGCAACGTAGACCCAGAAGCTCTGCATAGAATATTCCACATAGGAAACAAACTAATAGCATTTGCTCACAATCACGTAAACGGTGTCGAACTAAAAGATCCGTTAACTGGGCTTAGGGTAATTCGGGCCGACCTGCTAAGAGCGTGGAAGGTAAAGTCAAAAGGCTTTGACATAGAAGTAGAACTAAACAACTATGTGCAGCAAACAGGCAAAGAAATCGTTGAGGTTCCAATTCAATACCGACAAAGAATAGGCCAGAAAAAACTCGGACTAAAAAATGGCTACGAAATCTTCAAACGCATCATGCTGAACGCTTGGTAAGCTAACTTGGCGCTTTTTGGCTTTGCTTTCAAATAATTGTTAAATATTTTGCTAACCTGCCTTAAGTAAAAATCTCGTTAAAACCTGTGGAGAGACATAGAATTAGGATTTCCAAAAAATATTGGCCCTAAGTTTGCTTTTCCTGCTAACCCTTAGTGCCTGTGTAGAAATACATTTTGGAGCTGCACAAACCGACACTACACAAGTCAGTTTGCAGACCGCTAATAACAGGTTAAACCAAGCCTTCAGTGATGTGCTTGAAGCCGAAAAAGCAGGCGCAAACGTAACAAGCCTTCTTATCCAGCTAAACGGTGCTGCAGACTTGTTGGCTCAGGCCGAAAACATCTACCGCAGCGGCGTCATCACCGGTGTCCAAGCTAAGTTAGATATTGTTGTTGCAACTGCGGGTCAAGTTTCCTCTTTAGCGCAAACTGCCCAAACCGACGCCAAAGCTTCCGCTCAGACTGGTCTTGCTTTGACGGTGGCCTTTAGTGTGGTTGGTTCAATTGTTTTGGTTTTTGTTTTGTTTTGGGTTTGGCGCATCCTCAAAGGCAGCTACATCAAACGTATTGGCGACATGAAGCCGGAGGTCGTTGGCGATGAAGCTGATGATTACAAACTTATCCTAATCACGGTTGGCGTAATCGGAATGTATTTTTCGCCTCCCCCTCCATTGCGGCGTTAGATTCTTTGCCGGCTGAGGAGCGGTTTTTCGGAGTTGTTTCTTCTGGCCCCAAACAAATGGCAGCTGATTACCCCTACAACATTGTGCCCAACCAAAACTACACCATATACTTCGGTTAACCAAACCATGTGGATCCTTAGCCTACTACCAACTTTATGTTAGGCCTACAATGCCTCTGACGCTTTGCCTGACAAGCTCTTCGGCGTAACCAACCCCACCCAAACCTGCTACGACTTACGCTTCTCAATCCAAGACGGACAAACCTTTCAGATCCCAGTAACCTTTTCAATCACCAACACACACACCCAAAACAACCAAACAACCATCGGCAACATCCAAATAAACGGCAGACCCAACCATAAACAAACCCTCCACCTGGAACCAAACAACCACAACCTACCAATACAACCTATTCCTCGAACTCTGGATGTACAACAGTCAATCCGGCAACATAGAATTCAACAACAATTGGCCAATCTTAAATTGAATCTAACCCAAACCCCCTAAATCATTGTTGGCGATTTTTCAAAAAATTTATCTGCTAATCAAAAAAGTTCTGCCGTCATCTTTCTCCCTAATCTGGGGTTGGCGAGCACCTAAACTTGACTATACTTTTCTCATTTAACGGCAACTAAACATCCTCCATTCCTGATTTCGGTAGACGAACCGTGACATGTACAGGCCCATCCAAAAACCCCTGCAACCTTTATTAACAAAGCAATCAAAAGCAACCTTCACTCCAAGCAAAAAAGCTAAGATGCTTCTGTCAGACAACAAACCACTTCAAACCAAAAGATCCCACAATTCAAAAACCAAAAGAAATTATGAAAATTAGAAAAAATCAATTTTATATATGGCAAAAACTAATTAGTTTTAGTGACACTTTAGTTTTGTATTAATTTTATTTGGGTTCCGGTGAGCGTTAGTCGCAGCTAAATCTCTGAGGCTGCCGGTATTTGCTGCTGCGGTTAGGGTTAGGGTTGCTTGGATTGATTGTCCTGCGGGAAAAACTGTGGCGGTTGGGCGCAAGATATGGTGATGGATTCGCTAAAGCTCAACTAACCCAGCCCCCTTTTTAGGTTCAGCCGACACTTTAAAAGAAGAAGAAGAGTGAAAATTCTGCTCTTCTTCCTCTACCCAATCTCATTTTTTGGACAACCACCCAGGCTGCCGCGGATATCGCAGGTTTTTGTACGTCGCAAATTATTTCACAGCCGGGCTGAGATTTTTTCAAAACTAAAATTTTCTGTTATCTATCGTTACTGTGCTGAGGTATAATTGCAGTGTTTCTCTAACAGCCCAAATTTCGCGAGCTATTTAATTCGGGATGAAGCGAAACTGGAAAGGCCATGCAGACAAAGGAAGAGCACAGAAAAACAATCTTAGAAAAAAGCCAACAAAAAAATCTGATGGGCGGAATAAAATATTAACTGGGCAATCAACATGGTAGGTGAAACCGAAAAGTAAGTTCAAGGAAAAAGAAAAAAGAACATCTATTACAGCAAAATCTTTGTGTATGCAGACGATATCTATTGTATACGGCGATAACTATTGACACTCAAACCATTAGCCGTTCGCGTCCCCTCTGAACTAGACAAGGAAATTTCTGAGATCATAAAAAAAGAAAAACTAGACAAAGCAACTGTTGTCCGAAATCTCCTCGAAAGAGGCATCACCGAATGGAGAAAACAAACAGCCCTAGACCTCTTAACCAAAGGGAAAGTCACTTTTGCCCAAGCAGCAGACATCGCAAAGCTTTCTCTATGGGAATTTGCGGATTTACTAAAACAAAGCAACATTGAATGGGTCCGATTTGAACCTGAAGAAATCGAGAAAGAATTTACTGCAGCATCTACGGCGTAACAAAATTGAAACCGCTAATTTTCTACTCTACCCCCTTGATATACCTCTCCAAAGTAGGGTTAAGCGGGATTATTGGAAACCTGCAAGATGAAAAGTTGACTTCTCCGCTGGTGAAAACTGAAGTTGTGGATAAAGGCAAACAAAAAGGTGTCCCAGACGCGATTGCACTGGAAAGACTGTTTGAAAACGGCGTTTTTAAACTTTGCAAACCCAAAGACAACTTGTTTCTTTCACATATATCCAAGACACGGGGGCTTCATGCTGCCGACGCTGAGGTCTTAGCACTTGCCAAGGAGCATGCAGGCATAGCTGTCATTGATGATGAAGTTGCAAGGAAAACCGCTAAAGTCTACAGAATCAGTTACGTAGGCACACCCTATGTTTTGGCAAGAGCGATTTTTGAAGGGCTCCTATCAAAAGAGCAGGCTAAGGGGGCAGTTAAGGATATGGTTACTTTAGGTTGGCGGTGCAACGTGGAAACCTATGCCAAGATAATGGAGCTAATAGATAAAATATAGGGCGGCAGTTTGGGCAAACTAAAACAAATTGTATATTTAAATGCTCGGGCAATCCAATCTATCTAATTAAGGATAAAACGAAACTGCAAAAGATCATACACACAAAGGAAGAGCACAGAAAAACAATCTTAACCAAAAAGCCAACAAAAACAAAAGCTGACAGGGCGCACACCCTATGGGTCTATTTCCCCTGAGTTTGTTTTGCTATATCCAAGTTGTTTCTATTTCTTTGATTTGTTCAAAATGAGGGTCATCTGAAACGCAAACAGCCTTCAACATTGATGCCGTACCAGCAATCATACTGTCCCCCATCGAAAGGTCGTATTTTTGTCTTAATTCTGCTGAGATTTGGGCTATTTGGATATCAACCAGCACCACTTGAAAATCTTTTTCAATTAATGTAGATCGAAGTTTGGCAATTTCTCTTCCCTCTCGAACAAAAGACAACTTGAATAACTCATGGATTACTATTGCCGAGACATATTTTTCCTTGCGCTTTTTTCTTCTAATAGTTTCTTATGCTGGGTTTCGTCTTTGGAGTAGAAGAACTCAACGAAGAACCGGGTGTCGTAGGTTGCCTTATGCATCTTGTTCCCTGAGTTTGTCTAATTCTTTTTTCATTTTCTCGGGAGTTGCAAACTCTGATCCGGATCCTATTAAATCCCATATTGACTCTTTTCGCTTGAAAAGTATCCCGTCGCTAGTCTCAACGACTTCAAGTCTTGTGCCTTCTTCTATTTTGAATTTCTTGCGAAGGCGCACAGGAATAGTTGTCTGCCCTTTCTTTGTTACGACAACTTCTGTTTCCAACTTTAATCAACGTATTACCTTTAAAAAATACTACTTCTTTAAATGTTTCTACTAAAAGACTTAAAAATAACAGAAAAAATATTCACTCATTATTTTCAATGACTTTCTATATTCCATTTTTTCAAAAAAAACTTTAAAAAAGAAAACTAACTTGAGTCACCCATGTTTAACATACACCTTATTCGACAAGAAGCTAAACACCACATGAACCCAACCTTAACCACCGAATTAAACTATAGAAAACTTACACAAAAAATCTATAATTCTTTTCTATTTAGTCAAGACTATCACAGCATACACAATGAACACTTAAACTATAATAAAGAAAGGCAACTATAGAAAAAATACTGATGCAAAAGCTTTTCAGTTAACAATTACATAAATAATTTTAAAGAATGAGTTGAGTTAGAATCTATGCCTGCTCCAACTGTGAAAGATGGTAAATGGTCAAAAGAACGTGAGAGAACAAAATCTGGAAGATGGCGAAAAAAACGCTCCGACGCTAATCAACCCAGACAGAAAAAATCAAACCGAAAATACAAAATCGCCATCGCAGCAATAGGTATAATTGCCATCGCTTTAATAGTGATTTATCTCTACTTACCCGGTTTGTTGAGATTGTCATAGTAACTAACATAGCAGCTAAAGCAATCCAAATCAAGTCCTGCGCTGTCAATCGATGACCGTGCGGGCTTTAAATTTAATAGTTTTAAAAAGGGCTCTTAAGTTCAATATTCAACCGGTAAGCTTCTCTCCAAATTGTGTTATCGCTCATTTTGGATATGTTAAGATCAATACATACTCCTCATTTAGTCGTGTCCAAAAAAGATGAAAACTTCTGGTTAACGATTTAGTGTTTGATTTGGCTAAAATTCTTTCATCTCTGTGCAATCTTCTCCAGAACTTAATCCACAAACCAGATGCTCAAAAACTATCCTGAATAACTCGCTGAAGAGCTCAAGAAGATGGTAAAGATTTTTCGACTAAGAAGCTTTTTTAGTAATGTTTGGCCGCTTCTTTTAGGGTCTTTTCAACCAGCTCATTTTCGATCCGTTCTTGCTCAGAAGCGGCTTTTACAGGGTCTTTTTCTCTTTCCCCATGCTGAGAAGCATGGGCTTCAATAGCCTTTGCCATCATCTTCAGATCCGGAACCAACAAGATCTTAAAACCACATTCACATTCAATGAAAGTGCCTCCTTCTATTGGAAAGTCATTCTCTGGCATTAGCCTACACCCCAAATCCACTGTGAACTAACACTCTAAAATGAAAACTTAAGAAGTATATTCCTAAAACACGAATAATCCCGACCGGCAAATGGCTAAACGAGGTTTTAATAATAATTAGATACCATTTTAGCTGCTTGTCTGTAACTTCCTTTAGCTGTGCCTTGGCTAAAACTCCATATGAAACGTAGGCTGGGGATACTAGCGCCAAATTGCATCTCCCACCTTTTCTGAATACAACATATTTAGCAACTTACTAAACACCTGTCTAACTCGTAATTGCTTTGCAGAATATTCATTTTCGAGACACATTTTTTTATTTAAACCTTCTGAATCCTGATCTAACAAGCAGAAATGTAGAACAACAAAACATTAGGCAGTCAAATCTCGATATATGATGCATCCGGAAGGTTCCTTTAAAAATTCAAACCCTCAGAATGTTTAAGGAGAAATAATGTTGCTTGAGTAAAACCAACAGAATCGGAACTCAAGAACTTCGATATTTAGAAAATGGTTATACAGATGATTGAATTATAACCTATCAAATTATGTGTTTCAGGTGGTGAAAAAGCATGAGTAAAGATCAAGCAATAGGTGCAGCAATCGTTGTAGTCTGCGTAGCTGTCGTGCTAGCATATGTGGGGCTTCTGTTCTTTTATGATCCATACATCATATCTTTCCTTAACATCGGTTCTCAAGGAAGCGTTCAATTCTGGCTTATCGCGGCTCCCGTCGCCATAGCCTTCATTGCCATACTGGGCATTGGAAGCTGGATTGGATACACTATGGCAACAACTCCCCCGCCGAAACCAATCGAAGAAATCACAACAGAATCCACCGATAGCAACAAACCAGCACCATAACCCAACCAACAAAAAATAAACATTTTTTATTTTTTTAAATCGAAGCTATAATGAGTTGAGTATGTCACCATTATTTTAACCAGAGCCTACTCAGCCCAACTTTTCTCTTTTCTTTCTATTACTAACATTTGTCACCACCTTAATACGGGCAGAGCAAAAATATCGAAGCTTTGTTAGCACAAAAAACCTCAAGGTATTGTGAGTGAAAGAAGAAAAAGAGCTTGCACAAACAATTTTTTCTTCTTACAAAGAGCCACATCTAAACATGTAGAAGAAGAAACGCCTGTTGCACCAACACCTTTTCTTTCAAACAAATCTAAAGAACAGTTAACCCCAAAAGACAGGAAATCCACCATTCTTTCAACTTAAGCATGAATCGACGCTAACTGTAACAAATCAAATACCCAAACGATACATCTTTTGGTGCTTTGAACCTTCCAGATTCTACAAGTAAACTATCTTTAGAAGGTTAGTTGTTTTGTGTTGGGCTCTTTTTTGTCGTTGTCTTCATACCAGTAGTTGACCCAGTCGGGGTCTAATTCTTCAGCTATTGTGTCTGGATCTTTTTTTTCTGTTTTCATGATTTGAAACCTTAAGAAAGCAAACTTATTTGGAGATAGTATTAGCTCTTATGAATCTCAAATACTATTTTTCATCAACATTTCCTTGTCAAAATCTTGCAAATCCAACAACTGTACAAATTATTACGTGAGAACTATACAAAAAAAATAGTGTTAAATTGACCCATAATTTTTGGAACAAAATATTGGTGCCGTTATAATTCTCAAGCACATGACGCAACGAGCACTAAAGATAACTTCGCAGACTAGTTGATGAATCGCAGATAAAAGTGGTTCTTGAAAGAATGGGAAATAGGTCAACTGCAAGAACTAACTCGTTAATATCTGCTGAGAGCGATAATTGTTTTCACCTTTCCCAACCTTTCCACAATTGATTACTTAAGGTTGACGTCAAATAGAAAATTAAGTAAATGGAATCTAACGTTTACATTTGCGTTACAATATTAAATTTCCTGAAGCATTCGAGAGGTTTGAAGGTGATGTTGACCTTGGCAGGTTTGAAGCTTATCGACAGCTAACAAATGAATTTAGCGTTTAGATGGTGGGCAGGGCACGCTGGAAAAGCACAACTATACAGTGAAGTGATTTGAATACAGAAGCAAGAAATTTGGGCTTTGAAGTCTCAAGCATCTTTAGACTGTGAGATGTTTCTTCCCGATCAGGTAAAAATATAAGGTCAGTAGAAAAAAAAGAGAGGACCCTTTGTTGTCGATGCAAATTTAAGAACTAAGTATAGAGATGTTAGGACTGGGCGATTCGTAAAGAAGCCCTAGCTCTATCTTCCTACTTTCTTTCAGCTTGCCTTATATTAAGTGAAAAAGAAATCTCACAACAACAACAAGAATTATTATTAATACCACTACTACAATAGCGTACCAGAGCCATCCAGCTAAACCAGCTTTGATATTTCGCAAAAACTTCATTTGTCCAATCACCCCTTTTATAACTGACTCGTTGTCTACTTAACGATTTGTGACTGTAGAATCACAACTACAAACCGAGCGCTGACATTGAGACAGACTGGCTGACACCTTGACAGACAAAATGACAGGATGAGGGTGCGCGTGGGTGGGAGAATACGTTCGTTATGAGTTCGTAGTCGTAGGCGTTTACGTTCAAGAGAAAAAAAACTAAAATTTAATCCAATACTGGGTGTATGGACTCGAATTTGCGATTCGGGTTTGAACTATAATTATCAAGGGAAATCCAACATAATTCTTAATTAGCATCGAAAATTCCCTGATAATTATAGCTCGCGCTTGTATTATAGGTTTATTTTGACGAGATCAACTAAATTAGGCAGTGAAGACATAAAAAAAAGAATAAGGGAAGTTGTTTTTGTGTTAGATTTATGGTCTTTTTCTGAGCATTAGTAATGCTAGCACTACAAAGCCTATTATGATGACTACGATTATGGCTGCGACTGCTGGAATAAAGTATTGGTCAGCGATAGATTGTTCAGCGGGTGGTTGTGGGGTAGCTGTCGCTGGCGCTGCTGCTGCGTAGAATGACGTCTCTGCAGATGTTCCGTAGTATGAGTTTGTGCCTGCAAATGATGCAGTGACTATGTATGAGCCCTCTATGTCTGGAGCCCAAGCATATGTGAACATACCGCTTGAGTCAGTAGTGGTTGTGCCTATGTTTCTGAAGTTTCCATTGCTATCAACAACGCCTAGTGTTACAGTGACGCCTACTGTATTGGTTGGTTTTGCCTTCTGCATATAGACGTATTCCATCCATGCACTTTGGCTCTCGTCAGAAACGCATGGTACACCATTGGGGAACCGAGCCATTGGTTCATCTTGTGTTGTTCCTGCCGATATGTCCATGACTGTGCCTCGTATTACAACGGGAGCACCGACAATTGTTGCAATGTTAGGAGCTGTGACGGCCATGGCGCTTGGTCCTTTACCTATGGAGTATACTTTCATGTCATATGCATTTAGATAGGCGATTTGTCCGTCTGCTGTTGGGAATCCATAGTCGCTGAAACCGCCAACGCAAGCCCAGCTTTTGATTTTCCAGAGTTCTTGACCTGTGGTTGCATTGAGGCATCTTAGCATTTCATCTCTGTACAATGGTGTGTTTGGCGAGTGTTCGCTACTGTAAACGTAGACTTTGTCATCGCATATTCCGCCAATGAATATTGGGTATAATCCCCATGGAGTTTCTGCGCCGCTGTTTGTACTATTTCCTGCACCGTCGTCTCCGTATGACCAGTCAAGGTTGCCTGTTTTTGTATCATATGCTCGGATTTCGCCGCCGTATCCACCAACATAAAGTTTGTCATACGCTACATAGCCGATTTGTGCCACACCACCGCTTCCAACTGTTGGATAGTAATTGAAGGCGCGAGTATCACCTACTGGACCCCAAACTTGGTTTCCGCTGTCAAGGCTGTAACCATACCATTGCCTTGTTTCTTTTGTGCTAACAAAGAACATACGGTTTATCGGATCGACTGTACCTAGCTGCATGGTAATGTTACCTGATGGCACTTGAATATCCTTAGTCCACAATAGTGAGCCTTGTGAGCCTTCCTTTAGGCTGACTGCCCATAACGTTGCATGTACTGTGCTGGTATCAGCTGCGATTCCACCCCAAGTGGGTTGACCAAAAGCAGAGCGAGTGTTTGCATAGCCTAGCATTAAGTCACCGTTAATAGCCCAGCCTATACCCGCATTTGTTGAAGGCATATTAGAGGGCAACGTGACGTTCCAGGAGTATGAATCGCGCAGTGTCGAGTTGTAGACGTTGTTTACTGGTCTCCATCCATTTGATGATAGTGCGTTTGCAATTCCGTTAGTCACACATTGTGTGAAGTTCCATAGTGCTAACCATTTGTTTGCAGCATTGAGTTGATAGATTAGTGGCTCTCCCATAGGTCCATAACTCATGGTTCCTGATGGAACGTTAGTAATGTTAAAGACCCAGCTTCCATCAACAGGATCAAACATCTGCCACGTTGGAACTCCGCTTACAGTTTGGGTAGCGATCAAGTATGAAATGGTACCGTGTTGGTTTGGTGTATCAACATTTATGACTGCACCGAAAGATGGATTCACAATGTAGTCCTGCCGCCATGTTTGCTCACCGGTACGTAAATTAACGCTTATGTAGCCACCGCCTGCGCCGTTGTTGCTGTGTGGTAATCCATAGAATAGTTGGCCGTTGATTATGATTGGATTGTTGAATTTGGTTTCATATGATAAGCCTGTGTAGAATACAGTACCAGTAATTGATGTCAGTGTAGATGGAGAGTTAGGTTCCTCATAGGCGTTATATCCACCTACGATACCACCAAAAGTGATTGGGTTGCTCCACATTATGTGTGCGCTGTCTGGTGCTATGCCATCTGGGATGTATCTAACTGAGCCAAAACTGTAGGCTGCGCCCATTGGATAGACATAGTTGGACCCAATCGCATACCAATTTGAGTTTTCTCCCTCTATTGGTCTTGTCCAGTACTCAGATGGCAAGGGGGTATTTGTTCCTGTAGAGGCGGGTTCTTCTTGGACTGTTAAAGTTGTTTGGGCTGAACTGGCTAGGTAAGTGTCGTTTACGTATTGTGAGGCGGGGTTGTAATCATAGTCGGTGTATTTTTGTCCGGGGAAGGAAAAGTTGAATGTGTATGTACCTGTTTGGGTGGGGGTAAATGTGGTGTATGCTGAGGATGTGGAGTCGGTTACTGTATCCCAAGTGATTGTTTGCGTTGTGCCATCAGGTGCAGTAATTAGGCATTTGTAGTTGTGGAATCTAATGTTGTTAGTAACTAATGTTCCGTCAAGTATTTTGTCTAGCCAAACTACTACGAGGCATTGCTGACCTGCACCAGCAGGGTTTGGTGAAACGTTGACAAAAGCATAGGTCGGGATTTCCCAAGCAGGAGTATGAGCGCTTGCCGTGGGAGTAGAAGTAAGCGATATAGCAGTACTTAGTAGAAGGATTGCAGTGATCAAAGTTGCCATTGTTTTGTTTCTGGAGAATTGTTTGCTAATTATTTTATTCATTTTTTCTTCTCCTAAATTAGGTAAAATTAGTATTGTTTTGGTTTCTTTATAAATTCGACTCAACTATTGGAGTATTGGCAATCTAAAATTTTTCCCTTTTGTTGTGTAATATCGTGTTGTATTGTTTGTAATTATATTTCTACACTTTTTGTTGTTTTTCTATATTTTTGTCTGAGGGTGTCTATTGACAGAAGATAAGAGAGAGTAAGAGAAGAGTAGAGAAAAATAATTAACAAGAGAGAGAAAAAGATTAAAATTTAATCTTGAATTAATTTGCTATACCGTCTTCTCTGTTCCAAGTATTCTACTAAGAAGAATATACCTTGTATTATGAAGTACAACCCAACAATCCATTGAAGCAAATCTTTGAAGACTATGACAAATATGCCGAAGACTATTGCCATCAAAGCCATTATTGGCGTGGTTACTCTAAAACTGATGTTTCCTGGCCCATTTTCATTTTTTCGAGCTATAAAATTCGCCTCAACCATTGTATCTTGCAGTTCTATTTAAAACTTATCAGCTGCATGTATGAAACAACAAAATTCGAAAACCAATCAATAGAAGAATAGCACTTAGCGTCCACAGACTTTTCATTTATACAACCCCTCACTTGTTTGTTAATTTTACTTTAAAGCCTTATTTTTTGTATTTGCTTATGATTAAAGAGTAACAGAGGGGAGACTGGTCGACCGCGTCTAACAGCTTTGTTGACAGTGACTGGCAGTTTGACAGACAAGAAGACAGACTGGATGACGGTGAGGGTACGCGTGCGTGAGAGAGTGAGTTTGTACGTTCGTAGTCGTATTCGTTTGAAAACGAGAGAGAAAAAAAAATCAAAATTTAATCCTAAACCAAAATTCAGATAATTAGACTCAGCTTTGAACACAGCAATAAGATGATGCTTAAGCTTGAAGTCGCTAAAGTCGGCAAACCATAATAGAGTTAGGTGGCTCTGAATTATCAGGGTTTTTGTTTTTCGATAAGCATAACATGCACAGTTACGCCTTCTCTGGTTGCCCCAATTTCCAGTTCATGGTCACGAAGGAAGCGCAAAATCTCATGGATTTCTTTGTAGAAACCGAGCAAACTACTTAATGCTCATACACTTTGCCCTTGTAGGTTTTCCTGACGATTTAGAATCCAAGCTTCACCAAACCCAACCCTTCCTACACCGTCTTCTTGTCTGGCGGCATCCAAACTGGTTTGCCTTCAACTATCTCCGCTCAGTGGGCAACGGAAGGGCAAACCCAAAGCCTCAAACACGCCCTGCTCAGTTTCCCCAGCGATTGCCAAGTTGTCCTTGATTAGTCCTTCGCTGTATTTGAGGCGCATATCCTTTGAAAACGCATGACCTGCAAGCCACATGTTATGGTCAGCTGAACCCGTGCGGATAAGCAGGTGAATCCCGAAGGTGGAGGGTTTGGCACGGTAGAAATCCACTTGAAAAAGCCCACCCTGGCATGGCACATAGGCTTTGATGACGCTGTTCCCTGCACAATTGGGTTTAGCTTTTAGTTGCTTGAGCTTATCGTTTATTTTCTGCCATTCAGCATCGCTTTTTGCTACAACAACAAAGTCAATATCGTGAATCTTGGGTTTTTGCCGTCTTATGCTTCCTGCAACTTCTAATCACACATAGAGATTCCACAGCATGATTTGACTTGAGCGGCAATTCTTTCGGCTTCTTCCAAGTCCAACTCAGGGATGATGTAGACTGCATCTTGGGGGAATAGTGTGGATTGTTTTTTCATCATTTTAATCACTTACAGTTGAGGTTCCTTATTAGGTTCGTCAATTGTCGGAGATCGCTAAGCTTTGTTTCAAGTTTTTGTAACTTTTTTTGGTGGACCCAACAGCATAGACATGACCATGGGCTCAAACACTATCGGGTTTGTCGCCATGCTGCTCTCCGAAGCGAAGACTCTGCAAATGTCCATCAAGTCATCAAACGCCTTCCGATCCTCCTCCTTCGGCAGTGCTTTCTTGAAATCCTTCCATGTGTTAATCTCAAACTCCAAGGCAATGCGATAAGCTGGAACAGTCTTACCCATATATTATGTCCCAGCGCTTCTAACGTGAGTGATGTGAGATAGGACGAAGTCTTGTTTTCCGAGGGTTTTGTGGAGTAAGTCTTGGATAGCAACGTTCATGCTGCCTCTGTGGTATGGCTTAACAATTTTCTCTACAAACTCGGCAACAAGTGACGCCGAAACACCATAGAACGTCAGACCTATTGAAAGGTCTTTTTCAGTCGCAAAAACGGCTACTTTCTTTTTCATACTTAACCACCTAACCCGCCTCTATGGTTGAGCCTAATAAAAAGAAGAACGTTAAACCGTAGTTCCGGAGCAGTGGGGAGAGGGAAGTAAAAGTGAATTCCTTTTCGTCGAAAAATTTAGCGCTTATTTTGATAACTGGTTATGGATAAGTTAACGCCTTAATTTCTAAGCCATTAACCTTTTAAACGGTAGCTGCAAAATCTTAGTTTGAATCTTTTTGTGGAAGCCACGAACTATTTTATTCTGTATACTGTCTGCAAGATTTTGCAATCATCTACGATAGGCAGAACTTCATTGAGTTCTTTGAAGGTTTTTAGAACACTTATGCCACGGGCGGTAACTGCGTAGATTATGTTGTTTTTTCCAGCCGTTTTCTCTTCGACGAGTCCTTGCTTTTTTAGAAGGCCTAGGTACTCTGTCGTTAATTTGCATTTCATATTAGCTTTATACATGACGTGAGTCAACTTCAGAGGACCCCTTTGCGCAAGAACCTTCAAAACATCAACGTACATTTCTATGTTTGAGCGGCGCATATTGACGGTCTTAACTTAAACTAAAAATAAAATTAACGCTATGTGCGTCATTTAGGGCATTCACATTAGACACTATCGCCTAAGTCATTTTTAGGGAGCCTACCTGAGGTCTGGATTTTCAGGTTAGTACCGTATGGTATGTCAACAACAAAAGTTAGTTGTCCTGAACTACCATCAGTGCTAGCGAGTTTTTTACACCTGCGATGGTTTTTATTCGTAGTTTGGTGATTTCTTTGAGCTTGTCGATGGAGTTGGCCTTGATTTTTATTAGAAGGTCGTAGGCGCCGTATAATGCGTGGGCTTCTTCGACGCCATCAACTTGTCTTAAGCTTTTTAAAACTGTATCTTGGGTATTTGAATCGGTGTTTACTAAAACTACTGCTGAAATCATAGTTAATCCTCGTTATTTTGCATTTATCTTGAAAGGGCATAATTAAGATGTGTGGTTGCATAGGTGAAGCCACAAAGCGCTAACTAAAATTAGAATCAAACAAAAAAACACGCCCTAAAAGCGCAGGTCCAAAACAAAAAATTCAAAAATCAACCCCAACCTATACCCCCAGTCTACTGTAAGGATCAAAGACTACATAGAAGAATCAGCAAAACAAGCGTCAAAACTGGAACCTTGTAACGGTTTAGAGTTACCCGTTTTGTGGACAATATCGACTTAGTATCCAAATCTTGAAGCCATCTTACAATGCTTTTTTGTAGGTAGATGACCACGTAGTTTCTCTTTGGAAAGATGGCTATCTTATAAATAGCATCTAAGAATATTTGTTTTAAGGGAACTGATTGCATAGCATAATCAAGATTTGGCATAATGCTAACATTAAAACTGTTGTAGCTATTTTTCTTATAGTTGGCATAGTCATTGGTTCTTACTTTGGTTTACAATTAGGTTTGAACACTTCTGTTCCCTTCAGAGTAGTTGAAAGCGGCAGCATGAGTCTTCCTCTTAACTTCATAACTGGACCACCCTACGCTTTAAACGATTTCTTATTAACATTAGAGCACCCCTTTGACAGAACCCTCGACACAGGCGATATAATAATTATCCAAAAAATTGACCCAAAAGACTTGAATACGAATTATCCTAACAGCGATATTATAGTTTATAAACCCCCTACGGACCCAACGGAAACTCCGATTGTCCACCGCATAGTTGAAGTACAAGAAATTAACGGAACACTTTATTTCCAAACTAAAGGCGATGGAAATCCCAGCGTAAAATATCCAGCAATCCCCTCAGAAAGCAATTGGGACTCTCATACAATCTGGCACACAGGTCAAGGAGTTACTAACGACGCTGTCGAAAGCAGAGTTGTAATGCGTATCCCATTATTTGGCTGGGTAACACTCTTTATGAAACAAAATTCTTTAGCTTTACCATTAATTATCGGAATAATACTGTTGCTTGTGGCTCTAGAGTTTGTAGTTCCAATCTTTAGAGATAGGAAGAAAGCTCTGTCAATCAAGGCACAGGTAAATGTTAACGGTTAACCTCAAAGAAAGGAAGGGGTAGCAGATAAAAGAGTTCAGTTTTAATCTATAACCAAACGGGTCCAGGACCATTATACCCTAAGGGAGGACCCGCAGACTTAGCAACTTCTAGTCCTGAATTGCTTGTTCCCATTAAGTCACCACAGCCCAGCAACAAGACCAAAAAAACCATAAAATTTCGTAAAAAACTATTCTTTTACTAATTGAAGAAAACTCAGCAGGACCTTTACGAACCCTTGCTCTCCCCAGAGAACTCATTAGAAAATAGGGAGGCAATTTCAGTTTGGCAGAGCGCAGAGATGAAGATTAGGGTTCTTTTTTCTTGATCCGTTTGTACCTTTCCTCAAGGCGCCTATCTCTTTCTTTCCTCTCAAGACTAACAAGAGGAGCCACCGCCATAGCCCCAAGACTTCGACCGATTTTCTTAACCAAATTCATCAAATCAACACTTCCTAAACTATGATTCCCCACCCAGCGTTTAAGGTATATTACTACTTCTGATATATGTCAACCAACGAATTATCCAACCAACAAAATACAAGATACAACCCACAAAAAACAAACACCACACAACAAACAACCAAAACCACACTCAAAAACGCCCAACATCTTTCTTCTTAACACAAAACCTCCAGCACCAAAAAACCCGAAAAACCCAACATAAAGACAAACAAACAACACAAACAAAAACAAATTTCCTCAAAGAATTGTAGACTGACCCTGAACCATAAAGCGGGTTTTACATTCTCTACAAGTATAGCAAGCTAAGGCAAAGATTGCATTTTCTATTTTTCTGTCCGGATTAGAATTCTCTGCTCCACATTTGGGGCAAACAACCATCATTCAGATAGCGCCCTAAACCTAATGAGTAAGAGGTTGCTTTTTTGGTTCAACTACTGAGCGGTACTTGCCGCAGTACTGGTAGGGTCCATAAACGCAGGTTCTAGCTCCAGGATCATGCATCGAGCAACCCCTACGCTTTGGGCAGCCTCTGAAAAGACTACGACATTTATCTTGCAATTTCACAAATCCAAACCCCAAAACACCCATTTCTCCTTGTTTCTACACCCTCAAGTCGCGGTCTTTGTTGCGAAGTACTTCAGAAACAGCTTCCAATTCAGAAATTAAAGAAAAAGCCTGAGCAACCAAATTTAATTCCACGGCCTCTGTCGCTTTATGAGTTAGAGCAAAATTCGCTTTATGCTCTAGTACATGTTTTTCGATCGCGTTTCCCATAGCTACCAAATCAGGAATTAGAAGAATCTCATAACCACATTCACACTTTATAATGGGCAAATTCCGAGTCAAAGCATAGTTTAGCATTTTTTTTGAAGACATGAAGACATATCCAAACACAGGTATGCATTTTTGAATAAAAAGCAAGTTCAAAAAACCACAATATTAAAAAAATCGGAATATAGATGCCCAACCAAAAACCTCCAACGCTTCAACCTCTACAACACCTACAGATTACCAAAAAATAGAAAAGAGCTACAATTTACGCGCCGCTAACCCAGCCAAATAGTCTCCAGCAAGTTCTGGAAATGCTCCTCGCCTGTCAGAAGTCTACATTGATTTATCCTAGCAGTAACAAGACGATGGCGTCAAATAAGCTAGAGTATTCTGCTTGAAACTTGTTGCTTTTACAACTAGTTCATTTTGACATGTTGCCGCTCCCAGAGCTATCGTTGAATCGATCTGCGCTATGATTGAGGTCGCTGCGATGATATCTATCCATTCTATGACCTTATTCTCATCATTGCCTTCTTTTAGGAAATTTCGAGCAATCTCAGCTAACACACTGCGCGGAGTATACACTTCCTTAGCGGTTTCAAGTATTTCATCAACTTTCTTACCTTTTCGCTCCAAGCAACAACTCAACCCATGCATACGCATCAACTACGATCTTCACCAGATCCACCTCAATAAATGGCTCTATTTTATTTTTTGCAACCCCAAAACCTTTCTTCAGAACAGCACTACGCCGTCTTTTAACCAATAACTAAATCATCTCATCCATCGTTTGAGCCCTAGTTTCTCTCTGAGATTTTCAAGTGCCGCCGCTGTTTTTTTGAAAAAAATGATGGTTAAATCATTCATACTAATCTCCCCAAACACCCACGCATACAAAAAACAAATATACAAATCTACAAATAAAACATTCACCAAAAACAGATCCCATAACGCAAACCCCGCAAACAAATTTCCCCAGACAAAACCACATCTTTCGAACAAACTACCCATCAGACCCCAAACCAAAACAAAATCCACCCCACTGCAAACGACTCCTCTCGGGTTTCAACCTAAATCCCAAATTTGACAACCAAAACCCCCTAACAACAACCTAAACCACCAATTCCCAACAAAACAAGCACCAAAAAAAACCACAACAACCACAAAATCAA
The DNA here is from genome assembly GCA_963775685.1 of Candidatus Bathyarchaeota archaeon. Taxonomy (GTDB): domain Archaea; phylum Thermoproteota; class Bathyarchaeia; order Bathyarchaeales; family Bathycorpusculaceae; genus Bathycorpusculum. The sequence continues at coordinate 1,086,398 of CAVZJV010000014.1, forward strand.
ACACACCAACATCGAACCTTCACATTCTGCATGTACGAAAGGTTCTTAAGGTATTGGGCATTCACATAAACGGCAATAAGGGCGAAACAAACGCCAATTCAGGTAACGACCAACCTCTACATTGGAGGAGGTCAGACCAACAAAAAAGGCTAAAAAAAGCCCGATGAAGAGGTGAAAAGGTATGGAAAATATTTACGCAGCAATGCTCCTTCACAAGGCAGGTAAAGAAATCAACGAAGATTCCGTAACTAAAGTTCTCATAGCAGCAGGCGTTACAGTTGACGAAATACAAGTCAAAGCACTCGTTGCATCACTTAGCGAAGTAAACATTGATGAAGCAATCAAAGCCGCACCAGCCATGATGGCAGCCGCACCAATCGCAGCTCCAGCAGAATCCAAACCAGCTGCAGCCGCACCAGAAGACAAGAAGAAGAAAGCTGAAGAAGAAAAAGCCAAAGAAGATGCAGCATTAGAAGGATTAGGCGCCCTATTCGGGTAAAAAATAAGCCTTACACTTTTATTTTTAACCATTTTTCCCAAAAATATTTTATTATAATAACTAAATAACGCAATTTATAGTGGGTTTACTGTTGGTTGCATGGATTGCTCGATAGCGCCGACAGGCTTGTTTTCATTTTTTTTGACAGCAAGCAATTTCCAAACAACGATAGGTGCCCAACCGCTAAGAATCATCAGAGTCCCAGGGAACCCACCGATGTCACGCCCAACGATTGGATTAAGATAAGCTAAAATATCTGGCAAAAACGCTTCCCAAATCCCAAAAGCCACCGCCTCCGCAACAACTGCTATAAACGCTGTTTTTTTGCCGAATTTATTGAACGTTTGAATCGCCAAAACGCCCGCAAAGAAGAAATCTCCAAGACCAAGCCCGCGAGGTGCAAAACCAAAGAAACTAAGATAGCCTTCATGTGCTGGCAGGAGAGGAACATTCGGCAGATAAACTAGGACTGGAAGTCCCAGCCCTGTAAACTGATTGGCGGCTTGAACCATAGTTCCCGTTCCTATAACAAGCACAATGTCCATGATAGTTAAAAGAATTGCAAATAGCCCGACGGTTTTCCAACTAAACAAGGAGCTTAGATAGAGAATTATCAGAATTGCAAATGTGAATCCAAAGACATCCATTAGAACCGGAACCCACACGTTGACTCCTCCGCTGTAGAAAACATTGAAGAAAACAAAGAGCAAAACAAACAATGCGGGGGGTTGAGCAGCTACATACCACCTTGCTTTGATGTCTGCTTTTTTCTGTTCAAACACGATTGTGCCAAAACAGAAAATTGCTAAACCAAAGAACGCCAACGCTCTATAAATTGATAAGCCATCAGAGAGGGGACCTAAAAGACTTGCCAACCCTGCAATTGTGCCTAAGATCCCAAAACCCAGCGAAATTAGCTGTGCCCTTTTTTTAGCAAGGTTAGAGAAGACGTAGGAGAACGTAAAGAGGAGCATTGTGTATGAGCCCAGGAAGAGTATTAGGAATATGTTTTGGAAAACTTGTTCGGGAGCAACAAGGGATGAGTAGGCTATGACCGAAACAGCAATAGCCATGAAAACGACCAGCAAAATAATGTCTCTTGTCTTAAACTGTCTCTCTTCAACGGTAGCCATCAATTTTCCTTCAACTTTCCTGTTGAGAAACAAAGCAACCATCACTACAACAAACAATGCAATAGGCATGGCCAGGTCAAGGGAGGGCATAGACCCCAAATAAACAACTGAAGCTTTTATGCCTTTAGTCAAAACCCCTCAAAACAGCAAAGAAAAAAAGGTCACCATCGGAAATATACGTTAAAGATAGCTAACGTTGCTAAGAGCGCCTCTTCCATGCGAACCGTCGCCGTACCCTGACAAGGAACAGTGTTGACCACAAAATCACAAAGGGCAGACAACCTTAAGCCTTCATCCTGGACAATCTCATACAAGCCACGCGATGGAGCACCAAACGCAACCAAAACCCGCTGGCTACCAGCCCATTCCAAACCGATTTTCTCAGCAACATCTACAAAGTTGACGCCCACTCTTGCCGTCGCAATCTTCAAATCAAAACAATCATCCACAAATTGCCCAAATGACCGCTTTTCCACGCGAACGCTATATCCCCAATATTGCGGAACATCTTCACGGCTTGCAGCCTGAACCTCAATCTGCCTTCCAACGTTGACCACTTGCAGAGTTAAACGGTTCCCCATAGCAAACCCCGTTTGCCGCAAAAGCGCCAACTGCTGAACCCCAATATCCACGACCAAACCCTCTTTAGTCTCAGACAAAACCACACCTTCACGGTACTCACCCACCTGCAAATGCTTAGTCTTACCACTCAAAGGATGATGAGGCGTTCGAAGAGGCGGAAGAATACCAGCAAACTCTAAGTCAGGTTCAAGTTTAAAGAGACTTTTTCGCAGGTACTGGGGAGTTTCGAGATAATTGAGCAGAAGAGCAATAAAATCCAAATCTCTGCGCTGGTCTACCGTAGGATTGTCGGGATAGACGATAATTTCGTCGACTCGGAAAATCGCCGCAGCTCGCCCAATCAAACCGACCTTGGCTGTTTTCTCCCTTAAGTGAGGAGTGTCGGAGATCGCGGATGCTGGGATGGCAATTGAAAGCTTCTTTTTATCCATAACATTGCTGCTCCTGAATTGTTGTCTGCGTTGAGCTTAAAAGGCGGAGATGAGATATAAAACTGCGTATTACTCGGAGGACACAAAACTTGGTCACCCCAGCTTTGGATAATCAAGAAAAAATCTCACTTATTGATAAAAGTGGAATGCTAAACTTTTCGATGAACGCCGCTCAACATTACCGCGAAGCTGCAGAAGTAGCCGAGAAAATCCAAGTTAACTATCCTAAACCGGCCAACATTGTAGTTGCGGGTTTGGGCGGCTCAGCCATCGGCGGCGACTTACTTAAAGACTGGGCAAAAACCCAGCTTAGTGTACCCATTGAAGTTAGCCGAGAATACCAACTACCAGAGTACGCAAACAAAAACACACTCGCTCTAATCTGCAGCTACTCAGGCGACACCGAAGAAACCCTCAGCAGCTTTCTTGACGCGCTCAAACGCAAATGCATGATCTTCTGCATAAGCAGCGGCGGGGCTCTTATCAAACAAGCCCAAGAACACAAAGTGCCATACCTGCAAGTTCCCGCCGGCATGCCTCCCCGCGCAGCCTTGCCCTACATGCTAGTGCCCCTGCTTATTTTGATGGAGAAAATAGGCCTAGTTAAAGACGTAAAAAAAGAACTCGACGAGGCTATAGTGCTGCTCAAGAAAATTAGCTATGAAAATGGCCCAGAAATGCCAACCAGAGACAACTTTGCAAAAACAGTCGCCACACACATCGGAGATTCAGCACCTGCAATCTATGGGTTTGGCTTTTACCGCAGCGTAGCACAACGATTTAAGCAGCAATTCAACGAAAACGCCAAGTCAGCGGCAAAATGGGAGGTGTTCCCTGAACTTGACCATAACGAGATTGTAGGTTGGGAAGGCAGAGGCGAACAATGCAAATATTTTTCAGTAATCTTCATCCGCGACAGCAACGAACCAGTCGAAATCGAGAGCAGAATTGAAATCACCAAACAAATCATGGAACAGGCAGGCCTGATAATGTTTGATTTGAATGTACAAGGCAAAAGCACACTGGCAAAGATGCTATCAACCATAGTCGTAGGCGACTTCACCAGTATCTACTTAGCCATCCTACGGGGAACAGATCCAACACCAGTAAAAACCATTAATGTACTAAAAAACACACTCACACAAAACGGAATTAAAGAGGAAATAATTGAAAAGCTAGAAAAAATCTAGCCGACAAATTTTTTGAACTGCTCCTCCGCTACTTCAAGCGAAAGCATCTGAGGTGGACGCTTAAACCCATAAGCACAAACTGGCTCTATGGCGCCATTTTGCTTCTCTGTCAACGCAAGCTTTACTGCCCGGATTACATCAAAGAGCACTGAACCCGCGTTTGGGGCATCGACGGTTTGGAATTTGAGGTCAATTTTCATGGGTGTATTGCAGAAATAGACACCGCTTATCCAGAAGTAACTGTCACGCTTGTTCTGCAAGAAGTCCACATAGTCGGTTGAACCTGCGACGATTTCGGCTTTGTAGGGGATTGATGCGGCTACAGATTCGGTTTTGATGGTTCGTTTGGCGTCGCGTGCGCGGTCCATGGTGTCCACGGATTCATTGCCTCCGCCTACGTCTAGCTGGTAGGTTTCGTTGATTCGGACTCCACTGTCTGAAAGAAGCTTGAGAAGGGTTTTGTGTAGCGCGGTTGAGCCGACTTGATCGACAAGGTCATCGCCCACAAGCGGCAAATTTGCATCAGCGAACTTTCTTGCCCATGCGGGATCGCTGGCGATGAAGGTTGGTGTCGCGTTGATGAACGCGCATCCTGCAGCTATAGCTTGTTCAGCGTAGAACTGCGAAGCTCTCGTGGCTCCGCTTGGAAGAAGGTTAATTATCATTTCTGCTCCTGAGGCCTTAAGGACTTTCCCAACATCCACGTCGGCGGCTTTGCTAACAGAAATAAGATCCTTCGTCGAGTTTCCCACGCCATCCAGCAATGGTCCCTTGCTAACTTTGACGCTTGACGCGGGTACATCGCAGACTTTTGGAGCATTGTTGGGTTTCGCAAAAATGGCCTCAGAGAGGTCCAAGCCAACTTTGTATTCGCCGATGTCAAAGGCTGCAACAATCTCGATGTCTTTTGGGCTCAAGCCTGCCAATGTTGGGTGACGAAGGCCGATACAGTCCTCTTGATTTTTGGAATTTACTATAATATTGGATGCCTTGGAGGAGTGATGAGGCGCAGTTTCCAACGCCGATTAATGCAACTTTAACTTTGGGCATACTTTGCACCTTGATTGGCTTTTCTATTTGCGTTTGCCTATAAAAAGCTACGCTGCATAAACCTTAGGAAATAGAATTTAAGTCCAAAAACCCCCCAAAAAGCTCAGAAAAAACACCTCAACCATTCAGGATAACAACTATTCGCAACGATTATGCAGTTATTCTTATTAGAAGCTGTTCCCAAAGCATAAACAACTATTTTTGAGGAAACTCAAAATGAAGGCTCAACTACTCACAGGAATTGACAAGATAGAAAACCACCCATTAACATACACAGCTGTCAATGACCCAGTTCCAGAAAGCGACCAAGTCCTAATCAAAGTCAAAGCCTGTGGCGTTTGTTATAGCAACTTGCATATGATAGAGGGTGATCTTAGGCAGTTTGGAGTCCCAGCTAAACTGCCCATCATTCCAGGACACGAAGTCACTGGCGAAATTCAGGAAATTGGCAGCTTAGTGGAGGAATTCCAGCGGGGGGATAGGGTGGGTGTGCAAGTGCTTTGGAAAACTGATGGGACATGCGAGTTTTGTTTGAGTGGGAGAGAAAATCTCTGTCTAAAACGGCAGACCACAGGAGAAGTCGTTGATGGTGGATTCGCAGAGTTCATGACGGCGCCAGCCGCTTTTGTTTATCATTTGCCCGATAACTTGGGGTTTGAGGAGAGCGCATCGCTGTTTTGCCCCGGTATCACTGCATACCATGCCGTTAAGCGGGCTAATGTGCAGTTCGGCCAAAAAGTCGCCGTCATAGGCATTGGTGGCGTGGGGCATATGACACTACAGTTTGCTAAGTTAGCAGGGGCAGAAACAATAGCTGTTGACACTTCTGAAGCAAAGCTAAAGTTGGCGCAAGATATCGGTGCTGACCACACCTTAACTCCGAGGGAACTTGACGGTTATATTCTGAATAATGGCAGACCAGAGGTGGTAATGGTCCATGCACCGTCCCAGAAAGCCGTTGAACAAGCGTTACGGATTATTAAGCGAGGGGGCACGGTTCTAATGGGCGTAATTGGGGATACTCGAATTAGTTTTCCAGAAGAATATTCAGTTATAGGGAGCTTCATAGGTACAAGGCATGAGATGAATGAGACCCTGAAGTTGGCATCCACGGGCAAGATAAGGGTGGATTATACCACATATAGACTTAGCGACGCTGAGGACGTATTAATCATGCTTAAGCAGGGCAAGATTGTAGGAAGAGCAATACTAGTACCTTAACAACTCAACATCTCTTGCCTGATCCCTTCCCCTTATTTATTGTCTTAGCGTTTGCAGGCTTCTAGATAGTTTTGCCTGTTGGAGGCAATTTGGGCAGCGACCTACATAAAAAGTTTAGTTCAAAAGAAACGCTTATTAAACGAGGCTGGGTAACTTTCAGAAGCCAGATGCTTTGGGCGAGTAGATCAGTCTGGCATGATCGCCACGTTGGCATCGTGGAGGTCCCGGGTTCAAATCCCGGCTCGTCCACCAATTCCTCAGCCACAAGTTCATTGATTATAATAATTAATATCGTCAACTAAATTTGCCATTGCCAACCTTTGTGCAAAAAATTTGTCCACAAATAAACTGTCTTTTCTCATTCGTTTCACTTCCATGTTTGTTCCTATCTTTAGCAGTTCTTGGGAAACCTTTCTTTCTGGTCTTGGGAACCCCATGGACTGCATCTTTAGGGGGTCAATATGTGTTCTTATTGAGACGTTTTTGTACCAATGCTCTGCAGGGGTTTTTGGTTTCGCTTTTATCCAAGCTATCTTTTCGTGTTCTATTTGTTCTTCGAACTCGGGGAAGTCTGGCGATTTTTCGTCTAGGATGTGGCCTATTTCATGTCGAACAATTAATTTTGTTGTATTTGTCAGTTTATGGGCATCTACGTCGCGTTTGACAGCTATCTTGATTTCTGTATCCACAACTTCAGATACGCCTCCAACATCGAAGGCGTCCACCGCAGTTATTTCAAATTGCTCTAGCTTTTTCACTGCCTGGTCGCCGTACTCCGTCTTTAAGAAATCCTTGGCATATTGCTTTATCTGTTCTTCGATAAGCTTTGCAGTGGTCTCCAAAAGCCTCTCCTTTCCCTTCGCCTTTCTCAAACCACAATACAATAGAACTGATTTAATGGCTTGTTCCACAAACAGCACTATTCCAAAACTCGTAATATCACATTGAGGCATCAAAAAGGTTGATAAAGCTCAAATTTCAACCAACTCAAAAATCATGCATGTTACTGACAAACAAAAAGAACACGGCTCGTTAAATGCTCCGGCAACCATCATTGGTTGCAATGCTTAACGATTAAATCTGGCTATACTGACTTAGTTATTTCTTTTGGTTGCTTTCGAGTTCGGTTCTTCCAGCCAGTTTCTTGATTTCATCAGGGTTTTACCAGCAAACTTTAGTTCCAATGCGCCTTCGTAAGGACAAATTTCAACGCAACGTGCGCAGAGCATACATCTAGATTCGGTGACGTCTCCGCCTTTCTTCTCATACATATCGGTTGCTCCAGTAGGGCAGACGCGTTTGCAGACACCGCATTTGGTGCATTTGTGTTCATCTTTTTGAAGCTTTGTCAAGGCTATTTGTTTGAAAGGCGTAAACGTGCTAAACAGCGCCGTTAAGCCGCCTAAGGGGCAGATTCGGCACCAGAATCGCCTGTAAGCCAGAGCCAAAATCGTAACTGCAATTAGAATCGCCAGATTTATGGATGTTAAGTAGAAGCCTGATATCCAGTAGGGACCATAGACGATTTGGGATATGTAGGACCAATTCATTTGGCCGATGCCGACTTCAATTAAAATGCATAAGGGTCTTGCTGGGCAGATTAGGCAGAAGGGCTCATTGATGTTGCTGACGATGCCAGCTTCAGTTCCCTCTGGACCCCCCACTCGGGTACCAGGGATAAGTTCTGTACCAAAAATGGCGTATGAAGCAAAGATAACGCTTAAAATCATAAAGACCGCGATTATGATGTATCGTGACTGTCCAAGCTTTGAGCTTGTTTTGTCGGACATGCTCAGGTGGCGCAGTCGAACGGATTTGCGTATTCTTGTCAGACCGTCTTGGTAGAGCCCAAACGGACAGAGCCAGCCGCAAAATGACCTGCCCAAGATTATAGCTGCTACAGCAATCATGCCAATCACTACTGCTATTTTTTCCAACCCAGAAGTAGAGTAGATGACTTCGTATCCTCTGGGGGCGTCCCAGAACGGGAAAACGTAGGCTTGCAACTGCCAGATGGCACAGGTGACAGTTCGCCCATTGGGGTAGTAACACGCTAAGATAGGAAGAGATATTCCGTCGGGGAACTGATTGCCTAGAAAGTCGGCGCCAATTAAGCGGTCACGAGGTGATATGCCCAAAGGTCGCCACAAGGGTTGGTCAAAGGGACCAATTATAAGCCCCATGAATATTGCAACGACGGCGACGACTTGGATAAAGAGCCTTAGTGAACTGATTTTTCGGGTTTTGTCTTTGGATAGTTTGAGAATAAGAATAATTCCTATTGCCACTATCAGGGCGTAAGCTGAAATGGCGATCAAGGGCGAGTTTTCCCAAGGCATCTTTTAGCATCTCACCTTAAATCTAATCACTAAGGCAGCTGCAACGATAACCGCAAACAAGATCGCCGTTGTTATGATTATGGAATGCTGCTGGTAAAAGGGCAAATTGCTCTCAGTTGAAATGTTAAAGCCATAATGGGTTACGGTTACGTTTCCCGTTAACCCAGAAATAACCACTGTGTCGTCAGGTAACAGGTTCCAGTGGTCGCCTTCCGCCAGAAAAACACTGTTTGGCACCGTCAAACCTGGAATCGTAACTGTCCACTCGCTTAGGTGGGTTGACTGCGAAGAATTCAGACATAAGTTAATGGTTTGTGTACCTGTCCCCTGCACGTTGCAACGTATGAAGGCGTTTCTGCTAAAAAATTGACTTGATCGAAAAGACCAAACGGTCAGGTTAGAGTCTTCTACAGAGACCTTAAGGTTGCCTAAAGGCAGGGAGCCGTTTAGTCTTAAATCGTTAAAGGTCCAGGTGTCGTTTTCCAGGATTGCTGAGGAAAAAGAGCCTTCAAGTGCGAAGCGTACAGAACCGTTGCGTTCAGGTATGATGAACTGATCTGACGTCGTAAAAGTTGTGGCATCTTGAGCCTTCACGTTGAGGCATAGGGATGGAAAAAACAAAACTATTATAATAGCCGCTGCAAGCCCAATTGGAACTGGTTTGCTAGTGGTTGCCTTCAAAGTCTCACAGTTGGTAGGATAATTGCTATGTTAAGTTATAAGCCTTTGCAATCTTACAGTTTACGGTCTAAAGATTAGCCAACTGTTTTTAGATGTCAAAATCTTCTCCAGAGCTGGGTTTTTGTTCAGGCTTCTGTTCCGGCGGAGGAGTTTCCTTGTTGACTTGAAGTTTGGCTCGGCGCTGGCTGGGCCTTCGTTCGTTTTCTGCGCAATACAAGAACTACCGCCAACAAAACAGCGATAACGATAACTGCTACAACTGCACCATAGAGCTGCAGGTCAGGTTGCCCACTGGCTGCCCTCCTCCTGAAGGTGCGGCTGTTGCTGTGGGTCCAGCGGTCTGGCCATTGCTACCTATAACCACCACAGAGGTTGTGGGAGAGTTCCAAGACAACGTAGTTGACGAGGCGCCTTGGGTATAATCTATACCAACGTAATAATCATGTATGCCCAACGTGACATTTGCTGGAACACTAATATGCCATTTGAGGGAAATTGTAAGTCCCGCCAGCTTGAACCGTAATAGGTTGACTGGATAAATCGAATCCGACAAAGTTGTCAGCTGCCATCCAGTCAAAGTTTAATCCTACACGGGTTATTTGTATTGCAGCAGAGGAGTTGCTGGTGAAGAATACAGTTGCAGAAACCGTTTGCCCAGGTTGCAGAGTCGAGGGAGAGAAGAAAGTGTGAACGGAAGCTTCATCTTGGTTAAGTGCGGTTACAAAACCGCTGCATAAAATCGCGGCAAAGACAAGAATTAGGATAAGTAATATTCGAACTGCCTTCATTTGAATCTCCTCTAACACCTTTATAGTTACCAGCATTTATGGTTTTTTAACTTTCCCCCAAAACATACCAGTATTGCCTCAAAAACGACAAAAATTAAAGTTTAACAAGACTACTTAGCTCGGGTCGTCTACTGATACTCAATTCTGGGCAAGCAGTCAACCTTTGCTTTCCGAAACTTTACGATAGTCTTAAGTTACCGCAAACCGTTTTGGCAGGTGGGAAACAACGAAGAATGGATACTTACAGTTTAGCAAATTTAGCATTGGATTTAGCAAGCATCATAAACTTCATCGCTCTACTCTTAATGCTTCGGGCAGTCATAAAAAGCCGAAATGCCCTCCGCGGATACAGCATAATAGGTTCATTCTTAACGTTTGTCTCCATCGTTGGCTTCGAAATAGCCTATTACCTGTTGGGCAACGTTTTGGGTTTTGCGTTGGGATGGGCAACCGTAGCTTTCTGGTTTACAGCCTTTGTCTATAGCCTAAGACAACGACTGAAAGGAACCCCAAAACAGAAAGAAATGATTGAGCCTTAATTGGCGGGCAACTTGATTGTGAATTTAGCGCCCTTGCCGACTTTGCTTTCAAAACTGATATTGCCACCGTGGGCTTCAATAACCCTTTTACAAACAGCTAATCCAAACCCTTGACCACGCGGTTTAGTTGTAAAGAGGGGGGTAAAAATTTTGTCTCTAAGCACTTCTGGAATCCCAACACCCGAATCTATCACACTAATGGTTACCTCGCATTTAGGGTTAACTCGCCCAGTCAAAGTCAGTCTGCCGCCATCAGGCATAGCCTGCACCGAGTTTGTTATTAGGTTAATTAGAACACGTTTGAGGAGATGGGGATCAACTTTTATTTGGGGAAAGCCATTTTTGATTAATGTTTTTGCAGCAATATTGTCAGGGATGGCAACTGAGGATATGACGTTGGTTACGAGTTCTTTCAGGTTGATTGGTGTTTTATCGATTCGCACTGGTTGCACAAAAGCTTGCAAGTCAGAAACAATCTTATCCATGTAAACAGCCTGCTCTTCGATGACTTGAAGGCTCTCCTGCAAACTACTTTTCTCTTCACTCTCGGGCAGAGAATCAACTGCATTATTGGCAAGGTATAATTCACCGGTTACGGTTTGCAGGGGGTTGCGAAGGTCATGCCCTACCATACCCGCGGTTTGGCCAATAGCCGCTAGACGCTCTGAATCTTTTAGTTGCTTGGTGCGGTCCTTAACAATTTTTTCCAGAAAGTCTGCATGCGCTTTAAGGTCTTTTTGCAGTTGTTTTTGTTCAGAAATGTCACGAACGATTGACCATAAGCCCACTACTTTGCCTTTTCCATCAGTCAATCGCCAAGTTCTGACAGAGGCTGGAAAGACCATGCCATCCTTTCGTTTGTATTCTCTTTCGAACACTATGGAATGTCCAGTTAGAAGGACTTTTTTAACTATTTTTTTTCTTTGCTCACGCCATTTCTCTGGTATCAATTGCTGAGCGTCTATATACCTAAGTTCTTTTTTGGAGTACCCGAGCATCTTGGCGTAGGCATGGTTGCAATCTATCATTTTCCCATGCAGGTCCCGCGCCATGATTCCATCTTGGGTAGTCTCATATAGACGGCGGTACTTCTTTTCTGAAAACAAGAGTTGTTGCTCTGCCTTTTTTTGTTCAGAAAGTTCATGCGCATCTTTCTTTTTCTGCTGAGTTATATCCATAAATACTGAAACAAAGAAGGTTTTTTTGGGACAGTAAACGTATATTTGAAGCCACTTATCCGCAGGTTTGTAGAAGGTTTCAAAATAATCGGGGTCACCCGTGGTGGCCACTTTGCCATAAACGTCAATCCAGTCTATTTGGTCATTTTTATTGCTTGGCATTAAACAGAGCTGCTTTCTTATCAAGGCGTTCTCTTTTAAAACGATAAATACGTTTGTATGACTTGTTGCCTTCCAAGAGGACATAGTCTATAGGCTTTCCTTTTTGGTCATAAATCATTTTATAAACGGCAACGCCTTGTGGAAGATTATCAAATAATGTTTTGAATTGTTGACTGTTTACTCCAAGTTCCTCAAGAGAATCTTTGCTCTCATCAGACAGCTTTTTGATTTTAGGTAAGGTTTGGGACGAATGGATTAATGGGGGCCTCTGTTTGTTCGCCTTTGGCTGGGTAACATCGATGGAGCCCACTATCTTTACCCCCAAGCCATTATTGAATGAAATGCATAAAAGACTTTCTAATGTCTTGCCTAACAATAAACTACGGATAAAATGATTACATAATTTACCCATGCAAGCCATTTCTTTTTAAAATAATCTCGATCAAATAAGAGAAAGTGCCATTGGTCGGTCGCATAGAATAGCTTAATCCTGCCCACGAAAACCGATTCCTTGTTTGCTCCCAACCCCTAAAAAGCTGGGCACCAACGCATTTTTGTAGGCTGAAAGAGATTTGCCCATTTTCGCTCTGTAAAGAAGCGTTGTCAGCTACAACTATTTCCCAAGCACCAATCTTGTTACCGTGAAGAGTTAAAGCGTTTGAATCAGCGTATTTTTGGAAGACACTGGATCCTTGCTCGTTTAAAACCAGGGCTTCTACAGAGTTGTTTAGGTTTATTCTTGAGAAGTCTACTTGGACGTTGATTGCTGTAGGTCGGCAATGATAGATTACTGTTACAGTTCCACGGGGTTTAACGATGACAAATTCAGTTTTTATATTTGCTAAATCTCGCAGTTCCATAAATTTATTGAAGAGCGGAATTAGTTTTTTGTGTTTAAGGTACAACAATTGGAAGGTTTTTCTTAAAGGCGTATAGAGGCTGTCATCTATGTAGCTGTTTTGCCCAAACTTCTTGAGTGAAACCGTATCTAGAGTAAAAGTCTTAGTTACCCAAAAAGAGGATCCTTTTTTTTGGATTGACAGGTCCGCTGTTTGGGAGAAAAACGTTTTATCCTTGTATTTAACGATTGGAACTCCAAAGCCTACCCCTTCCTCAATCAACTCCCTACCATCCAGTAAGAGCACAAGCCCTTTTTGAAGGCGGCCAGTCTCCAAGCACTTCGGTCTGGAGTCCTTGTAGGCCCTAACAGATAAGCGGTCTGTCAACTGTAGGGTAATCGTTTCTGTAGAATCCAAAGAATTTGAATATACGGTTGTTTGGAGCTGGTTCAAGTTTAACACCGCGCATAGTTTTAAAATAAGCGTCAAAGCAATAAGTTAGAAAGGCACTCAATATTTAATAAGATATGACTACTTAACATTGAAGTGACAATTAAACTAACACATTGTTAATTTCTATGTTACAATAAATAGACGGAGTTAAAATTTGTGTCATGTGATTTTTTATGGTAGTTTGGATATTCACTTCGCTGCTTTTAATCAAAATCTACGTTTATACTGCAAATAACAGAGTGACATACATTGTTGATAGGCTAAAAGAAAAATTTTGTAAACTAAGAAATAAGATTGACATATCCCGAGGAAGAAATAATCTTGATACTCCTTAATTACATATGGATCCTTTGGATAATTGGTATGCCAATATACTTCACATTGGCATATGAGATAATAAGATATAGAAAATTTTTAATTAAGAAGACGTTTGTGCCTATCAATCCAAAAAGAGTAATATTCCAGATAACTACGATCGGCAATATGGAAATTGTGCAAGAGTCAATTCACAACATTGACCGGATTTGCGAAGAAGTTGGATATAACAATTACAACATATGCGTAGTTTCGGAAGTAAAGGAAACATTTAGTGGTGCATTTACATTAACTGTTCCTCAAAATTATTCGACAACTAATAAAGCCAAATACAAAGCTAGAGCACTACATTATGCAGTAGAACAAAGGGAGAAAAACGAAGAAAACACGGCTGACATTTGGATATACCACCTTGACGATGAATCAATGATCACAAAGCAAGGGCTATTGTCAATTCTGGATCATATTGATAATAATCGGCAGCCAATAGCAGAAGGATTAATCACATATCCAAATAAAATTAATTTCGGCAGTAAACTGGTTAAATATTTAGATTGCGTCAGACCAACATTTTGCTACACCTGTTGCGCCATGTTAAAATCACAAGGAAAACCTGATTGGTTACATGGCTCAAATCTACTTTTAAGAGCAGACATAGAGAAGAGTATTGGTTGGGATTTCCCCAACACCTGCGCAGAAGACAGCTTGTTTGGCTATGTCGCATACAAGAAGTATGGAGGAATCTTTGGTTGGCACGGTGGGGTTCTAGAAGAACAATCACCGTTTACGTTTTCCGACTTCATCAAGCAACGACAGAGATGGATAAAGGGAAACATTGAAAACTTAAGCAGACTGGGGATGTGGGAAAAGGTCAAAGCTACATACAGATTGGCTAGTTGGTTTTTAGGAGCAGTAAGTTTTTTTGCATTATTACCTTCGTTTTTCATAACACAGTCATATCCCTGGTACATGATCCCCTTCTTTGTTTTAGACACCTTGATTCTATTTGGCGTCTATCAAATAGGACTCGAGATGAACTTTGCCAAACTCAATAGGAAACAAAGAATTTTTGAACACTTTAAAGTACTGGTCATTTCACCAACACTTTGGTTTCTAGAAGCAGTCCCCATGGCATTGTACTTTTTTAAAAAAGCACCAAAGTTTTATGTAATTAAGAAGTAACCGGTAACAAAAACAAAAATGCGAGCTATATCATTCTGAATTTAGCATACGCATGTTTCTCCTGCAATTTTGGAAAAACCCGAAAAGTTATTGGACCTTCTATCTATTAGAAAAACATGCTCGAACCTCATCTTGAAAATTCTGAAAACCCCTTGCTCGAACAGGCAAATTGTAGTGTATTTTTAATACTTCATATTCAATACACTTGGCGATGACTAAGAAAGCAAACAATAAAAAGAAAACAGCCTTGGCGTGGACAATTACGCTAATTTCATTAGTGACAATATTCTCCATTCTGACAACTTTATTCTTACAACCAACCTGTAGAATAAACACTCAAACAACTCTTAACCAAAGTCCAAAAAAATCGTCAATTCCAACAAGATTAACAGACCTCAATGAAACAACAAACAGAATGGAGGCATCTAATTCTTACATCAATTACTCTTTGGCACCCAACAACCCAACACCTATTTCTTTAGATGATCCAAAATCTTCAACAAATAAACAACCAGACCCAAATCAACTATTTTATTCATTTCTCCACAACATAAATCATGACCAAACGGCAGCATCAACCGCCACTCCTCTGACAAGTGATACACACGCCAACGAAACACAAAGTTTGAATTCAAATAACCTTAATAACAACGACCCCTCAGCACCCATTCTCACAGTACCCACTCCGCTGGACCCCTTAAATTTCACCACATACATGTATGGCGGCAATTCAGATCAACATTCAAATCAAGGACAACTCTTTTCATTCCCAAATAATACGGATCAGGGAAAATTAGCTGGAACGGATGCCATCACTTTCGGCAATTACGTAATTCAAAAGATGGATTTTGACGCAGAGTTTGTGACACCCGAAATCAACGCACTTGGATTTGATGAAATGGTAATCTTTGCGGCAACAGACATCGCAACCTACAAGGGAATAGAATTTGGGATAAGATTGGACTTAGGTAATGGCTACATCTATGGTTATATTCAAGAACCAAATGGCAACTATGGAAAGGTTAATTTTCAGATGTGGAAGCTAATGCTTAACGATGGAATAATGCATCATTACACCTTAATTATGCTGGGTTCAGGAGTCTCATTTTGTATTGACGGATCAAACTATGGTTATCTGAATTTTATCAGCAAAACAAACTATTCCAATCTTAACTTTTCTATTCTAGCGGT
Source organism: Candidatus Bathyarchaeota archaeon (assembly GCA_963775685.1). Lineage (GTDB taxonomy): Archaea > Thermoproteota > Bathyarchaeia > Bathyarchaeales > Bathycorpusculaceae > Bathycorpusculum. The sequence goes on from CAVZJV010000014.1 coordinate 1,102,171, forward strand.
CGTTCATAGATTTACGGATAACTGGGACTCCACTGGCGACTATATGAAGGTGGAAAACTTGTTTCTTAATGAGCAATAAGAAAGAACTCCTACAATCGGAAGACTATATTTTTTGAAGTTTTCCAATATCAGAGCTAACGGCATCGCTTGGCTTTCGTGTTAGGATTTTTATTACTAATCGCCATGCGAAAAACTGCCAAACAACTGCAACGATAAACTTACCAAGAAGCCTCCAGAATCGAATCGACTGATCTAACTGAGCCAAATTCGTTATAACAGATGGAGAAACTAGGAAGAACAGTTGCTGGGTCGAAGTGTTGAGGAACATAAAGACGAGAGGAATCAGCCATAGAAAGGCAAAATTGTGGAAACTCATCTCCTTAGCAATAACCGTTAATAGCGCTAACGAAATTATCAAGTTGAGGTTCGGTTCGGAGAGCCATGTTCGGGTAAGGAAAAAGATTAGTAATAACATTACTGCTTTTTCTGATAGGTCGGGCATCGTTTTTGGAGGGTTACGGTAGACAAAGTAGTAACCTATCAGTAATGCTGGTATCCAAAGGTACCCAAGAAATTCAAGACCAGTAGGCAACACTGTGGTGTTTTGGATGATTTCCACTATGTTGAAGAGGGTCATGCTGTCAGCCATCTTAAAATAAGCTGTCACCTGCCCAGGTGATGAGGGTACCATCCACCCCATCAGATTAAACGGCAAGAACCAAAGTCCAATAATCATGCCAAACAGAATTACGAGATAGAGCAGGTTTTTTCGGGGGTTTTTTGGGGTGGAAAAAAACAGGGGCAACCCGATTAATGGAAGAGCTATGGGTTTTAAAACGATGCTTAACGACAACAGTATTGAACTTTTGACAATTCCGCCTCTCGTTAAGAGGTAAAGTGAAGCCATGCATAAGAGCGCTATTAGAGTGTCGAACTCTCCCCATGCTGTGGTGGTAAGTAAGGTGAAGGGATTAAACAACAGAAAAAGCCACGCAAAGTAAACCCTTTTTGGGGGCATGTTTAGGTTTTCCATGATAGTTTTAGTTACATAAGCCAGGGCGATGTTGGCGACGATGACAGGGAGTTTTATGGCAAAGTTGTAGAGGAAAATGTTGGGCATAAGATTGTAGGAAAGTCGGTAGATTGCTCCCAAAAGCAGCGGCCAAACCGGCGGATATCCAATTATGGGGTTTACGCCGATTAGGTATGGGTTAGAGAAAATGGAGATGACATGAGGTATGTATGGATTCAACCCGGCGCTTACCAAGTACCCAGTATCGAGGAAAGAGCGCTCATCATAGTAGTGCCCCAGAAAAACAGCCAAAGGCACCTGCACCAAAACGCTTAGGACAACTGCTATTAATTCGCGATGAAGCTTGAGCGCTAATAAGATGCTTGTTCTCAAAAAAAGCAACCGACAATAAACTAAATGGAAAGTTGGTTATAAAGAAAAAGACAAAAGCTAACGTATAAAATGGTTCAGTCGAGTGTTTTTGGGTTTTATTTTAGAAATAGTCATATGGTTGAGTTACGGATTGTATTTGCGAAGTTTACATGCCTACTAATCTGCCGCCAGAAGCGATGGATAAATGGGAGCTGATTGAGGCTGCCAAGACTCCTAAAGAAAAAATGGAAGCCATGATTGAGTTCCTAAAGTATGTTCCGCATCACAAAGGCACTATGAAGTTACGCGGCGAAATGAATAGGAAAATTGCAACAATTCGAGATGACTTGGAGAATAAGAGGCGGAAAGGCACAGGCAAGAGTAGCGGTGGACCCAAACTTTTCATTGAAAAAGGCGCTTCAGCTCAGGTAGCGCTAATCGGCATGACTAATGTGGGCAAAAGCTGCCTCATGAACGCAACTACAAACTCGAAAGTGCAGGTAACCCCAACACCGTTTAGCACCCATGAACCAGTACCGGGCATCATGAATTATTTGGATGTGCAGTTTCAGATTGTGGAGGCACCCGCCGTCATGGAGGGCGCAGCAGAGGGGAAAGCAGGTGGAAACGTTACGTTGGGGTTGGCAAGGAATGCTGATGGCGTAATTTTGATGCTTGATTTGTCCCGTGACCCTGTGGCGCAGTTGGACTTGATTTTGGCAGAACTTGAGAAGACCCGTGTTTTGGTAAGTAAGCCTAGTGGCGGTCGCGTGGAAATCGAGAGGCGCTCTGCTGGTGCGCGGCTTAGGGTTATTGTTGTGGGTAGACTCATCGACTGCAGCATGCGAGACATCGAGGAATTGGTGAGAAACTACAAAATCAACGACGCCATCATCCGCATAAGCGGAGATGTAACCCTAAGCGACGTAGAGGACGCCATATACGAAAACACCATCTACAAACCCGCAGTAGTCGTCGCCAACAAACTTGACTTACCGGGCACAGCAACTAATCTGCAGCATCTGAAGCAACATGTAAAAGGCAAACTACCCATCGTTCCGATGTCTTGCGAATACAAACTTGGCATGCAAGAACTAGGAAAAGCCATCTTTGAATCCATAGGAATTATCCGCGTCTACACAAAAGAACCTGGCAACAAAATACATAGCGACCACCCGTTTCCCCTAAGAAAAGGCGCCACAGTTAACGAACTCGCCAAAAACATCCACAAAGAACTTATGATGAACTTCATGTTTGCTATGGTTTGGGCAAAGCGCCTACCGTTTAGTCCCAAAAAAGTTGGGTTAAATTTTGTTTTAGATGATGGCGACATAATTGAAATTCACGCCAGAATAGCTTAAAACGAATTACAACCTAAAAAAAATTGCTAAATTTAAAAAAATAACAAAGTTAAAGAAATTGATGGCAGTTTATCTGCTGGATTGTGCAACACGTTCAATTTCGTTGCGTTTGGCGATGGCGACACTCTTTATGTCTTTGTTAGCGGCGAGAACAAGTTCGTCGGCGAGGGTTTCTTGAATGCTACGCGGGTTGTTCTTGCTTGAGGCACGTGCGCCTTCAGTGATGTGACGTATGGCAAGGTCAATTCTACGTTGCGGAGCAACGTCTACGGACAAGTGATAGACAACTCCACCGTAGCTGACACGGGTTGTGTCTTCGCAGGGACTGCTGTTTTCGACTGCTTGCACAAGGACCTCAACTGGGTTTTTGTTTGTGCGTAGGTTGATGATTTCAAAGGTTTCTTTAACGAAGTTGGTTGCTTTGGCTTTTTTGCCGCTGTTTTTACCAGACCGCATTAACCCGTTGATCAAGCGCTCAACGATGTTGACTTTGGCTTTGCGGAAGCGTTGGTGTTCGTGGCGTCCCATACTGTGTGGGGCAACCATCGGGGTTAAGTTGAGGTAACGTTGCAGACCGATATCTTTGACTGTGATGTCTTTGAAGCTCCATTTCTGGAACAGCTTAATTTCCGACGGTTGAGATGAAACTGTGGATGTTGTTTGTGACATAAAATCTACCTTGCTGGTTTTTGTTTTCGCCCGTAGACGAGTTCGTTTAGGCTTACGCCGTTAACCATTACGACTTTCCAGCGTACACCTGGAATGTCTCCCATTGCGCCGCCTCTTGTTCCACCGATACCTTCTACGACAACTTCGTCGTGTTCGTCAACTACGTTGAGAGCGCCGTCACCGGGCAGGAACGCTGTTATGGTTCTGCCGTTTTTGATGAGCTGTGTGCGGACACATTTGCGAATGGCGCTGTTAGGCTGTTTAGACTCGACACCTACCTTTTCAAGCACGATGCCACGGCTTTGGGGTGCACCCTGCATAGGGTCAACTTTCTCATCTAACATAAGCATACGTCGGTTAAAGTAGCGATCTGACCAACGGAAATTCTTCCGCTTCTTTGCTAGTTGCCTTGCGGCAAATTCGCCTCTTGGAGACTTGGAACCCATTCTTCAGTTATTCCTTCTTTTTGCACATGCATAGTCATGACACTAATATTTAAACAACACGAAGCAAGGTATGAACAAATTCCAAAAACTCTTCATGTCATATGCAAAAAAGATAGTGTAGTCGTGAAACTACCTCTTTGGATACATACTCGAGAATTGTCCCCACTTCACTTGCATACTATAGAAGAAATGGGTCTCGTATGTTGAAATAAGCTAGTCGAATTCATTTTGTAAAAGAAAATACCCTCATATTGAGGTTCTATTGGAGGGCTGGCGGTCAGGCTATGAAGATTATGGAGAGAGCCTCAATTTTTCCCACCGGCAAAGAGGTAAAGTACACCTGGAGCATTAGTGTGAATTTTGGCATTTAAGCCCCAAGCAGCCCGAGTCGGCTGAAGCAGAGCAAGTGGTTTCCCCAGAAAAGCTTTAAGCTTATCTTTGTATTTACTGGGCAGGGTATAATTATGGAAAAGAAATGTCCCGTCTGCAAAAAAAAATACACCACCTTTGACGCTAAATCGAAGTATTGTAGCGATGCCTGCGCTAAAAAAGGTGGCAAATCAAAGTAGAGTGATCTGCCAAAAGACTCAGTTTTTCAGAATTAGAGCGGCAGCTACTGTAGCGAACGTTTTTAGAAGAAAAATTTTGGTCAGGTGGCGGCTATTTTTCGGAGGGCTTTTTTCTCTATATCTTGGCATTCGTCGCAGAGGTCATGGGTTGGTCGACTGGCGCGTTTTTGGATAACAACGCAGGGGTACTGTTTGCAGTTTTTGTAGTAGTGCCATCTGTCAGGTTCAGGTCCCTTAACATACTCACTCATCCTAACAGTCCTCTATGGTATAATGGGCGCTGCAAATATTTCTGGTTTATGTAGGTGTACAAAAATGGAAATAAGGTTTGAGCGACAATTTGGGTTTTCTTATTTTGAAATCAAGAAAAAGCCCCACTTCTCCAAACAAATTAGGCAAAAACTTCACTGTACGATTCCTCGAAATAAACACAGCATCTTCTATGGTTATGTGAGTTTTTTTGCAGTATGCTTTGAAGTCTGCGAAGCTGAGGAAGTGAAGGTTAGGGGTGTCATACCATTCATAGGGCAGTGAGGGAGTAACGGGAACTTTTCCGCGGAAAAAGATTTGGAATCGGCTGGTGATGTAGCAAAAGTTGGGGAAGCCAACGATGACTTTTTTTCCCACACGAAGAGCTTCTTTTATGGCAGAATCTGGTTTTCTTACCTGCTGCAACGTCTGGTTTAGGATAACATAGTCCACGTTTTTGTCGGAGTATTCAGTTAAGCCTGTGTCGATGTCCTGTTGAAAAACGCTCAGGCCAGCTGCAACACAGTTGTGAACGGCGTGTTCACTGAGTTCAACTCCTTGAGCATGAATTTGCTTGTTCCTTATCAATAATGAAAGAAGTTCGCCGTCGCCGCACCCCAAATCCAAGACAGATGCTCCGCTTATGATCCAACTTGAAATGACTTTGTGCTCTGTCGCGCGGGTTTGCTTAGTCATAGTGTTTAGGCTACTCCTTTTGCGTTCACCACAGCTTTCAAGAAGTCCCCAATAAGCTGGGTTTCCTGCTTCGTCTCCAGAAGAAACGCGTCATGTCCATAAGTGCTGGTTAATTCACAGTAACTCGCCTCAACTCCTGCCAGTTTGCACGCTTTTACGATTTCTTGGCTTTGGTAGGCTGGGTAGAGCCAATCAGATTTGAAAGCTAACACCAGCACCTTTGCCTTTAAACCTGCAAAGACGCGCCCTAACTCGTGACCGTTTAGCAGGTTAAAGTTATCGATGGCTTTGGTGAGGTAGAGGTAGCTATTAGCATCGAAGCGTTTAACAAAGTTGTCACCTCGATAACGAAGATAACCCTCCACTTCGAAGTCAGCGGCAAACTTGAAGGGTTCTTTGTCGGAACGGGTTTTTCTTCCGAACTTTTCCGTCATAGATGTGTCACTCATGTAGGTTATGTGCCCAATCATCCTTGCCACAGCCAAGCCCTTCGACGGCGACGCTGAGTTGTAGTAGTTGCCGTTTTTCCAGTCAGGGTCAGCCATGACTGCTTGTCGCCCAACTTCATTGAAGGCGATTTGCTGTGGTGTGTGCTTTAGGGTGGTTGCGATGGGAATTACCGACTGAATTTTTTCAGGGTAAGAACACATCCATTGTAAAACTTGCATCCCACCCATGGAGCCGCCAACGACCGACAGAAGCGTCTCTATCCCTAAGTGGTCTATGAGGTGCTTTTGAGCTAAAACCATATCGCTGATACTAACCAAGGGGAACCCCAAACCGTATGGTTTTCCCGTTTTTGGGTTTGTTGAGGATGGCCCTGTTGAGCCCTTGCAGCCTCCAACGACGTTGCTGCTTATGACAAAGTACTTGTTGGTGTCTATGCCTTTACCTTCGCCGATAAGGTTTTCCCACCAACCGTCTGGACCAGCGACATGGGCGTCGCCGGTTAGGGCATGGACAATCAAGATTGCGTTTGACTTTTCCGTGTTTAATCTGCCGTATGTTTCATAAGCAAGCGTTGTGGGACCTAGCTTTTCGCCGGATTCCAACGTTAACTCGTTTGGGGGATAGGCAAAACTGTAGGTTTGCGTTGGGTTGGTTTTTTCGTTGGTTATTAGGTTAGTTGCCTCCATAAAAAGAAAAAATTGTTTGTGTTTAGGGTATAGCGGTTGCTTTAAGGGCCTGGTCTATATCAGCAACGATGTCTTCAGGGTCTTCCAAACCAATTGAGAGCCTGATGTAGTCAGGTGTTACGCCAGTTGTGGCTTGTTCTTGTGGGGTGAGTTGTTGGTGGGTGGTTGTTGCCGGGTGAATTACTAGGCTTTTTGCGTCGCCAATATTTGCTAAGTGGGATAACAGCTTAACTGACTCAATGAATTTCTTTCCTGATGCTAAACCGCCTTTTATGCCAAAACCTACTAAGCCACCGTAGTATTTTTTGAAGTATTTTGAGGCGATTTTGTGGTTTGGGTTACTGGTTAATCCTGGATAGTTTACCCAGTTGACTAAGGGGTGGTTTTTCAGGAATTCTGCGATTTGTAGAGCATTTTCGGAGTGCCTTCTTTGTCTTAGCGGCAAATCTTCCAATCCTTGAAGGAACAAAAACGCGTTGAATGGGCTTAAAGCTGGTCCTAAATCGCGTAGCAGTTGGACACGTGCTTTAAATATGAAGGCGACGTTGCCTAAATCTGGAAAATCTCCGAAGGATGACCAATATTTTACGCCATGATAGCTTGGGTCAGGTTCAGTGAATTCCGGAAATTTGTCGTTGTTCCAATTGAATTTGCCCGAGTCCACGATGATTCCGCCGATGCTCGTACCGTGTCCACCTATGTATTTGGTGGCTGAAGTGACGAGGACATCTGCGCCAAAGTCGATTGGTTTTACCAAACCCACGCCAACTGTATTATCAATAACCAATGGGACTCCTGCGTCGTGGGCGATTTTTGATAGAGCCTCAAAATCGGGCACATCAAGTTTGGGGTTTCCGATGGTTTCGGCGTAAATCGCTTTGGTTTTGGAGGTTATTGCTTTTTTGAATTCGCTTGGTTTCTGGGAGTCAACAAACGTTGTTGTTCTACCTAGTTTTGGAAATGTATAATGTAGCAGGCTGTAGGTTCCTCCATAGAGGTTGTTTGCCGCCACTATTTCGTCTCCAACCTGAGTTATCGTTAGCAGTGCTATAGATATTGCAGCTTGTCCCGATGCAACTGCTAAAGCACCTGTTCCTGATTCGATGGCTGCAACACGTTTTTCGAAAACATCAGTTGTCGGATTCATCATTCTGGTGTAAATGTTTCCTATTTCTTTTAGAGCAAACAGGTTTGCTGCATGCTCTGTGCTCTTAAACACATACGAGCTTGTTTGGTATATCGGAACTGCTCTTGATCCTGTTGTTGGGTCAGGAGTTTCTTGTCCTGCATGGAGGGCAAGGGTGTCTATTTTGTTGTTTGGCATTTTTTGCTTGTCTCTTGTTTTTTGGTTGGAACAAAATATGGATAACGGTGTTATATGGGTTCTTGCAAAAAATATTCCAAAAAGAATATTAACACACCAAATCAATTACAAAACCATGTTTCCGACCCTCGAAGACATCGCCAAACGCCGAAGACAAATAGGCATAAAGCAAGCCGAGCTCGCCAAGGCCGCAGGTGTATCACAATCCCTAATCGCCAAACTCGAAGCAGGAACCATTGACTCATCCTACACCAAAGTAAAAACCATCTTCAACGTGCTCGAACGCCTAGAATCCAAAACCAAAATCCAAGCGGAAAAAATAGTCCACAATGAAGTCTTCAGCGTCCAAAAAAACGACCCAATCTTTGTTGTAGTAAAAGTGATGAAAGAACACAGCTATTCTCAAATACCAGTTTTCGACGGAAAACAGTCAGTTGGCAGCATCTCAGAGAAAACCATTCTGCGCCAAATCCTCTCAGGAAAAGATCTAGATGAAATCTCCAAGCTACCAACTGAAGAAATAATGGAAGAAGCATTTCCTCAGATAAACGAGGACGCTCCTTTGTCATTGATTACTATTCTATTGCAAAGTTATTCAGCCGTTTTAGTTTCCAGAAAAGGCGTTGTTGTCGGTATAATTACCAAAGCAGATTTACTGCGGATGCTATAGCTGCGATTTTGGTTTCTATCACCCATCATGTAAAGGCATATTTTCTTTGATACGATCTTCGTTATGAGCTCTCAGCGCAGGCTGCGCCTTAAATAGAAAAGCAGCTCAGAAAATGGTCATGAATTAGGGTTAATTAGGTTGATTGGGAGATAGGATAATTAGCCGTTGTTTGTTTGGATAAAAATCGTTTTTTATAAAGGGGAATGAGCGTTTTTATCACTGCAATGCTAAACAGCACAAGGTAAAACAGGTGCGCCAAGGCGAGGGCTGGCTCTGTTAGAAGCAGCGATGAACTGAATGGGTAACCGATTGTACTAGGCAAAAGAACCGTAGCTATTGGAATAATTAGCACCAGATTTGTCTTGTTGCTTCTAAAGAAGACTTTCCAGTCAGCTGTTTTGTACAGGACAAGGGTTGCTGTAACGAACAGACTTACTTCAAGAGCGATGTTTACTGGGCTGAAGATGTCAATGTAGTAGAACCCTAACTCATGAAGTCCATACTCGTGGTAGAGAGGGGCCAAAACAGCTGCAGTCTACCACCTACTAAGAAGTCACCTATTAACGGATGAGAAATTAATGCTAAGAAGTACGGAATTGCCGTTTTACGATATATAATGAAGATTGGGATGAAAGCTGCTGATGCAACCACGATGGATAACTCTCATACTCTCATACCATCTGATGCAAGATACGTTTTCATGATGAAATAATTGTTAAAGAGTGGGAACAAGAATGAATACACGTTGTAAGATTAGATTAGCGGTTGCCGCTGAAGGTGCAAATAAAGATTTTGGTTGGGTTAGTTCTTTTGAAAAGGGGCGACAACTTAGGTTTTGGTTTAAATCTAATAAAAGTCCTCTCTTGCTTGATTAGCAAGCGTGGGATTTGCAACATTTAAATCCTACTTTAACAGTAGGTCTTGCAGTGATTATTTATGTCCATGTCCGTTACTGCTAAGGATATTTTTTCGAAAGAATTCAACTCTGTAAAAGACAATGACACTCTTTCAAGATGCCTAGAGAGTTTCAAGAAGGGCATGCCGCCCGTTTTGGCTGTCCTAGATGAAAAAGGAAAGTATGAAGGCATGATTACTAGACGAGCAATTTTAAGGTCAAGGCTTGACCCTACTATGGCCAAAGTTAAGTCTTTGATGGTCACTGCCCCACAGGTAGGTTTAGATGCATCTTTGGCCGCTTTAGCAAAATTGATGATTGGCAGCGGGGTTAGGCAGCTTCCTTTGGTAGATAAAGGAAAGGTACTGGGTTTTGTAACTGACGAAAATGTTATTCATGGAGCGGTCACAGACGGATGGGGTAAAAATGAAGTTGAAACCGTAATGACCCGTGCACCCCACACTTTGGAGTCGAATCGCAGTGTCGGCGCAGTTTTGGGTTTAATGCGTGAATTCGGCATTTCTCATGTTCTCATAATGGAGGGGGGCGAACTTGTCGGTATGGTTAGCATTGAAGATATTTTAGAGAATATTTACTGGCCGCAGCGACGCCAAACCAAGGGCGATATAGTTGGAGAAAAAATCGAGACGTTAGGAGTTGCTGTTAAAGGAATCATGGCCAGCCCAGTAATAACCGTTAATCCGAAAATAAGTTTGCGCGATTCAGAAAAACGGATGCATGACCACGACATCGCTTGTTTAGCTGTTGTTGATGGCGACCGTTTGGTTGGAATAATAACTAAGCTTGATTTTTTGGAGCCAATCTCCCAGTTAGAAGCTGCGGTAGACCGCAAGTTGACAGTGCAGTTTGGCACTAAAGACGTAGATGTCTCCTCAGAGCAGCAGTCGTTTATGATGGATGAGTTTGATTCGTTTGTCCACAAATACCAAGAAGCATTCCAGTTGGGCACCCTGTTTGTCTACATGAAGAGCCACGGAAACACCAACGCTCGCGAAACCCCAATGATTCACTGCCGACTGCAATTCCGCACTGCACGGGGAACGTTTTTCAGCGCAAGCGAAGGATGGGGCGTCGAACCCACATTCCGAGTAGCACTAGATCGGCTTGATCGCAGACTTCTACGCAGTAAAGAACTCTTAGCCTACAACCCCAAATACGCCAAAGACTACATGCGCAAAATTGGGTTGCCATCAGAAGAAGAATAAGTCCTTTCTTCATTTCTTTCTGCTCCTTTTCCTTATTATTCTCCCTTTTGTTTCGTGCTAGAAGTTCGAGCAACTAATATCAACTTTTATTATCAAAACAAGTAGCATCTAATGTACCAGAAGCCACCTCTGGTAGGAGCGATACATGGGTTGGTGAAAGTAACTCAAAATGCTCCAATGTCATTGCCGACTCATAAAAGCTTTAGCTATATTTTAATACAAAGGGCAGCTTATGCGGTAGTTTTGTTCTCCTGGAAGTTAAAGATATGAGTGAAGAGCAATCACAAGCTGGTTTTAAACCAAGACCCAGGATTCAAACATTATCGGATTTGATTTTTGGGTTAGCGCTCTCGATTGGTGCGTTGACGTTGATTGGCCAGCAACCTGCTGATTTTCAAGCGATTTTGCTTTCGCTGGCGTTTTTTAGCTTTAGTTTTCTGGTTCTGGTTGGCGTATGGCGGTCCTATTCATCTATATTGTCAGTTCTTCCTGTTGAAACTGAGCAGTTGGTTAGTCTGAACATTTTGCTTCTCTTCACGGTTTCAATCGAACCTTACCTGTTTAATGAGCTTTTTGCGGTAGGCGGTGATTCATGGAATGGTGTGTCGGTGATTTATGCGGCGGATTTAGCGGTGATGTTTTTGGTTTTGGCGTTCTTTAATCATTCATTGGGTAAGGAAGAGAAGGGGTGGGCACCTAAGAGTTTTTTGAAGAAGTTTAGGTTTGAACGCAACTACGATTTGGTTGTGGCAACGATTTTTTTGGTTTCTTATTATTCCTGTTTTCCAGGTAAATGTGAATTTGGGGTTTTTGGCCGGTGGAAACTTTTTCCTGCCGCTGAGGGTGACTGTTTGGGTTATAGCGCTGGTTTTAGGTTTGCTAAGACGCGTGATTTCGCCCTTCAAAAAACAGTAGCATTACGCGGTTTGTGGAGGATTGGGAGGGTTCTTTTTGGATTTGGTGAGCTTAGGTTTCCGTTTGCGGGGCTTCAGTTTTTTTCCCAATATGCGGGAATGGACGATGAATAGTCTGCGACGAAGGCTGAAGTTATTCCAATAATGAACCAGATTTGCCCATGCAGGCATTGGTGTATTCTTTAAATGCAGCTTTGACTATCCCAAAATCGCCGCGATGATTTCTCAACGCGACCATCTTTTAGACATGTTTTTCGCCTTTTGTATTGTTCTTGTTGTGTGTAGGTGGTTTGGGCGGTATGTTTTTTTTGGGCGGTCAGGTCGTGTTCTAGCTGGGTTTTACATTTGCTGAGAATTTAACTTGAACAGCAAACGCATCCGTAATGTCTAAGTATTGTAACCCAAGTAGAAAGCGCCCGCGAACTGCATAACCAGCAGGGTGTGGCAAGCGCAATAAGTCTGGCAGTAGCGTTGGGCGTGTTGGTGTGATTGTAGATGGTCACCATTCGCTTGATTTGCGCTGCAAAACCCAAAGTAGACGTCAAGTCTAAACAGGAATTCTAGACCCGTCAAACCCCAATTTCGAAATTCCCAGCTCTGCACGCATTTCCCGCATCTGCGCTGCATTGAAAACTGGACCATCCCGGCAGACTCGGTATTTGCCAATCATGCAGCTTCCGCACAAGCCGATGCCGCACCGCATTAGCCGTTCAAGGCTGGCTTCTATGGGGAGTTTGCGTTGTTCGGTCATTTCGAAGATTTTTTTAACCATGACTTCGGGTCCGCAGGTGTAGATCATGTCGAATTGTTCTTTTTCAAGCAGACTTGCCAGCGGCTGGGTGACGAGGCATTGCAATCCTGCAGTACCGTCTTCGGTTGTGGTAATCAAATTCTTTTCAGAGCAAATCCCGCCCAATTCACGTACAAATAGAAGATCATTTTTGGTTTTGGCGCCCTCCACAAACGAGAGCCGCTCGGTCTTTGCAGATAGCTGCTTTGCCAAAAACAGCAGGGGCGCTGTGCCTGTTCCGCCGCCGACGAGGAGCACTCTGCCCCGGCTTTCCGTGAACCAGTTGCCGAACGGACCACGCAGACCAACCGTTGAACCTGCCTCCAATGAGTGTAGGTGACGCGTAGCATCACCAACCGCCTTCACTGATACGGAAACCAACCCGTTGCCTGCATCAAGCACACTAAGCGGAATCTCGTCAACTCCTGGAATCCATAGCATTAGAAACTGACCTGGCTTGGCTTTGCTGCATAGTTTATCGGAAAAGGTAAAGGTTTTCACTGTTGAACCCTCATTTTGAATCCGAACAATCTGCGTTGTGCGCATGCTATTATTTGTGGTGTGCAAGGCCGACAATTTCAGATACGCTCCCAAAATGTTTTCGTCTCAAATATGCTTCTACGCCCCTATTTATGGTTTGGAAGACTTCGGTGTCAAGGGCAACCGCTGTGCCGATTTGAACCGCTGATGCGCCTGCCAAGAAAAACTGGATTGCATCCTTCCAATCTGACACGCCGCCGCAACCGATGATAGGTACCTCAAGTACTTCAGCGATGTCGTACACGCACCGCAGCGCCACAGGCTTAACGGCTGGACCTGACAAGCCACCTTTTATGTTGCTTAAAACTGGCAACATGGTTTCGGCATCAATTGCCATCGCCTTGAGGGTGTTCACGCAGGTCAAGGCGTCGGCTCCTGCCTCAACGGCTGCTTGAGCCAACACTGTTATTTCCGCAACATTAGGCGAGAGCTTTACAATCAAGGGTTTGGTGATGGTAGCCTTAACTTGCTGCACGATTTCTGTTAGAAATTTTGGGCTCTGACCAATCTCAGCCCCAGTTTGCTTTACATGTGGGCAGGAAACGTTGAGCTCAACGGCGTCGGCACCTGCTTCAACGGCTTTTTTTGCTACCGTCGCGTACTCCTCAGCGGAGTAGCCAAAAACGCTCACGATTACTGGAACATGTAGAACGGTTTTGGAGAATTTAATTTCTTCTGCGTAAATGTTGATACCCGGGTTGGGCAATCCCATGGCATTGATGAGCCCGCTTTCTGCTTGGACAATGGTTGGGTTAGAGTAGCCTACGCGAGGTTCGGTACCTATCGATTTGGTAACTACGGCACCAGCTCCGCCCTTTGATACTCGATTAAGGGACTCTGGTGTGTACCCCAAAATTCCAGAAGCCAAAATCGTTGGGTTCGCCAGATTCAGACCAGCAAAGCTTATGCTTAAAGGATTGCTTTCCAAACAAATTCACCCTACAATCTAAGGTTAATGCTTTTAGTTAGATAAAGCTTCTTTTGCCGTTTGTGGATGGAAATAGGCTAAGTTTGCCTTTCTGATGTTTAAATTGCGTGGATTGTTAAAGTGGAGGTTGTATTTGTGAAAAAAGAAAAATGAGGGTGTAGCAAGACTTTAAAGCGGCTTATTTCTTCTTTTTAGCCTTTTTATCTACTTTTTTTGCTGCTTTAGCCAAGATATTAACCTCAAAGCTACAATTGGCTCCAATTTATATTTAAAATTTGCTAAATCCCAATCCACCTGCCTTAACTGTCAAAATGGCGTAAAAACAGGCGCTATAAGCAAAATAAGCCAAAAAATAGGCGACTAATTACTGGTTTTTTCCCATACTTTTTCACTGGTCAAATTTTACATTTATCTGTTAAAATCAAGTGCTTGCTGAATTGAGGGTTTTATGAATTTTCTAACTAACCGATTCGGACGTAACATCAAAACCATTAAACAACAAATCCTCAAGGCTCCGAGCAATACCCAAGCAATCGCCATACGTTTGTTGCTTAAGTTTTCGAACCAAACGAACATACTGAGCAAGAGTACCCATTATTATCATGTCTGTCTTTTTAATTTCAAACTTACCAACAGTGGCAGCGACTGCAACCTCTCCGCCGCGGGAAAGCATTTCTTGTTTTACAATGTTTGCGGTTTTTGGGTCAACCTCTTCAAACTTGACCAAACGAAAAACTGCTTTTAGAGCCATAATTTTGACTCCGACTGGATGTACATCAATTTTAATTAGTTCAGCTTGGGCTTCGCTTGAATTCTTGAACTCAAGAATTGTTGGCTTCATATCTTACTCAAAAATACGCTCTTTAATTAAAACATTCACCAGATTAACAATTGGGAAGTGATCAGGCAACAACTTGTTTTGCTGATAAAATGCAGGAACCTTTGTTTTTTCGGCTTATGGAAAGTTTTATTAGGCTGTGTAAAAATTTACACACAATTGAAAAAAGTTAGTAATGGCGAAGAAACATGAGCAACCTCAGAAGTCTTAACCGAAACACCAAAGCAATAGCGGCGATTGCAATATTCTCAGCCCTATACGCAGCCCTAAGAATCATACCCACAGTCCCCATGATAGGCACAGGAGCCACATTCCACTTATCCGACATCCTTGCGCCATTGTTCGGCATTTTGCTGGGACCATATGTGGGTGGAATAAGCATAATCATAGGAACCTTTGCGGCAATAGGCCTGGGAACACCTGCACCCTTCTTCGGTTTAGATTTCCTTCCAGCATTCGTAGTGGCTTTCTCATCAGGTTTTCTAGTCAGGGGTAAGTGGTTACCAGTTGTAATTCTAAATGCTGCCATGCTCGTTGGTTACGCCGTAAACCCATTAACAGCCAACTTTATCACCACTCCATGGGGTACAGTTCCGTACCTTTGGATGCATATTCTAGCGTTCATCATACTTATTTCACCGTTAGGACACAAAGCCGGCAAATGGGTCAAGGAGATAAACCCTCCAGAAAAGGTCAAGCGAAATAAAGGATATATTGCCTATTTGGCAGGTGGATTAGCAGGTTTGACAGTAGGCATTATTTTACTGGTTCTTGCTCTTTTAATGTCTGAACCGTTTGACGTATTATCCCTCAAAACGGCTTGCGCGGCAGTTGGAACGGTGAGCATAATTTTGTCAGTCACAGTTTTAGTTAATAAACTCAAAATTACAAAGCTCATTATTGGATTTACAGTTCTTGCGTTCATTGGCACTATGATACAACACCTGACAGGCGGCATACTTTACGAAGTTGTATTAGGACAAATCACTAACACCGTAAAAGCAAATGCGTATCCAGGAATCTGGAATTTTGTATTCTATATCTACCCATGGGAAAGATTAGCTTTAATCATAGGAGCAGTAGTGGTTGGTGTTCCTGTAACTAGAGCCCTCTGGAAATACATTGCTCATCCAGAAAATAAACGAATTTTGGTAAAAACTGCTGAGACAAAGTCCAAATAAAACAACCTTTTTCTATTTTTTGAACAGTTCTTTATCTTGTATGTACTCTTTTCCCGTTCGCAACGCAACCTCAGCTTTTGTCAGTTCACTGCCCAAGTAAGCCGCGTGATCCAGCCTCGATACTAAACCCATATCCAAGATTTTATGAAAAACCCGATCAGCCGTTTTTCCCTTGACTACGTCAACGGGTTTATCCATCTGGGCTGAATGGTAGTGAGCTGCAACCAAGTCGCCTTCAGTACGGTCTAGGAATATTTTGAACATACCCTCAGAATCCAAATTTGCAGCATCAGATTTCTCGGGTGCATCCACAACTTTTGCACCAGTTTCAATTTGTTTGTCGTAGGGCTCTTCGTGGAAGTATTTGTCCTTGAGGACAAGAAGGTCGATGCCGAGGTCTTTGGGAACCGAATTGCGTTTTTTTGCGAGAAACATCATTTTGGTGGCTGCGACTTCTTCGGTTACTGTTCCCTTTGCTTTGTCGCTTTTCTCAGTTGCCAATAGGATGCTGGCATTTATTTCTTGGGAGAGGCGTGCAAGCAAAGCGTTAACGCCCACGGAGTCAGCGTCCATAAGCTCGGTCACGTTTGAGACCCCCACGAACAAGGGAACATCAGGGTTTCTTTCTGCAAATTCTTTGAAGGCGATGAAAGATTGCAAAATATCTGTGGGTTCAACTATTAAATCTGCAAGGCACCGTTTTACGCCATTTTTTTTGGCTTCAGTAATGATTTCTTCGAGGAATTTGACGCGGTCGTGGGCAGATTTAGGGAAATATCCTTGGCGCTGGTTAGTGGGAATAACTACAACGGCAACTTTTGAGGCGAAGGGAACGATTTCTTTGATATTTCCTGCATCAGCACTGAGAACAAGGTCTGCGCCAGCTTGGATTGCCGCTTTGATTTCTTCTGGGTCAAGCGTATCTATGCTAACAGGCGTATCTACAACCTGCTTAACCCATTCCACTATCTGCTTGGCTTTATCAGGTTGGGACTCGCCAGCAACCATGCCAACATCAATAATGTCCGCGCCGACCTCAACAAAACGCTTCGCTGTACGCTGAATTGTTTCCTTATCCATGCATGCAGCATCAACGATTTCTGCAAGAACCCTCATCGGAAAATCTTTGCCGACTGCCAATTTTCCTATTAGCATGCTTGAGGGTTTTTTGAGTAGTTCATTACGGTTTGCTTCGGTTTTTGCTATTTCTTGCAATGCCTTCTCTTTGAGTTTTTCGCGAAGCAAATCATCGGCTGCCACTGTGGTTGAGAGTTCAACTTCACAGAGGGAATCTAAAACAGTTGGAAGGTCAGCGGCGTACCTTGGACCCTTAAACGCGGGAACTCCTATGGTTTTGGAAATTAGGCGGGTATCTCCTCTGACTAACCCGGGCACCAAAATCATGTTGAAACAGGTTAATTTCATTTTCTTAATGATGTCGATAATGGTTTGTGGAGTTAAGAAGGCGGCGACGGCAATCTTGAGCGCCAACGTTTCTGTTTCTACGCCGCTTTCGCTGGCATAGCGCTTAACAGTGTCTTCTGCAAGTGAGCCTGTAATTAGGAGAACTTTCAAGCCTTTGCCCCGTCGGTTACTTTTATGGTTGCTCCGCGGTTGTTTGCTCTGGCAATAAAGGCTTCGCCGCCCACTCCTCTACGCAGGTAAGTCTTGACTTTTTTTAGAATATTAGTGGCTTCTTCTTGTTTAACCACCGCGTAATGGGCTGGTCCCCAAGAACTCTGACCCACACCGTAGGCACCTGCTTTTTTCATAAACTCGACACATTCGGCGGCAACTGGGCTGGCGTAGGTTCCCCCTTGAGCCTGAGCAAAATGGGTTCCTGTCAGAATTTGGATTTTTGTGACGGCTTCACCAAAGTTTTCGATATCGTGTTCAGTTAAGGCGGGCAGGAGCTTTAGCATAATTAGGCGGCAGATTTGTCCCACGTCTTCCCCGGGTTGGATTGTTAGTTTTTCAAATGCGCGGTTTTCTTCCGAATTTGATAGTCCTTCTTTTAAGTTGGGCACTGCAACTATGAAGCACCACTCTGTTGGGAAGGGTTGACGGTAGATTAGGGGTGGGAAAGTTTGAGTTTTGAGGTTTTTGCCTCCGTCAACTACGAATCCGCCTCTTTCGAAGATGGATGTGCCGACGGCTGTTCTTCTTGCTCGCCCCATGGAAACCGCTAATTCGGGAACAGAGGCTTTCACATTAAACAGTTTGGCAAGCGCAACTGCTATAGCTATGGAGAACTGGGTGCCTGAACCTAAGCCTATGTGAGAGGGAATCGCTTCTGCAACATGTATGTGGGCTTTAGGTTGGATTTGATAATTGGAAAAGAACCTCTTAGCTAAAATGGTAGCTAGTTCGGTTTCTTTTCCTGTAATTTGAAAGTTTTCTGCGTTTTGAGCTTCAACGACAACGTTTGGGCGGTCAATGCCGACTCCTAAGCCGCCGAACATTCGGCCCAAGTCGCCATTCATGTCGATGAGCCCAAGGTGGAGTCTTGCAGGAGTTTTTACCGTGACCTTCATTATTTGGTCCTCCATTGATTAATTCTGCCTGTTAGATCAGCCATAATGGTGGAGTAGGTTGATTTTGGCGCCACGCGGTTGACTACTTCACTGCAGTTATCAATGAATCCCAAAAGAGTTTGGACTTCTCCTTGCTTTGAGGGGTCAGTTACGAAGGCTTTGACGCGTGTTGCGTGGATGATGGCTTCCAAAGTTAGTGCCATGGCGCGGCAGATTGGCTGTGGGTACTGCTTTGCCGCCGTTACTTTTTCGACTCTAAGCTGTAACTTTGCTTTATCCACGCCTGCCAGTTGGATGCGGGTGACTGAAGCTTCAATTGTTGCGTCTGCCGAACGAAGTTTGGGGGCGTTAATCATGTCTGTTTTTTCAAACCATTCAGGCGGCAACTTCCCCTCGGGGTTTGTTTCCTTGAAGGTTGAGCGATAAAAAATTTCGATATTGCTTGTTAAGTTGATAATCGCGCATCCGTTTGTTTTGAGGTTTTGGCTGGTTTGGGATGAGTTGAAGATGTTTAGGCTGAGGGTTTGTTCGTCTTCCATGATGATGCCCATGGGTGCCGCATTGGGGTTTTTGGCCTTGTCGAAAGTTGAAACTATAGTTTCAAAGATAATGCCTTTTGAGAAGCCCAAGTCGGTGATGAGCATTATGTTTCAACCGAGTGTAAATTTTCACAGTCGAATAATAAAGTTTTGCCAACCAAACCCCTGACTCATTAAAGAAGTACCAAATTTAAGAACTATGGAAGGTTTTTAAGCAAACAAACGAATATTCAATAAGGATAATTTTGTGCTCTAAAAACCTCAACGTTTTTCGGTGGTAAAATAGCAAATGGCTGTTAAGGTAGCTTTGGTTTATCCGTATTTTCATCCGGCAAACGACAACTCCATTTTCCGTTTTCCACCCTTAGGCTTAGGCTACATTGCGGCGGCTCTGCAAACACACGATTTTGAGGTTGAGCTGGTTGATTGCACTTTTATGCAACAAAAAGAGGCAATAGAGCAGATAAAGCATGCAAAGCCCCAGATTGTTGGGTTCTACTCGATGTTTTCGATGAAAAAAACCACTCTCGAACTTGCGCACATCTTAAAAAATGGGGGATTGGCTAATGCTTTGTTTGTAGTGGGCGGTCCTTTGCCTTCTTGGGCGCCTGAAGGTTTTCTGGACGTTTTCGACGCAGTTGCGGTCGGGGAAGGCGAACAAACGATGATAGAGCTGGCGGATTGCGTTGCTCAACGCAAAGAGTTCTTAGGTGTAAAGGGGCTGGTCTTAAAAGTTGGCAACCAAATTATCAAAACTGCCCCCAGAGAATTCGTCGAAAAGCTCGACACACTCTCTTTTCCAACTCGCGACCTCTTTGACAACCAAGCCTACAAAAAATATTACCTTGATCGTTTCGGTTACTCAACCACCTCGATGATTACCTCGCGAGGGTGCCTGTTTTCTTGCGATTTCTGCAGCCGACCCATTTTTGGCGCTGACATGAGAACGCGCTCAGTGGGAAATATAGTTGATGAGGTAGAGCAGATTGCAGAGTTGGGTTATGACCGGGTTTGGTTTGCTGATGACTGTTTTACATTGAATCGCAATCATTTGCTGGATGTCTGCAGAGAAATTGTTCGCCGAGGTGTCAAGGTAGGATGGCAGTGTTTGTCGCGTGTAGACACTATGGATGCACAGGTTGCAGCTGGTATGAAGAGCGCGGGGTGCATTGGCGTTTTCTTTGGCATCGAGTCGGGAAATGACTCAGTTTTAGGTTTAATGAACAAACGCATAACGATTTCACAGGCTAAACGAGCTGTTTATGTGGCTAAATCGGCGGGTCTTAAAGTTGGCGCCTTCTTCATCGTCGGGTATCCTGGGGAAAGCAACAAAACGGTTCTGGACACGGTGCGTTTTGCGTCGGGTTTGCCGCTTGATTACTTGTCCTTTACGTTGCCTTATCCGATTCCTGGTACGCCCCTCTATGCACGCGTGAAAGATGATGGCGTGTCAATTGAGGATTGGGAAGAACCAAAAAACTATCGTTTAATCCGCCACAAACTGTTGTATGCTTCGGGTTTTAGTGAGGGTAAGCTAAAGTTTGCGATTGGGAAGGCCTGGGTGCAGTTTTATGGGCAGAAATATCTTGGGAAAACGGTTTATGGTGTGTTGGGTTGGCCGTTTGAGCGTTTGACTGATTTTGCGTTTGAGTGTATCCGTTAAGTTTGAGTTTCGGGCAGGTGGCTTGTTTTTGCATCCGCAAGCTATATATCAAATTGATATATAATATAATGATATAGTGTGAAACTCAATGAAAGACAACAACGCAAAATATGTCCTCCTTGGACTCCTAAGCCACACCCCCATGACCGGATATGACATCAAAAAATCCGTCGCCACCCGAATGAGCTATTTCTGGGACCTCAGCTATGGACAAATCTATCCAACCCTCAAACAACTAGAAAAAAATAAACTCATAACCAGACAAGTAAAAAACAACCCCAACGGACCCACACGAAAAGTTTACACCATAACTGAAGCAGGCATCAAAGAACTCCAAACCTGGCTCACCAAGCCAGCAAAAAAAGAAGCCCACAAATATGAATTCCTACTCAAACTCATATTCGGCGATCAAGCCCCGCCTGAATTAAACCAAAAACACATTCAGGAATTCAAAGACAGAAACCAAAAAATCCTTCAAACCATGATCGCATTTGAAGAAAACCTAAAGCCGATAGTTAACCAAAGTGAATCCCACTTCTACGTGCTATTGACAATTCTCTTGGGCAAGAGCATCTCCAAAGTGAGCGTCGAGTGGGCTGATAACACATTAAGAATGTTGCAAGAACACAATGTTGGAGGTGAAAAATTTTGAGATTTTGGCCGCAGAAGAAATGGAAGAAAATCTTGCTGACAGCTCTGCTGGTACTTTTAACTATTTTATTGGGCATCAGCGGCTACTTGGAATATAGCGTTTACCGGGAAGTCTCCACCCAAACCGTAGTTCTAAACTTAGACGGTGCAAAAACAGCTTTAATGATCTACCACCCCGGCATAACGAACTTTGCCCACAACGTTACATACTCGTTCGCTGATGGATTAGTTTCCAGCGGTTGGCGTGTGGAAATCGCAACGGCGAGCCCTCAAGCTCCCACGAGTCTGTCAAACTATTCGCTGTTGGTGCTCGGCTGGCCCATTTATGACTTTAACCCTGGACCGACAATAATCAACCAAATCCATCGAATGGGAAACCTTAACGGTACCGCTACTGTGGTAATGGTTATCGCTGGAGGCATGGATCCCTTGAACGCGCAGGCAAACATGGAAAAGATAGTACAAAATGCCAACGGAACATTGCTAGATACCCTAAAGGCTTTCCGAGGCAGAGATGCTTGGCAAATGATGCAAGAGGAAGGCAGCAAATTAACATCGTAAAGTGTAATCGATGAAAAAACCAATGGCCCTCCCCACATTCATAAGTTCGCTACGAATTGCAGCCCTACCCTTCTTCTTCTACTTCTTCAATTTAGGGAATGTAGGCGCATGTCTGGGATTGCTCACTTTTAGTGCAGCCACAGACTTTTTGGATGGATATTTAGCCCGAAAACTAAAAGTAACCTCACGGTTCGGCGCATACTATGACGCCACAATCGACTTTACCCTGATGATTGGCATTTTTGCAATTTTTTATGTTGTCGGGTACTATCCAATTTGGCTTCTGGTACTTATCGCCGTAGCGTTCATTCAGTTCTTAATTTCAAGCGTCTTTGCTCGAAAAATATACGATCCTGTAGGACGCTACCTTGGGAGCGCCCTCTATATCGGCATAGTCCTAACGTTACTTTGGCCAACCCAAACGGTGTTTGATTTTGTGCAGTACGCTTTTGTAGCTTTCTTCTTGGTTTCGCTGGCAAGTCGCACAGTGAGTTTAATCCGAAAATAAAATCAGAGTAAGCTAATATAGTGTTTATCTCTTATTCCAACTTACTTTAGGTGTCCTGTTGCCAGAAAAATGCCAAAACCAAGCAGCATTACCTGAGCAAATCCGCGTTTCTTTAGGCACTGCCATAGTCCTTGGGCTCATAGCGGGTAAATTGGATGCAAACCCGACAGCAGCATATTTGATGACCCACAAGATAGGCAAGTGCATAGCAAACTGCGGCTTCTGTCCCCAAGCTCGAGAAAGCAAAAGTAGCACCGAGTTGCTTTCGCGCGTAACGTGGCCAAGTTTCTCAATCTCAAACGTCATAGCAGCTATTAGTAAAGGAGCAAAGGAAGACAAAATCAGGCGTGTATGTATCCAAGCCTTGAACTACCCCAATGTTTTCAACCATTTGGAAGCCTTGGTAAGAGAAATAAAAAGGCATTCCGCGGTCGCGGTTTCGGTTTCCTGTCAGCCGCTAAACATGGAGAATATTGTGCTTTTGGCAAATGCGGGTGCTGACAGGTTAGGCATTGCTGTGGACGCAGCTACAGAAGCAATTTTCAGCAAAGTTAAGGGCAAAGGAGCAGGCAGCACATACACTTGGGAAAACCAGTTCCGCCAACTTACCCAAGCTTTGGATGTTTTTGGTGAGGGAAACGTTAGTACGCACGTGATTGTGGGTTTGGGGGAAACCGAAAAAGATACGGTGGAGATGGTTCAGAAGTGTGTTGATATGGGTGTTTTGCCGGCGATTTTCGCGTTTACACCCGTCCGTGGGACAGCTTTGGAGGCTAAATCGCCGCCGAATCTTGAGTCTTATCGTCGAGTTCAGCTTGCTAGGTACCTTATTGTGAATGGCAAAACAAAACTACCGGACATGTTATTTAGTTTAGATGGAAAAATCAAAGGATATGGACTCACCAACGAGGCATTAAACGCCGTGGTTGAGAGCGGTTTGCCTTTCCAAACTTCAGGTTGCCTCGACTGCAACCGCCCCTACTATAATGAAAAACCAAGTGGACCCCTATACAACTATCCAAACAAACTAAGCAAAGAAGAAATAAAGAAAATCAAAAAAGAACTATCTTAGCAGTTGATCCGCCGTTTGGTCGCTTTGTTTTTTGCTGTTCCGTAGCATCTTGGGCTTTTGTCTTGTAACCTGCTCAACTAACCGCCAGAACTCATCCATCGTATAGCCTTTAAGCAGATCCTTCATGAGTTTCTTGACTTGGTAGTAGGTCATTTGAGCTTCGCCTTTGTCGAGGCTTTCTTGTGGACCTTTGATGCGGCGGAAAAGTTCATCCATTTGCCTTGGTGATGCGCGGACTCCAGCTTTTTCTAGTAGCTTTTGGATGAGCGTTTGTCCTGTGTTTCTGCCTATGAAAATCATGGTTTCTCGCCCTACAATTTCAGGCGGGAAAGGCTCGAAGACTAGAGGTTGGGACATCATTTCCTCAACTTCTTCTTCGACTTCGTGGGTGAAGATGTTTTCGCCGATTATGGGCTTATGGAACTGGATGGGTAGGGCGAATGCCTTTTCAGCTGTTTGTGCCAAACGGTAGATTTTTCCCAAGTCAATTCCAGTGTCGATATTGTAGAGTAATTCTGCTGCTGTGACGACTTCTTCGAAGGGTGCAATGCCTGCGCGTTCGCCAAAACCAGCGATGCAAGTGTGAAGATAAGATACACCTTCTTCCATCGCTGCTAAGGTGTTTGCTGATCCTAAACCAAAGTCGTTGTGGCAGTGGATCGATAGCGGAACTTTCTTTCTAATAGCCTCATGCAATCCGTCGCGAATATGTGAAATTAAATAGCGCATCGAAAGGGGTCTAATGAAACCTACGCTGTCAGCTACGCCCAATCTGATTGCACCTGCGTTAGCGGCTGCCTCAAAAACTTGCAATATATCTTCAATGGGAGTTCTGGTGGCATCCATAAGAATGAAGTTAACATTTGTGCCATGCTTTTTGGCGTATTCTATGCCTTCAACTATTCTTTGATGTGCTTGCTCTTTGGTTAGCTTCAACTTGTACTGTAGGTTTAACCCATTAATGGGAGATTCGATGGTTATTTCTTTGATGCCGCTTTCCAGGCACGCGTTGATGCTATTCTTTGTAGGTTCAGCGGAAGCAGTAAGCTTGGAGTAAGTGAAGGTTTCGTTGACGATACGTTTAACGGTACGTTTTTCTTCTTCGGAAAGAGCGGGAAAACCAACGTTAATAATTGATACGCCTGATTCATCCATGAGTTTTGCTAGGCGCACTTGCTCAACATATGTTAAGTAAACAGTTGGGGCTTTGATGCCTTCTCGGAAGGTTTCATCCCAGATGAACACGCGATCTGGAAGCTTGGGGGGCAAGTTCTTTCGTAAGCGGTTGTAGTTGGCTATCAAGCCCTGAGCTTCTAGCTTTTTGAATATAGTCTTCCTCATTTAGACACAATCCAATAAATGAGCTAAATTAACATGTTTAATTTGCTAATACCTATATAAAACTGCATCTATCAAACGCATGGTGTCTTTTTCTTTTGTTTTGCATCGTAGGGGGGTGGGTAGCTGTATCCCGCTTCTTGGCTTGTTTTTTGGTTTGCTTTATGGGTTTTGGCGGGTTTTGCAATTTATTTGGGGTGACGAGGTCTTGATTCATTCCAACATTGAGTCTACGTTGGGTAGAGAGGTTGTGGGTGATATCTCTCAGGGCAAAATTGGGGTTTATTATGGAACAAGTTAGTGGGTTAGCCGCTCTTCTTTGGGCTCAGTAAACTGGAATTAAGGGATGTGGCTCCTACAGTCGACCTCACAATATTATATTTATGCATTTGAAACAGAAAACAGCAAGAAACAGTCTCCACTTGCTACGGTCTGCTTACAAAAGTCTTTAGTGCGCGAAAAATTGTCTAACTTAAAGAAGGGCCCCCTCAAATGAGAATAGCCTAAAAAACACATTCGAAAGGAAGGCCTTAGAAGCTGAGAAAAGGAATTTATTAGAAGAGTTTAAGGACCCCAAAAAAATTGTGGATCCAAAGCAGTAGGTCTTGAAAGCAAAGTTGGTGCGCTTCGGGCTGAAGTAAACGCGTTCAAGACTCTGATGAAAGGGTCCAGACCTTAATGCTCCAAATAAAATATAAATTTGAAAAATTCTTTACTGCTTTTTTGTTGGTGTTTGTGTTCTTTTCAATAATGAGTCTACTGCACACGCCAAGGCGTTACTTGCGGCCTGTCTTGCAGTTGTGGATGTGTCTGTTTCAAGTTTTTCCAATTCTTTGTGAAGGCGGTCGCTGTTTTCGTTGAGTTCCTGTTTTTGTTTCTGATAGTTGTCGTGCATTTTTTCTTGTTCCGCGGTAAACGTCTGAAGGGTTACTTCGAGCTCGTTTTTGGTTGCTTTGAGGTCTTGGGCTGTTTGGGCTAGTTGTTGGGCTGCTTTCTTTTTTGCACTGAACTTGTAGAAGCTGATTTTGACTTCTTGCTGAGCGGCGAGCTGTTCTTCTAATTCGCTGATTTTGCTGCTTAGACGCTGGACTTCGGCGTTTCTTTTGTTGCTGCGTTCTCTTGTTTGCTCAGCATACTCTTTGTCAGCTTCCACGATTTTATGGTTGTTGTCGGCTAAGGCTTTGGCTTCCTCTGAAATAGTGGACTCCGCAAGCCTGTTTTGTGCCAGCGCTGCTTCGACGTCTAGGAAAATCTGGGTACGCTCTTTAGTGAATTGTTCATCTGCTGATATTGTGGGGTTCGATTCGAACTCCGAGATAATCTGTCTCAAATTCACCAGCCAATCATCAAAGTATTGGCTAAATGGGGAGAGGGCAAAAATCTGGTTCCCCAATTTACCTATACTGTTGAGGGTTTTCTGAGCAACCTCCTGCGCAGAAATTTCGGGGGTTTCCTCACGAAGATACTTAGCGCCTGAACGCTGTTTTTTTTCTTTCGATTTTTTTTCACGGGCACTTTTGGAGAATTGGTTACCTGTGCCTCGGCGTGAACTGGTTTGCGGTCTGAAACTCATAGATAAGCAGTGTATACTGGAAATATTTAAAGTGTAGCACATTTCAACAACAGTTAATTTATGATTATGCAACTGGAAAAGTTTAGGGTTGAATAGTTGAACTCAATTTTAAGTATTTTTGTAACAAAAAAAACCCCCACTTGTCCGTAGGTTACCTTACTTTCGGTTTCGTTTGGTGGCTTTAGGTTTATAGGCAGGTACAGGTTTTACCGCTTGCGGGGTAGATTTGGGTTTGCTGCGTTTTTTTATAAACAAGAACGCTGCTGCCACAACAATGAGAGCAATAACAACCCCGATAACTATTAGCTGCGTTTGAGAATCTGCTAGGCTGCCAAGAGTGTTTCCACCTGTTGAAGAAGTTTGTCCGGGGGCAAGAGTTGGGGTTGGGTTCTGGGATGTACCGCCATTACCTGAACCTGCATATGGAGTTGCTTGTGGCGCGGTTCCTTGCAACATTGGCCCTTCCGTCTGAACTAACAGTTCGTAACTTGTGATTTTGAGGCTGGTTGGTACTTCTGATTGGTTAAGGTCTAAGGCTGCAACCTGGAAGGAAGTTGATTCGGATGGATTAAGGGTTTTAGGGGATAGGTAGTTGGTGTATCCCACGCCAACCACTGAACCGGTTGAGTTAAAGAAAGTTCCGACCACAGTTAAGTTTGTTGCTGCCTGGGACCCTGTATTCTCTATATTGCCCTTGACAAGGTAGGCACCGTTGAAGTCTCCGGTGGTTCCGACCGATCCTTGGCTGCTGGTTATCTTTAAGTCTGGGTACTGATAGCTGCTTGTTGCGTTCGCCACAGAAACGGTGAGGCTGACATCAGCGACATTATCGTACCAGCTTCCTTGGCCATAGCTACTCTGAGGGGTCAAAAACTCCATATAAAAAGGTGCCTTCTGCTGTGGAACCAAGTTAAAACCCCAAACCTCCGAATAAGAGCTCTGCTGCAATTGGTCGTTGGTGGTAGCAGAACCAATCAAAACAACTTTATCAATCGTGTCCTGCCCAACATTTTGGACCTGCCCTACAACGACAAGGTTGCCATAAATGTCTACGTACCAACTTTTGTCGACCACTTGGATGTTTTGTGGTTCGTTGACTTGGCTATGTCCGAGTGGAATGATCGTTAGGGTCAATGAGCAAACAAGGAAGGTGAGTAAGCAGATAGACATTTTTTTCACAGAGAGATGCCCCTTATAGCTCTTCAATGCGCCGTTGAGGTATAAAACAGTTTTTCAAAATTGCCCCCAAAACCAAATGCACTAAGTTGAGCAATTAAGAGCATCGGCGATATTCTTAAATGGAAAGCCGCAGATAGTCCTGTAGTTGAACCTGTCGTGAGCGATAAATTACATCCCTATGTAGTATTTCTTCCAAAAACTGAAAAAAAAGATAAAATCTTGTCCGCCATATTTGGCTCCAAAGCAGGCGTCGACATCCTCCGCTACAGCCTGAAACAAGGCATTGCCAAAAACATCTACCAAAAAGATCTCGTCAAAACCCTCAACTATTCAAATAAAACTATCATCGAAAACCTCAAAACACTCACCGCACTGGGCGTCCTAAACGAATCCATGGAAAAAAACGACAAAGAAGGTCGCATTATCTGGATAAAAACCTACGAACTCACCAACCTTGGCAAATGGTTCGCCCTCCTTATGGCCGAAGAAAAAGAGCTCACCGAAGTCGAAAAAGCTGAAATTCTTCAAAGCCTCTTCCGAACATACGTTAAGCAGGTTAAGCTCTTAGCAGAGGAAATCGGCATAAACAAAAAGATGCTTGAAGAAACCTTCCGTGAAGAAATGAAAAGCAACCCATAACAATTATCATTCATGTTAATAGTAAAACGTAATGGGCAATGGGCTGTAGGTGTTTTGTTTGTTCGTCACAACCTTAAAATAAGAAGCTAAAAATTAACTATGCAAGGATTTTGAAACCTCTTACTCCTCTGGCAATAGAGAAGATGACGCCGAGTTAAGCAGGTTTGTTTTGGAGACGGAAAAAATAGATGTCAATAAAAATGTCATTTAGGGAAATAATCTCCGCAATTCTAACCGAAATAAAAGCAGCACTTAAAGAATACGCCAACGAGGCTGAAGCAGGTTTAAAAAAACGCATCAAAAAACTCCTAATAACAAGCATAGTCGGTACAGTTTTAATGTCGCTGGGAATCTCACTTGCCGGCTCAGCTTCCTTGTTCATCCTTATCGGCTCGCTAAGATACTTGGAAACGACTATGCCTGCTTGGAAAGCTTGGTATGTCATGGGAACAACTTCAGCCATCGCCGCCGCAGCATTATTCATCGCACTTTTCCTCATAATAAGAAACCAACTAAAATCACCCCAAGCATCAAGTGAACCCTCAAAAACATCCATAACCCCGGTCGATACAACCGAATCCAAGTAAAAGACGTTAAGCGGTTACAGACGAAATTGCAATAGACAACTAAATTAATTAAAATTTAGAGAAGAAATGAAACCAACCGGAACCCTACCGAAAGATAAGCCATCCAAATACACACCCACGACAAAGCACTCTTAAAGCACCAACAGAACCCACAAAGACCCCCTCAACTCAAAGTTGAAGGGTTAGCAAGAACAGTAAGCAATCTAAAAAAGACACTGAAAAATATTTTTCGATGTAAGACATTTTTGAAACTAACAAATAATCTGACATGCATCGAGAGAGCATAGAAAAAAGTAATTGAGGTGGAAGAGAGCCGTTTTGGCTGGGTTGTTTTGTGGGGTTCGGAGGTCTGTTTGTGGGGAGAAGGGGGAGAGTGTTAAAAATTAATGGTTCTCCAAACCTTTCCACATTGTCCAGCCGAGCGGTTTCTTCTTTGCCTCCTCTATAGCGCTTTGAAGGCTTCAAACCAGCGGTTGTACTGGCTTAGCATTTCCAGCGAAACTGAAGGCTTGCGTTCTTCTAGTATCTGGCGGAAATCAGCCATAGTAAGCGACCTGGGCTTAGCTTCTCTGTCCATGGCTTTTCCGGACTCAAAGAATTCACCTATCAAGCTTAGTTGCGCTGACTGGCAAACATCGCGAATGTCGCTGCCTGAGAAGCCTTCGGCCAAACGTGCCAACTCGTGGAGATCTACGTCTTTATCAATTTGCAGATTACTTGAGTAAAGCTTTAGCATGTTGAATCTGGTTGCGTGGTCTGCAAGGGGCACAAGGATACGCTTTTGGAACCGACGGATAAACGCCCAATCTAGATCCCAGGGCTTGTTGGTAGCGCCTATCACGTAAACGTGCAATGCTTTGCCCTTGTCCACAATTCCATCCATTTCTTTGAGGAACTGGTTTTTTACGCGGATTTCGCCACCTACCTCATTGCTGTGGTTGCCCATAAGTGAATCTAACTCGTCCACGAACACAATTGCGGGTTTGCCATCGGTCGCAGATTTGCGTGCGGACCCAAAGAGTTTCGCAACGTTCTGCTCAGCCTCACCGAGCCATTTAGACATGATCGAAGCGGCGTCGATGCTGTAGAAGTTTGCGTCGATTTCCGTGGCGACCGCTGCTGCTAACAGAGTTTTGCCGCAGCCAGGTGGACCGAACAGCAAGATGCCTCGTGGCCAACCAAGCGGAAAGAGGTCAGGTCTTTGAACTGGATAGACGATGGCTTCTTTGACTGCTTTTTTGGCGGTGTCTAAGCCTATGACTTCTTGCCAGTTGACTTTTGGTCTTTCTGTCATTACGAGTTCCTCGTTGGGTTTTCCACTTAAACCGTTATTGTTTCCTTCTATTGTTGCGGCTCCGCCGCCTTCGTTGTTTGCAGCTTCGTTCATTTCGTTGGAGGAAACCGTGCCCTGAAGCGACTTAATTCGCTCTTGGTATGCGATTGCCCGCTGCACGTAAACCTTGTTTAAGCCGTATTCGGGATACAGTTGTACAAGTTGTAGCAGGCTCTCGATGGCTTTTTGGTATAGGGTAATGGCTCTTCCTCTTTGTCCCTGTTTGTCTAATCTTACAGCGTCCAGGGCGTAAGCTGTTGCTGCTCTTTCAAGTTCATTTGATGCACTCACGTGTTTTTTCTCTCCTTCTTTGTCTATTCAGGTGATCGTAACTCAATTTTGATTTTGCCCTTTGCACCTAAGCCTTCAAGGGCACGTTCAATCTCTTCGTTTGATGTCTTAAGCTCGCTGCTGCATCGGCCCAAATCGATCTCGCCATTAGTTCTTCGTACATACTCAAGCAGCACATCTTCCAGTCCTGGCTTTTCAACTTTAAGGGAGAACTCTTTGACCTCTGATTTGCGGTAAGAAAATAGAGTTTTCTCTGGGTCAAAGCCAGATTCTTCCACTGTTTTTTTAGAGAACACCTGTGACGAACTCGCTGTTAGGGCAACAAGCTCTTTTATGGGCGTTTTCTCCTTCATTGGAGCAACTGCAGGGGGTTCGGGAAGGGTTTCTGAGAGTTTTTGTTCCATAAAGCAAGAAACTTCTTTTAGGATTTCTTCGCCAGCTTCCGTCTTCTTTCCCACTGGGATTACTGTTTCGTCGGCGGTAATCTTGGTTGCGTGAAGGGTATCTTGGATAGTTTGGTTAACTGTATTTAGTTCTGAGCTAACGTCAGGCAACACCTGGAATAGTTCTTGGGAGACGCCTTGAAGGAGCCTTAAGGCAGGTTTCAGGTCGGCAACGATGTCGCCGAGTTCTTTTATGGTTTCAAGGCGCAAAACTACGCGTTCAATGGCTAATTGGACGTTGTAGAGAAATTTAACGAGTTTTCGGACTTCCGCAATTTCGGTGGCGCACATTGCGGCTTTTTCTTTGTTGTTCTTTTTTAATGCGAACATGCAGGTTTCAAAAAGTACGCGGTCTCGCTCTTTCAAGCGATAACTTGCCTGTTCCAGTTTGTTTTGTTGGACTTTTAGAGTAAAAATAGATTTTGTGGCGACTTCACGTACGGGTGAAGGGTTTGGGTTAGTTAGACTTTTAATTTTTTAGCCCTCCAAACCCGCCGTTTTGGCATAAGCCTACTTATAATCCGGCTTTTCCTATTTCTTTAACGTAAACAACCACTGGTGGTTCAGGAAGCTTTGTTGCTGCGTTGGTTACTTGTTCAGCATAGACTTTGTTGGTTTTCTGTGCGTTTGTGGATTGGTCACCTAAAAGCACGCTTGAAAGTCGGCTCTTTGTGAGTTCGAAGTCGGTTTTTTCACTGGTTGCTCGTCTGAGGGTGTCTTGAAGAAGCCCAAAAGCTACACGGTAGTTTTCGTCGTCGACTTTTCCTATTTCGTGTTCGATTTCTAAGTTAGCAATTGCGTAGCTTAGCGAAGTTATTTCATCTTGGCAACGTTCAATTTCGATGCCGGATTCGTCGATTATGAGTTGGGCGTCTTTTTTGAGTTGGGTCAACACATTTGTAAAGCTGGTGTGTAGGTCTTGGTAGACTTCATCAGTGATTTTCTTTTTTTCCAGAAGGTCTTTTAGGGCTTCGTCTTTGCGCCAGATTAAGGGTATGTGGTCGCATAGTACGCCTGCTTGGTTTTTAATTTTTGAAATGAATGTGACTTCAGCGCCATTAAACCGTAAACTTTCCATGGGCTGTTTTGTGAATTGTCCATCGCCAAATTCAACGTAAACTGCTTCAAATTTTCCGTTTGGAGTTAATGCGAAAGAGGCAACTTTGCCGACTATTCGTCCATATTCATTCTTTATTGGTCTGCCAATAGAAAGAAAAAGATTGGAGTTAGACATTTTGTGTTTTTCTCCTTATCTTTAGAATGTTGTTTTCTCTGCTTGAGAAGCTGGGGATGATGGCATTCCTGGGGGCAGGTCTGGGAACTTGTCTTTTATCTTCTGTTCTGCAACTGTGGCTGCTTCGGTTAGAATCTTTGATGCATCCTCGTTTACGGTGTCGAAGTTTAGTGTCATTCCGCTGCCTTGGCCTGCTTCAATCATGATTCCGCTTAGCATGTTTCCAATTTCGCCTAGTTCACTTTCTGCTTCTGGAAATACGCTAGTTAGACCTGATCTGACTGATCGTAGCACACCAACAGCTGGACCTAAAGTTGAAACTACGTCGCCTAGCTCGGAAACTGTTCGTAATCTTAAAGTGATTTGCTCAAGAGCAAGTTTAGCGTTCATGATTAATTTTGACATTTTTCTAACTTCGGCTAGCTCGTTAGCGAAAACGTTTGCACGTGCGCTGTCATGTTTTGTGTATGCGTCAACTATTCTGGCGAAGATTGTTTTGTCTCTTTGGCTGAATCTGTCGGTTGCTTGGTCAAGTTTTTGTACTTGAAGTTCGATACGTCTGACGGCGAAGTCAAGTCGTGGTTTTAGTGGTCCTGGTGGCTTTACTGTGTCTCTGATACGGTTTGTTAATGGTTCATCTTCCCGTTTGGCTTCCCACTTTTTAGCGAATCTTTCTGACAATTTGATTACCTCTGCAAGCCTAACATGTAGAAATTAATCTTATACATTGTTAATATGATGGAAATATGCACGTATATATGTACAGATATATATGATGGGAAAATTGCGCTAAACCTTTAACTAGAAACGTTAAACATGATCCTGGTACTTTTAGGATTAGACAG
This sequence comes from Candidatus Bathyarchaeota archaeon, assembly GCA_963775685.1. GTDB lineage: Archaea > Thermoproteota > Bathyarchaeia > Bathyarchaeales > Bathycorpusculaceae > Bathycorpusculum. Next base: position 1,134,977 of record CAVZJV010000014.1, read on the forward strand.
AAACGTGTAGGTTAGACTAAAAAGAAGCGGAACCTAACTGCTAAAATAAAAAGGTGATTGAATGAATAGTAGATTTAAAATATTCGGTTTAATTGCTCTTGTAGGCTTTGTAGCAGGCGTCATTGCACAAGTCACAGCTACATACTTTATCCCGTGGCTGATTTTGGTTTTGCCATCGCTAGCTGGCTTGACAAGCTTTGTGGTTGCGGGATTTGCAGGTGCAGTCCTTACAGTTGCCATCGTTGGCGCTTGGGCATACATGACCGGTAAAAAAGACCCTTACTAAAAACTGCCCATTTTTTCTTTTCTTCCAAAAATAGTTTTCATTTCCACAAATTTTTTGCTTGTTTAAAGATTTGTTTTTGTTGTTTTAGGAAAGCTTGCTTTTAGTGGTTTGTTGATTGTTTTTTTCGATTTAATAATTCCGTTTGATTTTGGATGATTTTTTTGTTTGATAGAAGAAAAATGGTTGATGTTGCATATGAGGAAGGTATTTTTAGGTTGTTTTTGTTGATTAGGGTATGCATTGGGCTTAGGCTGGGGTTTAGAAAGGTTTGGGAAGGTTAGAAAAGGTTAGGAAGGGTGGTTGTTCTATTTGCCTTTAGCGGAACGGGTTGAGTTTAAAGCTAGGTTGAATCGTTACAACCGCTTGCAAGTTCCAAAGACTGTTCGATGGCGCTTCAAATTGGAAACAGATCAGATTCTTCGAGTTCAAGTAAGCATAGAAGGAGCATGGATCCTTCCGCAAAACTTCTATTCAAGAATAACCAAAGAAGGAAGAATAGTAATTCCAAAACTCATAATGAAACTGCTCAGCAAGGACAAAGTCAACTTAGAAGGCTACATCGTAGCTGTGATTCTTGAACCTGGCAAGAAACCTGCCATTTGAGAGGCAAAATAGCTTCCGGAAGAACCGGGGTGAACCACGAAATGCAGAGAAGTTTTTTAATGGTGGACTCAATAGCGGAAAAAGTATTCACAAGCTTCCAGCTTAAATTCCCCGCCTTCCGCTTCATCGTACCTCGATTTTCTCATCGTCCGAATCTATAGGAAATTCGCCTACTTATTTACATTTACCCAATGACTTCAAAATGACAGAGTCTGCCTTGCACGCATTATTGATTGTTGTTGTGATTGCTCAGTCACATAAGTTAAAATAACGAAGCAGAAGTACTTCTTAGGTATACAAGCTTGTGCTTGCTTTCTTGTTACAGAGACAAGTTTTTGTTATTTAGGCAGTTTAAGGATGCGGCTTGATGCAACAAAGTAGTTTACGAGGTAACAGTAACTTTAAGGAACCGCCCAATATTGGGCAAAAATCAGTCACTTCGTCGATTGTTACTTATCTTGAGGACTTCGGATTAACAAAAAAAGAAGCAGAAGTCTACTACATTCTATCCAGATTGGGTTCGGCAAATGCCAACGAAATCACCAACGCTGCCCAGTACAACCGACTTCAAACTTACCGTTCAGTTAAAGGATTACTCGACAGAGGCTTAGTGGAGATTTCGCTGGAGCGACCCAGAAGATACACGCCTCTAAAAATTGAACATACAATTAGCTTGCTTGAACAAGAAGCTGCCAACAGAATCATCCAGTTGGAAAATATAAAACCGCTGTTGCTGCAAAAATGGTCAGAGGAACCTGATTTTCCGATTTCCAGAGACAGTTGCACCTTTAGAATAGTACAAGGAACCAAAAACGTTTTCAAATTTGCAATTATGCTCTTTGATTCTGCTCAAAAAGATATCGACATTGCCATTAAAGGCAACGAAATAATGCGCTGGATAATTGAGGATACTGATGGTTCACTGCAGAAAGAACCTTCTAAACAAGTTAAAGTGCGCATCATATCAGAATTCAATAAATATAATAAATCAGTTACGCAAAGATTCCTTGAATTTTGTGAGCTGCGACATGTTTCTTCATTGAACACAGTGCCTATAGCTTTAATCGATGGTAAAGAAGTTCTAATCTGTTTAAATGGGAACACTCAAGGTATTCCCGAAAATGCCATTTGGACTAATCACCCTGACCTTGTTAGCATGTTGTCAGGTTTCTTTGACGGTCTTTGGTTTAACGCTAAAATACAAAAGCAAATGGTAAAATAAGTATAATAAATTAAGTATCAATCTTTATCTCAAAAAATATAGACTTTGCGAAAAAAGTCATTCAGAAGCACATTTCTATCAACAAAATTGAATTTTAGCTCAGACTCGATCGAATTGTGCATGAACTAATTGGAGAATTATCATTGGTTAATAGAAAACACTAATTTTAGAAAAAAGTCCCCTATATGAAATACCCCATTACTTTAAGCATAAATAAGTGTTATCTTAAAGAAGCTTAGCGGAGTTCCTTGGATAGCCCCAATGTAAGCAAACAAAAAAGTCAGCACTAAGATGTCTTAAGCTACCGATTGTTTGTTCACATTGAAAGAAACACACATGTAAATACTTTCACCCCAATTTTTAAACAGTGAATTTTTAATGTCAAAAGAGGAATCAAAAAAATTTTCTAGACGCAAATTTCTCAGAACAGGTGCTTTAGCAGGCGGCGCAGCAGTCTTAGGCTTAACAGTGGGATTACCAGCAATCGCCAACCTTGACAAAACAGGCAAACTACGCCAACAACTAGGTGCGTTATACATTCCAACGGTAAGAGCATCGCCCACCTATGACCAAACAGGAGTTGACCCAAGAAAAGTTCCAAAATATGTCGAGCCAGTTCCAACCTTCGTAGGACTACGAGTTGACGCACAAAAACACCCAAACTTGTACATTAGCAATGCAGAGGTCCAGCAAAAAATTCTGCCGGCTAGTTTCTACGATACAGTCGGCGACGAAACACTCAAAAATGGAGCTTACGTGTGGGGGTACTCCGTAAACGACGGTCATGGAACATACGGACCGCTGTATCCAGCCTTCACAATAGAAGCCAAGCGTAATGGACCAGTCAGGGTATGTTATGCAAACACTCTAAACGACACAGTGCTCCAAAAATACCTTACCGTTGACCAAACAATCCATTGGGCTAACCCCAACGGCATGATGTCGATGCAGCCATACTATGGAGGAGTACCAGTAGTTACCCACCTCCACGGCGCAGAAGTCACCTCCGAATCAGACGGGGGACCCGACGCATGGTTCCTGCCAGGATACACCAAAAAAGGACCAGCCTTCAATGAAGGCGTAGGTAAGACTTACACATACCCAAACACCCAAGAACCAACAACAATGTTCTACCACGACCATTGCCTAGGGGCAACACGCATAAACTTATACGCAGGATTAGTAGGCTTCTACTTCCTCAGAGACGAATTCGACACTGGAAAACATGGTAAAGGACTAAACCTTCCGGCTGGACCTTACGAGATTGAACTAGCTATACAAGACAAAATGTTTGACACCAACGGACAGCTCCTCTACCCAGACGGCACAGGACAAAACTCAAGCTACTATACGGACCACCCCGAACTCGACGTTGACCCCGAGCCAGCAGGCTTAAACGGATCACCACCAAACCCAGGCACTCATCCCTTCTGGAACCCAGAGTTCTTCGGAGACATAATGGTGGTAAACGGCAAATCGTGGCCCTTCCTTGACGTTGAACCACGCAGATACCGCTTCCGCCTCGTAGACGGATGTAACGCAAGATTCCTAAATATGCAGTTCGCAGATGCAGGCTTAAACCCGGTTTCCGTTCCTGTCTATGTGATCGGAACTGACGGCGGATTACTTGACAAACCAATTTTAGTCAAGGACATATTCATGGCACCAGGTGAACGTTTAGATATAATCATTGATTTCGCAGCATTCAAGGGGCAATCACTTATTCTAACAAACGATGCAAACTCACCCTATCCAGATGGACTTGCAGTTGACTCCTTCACTAACGGACAAATCATGAAATTCAACGTAGGCAAATCAAAAGCAACAGACCACAGCTTTGATCCTGCAGCTCCACACGCATCGCTTAGAGGAAAAATGAATCAACCACCAAAAATCGTAAGGCTTGCAGATGGTATGGGAGATATAGCATCAGGCGTTAAAATTGACCAAAGACGAATGCTTGTGCTCAAAGAATTTTCACCCCCCGATGGCGACGGCCCTGAAGTTGTACTGGTAAACAATACTGGCTGGCTGGGAATACGCCCGACCGGAACAGATCCAATGACTGGTGACCCAATTCCAGACTTCACCAAAGTTGGACCAAACTACCTATCTGAACTTCCAGCAGTCGGCTCCACTGAGCAATGGGATATAATAAACCTGACCATGGACGCACACCCCATCCACCTACACTTAGTGCAATTTCAATTGATAAACAGACAATCTTTCAATCTTGGAATAAACCCAGACGACACTATTGATCCTGACGGATACTTTGCACTTTGGCAAAACAAATTTCCAGCAGGCACCTTTGGAGGCGTTGACTATCCAGGTGGTCAATTCATACCCAAGTACGGTCCGCCACTACCCTACTACGAAGAAAACGATGCCGGCGCTATAGGCGGAAACCCAGATGTCACACCATTCCTGCTTGACGATCTAACTGGACCTGTTGACTGGGAAATCGGCTGGAAAGACACCTTCAAAATGTATCCGAACCAAGTAAGCAGAATAATCGTTCGGTGGGCGCCACAAGACGTTGCACTCAAATCAGTGAAAGCAGGACAAAATAAATACAACTTTGACCCCACTAGCGGACCGGGCTATGTCTGGCATTGCCACATTGTTGACCATGAAGACAACGAAATGATGCGCCCCTACAAACCGCTAACACTTGCTCCACCATGCAAACACAGAGTTCCAAAGCCAAAAGCCCCAATTTTCTCAGTAAAACCAAAAAAACCTTGGCATTAAGACCGCCATTATTCTTTTCTTTTTTTTTAAATTTCAAAGGCTTTTCTATAACTAAATTGATTTTGTTAAAAAAAGCAAGACTTATTCATGCCTAATTTCGACTTACGGTCAATTAAGGCATAGGTTTTTGAATGGAAAAAATGCAAAATAGGTAGTTAGAATACTCTAAAAGCTTTGGCTAAGAATAAAAGGTTTCGACATCCAAACATTGTAATGTGGTTGTCAGCAAGTCGCTGTTGCAGGGAAATTAATAACCCACCTAAAAACAATAATCGCGAATCCTTATCCTCTTGGGATTATCACTTAGCAAACGAGACTACAGTTTTTAACTGTTTTTCTTGATAACGGTCGACGTTGATTTAGCCTAATACAAAAACTTACCTTGAATTAATGGAAACCTAAGGTGTGGTCTAACTGCTTTTTGGACTCATAGTCTCAACATTAAACTCTGAATTAACTTACCGTAGATATCTTTTACAGCTGGGACAATAACGCGCATCCTCATCAACTCTAGAATTACAGAAACGACAAGTAGAAAACGAAAACCACTTAGAGAGCAAAGATTGCGAACCAACACCACTACCAAGATTATTCTCGACCCTCTTCCCCACAAAAAGACTAACCTCAACCAACGCAAGCAAAGCTAAAAACAAATACAAATCACCAATAGGCGTAGCACCAGGTGAAATCAACATTGCCGCAACCGCAAGACCCGCATAAATATACTTCCTATGCTTAGAAACAGACCGTGTATGCACCACACCAAACTTAACTAAAACCACAAAAAACGCCGGAATAGTAAAAATAAACCCACTAATAAGGATCGTAAAGAAAACAGTATTATAAAAATCCATAATCGGAAACAACTCAACCGCATTCACAGCATTATAGAAAGGAACAAAACCCTCAATAAACGACGGCGCCAAAAAGAAAAACCCGAAAACCGCGCCAAACACAAAAAGAGCTGTTACAGCGGAAACAAACGGAAAAACCGCTTTTTTCTCATGCGGATACAAAGCCGGATCAACAAACTTGTAGGCCTCATAAGCAAACACCGGCAACGTTATGCCCACTGCGAAGACAACAGCCGCATACGCATAAAGCGTAATAGGATCAGACATAGAATTAGCAAAGAGCTGCATGCCATTGGGCAAAAACACGTTAGCAATATAAACCAAAAGAACAGACATCAAGGGCTTATAGTTATTTGTAGTTGCAAAGAAATCAGAATTACCCGGAAGAATGAGCATAACAAAAAGCGCAACAACAAAAACCGCCAACACAATCTTCATACGCTTTATGAATTCAGTAACGTGACCCCAAAACCCTTCAAAGAAATTTTGTCCTTCAGGCATGTCATGACGCTCAAGTTTCTTGTTTAAACTTTGTTAATTTTTTGTCTTCACTGCATATTTAATTGTGAAAAATAGAATCCCGATAAGGAGTTTAATGTTTTCACTAAGCGAGCGCAACCAATGCTTTTTAAGGGATACTTCTATTTTTCTTGCCAAGAAAAAATAAAGGCTGCACAAGCCATTATTCGGCGCCTAAAAGTTTAACTTTAATGGATATTTCTTCAGATATTTGCTCTCGTGTTTTTCCTTCTGTCGGGATGCCTAGTTTTTGTGCAGTTTCTATTAACATTTCATCTTTGGTCTTTATCGCAGATGAAGAAGTAATTGGAGCCGCGGTAGTGACAGGTTGAGTATCAAGGTTTGCAGCGTTATTGAATTCTTTGGAAGCCTTTCTGAATTCCCCCTTAGCTTGCCCAAGGGCACGCGCAAATTGAGGGATCTTAGCTGGACCCCACATGATAATAACGATAGCAACAACACCGATAATAATCCATTCCCATCCTTCTAACATGTTTAGAATTCTCCACGATAGTTCTTTAGATTAATTATAGAATATCCGTTTTCTTAAATAGATTTGTTGGTGTATCATACCAACCACAACCGCTTACTCGTGTGTCTAAATAGATCATCTTTTTAACTCCAAATGTGGGCGTCAACCGAGAAGTAGATAAATACACGGTTGTCTTAATCTGTCAAATAAGCTATTAAATTATTTCCAGCAAAAACTTTGGTGGTGTCATAGACGAAATACATACTTATCATCGGAGATGGAATGGCCGATTATCCAATCCCAGAATTAGGCAACAAAACCCCTCTCCAAGCAGCCCACAAGCCAAACATGGACGCCATATCCTCCCAAGGTAGAAGCGGTTTAATCAAAACCGTTCCTGACGAGTTAACACCAGGCTCCGATGCCGCCATATGCTCAGTTTTGGGCTACGATCCTATACGGTATTGCACAGGCAGAGGACCACTTGAAGCGCCTTCAAGAGGCATAAAACTCGGAAAAAACGATACAGCATACAGATGCAACCTCATAACAGAAAAAGACGGAGCCATCGCCGATTATTCTGCAGGACACATAACAACACATGAGGCATCACAGTTAATTGCAGCTTTAAAGAATGCATTCGAAAAACCAAACGAAATTGAGTTCTATGTAGGCTTAGACTACAGGCACTATTTGATATTGCGCAACTTTCCCAACCCCGAACAAATTCAATGCACTCCTCCACACGACGCCACAGGCATAAAAATCTCAGAAGTCATGCCTACAGCAAAAGTACCCCAGGCAGAAAAAGCAGCACAGATACTCAGGGATCTAATAAACGGTTCTAAACAAATCTTGAAGCCTCACCCAGTAAACGTTGCGAGACAAAGATCCGGCAAACGACCTGGAAACCTAATTTGGCTTTGGGGTGGCGGCAAAAAACCCTCAATGCCAACCCTCAAGGAAAAGTACGGAATAAAATCAGCCGTTATTTCAGCGGTTGATTTGGTAAAGGGAATCGGAACTTACGCGGGTATGGAAATTATCAACGTTGAGGGCGCCACGGGGTTGGGCAACACTAATTATGAGGGCAAAGCAGATGCTGCCTTAGAAGCACTCAAGGACAACGATTTGGTCTTTGTGCATGTTGAAGCACCAGATGAAGCAGGACATTGCCAGGATTATAGGTTGAAAGTAAAAACGATTGAAGATTTAGATAAACGGTTACTCGGCAGAATCCTCGATGGCTTAAACGAACCATGCACTATCGCAATTCTCCCCGACCATCCAACACCAATCAAAATAGGAACACACACGAGGGAACCTGTACCGTTCTCGATAACTTCACCGAATCTAAAGCCAGATGGTGTCAAAAAGTTTGACGAATTCTCAGCAAAGAAAGGCTCGTTCGGGTTAGTTGAGAAGGATTATCTTATTTCGCTCCTTCTTAATTCAGGCAAAGCTTAGTTTTTGTCTTAGGCGGATGATTTTGGGCAATCCTGCTTTGAGTCGATATCTTTCATGCGTTTGTTTATGACTGTTCGAATTTCAGGGTCATATTCGCTTCGCCAAGCGTCGACTAAGAGTTTTTTTGCGATGCTGTGGCTTTTTTCTCCGAAGAGTTTAGCGAATTTGCTGCTGCGTTTTTCTAGTATACGGTAGTATCGAGGCAGCACGCAAACGAAGTTTAGAGGGTAGCGTTTTGATTTGTCTAGGTCGACAACGACTAGTTGGATACGGTTTGTTTGTTGACCGGGGTTTTTTATTACATAAAGTTTTAAGTTCATTTTTTCACCTTTCCCCATGGCTAACTTGCCAATTATGTGTCAATTACAAGTTAAACTATCCATTATAACATCATATATTCCATGTAGCGTATTAAACTTTACCAAAAACCTACCCAAAACCCTAAAAACCCAAACTCTCCGTTATAGGTAAAAAAAGCCTAATACTACAATAAACAGACAACGCAAACATCTATTTTTATGCGTAAAAGCATGTATGTTATTCTTGGAGAAGGTTACCCTTTTGAAGTGTTACCTTAAACTCTACCGCCTAGTATTTGGCAAATAGACCTCCAGACTTTTTAAGACCTGTTAAGACCACCCTGCAGATGTCGAAGCCCTAAATCAAAAAATTAACTCAATTCAAGCCAGAAAAATTTCTGCAAAACAATATTTCTTTCTTATTGATTTAGACAATTATGAGTTTTTAGTAATAATATATGTTGCCCTTGTGTCCATCCGCTAATCATTAAAGACAAACTGAAATGTCGAAAAACCAGTAAGTATGATGAAAAACATTCCAGCTCTTTCTTCTGAAGATTGTTTCAAAAATCTGGCAAATTCGCTTTGTTTATGCTAAAGAGTTAAAGCAAACATTTAACGGTAAACTATGACAGAATAATATGCAAACTCAAGCGTCTGATTCTGTCTTCGAGCTGCTTGCTAAACCAGTCTTCAAAGCCTTAGCAAAGTTCGGTTTCACATATTACCCACCTTGCCACAGACTTTGGCTTTCCCACCAATTCTGGAGGGCAAAAATGTTCTTTTGATTGCGCCAACTGGCACAGGAAAAACTGAAGCTGTTCTTTTACCTATTTTCTCTAAACTGGTCGAGCAGAAAAACCAAGACCGAAAAGGAATCCAAGTTATTTACATAACGCCGCTTAGAGCTCTTAACCGTGACATGTTTAAACGCTTAACCTTTTGGAGCCAGCAACTGGACATAACCATAGAGGTCCGCCATGGCGATACAGAGATGAAAATCCGCCGCAAACAAGCCCTAAAACCGCCACAAATGCTTGTCACCACACCTGAAACCCTGCAGGCGATTTTGCCAGGCTCCCAAATGCGCCGACACCTCGGCAACGTTCAATGCATCGTTATCGATGAGGTACATGATTTGGCGGAAAGCAAACGCGGCGCACAATTGAGCATTGCGCTTGAACGAATGGTTGAGGCAACAGGCAAGGAGTTTCAACGCGTCGGTTTGTCCGCAACGGTTGGCAACCCCGAGGAAGTTGCACGTTTTGTCGTGGGAACTAACCGGGAGATATCTATTGTGCAGGCAGTTTTAGCTAAAAACTACCGTTACCGAGTAGAATACTTAACACCAACCGAAAAAGACTACGAATTAGCCGCCAAACTTGAAACCGCACCTGAAGCAGCTGCAAGAATCCGCCGACTGATGGAACTAATCGACAGCCACAAATCCACACTGGTTTTTGTGAACAGCCGCACCATCGTCGAACTCCTTGGACACAGATTTGACCAACTCAACCGCCAAGACATCGCCGTCCACCATGGCTCGCTTTCACGTGAAGAGCGAGTTGCCACTGAAGATGCCTTCAAATCGGGGCAACTTAAAGCAATCATCTGCACCAGCACACTTGAGTTGGGCATTGACATCGGTAACGTTGATTTAGTCATCCAGTACATGTCTCCAAGGCAGGTCAGCAGCCTAATCCAACGTGTGGGCAGAAGCGGACACAGCCTAGAGCGGCTCTCCGAAGGTGTAATCGTTACCGCTTACCCAGACGACACCTTGGAATCCATCGCGGCAGTCGCAAACGCCAAAGCCAACAAGATTGAACCAGTCATTTTCCACAAAAATGCCCTGGATGTTTTGGCGCATCAAATTGCTGGAGTCCTCATGGACAAACAAACCATCACTCAAGAGGAACTCTTAGCTTTAATCCAACGGGCTTATCCATACAGTACCCTAACTGAAGAAAAACTCCAAGACGTCGTGCAGTTTTTAGAAAGCATACACAAACTAAGAACCGAAGGGGAAGGGAAAGTTTTGAAAAAAAAAGGACGAACACGCGAATACTACTACAACAACCTATCCATGATACCCGACGAAAAACGCTATCCGGTAATCAACATAATTAGCGACCGAAAAATCGGCACTTTAGGTGACGAATTCATGACCCTGCACGCTCGGGTGGGCTTGCATTTTGTTATGCGTGGGAAAGTTTGGCGCATCATCAACATTGAAGATGAAACGGGGACGGTACATGTTTTGCCTGCGGAAGACCCTGCGGCGGCGATTCCAGGGTGGGATGGAGAAATTTTGCCTGTGCCATTTGGTTTAGCGCAGCAAACCGGTGTCATGCGGGAAAAAGTAGGTAGTTTGCTTAGGCAGCGTAAGAAGCCTGAGGCAGCGACAGAAGAGTTAGCCTTGGAATTGAAGACTGACAAAGAAACACTTGTTGACACTGCTTTGGAGATTGATGAGCACCTAAAGGAGGGCACACCATTGCCCACGCAGAACCGAATAGTTATAGAAGCGTTGGATCGCTACATTGTTGTTCATGCATGTTTTGGCGAGTTGGTTAACCGTACGTTTGGTGGGATTTTTGATTCGGTGCTCTCGGACCCGGAAGCCATTACGGGCTGGTGGACGGATGGCTACCGCATCCTAATCGAAACTTCCCATAAGCCTTCGCGCCAAGAAGTTGAGGGTTTGCAGAAAGAGCTATTAGATTTATCTGATGAGCGCGTGGATGAGGCTTTTCTTAATTACGTGAACTCCAAATTCCCATTTGTTTCCCGAATGAAAGCCATCGCAGAACGCTTCGGCGCTTTGCCACGAGGAAAAACCTTAGCCCACTCGGACCGGGCAGAAAAACTCAAAGCTGCCTTCGAAGGCACGCCCATTTACGATGAGACACTGCGGGAAGCCATGATGGATAAAGTGGACCTGCTGCAGGTAAAGCTGATATTGCATGACATAAGAGACGGAAAAATAACTGTTACAACCGTTACTCGCCAGAAACCTTCGCCACTGGCATATCACATTTTGGCGCAGTACGCTGACACCGCCGAACTCATGGCGCCTGAACGGTTACTTTTAACAAACATTGACCGCATGAAACGCTCCATCGACGCCAGAACCGCAAAACTTCTCTGCATGAACTGTGGCGCATGGACCAAACAGGCCCGCATAAAAGATTTAGCTGAGGAGCCTGAATGCGAAAACTGCCGCTCCCGTCTCTTAACGCTGCTGTATTTCAGTCAAAATGCGGATAAGCTGGTGGAGGATTTGCGGAAGCGTCGAGAAGGCAAAGATCTAACGCCTGAGGAGCTCAAGGATCTTAGCAATGCCAGACGTAAGGCGGATTTGATTTTGAGCTACGGGAAGCAAGCGGTGCGTGCGTTGCAGGTGAAAGGGGTTGGTCCAGAAACTGCTTCGCGAATTTTGGGGCGCATGCACCCTAAAGAAGATAACTCTACATGGATTTGCTTAAAGCGAAGGTTCAGTATTTGCGGACAAGAGAATTCTGGGATAAATAGCAAATTAGTTGGAACTTAAAAAAAGAAGAAAGGGAAGATTGATTTTTGGTGTGTGGTTTATGGTCGTTTCTTTAGTGTTAAGAAAAGCACTGCAAAGCCGATGATTATTACTGCAATGATTGCAATGACTGAAGGAACGAAGTATGTCTCGACGAGAGATGCGGGAGCAGGTGTTGGTGCAGTTGTTGGGTGAGCGCCACTGACGTAGAAGGCGTTTTGTGCTGTTGATCCCCAGTAGCCGTTGGTGCCAGCGAAGTTTGCGAAGACAGTGTAGTCTCCAGGTATGTCAGGCATCCATGTGAAGCTGTATGCGCCTGTTGAAGAGGTGGTTGTGGTGCCGATGGTTCGGTAGTTGCCGTTAGAGTCCAGAACATCTATTGTTACTGGAACGCCGGTGAAGTCGGTTGGAGCTGGGAATTGATCGTAGACGTGGCTCATCCAGGAACCCATGCTTGCGTCAGAGGCAACTGGAACTCCGTTTGGATAGTTTGCTTTTATTGTTGCTTGCTGCATGCCAGCGGAAACATCGGTTACTGTACCCTTAATTACTAAGGGTGTTCCGATTGGAACTGCGATGTCGGGTGCTGAAACTGTGGTAGCGCTGGGTCCTCTGCCGACGCTGTACATTTGTCCGTCGTACTCGTTGAAGAAGGTCAGGTAGCCTTCTGCGACTGCTCCTAGTTGGGAGTAGAAGCTTGTAGAAACTGGCCAGGCGTTTAATGCCCATATTTGTTGACCCGTGGTTATGTTTATGCAGCGGATCATTTCACCCTGTTCTGGTGGCTCGATTGGTGAGTGCTCGCTGTTGAAGAGTATTGCCGTGCCGCCGACAACTGAGCCTATGAAGGTCGGGTAGTTGCCGTAGGGGGCTATTGTGCCGCTGTTAGTGCTGTTATCAGAACCAATAGGTCCGTTACCGTAGGTCCAAAGAAGTTTCCCGTTTGTATCATCGACACCGTAAGTGACTCCACCCCATCCAGTAGTGACTAGTATTCCGTTGGTTGCAACTCCTTGGTTAGTTAAAGCAGCTTGGAATAGTTGCCAGTTTGTTCCTTGATCCATGGTGAATGGACCCCAAACTTGTTCTCCGGTAAGTAGGCTGAAGCCGTAGATTTGGAAGGTCTCTTTGTCATACATCATGAATATGTTAGTGGATGCATCAAGCCCATAGTACAGTCGTGTAATGTTGCTGGCTAGCCCAGGATAGTTTTTGGTCCAAAGTACCTGTCCCAAGGAATCTGGTGCTAAGCTAATGGCTGAAACATTGTAGGGCAGGGTTTCGCCGTAAGCGAGGGGTGTGTTGCTGACTCCGCGTGCGCCTGATGAGGTCGCAGTAGAGACGAGTACCAGATCGTCTGGAACAGCGTCGATAATTGTGGATCCCGGAGTAATTGGTGTAGTTAGCGTTTTGTTCCATGAGTATGCAGCTCTCATATCTATGACCTTTCCAACTGTTCTCCACTCAAGACCGCTTGCGCCTTCGCCTGTTGATAAGAACTCCCCAGCTTGGTTTACGTTTGTGCCGTTGTAGTAGCCTGCTGTATTATTCCAGTCAGCGAGCCACGTTCCTTTGGGATCTAAAATGTATTTCACTATCTCGCCTGTTGTGCCGTATCTTAGAGTGCCAGATGGAACGTTTGTCAGGTTGAATAGCCAGTTTCCTGTCATGCCATCGTATGCGATCCATGTGCTACCACTTACTGCCCAAAGCCACCCAGGAAGTACTCCGTGCTGGTTGATGCTGTCGTATCCGTATAATTGTCCAAAAGTTGGGTTAACAGTGTAGTCTTGCTTCCATAATTGTTGTCCGGTTCGTAGGTCAACGCAGACATAGCCGCCACCTGTGGCTTGGTGGTTGAGGGGTAACTCGTAGTAGAGGTATCCTGCCATAATTATTGGATTGATGTTTCTTTCTTCGTAAGACATACCTTCGTAGAATGTGTATGAACCGCCTTGGTATGAACCGAACTTCGTTGCGCCGCTGGTATAGGCTCCTCCAACGATTCCGCCAAATTGAATCGACTCAGTCCACATTATGTGTGAGGTGAGAGGCCCAGAACCGATTGGCTGCAAATTATTTACAACTGCTGGAGGTGTATATAGCCAATTTGAGAGCAGTGCACCCCATGAAGACAATTGAGAGTTTACTGGCCGACTCCAATATTCTATTGGAAGCGGATAACCTGTCTGTCCCGGAACGGGGTCTGTTTGCACAACGAAAGCGGTTGATGCGCTGCTGGGCATGTAGTAGTCACCAACATATGGGTCATTTGTACCATTTAATCCGTTTATTGGATTGGCTAATCTTGCAGTTTGGCCGCCGAAGTTAAAGTCCACAATGTACGTACCAAGTTGGTCTGGTACAAACGGATAATCAGTTGCCGATGTAGGTCCGGCGGTGTATGGTCCCAGCGAAGTAATTGTTCCATCAGGCGCTGTAATCTTAAGCGTGTAGTTTTGCCACCTGTCACCTGTGATGCCGCTAGCTGAGGGATTCAGGTTCTCAATCCACATGACAATGAGTGCTGTTTGGCCGATGCCTACAGGGTTTGGTGAAACATTGACATAAGCCACCGTTGCAATGTCCCAAGGTGGACTATGTGCGTTAGTGTTTGGTAATAGTGTCATTGAAGCTGCCATTGAAATTGTTAGCAGAGCCACAATCGTAATGGTTATAGTTTTATTTTTTATTTTTTGCATTTATTTTCTTTCCTTATAATTTCATGTGGCAAGAACCTTAATTCTTAACCACACAATTCCAGAATTGTTGTCACGCTAATAAAATTATGGTAAAGATGCACTGACGACAAAATTCAATATTATAACCGAAAAAAGTTAGCTGATAAAAAAACAAAACTAAAAACATATAGCACCTTCAAAGTGATACCGGTTTAAAGCAAGAGTTCAGAAGGGGGTAAAGAACCCTCTCAGTACAAGTAATATCTAACCCTTGCAAGGTTTTAATAGGCTCATCGCTTGACTTTTGGATTAGCCGTGGTCAACATGGAAAAGCAAGAACCCAGAAAATTGAAACGTTCGATTGGCCTGTGGAGCGCCGTCGCCATTAACGTTGGCGCAATTATAGGCGGCGGAATCTTTGTTGTCACAGGAATTGTTGCGGGTTACGCTGGCTCGGCACTTGTAGTATCCATGGTTGCCGCAGGCGTCATCGCTTTTTTAACGGCTTGGAGCTTTGCAAAGTTAACGGCGTGGCAGCCCGTGGAAGGCAGCGTGTACGAGTTTGGGCGACAACTAGTTTCGCCCTACGCAGGTTTTTTGGCTGGTTGGATGTGGATGATCGCAAACACGTTCACAGGAGCAGCAGTTTCATTGGGGTTTGCGTATTATTTAACCGCCACATTTCATAGTTTACCAACTAGTTACGTCGCCGCAGCACTATGTTTGGTTTTTACTGTTTTAAATTTGGTTGGTGCCAAAGAATCAGCAAGCGTAAACAATGTTCTTGTGGCAATCAAGCTTGCGGTGCTGGCTTTCTTTGTGGTATTCGGCATTTTCCATGTGAACGCTGGAAATTTTATTCCTTTTGTGCCCTTCTCCAACGGCGTACTATATGGTACATTCTTTATTTTCTTCGCTTACGGTGGCTTTGCAAGGGCTGCAGTAGTTGCTGAGGAAATCAGAGACGCCAAGCGAAACGTGCCTCGCGCTATGCTTTTATCGCTTGGGATTTCGATGGGGATTTATGTTTTGGTTGGGTTAATTGCTGTTGGTCTGATTAGTCCGGTTGAACTTGCGGCCTCGCCTTCGCCTTTGAGCACTGCTATGGGTACCACGGGCAATTCGCTGGCAATCCAAATCATATCTGTCGGCGGTTTGGTCGCCACTGCCAGCGTTTTGCTCACCTCGATTCTAGGTGTTTCACGTATGGCTTATTCTATGGCTAGACGAAAAGACTTGCCAACTGCACTATCTCGGTTGCACAGCAAGTTTTTTACGCCATACTATTCTATTTTGGGCAGCGGCGTTTTAATGGCGGTTTTGGTTTTGTTTGTGGATCTGACACGCGTTGTGGCAATTAGTACCTTCGCGCTGCTGTTTAATTATTCGATAACTAATATTGCGGCTTTTAAGTTGAAGAATGGCACAGGATGGCAAAGGTTTGTTCCACTGTTGGGTTTGGCGTCGTGTTTGATGCTTTTAGTGTTTGTTTTATTTGCTTCGTCCGAAGCGTGGGTAGTTGGCTTGATTTTTATAGTAGCTGGAACCGGTTACTATGTGGTGCGAAACAAGCTTCGCCGTAGCGCTAAAAATAGGTTTTAGTTTGCGATAAGAATTTTAAGCTTAAAACAAGGTAGAGGTTAGGAACTATGATGACGATTAAAGCTGTCTTATTTGATATGTTCGATACTCTAATGCTCATAGAGAAGAACCATGAGTTCTACAGCCCATCCCTGATGAGGATGTTCAAGTTTCTAAACAAAAAAGGCATAGATGTCTCCTTTGAAAAGTTCAACGTCGCGTACAATGAGGCACGTGACGGCCTTTACGCCAAGGCAGATTTGAATTTTGAGGAACCCCACTTTAACGTTCGGGTCACTGAGGCGCTGAAAAGTTTAGGCTACGACTATGATGTCTCCAGCTCCCTTGTGGCTGCGGCGACTGGGGAGTTTTGTGAAGAATTCATGAAGTATGTCAGCATCGACCAGAACGCCAACTCAATGCTAAAGGAGTTACATGGGAAATACAAACTGGGGATAATTTCAAATTTTGCCATTCCTGAATGTGTGTTCAAACTTCTAAAAAACGACCATTTAGAGGATTTTTTTGATGTGGTAGTGGTTTCTGCCTCTGTTAACAAGCGCAAACCAAGTCCAGAAATCTTTAAAAGCGCGCTAAAAACATTGGGAGTTTACTCTGAAGAAACTGTATTTGTCGGCGATACCATAGACGCAGATATTGAAGGCGCAAAGGCAGCAGGTATGCGAACCGTTTATATCGAACGGAGAATTCAAAAATCTGAAAAAGTTTGCCCCGACATAACTATAAAAAGTCTTGCTGAGTTACCCTCGGCTCTTACGCGCTGCTAAAAGAATGATTTCACCGGGAACAGCTTTTTTCAGGCTGCCGTGAACTTTCAGAAGAAGTATCAGTTCACTATGTGTGTTTAGGACCTTCCGACCATGCGGAGTGATTTTGTAGCTATCTTACATGTCTTTTTTGCATTGGGTTGAGAAGTCTGTTTTTAACAAGACTGATAAGGTATCCTTTAGCTAAGTAAAGCTTAGGTTTGCTTTTTTCATTATTTGGTTTTTCAGAGGGGGTCTTTGACTATTTCTAAGATGTCAGAATTCATGCGAGTTTGGTCTAAACGTCTAGAGCTATAGCTTGTTATTGTCCACTTCTTTTTTGGATGCTGTTTAGCTAAAAATTTGAAACAGGATGGATGGTTGCTTAGCAAAATTCAAGATATTGGAACAAGTTTGTTTCAAATATTGTCTTCAATACGGCATAGAAAGACTTTAGTTAGGCAGGGAGAAAAAAACACTAGTGAAATCACGTGTTAATTGGCGCAATTTCAGATACGCATGATAATTTGCCTCTCGTAGAAAAAGCCGTACAAGTTTTTAATGACCAGAAGGTTGGATTGGTGCTTCATGCAGGTGACTTTGTCGCTGGTTTTGTCGTTCCACGACTGGCTAAACTGAACTGCCCCCTCATTGGTGTATTCGGAAACAACGACGGCGACCACGAACTCCTGAAAAAACGCTTTGGCGAAACCACAAATTGTACCATCCACGACCGTTTCGCCCAAGTAACTGTCGGAGGTTATCGAATTGCCCTCCTCCATGGGCACGAAACCGAACTCTTAACCGCCATTGTTGACAGCGGATACTTTAACGCGGTAATTCACGGACACTCACATAATATGAGCGTCGAATGTAAAGGCAACACTTTAGCAATTAACCCTGGAGAGCTTTGTGGGTACTTGACTGGAAAATCCAGCATAGCCTTCTTGGACACGGAAAAAAACGAGGCAAGAATATTCAATCTATAAATCACCGGTGGGAAAGGCAATTTTGCCTGTTTTTAGGCAAAGCTTTTAAACCTCATAACGCCGTTATGGATTGTTGAGCGCGAAAAAATTGGAAAAAACCAAACAAAAGAAAACCAAAGAACTGCGCAACAAAATTGACCTAAAAGTTATAGACCTGCTCCAAAAAGAAACCAAGGAGCTAAAACCCTACAGGAAATAGCCAACAAAACAGGTGAAGCACCCCAAAAAATTGCAAAAACTCTCTGCAGGCTCCTGGCCCAACACGAGAAACTACTAAACGAAATGTGGCTGCAGATCTACCTATAAAAAACATACCATTTATATCAAAAGCTATTTTTCCGGCGTTTAGAATGGTTGTTTCTTTGTCAAGCCTAAACCTTCAGAGCCATTTTTGTCAACGTACCTTATAAAACCAGGCGTTTTTCTGGGCTTTTTTTGCACTCTTCAAGGCGATTAGCTATAAATCAATTATCCGATGTATTTGGCACACACAGTTAACGAAGGTTATGCGGAGACTTGGAGGCATGCTTCACTCAAAAAGTGGCGATTCATCGACATTCATAACTGCCGCCGCTAAACTCAAAGAAGCGGTATCTTACGAAGGAGCCGGAAAATACGAGAGCGCCCTAATGTCACTTGATGAAGCGATACAACTTCAGAACGATTACGTTGACGCTTGGATTATAAAAGGCATAATTTTAAGCAAGATAGGCAAATGCAGCGAAGCCATCAAGTGCTATGACAAGGTCATCGAGCTTGAAACAAACTCTGCCGATGCATGGCGTCTAAAATCAGCAGTTTACACTTCACAGAACCTGAATCAAAAATCAGTCGAATGCCTGGAAAAAGCAGTTGAGTTGAACCCGAATAGTTTGGAGTTCCGTCTAAGCTTAGCCAATGCCCTTCAAAGGCTTAAGCGGTTTGAAGATGCCCTCAAATGCTACGCACAGGCAAAGATGCAGATGCCAAATGACCCGCTAATCGACTACTACATCGGCGTAATGTGGGGAAACATGGCAGACTATGAGAAAGCATTAGCGTCTTTCGAGATAGCGCTAAGGCTCAAACCTGATTTTACCGATGCCATGTTGGGCAAAGGGATCATGCTGGCAAAAATGGGTAGAAGCGAGGAAGCCAAAGCATGCGCCAACAAACTTCTGGAAATCAAGGGCAACACAGACCAAGATAGGACGGTTTCGACCAAATCCGTAAATGAATTCATCAGGGAAGAATACAACGCTGCTCAAAAAAGGTTCAAATCGAAATTTTCCGCAGCCAAATAAAGTAAGGCCCTATTTGCTTTTGTTGTATGGGTCTCTTAGCGAATTCGCCTTAACAAACAAGTGCTTTAATTCTTCATTGCTTGCTCCTTGGCGAATTGGCGTTAAAATATCTGTCAGGTTGTCGTTTCTCATGAGGCAGGGTTTGAGTTTGCCGTCGCTGGTCACGCGCATACGGGTACAGTGCATACAAAAGTCGGTGTTCTCTATGGGTTTGACGACCTCGACAGTTGCGTTTGGCAGGTGGTAAATTAGGCGGTTATGCATGAAAGGGCGTTTCTCTATTGACATAGCTTTTTTCTTAAGAATTTCTTCTTGCTCATCAAGGCTGCGGTGGTGTTCTTTATAGTAGTTGTCGCCGACGTTGACGGGGTCAAGCTCGATAAGCTGCAAAACAACGTTGTTATTTCCAGCATACTCTATAAGGTCAGGCACATCAACAACGTTAACGCCCTCTAAAACAACCGTGTTCAGTTTGACCGGACAAAAGCCAGCTTCAATGGCAGCTTTGACGCCCTCTAAAGCGGCTTCTAACTTGCCTCCTGTTAGTTTATGGTAAGTTTCTGGGTTTAAGGAAGGCAAGCTAATGTTTACCCTCTTAAGCCCAAAGTCGCGAAGCTTCTTTGCCATGCCGCCAACAAGAAGCACCCCATTAGTAGTTAATGACAAATCCCTCAACATGGGGATTTGAGCTATTCCAGAAATGATTTCTGGCAGGTCCTTGCGCATGAGCGGTTCTCCTCCAGTCAACTTTATCCTTGCAATCCCTAAGCACATGGCGATTTTTGCTATGCGTACGATTTCCTCCACCGACATTAGTTCTGCAGAGCGATTTGCCCGTTGCACTTCGCCTTCCCGGTGGCAATATGCACAGCGGTTGTTGCATCGCTGGGTTATCGATATCCGTAGGTTAAGTAGTGGTCTGCCGCAGTTGTCTGTTAAACTCATCGTTGTTCCCGTACGTGCTTAACGATGTGAGGAGCCTCGGGCAAAATAAGCATTTCTACCGAAGTTTTCACAGCGTCAGGCGAACCTGGAATGCAAAAGATTGCCTTGTCCTTTGCCACGCCTGCGACTGCGCGCGACAAGACAGCTGCAGAACCCAATGTGTCATAGCTAATTCTGCGGAAAAACTCGCCGAACCCAGGTAAAGTTTTATCAAAAAATGGCGTCACTGTTTCGATAGTTATGTCTGTAGGGGTTATGCCTGTACCACCTGAAAAGATCGCGACATCCAAATCTGCTTTGCCCATAACATACATAACCGCATCTTGAATCTGGGTTTCATCGTCGGCGATTATCGTTTTAAAGAGAACGTTCTGCCCACCGTTCTTAAGCAAATCTACAATAGTGTCTCCGCCGACGTCGCTGATTTCTTTCTCGCCTTGCTCGATTTGGTTGTAGCGGGAAGTGCTGCAAATATAAATGCCAAAATTCAAGACTTTAAGTGCCTTAGATTTGTGTTGTTTAGAACTTTTACTCATAATCATGCCTGCTTAAACTTTTTGATAACATGAATATTCTCAATATTCGTCGACGGATACTGGCCTGCAGCGTCTTTTTCGTATTGCTTAGTCATGTCCCAAACCGTCAACAACGCTGCAGAAACAGCGGTCAGGGCCTCCATTTCTACACCCGTCTGAGCTTTTGTTTTAACAGTTGCTGTAGCTTCAACCGTGGTTTTATCTGAGACTTTCACAGTTACCTCAACATTCGTAAGGGGCAAGGGATGACAAAGAGGAATCAGATCACTCGTCTTCTTAGCTGCTAACACACCAGCAATTTTGGCGGTGTAGAGTGGATCGCCTTTTGCGATTTTCCCAGACGAAACTAAACCAATCGTTTCTTGTTTGAGTTTTATTATTCCGGTTGCGGTTGCTTCCCTATAGATTTCTGCTTTTCCCGAAACATCAACCATAGCCATGCTAAATCACCTTTTGTTCTGATCCCAAACGTCTATTAGGTTTTGCACTGCTTTAGCTTTTGCTGAACCCTCATCAAACCGGTACATTCTAACCCGCCCATACGTACGCTCCTGCAAGATATCCTCGGCTTCCAAAACTTTCAAGTGTAACGAAGTCGAAGCGAAATTCATCTTGAGCCTACGTGCAATGTCGGAAACATTAAGCTGTCCCAGTTTGTAGATGAGTTTTAGGATTTTCATGCGGGATTTCGAAGAGAAAACTTCTTCCAGTTCCATGTTTTACGCTCGCCTTTTTTCTTGTTGCAAACTCGCGGTCAATTCCTTCTCCAACTCGCTTGCAGGAATTGTTGGGAGCGAAAGCCGGGTTGTCCGCCCACGCGTCTCGGCTGAAGAGACCTCTGTTTTCAGTACGCCTAACCTGGAGAAGTACTGGGCATAGTTCCAAATTTGAGTATGACCATTAGGAGTTTCATCGAACTCTTCGCAGGCGACGCCATAGGCTTTTTGAACTTCAGATAGCGAAGCGTAAGCTTGCAAGTTTTCTTTGAAATACCTCGCAACTGCCAGAAGGAAAAGTTTCTGGTGTAAACCCAAAGATGCCAAGTCACTGCGCCTCAAGCCAGGAATAATACTAGAAACCGCCATTCTAACAAACTCCGGCTCAACACTACCCGAATCCTGGGCATCAGCATATTTGCCCGAACGCCACAAAAGCTCGATCCCGAAGCGAGCGTTCCCAGTTTCAGTGAAAGCTAAACTAGCAATCAGATCTACAACATCTTCCGGCACTACCCCCGAGTCAAAGGCCATGTCGACTCGGTCGTTTAAGATGTCGACGAGTTGCGGTTTGTCGTAGCGTTCAAGGGTTATGATGCTGCGTTGAAGGGTGCTCTTGGCACTCTCATCTAGCTGCTCAACTGCCTGCAAATCACGCATAATGAAAATTAATGACAGCCTCTGGGGTTCGCCCTGTCGCATCTCCTGCAGCCGTGTAAGTTTATAGACGGCATCTGCACCCTCTTTCTCGATTAAGCTATCAAACTCATCAAGAGTTAGTATCATGAAGACGTTTTCTTCATCCAGAACCTGCATCAATGTCGAGAGGATTTCTTCGGCGCTATAACCCCGTGCGGGGTAGTTGGGGCGGAAAACAGTGACGACTCGGTGAAGAATCGGCTGGAGGCTTCCACGGTACTCACGACAGTTAACGTGTACGTATCGGAATTTTATACCCCGTTTGTTGGATTCTGATGTAATGGAGGCCCCGAAGCGCTGGGCAAGTGCTGTTTTTCCCGTGCCCACATCTCCTGTCAAGATGACGCGTTGAGCCATTTTTTCTGGGCAGCGCAAAATAAAGTTGAAAAATTCCAACAAGAGGCGATGTTGGGTTTCCCTGTGCGGGAGCTTCTGCGGAATGTAGTTTATATCAAGTTTTGATTCGTCTTTGAATACGCTTAGACTCCGCACCAACTGTTTTTCCTCAATGATTAGAGCATATTGTTTTTGGGGGTAATATTATGTTTTAAAACAAAAGGCTAATAAATGCATTCTGCAATCCTATTTCCGACACTAACATGATACCAAAATACTTCTTTTTCACTAAAGGAGTTGGTAAACATAAAGAGCAACTCCAATCATTTGAATTAGCCTTGCGAGACGCAGGCATACAGATGTGCAATCTCGTCAGTGTATCCAGCATCGTGCCACCTGGCTGTGAGCTGGTAACACGGGAGAAAGGCTTAAAAATGATTCATCCAGGCGAAATTACTTTTGTTGTTATAGCCCGCAACGCCACTAACGAACCTCATAGACTTGTAGCGTCATCCATCGGCGTAGCTATCCCCTCAGGTAAAAATCAATACGGCTACCTAAGTGAACATCACAGCTTTGGGCAAACTGATGAAACTGCTGGCGACTATGCAGAAGACCTCGCTGCGACCATGCTTGCGACAACCATGGGTATTCAATTTGATCCTGAAATCGCGTGGGACGAACGCAAACAACTCTTCAAAACCACTGGGTTAATAATCAAGACCGCTAACACAACCCAGTCTGCGGCAGGCGACAAAAATGGACTCTGGACCACCACCGTTGCGGCAGCAGTTTTGGTACCTGAAGAAAACGGCAAAAACAAATAAACCAGAAGCCAAGTTTTCGAAGGCTTACAACAATTGTTTTTTTAAACTATTTTAAGGAATTGAGTTAGCTCTGCTTAACCTTACGGTCCAGTTCTAATATAATCACAAATGAGAAATACGCCGTTATACTGTTTAACTTAAATTATAACATTTTTCTGAAAAACGTCTCCTTCGAAGCTGACTCCATCGAGAGTTTGGGAAGCTTAACAGGTCGTTCAGTATCGACAAACGTTGAATGAATGTAAGATTAAGTTATGCTGTTAAAAGAAGGATTCAAGTTTTGAAGTTTCAGACTTCTTAAGCACTTCCGCGCAGATTTTGGGGTCAAGCGCCTTAAATTCCAAGCCAAGCGTCACCAACAACCGCTGCACGTCCTTCCCAAGGCTCGGTGCAACCAAAATAGCGCGGACTTCACGGTTAACTTTGGCTTTGATGGGTTCAATGTACTTTGCCAATTGCAACGCTGCCTCTTTGGAAGCAGTTTTTCGTTTCACTTCAACGATAACAAGTTTCCCGTTTTTGTCCTCTCCATAAATGTCCACAAAGCCTGGCTCAACTTTTTTCTCCCAGCTAATCGGTTTGAAGCCTTCTTCGAGAAGTTCAGGCTTGACCAGAATCGCGCGGTGCATGTCGTCTTCACTGGCATATAACAGAAAATCTCCTGCATCCATCAGGTTAAGCGCGGAAGCCATGTAGACATTGCTGAATGCTACTTTCACAATTTCCCGCGGTTTCTGGCGAACGCCATGAACCTCCAACTCGCCATCTTTGACTTGAACATGGAAGACGCTACCTGCTGGTTGCCAATTGACTGGTTCGTAGCCGACGGGACGATGAACAAGCAAGGACCCATCAGACTTTATGATTAAAAGACGTTCGCCGGGTTCAAGAGTTGAGCGTGCCCTTCCAACATAATGCACATGGCAGATCCCTGCGACGACAAGGGTTCTGCGTTGCACGAACGCTTTTCCAATAAGCACAGCAGCTTCGGCTAAGTTGGGTTCGGTTAATACTGCGAGTTTTTTGTTCTCTTGCATTTTTGATTTTCGCCAACTATTTTAGTCAGGCATTGGGTACATAAGATTTCTTGAAGGAAACGCAGTTGTCAACCTGGAAAGATAAACGCAAAGTTATGCAGAGCTATAATGTAACAGCAGAAATGTACGAGGAAAGGTATGCAGATGAGCAGAATAGAAAATACGAAAAAGCTTTGGAAAAAATCGATGTTTCCGGCAAGGCGTTGTTGGATGCTGGTTGCGGTTCAGGGCTTTTCTTTTGCAAAGTTGCTTCATTTGCAGAGGTGGTTGTTGGAGTGGACGTTTCACGCCAATTACTCCTTAAGGCAAAAGGACAAGCAAAGGCTTTTCTAAACGCTTTCGTGCTCCAAGCAGACGCAGATCACATGCCATTTAAGAATGGAGCTTTTGATAACGTCTTTGCTTTTACCATACTTCAAAACATGCCTGAACCCAATGATACACTGAAAGAACTAAAACGGGTTGTTAAGCCGGTTGGCAACGTTGTGGTAACTGGGTTAAAGAAAGCGTTTCCGCTTGAAAGGTTCATGGATGTTTTGGAAAATAGTGGTTTGCAGGTAACCGCGTTTATGGACGATGAAGACTCCAATTGTTATATTACAGTGTTAGCTGTTTAGCGGTAGTTACTTCTCTTCTTCGGATATGGGTTCTTCCTCTGCGTTCTGTTCCTCTTCTGGCTTGGGTTCAGCTGCCTCTTCTTTTTGTTTTTCCACATTAAGTAACATGTTGATTAAAGCTTTCTGGTCAACTTCAGCACGTGTACGCCAATCCAAGTACATCAGACCTTTATCATCCTGCATAAAGTAACCATAGCGAATGTAGCGGTCAAGGTTTAAGCCAATTTTCCAGTTAGGCATCTTCTCACCCAAAAGTTTCTCGACCTCTTTGCGTGCTGCTTGCCCCTTCTTGCTGACAATGTAGCTTATAGTTATGGCTAATCCTGCCAAATCGTCAACTCGCCAACCCATCAACTTTTCTTTGGTCACTGAGCCGTTGGATAGTGCAATAAAGAAGCGCGCCTTATCCAACTCCTCTATGGTTGGTTTTTCTGGGGCTTTTTCCTCTTCAAAAATCACTTTAACCTGCAAATCCATCGGTTTTAGGTAGTCTTCTAATAAGTCAACAACTTTGGGATAATCGGAACCCAACGCTTTGTGGAGTTCCCAGCCTTTTACTCCTGGTTTCTGATGTCTTTTATAGAAGAGCATTTGGGTTGCCTTCTTGATTTTAGCTGCATAGACCCCCCTTTTTTTCGCACTCATTTTAGTTCGCCTCTTCTCCATTTCTGCCAATCTGCACAGGAAACCGCGATTGGAACCGATGTAGACTGCTGTGTTAAAGCTTCCTTATGGGGTTTATCAAAGGGCAGAATGAATACAGTCTCTTCAAGTCTATCAATTTCCAACGTCGCATAACCGTAAGTTACCAGAAAAGCAGTTAAGAAAGCGCGTTGCACTGTTTCTTCGTAGGTACCCGCACCGATAAAATCCCAGTATACAATTTTTCCACCGATACTTTTTTCCTCGGCTTTGTTTTTGAGTTCCAACCAATAACACTCCAGTTCTTCCGAAAATTCGCGGTCACTTAAAACGCGCTGCTTAATAAGCTCCTCACGGCTCACTGAACCCATAGCAACCGGGGAAACATCTATGTCTTTCCATCGGTCTCCAAGAGGAGCCAAAGCATCCCAATACAGCATTCCCTGCGCTAAGCTATGTAGGTTAATCTGTTCAAACTCAACCAGCGGACTCCAAGCACCCAGAAAAACCTCAACTATCCCCTGCTTGCTGGTCTGACGTATTTTTTCCTCCAGCAAAAATGGGTCAGTATAGAGCGAGCTTGAACGTCGTTTTATCCATTCACTTTGCATTTTGATGACCGTGGCTAAGTGGTGAAGCGCTTCGGCGTCAAGTTTTAGTTCCTCAGGTTTTTCCCAATGCGGGAAATACTCCTTGACAATCTTGATAATATCATCTACATTAAGGGTGAAGGGATCAACAGTGTGGTTTTCAATAGCGATGCACATTTCTATGATGCGTTCCAGCCGTTCTTTGCCCAGCTTTTTGCCTTCTTTAGTTGGCATTAGGCGACCTCACGCACAACTGATTTGCCCTCAAGGTTCTGAACTGTAATAACGTTAGCATCTTGCTGTGCAAAAGTAATTTGGCTGGGCGTAATCACAACGTATTGGGCACTGGCATCCTTAATCATCGAAACCAGAACCTTCGCAATCATCTCGCGATTTTTGGGATCCATGTGAATGTCGTATTCGTCGACTGCGCGGAAAGGCGAACGCACATGCTGTTGCAACGCCAGCAGAAAACCCATCGTCGCTGTGGTTCGTTCGCCGCCACTTTGAGTGTAAGCATCCAAGGCTACGGGTTTGCTTCCCTTAAACCCAACATAAATGTCAAGTCCAGCCGTCTCAATATTCTGTGTAGCGGAAAGTTTGACTTCGCCGGTTGCAAGGGTTTGGTTCATGATTTTTTGGTATTCAACGTTAACGCGTTCCAGCAGGTTCTCCATTACGGTGCGCCACGACAGCATGCGGGTTTTGACTTCTTCAAGGGTTTTCTCGCGGTTCTCAGCAACAAGTTGGGCTTTCTCTTTAAGTTCCAAGTAAAGTTTTGAGTACGATTCATATTGGCGCTCAATATCTTCAGATACGTCTGCAAGAGCAGTCAGGTGACCTTTCGTTAAGCCGATTTCATCTTGGATTTCAACATTGGTCTTAAGGACTGCTATACGTTCGCCAGATTGCTGTGCCTTCTGGATTGCTACGCTGAGGTTTTCTTCAGCATCCCTTAACTGCTTCTCAAGGGTTTTCATCTCAGTGATAGCATTGGCTCGTTTAAACTCAAGCAACCCCAAAAAAACGCGTTTATCCAAAGATGCAGAGGATACTTTTTCAGATGAATCTTCCAACTTTGCCATTATTTTCTGGGTTTCTTTTATTTCTTCACCTGAGTTCTCAATTTGGTGTTTGGAAGTTTCTACTATTTTTTGGAGATTTTCCCTTCGGAGAAACTTAAACTGGCTTTTGTTCGCGAGGGTTTCTATGGCTTGAAATTCGTTAAGCAACTGCTTAACAAAAGATAAAGTCGATTCGTTTTGAGCGATTTCACGCTCCAGAGATAGACGCTGTTCAAAAATTTCTTTAGCTTTCCCTTTAAGAATCTGCTGTTGAGTCTGTTGACTATCGATTTGGCCAATTATTTCTTGCCGCTCGTCTTCAATCTTGCCAAGTGACTGCTGGTTCCTGTTAAACTTCGCCTGTAACTCTTTGATTGCAGCCTCTCGTTTTTCGACTTCTGCCCAAACCAGTTCACGGTCCAAAAACCGCCGTTTAAGCTGTAATTGCTTTTTCTCTTGGTACTTCTCATACTGTTCGCGCCAATAGTTGAGGGTTTGTTGGGCTTGCTCAAAGAGTTTGCTGACTGACTCTTCTTGACTTAGGATACGTGTAAGTTTGGTTTTGGCTTGCACGACGTTTTCACGGAAAGGCTCCAAACCAACCGCTGCTTCAACCATCCGCAACTTTTCTACGTTGCTTAGAACACTAAACTGCTCCACCATGTTCTGATGCATTATGATTAACATATTATCTGGGTCAACACCGAACTTTCCTAGCAGTCGTTCAATGTCCTGCTTGCTAGCG
The DNA here is from genome assembly GCA_963775685.1 of Candidatus Bathyarchaeota archaeon. Classification (GTDB taxonomy): domain Archaea; phylum Thermoproteota; class Bathyarchaeia; order Bathyarchaeales; family Bathycorpusculaceae; genus Bathycorpusculum. The sequence goes on from CAVZJV010000014.1 coordinate 1,163,040, forward strand.
ACACGATTTTCGAGCTCAAAAAAGTATTTGCCATCCCGGCGTAAAACCCGAGTAAGGAAAAGTTGGTCTTTGCTGTATTTTGACACGGGTCGCTTGGTACCTTGTTTGCTATTGTCTAATATGAGTGTGACTCGTGCTTGGTCTTGTCCCCAGCGAATTAAGTCACTAAGTTTTCTGGAACGTTCAGTATAGGTTTGCCCCAAACCAACCGAGATGGCGAGTAAAAGGGAGGATTTTCCTGCACCGTTTGGCCCACCAATTATGTTTACGCCTTGTTTGAAAGGCACTCTGGCGTATTCGTAGCTCATGAAATTTTCAAGGATAACTTCTTGGATTAACATTAACGGTTCTTTGCCTCTATTTTTGAAGCGTTCAACCTATTGAAGGGCGTCTTATTAAAACAATTTGACATCTTTAAGTTGATTATCCTTGTTGTGGAGTTGATCTAAATTTGTAAATCAGTGTTTCATTGGCAGATTATAAAAATGTGATGTTTATATACCCATACTTTGGAGGAACTCGGGAACTTTGTAGGAAACGCTCGACCTCTAAGTTACATAGCCGTCTTCCTTATACGTAGAACCGAAAACACGCTTAATTCAGTCAATTTTAACATGCAAAAACTGTATTCAGGCTAAAGCCTTTTAATTAAAGCTTACATGAGTATTATTGGGTTAACTATGAAATTTGGAGAAATCGCAATCTTACTCAGAGAAATCGTTGACAGGTGTCCAGGCTTAGATGGATCAACCATTACGTTGATACCACAAAAAGCCATGTATCCTCTTTACCAAGGATACCACATAAACATTAAGGCTAATCTTTCCAAGGAAACAATGGGTGGCTTACGGAAGATAGTGGAGGGGCATGACCTAGTCATGCAGATTAAATCTGATTGCGTAATTGTTTACGAAACCAGATCAACTTAACCTAAATAATCTATATTTCTACGCTGGTGCTTAACAGTTGCACATCCGACACTTCTCCAGTGTCAGCGTAGATTCCAACTGCAACTTCATTATAGCCTCCTGCATAAGTTTGAGTAAGGCTCATTTCAATGTACCAATAGGGAATGAGCAGGACTGAATTGCCTCTTGGATGTGGGATAAGTTGAACAGACACTGGTGGGTCTATAACGCTAAAACCAGAAGTTGGTTTGTTCTCTATTGAATAAGTCAATGTTTTCACATAACTTCTAGCAGTGTTTACAGCTTGTTGTTGAGTAATGCCCATGTAAGTGCTGCCGACGGTAAATAGGAAATAGCCGTCTGACAAAATGGTTAATACATTATTTTTAAAGGTCATCTGTAAGCCCTTGGCTTGGTAATCTATCCCCCTTTCAGTGTACATCCAAAGAAAAGTAATGGTATCTCCTGAAACGGAAATCTGCAACTTCATGTTGCCCTGAGTAACGTTTGTGTTACTTATCATGCTAACGGTGGCTAAAAGGTTAGTCATATTTGTTAAATATGAATCACCAGAGAGTGTTTTGTATCGCGAGAGTACATATTTTACGTTTTGTAAGACATCGTTGGGCTGGATCTGTGAGTAGATTGGCGAGCTTTCAATCATGTTAAGTTCATACCTTGAGAAGTGATTATTTCGATAACGCAAATAGACGTTTAGGTCGCTTATGCTACTCTTTAGTGAATATTGTGTGACTTCTTCAGCGACACCCCCAAAATCTCTTCGCCACTGCATTGTATCACTCATAAGTGAAATTGTGTAATTTCTAGTTTCAATTTGCGTAAGATTTGCAAGAAAATTGGCTACTTTGTCCACACCTATTCCCCAAGACAATAATTGCTGGTTTTCAAGGGAAAGCGAGTTATGATTGCTAGAAAGTTGGTTAATAGAGTAATATTCAATGGTAACTATGCTAGACAGAAGCAAAATCGAAACCAGCAGCGCCACAGAAACTACTTTCCACCTTGAAGAAACTGAATGACGCTTTGGCTCGCTTTCACGAACTTCTTCGACGCCCTTCATGGCACTTACAGTGGCTAATCCAAAAGATGACAATTTGTACTGACCATCATCCATCTTAGAAACCAATTCGCCAAGGTTTTCAAGGTGATAGGTCAGATGAGGAGTTGAAACGCCAAGTTCCTCAACCATCTCCATAAAACTCATAGACTTGTTTCCAAGCATTCTGAGAATTTTACGCCTGACAGGATGCTTAAGTGAACTAAACATAGTTGAGTAGATTTCATCTTCGTGCGAGGCAGGCATATGGACCCACTTACAAATACACGGCTCATTCCTATAAAATTTACATATTAAGAATTCATAAAAAGATGGATGTAGTTTCTATCAGAAAAACATCGACAGCATTTTTATTTAATTTCTTTTAATCCTTGCTGACCTCCTTTGCATATTTCTATTTTTCTTAAACCCCCTATCGGTACCTGCATCTTGATAGAGAAAACCGTTAACTATTGCGGGCGAAAAATAGGTGAGTTGCCTGTAAAAAAAGACCAGATAAGTGCTTCATTTGTTTCATTAAGTGCGTAGATGTAGCCATAATACGATCAGATGTCTACGACACCGTTAACTACCGCAGAAAGATTCCGCTGAACTGGCAACAGCACTGTACTTCCAGATTACTGAGCCAGTTACGGCATTCAAAGCGTAGACATAACCATCAGTTGAGCCCTGATAAACAACGCCATTAGCGATGACTGGAGAGGAACGGATTTTATCACCAGTGTTGAATCGCCAAAAGCAAGTACCATCAGAGGCTCGTGAATATGAGGTGCCGGCGCGGTCCAAGTTTTGGCGAAACATTGACCAGCCAGTGTTTTGGGATTCAGTCTTAACTGTTTGTAAAGAAATACCCGAAACTAATACAGTAAGAAATTAATACATTAAACAGAAGTAATGTCAAAAAAGCAAAAACAAAAATGCAATCTTTGGGGTACATCTGTTTTCCCAAAATTACCAAATTAACTATTTCAATAAAAGAGTTCTCGTAAAAATTTGTTGACTAAAGTCAGTGAAGGTTTCTAGACTAATAGTCAAGGCTATAGGAGATCATACTATGAAATCCTCAGGGTGTCTACTATTCGTAGTTTAACTTCGTTAAATACAAGCAAGCAACGTTTTCATCGCCTAATAGCCAATTACGGACCACTTAGGAGATGCTTACGTTCTGAATGTCGAAGTACCGTTTTGCCAAAAAACGCAAACGTTCGGCGTTCTTGCCGTTTTTACCTATTGCGACGCCCTTATCCTTAGGGTTGACGGTTATTACTGCCATTTTTTTGCCATCAGTGCGTTCGGTGACACGTATTTCACGGACTGCTGCGGGCTTTAGTGCGTTTTTCATGAATGTTGCTGGATCTTCGCTGTACTCGATGATTTCGTGTTTTTTGCCTGTCATTCGTTCAAGAGTATGGATGTTTCGTCCGCCCTTACCTATGGCAACACCAACTTGGCCTTGGTTTACAATGAATATAGCGCGTTGCTCGACTTCGTCGACAATACAGTCTTTTACGCTAGCGCCGCTGATGCTTTCAAATAAGGCAATGTATCGCATTTCGTCGCAGGTAATTTTTATCCCAGTTGTTATTTTTTTTCCTCCATTTTTTATTCTTGTACCTGAGTTTCCTCAGTAACTTTGAGAATGTCTGAGTCCCCTGTTTCGCGGATGCTTAAGGCTGATATAATAAAGAGCTTTTTGCAAACTTCCGCTAAATCCATTGATCCACCTTTATATGTTATGACGGGAACTTTAGAGATTTCTCCATAGTATTCAATTTGTTCTTTTATGTCTTTTGGACAGTTTGAAGCTAAAACAATCATCTTAGCTTTGCCGGTTTTGGCGTTTTGCAATGCAACATTGGATCCAAAGGAAACCTTACCTGTTTTCACTGCGGACGCTAACGCTTTATCTATGTCTATCATGATTCTGTTTTTCCTCCATCTTTTTCCTGACGCTCGAACGTTGACATGTAAAGTTCAACTAAGCCTGTGCCGATTGGTATAGATTGCCCAACTATAACGTTTTCTGTTACTCCAGCAAGAGGATCACTTTCACCTTTGACAGCTGCTTCAACAATGTTGGGAACGGTGATTTCGAATGCGGCGCGCGCGAGAACACTGGCTTTCTTGCCGCTGATGCCATGCCTGCCGATTTGCTGAACGTCGCCTGTTGTAGTCATCATGTCTGCTACAAGCATTACGTGCCTCACATCCACGTCTAAGCCTTGATCTTCGAGAACACCTTTTGCTTCGTTAACAAGTGCGTTTCTTGAAGCTTCTACGCCGAGGGTCTTAGCGATTTCGTGAATGTTGTTTGTAGTTGTCCGAGAAGTATCGACGCCTATGACTTCGAGGACTTTAGATAGGTTTGAACCGTCAGTACGTATAACCCATTCACCACTTTCCTCGGTGACTAGGACCCGTTTGATGTCTGGAACACCTTTAACCTGGAAACCTGGAACTTTAGTCAGCATACGTTTCAGTTGTTCGGCTTTCTTGGGTTTAATTTCAACTGTTGTGTCAGTCACTGTCACGGTGGCGTTCTGTAACTCCATTCGATCTTTAAGTTCATCCATAGTTATGGCTCTGTCATCCATCATTTGCTTGTTGAGTTCAATTATGATTTCTTCTCTTACTGGGTCTTCATATATTGCTGAAGCCAAGTTTTCAACTGTTGTGTAGATGATATTGCGTGCGACTTCAACGGCGCCTTCTTTACTTTTTGCGTGTTCGCCCTTTAAGTAGATAGTCATGATTGGAGTTGAGGGAATTCGGCGTGCGTCTACGATTTCGATTAGTCGCGGTAAGCCTAAGGTGACGTTTTGTTCTTTGACACCAGCGTAGTGGAAGGTTCTAAGAGTCATCTGGGTACCTGGTTCACCAATTGATTGAGCAGCAACAATGCCAACGGCTTCGCCCGGCTCCATCAGGGCGCGTTTGTATTGTTCAGCTGTTTGAGTTGCTGCTTTGGTTACGCCTTTAGCGGTAAGCTTGTTCTTTGCAAGGTTGGTTTTAAGTTGGTTCAACAGGATGGGCGTTATTTGGTTTTCAACGTTCTTGAGTTGTTTTTTGATGTGTTCTGAGGATGCAACTTCGCCTTTCTCTTCACCGATTTTTATCTGATCGATTAGTCTGCTGACGTTGACTGCCTTGCCATGGTCACTTTTCGCGGGGTCAACACCGTCTTCTCCATAGCGGAATTGGATTATGTCGCCTGCGGAGTCACGCACAGTATTGTCGTATTCAAGACGGATGTGTTCGAGTGCGTTGATTAATCGTCTTTGCATATAACCGCTTTGTTGAGTTCGGACAGCTGTGTCGACTAGACCTTCTCTACCACCCATAGCGTGGAAGAAGAATTCAATCGCGTCAAGACCCGTTTGGTAGGAGTTATAGACAAAACCTCGTGCTCTTGGGCTTGGGTCGCCATCAACAAAATGTGGCAGTGCTCTTCCAGCGTAGCCTCTTAGGATACGTTTGCCTCGGACGGATTGTTGCCCAACGCAAGCTGCCATTTGACCAATGTTTAAGCTTGAGCCTCTGGCACCTGCTCTTGTCATTACTATGCCTGCGTTTTCCAATGTAAAGTCGTCATCTGCTATTTTGCCTGATTCGTCTCTGGCTACTGCAAGTTCGTGCATAACGTAGATTTCAAAGGATTCTTCAAGGGTTTGACCAGGTAAGCGTGGTAATGTTCCATTGCGGTAGTTTTGGATGTGTTCGTCGATTTTCTTTTGGATGCGATCCATTGTCTTTGCCATGCGAGTGCGGGCTCTAGGCGAGAGGACCAGTTCGTCGTAAGTGTAGCTGAAGCCTCGCATAGAAATGAATTGTTTGAGCAGATGTGTGATTTTGTTTAAAAATTCTCTACCTGCTTGTGTCCCATAGTCTTTGATGATCCGGTGAAGCAAACTTTCAGATTGTTCAGAGCCAATAGAGCGTCTGTCGATTATACCTGAAACAAGCTGACCATTCTTTACAACTACATAAGCGTCATGTTTGCATTCTTCTTCTTCACATTTCGTGCAACCTTGGCAGATGTTGGCTTTAAGAGAGTAATTGAGCGTTTTAGGCAGGTATAAACTAAAGATTTGTTTGCCTGACCATAGAGGTTCGGGTGTATTGATTTCCGGTTCTGGTACTGCACCAGTATAGTTTGTAGCGGTTAGAAGCCGATTAACTTGGCTTCTGGTCACGTAGTTGCCTTTTCTGGTGAAATAGTAAGCGCTTGTAACGAAGTCTCTGATGGCGCCGATGATCGGTCCGCCGAATCTAGGTGACAGAATTTGGTCTTGAACCTGCATTAGAAGTAAACTTTCAGTTCGGGCTTCCTCGCTCTGTGGAACGTGGAGGTTCATTTCGTCACCGTCAAAGTCAGCGTTATATGGTGGACAAACGCAAAGGTGCAGTCGAAAAGTCTTGTATGGCAAAACCCTAACATAGTGCGCCATGATTGACATGCGGTGAAGCGAAGGCTGACGATTAAAGATAGCAATATCACCGTTCTTTAAATGGCGTTCAACAATGAATCCTAATTCCACTGCTTCCGCGATTTTAGTGCGGTCAACGACGAATTCGAGTCTGATGCGTTTCCCGTCTGGGCGGATGATGTATAGAGCACCCGGATAGTTTTCTGGACCGTTAACCACGAGCTTCTTCATTTCTTCAATGTTCCAGGCTGTTACTTTTTCTGGGACTGAGAGCCGCATAGCTACGTCTTGGGGGACACCGACTTCGTTTATGTCAAGGTTAGGGTCTGGAGAGATGACTGTACGGGCTGAGAAGTCGACACGTTTGCCTGAGAGGTTGCTTCTGAATCGCCCTTCTTTGCCTTTGAGGCGTTGAGAAAGAGTTTTTAGGGCTCTACCGCTACGGTGCCTTGCGGGCGGAATACCTGATGCCTCGTTGTTGAAGTATGTGGTGACGTGGTACTGGAGTAGTTCGGAGAGGTCTTGGATGATAAGGGTTGGAGCGCCTGCTTCCATGTTTTCTTTCAAACGCTGGTTAATTCTGATGATGTCGACGAGTTTGTGGGTTAAGTCGTCTTCTGAGCGGATACCTGATTCCAATGTGATTGAGGGTCGCACGTAAACTGGTGGAACAGGGAGAACTTGAAGAACCATCCATTCAGGGCGGGCCACCTTGGGGTTGAAACCTAAAATTTCCAGATCTTCGTCTGAGACACGTTCAAGTCGTTCGCGTATCATGCTTGGAGTTAGAGGTTCGGAGCCTGCTTCAGTTTGCTCGATGAACTTTGTTGGTTTCTCAAAGGTAATTTTGAATTGGGCGGCTGCACAGTAGGGGCATTGTTTTGCTTTTATATCTGTCAAGATTTCCTTGTAAACTTCGTCTGGGATTGTTCCTAAGAGATCATTGAACCTTTCAATTCTTTGGCGTGCTTTTTTGGAAGCTTCCTCGGAGAGGAGAATGCGACCACATGTGCGGCAAGTTGCTTTCAAGAGGTCAAAAATTATCTTCGTAAATTCAATGTGAACTATTGGTACAGCAAGTTCGATGTGTCCAAAGTGTCCTGGGCAGCGGATGGCTGTGTTTCCGCAAGTTTTGCATCTTTGTCTTGGTTCAAGAGTACCTAGTCTGCCGTCCATTAAGCCTGCGGTGATTGGTGCGCCATCTTCGTCATAGGTATCTGGAGTTTGGATTTCCACGACGGATTGTTTACGTAGATCTTTAGGTGAGATTAATCCGAATGAGATTTCGTCAACTATTTTATGTATCAATTCTTCCTGGGACATTTTATGCCTTCTCCTTTAGTCTTAATTTTGGTGTAATGCATAAACTCTGAAGCTCTTGCAACAAAAGCTTGAAAGCATAAGATACGATAACTGGGGCAATCTTGGCTTTCTCATCGCAAATCTTGCAGACGTAACGCCTTTGCTTCATGTCAAAGTAAGCGATTTGTCCGCAGTTTTCGCAGATGTAGAGTGTGTACTTGTCAGATTCTTCCAGCAACCTATCTCTAAGCAACATAGCGGCTCCGTGTCCTATGAGGCAGTCTCGTTCCATTTCTCCGAACCGAAGACCACCGCCCCTTGCTCGACCTTCAGTTGGCTGGCGGGTGAGCATTTGCACTTGACCGCGGGCTCTGGCGTGAATTTTGTCAGCAACCATGTGGTGAAGTTTCTGGTAGTAGACTATGCCAACGAATATATCTGCGACGAATTTTTCTCCTGTGGTGCCGTTGTAGAAGACTTCGCTTCCGGTTTGGCTGAATCCGAGTTTGACTAGGTTTTTGCGTACTTCGTCGGGTCCTTCGTTCGAGAAGGGTGTGCCGTCGCCGGGTTTGCCTCTTGCGCAGGCTGCTTTGCCTGAGAGTGATTCGATGAATTGTCCGATGGTCATTCTTGAGGGGATTGCGTGTGGGTTGATTATTAGGTCTGGAACCATTCCATCGTCTGTAAAAGGCAGGTCTTCTTGTGCAACTATTAAGCCGATGACTCCTTTCTGTCCGTGGCGTGAAGCGAATTTGTCGCCTAGTTCAGGGACTCTTTGGTCTCTTACTCGGACTTTTACGAGTTGGCTTCCTTCGCCTGACATCGTTACGAATATGCCGTCGACGATTCCTGTTTCGGAAGGCCGCATGTCTACTGACGTGTCCCGCATTGAGGGTCCTTTAACTTCAAATTCTTTGTACTCTTCTAAAAATCTTGGAGGGCTAATTCTACCGATCAAAACGTCTCCGCCGACCACTTGGGATTCTAAGCCAATTATTCCATCGGGTTCAAGTAAACGGTAGTATTGTTCACCTCGGTAACCGCGTGTGCCTGGTTCTGGAACGGTAAATTTGTCTTTTAATCCTCCTAAATATTGGCGGCATTCAGCTTCGTAGATACGGTAGAAAGTTGATCGGGCTAATCCTCGTTCAATGGATGCTTTGTTGAATATGATTGCGTCTTCCATGTTGTAGCCTTCGAAGCTAAGCACTGCAACAACACAGTTTTGTCCCGTGGGACGTTGTTTGTAACCCATAACATCCATGTTTTCAGTTTGTACCATAGGAACTTGTGGGTAGTGTAAGATGTGTGAACGTGAGTCAACGCGGTGGTGGAAGTTTGTGCCATAAACTCCCAGCGCCTGTTTAGCCATGGCAGCTTGGTACGAGTTACGTGGTGACTGGTTGTGTTCCGGATATGGAATGGTTGAGGCACAAATTCCTAGAATGGTAAAGGTTGCAATTTCCACGTGTGAGGACTTTGGTTCGACACCATCATATGAGAGTGCTATGTAAGTGTTTTCTTCTTCTTCAGCATCCAAATACTCAACTAAACCGTTCTTAACGAGATCTTCCCAAGTCCATTCACCTAAACCGATTTTCTCGAAGTGCTTGTTGCCGAGTTTTGGAACGCCGTTTTCTACAATTATGAGAGGACGTCTGACTCTGCCTTCGTCGCAGTTTGCGTGTACTTCTTCGGTTTCTGTTTGAGCTTTGGAAAAGTAAGTTACGTTAACTTCAGTGGATATTTCTCCTGTGCGCCTTTTTTGGCGGAATGACTGCACCAATTCTTGCGGGTTATTGCAGTAGCCGATTATGTTTCCGTCGACAAAGACTTTGGCGCCTGAAATACGCAACTCAATGGTGACCTCGTATGCTGGTACAGTGCCCATTTCAAAGAGTAACTGCTTAATTTTGTCCGGGTTCACTCCCACTGCGATGGAGGCTGATAAGGCGAGGTTTTTGACGAGCCCGCAGTTTGAACCTTCAGGAGTTTCATTGGGGCATAATCGTCCCCAGTGGGTTGGGTGTAAGTCTCGGGCTTCGAAGTTAGGTTGGCTTCTACTCAATGGTGATTGGAGTCGTCTAAGGTGGCTGAGGGTGGATATGTAGTTTGTGCGATCAAGGAGTTGGGTTATACCGACTCTGCCTCTTCCCCAGTTGCCCGTTGCTAATGCATGCTGGAAACGTTCAGTTATGATACCTGGGCGGACTGCGGCTGAGACAGTTATGATTGGGCCTTTAACGCCGATGCGTTCAAGTTGGTATTTTATGTCTCGTGTCAAGTTGCGGAATGAGACGCGGAAAAGGTCTGCTAGAAGGGGACCACCGAGTCTTAGACGTTTGTTTTTGAAGTGGTCTTTATCGTCGGGTTGGCGTCTGCCTGTTTTTAGTTGGATAACACGGTATGCCATTTCGCCAAGGAAGATGGCTTTTTCTTTGCGGTTTTTGTCACTTCTTCCAAGGTGTGGCAGAAAGTTTTTGTCTAAGGCGGTTTCGGCTTTTTGAAGTCGGTATTCTTCGACTTGCCCATGAGCCACACGGTTGCCGATGAATAGGATGGCATCGCTGGGAGTGTCTACACCGATCGCTTTTTCGAATGATGCCGAGAGTTGTGTTTGGGTTTCGCTATCGAGTGTAACAGCCTCGGCTATGTCTTTATCTTTTTCCATTGTTAATGCGCGCATGATAACAACGAAGGGAATTTCTGTTGGGACTCCGGGCATTGTTACGTAGATTGCGTCGTCAGATTTGAGTTTGAGTTCGATTCTGGCTCGGAACCCGACTGTAGTTGAGAAAATCTTTGCTTGATAGACTGGAGAGGTTCCTTTTTCGTCTATGTCAACGATTACGCGGTTTGGAGCCAAGTCTTCCATGGCAACGATAACGCGTTCTGAACCATTAACTACAAAGTATCCACCTGGGTCATCGGGGTCTTCACCCGCCGCAATCAGTTCTTCTTTGGACAACTGGCTAAGGAAGCAAAGTTTGCTCTTCAGCATAACAGGGATGTTCCCAATGTAGACCAGCTCAGTATCCTGCTCTCTTCCATCCACAACAGGAGTCATTTCAAGAGCTATGGGCGCTGAATACGCCAAGTTTCTCAGTCGGGCTTCCATTGGGTAAATTTCATGTTTTGTTCCATCTACCTCTGTGGCATATGGTCCTGTGATTCTTGATTGTGGGTCGATTACCCAGATTTGTCCGAGTTTGACTTTGTAGGGACTTTCTGGAACCTCGATAGGGATTTCAGCCACTTCGTCGACGACTTCTTGGAGCCCGTGGTCGATGAATTCGTTGTAGCTGTCAAGGTGCTGGCGAACAAGGCCTTTTTCGCTGAAGAAAGTTTTCAGTAGATCATGGATATCTTCTTTTTGTACATTCGTCAAATTTTCAAATCTCCCATAAATTTAACATAGAAATATGATGATTGTGATTTTTTGACTGGGTTAACTGGGTTTGTTTCACTCTTTCATTTCCTCCGATATTGGGTAGTCCAATTCGAAAAAGGGTTTCATCTAAGTTTTCTAAGAGCACAAACAGAAGCCGCATACCTTGCATATAAACTTTATTATGCACATCGCATTTAAAGTTAAAGGACTGTTAAACGTTCATAGAGTAATCTGTTAAAGAACCTTTGGCTTTGCTTTGAATTTAGTAAAAAAAAATTGTTCAAAATGTTTTCTAATATCCTGAAGGTACCATAACTGGATTTTGATTGTCTGTTAGAAGTACATTAAATCCGTTTTTCATCAAATTTCGTAGATTTATTTTTTCTCAGCAGCCGTTGTTCAAGATTACTTGCAAAACAACTTTTAGAAGACTGCCCCAGAATATGGCTTTTTTACGTCTTAAAATTGTTTAAGTTGCAACTGATGTGCATATTCAGATGCAGTGGGTAACTACAACAGCAATAACCTATGCGCAAACTAGTAATTGACAACTCTGTAACGGTTACGACCCAACCGACTCTGCCTCTCCTGTTGGGTCTTAGTCACATTTGAATTTTCCGTCTTCACCTCAAAAACTGTCGGTTCCCCAACCTTTTCACCAAAAAAATCCCGCTTCTGAACAACAAAATCGCCACCTTCCCGAATTTTTTGGCAATCATGACCCTGCATAGTCTGATCAAACGCAAAGCGATCTCGGGCAATCTCACCCTTCTGGCATCTTTCCGATTGGCTGAATCTTCGGGAAGTGTTGCCAAATCCCATGCGTTTTCTGGGGTCTGAGTTTTTTATAACCAATTAAGCTTTAACCTTTTGCCTTATAATAGCGAGGGGTGTAAATAAAAATTTGCCAAATTTTTCAACGTTTAATAATATCTACGTTTGAGCCTTCAGGTCTGCAGTCAACTGTTTTCTTGGAAATCAAAGTAAGCAAATTAGCATCTACTTCATAGCCAACGCTACTGCGTTCATTTTTCATTGCAATCTTTGTGGTTGTACCTGAGCCTAGGAATGGATCGAGAACCATTTCGCCTTTGACACTAAACATTTTGATTAGGCGTTCTGCGATTTCTTCAGGGTACGCTGCGGTTCTGCGTTCCAGTTCGCTTGCGGTTTGCCTTGTTCCTTTCAGCGACCAGATTTGGCTAAACCACTCATCCCGCTGCTTTTTGGTGAAGGCACTCTCATAACGCAAGGCATCTTTGGGTTGGAATTTGCGCAGACTTCTCTTCCTAAACAGCAAAATAAACTCGCAATCCAACGTAACATAGGCGTTTGGAGGAAGGAATCCTGAGCCTAAAAATGCTCCTTTGCCCTTGTAGGCTGGCTTGTTTGTAGGTTTTTTCCAAAGAATGTACGGAAGGGTGGTGAATCCGATTTTTTCGCAAATCTCGGTGATTCGTGAGTGATTTGGATAGAGTTGGAATTTGGCGTTGATGCTACGGGTTGCGTCACCGATGTTTATACACGCGATTCCGCCGTCGACAAGTACGCGGTGGGTTTCAGCCCAAACTTTAGCCAAGTTTTCATGCATAGCTGTGTAGATTTGCCGCACAATTTCCATGCTGCCTTCTGAGTCCATTTTTTTGAATAATTTCGCTATTTTAGGATCAGCCCTGCAGAACAGTTCGTCCCACATGGCTATCATGGGGTAAGGCGGAGAAGTTACCATCAAATGGACACTGCCGTCGGCTAGCTCGGGCATTTGTTGGCTATTACCAACTATTATTTTGTGCTGGGTCTGCATTGTCTCTATCTATCATCAGTTGCTTGTTTTTACTTTTGTGGTAGACGGGAAATGATTAATAAGACCGAGCCAAACAGTTTTCTATCCGAAACTTGCTACGGTAACCAAGCTAGGTCAAAGGTGAAAGAGCGCATTTAGGTGCGTTCCACTAAGGACTCAAGATCTCGACGCTTTGACTCAAGCGCCCAAATGGGAAATCCTTTCCCTCAGGGGTTCGCAGGTTCAAATCCTGCCCGTAGCACCATTCCAGATAAGCATTTTTACGTCTCCGCGGCTTTGCGAAGTATATCCCTAAGTTGCACCGTGAGAACCGATAATTGATGATTCTCAATTTCTCCAACTGCTGATATGTTGCCCATTGAAAGAGCTTCTCTGGACAGCAGTTGCTCAGGGTTTTCGCCTAGCGCCGTATCATTTCTTTGATGGTGTCAAGTTTGCTGATTTGGGTTTTCTTTCGTATTGCCAATCCTGCTGCGGCATATATGGCTCGCATTCTGTCGATGCCTAAGCTCTGAATATCGTGGTAAGTGTCAACCGTGTGTCCCATAAAGTAGTCAACGTAATCGGGTTGTACACCTAAAGCAAGCATTTGAGTTTTGAAGAATTTGCGAATGCTGTGGACTCTGAGATCATACATGGTTCCAGTTTTGTTAGGTTTAATGAAGCCTGCCTTGACGTAGAGGTCGTGGACGGTTTTTCTTAGCTGTTTTGTGCTGATGCCTTTGGGTTTTCTGCGGGTTTCATCTATAAGCCAATAAAACCGCGTGTAGAACACCCAGTTAGCCATAGGGTCTTTTAGCGTTACAAAAGTATCTGTGAAGACTTGGAAAATCTCCAGTATCCTAGCCATAAAGCGACGATTCGCTGCGTCCACGATTGCTTGGTCGCTTGACGACAGCGGAGTATAAGCGGTTTCCCCCCGTGATAGTGCTTCCTGCATTTCTTCCGCGTGAGCCTCTAAGATTTGAGTCGCTCGTCTATGTAATTCGGTTTCGGCTCGATCTAACTCTATGTCCCCGTTTTCCCATGTTATTTTAGTTGTACCTTTTTCGGGAAGTTCAGGCAACACGTTTTTTTCTAATTCATGCAGTCTCTTGCTTAAGATATTCATTTTTTCTTTTCCTCTGATTTCGGTATCAATATGCTGTTCTTGAGCTGCTCCTCCAAGGCTATCACCCGAAACTCCAAATCCTCATCCTTGAGCAAACCGCCGTAGGTTGAGACGGCTGAAACTAGAACTCTCGCCCAACCCTGCTTAGCTCGGTCACTGTTGCCAGCACCATGAATTTTTTTGTGAGACAGGCTTAAAACACCGTCTAAAACGCGAAATAACGTGTTTCCGCGATCCTTTGTAGAACGGCTTGATGTTGGTTTCTTCACAGTTTCAGTCATTGGTTATGGGCTCCTTTTCTTCGCTTGGGCTCTTTGCTTACGCTTCACAAACCGCCAATACTCACGCAACTCAGCCGAATGCTTGAACAATTTCTCGATGTCCATGACATTGGCTATTTCACGTCTACCCATTTAAGAACTGAATAATAATTGTAAGAAATTCCAAGTCAGATGTTGGAAGATAGAAAGAAAGTTACCGCAGAAAAAGGGCAGGCAACCGTTTGGCAAAACTCACGCAAGCGAATAAGACGGCAATTTTAGGGGTTGCTGAGGCTCTGGAACCGAATATAGGAGAAAAGAGGAAAATGCATAGCCTCTTTTGATTGCAGCTTTAATAATTCAAATTTTATCCAGAGCCTACTCAACCCGTTTTATTCCAATGCATTTGTTCAAAACTAAAAAAATGGAAGGTGTTGTTGTTTGGTTGCTTTTACTTATACCCGTCTCTTTGTGACAAGCAACGCAAGCACTATACCAACTACTGCAATAGCAACAATAATTGCTGCTACGCTGGGTAGTAGGTATGTGTCAGCCATGGATTCAACTGGAACTGCTGTTGGTGTTGGGGTTGGCGATGATGGGTCAACAGCGAAGGCTGTGACTGCATGCGACGGATAGTAGGAGCTGCTGCCTGCGAAAGAAACGGTGATAATGTATTTGCCTGGAACTTGAGGAGTGAACACGGCGCTGTAGAAGCCGTTTGTATCGCTTGTGGTTGTGCCTACCTCATAGTAATTATTGTTCGGGTCAAGTACAGTTATGATAACATCAACACCTGTCGCGTTTGTAGGCTTAATCTGCTGCTGGTAGGCGTACTCCATCCATGCTTCCATGCTATCCTCAGACACAGCTGGAAGACCATCTGCAAAACGTGTTGTGATTACATCCTGCGTCGTGCCTCCAGATGTGTCCATAACCGTACCCTTAACGAGTACGCTGCCGCCATTTACCGAAACCTCCGGAGAATACTGAAACTGTGGTGACAGTTGGTCCCATGCCGAAGCTATATATCTGGTTGTCAAAGCTATTCCATGAAATCAAGTAGCCGTCGCCTACTGGACCATTAGTTGTACTGCTGTACTGTAGTATTTTCCACACTAAACTTCCATCAGTGCAGTTTATGGCAAGTCGATAGCTCGGATGTAATGGCGGAGTGTACATGATGCCTTCTGAGAGGAATAGTTTTCCATCTGCAATATTATGTCGATTGTAGCCGAAAATTGGGTAGCTTTCGAAAGGAGTGTCATAGCCTGCGTCTCCAGCATAATATCCATGCGATCTTTCCTGTCTCAAGGTCGATGGCGTTTACGTAGCCTCCGAGGTCGAAGATGTAGACTTTGCCATAAGCGATTTCACCATCACGCCAAACAGCACTGTCGCCGCCTCCTTTCAGTTGAACTGGACCCCATAACATTTGACCGGTTGTTAGACTATAGCCCCAAGCCACATCCCTATCCTTGTTATGCATCACGTAGTAGCCGTCGCGCGCAAAGTACACTTGTGTCTTCATATGCGGGAGAGTTTGGTTTATTGGTCCCCACAGTTTAGCGCCTGTCTTTGCATCGTAGCCTGCGACGTATTGATAGCCCAAAGTCATTCCTTGATACGAAACCGCCCCGGGCACTTGGCGCATAAGTATTACTTCAGGGGTTACTGCAGCAATGCTAAGGCTGATGGTGTCACCGTTGATTGTAGTTGGAAGCTCCGTTTTCCACTCTGTAGCCGCTGGCATGGAACCGTTAATGGTACCGCTTACGCGAAT
Organism: Candidatus Bathyarchaeota archaeon; assembly: GCA_963775685.1. GTDB lineage: Archaea > Thermoproteota > Bathyarchaeia > Bathyarchaeales > Bathycorpusculaceae > Bathycorpusculum. The sequence goes on from CAVZJV010000014.1 coordinate 1,179,104, forward strand.
GAATGTGCCTGTGGATATCAATTTGGTGTAGTTGTACATGCACAGATTGCCACCAGAAACGTAGTAGCCGATAATTGCTCCCTGCAGATCTGACTCATAATCAACTAGCCTGCTTGTACTAATAGTATTAGTAACGTTTGCCAAAAAGTTTCCAGTATATGCATCGTATATTCCCATCCAGTTCGCTGCAAACGAGAAGGCCCCGCCGGCTCCCGGCGAACTATATAGGAATGCATTTGATCCGAACTCCTGATAGTTATTGTAGTTCACTATTTGACCCCATGCAATTGTCTCGATGCCTGATATACCCGCAGGTTTGTCCCACAGTACTTTTCCTGTGTGAACGTCTACGGCTCTCCAGCCTAACACATTAGAATTTGGACTACCGTCATATACATTGTAATAGAGTATTCCGTTGAGGATGCATATTGGGTGAAAGTACGATTGAATTAGCGAGACCGAACTGTAAGCAGTGGATGAATCGCTGGCGATGGGTGATCCTGGTTGGCCTCCGAATTGGGTTGGTTTCGTCCACACGATATGGGCAGAGTTTGGTGCTTGACCAGATGGCAGGACGTTTCCATAGCATCGTATGCCCCTTGACCGCCTACTCCAAACCAGTTAGACCCTATTTGTCCCCATTGCCAGTTAGTTGCATATATTGGGCGCGTCCAGAATTCAGTTGGAAGAGGAGGAGTCTGATATATTGGTTCTATTGGCTCTGTCGTTACTATCAGGGTCTTTATATTGCTTTCAGATGGCAACATTTTACTGCCAATCAGATTTTGGCTACTGCTACTGAGGGTGGGATTATTTGGATTATTGCCTGTTAATACTTGTCCAGGATAAAAGGCTTGGAGAGTGTAATTGCCGACTTTATCGGGTGTAAAGTTAAGCACTGCGCCTGCGACCGGGCTTGCAAGGTATGGTCCGTAAGTGGTTATATGTCCGTCAGGGTCTGTTATGTCGAGGGTTATGTCTTCATAGAGATCGCCTGTGTAACCCGCGCCTGTTGGTGTGGGTTTGCTGAAAGTGATGCCGACATAAACGTTTTGGCCAAGCCTACAGGGTCAGGTGAAGCGGTTACAAATAAGAATGTTGGAATATCAATTGCTTGCGCAGGAGCAAGAGTAATCATAACAGGTAATGTCAACAGTAGAATCAAAGCAATAGTAGAAAGTTGCGTTTTTTTCTTTATTAATAACATTTTTTTCTCCTTCGTTTTAGATCTATAAGAATATAGACGATTTCATATTTCCCAAGATAGCGCTAATATAATTTTGTCTTAACACTCTAATAATACAGAAAACTGTAAACTTGATAGTCGTACAGAGAGGTGACATTTTTGCTTAAAGATACGGATGTTATGTTTCTAGACTTGCCAGTTAAGGACCGCATAGCAAGCTATCATTAGTTAATTTAATATACCGAAATTAACGATAAGAGTCTTGGAGATTTCTTACAAAATTTGGAGAATGTAATGGATGCAAAAACATCGAAAAACGAAGCCTTACAGTATTTAATCCAGCTTGGTCTAACCCGGATACAGGCCAAAATATACCTTACTCTTTTGCTTTATGGCAAAGCTGAAGCTCGCATTATCGCCCACTGGTCAAAGTCCCCAAGAACAGAAGTCTATAGAGCACTGAATGAACTTCAAGAAAACGGTTTGGTCGATAGAGAATTAAGTTGCCCATTAAAATTCATCGCGGTGCCTCCCTCCCTGGGATTAAAAGCCTTTATCGACCACAAACTCCACGAAATTAACCAAATGCAAAAAACCCTAGAAAATTTTCTCTGAAGTTTGAAAGCAACCAAGAGCCAGACACAGAAAAAGAATACAAGATAACTTCAATCGAAGGGAGGAAAAGAATTATAACAAAAATCAAGCAACAGCATGACTCAGCTAATTTATCTATCGATATTATATCATTTTTACCAAGATTTCTTTACATTGCTAGTGAATGCATGGAAAATTATAAAAAAGCCATAAAAAGAGGCGTAAAATACAGAATACTCCTTGGGAGACCTAATGACTCGCAAGACCTATCCCGCGAAATAAAAGAAGCGCATAAAAATGAAAACACCATAGTAAAAAAAGTTGTCGGATGTCTTCGAGAAAACTCAGCAATTTTTGACCAAAAACACATAAGCTTCAGCTACTACCCCGATAGACATATTGTAGAATCGCCATTAATACTAACAAATCATCCGTGTCTAGTTTGGTTTGCACTGAACTCATTTCAAAGAACTTGGGATTCAACTTAAGCGCATTAATCCAGCGAGCATTGTTTTATATCATTAAAAAAAGGGGTTTGCAGGATATGTCTCCAGAAAACTAAGGGTCCGTACTAGACGACGCGCCAACAATGTTGGACTACGGTAGTACGTACCTAAATATGAAGTTTTTAGTTTGCGGAACAGTTTAGCTTCGTTAATCTCTGTCACGTATTGGAATCCGGCTTCTATGAGTTGCGTTGCTTCTTCCACAGTTTTGGCGGCTTTGCAGATGTATTCTTCGTTTTGTGGTAGTGCGAGCAGTTGAGTATAGCGAAGTGTCGTTTTTATGTTTCTGTGACCGAGCAGTTCTTGATATTTGGCTCTTTTGTTTGGGGTTCTGTTTGTAAGTGTTTTCGAAAGGCTTCAAAGAATGGGAAATAAGGAACTGCCGCGGTTTGGTTAAATGCAGTTCTTTCAAGTTTGTTTTCACAAGTAACGTTTATTTCAGTCTTAGAAACTGTTGCGGAAATATTTTTCTCTAGACACCCTGAAAATTTAGGCAGTTCCAATCCTAAAAAAGATGTAGTCGCCGTCTGGGCTGTTTAATATTGTATCAAAAACTTCTTCAAACATAGTCTTAACTCAAAGAATTTAGTAGGGAAATGTTCTCCTTTCTCCAAGACTAAGTTGATCGGTTAGTTTAAGAAGGATATTCCAAAAACGGCAATATAACCCAGGAGGGCAGCAGACAAGTTTTGCTTATCTTGCCCAGCAGGGTCCATAGCCATATCGGTTGCCATAGCCGCCTTGATAGGGAGTTGGAGTTGGAACTGTGCCATCTGTGGGCGCTTGAGGTGCTACATACTGGCTTCCGTAACCTTGGTTTACTCCGTAGCCAAAGCAGTTGCCAATCCATCCCCAAAATCCATTGTTTGGAGCTTGATCAGGGCTTGTGGTTGTGTATGGTTGGTTTGCGGCGATTTGGGCTGAAGCCAACCCAACAGCGACCAAGGTCAGCGCCGCCACAGCGACCAAGGCAAATATAATTTTTGTTTTTTGCATGTGTTTATCACCATATTACCATATGTGCATGGGGGCTTATGGTAATTGGCTGAAACAAAACTGAAACAGTTTTGAAACAGAATTGAACCATCATTTCTGCATTTAATGAGCCCCACCTTTAGTTTTTTATCCATCAAAAACAGGTTTTGTGTTTATCTGTTGTACAGTTGACTTTGGGACAATAAATATTGATTTTGACGACATATTTTACGTATTGATTTGTATTTGTGTTGAACATTTAGATCCCGAAGCAGGTTTTGGTATGCTTGGGTTATGTGCGAGGGTTTATGTGGCGGTTTACGCACTATGAAGTCAGAAGAAATATGTCTTAAAAAGACACATTGTATTTCTGCACAACACAACAACAGGAGAAAAACAATACATGAATAAAAACTGCCAACAACAAGTCCAAACAAAACTCGCCAAAGGCCTCTTAGACATGATAATTCTGCAATTCCTTGGACACGAGTCCATGCACGGATACCAACTTATCACTAAAATCCGCAAGAGCTTCGGCGTCTACTTTGGACCAAGCACAATATACCCTTTGCTAGGACTACTGGAGAAAAAGGGATGCGTGAAGAGTGCTTGGAATATGGACTCAGAAAGGCCCCGAAAAGTATACAGCCTAACTAACGAAGGCAAAAGTCGTCTAAGCTTCACCGAAAGTTCCCTCAACTTAATCTGCAAAAATTTGGAAATCGACAATAAAATCCAATTAAAGACAGCCTCTATATTTGTCTGTGAGGTAAACGCCTTACATAGAACGCCTCACGTCTAAAGTAGGGATTTCGATTATTTTTTAGTTTCTTTAGCCTTGTGGATTTTCGGTAAAATTACCTGAATCTCTCTTCACTTTCAAATCAGCCCCCACTAGTGAACAAGGTAGTTTTGGGCGACAGTTTAAGAGCCAAAAACTGCCTTTTGCCATCCTTCAACATTTAGGAGAATTATCAAATTGACTCAAAACTTAGTAGTCAAGCCTTCGCTATCTCAACCAGTTTTTCCATTGAACATAAGAGTTGTTAACGAGGTTTTTCCGGGATTCGCGGTGGGAGATTTTGCAGTTCTACAAGGCCCCGTTTCATCTTTGACATCTCTTTTATGTGTAAGAGCACAGCTTCCAACTCAATTAGGCGGGTTGAATAGTAATGTCATTTTTATCGACGGGGGGAACAGCTTTAGGCTTTATCAAATTGCCCAGTTAGCCCGGATTCATCGCCTTAACCCAAAAAAAGTCTTGGATAACATTTACATTTCAAGAGCCTTTACAGCCTATCAAGTGGCTTCACTCGTTAAGCATTACCTTAAAGAAACCATTAGAGAAATACAGCGCTAAGCTTGTGATAATTTAAGATATTGCCGGTTTCTTTCTAGACAAAGATATTCCTGAAGATGAAGCACAAAGAATCTTTGGTCAAGTAGCGACTTTTCTTTCAAATTTTGCCCGAGAATCCCAAACAATAATCATTGCAACCTACCCACAACACGCGAAGAGGCCAAGAAACGATCTGCTCCACTACCAAACAACCCGAAAAGCAAACGTTGTATTGTCCTTAAGAAAGACAAGTTACGCCCGGCAGTTTGTACCTAAAAAGCATCCCTATCTTTCCTCGGGCGTTGCTGAGTTGCCAGTAGAGGACTTGACGTTAGAAGATTTTGTGGAGGCGAATGCTGTTATTCCAGTTTTCGTTACCTGCAAAACGGAAAACGGTTTAGTTCCATTAACTGACTATGATTGTCTAATTTCTAAATTTGAGGATTCGCAGAAACAAATTGCATAGAAACAGTTATGCATTTTCGTCTCAGACTGCTCCGTATTTCATAGACAACAAACACTCTTTTAATATTAAAGATCGCTTTTGATGCTGTGCAACCGTCGATAAAAAAGCATATCCACAAGCACCAATAATACTAATGCGATCAAAACCACAGCCAAGTATTCGGGGCGTCCACTGCCTGTTGAAACACGAATACCCAATTCTATACCATAAACTCCAATGATGATTGTCACGATTACGGTTACTAAAAATCCTATTTTTGCGTTCAAAGCGGCTTCTTCTAATATTTACGTTTGCGTTCACTTATTTCTCTTTCTGAATATAAACATTCTAAGTCTCACAAAGAAGAGGGAAAAACCGATAGGAAGGCTTAAAGAAACAAGTCAATATTAAACTAAAGGAGCAAAGAAATTTGAAAAAACACAGCGACAACTTATTCACTCTTGACTTTTTCGGAGAAGCTTGGTTTTAGGTGAAAATATATGAAAGATTTTAAGTGTCCAATATGTGGCGGACCAACTGAAAAGGTTTGGGAAAACGCAACCAGAACAAGATATGGAATGAGATGCATAAAAGGCCACGAAAACACAAGTAACAAATCAGATGGTTCAAAACAGTACCCGGTAATTCTTGTTTCAAGTGAAGATCTTGTCTAGTTAAGAATGGCTGCCTTTTTTGCTGGAAAATACTGCAGGGAAATTGTTATTTGATTTCTGCTGACTTCCGCGTATTTTGTTATTGATTCTTGCATCTTATTTTCGGAATATTGGATCTGGATCGTTTAGGCTGCCATATAGTGCGTGTGCAGATTCTCTGCAGCCTCCCTTGCATTTGCCAATTTTGTCGCATCCTATGCACATCTTGGGTGTGTAACGCAATTCCACAAATCCTTTGATATAATCGGAGTTTTCATAAATTTCTTTAGGATTTGATTCCAAACAATTACCCAAAACTTGAGGAGAATGATTGCAAACTCTAAGACCCCCCGAAGGATCGATGGCGCAGTGAATACCTTTTCCTGCCATGCAGCCTTCTTTAAGAAGGAACTTGTAATTTCGCAATCCCTCAAGACATAACGGTGTTGGAGTACCCACCAGAGCAGGAATGCCATATTCATCACTTGCTTCCTCTGTAAGATTTAACATTTGCAAAAGCTCATTTTCATTAAAAGCCAAGTCAGTATTCTCTAGTCCTTTTCCACCAGGTAGGAAGCGATTTACCAAAACGGAGTTCATGTCCAATCCAGCGGCAAGTGCAATAGTATCTTTTAGTTCAAAAAGGTTTAACCGATTAACGACAACAACAGCCGAGACTGAAACCTTGTAATCCATCAAGGCTGTTCTTCCCAGAATTGCTTTCTGAAAGTTGCCTATTTTGCCGGTTAGTTTATCATGAGTTGCCTGCAGTCCTTGCAGAGAAATCTGAACGACTTCAAAGTTCTGGGCTATTTGGCTGGAGAATTTTGATGCGAGTATTCCGTTAGTTAATAGAGAATTTTTAAAACCATTCGCTTTTGCGTATGCCGCTATTTCAAACAGGTCTGGGTTTAGGAGGGGTTCTCCGCCGGAAAAACCCAGGGTATCTACGCCCCATTGTTTTAGTTTATCGATAATGGAAAAAAAGGAGGTTTTTGAGAGAACTTTTTCTTGGGGGTACTGGTGTTTGTTGGAGGTTCGCCAGGCGTTGTAGCAGAATTTGCATGCGGCATTGCATGAGTAGCCGACTTCCAAGATGACGAATTTCAATTAGCACTTCGCCTGAAGAGCAGCGATCTCTTTTAGGTGGGCTTCAAAGTGTGTGATGGCAACCTTGGCAAGTTTCGGGTCTAGTTTTTTGTTTTCAGCGAGTCGTTTTATTATGTTGATGCGTTCATTGAGGTGTTTCGCTATTACCCAAGGATGAGGGTCGGGTTCAGCAACGACCGTTTTGGCGATTTCTGCATGATCAATTCCTTTGTTTAGGACTAGTTCCCACATTGGCGGAAAATAACAGATTGGCGGGCGGATGCGTATTCTATCAAAATTTTCGCTCATAAAAACCGCGTTAAATAAAATGCTTCATCTAAATATTAAAGCTTGAGGTTTCCGATTTCTTGATTGCAACCAAGCTCGATAAGTTAAACTCTCAAAGTGATAGCCCTGAATTTTAACATGCCTCCTAAGGATTGGAAAGTCAATTCAGTTTTTGGTTTTAGTTCACTTTTGTTTGTTCATACATCATTGAGACGGTTATGCGTTTTCGGCTGAGACTACTGCAGATTTCGTTATTTATTCTTGTATCTTCTCTACCTTTGCTTTGCGTAATGAAAAAGAACGAATTTCCAGTTCTTCATTCTCCTCTAATTATCTGAGGGATAACTTGCTGAGCTGTAGACGGGTATTTTTGTATTGGAAGCTTTAAGCTTGCATATGGAAGTTCCACGGTTACTCGAGTTTTCCACCTCACATGGGGCATCTTCTCTTTATTGTATTTGAATTGTTGGAAGTTGGAGCGAGAAGTAGAAACAGAAGTAAATCTGGCGTTTTTATAGCAATAGAAGCCACTGACAATGTTTCTGCCGCAACTGTCGCAAGGACATAGATAAATCAACCATAAAATTCGTTAACTTATCGTTCCTCGATTTTAAAAACAGCATATTAAGGAAAATGGCTATTTTGGTTAGCTAACCGTTCTATTTGTGTTTGAGGCTTTTTAGAATAATCTAAAAGATTGGTTTTATTTTTGAAAATAGGTATTCTTGTAAGTTCGGCTGAAAAATATCTTGATTCTCAAAATAATTTTCTGCATAACACCCTCCAAGATAATCTCCTGCTATTCCTTTTTTTGAACAAGCAGACCGTAGCTTTAATCCAGAAACAAAGTCTAAGCGGCTATTTAAATTATAAATACCGTATTTAGTATCACCAAGTTTGGATAGTAATTGGCGATTATTCAAAGCTAAAACCCTACCACAGGCTGATATTTCTCCATTTGTATTCACACAAATCCGGCTTGTACCCGCTTCACAAACAAAAGAATTACTTTTTTTTAATTGCTCATGTTCGCCAATTTGTATGTCCCCACTTAACTTTATGTCGTTGCGCGACGAGTTTTTGTACCACATATACAATTTTTCTAAATTATGAACAAATTTTTCTCGGTCAATTAAAGGCCATTCCACACCGGTGGCATGCCCGATGATAAAGTCATTTACGCCTAACTTGTAAAGCCCTAAGACATCATCATATAGATTGGGAACGTTTTGGGGGGATACTGTCATTTTTGTGCCAATCCAGGGCTGACTTTCTTTTAATAATTGCATGTTTTTTATAGCTTTTTCGAAAGTACCTCTTCCAGATTTATCAATTCTGAATCTGTCATGAGATTCTTTTAAACCATCAATACTCAAAAGAACTTTAATTTTATGGGAAGAGAAAAAATCTGTCATTTCGTTATTCAACAATAGGCCATTGGATGTCATGTCAAATTCAATTGATTTTTGTCTAACTGCAGCCCTCTCTTCGGCATAAATAGTTATTTCTTTTATAAGATCAAATTCAAGAGTTGGTTCTCCTCCAAAAAAGAGAATAGTTAGATTCGTTTCATTTGCAGAATAATCAAGAAGAAGGTCTACAGCAGATTTAGCGATTGTTTTTTCCATGGATTCAGATGTTCTACAATTTTTTTCAAAACAATATTTGCAGGCTAATTGCACCTATTTGTTAGAATCAAGTCAAGTTTTGTTATAGGTGGAAAAATAGAAGAATTTGTATATAATATAATTTTGTAGAGTAATCTTTGACTTTCTTCGGATGAAATTCCTAGCTCCTCTCTTAATTTGCATATTAAGTCGTTCGTATCAGGAGAAGAACCAGCAAAAAACTCCTAGAAATCTGTTCGATAAAAAGTTCTCTGTCTATCATGAATTAGATCTAGCCATCTAAGGATGTAGTTTGTGGGTATAAGCATCGCTTGAGCACTTGTGAGGAGCCACGCAGTTATATACGTTCGAGCATTTGAATTTTAGAGTACACTTAAAGCCAAGAGCTCCGCTCTCCGCGATAGCCTTGACCGTTTCATCAGAACTCCCTATCTTTGCTGCAATACTTTTGGCAATTTTTTCTAATTCTTCCTCAGAAATTTTTTTTGACAATGTCTTACCTCATAAGTTTTTTTGTAAACCCAGTAAAGCTATTCGAGCATTCAAAGTCATCACTACAAGAAAACAAACTAGCTTGGCAAGTAAAAGAACTAGCGTCACATGTATACTTAGAAGGTGTGTTACATGGGGTTGGTAATTCGCCTGCACGAAGGGCAACTGTTCCAATTTTTCCTTTTAGTTTCTCTGCAACTCTCGAAGCTATACGGTCAATTTCTTCGTCGGAAAGCATTTTTCTCACCTTTAATGTTAATCTTAATTAATTTATCTCATCCTTGACTTTAAGGAATTGTTGTTGTAAAAGCACAGTCACATCGTCTTTTATCTTTAATCGTATTTATTATGAAACAGGTCGTGCGGTTTTATCGAAGGCTACGGAGAAGAAAACGTAGAGAGTGAAGAAATTGATCCAAAAGGTTTCAGCTGCTTTGAAGAGGGCAAAGAAAAAGGGAAGGGAAAAGGCCTTACCTAACTCTAAGTAGCACTAGGCACCTTTTCCTATTTCATTGGCTACGTCTTTGAGTTGTTTCTTAACTATATTGCGCATTTGGACCTCGCTAACTATTATTCCACTCTCTTTTGCAACAGCATCAGCTAAAGTAAGACCTATCGCGGCACTCATGGCAGCATTAATAACCGCTTTAGAAACCTTGTTTGCGATCTTATCAATTGACGAAGTAAAGTCACCATTATCACACTTATCACATGCTGGAGTGGGACCTGTACCACACGACCAACATGCTGGAGTGGGACCTGTACCACACGACCAACATGCTGGTTGAGGGCAATCTTCTGCTACAAGAGTCTCGCCGAAAGCTTGATTTAACCATTCCACATATTCAGGCATCGTTTTTTCAACGGCTTCATGTATGGCTGATTGCAGTTTTGTATACATTTGAGGATCAATCTTTTCAATTGAAGGGCTCCTCGAAAGGAGTTCCCGAAAACGTTTACTTTGCGCTTCAGTGAGTTTTTTAGCAGAAACTTTTGAGACCGATTTTTTTGTTGAACGAGAAACACCTTGTCTTTTTAATTTTGCTTTAAGCGCTTTTTTAACTTTTGCCAAAAATAATCACTAATATGACCTATGAAATGTCAGTTATTTATATTTATTGTTAATGCAACCTGCTCCAGAAATCAGGCTGCCGACCCTTCAATTTTTGGCTTCTATTGAATAACTTTACTGATTCTAACGTCAGCGTTCTTTATCGAAATCATTCAAAACAAATCCTTGAAGCAAAACGTTAGAGAAGGCATTGTTAGAGTTTGCGTTGTATTCGCTTCCGATTCTTTCTTTTGGAACTATTTTGTGATTTTGTTAGAAAATCATACGCCAATAACAATTTCAAAATTTCATTTTGGAAAGCACAGAAATAGTCTTCTTTTATGCCTAATTGACCAGTTTTGATATAGACATCGTATGCGCATGCACCACCGCATATTCCAAGTGCAGGGCAATTCATACATTCTTTGTTCTTTAGAGTCCCAAATTCAAACCATTTATAAAAAAGTGGTTCTTCTTGAACTTTTAAATCATCTTTAATTGGAATTTGATATTTCCCCGACGGGTAGAAGGCTTGGCAAGGTCCAATTGTTCCTGAGGGAGAAAAGAATATTTGCTGACCAAATGCCGGGCAATCATATACGTGGAACATCTCTCTAAAGAAATATCTCGCCCTTCGCTTGTCTATCCGATCTTCAAACATATGCAATTCTTTTGCTTTTAAGTACGCCTTAAAGAGATGATGAGCAAGTTGTTTTGGATCTGGCACTTCGAATTCAGTAGAGTCCTTGATTCTAGTAAGCAAGTTAAAACCTAAACTCTTAATTCCCAATTTGTGAAAGAAATCTACTATTTCCTCCGCATATTCATAGTTCTGCTTGGTAATCGTGCAGGATATTCCCACATTTACGCTAGCTTCATTCAAGAGAGTTAGAGCTCTGAGTGTAGAATTGAAGGTTTCGATTCCTTCAGTAAAAACACGATTCCTATTAATTCCATACCAACCATCAAGAGATAAGCCAACACTAACATTGTTTTCTTTAAGTTTTTTCGCTAATTCCTTCGTTACAAAGCTTCCATTCGTTACGCATGAAAAGGTAAACTTATTCTTGACTGCCCTCTCAAGCCTTTCGATTATATAAAAGATGATTTCGCTACTACTAAGAGGTTCACCTCCGTAAAATGTGACTTTGTACTCCTTAACTTCTTTTGCTGCTGTAATCAGAGCATTTATGACTTTGTCGGCTACCTCCTTAGACATTTTTACGCTCGGTCCTTTAAGAGAATTCTCTATGAAGCAATAGCCGCATCTAAAGTTGCAGTAATCCGTTACTAAAACGTAGGATAGAAATGGAGACGGCGTCTTTCTAAGCATTTTGTCTGCCAATGTGCAAAAAACTCTCTCTCGATCAAAGCTTTGGGGCACAATAAATTCGAGATTAAGTAAGCTCTTTACAGATTCGCTAAGGCTATCCGTAGCCAGACCGGTTAATACAGAGATATATTCATCATTTTTTAGGTATACTTTCTTTAACGTCAAAGAATGGAAAAGACACTTCGTATCGTCATTTATGTTAAATATGTGAACGAACGGAGAAAACGTTAATTGATCAGATCCTTCTCGATGCGATTGCTCAATTGTCGCCTTTGCATTCAAAAGAGAACCATGATCTTTCTTAAGTTGCTTTTTGCTCGAGTTAGAAAGCGGAAAAGAAACCACCATGAATTCCAAAACCCTCAAATTATTAAAAGTTTTCCCAAGGTTCTTAAAGCAATTTCAGTTATGACAAATGCAGTTTTCGATTACTTTTCCTTCTATCATATTTTTTCTTTGAAAATCCTCAAGAGGCAGAGAACCGCTAAACCGCTTCTCCAACTTTACTTCATTTAGAGTATAGCTACCTATACCACACTTAGTGACCGAAAACTATCCGCTTGGTCCCAACGTTTTACAATGTCAAAATCCGTAACTTGTAACCCTCCAGTTTCAACTTTTCAAAGATGCGTTTCTGATCAGCCTCATCTCTACACTCAATTATTATCTCATAGGTTCCAGGGATAGATACCGGAATCTCATGGTCATCCAAATCCTCAGGAATTTTCTCGCCGACGGATTCAAGGAGCGACTTCAAATCTTCTTTTTCGCCTTGTTCAATTATGCGCAGATATTCGGCGCTGTCCAACTCTTTGTTGTGTTTACCCCTTAGCTTGTTGAGCACCTGCCGCAGAAGCCGGCGATCAACATCTTTAACTGGCAAGCGAATGACGCTGCACTCAGTCATGCCAAGCTCCTTCATAGCGGTAACACGCTGCTGCCCATCTGCCACCAAAAGCTCACTGTTGGTGACGACGGGAACGATGTCCCCCCATCGCTTAATTGAAGCTTTCAAGCGGTCAAGCTGCGCCAAGCTCATCATGTTAGGATTGTCTTGGTCAAACTTGAGATCGCTGATTTTCACTGCGCTCCGACATGGGAATCGGAATTTCTTTTCGATTTTCGCTCGGTTTCACTTGCTCGGTCACTCATATTTTCAGATTCTCCGTAACGTTTTCTGTTGTCAGCAATTGGTTAATTTGGACATTTTGGGATATTTTCTTAAACCAGTCGCACTGGTTCCGCACACGTCGGACATTTTTCTTTAAGGTAACGTGCGTTACGTGCGTCAGTCTCCGCGTTTTCCGCTTGTTTCTTGCTGTTCTTCTAACTCTTCTTGCCTAGCTTGCTCGGGTGTCCTGTTAGCGATAAACTGTTGAATGTCCTCGGTTGTTTTGAAAACGTGATGTTGGTCACAGTAGCGTTGAAAACTCTCAGGAGTAAATAGGTCATGGTTCCAAGTTTGCATAAACGGGAGCTAAACGCCTTTCCTGTTCGCCTTCGCATAGTTCCCAATAGCCAGGCGTGTTAAAGACTGCTTCTTCCGCGTCAAATTGCTCTTTGAACTTGCGGGTTTCTTCTATAAGCCAATAAAACCGCGTGTAGAACACCCAATTAGCCATAGGGTCTTTATACGTTACAAAAGCATCCGTGAAGGTTTGGAAAATCTCCAGTATCCTAGCCATAAAGCGATGGTTGGCTGCGTCCACAATTGCTTGGTCGTCTGAAGATAACGGGATATAAGCGGTTTCTCCCCGTGATAATGGCTTGCCTGCATTTCTTCTGCGTGAGCATTGCAAGATTTGAGTTGCTCGTCTATGTAATTCGTTTTCGGCTCGATCTAACTCTGTGTCTCCGTTTTCCCATGTTATTCTTGTTGTGCCTTCTTCGGGAAGTTCAGGTAACACATTTTTTTCTAATTCATGCAGTTTCCTGCTTAGAATGTTCATTTCTTCTTATCCTCCGGTTTCGGTATTAATATGCTGTTCTTGAGCTTCTCCTCTAACGTTAACACCCGAAGCTCCAACTCCTCATCCTTTAGCAAGGGACCGTAGGCTGAGACTGCTGAAACTAAAACTCTTGCCCAACCCTGCTTAGCTCGGTCACTGTTTCCGCCTGTATGAATTTTTTTGTGGGACAGGCTTAATACACCGTCTAAAACGCGAAATAACGTGTTTCTGCGATCCTTTGTTGAGCGGTTTGATGTTGGTTTCTTCGCAGCTTCAGCCATAGCTCACACCTTCTTCTCTCCCTCGTGCTCTTTGCTTACGCTTCGCAAGCCGCCAATACTCACGCAACTCAGCCGAATGCTTAAAGCTCTTGCAATTGTCCATGACAAATGCTGGTTCAGTTGAACCATTTAAAAACAGAATAATAATTGTAAGAATGCCAAGTCAGAAGTTAGAAGAGAGGGCAAGTTACAGCAGAAAAACAGTAGAGTCTTTTTCCTTAGCGCGCTTACCGCTTTTTCCAGAGCTGCCTACACGAAATAGCCCTATCTTAAAAAAGCCCTTATAAGAATTAACATATAACATAGGTACGAATCCATCGAACCCGCCAATCTACGGTTTTCCCGCCTCTTTATATCAAACAATCGTTTTAATTGAGTATTGAGAACCCAAAGTCTGTATGCTTCTCAACAGCAGAATTGAAGCTGAGGATGGTGTTTGGCATGATAGAGACTGAGAACCTTACCAGAAAGTTCGGGAACCTAACTGCGGTCAACAATCTAACCCTTCGCGTAGACGAGGGTGAAGTCTTCGGTTTACTTGGACCCAACGGGGCAGGAAAAACCACCACGGTGAGAATGTTCTGCTGCCTGATATCTAAGACAAGCGGCACTGCCAAGGTTGGCGGTTACGAGGTCGGCAGTGAAGAAAATGCCCGGAAGATTAGAAAAATCATCGGGCTCGTCCCAGACAACGTAGGGCTCTACGAATCGCTCACTGCCTACGAAAACCTGGACTACTACGGAACACTTTACAGGCGAACTGACACCCAGCGCAAAGAAAGCAATGAGTACTTCCTGAAGCTGCTTGGGCTTTGGGAGAAAAGAGACGTTCTTGCGGGAGCATTCTCCAAGGGAATGAAACAGAAGCTCGCTATAGCCCGCGCTAGTCCACGACCCCCAGATAATTTTCATGGATGAGCCGACTGCAAACCTCGATCCCGAATCCGCTAAAAAAGTGAGGGAATTCATTCTCTCCCTGAAGAAGGAAAAGAAAACCATCTTCCTCAATACGCACAACCTCGATGAAGCCCAGAGAATCTGTAATAGAATCGGTATCTTAAATACCCGCCTGATGGCAGTGGGCTCCCCTCAAGAACTCGAACAATCCATCCATGGAAGGAAGACGGTGATCCAGCTCAGACAAGTGAACGAAGCGATTCTGGATTCCCTCAACCGACTCAAAATAAAGAACTTGGTTCGGGAAGGTAACAAGTTAACTGTCGATGTCGCCAATCCCCAAGAGGAGAACCCAGAAATGATAAATGCAATTGTTAAGGCTGAAGGACGCATCGAGACGGTAACAGTGACTAGCAGTTCGCTGGAAGACACGTACTTGAAACTAGTAAAGGAGAACCCCCAATGACCGCTTGGTTACCATGGAAGATAGCACAGAAAGAACTCAAAGTAATCAGACGAAAGAAAAGCATTATCTTCTATACTGTTGGGCTTCCCCTCCTAATCGCAATTGTTTTCTCACTTGTCCTTAAGAGCCAAACAGCCAACGGAATTCCTAATACAATCGCACTAGGCGCTGACTCAATCGTTTACCTCTTCGTTATTTTAGCAACAGTCCTTCCCAGCACGATTGCAGCATACAGCATAGTGGGGGAAAAAGTCGAAAAGACATTGGAACCGTTGCTGGCGACTCCGACGACTGATGGCGAGATTCTGCTGGGAAAAAGCATCGCCGCCTTCATACCGCCTATTCTGTCCACATGGACAGGGGCATCAATCTTCATGGCAGCAACGGACTATTTCTTGCACAATCCAGGGTTAGGCTACTACTATTTTCCCAACTGGAACGCCGGCGTTATGCTGTTGCTTCTGGCGCCGCTTGCAGCGGTTCTTAGTATTGAAGTAGCAGTGATTGCATCCGCGCGGGTAAGCGATGTTCGGGGTGCAAACCAGATTGCAGGTCTCATGTTTATTCCGTTTGTCGCTGTCTTCTTTGTGGGAGTCGAAGGGATTTTCTCATTCAGTATCGGTAACCTATTGATCTTCGCCGCCGTTGTTTTGATCGCTGACATAATTCTGTTCTTCTTAAGTAAATCTACATTCAAGCGAGAAGAGATACTAACAAAATGGAAGTAGCAAAGTTAGAGAAGGGAGGTTCAAAAAAATGACAAAAGTAAAGTTTGAAATAGGCGAGACTGAAAAACATACCATTATTCTTAATGTGAACCCTCTTCTAAAATACACCGCCATAGAAATGGATGGCAAAAAAATCATTAATGAATCACACTTTTTGTCATTGCCAAAAAAGTTCCAGGTTGAAGTAATAAACACCGAAAAAAATTACGCTAGGCTAAATGGAAGTATTTAGACTTAGACACTAAAAATAGAGGTGAGAGTAACGACTGAAGTAACAGCTGTGATAATTATCGTTGTAACCATTGCTATGATAGTAATAGGTTATTTTCTTATAGGACCACCTGGTAACCGCAGATGGAATAAGAGAAAAAATTAATACTGAACCGTTCTCGTCTACCCAAGTCACTGCAGATGGCAAAACTGTAGATGGCAAACACACTCAAAAAGCCTGAAAGTGCATCGCTAGCCCAAAAGGTTGAAATTTAGCCAACTAACCGGTAATCTTTTCCGCTGAACGCTATTGGGAAAAAGCAGCGCGCACTTTAGCGCCGAACAACAAACAAAACGGCTTCTCCTCAGCTGCAAACGGCAAACTATACCGCAGGGCATCGGTCGCATGATCATTTTCCTTGACGTCTTCTCGATACTCCAACAACTCAATGATAAGGTTATAAGGTAAGAAAAATGATTTGCAAGAATACCTGAAGCTAACCTTGACTATTGGTTTTTTGAATCATTAACCGCTTTTTCTAAATCAACTAAGTCTAAGAGAATACGGTTAGTTATAGAGTTAAACTTCTCAGGATGACGCTTCTTAAACTGAGTAAATCGATAACGGTAACGCATAAGGCTGTTCCAGCTTTTCTTTTCTGTTGTGCTGCCATCGACAAGTAAGCTTGGAAGCTTACGCTTAACCCTATCAGCATTCAAGAAAGAAAAACCTCCTTAATAGTCATGACAGGTGGAAGAGAAAAAAGGGGAAAGTATAGTAAAAATACTTGTCTGGAGGGGCAAATCCTGCCCGTAGCACCACTAATCTCAAGATTTTTAGGGAAATTTTAATACAGCCCATCGTTTGTAAATTGTAATCTTTAATTGGGTGGCTTGGTTGATTATAACAGTTTTCACGTACGAGGAAAAGATAAGACTCAGGGGCATATCTTCGGAACTCAGGGAAATCCGCAAGCTCATCGATGAACTCGCTGAAAAATCGGTAATACTAAGTGACAAAGAATTGATGAAAAGTTTCGATGCAAGCCAAATAGACCTTAAAGAAAACGAAGTTCTCAGATGCAGAGAAAAGCTGCAAGAAAAAGTAGACAACGCTGAAAAAGAACTCAGTTGAGTTCAATGAATTTAAAAGAGATGCGAAAAGCAAATAGGTTGCAGTGACCACCATAGTTATTTTAATGGAGTTCTTATAACATGACTTGTTGGAAATGGTTTGGAACCCTTTTGAAAGAGGCGGGAGTAGAACTAAACGCCAGCAACAAAGAAAAAATTGATGATATTATACACAAGTACATAAGCGAGCAATCAAGCTATGGACGTTGCTCTGGAGACTGGAAAAAAGCCCGAAAGGAAATTGTAGCCGACGAAAAAATGAAACAAGAACTAATAGGACAACTCAAAACTCTATAGTAACATTTTTCCTTTGTTTGCTTTACGGAAAACGAATCGCCTCAAAGGTCCTAAGGCAATCTATGCTTATTATTTAAAAGAATAAGAATTGCTTTATGTTGATTCACCCTGAAAGTTGATTAAAATTGCAAGAAAATAAGAAAACAAAGTGACTTTCTGAACGATAATATGAAACTATCCATAACACCATTCAAACACCGAGTTGCCACAGGAACAGTTAATACCCAGTTAGCGTTTCCAAATGTTAGACGAAAAAGCGGTTTCTGTAAGTTAACATAAATTCGCATTTTTAGTTGAACCATTTCAAGGAGGATAAATAATGAAAAAAATATCTACGATCAAGTTTACATGTCCAGTATGCCACGTAAGCTTCGAGTTCGACTCCGTGGGAGCATATGAGTTTGTTCCCTGTCCAGTCTGCGGAACCGACTACGTGACAATAAAAAAAGGCAACAAAATAAAGCTGCAAGCTTTCGATCTAGACCAAATGCGTGAAGCACCATTAATTATGGCTTAATTAAAAGCTTATTAAACACTATTCCAGGGGAGCAACAATAATGCAAAATAACCCCAAACAAAATAGCTAATTGAAGGTAAATCAAATGAGCACAACATGGAATCTAACAGAACTTTTCTCAGATATAAAGGACCCCAAGATCAACCAAGCAATAGCAGAATCCACATCAGCCGCGGACTCCTTTGAGAAAGCTTA
Organism: Candidatus Bathyarchaeota archaeon; assembly: GCA_963775685.1. Taxonomy (GTDB): domain Archaea; phylum Thermoproteota; class Bathyarchaeia; order Bathyarchaeales; family Bathycorpusculaceae; genus Bathycorpusculum. The sequence continues at coordinate 1,197,357 of CAVZJV010000014.1, forward strand.
CCGAGACAAAATAACCCAGCTCTCAGCAGATGGTTTGCTCAGGTGTATTAAGGATATTGAGTTGTTTGAAGCAAAATTCAGCGACTTAACCTTGTTCTCAAGCCTTTCTTTTTCTGCAGATATGGCGTATCCTCAAACGCAAGCGCTAAATGATAGAGTTGATAAGCTCTCAGCAAGCATCGGAAAACAATTAGCATTTTATTCTTTGGAACTTGGAAAACTGGTGAAAGCAAAGCCGGAACTCATACAAGAGCCTTCTTTAGCTAATTACAGGCACATGCTCGAACGCGTTCAGCGCCGCGTGAAACACCAATTATCCGAGGTAGAAGAGCAACTAATCATAGAGAAAGACCAGTTTGGCGTAAACGCTTGGGAAGAGTTGCAAAGCAAATGGCTAAACACCCGCCTCTTCGAAATAAGCGTTTTAGGCGAAAAGAAGACACTCAGCTATGGCGAAGCGAATGGTTTGCTGCCTCATCCTGACAGCACAACAAGAGAATCCGCTTACAAGTCCATCTATGGGTTGTTGGGAAAAGATGGCGAAGTCTTCTCCGCGGCGCTACGCAGCATCTGCAACGATTGGGTCACAATCTCAAAACGCAGAAAATACGCAACTCCCATGGAATCCAGCTTAATCAACAACGACATCCAGGGGGAAATAATCGGCAACTTGCTCAAAACAATAGAGGAAGGCTCGGGTACTTATCGACGTTATCTTAAGGTGAAAGCCAAATTGATGGGCTTACCGGAACTGAGCAACCACGACATTATTGCACCCTTGCCCGATGCACCAGAACTGAAATTCAGCTTCCAGCAAGCGCAAGACCTAGTTACTCAAGCCTACAGCCGCTTCGACCCAACCTATGCCTCGGCAGTAAAAGATATGTTTCAAAAACACCACATAGACGCCTCTCCGAGGTTTGGCAAACGCAATGGTGCCTTTTGTGCAAGCTACTTCAACGGCAAATCCGCGTACATCTTGCAGAGCTTCAACGGCACATTAACTGATGTTTTCACGTTGGCACATGAACTGGGGCACGCGACCCACGACTGGTATGCATCAAGAAGCCAAACCCTGCTAAACATGCACATTCCTTCATCTGTGGCGGAGACGGCTTCGATTTTTGGCGAGTTACTGGTGACAGATTTGCTTTTGGATGAGGCGAAATCTGACGCAGAACGGAGATCATTGCTTTGTATGGTTTTGGATGAGGCGGGCATAACTACTTTCCAAGTTACTGCACGGGCGTGGTTTGAGCAGGCACTCTACGCTTCAATAGATAAGGGCGAATATTTGGATTATCTGACAATTTGCAGTCATTGGACTAAAGCGCGGGACCATATCTTTGGCGATGCTGTCACCTGGTTCCCCGAAATGCAAGCGGAATGGACAATGAAACCCCATTATTTTATGGCAAACTACCGCTTCTACAACTACCCCTACGTCTACGCACAAATGTTTGTCTACGCCCTCTATACAAGCTACCTTCAGGAGGGCAAGGAGTTTGTACCCAAGTTGGTTGAGATGCTATCTGCAGGTGGTAGCAGGTCACCACTAGAAATCGGCGAAATTGTGGGCTTAAACGTTACAAAACCCAACTTTTGGAAGAGCGGTTTAAAGGTGTTTGAACACTTCATTGGCGATTTAGAAAAAATCATTTAAACCAACTCATTTTTCAAAAATAAAAAAATACTTTAATAAATTTTTATTCTTTAGCAGATGAGTTTCCAACCATTTGATAAACCATTTAAAACTGCCACATTCAGCGTTAGAAGGGCAGAATAAACACGGAAATTCTTCTCCAGCTAAATTGATTACCTCGAGAATTTTCTGCCGATTTATCATCGGTTATTCTTTTTATTTGGTTCTCAAATTCACCTCACAACAACTGATCTTCTTTTGATGTTTTCTGTTCGAATAGTTTTTATCAATTTGGATTAACTAACTAGAACCCTAAGAACGCCAAAATTATCAAAATAACTCCGAGAGCAAACGTGTAGACAGCAAAGAAATGGAATCTTTTGTTTAACACCAGCTGCTTCACCAACACTATTGCAAAGTAGCCTGTAGCAACCGTAATCACTAAACCTACCGCAAGATTAAGCGGGCTAATTCCTACGCCTTCAGAAACCAAGGTTCCCCCCTGCAAGTACGCTTCAACGCCTAAGTCGCCCACTATTGCCGGGATAGAAAGCAGAAAAGAAAATTTGAAAACCATCTCTCGCTTGACATCCTGCAAAAGTCCTGTTGAAATTGTTGAACCACTTCTAGAAAGCCCTGGAAAAATCGCAGCGCCTTGAGCAACACCCATAACCAGTGCCCGTCTATAGGAGATTTGAGTTTGATTTCCCTTTCCGTATTTGGAGAAAAACAGCAGGATAGCGCCGAAAAGGAAAGTTAAACCGATAATTAGAATTGTCTGGTACGTGTCGGCTAGAAACTTGTCATAGAGTAGTCCTATTATCCCAGTGGGGATGGTTGCTACAATAATAAGGGGGATAAATCTGCCATACTCAGAATGGAAATCCCGATGTACCAAAGCGGTTAGAATAATTTTGATGTCGTGCCTGAAGTAGAAAACGACCACCCCGAGTGTGCCTATGTGTAAAAACACATTGAAGAGGGGTGTGGCCTGAAAACCCAAGAAATGCTCTGTAATTCTCAGATGAGCAGTGCTGGAGATGGGCAGCCACTCGGACAATCCTTGAATTAAACCGAGGATTATTGTGGTGAGGAATTGGTCAAGCAAACGATAGGCACCTTGTAAACAGGATAGTTTATGGAAGTGTTAAAAGGTTATTATTGATAGGTTTTATAGAAAAATGCGCACAGCCAAAAAATGATGGATAATATTTTAAGAGCACAAAGATTTTGTTTAATTTGTTCTATTTTTTTGGCATTCCCATGTGAAAACGCTGATGTCGCTGTATCGAAAGTTTATAGTGTTACCATAAACAAGTATGAGAATTACTTGGAAATGCTGGCTAAATGGAGCTCCGTTTGGTTTTAAAGCTTTTCTTTAGCCAATCCATTGTAGGGGTGTGAAATACGTTGGAGAGAGCAAGACAGACAACGCAGGCTGTTCATGAACTAATCGAAACCTATAATGAGGTTCACAGGGCAATGAAAACTACGACAAAAATGACAGCCAAAACAAAGAAGCTTTGGCGTGAAGGCAACAAATCTAACCTTATAAAAATCGGGGTAGCTTGCATTATGTTTCCTGACCCCTCACCCGTTGGCGAAATAATTGGTGCAGGCTTCTTGGTAGCAGGAGCTGTACAAATGGGGATTCAGAACAGAGCAGTCTACGTTGGCGACATCAACAAGAACCTTCAAAGCACGATCAAAGAACTAAACACAATGCAATGCAACTTGAAAACTTGAAGCTTTAAAAAAAGACTATTAAAAGTCATTCTCAGTTAAGTCTTTTAAATAATCCCTTGCTGAAGTAAATTTTGGTCCCAAAGAGGAGGACAGTATTGGGTTTCATAAAACCATTTGAAAATTTAGGCGAGGGTTTGTTGGTTTAGCACCGTCACAAAACTTAAGAATAGTATGCTAACTAGAAAACTTGTTTCTAAAAAGATATCCGAGAGGTAGATTTGTTAGAACCTTAAAGGGCTAACAAGCTCTGAACCAAAAAAGAATACCAGCCACAAATACCTGAGCCCAACCTAAAATCAAGAGTACGACATCAATGAGGATTATGAAGCTCATTGCTCCGAGAACCATCCTGGTTAAATGTAATTGGTTAAGTTAGTTAATTTGTGTTTTTAAGAATCCAGTTGAACGGGCTTAAAATTCGCCCTTATTTTACTCTTTTTCCTGGAAGAGTTTCTTGATTGCGCCAATTCTTGCTTTCTGCGCCAACACATCGCTTGTAACTACAGTTATGGCTTCTTCAGGACACCATTTGACACATTGAGGTCCCTCGGGTTTGTCCTTGCACATATCACAAACATAGACGACTTTGGTTTCTGGATGCAACATTATGGCCCCATAGTCGCAGGCTTCGATGCACCACCCGCAGCCGTTGCATTTGTCTTTGTCTAATTCGATGTTGCCTGTGTCTTTTGATTGCTTTAGTGCGTCTCTGGGGCATGCTGCAACGCAAGCTGGCTCTTCGCAGAGGCGGCACGTAACGGCCATATTAGCTAGCTGATTAACTCTAACTACGCGGATGCGTGACTTGAGCGGGTTGAAGGCTTTTTCTTTGGTAAATGAGCAAGCGTACTCGCATATTTGGCAGCCGACACATTTTTCAGGGTCGGTGGAAACGAATTTTCTTTCATGAATGTTGACCATTGTTTAAGCCTCTTTGGTTTCAATTATGCTTTGGTAATCTTGAATGCCTAATTCTTGAAGTTTAGCTTTTGTGGGTATGCCTTCGACTGTCCAACCGCGGGCCTGATAGTAGTCGTCAAGCATAAGGTCGAGTTCGTCTTGACTTACGACAGCTCCTTTTGCGGGTCCATCGTCGGTGATTGGTTGGTTCATGACTTTCCACGGAAGAATGTCATCTTTTCTCCCTAGTCCTTCTCGGACATTGATGAGTTTCGCTAATGTGTTTACCCTTTCGCCTGCAACGCCAAGCTCTTCTGCGGTCATGTCGACGCCCGTGACTAGACTGTAGAGTTTAGCCATGTCGACAAGCTCCTTGTAGAGTGTGCCTTTGGCATTCTTACAAATAATAAGTGAATCAATCAATGCATAGACATCTTCAGCATCTTTGACAATTTTGCCCCTTCCTTTTTCAGCCTTTAAGCGGTCAACTCCACCTTTCAAATCGATAGTGTAAGCACCGCTTCTGTTCTGATCTGCGCCACGGAAAGACACGGCAGAAGCTAAAGCCGCAGTTTTGAGGCAACGTAAATCGTAGCCTGTGGCTTCTAAGCCTTTGATTTGCTGAGCAAGCTTCATTGAGTCTTTGCCAATTTTTTGGGCAGCAACCTTAACCCCGTCAGCAAGCAAATCGCCAATTCCTTCGCGTTTGCCGATTTTTTCGATTAGTTGTATGAGTACTTCCGCGTTTCCGAAGTGAGCATCTAATCCACCAAGCTCCTCGTGTGTTAGGATGCCTTTTTCATGGCAATCCATTAAGAAGCTGACGACTACACCCGCACTTGTGGCGTCGAGGCCGTAGTAGTTGCAGAGTTCAGCAGCCTTGATTATTGCGTCAAGTTTGTCTATGCCACAGTTTGGTCCTAAAGCCCAAATGTTGTCGTATTCCATGCGTGCTAAAGTGCCCTTATAGGGACCTTCGCGGATAACGGCTTCGTGTTCGCACCGCATTGCGCATGAGTTGCAAGCGATGATTTTTGCTATATAACGTTCGTTTAGTGTTTCACCGCTGACTTTTTCAGCATTCTCAAAATGGGCATTGTTGAAATTTCGTGTAGGCATGCAGTAAAGTGAATTTGTTATCATGATGTTTTCGGATGTCCCGAGTGTTCGATATTTCTGTGCTGCTGGACCTTTCATTCGTTCGTGGAACTCTTTGACCACTTCCATGAATTCGTCTGGTTTGGCGACTGTTATGTCGCGTGTTCCTCGGACAGCGATGGCTTTAAGGTTTTTACTGCCCATAACTGCGCCCAGCCCTGTTCTTCCTGCTGCGCGGGTTTTCTCGTTAATTATGTTGGCGATTTTTGAGAGTTTTTCGCCTGCTTCGCCGATAGATGCAACTCGAACGTAATAGTCGCCGAGTTCTGATTTAATGGCGTCTTCGGTTTCAAAGGGTGATTTGCCCCAAATATTCGACGCATCAAGAAGTTGGACTGAGGTGTCGTCAATCCAGAGGTAAACTGGCTTTTCAGCCTTGCCAGTTAAGATTAATGCGTCGTAACCTGCCCGCTTTAGTTCTGCTCCAAAGGTGCCATGGCTCACAGCTTCTCCGACACCATTTGTTTCAGGTGACTTGGATATGAACGCATGACCGTTTCCGCCTGTCGGGAACATAGTTCCTGAGACTGGACCGAGCGTTAGGACAAGCGGGTTTTCTGCGCTTAGTGGGTCAACGCCTGCTTTTGAGTTGGATAAGTAAAGTTTCATTCCAAGGCCGATGCCGCCGATGTATTTTTTGGCGTCATCTTCGCTTAATTTTTCCGTGCGAGTTTTGCCTGTGGTTAAATCAACATATAAGATTGTTCCTGCGTAACCTAGCAAACCTTGTTCCTCCAAGAGTTTTAAAGTATTTAGTGGTTTTGAACAATATATTAAGTTAATGGGTTCTTTATTTAAAAATTCATGACTTATCACGATTTTTCCAATTGCGTCAGGTACATACAGACATAACAGTTATCAAGGTAAAACCTTGGCAGTCAGAGAAAAGAAATATGAGAACCCAAAAACAATCATTAACATAAGCAGGGGCGAAGAAAAATGCAGGTCAAAGTACACTATATTAGCCTGGTAAAATCATATACAAATAAGAGCATAGATGAATTCACCCTCCCGAACGACAGCATATTATCGGATTTGCTTGACAAAATCGCAGAGTCCTATAGCAAACAGTTCATCCAGGAAGTCTATGATCCAGCAAAAAAAGAGATGAAAGCAACTTTCGTCGCCATGGTAAACGGCGTTCTAATGGACCAGCTAAAAGGCGTAAACACACAGCTCAAAGAGGGTGACAGCGTAATTTTAATGTCGTTGATGACAGGTGGCTAAACATCAAAACAGTTCACCTTAAAAGCAAACACCAGCTTGTTTTCGAAGCGAAAATGACAAAAAGACACATACTTGCTTTGCACTGCATTCTCGACCGCTATCTAACCTATTGGTTACAACTATACCTTTGGGTTTAGGGACCCTTTGGTCAAACATCTTTTCACGCTTGTTTTTTGCTTTAGGCGTAGTTATACCTTATACTGAAGCAGCATTTTAGACGCTTAAGTAAGAAAGAGAAGGAGCGAATAATTTCTCAAAAACAAAATAACCGTTGTTACTACAATCGAGGGTACACCCCAGCGGACTAAACGGAACTGTACTATCAAATTGAGCGAATTAAAAAAAAGGAAATATTCAAAAAACCATCATTAATCTTTTGCCCTAGAAATACTTTTGGCAAATTATAAAAAAATACCAGATGATTACCCATAAAAGAGATAGGGGAGTTTATTTTGTCTTGTTGGCTTCTGCCTCAGCTGTTTGGAACAGGTTTTTGACAGCTTTCTGACGGTACTTTTGTGCTAAGGTTTCTGCTGTAACGTATGTTAAAGCTTCTTCAGGGCACCATTTGACACATTGAGGCTCTTTGGTTTCGTTGTCTGTGCAGCTGTTGCATGTAAATACAATTTTTTTGTCTGGATGCATGTTCATGGCACCGAATTGGCATGCGCTGATGCACCATCCGCAACCGTTGCAAGCATTTTCGTCGACACGAATTATGCCAGTATCACATTCCTGTTTCAAGGCGTCTCTTGGGCAAGCAGCTACACACGCAGGGTCTTCGCAGTGCCTGCAGGTAACTGCAAGATTTACCAGAGGACCAAGACGCATAGCGCGTATGCGTGACTTGTTCGGGTTGAAAGTATTCTCATTGACCATACTGCAGGCGTATTCGCAAACACAGCAGCCGATGCACTTGTCTGGGTCGGCAGTTACGAATTTTCTGTCTTGTGGTCGCACCATCTTAGTTTCCTCCTACAGTTGCGACCACCGCTTGAGGCTTGGCTTCTTTAGCGGCTTTCATTGCGTTTTCGGCAATATAAGCCAAGTCACCTAAACCAACTTGGTTTAGCCGTTCGATAGTTGGTATACCGTCAGCGGTCCATCCTCGTGAAGCGTAGTAGTCATCCAAGCCTATGGCCATTTCCTCATCATTAACGCAGACGCCTTTTGCTGGTCCTTCGTCGGGAACTGGGAAATTCTTTATTTTGTATGGGACATCATCGAATTTGCGTGTACCTTTACCTTCGCGTATGTTAAAGAGACGTGCAAGGTTTTCGATTCTGTCGCCGTCTTGCGCCATCTCCTCTGGAGTAATCGGAATACCTGTGGCCAATGTGTAGTAGTTGGTTAGGTCTTTCCAGCCGTCGTAGTATGTGCCTCTACTGAATTTGCAAACGATAAGTGAGTCGATGATGTTGTACATCAAACTCTCGTCAGTAATCATTTTACCACGGCCTTTCTCGATTTTGAAGCGGTTAACTTTGCCTTTAACGTCAGGTGAGTAAGCGCCGTTCCGAAGGTGGCAAGCACCTCGGAATGACACCGAGAAGCCCAAAGCTGCAGTCTTTAAAGTTCTCAGGTCGTAGCCGGGTAGTTCTAAGCCTTTAATGTGGCAAGCGTATTTGTATGCATCTCCGCCGATTAATTCAGCAGCTTTTGCAACCCCTTCTGCAAGGATGTTGCCCAACCAACCTTCACGTTTTCCAATCTTATGGATAATTGCAATTAAGGCTTCGGCATTACCGAACTTGAGGTCTATTCCGTCGGTTTGTTCCTTGGTGATTACTCCGTGCTCATAGAGGTCCATAGCAAATGCGACAACTACGCCGATTGAGATGCCGTCCATGCCGTACTCGTTTACTATGCGCATGGCTTCGATAACTGCGTCAAGTCGGTCAACTCCACAGAGCGGTCCCATGCTCCAGAGACACTCGAATTCAAGCCTAGAAGTTGAGCCTTTGTATGGTCCTTCTGGTACAACTGCAATATGGTCGCAACGCATACCGCATGTTGCGCAGCCCACAATTTTTTTGACATAATGTTCGTTTAAGTATTCGCCGCTAACTTTGTTGGCACCTTCAAAAGTGGCGTTTGTCCAGTTCCTTGTTGCCAGCGCTGAAAGCGAATTAAGAACAAGGACGTTTTCAGGTGTACCTAAAGTCTTGTATTTCTTGGTTGCTGGACCTTTCATACGTTCATGGATCATTTTGATGTATTCTTTAAAGCCTTCCATGTTGGCTACGTTAACATCTTTTGTTCCTCGAACCGTCACCGCTTTAAGGTTTTTACTACCCATAACTGCCCCCATACCTGTGCGACCGATGGCACGAAACTCGTCGTTTATGATTGCAGCAAACCTGCAGAGTTTTTCGCCTGCTTCGCCGATGGCTGATACACGAATATAGAAGTCTCCGAGTTCATCTCGGATTTTGTTATCGGTATCGTTAACAGTGGCATTCTTTAGGTATTCGGCGTTTCGGATTTCCACTTTATCATCATCAATCCAAAGGTACGACAATTTGGGTGCTTTACCAGTTATGACAACAGCGTCGTATCCTGCGCGTTTCAGGTCGGGACCAAAAAATCCGTGGGCTTTAGATTCGCCGACTCCCCCTGTGGCGGGGGATTTGGAGACTACGGCGTAACCGTTGCCGGCTGTCGGACCCATTGTGCCGCTTAGCGGACCGGTACAGTAGATTATCGGGTTATCTGGGTGGAACGGGTCTGTGCCGGGTTTTGAGTTGTCCATAAGTAGACGTATGCCTAAACCAATGCCGCCGATGTAGCTTTTAGCCATTTGTTCACTTAATGGCTCGGTTCTTGTTTCTCCTGTTGTGAGGTTAACATGTAAAATTTTTCCCGCGTAAGCAAACATGCTTTTTTACCCCTCAGTATGGAATAATTAGGTAATTGAAAAGTATATTAACATAATGGCTTTTCTGTTTAAAAATTCACGGCTAAATTCGACTTGTTTTTCAATTCATAACGCAAAAAAAACGCCGCCAAACCAACTCAGAAGCGAAAACTTAAACCCACACCAAACCAAATCCATTCAAAGAAGCCAAAAGCCTTGAACCGCTCAAATGCCCTAAAACAAACAGCAGTCAAACAGGGTAAACCATCTAACTTTCTAATAGTCAACCAAACAAACATTGTTTATTTCGCTAATTTTTCAGGTGCAACTGCGATGCTCATACCCGAGCAAGGCGAAAACGTCCTCTACGTTTCACCAGTCAACTATGAACAGGCAAAAGAAGAAGCCAAAGACGTAACTGTGGAATTGTTAAAACGGGGAGAAAACGTATTTGAAAAAATCGTTAACCAATCATCGGCTAAAAATTTTTGCGCCGACGATTTATCAATTGAAAGTTGGCATCGACTTGCCAGAATAACCGGTGGAGAGGAAAAAATTGAATCCGCAAACAAACTAATCCGTGACTTACGTAAAATCAAGGATGAAAACGAAGTCGGTCTCATCAGGCAAGCCTGCAAATTAGCAAACCTTGGCATTCAAACTGCTTCAAAGATCATTTGTCCAGGCATAAAAGAAAAGGAGGTAGCAGCCGAGGTTGAGTATGCCATGCGAAAAGCAGGTTCAGACGGGACTGCTTTTGACACAATCTTAGCCTCAGGTTACTGCAGTGCATATCCTCATGGAACGTTTTTGGAAAAAAAGATACAAGAAGACGATTTAGTAGTTGTTGATTTGGGGGCGACATACAAGTTTTACCGTTCAGACATAACTCGAACATTCATCGCTGGAAAACCAACGGAAAAACAGAGAAAAATCTACACAACCGTAAAGTCGGCGCATCATATGGCTCTCGAAGCCATAAAACCAGGCGTTTCGGCAAGCGTTGTAGACGCAGCAGCAAGAGGGGTGATTGAGGAGGCAGGGTTTGGCGATTTCTTTGTCCACAACCTTGGGCACGGCGTTGGCTTAGAGGTTCACGAAGCACCAGTCTTGAGCCCCGACAGCAAAGATGTTCTGACAACGGGGAACGTTGTTACCGTCGAGCCAGGAATTTACCTGCCAGGTTTTGGGGGAGTCAGAATCGAAGATACAATCCAAGTCACACGGGATGGCGCTGAGAAATTAACTTCTGCGCCCTATTTGTTTCAAGATAAAACTAAATAAGCTCTCTGCGGTTTTTCTAGTTGAGAGTGAATTTTTGATAAATAATCCAGCAGTAGTTCTTATTGATGTGCAAAACGATTTTTTCACTGGACCCCTAAAAACAAAAAGAGCCAAGAACGTAATTGAGCCACTTCAGAGGCTCATGGTGGCAGCAAGAAAAAACGAGGTGCCCATTCTCTACAGCATTGACGCCCACTATCCCCAAGATGTTGAGGTAGTTCGGAAATGGGGCAGCCACTCTATTAAAGGCACGCAGGGCGCCCAAGTTATAGATGAGCTAAAACCCCAAGAAGGTATTGATTACATTGTGGAGAAACGTACCTACAGTGGCTTCTATGAGACAGGACTAGATCCGCTACTGCGCAGCTTATACAAGGGCGACGGCGTAAAAACCGTAATTCTTGGCGGCTTACATACAAACATGTGCATACGCCACACTTCAGCAGACGCATTTTTCCGTGGCTACTACATCATTATCGCTAAGGATGGCGTCGAAGCTTTCACCTCCGAAGAGCAAACTGAGGGCCTAAAATATTTAGAGTATTTATATAACGCAAAAATAATGGAAACTAATAGTATAATACAGAAAATTGTAAAGTGAAAGAGCATGCCGAAAATTTTAGTTGTTTATGATTCTAAGACTGGAAACACCGAGACCATGGCGATGGCTGTGGCTAAAGGCGCAGAGGAAGCAGGTGATTTGGAAATTACAGTGAAAAGAGCCGAAGAGACTACGCCAAATGATTTGTTTGAGGCTGCTGGTATAATCATGGGGTCTCCGACATATTTTGGGCAGATGTCCGCTAAACTCAAAGCTCTCATCGACCAATCCGTCCTAGTTCACAAGCAGCTAAGCGGCAAAGTCGGCGGGGCATTCACCGGCAGCATCGGAACCGCCTCAGGAGCTGAAACCACTTTACTCTCCATCGTGAATGTGATGTTGATTCATGGGATGATAGTGCAGGGCAGAGCAGACGATGCCCACTATGGCGTTGCAGCGCGTGGGGCACCAAAGAAAGAAGAGCTAATCGAATGCGAGAACCTGGGCAAAACCGTTGCTAATTTAGTTTTAAATTTACATATTTGCTAAACCAAGTTTGGTTTGTTTTCTGTGACAAAGGCGCCCACAAGTACGGGCCTATGCCTTACAGTTACAGATGCTATGGCAAAGGTTTCATAGTGCAGGTCTCCGATTTGAAACCAAATCCCAAACGTGACCTTTTGCTTAAACAGAATCAAAAAAGCTAAAACAAAGAATACACCGGCTATTAGCACTGCTACCCAACGATTACTCGCCAAAACACTACAAATAAGAGGCAATTCAAGAGTTTAAAGGTAATTGTTAGCTTGCGGTTGGATGTTCTCTAGTAGAACAAACTCGTTCGTGAGAGAGAATTATATGACTCCTGTCTTTGATATTAGCAATATAACATGCTCACAATTGTGGTTTTCCGGCGCCTTAGGTCCAAGAAAACCAAAAACTTACCCCGTCGTCAACGTGCAGGGTTAAGTTGTTTACTTTATTAGGTTGCCGAATTTGCGGCTTAGGTTTTAGTGTCAATCATTTTAAATCGCAAAACATTGAACAACCGCAACCAACAAGCCTCAAATACCATAATCAACTGGCTAAAAAAACAAACCAAACAATAGTAATTCATATGGCATGATAGTGGGCCCGAGGTGATTTGAACACCTGACCAACAGATTATGAGTCTGGCGCTCTACCTAACTGAGCTACGGGCCCAAACCGTTGCACTCTAATACTGCTGTTTCTGAAAAGATTTAAACATTTTCCGATTGCTGTCAAACAACCTAACGGCCAAGAAGTCAAGCTTTCCCAAACCATTTCTCGTACCATGCGTTGAACATTGATAAGCACTCTTTTTGATAGGCTTCTTCGCTTTCTTCTTTGAGGCAGCTGGCGAGCTCTAAGTTAAGCGTGATTTCTGCTTTGGCTTCTTGGAGCAATACTTCGACGTCATCGAGCATATCGTTGCCGCCCGCAGAATAATCTTTCATCGCTTGTCTTAGAAAAACTCTTTTTTGCTTGATTAACTGGTTAATTTTGCCCTCACTCATAGGTTGCACCTGTAGGAAGATGCTTTCTGTCGCCATTTTAACATTGTGTTCGCTCATAGTGGTAGAGGTATTCTTGGGCGTAGCCTGCGTAACCTCCGAAGTAGCTTCGGGCGAACTCGCCAATTTTTAGGTATTCACCGTTGGTTAGGGAATTATGGTTTTCCATCTTTTTGACTGCTTCTTTTGAGAAATGTTCCGCGTAATGATTCAAGATAACACGTTTAACCCAAACATCTACTGGGAAAGCATCCATTTTTTCAAGCGAAAAAAGAAGCACACAATCCGCCACTTTTAAGCCAACCCCCGGAAACTCAAGAAGCACTTTTCTGGCTTCCAAATATGGAAAGCATTTTAAGCTTTCAAGGTTAATTTTTTCGTCAAGAATTTTTTTTGCGGTTGCATGCACATATTCAGCTCTATAACCTAACCCGCACTCCCGCAGCCCGTTATCACTTGCTTTGGCTAAAGTCTCCACAGTGGGAAATAAGTAAAAATCGTATCCGCCAAAAAACTGTTTGTCCCCATATTTCTCGGATAGTTTTGTGAGCATCAGCTCGATTGCTACAATGTTCTTGTATGTGGAGCAAATAAAGCCGATAAGGCACGCCCAAGGTTCCTGACGAACAAGCCGCAGGCCCTCAAACCTGCGCAATGCTTTGCGGATATGGGCATCTTTGTCGATGCATTGACTGATTTGCTCTAAATCGTCGTTTAAACCAAAGTAGTGCCGCACAAACTCTTCACAAACACCCTCAAACTCCAAATCGCTTCCGCGTTGTCGAACCTTAAAAACATGGTCCCCGGCAACGCCGTACCACCATCCTCCGAGCTTTTTCCACCTAAATACTTGCCCGCAACAAAGCGAAAAATCCAAATCAAAAGGCACATCAAGTTGCATTATTGTTGCTCCATGAATTTTTCTGGTTTAGGAACTTCGGGTGCTAAGCCTTTGCGCCTCCGCAAATCAGCAATAACCGCTAAGGATAGTTTTTTGGGCATCTTTTCCCAGTGGTCAAAGAATGTTTGCCAAAATGCCCGCCCTGAAGTTGCTGATCGCAAATCTTTTGAGAAGCCAAAAGTTTCTGAGACGGGAATAAAGCCGCTGATTGTGGTCAGGAGCCCTTTTTGTTCGAATAGGATGACTTTTCCGCGTCTTGTGTTTAGGATTCTTGAGGATTCCCCAGATAGTTCGGTGGCGACGGATATGATTATTTTATAAATAGGCTCCAAAAGGAAGGGGTCAGCAGTTAGGAAGCTGCCGAACACTGCTTTGCTGACACCATGCATTATTTCTGAGCCTTCAACTTCGTTGATGCACTTTTGTAAATCCACAAGGCGCACCAACAAATGCCGCACCGGTTCCCCGCAGAGTGGACCCGCCCTGCAAGTATACTCGAACCCCGCAATAATTGCTTCCAATTCTTCTTCGGAAACCGCTTGGGTTTTGGCGCTACAATCTAAAAGCACATTCCGATGCTCATCAACCGAAAGAACACTGACCGAACCCTCCTCAGCATAGGCATTGGCTTCTTCGCTTTCAGGCATAACCTGCACCCAAAAATAATTCTGCTTATTAGGGCTCTTTCCCAAGGCTACAACTCCTTCTTTCTGCACGCTTTCCATGTAAACAACTCTTGGCGAGGAGACTTCAATTTCGATGCCACAAAGGCTCTTTAACTGCTTTAGTGCAATTTCCAAATGTAACTCACCCATCCCGCTTAGAAGATACTCGCCCGTTTCCTTGTCTATTGCCAACTTTAGGTTCGGATCTTCCCTTGCAAGTTTTTCAAGTGCCTCGAGCAAAGCCGGAAGATTCTGGGGGGTTTTAGGTTCAATCGCCAAAGTTACTACAGGCTCAGAAACGTAACATATGCCCTCAAAAGGCACCATATCCTCTTTATGTGCCACGTCAACAAGAGTTTCTCCAATCTTGACCGTCCCAGCCAAAGTTAACGAAGCCAAAAGACCAGCTGAAACCTCACCGACTTCTTCCCTAAATACGCCCATTTCAATGTAAACTTCTATTACCTCAGTTTCAGCTAAAGCGCCCACAAGATGTAACCTGGTGCCTTCGTTAATTTTGCCGGAAAAAACTCTTCCAGTTGCAATCGTGTCACCATTTAAGTCAGAACGCACATTTGTAATAAAAAGAACGGCTGGTCCATCATCCCTACAATTAAACAGCGCATCGCCAATCTTGGAGTTGATGTTTCCTTCCCAAATCTTCTCTATTCTGTACGCTTGAGCTTCTCGCGGGTTCGGAACCACCTTGATGACCATTTCAAAAACTGCTTGGTAAACTGGCAATGCATTTTTCAGTTTCTCATGCTCACTGTTAACGTAGGCTTTTATTACGTCTGAGAACTTGATACCTTGCTGTTTTGCCAAGTTCATGGTGAACCCCCAACCATGCAAGGCTGAACCGAAAGCTACGTTGCCCAGTGAACCAGCAATTTTCCATTGGTTCTTGAACGGGGGATCTGCGTAGAGTTCGATGAGGTCGTTGAATCTACTGATTATGTTGTCGAGTTTTTTTTGGATTTGCTCCTCGTTTAGCTGCAACTCAGTTATTAGACGATCTACTTTGTTGATGAAGAGAACTGGTCTGACTCGCTCTTCGAGGGCTTGTTTTGTGACGATTTCGGTTTGCGCCATGATTTCTTCCACGGCATCAACCACAACAACTGCGCCGTCGATAACTCTGATGGCTCTGGTGACTTTGCCCGTGAAATCCACATGCCCCGGAGTGTCAACAAGGTTTATGATGTAGGGTATGCTCGCGGCTTTGTAGAGAAGACTAATGTTGGCTGTTTTTATGGTAATTTTACGTTTCATTTCTTCGTCGAGATAATCCAGCACCCTTGCCGTCCCTGCCATCTTGGTCGACAACAAACCTGCCCCAGCTAGCAAGGAATCAGCAAGAGTGGTTTTGCCATGATCAATATGTGCAATGATGCCTACGTTGCGGATTATCTCTTTGTTGCTCATTAACTGCTGGATTTCCTGTATTTGTTTGAACCGCGGCATCGTAACCCCTGTAGGATAAGTTTATGTTGGAACTAAAGGTTCCTATTAAATTAAAAGCTTAATGCTTCATCACTAAGGACCCATAAAATTTGAACCTCCTCACACCCACAACTATACCTGTCGAAAGGCTCATCGAGGAACCCTACGCCTCAATTGTTTGTTACCCCAGAACACACCACGCTGAAATCCAAAACCGAATAGAGGAACTAAAGCAACTCAATGTTGAAGCACTTGAATTCTCAGGGAAAACCTCGGCGGCTAATGTTCCTGTCCTGGGCAAGGGTTATGTCGGCGTTGTTGTGGTTGGGTATGTTTGCGGGGTAAGGGTGGCTTTGAAGATGCGTCGCATAGACGCTGATCGAATCAGCTTGGAACATGAAGCAGAACTGCTCATCAGGGCCAATAACGTTAACGTGGGACCTAAATTCTTGGATGTCAGT
Source organism: Candidatus Bathyarchaeota archaeon (assembly GCA_963775685.1). GTDB lineage: Archaea > Thermoproteota > Bathyarchaeia > Bathyarchaeales > Bathycorpusculaceae > Bathycorpusculum. Next base: position 1,213,717 of record CAVZJV010000014.1, read on the forward strand.
AAGAATTTTCTTTTGATGCAGCTAATTGATGGCGATTTGCTTGAGGATTGGCTTGAAACCCGAAGGGATAAAGAGCTAATTCGCATGATTTTGGCTGAAATTTTGGAGCAGTGTTGGCGGCTGGATGAGTCAGGTTTGGATCATGGGGAACTAAGCAAAGCACCCAAACACTTGCTTGTGGAAAAAGCTGACAAGCCTTTCATTGTTGATTTTGAAACCGCTAGCTTGGAACGTAAGGTGATAAACGTTACGTCGGTCTGTCAATTCCTGTTTATGGGAAACAGCAGAGTGGCAAAGAAGTTGGAAGAAGCTTTCAGTAAAAAGAACAGGGTGGAATTGATTGCAGTCTTAAAAAATTTTAAGAAAAATGCAAATAGAAAAAACTTTGAAGGCCTAGTCGAGATGTTCCTTTCATAATGTTTAGGCCACAATGTCTTGCAACCGTTTCTGCTTGATTGCTTCTTTAAATTCCAAAGCTATGCGTCTGCCCATGTACATGTTCTCGCCATACTTGAGGTAAGCGTAGGGGGAGGTACCGATGCCAACGTTGGTTCCTGCAACGATGCGTGCGCTTATTTCGAATGTGTAGATTTTTGCTTCGTCTGTGATGACAGTTTCGAGGCAGAATGGCCCGATGATTCCTGGTGGAGCGAGTTCGCGGGCTTTTTTGTGGACATTGTCGCCCATACGCATGATTTCCGGGAGCAAGGATTCGCGGAGCACTATTGGGAAGTTGCCAACTACAGTGTAGGTGGGGTTTATGTCGATTTCGAGCTGTTGGCAGGCTGGGATTTTGCCTATAGAATCCACGGCGGATTCATAGCGTCTGTCCATGGCAAGCAACTCAACTTCGTCGTTTAGGATACTGCTAAAGTAGCTGGGGTAAACGTTAACGCCCAATGCGTACTCTTGGAGATGTATATTTGATAAATCATCTTCTTCTAACATACCGCGTTTGACCATTTCGTTGAATTGTTTGTGGAAGTTCTTGGGTGAGTTTGCGAGGAAGTAGCCTCTGCCGCCTTTGGCCCCTTGAAGTTTAGCGATTATTAGGCGGTCAATATCTTGTGGCGTTTTGAATGTTGCGGGAAGTCGGAGCCCCGCTTGGCGTAGCCATTCTTCTTGGGATTTGCGGTTTGCTTCCCAACGGAGAAGTTGACGGTTACCAAACATGGGAACGTAGAGACTGTCAGTTAACTCTTCTGTGCTCAGGTATGCTGTGAATGAGCCATGGGGAATCAAAACCACGTTTAAATTGCGTAGCTGCTCCTGCAATTTCTCCGTGAGCAACTCTGTGAAGTCTTTAACGATAATTAATTCATCAACCAAAGGATATTTCTGATACATTATAGCATCTTTTTCTTTGCAAATACAGACGGTTTTGAAGCCTTCTTCTCTGGCACCCTTGAAAATGTTAAGCGAACTATGTGAGCCCAAGGTGCCGATGGCGAGTTTTTTCTGATCATATTTACCTATGATTTTTCCAACATCTGTGCTTGTTATCATGTTACCACTTCGACAAGCCTGTGTTTTCTGATTGCGCGTTTAATTTCCATCGCCACCCGTTTGCCTGGACCGACCTCTATGCCGTACTTGTATTTCATGTAGGGTGAAGTTGGCTCGACACAGGGGCAGCCTGGTACGCGGGGGCTAACGTCGAAAACTTTGAATTCCAAATCTTTGGTTACGGCGCCTTGGAGCGCAAAGAGTCCAATCATGCCTGGAGGGAACTCTTTTTTGCAGATTCCTACGAAACGTTCGGCGGCTTCGAAGATTTTTTCCAGTTGGCTCTCCCGCATTGTTGCCCCCATGTGACCGATTTCGATGTTCTGTGTGGATATATTGAGTTCAAGCTGTTCTTTAGCTGGTAGGTCAAGCACACCGTCCAGGTCAGTTTGGATTCGCCTATCGAAGCCGAGCAAGTCGATATCGTCGGTTAAGGGTGACCAGAAGTAGTTGGCGTTGAATTTGGCGCCGATAACGTACTCTTCAATTACGGATTGGTTGAGGGCTTCATGGGTTATCATTCCTGCTTTTATTCGTTTTTGGGCCTCTTGCTCAAACTCTTCAGGTGTTGAAGCATAAAAAAATGCACGTTCAATTGCTCGGCCCTTCTCTGCAACTTTCACAATAGCCGGGCAATCGATATCGGCTGGGGACTGGAAGGCGCGGGGAAGTTTTATGCCTGCTTCTTTTAAGAGCCAAAGCTGATTTTTTGGCGCAGTGCGTTCCTCGGTTTTAAGCAGGTACCTGTTTCCCATCAAAGGGACAGCGAATTTCTGTTCGATTGCTTCATAGCCTGCGTACACGCTAAATGAGCGGTTTGGAACAAAAACTGCGTTTAGGTCGGTTAGCTGCTTTACGACCTCAGGGGTTGTTATATCTGAGAAATGGTCTAGGAATATGAAATTGTCAAATATGTTTCGGTAGTAGCGGGCATAGGTTTTTTCTCGCCCGTTTTGACAAACAACAACAGTTTTGAAGCCTTCCTGTTTGGCTCCTGAAGCAATCTCCAATGCGGAGTGTGAACCTAAGACGCCTATGTGGATTTTCTTTTGGTCGTAATCGGCGATAGTTTCCTTAATTTTATTTTTCATCGTCATACTTTTTCACCCATATATGTCATGTAATCATCAATTACTTTGGCAAGTTTTGGAGTATCAAATAGTGAAATATTCGTCATCTCGTTGGCAACTGCCATGTACATCTGGCTGATGACCGTTTTAAGTTTGGGGTCAAGTGGGGATGGCTTCGACTTGCATAATGATTTCCAGTCTTGAATTCCCCGCGATTCTGCATCTTTTTTTGCTTGCTCCAAATCGTTATACCAAGTAGTTTTCTTGTAGAATTGCCTAGCGACCTCTTTGCTGACGTGTACGCCCTCTAAAGTAAAACGGCATTCATCAAGGGTTCCCAACACGTCGACAAGCATAAGTTCTCTTTTTTCGTCAAAAGCTAACTCAATTTTTCCATCTTCATTCTTCAAACCTGCGTTTGAAGCGGCCTTTGTGATGGTTTCATCCGCTTTCAGCAATACACCTTTAACGTCGACAAGTTCACTGTCAGTTAAGGATGCGATTTTCTGTGCCTCTGTCCACGTGACGTAGCGGTCAGTTTCTTCCAGTTTTGTGCTGACATCGAAGATTGGTTTTGAGAGATTTTCGCCTGGTTTAGGCTGGTGGTCTAACCCAAGGTCTTTTAAGGTCACTTTTCTCTGGGCCAATCGTTTAAACACAGAAGAGCCTTCGGGTAAGCCATTACGGTAGATGATTTCAAGCGGGATGAGACAGTTTTTCAGTGGTGAATTATAAATACTGTAGTCATGCACAATTTGGCCATTTGTCACCGATGTTTTGGGTCTATAAACGTTAACCAAAGCAACTTCCATTGTGTTTGAGGGCTGCTTGAGTTCGGCAACTCTTACAGCCTTGCCTTTGTCGTTGACTAAGCCCAAATAGTGAGTCTTAACCCCAATCGCCTCAAGTTGTTCAAAGCAGTAAGCACCCATCAAGCATAGAGCGGCGCCTTTGCCGTCAATATGGTCAGGCATTTCTCCCCAGTCAAAAACGCTATAACGATCCGAAAAGAGGAATCTACCTGTGCCCATAGTTGTTTGAGTTGGTTTCCGGAGTACTTGTAGGTCTTTTACGCTGCCCATATTGGTTGCCTCAAATTCGTGGTAGTTATTTGTTTTTGCCCTTATATCGCTTTATCTGCCACAGCTTCAAAATCGCTGTTTTGTTTTCCGTCTTTTCTTGTCAACGTTCGAAAAAACAAAGCATTCTAAACAAACGACGAATTAACAAAATGGCAAGTTAGCAAATGTTGAGTTTAATGTAAGAGACAAAGGTCTCACTCGAAACCATTTCGTTTCAACATGGAATTAATACACCTTCACATATTGGGCTCAAGAAAAAGACGCAGCATGGAAAAGATAGCGCGTTTTTTGTCATAAATAGAAACAGGGAAAAAACATGACTATCTTGGCTGAAACTTTATCTATTGGATATTGGCTTTCTTGAGTAAAAGGACTACAAGTGCCTAAATTAACTGTCAAGGTTAAAATTTATGACTGAGGCAGCATCAACCCCAACCCAAAAAAGTAACCCACCCATAAAAGCTTCCGAAATTGATCCTAAGTTCAAGTATGAACTGCAGAAAATTCATGGAAGCGAAAAGATTCTGAAATGTTTCCAGTGCGGAACATGCACATCCGATTGCCCAGTTGCACGCTTCAGCGACAGTTACAGGCCACGAACGCTAATACACATGGCGCAACTTGGCTTAAAAGACCGCGTATTAAACAGCGACACCTTATGGCTATGCGCAGCATGCTTCACATGTACAGATCGCTGCCCTCAAGATGTGGAGGTAGCAGCTGTAATACGTGTGTTCCGCAACCTAGCCGCAGAAAAAGGCTGTTTCCCACAGGTCTTCAAAGACCAAGCCTCAAGCCTACTAGAATCAGGTTACGCCTACAAAATCCCCGAACTCAGAATAAAGAAACGTGAATCCCAAGGGCTCCCACCCCTTCCTAAAGGCAACCCCGAAAACATCAAAAAAACTCTCAAAGGCATAAAATTCATAGAAAAAATACAAAAGCCTCAAGGAGAAAAAGCAAGTGGGCAATAAATACCTAATATTCCTCGGGTGTGCCATTCCATACAGAGTTTCTGGCTACGAGATTTCCGCACGCAAAGTCCTCGGTAAACTCGGTGTTGAACTCGTTGAGATGCCTGAATTCAACTGTTGTGGTTTACCTTTAGACCCAGTTAGCCATGAAACCATGCTCATTTTGGCGGCTAAGAACTTGGCGTTGGCGGAACAGCAGGGCTTAAACATCTTGACTTTGTGTCCAGGCTGCGCTGGAACACTAAAGAAAGTTAACAAAATCCTAAAAGCTGACAAAGTCCAAAGAGAAGAAATTAACGCTCACCTAAAGGAAACAGGCTTAGAATTCAAGGGAACCATCGAAACCAAACATCTTCTGCAACTCTTAAAAGAAGATATTGGCTTAGAAAAAATCAAAGCTTCAGTTGTTAAGCCGTTGACAAACCTCAAAGTAGCTGAGCATAATGGTTGCCACATCTTAAGACCTAAAGAATACATCGGTTTTGATGATCCTGAAGACCCCCAAACGCTTAAAATGCTCATAGAAGCGACAGGAGCCACTTGCCTAGACTATATCGATGAAACCGAATGCTGTGGAGCACCCAGCGTTGGCGTAAGCGACAAAGTGGCATTGGCATTAGCAAAAGACAAACTAAGCCACATAAAACAGGTTGAGGCGCAAGCCTTAATCACGATTTGTCCGTTTTGCCATATAATGTACGATACAAATGAGTTGCGCATAGAGAAACTATTTAATGAAACCTATGGAATTCCAATACTTCATTACCCACAACTGCTTGGATTAGCGATGGGTATGTGTCCTGAAGAGTTAGCCTTCAGCGAACTTCGAGTAAACGCATCAAACCTATTAAAACAAATAATAGGAGCAAACAAACCATGAGCCAAAACAAACTAAAAATAGCCTTCTACTGGGCTGCAAGCTGCGGCGGCTGCGAAATTGCCGTCTTAGACATAAATGAGAAAATCCTCGATGTAATAAAAATCGCAGACATAGTTTTCTGGCCAGTAGCCATCGATGTCAAATATAAAGACGTTGAGGCACTCCAAGACAAACACATCGACATAACATTCTTCAATGGCTCAATCCGGAATTCAGAACAAGAACACATGGCTAAATTGCTTAGAGCAAAATCTAAGACTCTTGTCGCTTTCGGCTCATGTGCCCACGAAGGATGCGTTCCAGGCTTAGCAAACCTAAATGACAAGAAAGAAATTTTCGAGCAAGTCTACATAAAAGACAAATCAAACGTCAATCCCCAAGCTGTCACTCCTAAAGCTCAAACTCAAGTTAAAGAAGGCACCCTTACAATCCCCGAGTTCTATGACACTGTAAAGACATTAGCGCAAACAGTCGATGTTGACTATTATCTTCCAGGTTGCCCACCTCCAGTTAAACTAATTGCGGCAGCAGTTGATGCAATTGCAAGCAACAAACTCCCACCTAAAGGCTCAGTTCTGGCTCCACTCAAGGCAGTCTGCGACGAATGCCCAAGAAAACGCGAAAACAAGAAAATTGACAAAATCTATCGTGTGTACGAGAAAACGCCTGAACCAGAAAAATGCCTGATGGAACAAGGCATAGTTTGCATGGGAATGGCAACAAGAAGCGGCTGCGGTGCACAATGCCTCAAAGTTGACATGCCCTGCACTGGCTGCGGTGGCAAGGCACCAAGCGTGCCTGAGCAAGGTGCAGCTATGATAACTGCGCTTGCTTCGATTCTAGGTTACGATGGTGTAGAAGGAAAAACCAAGTACACTGAAGAAGAAATTGAAGAATTAATGAACCAAATCAAAGATCCAGTCGGCACAGTATACATGTACAGTTTACCGGCTTCCATATTGAAGAGAAAGGTGATTAAAAAATGAAAGAAATAATAATAGACCCAATCACACGTCTTGAGGGACATGGAAATGTTTCCATATTCCTAAATGACCAAGGTGAAGTAGAAAACGCTTACCTAAAAATCCCTGAGCTTCGCGGCTTCGAAAAATTCTGCATCGGTAGAAGAGCCGAACTCATGCCTCAACTTACAACCAGAATTTGCGGTGTATGTCCCGTTGCTCATCACTTTGCAGCAGCCAAAGCATTAGATGCAGCATTCAACGTTGAGCCACCTGCCCCGGCAAAGAAACTTCGAGAACTCATGTACAGCGCATACTTCATCTATGATCACACTTTACACTTCTATTTCCTAGGTGGTCCAGACTTCGTTGTAGGACCAGATGCGCCGCCAGAAAAACGCAACATCCTTGGCGTAATCGAGAAAGTAGGCATCCCCATTGCATCAGAAGTCATAAAACACCGCGCTTATGGACAAAAGATAACTGAAATCCTCGGCGGAAAAGCAACCCACCCTGTCTGCGGTTTGCCAGGCGGAATCTCCAAGCCCCTTAACGAAGAGAACCGCAAAGAAATCGAGAATATGGCGTCTTCATGTGTTAACTTTGCGCAGTTCACACTCAAACTTTTCCATGATGTTGTTTTAGGCAATACCAAATACGTTGACCTTATCAAAAGTCAAGCTTACACCATGCCAACTTATTATATGGGCACAGTTGACGAAAACAACAAAGTTAACTTTTATGATGGAAAAGTCCGTGTTGTGGACCCATCTGGTAAAGAATTCTTAAAGTTTGAATCAAAAGACTACCTTAAACACATTGGTGAAAATGTAGAAGAATGGACCTACAGCAAGTTCCCATACCTAAAAGCAGTTGGCTGGAAAGGCCAGGTTGCTGGCGCAGATAGCGGAGTTTACAGAGTTGGTCCACTTGGACGCCTAAACGCATCCGACGGTATGGCAACACCCCTTGCACAAGCAGAATACCAAGAAATGTACAAGACCTTGGGCGGCAAACCAGTTCATAGCACACTCGCGTTTCACTGGGCAAGACTCATCGAACTGCTTTACGCCACTGAAAGGGCAATGGAGCTTGTTAAAGACCCCGAAATCACTAGCACAAACGTTCGCAACACACCAGGCGAACCAGGCGAAGGAGTAGGCATCGTTGAAGCGGCGCGCGGCACATTAATTCACCACTATACACTCGACAAAGAGGCACTTGTCAAAGACGTAAACCTAATTGTTGCAACAACCAACAATTACCCTGCTATCTGCATGAGCATTCGTGACGCAGCAAAAGGTTTAATCCATGGCGGGAAAGTCGACCAAGGCATACTAAACATGGTTGAGATGGCTTTTCGAGCATACGATCCATGCTTTGGATGTGCAACCCACGCTGCAGTTGGACAAATGCCATTAACCGTTGAAGTCTTCAACGCACAAAAGCAGTTAGTCAGCTCTATTAGTCGGTAGTTGGCCCTTTTTTCCTCGGGCAATTTATTTCTTGTTTTTAATTCATGATAAATCTTATTATTACTCGTTATTGAATAAATCCTAGTTATGTGATTGCTTTGAAATCCTTAGTCGTCTATTATTCCAGAACCGGTAATGCACGTTTCGTCGCTGAAACTATCGCGGCAGAAGTTGGTGCCGACGTTGAAGAAGTCATTGACCTCAAAAAACGAAGCGGCATATTCGGCTATTTGAGTGGTGGTTCAGATGCTCGACGTGGAAGAGAAACTGAAATTGCTCCGACCAAAAAATCCCCAGAAGGCTATGACCTGATAATTGTTGGTTCGCCCATTTGGGCAGGACGAGCAACTCCGGCCATAACAACTTACCTTAGAAAGAACGACCTTTCAGGCAAGAAAGTAGCCATTTTCTTTGTGCAGGGAGGCAAAAAACCTGCAGGCATTGAACAAACCAAAGCGTTAATGCCTAACTCGGAGTGCATTGGGGAGCTATCAGAAGTTAACGCATTACGGAATAGAAAAGAATCGGAAAAACAAATAGTGGAATGGTGCAAAACCCTCCTCACTAAAAGCTAAAGCCGATTTCTTCCCAAAAACCCTAACAATTTAGGGTAAAGTCTTATTTGAGCCAGTACCTTAACTTACTACAAAAGGGATTTACATGCAGCCGCAACCACCAAACCCTGAACATAAAAGAATGAAACGAGAGAAGAAAACAATCGGCTACATGGTGGAAATCTACTGCCAGAACCATCACGACACCCACGGTGAACTATGCCCCGAATGCAGACAATTCAAAGAATACGCCTTTATGCGGCTAGATAAATGTCCATTCCAAGACAAGAAAAGCACCTGCGGCAAATGCTTAATCCACTGCTATCGCCCTGACATGAAAGAAAAAGCAAAAATCATAATGCGTTACGCTGGTCCGCGCATGCTTGTCCATCATCCTACATTAGCGTTGCATCATGTTTTGGATGCCCGCCGAAAACCTCCAGTGTTGGCAAAGAAAGCAAATTAGAGACACCTTTTTCAAGCTTCAAGCTCATCTTTAGGTGGTATACTCATGGCTGGCGACTTTCAGTTAGAATTAGTAAAGTGGCTTGTTGGAGCAGAAAATATCGTCATAGCTGGAATTGGAAATTCTATTCGCCAAGATGACTACGTTGGGTTAAAAATCGTTGAGGACATGCAGGGAAAAGTTTCAGAAAACGTTCGCCTTTTGGAATGCGAGACGGTTCCCGAAAGTTACTTGTTGGATATAGAACAGCTCAAACCCACACATGTCCTGTTGATTGATGCTGCTTTTTTAGGGCTAAAACCTGGAGAAGCCCGTCTTTTTGATGCACAAAAAATCGTGGATTTTCCTGCAGTCACTACCCATGTGTTGCCTTTGAGGATTTTCTGCGAGTACATTAAGCAAGCGACAGGCGCAAAAATCGGTCTGTTGCTTATTGAACCAAAGGTTATGGAGTTTGGAGAAGGCTTAAGCGATGAAGTGAATGCATCGGCAGAACGGTTAACTAAATTTTTGCTTTCAATGCTTTGTTAAGTCTTTTTGAAAACGTAAGTTATGCTGAGCTTTATTTTGCCTTTAGAATAATCGGTTTCTTTGACTTCGATTTGGTCCGTATTTATCCAGTTTACCGTTGTTTTTTCTTCTAAATCTTCTTTTTCAAAGCACCTTTCAACTGAACTCAAGGTTTTTGTAGTCTATCCATTCACCGATATGACCATGAGATTCACCTTTGGAGGTTACTCTGAAAAGATGCATCTTGCCTGTGCTTGGTCAAAACTCCTAATATCGCTCTCATAATAGTCATCCAATCCTTCAATGTACAGGTCCATTTCCAAGTCTACGCCAAGTTGAGAGGTCATTTCATAGGCCGTCATAGTTCCGCAACCGGGAGAACCTTTGACGTTGGATGGTTTCATAGCTATTCCCACTGACCATTCGCCGATTTACTGTTTAAGCAATTTTTGTTCTCTGATCTGCTGTGGCATAAAATCAACCTTGAAAAACCAAGCAGCCTACAGCCTAATTAGGGTAATAAAGGCTTGTCGTTGGTAGCTTGCAACAAAGGAGAATTTGTCAAGTAAAACTTGTTAAAAACCAATTTAAGCGCTCAATAAACATATGTTTCTGAGGTATAGCAAATGATGAATCGAAATGAGCAAATTGAAAACGTCATTTTTCAAGCCTTAGCTCATCCAACTCGAAGAACTATAATTAGGTTTGTGGAATATAGAAATCAAGGCATATCCTACACTGAACTCATAACTGAACTTGGAATGTCAACGGGAAAACTAAACTACCACATAGAACAGCTGAAGGGTCTGATTGAAAAAAACAGCAATCAACGTTACGTTTTGACTCCTTTTGGCAAAAAAGCTATCGAGCACCTTAACCTTATCGAGCAAAAAATCAGTTCCGAAGATGAAAAATATGTTAAAATAGCCGCTCTATCACAAAAAACCAGTCTTCAACCTATGGTAAAAGCATTCCTATCGATCAGCATTGCTCTATCCGCTGTTTTGACCTCTATATGGGTCTTTCTAGCTTACGTATTTGCCGTAGAGGGTGCACCAATTATTGCTTATGTTCTTATGCCAGTTCTGATCTCGGTTGGCTTTGGTTTCCTGGGCTCATTAATATATGCTTTGGTTAAAGCACCCTCATGGGTTAAACGGTTTGAGCAGAGATTTTTCGGAGAAAAATAGCTAAGAAAAGCCAGTTTCCCCTCTTTTTGAGCTTTTATAAAATATTAATTAGCCTGTTTCTATTTAGCATTGTACCGTGAAAACCATGTCTGGAAAAGCAGTAGTGATTATGGGTTCTGAACGGGATTTGAATTTCTCTCGTGAAATCGCAAAATACCTAAAACTTCTAGGCGTAAACTACGAGTTTCGGGTGGCTTCAGCCCATAAAACTCCAGAGAAAGTGCTTGAAATAATCAAAGAGTTTGAGAAAGAAAAAGTAGTTTTCATTACTGTTGCGGGTCGCTCCAACGCTTTGAGCGCTTTCATTGATGTTAACACTCCAAAGCCAGTTATTGCATGTCCACCATACAGCGAGAAATTCGGCGGAGCAGACATCTACTCTTCGCTAAGGGTTCCAAGCGGCATTGGCAGCGTTGTAACTATTGAGCCTGAAGGCGCAGCGATTGCAGCCACAAAAATCTTAGCTTTGGAAGACGCAGAGTTGGCTGTTGGAGTGAAGGAGTATCAAGAGAGTAAACGCAAAGAACTCGACACCGCAAACGAATCAGTAAAGAAACTCAAATAGCAACACTATAACTTCGGTTTTGACAAAATTGCAATTGTTCATCACCACTTTACAATACGAGTATAGACGAATAGGTTAGTTGTCTGAAGCAGAAATAAAGCAATTTAGAAAACAATGTTTGAACTAGTTGAAGATAGGCGTTGGCTCGGCTTGAATTTTGACAGTAGTTATCAAGGGATACCTGTCCACAGTTATCTTGTTGATGACGCAAGTTTTGTCATGTACGCCGTCGCCAAAAATACCGGACCAGCTTAGTCAAGAAATCTTTACTAAAAAACCAGCGGTTAGTCAAGAAATGTTGATAACAAAGCTTTTAACCTAAAAGCAACCAAGTAAAAAATGGTGAAACCACGAAAAAAGGCGCATCATTACTGCTTATCTTAGCAATAATTGCAGCATTTTACTTGGTGATATTTTCGCCCTTTAAAGGTATTTTGCCTCAGTCATTCATTATTGTAGTCACCATATTTGCTTCAGTTGCGCTTTTTGGCGTTGTCCTATCCCTCTGTTTTAGAAAAAGAAACAAAAACTTTGCATAATGAAAAAGGAAAAGAAGTTATTCTCTGCATTGCCTAAGGGTACGCAGTTCTTCGATGGTCTTATTTAAAACTGCCTTATCGGTGAAGGATTCAACTGCGGAGACAGGCAAGCAAACTATAACCTTTCCAAGGTATGGATGCTTGAAACCCAGTTTTTTTGATGCTTCGTCATTTAAAGCGACAAATAAATTGATTATTTGCCAGTTGCTCATGTCTAATTCTGCGCTTTGCACTTCTCCGAGGGCAAAGCCATCTGAAGTGAAAGCTGGTTTCCAAAATAACCGTGTAATTTCAACCATTTAAAAACCTTCAGATAGTAAATATCAAGCGCTTCTTTATATCTTTTTTTTAAAGGCAGATGCAGAAGTCTTTTAGCTTTCCAAGAATAATAGTTACTTTGGTGTTTTATTGTCAAATTCTAAAAACCAAACTACCCTAAATCAGCTTACCCCTGAAGAACAACAGGTCATCGTAAAGAAAGGCACCGAAATACCCTTCACAGGAAAATACTATGCATTCTGGGAAAAAGGCACCTATGTCTGCAAACGCTGCGGAGCAAAACTGTACCGTTCAGAAAACAAGTTTGAAGCAAACTGCGGCTGGCCAAGCTTTGACGACGAAATTCCCGGTGCAGTAAACCGGCTTCCTGACCCCGATGGTGTGAGAACAGAAATTCAATGCATTAACTGCGGCGCCCACCTTGGACATGTCTTCACGGGTGAGCATTTTACTGAAAAAGATACGCGGCATTGTGTTAATTCTATGTCGATGGAGTTTATCCCAGACAAAACCCCGTAGCTTCAACGCGAAAGAGTTATACACGACATAGCCCAAGTGGCATTTAGCAGGCGGCTCGGCTTTGGCTGACATATTCGGAGTCCAAATTCCACTTTCCACAGTATTCGAAATAATAGTAATTGCCATAATCGCGGTTGCTCTTGAGAGATTAGTCAGTCGTTACCTAACAGGTTTTGCCAAACGCATCAAGCTTGAACCAAATGCAGGCAACAACCTTGTCTTGACCTTCCGAATACTTATCCTAATATTTGCCATATTAACCGTAAGCAGCGTGGGCGGAGTGCAAGCGGCCTGGCTTTTGTCAATTTCAGCTATAGGAGGCGCTGCTTTGGGTTTTGCATCTCAAAAGACAGTGGGCAACTTCTTGGCTGGACTCTTCCTTTTAGCCGCAAAACCCTTTAAAGTTGGCGACTACGTGAAAATCGGAATCGTTGAAGGAATAGTGCAAGAAATCACCATAAACTATGCCAAAGTTTTAACAGCAGCCCACAACACCGTTTCAGTTAGCAACCTCCAAATCTTGGACCGGGACATAACTAACTTCCTCTTCGAAAGCACAAAAACATACAACCTTTACTGCTACACCTTCGAAATCGGCTTTGACCATGCTGTTTCAACGGATAAAATTGCTGAGATATTCAATAAAGTCTTTGAAAAGCATCAACGTACACTTCCAAAAACGCCTAGCTATGTTCTTACGCGATCTGGAGCGTTTGAAAGAGTTTACACAATTTACCTTTATGTAGAACACCCTGAAGAAATTTTTACCCTTAGACCCCGAATTGCTCAAGACGTGTTTCAAGGCTGGGATGAGGAAAGAGGAAAAATAAAACTTTAATTTTATGCAACTTGTAAAATCACTAAAAAGGAAGATAAGTATGAAGACTCAAAACAGTGAAAAAATCTTACTTGAGGCAAAAGCAACTCAGTTAATTGGGTTAATCAACTATCAAGAAGGCTCAGTTGTAAGCCGCACAATAATCGACAAGAAAACAGGAACCGTAACGTTGTTTGCTTTTGATGAGAATCAAGGTTTAAGCGAGCACAAGGCACCCTACGACGCAATGGTTTACGTTCTTGAAGGCGAAGTTGTAGTCACCATATCGGGCAAACCCATTAGCTTAAAGGATGGTGAAATGACCATCATGCCGGCAAATCAGCCCCATGCCTTAACGGCGAATACAAGGTTTAAAATGCTCTTAACCATGATAAAATCTTAAGGTTTGCCGCCCCACGTATCCAAAAAACAAAATTCAACAAGCGACTTTTTTGGGGGCACACAAGGAGTCTCAGCAGGGTAACCCATTATGACAAACGCTTCGGGCTCCACTGAATCAGGAATTTTGAGCACTTTTCGCACTGTTTCTTTGCAGAATCCAGGAGCACAAAACCAGCAGGCTCCCAAACCTTTCATATGGGTCGTCAAAAGCAGGTTCTGCATGGCTGCGCCCAAACTTTGCATTGCCAAGTCCCTCTCGCAGGTCTGTCTTTTGTCATCAGGAAATTTTCTGAGTCCCTCTAGGGTTGAGCAAGCAAGAATTAGCACCGGCGCATCCGCAAACCACTCGACCCTTTCCTTACGCATTTTCGCCTCAACAGTTAAGCCGTCCCTCTCCAAGTCGACTACCCAGGCATCAGCCATATCAATCGCCAGCCTTCGCTTAACAGAAGCATCGGCTAAAACGATAAACCACCAGGGCTGAGAGTTGTGAGCTGAAGGAGCCCAGCCAGCAGCAATCAAAACTTCCTCAACCATTTCTCTGGGAACGGGCTTGGACAAATACTTTCTAATGCTGCGTCGCTGCCTAATCGCATCGAACAGGTCTGTCATGGATACAGTTTATGCGGGCTTTCTTTTTATCTTATGCTGTGTTAGGCTCCAAAATTATCTTTAGCGATTGCCCAGCTTCAGCCATCAATCGGAAGCCTTCCTGTGCATCACGCAAACTAATCCTATTCGTAATCATATCTTTAACATTAATGCTCCCTGTAGCCAGATATCGCAACGAATCTTCAAGGTCACCTGGAGCAGCGCCATAGCTAGTGCGCATGACAATTTCGTTGCGCCAAAACTGGTTAATGGGAACAGGTAACTTCACGGTTGGCTCAGGCACGGCAAAGAACAGTATGATTCCGCCATTATCCACGCAATCCAACGCTGCCATGGCAGCTGAGGTTGCACCCGTGCAGACGATAACTTGGTCGGCTAAGTGTCCATTGTTGACTTCCTTGAGTTTTTGGGGAAGGCTTTCTTTTGCGTTTAGGGTGTGGTTCGCGCCGAATTTTTTTGCAAGCTCCAACCTATAGGGGTTAATGTCGGCTACGGCTATGTTTTGTATGCCTTTGAACTGAGCGAGTTGTGTATGCAATATGCCAGAGATGCCGCTGCCGATGATGAGCAATGAGTCTTCTTTTTGCAGGTTTGCCAGCCTTTGAGCCCTAGACACGCAGGCTAAGGGCTCGATGAAGGTACCTTCTTCAAAGCTCATGGCGTTTGGGAGTTTGTAGATGCCGTATTGGACGTTGATTTTGGGAACTTGGATGTATTGTGCGAAACCGCCGGGGTAATAATTGGTTGTGTGAAGGGTATGGCATGCTGTTTGGCTGCCGCGTTTGCAGTAGCGGCACTGGTAACAGGGAACATGGTGGGATACAAAGACCCGATCGCCCTCGTTAACTCCAATAACTTTTCTGCCAACCTTGCTAATGATGCCTGTTGCTTCATGCCCTAGCACGAGTGGTGCCTTTGGAACACGATACCATTCGATCACGTCGCTGCCGCATATACCGCTAGCCATCACTTTGAGCAGCACTTCGTCGTCACCTATTTTTGGGATTGGAATTTCTTCGATGCGGACGTCATGGTTATTGTAATAGAAGGCTGCAAGCAAACGGTTCACCAAAAATGAGGGTTAGGTTTTGCCTAATACAATTTGGTTGTAGATATCGTCGGCTTCTTGGGGAGTGTAGCCTTCGTGGATTATGGCGCGAATAGCTTTGATGGAAGCTACGGGGTGCGCCGTTTGCCAGATGTTTCGTCCCAAGTTAACGCCTATGGCGCCCTTCTGCAAGCCTTCATAGACAAAATCGAAAACTTCCCGCTGGGTTTCTGTTTTGGGACCACCCGCAATCACTATAGGAACCGGGCAGCCGTCCACAACTTTTTCAAAATGCTCTTTGCAATAGTAAGTCTTAACGACACGAGCGCCAATTTCAGCGGTTATGCGGGCTGCTAAGGCTAAGTATCGGGCTTCTCGCTTTTCAAGTTCCTTGCCGACTGCACACACAGCCATGACAGGTATACCGTATTCTTCGCATTCGTCGACGAGTTTGGCCAAGTTTCCAAGACTTTTGTTCTCGTATTTGGTTCCAACAAAGACGGACATAGAGACAGCTGAAGCGTTTAGCCTGACGATTTCCTCTATGGATGTAACTATACTTTCGTTGGCTAGATCTTCTCCAACCACAGAGACAGCGCCTGAAACCCGCATTATGATTGGTTTCTCGATAGAGGGATCGATACAGTTACGTAAAACGCCGCGTGTAAGCATAAGGCCATCGGCGTATTGAATAATTGGCTTTATAGTTACGCCAGGGTGCTCAAGACCATGTGTGGGTCCCTGGAAGTAACCATGGTCAATCGGCAAAAACAGGGCTTTGCCGTCTTTCTGGATAAGTCTACTTAGGCGATTTTTCATTCCCCAATCCATACATTATTTCTCCGAGGAAGCTTTTGGCTTTAGAATTAAATAACCTTTTTCTATGATCCAATGGTGAAACTGCCATGTTGTGTATAGGCAGGCGACGCCACATTTTTGGCGGGTCTGCTCGTACCCTGGCGAATCTTCTGATTGCCGGTTTAACTCTAACTGAACTGGACATTTGACGTCTTTGCAGAACTCTCTGCGCTTGTACTCAAAGTAGCCTTCAGGAACCATTATCTCATCCGTGCTAAACTCTTTCCTTTTGAGCTATTAAGTCTTCGCAGATAACTAACGACAACATTGAAGAGAAGTTGGTGCTGCAACGGATCCTGCAGTAGAGGTGCAACAATCAACTCTTTAAGTGGGTATTTAGCTTGCAAAATCCTCTTTGTTAAACACCCAACTTTAGGTTAACTTTTTTAAACCATAATTCCTCAAACCTCGTATGCCCAGGTACTATCTATTAGGCGGAGAAAACACCCATAAAAGAGATGCTCAAGAAGTAAACCAAAGAGCCTTCAACGATGCAGGCGGGCGACCGAGAGTTCTGGTGTTTTCTTGGACAAGAGCGTCCTTCGATAAAACCTACCCTAAAAGAAAACTCTTGTTCGATTACTTTAGAAGCTTAGGCTCAACCACAGTAAATACCATGGATTATTCTAGCTCATGTTCAGAAATTAAAGAAAGAATCTGCGAATCAGACCTTGTCTATTTAACGGGTGGTGTTCCCAGCGTTTTGGTGGAGCGCCTGAAAAAGCTAGGATCGGCATTTTACTTGAGGAGTTTGAGGGGGTTATTGTTGGCCGAAGTGCTGGTGCATTGGCGCTTTGCCGAAAAATTGTGATAACTTACCGAGACAGCTGTGCAGTTAAAGTCATCGACGGGATAGGCCTTGTAAATTTAACGCTTAAAGCCCATTATAAATTAGGGGTGGATGAAAAATTAGAAGAGTTATCGGAAAACCAGGATATTTTTGCAGTCCCAAAAGGCGCAGCTATCGTTTGCGAGAACGGAAATATGTCTTTCATAAACAAAGTTTACTTATTCCATAAAGGCAAGAGACAAATTCTGCGCTAAAAAATGAGATGCCAAAGTTAGTCTGTGATTTATTGTTGAACTTATTTTTTCTTCAATGAAGCAGCGAGGACAACAACAGCAAGGACTGAGTCACCAAAAGAACAGCGCCGAAAACGATTAGTGGAATCTTGAAGGCAGGCTCAGAATGCAAAACGGTGGTAGACGGAGTCATAAACATGCCACCCAGATAAGCTGCTAAAAAAATTCCTACAAAAACTGCACCTACACCTTGAAGAGCAAACAGCAAGGTACGTATTGGTTTATTATTTTGCTCCAAAGCAAGCCCTCCATAAACAATTATCAATTATTTATCAAACATTTAATTATATAAAACTTTAATTTTGGGCCCTGCAAACCGAAAGTATAATATATTCAGCCAAATGATTGCTTTTCACCGACGGGTTGATTCTATACGGAACAGCATCAAATAGTTACCCCGCTAAAAGTGGGCATACTGATTGTAGCTCTCTCATATTTCCTATTAACTTTGCATGCATTGTTTACACTTGAATGGGTAGGCGAATGGAACCGGATAGCGGGAGGATCATATTCATTTGCGATTTTTCTTGAAGACGTAACGGCCTTTGTTGGCATTGTTTTCGGTTCTTGGCAGGGATAATTGCTTTCGGTGCGCGACTTATTACTTTTCAGAAAGGATCTACGTCCACTCCAAGACATATCAAATCCTGAGAATTATCGTGTTCTTTGAGGCATTTTACTGGATAACTCTTTGCCGACGGCTTATTTCGAAGTTATAGGGTTGACAACAATGCCGATTACAGGTTTGTTCGATTACTTTGTGACTACAATACCTGCCGTGGTGGAATCCATAGTTCCCACTGTTACCTTGCTTATATTAGCTGGAAAGCTCAATCAAACAAGCCTGCCAAAAACGCGATAAAGTGGGCGTTAATTTCAGGCACAATCTATGTCGAGTGTTCTGGTTCTTAACACGGGCTCATGGATGTTGGTAATCATAGGAAAAAGGCACACATTATCTAACCAACTATCCACAGCACATACTGTAGTTTCGATCATAACAGTGTTTGGGTTACTTCACTTAACAATTTATACAGGATATTTTCCATGGAAGTCCCGAGAGTTCAAAGCCTGTCAAGAGTTAAACTTAAGAGCTTCAGGAGCGATCTCGACCGCACTTGGATTATATTTCCTATGGAACTACATTTCGTGGATATTCTTCGGAGGCGACTATAATGGAGCAGTTGGTATGCTTGGTTCTTGGCCACAACCTGGATTTTGGCTGCTTTCACTTCCACTAGTTGGGTTACCATTGCTCTTCTACCGAAAACCCACAAACCTACCACTGAAACAGAAAACAAAACTGAATAACACTTAAGTCTCTATTCGCCTCTTGTGTCGTTTCTGTTGCATTCCGCTTTTGGTCTGTACTCAACTTTTTTATGCCGCTCCTTATGATGCTTCTCACATTCTTTAATGCGTACAAGCATCCATTCGTTTTCTTCGTAAACGCATCCGCAAAGCAGAGTCTTAGTCGTCAAATCATGCACACTTCAGGCTTTGTAAATAGTAATGTATCTTTATCTCATAACATTTCCGATGTAAACCGATAATTATGTTCTTGACTAATTGGGACGCTGTTAATTAAAAGGTAACATTTTAGAAGGCGAAACGTTACTTGTTTGCTTGTGTAGTGTTGAAATATGAGCGTTATGAGTAGAAAAAATAAAAACACACAACTTGAACGAAAAAAGAAAGAACAAAGAGAAAAAGAAGCAAAAAAGAAAGCATTGCTAAGTCAACTTCCACCTAAAGGAAAAAAGAAATAACGGTTTGAATTAAAAGCAGGAAGTGCTACAAAAATTTTGTAGCTGTCTTGCTTACTTAATTGCTCTTCTTATTTGTTTTTTCAATTTCCCTTAAATGTGAATTTTCCAATTTGAAGACAACCGCCAAGTCCGCTCATGCAATACACCTAACGTTTGGAACTTAACAAATCTTGATTAGTTGATTTTAGGCACGTAATCCACATCAATTCTTTGCTGGTTTGGACAAGTTTTTCGCCTGAACCCTCAAATCATACATTTCCACTTTTATAGCGTAGGAACTATCGACATTCCTCGCATTTCCAAAACGGGCGTTAAATCAAACTCGTCAAACCAACAAAGGAATTGAGGTATCCTGATAGATATAGAACTGATCTGTTGGTTGCCAAACCATAAATCCGATTGCACCTTGGAAAACGCGGTTTTCGAGTGAACCCACCTAAAATCGAGTTAAATCAACCGCTTTTCAAGTTGCTGTTTCATAAGGTTTCCCAGTTAACATTCATATTAACACTGCTAAAATCCCTTTACGTCGTGGAGGCTTTGGTGTTTTTTTAAGATTTCTTCACGCCACTTATGTTCCCAGCTTGCCCATCCAGTCTTTACAAGACCCTCCCTCAACTGTGGTTTCTCAGCAACCCAATCCAGAAATTTCCAGAACCGCTTTTTATCCTTAAGAATTTCCTCAGGTACCCCTTTTTCAACGCACCATCTTGCATAGGCTTTTTCAACCAGCGGTTTGAGTTCACCTATTGATTCGACTTTTTGAACTTTGAACCCTTGACTTTGCAGGTACAGGAAAACATTGGTGAGAACGTATTCTGAACTAACCCTAAAGCAGGTTTCTTCATCTGGTTGCATAACTGTGATTATTTCGTTTGCGATTTTTACTGCGTCTTCTAAGTATTTTTTGTTTTGGAAATTTGGAGACTGAAAGGAAGTTGTAGAAATTCTTCGTTCCATAAGCATGGGATGGGGAGGCTTGAGCGCGCCGACTACTACGCCAAGGAGAAGATCGCTCCATCCTGAGGCATCTATAAGTATGGTTTTATCCGGTAGAAAACAATCCAGCGCCAAGCTTCATCACTCAAGGTTTAGGGATATATGCAAGTTGGTTTTTCTATCTTTTGCTTACGGGGAATGTAAGTTCTGTTGAAAATTTTTTAAGAAGTGGCAGAACCGCTTGACCCAAGGGTAGAAGGAGAAGGGGAAAATGCAAAACCCCTCAAGAGCGCGGGTTAAGTGGTTCTAAGCGGTCACTTCTTCTGCCATATTGCAGTAAGGGTGTTTGTTCGGATAATCGTTTGTATGTCTTTTTAATGATGTACATTGCACCAAAGAAAATGCAGACTAAAAAATTGTTTTTCGCCAACACACTTCAATGTCTTTTTAATGAATTAATCTTCGAACGCTATTTACTATCCTTAACATTTACAGTTCCAGTATACATAAAAAATCGCCTCTTGAAGCTCAAGGATTTCTTGGAAGCAGAAGGAACCAAAATTTTGCTGGATTGTAATTGACTAAACTCGCTGCAAAGTAGGAACGTTTTTCTGCCAGATTCGAAATAGAAAGCATGTCTGCTACCAAAAAGAAGATGACTCTTGAGTGGAAAGGCAATTTTCGTTTTAAATCGAAAAACCCTAATGGACTCACTATTAACTTTGATGCCCTAAAAAATACGGGGAGATAAACAACGCTTTTACATAGGAAGCCATGTAGCGTGCCTTGCTGGGTGCACAAGTTTTGACGCTGTTAATATTTTAAAGAAGAAGCGTCAGAGCATTTCAGGTTACAGGGTTGAAGTCGAAGGAGAATGACGTGAGGAACCACCCGAAGTTTACACTAAACTTCTAATAAAAACGTTATCTATGGAAAAAATGTAGGTAAAGAAACGGTGGAGAGAGTAATTCAACTGTCTAACGAAAAATACTGTTCAGTTGGAGCTATGCTTAGAAAAACAGCCGAAATAACAACTTTGTAGGAAATAATACAAGAATAAGACGTATAAATGCAAATCGCAAATATCTGCCAAGGAGCACCCTTGAAGTTAGTTTACAAAGCAAGCGTCAATCTTCACTCGCCTTAGAAGATTTTGAAAGTTAATGATTCAATGTTAAGCCTCGAAAACAAGGTAATTTGCCTATTCAGTTGTGACTGTGCTTTTGTTCTGATCGCTTCAGTCTCTCTTCAAGTCTTCTATTCCGCTCTTTCTTCTCAAGCCCCGATAATGGAGCTATCGCAAGAGCAGTGAGACTTCGCTCAATCTTCTTGAATAAATTCACGAAACTTTTCGCCTCATATAAATCATACGATTTCATATTCACAAATATGACACCGAAATATAAACATGTCTCGTATCGCAATATTTATTGCAGTGTTCAATAGCACGCAGTTAAGCCTACAAGTTTAGGATAGCTCAGAAATACCAAATAATCATAGCTCAAAGATAGCCGGATACGCATCATTCAGCGGGGGATTTGATACTACTCACGTTAAGCATTCCTCCAAGATCGATTGGGAGTATAACTGCACGAAATTTTTGATATACGCCGGTTTGGACAAATAGTAACCTGTTAACGTTCTCATTTGCAGGTCAACATAAGTCTTTAAAGCATCCTCAATACAAAACATGCAGGGTCTGCATTTGCCCATTACTCCTCTCCACTATCCAATAGCAAAAATAATCTACAAACTCAAAGGAAAAGCAAGTTTAAGTCTTCCTGCCTTAACCGTTGGCTCTATGGTGCCTGACCTTGAAGTTGTTTACTTGTGGAGCGGCACTTGGACACAAGATAGAATGATTCTCCACAGTTTTATTGGTGGCTTAACCCTTGGAACACTAATCACGGTTGCATTGACAGTTTTCGTTTATCCGTGGGTATTGCGCTCAATTTTGCCCATCCACAAAGACAGAGTTAAAAAGAAATGTGCCTTTTCGTTTATGCTGGTGTTTTCTGGTTTAGCTGGCGTGCTCTTTCATGTGATTTTAGATGTTACAAATCACACTCATAATCCTCTGTTTTGGCCTTTTATTTCATTATCCCAAACTCCAAGTCCGATTGTTCCTCTTCTATGGGGACAAGGCATGGCTTCATTGATAGTAAATGTAGCTTTGATTGTTACTTTCATTACTTTAGTCGTTAAGAATCGGAGTAACGTTTGGGAGCAACTGTTAGTGGGTTAGTCGTCAAGAGACCAATTGACTCCTAAGATTTAGAAGAAGAAACATCAGGCTGCCTTGTTTTTTCAGCAAGTCCTTGGCCCTTTCATATAATAGATACAGGTTTTGCGTTAGTAGCCCGGGAGAGATTCGAACTCTCGTCAAGGGCTCCAGAGGCCCCTATGCTTGACCACTACACCACCGGGCTGCAGGGTTCCAATAAACACCGTTCCAACATTTAACTTTAACTTTCCGCAGTTTTGTCACCGTTTTTCTGGTTTTTGGCTTCGCGGACGCAGTAGCATTCTTGGCTGACTCTGTTATAACTATCGCAGTGCCAGAGTGTATCCACAATTGGGTTTAGGTTCTGCCAATATCGAGTGGAACAGAAAACTTTTGTAGGATATTCAAAGCAGTTGTGGCTGTCGCAGTTGCCGCAGAAGTTTTCCCTACTGTTGGTTTCCATATTAGATTTCCCTGCCTGCAAGCTTTTCTCTCTGCAAAAATGAATTTCGTTTAAAATCTGGACCTAAACGTTCAGTTGCCGAAGCCACGAGGAACGGAAAAACCATTAGTGCTTCACCTATAACAGTCACATGGTCGGCTGAACCCTTCATTTTGCCCCAACTTACTGTTTCCTCAAGCGTTGAACCTGATAATCCGCCTGTTTCAGGGCGGTCCAAAGTAATTACCACTGCGTAGTCCAAGCCTTTTTTGGATGCGAGCGCTGAAGATTGGATGGTATTGCGTGGGACTCCGCCACCGATAATTATCATGCCGTTTTTGGGTGATTTAGTGCATATGTTGCAGACTGTGGGAACGTCTTTGAAGGCGTCTACTAATAGGACGTTTTTCTGGTTTTTCTGGGAGGCGTGGAGCCAGTGGATGAAGCCGAATTCTGAGTCGCGAACAGATGGAAGGAAAATTGGAACGTTTTCTTCGTAGGCGGCTCGGAGGATGGAGTTTTTGTCGGTTAAGCGTTTGCCTATTTCATATGCGAACTCGTTTGAAGCTAAACCGTCCCCTTTTCGTTCCTTGGTGATATCTGCGTATATTTCGGAAAGTTTGAAGTCCAATCGGACGTAGTCTTCTTCAGGAACAAAGATATCGTAAATTCGGAATAGATGGTACTTATAGAGTTCGGCGTCGTTTACTGCCCAGCCGCCCTTGTAGTGGTGTCCTCCAACCGCTTCTATAGCATCGTGAACCATGCAGGCGCCCGTGCTTACAATTACATCCACAAGGTGGTTGCGAATCAAATCTGCAACTATAGTACGCATTCCCGCTGGAACCACAGCACCCGACAACCCCAAAAAAACTGTGCAATCTTTTTCTCGAAGCATTTTCTCGTAAATGTCACATGCAGCCGCTAACCGCCCAGCGCCAAGCGAACCTGAATTCTTGAATTGCTGCATTAGCTCGTCAACGGTCAGCGCGCCACTTATTTTTATGTGGTTTACGGGTTCTTTTAGGTAATCTTTTCTATCCATCCGATAATTAACGCCTTAATCAGTATTCCTTGTGAATGCAAGAAAAAAGGTTTTTCATATCAAAGCGCAAGAAAGATCTTAGCCAATGAGGTTTTTTAAGAATTGGAACTTTTTTTAGGAAAAGAATTAAACATAACGTTATAGGAGCGTAACAGCGGTGACTATGGGAACCAAATATAGGAGATATGTCTAACAAGCTAACCTTAAGCCTAGCAACCCATGGTTGAGCGTTTCTAAAATTATTGCGTGAAAGTAGAAAATAGGTTAAGTATTTTGCGCTTATTGCTTGTGTTAATTATCAGTTTATTTTAGCTGTTTTTTAAGCATGCAATATGTTAAAAGCCATAAAAATAGGCAACGGGAAAAAAATTTAGCGAAATATATTTTAAGATGAGCGTTCCAAAATTTGGAACAAAAAAGAAGGGGAATATATTTGCTGTTTGGTTTTTTATGGTCGCCTTCTAATTAGAATGGCCATTATAGCACCAACAATGGCGATTGCGATGATTATAGCGGCTGTTGAGAGGGCGAAGTACATTTCTGTTGGCGTCGAACTGACAACTGGAGCGATAGTTGGTGTTGAAGCTGGTTCGGTGGCATAGAAGGCTGTTGAAGCTGACGATGGATAGTATGATTCTGAGCCTACAAATGTTGCGATGATTATGAAGTCGCCGGCGATGTCTGGAGTCCAAGTTAGACTGTAGGTGCCATAAATGTTGCTTGTAGCTGTACCGATCGGGCGATAGTTGCCGTTTGCATCAACAACATTGATGGTTACTGGCACTCCAGATACGTCGTTTGGCAATGGCTGCTGCATATACACAGTTTCCATCCATGAACTCATGCTTGAATCAGACATGCATGGGAGACCGTTGGGGAAGTTTAATGCTATTGCAACTTGCTGTGAACCTGCAGAGATATCAGTGACTGTTCCAGTTATGGTCACTGGCGTTGCTGTTGACACGCCAACGCCTGGTGCGTCAACGGTAACTTTGCTGGGTCCCTTGGCGTAAGCATAGATCTGGTTGTCATATGCGTTCAAATCTAACATAACTCCGTATGCAGTTACAGGGTGGCTGTCAACGTTAAATGAGTCTATTGACCAAACAAGCTCGCCTGTCGTGCAGTTGATTGCCAGTTGCTGTGCTCCAAGAAATAGTGGTGGACTGTATTCGTGTCCTTCTGAGAGGAACAAGAGCCCGTCAGCGACACCTCCATTGCTGAAGGTCCATATTGGCCAAATGCCATAGGGGCTGTTAGTGCCTGCTGGACCCTGAAGTGCTGTTGTGTTGGTATACCAGTTGATTGCTCCAGTTAAAATGTTTATAGACCATATGTCGCCGCCCATGCCTGCATAATACAGCGAGTTACCTGCAACAATCGAACAATAGCCACCGACTGTGCTGTAAGCGTCTGGGGTTGCTCCGTTAGAACCTGTAAGCGGGGTTGTCCAAAGTTCTTCTCCAGTGGTCATACTGTAACCGCTCATTGAGAATGCAGCTTTGAGAGATATTGTGAAAACTCCGTCACCGCAAGTGGATCCACCTGTGTTAACGTCTCCATCAAAGGGTGTCAATGTTATGTTTCTTATCCATAGCTGTTGCCCAGTGTTTGCACTGTAGCCTGCAAAGACGCCCCATCCGCCTTGGTAATAGCTGCTTGTGCCAGGCGCGTATAGATTCATAACTATAGTAGTGCCGTCATTATTCCGTATCCCAAGATTCCCAGGTAAAGCGGTACCTGAAATGTTAGTAGATACTGGCATTGACCACATTATTCCGTTTGAGAAATCAATTTGGGCGTTTTGTGTAGGTCTCCATTGCCAAGCCGCTGCGCCGTTGGTTCCTTCAACAATACATTGGGTCGAATTCCACTTGTTTAGTGTATGATCGGTGTTATTGACATAGTAGCCTACCAGGTTGCCCGATTCGTCAGTGGTCATCGACATTGTAGTGCCGTTGACAACACTCAGAACATATTTTCCTGTCATAGCGTCAAACATGTTCCAGCAAGTTCCAGTCGACTTTACCCCGTCGAGTGCCCCTTGAGTCCACACATATGCGATGCCACCGTATTGGTTGGGAGATACATAATCGAGTATTTGACCGTAGTAGAAGGGAGTAACTAAGCCATCCGAAGTTAGAGCAGTCTGCGCAAGAGTGCCGCCACCATAGTTGGTAGCATCATTAATCCACACTGTCTGACCCGTATACAAGTCTATGCAAACGTCTGCGACAGGATTCCTTGAACTTCCCGGAAACTGAGTGTAATAGAGGTAGCCGTTAATTACCAAGGCCTCAAATTTGTGCTCATACTGCTCAGTTGAGTAATAATTTCCGTAAGTAGTTGATCCGCCGAATTGTCCTCCGAGTACTCCTCCAAATGCGACAGGCTTTGTCCATATAATATGGGGGGTTTTTGGCGCTTCAGTGTAGGGGTTATAGTTTGAGCTGACGTTGTAGAGGGCACCACTGCTGGTACTGTATCCTGTGACTAAAAGCGAAGCCCCTGCTAACGGATACCAATTGTGGACGTTCATTGCGTTTATTGGGGTCTGCCAGTAACTTGTCGGGAGTGGAGCTGTTGAAACTCCTCCAACTGGTTCCTGCTGCACCGTAAGCGTTACGACACTGCTAGTGCTGGGTAGAAAAACATCGCCTTTAAACGCTGATGGAGGTGCACCTGGACGGGAATTGCTATCTGTTAGCGTCCATCCTGCAAAGAACATCTGGAAGGTATAAGTGCCAAGTTGGCTTGGAGTAATTGTCGTGTAGGTTCCGCCTGTATCGTCAGTTGTGAAAGGACCCAATGTTTGGGTGGTTCCGTCTGGCAATGTCATTTTAACCGTTATGTTACCGAATCTATCACCGTAGGGACCGCTTGCCGTTGGTGGCGGCTCATTAATCCAGAAGCCAACCGTAACTGTTTGTCCTATGCCAGCAGGGTCAGGTGCAACGTGGATAAAAGAGCTAGTCAGAATTTGCCATGGTGGTGTATGTGCATTAACGCTTGGTAACAGTACTATTGAAGTTCCAATTGAAACTGTCAAAATTGCCGCAATCAAAATAGCTATAGTTTTATTTTTAAGATTTTGCATTTTTCTTTCCTCTTAACTTTTATATCGACAAGAAATCAACTAAATCAAACGTACCGCATAAATCAATGGTTTTATTCGATTTTCTTTATAAAGTTATGGTAAAAAAATTATTTTACTAATATAAAGGAATATTGCACAAAAAATGAATATACAAAATTAAGAGGCACTTCCAATTTTTTGAGGATTTTAAGAACCTCTCAATGCTCTTTTCTTTGAGATACCTTGGGTTTTAATAAGTCATAGAATAACTTTAAACAAAAAAAGGAAGATTGTTTATTGTTGAGTTTCTTGTGTTTATGGTCGTTTTCGCAGCATCAATACCATAATTAAGGCGCCAATAATGACGACTACAATTATGATTGCAGCTACTCCTATCATGAAGTCGGTTGTCGTTGCAAAGTTACCTGTTGAAGACGTAGGTGTTGGTGTTGAGGAGGATGCTTCGCTTGCATAGAAGTGGGTTTGAGCAGTAGAACCATAGTATGCGCCTGAACCTGAGAACGTGGCAATGACTGTGTAAGAACCTGCAATGTCAGGTGTCCAAGTAAAGCCATATGCGCCTGTGCCGTCACTTACTGTGTTGCCAATGATTCTGGAGTTGCCATTAGAGTCAACAACGCTTAAGGTAACTGGAACTCCCATTAAGCTATCGTGTGGAATCGGCTGTTGCATGTAGACAGCTTCCATGAAGGATGTTTGGCTTTCGTCAGAGACTGCTGGGAGACCGTTGGGGAAGTTTGCTGCGACTGCTTCTTGTTTTGCGCCTGCTGAGACATCGGTCACGGTGCCTGTTATTGTTATTGGCGTTGCAGTTGTAATTCCCACTTGTGGTGCAGAAACTGTAGTAGCGCTTGGACCTTGTCCAAAGGCATATATTTGGTTGTCATATGCATTCAAGTTCGTCATAATTCCGTAGGCTAACTCTGGATTGCTGTTGACATTAAATGAGTCTATTGTCCATACAAGATCGCCAGTTGTGCAGTTAATTGCCAGTTGCTGTGATCCAATGAATAGTGGTGGTGAATACTCGTGTCCTTCTCCAAGGAACATTATTCCGCCGCCGCCTCCAATTCCGGTTTGCACCCAAATAGGCCAAATGTTGTAGGGCGTGTTATAGCCGGCATCACCAGTAAATTTAGTAGTATTTGTGTACCAGTTAACAGAGCCATCTGCCATGGATAGAGACCAAATGTCGCCGCCAAAGCCAAAGAGGTAGAAGTTATCGCCGTAGATGTTTCCTTTAATTCCACCAATTGTGTTGTAAGGATTCATGTCCGCGCCGTTATCGCCTTTAAGTGTTGTTGTCCATACTTGATTACCTGTAGTGACGCTGAAAGCAGAAACTTCGCCTGTCTCTTTGATAACAGTTGTAAAGACTCCGTCGCCAACGTTGCCATAGTTGTCCAGGTTAACTGCAGTGTAAGGCGTGAATGATATGTTCTTTACGAATAGTTGGGCACCAGTGTTTATGTCATAGCCAGTAAACATGTCAGAGCCTGTTTGGAAGTAGTTTGTGAGTCCGGCATTATTTAACGAGTAAAGAATTGCAACTCCGCTATTAACTCCCATAATTGTCCAACCTGTCGGTTGACCTGTAGGTAGTTGATATGCAGCCATTATTCCTTTTGAGTAATCAATGACGAGATTCTGTGTAGGTCTCCAGTTCCAGCCTGAACCAGATGTACCTGCCCAGCCTGCGCCAAGCATAATGCACTGTGTTGAGTTCCAAACTTCAAGCAAAGTGTTGCCTGCAGTATTGGTGACTTGTGTGGGTTCAGGTCCAATGACAGGCTGAATTTCACCATAGATTGTTTGTGTGCCAACAGAAGTATTAGTATAGTAATCTATGAAATCGCCAACTGCATCCACAGTATGTCCATACGAAAAGCCCGTGCCGTTAACAATGCTAAGGATGTATTTACCGGTCATGGCATCGAACATGTTCAAAGCAGATCCGCGGGAGACTATTCCATCAGGTGTTCCGCTAGTCCATAGATAGGCGATTCCGCCATATTGGTTAGGTGATACGTAATCGAGCACTTGACCACTCACCAAACGAGTGACTTGGCCATTGCTATCTAGAGCAGTTTGGGCTGGAGAACCACCGCCATAGTTGGTAGCATCGTCAACCCATACTGTTTCACCAGTGTATAAGTTTACACAAACGTTGGCAGTAGGATTAGTTGAGCTTCCTGGGAATTGAGTGTAATAGAGGTAGCCGTTGATAACAATCGGATTATATTTGCGTTCATATTGAGCGGTTGAATAGTAGTTGCCGAAGGTTGTTGTTCCACCTGCATCTCCACCTATAGCACCGCCAAAAGCGATTGGTTTTGTCCAGAGGATGTGTGCCGTAAGCGGGGCAGTACTGTAGGGATTAAAGTTAGTAGTAGTGTTGTAGTTAGATGCTCCTTTACCTGCACTGTAGCCGATGTAAAGGCCAAGATAAGGACCGCCGATTGCATACCAGTTGTTAACGTTCAAAGCGTTTATCGGAGTTTGCCAGTATTGAGTTGGAAGACCGGTATTTGGAAGAGTTGGTACTGATTCTTGTTGTACAAGAAGAGTTGTAACATCGCTTACAGCGGGCAGAATTGTATCATTGATATAACTTGGATTGCTGATACCAGTTAGTCCATATTGACCGCCGTTTAATGTTTGTCCTGGATAAGTCATTTGGAATTTGTATTCGCCAAGCTGGTCTGGAGTATACCGTGTACTTGTTCCACCAGTATCGTCAGATGTAAAGGGCCCAAGAGTTTCATTCGTTCCGTCAGGCTTAATAACATGTACTGTGAAAGGCCCGAAGCGGTCTCCGTAGATGGTGCCTGCTGTCATTGGGGGTTCGTTAAGCCAGAAGCCAACAGTAACGGTTTGGCCGAGCCCTGCAGGGTTAGGTCCAACGTTAACGAAAGCGAAGAGTTGAATTTCCCATGGTGGAGTGTGAGCGCCTGTGTTTGGTAATAGAACTATTGAAGCTGATGCTGAAATTGCTAAAATTGCAACGAAGATAATGGATAGGGTTTTATTTTTTAGATTTTCCATTTTTTTCTTTTCCTATTTTTTTTAAGCAAAAGCTCGCTTTGCGCTAAAATGTGTGCTTTTGCCTTCTAGTTTAACAAGAAGGGATTCATTTAAGCTTGTCGGAAGTGCTCACTTATGACATTTGTTTCCTCAAAAAGCAAATGTTCCAAAAAAATTCAAAAATTGATCCAATGCAGAGAAACAAAATACATCATTAAATTAAATACAACTATTATATCCTAAAACTATTAAAATAGAAAAATAGTAAGGTATTGTTTTCAACTGATGACCGACTTCTAAAGAGCAAAAACGTTGGCACCGCTCCAACTATCAGTCACTGACCAAGACCAGGTTGTTTTGAGTTAAACTTTTATTAAATAACAAGTAACTTGACAATATGGTTAAATTCCTATACAATAGACAACTGTACGAAATAATTATTCAGAAATCATCAGAGACTAAAAAGACCTTACTTGTGTGCTCTCCCTCTATTGGCTCGAGTGCCCACAATATTTTTTCGCAAGAAATATTAAAGAACCCTCCATCCGACATAAGGTTCCTCTTCCGACTAAACGAGTTTGCAGTAAAAAATGGCGAAGTCGATCCGTATGAAATACAGTACCTAATAGAACACTTTAAGGACAGCAACATTAAATACAGCGACAATTTTCATTCGACCATTTACATTTTTGACAATTTGGCACTGGTAACTTCTGCCCCATTTACAAAAATAGCTTTGGAAATCAATATTGAAACTGGAGTGTTGCTTGAAGGGACAGAGGCAGAGGAAATAAAGAGCTTCTTTAATGACTATTTATGGAATTCTGCAAAATCGATAGCTGATTTAAAGAAGTATAAGCAAATGTGGAATTTAGCTCAGAAAATATCGAAAAAAAGTAATATTAAAAAAGTGAAGCCTCACACTGAAATCAAAGATTGGACAAACAACTACATCAACACATGGTACATTGGCGTTCCAAGATGGTTACCTCCAAAATTTGAACGCAAAATAAAGAAGGAAACTAACTGGCGAACTGGTCTTTCAGTGCTTGGAGACATTGGTTACAGTGCCTTTTTGCATCTTAAACTTGGTGACAACGCATATGTAGCCGACTTAAGCAAACGTGGCAAAATACGAATTACATTAGTCCGAATAACTGATAAAGCACGCATAGAAACTGATGAAGGAGATTACCACGCGTCCTATGAACCAGGAAAAACATACCAGCTACCAAGAGAACAATTCTATGAAATGCTAAAAAACTCTAACATCAAGTCTAAAACCTCCGAAATCATACTCAATAATGATCGACTAAACCAAATAGACACCGTTCTCGCTTCAATCAAACGGAAAAGAAAACGCAAATCTTAGCTACCTCCACATATGGTTTATTACGTTGCGTTCTTGATTTTTCGGGATGCAACCTGAAGAGAAAAACACATCGTTGGAATATCACTGGAGTCAATATAGATGCCCCAGAGGTGTTTCCGGAAAAACAGTTGCTGCAAACATGAACGAGGGACACTGGGACTTGACAACTTGGGGTCTTAAACACGTAAGAATCAAGTCGGATTCTGTAATCTTGGATGTTGGTTGCGGCGGAGGCAAAACCATAAATCGTCTAGCAAGGCAGGTGGTTCAGGGGAAAGTTTACGGTATAGACCACTCTGCAGATATGGTTGATTATTCAAGACAAGCCAACAAAGAGTTGATAGCAACTGAACGAGTGGAAATTGTTCAGGGCACAATTGAGAAAACAATTTTCAAAGACGGCTTCTTTGACCTGGTAACAGCCATAGAGACCTATTATTTTTGGCCTAATCTTGCTCAAGCTTTTCGAGAAGTAAAGCGTATTCTGAAGGACGGAGGGTGCCTTCTTATCATAAGCGAAATGATTAAGGATGGGGCATATGAAGTTGAGAACGCGGAAATAATCGCTAAAACTCAGGTACGTCTTGTATCGTTGCAGGAAATGCAGAAGATGCTCTATTCTGCTGGATTCATCAGTATAGAGATTTATAGAAAGAGAAAATCAGACTGGAATGCGATTCTTGCCCAGAAATTATAATCCATCAGTTAAAATGAAGTATATAATGTCGTTTTGCCCTATCATAAATCTCACGACTAAAAGTAGATAGATTTAATGTAGGAACCACACTTATTTAACTCTCAAGATTACTTAGGGAAGTCTGTGCTAAGAAGTAATTGTTAACGGTCCTTTGATTAATTCAACTGGTGGAGGCTCATGGCAAGTCTTCTATCCGTTAACTGTGTCTCCCAATAAAACTGAATGGCGTTCTTACTTGATTTCTTTTTCTAAAAGGCTATAAGCGGTTAATTCCAATGTAATCATTAATGTAATTGAGTGGGAGCATATAACGCCTTGAAGTTTAATTTAAACTTCAGATCAGCATTCTTCATTTTTGCAATATGCTACCTCAGCATCCTCATAAGTTTTCTAATCATAAATTTTCCCAATATGCCAATCCAATGGGATGAAGCTGCCCATCTTGACAATGGATTGTTCCTAAGACTTGGAATGTTCGACAAGTTCACAGGAAACCTTTTCTATCCACCTCTTTATGATGTTCTAACGTTTCTATCCTATAGCCTCTTTGGCGTAAGTGTTGTATCTGCGAGAGTAATTGATGCAGTCTTCTCTGTCCTTCTTTTGTGGGTAGTATTTGAATTCACTAACAAAGCGTATGACGGAAAAACAGCCTTGTTAGCATCAGTTTTTCTAAGTATAATGCCAGGCTATTTTGTGGCTTCCCACACTGCGATGTTGGATATAACAATGGCGTTCTTTTTTGCCTTATCCATATTTTTCCTCTTTCTATGGCTGCAAAATAATAATGATAAAATGTTAATTTTCACTGCAATAGCTCTGTTTGCAGGCTTCTTTGCTAAATACCAAATTATTATAGCTGTTCTCGTCATTTTTATTGCTGTCTTGACACTCTCTGGTGGTCGGCTCAAGAAGCCGCTTCCAAAGAAGCACTATATTACAATAATCTTGATACTGTCAGCCATAGTGTATCTAACATACAGCTTACGCTCCTACATTGCAATGTGGCTGAAAGTTATTTTCATGAACACTACAGGCAGCCTAACCATAGAACCTGCCTTCTATTTGACCCAAACCCAGAGCATCTACTCAACAATTCACCCTATTTCACTATTGATGTACATCTTTGGTTTCATCGGCTTGGGAATATTCGCCTTCAGGAGACAAAAGATCGACAAACTTCTTTTGATGTGGTTTATAATAATCCTAATTTTTTACACCTTACTCCCAAACAAAAATTGGAGATACGCCCTTCCTTTCTACCCAGTTTTGGCAATTTCCGCATCAGTTTTTGTTACAGTCATCTATGCCAAGCTACGAAGTAACAAGAAAACTTATGTAAGAAGTGGGGCCATAGTACTGCTAGCTTTGGTTTGCGTATCGTTGTTTCAGAGTGTAAGCGATAACGTAGCATGGATAGACTCCGAAAAAATCCCCTTCTCTTTGGAGAAAACCGTGAACTATGCTATAACACATAACAGCTCAAATCAATCATTGCTGGTGCTTTGTCCTAATAACATTTTCAGTTTTGGAATCGTAGAATTCTATCTTCTTAAGAATGGTGGAACCCAAATGCAACTATACAGTTATCCTACCTCAACAACAGCGGATCCCACTTGGAACATTGATACTCTAATTGATCTTTGTAGACAAAATGACATAAAATTTCTTTTCATCACCGAATATCTCGGAGAGAAGATTAGCTATCTTAATTTGACGTTAATGGATGTTTTTGTCCAAATATACGAGTCAGGGAACTTCACTCATATAACTCCGGAGCAAACGTTTGGTCAATTCCCAAGAAGAATATACGTCTTAAACTTCACAGGGATGAATTAAACTTCACACCGTCAAGTTTAGACTAAGTATACGATTGGGTAAAAATTATAATGGTGTTTTTTGGCGACATATTTAAGCGCTTTCCGATCTTAATAAAACAAGAGTATTTTTTGAATACTCCAGAGTTAAGGCTCCAAGCCTAATAAATAAGGCAAGTATGCAATAGGCTACCTATAGAGTCTTTGGAGAAAAGAGTGAAATGCAAATGCGTTGGTGAGTAAGTCAACTTTAGTTTTAACCAGAGCCTACCCTTCTTAGCCCCTTTTGAGGATTTAAAAAAAGAAAGGGAATTGGGAGAATTCAGTATAAATGCCAGAGGAAAATGGCGGGTCCGATGGGATTTGAACCCATGACTTTCAGCTTAGAAGGCTGACGCGCTATCCGTACTGCGCCACGGACCCACAGGGCACTCTAAATGAAACACTTACAAATATAATTTTACCTATCGCTTTTCGCCAAAACATATCCGCCAAACATGCACGCTGCAGATCCAACTGCACAAAGCCCAATTCCGTATACCCACACCCTAATCCTCAAACTAACACAGAAGACAACAAACCCCCTCGCGCCACTATCAAACAAGAAACAAAAAAATCCCAAAACCAGAAAACAAAAACGTAAACAGTCCAAGGAAGTTGCATGGCAGAAAAACACAATCACAAATAAATAAGGAACAAGTTTCTCTATGTTTTCCAGCAAGGTCCAGCTTTTTTGCCCAATGCAAACACTTGGATATGCCCAACGATTATAATTATCATCCAGATTGATGAGTAGAAGAAGTAGTAAACGAATAGTTCATGCAGTTTAACTTCGCGGAAGCCAAGTTTTCTGGAAAATCCGTAGAACACAGCCGCGGTTATGGCAAAACCCGACATCGAAATCAGTAAAACCTTAAGCACGTCCGCCGTTGCTAGGGATAAGAGGAAAATTGGTAAGGCGATGTTGAATTTTACGGACAAGAACAACGAGAAAAACAGCAGCGAATTATACATCCATAAACTTGGGACAACAGCGCTCAAGAAAAACACGACTACGGAGGGGTAGAGGAAAAAGAGGCTTGGCAAGAAAATTTGAGGCTTTTTAACAAAGCGTCTAGCTAACTGCTTATACCAGTCTTTGAGCCACAAAGCTTGACCAATCGCCCATCTTCGTCGCTGCGTGAACCATTTGTACCAATCTGAGTAAACTTGATTCCTTACTTCAACATCAACTGTGTAAGCAAAGCTACTTTCCTCAAGAAAAGCGCGGGTGGCAAGGTCGATGTCTTCAGCTACGACAGTCCGAAACCCATCGACTTTCTCAAACATCTCCCGCTTTATCGCAAAGGCAGCTCCATTTACGGCCGGGCATTTGTGCATGTACCTTGACGCTAGCCATGAGCTGATGTTGAAGGTCAAGTACTCGTAATACGTCATTTTTGAAAGGAAAGATTTGTCTTTAGTAACTCTTTTTTTAATATCCAATATGTCGGTGTGTTTCATTTCCATGATTATTTTCTGGAGGTAGTCAGGATCATTGGGGATTCCTACATCGGAGTCGAGGAAAAGTAGTACTTTTCCTGTGGATAATTTTACGGTAGCGTTACACGCATTTGCTTTCCCAACCCTATCCTTGTTAAAGATAAATTTTACGTTCTCATTCTCTCTTTCAAGCTCTTTTAATGTTTCAAGAAAACCTTCGGTTGGCTGGTCCACAGTTACAAAAATTTCCTTCGAAACATTCTGCGAGCCGAGCTCTTTAAGAGCGCCTGCTATTTGGGTGGATTCTTTGTAAACGGGGATAAAGATGCTGATGTCCACAGCTGAACCTCAAATAGGTTTGTATAAACTACAGGGGATTATTCGCATATGGCTTTTTAAATTATTCTACAGTCAAATGAGTAATCGCTGGTTGACATGGCAAAAAATGGTTTTGCCCTTATCTCAAAGCATCTCAAGGGCAGTTATTTTAGACTCTTAATTGGACCGATCTTGTACAGAACCTCAGCTTCATGTCCATCATTTTCAAAGTCTTCTTCAGAAAACAAGATATCGCTCTCACATTTTGCGTTTAAAATCTTTGCCAGCTTAAAGAAGTTCTTTTTGGAAATTTCGTTTGAGGGGTTAACTGTTCCTTCAAAATACTTCACGTTTGTCATTTTTATCTGTTCAAGAAGCAGGTGTATTTGTAGACCTTTTCCGCGGTATTCACTTTGAACCACAATCTCCCAACTAAAAAAAGTGTAAGGTCTATTAGGCGGCAAGTATCCTGAGGAAAAAGCTATTATTTTTTTATCATGCTCGGCAACTAGGCAGGTTTCTGAGAAATCCTTAGCCAAAAGAAAATAAGTATATCGGGAATTTAAACCGACGTAGGGTCTGTTTGCCACAAGCAGTTTGTAAACTTCTTTTACGTCGGAAATTGTAATGTTTCGGATGCTAAACTGAAGATTAGTTTTAGCGGGCATTTTTATGACAGGGGAAATTTTGGTTTTTTTCTTCGTTTTATTCTAAGATTTCCTTCTGGCACAAGCGATATAGTTTTGTCGGAGTCAGTTAACAGTTTTTCAATGCCGACAGCTTTCGTTTCATTCTCTTTCAGAGTTAGCTGCAGAATACATTTTTCACAATTCTTGTCGCAGACGATAGATTTGTAATCGTCGGGTTCATTGTAAGTGGTGATCACACCTTCATAGTTTCTCAGAACTGTTTTGTTGGAAGACCAAGAGATTATATAGTTTGGCATAACAGGAATTTTTCCTCCCCCGCCGGGAGCGTCAACTACAAAAGTTGGTACTGCAAACCCGCTTGTGTGCCCCCGTAGGCTTTCAATAATTTCTATGCCTTTTCCAATCGAAGTTCTAAAATGCGAGAGTCCTTCAGAGAGGTCACATTGGAACAAGTAGTAGGGGTGAACTCTGTTCTGTACGAGTTTTTGGTTTAGTTTTTTCATTATTTGGGGACAATCGTTTACGCCTGCAAGCAACACAGATTGGTTTCCCAATGGAATGCCTGCGTCTGCTAGTTTTTTGAGGGCGTCTATGGCGGATGGCGTAATTTCTCTCGGATGGTTAAAATGAGTGTTTAGCCATAACGGGTGATACCTTTTTAGCATTTGAACTAGGTTGTCGGTTATTCTGTAGGGTAACACAACTGGTGTTCTGGTGCCTATGCGCACGACTTCAACATGTGGAATACGGTGCAGTTCACTTAGAATCCACTCGAGGAAGTCATCAGGCAACATGAGAGCGTCGCCCCCTGAGAGGAGGACATCGCGGATTTGTATGTGGCTTTTGATGTACTGGAGCCCTTCAATTATCTGTTGCTTAGATGGAATCTGGTCTGGGTCGCCGACCTTTCTTTTTCGTGTACAGTGCCTACAATACATTGCACAACGGTTACTTATCAAAAATAGTACACGGTCGGGGTATCGATGGGTAATGCCTTTGGTTGGACTATCTTTGTCTTCATGCAGGGGATCATTCATGTCGCAGTTTGAAATTTTAAGTTCAGCAGGGTTAGGAAATGCCTGCTTGAATAGGGGGTCATTATGAAAATTTTCTTTTTCAATTAAAGAAGCGTAGTAAGGCGTAATGCTAAGTGGAAATTTGCGGATGGTTTTTTCAAGTTCTAAGTGTTCTTTTTTCGAAAACTTTATGCCTGTAAAACTTTCAAAACCTTCAATTGTTTTTATCGAGTTTTCCAGTTGCCAGCTATAATCCTTCCACTCACTGACGGTTACAAACTTTTCCATAGTTTTTGTTAGGTAAGCTTGGTAACTTGTAAGGGTTTCACTACTTTCAACAATCATTCTTAAGATGTCTCTCCTCCGAGCGCTTTTCTTTTTGCTTCCTGAAAGAACTTCATGCTTTTTATTTGTTTTTGATGACTTCAGTTGACAAAAAAGCGAAACAGTCTTAACAAGAAAACCTCATGCAAATTGAATAGCAAAAGCATTCAAACGAAAAATTTAGAGTTAATTAGTAAAAAATGCAAAAATTACCAAAAAACTGGCGACATAATGTTTTTTGAATAAACTCAAATTGACAACCCTTCTTTTTCCGCACTTTTTCACGCCCTGACATTTATTGTTGCTCCATAGGAAAATTATTATTTGCCGTATCAGAGTGTATCACTGTCATGACCAAGGTTAAGGCTATAAGTCTGCTTTCAGGCGGTTTAGACAGCATCCTTGCTACAGAACTCATTAGGCGGCAAGGCATCGAAGTGATAACTTTTAACATTAAAACTCCGTTTGGCATACCCAAAAAGGACGGCACAAGCGAAGCTGCACAAGCTGCAGACCAGTTGAAAGTGCCTCTAAAAATACTAAGCGTTGATAAAGACTATTTACGGATGCTTCGCAATCCAAAGCATGGTTATGGCAAAAACCTAAACCCCTGCGTAGACTGCAAAATCTTCATCTTAAAAAAAGCGAAAAAATATGCCAAAGAAATAGGCGCCGACTTCATCTTTACCGGAGAAGTTTTAGGTGAGCGCCCCATGTCTCAACATTACCCCGCCCTCAAGGTTATTGCAGAAGAATCTGGGTTAAAAGGCAAACTTTTGCGTCCTCTTTCAGCGAACCTGTTACCCCAAACGGAAGCAGAAAAGAAGGGTTTTGTAGACCGAAACAAGCTTTTGAGTATTCAGGGTAGGTCAAGAAAGCCGCAAGTTCAACTTGCTAAAGAATATGGGATTACGAGGTATCCTTCTCCTGCCGGGGGATGCCTATTGACTTGTGAAGAATACGCAAAGAAACTTCAAGACCTCTTCGATAACAAAAAGCGCATATCAATGGAGGATGTGGCTTTGCTACGGGTGGGCAGGCATTTTAGGCTCGGCAAAAACAAGATTATTGTTGGAAGAAACGAAGCCGAAAACCAGTTTTTGACGATCAACAAAATGCGAGGTGACTTCTTTTTTGAACTCGCCGATGTTGTGGGACCAACCGCTCTTTTGCAAGGACCGAAAACAAAAATAGCCATTGAGACAGCTGCGAAACTAACTGCTGCCTATTCCGATGCTAAATCGGGAGAAGTCACCGTAAAATTTGGCTTAGAAGCGCTCCACAAAACCATAGCGGTGCTGTTGCCCCAGAAGGGTGATTCAGAAAAGCTCAGAGTGGGCTATTTTATGAAGCATCCCAAAAAATAAACATGTAATTTTGCTTTTCGTTAACGTTGCTCAAAACTTATCCACTAATCCAATAATAATAGTGGTGGGGTTGGATGTTGACCATTCAAACTAACAGAATGTTGGGCGGAGTCGGGGCTATTTTTTCGTTATTTGGTATTGTCAGTGCGGTCTCTTCGGTTTTATCGTATGGTTATTTGAATTCGGTAACGACAAACTTGCCGCTCATTTTGATAACTGGAACCGTTGGGCTCTTTCCTTTGTCGGTTTCATACTTTTCTTGGTTGCAATGTATGGGATCTCAAGAGATTACAATGAACACAAAATATTCAACTATCTCTTGTATGGGTTTGTTGCGACTATTGTGGCTCCTGTGATTGGTACGGTTGTGGTGGCGGTTGTTGTTTTATTTAATTTAGCCAGCATTCTCCCAAGCCTTAGCCCGGCAACTACTGTGCCGTCTCAAGTTTCGACATCTCTGTCAAGTTACATTGCGCCTTTTCTGGAGATTTTCTCTGTTGTTGGGGTGTTTTGGGTTGTCTTCAAAGTGAAGACGTTAAATTTATTAAAGGAAAAATTAGGGGGTGCCCATGTTTAGGACTGAGGCACTTGTTCTGTTAGCTGGCGCGGTTGTTAACGTCGTGGTTGGTATTGTTTTTGCTACGTTGGTTTACTTTGGGACAATTGAGTATAACACTTTCTTGTTGGCGTCAATTCCCGGAGGATTAATGCAATAAGTTGCTTGGGCACTTTTGGCTATAGCATTCTTTAGAATAAAAGCGCCACCGACTAGGCAAATATTTTCTCCAGCCTATATCCCAACCGCAATAGGACAGGTGAAATATTGCCCTAATTGCGGAAAACCAATCCAAACAGAAGCTGCCTATTGCACACGATGCGGACAAAGACTCTATGTACAGCAGTCTATACTTTCTTCATTGCTTTAGCCTTAAGCTCCCTGGGCATTAACTCGATGGCATACCGCAAAGCTGTTCTGGGCATACCCTTTCTGTTCTTAATCACAAAATCGAAGACCGCCTTCTGGTGTTTTCGGCTTTCCTCTTTAAGCAGCCACCCATAACCTTTCTGAACCATATCATCTCCATCTGTTAAAAGTATGTTGCAGATTTCAAAAGCATCCTGCAAAAACAAGCCTTTCTTTGCGGGAACAATAAGCGCTACAGCTGAAGCCCGTTTAAGCCAGCGGCTCTCGCTTTGAGCCCAACTCTTCAATTCTTCAATAGTTTGAGGGTATTTTTGGATCAAGTTGCCGATTGTGTGGTTGCAGAATCCGTCGCATTTAGCCCAATTGTTAATGTACTGTTCAATCCAACGTCTAAAAGTAGCCAAATCACTGGGCGCAAGATTGTCGATGTAGTTTGGCAGCCAAAACGCAACTATGAATGCCTCTTCGGTGAAATCTGAACGATAGAGCTCCTCGCACAAGTTGAAGATAACTGTCTTATCTAAAGTTTTGACTTGCCTCCAGTGTTTCTTGGCGATTTTGCCGACGGTTTCGGTTTTAACTCCATAAAACTTTGCTTGTTCTTTGAAGTAGCGTTGGGCACTCTGTTTTGTTTTCTCCTCAGCACTGCCGATAAGGTCTGCTCTTATTTGCGCTAAGATATCGTTCATGGAAGAGAATCAGTTTTGAAGGATAAGAATTTTGCTTAAAAATTAATCTGAAAAATAAGAAGGGGTTCAGTAGTCTTCCATTTGGTAGAGGCCGAAATCAATGTTTAGGATTTTTTCGGGTCCACAGCTGTCTTCAAGGTCGTAGAGGTGACTTGTGGCTTTTTCTAAACGGCTTTTTTTAACAGTCACTTTAGCTTTAACCATCCTGGTTTTAATTTTACCTTTTGGCTTGCGGGTGATATTGGGTGCGCCAAGGACCAAGGTATTATTCATTAGTTTTGGAACAACTTCGACTTTTATTTCATCCACGCCCACAGGGCACTTCAAGGAATCTTCGTGTAAGTGTTTAGTCAACACCTTTTCGCCTCCAAACTTCTGCACTGATTAGATCTCTGATTGCGACTCGTATGGCTTCGGCACGGTTTGGATAAAACCGCTCGTCAACCAGCTGGTCCAATGCTTTTATATACGTTTCAGGTAGATACAGAGTTATTAGTTTCATGAGGATTCCATCCGCTAGCTTGGGTGAATAAATAAAGCATGTATTCTTGGTTATACTTCTATATATCATGAGGCAAATATGTTTATAACATGTTCGTTCCACTGCTTATAAATGGTTGAATATGGTTGATACAGGATTCTGTCAATTCAAGCAAGGGCAGGATTATGTTTTTATTCCTTGTTGAAGCAACTAACATTCGAGTGAACCATGGTCTGGCAGGTTTTCATAAAAAACTACGGCTGCGCCTCCAATACAGCTGATGGCGAAGTCTTAGCAGGTTGCCTCGCACAAGCCGGGTTCCAACTCACAACTGTAGAAACAGAAGCCGACCTGCTAATCTATAACACCTGCGCAGTCAAAGGACCAACAGAGAACCGAATAATCGACGACATAAAACATGCGCCAACCAACAAAAAAATCGTGGTCGCAGGCTGCTTACCCAAGATCAGTTTTGAGAGATTACAGCACGAGGTGTACTTTGACGGCGCAGTTGGTCCAGCGGTTGGTGGAGATATCGTTAATGTGGTCAAACGCGTTTTGGTTGGCGAGAGAGTG
Organism: Candidatus Bathyarchaeota archaeon; assembly: GCA_963775685.1. GTDB lineage: Archaea > Thermoproteota > Bathyarchaeia > Bathyarchaeales > Bathycorpusculaceae > Bathycorpusculum. Next base: position 1,255,362 of record CAVZJV010000014.1, read on the forward strand.
TTGGATTTGGAGGCAGTTAAAGAAAAACCGCTTCTGAGTCTTCCAAGACAAACATCCAACCCAGTCATAAGTATCGTTCCGATAAACTACGGCTGTTTGGGCAGTTGCGCTTACTGCTGCGTCGTTTTGGCTCGTGGGCATCTAAGAAGCTACAGCATCAAAGAAATAATTGAACGCGTACAAAGCGACTATGCTTCCGGAACCAGAGAGTTTTGGGTCACTTCACAGGACACAGCGAGCTATGGCAGAGATTTAAGCACGGACATTGCAGAACTGTTAATAGAACTTGCCAAATTATCAGGAGATTTTCTGGTAAGGGTTGGCATGATGACACCTAACCTAGTCACCGATATAAAAACCAGATTAATAACCTCTTTTGACAACCCGAAGATCTTTAAGTTTTTGCATCTTCCAATCCAAAGTGGCGATGACTTAGTTCTCCAACATATGCGCAGATTCTACACGGTAGCAGAATTCAAAGGAATCGTAGAAACTTTTAGAAACAAATTTCCTGATTTAACGGTAGCAACCGATGTTATCGTTGGTTTTCCAGGCGAAACACAGGAAGCTTTTGAGAATACGCTCAAACTTTTGGAGGAAATCAAACCTGACATAGTTAACGTTTCCAAGTTTTTTGCCAGACCAAAAACTGTTGCAGCCACTATGAAGGAAAGTGTAGTTGCCAAGGAAGAAATCAAACGCAGAAGCACCGTTACGTCAGAGCTGACAAAGCAGCTTTCAGCTAAGAGGAACCTGCGATGGGTCGAGTGGACTGGAAAAGTGCTTATTGATGAGAAGGGCAAAATAGAGGGTTCGTGGGTTGGACGCAACTTCGCCTACAAACCAATCGTCATTAAAAGCGCTGACAATTTGTTGGGTAGAACCTTGCAGGTTAAAGTAGTTGAGGCTTTGGGAACCTACCTAAAAGGCGCAATAGTTGAAAAATAATGTCAATCTTTCTGTATCTCACTTATTTAACGTCGGATTTGCGCATTTGGAAGAGGTCATGACCTCCCAGCAAACGAAATACCAATTCTTATATGAGGAAAAATTAACTACGTCCTTCCTTCGTGTGAATACTTAATAATTTCGGCTCTGTATCTTGTTCGGCTGAGAAAGTGATCAATACACAATCGAGCATCTGCTTTTTTAACACCTTATCACGCAGAAAAGAAATATTCAAACCGTTGGAACAGGGCAAAGCGAAAGTGTATACTTGTGGTCCCACGGTTTATGATTTTGCGCATATTGGGAATTTTCGGGCGTTTTTGTTTGAGGACTTGTTTAAACGTTGGTTGGTTCACCGGGGCTTTAAAGTCATACATGTCATGAATCTCACAGACATCGATGATAAAACTATCAAGGGCAGCCAAAAACAAGGCATCTCACTAAGCCAATTCACCGATCTCTATGTGAAAGCTTTCTTTGAAGACATTAAAGCTCTAAATATAGAGCCCGCAGACGTTTACCCCAAAGCTACTGATCACATACCTGAAATGGTCACCCTGATTAAGACCTTGCTTGCTAAGGGCGTCGCTTACAAGGGTGAAGACGGCTCGATTTACTTCTCTGTAAGCAAATTCCCAGATTATGGCAAACTATCCCACATCAAAGTCGATGAACTCAAGGTAGGCGCACGGGTTAGCCAAGACGAATACGCAAAAGAAGAAGCGCAGGATTTTGCATTATGGAAAGCATGGTGCCCTGAAGACGGCAACGTCTTCTGGGAGACAGAATTGGGTAAAGGACGACCAGGCTGGCATATCGAATGCAGCGCAATGAGCATGAAATACCTCGGTGAAACCTTTGACATCCACTGCGGCGGAGTCGACAACATGTTTCCCCACCACGAAAACGAAATCGCCCAAAGCGAAGCGGCAACTGGCAAAAAATTTGTGAATTACTGGATGCATAACGAGCACTTGCAGGTGGAGGGCAAGAAAATGTCCAAAAGACTCGGCAATTTCTATTCACTGCGAGACCTCCTAGCCAAAGGTTACGAACCTATTGTCATTCGATATTTGTTAATGTCTACCCATTACCGCCAACAATTTAACTTCACTTTTGAAGGTTTAGAAGCCGCCAAAGGCGCCGTGGATAGGCTAAGGAATTTTGTCAGACGCTTACACGACACGGACGGCAATGACAGTGAGGGAACAGTAGCTACCCTCACTGCGAAAGCTGAAGCTTGTTTTGGTGGTTCGATGGATGACGACTTAAACATCGCGATTGCACTCGCATCCCTTTTTGACTTTGTACGCGAAATCAACAACTTACTCGACGCTAAAATGGTGAGCAAAGCGGAAGCCTCAGATATCAACGGTTTAATGATGAAGTTTGACGAGGTTTTAGGCGTTGTTGGCAAAGCAGAGGTTGAAGAAGCACTTTCTCTTGACATTGATTTACTATTGCAGAAACGTGAAGCAGCACGCAAAGCCAAGAAATGGAAAGAAGCCGACTCAATTAGGGCACAGCTTAAAGCTATGGGCATTGTGCTTGAGGATACAGCGCAGGGTATTCGATGGCACAAAGAGAAAGTCTAAGCGATTTTTCCACTGAAAGTCCAGTCTTTTGTTGAGTATTTTTCTTTGTAGAGGATGTTTGCAGTTTCTTTTTCTGCATGTGTTAATTCGCTTGGTTCGAGCTGAATTTTGAGGATTGCCTTGAAACCCTGGGCAAGAGCATTAGCTATAGTGCTGGGAGAGATTTGGTGCCCTAATTCGTTTTGGATGCTTGTGATTTTGTGTTTAGCGATATCAGTTGCTTGAGTGCAGGATGCATTATTGAGCTTGAGGACCGAAAACATTTTGGGTAAATCTACAATTCGCAGTACTGTGCCATGTTGAAGCACGACACATCGGGTAATTGTTTGGCTACTTCCCGAGATTTTTTTGCCATTAACCGTCAGGTTCGGGCAGTTTTTGGCGTTTCCACTGCTAAAATCAGCTGGAACACCCAAAAGCCTTAGTGCATCGGTTATTGCCCCGTAAATCTGCAGGTAAACGCTGGTTATGTCACCTATACCAAAATCTGCGACTTTGGCGATTACGCTGTAGGTTACTTCTCCCTCAAAATCGTGATAAACGGTGCCGCCTCCACTAATCCGCCTGACAATGTCAATGCCCTGCTTCTTGCAAGAGTCAAGGTAAACCTCGTTCTCAGAGTTCTGGTTCTTGCCTATGCTGACGGCAGACGGTTGCCAACGATAGAACCGCAACGTATTTGGCACCTGACCAGCTATTCTTGCTTTTAAAATTGTTTCGTCGATCGCCATGTTCATGAAGGCATCGTTGGTTTCTAAGGGCAATAACCGCCAAGTATTCATGTCACTCAATCCTTTTCTTATGGAAAATTGTAGTAGGGCTTAAAACTGTTATGCAATAGAATGCCTTTTGAAGTAAAAGTTGCGACTATTCATGAGGAATAGATAAATGCTTAAAAACCAAGCATTGCATCTCTAAAGAAGAGATGAAAAAAATGAAGATTATCTCTGGTCCCGCGTCCAAAGCGCTTGCTGAAGCGGTTTCAGCATTATCTGGTTTCCCAAATGTACCTGTTGTTTCAAAGGTTTTTCCCGATGGAGAATCCTATGTACGTTTGGATGGAAACGTTCAAGGTGAAGACGTGGCAATTGTTCAGACGACTTGTCCACCCATGCAGGATGGCAGGCTTTTCCAATTAGCGTTCATGGCTGACGCGGCTAAACGTGGCGGTGCAAAAAAAGTCACTACCGTTGTGCCTTACTTGGCTTATGCTCGGCAAGACAAAATGTTTCTCTCTGGCGAGGGCATAAGCGTGGAAACCATCGCGCGCATGCTCAAAGCTTCTGGAATCGACCAGTTTCTAACAATTAACATTCATTCTGAACCCACGTTGGGGAATTTTCCGTTTCCAGCCAAAACCCTAAGCGCCATTCCACTCATTGCGGAATACTTTGTCGACAAAGGTCACAAAGGGGCATTCGCGCTTTCACCCGACAAAGGCGCTATGTACATCGCCCAGCAAGCCCAAGTAGTTCTTTGTGGCGACGCAGGACACCTCAACAAAACTCGCGACCGTTACACGGGCCAAACTGCCCAAACCGCCGAGGGTCTAAACGTGAAAGACCAAACCGTCATAATTCTAGATGACATCGTTAGCACAGGAGGCACAATCGTTGGTGCTGCAAAAATCCTCAGGGAACAAGGAGCTAGACATGTTTTCTGCGGTTGCGTCCATGGTTTGCTAATTGGCAATGCTGAGAGGCGGATTTTGGATGCGGGTGTGGAGGAGATTGTTGGAACCGACAGCGTTCCCGGAAGCGTGAGTAAGGTTTCGTTGGCACCACTTATCAGTCAAGAGCTTAAGGCGCAACAGTAGTGCCTAAACTCTTCTTTTTGCTCTCAGGCGAGAACGAAACACTGCCCAGCGCGGAAGTTAAGGCGATTCTGGAGGCGGAAGGGTATCGCTTCTCGAATGTTTCAGAGTTTGACCAGATTCTGCGGTTAGAAGCGGAAGTGGGCAGCGTCCAACCTGTACAGGTTCGCTCTGCTTACACTCGGTTTTGCGCTCTTGAACTTTTTGTGGCAAACGCAAACTTTATTGACATTGCAAAAGCAGCCGCGGAAACAGATTTCAAAGCCGTCCTTAAGCCCGGCGAAAAGTTTGTTGTGCGGATAAATAGGATAAAAAACTATGCTGACCAAGTAAACTCGATGGTTCTAGAGGGTATGTTGGGTAAGCAAATATTAAACGGCACTGATGGAACTAAAGTCAGCTTGAAAAACTCAGATAAGACCTTCATAGGAATAATAACCGATGAAAAACTCATTTTAGGCTTAAAGCTAACTGATATAACCAGCAAAACCTTCTCTGAACAGCGTCCACGCAAAAAACCGTTTTTCCACCCATCTGCAATGCCCTCAAAAATGGCGCGGTGCATGGTAAATTTGGCACATGCAAAAGCAGAATCGGTGCTACTTGACCCTTTCTGTGGAACAGGCACCTCGCTCATAGAAGCCACCTACATCGGTTGCCGAGCAGTGGGAATAGATGCCCAGAGACGCATGATTTTGGGCACACAGAAAAACTTGCGTTTCTTCAACATCTCAGCGGAAGGATTAGTGCTTGCAGATTCACGAAAAACCCCTTTCTCTAAAGTCGATTGTATAATTACTGATCCACCCTATGGTCGCTCATCGAGCACACTTAAATCAACTACTAAGCAGTTGGTAGAAGAAGTTTTAGCATCCTCGCGGGAGTTGCTTGGGGTAGGGCAACGAATTTGTATAGCCCTTCCGATACAGGTGAACGGATGTGGAAAAACAGAGAGATTAGCTGAAGTACTCAAGTCTCATATTGCTAACTTAGGATTTAAAACTATTGAGTCACACAAGGTCTATATCCACCGAAGCCTGACAAGAGAAATAATGGTTTATGAAAAAGTCAGTTAAAAACATAGTAGCGAGTTTCTTATTGTAGCAATTTTTTAGGATAAACCCATTGTAGCAGAAAGTAGCCCTTATTTTGTGTAGCAGTTTTCTAAGTGAATAATAATATTGTATGGGTTACTTCTCTCTTTACTTGAAGCTGGAAAGATTCTTAAAGAAAACTTTGTTGTCTTTCTATCAATTATCGAAAACGTTAGTGCAGCACCGCACGAATGCAGAAGCGATACCCACTTGTCTTAATTAGCTAACGAAATGGTCTTAATGGTACTTTCAGATTATTACTGTTTGGTAAACCTCTTAGTAGAGAAACTTATCTCTTAAGTTGGTTAAAACCCTCAGTTTGAGGCTTAGAATTCATGTGGATAAGTTAGAGGTTAATAATCCCAATCTTTGTTTGAATCTGAATTGGGATTGTAGCATTTAAGAAAGGAAAACGCTGTTTGTTTTCATCTTTATGCTCTATAATGTTAATCCCAGAAGAGGTAATTTCTGCCCATAACCACAATTTATCCATAGTGCTTTCAATTTTTATTAGGTTTTCTTGTTCAAGATATTTTGTATCGAAGTCAACTATATTTTCTGGAACATTCAAGAGTTCAATAACTTGTTCCCTTTTGATTATGTTATCTTTAGGATTTGTTTCTGCTTTTTTATAGAGTATTGTTAGAATGGAGTGTCTAATTTGATCATGGGAAAGAATGGAATTATCTTTATCTATTAGTTCTTTTTTTGGTTTTCGATGGTCAAGTATGTCAATTCGGCAAACAATGAAACCAGCACTTAAGAAGGGTATACCTAAAATTAGAAGCCAAAAGTCGAAGAAAAAACCATAAGATGCTATCAAAGAACTTAGAGAAACCAAAATTAATCCAATTATATATAATGGTCCAATTTCATCTTTTCCAAGCTTCATATTTAATTTTCTCCTTCTCCTAATGTTACATTCTACGTTATTCAGTTTTAAGTTTTTGCCATTGATTATTTTTGGCATTGAATCATGGCTCTCTTGTTAATGTTACCAACATTGCAAATTGCTCTTAAGACAACTTCAAGAGCATTACAAAAATGAAATTCTATAAACATATAAATTGGTTCATCCTTCTTCCAAGATTCATAAATGGCTTTCTTTTTAGAGTTTGCATGTGCCAATCCACCGTAAATAAAAATATCTATAAGCTCTCCTTTAGTTGGAGTAAATCCGTATAAATTCATGTTAATTTTAGTATCAAGATAATTGTTTAATCCGTTTCTCTGGTCTAAAAATTCTTTTTTAAGCTCTGACGAAATAGGTAATTTTTCAAAACTTTCGCTTAATCGGTGAAAAGAACTTTTTTCATTGTCTTGAGTAAAGAAGCGATAGGTTAAAACAAAGGCATCAATTGCATCTTGGTCAGGAAGTATCCTTGTCATCTTAACCTCTTCACCCTCATTTAAAGTTACGCTTGCTGAAAGTTTACCTGTTTCTTTCAAGTGTTTTACAAAACGTGTTTTCAGTAGTTTTTCTGCTTTTTCGTTGAAGAGTTTGAGAGATGAGAGTTCATCCATGCGTTTACTCTAACATTTAGTATTAAAAGCTTCGGCTTTTAGTTTTTGCTATCAAGAGAGAAACTTAGATTATTTGACCTAATTCATACTTCTCGTTCTAATCTATCCCCAAAATGGAGTATCGGAACAGCTTTGTAAAATCCAGCTTTCCTATTATCTGGTTCCAGTGGATATGTACCTCTTAGCTCTTGCCACTTCTCATAATCAGTTAAGTTAGGGTTAAGCTCTATATGCAAACTTAGACGTAATTCTTTGTCTCTAACTGCTCGCCATTCAGCTAATTCCTCGTCATGCTTCTGTCGAGTCTCGGCTGAGAGGTCGTAATCTTGGTAAAACTTATGGGTACTGACATACTCGTCATACTGCTCTTTAGTGAAGCCCTTGAACCTGTATCTTATTTGTTTTAAGGTCTTCGCGTCTTGCTTCTCTTGCTCTGAAGCTTCTATTATGATAAAATTAGTTTGTTCTTGTAAAACTTCCATATTCTTAACTCCTATTGGTCTGGTCTCAAATGGGTACAAGAATAAGGGAAAGAAGGCATAACCTTACTCTTGTACCGCTTGAGATGTGACTCTACTTCTTCTTCTTTTGATATTGAGCTATTACGCGCCCAACATCAATACTAACTGCCCGTGTTGCTGCATTGTGAAAAGATGAGGTGGTTGACGGTAGAATAGGTGTGAGCTTATCTATTACCGACTGTCTACCCTCTTGTTTGGCTTGCTCAGCTAACTTAGCGGTTTCTGTTCGATTAATAGCTAAGTTTCTTTCAAGTTTACCCTTTGCCTGTAGCAACTCTGCTTCTCGTCTTTTGAGAGCTTGAATGTCTCTTCGTACTTCTTCTACAGTAGGTACAGTAGGCATTAGACGATGTCTCCTATCTGTAGCTCGTCTGCTTTTCTGTAAACATGCTCCCGTAAATTACATGCTGCCTTGTACTCTGGATTTACGCTGCGATAGTATTTCGCGGTCTTGCCTGTTTCCTTGAGATATCTTAGCTGTGCTTTTACCTTGACCTTACTATAAGCGATAGGTCTGCACCTGTCGCAGTACTTCTGATTTCCCTTGAGTGCAGTCCCACAGTTGCAAACATGTCTCAGCGTCTCTTGAAAGGTCATTGCTTCTTTCCCCCGAGGAAGGAACCTAACCCAAAACCCTTCTTCTTTGGTGTTTCTTTTTTAGCTACCTGTTTAGTTTTCAAAACTGCATCATATTCGGCAGTAGTAGGTTGGCGAAGTCTTCCATCGTTAGCATCTTTAACGAACCCATACTTCTCCCAATAACCAGCGTCTTGTGCAGCTAATCCTAACCCCACATCAATTATGGTGCACGGAATGGGCTTAGCTCGATTAACTATAGGGTCTGGAGAAACTTTGCACTTTATCGTAAAGACATGAGATACGATTTCACCGTACATGTCTGAATTCTGTGTCTTATGGGTAGCTACTGCTGTCTCTCCATCATCTGTAAAGACGACATCGCTTGTCATGTATAAGGTACCATCGTATAGGTCCCAGCGGTTCTTTTGGGGGACATATTTTAAGACGTATCTTCCGTCAGAAAAATAAAGATACTTGTCCATTACTATTACGCCCTCATCATAGACATTAACTAAAGCTCTGTACCTCTCTAATAATTTAGAAAGCTTAACTTTGTCTTCACGGTGCATTTCACTATTAACGTAAGGTCCATCTTTAAGTGAGTACGCTGTTGGGTTGTTGACTTTACTGTTTAAGTATTCTATCTCTTTTTGAAGAGCTAATCTCTTAGCTTTGATTTCTTCGTTAGTCAGAGTTGGTTTGTCACTCATTGGTTGTTTCCCCCTCTGCTAAGTGCTCCTGATTTAACAGGGATTATTTTCCTACTTTGAATTATTGATTTGCTGGTTCCGCATTTCATATATTTTTGCCTCTTTTTTACACTGTATACTTAACTACAATTTTCTCGGTGAAAGACTCCTGCAGTCCCTCATCGCTGTTTAAAGACCCTTGAATGCTCTTGTAGTTACTAAGAGCAATCTTAGTCTGAAAGGACATCTCTTTATTGCAGAGTTTCAAACTCTCCAACAAAACAGCTATCTGTTCCTGTAAGGCGTTCTCTCTAAGATGCATATAATAGAGCTTAACGTCAATGTCTCGGAAGACTAATTTCCTGAGTGCTTGAGAGAACTTCAATAAAATCTCCCCTGTTTATTCCGCTTCCTCGCATTTCCAGCGTTAGTTACTTTTCTGCAACTTTCTGTGCAGAATACTTTGTCTATAGTGTAGGTCTGGAAATTCCCTTTGCATCCAAGACATACTTTGTTTAGGATTGTGTTTGATATGTTTTCCATCACTCGAAAGTCCTCCGATAATCTAAATACTTCTTATACTCATGAATGCGAATGAAGCACTGTGGACATGTGGGTTCTAATGAGCTTCTCATATAATCGCAAAGTTCGCACTCAACCTTTGGGTCGCCTACCTCTAAAAATCCTTGAATCTCGCCAACAGTTATGCCATGAACAAGCGGTAAATCTTCACCTAAATATAGATGAATCTCCATAAAGTCAACGTCTACACCTAACACTTTGTAAAACTTCTTCCACGATTGATAGGCTTCCTTGACTTGTGGAATGGTCTTACCGTAAAACCAGAGATTGATAAGACTCTCTAAGTTCTCTTCTGTCTTTACAACTTGACTAACGTTAGCCTTTGTAGCTGCTTCTATCTTGGACTGTAACTCTCGCTCTTTCTTTTGCTGTTGATAGTGTCTCTGACGCGCGGCACTGTCTGGGTACACTCTCTTTCTGCCCATTCAAACTGCATCTCCGATAATGTCTGATTTCTGTTTTCGAGCGTCAATTCTAATGTGATTATTGCCAACCAAGAATAATTCCCTCTTTCCCTACTTACTCTTAGAATCTTTGAGTAATTTTAAAGCTCTAAGCACTACACCCTGAAGGGGTTCTGAAGAGTATTCTCTTAGCTCTTTAGCTAACTGAACAGTACTCTTATCAATCGCTAAACACGTAGTCTTAGATTCATTATTCTCTTTCATTATTAATCACTAATATATCTCTAATTAATCTCTGATAATAGATAACCGTTAAAGTGCCTATAAAGGATTATGGTCTTTTCTTAATCACTATAGAAACTTAGCTACTTTCTTCTCCCTCTCTGACTATATGGTCGTGTTTTGAGCGACAGAATCAACCTTTATCCAACCTTCTTTAGCTAAATAACCTTCTTAATGGTCATGTTCGCATTGCGAATTGCTAACCAATTAGACTTGACCTTTTTCTTAGATTCTTTAGCTAATTGCTGCCTTCTCTGTGCCAATTTCATATCGCAACTTTGATCTAATAACTTTGTGCCAATACCAGAGCTAAAGCCTTGATTCCCTGAATAGAACTCTCACTAAGGTGATTCTCAATGAGAATTACTGTGTTCACTGACAGTATTTTTATTAAGAAAGAAGCCAAAATCATACTTCTTTGTCTAATTGCTCCCTTTGTCGGTCTTGGCACTCTGAGTGCATTTTTCATTGATAAACCGACCTGTTTCAAGCTCTGTTTGCAATTTAATGGGCTTGCCTACCCGATTTATCTGATAAATTTTTTCATTGATAGATAGAAGCTCAGAATAAGGGTATTCGTTTAATTGCTCCCCTCATTGGTCGTTGTACTCTGAGTACATTTTTTATTGATAGAGATAGGCTCAGATTAAGCGTATTCATTCAATTACTCTCTTTATTGGTCACGGTGGTGTGACCACATTCTTTCTTGATAGAAAGAGGCTCAAAGGATTACCGAGAAAACTTAGCTAAAAACAGATTCAGAACCATATTTCTTTGTTATTGACTGAAAGCTCTTCGACTGCCCCTTACACGGTAAGATTCGCGTTGCTCTTCCTCACGCTTCAAGGCTTTCAAGTGTCGTATTCTCTCTGCCTCGTCTTTATTATTGTCAACAATGACAACGTGAGAGCAGTCTGATTTGCCTTTAAATTTGTTGTTAATCATTCAATTATCCATCCTAAACAGTCCCTTTTCCAGTGGGACTTAACTCGTTAAACTTGAGCAAAAGGACAATTCTTCTAAGAATATTCAATCTTTTTCTCTCTCCTATATGTTGCCATAAGGCGTTACCTGCTCTATCAGTCACTACTATTCTTTCTATATAATGAGAGTCTTTCTTGCTACAGGTGATTGGTGGGTTTTTTCCATCACTGATTGTCATTTCTTTCCCTATCTTGATAATTTCCAATATCTTCAGTCTATTGATGGACGCTTCCACTTCTATGGCAGTTAAGTTAGTTTGATATCTCTTACTGAAGGGTTTAAGCAGTTTGAAGAGTGCGCTATCAAATAAGGCTCGAACAGTTGTGTGTAGGTTATCCTCTTCTGCATGAATGTAAGTTGGAATTAGCTGGATACGTTCTTTCTTAAGTTTCTCCTTCTCTTCTTTAGACATGTTTGGAAAACTAATGCTGAGAACCCACTCGTCTTTATGTTCTGGGTCTTTACGATGGAAGTATTCTATCTTAGAATCCATAATGTCCTTATTCATGTGGGTTCGTTCTTTAGGGTTAGTAACTTCTAAAAGAATCCTTTTTCCTTTAACTGGAATAACTATGTCAACTGCGTTATGATGGTCGAATGAATATTCAGAGTGGTCAAAACTGTTATGGTCGCACTTTAAGCCTAACTTCTGCTCTATGAAGTGGACATGTGCCATCTCTGCTGGAATACCGCTCAGATAGTTTATGTTGAAGTTATTCATTTTACTCATTCCTTGTCGAATGCGCTTGATTAGAGGTTAAGGGTGACAAGCCCCTCTCCTCATTAAAATCAAGCTGGGTTGTTAACAATTACAAACCGAAGAAACGACTTAAAAGGAATTATGGTCAAAACTAAAATGGTCTACACTTGTGTTCTGCCAATAGCCACTGTTTCAAGCTCCGTTTTCAATTTAAGAGCCTTATCGGTAGCTGTGACCGCGTCACACCTATGTTTGATACTTTTGGTTCTATTGATAGTTGTTCTATCTAACCCTACTTTCTTAATTATCTCGGTTCGAGTGTTCCAAGAGAATTGAGAGAGGATGTCTGTGAAATGTTGTTTAATGGTTTTTTAAAAAGCAAAAATCCAGCCCTTATCTAACCTTCTTTTCTAAATTACTATTTATTATGGGGCTATTGCCATTGGCAATTAAATCTCAACCCGAAACAGTTGGGTGAGGAATGCTAAACTTGAAGCCTAAGAATTTCTGTTTCCTTATTCGCTTTTCCTCATAGGACTCGGCGTTTGGGTTATGTCTTCTATACCGATCTCCATGTCTTAATTTCTCTTCTTTTGAATGGGTTTCTCGATACTGCTTATTCCATTCATGGTAGTTCTCTTTATTCAGTTCAAAGTACTCTTTGCTTCCTACACTATGATTAGCACAATACCTCATTTGTCTCTTGCTTAAGAAGCGCCCACAAACTTCACATCTACGCTGAGACCAAGAAATCAAATCACTACTACTTGACTTATACACTCGATAGCCTGTACTAAAACAGCCATCGCCAATACTATGAGTTGTTGTATTCATCTCACTCATCCTCACAATAGTAATATCGGAATAATGCTTAAAAGGATTTTTGGGTATTATATTCAATTTGGAATAATGACAAGACTAAAAAATTTTTGGGAGCATTCTGTTTCCCATTACATGATCGAAAAGGTGGGGCGAGGTAGTTTGTATGCTATTATTAAGTAACATCTACCCAGTATTCCATTTCCCATTACGATTTTGAAATATCTTTCTTGAGAATAATTACAGATTGTTGTAGCCTTGTACTATTGTTATACAGTTGGGCTTATTCTCCATTCTCATATAGCCAATACCCATAGTAGAGGCTTTTCTTAGTAGTAGCATCAATAGCAGTAGTGATCTAACGCCTCACCTTACCCTTAGGTTTAATCTCTGGTTCTTCTTCATGAGCGTTAAGCTCTTCCTCAATCGCTCGCTCTAACCCTTCCCTGTTGATTTTGATGTTTCCATTATTGCTAAGTTTCCTAAGTAGAATGTCTACAGTGAGCTTCTCAGCAACAGCGTTATTCTGCCATGTGGTAACTTGAGCTGTTAGTTCCTTAACCTTTAATTCTAATTCGTTAAGCTTAGTCTCGTCTACCACTCGCACACCTTCACTCAAGAACTCAAGGTCTGGGAGAGCTTGCTTATACTTAGATCGAAGCTGTTCAATTAATGGTCTGGAATAGGGAGCTTCTTCACCGCTAACCTTTCTTCCCTTAATCTTCTTAATCCAGTTGATAGGACATCCAGCATTCTCTAAAGCTGTTTGAACTATACGTCTACCATCATGAAAAGTGAAGTTTGCATTAGCTCTTTGCTCTAAAATGGTTGCTTTCTTTGCTATCATGCGTATAGTTAATGGTTCGCTTATGTTGCGTTTGACTGAGAGAAAAACATAGTCTTCGTTAGTCCACTTGTGACCAAAGTTCTTTTCCATCCATTCTCTATATTCAATAACTACTCTTTTTGCTTCGTTAGTTATGAAGGTCTCTTGCCTTACGCCTCTATACTTTCCCTTGCCATGACCCTTCACTAAATCAGAGGGTAAAGAGATGTGTGGACATTCTTGAGTTTCCCAACCCTCTTCAAAGTGATAGAATCTTAGCTTTGAGAGGGACTCTAAAGCTATTGCTGAAGTTGCACCTATCATAACGAGTGCTTGGTCTCTGGGGTTTCTGCATGCTTTGAATACTGCTAACCGAGTTTCTTTAGAGGGTACAGTGTGGCTTTCATTCTGTATGTATGGCATGGACCGACCAGCTTGCGCCTGAAGTTGTCGGTAATTTGTTCTAAAGAATCCTCTGAGACATTGAGCTATGTGCCACTTTCTTTTTTCTGGAAAGATAACTTTGGCATTCGCTAAACTGTCTAAGAGCTTCTCTGCCTCTAAGCTATTGTAATCTTTCTTTAGGTCTAACAACTGGTCAGGATTCAACCCAGACCAATTACAGAAATGATAAAGAGAGATGGCTGCGCTGCCCTGTCTACTGTGAAGAGTATTAAGATAATTCATTACGCATTGATAGTTTTTAGCCCAACCATCTAATACTGTTAGCTCAGTGAAACCATACTTTAAATTCTTCTTTTTCGCTTCTACTATACCCATGTGTCTCTCACTCTCAAGCGTTACCTATTATAGTTTCACCCTTATTAATTCACCTATTTGTATAGCTTCCCCCAAAACATTGAATATATCGCGTTTAGGCACTGACTTGGGCTATCGGCATGTTGAATCGCACTTTGCCTATATTCATCAGTCTTTGACGCGGGAGATTGCAGTGTTCGAAAAGGTGAATGTATGAGTCTTCGTGTGGTGTTTTTGGGGACAAGTGGCAGCGTACCAACGCTAAAAAGAAGTCTACCCTCCGTCGTTGTGCAATGTCCGCGCGACCAATGGATGTTTGACTGCGGCGAAAACGTACAACGGCAAATGATGCAAGCGAAAGTCAGTTTTCACCGTAAAATGAAAGTGTTCATTACTCATCTGCATGGCGATCACGTTTTGGGTTTGCCCGGACTATTGCAGACAATGGCATTGATGGGTCGCACCGAGCCAGTTCAGATTTATGGTCCAGTTGGGCTGAAGGATTTTCTTGTTTGTACCAAAGAAACACTCAACTTTGGCTTAACCTTCTCGGTTGAGATAAGCGAAATCCCTGCAGAAGGCATCGTTTGCAACGAAGAAGAATACAGAGTTATATCAACTAAATCTAACCACGCTGTACAAAGCTATGCCTTTGCTTTTGTGGAAAAGCCGCGTCCAGGCAAGTTCTATCCAAAAAAAGCGTTGGCGCTTGGAGTTGCGGCGGGTGAGCTGTGGTCTAAGCTGCAAAGCGGCAAAGAAATTACTTTGGCGGATGGTAAGGTGATTAAACCAAGCGATGTTATGGGTCCTCTGCGGACTGGACGCAAAATCATCTACACAGGCGACACCAAACCCTTTGAGGCGTTCGCAAAATTCGCGCAGGGAGCAGATTTGGTGATTCATGATTGCACGTTTGACGATTCTCTCACTGAGAAGGCAAATGTGGATGGACATTCAACGCCAACTCAAGCAGCTGAGCAAGCGAGGGCGGCTGGAGCAAAACAGTTGGTTCTGTCCCACATCAGCGCTCGGTACACAAACGCAGGGTTGCTTTTGGACCAAGCAAAAAAAGTCTTCCCCAAAAGCATACTTGCCGAGGATTTTATGGAGCTGGAGCTTCCCTTAAGCGAGTAGCTGCTTTAATTTCTTGATGCTTTGAAGCACCTCATGCATCGATTCGACAACGACGATTTTGTCGTAGCCGATTTTTTCAAGTGTTTCAGCAAACCAGTTATAGTCGATGTTGCCGTCCTCAACTCCGAAGTGTTGGTCGTCTGAGCCATCGTTGTTGCTGGCGTGGATGTGGACTATTTTGTCAGCAAGCAAACTAAAAAAAGGCTGGATTTGACCTTCCAAGTTTGCGTGTCCAAGATCCATCGTTATGCCAATAGGCAAGTTGGTTTCTTTGTACATCTTTTGGAATTCTTCAGGCGAATTCATCAAAAACCAATATTTCGCAGGCAGATTCTCTAGAGCAATGTTAATGCCATATTCCTCCGAAACAGCATACAATTCTTGAATACTTTTGCACATTTGCTTGAAATCGGCGCCCGGATAAAATTGCCCGATGCCCGTACGCTGTCCAGGATGGAAGACCCAAAGTTTAGCGTCCATGGCAGCTGCGTTTTGGAGGGATTGTTTGAGTCGTTTAAGCGACGCGCTTAGCATAGGTTTGACAGGCGAAGCAATGTTGATGTCCGCGAAAGGCGCATGCAAGGAATACTCTAGGCTGTAGGTTTTTGCGGCTTCCCTGAGCGCAGCAATACGTGGTTTGTTTAAATCATACGTGCCGTCATCCAAAATCTCAATGTACTTAGTGCCCATTTTTCCCAAGCGTTTGACCATACTGTTAAAGGGTTCACCCAAGCAATAGAGCATTGAAACGCCAACTTTAGCTTTAGACATGCCATTTCCCCTTTTACATTGGAATGTTCTGGTTAAAAACCATACTAACCTAAATAAGTTAACCCCAAAAAAATTCAAACTGCCCGAAAGAGAAGCCAAGGTCTGTTATTTTATTTTACTCAGGAAATAGTTGCATTCCTCAAGGATTCTAAAAGTTTGCCACTCGGGTAGTTCTATGCTGAATTTGACGAATTCCAAGTGCAAGTTCAGTGAATTCTTTTATAGTTGTGCAGCGAAAATCCCTCGTTGGCCTTCCAAAGCGTAAGCCGCTGCACATGATGTCCGCGTAGACATAAAGTCGAATGCTATGGTAGTCATATGCTGCTATCTTGGGTTCACCATATTTTGGTTCGGAAATCACTTTGAAGGGCCAGATTTTGCATGCTTCAGGCTTCATGCTCTGTAGGCTACAATAGTAGGTGTTTGCTTTGTTGCAGAGGAAATCGCATGAACCATCGTTTGTCCGTTTTTATGTAGAAGCGCTCTAAGTCGGACACGGTGGTTTTAACGCCGAAAGACCTGGAAATGTTTAGCCACTCAGGAAAACCCAGTACGACGCTGTATAATTTGCAACAGTAACCACAGGCTTTGCAGCGCCAATCCGCAAGGTTTCGCCATGGAACAAACTGCATTTTTAGCTAAAACTCTCCAAGTGAATAAAAATGAAGAAGATTAAATCTTTTGTTCCAACAAACAAAGAAAAAACTATAGTTTGTTGTAGAGGTAAATCGTATGTGAAGGATAGCCTAACTTGGGGTTTTCGCAGAAATTCTCAACTTTCGTTGGTTGCCAACCAATAATCTCATAGTCATGTGAAACCACGCGTGCTCCTTTCTTAAGATCGCTCTCCAACTTTGGTTTGATTTTCTCGTTTGCACTCGTCGTCAAGTACAAGTAGACCACGTCTG
This sequence comes from Candidatus Bathyarchaeota archaeon, assembly GCA_963775685.1. Taxonomy (GTDB): domain Archaea; phylum Thermoproteota; class Bathyarchaeia; order Bathyarchaeales; family Bathycorpusculaceae; genus Bathycorpusculum. The sequence goes on from CAVZJV010000014.1 coordinate 1,272,294, forward strand.
CCGAAGTTAGATTTACTTTGAACATGTCATCATTCATTATTGTAACTCTGTCATCTAACCCATGCTCATGAATAGAACTCATAGCTTTCTTAGCTAAATCTTCACGCATCTCGATGCCAACTCCTCGGGCGCCAAAAGTCTTTGCCGCCATAATCACGGTTCTTCCATCTCCTGAACCCATATCGAAAAGGACTTCACCTGCCTTCAAATCAGCAAGCCTCAGCATATATTCTACCACAATTGTTGGGCTTGGAACAAAAGGAGCAATAAACATCTTTCAGGTTCTCCTACAAATCCCTAACTACGCTACATAAGCATCTTTTTTTGGCTGCGGTCTTTTTGCTTCACCACATTTAGCGCAACTCTGTACACACAATTCAAGATATTTCTCTTCATCTGCTCTTCCAACGGCGCTGAGCAGCTTTTATGCATAGTTCGCTGGGTTCAACGCAACCTTCTTCTTTGCAAAGGGATGAGATGTATTGGCAGATTTCCTGTACGTCTTTTGGCTCAAGAACTGCTCTGTTTGTGCGTACAAGTAAACAGAGTTCTCGCGCCATAACGCAGGTTTTAACGTATTTGATGCGTTCGAGAACTTCGTTACGTAGATTCTTTCGGCTTATTTCCACTTTCAAATTCTCCTAAGAGTACAACAAGCAGATAAGCCAAAATAAGAAGCTCTTCGCTTAAAAAGTTGCTGTATACTGCCTGAGAGGTTGCTGAGTTTACGAAAAGCTAATAACTTGTTCTTACGCAAAAACAGTTAACCCGCCTGAACAGGAATTGAGGCGAAAAAGCGAAGTGCAATCTAAAACCAAGAAGATAATCCTCATTTTAGTCTTATCCATAGCATTAGCGATAAATGCTTTTACTTTTCTCGTTGCATATCCAGAAACATTTAAGCCGATGTCACCAATTTACGCAAGAGATTTTTCTGCTTACTACATCGGAGAATGGCGATTATTCCACAATCCAACCACAATCTACATAGGCGGAAATCAGCCGGGCGATTATTATATTCCGCCCAATGTCCAAACTTTCAAGTACACGCCCTCTTTTCTGATTTTTTTTGCACCTTTTATAAATTTGAGTTACCAAAACGCGCTTAACGTTTTTGACATATTACAATTTGCTTCTGTCTTTGTCTTAGCGTTTTTTGTCTACAAAATTGTTAGAGACAAAAAGCTTTTGTGGGGTGCCATGGCAGCCGTCATTATTTTAGTCGCTTTCCAACCTGGTTACTATTGTGGCTATTCTCAAGCAAATGCCCACATAATTCAAGCCTCTCTTATCGTAGGTTCCTTGTATTTTGGGTTCTCTAAAAAGCCATGGTTTTCCGCACTTTTTTTTGCGACAGCTGCATTTGATCCACGCGGTTGTCTTCTTGCTCTTCCACTGCTTTTATGGTACAACAGACAAAAGTTACTAAAGTTCGGAATGGGCATGGTTGCGTTTCTTGCGGCGTTAAACTTGCCTTTTTTCTTTTACTACAATATCGGATTAAATTTTTTGCAGACAGAAGTTAATGGTGACATTGTCTCTCAGATATATTCTTACGATTTGGTTCCTATAATCGCTGTCGCCACAATGACTATACTCGAAGTTATAACTATCATTGACAAGAGAACAAATTTTAGCTTTTTAATAGAAGCTAAACTCTCAAAGCCAAAAACAGAAGCCAACTCGACCCTTTCCCCAGAAACGCTCAATAGACAACAATAATTGCCGAGAACTCAGCATTCTCAGAATCGCTTGCTTAGGACCTTGCGTTCTACTTCCATAACTAGCTCGTAAAACTTGTCTGAAAGCGTGGATTCTTTCTCTAGAACAGCTCTAGCATCAATAGTTGAAACACGCCGTGCACTCAACGCAACCGCGGCGGCTTTGCCATATTTTTCAATCAACTCCCCGGTTTGCCGTGCGTATACCTGCAATTTTATTTCGCTCTTCGCCAGCTTTTCGCCCCTTTTTTCAATCAGCGGCAAAGCCTTCTCCTCCTCTACTTTCAGCATACCAATTGCAAAAGACCCGCACCGTGGACACTTGGGTTTATCAGGCAGGTCTTTGATGCATATCATCTCCATATAATCCCAACAGGCAGTGCAGACAAAGTTACCCGTCTCGGTGAGCAACCTTGCCTTTGCAGATTCAACTAGAACTGCACGCATCTGCTCGGGTGGAATAAGGTCGGTCTTCATGCTAACACGCTCAATGCCAACACGAGCTACAGGCGTCGCGAAGCCGCCGGTTTCAACCACTTGCAGCCGAACTAAACCATCACGCAGCCTACCCAACACCATGACAAGCCCATCTCCGTCGATGTCTTTGGAGAAAACCTCCTTCAGACCTTCCTCATAAATGGGGGTCCCTTCAAAACTTGCAATCAACTTTTGGATACTAACATTGCTAAAGTCAGCCCACTTCTTCAAAGCACCAAATCGCCGTGCCACTTGAATAACGCGACGCTTGAATAGTCCAGTCTTCACAGTGGATAGAGTTAGCGTGTTCTTGATGGCTTGTTCACTCATACCCTGAATTTCCATTACGACATCAACCAGTCTCTCAGCAGTCATGGCACCCATAGTTTGAACAAAAATGCGATAGGGGTCATGCTGAACCACAATGCCTCGGCCCATCTTATCAGACAAAACCTGCCCCAAAAGCTGAGCCAAAGCCCGATTGGTAAGCGAACCAAAATTTGAATGAACAATAACGAATTCGCCCCAATCCTCAACTACAATCCGCCCTGGAGTAGGAACAGGAAAGCCTCTGTGCACTTGTTCCAAGGTTTCATCTAACGCATGCAGGATTGTCTGTTTGTCCGCGGGATACCGTTCAGCAAGCAATGCGCTAATCTGCTCACCTGAAGCACCGCGCTGGGTTTGTTGTTCAACGAAACCTCGGATTTCCGCCAATTCCTGCGCTACCTCGTAGGGAACAGAAATTTCCTCCCCTATCCAGCTGGGGATGGAGCCCGTGGGGTCATCTACTGGGCGAACATAGACTTTGTCTTCTGTAGGGTGGATTATTTGCCATGGGCTACCGCGGATGATGAATTTTGTGCCTGGCTTTCCATATTCCGCCATGAAGGCTTCGTCTAAAACTCCGATGGATGAATCCGTTGACTCGTCGATGACTAGGAATTGTTTTTCTTCGGGAATCATTGATAAATTATCGAAATAGTACTCAAACAATGCCTTGGTCCTCTGGGGTCGCAGCACCACTTGGTCTTCAAACGATGCCCATGCTAAACGAGGAAAACGGTTATGCATGTATTTGAGAATCTTCTCCACGTCAGATAATGTCAGGTTTTCGAATGGAGCAGCGTTACGCATCAAATTTAAAATCTCGTTGAAAGCTAACCGTCGGTTATTGAGCAGCAACCCAGCGATTTGGTGAGCTAAAACATCGTAGGGCTTATCAGGAATTGTTAACGGTTCCAGCTCTTCGCTCAACGCACGCCGAGCAATGACCAACGCTTCGAGTGTATCATCGGAGTCCATGCCAATAATTATTCCTTCAGACAATTTCCCATACGTATGCCCTGCCCTGCCAACCCTCTGAATTAACCGAGAAACCTGACGAGGACTCATGTACTGGATGACTAGGTCTATATGCCCAACGTCTATGCCGAGTTCTAAGCTGCTGGTGGCGATTAAACCTTTGAGGGCGCCTTTTTTTAGCCCTGTTTCCGCGGCAATTCGTGAAGGTTTAGCCAAAGAGCCGTGATGAATTGAAATTGGAAAATCAACATCCCAAACTTTGAAGCGGGAAGCCAAAACCTCCGAAACCGAACGTGTATTAGTAAACAAGAGCACTGATTTGCGTTTGCTCATGTAATCACGAATAATGCGCAACCTCGCTGACACTTCGGGGTGGGTATAAATTTTGGAGGCGAACTGAACGTCTTGTTCGGTGGGCTTGGGATAAATCACCTGCAGCTTCACCATCTTTGCCACAGGAACGCGGATTATTTCGACAGGTCGTTTATCGCCGACAAGGAACTGGGCAACCTTGTCGGGGCTGCCCACTGTAGCAGATAAACCGACCATTTGAAAGTCTTTACCGATTAAATCGCGGATACGCTCCAATGCTAAAGAAAGTTGGCTGCCACGTTTGCTGTCTGCAAGTTCATGAACTTCGTCAATGACTATCCAGTGGAGACTTTGCAGGCTCTGACGCAGCAGCCACCCGGTAAGAATAGCTTGCAAGGTTTCAGGCGTCGTAATTAGAATGTCAGGGGGACATCGTGATTGCCTAGTTCGTTCTTTAGTTTCGGTGTCTCCATGCCTAACAGCCAATTTAACGTCTAAATTGTTGCACCACCACTGGAGTCGTTCAAGCAAGTCACGGTTTAATGCTCGAAGAGGCGTTATGTAGAGCACTTTTATGCCTGGAGTTTTAGGCAACTGCAAAAGCATGCTTAGAATAGGAAGGAAGGCAGCTTCGGTTTTGCCAGTGGCTGTAGGTGAGATTAATAGGACGTTTTTGCCTTCCAGAATTTTGGGTATGGTTTTTTCTTGAGGTTCGGTGGGTTTAGAGAATCCCTTCTGTTCAACGAGCCTTCGCACTGGCTTCACGAGCATTTCAAAGGCATTTTCAGAAGTAGCTTGCAAAATTGAACCTCAATTAGTAGAAGATAAGCTTGGATAGTGGTATAAAAGAGGTTGGGAGAAAAAATCGCGGTTAACTGGGTGATTTAAGTGTTTTTTATTAGAGTTGATTTATTCGTATTGTTCTAAGCGAATATCCATTCATTCAACAGGTGGATTTTGACACTTATTTATCAACGTGTCCATGACATAGACAAAAAAATGTCTAATCACAACGTTAAAAAGAAAAATATCTATGGGAAAGCTACGGAAACTTTTTTATCCCATCAGCCTAAACCATGAAATCAATACGGAGGAAAATAAATGGCTAAATGTCCAAAATGCGGAACCGAAGTAGCAAAGCCAAAGAAAACTTGGAAAATGGCGGGTCGTCCAGACAAAGCTGGAAAACGCATGCAACTAGAAATCGGACTCTACGAATGCCCAAAATGTGGCAACGTATTCCGCGAAGTGCTAAGTAAACAAAAAATCTAAAACTGCAACCTAACACAGGTCTTGCATTCTCATTTTATCTTTTTTTCCAAAGCGGTAGTTTTAAAATCAAGCGTTTGTTAATGAACTTGCACATTAGGTTCGGCAGATGGCAAAATTGATTGAATTAAAGAAACTTTGGAAAAACGACTACTTCAAAACTGCAATCGCCATCTTCTTAGTCATCGTCATTGTAGTAGGGTTTTTCGTAGGTATAGAACTAGTTCTCAGTACAACGGTTCCGATAAGAGTTGTGGAGAGCGGTAGCATGTGCGTGCCCTTTGATGGCAGATGTGACGGCTGGAGCCATCCCTTTGATCAAACATTGCATGTTGGCGACATAATAATTATTCAGCAGGTTACTCCAGCGGACCTAAAAGTTAACTACCCTAACAGCGACATCATCGTCTACAAAAATCCTAACGGAATCACACCCATTGTTCACCGAATAGTTGAAAGACAAGAAATCAACGGCACACTTTATTTTAAAACCAAGGGCGATGGCAACGGACCTATAACTTATCCTGCAGTTCCCAACTACTACGATAACATTCCTGATTCAAGAGGAGTTCCCCAAAACCTCATTGAAGGTAAAGTAATTTTGCGTATTCCATGGTTTGGTTGGATAACTCTTTTCATGAGGGGCAATTCTTGGGCTTTGCCTCTGGTTGTTGCGCTTATAGTTTTGCTTGTGGTTATCGAGTTTGTGATGCCTGTGATTAAGCAGAAAAGAAATAAGGCTGCAGCTCAACAGACCCAGAAAATTAATCAAGCATAGATGTATTTATAAAGAAAGCATTTGATAAATGAACATTCAAGAAAGGCGATATGTAAGAGGAGAAATTGTTTGCCAAAGGTAAAAGCTTCAATAAGCGTAGAGAATGTGGTCGCTTCTGCAACTCTCAACCAGAAAGTCGATTTAAACGCTGTTGTGAAAGGTTACCCAGGTGTCGAATATCGCCCTGAACAATTTCCCGGCTTAGTCTTTCGACTAAAACGCCCCAAGACTGCCACGTTAATCTTTAGTTCCGGAAAGATGGTGTGCACAGGCGCCAAATCTGAAAAAGAATCACGACGAGCCGTGATGAAGGTTGTTAAGGAACTTAAGAAAGGCGGCATAATAATAATAAGCAAGCCAGAGATGAAAATCCAAAATATTGTAGCTTCAGGGAGCTTAGGAGGCATGATTGACTTGGAAAAAGCCGCTTACACCTTGGAGCATGCAATGTATGAACCTGAACAATTTCCCGGCTTAATTTATCGTATGGCGGAACCTAAAGTTGTGATTTTGCTTTTTGCCAGCGGAAAGTTAGTTTGTACAGGCGCCAAAAAAGAGCAGGATGTCTACGTTGCAGTGGATAAATTGCATACACTACTTGAAGATACAAGCCTAATATTCTACGAATAAACCAGTTACTTCCGCTTTTTAGCCTGCTTTAAGATAGTCTTTAGGCTTTCCTCGTCTATTGCACCCATGTCAAAGAGTGTATTTGCGACGTCACTTACCTTCAGCAGTGCATGAAGTTTGATTCCGTTCTTCTCTAGCAACTCTTTTCCGCCTTCTTCGCGGTCCAAGAAAACAACCGCTTCCGTGACAACTCCACCTTCGGCACATACAGCATCTGCAGCTTTTTTAAGTGTCAAACCAGTAGTCAGCAAATCATCGATGAGCAAAACTTTGTCTCCTGAAACTAAGATTCCTTCCACTCTGCGTTCTCTCCCATGCAGTCGGATACCTTTACGCACATAAAGGAAGGGCTTTTTGAGGTTGTAAGCGAGTTGGGACGCAAATGGGATTCCAGCTAGCGGTATAGCTGCGATGCGTTCAAAGTTTTTGTTGCCGATTTGGCTGGTTATGTAGTGGGCGTAGGATTCACAGATTTCATGGAAGGCATCGGGGAAACTGGGAATTACTCTTAGGTCGATATAATATGGGCTCGCTTTTCCGCTTGTGAGTTTGAAGACTCCAAATTTTATAGCATCGATTTTAAAGAGAATGTTTGCCATTCTCTCTTGCTGGGACAGGCTTGAGTTTGGGGTTTTCATAATTTTCACTCCCTCTTTGAAACCTGGTAAATCTTGTTTTGTTCAGGAATCAAGCATGCAGTCCGACGAAGCTCATTCTTGAGTAGTTCAGCAAACTCCCTCTGGCTTGCCGCTGTAGCCGTATGGTATGGAACGGCGATTTGTGGTTTAGTTAACCTTGCAATTTCAAAACCTGTTTGCGGTGTAGCACCTGGAGCAATGCCGACTGTGCAGAAAACAACATCAAAATTCTCTTTCAAGCCCAACTTTGCCAGCTCAGGGAATGGTAAGCTGTCCGCGGTGTGATAGACTTTGACTTTATCTTCGCTGGTTATGATGTAGGTTACTGGAGCTTGGGCGGGGTGGTTGCTTTTTTCTGCTTTTATGGAGACTTCGCCGATTTCTGTTTCCATTCCTGGTTTAATGGCTTGGAGTTTTTCTTTAGGGATGGCGAGCTGGAGTTTTTTTGCTGATGCAGCGTCAGCGATTACGGTGCAGTCTGTGGCTTTCTGGATGTCTGTGATTAAGGGTGGGTCTAGGTGGTCGTAGTGTTCGTGGGTGATGAGGATAGCGTCGATGTTTTGGAGTCTTTTGGCTTTGACGTCAACTGGGTCGATAACAAGCGTTTTTGATGGGGTTTTTAGAAGAATGCCAGCGTAGTTGTTGAGCCAAACAAACAGTATGCTGTTCTTCTCAGGCGTTTTATTGACGGACAAATCTTGATTTCCTCACAAATAACTATGATAGCTGCATTTTAAAGAAGTTATGCATCCCTCAATGGCGCGCGTTTCTTGTCCTATGTTTATCAGCCGAATTTATTTTCGTCCTTATGCTTTGTTTGGTGTTTATTGTGTTTTGCCATTTGAGTCGGGTTTGGGTTGCAGGTGTTTGTGAAGTTAATACTAAAGCTGCAGTAAATATTCAGGTAAACCTTTTTTTAAGTTCAAAATTTTGATAATGCTTAATAGTTTCTTAGGTTGAGTACATTCTAAATTACGTGACCTGTCATGGTTGATGTTTGGCTTCCCTACGGAAAAACCGACGTGTGCGTTCGTGTTCCAGCCCGAAATCTGCTTGGCACACTTGAACCTAAAGATCAACAAGGAGTCGCCGATTCAAAAGCCGAAGTGGAACGCGCCCTAAAGGAACCCATCGGCTCCAAACGTTTAAGCGAGATTGTTAAACCTGAGAGTAAAGTGGCGATTGTCGTAGATGATGCCACACGCAAGGCTCCTAGCGAAGCGATGCTTTTACCTGTGCTGGCTGAACTCAATGCGGCAGGCATTAAAGACGAAAACGTGACGATTATTTTTGGCTGCGGAACCCACCGCGTGGTAAAACCTGAAGAAGCCGCAGCCTTACTCGGGGAGGAAGCTCTCAAGCGAGTAAAAACAATCAGCCACTGCTGTACTGCTCAGGATTTAGTTTACATTGGCTCAACTAAGACCCATAATAACAAAGTAAATCTTAACCGCGTCTTTGCTGAAGCAGACGTAAAAGTGCTCTTGGGCGATGTTGGCTTCCATTATTATGCAGGTTATGGAGGCGGAAGGAAAAGTATCCTGCCTGCAGTATGCGGCGAAGAAACCATCAAAAACAACCATGCCATGCTACTAAACGCCAATGCCAAAGCAGGAAACCTGCAGAACAACCCCGTACATGTAGACATGACTGAAGCAGCAAGATTAGCTAAAGTGGATTTTATTGTTAGCGTAGTTGAGAATAAGAAGGGCGAAATCGTAAGGGCATTTGCCGGCGATTTGGAGGAGGCGTTTTTGGAGGCGGTGAAGTTGGTTGATGAAATGTACCTTGTAACGATTGACCGACGAGCAGACATAATCGTAGTGAGCGCGGGTGGGCACCCAGCGGACATAAACCTGTATCAGGCTTACAAAGGCTTAGACAATGCATTGGATGCGGTTAAACGAGGTGGAGTAATTATCCTTGTCGCAGAATGCCCCGAGGGACACGGTAACCGAGTGTTCTACGATTGGATGACAAGGCTTGGGGACCTCAAAAACGTAGAACGTGAGGTTAAACGTAACTTTGTTATGGGCGGACACAAAGCATACTATCTGCTCAAAGCTCTGCAGAACCACCAGATAATCTTGGTCTCATCAATGCCAGACTACTACGCAACCAGCATATTCAAACTCAAAACGGCGCGGGCGGTCAACGACGCCTTGGCAGAAGCGCTCAAAATTGCCGGTTCAGCCTCCAGAGTTTGGGCAATTCCGTGGGGCAGCTACACTTTGCCTGTGTTTAAGGCAGCCGAAGAAAGTAAAACCTAAATATTTCGCTCGCTAAATCAGCTGGAAATCGAGCGGTCGAGTTTTGAAGCGTAACCTTTAAGTTTCAACGGCGAAATTTGGTTTAGGCAAGGCGAAACGATGCAACAAACCTTCACGATGCGAAAATTCATTCCCGATGATTTGCAAAGCGTCATGCAAATCAACCGAGTCTGCCTCCCAGAAAATTATACTGACTTTTTCTTTGTGGATTTGCACCAGCGTTTCCCAGAAACTTTCATAGTAGCGGAAGAAGATGGAAAAATCGAGGGGTATATTATGTGCCGTATCGAAGTGGGATTGTCTAATTTTGGGTTTGGCGGCTTAATCCGCAAGGGACATGTAGTTTCAATTGCTGTGTTGCCGCAGAGTAGGCGCAAAGGCATAGCTTCAGCACTAATCAAAAAGGCATTGGAAGGCATGGAGTACTACAAAGCTAAACAGGGCTTCCTTGAAGTTCGCGTCACAAACGAAGCAGGCATATCACTTTACAAGAAACTGGGCTTTGAAATAACCCGAACAATCAACGGTTATTATTCCGACGGCGAAGACGCCTACGTCATGACTAAAAGATTAAACTAATTTTTTTCCAAAAGATTGTACGTAAGTTTTTGCCCAAAAAAAGAGAAGGAAAGATTATTTTATCGTGTTTTTACGGTCGTTTTCTGAGTGCTAACAATACTAAGGCGCCCACTATGGCAATGGCAACTATTATGCCTACGACAGCGGGAACAAAGTACATGTCTGCAGCGGATTGTGGAATCGGCGTTGGCGCTGTGGTACCTTGTGGAGGATTGTCTACTGCGAATGCTGTTACAGCATGAGATGGCCAATAGGATTCAGAGCCGCCGAATGTAGCGTAAACTGTGTATTTTCCGGTGATGTCGGGTTTCCAGTTGAAACTAAAGAAGCCGTCAGAATCGGTGGTTGCTGCGCCGATATTTCGTTGGTTTCCATTTGATTCGATAACGTCAATTGATACTGGTACACCCGTCATATCGCTTGGTCTTGGTTTCTGCATGTAAACATACTGCATCCATGCACTCATGTTTGCATCAGAAACTGCTGGAACGCCTTGGGGAAAACGAGCAGCTTGCTCTGCTTGGTTTGTTCCTGCGGAAGTATCCATCACGGTGCCCTTTATCATTACGCTATTACCTTCAACTGCAGTTTCTGGCGACGCTGTTACTTGGGTTTCGCTTGGTCCTTTACCAATAGAGTATATTGAATTGTCGTAGAAGTTGTAGTAGACAAAGAATCCGTCTGCAAGAATACTTGTTGATACTCCGTGACCGCCGATAGTGCCAGCCCAGCCGTCCATTTTCCAGATTCCGTCTCCAGTTGTAGCGTTGATGCAGTGAATGTGGTAGCCTCTATACAGTGGTGAGTTGGGAGAGTGTTCATTGTTGAAGGCATAGACTTTGCCATCAGCGATAGCTGCTAAGAGTATAGGTACATAACCCCAAGGTGACTGAAGACCAGTGTATGTGTCGTTGTATTTCCAGACCAGATCGCCAGTTTTTGTGTTAATACAGAACATTTCTCCGCCGTAACCCTGCGTGTAAATGTTGCCATAGGCAGTAACAGCTCTTTGACCTGCACCTGAACCGCTGCTAAAGTATTGCAAGTCGCGCATTTCGACGTTGGTTGGTCCCCAGAGTTCGCTCTCCGCTGTCGACGCTAAAACCTATCCATTGGAAAGTTTCCGCTTCAGCCATTGTCCAAACGCGGTTCACTGGGTCCAGTGGACCAAAAGTTAAGCCTATGTCGCATGCGGGGGCTGAATAGTTCTTTAGCCAAACAAGTTGACCTCGAGATGCTGGTTTGTCACTTATTGCCCATACGGTCCATGGGTCTGTCATGCCTCTATTGGCCATACCGTAGGTTCCAGTTGTCACTGGGGAGCTTATACCAATAATGATGTCGCCGGGTAATATGTAGATAATTTGTGGGTTGGCAGTTCCTGCTAGATCAGGTATAGTTACGTTCCAAGAGTATGCTTTGGAGGTGTCAATTACTTTATTTAGTGGTCTCCATTGCCCGTAGTTAGTGTCTGTTAAGCCATTTCTTGTGTCATTTGCTAAAGTCCAGTTCCAAGTGTCAACCAGCGGCCGGGGTAATTCATGACATATCGCACTATTTCGCCGTTATCGTTGTATACTTCGGTGCCTGTTGGTACGTTGGTTAAGTTGTAGAGCCAAGTGCCAGAGAATCCGTCTTTAGCGCTCCAAGTAGTTCCTGAAATTTGCCATATCAAACCGCCGTTTACACCATGCTGGTTTTGTGATTCGTAGTCGTAGAGTTCTCCTTTGCTAGAACTGTAGCCTCCACCAATTCCTATGTCTTGTCGATACCAGAGTTGTTCGCCGGTGCGTAAGTCAATACATGTGTATCCACCGCTACCGCCAGAGTGACCCAGAGGCATTGTGAAGCAAAGTCTTCCCTGCATAATCATCGCGTCGCCGAATCTACCTTCATATGAACCACCTGAGTAGTATGTGCTACCGTTTACTGGGGTGTCACTGATTCCTCCAACGACTCCTCCGAACTCAACCGGCTTTGTCCAAACTATATGACCAGTGTTTGGTCCTGTTCCAGATTGCTGCCAGAGGTTAAGACGGTTACCAGGTGTCGCAAATGTACCGAAGTATGCTTCACGGAGCCAATGTGATGATATCGTGTACCATCCGATGTTTTGTCCTTCTATTGGTCGTGTCCAATATTCGGTTGGAAGCGGATAGCTATAGAGTGGTGCAGGTAGAGGGTCTTGCTGGACTGTAAAGGTCAATGTTCGGGAAGCAGGTAGAATTATTGTTTCTGTCCATTGCCTTTGAGTAGCAGTTGCGTTCCCAAATGTATGTTTGTCCAGCGTACTCAAACACGGCAGTGTAGACGCCTACTTTATTTGGAACGAAAGAGGTGAAGGTTACGCCTGTTGTGTCGTCTACAACTGGCCAACTTTGCGTTAAAGCTACGTTTCCGTCGGGGTCGGTAATGGTAAGTTTGTAGTCGTGGCGTCTGACTGGATTGTCGTAATTTGCATCGGCAAAGGGTGCGTCGACCCACATTGAAATATCTGTTTGTTGGCCCACGCCCACAGGGTTGGGCTCAATGTTAAGATAACAATATGAGGTGATGCTCCTTGGATCTACGGCGTTTGCGGGTAAGAATGGAACAAGTGTTAAAACCATTGCAAATATTAGAAACAAAGCTATTGCTATATTTTTAATTTTGTTCATTTTTCTTTTCTCCTTATAGTACACCTAAAAATGTGTGCATTCTTTTTTATCTCTAAAACTCTACTTAAGCATTACATGAAAGACTGAAAGACTCGCTAAGCGTTCAACTTTCCAAAGTTGAAGCATCAAATCTAAGGAATTACGTAAACTTATTGCTTAGACAAGTCTTAAAAAATTGTTCTTTTTTAGTGTCAGCAACAAATCGAACTAAGTTAACTAAAAAAGGAATATTATTCGCTTCTGGGAACCAAAAATACACAAACCAATTAAAAACCCTTATTCATGAGAATTAAAATTAATTGTTGGTCAGGTTTAACTCCGCAAACCATAGAGAAGGAGAGAAAAATGCAAAAACCTTTTCTTCGTTTGCAGGCTGGCCTGCCCAACAATTGGGGGTTGCCTTACTCCTTTCTATCAATCACTATCTCTTCTTTGAGATATAAAATATTGCTGGCTACAATCGGCAACAACAGACACTAAGGCACTATAACTTTTTTATGCCTAAACCATTTTTTGGTTGAGCTACCATCCGCTTCAACGCTAACGGAACAGCAAAATTTGCCGTAACAATCACCGCCAACAAGCCAAAACGTAAGGCACTTGCCAAGGAGGCGGTGTCTACGAACACTTGAAAGTTTTGGGCACCCGCGATCAGATTCATCATTCCCATTCCTATCGTTAACATGGTCAATGGGAAGAGCAGCATACATGGAAATTTTTTCTTTTATTCTAAACAGCAATACATAAGAAAACACTAAAGTTGGTCCAAAAAAGACCAACGCACCCAAAATGCCCCATGGCCAACCCAACGGATTCAGCTCGATGGCTAAACCTGTTACGTTTATTGCGTAGACAGTTGTTAATATGTCGAACATCCAAAATCCTAAGGCGACGCCTTGAAAAGAGAAGAGCAGATTCCGCCATTTCTGCGAAACATCAATTGTTGAGGGGTTGATTTTTTTCAGTTCAAGAATGACTATACTGGATGTGGGGATAAAAAGAATGAGCAGATAAATAAAGCCCAGCCACGCGTCGCCGCCAAGCATGAGCGCGGCCGCGTTGAATATCCAGATCAAGCCCGTTGCAACCAAAAAGCCTTGGGATAAACTCTTCAAAGAACCCATAAACCACGTCTCGTCCCAATTGATTCTACGCAAGGAGACCTAAATAACCTTTATTCCCAAACCCAACTTCAAGAAGGCGTGTTCAACAATGCGACAAATTCGGCAGATGTCGAATTGTAAGGTGGAAAAGCAAAATCATTCTCGAATTCAATAAGAAAAGAGCAAAAAGAAAATATTCTTAGTAGCTTTAAAGTAAAAACAATATCCTCTATATAAGAAAATAAGAAATGAAAAAGTTGGGTTTAATCAGCTTTTGGCTTAATTTTATCTGCGGCGCTGCTTAGGCTACTCATTTCTGCGTTTGCTTTACGGATTATGTCGGCGATGGTGTCTTTTGTGGGTATAGCTGCACTTACGGATAGTGAAACTGCTTTCTGGTGGGCTCGTTGCAGCAGTGGCTTAATGGTATCTTTGCTTGCATAACCTATTTCTAGGGCTAGTGCAAAGGCTTCTGAGTTGCTTGCTTGAACGCTCTTGCGTGTTGCTTCAACGTCAACTTTGAGTTGGTCACCCGAAATAATCATGCCGTTATCGAAGACCGCACGCATGGATATGCCGAGTTCAACGGCTTTTATTCCCAATTTTGAAAGTACACCAGCTAAGCGTTCGTTGATTACCTCACCCTTCCGTACGACTAAGGTATCTTTGCTGATCCATACGCTACCTGATTCAATGCGGGTTGGTAAGCCGACGGCGTTTAGTTGGCTGATGACTGGACCAGGAGGTTGCCCTGTATTGCTTGCTGGAATAACTACATCCATAGCGGCTATGTCGTTGGCTTTAGCGGTTGTTTTAACTTTGCCGCGTTCCAAAAGCAAAGCCAATTTGAAAGGGTTAAGGTCGGTGAAGAGGTAAACATTTGATCCATCCAAGTATTCCTCAAGCTTTTTGAGTTCCGCTTGGTTCATGTCTTCTATGGCAATTTTAATGAGTGTGTTCTTTAGAACGCGAAGGTAAACTTTGCCTGCCATGCTTTTCTTTAGTTCTTGAAGTTGGGAAGCGCGAACCTTCCTTAAGCTAGCAATGCCAATTGATTTGTATTCTTTAAGTATGTCTTTTATAGACTCTACTTCTGTTGATTTTGCTTCTAATACTTGTTGGGATGGCATAATATTCTTCTCGTTTAAGCTTTAATTTTGACTGGTTCACCCATGGATGTCTTGATGAAAGCATACTTTACGTTTTTTAGCCCCCGTTTGAGTTTTCCATCAAGCATACGGAGAACAGTCATTGTATTGTCGACTAGTTCGTCATCTTTCATCTGTTCGGAGCCAACAGAAACTTGAATGATTGGTTGACTTCGCATACGTACAACCACTGTCTTGCGATGCTTGTTTATGAGGGCTGCAATGTCAGCGTTTGGTGGGACCGGAATGGGCATTTTACCTCGAGGACCCAAAACTGGACCAAGAATCTTTCCTACTAGCGGCATCAGGGGCACTTCGCAAACAAAAACGTCATATTCAGTGGCGAGTTTACGCAGTTCCTTCTTTTTGCCTACTAACGAGTCTAAGTCTGCGCGTTCGATGACTTTGTCAGCTTGAGAGTTCTTTGCTTTTACTATGAAGTCTCCGCTGGAAGCAACAACGCAGATTTTGTTGGGTTTACCAGTTATATGTGGGAGTTCTACAATCTCCTGGATTTTGCCTTCTGGCGCTTTCATGTCGATCTCGATGATGTCGAGGATCAAGTCTACGGTCTGGTTGAATTTTTTCTGTCCAGACTTTGCCTTTGCCTGTTTAATTGCTTCAGATATGGTCTTGTTGTCTAGGGGCATTTTTAAGCCTCGTGCCAATGAGGGATTGGAAACCCATTATAAAAATATTCGCTTATCATTGTTCAGTACCGAATAGTTGTTCGTAATTGCCAGCGTCGACTTCTTTCTGGACTTCACGGGGGTCTTTGCCTTCTACTGTAACGCCTAAACTTACACAAGTACCAAGCAACTCTTTTGTTGCCTTCTTAACAGTTGGGGCAAGTAGCTGGGGACCTTTAATTTTTGCTATCCTCACCATCTGCTCCATAGAAAGGTCGCCAATTTTAACGGAGTTGGGTGTACCAGAGCCTTTCTCAACCTTTAGTTCAGCGACAATTAGTGCGGATGCTGTGGGGGTACCGACAGTAACTTCAAAGGTTTTTTCTTCAGTATCAACGCTGATTTTAACTGGAACTTTCATTCCAGCATATTCTTTTGTGACTTCGTTGATTTTGTTCACAATAGCTACAATGTTGACGCCTAATGGACCAAGGGCTGGACCTAAAGGTGGACCTGCGTTGGCTTGACCGCCGCTTACTATTAATTCTACAACTTTTGTATCTGCCATTTTGTTTCACCTATTTCGCTTTTTCAACTAGTTTTACATAGTCTGAATGTACTGTGATGGGCAAAGTGAATGTGGCCTCCAAGAGTTCAAGGGTTACTTCGCCTTTTGCTTTGTCTAGTCTTGTGATTTTAGCGCGCATACCTTTGAAAGGCCCCCCAGTGATTTCAACGACATCGTCTTCGTTGAGGTCTTCCATAACGGGCTTACGAACTATGTACCTTTCAATCTCCGCGAAGCTAACGAGCCCTGGTATTCGGGAGCGAACGTGCCTGACTCCCGTAATGGCTTCTTCTACTAAGTGAGGTCCATCTGCTTCGATGAACACGTAACCTTTTAGTGTGTCTGGTACAAGAAGTGACTTGATTGGAATATGGGTCATCTCCACTTTGGAGGCGATTAACCGAGCAACATTGCGTTCTTGACCGGTTGTTGTTTTGACAACGAATATTTTTACTTGTTGATTTAGCTCTTCTTTCTTGTCCATGGCAAGTTTCCTTCTATGCTGTTGCTGCTGCGCCTGATGTTGCGCCGCCCACCGCGTAAGATAGCAGTTTAATCACGAACCCTATTAGGCCGACTGCACCGATGCCTAATAGGCTAATTTTTATCGAGAGCCAAAGCTCTTCGCGCCCCGGCTTTACAGCTAGCTTTAAGGTTCTTGATGCTTGTTGTAGCCAAGATTTTACGCCCATATTTTACCGCACACTCAAGATTTCACTATTATATAATAAACGTTACTGTAATTTTTTAGTTTAAAAAACTACTGTATCAAGCTTTTTAAATGTTCCTTAAAGCGGCATTCTTAAACTTTCCTGAAGGGCAAGCTCACTGTTTCCAGGACAGACAGCAGGTTTGGTTTATCTTCGCTTTTGATGCCTTTCCAATCCAGAACCGCCAAAGACACCTTCTCCAAAGTTCTCTCGATACACTGCTTCAACATCTCAGAATCAACAAGGTTAACGGCGTACTTGGGAACCATGTGACCAAACGCCACTTCACCTACCAAAGCCATAAGAGCGAATCTTTGGTTGTAGTGGGTTCCACCGATACCCAATACCGCAGTGGTCGTAAGCGCTTGAAAACTGGTGACAACTGAAATTGCTGAGTGAGCAACAGCTTCTGCACCCCTCATATCACTCCATTGCTCTTGAGAGCTACCGAGCTCTACAAACATTGCAGGGATTGGCAGGCTTGGACCATGATGGGTGCACTCAAAGGACACTTCATAGTCAAGGTTTAAGGCCTCTTTGTAGTGCAAGAGAGCCTTCAGGGCATTTTGCATAGCTGAGGCAGGCGAAATTGAGAGCGTTTTGGGCAATCCACCAAGTTCAGCATTGCCAAAGTTCCCAGGCGTATGAACGGAAAGGGTTGGTTTACCGCTTTGGCTACTATGACGAGAAATGAAAACGATTAGTTTTGCGTCTGGAAAGTCGCCCGGCAGGTTTTGGGCTTTCACCGATTCCTCGTTTAAAGTTACAAGGGTTGCTTTTTGTCCGTTTATATCGGCGGTATAAGTTAGGTTTTGCCGGTAGTTTTCAGATGTTTTGCTGAAAGGATAGTTCTTTAGGATTTGCTCTTTGATGTTTAGGCTTGCTATATCCGTGTTTGACGTTACCAGCAGAATCATTGGTGTTCCCTTATTGGGTGGGTGCCAGTGCGGAAAAAGTTTTTGCATAAAGCTTATAATTGCATGATTGACTTTGCGTCTATTGAAGGTACCGAGAAGATGCATCTGGTAAATTTCAAAGAAGTGACCGGTAAAGAGCTAACCCACCTGGTTGACTTAGGCATCGAAGTTAAAGGCAATCCAAAAAAATACCTTAAAACCTTCGAAGGCAAGTCAGCAGCGATGATTTTCCAGAAGACTTCCACACGTACACGGGTTTCGTTTGAGGTTGCCATGACCCAGTTGGGCGGACATGCTTTATACATTGATTGGCGAACCACCAATTTTGCATTGGCAGACATCGCTGATGAGTTGCAGTATTTGTCACGCAACGTTGACTGCATTATGGCACGTTTACTGTTCGATTCGGACTTGCTTAAGATGGCAAAGGCTTCCCGCGTTCCAGTTATAAACGGTTGTGACGAAATGTATCATCCAAGCCAAGCCTTAGCAGACCTAATCACTATAAAAGAAAAACATGGCAAACTTAGGGGCGCCAAACTTGTCTACATCGGAGTACACAACAACGTAACCAACTCGCTAATTGAAGGTTGCACCAAAACAGGCGTCAAAATCACAACAGTTACACCTATAATCAACGAAGCCGCAAAAGATGAAGAACTACTTTCTGAAGCAAAAGAAACTGGGCTTTGGCAAGCAACTTTGGATGTGAAGAACGCGGTTGCGGATGCAGACTTTGTTTACACTGACACATGGATTGACATGGAGTTCTTCACGGACCCAAAGTTTGCTTCGGAAAAAGACAAACGCATCAAGCTCATGATGCCTTACCAAATTAGCACAGAATTACTAGCGGGCAGCAACGCCTACATCATGCATGACATGCCCATTCACCGAGGATATGAAATAAGCGTAGAAGCCATCGAAAACCCCAAATCGGTGATTTTCGACCAGGCAGAAAACCGATTGTACTCGGCAAAAGCGATTTTCCTCAAGTTGATTGGTGCTTAACCTGTTTTCTATAGCAGATATATTCAGTGATTCTTCAATCTGATTTGACTATGTCACTTTTTACAAGTTTCTTAATTTGACAACAGTTGCCTTTTGTCACTGTTTTGAAATAGTAGTCACTACGTTGGCTAATTCTATCTTGCCGAATGGAGTTAATTTAACAAACTCATTGTCTAGATTGTTGAATAAACCTGCTTTGTTTTTGAAGTTAGAAACAAAATCATTGGAATCATAAACGTCGAAGCCCATACATCTCTGTCTAACAGTCTTGATTGAAAACTCAAAGGCATTGTTGGGAGTTACCAAGGCATTTTCAAATGCAGCCAGTAAAGCTATCTGAATTTGTGCAACAGCCTTCCTTTTTTCGCTAATTCTATAAATAGGTCGAGCACCGTCTTTTTCTCTAATAAACAATTTATTAACTATTTCATCAGATATCGCATTTTGTCTTAAGAAAAAATTGAGGTCACTAGGAAAGTCCTGGGCTTCAGGCGCACCGTTTTTATTATGCACAGAAGAGGAATTTTTGTTTTCTATATTGTTGGATAAACAGCCGTTTAATAAAACTTCAAAACATTTTTCACGATATCTTTCATCAATCGTGTTTGTGAAATTAATAATTTCTTCTATGGGCTTTCTAAATTTTTCGTATTCATTAGCTTTAATGGGGGTTTCAATAGCAGTTGCCATTCAGAGTAGCCCTCTTTGAGGATTATTGAATACAAAAAGATTTTTGAAGAAATAAGCGTTGACGTGTTATGTAAATTACAACAAAATATGTTCTGAGTGCTCAGACTAAGGCAATGATGCAGTTTGAAAAATTAAAAATAAAGTCAAATTTCGCGTCTATTAAATGGATTGCTTATTGTTTAACCTGGTGGCCGCATGAGTAGCATTTTCCATCATGAACGCAGACCACATCACCACAGACTGGGCATTGATACTTCACACCTTGACTTTTCAGGAATTCTTCCAGCCCTTCTTTCTTTAACTCCTCAAGGTTTTCAATCATGCTCATGCTGTAGCGTTCGCGGTAGCGTTTGTCTAATTGTACGAGCTTTTCGCATGGAATTGAGTCGCATTGACTACAATTTTGGATTTGGTGTTTGGAGAGTTTTTTACATCCTCGTTTGATGTAGCAGTTTTTTGCTCGGCGAATGCAGCTTGCACAGTGGCTCACTTTTCCTTTTTTCTTTGGGATTCCGTGGGTGCAAGCTAAGTATGCTTTGCATATTCCACAGTTCATGCCGCAGGGTGCAATGAGTTCAGGCCTGAATTTGGTTTGAGTCATCAATTGGTTATTAGATGTTAACAGTTTAATTGAGTTACGCTTTTGGGAAAATATTGGGTTAGCTATGTTTGAGGGATAATTCTTAATAAGCTTAGAAAAATGCCTGATAACTATAACCCATTTTTTATGCGATGTCTGGAAGGTAAGAAATGAAGAAGGGGTTGCTGAATTTCTTAAAATTGAAAGTAAGAAAGAGGAAAAATTTCAAACCTCTTTAATTACAGCTTCAATAGCGGAAATCAAATCCAGAGCTCTCAGCCCCAGCTTTACTCCAATGTATTTCAAGACTAAAAAAGGGGAAAGATTGTTTTGTTTGAAGTTTTTATGGTCGTTTTCTTAGAGCTATGATAATGACTGCGCCGACAACTATGATTGCAATGATAATGCCGATGATGCCTGGTAGCAAATAGAGATCTGCCATTGATACTGGTTGTGTTGGTTGTGGTGTTGGTGTTGCTGCTACTTCGTCTACTGAGAAGGCTGCTTCGGCAGATGATGGCCAGTAGCCGTTCGTGCCTGCGAAGGTTGCGGTGACGCTGTATTTACCGGTGATATCAGGTGTCCAGTGTAGACTGTAGAAACCGCGTGCATCAGTAGTTGTCGTGCCAATGGTTCGATAGTTGCCGTTTGCGTCAACAACACTGAGTGTAACTTCTACACCAATGAAGTTTGTTGGCAATGGTTTCTGTTGGTACACATAGCCCATCCAGTAAGACATAGATGCGTCTGATGACACTGGGACTCGGTTGTGGAATCTTGTTGCTTGTTCATCTTGTGCGGGTTGACTTTACAAGAGGTTTTATCCATTCAGTAAGTAGTCAATTTTTGCTTAATCTCAAAATTTCAAAAAAGATTGGGACTTTGACTGCATGGTTGATGTTGAAAGAATCAAGGTTGGAAAACAACAGAGTATTGATACGTTGATTAGTGAAGAAGCTTTGTTGTTTGCTAAATTCCTGAGAAACGAAAGAAAAGAATGGATTCCAAGAACTGTAAATATCCCAAAGCACGCAATATATTCCAAAAAGGAAAAAATAGACAGTTTCGAAAGACCCATTATTGACAAGCTTAGTTCTTCAAGAGCGAGCGGTTTAACTCTATTTTAATAAAATGTTTTACAGTGAGTTCTGAAGATGTTAGTAATTTTTTTGACTAACTACAAAATAAGAATTCCCTTTTCATAATAGAAGTATTAGTAGGTGAATAAATTGAAAAAAAAAGCGCGTGACAAAATTGTTTGCAGATATACCCACTATTTTTAAAGTAACTCCCATGGCAGTCTCGTGCACAACACTAGCAACTTTTCGGATAAAAGCAACTACCAATTATGGTTAAAGTGAAGTAAAATGAAAGACAAACCGGTACCAAGAATGCTTGCCAGCATAGGGCTTTCCGCAGTTGATACTGAAGTCTATATTTGTTTAGCTAAACATGGTCCCAGAAGGGTCTCAGACTTGACTAATGAACTCAAGTTTTCAAAAAACGAAGTTGAAGTTAGCCTAAAAAAACTTCAGGATATAAGAATGGTTACTCCCAATATTAAACATCAGCCGCTGTTTTTTGCTAAGCCTTTCAATAAAAGTTCTTGATTGGTTGATTAAATCTAGAATTCATCAAGCTGAACTCTTGGAAAGAGATCGAGATGAGTTGGTTGAAATTTGGAAAATTATGCTTAAAGCTTGATTGATTTCTGTACTTAACCGCCACAATATTTGTGCAAATAGCTATATCAAAAGCTATTTTTGCACTTTCAATATTACTGTATCTTAGGAGAATTAACTGCTTAAGGCATTAGTCAAAAAGGTGTTCATTAAGATTTGAATGAAAGAATAGTTAAAGCACTTAAAAATCTTGGGCTTTCAGAAACAGATGTCCAAGTGTATGTTTTTCTTTCAAAAAAAGGGCCTCAAAAAGTTAGAGAGATATCCAAAGCGTTAGGAATTTACAGGCAGCAACTCTATCTTAGTCTCAAAAGCTTGCAGAGCAAAGGAATTGTGAGTGCTACATTTGAACACCCTGCAAATTTTTCAGCGATTCCCTTTGAGAAAGTTCTGGATATGTTCGTTAAATCAAAGTTGGAGGAAGCAAAGAAAATTCAGGTTGAGAAAGACGAACTTATCACAAACTGGCAGACTTTGCAGATAGGGGAAAAGCGGGATAACGTTGCCAAATTTATGGTTATTGAAGGTAGATCAATCATCTATGCTCGAATTAGACAGATGATAGGAGAAACATCAAACTCTCTTTCAATAATATCTTCGGTTCCGGGTCTAGTTCGTGCCGATCAATTTGGTCTTATTGATGATAGTTTCAATGTGGCAATAAAGGACAAAATTAAGGTATGGTTTCTAACCCATTTATCTAAGAAAGACGCACACTTAATTAAACCCCTTCTTGAAAGAGTTAACCAACTGACCCCTTATTTTGAAGGCAGAAACCCCGACTTTGAATAAAGTTCATTTCCCCGGATGGTTATTCGCGACAAAGAAGTTATTTTTTTTATTTCATCAAGTACAGATGCTCCTGATTCCGAGCAGGAAAATGTTTGCCTTTGGACAAACTGCCAATCTCTTGTTAAGGCATTCAGCACAATTTTTGAGGAGATGTGGTCTAATTCGGTTAGCCTCGACAAAAAATTAATTGAAATCGAAACGGGCAACCTATCGTCTAAAACGAGCATAATTTCAGATTCAGAAAAAGCCGAGAAAATCTGCACTGAAATCATTGATTCTGCAAAAAAAGAAATAATCATACTAACTTCATCTGGTGGACTAATCCAAAATTGGAGAACGCAAACAAACTTAAGAGAAAGTTCTCAGAAAGGAGTTACTGTAAAAATTTTAGCACCTATAGTTATGGGTAATCTAGAAGCTGCACATGAACTTAGCAGATTCTGCTTAGTAAAACATGTTCGAATAAGCTATCAACCGATGACAATTGTTGATGAAAAGCGTCTTTTCCAGTTTAAATCGCATCTTTCAAATCATAAGCTGCTCGAACCGCCAACCTTCCAAGACACATTCTACTCCAGTGATCTTAAACACATAAAGAAGATGAGAGCTGTTTTTAATGAATTGTGGATTAACGCCAAGTCACCTTCATCAATTACTTTGGAAAAAGCAATGGGATCATTAGAATCGTTTGCAGACCCTTCGGAATGTCCTTGGAAGAGGCTAAATGATTTCAAAGTAGCGGAAGAACAAGATTTGGAACCTTTGACCGAAAAAGATCTGTTGAATAAGATCATGAACGCTAAAAAATTTCTTGTAAAGGATCCTATTAAGGATACTATAAGGATCTATGGAAGTACAGCAGCGGCTGTTATTCATACACCTGAAACATTCAACCTTCCAGATATGATTATCCTGATTTGCCATTTTGACGAACAATCGTCGTCGGGAGCAGATGAAGCCATAATAATCAATCTTCTACTAGACACTCCCAAAGGGCGATCCTTCGTACCTGTTGCTATTGCTAACACCTACCCTCAAAGTCAAATTGGTTTTAGACACATGTACGCGAACACTCCTGCTGCAGACAATATTCGGCTTATTAAAGAAAAAGAAATACAGATTCGAATACACTGCAACAATCTATTCGCAGCTGGAATGTCCCTATCCAGCTTTATCCCCCGAAATACGTACTTCCGCCTGCATGTATCCAATTTGAAGGATACGGAGAAGTTAAGACACAAGTACATACTATAATTTAACCTTCTGGCTGGAAACATAAACATGAACAGAACCACTTTGATGCATTTGTAACCTTCATGCATCCAACATCAATGTATTCTGGACCGGGAACAGACGGCAGATTCATCAGAGACATTATTATCACAATGATTCCACCGAAAATCCAAAGTCATTAATTCTCAATTTTAGCCTTTATCAGTCCGTTAGAATTGAAAGTAATAGCTTGCAAGTTAATGGACTTGATAGAAAATCTTTGAATCTGTTAAGAGAGAGTAAATTCGATTTCAATTACACATTTTATTCAGGTTGAATTGAATTACTGAAGTGTCGGTAAATTTTTTGACTAACTATAGAATAAGAATAACTTTTGAGTAACAGCATTATTGAGCTAAATTGAGTTTTAAGAGGAGGTGAAAAAGCAAACATGAAAATCAGAAGAATAGTCCTGGGGACTGCTCTTGCTTTGTCTCTTACAATCGTTGTTTTGGCAGCTGAAGTTGCACCAGCGCTCGCCGAAGTGACGCATAATGGACACATTAGCGTAAGTGGTGTTACTCTTATCGACATTGAGGGTCATCACCTATTATGGTATTTGCACTTCACTATGACAGGGGCGACTATGGTCCAGGAGATTTCCTTGAAGTCGATACGCAGCAAAATATCCCAGGGCATGGACTTGTTTGGGCGCCTGCGGCTATTATAGCAGACAGCAATTCAATAGTTGACTTACAAAAGTTCATTTATGCTGGACTCCCTCCTGTAAACAATATTGTGAAGGTTAAAAACTTCGAGCTTCAAGTGTACAGAATAGGCAAAGTTGTTTTCGCATATTGGATCGTGCCAATAACATCAGCAGCTGTAACGTTGCCTCTGGGTGCTTACTGTTTAAAGGAAACGGCGGTATCAAAGATTGGCATCCACAATATTTGCTGCCAAATGTGGCATTTGGCTTTGATAAGGTGGGTTTTGATGCACATGCAACTTTGTTCTGTCCAACGTGGAGGTACTTTGTACCTGTTGGAGATCGAACACATCGATTGGTGTTGATGTTAACTGGTGGGTAACGTTTACTCCACCTCCAACATAAATGTTCAATAGAGCATTAAAGCTCCTTTTTCTTTTTTCTTTAAGTTCAATATTCTTCTTAAGCTTCACTTTTCCTTTTGGGTAGTAACGATATTTTGTTAAGCCGTGCTTGTGACAGGCATTATTCTTTTTTTGTTGTGGTAACGGTGGTAGAAGAGGTATAGGGGTGTAGGGTTAAGTTAAGGGTGAAGTATTTGGTCGGGAAGTATTGCAGTAGTGGTGTTAGCGTGGTGAGTGTTAGGCGTGTTAGCGTGTGGAGAAAAACAGAGAGAAAAAGATTAAACTTTAATCAAATATTGGTTATATGGACTCGAGATAGCTATTCGGGTTTGGACGATAATTATCGCAGTATTTACCAATAATTCTTAATTATGCCGTCCGATAAATGGAGTGGCTGAGGTACAATAAAATGGTAAAAATGGATTTTGGAGGCGTCAAAGAGGACGTCATCACTAGAAAAGAGTTCACATTAGCACAAGCCCAAAAAATTCTAAAAGACGAGGTTGTCGTTTCACTTGGCTACGGAATACAAGGCCAAGCTCAATCACTTAACATGCGTGATCAAGGAGTAAAAGTAATTATCGGGCAAGAAAAAGAAGGCGTATTCAAAAAAGAATGGGACAAAGCTGTTGCCGACGGATGGGTTCCAGGCAAAAACCTCTTTCCTATGGAAGAAGCGGCCAAAATGGGCACAATCAAACTCTTCCTTTTAACCGATTCAGGACAAAAAGCAGTCTGGCCAAAAGTCAAAGCAACCCTCAAAGCTGGAGATGCACTCTACTTTAGCCATGGTTTTAGCATAGTTTACAAAGAACAAACAGGCGTTATCCCACCAAAAGACATAGACGTAATCCTCGTTGCACCAAAAGGCTCCGGCACATCTGTGCGCAGAAACTTTATTGACGGAAGTGGCATAAACTGCAGCTTTGCAGTCTTTCAAGACGCAACAGGTAAAGCCGAAGAACGCGCTAAAGCGCTTGGCATCGCCATAGGTGGAGGATACCTCTTTCCAACCACATTTGAGAAAGAAACTTACAGTGACCTAACAGGCGAACGCGGAACACTTATGGGTGCACTCGCAGGCATACTAGAAGCCCAATACAAAACCTTGCGCGAGCATGGACACAGCCCAAGCGAAGCATTCAATGAAAGCGTCGAAGAACTAACACAAAGCCTAATCAGACTTGTCGACGAGAACGGCATGGACTGGATGTACTGCAACTGCAGCGAAACCGCACGCATCGGTGCTCTACGCTGGAGAAGCCGTTTCCGCGAAGCAACTCAACCAGTCTTTGACTCGCTCTACGAGCTTGTCGCTGCAGGTGAAGAAACACGTATTGTCCTAGAAAAAAGCAAGGCACCAGACTACCGCCAGAAACTAGCTGAAGAACTCAAAGAGATGGGTAACAGCGAAATGTGGCGTGCAGGCGCAACAGTGCGTTCTCTGCGCCCAAAACAAAAGAAAGAGTAAAACTCTTTTTTTCTACTTTTTAGTGTTTAAATTTTCATTACATTAAAAAATAATCTTTGCAATTATTAGCTTTACCCATGAAGTCAGTTAAGGCCTGATTTTCAGAGGTCAAATCAGCGACACCCAACATGTAGGAAGGATGCTTCTCTAATTCCACCTCTTTAGTATAGGGGGTTTTAGTAAAGCGCAGCACGGTGTTTGCTTTTTGATTTGTTAATTCTTGTAGAATCTTGTTTCTTCTGCTGCTTTCATGTGAGAGAAAGGTTGCAATTATTATCAAGTGATATTTTTTTGCAAAGGTTGCAAGGTAATTCATAATTTGACCATAAAATGCTTTTGCTTCTTGGTCATCTACATTTTCATGTAAGAATGGACCTGCTATGTCGGAGATTACTATAAGTTTAGCATTACGAGTTTCAACGGCTTCTTGTAGTTTTTCCATTACTATAGAAGTTAGTCGGTAGGCTGTGTACACTCGTATGTTGTGGACTCGTTCAAGTGCTGCTTTAGCGTCTAATTGTTCAAGCAACGCTGCGCGTCCAATATCTGATAGTGAAGAGCTATTTGCACAGTCGATGAAAACAACATTGCTTTCCAATCCACCAAATTCCACTGGTAGCTGAGCACGGACACAAAGTTTAGAAACTAAAGAAGTAACTGTTTGGGGACCATAGAGGACAGCGAAGTCTCCTGCTTTGAATCCTGGAAAAAGTCCATCTATGTTCTCTATGTTAAATGTGAAACGTGTTGGAGCCGGTTGTGCAATTGAAGGTTTGATTATTAATTTTGGTTGAAGCAGATTTTGTTGCATATTATTCCACGAAAATCTGTTACGACCAATCAGTCTATTTAAACTATCAGCGAAACTACAATCTTGAGTAGGGGAGGGTAGACTGAAAGTGAAACTGTTGACAATAATCAATCATAACCATTAACGTCTTTTGCCTCTGGAATTTTCGGTCTGATGCTACCTAAGTTCTCGCTTATTGGCAAGCTAATTTTTTATACTTGAAAGTTACTCCAAGATATGCGAGGCTCAGTTTAGACTACATCACAGTTGCAGCCATAGTCGTCTTCATAGTTACGCTATTTCTGATGATTAAACGTCCGCAGGGTTTGCGGCTGGGTTACGCAACTGGCATTGGCGCAGTTGCTTCGCTATTGTTCGACAAAGCTAGTTTGGGGCAGGCGGCACAGTTGTTTTTGGAAATTTGGATGCAGCGTTGGCTTTCGTGGGCATCATTACTATGTCGGTGACCTCGGGATGCTTGGGTTTCTTTAGGTGGGCGGCCTACGGGTCATCAGGTTTTCCCGGCGGAAGTGGATGGAGGCTATATTTTACATTACCATGCTAGCCGCAACTGTAAGCATACTTTTTGCCAATGATAGCGCAGTATTAATTCTCACCCCCCATCGTTCTGGAAATTGTCACTTGCTTGAGCATTTTAGACAAAAAGGGCAAGCTCGCAGTCCTATTCACGGCAGGACTCATCGCGGTTGCCCTTGCCAAGAACTACCATGGACAAGAAACAAGTCCCTTCCAGATGCTACAGGAAGCTCAAGTACCTTAATCACCGAAGAAGAAACCGAAGCGAAAGAACAGAAACCAAGCCAAATGTAAGAAACACAAGCAGCAGAAACAAGGACCATCGAGGGCATATGCATACCTGAACTCTACCAAGCCGTCATGAAGACCTTTTCAGAGCAGTTGGAAGGTTGGAAGAAACGCAAACTCTTCGAGCGCCAATGGGTAAGTCGAGAACTTCAAGAAGACCACAGGCATGTCCATCGATGAAATGCAAACTACCCTGAAAGAGTTAGGAAACACTCTTAAAACAGGGGCTTCAACCACGGAATTCATTGAGCCACTCAATCAGTTGGCAGGTTATTATGTGCATCAACAAGGACAGCTTAGAGGTTTTGAGAAGAACCCGCAAAAGCTAGAGGAAAACCTGAAATTCATCGATTGCTGGGTTAACGACGCCGCAGCCCTGATAAAGATGCTAAACCGCTAGCCCACATGTATTTTCTTTAAAATTTCCCTGTAAACGGTCAAAGCAGTTTTTTCATCCGCAACCCCTTTTATCAGCATGCGCCCACCCTTGAAGAGACTAACCTCATATGTCTTGTAATCAAACATTAAGGCTAACTTTGATTTCAAACGCACATGGAAAGTCTCGTTAACCTGTGGGTAAACCTCTTCAAGGTTGAGTTTTAGGGGTTTTTCGGGGTTGATGTTGGCGGTTTCTTTGCCACATAGCCAAACCAGCCGCTCGCCGCCCGCAATCGACGCGATTTCGCCGTGGCATACTGGACAGCGTGTGTTTTTTGAGATATCTATGGTTGTGAAGTCATTGTCGCTGAAGTCACAAACCAACAGCTTATTCTTCAATGGGGAGCCCATGCCTGTTAGTATTTTTATGGTTTCCATGGCTTGCAGGGCACCAATTATCCCAGTTGTTGCGCCCAAAACCCCTCTTGTGTTGCATGTTAGTAAGTCTGAGTCGGAAAGGTTAGGCATCAAACATTCTAAGCAACCAGTTTCAGGCGGAGCAAACACGGACAGGTTGCCTTCGATGCCTATGGCTGCACCAAAAACGTATGGAATCCCCAGTTTCACACAGGCACGATTAACAAAGTAGCGCGTAATCATGTTATCTAACCCATCAACCACGCAGTCAACGCCTTTCAGGAGGCGCTCAACGTTGTCTGCATTGACGTTTTCAGGAATCGCTTCCACAGTTACGAGGGGATTTTGCTTTTCGAGCCTTTTAGAAGCGACCTCGGTTTTGGAGTAGTGGAGGTCGTCAGTGTTGTAGAGAATTTGGCGGTGCAGGTTGTGGAGTTCGATGGTGTCTTGGTCGATTAAGTGGATGTAGCCAACGCCCGCCAAAGCAAGGTAGAGTGATGACACGGTTCCCAATCCGCCTGCGCCGACTATGGCGACTTTGGATTCAACGAGCTTCTGCTGCCCCTTCTCACCCAACTCTTTAAGTATGGTTTGGCGACTGTAGAACTTCTTTGCAAACGCCGTTTTTTCTGCCTCATCCAACTGACTGAACGCCCTTGTTATTGTGTGCTATATTTGCCTTTATTGCGGAACTGCCTATCATATATTTCCCTAACTCGACCAAGCGTGTCAGCTTCCTCAGGTGTTTTGTCTTCTCTTATGCGGGTGATTCTAGCAAAACGAAGCGCCATCTTACTCAAGTATTTAGGGGGCTTTGTTGGATTTCATTATATGCAACTTGCACCACGATTTTGGGCATGACGATCATGCGATGACCTTCTTGGTCGAGGGCTGATTCTTTTAGGCGCTTGGTTAACTCAATGATTTCAGCGTCAGTTAAGCCTTTAACGTCTTGCCCACATTCAAAAACTCGCCCGTTACTCCGTCTCTTGCAGCAAGATAATAATCGGAGAGCCAGCCCTTTCGTCTGCCATAACCGTACTCAGCCGCTGTGATGACAAGATCTAAAGGTTCAAGAATTGTTTTGATTTTTAGCCAACGTTTGCCCCGTCGCCCAGGCATGTATGGGCTATTGAGCTTTTTTGCCATTAACCCTTCGTATCCAGCGTCAATGGCCTCTTGGAGGAACTCCTGTGCCTGTGTTGGCTGGTCAATGACCATTTGGCTGGTCAAGAGAATTTCGCCTACGTTTTGGTCTAAAATTTTTCTGCGTTCGGCGTAGGGTTGAGTAATTAGACTTTTACCGTTCAAATAGAGAATATCGAATAGGTATAGAGTTAAGGGAACCTTCTTTGCCATATCACTGACACCTCGAATGCGTTTGAACCTGCGCATCAAGTGCTGAAAAGCAATAGGGAAACCAGCGCTATCCACCGAGATTACTTCTCCCTCCACAATGATAGATTGAGCAAAAAGATTTTGTTCGACGATTTCCACTATTTCAGGCAGACTCTCAGTTACATCGGTTAATCTTCTGCTGAAGATTTTTACTCTACCGTTTTGCTTGTGAATTTGCACTCTTGCCCCATCATACTTGTACTCGAAACCGGATTTGCCGCCATGCACAGTCAAGGCTTCGTTGACAGACTGCCCGGTTTGCGCAAGCATGAGCTTTACAGGGCGAAAAACAGCAAAACCTACATTTTCAAGGGCAAGGGGACCTTGGGTTTTTAGGATCTCTGCAACTTCACCTATGTCGCCTAAAACCATGCTGGCATACTGAACACTTTGGAGCGGAACATTAAAGGCTAGTGCAATCGCTTGCTCCATTAAACCTTCATGCAAGCCTGTACGCATTTCTCCAAGTGAAAATCTTAACAAGATATTTGGCTTCAATTGGAGAGGCTTGGCTCATCAGGGTGGTGACTAGGCGTTCTTTTTTGGTTCTAGTCCCTGACCCTTGTACCTTTGCAATGGCTTCAAATGCATGATTAGCTTCGGTTATGGTTAGGTATGTTTGGGTTAGTTGGGTTTGTTTTTTAGGCTTGGAACCTTCAAGAACGATTTGGGTAGCTGAGCCGATATCACCTGTGCTTGACATAGTCTGGCGGAAAAAGTCCCAATCGAATGCGCTTATGCGCTTGAAGATACGGGTAAGAGTTGACCAGCTCAGGTATCTAGGGTTTTTTGGCTGTTCTTTGGGAAAGCTCGGCCTACCATCATGTTTACGGCAGACTTTATCTCTTCGGAATCCAGCGTTTTTATGTAGTGGGCAGTTTGCTCTATAATTTCGAGTCGTCTTTTGGTCGCTTCGACCTTTTCAAGAAGTTCAGAGAGGGATTTGAAGAGTGCAGGCATCGGTTAAACCCAAAAGTGCTGACGCTATAACTAGCTCTTTAAGCTTAATTAATTATAACCTGCATTAACAACATGCTTGGAACCGAGAGTGTGCACAATTTTATGTACCAGTCAACGTTTTTGGTTTTATGGAAGCATCTTAACTATTTAGGCTCTTTGTTAACATATCAGGTTACAAGAGATATTCAATTTCCTTCTGCAGCTTCACTTCAAATTTTACTTGTTCAGTTAACGGCATTGTTGTTCTTCTCCCATGATCCGTTGACTTTTCATGACGTTTTGTGACGTTTCCAGACGCAACCTGCAAACACCACAACCCCTAAATTAAAGAACCACCCCAAAAATAAGCTTTCAGCATAGCAAATTCAAGTGTTGTTGTTCTCTTAACACAACAAAAAATTTCCAGAAAACCCTCAACCAATAAGACCCAACAAAACATAAAAAAATTAATGCTGACACCGAATCTAAAAGAAACTAACTGTAAAAAGTGAGGCATGGTGGAACCTAAAAAAACAGGTTCAGACAGCGGTTAGGAGAACACTGAAAAAGATGATTCGCCTTCAGGCTCTTGCCGTTTCTTGTTTAAACCATCAATTTTCTTGGTTAACTCATCAGCTTCTTTGGTGTTGCCCAATGCTCTTTGGCTCTCCCGTGCCTGCTCAAAAGCGCTTATGCCATATCTGTCAAATCCTTTGCTAAGTGAGATGTCAGCGGATTTGGTGAACAATTCAACAGCTTTCTCGAATTCTTTGAGGACAAAGCTGCATTCACCTGCTTTATAGTTCATTTCTGCAGAGCCAAAATAGTTCTGTCCTTTGTAGTAGAGTTCAGCTACTTTGACGTATAAGTCGCGTGCTTCTGTGTATTTGCAGTTTTCCATTAACGCGTTAGCATCTTTGTGCATCTTAATTGGATCTTCTCTAACTGTACTCATTTTATGCAACCCTTGATGTTTGTATTATCCATCGAGGAAGTAACATTTAGATTTTCCCCTTCCACAACGGTTTCTTTAGCGTTCAAAAAAACTCTAGCCCCAATATTAAAAAGCAAATTCCTATCGGCGCAAGTTTTATCAAAGATGTTTTTATAGGGCACCTTAAAGGTAGTATCTCTGAACCTATAACGCTGTGAAAACTATGGATAACAAGCAAAACCCAAAAGCAAAGCAACAAGGATTTACCCAATCGGTCGCTTTCAGAATTACCGTCGCCGCCGTTTTCGCAGCGCTCGTGTTTGTGGTAACTTCACAGATTCCACCCATTCCCATACCCACCACGTCAGGCTACTTCAACATTGGAGAAACAACAATCTACGCAGCTGCTTTAGTTTTTGGTCCACTGGTCGGAGTCATAGCAGGCGGGATAGGCTCAGCGCTATCTGACATCTACTTGGGCTATGCTCTGTTCGCTCCAGGCACTCTGGCTATCAAGGGAGCCGAAGGCTTAATCGTCGGGTTCCTAAATATGCACCTAAGAAAATACATCAAAAACCTCACCTTGTGCGCCACAATCTCGGTCATCGCTGGAGGATTAGAAATGGTTACAGGATATTTCCTCTACGAACAATTCATAGTGGGCTCAGTTGCAATAGCAGAGGCTCCATTCAACATTGTTCAGATGCTAATCGGCTTAGTAGTCGCAGTGCCAGTGATGCATGCTGTTTTCCGTGTAATCCCACAGCTTAAAAGCCAGTTTTAACAGAGAATAACCTATGAAGCTTCCGCCTGGAAAAATCCCAATAGAAATCCTCAAAGAAGTGGTTTTTAAGAATCTTGGCGCGCCACGCAACGAAGTCACGTTAGGACCAACCGCAGGAGTAGACGGCGCGGTTCTTGATTTCGGCAACAAAAACGTAGTGGTCTCCATGGATCCAATAACGGGCGCGGTTGAACGCGTCGGATGGGAAGCTATAAACGTAAACGCCAACGACGTCGCAACCTTCGGCGTAGAACCAGCTTTCTTATTCTCATGCATCATGCTTCCAGAAAACTCAGACAGCAAAATGGTCGAAACCATAAGCATCCAGATGCACAACGCAGCCAAAGACCTTGGTATAGCAATCGTTGGGGGGCACTGCGAATCCACCCCCGGCTTAGCAAACCCCATCGTGGTGGGCTGCATTATGGGCTTAACCGAAAAAGGCAAATACGTCACCGCTGCAGGCGCCCAAGCAGGAGACAAACTGATTCTGACCAAGAGCGCAGGTATCGAGGGAACAGCCATCTTAGCCTCCGACCGAGAAGCTCAACTCTCAAAAACCTTCAGCCCAACACTGCTTGAAACCGCCAAAGGCTTCTTCAACCAAATCAGTGTAGTAAAAGATGCTTTGACCGCTTATAAGGCAGGCGGAGTCCACGCGATGCACGACCCAACCGAAGGCGGCATCCTAAACGGAATTCACGAAATGGCAGACGCCGCAAGTTTAGGCACCACCGTCTTTGAAGAGAAAATTACAGTCGAGCCTGAAACCGCTAAAATCTGCAGGTTCTACGAAATTGACCCATTGCAACTAATTAGCTCAGGTGCCCTGCTTATAGCAGCTGACCCACAAGCAGCAAGCAAAATAGTCGAGGAATTGTGCCAAGAGCATGTTTACGCTGAAATAATCGGTGAATTCAACCCAAACCCAAACAAACGCATACTCAAGCACAAAGATGACTCAGCAGAGATGTTACCAAGACCAGTCTCAGACCATCTTTGGATCGCATTATCACGTTAAACTGCCCCCAAACCCGTTAACGGCATCTAATCACACACCCAAAAAAACGCAAAGACATAGTCGGATCACGATTTATGTTAAAGCATTCTAAGCATTTCTCTGCAAATATGCAAAAAGGCGTGGAACGGTACCAATCAAAATAGAATAATGCTTTTTATAGTTCTAACATGAGATAAGTAATAACAATTAAGCGGCTAGTGACACTTATTTGACCTCAGATTTCAAGAAAGCAGCATCAATAGCGGCACGATCACTTGCTTCTGGCAAACCTCATCATGCTCAGTGGCTAGTCACTAGAAAATGTAATTATCAATGCCGCGGCTGCAACGTCTGGAAAGAACAGGACCAAAGAGAACTCACAGCCAACGAAATCAAGAAAGGCTTAGATATTCTAAAAAAACTTGGCATAGTTGAGCTTGTTCTTTCAGGTGGAGATCCCCTGCTCCGAGATGACATAGGAGAAATAATCGATTACGCCTCAAAACTATTTGTTACCACTGTTTATGATAATGGGAGCATGGCTGCAAAAAAAATCGATTTACTGCGAAAAGTGGACTTCGTCGCAATTTCAATAGACAGTTTAGATGAAGCAAAGAATGATTACATCAAAGCTGTGCCAGGCGCCTGGAAAAATGCCACTCAAACCGTAGATACCCTCCACAAAGAAGGAGTAAAAGTAAGCGTTACCCCGACGATTTCGCAAAAAAACCTCTATGAAATCATTGATTTAACCAACCATTTTACAGGCAAAGGAATCCCAGTTTGGTACTGCCTCTATGCGTATGACACTTCTGCAGATAATAAACAACTGTTTAAGATTGGCAAAGCAAACAACGAGTTCGTCATAACAGATAGACAAGCAATGGTTAACCTTTGCAATTCGCTCTTTGAGATGAAAAAGAAAAACAAGAAAATCCTCATGACCAACAAGCTGTTGGAGGCAGTGAGGAGAATCTATGAGGAAGATAGTCAGAGAACATGGAAGTGCCAAGCACTAAATCAGTTCCTAGTTATTGACCATTTGGGCAGAGTTGCCGGTTGCCACAGTCACAACTTTGCTGGCTCAATTTTTGATTTGCCCCGAAAATGGAAAAGTCCAGAATTTAAGGAACTGCGAGAAACTTACCATGAATGTACACAATGTAACTACCTCTGCTATGTGTTCTATTCTATTCATGGAAGCCCATCGGGCCACCTGTCATTAGCTAAGGACCAGTGGAAAAACGCAAAGCTACTTTTCCAAAAAAGTTAAGTACCTATTTTTTAGCAGAATCGGAAAAATCATCAGGAACCCCCCCAGAAGACGGACCCTCAATCTTTGGTTCGTCGTCAAGATTATGCCAAGCCATTTTGGTGGGATTAGTTTGTCCAAGAACACCCGTTATCAATCTTGGCCCTGCATCTTGGGGCTTTTTTAATTCAACAATCGCAGGCAAAAATAATAGCCCGACAGAAAATACAGAAGCCAACGCCAAAACAACTAGCAACAAATCTATCATCTAAACAGCGGCACTCCATTAGTTTGAATTCTCAATATAACAATTTCCGCTCCCAGAATGCATGGTTTTTTCCCAAACATGATTATTTTTTCTCATAATTTTTGAAGCCAACACATCAAAGAATGCTTTTAAGCAAATTGGAATATTAAAAAAGAAAGTGAATGACAAACAAGGAATCAACCATTGCGTTCTTGTTCGGCCATCTAAGTATAAACCCGCTCCGACCTCAAAAAAGGGAGCAAAATTTCCCACAAAACTGTAAAGAGAAATTGGTACTGACAGCCACAGAAACACAGTTAGCGAGAAACTTGAAAAATTTAAGAAAACAAGAGGCAACCCAACCAACAAGGATAACAAAACCAAAATAGGCATAAAATAGATACTTAGCAACATAAAGCCATCGATTTTTTCTCTAAGGCTTAATTTTGGGCTCTTTATAAGATTCAAAGAATGCTTGAAGAAGCATTGCATGTGCCCCTTTGCCCACCTATACCGTTGGCGCTTGTAAGATTTCCAATTATCAACTGCTTCCTCATAGCATTCGGCGTCTACATTATACTTTACTCTGTAACCCGCTAGGTACACTCTGAAAGTTAAATCGGTGTCTTCAGCTAACATTGACTCATCCCAACCTTTCAAACTTTTGAGTATACTACTTCTAAAACCGCCCACTGTGCCGCCGAACTGTGTAATTAATCCTAAGTTATCTCGAGCTTCTTGGTCAACTCTGTACCCGCCTGTTCGCTCCAGTGCAACCATCCTAGTGACGAAGTTTTGAGGTTCATTTAGGACAACAACTCTACCCTGTACTGCGCCAATCCGTGGGTCGAGAAAGCTCTGAGTGAGCTTTTCAACGATATCCTTCTGAGGATAATAATCAGCATCAAAACAAAGAATGATTTCACTCCTACATAGACTAAAACCATGATTCATCACTGAAGCTTTACCTTTTGCACCGTTGCTTTTGTCACGATGAACCACTTCGATGAATGGATACTTTTGCTGGTATTTGTATGCAATCTTTCCGGTTTGGTCACTTGAAGCGTCGTTTAGAACTATCACTTGCATTTTGTCTTTTGGATAGGTAAATTTGATTATTTGTTGTAACAGTCGCCCGATAACATTTTCCTCGTTGTGTGCAGGGATAATAATGGAAACAGTGGGCTGGAATGTTGAGGGCCTTTGAGCGTCTATCGTTTTATTTTTTGAGTCTCTTAGAACTGAAAGTGTAAAAATGTAATGTCTGACTATGTACGCCATCATGGTCAGGGTCAAAAGCAGGAAAAAACCTTCCAAGATTTCAAGGAACAAATTCAAAACTCCTTAATTACGCGATTATCTGGATGGACAAGTGTAAGGCTTAGGGACCAAAAGGAAACTATCCAAAGTGTAATGAAAAAAGGAAAGAAAATCAAACAAAAACTGTTAAAAGTTGAACCATAAATTTTTGATCCCGTGGCATCCAAGATATTAAAGATAAAGTTCCAGCATAGACCTGTATAGTTTCCCACGACCAAAAGTGAAAGCTTAAGGTTTAAGGTTCCGTTTAGGTAAAAGAACAAAGACGCGAAGATAAAATTGAAGATCACAAGAGTTGCTGTAGATTGAATTTGTGCACCTGAATTTGATTTGTAGAGAAGAAAGCTTGAGGCAATGAGACAAAGAATAATGGCTTCCACTAAGAGAACAGACAGTATTCGATTTAAGACCTTCACTTTTGCCCCCTCTCCTTACCCAATATCATTTGTCTAGAGAGGGTCAATATTTTGGATTACAGTTTTAAGTCCTTTGGAATACAGTTAGGGAAGACAATACTAGAAGTTACCTCTATTTTTTAAAAGCTAAACAGAAATAGCTGACAAAGCCACGTTATCAATCACTTTACAAAGAACTTCGAAGACTTCGTTTGCACTTAAATTGTCGGTATCTAAAATGAAGTCAAATGGTTTAAAGTCTTCACCTAAACTAAAACCGTAAAGAGTTCGGTAAATGACTTTGGTGCGTGCCTCTTTCTCCTTCAACACCTCAAATGCTTGGTCAACAGTCATTCCATCTCTTATCGCAACTCTCGCTACCCTTTTCTCGAATGATGCTTCCAGCCAGATTTTAAAGCCTTCCTCTAATAGCCAAGGCATAGTCCAACTGTCCAGAAGAACATTCCCCTTTTGAGCATACTCTAAAAGTTTATCATCAACTTCTTGGTCAAATTTTGGATCGTTTACTCTTTCATTAAGAAATTTCAAGCCTTCCGGGCTCTCCCACCAACCTCGAACAGAAACATCATAACCTTCTTCTTTTGCGATTTCTTTTAAAACATCGCCTCCAGAATAATAGCCCAAGCCATATTTTTCAGCTAGTTTTTTGGATAGCGTGCTTTTTCCGGTTCCCGCCATTCCTGAAATGCAGATTACTGTTTGTTTGGGGAGTACGCAGAGTTTTTCTTGTTTGGCCATATGGCGTTCACCCAAAGTTCAACGTTATATTACGCCTTGTTCAATGGGCATTATGCCTATTATGCGTGAGGATAACAACCCGAAAAAGAGTGAACAGATTGGGTACCAGTAGAACACTGGAACAGCATTAGGAGATACAACAGACACGCCATTAACGATGTGATGTGCATTGGCGATTGTACCAATACCAGGTATGAAAGCCATCTGAGTGCTTCCAAATACAGGCGTCAATACTAAAAACCAGACAATGAGATACACGAAAGATATTCCAAACTGAACCATCTGGGGCTTCATCATTTTTGCCTGCATGTTTTTTATCTGTGAGTCTTTCTTTTTGAGTCTTTCAACCTGTTTTTTATCGTTTGCGCGCATAGCCGCCATGGTTTCTGAGCGGTGCTCTGCCATTTCTTTCTGCATGACACGGTATTGTTCCCAGCCGACAAAGTAGTTAATTAAAACCCTGTTAATGCCAGAGTTTAAGAAAGCAATTCCAGCTGCAATAGCCATAATGATTAAAGTTGCCAAAGGCAACGTGGTAACTACAGACATCATTTTTTCCTCTTACCGCTTTAAGCCTATGCCTACATGTTTCTTGTTAATAACTATTTTCACTTATTTAGGTTCTAAAGAGGGTAAGAAACTGTTTCTTTTAAAAAAAAGAAAAACTTTAATATTTCAGCTAAAGTGTGCATCTTTTCAGAACTGGAATCGTGGCAATTTCATGTGCCCAAGCTTCAATAATATTCCAGTCTCTCGTATCACTTACTTTACTAGTATCCAAACCTTTCTTGCGCAAACTTTTCCGGTTAACTCTAACAAGAACATCAACAAATAGACCATGGCTTGTGCTGAAATCCAGAAACCCCCCAAATAAACCAAATCCAACAGGTTTTAACCCGAATTGTTCAGCTGTTTTTTCCAAATAAAGCTTTTTTGCTTTTTCCTGAGACTCTTGTTTCCCGCCAGCCATCTGGCAACTTACAAACAAAGCGGTCTTCTTGGTCCGGAGCGACGCTGCATTTTTTCCAATGAAATTAAGGGCTTCCTTCGTCCATTTATCAGCTCTTATTCCGCTCCCCACTATGACGAAATCGTATGAATCAACGTTTTGAGGGCTCCGTTTGGCATCGACAACATTAACGCTATAGCCTTCAGCTTTTAGTGTTGCCCCAATTTTTTCTGCAACCTTGACGGTGCCACCCCATCTCGAGCCGTAAATTACAAGGGTCTTCATAATCTTTTCACGCTTAAACAACTATCATTTAATAGGTTCTAAGTGAAGAGATTTATTAATCATATCATAATGAACCTGCAAATTACATTTCATTTGATGGGATGATGGTACTGAGTATTATGGTGCTGCTAGGCTGTTGCCAGAACTATGAATAATATAATTCAACAGACGAGAGACAATATAACTCTGAGGGAGCGAAGGTTGCTACTATGATAGTTTATGAACCTTCAATGTCCGGTGTCCAATTTTAAAGGGACATATACCCTGCTGGAGCCGTTTGTAGTTGTGCCGATGCTTTTTTGGTTGCCGTTTGAATCTATAACGTCAATTGTTCTTGTCACCGATTGGGTTTGTTGGTTTTAGCTTTTGTCGGTATAAATATTCCATCCATGGGCTTTGGCTACCGAACGACACCTCTGGGGAAACGGGTTGCTTGAGCCCGCTAGCTTTGTGCCTGCTGCGATGTTGATAACTGTATTTCTCTTAACTAAAGGAGTACCGAAAGAGCTTCAAAATAAGTGCCGAAACAATTAAGGCACATAATCCTTTTGCTAACACATTGGATTTGGCAATAGCAGTTCGGGACGATGTGTTTCCACGAATAAGTCATTGTTCAGGCGAATGCTCAAAAATTGAGCAGAAAAATTAGGGATTAAATCCCTAGCTTTATTTTCAGGCTATTCTCCAAGGATCCTACGGAACGCCGGGAACATTTCTGCAGCTCGCTCACGCATTAACAGTTCATAGTATTGATAGATTATACCTACTGAAAGCAAGATACCTGTGCCTGAACCAAAGGCACCAAAAAAGTCTGAAAGCCCAGCCACAAGCCCGACGATGATGCCACCTAATACGGTCACCACTGGAATGTAACGTTTAAGGATTGCTTCTATAGGTCTTCCTGAACGTCTATAACCCGGAATTTGCATACCGCTATCCATGAGTTGCTTTGCTACTTTTGCAGGTCCTAAACCACCGACTTCAAGCCAAATCAACGAGAAAATAGCGCAGAAGACTATGATAATACCAAGGTACGCAGCCGCTTGTAGAGGCGCTCCTATGACACCTTGTATATTTCTGGGTGCTGTTACGTAGTATGCTAAGCCGCCTACAGTTTGGACACTAGTTTGACCATTAGTGCCAATTGTTTGGTTGTAGTCTCCTATTATTTGGAAGAATAAGTTGGTGCCCGGTGCAGGTCTCCCAAACTGGCTCCATAATAGCTGGCTGAAGAAATACACGTTCGCGAAAAGCGCTGAGGCGAAGATAACTGGCAAGTTTGAGACGTACATGAGTTTGATCGGGTATCTACTGCGGAAACCCTTGTAGCCAGCGTAACTCATTGGAAGCTCAATTCTGACGCCTTGCAAGTAAATGACTATCAGGAATACTGCTATTGTAGCGATCAAACCAAGCACTGAGGGGTATATTCCTCCGGCTGAGCCAAAAACATAGGTTACCGCCGGATTTCCGATGTCAAATGGTGCAGCGTGCCCCAAGTAAGCTGAAAGGGCGCCAACGAATAGACCATTTGGCGGCGAGAAAGTAGACCAAAGAATGTTCTGGGCAACGCCTGCCATTATAAATAGACTGATTCCACTGCCTAGCCCCCATCCTTTCTGTACGAGTTCATCCATCAGCATAACGATTACTCCCGCGGCTAGTAATTGAATGAATATAGCCAGTATTGTTGGTCCGGCAAGGCTTGGACCATACATGCCGCTTAAGATGTATGCACCCGCTTGTATACCGGTAAGTACAATGCTGAAGACTTTGCTTGCTGAGGTAAAGAGTCCTCTGTCTTCAGAGTTTGACATATCACATTTGATGATTGATGAGCCTGCAAGGAGCTGCAGGATTAATCCAGCCGTAACGATGGGACCAATACCTAACTCCATTAGTGTCCCACGGTTAGAGGCGAAAATTACTCTTAATGATCCGAAATTGTCGGATGCTGATTGTGCAACCCCATAGAGGGGAACCTCAGTCATGACAAGGAAAACAACAAGAACTAATGCTGTCCAGAAGATTTTTTCGTTAAAGCTAACTTTGCGTTCAGGTTTCTTTATTTCTGGCAGAACTCTTCCGATAGGTTTGAAGAGGCTGAGGAATCTTCCAGGCATTTAGGTGTTTTACTCTCCGTTAATTTGGGGAGCGACGATTTTTCCGCCTGCTTGCTTGATCTTTTCTGCTGCGGATTTTGAGCATGAAGCTACTTGCACGGTTAGGGGTTTAGTTATTTTTCCTGTGCCTAAGAGTTTGGTGTAGCCGAGTTCGGTTAGGTTGACTTCGGATCCTTGCGCGAGTTGGTCGAGTTTGCCCAAGTTGATTACGTTTACTTTAGTATGCAAGCTTTTGGGTGAGGTGAAACCGTGTTTTCCGAAGTAATTAGGTTCGGATGTGACGATTAAACTCCAAAGGTGTTTGTGGCGTCCGACTTTTCTTGCGCCTTTGCTACCTGAGTCTCTATGTTGACCTATTCTTCCGTAACCCTGGGTTCTTGAGCCTCTCGTTTTCCTGATTTTTCTAAGTTTATGTGGCATTTTAGTCCGCTTCTTTATCGAGTGTTTGTGCTTTTTTAAGCTTGATTTCCAGCACGCCGTTCTTGAACTTAGTGTGCATTGCGTCTGGAATCACTACCGTCGGCAAATTTAAACTTTTATAGTA
Organism: Candidatus Bathyarchaeota archaeon; assembly: GCA_963775685.1. Classification (GTDB taxonomy): domain Archaea; phylum Thermoproteota; class Bathyarchaeia; order Bathyarchaeales; family Bathycorpusculaceae; genus Bathycorpusculum. The sequence goes on from CAVZJV010000014.1 coordinate 1,313,895, forward strand.
TCTTCGTTCTTTTGATTTTGCCGACAGCGTAATTTTTTGGTCTTTCACATTTATTTTGAGGGTTTCCTTATTAAAGCCTACTATTTCTGCTACGATTGTGATATAGCCGTTTTCTTGGAAGATATCGATTAAGGGCTTGTCTTCAACTATGTTGCGTTTGGTGTAGCTTTTAGGTGAACGAAAACTTTGAGCAGGCATAGTTTTTAACCGCTGAGTTTTCTGGGTTGATTTTGGTCTTTTGTTTTTTAAACCGTTAAAATCTAGCCATTTACGGTTCTTGCAGGTTCGTCTCCACTTTGCACTCATGTATCTTTCCCCTCCGATTAACTAACGAATTTCTCTAATGACATTATAAAACGTATCGCACATAAAGGGTGACAAATTACCTAAACAACAAGATATAAATAATTCGTGAAAACAGCGATTGGGTCGATAATTTTCGGGAAAAAGCTCTTCTGCTTCGGGAAATCTGGTCTACTTATATGCTCAACAGCTGATACGGCTTGAAATGTTAATGATTTGTGTGTTTGTTGGAAATATAGGTAGGTTAGGTATTGTTTGCCATAGTAATCACATTTTTTTATCCTTGCGGGTTTTGTTTGGGAAAAGCGCTACCTCGCCAACTTGACCCCACATCTCTAATATACAGATTCAAGACTAATTAACTTTGTTTGAAAGCCTTGGATTTAGTCATAAAAATCATCCTCAACATAAAACTACTCACTCACCCTATAGTCAACTCGTGAAACAGCAAATTCCAAACTTCCTATCGCTACGGGAACCCAACAAAACCTTGCATGTGACAATTGTCGAAAACCTTATTGAGGGTCTATTATCATTTAGAATTGAGTTTGTAGGTGAAATTTTTTGGGTCTTTTTGGTCATAAAACACAGGCTAAAATTATGTTAACTAATGATGTGATTACGAAGTGTCAATGTCGAAAATGCCCGGTTCAGATGGACAGCGAAGTGCTAAATCCAAGATAATTGCAAGAAATAAAATGATTGTAACTTGAAATTTGGAAAATTGCAGAATATGTTGAGTCCTGGAAATGATGAAGACTATGGAAACGATTGAACATGGCTAAAGAACGGATGAAAAGCGTAAGTGATGAAATGATTAAGAACACACCGAAAAGGATGCATTCAAAATAGATATCTAAAATTGAAGACAGCCCTGAACCTTACTGTGCCAATGGCGAAGCTTTCTGCAAAGAACTGATTTAACATACGTGTATTTGCCCCGGCTGCCAAGTTCTTTTTATTCCAAATTAATCTTACTACATGCATACGCTTTGCTTTGTTAAAGGTTACTTTGTATCTTGGAGCATTAAGCGAAGAAAAACCTTGAATAAATAAACAAATGATTGATAAACGCTGGTGGCTGTTTAGACCATGCGTTGTACTAGTGCGTTGATTGCTTCCCCGCGGTAGCCTGCTTCGCCGCCTGCATTGAAGCCTTTCTTGGTTTTGCCCTTGTAGCCTTTGCTTGGCGGATGCAGTCGGAAACGTGCTTGTATATCGGGGAGTTTGCCATATTGTACTTTGCAGCTGACTATGCCTTCCGCGAGGTCATCTACTGATTTGTAGCCAATTTTTGTAAGATACTCTTCGGTTAGCTTTTTGTCGCCTGCTAAGAGCGCGCGTTTCTGGATCATCATAGCAACGGTTTCTTTGGTGGGTTCGCCGTAGGTAACGTAGCTGTTTATGCGTTGCAACATGCCTTTATAGGCTGGTCGACTATCAATTAGGATTGCATGGTTTGTGTGGCTCAAATGGAGCAGGTTAAGGGTTTCTCTTGCTTCACGCTGTGCGCTGACTATTCCTCGGATCCTTACTACAACAAGGGGCTTATATTCTTCTATTTTCTGTGACATTTTTATTTCACCCAATCCACTTGAGTAATCAAATTATAAGTCTTCCGCATTCCATCAAAAATTGCACATGCATAAGACGGAACTGTCCTTGTTGAACCGTAACTTCTCATCCAGAGATCTTTGACACCGGCTAATCCTAAGATGACTTTCGCAACTTCGCTTGAAACCAAACCTAATCCTCTGGGGCCAGGAACGATTACTACTCGGACACCGCCGCATTTCCCTTCCACTTCGAATGGAACAGAGTGTGGCTTACCGCAACCGCATTCCCAGCTTCCGCATCCGCGTTTAACTGGGATGATGTTTAGTCGGGCGTTCACTGCTGCTTTTTCGATGGCGTTTCGGACTTGGCTAGCTTTTCCGCTGCCTAAACCGACGTAGCCGTCTTTGTTTCCGACTGCAACTATGGCTTTAAAACGTGATTTTTCGCCTGCGTCAGTTTGCTTCTGAACTAGGTTAACGTTTATGACTTCCTCTTGAAGGTCAGGAATCAATGAATCAACAATTTGTGATTCAGAAATTTTTATTCCAGCCAGGAAAAGGTCTTCCATACTTGTTATTTTGCCTTCCTGAATCATCTTGCCCAACCTGGTTTTCGGAACCCAAGCTTCTAGGTTAGTTGTGCGTTTTTCTCTTTCGTTTCGATTTCGGTTACTCATTTTTTCTTTCCACCTTTATTAGCACCCTTTTTTTTAGGGGCTTTGGCTTTGGGTTCAGCTTCAGTTTTTGCTTTGGCAACTTTCGCTTTGGTTGCTTTTTCTTTTGGCGCCTCCCTAGAGAAGGCTTTTTCGCTAAGAGCAGCTTTAAATGCAGCTTTTTCCTTGGGAGCAGCTAGCTTTAGCTTTTAAAGCCACTTCTTTGGGGGCTTTTTCTTTTGGCGCAGCTTTCGGTGCGGGAGGAGCTTCTTCAGCCACTTTGGCACCCTTAAAAGAAGCCACTATGTCAGCCTTAACTTTACTTACGTGCTCAGCTATCTTTTCTGGGTCAATACCTTTTGCTTTGTACTGAGTGAATTTTGCTGTATATTCCTCTGATCCTGCGCCTAAGTTTTTAGCATATTTAGCTATGTGTTCGCCTTTCACGCGTTCTTTAACAATTTTTTCTTCGCTGTGGGGGACTTCCACGCCGGCGTCGACTACTCCGCTAAGAACAGCGAAGGTTCTTGAGCCCTTCGTAGGAGAAACCAAGCCGAGGTCAAGGATTGCTTCAGTTATGCCTGCGGCTTTTGCCTTCAAACCGACCAGTAACCCTGTCAGATAGGCTGCTGGAATGTTGCCTGTTGGAGCCTTCCAACCATATTTTTTGATGAGTTCTCTGCTGTTGGCTGCTGTCAAAACCTCATCGCCATGGGGCTTAGCAATTATTATTTGTGCTTCAACGTTCTTGAGGGATGCCCTTGTGACAAGCCTTGGTTTTCTGGATGCAACAAGAGCCTTGCGTGCTTGGTAATCGGTTTTTCCTTCGCGTCTGCGTCTTAGTTGTACTCGGTAACTTGCATTTTTCGCCATTTAACGTTTCCTCCATAAATCATGAGCTTTCAAGCTTCGCTCTAATTCAGCAATAGACTCAAACCTGCCGCTTCCCGCCATTCTATAATATTGGGTGTAGGTGGTTTCAGTTATGACTTTTCTCGCTTTCAAATCTCGGAGCTTCCGTCTTAATGAACGGATTTTTATCATCCAAGCTTCTTTTTTGGTGACCTTTGCGTATCCGGCGCCTTTTAGACTTCCTGGACCGCTACGTCTACCTTTAAGCTTTTTTGCTCGGATAACTTTTGCTCGGGACCTGCTGACGCCTTGCTGTGGCAACGAAACGATGATTTTCTCGTGAATCAGCTTTCTGACTTCTTCACGTGTAATCGCGCCTTCAACGTCATCCATGCGATCGGGATTTATCCAAACGCGGTTTTTCCCAATCTTTAAGATTTGAGCAGCTAGACGTCTTTGTCCGGCTAAGTCAGTCATTGTTTCTGTTCTCCCTTCTTAGGCTTGGTTTGTTTAGGGGCTTTCTTTTTGGTTTCTTTCTTTGGCTTTTTCTCTTCTTTTGGAGCTTTCTGCTCTACCGCTTCTGCCTCTGGCTCTTCGCCGTCAGCTTCTTCGGTTTTCTCCTCTTCGATTTCCTTTGAAACTCTAAGGTTTAAGAGTTTTATGTTAAGTTTCTTTGCTTCTGCAATAATTAGAGCACGTTTTCTTTTGCCGACAGTGTGGGCGATGCGTGCGGCTTGTGTGTTTGGGTCAATTGTTGAGAGGTCTGCCACGTTAAAAACCATGACTTCGCGATATCCGGATGGATGAAGGAAACGGGCGCTTAGAGGTCCCTTGTAGCCTGTGCTTGGGCCTGGGGGCCAACCTTTAATTTTTCGGCGGATCTTGTTGTCTAATCCGCGGGGTTTTCGCCAGCTTAGGCTGAAACGGTCGTATTTCCAGCTCTCAGCCCTTACAAATTTGGGTTTTTTGTTTCTGGCGCGCGCTCTAAGTTTGAGTGCTTCGCGTGAGGGGAAAATTTTCTTTTCGGTCATTATGCCATTCCTTCGTTTCTTTCATACACGTATATGCCATCAAGGAAAACACGGGGGTCCTTGTTTCGGACGCGTGTAGCCTGCTCAATGTTGGCGGCGGTTTGGCTGACTTCTTCCAAGTTTGCGCCTTCAACAATTATGTCGTCAGGTTCAATTTTTATTTTGACGCTGCCAATTAATTTTATTCTACGGGGCCTACGTTCGCCTGTAAAGTTTTCAATCAAGACAGATTTGTCTTGAAGTTTTACTGAGATTGGGAAGTGAGAGAAAACGATTTTGAGCTTGTATTGGTAGCCTTTGGTTACGCCGGTTATCATGTTGTTGATGTGTGAGTAGATGGTGCCTACTAGAGCAGCTTCCTTTTTGCGGGGCCACTTTGCGAAGATGCGAACGTTTTTTCCTTCGCCCTGTATGGCTATTGGAGCAAACGAGAAGTCTCTTGTTAGTGAACCTTTGGTGCCTTTGACGCTAATTTTTTTGCCCTGTAAGCTTAGAGTTACGTCTTGTGGAACTTGAACAGTTTTAGATATTTCTGGAAGCCGCATAAAATACACTCCTTAATACACGAAGGCTAAGAGCCTTCCTCCAAGGTTTTTCTCTTCAGCGTCTTTGTGGGCCATGACACCTTTGGATGTCGAAACAACCATTATGCCCACGTCTCTAGACGGCAGGAACTTCTTTTCCCAGTTTTCAAATTCGGTGGATTTGACGGCGAATCTTGGTTTGACAGGACCACACTTGTTTATTCTGCCTAGCAATTGGATTTTGAATTTTCCTTGTCGACCATCGTCGATAAATTCGAATTCGCCGATGAAGCCATTAAGTTGCATGATGCGTAGGACGCGCCCCAAAAGTTTAGAGGCAGGGCTAATTATACATTCGCGTTTGTTACGTGTTTCGTTGTTTTTGATGGTTATCAAACCATTTGTTAATGTATCCATGTTTTTCTTAGCTCCTACTCATATTTTTTGAAACCTAATTTTGGGGCTGCTTCTCTAAAACAGTGCCTACATAGATATAAATTGTAACGTCGAATAACTGGTCCATACGAACCGCACCTAACACATGGGCGTGAACCTTTACCATATTTTCGTACTTTTTTAACTTGTTCTTTTCCCATACATTCACTCTCAAATTTAGACGATTTCGACTCCTAAAGTTTGTTTAACAAAGACGATTGATTCTTCAGGCGTCAACAGGTGCTTTGGACCAATTGACTTGTTTTGTTTTCTACGAATCTTGATTCTTTGTCCAGGGCGGTTAATGGTGACGCAGACATCCATTCCGAAGATACCGATATCAGGGTCATATTTTACCCCCGGAATTTCGATGTGTTCTTTTAAGCCAAAAGCAAAGTTGCCACGTTCATCAAACGCACGTTTCGAAACCTTGTTTTCCACAACTGGCAAAACTTTTTTGAGAAAGGCAATTGCTTTTTCCTTACGTAAAGTTACCACGACGGCGATTGATTCGCCCTCGCGTATACCGAAGTCCCGTATTGTTTTCTTGGCTTTTCTCTTTACAGGTGTTTGACCAGTGATTTCTGATAGGACTTTGTTGGCTTTTTCGAGCGGTTCGCCTGATTTGCCGACGTTTAAGTTTACGACGACTTTGTCAATTCGTGGCCTTAGCATCGGATTCTGATTCCAGTTCTCAATCATTGTTTCTTCAGACAAGTGCAGGTGCCTCCAATGTAGTTATGAGCGGTTCGGTTTCACCTATAGAGAAGATGAAATCTAGGATTGTTTGACAGCGTGCGCCTGTTGAGTCTTCGATGACTACTAGGGCTTGGCGGCGTTTTTTAGCTTCAGTCTTTTCGATTTCAACTATCTTTCCCTTTGTGCCGACGTTTTTTCCGCCCGTGATTATTGCCATGTTACCTTCTTTTGTTTTGAGACTTTGAACTACTTGTTTTTCTGGATAGGTAACTTTGAGTACGTCGAATGTTTCGTATGTTACTTCATGTGGGTTTTTGGGGTCAACGACTTTTATGAGTATGTTTGTGCCGTTGTGAAGTGCAATTTGGACGCCATTGTGAACGGTATTTTTGTCCTCAACACGAACTAGTGTAATGTGGGATTCTTCTTTGCTTATTGGAGCTAAAATCAACCCTTTGTGTGAGGGCATGATGCGATAGTATTTATCCATCTCAGGCATCGAGATGACATCCATTAATCCGACAGGTATGTCGTCTTTTTTGCAGATTTTACCGTTAACTAAAACTTTGCCTTGAGCAAGGATCAATTTGTCTTCTTTGCGTGTTTGTGCAACACCAAGGATGTCACGTAGAACCAGAGTTAAAGGTAGACAGCTGTTTAGTGAATGTGAACCTGACGAGGGCTTTGCTACCCACGGCAACTCTTTTCTGTGAATCGGCCAGAATGCTGGAGCTGGCTTACGTTTCAGCCTTGCAGTTTTTCCTTTTTTACCCATTTTTATTGTTCTCCTTTAGTTTTATCAGAAGCTTTCTTAGCCTTTGCTTTTGGCGCGGCTTCTTTTTCCTCTGTCTTTTTTGCGGCTGGTGCCTTCTTTGCTGCTGTCGTAGGCTTTCCTGCTTTTTTTGCAACTGGAGTTTTTTCTATTTTCTCCGGTGCTTCTTTCTTAGCGGTAGATTTCTTTGCAGGTGTTTTTGGCGCCTCTTCTTCTTTTACTGGTTCCTCTTCTTTAACTTCTTCAACCTTAGCTGGTGCTTTTTGAGATTTCTTTTCTTGTTTAGCCTTTGGTTTTTCGGCTTTCACCGGTTTTTCAACTGCCTTCTTTCTTTCAAGGATATTCTTGCGCCATTTATCGTCAAGGTTGAGACTACGTATTTGGACTTTAGAGGGATGAACAGAGATGAAGATGTTTGTTCCATCAACTTTTTCCCGTGTTAATCCTTCAAGGTAAATTCGGTAAGCTTTGAGGTCAACACGTGAAATTTTGCCTTCAAACCCCTTGTTGTCGCCGCGTTTGATCTGGACTGTATCGCCTTTTCGAACTGGTAGAGTTTTTACTCCTCTTGATGAGGCAAGTTCATTTGATAAAGATGCTGCCATAAGTTTATGGCGTATGTGAGCAGGAGCGTTGAAGAGTCTTTTCCTTTGTTTGCCAGGGTTCTTTATTCGTTTTGTTTCTTGCATTATTTTTCACCTATACGATTATGCTGGAGGCACTTGCAATTCTTGGCCATCTCTCAGCTGCCTCTCTTGCTACTGGACCGCGAATTTCTGAACCCTTCATTTCGCCATCGGGAGTGATGATTACTGCAGCATTATCTTCAAATTGAACCCAAACCCCATCGACGCGTCGGAAGCATTTCCTTTGTCGGACGATTACGGCTTGGAATATCTTTTTGCGCATGTCAGGTGAGCCTTGGCGGACTGAAACTGTGACTTTGTCGCCGACGGTTGCGGATGGGTAACGTCTTAGTCGACCTTTGTAACCCATGGCTTGAATTAAGCGCAGAACTCGAGCGCCCGTGTTATCGGTACATTTCATTTCGGATCCTGCCAATAGTCCACGACTAATTTTTTGTCCGTGAGAAAGCATACCTTTTGCTACTAGAGCTCTCTGTTTCGCTTTCGCAGCCATTTTACTTTTCCTCGCCTAACTTTTCTACAACAACAAATGATACTGTTTTGCTGACTGGTCTGCACTCTGCGATTTTTACACGGTCGCCTTCTTTAACGTCGATGCATGGCGGGTTGTGTGATGGTATGTGCCCGTGGCGTCTTTCGTAACGCACGAATTTTGTTGAGAACTGTAGGAATTCTCTGTCAACGATAACGGTTTTATCCATTTTTGCTGTGTGAACTGTTCCTTCCAGTACACGTCCGCGTACGGATAGTGTTCCGTGGAATGGACAATTTCGGTCGTCACAGGTCTTTTTTGGTTGCTTGAAAGTCATCGACATTTTACCATAACCTCTTTACGCTTTTCTTTAACCTGTCTTCAGATCTGCCAACTAAAAGTGAACCATCAACCTCAACTGTTGTTCCGTCTCCGAAACTAAAGTCGAAAGTTGCTAAGTCTTTTATTACACTTTTAGGCTGACCCCGATGAATTAAAGTTAATGTGTTTTTTGTTTCCGCAATAACTGGACCAGCTAATCCCATGTAGCCTGCATGGACACTTTGGGCGATTCTTGCTTGAGTGCCAATTAACTCGTATCGAATAACATCTTGAGTTACTTTCATTTAGATGTTACCTCCTTAGCAGTTTTCTTTCCTTTGGATGTATTTGCTGGTTTTTCAGCTTTCTTTTCTTGTTTTTCCTCTTTCACTTCAAGTGTTTGCCTAATTCCCAGTTTCTTCTCATTTTCGACGGTTAATATTTGAGCAATAGTTCTACGCAGTTCTCTTATTCGAGTAGGATTCTCAACGGCGCCTCCGGCGTTTACCATAGTTCGGAAACGGGCTAATTCAATTCGTAAATCTGCAAGTTTGTTTGCTCTATCCTCGGCGGAAAGGGCATTGATTTCTTTTATGCGCATTACTCTTTTGCCTCCTCAGGTTTTGCTTCTGCCGCTATCTTTGGTTCGTCAGTAACTTCTTTGGCTTGCACAACTGGTTCTGGCGCTGGTTCAGGTTTTGCCTCGACTGGTGCTGCCGCGGGAGTGGGTGCTGGGGGTTGTGCAACAACACTAGTTTCTTCTACTGGGGCTGGTTTGATTATTGTTACTTTGTCTGGGAAATATGCGTCTGGAGGCATGATTTTTACTCTTACTCCAATTATGCCTGGTTTCAGTTGTATATGGGCTTCAGCTGTTTTCATGGCTCGAAGTGCTGGTTCTCCGACTATCGGGAAGTGACCTGCTTTGAATTTTTCAAAGCGTGCTCGTTCAGTTGTTAGTTTGCCGCTGATTACGATTTCAGCGCCAAGTGCGCCCGCTTCCATAACTTGGTTCAATGCCCAAAAGCCTGCGCGTCTAAAGTGGACTCCTCTCTCAAGAGCTGAGGCTACCCGGTTTGCAATTACGTGGGCGTTGAATTCTGGAACTTCGATTTCTGAAACGGATATTTGTGGGTTGGAAACTTTGAAGTTTTGTTCAAGGGCTGAGGCCAGTTCTTTGATGGTTTCTCCACCTCGACCGATAACTAAGCCCGGACGCATAGCATATATAACGACGTGTGTGCCTAATGGTGTTTTGGATAGATTTACTCCACCATAGCCTGCGCGTTCAAGCTTTTTCTGTAAAAACTCATCAATTTCTGTTCTTTTAATCGATTCAGTAATGAAACGTTTAACTATGCTCATTTATTGCTCTCCTTGGGTCGGTTTCTCTTCTAGGACAATTTCGACGTGTGTTGTTTTATCGAATTTTGGTGAAGCTCTCCCGTGTGCTCTTGGCGTGAAACGCTTAAGTTTGATGCCTTGATAAGCTGCTGCATGCAATATGCGAAGTCGATCAACATCTAAGCCTTTGTTTTCTGCATTGGCTTGAGCTGCTTGAATAACATGAAGGATTGTTTCCGCGGTTTTTATCGGGAACCTACCGACACATCTACCCGCCATTCCACCTTTATGTCCCAGCTTTTTTATGTATCGCGTGTAGGGAACGGGTTTTTTCTTTATCATCACGTCGCGTAAAAACTCTTTAGATTGAATAAGACTCATACCCTTAACAGCTTTACAGACTTCTCGTGCGGCTTTATGGGATACCTTAAGTTCTCTACCGCTGGCTTTCGCTGTTTTTTCTGGATTAAGCATTTCTTCAATTATTGAGTATCCCCATTTTGGCATAGATATTTTCTCCAGTGCGCATTCAAACACGTAAAAGCAATTTATATGGCTTTCCGTATCACAACTAAGATTTTACTCTTAACAGACTAAGTAGGTGTTCCTGCGAGGAACTATTCGAACGCGTGAGGTGTACAATCTGTGGATTGTGTTTGACCTTTTATAGTTTACCTAAAAAACTCATTGAAAAGTAAATTATGTCTTTTGCGCTTTTGTTATTTCCTCTATTTTTCTTCTGTTTTCTAAAAAGGGTTAAAACAGTGGGTGTAGTTTTTTCTGACCTGAGATATCATAAGTCTACGTGATAGAGCATTTAAAACGATTGAAGAGATATGTATTACAGTGCATTCCATTCAGAAGAATTTGGGAAAATTTAGAATTGAATGTATCTTTAGAAGATAGAAAAAAGTTACAAAAAGAAAAAGGATAAAATTATCTGCTAAATGCGCTAAACTTTATAGGCCCCAGATGCTTTTCGTTTTTCCGTAAGAAAGCACTTTCAACACCGGTTACGACAGCCATCACTGAAACTGCACCTTGTAGCTCCTGATCAACTCTTGCACCCCAGATGATCTTTGCATTAGGTGGTAGTGAACGTTTCATGATTTCTGCTGCTCGGTTGACTTCGCTAAGTGTTAGATCTTCTCCGCCAGAGACATGTATCAGCAAGCCCTTTGCCTTTGTGACGTCTTCTATGTCGAGTAGACGACCGTTTAGTGCTTTTTCTACTGCTTGTTCTACTCTAGTTTCGCCTGTGCCTTCGCCGATGCCTATTGAAGCTAAACCTGAATCTGACATTATTGCTTTTAAGTCAGCATAGTCCATGTTGATTAGGCTTGCTGTGGTTATTGTTTCGGTTACGCCTTTTATGAATTTGCCGACAGTAGTGTTAGCTACACCTAAAGCTTCTCGGAAGGGCAAGTTTCCTGCGACTTTAACGAGTCGGTTGTTATCGATCACTACTACTGTATCGCATACTGCTTTTAGTCGATTCAGTCCCTTTTTCGCTGATGCCATTCTTGCGGTTTCAACTTCGAATGGAAGAGTGACTACACCAACGATCAAAGGTGCCGTTGCAGAACCTGCTGCTCTTTTGCGTAAAGTGTCAGCTAATCCGACAATTGCCCCAGTTCCAGTTCCTCCGCCTAAGCCAGCTACCATGAATATGATGTTAGCTCTGGATAATTCATGGATAACTTCGTTAGCGGTTTCGTATAGGGCTTTTTCGCCTACTTCTGCGTAGCCTCCGCTACCGAGTCCTCTGGTTAGTTTTTCACCTATCAAGATTCTTTTGTCTGCTTTGGTAATCATTAGGTGTGTTGCGTCGGTGTTTACTGCTACTAGTTTGCCACCCGTGATTCCTTTTTCTTTGACCCAGGTAATAACGTTGCATCCTGCGCCTCCGAGTCCGACAGCGATTACTGATGGCGCGGCCATTTTTGCGTATTTTAGTATTTTTTCTTCTTGACTCTCCACATAAGGAGTTTCGGTATACTCAAATGGTTGTTCTTTTTCGGTTTGTATTTTAATTCCCCCAAACTTAATATCTTAAGATACAATATACCATATATTTAAGCCTGTTGCATTCTGATTTAAACCGCTTTATTGTAAAACAATAATACAGTCAGAATTAGTGTTTAGGAATATACCTTATATACATCCGTATCAAAATAAAAACAGGGAGAAAGAAATGAAGAAACTAACCCTAATGAAGAAGTTTATGACAAATTTTGTCGGTAAGGGAATTCACTTAGTCATCAAAGAGAAAGACGGAGCATTTCTGGTTCATACTATAGAGATTATGCAAAAAACTGACGAGACATGTCCAGTAAAAGACATCCCGATAGGCGAGTATTTTTTGCATTTAGAAGCTACAAACCCTGAGGGAAACGAAGCATCCATAGTCTGCAACTGGGCAGATGATCTTTTAAAAAACCTGATGACACACTATAAAGACGCAAAAGACGCAGAAATTTCCAAAATAACGATGTTGAGAGACCCAATATCTAACGATTCCAACAAGTGGCTTCTAACATGGGGCGATGAATTAGAAGAGTGCAATATTGTAGAAAACGAAAAGAAAGATCCGATAGGTTACATCTTCTAAACGTAACTTTATTTTTTCTTTTTAGATTTCAGAGTAAAAATTATCAATTCTTTAACCATTGAATTCTATTGTCCTTAACCGACTAACATAAATCAGGGATCGCGTTTTTCTGTGAAGTGCCTATGTTTCACATTTAGGGTACTCTATTTTAGTAAAAAGTCTTTGGAGAGTTCAAATCCATGGAAAAACTGGGAAAAAACTCTCCTGCGCGATATAGGTAATCGTCGCTTAGTTAGAATGATGAGGGCTTTGTACCCGAAAAATTAATGGTTACCTTTTTCAGGTTTCCTTCAGGTCACATTTTTTTTCTTATTGTGGATGGTCTTGGTTGAACTTCTTTATCAATTCATAAAGTTTCTTTGCCGACGCGGCGAACAGCTTATTTTCTCCCTTAACGCCAACAAAGGTCCCATCTGATTCCACAGTAATCCTAAAACCGCCCGTATAATCGGTACTATCACAAGATGCTTTCCTACGCATATTTAATCTCAACCACATTACCTTACAAACAGGATTTGTTTGATTTAAGCCATTCTTTTCTTTTCGCCAAGTGCGATTCGTTTATGTTTCACTTCCAACCTTCCTATTGCATCGGTTAACACTGGAAGAACCATCGAAATGTCAAGCAAAAAAGAGAAAATCACAATGCTGCATGGTGCTGGCGGCACAGTCATGCATGATTTAGTTAAAAATTACATCGTGAAGTATTTTGGCGGAATCGGCAATGCTGAGGTTCCATTAGAAGCGATGGATGATGCAGCGGTAGTAGGCGATATTGTTTTTAAAAGCGATTCCCACGCGGTTAAACCTATTTTTTTCCCAGGTGGAGACATTGGACGAATTGCCATTTCGGGAACTGTTAATGACATTTCATGTTTGGGTGCAGAGCCTTATGCGTTGGCTTGTGGGCTTATTCTTGAAGAAGGATTGGCAATTTCAGATTTGGAGAAAATCCTTGTTAGCATGAGGCAAACTTGCATTGAAGCTGGTGTAGGCATAGTTACAGGGGACACAAAAGTTGTTGAGAAGGGCAGTTTGGGCGGCTGCGTTATGAATCTTTCGGGCATCGGTAGAAGAACACAAGCTCTCGAGAGCAACCTGAAGGTTGTGAGGCAACATCGCGAACTGAAAGCACGGTGGGCACTTGACTCCAACCTTTCCAATGGGGATAAAATCATCCTATCAGGAACCATTGGTGACCATGGCTTGGCTGTGCTTTCGGCGCAACAGGGTTTAACGTTTGGCAGCCAAATACTCTCTGACGTGAAACCTCTTAACCGAATGATTCAAAGTTTGCTGGGCAAGGTCGGTGGCGTGGTTGCCATGAAAGATCCCACCCGAGGTGGCTTGGCAGATGCATTAAATGAGTGGACCGAAAAATCTAAAGTCGGCATACTTATCCACGAAAACAAAGTGCCCATCCGACGGGACGTGCAAACTGCTTGTGAAATGCTAGGCATAGATCCTTTAGAAGTAGGCAACGAAGGCAAGATTATTGTGGGCGTTGTACCGCAAAAGGCAGAAGAAGCTCTTGCATTCTTAAAGCAAACTCCAGAAGGGAAAGATGCCCAAATAATCGGCGAAGCAACAAGAGAATTTAAGGGTTTAGCGATGCACACATTAGTTGGTGGCAAAAGGATAATCGCTCGTCCAGTCGGCGACCCCGTGCCCAGAATCTGTTAAGCCTGAGCAGCTACATTTTTTGCCCAGACGCGGCAGGTGCCTTCGCTGCTGACCATGCAGGCTCCCACGGGTTTGGCTGGCGTGCAGGCTTTCATGAACAGGGGGCATTCTTTGGGTTTGATTTTTCCAATGATGACGAGGTGGCATTCGCATCCGAAGTTGATGTCTTTGCCTTCTTTAACATGAACATTGAATTTTTCTCGAGCATCAAACTGCTTGAGTGACTCGCGTAGTTGCAGGGCTGAATCGGGAAGTCTGCCGATGCCGCGCCAATTGCCCGCAGCAACCGAAAAAGCTTCCTGCATTAGTTGCTGGGCTTTAACGTTGCCTTCAGGCTTAACCACACGTGAATATTCATTTTCCAATTGAGCATCGTTTTCGCTGACTTGTTTTAGAAGCATATAAAGTGACATTAGCACGTCGTTAGGCTCAAAACCCGCAATGACTGTGGGCATTCGATAAACCCGGGTAAACAGCTCGTAGGGTTTTAGGCCAATGATTGCGCTTACGTGTCCGGGTGCGATGAATCCGTCAATCTGTAAGTCGCCAACTCCTAGCAGGAGTTCCATGGCGGGTGGGATTAAGCGGTGGGATACAAGGAAGCTGAAGTTTTTGGGTAAGTCTCCGAGTGCTTCGACGGCGGTGATGGGTGCTGTTGTTTCGAAGCCGACAGCGTGGAACACGAATTCTTTTTGGGGCTCGTGTTTAGCCATTTCAACCGCATCGGAAACTGCATACACGATTCGGACGTCAGCGCCTGCTGCTTTGGCTTCGAGTAGCGAAGATTTGCTTCCTGGTACCCGCAATAAGTCGCCAAAACATGTAATCGCTATGCCTTTCTGTGATAGTTGCACTGCTTCGTCGATTTCTGCCGCAGGAACTATGCATACTGGGCAGCCTGGTCCAGCGATAACTTCAACGTTTAATGGCAGCAGACTACGCAGACCAAAGTGGGTTATGGTCCACTCGTGGGTTCCGCAGACATGGCAAAACTTGACTTGTCCTTTTTTTGGCGCCACAGTTTTGATTTTCTCGGCTATGCTTTTTGCCAACTCTGGGTTTCGGAACCTTAAGTTCTGCGCCATGCTCTCACTAGCTGCTTATTCTCCAGCGGCTAAGACTTCTTTCCAGAGGCTGAGGGTTTCTAAGGCTTCTTTTTCTTCCAAAACCTGAATTGCGTAGCCAGCATGAACCAGCACGTACTCGCCGACTTTAGCCTCCACAAGCGACATGTTAACCTCACGTAGCACGCCTTGACCGAAGTCTACTTGGGCTTTTGTGCCTTCAAGGCTTAGAATCTTTGCAGGAATTGCTAAACACATAACAATCAGTCTAAATAAAACGGGTCAAAGAACGATAAAAACAGATTGGTCAAAAATCTGAAAACCCAGCGACAACTGCCTGACCAAGCGACACTCCTCCGTCACCAGCAGGAACCGCCTCGTGAACAAAAAACCGCAGTCCTGCAGTTTCGACATATTCGCGCATTAACTGGGCGAGGATTTGGTTGCAGGCAGCACCTCCGGAGAAACCGACATTCTTGGCGCTTTTTGCGTTTGCGCCTTGAATTGCCTGTGCCACTAAGCCTTTTGCCAGGTAAGCGTGGGCACTGTAAGCTAAATCTTTAGCAGAAACCCTACCCAAACTGCCATAAATTTCCCTCAGCAAGCAGGAAGTATCCAAAACACCCTGTTTAATCTTAGGTTTAAGCTGTAAAAGGTCTCTGCCTGAGAGCGCCACTGACTCTAGTTTCATGGCTGGTTCACCTTCGTAGCTGCGTTCGAAACAAACGCCCAAAACAGCTGCAACCGCATCCAGAACTCGTCCACAACTTGTCGTTTCAACCATGTCCGCATTCCTTTGGAGTTGGCTGAAGATGAGTTTGGCTTCGGTTTCGCCATGAGGCAAATGGGCACTGTTTTCTGTTAGCCATTTTTCAACGTTTACCCCTGCTTTCTGAAGCATTCCAGCCGCCAACCGCACAGGGTAACGGCTCGCTAAGTCTCCGCCCAAAAGGGGTTGCGGTTCCAAGTGTCCCAGCCGCGTAAATTCTGCTGAATCCAAGATGCAGTGGAGGACTTCGCCTCCCCATGCCCCACCATCTGAGCCGAAGCCGTATCCATCGCAGGTAACAGCTACCACCTCATCTAAACCATGTTCAGCCATCAGCGCCGCTGCATGTGCATGATGATGCTGAACCTGAACCAGCCTCAATCCTTCCTCCTGAGTCATTTCTTTAGCGAGAAGGGTCGTGTTGAATTTGGGGTGCAAATCGCAAACCACCATTTCAGCGTGGCAGTTAGTTAGGCGTTGAATGTGGCTTGTGGCTTCTTGCAGAAAATTTCGGGTTTCGATGTTTTCGACGTCACCTATGTGCTGGCTTATGAAGGCTTTGTCCTCAAGCAACACACAAGATGTATTGTTGAGTTCTCCCCCTAAGCCAACGACGCAACGTTTCGATTTCTGTTTGAGCCTAATTGGAACTGGGGCGTGGCCTCGGCTTCGTCTAAGAAACACTTGGCGGTTGCCGTGGACGCGCATGACTGAGTCGTCGCATCGGTGGGCAATTTTGCGGTTGTGAAACAGGAAATAATCTACAGTTTTTCCCAATGTTTCTATGGCTTGGTCGTTGTCTTTTACGATGGGTTGGTTTGCTGGGTTGGCGCTGGTCATCACAAATGCTGTGTCGGCGACTTGGTCGAAGAGCATGTAATGCAGGCCAGTGTAGGGCAGCATGACGCCAACGTTGTGCAGGTGAGGCGCAACCAATGATGAGAGAGAGTAGGTTTGATTTTTGTTTAGCAAGACGATGGGGCGTGCTGGGGAAGACAGCAGTTCTTGCTCCTTCGAGCTTACTTCGCCGAATGCTTTTGCTGCGTTGAGGCTTTTTGCCATGATGGCAAAGGGTTTTTCTCGTCGGTGCTTCGTGGTTCGAAGTCTAAGCAGGGGCTTTTCCAAATTAGTGGATGCTGCAATGTGGAAACCACCGTTGCCCTTCACTGCTAAAATGTTGCCTTCCGACAACAACTTCCCAGCGTCCCGAACGGGGTCTTTGGTTTGGACTGTTTTGCCATTGTTTGTTGTCAAATATGCCTTGGGACCGCATATTGGACATGCTACGGTTTGTGCATGAAACCTTCTATTCGATGGGTCTTCATACTCTTTTTGGCAAAACCCGCACAGCGGAAACTCGCGCATGGTGGTGTTTTCTCGGTCGTAGGGCAGACGCTCGATTATAGTGAAACGTGGACCGCAGTCGGTGCATGTAATAAAGAAGTATTCAAAACGCGGATTTTTGGGGTCGCGGAGTTCTTTGCTGCATTGGTTGCAGATGGCAATGTCCGGTGGGATGATGGACCCTGATGATTCTGTTTCGTGGGAACTTTTGTAAATCGCAAAATGTTCGTATTTGTTTTTTCCCGTAAGCTCGGTTGATGTTACAGCGTCTATGTGTGCCAGAGGTGGTTTCTCGGAGGGCAAATCGCCTATAAATTTTTTGATGTTTTGCGCATCTCCCTCAAGAAGCACCTCAACGCCTGCGTCACCTCTATTGCGAACGTATCCCATCAAGCCGTTTCGCACTGCTATGCGGTAGATGAAAGGCCGAAACCCCACGCCTTGCACGATGCCTGTGATGCTGAGTTTGACACGCAAAGAGTAAACCTTGCCTTAATTGAGAACCGAGGTTTTCTCTTATACATTTCGAATAATCTTTGGCAAAGCTTAAACCTGTCAAATCTGCATCAAGAATACATGAAATGGGTTACGTTTGCTGCTGCTTTCCTTTTGACCGCTGCCTTAGTTATTGCAGGTGTCGCCCTTTATCCTGAGGTCTTGGGTAAAGCAGCAACCGCCAACAACGATTTTGTCTTTGCTCTCTTTCCGGGGCCGTTCTTTGTTGTTTTGTTTTTTTCTTGGGTAGGCGAGAAGGTAGTTCTTAGAGTCTGGAAGAAGAAAGAGTAGTCACGGTTTTTCTTGGAGTATCCGTCTCAGAACTTTTCCTGCTGAACTAAGGGGTAGTTCTTTTCTGAATTCGACTTCGCGTATTGCTTTATATGGCGCCATTTTGTTGTTGGCGAAAATCATGATTTCCTCCGCTGATGCTTGGGCGCCTTCTTTGAGAACTATGAAGGCCTTCGGAACCTCGCCTGCTAGTGTATAGGGTTTGCCTACGACCGCACAGAGTTTCACCGTTGGATGCTCATAGAGGACATCTTCGAGTTCCCGCGGGTAGACGCTGTATCCCTTGGTTTTGATGAGGTCTTTTTTGCGGTCAGTAATGTAAAAGTAGCCGTCTTCGTCCATGCAGGCGATGTCTCCTGTCAAAAGCCAGCCGTCACGAAGAATCATTGCTGTTTCTTGAGGGTTATGCCAGTATCCCTTCATGATTTGTGGTCCTTTCACCGCCAATTCACCCGTCTCGCCTTGGTTAAGGGTTTTTTCGCCGGTCTCCAAGTCAACGATTTTGGCTTCTGTGTCTGGCAGTGGCAACCCGATGGAGCCTACCTTTACTGTCTGCATTGATCTGTCAACTGGGCTGCAATGTGTGACAGGTGAAGCCTCGGTTAATCCGTAGCCTTCTGCTAGAAGCCCACCTGTGACCTGCATGAACTTTTTTTGAACCTGCGGCGGCAAAGAGGAAGCGCCTGATATGCAGACGCGGATTGAGGTTAAATCGTATTTGCCAAGGTCAGGGCTGGCGATCAGTGCTTGATACATTATTGGGACCCCGCAAAAAACTGACACCTTGTGTTTTTCGATTGTTTGCAGGGCTTGTGCTGGCTCAAACCTTGGCAGTAATGCCATTTTGGCGGCAAGGCTGATGGGTACGGTCATGCTGGTTGTCATGCCATAAATGTGAAAAAGCGGCAAGGCTATTAGGAAGGTTTCTTTGGCGGCAATACCCCGAATCCAGGTAGCGAATGCGAGGGCGTTTGAGAGGAGGTTGCGGTGGGTTAGCATGGCACCTTTTGTGGTTCCTGTGGTGCCGCCGGTGTATTGCAACGCAGCAAGATCTTCAGAAGGGTTGAATTGTATGTTTGGCAGGCTTTGGGACATATCTGCAACTAACTGCCGGAATGAATATGTGTTTGAAATGTTTTGAGTTGAAGGGTTTTTTGAACCGTAATCATCTAATCCGGTTAGAATGATGTTTTTGAGGTGGGTTTTCTTTTCTGTCGCAGCCAGAATTGGATAGAGCGAATCTAGCGCTACTATGGTTTGTGCGCCTGAATCGGATAGTTGATACATAACTTCTCGTTCTCGATGAAGCGGGCTAATAGCTGTTACAACTGCGCCTGCCTTAAGAGCACCAAAATACGCAAAAATAAATTGCGGAATATTTGGCAGAAAAACAGCCACCCTGCAATCTTTCTCCATGCCTAACTTGATTAGCGCATTGGCAAACTGATTTGAGAACGCGTCCAGCTGCGCGTAGCTGATTTCGTGTTCGTTGTAGGTTATGGCGGTTTTTTCTGGGTAAGCCTTGGCGGTTTTGTGTAGGATTTCTTGCAGAGGAGATTTTGGATAATCTATGTGTTTTGGCACTCCGGCAGGCCAGCTGTTAAACCGAGGTGTATTGTTTTGCATCAAGTTTGGTCTTGGAATCATTTGTCTGATAAAGGTAAAAACTCTTCCCATTAAGAGCTTCTTTCATTTTTTTGTA
Source organism: Candidatus Bathyarchaeota archaeon (assembly GCA_963775685.1). Lineage (GTDB taxonomy): Archaea > Thermoproteota > Bathyarchaeia > Bathyarchaeales > Bathycorpusculaceae > Bathycorpusculum. The sequence continues at coordinate 1,333,463 of CAVZJV010000014.1, forward strand.
CAAAGAATATGGATTATTTTTGTGCGATAAGAGAACAACAACACTTGAATTTGCTATGCTGAAAGCTTATTTTTGGGGTGGTTCTTTAATTTAGGGGTTGTGGTGTTTGCAGGTTGCGTCTGGAAACGTCACAAAACGTCATGAAAAGTCAACGGATCATGGGAGAAGAACAACAATGCCGTTAACTGAACAAGTAAAATTCCAGTCAAGATTGCAGAGGGGTAACCGGGTGCAAGTCCCAAATATGGTGCGGTGGCGGTTCAAGCTTAAGAGCTACCAAATTTTAGAAGTCACTGTAGGCCTTCTTGGGGTATGGGGTGCTTCTCAGAACTTCCTGACAAGAATGAGCAAAGATGGAAGAATTGTAATCCCCAAACAAGCATTAGATTTACTAAGAAATGGTAAATTCAACATTGAAGGCCACATGATGGAAGTTACTCTATCACCATCCTAAACACTTTGATTGTTATTGCCGTTTCCATAAAGAAAAAATTAAAAATTATTGTTGTATATAGAGGTATTTGAGTCTTTCTGCGTAAGTGAGTCTTTGAAGTTGAAACAGTCTTTGTCGGATAAAGACTACAATTTAAGAGGGCGTAGAGGCCTCAATAGTATATAGTTTTGCTTTCCAGTGACGTTAGTTGCATAAACAAGAAGTATCTGAGAAAAGCTTTTAATGTTGTTCAAAGTCAGATTTAAAGAACGCTCGAACGGTCACGCGTCTTTTTTATTGCGAGCACATTTTGGCTTCAAAGTAGAGGTGGGATTGGAACTCTAAGAGCGCAAGCCTGCAGACTAACTTTTCTTGTAAGTCAGATTCGATGCGGAATAAGAGCTTAGAGAGGTGAGGTCGAGAGTCAACTCACACAAGACGGGACTGTGTGTAAAGATTGGAAAGTGTTTCAGTTATTGAACATGTTTTTTATTTGAACATTTTTCGCAAACGCCATAAACGTCAAGACGCTGACTTGTAGGAATGAACTCAGTAACCTTAACAACCCTTTTAATCAGTTCTTGTGCAATAGGGTCCTCTAAATCTTGGATTTTTCCGCATCTTGAGCAAACCAAGTTTATGTGTGGTTCAAGATAAGGATCATATCTTGTCTGATCGTAGGGAAAATCCAATTCTTGGATCAAGCCGCGCCCCCTTAGAATCTGAAGAGTCTTATACACTGTAGCTAAACTTACTGTGGGGTTAGTCTTTCTGACTTCATTGTAGATTCTTTGCACATTAGGATGCTCTCGACTCAAAAGCGCAAATTTGCAGATTGCTATTCTTTGCGGAGTTGCCTTGTATCCTTTGCTGCGAAGAGTCTGAATTATCAACGCAACTGATTTGTTCGGTTCTTGCATGCGCTATATTAGGTAATAATAACTCTTAAATAAATTCATTCCCTTATATGTAGTAAGGTCTCGTGTGAACGAGACAGGATGTTAAATTATGAAAAAACTTTTTACCAAGGACTCAGGTTCCATAGTTTCTGATTACCAGAATTCCATCACCGCCGGTGAATGCGGACCTGTGTTGACGCAGGATGTCCATTTGATAGAGAAGTTAGCTTATTTCAATCGCGAAAGGATTCCTAATATGCTGTGTGAGGAGTTGTACTAATTTGGATGATGAAAAAAATCTTATAACTAGCCGCACGCGCAGAACAAACCGAGATTGGTGGCCGAACCAGTTGAACCTGAATATCTTGCGTCAGCATTCGCCTTTGTCCAATCCGATGGGCAAGGATTTCAATTACGCTAATGAATTCAAAAAACTCGATTTTCAGGCCTTAAAGAAGGACCTCTATGCCCTGATGACCGACTCGAAGGATTGGTGGCCGGCCGACTACGGTCACTACGGTGGTCTCTTAATCCGTATGGCATGGCATAGCGCAGGCACCTACCGCAAGGGCGACGGACGTGGTGGTGTATCCGGGGGCGCGCAGCGTTTCCCGCCTCTTAGCAGTTGGCCCGACAACGTTAACCTCGATAAGGCGCGTCGTTTGCTTTGGCCGATAAAGCAGAAATACGGCAGAAAAATCTCGTGGGCAGACCTGATGATCCTCGCCGGCAACTGCGCTCTAGAGTCTATGGGATTTAAGACCTTCGGTTTTGGCGGTGGGCGCGTGGACATCTGGGAGCCGCCAGAAGATGTCTACTGGGGTTCCGAAACCACCTGGCTAAGTGACAAACGATATTCAGGGGAGAGAGACCTCGAGAATCCTCTTGCTGCTGTGCAGATGGGGCTAATCTACGTCAATCCGGAAGGTCCGAACGGTAACCCGGATCCGCTTGCCGCTGCCAAAGATATCCGCGAGGTCTTCGCTCGCATGTCAATGAACGACGAAGAAACTGTGGCCCTCATCGCTGGCGGTCACGCCTTTGGTAAGACCCACGGCGCAGGTGCTGCGTCAATGGTGGGGCCCGAGCCTGAAGCTGCCCCTATCGAGGAGCAGGGTCTCGGCTGGAAGAGCAAATTTGGCACTGGCAAAGCCGATGACGCAATCACCAGCGGTCTAGAAGTTGTCTGGACCCAGACGCCAACTAAGTGGAGCAATAACTTCTTACGGAACCTGTTTAGCTACGAGTGGGAACTGACTAAGAGCCCGGCTGGTGCATACCAGTGGAAACCGAAAGGTGGCGCAGGTGAGGGTACCGTGCCGGATGCGCACGATCCATCTAAGCGTCACGCGCCATCCATGCTGACCACTGACATCGCCCTGCGGGTCGACCCAGTGTATGAGAAGATTTCAAGGTGCTTTTACGAGAATCCGGATCAGCTTGCAGATGCCTTCGCTCGAGCGTGGTTCAAGCTTACCCATCGCGATATGGGTCCCCGCTCACGCTATCTCGGTCCGGAGATCCCAGTTGAGGACCTAATCTGGCAAGATCCTGTGCCCGCAGTAAATCATGAGTTAATCAATGAACAAGACATCACAGGTCTCAAAAGTAAGATCCACGCCTCTGGTCTGTCAATCTCTCAACTGATTTCGACCGCGTGGGCGTCAGCATCAACGTTCCGTGGCTCCGACAAACGCGGGGGTGCCAATGGAGCTCGTATCCGTCTTGCTCCGCAGAGGAATTGGGAAGTTAACCAACCCGCTCAATTAAAGATTGTGCTGAATATCTTTGAGGGAATCCAAAAGGAGTTTAACAGAGCGCAGTCAAGCGGAAAGATGGTTTCTCTCGCCGACTTGATTATCCTGGGTGGATGCGCAGCTGTCGAACAAGCTGCTAAGAATGCAGGTCACGAAATAATCGTTCCCTTCTTGCCGGGACGAACGGAGGCATTGCAAGAGCAAACCGATGTGGAGTCATTCGCCGTACTCGAACCATTTGCAGATGGGTTCCGTAACTACCTCAAAGCCAAATACTCCTTGTCGGCAGAGGAATTGCTGGTTGATCGTGCTCAACTGTTGACTCTAACTACTCCCGAAATGACGGTTCTCGTTGGCGGTATGCGCGTCTTAAATGTCAACTTCGAGCAGTCAAAGCAAGGTGTCTTCACCAAGCGGCCAGAGACTCTTACCAATGACTTCTTCGTGAATCTACTGGACATGAACACGATATGGAAGGCAACCTCGGAAGCTGACGACGTTTTCGAGGGACGTGATCGCGAAACTGGTAAACTCAAATGGACAGGCACCCGTATAGATCTTATCTTTGGTTCGAACCCCCAACTCCGGGCTTTGGCGGAAGTATATGCATGTGAGGACTCCCAGGAAAAGTTCCTGCACGACTTCGTAGCGGCGTGGAACAAGGTAATGAACCTTGACCGCTTCGACCTCGCCTAGTCATAGCAAATGCTATAGATAATAATACAGCAACAGTTGCTCACTCGGAACAAGAAGTTTGTGAACTAAATAGAAGCAGGCTACGAATGCGTTTGCGAAATGGATCATTTCAAGCTTTCCAGAATATGCAAATAGTCTTCAGTCGCCAAAGACTAGAGATTCGCCCAGAACTGGGGGTTTATGCTGAAGAGCAGGGATGGACTTTTGACTTGAAGTGCGACTCCTCAAGCGGTTTACGGGTAATTGAAGTCGCCTTTATGCAAATTAATTTGGATTCCTCTAATTTCGATGAATTGACCTCCCTGCTTTAACAATATTTCAAATGAAGCAAATCACTAATTTTTAATAAACTCAACTACGTATATTTTAGGACAAAATAAACATAAAAATAACTCAAACCAGTAAAATGGCGCCGGGATTGGGGATTCTATCCCCAATTTACCAGTAAAAAGAAGTTAAGTATGAACCAGCCGGGCTCCCATAAAAGGGCTAAAGTTCCTTTACTTTAAACTGCTATCTAAAGCTTTGGGGGTTTAAGCTTTTTCAAATCATTATTATTCAATAGTAGACTTCTGGTGTTAGGCTATTTTCTAAGCCATGCAGATTTAAGACTTATCTTGAAAAGAGCCAGAAATGGTTATGGCAAATTTGTCCACACTGGAGTTATAGTCCAATTGGCAACTGTGCCTTCGTGAAAGACATTTAGACCAATTACTACGGTCCCACCACCAGCTAAAGAGGGAAGTAAATAATTTGGATTGTTGTCGCCATTTGCAATGTAAGCCGAAGATGAGACAGCCCCACTTCCATAATTTGTTACAATATTATTATTCAAAGGAACAGTCATATTCAACTCTATAGTGCCATTGACAGAAGAAGCAACGACATGCAATCCTGCGTTAAATGCTGTCCCTTCTCCCGTATTCGTTACTGTACCAGATATCCAAAGGTGATTATAGGGATTGCCTGCTATTTCAGTTGCCCCCAATTTAGTTGCAAGATTTGGAGATGTCAGGTTTTCTAGACCAAAGACACCTATTTTGCTGCTTAAATTTGCTATTTCGTTATTCAGATTGACTATTTGGGAATCCAACGAATTTATTTTGGAGTTTCTGTCGTTTATTATACCATTATAATAGTAGATTGTTCCAGCAATTGCACTTACAAAGAGTGCAATTATCATCAATAATGAAATAGCTATTTTTTTCCTATTCATGCTATCTTGCCCAGCCTACTCCGTTTCTAAGTTTTTTCCCTATAATGGAAAGCTACCGCAAAGGTCGCTGTACCCAACAATACAAGAATAATTATCAACCAAGAAAACTCTGGAACGGTTGATGTTGGGGATGCTGATGGCAAAGAGTCATATGATACAAATTGAACAGAGGCATTGCCCAAATCAAGCATGACATTCCGCCCTGAGTCATAAACCATTAATACACTTTTTATGGGAACTGTATCGATAACAGTCTTTGTTTTAACAGAAACAATATCGGTGCTATCTACGCCATCGCTTACAAACAAAACACCTTTAGCAGGGTCATAGCCAACGCCTATTGGATTGCGGCCCACTTGAATCGAGCCAACGACTGAATGAGTTTTATCTGATATTACTAATACGGAACTGTTGGCTGGATTAGGAATGTATATTTCACCAGTGGTTGGATCGCAGGCTCCAAGAGTCGCTATATTGTTATCAAGTTGAACGGTTGCGATTACGGAATTAGTTGAGTCTGACATGACTGACATGAAATTTGCTGGGTTCCTGCCTGACAAGCCTTCAAATGTAACATAAATTTCTCCCTTGCCAGCATCATAAATTAAGCCATTCGGGTAAGGATTAGTTCCCAAGGGAATGGTTGCCACTACTTCGCGCGTACTATCCAAAATGACTGAGGCCACCCCAGAGGCATAGTTGCTGACAAACATCTCACCTTTGCCTGAATCATAAACGATATTTGATATTCCTCCATGGCTTGAGTTTGTACTCAAATCGATTGTTGCAACAACTGAATTGCTGTCATCGGAAATGACCGATACGGTGCCTGAGTTTTGATTTGTAACAAAGACTTCGTGACGGGCTGAATCAAACGCTATACTGCTTGGGAATTCACCAACCGAAACATTTGCCAACGTTGTATAGTCACTGTCTGATATTGCTGATACTGTATTGGTTGGTCCGCTAACATGCATTCCTATCTCGTTTACATATGAATAATAAGTGGTTACCCATACTGCGCCTTTGTAGGAATCATAAGCCATAGTTGTTCCCACATTAAGCGATATTGATTTAACAATCTCAACAGCTTGAACTGTTCTTGCAGCTGATAGAAGAATCAAGAGTGTCAGAATTATGGCAAGTAAGCTATTCTTCTTCATCATTGATTATTTGCTCTTAGTTGCTTTTAGTTCTATTCTTGGAACATGCTGTTCTCTTTTGGAACGTATGCTTTCTGCGTGTTCAATTCTTTCTTGTAGTCCGTGAGATAGATTTAAATTGAGAGAGATAAAGTATAAAAAATAGTTTTTTTTGCCTTAAATTCTAATTCAAACATAAGGCTATATTTCAATCCCTAAATAGGCAGAATTGTAGACCACTCGGGGAGTAACCATGTATATTACCGAGAACAAAAATACTCCGGTAAAGGAGATTAAAGAAAACTTAGTTATTGACTGCATTAGAATAGCTTCTTTCTTTGTTTTACTTCTTTGTTAGTTAATTGTTTTTATCCTTCTCTAACTCTTCTTTTGATTGAAACTTTAGTCTGTTGGAGATTCCAGTCTTAGAGTCTACCTTCTGCTCATGTTCTTCAATTCTTACGCTCCATGTGTATGGGATTTGAATGTTAGTATTTGGAAGCACTGATTGTTGTGTAATCTTCTTTGGTAGCTTAGTTACAGGGTCGTTCTCTAAAGTCTTCTCGCATACCTCAAACTTTCCAATGTATCCTTGCCTAAGAGTTTGGAGAACAAACAATCAAAGAATCAGGATTATACGATAAAGTCATTCCATATTCAGAAGAATCTACGCAGGCAGAAATTGCACAAGCACTCATTCATCGTTATGGGGTGGCAATTTCTGAAGGAAAAGGAAAGTTTGGAATAGTTACGAGGAATGATTCCATGCAACTTCTAATTTGATTTTCTTCCAGAATTAATACTGAATTTTTCCCAACAATCTTTTTTATCAAAATAACCTGTCACTTAGGTTATTTTGGTAGTGTTGAAATAATTTTTTGGGGTAGCTATATTTTCTAACTCTAAAGCTTCTCAGGGCAGTAGAGATTAAGAAGAAAAGTATTTTGTTATCATAGTAAGTACTTAATGTAGGTAAGTTTTTCTCATCAGGTTTTAGAACATTGATATCTGGTATTTTCGCTTAAGTTCTTTGAGTAATAAGAGCTATCGCTATTCTAATTAGATAGAGTAGACTGCTGTTAACATTGAGGTTATAACATGATTTTCATCAATCTTGGCAAGTTTAGAAGGAAGCCTACAAAAGATATGGCAGACGAGGTAGAAAAAATTACTAAAATTGTGACTGAGAAAGAAGGCGTTAATATTACTGGATTCTACTGGACTCTTGGCAGATACGACACAGTAGTAATTATGGAAGCACCTGATGAGAAAGTAGCAATGAAAGTCAACCTAATGTATAGTGACTTTGTCTCAACACAGACTATGGTGGCAGTACCAAGAGAAGAAGCGATAAAATTAGTCACAGCCAGCCACTAACTCAATTAAGAATTAACACTAACTTCTTTTCTTTTAACTTGTTAACTACCGAAAGTTCACAGGATTCTTTTCCCCGTTTAGGGTCAAAGAGGTTGTTTTCTTTTTACAAGATTCTATATGTAGCAAATCACTAATTTGAAATGACTTCAAAAGTATAGACTTTAGATAAAATAAGCGCAAAAACAGCCATAACTGGTAAAATGGCGCTTGGATGGGGATTTGAACCATGTCATCTTCAATTATTTCAGCTTAACCCTTAATTTATCTGGATTTTTGTTTTCCTAAACCTATAGGCGATAATTTCTATTTTAGGACAAGTTTAATTGGTTTGAATATGATTCAATGTTATGCTTCGTTTGTGGTTTGACGGAGGTACCCTTCTTTTAAAAGGTCAAATCGGAACTCCATATGGAAAATGGGATTCAAGAGTTGGCTGCTACAGAATTAAGGCAAACCATTACAAAGATGTTTTAGAATACTTGGCTGAAAGCAAACTTCAGGTACAAGACGATGTTACCGCATTACCGCCCCTTGAACAACTCAAAAGTAACGTCGCCCTAAGAGACTACCAGAACAAGGCATTTGACGGTTGGTGCCGAGCGCACAACCGAGGGATCTTGGTATTACCTACTGCAGCGGGAAAGACTTTCATCGCATTAAAAGCAATTGAAAAATTGAAAGTTCAGACCTTAATCGTAGTCCCCACATTGGACCTAATTGACCAATGGAGAAAACGAATCAAAGATTGCCTAAATCTAGAAACGGGTGCTATTGGTGGTGGCGAGAACACTCTACAGATGGTAACAGTTACAACTTATGATTCAGCCTACATACACGCTGATCAACTTGGCAATAAGTTCAGGCTACTAATATTCGACGAAGTGCACCACTTAGCTTCTCCAGCCTACATGCAAATAGCTGAAATGTATATTGCACCCTACCGCATGGGTTTAACCGCCACTTATGAAAGAAACGATCAAAGACATTCGTTACTTCCTCAGCTCGTAGGCGATCCAGTTTGTTCAATTGATGTTGACGAGCTTGCAGGGGAGCATCTCTCACCCTACACGTATGAGAAAATATCAGTTGAATTAACGCCTCAAGAACAACAAATCTACGACTCCCAAATTGAGATTTTTAGAAAGTTTCTTCGAACACGAAAACTCACCATAAAAAGTGCTGCGGACTTCCAAAAATTCATAATGACTACAGGAAGAGACCCCAAAGCACGTGAAGCGTTACTCGCAAGAAACCACGCAATGAAAGTTGCAGTAAACTCGGAAGCAAAACTAACCGTGTTAGCCCATCAACTTGAGACTCATAAAAAGGAAAAAATTCTCATTTTTACACTCTACAATGACTTGGTCTACAGGATTAGTTTGCGTTTCTTAGTTCCAGCAATTACCTATCAAACTCCGAGGGAAGAACGCCGAGAAATACTAGAAAATTTTGGGAATGGCAAATATCCCGTTGTTGTTACGTCTCAAGTTTTGGATGAGGGCGTAGATGTCCCAGATGCCTCAGTAGGTTTAGTTTTGGGTGGAACGGGCAGCAACAGAGAACACGTCCAAAGACTCGGACGACTGCTCAGAAAGAAAGAAGGCAAAATAGCCCGTCTAATCGAATTAATCTCCAAAGAAACCATGGAAGTGGCTACGAGTCGAAGGCGGCACCAAAAAATCGGAGGTGCAACATAGTGCTTCCAAGCAATTTGCTTTCGATGCGGAAGAGGAAAGGCGAGATTTTTCTGCGCTACGCTAAACCATCTGGTAGTGACGTTGAGGCGGCTAACTTTTTGATTGAAAAGTATAAAACTCATGTTGGGGAAAAAAAGAAGACGCTTAAAAGCTTGGTTACTGAGCTTGAAGATAAAGGCTATGAGTACCGTTTTGTCAGAGCTTTATCTTTGCTTCTTGATCGAAAAAGTACCTTCATCTGTCACAGTAAAGTTGACCCAATAGATTTAAGAAAAAAAATATTTCATGTTGCTCAACAGTTTGGGTTGCCCACGTCTTCTGCGAAGCGGCAAAAAATAATTGAGACTGTTGCTTCTGAGCTGTTTCTTTCGGAGGAGGATGTTGAGGAGAATTTTTATTCTGATTTGGATGGCGAATTAGTCCTTGAAAAGTTTGCAGCTCCTTCCCCCTCCGAGTTGATAGGTGAATACAATTTGGGGTTGACTCAGACTCTGCTTTTTGAGGCCACAGAGCTAAATTTTACCGCATCTGGTAACTGGCAAGATATCTTCCATGCGGTTAAGAAGTCTAGATTGATCTATGAAGTCAGCAACGAAAATGGTTTTTGGGTGAAAATAGACGGACCAGCTAGCTTGTTTAAGTTAACTCGACGATATGGAGTAGGGATAGCCAAACTTTTGCCCTTTATCGTGGCAAACTCAGATTGGATTATCACTGCGAAGGTTCTTTGGCGATTCTCAAACGAGATCTGTGACTTCAAAATTGAAAGCCAAAAACATGCACCACTACTAAAAAAAACGTGCTTGCAGGCGCTAACTTATGATAGCTCCGTTGAAGCGAATTTCGCAGCCCAGTTCCAGACGTTGGCTTCGGATTGGGTGTTAAAGAGGGAACCAGAACCTGTAACTGCCGGAAAACAGATAATAATCCCAGATTTCTCCCTTGAAAAAACCTGTTTCAAAATTTACTTGGAAATCGTTGGTTTCTGGACAGAAGAATACCTGCTAAGAAAGATAGAAAAGCTAAAGAAAGTAGATGCAACGATGCTCCTCTTAATCGATGAGGCTTTGGCATGCGAAAAGCTTTCTGCCTTGGAGAAACGTCCACAGCTTGATTTGATTTATTATCGAAACAAAATTCCTCTGGCGCCAATTCTGAGATATTTAGAAACAAAATTTGAACAAGTCAAATCTAGAGAGATTAAGGTTCTGGAGAGTTTACCCATCAAATTTACTGAGCCTGTGGTTGGATTTGGAGAATTTGCGGCTAGAATAGGGGTCTCCAGAGAAGCTGCAAGAACCTTCTTGATTGCTAATCCTCCTTTGGGTTATGTCGTTTTGGGTGATGTTTTGATTAGCAACGAAAGACTTTTGCTGATTGACGGAAGAATAAAAGAAGCTTTGGGTCAAGCTGATGAATTGCCACTAAAAGAAGCAGCAAGAATAATTGAAAACGAAGGTGTAGACGACTCGGCCAATGTATTGGTTGTACTAGGTTACAAGATTACATGGCGAGGAATTAATGTAGATCAAGCTGAGGTCTCTAAGGTACCTGTGAAGCTTGGCTATTAGAAGCCAATTCGCTAAGTCTTAGGCGTTATTAATTTAATTTGACAAACGTAGCATCTCTACCTTTTCGTAGATTTTATGTGAAACAATCTATGATTGCAGATACGCTGGAAACCGAGCAACTCATCACCGTTGTGTTTAAAACAAAAGGTCATTAAAAATAAACATGCCTGGCAAGATTTCAAAACAATACTGGGTGAATCGACAACCCTAAAATCAACAAGAATCCTGAAATCTTTCGAAAATTGGTTTAGTCAAGCCCTTCAACCATAAGGCTGAGTCGGACAGGTCAACCCCAAATGTATACGATTCCCAACCATCGATCGCATGTTAGATTACGCTTCAAATTCGATCGAAGCATTCGCGTTAAAAGGGAATTCGAAACCGCGACTTCTGAACTGATAGAACTGATAGTTTATTTATCGTCGAGAAAAACAAATAATATATCGTTAATGTTGGTTGATGATATTATGGAAAAAATAACTGATTATATAGAGAAACTGAGATCACTAAAAGACTGGGACAGTTTTCTGCTAAAAGAATCAGGGTGGCCTGGTCCCCGAGGTAACTTGGAGTTGGCTCAAGCTTTTGCAGACCTTGGTGATGAATAAAAAATCAAAGAGTACCTTGCCATAAAAGTAGAAGATGCCCCCGTTAATTCCGCCAAAGTTTTTTTGACTTTCTGCGGTGTAGTAGGACTCGGAACAGTGATTAACATGGGCAAACTGCAGTATTTGAAGCAACTTCGACAATTCGCCTCGGATCCCCGCTGGAGAATCAGGGAAGCAGTGGCGATGGCTCTTCAGAGAGTTGGCGACGTAAACATCGATTTCCTTCTTCAAGAAATGGAAGAGTGGAGCAAAGGCAATTTCTTTGAAAAAAGAGCAGCGATAGCAGCACTTTGCGAACCTCGACTACTGACTTCTGACAAAGTTGTGAGTTCAGTTCTAAATATCCTCGACTATGTAACCACATCGTTTGGCAGTTCACAAGACAGGAACAGCGAAGACTTCGAAGTACTCAAGAAGGGATTGGCCTACTGCTGGAGCGTCGCTGTTGCAGCGTACCCTGAGGAAGGCAAGGAGTTAGTTGAGAGGTGGATTAGAAGCAGAGACAAAGATGTCATTTGGGTTATGAGGCAGAACCTTAAAAAGAACAGATTATTGAAAATGGACAATGAATGGATTTTGAGCCAGCTAAAACTACTTTATTAAAGGAAGACTCTTTAAAAAGTGGTGCTGGAGAATAGGTTTTCATTCTTTTCCGAAAGCCATCTAAACAAGAAATTCAGAGGGTAATTATTGAAATTCTCTTTTTTTAAGGCTCGAAAATTAATAGATATTTTGAGTTCTCTGGTCTACATGATTAGTTGTATGTGTTCAAATTAGCGGTGGAAAGGGGCTGCAAAGTTTTCGGTAAAGGATTCGCCACATAAGATTTCGGTTGATGACATTAACTCTTACTTATAACCGAAACTTGATTTATGACTGGATGTGACTTTCAGCTGATTCCAAAAGGTTATTACTTTTCGGGAGTAAATGTTGTTTGGTCAGCTATGAAGAAATGGGCAGTTCTAATAATTCCTTTTTTGGTTGCATTGTTTGTGATTCCATCCATTGTCTCATATTGGAATGATCTGCCTCAAACAAGCTATAAGCTTGGCAACCAAATTAACGGCTTGCCCATCAATGGTCTTTCTCTCATTGTTTGGAACTACTTTGTCATCAACACCAGCCTACCAAATCTATCGCTGCCAACACTTCCTTTCGAACTTCAATATGTCGTCTTCAACGTTTCCGTATTAAATCTGGAAAACCAAGGAATCAACTTTAATCAGAGCGATGTTGAAAAACAGCTTTCGCAAGCCACAAGCAAGTACCTCTACCTTGAGCTCGGAGCCAGCAACGGAGGAGGGGCTTCTTTTCCAAGAATTCCTAATGGCGACATTGATTGGTGGGTGTGGCATTAAGCGAACCGCCTACAAATATGGCGTCAAATGAGCGAATAGACGGCTTCATGTACTTCTTGAAAGATCAAGGTTTAGTTCCAAAACAGTTGGTGTGCAAATCAATTTTTGAAACTAAACTTCTGTTCGTTGTACAATTAGACTAGATTGTAACAGTAAAAAACAGACAGCAAACGCCTTTAAGTCATTAGGACCACGAGTGTAGTGCAACAAGCAAGAGCCTCAGAAGGGTGAAATTGCAGGTTTGGCAAGCCATGGGATGCATCAACAACCAACTGTTGGAATGAATGCGGTTTTGCATGCTAACAACAATTAACTTCAGTCTTCCTGACGCTTCATGCTTGAGAAAAAGGATTCAACAAATACATAAAAACGAAATTGAGCTTAAGGTTCAGAACTCTATTATGGGGTTGACCCAAATTTGAATTGGCATATAGGATTAAGTTTAAGAAATTTTGCGGCAGTCTAATAAGCGAAATAAACCAATCAATGGTTAAGGAGATCCTATTGAAAGTCCTGTTTATTGAGCCGCCTAAAGATATTTGGTTTGTCATGGGCGAATACCTGCCGCCGCCTTATGGCATTATCCAACTCGCTGCCTATCTGGAAAGAGAAACCAAAAATGTCCAAATAGAGATTCTGGATTGCAATGCGGAGAAAGTTGATTGGAAGAATATGGAGGAGCATATTGCCATTTCGAACCCAGATGTGGTGGCTTGTGCTTCTCTGGCCACATGCAACACTTATGCTGTCGTGAAAACTCTTGAAACCGCTAAACGCATCTCAACAAAAGCCCTCACGATAACAGGCGGACAACACTTCACCGCAACAGCTCAAAATAGCCTCCAACTTTATCCAGAAATCGATGTCATCATCCGCAGCGAGGGGGAACAAACTCTAGCTGAATTGGTAAAAGCACATCAACGGGGATTAGGTTTCCAAAACATTTGTGGAATTTCTTTTAGGAGCGGCGGAAAGGTGATGCATACCCCTTCGAGACCTTTGATTGCAAACTTGGAGGATTTACCGTTTCCAGGTTACCACCTTGTAAAAGACAACATGCCAAAATACCACTTCTCCGTCATGGCAGGTAAAAGGGCACCTTACGCGCTAATTGAAGGAGCACGCGGATGCAACCACCAATGCACTTTTTGCACTCAGTGGCGACATTGGCAAGCCTGCTGGCGGCTCAAGCCGGCAAAGCGTATTGCAGACGAAATGGCTTATGTTAATAGGGAATTTGGAAGTGAAATGATTTGGCTAACCGACGACAACTTTGGAGCTGGACAGCATCCCAAAGAAATCGCTGAAGAAATCATCGCCAAACAACTACCTGATGATGTAACTTGGTTTGTTCAGGCACGTTGTGACGACATTATCCGCAATAAGGACATTCTTCCAAGGTTGGCTAAATCAGGGTTAAGCTGGGTTTTGCTTGGGGTGGAGAATTCGAGTCCCGTCACGCTGGACTACTTCAAGAAAGGCATTACACCCAATGATGCAAAGATAGCGGTGCGGTTGTTGCAAGAAAACGGTATCATGGCCCATGCCATGGTCATTATTGGCAACCGCAAAGAAACCCACCAATCCATCCTCCGACTTCGAGAATTCACCAACGACTTAGACCCTGACTTTTTCATGTTCGGCATATTAACGCCTTTTCCTGGCACAGAAGTTTACGCCGAGGCAGAACGCAATGGATGGATTGAGGACCACAATTGGAGCCATTACGACATGATTCATGCAATCATGCCAACTAAAACGCTTTCCACCCATCAGATACAAGAAGAGCTCTATGGCTGCTACCACGACTTCTACGGCTCATGGAGCAGGCGATTCCACGGGTTATTCTCAAGCAATCCGATGAAGCGGCGAACATTTAGGCACATGGTAAATTGGGGCGTACTGGGCAAAATAAAATCGATGTTCTGAGGTGAAAAATTGCTACAATCTGAGCCATCAAGGTTTTTCTCGCTGTTTTTGGTGGCTGTTTCAGTTTTTGGGTTAGCTCTTGTCCCGCTTCTTTTGTTTCAGCCTAACCTGCAAGTTGACCAGTCGCCTTTTCGACGCCCTCTCGTAGGCTCCTTATACAGTGTAGTCTGCATCGTGGGCGTAGTTGCGGTGTTTTATCCTAGCAAATGCCGCATGATGTTCCAAAAACCGAACTTTTCTCACGACATTACAAAAGTATCAGTTTCGGTACAGATTAAGGGGCACCATCCTGACTGTGAAGGGTTTTCAGCTAATCGAATCACAATCAGGGGCGCGGTCTTTTGTGCCGCGTGCAGTGGCTTGTTGATAGGGGCAATAGCTGCCATAGCGGCGGCTGTTTTGTTTTCTTTAGGATTTTTCGGTTTGGGAGTTGGAAGCCTGTTGGTTCTGACGACTGGGGAAGTTTTGATGCTTGTGGGATTGACTCAAATAAAGCTGAAAGGTTTTGTCAAAATGGCGGTGAATACTCTGTTTGTGGTTGGGTCGTGCATTACTTTGGTTGTGGTGGATTTAGCTGGGCAGAGCTTGCTGGTTGATGGTTATGTCCTTGTGTTAATTGTTTTTGTGTTGTGGTTTAGGATTTTTCTCTCCGAATGGAACAATAAAAAAATTTGTGTTGTTTGTGGACGCTGCGTTTAAGTGGGGTTAAATGGGCGTTGGTTATACCGCCTTTGTCTGGAGAGCGCGCCTATCAAGAGTAGTATGCCGAAAATAATTATTATGAATGGCCATAAATATTGCCAGAAATTTATCGATATGCCGTAGGTAACTTGCAAGAACAAACCTAACCCGACAAAAATTATGATGACACCTATGATGATGCCCACAATCATGCCGCCATTGGGCAAGCCAAAGCATTCGTTTTCCACTCGACGGTAATGTTCTCGGTCACTTCCAGGATAGCGTTGACCGACCGTGTATAGGGGTGCACCGCAGTTTGAGCATACGGTGTTTGTGTCGGGGTTTTGGATGCCACATCTGCTACAATAAACCATTAGAATTCCTCATTCAAGAGTACCCTTGATTTGGTTTTTAAGATTTGCGGTAGCAAAAAATTCAGGATGGCTAAATGCCCAAATTTGAGCCAGAGCTTATAGGTCAAAGTCTAAGCATAGACCTATCCAGTTTCACCCCTAGTATTTTTCTGATATTGGCTATTTCCATAAAGAAAATGAAAAATTATTGGTGCCGGGGACGGGATTCGAGCCCGCGACTTCTGGTTGTAGGCGCTTGCCCCTTGCAAACTCCAGATTTCTCATCTGGATTTTTCCATTGTCCAGATTATGAGTCTGGCGCCCTAGCCAGGCTAGGCTACCCCGGCACGTTGCCTCTCGGTTTTTGGGCCGATGCCATTTTAGTTTATTTGCCTTCATTTAAACCTTAAGATTTCCCAACAAAATATCCCGATTCTGTAAACTAAGTTTCTGCAGCGGGGTCGCCTCGGGATCAAACTCTTAAAAGTTACAAGGCATTATGTTCGAGCATGAGGCTGAGAATCTATCTTCTACTTAGAAGTTGTGGTAGTTATGTCAGCCTATAGCTCGTTTCGCCAGAGTTTGGACCGCTTGTGGCAACTTACACAACCAGAGAACAATCCAAATCTAATCCTGACAACAAAATGAAGTTTTTAGCGAAAATCGCTGGTTGTTGTAAAAAGAGAGATTTCTGCCACAACTACTAAAGAAAAAATGTCGCATTCAATCCTTAATGTTTGTATCAATAAATTTATTGGATTGAAAACTCAAATAGGGTTGGTGATTGTATGTCTTCAGACAATGATGATTATCCTGAATGGTTCAAGAAGCGCCGCAGTTCATCGAAGGATCCATTCAGCAACATTGATGAAATGTTCCGGGAAATGGAGAAGATGATGGATGAGGAACTCAAAAACTTCACCGAAAAAGTTCCTAAAGAATACGTTAAGGAACGCAAGTTGCCTGATGGCAGCATGGTTAAGGAGCTTGGACCATTTGTTTATGGTTACAGCATGAAAATTGGTTCCGACGGCAAACCTGATATCCAGGAATTTGGCAACATCAAAAAAGGCCTTAAGGGAACTCCGCAGGTTAAGGAAGAACGTGAACCACTCGTGGACATCGTGGAAACCAACGAAGACATCCATGTTGTCGTTGAATTGCCAGGTGTAGAGAAAACCGAAATAAAACTACACGGAACCGAGGATTCCTTGGAAATTTCGGTTGATACGCCACAGTATAAGTACTACAAGGAAGTAGAGTTGCCCGCTAAAGTCAAAGTTAAAGAGGCAAACTCCACCTACAAAAACGGTGTCTTAGAAGTGGTGCTTCCAAAAACTGATGCATCAGGCAAACCTAAAGGCGAACCAATCGACATAGTGTAAAGCCTAAAAACCCTGACTCACTATCCGTATAGTAGCTAGTGTAATGATGAGCGGCAATTCAGAAATTGACACCCTAAACGCTATTTGCAGAGAAGCTAAAGCAGTAGGCAAACTGTCGGGTAACAACTTAACAGAGCTCTACGAGCTTTTTGGACCACGATTCATCAAGTCTCTTGACGCGGTTAAGGAGGGCAGAGTCAAAAAATATGTTTTTAAGTCCAGCGGCAGAATTGTGTGGATTGTGGTTGGCCGAGAACGCGACTATCTTATTATGCCTGAAGCGGAATTCTGTACCTGCGATGACTTCTACTTTCGCGTACTAGACAAGAAGGTTCACATGTGTTATCACCTTTTGACTCAGAAAATCGCGGCGAACTTGGGTTGGTTTAAGACCATAGAGGAAAACGACGAGTGCTTTGACATGTTGATGAATGAATGGAAAAAAGCTACCGAATAAACAAGAAGGCCCAATTAGCCAAAGAAAAATATAGTTATGGCTGATTTGCAAGGCACTTAGCTGCTTTATTTGGGGTACTAAAATTTTTGATGTTACTGCCCACACTCTGGCGGAACCGTTTGTCAATATGACATTTTTTAGGTTTTCAGCGCCTTAGCTGCTGACACTTTAACGAAGGGTGTGTTGTTCTTGGCAAATTGCATTTCAACGTTTACAACGTTCATGGTTACTTCAGCGTTTGTTCCGTCGATTAATAAACGAACGCTTTTAGGGGCATTGTCGCTATTTGCTTTTGAGCTTTCTTATTGTATCGATAACGTGCCGCAATTTCGCCTTAGATAAGTCAACAACGGTTATGATTTTTCCTATGGAGATTGAACTTTAAAATTGACGAACCCCCTTATCATCGAGTATTACAAAAATAATTCAAAAATTGTTACGTAAAATATCCTGAATCAGCTCAGGGAAAATGAAAGTTGAACGATTGATGCTCTTGCTCAGCTTTAGATTTAAATATGAAGATGCTACAACATTAGGTTATTACAAGGAGAACCTCTGATGGATCTAGGCGCATATTTCATAACCCTTCAATATGTCCTGATGGGCTCAGTGTTTATGGCTCTACTACTCATCTTCCTGTACGCTTACTATGGCAAGGAAGAAGAGAAAACAAGCGATTAAACACCCTTTCTTTTTAATTGCTAAACCTTCTATTTCGTCTATTCATAACCAGAAACAAAATTATGCTGATAACCGTTAGGATTATACTGATCACTATAAGCAAGCCAGCATCAGGTCCAGCGCCAAAAACAATCGGAATCGGACCAATCAAAATCACGCCACCAACACTTCCTGACCTACCCAAAACCTCGGAAGCTATAATCAAAACTGCTAAGCCAACAAAAACCAACGTTATGCCTAAAAGCAAAAAACCCAAAATGCGACTGGATATTCCGACTCCTTCTTGAGTTGTTTCCTCATCACTCAACAAGCCAGGCTACCTCAACAACCAATAATTCACAACTATAATTATTAAGACAACCATGGTGAGAACTAAAGCCAGCGCCAACACCGCCTTAACTGATTTTTTGTCTGTTCCAAAAATTATCGGAACGGGACCAATCATGATTACTCCCGAGCCAAGAACCTTACCTTTTTTTGCGCCACCCATGGAAGCGAGAAGGATTGCGGCAACAATGACTATGATTCCGACAACAATCAGGGCTATTCCGAATGCATAAAAAACCGCAAGGGTCATTTTTTGCCTCCCCAAACCGAGATAAAAATGAAACAGCCTTTGTAATAAACGTAGCCAGCAATCCTTTTAGAATGCAAAAAATTAAAAGCGTCAGCCTTCTTTATCGTGTCGGCGCAAGATGACCACGCAAGACCTAATCCAGGAAATCCAGAGGCAAAACCCAACCATCAGCCAAGAGCAAATCCAAGAAAGGTTGCAGGCTGAAAGAACCAGAACAGGCGGTCTTCTTAGCGACGAAACGCTACTGCGTCTGATTGCAGCTAAATTTGGTGTTGCGGTCAAACAGAAAACGATCCATAACAACGGAATCCTGTCAACCAGCCGGTTGTTTGCAGGTCTGTATGACGTTACAGTAGCAGGCAGATTAATCGCGGTTTTTCCTGCAAAAACCTTTCAGGGAGCAGAAAAATCAGGCAAATTTGCCACTATGATGCTCGCTGATAAAGAGGGGATTTTAAGGGTGGTTCTGTGGGATGCAAAAGCTGAGCTGGTTGAGAAAGGCGAGCTCAAAGCGGGGCAAGCGGTTCGACTTATGCACGGGTACACAAAGCAGGACCGCCAGGGCAAAACAGAGCTACATCTTGGCAACAAGAGCCAAATTGAACCCCAACCTGAAACAGAAGATAACGGTTATTACTCTATCGAAAAATTTATAACAAAAATCCAAACCCTCACAGTCAATTCAGGGAATGTTCACCTTTCAGGAACGGTGAAGGCAGTTTTAGGCAAGAAATCTTTTTCTCGAAACGATGACAACGACGGCATAGTTATGCGTTTAGCTTTAAGGGATGATTCAGGCGAAGTCATAGTGGTGGTTTGGAACAAGAAGGTTGCTGAAGTGGAAATGATTACGAGGGAGAAACCGGCATTGTTATTGGTTAATGCAAGGGTTAAGGAGGCGAAGGGCGGTAACGTAGAAGTGCATGTTGACTCCAGCACCTTCGTTGGTTCCCAAG
The DNA here is from genome assembly GCA_963775685.1 of Candidatus Bathyarchaeota archaeon. Taxonomy (GTDB): domain Archaea; phylum Thermoproteota; class Bathyarchaeia; order Bathyarchaeales; family Bathycorpusculaceae; genus Bathycorpusculum. The sequence goes on from CAVZJV010000014.1 coordinate 1,353,236, forward strand.
CAGTTAAAGGCTAAAAAAATACACCTGGAATAGGAATGCCCAGTTCGACAGCACCTCTTTAGCATCTGTTTGGAAATAAAGAGAAACAGTCAAAGAAAATCGAAGTTGCCTACTGGAGATATTACGGCACAAAGAAATAATTCGAGGCAATCTAACATAAGTCTAACTTTAGGAAAAAGCATAGCGTCTATCTTTTTAAAGAAAAGAAGTAATGGAGCATTGTAAGATAATCTTAGCTCGCTTCAACAACGAAAGCTATTTTGACTACTGCTCTATATTCTGCAATTTTATTGTTTTCCACTGTTGCTTTGCAGCTTTTAACATAAACAGATTTAATGTTTTTAACTGTCTTTGCCGCTTGTGCCAAAGCATTCTTAGTAGCGTCTTCCCAATTATTTGGTGAAGTTCCAATTAGCTCAATTATTTTCACAACAGCCATTTATTCTACTCTCCAACATAATTATCAACCCAACCAGAGAATAAGAACATGTGTGACTACAAAAAAGATACAACAAGTCATCAACAACAGATTTTTGCCTTTAAGGCTTTTTAGAATTTGAAAGTAACTTGGAGAAAACTTTTCTTCTTCCTGTTGTTATTATGCTTAGAGAAATTGATACCATAAGACCTATCAAAATTAGTAAGGATTGGAACTCTGGGATTGCTTGTGCTCCAACTATTTTGAAATTGTGAGTGCTATGGTTGTAGTTTATTCGCAGAATATTGTTTGTTCCATCGTTAGATTGGGTGTAATCTACGTTTCTTACCAGGCAACGTTTCGTCTTTGTAGATGGATAGCTCGCCCCATACCAGGATAGTTGGGATGGTAATTATGCAATACCCTGTTGTTCCAGTTTGTCCGTTGGCTTTGAAGTTCAACTCTTCTATGGCAGGGTTGAATGTTAAATCGGTAACGGTTGAGTTACTTTCAGCGATGATTGGGCAGGTTTTGTCTCCAACTGACACATTAAATTGGAACGAAGTTGGACTGGGTGTTGGACTAAGTGAAGAGATTTGACTTGGTGATAAGACAATTTTGTCAACTATGTTAACGGTTATTGGGTTGCTCCAGTCACTTGTTTCTGAATCATTAAATGTAATCTCTGTATAACCATCTCCAGGTCCTACGGGTGAAATACCTGGCATGTAACCTGGCTTTTGAGTTAAGGCATAGCAACCAGTTATTGCTTGAACTTGAAAATCAAGCAAAGAACTGTTGTTAAGCAGATTATTCTTAGCTGAACGAAAAAGGTAGTCTCTTAGGTCGCCGGGGTAGGGTGGTATTGAGATAAGAGTAGTTTGTGAGTCAGACTGAAGCTGATAATTACCCATGCGTATCCATTCTTATAAGTTATGGTCTTTGACTCTATAATAGTAAATTATTGAGTTAACAGAGCTACTGATAGTGAACCCTTGATTTTCTATAACTATCTGTAATGAGCTATCATTTAGGAATTGTATAGTGAACTCTGGTGCATAGGGTTTAGATGAGTGAGCACTAACAGGTTCAAGGCAGACAGTCCCTAAAGCTAAAAGTGCCAGCAGAATCAGGACAATTATTACTGGCTTTTTCATCAAAGTCAAGGACTCCCTACGATAACTAACAACGCAGTTAGCTTATAGTTCTATTCACAGAACAAACAACAAGCCGGCTGTTCCATTTTGGAACACCGAAGTTTCAATGTTTATTTTCAGATTTTCCTATATTGCATTTTATTGCAAATATAACAGAGAGTAAAGAGGAAAGTAATGGTAAAATTACTAACCAGGAAAATTCTGGAGTTGTTAGTGGAGATGTGTCAACTGTAAATTCAACAGTTTTATAAGAAGAGACTTCAAATCTTTCCAAACTTGGGTTTTCTGGAATCCCCAAATATTGCCATCAATAGTAAACTGTGACATTATGGTTCCCTTCAGATAAAGCTGGCAACATCACGTCTGCTGAAGCGGTGGTGGTCCAATGGTACCAATCTGGAATGCCTGTCTTATCCACTATGTTATTCACAAAGCTGCTAACGCTATTGATAATTCCACCATCCAAACTATATCCAACATTACCTAATTGCCCCAACATTATGGTTACTTCAACAGTAAAATTCAGTAGTATCTGATTTGAATACCTGCTTTGGTTTTGAGGAGAAAGAATTTTGATGCTATACCTAACTATCGTCTGCATAGAAAAATGTAGCAAGACCTAAAGTTGGGACATCTTGTGTTGTTGGAGCCTGCGCTTTTGCTAATGATGGAATTAAAAAGATGGATAATAGGATTGCAATTGTTAGTGCTTTTTTCATTTAGGCATCAAAAAATCATCGGTATTTTTCTTGTTAAAAACATTCTTGTCAACATGCCTATACCAAAACTGGAGTGATTTATTATCCAAGTTTCTTGACTAATCGTTTCTATCTATTAGTAACTCCTAAAATTCCCACAAGTAGAAATCCATTCATCAGTTGTTTTTCTTGAGTCCGTGAGATAGGTTTAAATTGGGAAAGATAAAGTATAAAAAATAAAATTCTAAGGAAGGAAAAGTGACTATTTTGCCATTTTAACTTTAGCAACTATGGCATCTGCCACCTCGCTTGTAGTAGCTTTCCCGTCTAAATCTGTGGTTCGTACCTTGCCCTCTTTGAGCACGCTAATCACAGTATTCTCGATTTTTGCCGCCGCATCTTTTTCGCCAAGGTAATCCAGCATCAAAGCACCCGCCATAATAGTTGCTATGGGATTAACCCTGTTCATGCCTGTGTACTTGGGCGCTGATCCATGAACGGGTTCGAACATGCCGTAGTTCTCGCCGATGTTAGCTCCCGCCGCTAAACCCAAGCTCCCTGTGACTTGCGCTGCTTCGTCACTAATGATATCGCCGAACAAGTTAGTTGTAACCATTACGTCGTAGGCTTCCGGTTTTTTGATTAACTGCATGGTTGCTGCATCAATGTGCAGGTCATCGACTTCAACGTCTAGATAGTTTTGTTGGGCTTCTTTAACTGCGTCTTTAAATATGCCGTCAGTTACCCGTAGAATATTGCCCTTGTGGATGTAGGTGAGGTGTTTTCTTCGTTGACTGGCAAGTTTGAAGGCGAAGTTTGCAACCTTCAAGGAGGCTTCGCGGGTGATTATTCGCAGGGCTACGCCCACGCCGGGAGCCAGCAGCGATTCCATGCCCGAATACATGCCCTCTGTGTTTTCTCGCACCACAACAAGGTCGATGTTTGGTTTGAGAGCTTCCACGCTTGGGAAAGTTCTGCATGGACGCACGTTCGCATACAGATTGAACATGCGCCGCAGGGTCACGGCTACGCTGACTGGTGCGCCTGGCTCTTCGGGGGTAGTCATAGGTCCTTTAAGGCAGGCCTCGGTTTTCTTGATTAACTCAATGGTTTCTTTGGGCAAATTGGTGCCGTATTGAGGTATGCAGTGTGCTCCTGCTTCACCGTAGAGGAAGTTAAGTTTAAAATTGGATTTTTTTTCCATTGCTTCGAGGACTTTTACAGTTGCCTCGGTGACTTCCGGTCCGATGCCGTCGCCTTTAAGCGTGGCTATATTGTAAGTTTTAACCATATTAGGTGCCTTCTGTTTTTTGTTAGTATATTGTTTTTGCTTATCAGCATTCCTGTTATCCTTTTGTTTTTCTAAACAAAAATGCGCTAAACTTTGCTTTTATGATCGAGGTAGAGTTGCCGTTGTTTCTGATATTCCTTAATGTCTTCTTTTCCTTTGTAGCGTCGCATTGTTGCAGCATTTGTTCTAACTCGTTCAAACCGTTTTTGGGTGTTGAGTCTTTCAGCGAGTTTAATTACATCGTTTGGCTTGCCAAACTTCTCCGCAGTACCATCTTCACGTTTACGCTCTACCTTTATGCAATCATCTACCATGCAGTTAAGCACGCAGGCGCCGCAGTAAACGCACAAGTCCTCGGTTATACCAACTCCGCTAGTGCTCCAATACAACGCGTTAGTTGGGCAAGCTTTAATGCAAAGCCTACATTGCCCACCGACACAGGTGAACTTGTTAACACTTATTTTACCTTCTTTGAAGAGTTCTTTAACTCCCGTGGATTCTAAAAGTTCCTTGCGCCGCTGCCGTTTTTCTGCTTCTTCATCAACTTGACTTTCGCTCTCTTCATTCATCAGGTCGAATATAGAAGGCTGTTTCGACGGCATTGGAATCACGACTAAGTTGATTGTTTTAAAAATAGGGTTTATGAATTATAATTACATAGTGGTGCCTACAGGTTAAGATAATCCATTCTGCTATGCTTTTTTGCGATTTCAACATTTTTTGCACCTTTTTTATTTTCCACTTTTTTAAAAAAACTATTCAGGAAAGAGTATATCGTCAGAGTCTAAAGTCATTAAGCCGTCAGAGTCATTTAGGTCTTTTTCGTCTTTTTGGTCATCTTTTTCCATTTCGTTTAAGCCTTGAGAGTTTGGTCTCTGTGCTTTTGCAATGTAGCTTTTGAGCCACTGGTTTATTTTTTCGCTTAGTGTTTTGGGTTTCGGCAATGTGTTAAGCCATAGCTGTTTTATTTCTTGGTTGACTATGTACGGTTTGCCGTTCTGCTTAAACTCTGGGCTTACAAAAATAGACCCCTCATAAAACCAAGTTTTTGGTTTCATATTTGCGAAGTCTAAGCCTTTCGTTTTTTCAATGCGTCTTAAGTTTGGTGAAATGTCTTCATTACTTAGTTTGCCTATGCATTGAATCTGTTTAGACCTTATTGTTTTGCTAAAATCGGTTAACCGTTGGCTTGAAGTGAAAAAGCCTTCCCTGTTGTTTCTGCCTTCATTGAAAACCGTTAAGAATTCCTCTGTCTCAGTGCTTGAGGTTGAACGACTGCTAAAAGCGTTCTGAGCCTCTTCTATATAGAAACCTATGGCTTTTGTGTTTTCGTGAGTGCTTGAGGTTGTTTTTTCGGCTCTCTGTTGACTGTCTAAATAGTTTATCACTGTTCTTATGAAAAAGCCACGTTTAGAAGGTTTTCGGGTTTTCAGTCTAAATAAAACGTCTTTATGGGTTTCTAAGCAGATTTTAATTAAATTGCTGTTTTGAAGGCTATATTTCTCTATTGAATCGGTCTTACTTCTTGCTGTCTCTAAAATGTCTTTTTCACTTATGTTAAAAACTGGGATTCTTGAAAAGCTGTAAATCCAAGTTTCTGAGCCGTCAAAAATTATGTTTCTCACGTTTGGCTCTTTCATTAATTGCTCTGCAATGCTAAACATTAAGCGTGTTTTTCCGTGGCTTTTTGAAGCTACAATATGAGAGCCGATTCTTAGACCCTCTGAGACAAAAGCGTTAAAACTGCTATGGTCTTCTATGTTGACTTGCTTAGTTTGGCTGTTTGGCTCTGTTTGTGGTTGTTGTGTCATTTCATACACCAAGTTAGGGGTCAAAATCGAAGGTATATATGCAGTATGGCAAAAAGACCATACTTTTTATAAAAAGTGGCTGAAAAGCATCTCAAATTAGGCTTATTTTGGGGTGTCTTCGAATGCGTTTCGACCAAGTTTAAGGCTTTTTTGCCTAAATAATCAGTTTTGAGCCTTATTTCAAGTGTTTACCATCAAAAAAATGGAGTAAAATTTCAGACTTTTGAAAATTGCCTTTTGCCTACTATGCATAGAAGGGTTTTGAAAGGTTCAGCTTAGAGATTGTAATTCATTTTAAAACCGCTAAAAAAAGTTGATAATCTACTATGAAAATCGAAACCTTTTGAGTTTGGTTTCTGAAATAGCGTTCTAAGAGTCTCATAAGGGGATTTAAATTTAGCTACTTTTTGAAATCGTGATTTCGGAAATTGGAAAAAATTGAAAATTATTGAGAAGGGCAGGAGGGTTCTATGGTGCAAAACACTTTTCTTGATGGCAAGAAGAGGTTTTATTTTTTTAGAGCAATCCCATTTTTTGTGGCTTTTACTTTAAGATAGTTTACAAACGCCGAACAAGAAACAAGCATAAATTTAGCTTCTTCAAAATCTGCCTTTATTTTATCCTCTTTTAAAGAGTGCCGTATCCCATCTGCATCGTTTGTATAAGCATATAGATTTGAGAACGCTTCCTTGAGCGATGTGTGTAACGTAATTTTGCTTTCTCGCTCAATAATACTAAGTGCTCTGCCAAGAGTTGTTTTTTCGTCGTTTGCTATTATCTTACAGATTGCCTCAACTGCTGAAATTGATTCTTTAATAGAGTTTCTGTAATCAGGTGAAACTCTGTTGGACATTAATTTTAAAGAATTTTCTAAATGAACATTAACTGACTTCAAAGGTGATGTCATAGCTTCTTCTATTTCGGAGAGTTCCACATTGGAAGTTATAGCAGCAATTTGTTTTCCTATAAAACGATAAGCTGATAATTCGCTCTCAAGAATTCTATTGCATTCCTTGATGAAATTGGCATTTTTATATTCGTTTGGATAGTTTGTAGCAATAAATTCAACAAAATTGTAAACTTCATACCATTTAGCTTTGAAGAAGTAATCTCTAATTATTCCATTGGTTTTTCCCCAATCATCTGGTACTGTGTCAATAGGATATCTAAAATAGGAATCCCACAGAGTATCAGCGAATTTGCACATTTCAGGAACCATTCGGTAGAAGTTAATTGCTCCATAGCCACCAATAGTCCAATAAAACTTATGAAGGGCATTCCAAAGACTGTTTCTCAATTCGTTACTCATTGACTCAATCTGTGTTTCCTCTTTTGGTTTTGTGATGCCTGTTCTCTCGGAGAAATTTTTCATCAGTTCCCAAACCCTTCCAACTAATAGTGACTCTTTTCCTCACTTAACGCTTTGCGTTTTCAATGCAATAAGATTCATAAGTATAAACAGTAAAAGAAGAATTGATTAAGAATGTCAAACGAAGAAAAGAAATCTTGCTTTGACTGTGCTTATCGCAGAACCGTCGCATTTGGTGGCAAAATAAACGGCAAAGTCATCCAAGGTGCTACTTATTGCAGACAGAAAAGCCCTTCTTTCAACGAGAAAGATTTAGAAAACAATGTATGTGAGAAGTTTCTACTCAAAAAGACAGGAATGACTTTAGAGGAACAACTTGAAGAACAGAAACAAGAAAAAATTAAAAAGCAACAGTTAGTGGAACAAGTAAGAATAACTAAAGAAAACAATAACTTACCAAATCGTCTTAAAAAAAATTGGAAAACAATAGTTGGAATTATAGGTGTTGTTGCAAGTATTGCGACAATTGTGGAACTTTATCTCCTATTGATTAGATATTAATTCGTTTTTGTGCCTTGCACCGTACGAGAAGCCTAAAAAAATCCATTCATATAACGCACACCTATAGCTTCAATCCTTGTTATGGTAGATTACTTTTTTTGACTTTGTACTTTATTACCCTAATGAGGGAAAAACATTCCGAAAATGTTTTTAGCTGGTTGTTTATGAGTCTTAAAATAGTTAATTCTGTATTCTTTTATCAAATTCCCTATTTGCTCAGAAAATAAACTTAAAACTGTATTGTGATAAGTAGCTTTAGTTAAGTAAAAATATTGTCGTTCTATTTCCGTCTGGAACATTGTTTTTAAATTCCAGTTCTCTATAAACTCGTTATAGGGTAATCTTAATTTAAATTGAAATGTTGGTTTATGTGGATACGTGTTTATTTCGCTAAGTTTATCAGTCATTGCTTTAAATAGGGTTTCAGTCTTCAAATTTAGTTCCGAGTTATCTATGCATCTATCGTAACATTCTCTTAATGTATCTAAATCAGTCATTCCTAAACACCTGATACTATAGATAGTCAAAAAATATATATGCGCTATGGGGTACAGTAACAAAATGAGATAGTAATTTGAAAATAGATGCAAGCGATGGAATTATGATTATTCTTGCTGTGTTCATTTTAGGTGCATATTGGGCTCTTCCTAAAGAGACTCTCTATCAAGCATTGGTAACGATTGTTGCCGCTTTAATCGGTGCTGGTTGGTTAGGTTCTAAGTCTAAGAGAAAGCGTCAGGATTAGAAATTTTCGTAAGGAAGTTAAGGACGCTTTAGGCATAACTGACCCGAAAGGAAAAATTCTTTTTGTCTTAGAAGGCTCTCAAGTTATCGTTCAAAAGGCTTAACCAGCGTACAATTCCCTTAACCTTTTGCTCTCTTCAACCTTAACAATCTTGGAATATTCGACAATAAAGTCACTAATATCACTGTAAGATAGACTGCTTACACGTTCTTTATTGTTAATATCACTATTATGAGTAGTTTCATATTGTGAGGTTAATAGTAAATTAATTAATTGTTCTAATTGTGAAAAACCGCAAATTTGAATTTTGTCGGCTTGAGCAAGGTCTAATACGCTGTTATAGTTTTGTGGTTTATTGGTTAATAATACGTGGATATGAAATTTATCGGCTATGTGGCAATCTTGGAATCTGGGTTTAACTGAGTCTAAATACCATTGCGTTCTTATGGGATAATTAGCTTCGCAGTGCTTGTTTTCCACATAAATTTTATATGAGCCAACCGTGAAAATAAAATCTACTCTGTGACCTCTTTCCCTTTTCCATAAGTGTGGAATCCAAGAATTATGAAAAGTTAAGTATTTGCCGAGTTTCTTAGATTGAAACCTCTTAAACAGAGAGTATTCTTGATTTATTCCTATTGTGTCTAACTTGCTTAGATATTGGCTCTGAATTATTTTTTCACATCCCCTAAACTATAAAGCCAAACTGCAATGGCTCTTAATATTCCCCAGTGGAATATTTTTTAGTCTATTTATTCCAAACATAATGTTAAACTACTATTTAAAACTTATGTTTTTGGGCTTCTTTTGCCAAAAGCGTCATTTAATCAACTGATTAACTAAAAACAGACACAAATATTGCTTATTTAATCAGTTGATTAAAAAACTTCTGACACTTGAATTCCCATTATTCCCGACAGCTCAATTTGTTAAAAGGAAGATAGGCTAAGGATTGCAGTCCGTTAGCCCCTAAGGGATGCGAAACCTAATTATGTTATGTCACGTGTCATATTTAAATGTTATGGCACGATTTAGGCTCTATTTAATCAACTGATTAAAAACTAAGCTACATTCAACATTTAACCTATGAAATGCGGCGCAAGCCAAAAATAGCATAAAAAACAGGCTTAAAATCAGCAAAAACCCTTACTTCACTGCTTTTTTGTCCATTGCGGCACGGAAAAGGCATATTAAAACCATAAGCCATAAATACTCGTTTGTGCTACCTCTAAATAGCTAAAGGTGGCTAAAATATGGTTAAAAACACAAAACAAGCACCAATTAAAGTCCGAACAGACACAGCACAACAAATTAGGTTTCTTTCTGAAAAATCACATTTATCTATGACGCAAGTTTTAGCAGAAATTATAGACGCTGTTTTTACTGTTGGTTGCACATTCGCCACATTGAATCTTTCATATGATTTTGAAATTTCCGAGAGCAAAGTGACAATTTCAGTCGGCGGCAAAAATAATTTGCAGAGTGGAAGTTTCGAAGTTCCATCAACTACCAGTGATAAAAAAGTTGATAAAATGATTGCTAAGAGGTTGAAAAGAAAATGACCGAAAATAAAGACTCACGGGAAATCCACGTTAGCGTTGACAGCGAACAAATGAAGCAACTTTTAGAGCAAAATTCAGCACTGCAAAGGGAAAAAGAAGCCTTAGCTAAAGAAGTCGAAGAAAACAAAGACGCTAAAGAAAAATTAGACCTGATTGCTCAAAATGCTTTTGAAAAGAGAAAAAGAGAACTTAACGCACCCGAAGACATCACAAACCCAGATGAATTGATGGCTTTTGAACGTGGCAAAAAAAGCAATGTAAGAGAAACTGTTCACGTCCCAAGTGGAACAGTCCCATTAAGCACACAGCAAAATAACAGCAATCCTCAAGCCTTTGGCACACACGAAGAAATGATAGATTCGATTCGTGACCGTGCAAGTATTCAAAACCCAGATAAACAAGACCGAAAGCAGGCTCAAGCAATTTTAGATAAACTTTTCGAAAAGAGCCTTAAAGGTCAAAATGAGTCTCGGAAACCCTTCGATTACGAAATGCCAAAAGAAATAAGCCTTAGCGACTTGCTAAGTGAAAAGTATCGTAGAAGAAAAAATTTAGGAAAAGGTGAATAAAATGGCAAATATGATTGGAAACGAAAAACTTCAATTTGATGAATTGGGAATTCCTTACTATTTAAGAACCATAAACAAGAATGGCGAAACAGAAAAAATTTCCCCAGAACAATGTACTTTACCACTCACTAAAGAGCTAAACATTAAAGTGATTATTCGAAGAGAAGGCTGGAATCCCCAGATGCAAAAGCAAGTTTGGTGGGGTCTTCAAACAATCACAATTAAGATTCCAAACGAAAAAGCAGTTCGCTATCACTATCTCGTTTTCGATGCAAAATGTATGTCAAATATTTGCGTAAAAATACTTTCGCCAGCAATGTATGACGCTTTTGGCAATTACAATTCTATTTGCTGGAATCTTTCATTGCATCCACTTAAAGAGAGTGTCGAATCTGATTGGTTCAAAAGGTCAAAACCCAAGACGATAACGGCTCTCAAGGCTCAAGCGATGCTTAGAAACCGTGAAGCACTCACAATCTTGTCAGAAAATGGAGAATTGGCTCAATAGTGACGGTCTTGAGTCGTGGGTTTTATTCGTGTCCATCTTTCACCTATTTCACTTTTGCACGGCTCAAGACTTCACAATTTAATATTTAGGTGAAAAATCTATGGCTAAAAAAGTTTGCAAAAATTGCGGTCAAATATTCAATGGCATTACTGGACAGCGTTTTTGTCATAAAACTAAAGATTGTTACCCACGGAGAAAAAAAACTTTTAACCATTGCTCAGAATGTGGACGGTCTTTAGGCTCTGGCAATTGGCGAAACTTACCAGATAAAGACCGAATTTGTTCATTTTGCGATGACCGACACAAAAAAGAACGTGAAAAATTAAGAGAACAGAAACGGCAAATTATGACTAAATGCAAGGTTTGCGGTCAATATTGCTACTGTAAAAAGGGTCGAATTTGTTTAGCCTGCTTTAGAAAACAGCAAGACCCAAAAATTAAGGAAATTAGAGAGGTGAGAACCGATGTCTATTGAAGAAAAAGAAAAATGTGTTTGCGGTTGCTCAGAGACGGAATTAAAATTAACTGAATTTTCTCAAATGGAAGTTTGCATTAATTGCGGAATGGTTCGAAGGAAATTTCAGTTTTGAGAGTGGTAAATATGGAAAACGACTTAAACAACCTTGAAAGGAAAAAGAAAAAGCAAAAAACGTTTGAAGAGTGGGAAAACTCACATAATTTTAAGACGGTTGACCCTAAAGAGGTGAAAAGAGCAATTGCTCAAGAATACGATTGCCGAGAGGGGTCTTAGTGGCTAAGAAACTTAGCAAGAAAAACCGTGTAGTGCATATGCTTCAAATAATAAATTTTTTAGAATCCACTCAAAAAAATTCCCGATTTGAAACCCCAAACAGATAAATTAATTCTCTTCTCTTCTAAAACGGCAGGGGTCTATTAACTCACTAATAGTCTTAGTTAATCCCTATTACGTTGTTAAGTTACTATGTAAAACCACGGACTATCAACTATTCGAATTTGGCTTATTTTCAAATGGTGGGGGGGATATATGCCTTTTTGGCGAAAATAATCCTAATTTGAGGCTGGTTACTGTGGGGTTTTCTTCGAATTCTAAGAGTTATTGCGGCTCAAGACTGTTTTCCATACCTTAACCATACAAAAAGGTGAGATAATGATTATTATCTATGCTCTTTTGTAGAGATAATTAATTTAGAATCCATCAAATGAGACCGTTAATAGAGACATACACGGCTCTTTTTACGGTAGTAATTAACAATCTATGGTTAATAGTGACGGTTTAGGGGTTCTTAGTGCTTTAATTTGGTGAAAAGTGAGGTTTTAACTGCTTAACTTGGTGAATCTGGGAATAAATAATAAGTCGGATTCTAAGAAGGAGTCTGTTTTGTTTCAGTTATTTTCATTTTTTGAATGATTATTGCGAGAGTAATTAAGACTGCCCCGAAAACCAAAAAAGCCACATTCAAATCCGATGCTAAATTCCAGCGGTGAGGGTAAAAGATGAAATTAAAAAATTGAAAATGCAAATGCAATACTCCCAATGACTGATAGAAGACCAACACTCATTTTTTTCGTTTCTTTATCCATTTTTGCCTTAGCCTCAATCGATGATTATTTTTACTTTCTGTGTATTTGTTTTGACCTTGCTTAAAAGATTTTAGAATCCACCACTAATAAAAATAAGAAAACTTGGAAGAAAAGAAGAGAAGGGATTTTAACCTTCGATTTTGACTTTTTCTGGTTTTTGTCTCTCATATTCAACGATTGCATCAAAAATCATTTTCTTTATAGTGTTTGGGTCAGTACCAGAATTTCGTATAAATTCTTCATATTTCGCCATTCTTTCTTTCAGGGCTTTAGTTTCTGCTTTTGTCTCTACGCTTTCAGCTTTCAATTTCTCAACGGTTTCAGGTAGCAACCAAGGCAAAGCGTGTTTAAAGACTTGCAGTAATTCCTCTTCAAAGTGTGCGCTATAGTGCTTGTCAACACCTCTGATTTTGTGCGCTAAAATTGGGCTTATGACGTTGCTGTTAGCCCCAGAACTTTCTAAAGCCGATTGAGTGAAGTCTCTTATATCGTGTGGACTGAATCGCTTCTTTTCAAGGTCGTGCCAAATCGTTAAACTTGCATCGGTGAATGTTGAATCCATTGATGATGGCTTCATTGATTGAATTTTTCCTTGATTTGAATATTTTATGAAAATGGGGTCGGTGGGTTTCAGTTCATAGCCTTTGTTTTTCGCTTCAATTTTGTATTCTTCAAGTTTGCTTGCGGCTAACGAATGCAAAAACGTGATTTGTTTTAATCCTTGATAGCGTCCTTTTCCTTTGCCTTTTAGCCGTTCTGCTTCGATTATTATTTTGTAGGGAACATCTTTATTTTCCGTTTCTTGCAAGTCTTGCCATTTTAACAAGAAGAGTGTTCCAACACGTACACCAGAAGAAGCTAAGAACCAAATTAACGCCCTATCACGTTGACAAGTGAAAACAGATTCGAGTTTCTCTAAATCTTTGCAAATTGGTGTTCGCTGTTTTGGTGTAGGTTTTCCTATGTTCTTTGCGGTTTGGTTGTTTAGCTGTCTTTTGTTGTTTTTGTAGAAACTAAGGACGGATGCCTTAATTTGTTCCTTTATTGAATCAGTTAATTTAGCTTCACAAAGATAGTTTTCTAAAAGGTCTTCTGCCTGAAATTCTTTAGGTGTGTTAATGTTTTGAAGACCTTCAATTTTTACCGCTATTAAATCATCTGGAGTCTTTTCGGTTGCTTTGCAGTATTTGTTTAGGCTTGCTATGTAAACCCTTTTAGTGTCTGGGCTGTTGATGTTTTGCAACCATTTTTTCCCACTTATGAAACTCGATAGCCATAGCTCTAAACTGTCAGTCATCTTAGACAAAAAGTTCACCTCTTAAAGGCTTAAGGCTTATGAATTCTGGGTCACTAAATAGCGAGTTATCCGTGCCTGTAGGAACGGTTAAAATTACTTATCTTCGAGTTTTACAGTTTTTTTCTTCGAAAGTTGAATTTTGAGTTAGGATGTTTAGAAATTCAATTTTATATTACAGAAAGGTTTACTAATTTTAGTTTACCAACTAAAAGAAAAAGGTAACTTGATGAGACAATCACAAACGCAAAGCAAACCAACTTCCATTTCGTCAAGGCACAGCAGTTTAGTTTTAGCGATAGTAATGCTTGGAACTATGATGGGTGCACTCGACAGCACCATCGTTTTGTTGGCTTTTCCAGTCATAAACGATAGCCTACACTCTGACCTTGCCACCACAATTTGGATAATTTTGGCTTATTTGCTTGTTATCGCCGTTGCAACCACACAGATGGGGCGGATTGGCGATATCTATGGTAGAAGCAAAATATTCAATTTAGGATTCGTCGTCTTCACAGTAGGTTCAGCTCTGTGCGGTTTCTCCCCAAACATATACGCCTTAATCGCTTTCCGAGGGGTTCAAGCTGTAGGTGGAGCCATCATGCAGGCAACCAGCGGTGCCATAATCGCGGATTATTTCCCACGAGAAAAACGGGGCAGAGCATACGGTTACAACTCGCTGGGCTACACAAGCGGAGCGATGCTAGGTATTGTTTTAGGCGGAGTCTTAACCACTTTTGTAAATTGGCAGTTAATTTTCTTCATAAACATTCCCATAGGCGTCATCGCAATTATTGCCGGCGTAAAATACCTAAAGGATGCCGAACGGATACCCGCCAAACTGGACTTAGTTGGCATGGGTTTGCTGGCAACAGCGTTGGTTTTGCTGTCTTTGGGATTGGTGAATTTCGCCGCACAAGGATTAAGCACTATGAGCGTCGCATTGGCAGTTATGGGCGCAGTGCTAATTCCTGTTTTCGTACTATTTGACCGTCGGCTTACAAGCCCAATGATCGACTTTGAAGCTTTCAAAAATAAAGTGCTTCGAAATGCCATCTTATCAGCTTTCTTCCTTAGCGTAGGCTACTTCTCGGTGGTTTTCTTAGTGATAATGTATTTGCAGGGAATAAGGGGACTCTCACCGTTAGATGCCTCGTTGCTTTTGGTGCCTGGATACATCGCGGGCAGTTTTCTGGGTCCAGTGATGGGCAAACTATCTGACAAGTATGGTTCAAGAGAAATCGCCACATTAGGCATATTCTTCCTGTCGCTTGCAATCCTGATTTACTTGACCATGACCCCTACCTCATCGCTGTACATTGCTCTTATAGCTTCAGCAGTATCGGGACTGGGAACATCGATGTTTTTCCCAGCCAACAACAGCGCAGTCATGGCAAATGCCAGGTCAGGCGCATTTGGAAGCATCTCAGGTCTACTTAGGACCGTGCAGAACATTGGGCTAGTTGGAAGTTATGTTTTAGCAATTTCGGTTGCAGCTGCTTCGATTCCGCGCCAATTGGCTTTTGAAGTGTTTATCGGAACAAGCGTCTTCTCTAGCATTATCAGCCAAGCTTTCATAATCGGCATCGATAACGCCTTCTACGTTTCTATAGGTATACTTACTGTTGCGGGAGTTTTGTCGTTTGTTAGAGGCAAAGAGGTAAGGGAAGGAAACCCAAGCAACCCTAAAGCCTAATACCCCCAACCACCAAGGGTCTATACGATTAAGCTGTCGGTGGCATCGCTTGGGCAAACACAGATTTGGAGTTTTCCTTCCGTTCTACGCTTTCAAAGCTAAAGCTCCAAACAACCAGTACTACGACCAACTCAAGACTATCGTTTTAGAAAGCGAAAAATTAGGCTATGACGCCGTTTGGCTCGATGATCATCTAATGTACAATAACTGGCCAATTCTGGAACCTTGGACTACCCTAGCAGCACTGTCTTCGTTAACCAGCAGTATACGCTTGGGAACCATGGTTTCCTGCAACCAGCACAGAAACCCAGCCTTGCTCGCCAAAACCGCCGCAACTCTCGACGTCATCTCTAACGGTAGGTTAGAATTTGGCATTGGTGCAGGTTGTCAAGAAGCTGAACATTTAGCGTATGGATATAGCTTTCCGAAAGCAAGTGTTCGAATTGAAAGTGTTGGCGAAGCCTTGGAAGTGATGATTCGACTATGGACACAAGAGAAATCAACCTACCAAGGAAAACACTACATGCTAAATGACGCCATTTGTGAACCCAAACCCCTACAAAAGCCGTATCCACCCATAACTGTTGGAGGAAGCGGCGAAAAACTGCTTAAAGTTACGGCGAAATACGCTGACAGGTTTGATTTGGGTTCTTTACCCAATATTGAGGAGTATAGGCGTAAACTTGAGGTTTTACAAGAACAGTGCAAAACTGTTGGTAGAGATTTTGGCCAAATTGAGCGGTCGAGTTGGCCTGGAGGCCAAGTTTTAATTGCTAATGACCGAGAAGAACTAAGAGAAATGATTTCCCGCCGCAAACCTGCAAATCTGCCGATGGAGGAATTTAGAAAAGGTAATTTGTTTGGCACTCCCGACGAATGCCTTGAACAGTTGCTTGGTTACGTAGATTTGGGTGTAACTTATTTTATGTTGTGCTTCGCTGACCTTCCAAGCATAGATGGATTAAGCTTGTTCGCCAAAGAAGTTGCGAAAAAATTGTAGATTACAGGTCTCCTTGGGCAATATGTGATAACTCATGAAGAATGATTTGGTCTAAGCTATGATAATGGTTTTCTCTAATTAAAATGATGAAATCAGCATCGTCGTTTTGTTCACCGTTAAACACGCAGGCATCAGTGTCTTTAGTAGAAAGAAGTCTGCCCCACTCCTCGATTTCCCGAAAGTCATCTTCGATGCAGTGGCGGAGCTCTAGGACACGGTTAAAATTGGCGTCGTTTAACCTGAGCGCTTTAACGTTTGGCATTGGCTTGGTGCTCAGTGTTTTCCATGCGGCAACTAATCGCCTTTTGGGTATGTACTCGGTTTTCATTTGGATTCCTTCTACTATAATCATACAAATCCCCGTTTATTCTATTTTTTCGCTAAGATGCTTGTCGCTTTGGGTAAGTCGCTACAGAATGCAAGGGGTTTAGTTCTAAAAGTGTTTGCAGTAGTCACCAAACAACCACACCTAAAGGGTAATTCTAAATAAGAATAGGTCATATTGACTATTGTAAAGTTAAAAATGGATTAAAAACAAAAAGTGCGTTTAGTTGTTTTTGTGGTTGTAGTCTGTTGTCAGCACGTTCATGCCGCTAAGCACCGCTTCCATGCTGGCTTTAACGATGTCTTCCCGCACACCCATCGCCATCACTGTTCGGTTGCCCTTACGCATTCTCACAACAACTTCAACCATGGCGTCTGTTCCGCCAGTGATGGCTTTAACGTTGTACTGTTCGAGGGTTATGGGTTCGGTTTCTGCGATGGCGTCTTTGACGGCGTTTATGGTTGCATCTACGGGTCCTACTCCGACGGCAGTGCCCCAAACGACTTTGCCGTTAAGTTTTAGTCGAACTGAAGCAGTCGAAGTTACTTTGTCTCCGCCGACATACGTCATTTCTTCGAGTTGGATTGGTTTGTCTCCGCCCAAACCCATTACAGCTTCCGCGATAGCAAGCACGTCAGCATCCATAACAGTTTTGCCCTTGTCGCCAAGTTCCTTTATGCGCTGGAAAATCTCCTTGAATTGTGCCTCAGTGGGTTTTAGTCCCATATTGGTTAAATCTGCGTGTATGGCGTTAGAACCTGAATGTTTCCCAGCAGCAATGCGTCTTTGGCATCCGACCAGTTCAGGCGCAATCGGCTCATAAGTCAACGGGTTAGAGAGGACGCCTTGGGTGTGTATGCCTGATTCGTGGGTGAAAGCGTTTTCGCCAACTATGGCTTTGTTTGGCTGCACATGAATACCTGTTAGCCGCGAAACTATCTGGGAGGTGCCGTAGAGCAACTCGGTTTTGATGTTCAAATCTAGCTTGTAGAGTGAGCGCAACGTGATTACAATTTCTTCGAGCGCCGCGTTACCTGCACGTTCGCCCAAGCCATTAATGGTTGAATGGCACTCTTCTGCGCCTGACCCTAACGCGGCAACCGTGTTGGCGACCGCCATTCCGAAGTCGTTGTGACAATGCACTGCAACGGGAACTTTTATGAATTTTTTGAGATTAGAGAAGAACTCTGCTGCGCGCTCAGGTGTTAATATCCCAACGGTGTCGCATGGAACAACCCTGTCCACGCCAGCGTCAACCGCTGTCAGGAACACTTTGGTTAAGTATTCAAAATCGGAGCGGGTCGCGTCCTCAGCTAAAAGCTCCACAGCCAAACCGTGGTCTTTGGCATACAAGACAAGGTCATGGGTTGTCCTCAGGATTTGCTCGCGGGTCTTGCGCAGTTTAACCTCGATGTGCAAATCAGAAGTTGGAATAATCATCGCAACGCCCGACGCCCCACTTTTTAGGACAGCGTCAACGTCGTTTTTGGTGCCCCGTGCCGCGCAGAAAATCTGCGCGCGAAGTCCCTGCTTAGCGATTAGGGCAACGGATTCCATTTCGCCCTCAGAAACCGCCGCAAACCCAGCTTCGATGAAATCGACGCCAAGCTCATCTAGCCGCTGGGCTATGCGCAGTTTGTTTTCAGGTACAAGAGATACTCCGGGTGTTTGTTCACCATCACGCAGGGTGGTGTCTAAAAACTTTACAGACTTAGGGAAGCGGTTGAATAAAGCAATACCCCATTTAAATCACATTCATTTTCAAGGGGTCAAGCAGACATATAAGAATTATGGTTATAAGCTCCACTGCTGGCTCCCGCCGGCAGCTGGCTTAAAGTCTCAATTTGGGAGATCTACTTTCTTTCACGGTTCATCGCTACCCAAAATTGCGTTGCTTACCAACCTATTTGGGGTCTATTAGGAGCCTTAGGTGCGGTTATATGCTGCGGTTTTTTCGGGCGGATATTTTCCGAATGGCCATGCTATTGCCTGATTGTATTTTGCTGTTCATTGCTGATCAATGCACATGAATTCTAAACAAACGCTACATGCTTTCTCATTCACATCCAGCGCTATCCTGCATAGAGCTATGTTGCGCTTGTGGAGAGAATCTCGGGTGCCTCATCCAGACGAGAACGCAGAAACAGCCAGAACTCCAGAAGCAACTTGATCCTCAAACAGACTTGTGCCAAAATTAAAACCGCTACAATCACACAAAGAGAAAAAAAGATTTGCTTCCGATGAATCGACTTTTGCCGCAAAAAATTTAACAGCAACCCCATCCAAATAATTACCAACTATTCATTTGTCGAGGTACTTGATTTGAAAAGCGACGCAATTAAGAAAGGAACTGAGAAAGCGCCTCACCGCGCCCTCCTAAAATCGCTGGGTTTAGAAGATGATGATATTGCAAAGCCGCTGGTCGGGATAGCGAACAGTTACACAAACATCGTTCCAGGACACATTCACCTCCGCACCATTGGAGAAGCCGTGAAAGAAGGCGTACTCGCGGCGAGCGGCATACCTTTCGAATTCAGCACCATCGCCGTTTGTGACGGCATCGCCATGGGACACGAAGGTATGCGTTACTCTTTGCCCTCGCGGGAAATCATCGCTGATTCGGTGGAGATTATGCTTCAAGCCCACAGCCTCGATGGATTGGTCATGATTTCGAATTGTGACAAAATCACGCCGGGCATGCTTATGGCTGCAGCAAGAGTGGACATACCAGCCATAATGGTTACAGGTGGACCCATGGCGGCAGGACGATACCGAGGCAAAAAAATAAGTTACTCCACAATGCCTGAAGCACTTGGGCAAGTCGCAGCGGGAAAAATGAGTGAAGGCGAGTTATGCGAGTTGGAGGAGAACGCTTGTCCGGGGTGCGGCAGTTGCAGCGGCATGTTTACCGCCAATACCATGGCATGTTTAACTGAAGCGTTAGGGATGTCGCTGCCTTACTGCGGAACCTCGCTTGCGAATAGCGCATTCAAGCTGCGGTTAGCCAGACGAACAGGCAAACAAATCGTCAAACTAATCCACGATGACCTTAAGCCCTCACAGATTCTCACCAAGGAAGCCTTCGAAAACGCTATCGCAGTCGACATGGCATTGGGTGGCTCAACCAACACAACGTTGCATCTGCCGGCAATTGCTAAAGAAGCAGGCTTAACTGTGCCACTGTCAACCTTTGACGAAATCGGCAGAAGAGTTCCCCACTTATGCAGTATGATACCAAGCGGAACTTATGCGCTTGAAGACTTGGATGCAGCAGGCGGAGTCCCAGCAGTAATGAACGAACTTAAAAGCTTACTCCACCTAAACCTGCCAACCGTCTCTGGCAAAACTGTCGGCGACAACATCAAGAACGCCGTTGTCCTCGACCGAGAAGTCATCCACAGCTTATCCAACCCCGTTCACAAAGAAGGCGGCATAGCCATCTTAACAGGCAACCTAGCACCTAAAGGCTCAGTCATAAAAACCGCAGGCGTCTCACCCAAAATGCAAAAACACACAGGACCAGCTAAAGTTTACGATTCAGAAAAAGAAGCTCTCACAGCCATTCGCGGCAACCAAATCAAAGAAGGCGACGTGGTTGTCATTCGCTATGAAGGACCAAGAGGTGGACCTGGAATGCCTGAAATGCTATTTCCAACCGCGACTATCGCAGGCATGGGTCTGAGCGAAAGTGTCGCTCTAATCACTGATGGACGCTTCTCAGGTGCCACACGTGGAGGAAGCATCGGACACGTAGCACCAGAAGCCTTCGACGGCGGAACAATCGCAGTTCTCAAAAACTGCGACACCATAACCATCGACATCCCCAACCGCACCCTAAAAGTCGAATTATCCGACGAAGAACTCAAAGAGCGTTTAGCTGCTTGGAAGCCAAGAGAAACCAAAATCAAAAAGGGCATACTCTCCCGCTATAAACCAACACCAACCGAATAAAAATTAAACCGTAAAGGGCAAAGGTAGCGGTGGTTGCTGATTTACCTGTATCCGCCATACATCATATCTTTTCCACCAATCCCCATTCTGTAAGGATTAGCACCTTGATGTGGATATTGAGAGAACTCATGACCATTGTTAGGAACATGTCTCCATAGTTGCCACCGAACGCTTGTGTAGGGGTTTGGCTATGAGAGCTGGATTGGTCTTGGGTGTTAAAGTATTGGGCGTAGGTTACTCCGATTGCCGTCATCATCATCAATGATATTGCCAGAGCAATGAGGATTATTTTTGTTTTGGTCATTTGTTTTTCACCTCAACAGACTATTGGCTGAGGTATGGTTTGAGAGTTGGCTGATACATCTTTGAAGCGGTTTGTGTTGGGGTTTTTGATGGAAAAAGTGGTTTGTGAAGAAAAATCCTTAAATCTCCGGTAAATGAGTCTTTTTTAGATATAACATGAAAAGAGTTAATATGTTTCTAACCCTACTGATTGCGTCTATAGCGGCTCTAATAGCTGCAACAGCAATCGGCTTTGCCATATTCGCCCAAACCCAAAACTCAGCCAACTGGATGAGCCAAATGTTTGGAGGCACAAGTGGTACAAACGGCATGGGCAGCATGATGGGACAAACAGGAACCACAACATCAAGCGGTCTGCTATCTTACTTTGGCGTCTTGTTCGTGGTCTTAATCGTTGTTACAATCATGGGGATTGTCGGTGTTGGTTATTATCTGCTGTACCCCCAAATTCGAGTCGGGAGTGTAGGAGTTATTCAATCTGTACAAAACATTGCTGCAACTCAGCCAGGCGCAAATGGGTCAACAGCCTACGAATCTGTCGCCAAAACCCTTACTGAAGAAGAACGCAAAATCATAGAGGTCTTAACCAACCACAAAGGCAGATACCTCCAAAAATACATTCGAAACGAAACAGGCCTAAGCAGACTCCAAACCCACCGAATAATCGCACGCTTAGCCGACAGAGGAATCGTTTCACTTGAAAAAACTGGAAACACCAACCAAGTCTATCTGGCAAGCTGGCTGCAACAAAAAATCTAACTACATAAGCAGGCTATAGCTCTTAAAATTTAGGGCAAATTCCAAAACCAGGCTTTTTTTACGATTTATTGGTCAATTAGATTGAGTCTGAGGTTTATTTTTCAATGAAACTATCCCGCAGTAACTGTTGATCTCTCGAAAATAAAACAACATGAAGAAAACGCCTATAGCTTGTAAATTTGGGCTAGCGCAGTGACTGCAAAATACAAAGCAAAAGAATTAATAGCCCACGCAAGACACCCAAAAGATAACAGAATTATGCCAACTGTTCTTTCTGAGAATAGATGCGTAATGGAACAGGATTACACCGATGACTAACATTACAATTGGAGCTACACCAACCAACTGCCGTAGATTTGCAATATGACATTAAGTAAACTCAATAGATTTTGAATACAAGTTTGCAGAATTCATTTAAAAATTTTTCCTAAACTGCAAGCACTTACTGTTTAGCGTCTGGTGCGGGCTAGAACAGAGTATTAAGCCAAAAAGTCTCGGTAAAATCAGCATAGAATAGTTGTTGTTTCATTCTGTGACAACATCGCCTTATATCATTTAAAGGAGGTAGGGATTGCAAGGATGAATTAACTAAGAGCCAAGCTGAGCGGGTCTGGCGGCTAAAAGGGCATGGCGCTTGTCCACTATTTTTTCGCCCTGCTAATGATAGCCCACGGCTAAATCCGCCCACCAAACATCTTTTTGCCCCCCAAAAAAAGACAACAAAAATTTTTTGGCAAAACAAGGTAATCACAAATTCTCATTAAGCTTGATTTTCAGATAGAAAAGGCTTTTGCTTTTAAACATTTTTGTGGATAACTGTAAAAAAAATATCGAAACACCACAAACTATTTATTTTAACTTTGCTGTAACTTTTAAAGTACGTGGAGTTATAAGAGGCATGAATACGAGGGATCGTCACCTCAATAGCTGGGATCGATGGGTACAAATTCTCTAATTCGCTCAGGTTACCCTCTAAACAAACCACGAACTTTTCTCAGCTAATTTTTTCTGACGAAAGTATACGCTTTTCAA
This sequence comes from Candidatus Bathyarchaeota archaeon, assembly GCA_963775685.1. Lineage (GTDB taxonomy): Archaea > Thermoproteota > Bathyarchaeia > Bathyarchaeales > Bathycorpusculaceae > Bathycorpusculum. The sequence continues at coordinate 1,375,788 of CAVZJV010000014.1, forward strand.
CTTATAGGAGACTGAATTGAAAATGGCTAAAATGTCTGGTGCACAAGCACTCTTAGAATCCCTAGAAAAACAAAACGTTGATACAATCTTCGGCATCTTAGGCGGAGCCATCCTCCCAGTCTATGATGCATTATGCGGCAACAAGAAAATACGTCATATCCTTGCAAGACACGAGCAATGCGCCGCCCACGAAGCCGAAGGTTACGCAAGAGCCAGTGGAAGAGCAGGCGTATGCATGGCAACAAGCGGTCCAGGAGCCACCAACCTTGTCACAGGCATCGCCAACGCCTACATGGACTCTTCCCCGATCATCGCCTTAACAGGCCAAGTGCCCTCAGAAGGCGCCAACACAAGCTATATGATTGGGCGAGATGCCTTTCAGGAAGCAGACATAATCGGCATCGTAACAGCGGTCACCAAATACAGTTACCAACCAAGAACAGTCGCAGAAATCCCAGTTGCAGTCAACAGCGCATTCCACATAGCAACCACAGGGAGACCAGGACCAGTGCTCATCGACTTACCCAAGAACATTCAAGCCGGAGTCGCAGACATCGAAATCACAGATAAAATCGATGCAGCAGGCTACAAATTAATAACCGAACCTGACCTTGCTAAAATCAGCGAAGCCTCCGACTTATTATCCAGAGCTGAATGCCCAATAATATTGGCAGGGGGCGGAGTCATAACCGCAGAGGCATCAAACGAAATAGTACAAATGTCAGACTTACTAATGGCGCCTGTCGCAACAACGTTTATGGGCAAAGGAGCCTTCCCAGAAACCCACCCCTTATCGCTGGGTAGCATAGGAATGCATGGTAACCCGGCCGCCAACAAAATGATAAGCGAAGCAGATGTGCTACTGGCTGTAGGCACAAGATTCTCCGACCGAGCAACCGCAAATCTCGACACGTTCGCCCCGAACGCCAAGAAAATCCACATCGAAATTGACAATGCCGAAATCAACAAAAACATAGAAGTTGACGTGCCAATTGTCGCCGACGCAAAAGTCGCGTTGAAAATTTTGATCGCAGCAACCTCAAAGAAGCTTCAAAAAGGAGAAGGAAAGAACTGGTCTAAGCGTGTCAAAGAAGTCAAAGAACAGCTCAGCCCACTGTTGAAGGATTTGCCAAGAGACGTGGTTCCCAAAGCTCTGCTAAGTGAACTAAGAAAACTGTTACCGGGGAACGCAATAGTCACAACTGAGGTGGGTCAGAACCAAATGTGGTCAGCCTTATACTTTCAAGCATTAAAGCCCCGGACGTTCATCAGCTCTGGCGGGCTTGGCACGATGGGATTCGGGTTCCCAGCGGCCATCGGCGCTAAAGTTGCATGCCCCAGTCGGCCAGTTGTGGACATCGCAGGCGACGGCAGCTTTATTATGAGCGAGCAGGAATTAGCGTGCTCAGTTAACGAAGACATTCCTGTTACCGTCATCGTCCTAAACAATTCCGTCTTAGGGATGGTGGCGCAGTGGCAGCGTATGCTCTATAATCGCCGCTACATGGCAGTCAACTTGGGCAAAACACCAAACTTCGTTAAACTAGCAGAAGCATACGGAGCACAAGGCATAAGAGCAACCTCCATTGAGGAGTTCCAAAAGGCAGTTAAGATAGCACTAACCAGTAAAGTAACCACGGTAATCGATGTGCCTATAGGCTCAGAAACTGATGTGGTTCCCTTTGTGCCTCCAGGCTGCGGTTTACCCCAACAGAGAGGTGACTACTAATGGAAGCCGGAAAAACAAAAGTCATAAGCGTCCTGGTAGAAAACAAGCCGGGAGTTCTGCATCTCATCGCCAACCTATTCCGCCGCAGAAACTTTAACATCGAAAGCATCACCGTCGGACCCACCCAACAACCAACCATAGCTCGCATGACCATCACGGTCAACGAAGACGAAAAAACAATTGACCAAGTCATCAAACAAGTCGCCAAACAAATCGATGTCCTCAAAGTAAGCGAACTCGAACAAGGCGGCTTTGTCATGCGTGAACTCGCACTCATAAAAGTCAAAGTCAACGACTCCAAAGAACGCAGCGACATCATCAACTTCGTAGAGGTTTTCCGCGGCAGAATCATCGACGTCTCAACCGACAGCTTAACCGTTGAAATCACAGGAACCCCCGATAAAATCGATGCCTTCCTCAACCTCATGAAAACCTTCGGAATCATCGAATTAGCCAGAACAGGCATAACAGCCCTAGCCAGAGGAGCAAAATCAATAAAAATCGACCAATAAATCGCATCAACAAAGCGGAAACCCTTAATTCCTTGTTCTTTTAAAAATCCCAATTATCACAAGTATCTTTAGACTAATTTCGAGGATAAGCGACCAACAATGAATATTACAGAAAAAATCTTGGCTAAAGCTTCAGGAAAAAAAGTCGTGCATCCAGGCGAAATCATCGATGCAAGCGTCGATATGGTTATGGTGCATGACTTAACTGGACCTTTGGCTGTCGAAGCTTTCAAAAAAATAGGCGTCCCAAAAGTGTGGGACAACAAAAAAGTAGTCGTAATTCTGGACCACCAGGTTCCTGCAGAATCTGTCAAAGCAGCAGAACTACACAAAACCATGAGGCAATTTACCAAAGACCAAAACCTCACATTATACGATGTTGGTAGAGGCGGAATTTGCCACCAAGTTATGCCTGAAAAAGGACACGTGACCCCCGGCTCAGTCATCGTAGGAGCAGACAGCCACACCTGCACCTACGGAGCATTCGGGGCGTTTGCGACAGGCATCGGCTCAACTGAAGCAGCAGCCGTTTTTGCTACGGGAAAAATCTGGTTCAAAGTTCCTCCAACAATTAAAGTAAACGTAAAAGGCAGCTTCCCAAAGTATGTCACAGCAAAAGACCTAATCCTACACATTATTGGCAAACTAAGCGTGGATGGCGCCATATACAAAGCCGCCGAATTCACAGGGGCAACCATCAAAGACATGACCGTTGCAGGTCGAATGACTGTATGCAATATGGCTGTTGAGATGGGCGCCAAAAACGGCATAATCGCACCCGATGAAACCACACACAAGTTCTTGGAGAGCAGAATCAAAGCCATGCCAGATTTCAAACCGTTGCAAAGCGACAAAGATGCGGTTTACGAGAAGATTGAAGAATTTGACGTTTCAAAGATGACGCCCCAAGTAGCTTGCCCATCGTCAGTGGACAATGTGAAGGCCGTCTCAGAAGTCGGCAACGTACCAATCGAGCAGGCATTCATCGGTTCCTGCACCAACGGCAGATTAGAAGATTTACGCTTAGCCGCCCAAGTCCTAAAAGGCAAAACCGTCAAGGAAGGCGTAAGGGCACTGGTGATTCCTGCTTCACAAGAAGTCTACCGCCAAGCCATGCAAGAAGGCTTACTGGAAATCTTCACCGATGCAGGCGCAATCGTTTGCGGGTCAGCGTGCGGACCCTGCCTAGGCGGGCACATTGGCTTGCTGGCAGCGGGCGAAACATGCGTCAGCAGTAGCAATCGCAACTTCATCGGCAGAATGGGCAGTACCCAAGCCAACGTCTACCTGGCTTCACCTGCAACGGTGGCAGCTTCAGCGGTTACAGGCAAATTAACCGACCCCACAACTCTGGAGGCAAAACCATGAACAGCAAAATAAAAGCACCAGTTATAGTGTTCGGCAACAACATTGACACCGATGTCATCTTACCAGGCAAATACCTAATTCTAGTTGACCCCACCGAGTTGGGCAAACACGCATTAGAAAACTTAGACACCGAATTTGTAGCGAAGGCTAAAGGTGGCGTCATCTTAGTGGGCGGCAAAAACTTTGGCTGCGGGTCAAGCCGAGAACAAGCACCTCTGGCGCTGAAGTACTCAGGCGTAAAATGTGTCATCGCTGAATCGTTCGCCAGAATCTTCTTCCGAAACGCCATAAACATCGGCTTACCTGTCCTAGAATGCAAAGGCATATCCGACGCCGTTAAAACAGGTGACACCTTAGGCGTAGATTTTGAAGCAGGCAAGATAGAAAACACTTCCAACGGCAAAAAGTTTCAAGTAGACAAGCTTCCACCATTCATCTTAGAAATACTATCAGATGGCGGATTAATCGAAAATCTACGAAGGAAAATGAAAAAATGACAGAATACAAAATATCCCTAATTCCAGGCGACGGCATCGGACCAGAATTAACCGAAGCCACCCTAAAAGTCCTATACTCAGTTCAGAAAAAATTCGGCCTAAAACTAAAAATCATCGATGCTCCAGCAGGAGACATCGCACTTGAAACGCTTGGAGCCGCTCTCCCAGCAGACACTGTGGAAAAAATCAAAGATTCCCACGTCTGCCTGAAAGGTCCAGTTGGCGAATCTGCAGCAGCCGTCATAGTTAAACTCCGAATCATGTTTGACCTCTACGCTAACCTGCGCCCCCTCAAAGCCTACCCTAACGTCAAAGTCGCCCATCCAGACATCGACATGTACTTTGTCCGCGAAAATACTGAGGACGTTTACAAGGGTTTAGAATTCACAATAGGCAACGACACCACACTTTGCCTTCGAGTTATCACACGCAAGAATTGCGAACGTATTGCCAAAAAAGCATTCGAAATCGCACGTCTACGTAACGGCAAAAAGAAAGTCACCGCCATCCACAAAGCCAACGTCATGCGCGTAACCGATGGCTTATTTGCCAGCGTCTGCCGCGAAACCGCAAAACAGTATCCAGACATCGCGTTTAACGAACTCTACGTTGACGCAGCATCAATGCGATTAATCAAGGAACCAGAAATATTCGATGTGTTCTGCACTTGCAACATGTTCGGCGACATACTCAGCGATGAAGCCGCACAGCAAATCGGCGGCTTAGGCATGGCCCCAGGCGCAAACATAGGCGACAACTTCGGTCTCTTTGAACCTATCCACGGCTCCGCACCAAACAGAGCAGGAAAACACACAGCCAATCCAATCTCCATGATACTCTCCGCTAAAATGATGCTAGAGTGGTTAGGAGAAAAATATGGCGACAAGAAATGCTTACAAGCAGGTGCAGCCATAGAGAAAGGAGTAATATACGCTTTAAGTAATGGTCAATCTGTTCCAGACTGCGGCGGCAAAACCACGACTGTTGGGATGGCGGAAGCTATTGCTGAGGCGTTAACCGTTAAAAGTGGCTGAAAGCATGACCTCAAATAAAGCACTTACCCATATCCGCATTTTAGATACAACCTTAAGAGATGGGGAACAAACCCCCGGAGTTTCTTTAACAGCTGACGACAAAATTGAGATTGCAGGCCAACTAAGCAAACTAGGCGTTGATGTTATAGAAGCTGGGTTTCCAAGCTCATCTGAAGGCGAAAAAAAAGTCGTTAAAGACATCGCCAAACTGGGCTTGACCTCGGAAATTTGCGCATTAGCCCGAGCAACAAAGGGTGACATCGATGCAGCCCTTTCCTGCGACGTTGATTTAATCCATGTTTTCATACCAACCTCACCAGTTCAGATGCAATATGCCGTCAACTTGACCCCCGAACAAGTATTAGCTTCAGCAGTGGACTCAATTGAATATGTTAAAAAACAAGGCGTAAAATGCGAGTTTTCACCCATGGACGCCACCCGCAGCGAATTGCAGTTCTTAAAAAAAGTCTGCAAAGCCGCCCAAGACGCAGGCATGGACACCCTAAACGTTCCCGACACCGTCGGTATCATGATTCCCAAAACCACCGCCAAACTAATCGAAGATCTAAAAACCGTCGTCACAGTCCCCATAAGCATACACTGCCACGACGACTTCGGTTTGGCAGTTGCAAACTCGCTTGCTGCAGTTGAGGCAGGTGCCGCCCAAGTTCACGTTGCTGTTAACGGCTTAGGCGAACGCGCAGGCAACGCTTCACTTGAAGAAGTTGTGATGGCGCTGGAAATTATTTACAAGTATAAAACAGGCGTCAACACCCGATTGCTTTACAGCACTTCACGAATGGTTGCTTCCTTAACAGGCATTACTGTTCAGGCTAACAAGGCAATTGTCGGCGAAAACGCGTTTGCCCACGAATCGGGCATTCATACACGCGGTGTAACTGAGAAACCATTAACCTTCGAACCCATAAACCCAGAATTGGTCGGTCGTACAAGGAAACTTGTGGCAGGTAAACTGGCAGGAACGCGAGGTATCAAAGCTGAACTCGAAGAAATAGGCATCCACCCCACTGAAGAGCAAATCAAAGAAATCGTTCAGCGCGTCAAAGATTTAGGCGACAAAGGCAAAATGGTGACAGACGCTGATTTGATAGCATTAACATCAGCTGTTATGGGCGAAGTTATAGGGGAAGAAAAAATCGTTGACCTCTGCGACATGGCAGTAGTTACAGGCATCAAAGTCATTCCCACCGCTTCCGTTCGCTTAGTTTTAAATGGAAAAGAATACGTTGCTGCTGAAACAGGCGTGGGACCAGTAGATGCTGTTCTAAAAGCAATCCAAAAATTAACCAGCAGTATAGAAAACATCAGACTAAGCGAATACCGCCTTGAGGCCATAACAGGAGGTTCAAACGCCGTTGCTGAAGTTGTTATAAAAGTAGAAGATGAAAAAGGCAACATTGTCTCAGCACGAGCAGCCAGAGAAGACATCGTAATGGCAAGCGTCGAAGCAATGATAAACGGTATAAACAAACTCTTGCTTAAAAACCACAATAAGCAGGGAAACAAGAAGTGACAACCGTAGCCTTCCAAGGCGAACCGGGCGCATATAGCGAATCGGCAGTATACCAGTTCTTTGGCTCAAAAGTTCAAGTTAAACCATGCATGGACTTCCGAGACGTTTTCGAGAGTGTAAAGAAGCATGAAGTTCAAGCTGGTATGGTACCAGTCGAGAATTCCCTTGAAGGCAGCGTCAATCAAAACTACGACTTATTCTTCAATTATGACCTTAAAGTTTTCGGCGAAGTAATAGTAAAAATAGCACATTGCCTAATCGTCAACCCTGGAACAAACATAGACCAAATCAGATTAGTGTACTCCCATCCGCAAGCTTTAGCGCAATGCCGAAGTTACTTGGAAAAATCAAAGTGGGAAATTATCCCAACCTACGACACTGCTGGAAGTGTAAAAATAATCAAGGAACAAAAGCTCATAAACGCCGCAGCCATAGCTAGCGAGAGAGCAGCCGAAATCTACAGCATGGAAATCCTTGCCAAAGACATTGCAGATAACAAAGAAAACTTCACCCGTTTCTTTGTCTTATCCAAAGAAGATTCGGCTCCAACTGGAAAGGATAAAACCTCAGTTATCTTCTCAGCAAAACATGAGCCTGGCTCGCTCTACCATGCACTGGGAGAATTCGCAAAAAGAAAAATCAATCTAACCAGAATCGAATCAAGACCAACCAAGAAAACTGCATGGGAATACAACTTTTACCTTGATTTTGAAGGACATAGAACTGAGCCTAAATGCGATGAAGCCCTAAAAGCTCTTGAGAAATATGCGATTTTCGTCAAAATCTTGGGCTCATATCCTAAAGCTGTTTAGTTATTTCCTTTTCCCTCTTTTAGACGGTATAGTTGAAACTTAATTTATTGATTTATCCAAGTACTAAATATTCCGCAAAAAGTCTATCGTCAGAGTAGATTGTTTTGGAAGAACAACGTAGCCTTTCATCGCTTTTCCCGGCATATGCTCAAAAACACTAACTATAGGGCAATTTTTCATTATCTCTGTCATTTCAACATCAGATAGCCGTAGAAACAGTTTGTTGCCGTGAACCTCCACAAACATGTTGCCGTTAACAAAAAACGTAGAGTACCCTAACATCTTCTTGCAATCGCAGCTTTTATCCTTCATTTTTTCTATTATGAAGTCTACGAGTTCTTGTGGGGCTTTTTTGAATTCCTTAAAAATCAACCAATAATAAAAAATGATTTTAATTACTTTTGTCTTTCTGTCAGGCTTTATCTTCAGGCGAAAGAGTGATTAATTTGTGAGCGATTTAATTCTTTCAAGGATGTCAACTGGTTTTATCGGGGCTCCGCAATGTTTACAAACTATGACTTTTCCATTTTCAGGGAAATCAACCATAGCATTGCATTTTGGGCAGTTACAAGCAGACATTGCTAATCCTTTCTTAGTCAAAATATACTTTAGCGCAGAAAAGTCCTCTAAAACCAGAACAGGTTCGGGTGCGCTATCGACTTCTCCGCTGACGCGTTTCTTTTCGTATTCTGACAGAGTTACGTAGCTTGAGCAGTCTTCTGCAAAATTTAAACGGTTGTTAATATCAAACTTTTTTGAGCATACCCAACGTTCCTTAGATGAATTGTCCATTGCTGCGTTACCAGTGATGAGCCCCATGATATTTGTTCCACGGTTTTTTTCAGGTTCTACTGTAGTCTTTGATGAAAAACCGCATTTAGAACATAGTTTTTTGGCTGCACTGGGGTTGCATTTGTGGCTTCCTCTTTTTCCGCATTCTGGACAGACTGCACCAAAGTTGAATAACTCGTACGCACAAGATTGGCAGATTTTTTTTCCAGTGAATTGTGGGAAATCCTTGCGTGAGCCAAATTGGGAGGACCCGATAACTATCCATTTTATGTAGCCTTTTTTGAGGTGTGAATTCCAAAATACAATATGTTGCTCGTGCCAATCAAGCTCTGCGCCACATTTTGCACAATTACCCATTAAAGTCACGTTTGTTTAAGCTCTGTTGTTGGCACTAAATAGATTTTGCGTTTCAACCAAAAAACAATTCGCCAAACAACTCGATAAGCCGAAGGTTACCGCTTAATTATCTGTTTGAAGAAATTCTCGATAACCATGTGGCCTTCAGGGTGCGTTTTGTTTCCAATTGTTGTGCGTTCCGGGTGGAATTGGACGCCGTAGAATGGTTTTGGTTTTATGTCTAACAGCCTCCACTCCGCATGAAACAGAACAGCCAACAAAACAAAACCAGCGCGCTCAAGGCTGTCTTTTAATATATAATCATAGTGGTTTTCTGCTAATGGTATTGTTTGCCCCTCTTTGAAGCCAGCGAAGATTTCATCTTGTTGAATGACTTTAACGTCTTCAAATCGGCTTGAGATTTTCTGGGACAGCGAGCTTACTTCGGCGCCAAATGCCTACAGAGGAGCTCTGGTGGCCGAAGCATATACCAAATATGGGCAAACTGCGACCCACTGATGATGATAACGTCAGGGTCTTTGCCAAATTTTATAACTTGCATCAACATCTCCAAAAATTGACTACTTTGTACTCGCTAAATTTTTCCACTGCCGTAGGCAAATCCGCGCTTACCTCACCTTTGAGAGAACAGTTAACAAGCAGGTTTTTTTTCATTTGATTCCTTATTTTTCTGTGGATTCCAGCATTTTATACATGGTTTCATAGGATTCGGCAAAGTCGCAGTCGAATTCTTTAAGCTTCTTTTTTAGCCGCTCCATTCGGTTGACGATTGCTTTCGTGTCTTTGTTTTTAATTAAGGTGAGCAGTTCTTGGGCTTTAGCCATGAAGGTATCTTCGATTTTGTCCAATTCCTGCAGGTTCGTTTGTACGGCAGCGTAGAGATCGGGGGTTTCCATCGCCGTTGCTTCTGCCAGCGTGAAGAGCATTCGGTAGGTGGTGCCTGCTACTTTTTTGGTTTCGTGCAAGTTTTTCTGTTCCAGCAAGGTTTCGCATGCTACTAAGCCTAAAAAGTGTGGCAGTCCCAAAACTACTGACATTAATTCATCATGCTTCTTGGGAGTCATAATGAAAACGTGTGCTTCTTCCTTCTCGAGCAACTGCTTGAATTTTTCCGCAAACTCATGTTCTTTCGCATTCGTTGGAGTCAAGACATATGCCTTGTGTTTGACGCCGTTACTTCCCGGACCAAAAACAGGGTGCGTACCCAACACCGTTGCTTCTTTGATGTATTGGTGCATGGTGTTAACGGGTGTTTCCTTTATCGAGGCTATGTCAATGACAACCTGTCCTTTATGCAATACTGGGCTGATTGTTTTAACGACCTCTTCGATGGCGTTTATGGATACACAAAGGTAAATTTGGTCGGCCTCTTGGACGGCTTCTTGAAAGTTCGTGGTTAAATCAACAAGTAAGTCTTTCAGATTTTCGAGTTTCTCTTTTTTTCTATCCGCTAAAATTACATCGTAATCTTTTGAGAGGAAAAATTTGGCGAACCAAACGCCCATTTTCCCCGCGCCGATTACGGCAACCCTCATTTATTGACCTCGCAGATTTTATTCAGCCCTGTCTCGATTTGGTCGTCTGGAGCGGTTAGAGAAATGCGAAAGTGTTCAGGGTAGTTACCAAATGATGTGCCTGGAGCAACAGCAACGCCTTTGTCAAGTAGGTCTAGTGTGAACTTTTCGCCGTCTAAACCTTCGAGCTTAGGAAACACATAAAATGGCGCGTCGGGTTTAGTGAATTTGAATCCTGCGGCGGAGAGTTTGGTACAGGCTAGGTCTGCGCGTTGTTTGTATTTTGCTTTGATGGCAGATGCAATTTGCTTGTGAAGTTCTAAGCCTTTAAGGGCGGCGTCCTGAATGAAGACTGGAATGTTGTTGATGGTGATTTGGTTGAGTTTGGTTATGTTATCTATGACCATTTTGTTTGCTACCAGGTAGCCGATGCGCCAACCAGTCATGGTGAAGGTCTTTGAGAAACCGTTGGAGAGGATATGTTTGCATTCACCGTCGTAGTCGAGTATGCTTTTGGTTTTCACAAAGCTGATTGCTCCATAGACTTCGTCGGAGAGGATAGTAACTCCTTTCTGGTTAGCTAATTCGACGACGCCGTCGAGAGTTTTGGAGTCCATGACTTTGCTTGTAGGATTGTTTGGGTTGTTGAGAATAATCATTTTTGTGTCTTTGTCAATTAAGCTCTCAAGCTTGTCGAGGTCAATTTTCCAACCTTCTGCCATTTCCGTCGGCAGCAGCTTGGTTTTCGCGCCAAGGCTCTTTGCGATTAAATCGTAAGCTGTCCAGTATGGCGTGGGGATGATAACGTTACCTCCGTTTTTGAGCATCAAAAACATCGTGGAGAATATTCCCCATTTAGAACCTGGCGTTATCACGACGTTTTCTGCTTCAACGCCGTGTACTTCAGCGATTTTCTGCCGTAGCCTAAGCTCACCATAAGAAGAGGCATACTTAGTTTTGCCTGCCTTCATTGAAGCGTATGCTGCTTCGACGATTTCAGGCGGCGTAGCCATATCTGGGTCACCAAGGTTTAGTCGAATGATTTTTTTTCCTTCACTTTCCAGTTTAAGGGCTTTCTCGTTTATCTCATAGAGCATACAGTTTGGACTCTCCGTTAGGAGCGCTTTATTCTTGAACGGCAATGCACATATTAACTATTTCGCGGTAAACCGCTTCTACTTGACTAGAATTAAGACCTAATTGGGAGGTTTTGTCTTTTACGCGCTTGTAAACATCATTTTCTCTAGACTTATCTCGAATGGGTTTACCCTGTTTTTTCTTGGCGGCCCCGATTGCTTTGCAAATCTTTACCCGTTCGCAGAGGGCAATTAGAATTTGGTTGTCGATTTCATCAACCTGTTTTCTTAGCAAGGGGATTTCGTTCATGGTTAGTGCTCCTTGAGGACTTTTGGTATGTACCCAGCGCGGATGAGGTGGTCAGCTAAGGTTATGGCGGTTGCTGCTTCGATGGCGAGCACAGCTTTTGGAACCACACAAGGGTCGTGTCTACCTTTAACGCTTAGAGCGGAATTTTCCATCGTGCACATGTTAACGGTTTTCTGTTCCTTGGAAATGGAGGGTGTGGGTTTTATCGCTACTCTGATCAGGATTGGCATTCCGCTTGACAATCCGCCCAAGATGCCGCCTGCGTTCTCGGTTGAAGTGGCAACCTTGCCTTTTTTGATAAGGAAGGCGTCGTTGTTCTCTGACCCCCGCAACTTCGCAGCGTCAAAGCCAGCACCGAACTCGACACCTTTCACTGCAGGGACAGCAAACATCGCCTTTGCTAAATCTGCATCCAATGAGTCAAACGACGGCTCACCAATTCCAACAGGCATGTTGAGCGCTGCACATTCCACTATACCGCCTAAACTGTCCCCTTCTTTTTTAGCTTCAACAATGGCTTCCTCCATCTTTCCTGCGCAAACTAAGTCAGGGCACCGAGTTGCAGCTAAATATCGATTTTTGCGGATTTCCGAAGTTCTAAACTTTCTATCAGTCTTGACGTTACCGATGGCTAAGGTGTATGCCAAAACATCAATGTTGTATCTTCCGAGCAGTTTTTTGGCTATTGTGCCAGCCATTATGAGTGCAACTGTGACTCTTCCTGAGAAGCGCCCTCCGCCACGGTGGTCGTTAAAGCCTCCGTATTTAATTCGCGCCGGATAATCAGAGTGCCCAGGTCTTGGCAAATCCTTTATTGCCTCATAATCGCTTGGCTGAGTTTCCTTATTCTCCACCATCAAGGCGATTGGAGCCCCAGTGGTGAATCCGTTGAAAAATCCACTTAGGATTTTGGCAACGTCTTTCTCGACTCGCTCAGAAACAATCTTGGACTCCGCTGGAATTCTGCGATCAAGGTCCTCCTGAAAATCAGCTTCCGAAAGCGGCAAGCCTGCTGGGCAGCCATCCACAACTACTCCGATTACTTTGCCATGGCTCTCCCCAAACGTGGCAACTGTGAATTCTTTACCTATCGAATTTCCCGCCAACAACGTTAGCTCCTATTTGTCTTAGATGAGTGAAGAACTGCGGATAAGACTTTCTGACGCACTCTGCGTTTTGAATTGTGGTTTCTCCTTCGGCGCCTAAAGCGGCGATTGTGCATGCCATGGCGATTCGATGGTCGTTGTGTGGATCGATGGTTACTCCATGCAAGCGGTTGCTGCCCTCGATGAGTAAGCCGTCGTTTTCTAAGCCGATTTGAGCGCCCATCTTTGAGAGTTCAGCAAATAACGATTGGAGCCTATCTGACTCCTTGAACCTAAGCCTTTGTGCGCCGAAAATGTGAGAAGTGCCTTTTGCGTAGCATGCGAGAGCGGCGATGGCTGGAACAAGGTCAGGAATGTTTTTGGCATCTACTTCTACGGGTGTAAGTGGAGTTCCTGAACCTTCAATTTCAACGTTGTCCACGCAGACTTTTCCGTTGACGCCCATGTGCTTTAAGGTGCCTATAATCGCTTTGTCTCCCTGAACGGTCTCGTAGTCAAGGTTGCTAATTTGAACATTCGAGGTAGTTATTGCTGCAGCGGCTAAGAGAAAAGCAGCGGAGGAGAAATCGCCTGGAACTCTGCCATCTTGGGGTGTGTAGGTTTGGTTCGCTGGGATATGAATGTGGTTTTCATGGGCAGGCACCCTAATTCCATGGTGAACAAGCACTGCCTCGGTCATTTTAACGTAATCTGCAGATTCCAACGGCGAAGTCAGCATTATTTCCGTGTCCACTTCGGCCATTGGACAAGCAAACATCAAGCCAGAAATAAACTGTGAACTCACATCGCCCGCAACGGAAGTCTCGCCGCCAACAATGCCGCCGCCCTCCACAAAAACCGCGTCTTTGTCACCAAGTTTTCCAACGCGCACTTTGGCGCCGAGTTCTTTGAGGCTAGCTAAAAGTGGTTCCACAGGTCGCTTCTCAATAGAGCCCCTAAACACCAAAGTAGAAGAACCATCTGCCAGCGCAGCTACGGGAATCATGAAACGCAATGTTGCCCCTGACTCTCTGCAGTCAATTGGTTCTTTTGCGCTCTTAAGCGCTGTGCCTTCGATTGTCCAGCAACCTTCCGCAGTCTTGACTTTTGCCCCTAAAGCAGTGACTGCCCCAAGCGTGGCTTCGGTATCATCTGACAAAAGAGGATTAGAAACTTTTGAAACTCCATGGGAAAGTGCAGCGGCTATTACCATTCGTTGAGTATAAGACTTAGATGACGGCGCACAAACTTGCCCGCTTAACTTTTCAGTTTTTTTAATTGTTACATCTGTCATTGTTAGAGCACCTTTGCTTTTTCACTGTTCAACTGTGCCTGAATTATTTCGCCGTCATACCTTTCCAAAGCAGCCTTCACTGCATCTAACTTGTCAGTTGGAACTACTGCGGAAACAGCAGGTCCTTTGCCGCAAAGCCCAGTCGCTACGGCTCCAGCAGCCAACGCATCTATCGCGATTGTGGTGTTGAGGTTTGAGGCTGAAGAGTAGATTAAACCGTTAAGCGTTAATGCCTCCCAAACTTTTCCTTCCAAAGCCTTGTCGAATGCGATTTGTACGAGCGGTTTAACAGTTTTGAGCCTGTTCACATTTGAGTCAGCCGTGTAGGCTTTTTGGGGTGGAACATGAAACAACACTGTTAAATCCTTAGGTAAGGGTAGCTGTTTGATGATTTCACGTTTGAAGTTATCGGTAATTACTATGCCGCCAAAATAGGATGCACACGCATCATCAAAAGCGCCAGTAACTGTGACCTTTGAATCAAAAGCAGCATCGACACCCAACTTTACAATTTCCAAATCATCAAGAGGTTTGCCAAGTGCCGCCGTTGTTGCAAGTGCGGTGGCGTTTGCTGCTACGCTGCTGCTTTTAAGTCCTTTAGCGATTGGGATGTTTGATAGGGTTTTTATTTTTGCGCCAAAACTTTTGTCTAAACCAAACCTTTGCAGAACTCTTGCCGCGGTTTTTTCTATTAGGAGCGTGCTTTCTTTTGGGTCTGAAACTATCTCAGCCCTAATAACGCCTAGTTCATCCATTAAATTAACTTCAGCTCTGGTCCACAAATCAACCCCAAACGCTGCACCCTTACCCAGCGCAATCGCGTTCACGATGGTTGCAGCCCCATGAGCAATCGCTACACCTCTACCCGTTGCCACAGTTTACACCTTCATCAAATAATTAAGCGCCGCCTGCCTCATAACTTCAACTGGAGCAGACTTACCTGTCCAAAGTTCAAACGACGCTGCACCTTGATAAATCAACATCTCAACCCCGCTGACCACCTTAGCTCCCGCAGCTTTCGCCTCATTAACAAGTTTGGTCTCAAGCGGATTGTATACTATATCCATCACAGACAAATCCGGTCTTAAAAGTTTAGGATTTACAAGGCTTTCGTCTGCTTTTGGTTTCATCCCAATTGAAGTAGCATTTATGAGAATGTCAGAGTCTTGGAGGTTCTGTTGGATTTCTTTTGGTGAAAGGGAACCTGCAACTATTTTTTTGTTCGCAGTCTTTTCAAGCAGTCTGGCTAATCCTTGAGCTTGTTTTACGGTTCGGTTCAGGACCGCGAGTTCATCGGCTTCTTTAGCCATCGTGTACGCTATGGCTCTTGCAGCTCCGCCTGCACCCAGCAACAGAACCTTTCTGCCCTTCGGCTCCACTCCATTTTCTCTTAGAGCTTTTAGGGCGCCTACGCCATCTGTGTTGAAGCCGAAAAGTTTGCTATCCTTATTTAGGATTGTATTGACCGAATTTATGATTTGAGCAGATAGGTCTGTTCGGTCTAAATACTTCAACACTGTACTTTTATGCGGCATAGTTACGTTTAAGCCCCGTAGGTTTAGGGCGCGCATGCCATTTACTGCGTTTTCCACTGCATTTAGCTTTACTTTGAAAGCTAAAAATGCATAGTCAAGGTTGAGAGCGTTAAAGGCTGCATTGTGTATAATGGGGCTCAAGGTATGCTCTATTGGGTCACCGATGACTCCGCAAACCCTAGTTTTCCCCGTAATAGGCATTATTTTATCCCCAAAAGTCCATAAGCAGTGCGCATTTCGGTTATGCTCATCTGCCCAGCCGCGGTTTCACTGTCAGGCTCAACCGAGGCGAAAGTGAAGAAAGCGCCAAATGCAGGTGAAAGCAACCTTGAGATTTTGCCTTGATCGCCCATGCAGAAGCAAACCAGCTTTGCCTTGGCTGAAGCAAAGGAAACAAAGTTCAGAATAGGCAGGTTGTCTTCAACTTGTTTTGCTGTGAGCACGATTTTGCAGACGCTCGCCCCGCTGGCAATCTCCTCGTCAAGGATCTTTTCCATGGTAGAAACTGCTAAAAGTCCATCATAATTATGATAAGAAACGATGGGTTTTGCCCCTAGAGCTCGTAGTTTTCCAATTGTTTCGTCCCGTTTAGGGCTGGAAAAATCAACATCCACATATTCGAAGCCATTTTTGGCCGCATCAATAAGGGTCTGTTGACGTTCAATTTCGGTTCCTGAAAAGTAACCTTTTTCGTTTTTGAGTTTGTTTGTAGCGATAAAGGGCAGTTTTGTGCTTTTGGCGAAGTCTTGTAGGTTTCGTGATTCTTCGAGGTAATCGAGACGAACTTCTACGAGGTCTGCTTGGGAACTCTCTGCCTTCTCAATGAGCTTTAGCGCTTCCGCCATGTTTTTTGGGAGAATCGAAACACAGATTCTCACAGTCACTTTTCAATCACCGTTTCTTCAGGCACAGATATGCCGAAGTGTCTTCCTCCCTTCGCAGCTAAATGCACAAGAACTTCATCGTTGGGTTTGAGTTCGGTAACTGGTTTTGAGCCTTTAGACGTGACTATGCGTATGGTTTCTGCATTCTGCAAGATAGTTTTAATTTTGGTGCCGTCGGCCTCGGCTTCGATGAGGATGAGTGGACGGAACTCGATTTTGGATCTACCCACGTTTGTGATTCGGACATTACCTTCTCGACTAACGATTAGAACTTCGTCACCAGCTTTGAGTTCAGAGAGGTAGCGTGTACCCTGAATGGAGGTTAAGGTGTACTGAGATGCTGGTCCAGCGTTCACTCGGAAAGGCCTGGATTGCACGTAGGGGTTCTCGTTAACTTCAGCCTCAACAAGGAAGAACCCTGCGGATTGGCATCCGACAAGCATCCCTTCACCTGGAACCATCAAATCAACAGTGTCTACACAGACGCGTGCACCTGAGCCGATGGGTTTAATGGACAAGATTTTGGCTGTGGTAATCGACATTTTGGGCATTTGATTCTTGACGAGCTTGATGGTTTTTTCCAGCTCAGCTACGTTTCTGGTCTTTAGCAAAACACCGTCTGTGCCCAATTCAAGAGCTTCCAAAACCAACTTAGCATCCTCAGCCGTGGTCACCTCTGCGATTAGGGTGCTTTTTCCTCTGCCTTTGGCTATGAGGTTTTCAAGCGGAATCACTCGCCAATCTTGACAGTTTATTATGACATAGTCAACGCCAAGTTCAGCGGCTTTGGCTGCCCTGTTTTCGTCTTCTTTACCTTGGATTATTACTTTTAAGGCTGTTTTTTTGCCCTCTACCTTTAGCTGGGCAATTTTTTTCTCGCTCAAGTCAGTGAGAAAAATAATTTCCATTTTGCCTTGGCGGTTGCTGGCTTGGTCGCCATCCAAGATCGCGTCTGCGTTTTCATGGGCAAGGCTAAGTAAACCTTCCTTTTCTTGAGCGGAAGCATTTTGTGGAATTTCGAGCCAGAGTTCTTTCAATATTTTTCACCAAAAATCTTTAGCGCTTGCTCAACAGATGCACCTTTGTGGACAATGGCAGAGAGCGCTCTTGAAATTTGTGTTGGATTGTCGCATTGGAACATGTTACGTCCAATGGAAAGCCCTGCTGCACCTGCTTCCAAGGCGTCGCTGGTGGTTTGAAGCACTTCCTCTAGGGAATTGCATTTTGGTCCACCTGCAATAACAACTGGGATTGGGCAACTTTCGATGACTGCTTTGAAAGTTTCGATGCTTCCTGTGTAGTTTGTTTTGATTATGTCTGCGCCAAGTTCTGCGCCGATTCTCGCTGCATGCGCCACCAATTCGGGTGAATGTTCGTTTGGGATTTTTGGTCCACGCGGGTACATCATCGCTAAGAGAGGAACACCAAAGGCTTCGCATTCTTCGGCGACTTTGCCTAGGTTTTGTAGCATTTTATCTTCGTCTTGAGCGCCGACGTTGACATGAACGGATACTGCGTCTGCGCCGATGCGTATGGCTTCTTGCACGCTGCATACTTGGACCTTGCCGTTTACGTTGGGGCTAAGGTTTGACATGCCAGATAACATTACGATTAAGCCTGCGTCTCCGGTGTCGACTCGTTTGGCGATGCCTTTGTGGACAAGGATGGCATCAACTCCACCTTTCACAAGCTGGTTGGTTATGGTTTGCATGTTAGTTATGCCTTGGATGGGCCCAACTGTTACACCATGATCCATAGGTACAATTACTGTGCGGTTGTCTTGCTGCATGATTTTTTTTAGTCTGCGGGTTTTGCCTTCATTCATGTCTTTTCCACTCTAATGTTGTTTAAGTGAGTTTTTAATTAACTTTAATGCTTTCTCTTTCTCATTCCAATCTACAAACAGCAAAATGCTCGACGTAATAGTTAGGATGCCAGAGATGTTTATGCCGTTAAGGCGTAAATCCTCACTGATTTTGCCGATGATGCCATGCGTTTCCTCCAAGCCCACACCGCTGGTTTTGATGAAGACAAGGTCCTTTTTAACTGCCATAGCTATGGTTTCTTCGTTGCCGATAGTTATATTGTGGATTTGGTTGAAGAGGACATCGATATTTTTCACCTGCGGCACATAGAGAATGATTGAGTTTGTGTTCATAGACATGCCCAATAACATCGAGTTTTCCTTAACTCTCTCAACCATCTCGGTGATAACTTTAGTATTAGCAGACATACCGTTTCCGATAACGGTGATTTCCGCCACAGGGGTAGGATGAGCAATTTCCGCGTCAAGTTCGGTGCCTAATCCACCGGTGATGATTGTCCCTGCACGACTCAAATCGCCATGAGCATTGCTGATGACTTTAACATCGATATCTTTTGGCTTGTATTTGAGAGCTTTACTGTGAATAAATTTTGCACCTGAATCTGCTAAGCCAACAAGCGTATTTACGTTGATTGTTGGGAGAAGTTTGGGCGAAGCAATTATTTTCGGGTCGCCAGACATTATGCCATCTGCATTCGTTACCAGCACAACTTGGTTTGCATTTAAGCCCTGTGCCAGCAAGAACGCAGTAGTGTCGCTTCCGCCTCTGCCAAGGGTAGTAATTTTGCCATCTTTCGTTTTGCCCACGAATCCAGCTATGACCGGTACGGTTCCTGCCTCAACAAGCGGAAGGATGCATTCCTTAATATTTTTCTCGCATTCCTTGACAAGGGGGTTGGCGTTCTGGAACGAGTCATCAGTGATTATTGGCCACTTACTGTCCATGGGGTCAAAGTAACAAGCATCAACACCATTGTTCCGAAGAGCAGTCGCAAAGATTCGTACACTTGTGCGTTCACCCATCGACAAAATGTCATCTAACTCCTGTTTAGCTAATTTTCCGTTCGAAGTGTTCTTTGCGGTAATCAATAGCACATCGGTTGTTTTCCCCATGGCTGAAACTGCTACAGCGATTTTTGTACCTTTTTTGGCTTCATTCACCACTGCCTTGACCGCTTTTAGAAGTCTTTCGTGATCAGATAGGCTGGAGCCGCCAAATTTAACGACAATGGTTTGGTTAGAGGAATGTTTTGCCATATGTTTTACACCCATGTTTTGCCCAGAACTTTTCTTAAAAATTTTTTCAGTTCTGGGCTTAAGGAAAATGGTAATAATAAAAGCAGTAATCGAAGCTCTGGAACGGCGCCGCATTGCCTGAGACTATGTTTTTTGCATTGAACATTGTGCTTCGAAACCTGTTGAATGCTTCACCTCACAAAAAATATAAGCGTTTCGGATTTGGACTCACCAAATATAGGATCACTCTATCTCTTGAAAAAGCCAATAGCCAATAAATTCAAAATCTCAACAACTATGATTATGTTATTTTTTGTAATTTAATTGAAGTAGCTTAACTTTGAGGGACGGCTTCAGTGCTCTTTTCACCCGCGGAGGATACAATGGCTGGAGGCAAGATTTTTCTTTGGATAAGGGCTTTTACTGCTTCTGAAAGAACGTTACACGCCTGTTTTCTTACCTCTGCGGAGTTGTCTACTTCCTTGTTTGCAATGGACGTCTCTAAATTCTGCATCTTACCAATATTTGCCCGTTTGTTTCTCTCATAATCTTCATGGAGTTTTTGTAGTTCGGTACCTGAATTCTGCTCTGCTAACGCCAAGCTCCTTCTTGCATCATCTAATTTCTTGATAATTTCTATTTGTCTTTCTTCTTCGGCTACTTTCTTGAGGAAGTGAAGGCTACTTATTTTGGTTTGCCGAATTTGAGCAAGCTCTTCTTCAATTTACATACATTCTTGGTAAAGAAATCAATAGCAGAGTCTCTTTTTTCTTTGAGCTCGCTCGTCTGCGCTTCATACTCAGCGTCAATGTCCCCAACTTTTCCTGAATCAATAGAAGAATTACCAACTGCCAAAGCCAACCTCTTCTCAGCAGCATTCAGTTTCTGAGTAAGCTCGGCTTGTTTTTGTTCTTTTGCCCTTTTCTTGAGTGGATGCCGATAACTCGTTTTTATCTGCTCCACCTCGGCAAGTTCTTCTTTTAAAATGTGCACGTTTCTGAACAAGTAATCTATAGCGCTCTTTCCTCTAACTACAAAGTCTTTAGTTTGGGCAGCATATCCAGCGTCAATCTCGCCTAGTAAATATCTATTCTCTACAAGTGTCCTTGCTGAGACTTCAATTTCTGCTTCGTTTGTCAGTCGCTTGGCTAGTTCATCTTCGATTTCGCTGAAAATGTGGTTACATGCTTCGGTAAAAGTTTCGTCTGACCCTATGACGTCGCTTGATTCAAAGGATAGAATAATCTGCCTAACGTTAACCATCCAATCGTCAAAGTATTTGCTAACAGGCGACTGCTCAAAGACTTCCCCCCCAAGCATTTCTAAATAATTCAAAGTCTCAGCACTAATTGCCTCAATCTTCGCGTTCTGCTCCCCTAAGTCAATGGGCGCTCGGGCTTTCTTGCGGTATTTCTTCTTCTATCTCTTCAGTGACAATAGATTCTGGTAAGTTAACTGGAATTTCAACTGAAATAACTAAAAGGGGTTCGGGTGCTACAGGTGCTTGAAGTTTTGGAATTTCCGCAATCGCTTGAATCTCTTTTGGCGTCTCAACTTTATGTTGGTTTTGGACCATTAAGCTATTAAGTTTTGGAATAATGTCCTCAACTACTATCATCAAGAGATCGCGGTTTTCGCTTTCATTTAACTCCCAAACTTCTCGACGACCACCCTCAAAGGTTAAAGTGAGGTGCCCTGTGAGGTCGATGTATGCTTGGGAGGCTTCCTTCAATTTGAATGGAAGCACAGATGTGGAAACCGAAATTGAAGAAAACATCGGCGCCAAATACCTCAGCGACTCAAAAAATTTAGCCACCAAAACCTTCTCCTCAGACAATAACTTCCCGATCTGCTCAATATCCTCTTCTACAAACGCGAAGGTCTCAGCGATTTCTTGGACACTGATTGACTTTCCGCTTACAACATGTGGACTTATGACTAAAGCATCTGCTGGAGATGTTGTTACCGGCACCTGAGTCATGACATTCAATTCCGCAATAGCCTATTCGCGGAGAAAAGTACTTGCATGTCACAAAACTTGCATACACTACTAATGGTCAATCTTTATTATCTGTGGTATCTTTCCCGCTGTTCCAACCTGCCCCTTGTAGATTATCATTACCCCAATAACTCCCTCAATCGACAACCCCTTGCTGATGCCTGCCTGAATTCCAGCTTGAGCGTCTTCACCTTTGACCTCATTACCTACGGATGTTGCCGCCGCATCTGCTAAAGCGGCGTTTTTACAGAAAACAACAGCTGCCTCTGCATCGCCGAAACTGAATGCGTGACTGAAGCGTCCCGAGCTGGTAGCGACACCACTTGGGAATTCCATGAGCCGAAAGCCGAAACGATTGGAGAGGGGTTCTTCTCCTGCCGCCACTGCCACATCCAATGGCTGGTTTGAGGTTGCCGATATTTCGCCGCCATCCTCCACAACCGCTACCTCGCAGCCTGTCTGGAGCATATCTTCTACAGCTAAATCAGCAATTGCACCCGCAACCGCCGCCATGGGACCTACAACCGCCTTTTGAGCAGCTTCTGCCATCAGTTTCGCGACAATTGGCTTTTCTGGCGCTGCAACTGGAGTTAAGGTATGCAAAAATTTTGGGTTAGCCCGAACGTAAACTTCAAGCTCTATGTAGTTACGTTTGATGGATTCTTTGCCCACTTGGATTGCTGGCTGCTGGTCAGAAATGATTGTGCACTGGGACTCTAAATGGGCAAAGTACTCTTTGAACAGGTACTTGGTCAACTTTTCTTAACCTTATCTTTCGTTGAGCGGTCGACACCGTTTGGCTTGATGGATTTTATGGCTCGGGCTGGGCACGCATCAACGCAGATACTGCAAGTGCTGCCAAGGCACCGCTCCTTATCAAACTGTACTGTTGAATCGTTGGTTAAGCTAATAGCTTCTACGGGGCAAAGGGCAATGCAACTGCCGCAGCTGAAACATTTGTCACTGTCGACTTCGATTAGTTTGGGCACTGTTACTGAGACGCCTCTTTGGCGGAAGGCGTTCACCACTTTTTCGAGTATCGCGTCGGGAACTTCAGCGAGAATTTCGCCCCCCTTTGAGTTAACATGTGCGGACAATATTGCCATTGGTACTTTGTATTCGATGATGATTTGGGATGCTATAGGCTCTGAAACTTGTTCTTCGTTGAACCTTATGAGAATTCTTGCCATGTTTTACCGTCCTAACAGCTTAGATACATCTTCGGCAGTGATTATACCGAGCACCTTACGTTCAATATCAATCACGGGCAACGCGGATATGTTGTTTTGTGCCATGCGTTTGGAAGCAGTCTCCAGAGGTTCGTCTGGTTTTGCGGTCACTACGTTATGGGATTCTATATCGGCTAATGCTGTTTTACCTTCAGCCATCGCCCTTGTAACATCCCAAGACGTTACAATACCCCTTAGCTTGCCAGCTTCATCCACCACAACTATGTGGTTAACTGATCTGGTAACGATACGTTTTGCAATGGCACTAATCGGCTCATCTTCGGTACAAGTGACTGCTGGATGCATAACACTAACAACAAAAGGAATTTCCTCAGTCTGCCTCATCGCCTTAAAGACTGCGGTTGTGGGCAACCGCTCAACGGGCGCAGTTAAGAAGAAGCGGCCCTCATCAATCCACGACTTAAGCGTCTGGGAAACCTTCTTTGCCATCTTTAGACTTGAAAGTGAGCTGACGCGAACTTTTTTGCCTTTAATCATTATTGAGCCAGATTTTAGTTCTTTGTAGCTGACTTGCCCAAACTTGGGGCGATCGCGACGTGGCACGCTGTAGTCCACAATGTCGGTAAGGATGTCTTTGTCTTGAATCGAGGTTTTCTTGGCTAATCCCTCGTTTAGAATAGGAATCGGAACACCTAAACCCACATACAATGAAGTGCCATATCCTGTAAACGCGGCGCCCTGCAGGAATTCAGGCGACATATTCTTTGCATTACCCTTAACCATCAGAGTCCCGTTGAGGTTTTTGGGGTTATGCTGCGTGCCTTCGCCGATAATGTAGCCTTGTGCGCCACCAAGGAATATGCGGGTTCCCATACCCAACGTCTCGTAGTCAGGGTCATTCATTAGCGGGTTGAGTTCACCTGCCCCCGAAAACGTAGCATTCCTAAACCTTGGCAATAGTTTACTCATATACGTGTAAATAGTTTCGTCGCTACTGTTCACGGCACAATTGTAGCGCTGGTAGCAGTTGCGAAAATTCAAAAGATAAAACTGGTTCAAATCATCCTTCGTAAGAGTTGTCTTGACCGATGTTCTTGGGTAACAATCTGTCCCATAAGAGGTCGCTCGAAGTTCAACATCGTTTCCCGCCACCAAATCCTGTATAACATGGCCGCCGCCATACTCAAAAGGAAGCTTCTCTGACATATTCGTCGCGCCAATAAACAGGTCCACTGCTGCTCCCGGGTGACAGACTTCCACATTGTTCATCCATGCCTTCTCAATCTTAATCGGAGGATCAGAATGCCCAAGATTAACAACAGCACCAGAAGAGCACATAGCTCCAAAGGTGCCTGTAGTAACAACATCAACTTCATTGAACGCAACTTCGACACCGCTGCTCCCAACCAGCTTCTTCATCTCTTCCGCCGTTAAAACTTGAGCATCGCCCTTGCGGATTTTCTCATTAATCTCTTCTATTGTGCGAGTCTTCGTAGGTTTGGACAAAGAGCCTTACCTTGATGCAATCGAGAAGGCGTTTCGCAGTTAATATTTTTTGCGTAAATAACTAATTTAATTGGAAATTTTCTTTTTGCCAATTGCAACCGGACAAAAGGAACAAGCACCGCTGCCACCGCTGAAATGAAAACTGCACCGCCGACCTCTGGCACAGTTGGAACAGGTGATGCAGACTGGAATAGGCATCAGATAGGACAGAAAAACTGCTGTAATCGATATTGTTTACAAAACGTCTCCTTGCCAGAATCATACATTAAGGCGATAGCTCCGTCCTCCACGATTACGTTTGCCATCTCAGAACTATTTGTGTCAGAAATAGCTGAAAAGAGATGAAAATGTAGATTTGCATGCCCATTTCATAACGGTTGGAACATAATTAGTTGCTCATATTTTACCTGTTCCCGAATAATAAATCATCATCCCTTCCTTTAGCGGAATAGTGGCTGTTACTTCAACAGTTTTAACAATATTATTAGCGGATAGGGCAAGAATCGATATTATTAGAATAGGCAAGGGAGTGTTGTGTTTGAGATTTTCATCATTTTGCTTTACTTTTAGATTTTAGGTGAACCAAATTTACAACAATAAACCCTGCCGCTGTCACCAGTAAGATGAGTGCTATAGTGCTAAACTCGGATAAAGTCTGCCCTTGCGGTATAGCAGAGGAATCGGCTATTACCGAGACTTTGTTGCTTTCAGAATAGGTCACGAACAATTCGCCATTGCCAGAATCAAACACCATGCCTTGGGGTTGCTTTTGCAGAGGTAGATTTGAAATAACGGTGTTTGTGCTGTCTGACACTATGGAGAGCAAAGTTGAATTGTAATTCAATACAAAAACGCGATCATTGAATGAATCATACGCCACGCAGTTAGGGCTGGCTCCTACAGTCACGGTTGCAACAATGAGGTTTGTCTCGTCAGATATAATTGAGACCGTACTGGAATTGTAGTTGGCTACAAAGATTTCTCCTAAACCAGAATCATAAGCTAAACTTAAGGGTTGATTTTCCACTGTTATGTTTGTAACAATGACGTTTGTGTTATCTGATAATACCAAGACTTGATTGCTTCCTGCATGGCCAACAAATATCTCACCTTTGCCAGAATCGTAGGCTAAAGCACATGGCTGGTTTCCTACTGTTATGTTCGCTATAACAATATTGTTACTATCCGAAACCACTGAGACAGAACTAGAATTATAGTTTGCCACGAATACTTCGCCTTTGCCAGAATCATAAGCAATGGCAGAAGGAGCACTTCCCACCTTTATGGTCGCAACCACAGTATTATTACTGTCGGATATCACGGAAACTGAATCTGCACCGTGGTTAGCAACAAAGACTTCACTTTTGCCCCAATCGTAAGCAACGCCATACGGCACCTTTCCCACGGGCACAGTTGCAACTACCTTGTTAGAACTGTCCGAGATTACATAGACCGAATCGGTATCCCCATTTGCAATGAATATCTCGCCCTTTTGGGGATCGTAAGCTAATCCATAACAGCCGCCTGAATGCATAAGAGAAATCGTTGCGACTACTTCAACCGTGTGAACCAAACTAGCTGCTGACGCAGCGAATAATATGATAATTATTGAGGCACAAGAGATTATACTCATTTGTTTCATAGGGTTGACTCCGTTTCGCAAACTTTGCGTTTTTGCCTGCCTTTGCCTGTCTTTGCAGCAACCAGAACCGTTGCAACCACAGCTACAATCAGCGCTACCTCAACATAGGGCAATAGCGAAAGCGGGATTGGTGCACCGTACTGAGAGTCAAGTTTTGCAAGCCACACTGAACCGTTCTTTGAACCCACCATGACGTAGCTGCCGTCCTTGGAGCTGATTATGGAGTTGAAGTTTGCCTCCAACCCCACAGGCAACCTAACATCTGGAAAAGTTGTGTTCCACACCTGATTGCCCTGTGTGTCTGTCATAATTAAACCTATATCGGTCAAGTTCGAAATCGACGTGAGCAAGTATCCGCTGGGGGTTTCAATCGCGCAGGTTATAGAGCTGTGTTTGGCGCCGTAGGTTTGATTCCACTGCATGTTACCCTCCTGGTCAGTTTTAACTGCCCAAGCGCTCTTTTCCCAGAGGTATCCCGCCATCAGGTATCCGCCGTCCCTAGTAGCGATGGCGAAGTTACATTCTGGTTGATAGTAATAGCCATCGCCGCCGTAAACCGTGGACCCTAGCACGTTTCCCACCGAATTCAATTTTAAAAGCCTAAAGAACGCCTGGTCTGGAACAAAAGAGTAGCTGACCTCAGAGAGAACGTAACCGCCGTCGGCCGTTTGAAAGATGCTTGAGGGGCAATCCGACAGGGGGCCCAAAATTGTTTTGTTCCACTCCATGTTTCCTTGCAAATCGGTTTTGGCAAACCAAATCCATCCCAAGCTTTCTTCAACTGGCTCGCCAAAACCCGCAACTGCAAAGCCACCGTCTTTGGTTTGAATAATGGACATGAAGTAGTTTATGGGCGCTCCCGAGCTCAGTGTTTTGGTCCATTCGATATTACCCTCCGAATCGGTTTTAACTATTGTATACAAGTTATCGACAATGCCAGCCAAAACAAAGCCACCTTCAGCTGTTGGCAAGAGACGAGGAAGGACGGTAATTGTTGGGTTAATTTGGATTGGCTTTGCCCACAATAGCTGGTTTGAAGAGTCAAGTTTGACAAGGAAAGTGCAGGTTGAGTTGGCAGTGTTGAGGACTAAGCTGCCGTCGGTTAACTGATAAACCGAGTAGCCAAACTCGCCAGGCAAATCAGTCTGCAACTCGATAGGTGAAGACAAAGGAGAACTAGCTGCAAAGGAAAGCCAAACTACGCTTAACGCTAAGAAAACTAAAACAATGACTGCCAACAGCACAATTACCTTTCGGATCATCATACCTGCAATATGGGAAAATGACGCTTTTAATTCTATTCAAGGAACACCATGTTCCAAAGCTGGAACACTTATTCGCAGCCCAAAATCCAAGCAACTTAAGAAGATAAAATTTGTTGATTAAATAAAGTTTGAAAAGTATCGCATATAACTCGCGAGGTCACCATTGTTTCCAGGGCAACTCATCCATGTACTCGTTTAGACTCCGTATGCTGTTGCCGTTTTGTCCTTTCTGTTTTAACACTTCCACAAGCGCCGCTGCCAATTGAAGGTTAGTGATGACTGGTACGTTGAATTCTACTGCTTGGCGCCGTATGATGTAGCCGTCGGTTATGATGTCTGATATACTTGAGCGACGGTTTGCCATGGGAACGTTGATGACTAGGTCGATTTTGCGTTCTTGCAGGTAATCCATAATGTTAGGGCTAACCTGGGCATCTTTGACCTTGTAGAGAACGGTCGTGGCAACGCCGTATGCGTTGAGCACGTCGGCTGTATGTTGGGTCGCATAGATCTTGAAGCCCATCTCAGCGAGAGCTTGAGCAATTGGGACAACCCGCTTCTTGCGTTCCTCGTCACCGCCGACGCTTATGAACACTTTGCCGTCTTTAGGCGGGATGGTGAATTCGGCAGCCTGCAGCGCTTTGCTGAAGGCATCAGAGAAGTTTGCGCCCAAACAAGCCACTTCGCCAGTGCTGAGCATCTCTACTCCGAGAACTGGATCGGCACCGCTAAGACGCATAAAGCTGAACTGTGGAACTTTCACTCCAACGTGAGGGGCAACAGTCATTGGTGAGAGTTTGATGCCATCGATTTTTTTGCCCAGCATCGCCAAAGTCGCCAGCTCAATCATGTTTACGCCACGGGTTTTACTGACAAAGGGCATTGAGCGAGAGGCCCTCAGGTTGCATTCGATAACGTTGACAACATCATCTTTGACGAGATACTGGATGTTGTAGGGTCCATGGATTTTAAGTGCCTTTACTATGCTGATGGTGCATTCTTCGATTTTCTTCTGCACCTCAACTTTGAGCGCTTGGGGCGGAATTGTCATGGTCGCATCGCCGCTGTGCACACCTGCGTTCTCAACGTGTTCCATTATGGCGCCGATGAATACGTTTTCGCCGTCAGAAACGCCGTCGACCTCGACTTCTTTGGCGCGGTTAATGAATTTGCTGATAACAACTGGGTGGTCGCGGCCAACTTTCGCTGCCAAGTTAAGGAAGTTCTCCAAGGAGGCCTCATTGTAGGCGACGCGCATGGCTGAGCCTGAGAGCACGTAGCTGGGGCGTACTATAACTGGGTAACCGATTTTATGTGCAAACCGTTTGGCTTCCTCGATGGATTGCAGTTTGCTCCAAGGTGGCTGAGAAATGCACAGTTGGTCAAGCAAAGCACTAAATTTGGAACGGTCCTCTGCCAAGTCCACGTCTTGAGCGGATGTGCCCAAAATATTTGCGCCTGCCTCACACAACGATAGAGAGAGGTTGTTTGGGATTTGCCCGCCAACGCTTGTGATTATGCCCAAGGGGTTTTCTTTCTCGTAAATGTCTAGGATACGTTCGGTAGTTAATTCTTCAAAGTACAATTTGTCTGAAACATCATAGTCAGTAGAGACGGTTTCAGGGTTGTAGTTAACCATGATGGCTTCTTGTATGCCGTTCTTCTTGAGCGCCCAAATCGTGTTGACCCCGCACCAGTCAAACTCGACACTGGAACCGATGCGAAACACGCCAGCGCCCAAAACGATAACTTTGCTTTGGGTAGAGCTGAGCTCAATATCGTCTTCATCTCCGCCATAGGTCATGTATAGGTAGTTGGTTTTTGCAGGCCATTCAGCTGCCATGGTGTCAATCTGTTTCACCGCTGGAATGATGCCTGCGTTCTTTCGGAAGACTCGAATGGTTACTTCGTCCGTTTTTTGACATGTAGCAATTTGCTCATCTGAAAAGCCGATGCGTTTTGCTTCACGAATAACCTCAAGCGAGGATTCTTCAGCGAGGTTTATTGTGCAGAGCTGGGCTTCCATATCAATAATGTTTTGTATTTTATGCAGGAAGAAGGGGTCAACACCGCTTAGGCGGTAGATTTCCATGACGGGTATACCTATTTTGAGAGCTTTTGCAATCTTGAAGAGCCGCTCGTCTGTGGGATGTTCCATCTCATCTCTTAGCCGCTCTTCAGATTCAGGCTCCGAGTCTTCGGGGTTGCAAACGAGTCCAATCTTGCCCGTATCGAGCATCCGTACAGCTTTTTGCAAGGCTTCTTCGAAGCAGCGTCCAATCGCCATGACTTCGCCAACGGAACGCATTTGGGGACCAACGTGACGATCGGCATTCTTGAATTTCTGCAGGTCCCAGCGAGGAATTTTAACGGTTATGTAGTCCAGAGCGGGTTCGAAACAGGCGGTAGTGACTTCCGTAACTTTGTTGATGAGTTCAGGCAATGTGTAGCCCAAGGTGAGTTTAGTTGCGATGTAGGCAAGGGGGTAACCTGTGACTTTGCTGGCGAGAGCAGAGCTACGGGACATTCTTGAGTTAACTTCGATAACCCTGCACTCTTCAGTTTTAGGGTACAGAGCCCATTGGATGTTGCATTCACCCACTATGCCAAGGCTGCGTATCGCGTTTATTGAGATTGTGCGGATTTGGTGGTATTCGCGGTTAGTCATAGTCTGCGAAGGTGCAACTACTATGCTGTCTCCTGTATGGATGCCCATGGGATCAAAGTTTTCCATGTTGCAGACTGTTATGCAGTTGTCTGAATAGTCACGCATGACTTCGTATTCAACTTCTTTCCAATGCCCCACGTACTCTTCAACAAGAACCTGGTTAATGCGGCTCTGCGCTATGCCGATGGTAACTATTTCTTTTAGCTCTTTAGGATTATGAGCAACACCTGCGCCTTTCCCGCCTAAAGTATAAGCCACACGAACCATAACAGGGTAATTGATTTCGTCAGCAATCTCCAAGGCTTGTTTAACGCTTGTGGCGGCTCGGCTTTTCAGGTATGGAACCCCTGCTTTTTGCATTGCTTGCCGGAAGCGCTCTCTGTCACCAGTATCTTCGATAGCTTGGACAGGTGTACCTAAAACTTTAACGTTGTACTTTTGCAGAATACCTGTTTTCTCGAGTTCTAAGCCGCAGTTAAGCGCGGTTTGTCCTCCAAACCCCAAGAGGATGCCATCTGGGCGTTCTTTGGCAATCACTTTCTCGACGAATTCGGGGGTAACTGGCAGAAGGTAAACTTTGCCTGATAGTCGTGGGTCGGTTTGGATGGTGGCGATGTTTGGGTTAATCAGAACGGTTTCTACGCCTTCTTCGCGCAGAGCCTTCAAGCATTGGCTGCCGGAGTAATCGAATTCAGCGGCTTCACCGATTTTGATGGCGCCGCTTCCGAGAACCAGAACTTTCTTTATCCAATCAAACTTTGGCATCCTACTTAACCTCCAATGTTTTAGCGAACTTGTCAAACAACATTTCAGTGTCATAGGGTCCCGGTGACGCTTCAGGGTGCCACTGAACTGCAAAGACGGGTTTGGATTTGTGTTTGATGCCTTCAGTTGTTTTATCGTTGGGATTCACAAACCAGGGTACAAGCGGCGTCTTCTTTAATGAATCCAAGTTTACCGCATAACCATGATTCTGAGTGGTGATATAGCAGCGGCTGTTGTTGAGATCAAGAGCCGGCTGGTTTTGGGCGCGGTGACCGAACTTGAGTTTGTAAGTGTCGCCGCCCAATGCTAAAGATAAGATTTGGGCGCCAAGACAGATGCCCATAAGTGGAACTTTTTCGGAGAGTTCACGGATTGACTCGATGGTTTTGACGCATTTTTTGGGGTCGCCTGGACCGTTGCTCAGAAACACGCCATCAGGGTTGTAAGCTAAGACTTCGCTGGCTGAGGTGTCATAGGGCACTCGGACAACGTTTATGCCCCGTTTAAGTAGATTGCGAATGATGCTGTATTTGACTCCACAGTCGATTAGGACAACGGTTCTTTTGCCTTCGACACTGTAGATAACGGGCTTTTTAACGGAAACTTCTTTAACCAAATCAGTCATGTTAGGGTCCGCGATGTTTTTGCCGTTCTTTAAGATTGCATCTAAATCTGGATCTTCGCCTGCTTCAAAAACCTGCAATATCCCAAGCATGACTCCATGAGTTCGAAGTTTTTTTGTTAGGCGTCGTGTGTCTACGCCATAGATGCCTGGGACGCCTTCGTCGGATAGCCATTTATCAAGGGTTCGTGTGGATGCCCAATGGAACGGTTCATGGCAAAGTTCGTGAATGATTAAGCCTTGAACTTGAATGTGGTCGGACTCGAAATAGAGCGGCATTCCTAGGTTTTGTTCGTTGGATGGAACACCGTAGTTGCCCACCATTGGGTAAGTGAAAGTTAAAACCTGTCCCTTGAACGACGGATCAGTAAGCGCTTCTGGGTAACCAACCATCTGGGTTGAGAAAACAACTTCTCCCGAGATTTTTCCTGTTGCACCAAAACCTTTACCGATAAATGGCGTTCCGTCTTCAAGAAGCAGTATTGCTTTTTTATTTTTGTTGGACGTGCTATGTTGTGGGACCAAAGCCCTATTCAACCAATCAGTTTAAATTTTTAAGTCTTCCGTTTTTGGAAGATTTTGAAATATATGATTCCACGGTTAAGTTAAGGGTGTTTTCTGCATTGGCAAGATTCTGTTGGAGTTTAGCAATGAATGTTTTGGAGTGAGATAGGATTTTGTTTTCGGTTGTGATTGATTTTTCAACCTCTGCGGGTGATGGACCTCCTTGTACTTTATAGGTTTCGATTAATTTGCGAAGATTTGTGCATTCAATTATATCCAGTTTTTTAACGGTTAATTTTACGCCAGTTGATTCTTGGGCAACTTTCTGGAGCAATTCAGGTGTCGCATCCAGCAGAGTCTGTTTTGAATCAACTAAGGCTTTAACAAGTGCTCCAACTATCTTGTGGGAAGTTCGGAAAGCAACCTTGTACTTTCTTACCAGCATGTTTGCTAGTTCAGTTGCCCCAACAAAACCCGCTGCAGCCTTGCTTTCAACATTATCAGAAACTCTAATGTCGGGTATTAGTTTGGCAAATATACTCAGAGACCCTGAAAGGTTATCTGTCGATGCCCAAAGCTTTGGAGTTAGCTCTTGGAAATCAAGGTTGTAGGTTGAGGGCAGGCTTTTGAGGACAGCCGCTGAAGCTAAAAAATCCCCAAGTGCGTAGCTGGCTCTTGCACGTATAACCTCGAGAACTTCAGGGTTCTTTTTCTGTGGCATTATGCTGCTGGTTGAGGTGAACTCGTCAGGTAATTCGACTGTGCCGAATTCGGGCGAACTCCAAATTATTAGGTCTTCAGCTAAGCGGCTTAAATTCACCGCAAGCAGAGCCAGAGCTGATTGAGTTTCCAAGATGAAATCTCGGCTACCGACTGCATCAATCGAGTTCTCCAGGACCGAGTTAAAACCTAAGAGTTGGGCAGTTGTTCTGCGATTTATAGGAAAACTCGTAGTCGCTAGAGCACCAGCTCCAAGAGGGCACAGGTTAACGTGTCCATAAGCAGCTTGAAGCCGCTCAAAGTCACGTCCTAAAGCTTCCGCATATGAGAGCAGGTAGTGGGCAAAGGTGACGGGCTGAGCTGGTTGCAGATGAGTGTATTCTAAGATGATGGTTAGGGAGTGTTTGCTGGCTGTTTCCAGGAGGCTTTGTTGCATTTCGATGACTTTCTGCATTATGTTGATTAGTTCGCTACGAAGTGCCATGCGAATGGCGGTCGTGACTTGGTCGTTTCTGCTCTTAGCTATGTGTAGGTTTCCGCCAACTTCTGGATCTGTCTCAGCTAAGACCGCTTCTTCCACCGCCATGTGTACATCTTCGGCGGCTGGGTCGAGTTTTTCGTTGTCTTGTTTTTGGAGGGCTTCGAGGATTTTTGCGCCGTCTGACCGCTGTATGATTTTTTGCTCTATCAGCATTGCGACGTGTGCTTTGTTGATTGCCAAAACAGCGCCAGCTAACCGAGCATCATCCTTACGTGAGGAACAGAATTTAGCGACGTCTTCGCGGACGTTGCCCAGCCGTCCCCCATGCAGCATCTTTGACGTGTTTCCTTTCCCCTCCCGTTTATTCCTGTTAAAGAAAAATTAGGCTTTCTTTGCTTTGGGCTTCTTGCCTGCCTTCTTTAGCGAGTTGTACATGCGTGTTTGCAGTCCCCAGAGTTCGATGAAGCCTTTGCTGTAGGATTGGTTGAAGCTTGTTTTTATGTTGTAATTGGCTAAGTTTTTGTCGTAGAGAGAATTGGGCGAGCTGCGTCCAATTACTATGAGGCTGCCTTTGTAGAGTTTGAGTTTGACTTCGCCAGTGACGTTTTCTTGGGACTTGTTGATGAATGCATCCAAGTCTTCTTTGAGTGGGTCAACCCATAAACCAGCGTAAGCTAAGAACACCCATTGGGCATCGACTTGTTGCTTGAAGAGTACTTCATGCCGGGTCATAACCATTTTTTCGAGGTCTTTGTGGGCTTCCAAAATCACAGTGGCAGCTGGGCACTCATAGACCTCACGGGATTTGATGCCGACTAAGCGGTCTTCGATATGGTCTATTCGTCCGACACCGTTTCTTCCGGCAATTTTGTTAACTTCCTCAACGAGGGCGAGAGGAGCCATTTTTTTGCCGTTAACTGCAATTGGAACACCTGCTTCAAATTTTATTGTAACAATTTCTGGTTTGTCAGGGGCTTTTTCAGGTGAAGTTGTCCATTCGTAAGCGTCATCTGGGGGCGCTTGACTTGCATCTTCGAGCAATCCGCATTCGATGGCCCTTCCCCATACACTTGCGTCGATGCTATATTTTTTGGCTGAGTCAGAGACGGGAATTCCTTTGGTTTTGGCGTATGCGATTTCTTCATCGCGTGTCATGCCCCACTCGCGCACCGGTGCAATAATTTTCATGTCTGGAGCAAACGAACCAAGGGTTATGTCAAAGCGGACTTGGTCATTGCCTCTTCCTGTGCAGCCATGTGCTAAGCCGGTTGCGCCTTCTTTTTCAGCGATTTCAACCATTTTTTTGGCGATTAATGGTCGAGATAACGTTGTGCTTATGGGGTATTTGCCTTCGTAGAGGGCGTTGGCTTTGATAGCTGGGAAAATGTATTCTTTGGCAAACTCGTCTTTGGCGTCGATTGAGAAATGTTTGAGGATGCCGAGTTTTTTGGCTTTGTCCTCAGCTGCTTTAATGTCCTCTTGCTGGCCAACGTCGACTGTGACTGTGATTACTTGGGCAGCGTATTTTTCTTGGAGGTACTTTATTAACACGGATGTGTCTAATCCGCCTGAGTACGCCAGTACAAATTTTTCTTTTATGTGTTTGCTCCCCCATTTTTTGTTTTAAATTGTTCCCCTTACCTTGAGGGCTGTATTTTTAAACCTTGTGACTTTTTTGTTACTTAACAAGCTTTAAATGTCCCATTTGATACATTCAAAGAACACTATGACAGTCGCCCAAAACGTCAGAAGCCACCTACGAAATAAACCCTACCTACTGGAAGCCCTCGAAAAAGGCATAGTCAACCTAAGCGAGCTTTCACGGCAAATCCAAAAAGAACTAAAAACCGACGACACCAGCGCAATAAAAGCCGCCCTACGCCGCTACTCAGAAGAACTGCAAAAACACAAACAGAAAAGAGAAGAAAAAGTGCTGGCACTCCTTAAACGCAGCAACATAGCTGTTTACGACAGAAAATCCGTCATAATAACGGGAAAAGAATTACCAGCACAAGCAGGCATGAAAGTGGATTTGCTTGGCAAATTCGTCTATTTGCTTGACAGAAGCGATTTGCCAGAACGCATAAGCACCCTTGTTAAACATGACAACTGCACCATGATTGTTGTTCACTCACCCGAGGAACTTGAAGCCACACCGGGAGTTGTTGCTTTCCTTGCCACTTTGCTGGCAGAGCAGAATGTGAACATTATCGAGTTCATCTCTTGCTGGACAGAAACCATTATGGTTGTTGAGAAAAAAGACAGCCTCAAAACCTACGAGGTCTTGTCCAATTTGGTTGGCTAACCTTCAGCAGTGCCAGCAAAATTAATAACTCTTTAATCAATACTTCCATGACTAGTTTGAACGGCGCTTGCCAAATGGAGAATGAGAAGATGACACATCAAGAATGCATAAACTGCAAAACAACCTACGGCATAGACGAGATTGTTTACTTCTGCAGAAAATGCGGAGATATTTTGGAGATAAAGTTTGATTTCAAAGAGTTAGCGGAAACGCTCAAAGAAAGCGGCTGGATGAGCAAACCGCTCTCGGTTTGGCGCTACCGCGATTTCATGCCCATTCACGAAACCACAAAAGTGGTTACATTAAACGAGGGCGGCACAGGATTGCACCGCTCGGAACGCTTAGGCGCAGAACTTGGACTCAAAAACCTCTACGTCAAAAACGAGGGCGAAAACCCTACAGGCAGCTTCAAAGACCGCGGCATGACCGTCGGCGTTACCAAAGCCGTGGAACTGGGCGCGAGACACGTTATTTGTGCATCTACAGGAAACACCTCTGCAAGCTTAGCCGCTTACGCCGCCCGTGCAGGAATAAAATGCACCGTCCTAATTCCCTCAGGTAAAATCGCATACGGCAAACTCTCTCAAGCCATGATTCACGGCGCCAAAGTCTTGCAAGTCAAAGGCAACTTTGACCAAGCCTTAGAATTCGTTCTTAAACTTGCCGAGAAACACAAAGATATCTACTTACTCAACTCAATTAATCCCTTCCGAATTGAAGGACAAAAATCGCTCGGCTACGAAATCTGCGAGCAATTAAACAACGATGCCCCAGATCGCATCATCGTACCGGTAGGTAACGCTGGAAACATCAGCGCCATCTGGAAAGGATTAACTGAATTCTACCAACTGGGATACATAAAGAAACTGCCCAAAATGACAGGCATTCAAGCCGCAGGTTCCGCACCAATCGTACAAGCCATCAAAACTAA
This sequence comes from Candidatus Bathyarchaeota archaeon, assembly GCA_963775685.1. GTDB lineage: Archaea > Thermoproteota > Bathyarchaeia > Bathyarchaeales > Bathycorpusculaceae > Bathycorpusculum. The sequence continues at coordinate 1,411,780 of CAVZJV010000014.1, forward strand.
CAGCGACAAAATCATCCCCATAGAAAACCCTGAAACCGTCGCCACAGCCATCCGTATCGGCGCACCCGTCAGCTGGAAAAAAGCCGTCAACGCCATCCGAGAATCCCACGGAACAGCCGAAACCGTAACCGACGACGAAATTCTTCATGCACAGAAAATCCTCGCTCGAATAGAGGGCATCTTCGTGGAGCCCGCAAGCGCCTCATCAATCGCAGGCTTAAATAAACTAATCAAAAACGGAATCATATGCGAAGACGAACGTGTAGTCTGTGTAACTACGGGTCATGGACTAAAAGATCCTGAAACCGCAATCAAGCAAAGCGAAAAACCAGTCGAAGTGGAAGCGGACATCTCAGCCATCGAGGATTCATTAGGTTTAAAGCATCAAGTGGCAATTCTAGCACGGTGAAGCTTACATGCGAATTATTTTAGTTGGTTATGGCGTAGTCGGCAAGGGCGTAACAACTATTCTTGCCCGCCGATACAACGAGAAAATTAAGGATTATGGGTTTAACCCAAAAATAGTTGCCATCGCAGACATAGACGGCGCAGTAATTAACCCACGGGGTTTAAGCCCTGAAAAGCTCGAAGCAATTAAACAAAAAGGTTACCCAATATCTGCAGACCCCGATTTCGGTCGTCCGGGAATTTCAGCGTTAGATGTTATTGAATCGGTTGAAGCAGAAGTAGTTGTTGAAGTCACTCCTGTCAACATCAAAAATGGCGAGCCAGCCCTATCACATATCACCAAAGCATTCAAAACAGGCAAACACGTCGTCACAACAAACAAAGGACCCTTAGCATTAGCTATGCCAGCACTCACCGAACTCGCCGAGTACAACAACGTTTACCTACGTTTCAGCGGCACAGTTGGAGGCGGAACACCTATGCTTGAATTTGCGAAGCGATGCCTCGCAGGAGACCGAATACTTTCCATCCAAGGCATACTAAACGGCACCACCAACTATATTTTAACTGAAATGTCTCAAAATCATGTGACCTTCCAAGATGCGCTTGCAAATGCACAAAAGTTGGGTTATGCTGAACGCGAGCCATCTATGGATATTGATGGGTATGACTCTGCCTGCAAAGTTGTTATTTTGGCTAATTGGGTAATGAATAAAAAAATCACGTTGAAAGACGTTGATATAACAGGCATCCGAGACATCTCATTGCAGGCCCTTGAAGAAGCCACAAAGAGGAACAACACCATCAAGCTTATCGGTTCGATAGAGAACGAGAAAGCAACAGTTAAACCCACAGAAGTCCCAAAAACCAATCCCTTATGCGTCAGTGGAGTTTTAAACGCCATAACATTCTTTACCGAATACGCGGCAGACCAAACGCTCATCGGCAGAGGGGCAGGCGGCATCGAAACCGCCAGTGCAGTTTTAAGGGACCTTTTAGATATAAGACGTAAATTAGCAACCAAACTACTAACTTGAGAGCGATAGATTATGAAGATAGTGATGAAGTTCGGCGGAACAAGTGTAGGCACGGGCGAAAACATTCGTCACGTAGCCGACTCAGTATCCCAGTACGCTAAGAACGACTGCAAAGTCGCAGTTGTGGTTTCAGCGTTGGCAGGTGTCACCAACAGTTTGTTTGAGGTTGCATGCCAAGCTAAGAAAAGAGAAGAAAAACAAATCGAAACCTTCACAAAGCATTTGCTCAAAAAACACCAAGAGGCAATCGCAACCGCAATTTCGAGCAAACAAATCCAAAAAGAAGTTACCGAAATCACCGAAAAAACAATCTCAGAACTAGAAAAAGTATTAACTGGCATATGTTACGTGGGCGAACTCACCCCTAAATCCATAGACTACGTTGCCTCGTTCGGTGAACGCCTCTCAGCACCCATCGTTTGGGGAGCCCTAAAAGACCACAAACTTGAAACTCAGTTCTTCACAGGCAAAGAAGCAGGGATAGTCACCGACTCAAATTTTGGCGAAGCCAACCCACTGATGAACTTTACCACTCACCTAATCCGAGAAAGAATAGGACCACTATTTGAAAAGGGCACGATTCCAGTGGTCACAGGTTTCATCGCAGCAAACCAAGACGGCGTCATAACAACTGTTGGGCGAGGCGGCTCAGACTACACCGCAACCATATTGGGCGTTGCCTTGCAGGTTGATGAGGTCTGGATATGGACCGACGTCGAAGGCATAATGACCACCGACCCCAAAATTGTCCCTGCCGCGAGAATGTTGCCACAGCTGAGTTATCAGGAAGCGGCGGAAATGGCGATTTTCGGCGCCAAAGCTATGCACCCACGTGCGCTAGGACCAGTCATAAAAGAAAACATTCCTGTACGAATCCGAAGCGTATTCCACCCTGAAAACGACGGCACACTTATAACCAAAGACTCAGCCGCTAACGAAACCAAACCAGTCAAGGCAGTAGCCATGATAAAGGACGTTGCCATGTTAAACGTTAACGGAGCCACCATGGTGGGCGCACCGGGAAGTTACGCCAAAGTTTTCGACATTTTGGGCAGAAACAGCATAAACGTCATGATGATTTCCACAGCCATCTCAGAAGCAAACATCTCCATGATAATCAAACGCGCACTTTTAGGCAGGGCAATCAGCAATCTAGAAATTGCATTGCAGGAAAGGGGAGGCTTAGTGAACGAAGTTAGCGCAGAAGACGACGTTGCAGTCATCGCAGTCATGGGTGCCAACATGAAAGGCACACTGGGCGTTGCATCACACATCTTTAGCATTGTTGCCAAAAAAGGCATAAACATCCGTATGATTGCTCAGGGCAGTTCAGAGCTGAACATTTCGTTTGTAGTTAAAGAGAAAGATGGTATAGCTGTGGTTCGGGCTATTCACGAGGAGTTTAGTTTAGACAAAAATTAAGTTCAACGCTTCAACCTTTTCTATTTTATTAAGATTAATTAACTGTTGCTTACTTAACAAACTGGTCAGAAATGAAGGGTTCCTATGGAAACAAAATACAAAAAATTTTATTTCCAAGAATTGGATTGGATAATCTGTTTCGCAAACGAAGGAAATGAGGGAAGAAAATACCTTTTCTACTCAGTGCAGTTCATCGACCAAAAAAAAATGAACAGCCAAGTCATTTTGACCGATATTGTCGATAGCCCGATATTTGAAAATGGGTACCCTCATACAGTTGGACTCTTCAGGGGGCCTGTTGATAAAGAGGGTAATTTTGAAGCTAACTTTTTGGAACTGAGGATTATCAGGTGCCTTGAGGATTTCTGGAAGTTCTTAAACGATCTAAACATCTAAGGTGGCAAAGTCTTAGACATGAAAACTGAATATTCGTCTGCTGACTTAGAGGTAAATCCTTTTTTACCGCACAGATTAAGCATCTTTTCATTTTCGGGACTAACATCACTATAAATGGTTTCTAACTTAAGGTCGGTACCTATGTCTAGTAGGTAGTCCATAAGTTTTGAACCTAACCCTAACCCATGCCAAGAATCGCTCACCATAACTGCGAATTCCCCATTCTTCCTCTCACTGTCAAGAATTAACCGCACCACACCGATAAGCCTACTATCCTCAAGCTGGGCAACTATCGCGACTTCTCGGTCATAGTCAAGATTGCAGTACCTAGAGAGCGTATCATGTGACATTTCGTTAATGGCTTCAAAAAACCGGAACCTCACACTCTGGGCAGATAGGGATTTGAAGAGCGCGTTGAATCGGTTCTCGTCCTCGGGCTTTATGGGTCGAAGAGTCACCTGAACGCCATTTTTCAAAGTTCTCTTTGTTATATATTTTTTCGGGTAAGATGCTATGACCAGATTTTCGGGGTGCTCAGCGCCCTGGCATAAAAATCGCGACATATCTATTGATATTTGGGCATCAGCTGCGTATGCCTTGTTGTCCTTAACAATTATTGGATTTATGTCGATTTTTTTTATCTCCGGAAAATCCACGACAAGCTGAGAAAACCTGATTATAATTTCTTCAATTGGTCCATTTTCAAACTGGTCAGCACATGCATCTTTGCAGTATTGCAGCGCCTTGGTGTTTTCCATAATTTGCCGGGAAAGAACCTGATTTAAAGGAGGAAAACCAACGCTTAACTCCCTGTCTTTTTCTATTAAGGCGCCTCCTGTTCCTAAACAGACAATTGAACCAAACTGAGGGTCCTTTCTTGAACCTAAAAACAGGCGACAGGGGGCATTGAGCACTTTTGGTTGAATCGCTACTCCATGAAATTCAGCCGTTTCACTTGATGCCTTGGCCTCATCAAACAATTGATTGAACTGAAAACAAAGATGATCAGGAGAAAAAACATCAAAACCAAAACTTTGATTTTCATGTTTAGGGCTTACATGTGAATTGAGATTTTTCATTACTAACGGGTAGCCAAGTTGTAAAGCAAAAGCAGCGGATTCTTCGGCGTTTCTAGCTATAAGTGTTTTCACGGTAGGAATCTTATACGCCTCTAAGAACTGGAAAGATTCAGGTAAATTTAGAATTTCTCTGCCTTCACTAAAAACACGCCGTAAAATTGCTCTCAGATGCATCGGTGAAGCTTGGTCTACAAAAACCTCTTCAGGTGTTTGATAGAGCAGCTCCAAGTTTTGAGTTCGAGCATAGATGTTCATAAATGTTCTTACGGCTTCCTGAGGACTTCGGAAAGCTGGAATACCGTTGCTATGCAGTGTTCTTCTTGCTTCTTGGCATTGGGGGTCTTCACCCATTAGGCAAACGAAGATATTTTTTCTTGTTTGCTTAGCTGAAGCAACGATTAAATCGGCCAAGCTACTAGGGCTGGTTAAGCCGGTGGGGGCATATATCACTAGGAGGTTACTTCTTGTGTGATCATCTATGCAGGTTTGTATTACCTTTCGGTATCTTTCCGGGGGTGCCTCTTCCAGAAGATCAATAGGGTTCTTTAAGCCACAATAGTAGGGTAAAATGTTTCTTAAAGCTTGAACAGTTGAATCGCTTATTTCTGCAAGTTTGCCGCCTCGTCTGTTTATTTGGTCCAAAGCCATTAGTGCCGGACCAGCAGCATTCGTTACTATAGTTAAATCTGGAACCTCGGGACTTGAATGCATAGCCAACGTTTTTGCACAATCAAAAAGCCCGTTAATGGTTTCAACCCGAACCACGCCGCTTCTTCTAAACGCAGCATCATGAATTGCTTCTTTGAGTTGACCAGTGTCAGAGACTCCAAAATTTTGATATTCATCCTTTCGGCTGGGCTTAACTATGATGATCGGTTTGGTTTTGGCAAATCCTCGTGCTGCACTGATGAAGTTTCTCGCATTTTTAATAGACTCTACGTAAAGCATTATAATACGAGTACGAGGGTCATTTCCAAAATATTCAATCAAATCACCTATGTTAACATCGATGGTTTGACCCAATGAGACGACCGCACTAAGTCCAACTTGTGTTTCCAAAGACCAATCCAGAGCTGCCCCGCAAAATGCTCCGCTTTGGGATATGAAGGCAATTTTTCCAGGCACTGCCTTCTTTTCCGCAAAGGTTGCATATAGGTTCGCATTTGGCCTTATAATGCCAAAACTGTTGGGGCCTATTATCCTCATTCCATAGGTTCTTTTGCAATCAAAAATTCTCCGTGAAAGCTCTTTGCCGATTATGTCGCATTCACGGAAACCAGCAGAAACAATCACAGCATTTAAAACTCCTGCCATTCCACATTCTTCCACAATCTGGGGAACCGTGTGGGCGGGGGTTGCTATAATTGCAAGATCTACTTTGGAGGGTACTCGATCTATGCTTGGAAATGCTGTAAGCCCCTGTACGGTTTGCCTAAAGACGTTAACGGGAAAAATTTTCCCCTCGTAACTTCCGAGGAGGTTGCGCAGAATCCTAGTTCCTATGGAATCTATGCGTTCGCTTGCCCCTATAACAGCGATGGCTTTGGGACTGAAAAAGCCTTTAAGATTACCCATAACTTAAGGATCACCTGCTCATTAATTGGAAATTTTAGGGAAATAGGCTATGTTAGGTCAACTTTAACGATATGGGTTGAGCAAGAGATGCATGGATCGTAAGCCCGCACAAGCATTTCTAAAGCAAGTTCAATTTCTTTTTGCTGCTTATTTACAACCTGTGGCACCAGCGCTTTCATGTCTAGGGAAATGTTACCGTGGTTCTGGTTAGTGGGAATAACACAGTTTGCTTTTGTACACACCCCAGCATCGTTGTAGGTGTAATCATGGAACAAGATACCACGCGGCACCTCGACTGCACCAACGCCTTTTCCTGCTTTAACTTTGATACTTGGATTGTTGTAGTCCGGCTGACCTTTAAGTCCCGCAGCCTCAAGCTCATTGATTAACCGCACAGAATCTTCCACACTATGCACCACCTCAACGAGTTGAGCAATACTGTTCATGAACGGGTCATGACACACTGGCTTGAGGTCGAACAGCTCAGCTGTTTTCTGAGCCATAGGCGACAGCATTCGATAGTTAAGGTTAAGTCTAGCCAAAGCGCCAACCATGTAGGAATCTCTGTTGTGTTTTGCCCATTTGGCGGTCGAATGTGGGACAACGTATTCGTTGGTGTATGTTAGATATTCGTTTACTGGCGCTGTCCCTGTGTCTGTAGATGCTAACTGTCCATCGTAGAGGGCGTATTCGTTGGGATCAGAAAGAGCAATGAATTCAGTTTCACGCTCGAAGGTGGGGAAGTTGCCTGCTAAACTCTTAAACAGCCCTGCAACGGCTTGAAGGTTAGGAATCGAATCCTTCAGCTTCTTTCGCATAGCCACCAATTCCTTGATTGAAGGAATTTTAGAGAAGCCACCAGGGATTAATCTTTGCGGATGAGTGGTTCTGCCGCACAGCATGTTTGACATTTCGTTTGCGGTTCGGTGAAGTTGAAGGACAATTTTGACTTCTGCCAGATTTGTTGAGGCGAGGGGAATAACTGAGCCCACGTTCATCAAATCAGGAAGAACTAAAAAGCCTAGATGTAGAATGTGGCTTTGCATGTTTTCAGCGTGTAGGGCTAACTTGCGCAGTTTTAGGTCTTGTTCATTTATCTGTATTCCCATAGCAGCTTCCGTTGCTTTCAACGAAGCAAGCGTGTGGCCGATTGAACAGATACCACATATACGCGAGGTGATGTGGTGCAGCTCGTTCCATGATCGTCCTACAACCATAGCTTCGAAGTACCTTGGAGCTTCAGGGATGCTCCATTCGCATTTTTCTATGGCGCCATTCCTTATGGATACGTTAATGTTTCCATGGCCTTCAACCCTTGTTATGTGATGGACATTTACGTCGACATTTTTTTGTTCACTCATCTTTTTGCCTCCTGCCAACCAAAATATAACCTAAACTTGTTTATTGCATCGTCAACTGTCTGACCGTATTTTATAAGAACTTCTTTTTGGGAGTTCTCATTGGGGTTATCGATTAAGCCCCGGCACCCCCAGCAAATTGTTCCCTCATTAACACAGCATGAGTTGCAGCCAGCTCTAGTGACTGTTCCAACACAGAATTGGCCGCGTTCAAAGGCACAAACGTTCTCGTTTTTCTTGCATTCAACACAGACAGGATAGGTCGGTGTTTCAGGTTTCTTTCCCAAGAGAAGCGATTTGACCACCTGCAGGAAATCTTCACGGTCGATTGGGCAGCCATAAACATACGCGTCAACAGGGACAACAGCATCAATTGGTCTTGCAGCATAGGAGTCAAAGAGCCGCGCGTCTTCGCCATACACCATCTTTTTAACGCTATCTAAGTCCTTGTAGTTTCTAAGGGAATTAATACCGCCAATCGCAGCACAAGAGCCGATCGCTACCACAATTTTAGCATTTTTCCTGATTTGCTTTAGCCGGTCTTCATCTTGCAGTCTTGTGCATGAGCCTTCGACAAAGGCGATATCGTAGTTGTCGCTTTGTTCTTTCATAACTTCTCTGAAGGTTACAACTTCAACTTGCCCAAGAAGAGCCAAAAGGTCCTCTTCGAGATTAGCGACTTGCAGTTGATCTCCTTCACAGCCTGCAAAATCAAAAAATGCAACTTTAGGTTTCATTTTATAGCGCCTCCGGAACTCCTTTTATTTTTGCATAATTAAACACAGGCCCATCCTTGCATACGTATATCTGGTTAATTTGGCAGTGACCGCATTTACCGACACCACACTTCATTCTGCGTTCAAGCGACATTATTATATGGTTATCCGGCATCTTTTTGGCTTTCAGGTCGGCGATTACGAATTTGTACATAACTGGAGGTCCGCAAAGTATGGCAAGGGTTTGTTCTGGGTCAAATGATACTTGTGGAATAAGAGTTGTGATTACACCGATATTGCCTGTCCAAACTTCATTTTCGGGGCACCAGTTGACAGTAGATTTCAATTCAACATCGTCTCTTAGAGCCAACGCAGCGATTTCTTCGCCGAAAAGCAACTCCTTTGGTTCTTTGCAGCCATATAGTAGAAGAACACGTCCGTAGTCTTTTCGGTTGTCAAGCACATAATTGAACAGGGATCGAAGAGGAGCAATTCCCAATCCGCCTGCAATGAACAAGAGGTCTTTGCTCTTAAGGTAATCAACATCAAAGCCATTGCCGAAGGGTCCCCGGATGCCCACTTTGTCGCCATCGTTTAGTTTGTGAAGTCTTGTGGTGACGTTTCCTAGCTTGCGGACGCAGATTTCAAACGTTCCCTTCTTTGTGGGCGAGGAAGACAAGGATATTGGAGCTTCACCTATGCCGAACGCAGATACTTCGACAAACTGGCCGGGTTTATGATTAAGCTCAGAACCATCGTCTAATTTTATCTCAAAGAGGGTTTCAAGGGCAGTCATTGGGGTCTTTTTGACTATGGTTGCTAGTTTGGGTACGAAGTTGATGTTGCCTTCGGTTTGGATGTTTATGTCTGGGGCAGCGCCGGCTTTGATTTGGCTACCGCCATCTTGCAGTTCATGATACATATCATTGAATAGGTCGACGGGATTGGCTATGTTTGGAAGACAGTTTGAGGAGCATCTACCGCAGCCAACGCAAGAGACAAAGCCGAAGCGGTCAAACAAGTATTTTCCTTTTTTGAAGTAACGGTGACGGTACCTTGAGGGTCTGGTTGCACGGAAATTCTCGCCTGAGGCAATCTTGGCAAAATCCTCCAGCAAACATCCATCCCAAGTTCTGATTCTTTCACCTGCTTCCAAAGTAAGGTCAGGGTTATCTTTAACGTCAAAGCAGTAGCAGGTTGGGCAAACTAGAACACACGAGCCGCAGGCCAAACATTTCTCCGAATGCTTTTCCCAAAAGCCACTTTTTCCGTAGCTGTCCTTTAGCAGTTCGGGAATCAATTCTGGAGAGAAGTCGAAATTTTGCTGAGAGACATCCATGATTTCTCTTTTTTTCTGCCCAGCAACCTGAATATCGCGAGCTAAGGCTGTTTCGACGTTTTTTGCGTATTTGGATAATAATTCTTCGCCTTTTTGTGATCCAATGTTGATCACGTATCTGTTGCCTAAATCTGTTAACATAAGGTCGAAGCCGTAGTCAACGGTGGACGAACCCATGTATGAAGAGAAATTCCATTTTGACAGTTTCTGGATGTTGACGCCGATTATTACTGATGATTCACGTTTCTTGAAGTAGTATGGGTCTGATTTTGTTTCTCTAAAAATCTCATCCATGTGAAGAAGTGCGATGAGATCGTATGGGTGGACACCGATTAACACCATAGGTTTGGCCTCTTCGGGTTTTTTTGCGGAAAACCCACCGGCTAAATCATAGGTAAACAAGGTTTCTCGCTGCGGAAAGAAATATTTTTTTGGAGGCAACAAAGTGACATCGTAGTCGAGTCGTAGCTCCTCGGCGGTTTGCAGGGGCGCAAAAGCAAATTTGTTGCCGCGGGATTTTACTCCGATAACATTCAAAGAGTCATCGTTTATCAAGTTATTTACAAAATCAGCAAAATCAGACTTTAAAATGATCTTCATATGACCATTCTCTCTCCCAAATTGATGTTTAGGAATTGATATAAAGTTGTGAAAGATGAAATTTAAAGGTTTGTGGAATTACCTAAATATGCAAGGTCCAACAGGATGAAGAAAAATCAGAGCGTGGGATGGCGAAAAAGCTGTTCTTTAGCCTGCGTTTGCGCTATATTGTTCTCTTTGCACCGCAGTTAGGGCAAACCGTCAACGTCTGCTCCATTAAGCCTTGGCAGTACTTGCATCGAATCATAACAACTGTCCTTACCACTTCCCTTTGCACTGCTGACACTTGGCATAGTTAGCACTATAACTTGGATTTCGCTTGTTTCAGTGATCCTATCCGGTCTATCATCCACGGCAAGAACGCCATATAAAAACACTTAACATAATGGTCAACATTGTAGGTGGTTTCTTTAGTCGCAAAAAGAACAATCAACGAAAATGGGTATGAAACAGCAAAACCTGCCGGAATCCGGGCGGCCCAAAAAAAGAAGTCTAATAAATCACCCCATTAGCCCATCACTCAACTTGTTGCGTCGAATATTGGTTGCCAACTATGAGTGTTTTCTTAAGACGTTCGTTACATGTAAACAAAGCCGCTGCTTTAGTCACATCAAACTCTTCATTTGAACAAATTTTAATTCCGCCAGTAACATTTCCCATAGAACGAAGGACAGTTTCTGTTCGTTTAACTCAATTTTCGCTTTCGGCGGGCCTGTTGTATTAAATATATCAGATAGCCATTTAGGGCTCATTTTTGTGTATCCCTAACTTGACTAAGTTCTGCTTGTTTTCTTTTATGCTTCTTAATAGTGGACAAGTTGGTGATGGAAAAAACCAATATGTTAAGGCAAAGCCCGGTGACAAAATCTAAAGTTTACGATAAAAAAATTCGTCGATCTAATCTTGGTTTTCTATTTCTTTTGTTCTTAATCGGTCTTTTACGGTAGCTATGAGTTCTTCAGCTTTGACTGGTTTAACCAAAAAGTCATCAGCTCCATAATCAGCAGCTTTTTCCCCAACCTCTTCGCTGGAAAAACCTGTAATGATAATTTTGATAGTTTCGGGTTCTCTGTTCAACTCAAGGAGAAGGTCTGTTCCTTCCATATCAGGGAGTTTGACGTCAATTAGGCATACATTGAATTTTTCATTTCTTATCTTTTCAAGGGCATCCTTGCCTGTCTCAGATGTCTCAACTATGTAGCCTTCTTTTTCCAAAATACTCTTAAAAACCCTAAGAATGTTCGTGTCATCATCAACTACAAGAATTCTCTTATTTTCCTCGTTCATTTAACTCCTCCAATTTACAAATATGAATCCTAAATGTTTGGGGTTTTATTGATTGGCATAAAACAATGCAGAAAGCCAATCTAAAGACGAAAGTCATCTTACTCAAGTAATTACAACAATAGAACAATAGTAGCAACCATTTTAAGGGTATGTGGATGGCTAAGCACAACAACAATAGGGAATTTTAAAATTTTGTCAAGTCAATACCCAGCCTTTTTGAAACCGGGGGCAAGTCGTTTAAGATATAGACAAACGCGTAACCGCTCCAGTTGCCCCATCGTTTCTGGCCAGCCTCTTTGATGGAGAGTATAACAGCTCTTGGTTTTTCGGGTACTTTGCCGTAGAATAGCACGCTAAAGATTTTGGAGCTCCAAACATCAAGCGGAAAACCCATCCGAGGCATAACCAGTTCAGCCGAGTATTCGCCGATTCCCCTCAAAGTCAACAGCTTCTTTTTTGCATCCTCTGGCTTCATCGAATAGAGCTTATCCATGCTTGGGAAGCCTTGGGTTAGGGCTACTGCGATGGTTTTGAGGTTTTTTGCTCTGTATCCCAACTTAGCTTTAACCATCAATTCTTCGACTTGGGCATTAGCGATGGTTTGGGTTGAGGGCAATACCCTATTGTTTTTCCATTAAAACTGACTTTGTCCCCAAAATTAGCCATAAGCAAGTCCATCATTTGGTTGCTTCGCTTCATAGGCGCCATCTGCAAAAACACCGCCAGGAGTAACGCTGGGAACAGGTCTGGCCAACCGACTGTATGCATACCGAAGAGGTCCTTGAATGCACTTTGCAGGATGTCATCTTTTTGCTGAGGTTGCAGAAGTCTGTCAGGTCTTCCTCGGCTTTTAGGGCGCGTTTTAGTATCTGTGTTATGGCTTGTTTGTGGGAATCGCCTATTTTGCCTGAGAGTAGACTTCGCATTTTATCTGGGGCTTCTGAATCGTCCTTGTAGAATGCCGCTTTAGACATAGAAGTTCATCATTAAATCTTGTAGCACTCCTGCAAATACCCTTTTTCAAAAATTTCGTCGGGTGTTGACCAGTACCATCCTATCCTACCAGCTTGTGGATAGTGAATTCAAAGTTGTAAGGTGGAACTGCTTTAAGCTCAAATGTAAATATGCTCTTTAGGTTCAAGATGAAACCTAACTATACAGGTGACGTTTTAGGTATTTATAGTGGGAGGGCAGCTCTTGAGAGACAGCCAAAACTGTTCGAAGGTTTCTAAAGTTCCTCATGTTTCTTATCCGACTTAACGTAGACTTCAACCTTTACTGTTGACGCACCTTGTCCAAGAAACTCTGACAGAGACCCAGTCCACTCCGCGGTGGAATCTGCGGTGAATCCAACTGTCTGGGAAATGCCGCGCCACAATAGTGCTTTGTCATAGTCTTTGGCGTCTTGGGGCATGAATTCGAAAATTGATCGGCTGGCGATGATGATCAGCTTTTTCTTCATGCGTGAAATTGCGACATTGATTCGGTTCAGGTTAAGCAGGAAGTCGCTTTCGCTACGAACATAGTCTGGGTCGCTGACTGTGGAGGAGATGATGATACAGTCTGCTTCACCGCCTTGGTAGCGCTCCACGGTGTCGACTCGAGCGTTTTGGCCGCCCTGTGAAAACATGTTTTTTAGCAGACCTTTCTGGGCATTATGAGGTGTAATTACGCCTATGCTGTCGGTTTGGGTGTTACGCACCAACGCCTCTACAATCGACGCTTCTACCAGATTTGACTGGAAACTCTCCGCCTCATCATGCACAACTAAAACAAATATGTTCTGGGGGTCCAAAACAACTCCAAGTCCATCCGTCTTTGGCTCCGAAGCCGCCAACATCTGTTTCTGGTCGGAGTGAAAATCAATCTTGTCCTTCTCATACACCCATTCCCTCAAAAATTCTGCAACAACTGAGTGGCACCTGTGGCTTTCACATAGACGCTCAGCTGGAATATCCGCAGCATGTTTACAACTGATACGTTCAATGCCGAGATCTTCTTGGCGAAGCAACCGCAGAAAATCCATAGCGGAGAGAAAGGAAGCCATTTCTTCAAGTGTTCGGCGATCTTCTTTTTCCCAATTATGCGCTTGGATGGGGGGCAGTTGGCGATGGTCTCCGGCCACTAGAATTTGGCTGTTCTTGGTGAGGAAACTGCCTGAAAGGATAAGTTCAGGCAGCCGCATCATGCTGGCTTCATCGACCACAAGTAAGTCAAAGAAGCCTTCGCCCCATGGCGGCTCAGAGCCACCGATTTTCTTCATTAGACCGTAGAGGCCAGGTGGGGTAAGACATAGAATCAGCGGGGATGAATCTGAAGCGTCAGGCGTTAGGGTTGCCTGGTTCATTATGCAATCCTTGAGTTCTTGAACGGTTTCTTCATCTTCGTTATAATTGAGATATTTTACGCCTTCAAGGGGCTTAACTGAGGAAACATCACTACTCAAGACGCGGTAGATGTTTAGATCTTTTAGGTCGTTGCCGCCTTCTCGGCAATATTCCTGCAAACAACGAGCAAGTTTACTGACAAACTCATGAATCGCTTTATGAGTAGGGGCAACCATCAGAACTCTGCATCGGGATTTGACGCTGTGCGCTGCTACATGAGCTAGAACTGCCAGCTGCAAAGTCTCGGTTTTTCCCGTGCCGGGAGGGCCTTGCAGCATCACAATTTGCTCTTTTCCGAAAACGCGGTTTATGAAACGTTGCTGCTCAGCTTTAGGAGGAAAACGCCTGTCCTCAACCCAACGTAGAAATGAAGCCGACGAATCTGTCGTCAGAGCCGTATGCAGAGAGCATGCAGATTTGCCAGCTAAGAACCCTGCCAACAAACCGTAGAGCACATTGTTGGCGGCAAAGTCAAGCGATTTGGCAGCCCTATCTGAAATGATGTCGTCAACTAACTCATCAAGGATGTAAAGTCGTCCAGCCTCAAAGAGCTGCATGTACTTACTATTTTGTGCTTTTTCTCGGTCATTCGTTGGAAGGTTATGCCAGGCGGTGTATTTTCTGCCCTTTCCGCTTGGCCAGCTAACCACGTTGATAACGATATCGCCCTTTCGGACATCAACTTTTTCGACGATTGCTCTGGCAGATTTTTCAACCTCCGAAGGGGACCGCCTCTGGGTTTCCTCAAACTGACCCTGTTCATTGCACCTCAGCTCAGTGACAACCATCCAGTCGCCCGAACTTGACCCATCCGCACCTTTAACTCTGCATGCGTTAGCAACGCAATCAGCCTTGGGCAAACCAATGCCCTCGTAAACAAGTTTCCCGCGCACCACGAACTCCTTATCAGATTCAACGACACCTGTGCATTCAAAAATGAGCGATCTGCCCGAAGCCACACGCTGATAGGGAAGCAAAGCATAATGCTGGTACATTTCTTGGCGCTTGGAAAAATACTCCAAATCAAGAAACTCACGGCAGCTACGTTCTAGAGTTGCAACGCCAAGGGAAAATTCTGAAATTTTGGGAATTGCTATAGGTTTCTTTCCCATCCTCCTGTTGCGAATATTCAAAGACCGCTCTATAAACTCCAGAGCAGAACAAAGTTTCAACCCCATCAAACTGAGTTCTTCATCGCCAATCCGCCTCGTCTTCTGGGTGTAATCGCACCATTTGCGTTTCTCAAGCAGAATTTTGGCGGTACCTTTTTCCCGATAATTATCCAATCGACCCTTGGCAGCCCAAAAATACTCGATAGGGATTTGGTCGCCGAACCGAGCACGCGCAGGATAATACCCTTCTTTCTTTCTATATTCTTCCCCGAGAAAAGAAATGGATCCATCGGGATTTCTATGGTAAGGCAACGAATAATTAAACATCCCATCACGGAAAACCAGGCGCAAATCAACTGTGGAACCATCTTGACGCTTGACTATCCATATTTTATTGTCGAAAAAGCCAGCTTGATCAAGAATAGGCAAAAGCCCAGAACTATGAAATCTTAGGGCTTTCCTGTGCAAGACTTCGTCTTGCAGGATTGAGAACATGGGTTGGTCAATGGCTTGTCTTAGTCCCAAAAGGTCCCTGACTGCCCGGGCACTAATCAGCGACGGCTGGCGGCGAACAGCCTCCATTAGTGCATCGCGTTCTCCTCGGCTGAAGAAGTAAAGATGAATGGGTGCCTCATCTGGGGTGTTTACTTCGTTGGCTACTTTGGTTATTGCTTGGGTGAGCCCTTGGAAGAAGGCTTCCAGCATCTTCTTTTCTTCATCTAGGCATAATTCGCGTTCATCTGGAAGACTGCTGATAACTCGGGAAATATTCAAGGGCTCTCCTCTGTAGCGGGTGCAGTTTACCCTTGCGCTAATCATCGAAATAACATCCAGCATATAATCGCGTTCAACGAAGAGGTAAACGCGGATCATGCCGTCTGGGCTAAACAGAAGCGCTGAATCCATTCCGTTTGAAGGGCTATCCTCCGGCAAGCCGCCATAACCCGTTCCAGTTAGCCAGGGCATCCACCTGTTTTTGTTTGCGAAGAGACTGATGGGGCGAATGCCCCCCAACATGTACTGAGAACGTTGAATCAACCAATCCAGCTTGGCTCCAATTACAGGGTCAGTTGCCAATGCATGAACCTTCTCGGCAGCCCTAAAGGGAATAGCTGTAAAATCATAGGGGCGTAAATTGGTATTATCTACCACAGGCTTTAACTTTGCCAGGTCCTCTAAACGTTTAACTCCATGATGCCCAAGTGCCTTCTGTTCACCCCTGCTCAAATTAAGCAAAGCGATACTTTCGTTTTCGACCGCGGTAACTATGCAGCATTCGTTAAAGCCGCAGTTGTCACATCTCCAACAAAGCTGAAACTCGACTTTCGCCAAAGGTGTCTGGTGGATTCGGTTTAGCTCGCCATTTTTAGCAAGCAGACGCTCAACATCTTGTATTAGGGGACCAAGCTTGAATTTAGGCAAGCATGCTGGGTCAAGACTGTGCAAATCACTCTCTCGGTTGATTACTCCGCCTTCTATTTCGACCTTTGAAGACAAGTTTCCTAATTCTTGGTTGAGAAGCAAAACGTAAATCGCCACCTGTATTCGATGAGCAGTCTGCTCCTTCCAGGAAGATTTAAGCTCAAAAATCCTAATTTTCACTTTTTCATTTTTGCTTGGCCAGATAGAGATTAAATCAGCAATTCCTTTAACGTTCCAAACACCAATGTGACCACGCATTGGGACCTGGTAGAGCAAGATGGGTTTGTAAGATACAGTTTCCTTGGAGGAAATTTGCGCCTCAATTAAATCACGTAAATTTTTTAGAGATTTTTTTCCGGCAACTTCCCAGCCGTAGAGATGTGGGTCGTATATGTTAAAATCGTGGTATTCGAAGGCTTGAGATTTGAGTTCTGATACTTTTTTCTCTTCAAGCGCTTTGCCTGCACCGTATAGAAGAGGACTGATGGGTTTGAAGGCTTCGGGCCATTGGCGGCTTTTGGCTTCTTTGCCTTCGAATTTTAGTTTGAAGAACCGTGGGCAACAGTTGAAGCGGATGTACTCTGCTATTCCTGAAGCATCCAAGGTGGGTGGATCTTCGTTCTGCTCATATTGCTCACCTGAATAGTCTAAGCTGAAATCATCGTCGCTCAACTAGTTCTCTGCCTCTTAAGTTAATCGATGGATTATTGTATTTACCATTGCTTATGTTTAAATCATTACTGAAAACCAAACTCTATCAAGTTACATTCGCATTAGCAGCATAGGAACCAGTAAACTTGGCGTGGACTCTTCCAGCTTCATTGTTTTTGTTTTGTCATTTAACTCCATCCGGAGATGGCATTTTTCTTTTACTATACAGTACTCGCAACTTACAGTTTCTTTTTGGGTTTGGCAATCAATTACTATTTGAGTATACAAACTTCTCTTAACCTCGGGAAGCAACACATAGATCAGAGCCCGCTTATAGACAATGTCAACTACGCAAAGGCATTTTCGGCAGGAGCCTTTGGGGGATCTCTTGGTTGTCTTGTACATAAAAATGTTCAAAAAAATTTTGTTTTGGTGTAGAAGGTCAATAGTTAACATAATAATCCTTTGGTAAATGGATTTTTTCAATGTTTCAGTTGAAGAACAACACCAGTTGTTTTTGCGAAGTTGGGAGGGGTTGTTTTGGGTTGGTTTTGTTGTTTGGGCTTTGAAAAGGCTTCAGGTTGCGGTTTAAAATGGCTAGGAATGGCTAGACATGGCTAGGAAAGGTGTGTGTTCTAGTTGCCTCTACCTGGATGTTAAGATTTAATAGTTTTTTAATCTGAGATTACTTGAGCTTTTTGATCTCTGAATATTTTTCGGTTTTCGATTTTGCATCTATAAGTCTCCAATGCAGTTTGTGGATTTTTAGTGTACTGCCCACTGCGTATATCAAATTTCCATCCGTGACAAGGACACATAAAAAGGCAACCAGTTAAAATCCCCTTCTCAAAGGTGCAGCCCATATGTGGACAACGATTAAAAACCCCAAAAACTTCATTGCCCTAGCTTGCAAACAAAACAGGCTTTCCCTTAATCCACATAGCCTTCATTTGGCCTTCTTTGAGTTCAGTTTTTTTATCGAGTAAACAAACCCGTCTTTGTTTATAATTCCACTTCCAAAACTATTCTAGCTATATTATCGCTTTCGTTTTCATAACTCTTGAGCATTTTTTAGTTCGTTACTTCTTTTTTTTGGTTTTGGTTTTTGTTTTGGGTTTTTTTCTAACGATCGAAGAAAGCATGGAAACTCTTTCTTGAATGATTTCTTTAGTCTCAAGCATTACGGAGGATTCACGGATGGTTTCGTCTAGCATGTCTTTATTTTCTTCTAATTTAGCTGCGAACTCGTCTGCTGAAATTCTTCCCTCTTTTCTGGACTGGACTAATTCTTCGATAGAAGCACTTAGATCAGAGAGTTTTTCCTCAACTTTAAATTCTTCTTGCGTTACTAGCTGGTCTTTAAATCTCCTTCGAACATAACGGAACAATATTGGCACCTGGAAGGTGATTGATACGAAAGCGACACCTAAAGCCATCGTCCTTATAATCGTTACATCGGTTACAGAAATAACTGCAGATGCAGTTACTGTTGCAGCAAGCACAATTGACAATGCCCCTCTAACACCGCCAAGCCAGGCAATGTTGCTCCACTCTCTTGGAATCTTTTCGCCTCTTCTGCTAAAGAAAGCAAATATGGGATATACTGTGGCGGCCCGAGCAATGGTGACTGCTATGAAAGCTACTGCAATAAACCCTATAGACTCCCAAAGAGTAAGCAGGTCAGTTTGGAAGCCAATAAACAAGAATGCAATAGAGTTTGCAAGAAAAGCAATCACTTCCCAAAACATCTTTATCGTGTTTCGAGTCGCAGATTCCATCGCTGTGCGAACAGTGAAATTTCCAAAGTATAATCCAGTCACGGCAACTGCTATGATTCCTGATGCGCCTATACCTGTAGCTAACGCAAAGGAACCGTAAACTGCTGAAACGGTAAGTATGCATTCTGCAATTCGGTCTTCAATTAAGCTAGAAAGCAATTCAGCTACAAAGCCTATTCCTAATCCAACTAAGAGACCGCCTACAAGTGTGAAACCGAAATTTGCTGTGGCATTAAGTAATCCCACTTGTGTTATTGCAGCAGACGATAGTATGATTGTGAAGACAACTATGGCTGTTGCATCGTTAAAGGCAGCCTCAGTATTTAGGAGAATAGTGAGTTTTGGTGGAACTTTTACTCTTCGAAAAACTTCCAGTATCGTGACAACGTCGGTTGGTGCAATTAATGCGCCAAATAAAAACGCAACGTAGAAAGGAACGCCAGCAAACTGCCACAGCACTAAGCCTCCTACTAGAGTGGCTATGACAACTCCCACGGTTGCTAATGTGAGCGAGGGTCGAATGACTGCCCGTAAGTCTCCGGCTCGTATGTGCATCATGGATTCGAAGACAAGTGGAGGCACAACTATTCCCACAAAAAAGCCCTCTCCGCCCCCTTCAAGTAGCAGATTATCAAAAGAGCGTATCTGATCAACTATTGATTGGGCAAAAGTGTGTAAAGGACTAGCTCCAAATGAGAGCAGGGTTGCTATGCCGGTTATTCCCACACCCATAAGAACTAACACGAGGGTGTAGGGAGTTTTGAGGCGCAACGATATAATGGCAGCTATAAAGGTTATGAGTAGGAACACTGCTATGATTAACTCAATATTTGCCGCCAATTGTTTTTCTCCTCCCTGCTTTGCGCTCGCTTCGAGGTTTGCTTGCGCCGTCTTTGAATTGTATATTAACCAAAAAAGCTTTTCCCTACCGATTTCTAATTTAACAACAAAATAGGCGCCAGACAAAAACAATGCAACATAAACAGAAAACAGCTGCGTTAACTAACTATTTAAACAGTTAATCCTTAAAAATATTGAATACTCATTTCCGCATAATCGTAGCCTAATTTAACTTGCCTTTTGCGCGTTCTTGCTGTTATGAAGCTCAGATAGCCGCTGGATTGCTTCTTTGTAGACTTCAATGGCACTTAGATACTCGTTTATCTTTATGTGCTCATCTAAGGTGTGGTCTAGGTGTGAGTCGCCTGGCCCATAGGTTACTATCGGTAGATTCATGGCTTTACCCAGGATGTTCATATCGCCTGTTCCGGTTTTGTGCAGAAGCGTTGCAGGTTTGTTTAAAACTTTCCGCACAGAAGAGGATAGGACATGGACAAGCGGCGAAGCTTTGTTAACTTCAAAAGGCTCAACGGTATCAAGCACGGTTGCTTTAACCGACACTGTTGGGTTAGCAGTTTTATACTTTGTAATTATCTTGGTTATCTGTTCATAAACCTTGGCTGTCGAGAACTGTATGGGCACTCGAATATCAAGGTTCATTTCTGCCTCAAAGGGAATAACTGAAGTTGCTCTGCCGCCCACAAGTCTAACTAAACAGGCAGTAACTGCGTTGTATGGGCTTGCCGAGGGATCAAGAGATGGATACGATGAAGCGTTTTTGATCTGTTCCCAAAGTTCATAGGCTTTCTCCAAGGAATTATCGTACAGCCAGGGCGTAGAGGCATGCCCTGTTTCGGTTTTGAGAACGACTTTTAGTTGGATTTGCCCTTTGTAGCCGATTGTTACGTTTTCGACACCGCTGGGTTCTCCGAAGATAGCATAGTCAGCCGTGATTCCTTGCGTGATCAGGTGCTTGACTCCCCGGCTGGTAGCTTCTTCTTCGACAACAGCGGCAACCAAGATTTTGCCCTGAAAACCAGACTCCTTGCTAGCAGCAATTGCAGCCATAATCATGGCGGCCAGCGGACCCTTCGCGTCCACGGCACCTCGAGCGTAGATTTTGCCTTCGTCAATTCGAAGCGGCAGAACCCCAGCAACCGTATCCATATGACCGCACAATAAGATGACTGGTTCACCCTCTCCTACAACACCTATAACGTTGCCTATGTCGTCTTTGCCAACTTCAAAACCCATCTTGTTCATTTCAGTTTCTAGGAAGTTAGATGCATCATCTTCTTTGCCTGATGGGCTGTAGATGCCAAGGAGGTTAGTTAGAAATCGTACTGCTTGTTCGCTCATCTCCCTCTTCCTCCAAAACGGTATCTAGAACTGTGATTGCTTTATCGATTTGTGTCTTCTCTATCACAAGTGGCGGCAGTAAACGAACAACCGTTCTTCCTGCATCCAGCACCAAAACGCCCTTACTTAACGCTTTTAAGATAATGTTGTAAACATCGTACCGAAGTTCCATCCCGAGCATTAAACCTAAGCCTCGCACTTCCTTGACGATTTTATGCTTAGCCTGCAACCCTTCAAGTTTCGTCTTGAAATATTTGCCATTAGCGGCGGCTTTTTCAGTCAGTTTCTCTTCCAAGAGCGCATCAATGGCAGCGCATCCAGCTGCACAAACTATTGGACTTCCGCTAAAAGTTGTTGAGTGCTCCCCCACCTTCAGCGAAGACATAATGTTTTCTTTAGCCACAGTTATGCCAATCGGTAAACCCCCTGCGAAAGGCTTTGCTAAACACATCACGTCTGGGGTGACATCCCAGTTTTGGCAACCGAAAAGTTTGCCCGTTCGCCCAAAGCTAGTTTGGACTTCATCGAAAATCAACAAGACTCTTCTTTTCGTCACAGATTTCCCGAACTGCCCGTAGATAACCATCTGGAGGTACGCGGACACCACCTTCGCCGCGAATCGGCTCCATCAAAACTGCAGCGGTTTTATCTGTTATAGCTTCGCGGAGTTTGTCAGCATTGTCTGGACCAACGTGTTTTACATCTGGAATCAGGGGCATGAATGGCTCGCGGTACTTTTTGTCCCATGTGGCGGATAAGGCTCCCATGGTTTTGCCGTGAAAAGACCCCATTAAGGCAATAATCTCTGTTTTTCCTGTGTATTTGCGGGCAAGCTTTATGGCGCATTCAACTGATTCGGCTCCGCTGTTTGAGAGAAAAGATTTGTCTAAGCCTTTAGGCGTTATCTGGACGAGTTTTTCTATGAATTCGGCTCGTTTATCGTTATAGTAACAGCTGTGGCAGGTGATAAGTTCTTCAGCTTGAGCTTTTACTGCTGCCACAACTTTTGGGTGACAATGCCCCAGTGCTGCAACGCCGTAGCTACTCGCGCAGTCAACGTATTCTTTGCCGTTAATATCCCATAGAAGCGCGCCTTTGCCGCGTGTGATGACGACGGGTTTTTTGGAGAAAACATTCGCCATATAACGAGTTTCAATGTCCATTATTTCTTTTTCATTCACTAGTTATCACTGTACCAACCTGATGATTCAAAGCTGACGTTATGGGTTGTTTTGCTATCCCCGATGTTACT
Organism: Candidatus Bathyarchaeota archaeon; assembly: GCA_963775685.1. Taxonomy (GTDB): domain Archaea; phylum Thermoproteota; class Bathyarchaeia; order Bathyarchaeales; family Bathycorpusculaceae; genus Bathycorpusculum. The sequence continues at coordinate 1,433,798 of CAVZJV010000014.1, forward strand.
ATGACTTCTTTGACACCCTGATTTAGGGCTTCCAGCCCAGCGTGGACTTTGGTGCTCATGCCTCCGCCAATTTTGGAGAGAACCTCTTTGACTTCGGTTGCCGCAATCTTGGGAACCCGCTCGCCTTTGAGAATTAAGCCTTCAACATCCGTTAGTAGGATAAGTTTGTCGGCTTTGAGGGTACCTGCGATTATGGCTGCGGTTCGGTCGCCGTCGACGTTTAAGGGTTCGGCGTCTTGGCTTAGCGCAATCGGGGTAACGATTGGCAGGTAGCCTTTTTCGAGCAATAAGGTGAGCAATTCAGTTTTCACGTGGGTGATTTTGCCGGTGTAGCCACCGTCGATTACTTTTTTGCGTCCCCGTTCGTCTACAGCGATGAGTTTGGTTTTGCGTTCAGCCTGCAGAATCGACGCGTCAAGCCCGCTTAATCCAACAGCTTGGATTCCTTGGCTTTGAAGAGCCAGCACGATTTGCTTATTGATTTTGCCTGCCATAACCATGGTGTAGATTTCTATAGTTTCTTTGTCGGTGTAGCGGCTACGGAAACCTTCAGGAGAAATTATGAATTTTTGTTCTTTGCCCAACTTTGAAGCGATTTCGGAGACTTCTACTCCTCCACCGTGAACAAGGACAATTTGGTGTTGTTTAGCAACTTCCTTTAGGTCACAGACCAACTCATTTGAGGCACCTTCTTTTAGGATGCTTCCACCCATCTTAATAACAAGTAACATGGCAATCAGACCGGATGGAACCCAGTGCTCTTGAGGCCGGTGGTTTCGTCAATACCCATTAGCAAGTTGAGACATTGGACCCCTTGTCCTGCGGCGCCCTTGGTCATGTTGTCGATTGCTGAGAAGAGCAGGAGACGGTTAGCGTGTTCGTCTATTTCGAAACCGACATCGCAGAAGTTTGTGCCAATGACAATTTTTGGGTCAGGTAGTTGGTATGGTCCCTTCTGGTACTTGACTATGCGGACGAATGGTTCGGTGCCATACATGCCGCGGAGGGCTTTCCAGAGGTCTTTGCTGGATAGGGGCTGTTTGGGGAAAGCGTGGATAGTTGCAAGTATGCCTCGTACCATGTTGACTGCGTGTGGGGTGAAGCCGATTTTGACGGGTTCAGTAGCAAGAGCGGTTAGTTCTTGTTCTACTTCAGCGGTGTGGCGATGCCCTGCGACTTGGTAAGGACGGACTCCGCTGAAGCGTTCTGGGTGGTGTGAGGCAAGGTTTGGTTTGCTGCCGCCGCCAGAGGATCCAACTTTTAGGTCAACAATTATCTTGCTGTTGTCAACTAAGCCCGCATCTACTATGGGGGCTAAACCGAGGATGGCTGATGTTGCCATGCAGCCTGGGCAAGCAACAAGTTTTGCTTTTTTGATTTCTTCCCGGTGAAGCTCAGGCAAACCGTAAGCGGCTTCTTTTAGCATTTCGGGATGAGCATGTTTCCAACCATAGTAAGATTCATAATCTGCCGGGTTTTTGAGGCGGAAGTCGGCGCTCATGTCGATGACTTTCAAGCCTGCCTCAAGCAGTTTGGGAACCAAGTTCACTGAGCCGCCGTGTGGGGTAGCTGTGAAGACTAAGTCGCAGCTTTTCTGTAGTTCATCCATGTCTTGGGGAACAAATTTCAGTTGTGTCATTCCTCTGAGGTTTGGGTGAACATTAAATACATATTCTCCTGCGCTTTGCCGTGAAGTAACCATCGTTACCTCTACCTCTGGGTGCATAAGCAGCAGTCGAAGAAGTTCACTGCCAACGTATCCTGAACCGCCGATTATTCCAATTCGCATTTCTTTTTCCTCTTTTTTTGATTATTAGTCTATTAGGCTTTGAGCGCCCTTTAGGAGCGGAATTGCCACGTTAAGCCCCGTTGCGAGTCTTGTGTTCTCCCAGAATTCTGGACAAGAATTCGACTCATGGAACACCAACGCACTCTTATTTTTTTCTACGCTTTCTTCAATTATATTCTTAATGTTTTCGTAAGCCTTACTGCTCTTGTAAACACTGAAAGTTTTCTCTAACTTACCAGTCCAACCTTCAAAATCATTCAAGCGACTCTCGTCCGCCTTGACTTTCTGGACAGGACCAAACGCTTCCGCAGCTAAATCCAATTGACTCTTCAGGCAAGTCTCATCGGCATTCTTGTTATCGCCAACGTTCACCATTGCATCCAAAGCAAAAATCCAAGCGTCACTGCCTTTGCCAAGGGTTTTGCCGCATTTCACCGCCAACTCCTGAATACTCACGGGCAGTTTAGCGTGGAAAACCAAGTTGCCGAGAAAGGTATTAGTGCGAAAATCCTTAAAGCCTGCGCGTGCCATCGAGGTGTGATAGCAAACGGGGTGTTTTCCTTTCTCTTTAGAGACGATTATGCGTAGATCGTAGAACCATTTCTGAACAAGTTCTTGAGCCACTACGCCAATGGGATTAATGATTGAGGGTTTGGTTTCTTTGATATTTGCTTCAAGTTCTTCGCGATTTTGGGAGAGCATTATCATTTTGCCGTGTGTGCCAGCATCCGCCTTGATTACGATGCCGTCGTCAAGGGGGATTTCTTGCTCGAAGAGGTCAGCTATATCTTTTTCGTTGTGGATTTCTCTGCCGTTCTTCATAGTGTCGGTGGCGTCGCAGGGCACAAAGACGGTTTTGGGAATAGGGATGCCTTCTTTGTGAAGATTTAGAAGAGTCCGGAGTTTGCTATAACAGACGAATTCAATTTGTGAGGAGTTTAGTGTTTTTTTGCCGAGCATCTCCATGAGGTAGGAGGCTTGTAACCGGCGGTTTTTGCTTTGCGCCCGGTTAAGCACCACTTTGGTGTTTTCAATGATGTCTAAATAGTCTTTGCCTTTGGTTTTTGCGCTAAAGCCGTCTTTGGAGATAGATAAAGCGATTTTGCGGAAGGGAATAAAGCTTAGATCGATGCCGAGTTGCTGAGCGGTGAGCTTTATGCCGTTCTCATCATTTTCCGATCGCTCATAAAGAAGGGCAATGCTCATCGCTTTCAGCTTCCGTTAAAAAATATTTTCCTTAAAAAGGTGATTTAAAACAAGAGATTTGGTTGTTGGATACTGCTTATTCGCCCCAGTCTTCGCCTTCAATGGTTAACTCTTGAAGGTCAACGCAACCGCATTTTATCTGTTTGACTTCGAGCTCAAGTCCACAGCCAGGGCAACTTACGATTTCTCCTTTTTCTGTGTCGGCTGGAACATCAAGGTCTGCGTCACAGTCTGGGCATTTTGCTTTTGCGTTTGGTTGGTTTGAGTTTACGGGTTTAATCATTTTTTATTCGTCACTTTATTTTTTTTGGAAATGTCTTTTTGATAAATTCAGTATTCTTTTTAAATGTTGTGACCAATTTGTTACAAGTTAGACTTTTAATGTTCCATTTGGTACAGCTCTTTCAGTCGTTTAAACAAATTAGAACGTACTGTTACTGCGCAGAAACAACGAATTCCGCATTGTCTTATTAAACAACGTAATGGAAAGCGTTAAATTTTTCTATAACAATAGATGCCTGGGTAAAAAAATGGATGAAAAAGACAAACAGATCATCAAGCTCCTAAAAGACGACGCAAGGTCAGGCTACGGCGACATAGGCGCCAAAGTAGGTTTATCTGAAGGAGCAGTGAGGAAGAGAATCAAAACATTAATTGATGAAAACGTCATAAGAAAATTCACAGTAAAAATCGGAGTTGCTGAAGGCGCCCAAGCCATAACACTGCTTGCCACAAACCCAACGCACCCAACCCAGGAAGTATCCAAGAAAATCCAAGAAATCCCCAACGTTGAAACCATCTACGAAGTTACAGGAGAATACGACATCGTTGCAGTCATCACTGGAATGAACGTGACAGAAGTTAACGAGTGTATAGAGAAAATCCGCCGAGTCGAAGGCATCATGAAAACCAACACCATGATTGTCTTGAGAAGCTGGTAGCCAACCTGCAAGAAGCGAACTCGCAATCTACAACCTCAGCAACTGGAAGATATCAAAGATTCTCCGAAGAATCAGCGAATTTTTTACAGACCTGAGTTCTTCAATATGCAGGTGGAAAGATTTTGTCTTCGCCTTCTATATAATTAGCAGCACTTTATTCATCTCTTTGAAGGGCTCAAGAAAGGTTATTCCACGAGCAGTGCGTGGATCTGTGGCTAATATTTGCCTTGTACAAGATATGAGTCAACTTTAAGGGACCTCTTTGTGCTAGAACATTCGCAAAAGGCTTAAAATGCTTTCTAAACGTCTCAATGTGTTCACTCAAACCTTAAAGCAATACGATAGGCTGGACCAACCCTGTCGAACGACCTATGTTCGATACGTGCGATCACGTGGTACTTGAAAAAGAGTCTTTTCACCTTGAATACTGTGGCTATGAATTTGCAAGCGCAGGCATTATATTAAAATGCTTACTTTCGTGGCTTCTCAATTTTTTCAACTTTATCAACTAGGCCTATGTAGGCTAAGTCAGTTAAGTCTATGAAAAAACCTGTCTCAACTACTCCCGGAATCATTTTTACTTTAACTGCTAACTCAGCAGGACTCTGTATCTCGCCAAAAAATACATCTATAACTGCGTTGCCGTTGTCGGTTATCACTGGACCCAACTTGCCTTTTCCCTCGCGAACCACAGGCTTTGCGCCCAAACCGACGATTTTATGCTTAACTAACGCAATAGCGAATGGCAGAACTTCGATGGGAACAAACTGGTTGTTTTCGCCTAGTAGTTTAACTTTCTTGGACTGGTCAGCTATGATTACGTTAAGTTTTGAGGATGCCGCAACAATTTTTTCCCGTGCCAAAGCTGCACCGCCTCCCTTGATTAGGAACAAATCGAGTGTTAATTGGTCTGCGCCGTCTATGGTTACATCGATTACTGGATGCTCATCTAAAGTCGTGATTGGGATACCGCATTCAACCGCCAACAGAAATGCTTGGTAAGAAGTTGGGATACCCATGATGCTGATTTTTTCTTTTTTAATTCGTTCGCCCAATGCTTTGATGGCAAATGCAGCAGTGCTTCCGCTGCCTAAACCCACAATGAAGCCATCTCTAACATGTTTAATTGCTTCTAAAGCGGCGTTTTGTTTTGACTGTTGGATTGGATCAAGGTTAGCTTTCAATTTCCATCTGTCCTAACTTATCTAGTACTTTCTCGACTTCGCTTCTGATTGATTCTATGCGTCTTTCAGCTTCGGTTTTAGCATCTGGTTTGGCTTCTGGTGGTTTGCGTTTCTTCTTAGGTTTCTCTTCTCCCGCAACCACTTCTGGTGTTTCTTCTTCCTCGTCTTCCTCATCGTTCTCCATTTGAACTGGAGTTTGCGAGGGCAATTTTATTGGGATTTCACGGATTGGTTTAACGTCAATTCTTGTTCTGAGCTCTTCTACTTTACTGGTTAATTCTCCGAAGCGCTCACTGAATAGTTTCATGAGGTCTTCCTGCATGCCTTCAAGCTCATGCAAGGCGACAATGCTTTCGTCCTTAGAAATCGATTCTTTTATGGTGTTCATCCTGCTTTTGTAGGTGATAGCCATCTTGTCTCTTTCTTGCTCAGTAATTTTGCCCTCAGCGTGAGCTTCGTAAAGCCTTCTTAACGCGTCCCCTAAAATGTCGCGTTCTAAATCAAGCATGCGCAACTCATTTTTTGCGTCTGATGCCATTGTTGTTTGAACGCTTTTAGAAACCTTAAACGGTAGAGGGGAATATTCAGGATCCAAGTTTGCGGTTTGTTTTTGCGACTGTTTTTTTGGTACAGGTTTTCTTCCGCCCAATTTTCTCATGGCAAAAATTACTGATCCAGAGGCGATGATTACCACTAACAACACTACCGTCACAATTATGGGGTCATCGTACCAAACCAAGCCATGACATCCTCAATATCTTCATTGCACACCATGCATATATTAATTAATATAATGCCTATCTTTGGCGCTTCAAGTTTAAATAAATATTGCAAGCTTCTTGTCGTTCGCTTTTTTGTGGGCACCAAGCTTTTTGGTTATTTTGTGATTTTTTGTTTTTGCCTCTTTATGTGGTGTGGGCTTTTCAGGGCTGCCACACATCAGGTTGTGGATTGGGTTGCATTTTGGGGTTAGGTTGCTTTTCAACGTCTGTTTCGATTCGAGAAATCCGATTTCCTCCACACGCCAAACATAATTTCGTGCAAAAACCGCCATCATGTGGATGTGGAGGATGTTGCGTTTGCCTAAGACTTCACAAGAACATCAATGAATCAGTGAACAGCGCAATACAAGCAGGCACTACCATAGCCCATTCGCCAGCTTCGACGCCATATCCTACATTCAACCCAAACACACAACCTCCCATAACCAAACCGCCCCCTATAAGCAATTTTGCGCTTCAAAAATCAGTACAAAACAAGCAAATTTTGATAATGTAATTCCTAAGTGAAGCCTATGTGAATTGAATCAAAGTAGGTTTTAATAGGCAGAATCATGCCCTATTATACAATCAGAGTTGAAGATTATGCTGTTTAAGCATAAGAGCAATGTAAAAGTGGACCTAGCGGATTTAGACGCCGAGAAAACGAACCTAGCAGAATTCTTATCCAGCCAATACAAAATAAATTCATCAATAAATTCCAAAGGCTTAGAACTAAAAATGGAAGATCCACAGATTACGTCAGCAGTAATGATGGTAAAAAAATTCATTCATCGCAAAAATCTAAGCAGCACACATGGAGTTAACGCAGAAAACAACGTCGTCAAAATCTACAAGTTCAAAGGCAATATCAAGAAAAAAGAAAAACACGACAAAAGCGGAGCCCACCAAAACATAACACAAAGCTGGGGACTATAAAACACACTCACTCAAGATTTCGCTATCTAAGTTGTAAATGAACCTCCCACCTTTGAGTGCAAATCAAGTGTCGCTCAAAAGAGGCTAAAGAGTTTATCTGACCATTCTTTGTATATCAGTGAAAACGTCAAGGTCTTTGTCGAAAGAGTAAATTGACCGTGTTGCTTGTTTTTTCATGAGTACATAAGCCAATGCATCATTAACTCCCACCGCATGCTCTTCTGCTATGGATACGGCTTTAATGTAATCCTCTTGCTCTACTCCGCAGATTGAAACATTTTCTCGGTACAGCAACCCTTTTTCAAAAAGAATTGCTTCTTCAGACGGGAGGTGGTCCTCTAAAATATTGCAAACTTCGCTGAAGTGGACAATGGATGTGATTATTTTTTCTCCTTTGCTGATTCTGACAACAATATTCTTTGCTGCTTGCTTTATTTCTAATTCGTTTGGTTGCAGTTGTCTTTTAGTTTTAAGAAAGGCATAAACAAATACAGTAGCATCAACGTAAGGTTGGGACACTTCATTTGCCTCTTAGTTCTTTGCGGACTTTGTGCCAGTCTGAGAGGTCTGCCTTCAGGTCTACGTCCATTTTGTCAAAGTATTCAGTAAGGTCAATTGTGGAATAAGGCTTGATTTCGATGGTGTCGCCTTTGGCTGAGAGGATTGCCTTCTTGTTCTTGAGATATTTTTCACGCCAGACCTTCGGTAGTATGATGCGCCTCTGCCTGTCGACAGCTTTAACCTCCACTTCCAAGTTCATTCACCATAAATGGAATAGTTATGGGAGAATGAAGACTTTTTGGTGGACTGAATTTTTAACCCTAACCTCTTGAGTGGAAGTCAATCAGTCATGTCAGCAGAACTACAAGGGACTAGATTTAAATCTTCAAGCCTTACAAGCAACTATCTATGAGAATCTTACCTATCCTTGGCGGCATAGCCGGAGCAGTTGTGTTCTTTTTTGCAGTGATTTTTGCGCTTGCTTCTTCCTACGTTGGGCTTTCTGCTCAGGCGGCGCAAGCTCGTGAGTTAACCAGCGCCATACTCTTCATCATCGGCTTAGCCATTGTTGTGGGAATCTACTATGTTACCCGCAAACCCAAGACGGTTATTCAGCAGCTGGAAATCTCGGGGCAGATGAAGGCAGCGCAGATTAAATGTCCCAACTGCGGCGGAAGCATAAACGCTGACCAAATAAAAATCGTACAGGGCGTTCCATACGTTAAGTGTCCCTACTGCGGTACTACTTTTGAGGTTACTGAGGAACCGAAATGGTAAAGAAAATTCCGTTGTTTTTTGCTTTACTGATGATTTTTGCGGTGGCAGTTTCCGCGGCTAGCAGCGTCAGCGCCCAAAACTTAACGTACAACGTGGATCATGAGTGGGCGCAGGTCTTCATTAACCTAGACGGCACCATCGATTTAACCTACAACATAACCGTTTCTGTGTCTTCGGGGGTTATGCATGGGTTCTATGTTGGGCAACCGAAGGCGGATTTCACTGTAGGTCAAGGAGTTGACCAGTATGGGAATGCTCTTCAGGTTCTTGACAAAAGCAGCGGCGGCGACTACCGAGTTGATGTGACGCTTAATCAACCTTTGAGCGCTGGGCAATCGGTTTGGTTCCAAGTAACAACCAACGTTGCAGGCATGATAAGCAATGACACAGATAACCCGAGCAACTATGGGATGCAGTTTATTCCACAGTGGATTTCGGACACGCCAATAAGTGACGTTCGAATCCAGATTGTTCTGCCCCCAGACGTTACCGTCCCAGATGTGAAAACTACCAAGAACTTCTACAACGACACCTCAACGGTGGATGGGCGCTTGGCGGTTTACTGGGAAAAACCCGTCATACAAGCTAACGAGCAGTTTTTGGTGGGTGTTTCTTTTCCATCTCGTTTCATGCCAAATTATGTGCCCAGTCCAGTTGGTGGAGGTTTTAACTTTGGAGTTTTCGGCGCCGTACTGGGTGTTATTGGGGTTTTGTTCGCGGTTGTCGTTATAGTTTTAGTGTTTAGGGCTTTAAGCAAAAGCCCCTATGCATCGCCGAGGGTCAGCATGGAAACGCTGGGGATTAAACGCGGCTTAACCGCGGTGGAGGCATCGTATCTTCTGGATTTGAAGCCCACGCAGATAGTAACAGAAATCCTCTATAGTCTTTTGCAGAAACGGGCGGTTTGGGCAAAAGAAACCAAGCCTGCGCTTAAACTGCAGGTGCTCTCGCCTTTTGAGAACAAAACAGGTACAAAAGACAATCCCCTGCGGTACTACGAGATTGACTTTCTCAACTCTATAAAACCCGACGGTGCACTCGACGAAGAGAAGCTTGCCCACGCGGTTATGTTTCTGCGCGATACGGTGGAGCAGAAGATGCAGGGTTACAGCCGAAAAGACACCGTGGATTATTATCGGAAAATCACTTCTCAGGCGTGGAGTCAAGTTGAGCAGGCGGGCACTGTTGAGCTATCTTCAAACGCTTATGACGAGCAGCTGCTGTGGCTACTACTTGACCCTAACCAGCGTGCACGCACCGAAACTGCGTTTCGCGACCAAGTTATCCAGCCGAATCCTTTGTGGTTCTGGTGGTGGTACGGCTACACAGTTTATCATCCCAATCCAACCTACACCCCTAACGTTAATCTTCCAGCGCAGTCTGCTAAGCCGCCAACGATTCCAGGCGCAGATTTCGCCAACAACATCGCAACCGCCGTAGAGAAAACCTCAAACAGCATCGTGGTTAACTTGGAAAAATTCGCCAACGCCATTGTTCCGCCGCCGCCAAAAGCATCCCATGACCCAGCGCATCCAAAAGCCGACTGCGTTTGTGCATGTGCAGCGTGTGCCTGTGCCTGCGCTTGCGTTTCATGCGCTTGCGCCTGTGCAGGGGGAGGAGGACACTAAGATGAGTTTTCTAAAGAAAAAAACCGTTCCGTTTGGCAGATACAGTTACCGTGGAACTGACAAGTTTGCAGGCATGTCTCTGCAGCTACGCGTTGAAGCAACGGGGCAGGGTGTTATGGTGATTAACGGCGACCGAATCCTGCACCTTAACCACTCTGCGACTGCGTTGGCTTACTTTTTCATGCAGGGCTTACCTGAAAAAGACGCGGTTAAAAAAATCCTCGGCATGTATCGTGTAGGCGCTGAAACTGCCAAAGCCGATTACGAGAAGCTTGTTTACACAATAAGTACGCTTGCGCAGACCGCGAAGATTGATCCTGTGAGTTTTCTTGAAATTGAAAAAATAGAGCCGTTTAGCTACCAGTATTCAGCGCCGCTGCGTATGGATTTGGCTTTGACGTTTAGGTGCCAAAACGACTGCGTACACTGCTATGCGGGTGGACCACACGAAACATCGGAACTGACAACGGCCCAGTGGAAAAGCGTAATCGACAAACTCAGCGAAATCGGCGTTTTCATTTTGACTTTCACAGGCGGCGAATCCACGTTGCGCGAAGATTTGCCTGACCTGCTTCTGTACGCACAGAACAAAGGCATAGTTACTGGGTTAATTAGCAACGGAAGAAAACTCAAGGATAAATCCTACGTGGATGTTCTTGAGAAGTCAGGTTTAGACTTTGTGCAGGTAACGTTGGAATCTCACAAACCGATAGTCCACGACAAAATGACCAGCGAAAAAGGAAGCTGGAAAGAAACGGTTGCGGGAATCAAAAACGCCGTGCAATCGCAAATTTACGTTTCCACCAACACCACTCTTAGCAAGTACAACGCTGCAGATTTCCTGACAACCATCGAATATATCAAAGGGCTTGGAGTTGACGCGTTTGGCTGCAACAGCCTAATCTACTCAGGCAAAGCCCCAGAGGCAAGCCAAGAGTTCGCGTTAACCATCGAAGAATTAAACAGGCTTCTGCCGCAAATCCGTGATAAAGCCCATTTGGTTGGTTTAAAATTCCTCTGGTACACACCAACCCAGTACTGCCACTTTGACCCTGTGCAGGTAGGTTTAGGAGTGAAGTCCTGCACTGCAGCGCTGATAAACGCTTGTGTGGGACCCAACGGCGATGTTTACCCTTGCCAAAGCTACTTTGAAAGCCTCGGAAACATCCTAACAGAGCCATGGGAGAAGATTTGGCATCATCCCTTGGCAGAAAAACTACGCAATCGAGAGTACGCTGAGGAGAAATGCAAGGATTGCTCGCAGTTGCAGGTTTGCGGTGGAGGATGCCCTTTGGAGTTGCAAAACAAGGAATAACGATACAATCAGACAGGATAATCTTATCTTTAGCAAGTACCTTTTAAGGGTAATTAGCGCTAAATCGCGAGTTTAGATAGAAATGGCTCAAACAGAAAAGCCTAGGCTTGTAGTTTTCGATGTTGAAGGAGTGCTGATTCCTAAAAACCGCTTCATTTTTGAAGTGGGAAAAACTTTAGGATTTGCTACACTGGTTAAGATGCTTTTCTTCGGTTTTCTATACGAAGCAGGAATTTTAAAGTTAGAATCCGCGTTGAAGCATGTTTTCAGCAATTTGAATGGTGCCGAGCTTGAAACTCTTGAATGTATCTTTGACACGATTCCAGCTACACCCTTTTTGAGAAACCTTTTTTGTCAACTAAAAACAAGGAATTGCAAGATCGCTCTGATTAGTTCAGGGTTACCGACGGTTATTGTCAAAAAGCTAGCTGATTGCTTGGATGCAGGATACGCATTTGGCGTCGATGTTGAAACCCAAGATGGAAAGTTGACAGGTCAAATAAGTGGTGAAGCCATTGAACCTGAGGGGAAAATGAAAATTTTATCTAAAATTTTAGTTGTCGAAAACTTGGAGCTTAAAGATTGCGTAGTTGTGGCTGATGACCGAAATAACCGCTGCATATTTGCTCCTGAAGTATTAAAGATCGGTTTTAACGCTGATTTTGTCATCCGTGTGAAAGCTGACAGAGTAATCAACGGTAAACTTTCAAGTATTCTCCCCGTCATTGATGGGAAAAAACACAAAGGGACTTTTCCATCGATTAACGATTTGGTTAGAGAAGACATTCACGCTGCAGGGTTCTTTATGCCTGTCATCGCGGGACTAATCACCATTCCCGTAGTTGCCACAATAATCATTCTAATAGCCATCGTGTACACAATTTCTGAACTTAGGCGTTTAGAAGGACGCGAACTTCGCATAGTTTCAGCGGTTACCCGTCATGCAGCTTCGCAATCGGAACTTTATGGTTTTGCTGCGGCACCACTTTACTTTGCCTTTGGGATAGTTGCGACCTTGCTTTTATTCCCAACTCGCGCAGGAAGCGCAGCGATTGCTATGTTCTGTTTAGGTGACAGTACAGCATCACTCTTCGGCGGATTAATCTCTACTTCCTTGCCTTTTAACAAGGGGAAAACTTGGGAAGGCTCATTGGCTGGGTTCCTTTTTGCGTTTTTGGCAGGGACATTTTTTGTTTCACCATGGTTGGCTTTAGCCGGAGCAGCGATCGCCATGACGATAGAGGTTTTGCCATTGCCAGTCAACGACAATGTGTTGATTCCAGTTATTACAGGAGCAGCGTTATCTTTGCTTACCTAAACATAATTGCAAGCTATTTTTTGTTCAGAGAATCAATAAGGTTCTGTTTTTGCTGGTGACTGAGCTTTTTTATTTCACGCTCTCTCCTCATTGCTTTGGAACGTGAATCATGCTTTTCTACATAGGCAATTTTTTGGGGTTTGTGGGTTTTGGTGTATCTTGCACCTTTTCCATTTTCATGCTGCTTTTTCCGCTCGTTTAAGTCTTGGGTGTAGCCTGTGTAGAAGCTGCCGTCCAAACAAAGCAAAATGTAAACAAAAAAAGACATCAGCTCTATTACTCCTCATTTTGGATTATATAGTCGGGTACAAACCCTCTCTGAATTGCCCTCTTCAGGTAGACTTCCGGATGAATTTCCTGCACTTTATCTCGGTCAACATCGATTATGTAGATTTCTTGAATGCGAGCGTTACGAATTTCCTCAAGGGTTACCGGTGGTTTCTGGTAGAATGCGTCACAGAGGTTTTTTATATACTCGATTTCTTGGTCTGAGCGGTTTCTGGGAGGTTTGGCTAAGGTGCGTGGGAAGGGCAGAATATAATGGGGCGGTACGCCCAAACCGAATTTTCCTGCAAAGCTACTGTAGCGGATTATTTTGCTTGCTAAACGGGCAGTTGTATAAGTTAGAGGCGCCAGTGCATTTTCGGGCGGGATGTAGCCTGTTTCTATTTCAACGACCAGGTTCCCCATGCCTTTTATGCCGTACAAGTCGCAGGTTAAGATTTCGTTTAGCGGATATTCTATTTGAATTTCGTAGCCTTTTTGGATGAGGTGTTTAGCACAAACCAACTCCATCACGGAGTGGTTGATTTTTACCACATTCTCTTTTTGAAGTTTCATTAGTCTATCTTTTAACATGTTGAGTTTATTCTCGACTTCTATTCCAGATTCGCAAGTTAGCCTAGAAAGAAGAGTTGTTAGATCGTTTTCGAATTTTTGCCGGTTACTCATCTTGTTTCCTTGCCCTAATCAACTAGCTTGCAAATAGTTTGAGTGTTAACTATTTACTTTAGAATATATAAATTCTGAAAACCCAAACACATTGTTCTTATCAGCAACATAATATGTCTTGCATTATATACTTCCATGCCTGTAATTTCCCAAGTTTTTTCCCATGATTTTTTAACTAAATTCATGTTTAACCCCTCAATTTCCACTGGAAAAAATTGAATCCACTATGTGCAGCAATCTTATATATCTCAAAAATTGCTCTTTAATTACAAAACTGAGAAGTAAGCTGAATCAGCTATTTTTGAGAATGCAGTCAACATTTACCAATAGTCTTTGTAAGTTCTTGCGTTACATCAACAAGGGTTTTCTCTGTCGTTCAATAACATATTACTGAACTTTTGTAGTTGCTTAGGCTTAGCTTCAATTTAGGATTGAAATGTTACTGTTTTGTGCTGAAAAGCACAAGCCTCGTGTTTGGGACATCGATTTCGACGATTTTGTAACCCTTGAATTCTTTGGCTTCGCCCATTATATTTTTAACAATTATGTTCTCGCCGTCCACTTTACTGTAAATAACATCTCTAAACTGCACTTTGCCGTCTATTACTACGTTGAACTCACACATAGATAATCACAAATAGAGAAAAATGTGGTCTGGGTTATTAATGTCTTTGAGCAAAAATACGTAACTAATGGAATTTTCGCTCAGAAAAAACGCTCCTGAACATTGAGCGGGTGAAGAGAATTCTTTAATTAATAAGAAAGGCCAAGAATTTTGTACTTAAATTGAGGGAAGATGGGGGAACTAACCCTCCCTCTTTTGCCCTTTCTTGTCTTGAATAGGAATATTCTAGTTTTCTCTTATAAGGGATATTTCGAAAATCAGAATGTGTCAAGGTAAGTAAACAAAAATCAGCATATTTTATTCAGTAATTCTTTGACGCGGTCTTTTCCCATACCTTTTATCAACAAGTGTTTTTCTTTAGAAGTAAACCCCGAGGCAAGCTCGACGTTGGCATGTAAAAGCTTGGACAGTTTTTTTATGATTTCCTTGTTTACTTTGCCCTTGACGGGCTCCTGAGTGGAGTAAACCACTATTTCGTCACTGTTGAATTCTATCTTAAATTTTGCCGAGTTGGGTTTAACAAAAACTTTGAGCATTGTGCCGTCTTTGGTTTCAGTGGTGTTCACGGAGTAATGCACTCACATGGGGCTTCAGCTTTTTTCTGCTCCAAGGCCCAACTGAACTTGCTACGAAGGGTTTTGGGATAGAATTTTTCGATGTCGAATTTTACTTTCTTTGCCCACTTCACGTATGCAGTCGGGTCAATGTATGATTTGAGTGAGGTGCCAAGGTTGTATTCTCGGGTCAACTTTGTGAGTTCTATGTCGAGTTTGGCACGTTCGATGCGGGTTTCGAGGGAATTAGTTTTTTTGCCTTCAGCTTTTTTGGCTTTCAGAAGCTGTTGCAAGTCTTTGAGTTTTGTTTCTTTGTCGGCTACACGCTTATCAAAGGTGGGAGGGATTTTTCGTTTGTGGTTTGCGACTTCTGCAACTTTGAAGTTTGCCATTTTCGCTGCAAAATTTTTCTTGTAGTCAGGGTCTTCTTTACTTACGCCACTTTTTTCTAGTTCTTCGCGTACGGTTTTGGTGCATCGCCATGTTCTGAAGACTTTGGCGGTTAGTTTGGGCATTTTTTCTGAAAGAAAACGGCTGACATGTTTGGAGTCTATGCCTTCGAAGAGGTATTCTTTGCTTGTTTTGCTGAAGTACTCGATGTTTTTGATGACTTCAGGGGGTGCTTTGTACTGTTTTACCCATCTTACACTATCCTTGCCTAAGAAGTCAAAGTAGATAGTGTCGCCGACAATATTGATATGTTCTTTTCTCAAGGTTATAGCACCAACTGTGTCGGCTTCGTCTGGGTCTTTTTCATCGCCAACCCTCATGTTAGGAACTAAAATAAGCCAGGAAACCGTTGCAACCTTGCGTCTTGTCGCATCCTTATCGTTGAGGTTTTTAAGGATGTGGGCTTCAATTTGCCTCATTTGTTTGCCCAACATTTCGGCTTTCTGGAATTTCTCTTTTTCACGGTTTTGTTTTAGGAATGCTGTGTCAGAAAACCAGACATATTTGATTTTTCCTGTGAGTTTATCTTCCCATTTGGCCACGTACATCTTCTTGTCTTCCCATACAGCGTCTTTCCACCCATCTTTCTTAGCTTTCTCTCGGTCTTGTTTGTCTGAAAGGTTAAGGATTATGTCATTTTTTGATGGTCCTTCCTTCCATTTACCTCGTTGAGGGTGGTCACCACGACCCGCAAAAAGACATGAGGGTTCTGATGTCCAGTTTGCTATCTCTAGTTTTTGTCTCATCAACTTCAGCGAAACCATACCAATCTCTTTTTTCTAGACGTTTGACTTTACGTTCTTCAGCCAATTGCTTTTTGACCTCTTTGCTCATTGTGTCCTTTGCCGCTTTTTCTTGCAAAATGAAGGTCTTAACTTGGGTGAAATCGATGTCTTTGGCTAACAGAGGATTGCCAACGTCAACTAGATATTTTGAGCAGAACGCATCCAGAAAGGTAGCCTTAGGGTCCTCTTTCTTAAGTTGCCCCAAAAACTCTTTCATAAAGTTTTTTGTAAAAACTGTGTCTGGCGGAGCCAGAGTTGCGGATAGGATTCTGCGCATCCACGCAACAGCCATTGGCTCAGTTTTTTTGGAAAGCTTGAGTGTTTGTCCTTGGACTTTGATGCTGAAACCTTTGTAGTCGTAAGGGGGAATAAATATGCCGTTGTGCTTTAGACTTTTCATAATATGCTTCATAGTTAGACACCGTTTTTCGGCAAGTTTCTTTTCTTAGCCAATTAAATAGCTTATTCTAGCTTTTTTTAGGTTTCGTTACTAAAGCAGCAACTTTTCATAAACCGTTTTGCCCAACTTAGACATATCAGGGAAAAAGCTGTCTTTGCCGCTTCGCTGCCCGGTCGCTCTGCAGTTTTCGGTAAACTTGGTCGACGTTTTTTCTCTCGACATATCCTTTGTGGGGTCGAAAACCTCCTGAGAAACCGCCGGGGATGTGCATAAGTTCATGAATTAGCGTTCTTTCCCTATCTTCAGGGCACATCCTATCAAAAATCTCTGAAATAACCTCGATTGTGTAAGAGGGAGGAAGGTTTAGGACGCCCTGCCAAATCTTTCCCAACCCATGAATCCTCGCGATGGTTCGACGTGCCTTGGAACCTTTGCTTCGGACACAGAAAACGAATTGGGGGACCACATGGTAAAACTCGCATTCCTGTGCCAACTGATCAACTTGCTTTTTTATTTCTGGAGCCTCAAAATACTTAATCGGCAATCTTTCCCTCTCCAATTACCATTCTGATATGTTGTTTGGGTTAAAAAGCTAAGTGCTTTTCCGCAGGATTTTCTGCAGCTCCATCCAAAAGGTTGCCGCGAACGACACAGCAATGACAAGAACCCAGCCCTGCCAGCTTAAACCCGTGATCTGTAAAGCGGCCTGAACAGGTGGCAGAGAAGTCCCAACAAGCAAAGTCACGAAAACCAGCAAGGCCCACAACAACATCACTTTGTTGGACAGTAAACCCTCCTTAATCAGCGGTTCCTGCTCAGATCGGAAGTTGAGAGCAAGGAAAATATGCCCAAACATCCAGGTCGCAAAAGCCACCGTTCTCGCGTAAGTAACGTCATTGGTCGTATAATATGCGAATAGATAAGTAGCTGTGACAGCTCCAAAGAGGCTCAAGGCACCTAGGAATAGACGTTTTAACAGGGGTTTGTTTAGGAATTTCTCTTTTGGGCTGATGGGTGGGTCGTGCATACTTCCAACTGCCCCGGGTTCAGCTACAAACGTTGCGGACGCCGCCAAGTCCATGAAGAGTTCCAACACTATGATTTGGATTGGGGCAAAGGGCAGAGGAATCCCAAGAATTATTGGAACAAGAAATATTGAGACAAGGGCTACTTTGCAGGCAAGATAGTAACGAACGCCTTTTCGCAGGTTGCTAAACAGTTTGCGCCCTTCTTTAACAGCAGTTTCTATAGTCGCAAAGTTGTCATCGGTTAAAATCATGCTTGCGGACTCTTTTGCTACATCTGTCCCGCGTATACCCATGGCAACACCAATGTGGGCTTCTTTTAGGGCAGGAGCATCGTTAATTCCGTCCCCTGTCACAGCAACGACTTCACCGTTCTCCTTGAGCAGTCTAACCAGACGAAGTTTATCTTCAGGCGTCGCCCTAGCAAAAACAAACGTGTCCTTCAATGCAGCCTTCAAATCAGAGTCAGACATTTTTGCGATTTCGTCTCCAATTAACACGTTTGCGCTGCCTATGCCGACTTGGCTTGCGATTGTTCTTGCCGTTTCAGGGTGGTCACCTGTAATCATGACGACTTTAATGCCTGCGTCTTTACAGGTTTGGATTGCTCCTTTGACTTCTTTGCGTGGAGGATCAATAAAGCCCACGACTCCGACGAGAACGATGTCGCGCTCAAGGTTTTTTTCATCTACTTGATAATCTGCTGGCAATCTGTGATAACCGAAAGCAAGCATCCGTTCGCCGGAACGCGCCATTTGAGATATTGCGCCAAGAACGCCTCTTCTTTGATCATCGGCTAGCGGTGTCTCTTCTCCTTTGAGTAGAATGCTGTTGGAGTTTGCAAGGATTCTTTCTGGTGCACCACTGGACAGAGCTATGAGGGAGCCCCCGTAAAGGTAAATGTAGGTTGCAAGTTTGCGTTTAACATCAAAATCCAGCTCATCTTTGAGAATCCACCCTGCCAACAGAGCCTGAAGGCTGAGACCACCCTGCTTTAAGCGCAATAATATTGCCCGGGACATCGGATTACCCAACACTTCAGGGTCGCTGATAGCGTCGCTTGTCAAAAAAGCGGTTCGCAGAGCTGATTTCTCGTTTTCCCCAAAATCTCTTGCTGAGGTCACTCTTCCATCAAAATAGAGGTGCTCAACGCGCATCTGATTCTCCGTAATCGTTCCTGTTTTGTCCGTGGCGATGACAGTTATGTTTCCAAGAGTTTCTGCTGCACGCAACCGCTTAACAATCGCACCTTTCCTTGACAATGCATAGCTGCCTACACCCAAAACCATCGTAATTATTATTGGGAGCTCTTCAGGGATCACAACAAACGCCAAAGATAAGCCATATAGAACAGCTTCAGCAGGGCTTGGCTGCAAACCTCGAAAGTAGCTTAAAACAGGTATAATGATGGCAAAGAAGAGCGCAACCCAAACCAGCGTCTTGGAAAGCTGCTTCATTGCTAATTGCAATTGGGTTTTGGGTTCTTTGGCGGCTTTAGTGATGCCTACTACTCTGCCGAGCTCTGTGTTTATGCCCGTTGCAGTTATGAGCGCTTTAGCTCTGCCCCTAGTAACTACAGTCCCACTGAAAAGCATGTTTGTTTGGTCAGGTATTCTGGCTTCACCAGACAGAACCGCCGCGGCGTCTTTGGAGACTGGGAATGATTCGCCCGTCAGAGAGGACTCGTCAACTTCTAAACCGTAGGCTTCCAAAAGCCTAGCATCCGCAGGCACACGCTGCCCCACTTTCAAAACCAATACATCGCCTGGAACCAAAAACGTGGTCTGAACCTCTTTTGACTGCCCACTCCTAACTACGAACGCGGTTGGCGGCGCCAGTTGTCTTAGGGCTGAGATTGAACGTTTGGCGCGGTACTCGTTCCAGACCTCCGCCAAGACCAGAATAATTATGATTACAATAATCGTTAAGGCATCTGTTAAGCCACCTAAGATGCTGTAGAGGACACCCACAGCGATGAGCAGCAAAATCATAGGTTCAGTAATTTCTTCACGCAATATGTCCAAGAAAAGGATTTCTTTTTCTTCCACTATGCTATTTTTTCCGTGCTGGTTTAGACGCACCGCTGCCTCTTGGTCTTCTAAACCTTTCTCAGGGTCAACGCCCAATGAACGAACCAGTTCTTGCAAAGTTTTTGAATGCGGTTGACTCACGGAAGCACCTAAACCTAACTCTAAGTGGAATAATTACTAAAGTTTGCGAATCGACTATGCCCTAAAAAGATTACGCAAGTAATTGCGACAAATTACCAAAACTTCCCGAACAAACCTGTAAAAAATCATTTTGACATTATAATCACTATAATTAGCCATCTTAAGCAAACGCCAAACACCAATTTACTTTTTTTAACTTATGAGGGACTTATTATGCAAAACTTTATAACATTGCCGAACGTTTTGAGTCTAAAAAGGTAGAAGCAAGATGAAATTCGGCACATACATGTTTGAAGCAAAGAAAGTTCCAGGCTTCGACTATGACCTTTTCCGAGTAAAACCAGAAGTAGGCAGACGAATGCCCCCAAAAGCTGACATGCATAGCAACATTGCGATTTTCGGAGACAACGTAACTGCCCGCCTCCACCCAGACTGGATTTCACAATCCGACCTAGGTCCAGCATGGAGAACCAATGACAACTTTAACGTTCGCTGGGAAGTCCTCTGCGCAACCCAACCAGATCACAGAGCAGAACAACTCGACTACATCGAAGACGTTGCACGCAAAAGCGAAGGCATCTGGCTAAACAGCATCCACTTCGCAGAACACGGCCACTGCACATGCCCACGCTGCAAAGACCTTTGGAAGAAAAGCGGCCTTAGCTGGTATGAATGGAGACGAAAAGAAATCACCGACTATATGGCACAAGTAAGCGACCGCGTACGCAACAAAGCAAAGAAAAAATTCGTCATCGGCGTCCTGCCAGACCCAGTCACAAACTATGAACGCTTCGGCGTCAACTTCGACGACCTCGCACCACTAACCGACGAATTCCTCGTCGTGATGTTCAGCAAAAACTACGCTACACCATGGTACTGGGAAATGCTTACCCGCAACTTCAAAAAACTCTTCAAAGACGTCAAACTAAACGTTGCACTCTACGTCATCGGGCCCGGCGACGATCCAAAAGAAACACCAACTCCAAGCGAACTCTTAACCGTATCAGTCCGCATGGCACGCGCTGGATTAGACGGAATCCTTTACCTCACAGACAAAGCAGCACAAATGCAAGAATTCCAGAAAGCCGCAATCGCCCAAAAAGATGTACGCGAACGCCTCATTAGCTACGGCGGAAAGCAAGGTCAAGAAGTTCTCGACTTAGTCACAAGCTGGGAAAAGATAGTTTAAGAAAAACAAACCATTGCAGGCATGAGTGGAAAAAACCACCAGGCTGCCCTTTTTATTTAATCTAATTTGCTTAATGTATATAACCTAAGTTTTTCTTCTGCGTTTCGTTGATTTCCTTCATAGATTCGTAGTGCGCTTCGATAAGGATTTTGAGTGCCTCGATGTTTTTCTTTATGTCTTCGACTTCGCCTGTTTTCTGCAAGACTCCAGACTGGATCAACTGCTGGTTTATCTTGTCAACGGAGACTTCAAGCACCTTGACTTTGAAAGCAAAAATCTGAAGCGAATACAGCAAAGTCAACTGGGAGTTAAGCCTATCTAAACGTTCCAACTCTAAGGTTTTGCGCATAAACGCCTTAATTTTATGTTCCTGCGATGCTTCCGGCGAAGCAAGAAGTTGGTCATAAATTGCTGAGTGCCTTGCAGTTACTTCTTTTGTTTCATCCACAACTTTCTGCACACGTTTTGCGGTTCTATCCAGCATTTCTAAGACTTCGTCCAATCCTGTTCTCTCCTAATCAATAGTTATCTTACTTCCAAGCACTGTATAACCCACTATATATATAATTTAGAGCCGGCTGACTGGTTTTTTAATAGTTAAGCTTTTAGGCACTTTGCTACATAGTAGATCCATAAATCAGAATAGAGGAATATTATGCCTTCATTAGCAAAAAAGAATGCAGCAAAAAAGAAAAAACATGAAGAAAAAACCGGAAAGAAGTAGTTCTTTTCTTTTTTGAACGCTACTTTAACCGAAAAATCCTAAACATCTTTTCTCTTTGTTATAGTTACTATCTTTAATACTGCCGAATGTTGCGGATTGGGCTTCTACATTAAGGATATGTTGGCGTTTGAGATTGCGGGGTGAGGTAGGAGGCCAAGGAATACGGTATTAACCTTACACTGGGGTAGTGATTCTGGTTCGTGTGATTTAGCACCTGGTTCCTGCCGCTTTTCAATTCTCAGTTTTCAAGAGCATCCCATTAACGAATATTTGGATTTTAATTTTTATCTGCAAGCTCATGCGATAAAAATAAAAATAAACCAAAATAAACCTTGTCAGAAATAATCGTCAAGAGTTTATTCATAGTTGTTGAGGCAGAAAAGGCCCATACCACAACAAATAGCTGCATCGCCTCCCAAGTTGCATTTTTTTCAAGTTGGCTTAATATTTTCTTCTTGCTCGCTCGCGGCCTCGAACAACAGTAGGCTATAATCAGATAACAAGAATTCACCATAAAACTACTCACGTTCACTGAGGCAATTTGGTAACCGATTTGTGTAACTACAGTTCAAAAGGTTAAGCCCTAAAAAAGACCGTGTAGCCAAAAGCGGATTGCGATGATTACGGTTCTTTAATGTTTTATTTTTTTCTTGCTTCCATCGTCAAAAGGAAGAATGTTAAGGTTTGTAGGGTTTACTTTTAAGTTGGTTTTAGATTCAACAATTGCATTTTTGTCTGCTTTTCTCATGCTTATTACCTCCCATTAGTTATTCATGTTACCCCTTAAAAGTTTAAGCTAATAGAAAAATGAAGTCTTAAAACCAACTTTTGAAATCATATGAGAGCAGACTTGAGGATTTGAACCCACTTTTGGGCGCATTGTGCTTCTCGTTGAATTTTATTAATTACTGAGTGAATGCACATATTCAAGGATGCCTTTGATGTTTTCTTTTCTTGTGGAGACGATTAGTTTTGAATAAGCAGCCAGCATCCCTATCTCGTCGGATGTCTTGTTTTTTTCAAGCTTAACCTAAATCTAAAAAGCATCATTATAACCCTATTAGAAAAATTCAGTTTGCTAAAATCGAACCCTCCTCGAAGATGATACAATTTAAGGTTCTTTGGTCTTTCACCAGAAAAGTTGCTTTTCCATATTTCAGACTCTATGTTTTCTTTTGGTGGAGAACAGCAAACACTCTAATTTTTTAACGGTTAGAAGCGGAAGGTTCTGCGTGATGAGTTTTACTCCATTAATTCCAACCGCATACAAGCTGCCCCCAAAAATTATCGTTTCAAATTCGGAGTTTTTCAGCTTTAATATCTCTGGCTTCAAAGAGGGCAGCCTTAAGGTCTTCGGATATCCATTCTGCATATTTTTTTGTGAAACCTGAAAGTGACCTATATACGACCACGATTCGCAAGGCTCAATCATTAACCTTTTTGATAAAAACTTATCGAGTTCCGTGTGGTTTGTTTAAAAAGATTTAGAGTGGACTATCGGTAATCGAACTCAGAGAAAACAAGACAGTCCAACCATTTCTCTAATTTTAAAGACAGTTTATTCTAAACAGTAAGAAATTAAAGCATAACCATCTTATCTGTCCAACCACAGGAAGAATATCGCTTGCCAATTTTCGTAATTAAAGCAGATGGCTCCAACCAGCTATTTGATAAAGAAAAAATAATGCAGACCTGCCTAAGAATGGGCGCAAATCGCGAGGTTGCGTTTCAAGTCGCGCAAGAAGTGGAAAAAAGACTCTACGAAAACATAACAACGCAGAAAATCCTTCAAATAATTTTCGCTCTGATGCGAAAACACAAGCCCGCTGTCAAGCACCTCTTTGACCTCAAAGAGGGAATAAGCTTAATGGAGGCCAAACCCGAATTCGAGGTTTTTGTCCGAGTGCTATTAGCTTATAGCGGTTTTCAAGTTAAGCCTAACACGATTCTTAGGGGATTGTGTGGGGAACATGAAGTTGATGCTTTAGCCACCAAAGATGGTTTAACTCATCTGGTGGAAGCAAAACATCACAATAACTACCACGCCCTCACCGGACTGGATGAGAGCCGCATAGCCCGAGCAATAATAGAGGATGTGACAGAAGGCTACACAAATGGCGCAACTGAAATCAAAATTGACCGAGCAATGATAGTCTCCAACACCAAATACTCAGATCATGCCATAAACTATGGTCGTTGCCGCGGCATTTTGCAGGTAGGATGGTCTTCTCCTGAAGGTTTTGGGCTAAGAGACATCATTGAGAAAAACAAGTTGTATCCTTTGAGTTGCCTTCGAGGGGTCAGCAAAGAGGCAAGATTACGCCTTGTTGACGCGGGGATAGTGCTCATAAAACAGTTGCTGGAGCAGGATAGTCGATACCTCGAAAGGAGAATGGGGCTACCGCACGAAACTGTTTTGTCTTTGATTGAAAAAGCCAGACATATAACAGAAACGTTATGGTAAAATAATTAACATTTAGCGAAAAGAAAAATGTTAATCTTATTTTTTATGAAAGTTTTAGAGTTTTAACAGCTGACGTTTCTGAATTAAGATATCTGATACTTTTTCCTTTGGGAAAGTTGGGCTAACCATAAGTACTACACACATAACAGTTTATTGCCTTTTAGGCTGGATGTAAACGGCTGTCAAAGAAAAGGTGACTGAAATAGAGGTTCAAACAGCAATTCAAAATTCTATTTTATTTTGGGGCAAAGAGGTAAGGTTAATTGAAATTAATCATCTTTCTGCTGAATTTTATCCGTTGTTAACTCGGTTCTTTTTAGTTCAGGCAGGCTTTTGAAATGAGTTCGGAAACAAATCCTAAGCTTTCGAAGCCTGTTCTTTTGGTCTCAATTATTGGGCTGGTTGTTTTCGTTTTATATCTCTATTACTTTGTTGGTGTTTCTGATTTCATTTATGCTCTGGAGAAGCTGAATCCCTGGTTTTATTCGTTAGCTTTCGTTTTGGTTGTTGTCAGCGTTTTTTTTCACTCTATTGTTTGGCGTGGCCTTTTAGGTAACCTGTCTACTCATATCAGGATCAAATCGGCCTTTTTGCTCGGTTGGGTCGGAATTTTCGTGGACAATATTCTTCCAGGCGGCGTAACCGGCGATTTATTCAAAGCTTATTGGTTGTGCAAAACTGAGGCCCATGACACAGGTAGCGTTGTTGCATCCGTTATTGCCCATAAAATCCTAATAATTACGGTGATTTTGGCAAACACTATCGTCGGATTATTGTTATGGGTTTTGAGCTATGGGAATATGGACTCAGCAGTCTTTGGAATAATAGTAGGACTTTCTTCAATACTCATTTTTACACTAATGATGATATTCTATCTAAGCAACAATTCCCGAGCAACAGGCAAACTGCTAGATTGGCTTATTCGGTTAATCAGTTTTTTTAAGAGGAACAAATGGAACTCTTCAGGTTTTAGAGGCAAAATGGAAAAAAATCTAAGTGATTTTCACACAGGTTTTGTTACCCTTAGAGCGAATCCACGCGGTTTATTGTTACCGGCAACTTTCACGGTTCTGGCTTGGGCTACAGATATCGTTGTTTTTATTTTGTGTTTTATGGCTTTGGGCTACAATTTACCGGCCTTCCAAGCTTTAATTGCGTACGCGTTGACTGCAACTTTGCTCGTTGAAGGTGTATCCTTTTTAGGCTTCAACGAGATTATAAGAAGTTCTCTTTTCATAGCTTTGGGAATCCCAGCAGCCATAGGCGTGACTTCCATTCTTCTAAACAGGCTAGCAACTTTCTGGTTTAGAATGGTGGTTTCCTACGGCGTTTTTCATTGGAAAGTAATTGGGCATTATACTTTGAGGCGTTCCGCCCCTCTGGGTGATAATGCATATAATTGTTCCGAGATTCCCTGAAATGGTATTAACTCCTATTTTGCTTCCTACTTAACATTTGTTCAAATACTATCCGAGCTTTGAAAGGTGAACCAATCTAAGTTACCTAACTAAGGAACCATTGATCCATTGTTGTACTTAAAACGAAAGTAAGACTTCAGCCTATGGTGATGTTTGTTCTGTAACCTAAGTATTTATGCAACTGACCTTAACCTAAAGTCTTGCTACGTGGAAGCGCACTGCAGAACTATGCCCAACGAGTCGGCCAGTGTGAACTTTGAAAGAGCTCTGTTCTGAACACCATGAAATTTTCAAGTTGTGGAGGGCTTTCAAGTGAATCTTGGACTTTTTTGGTAGCTTGAGTAAATATTTCTTTTTCAGACTTGTTTAATGCCTCAACATCTGCCCATAAAGTCAGAATTGTTGCGGAGTTCAAGTCTTGAGAAAGCAGCGACATTGAGCCCCGAAAACCTTCAGTTTCATGGACTAAGGTGCTCAGCAAATGCTCAAGCTCTAAAAAAGCTTCTTTACGTTTATCTTTTTTAAAATTCCACTTACTCACTCTGGCTAAAACCATAGGAAATTCACCTGGATATAATTTAAGCGGTTCTCCCTTAAATAACCTAGTAATAAATAACGCACATATCAAAATCCTCGATTAATTTAGGTGCTTGGTGGTGCATAGTCTTGATTAAGGAGTGTGTGGGGATGGATGGTGTGGGAGTTGGATTTGTGTACGAATCGTAGTTTCCAAGCTATTTTATAAGAATCGATAAATGTTTCGTTTTTTAACTTATGTTTTGAATTATTGTTGGGGCAACTAAGTGAGTAAAGCTTCAGATATAGCCAAGACATCGACGAAAGGTAGTTTTCATTATCTTTGGGGTCTAGTACTCTCCACGGTGATCTCAGCTGTGGGCACTATATTCATAGCCAGGCTTCTTGGCTCTGACCAATACGGACTATACACAATCGTGTTGGCTGCGCCATCGCTCATCGTTACATTCAGGGACTGGGGAATAAACTCCGCCATGATAAAATTCACCGCTCAATATCGTGCCGAAGAGAGAATCGCAGAAATCAGAAGCATATTTCTCACAGGCGTACTCTTCGAAGTCATCTTAGGCATAGTGCTCTCTTTGCTCTCGTTTGCATTTGCTGGTTTTTTGGCAACCAGTCTCTACAACCGACCCAGCATTGCACCTCTCATCGAGATCGCCTCATTCTCAATCCTTGCTGGCGCACTGATCACGGCAGCTACTGCAGCGTTTACAGGCTTTGAAAAGATGGAGCTAAACAGTATAATGCTTGTTTTCCACAGCATCTTTAAAACCGTTCTGATAGTTGTTCTTGGTGCTCTTGGGCTTAGGTGCTTCCGGCGCAACCACCGGCTTCATAATTAGTACTTTTATTGGCGGATTAATCGGGATCGCTCTATTCTGGAAACTTTATGCGGGTTTGCCTAAGTCTGGTGGATATTCCCTGCAAATCAAGGCGTATTTGACTACTATGTTGACTTATGCTTTGCCCCTATCCTTTGCCGCAATCCTATCAAGTCTTTTGCCGCATTTCTACTCCTTCCTGCTGCCAATCCACTACTCCACAGACAACACAATGATCGGAAACTATGGCATTGCCAATAACTTTGTGGTTTTAATATCCTTCTTTGCCCTACCGATCACAACAATGGTCTTCCCAGCTTTCTCCAAGCTACATCCCATAAAAGATAAAGATGCTTTGCGCAGCGTTTTCCAGTTCTCAGTCAAGTACGCTTCGTTATTTGTTGTGCCCGTGACAGCTTTAATTATGTGTTTAGCCATACCTGCCGTGTCTACTTTATTTGGGGATACTTACAGTGCAGCCCCGCTTTTTTTGGCGTTGCTTGCAGCTCAGTATCTTTTTACTACTTTCGGATCCTTGAGCATCGGCGGTCTTCTGAGTGGTCAGGGAAACACAAGTTTCATTTTGAAAATGGCAATTTTGACTATAGGCATTGGTTTCCCCGTTGGCTATGTTGGGATTATTTATTTTGGTGTCCTGGGGTTAATCATAACTTCGTTGATAACTGGCTTGCCAAGTTTAATTTGGGGACTGCTATTTGTCAGAAAAACTTATGGCGTCTCAGTTGATTGGCTGTCTTCTGTAAAGATTCTGGTAGCCTCAGCAATCGCAGCATCGGTGACCTTTACTGCAAATTCAATGTTTAGTTTTTCTAGTTTAGTTGAACTCGTCTTGGGCACAGCAATATTTATGATCGTTTTAGTCCCCTCCGCCTTGTTGGTCAGAACTGTTAGCCGCGACGATATAACGAACCTGCGTGGAATGGTTGGCGGTTTAGGTGCAGTGGGTAGATTGTTTAGCAGAGTTTTGGGTGTTTTGGAAAAAATTATGGACGTCTTCAACCTATAGAGCGCAAACCCTTTTAGCGAACATGCTGTGATTCTTTTTAAAACAAAGAAAAACCCAAGTACTTCTCGTATAGCACAATTGGACGGGGATTTGAACCCATTGCAAAGTGGAGATATCACCCGTAAATCCTCTTTTTTATTTTCCAAAAACTTTTATTACTGTTTACCTTCACAATTGGCGTATTCGCACAGCTATATTGAAAACAACGCATAACTTTTGAACAAACGCAAAGGTCAGGTTCAAATAATACTTAAATAGATTTTTACAAGCAACTAATGATAACTGGCGTTAACTATGGAGCTTGAATTAATTCTTGTAGCAGTAGCTTCAGCGTTAATCCTCATAGACATAACCTTGCCATTAACATCTAAACCTCTCTACAAAAGGCTGAGCAAATACACTATTATTCTAAGTTCACTTGCATTTGTTCTTATACTTTGGTCGTACATTCAACTACTCTTCGCCTTCGTCAGCAATGATTTTTCGTTCTCGAGCGTCTACTCTTTTAGTTCTTCAAGTCTACCCCTACTGTCGAAGGTCTATGCAAGCTGGGCCGGCGCAGGAGGCTCAATGCTGCTATTATCCATTATCTTAAGCCTTTTCTACTTTGGTGCAAAATTATCAACCTGCAAAAAGCCTGAAAGGTTCCAAACCGTTTCCAGCCAGATCTTAGGCTTTGTTGTTCTGATATTCCTAACCGTTACACTCCTAAGAAACCCATTTGAACGGTTACCTGCCGCTATGGTTGAAGGATTAGGGCTCAATCCCCAACTTCAAAGCTTCTGGATGGCAATCCACCCTCCAATAGTCTTTTCAGCTTACGCATTTGTTGTCTTAGCGTTTGCCTTAACTCTTGCCAGCTTACACACTAACCAAGAATTGGAAAAAAACATTCTTTTCAAAATCTCCACCTACGCATCATGGATTCTTCTAACCATAGGAATAGCGTTAGGAGGAGTATGGGCGTATGCAGTTTTAGGCTGGGGAGGATACTGGGCATGGGATCCAGTGGAAACCGCTTCACTTCTGCCTTGGCTAATACTCACCGCCTACTTCCTAACCCGGAATCTCTCAAAGCACAAAACCAGTCTAACACAAGAATCAATGATTATGCTGACGTTTGCCAGCCTCGTTTTCCTCAGCGCCTTAACCCGCGGCGGTTTAACACAATCCGTCCACTCATACGCCACTTCAGCCATTGGTCCAATAATGCTTTCCTTCGCCGTCGCCATGATGGGTTTGTTCTTTTTCTTTTCTAAGGGCAAAAAGAAACCTCTCTTAAAACTTGAAGTCGAGCGCGCATCGTTGATTTCCCGGTCATCCTATGTGAGCTTTTGGGCGTTAATCCTCATCTCTATAGTTTGCCTCGCTGGGTTGGCTTTCAAGGATTTCCCTTACAGCTACTTCATCTACCCCTTCGTGCTGCTGTTTATTATTTCGCTTGCAGGGTTCAGTTTAGACGACAAAACCCACTACGCCCGCCAATTCCTAATTGTAGTTTTTTCTTTGGTCGCGGGCGGTGTGCTCTCAGCTGTTGGGGTGTTCTCGGTAAATATTCTGCTCACCCTAACTGCGCCCTTGTTCGCGGTAGTGTTTGCTTTATTGCTTTACCGCCTTGCTAAGTCAGCAAGAAGAAAAACGTTGCTTTGGCAACGCCTGTTCGGTTTAGCCGTCGTAATTATGTTGCTGGGTGTGTTTGTTAGTGCAGGCGCAAAAACCTCCACAACCATAACCGACCTAAAACCCAACGTTCCCATAGAAGCTTTGGATGCAACAGTTGAAGTAACTAACCTTAAAATCATCAATGCAACCTCGGAAGTTTACAACGCCCAAGCCCAAAACATTATCCCGCAGTACTCTGCTGTCACTGCAGACGTAACCATCCGCCAACCAGACGCAACTTATAGCGGCGAAGTTTCAGCGAGTTTCTACCCCAACTACGGTTTAGCCCTGACACCGCTAATAGTCAACACCCCATCAGGTGACATCTACGTGCATATGGAAATCAATGAGGAACTCTACGACATCTTGTCTGCTCAGCTCACTGGCAAAAGCACCACCCCCGCCGCCGTAACATTAACTGTCCAACATGTCCCTATGGTTTACCTCGTCTGGGTAGGCGTCACGTTGATGGTTGTTTCAATTGTTGCGGAAGGTGCCGTTGACCTACATCGAACAAGGCAGCAACAAAAATTGGTTATCCGAAGCTGATGTGCAGGACATAGTATATGGCGCCTAACCCTAAAGAGAGAATCCAAAGGACAAGGATTTTCCACATAAGCTTCTTTCGTGGTGCACAGAACTTGGTGCTGCTGGATTCGTTGATGGCCCAAACCCAAAGTAGCCAGACGCCCAAAACTACCGCAAATGCTCCAATGATGCCGTGGATGACGCCTGATAAAGCTACAAAGTTAAAGTCAGCTAAAGTTTCAGCGGCCGCGGATACAAACGATGGTCCCATATGTGAAATTAAGAGTAAAACGGTGATTAACATGACTACCATCATGGCGTTTCCATGCCAAACCCATTTGCGCTTCTTCACTAGGTAAAGACTTAAACCGATTAAGCCCAGCACCGCCACAAATATGACGATGTTTGCCTGCGCCATCCATTCATGAACTGCCTCGAAGGTAACCATAGACTCTCTTCCAAAGTTTAATTATGGGCTTTATGTTAAAAAATTTTCATAAAATTAAAGTAACCTTGGACTATATAAAATTGGAAATCTTAATAAAGACTGGCTTTCAAATTCTAAGTGGCAGTAAGGGGTTTATTTTATGGCGGCAGAGCAAGAAGCTATTAAAGCGGATGCTGAAGATACTACTTCTGTTGATTTAAAATCAGCTGATTCGGTGGCAAAATACTGGTGGTATGGGGCGCTGTTATCGTTCCCGATTTTCACCACTTTCGGCATGATCATGGCTATAAAATTTTTCTACCCAACTTTTCTGATTGACTCCGCCTGGGACACATTTGGACGTATAAGACCCGCCCACGTCAACGGATTACTATTCGGGTTTTTATCTTCCGGCCTAATCGGCTCAATGTATTATATAACGCCTCGACTCAGCCACAAATCACTCTTCCAACCCCTAATCGGCAAAGCTTCCGCAGTATTGTGGAACGTAGCAGTTTTAGCCGGTGTACTTCTCATCCTAAGCGGCGACACCCAAGCACGTGAATACGCTGAAATGCCCTGGGTCGTGGA
Source organism: Candidatus Bathyarchaeota archaeon (assembly GCA_963775685.1). Taxonomy (GTDB): domain Archaea; phylum Thermoproteota; class Bathyarchaeia; order Bathyarchaeales; family Bathycorpusculaceae; genus Bathycorpusculum. The sequence continues at coordinate 1,464,506 of CAVZJV010000014.1, forward strand.
CATTGCAATTGTAATAACTTTGATTTTAATTGGAATAACAATTATAGGTACAATAATCAAACGCAGAGAACGAAAACTCTACGTAAGCCTCTGGTTCTTCGCTGCCATCTTCCTATGGTTTCCCATAGTTTATTCTATAGGAAACGTCATTTGGAACCCGCCTTCGGGAGCACTTTACGGTTTAACCGATGCCATCGTTAACTGGTTCTACGGACACAACGTTTTAGGACTTTGGTTCACGCCTTTCGGGTTAGCTCTTTGGTACTACTTTATTCCCAAGATCTCCAAACGCGCCCTCTACAGCGTCACCCTATCTTTAATCAGCTTCTTCGCCTTAGCATTTTTCTACACCGGCGTCGGCGGACACCACCTTCTCCAATCCTCCATCCCTGAATGGCTCAAAACAATCGCCGTTGCCACCAGCGGACTCATGATGATCTCCGTTTTAACTTTCGCCACAAACATCGGCATGACCCTCAGAGGCGCATGGAAAGAAATCATGAGCAACGTGCCGTTGCGCTTCATAGTTTTCGGCTTCATATGCTATATATTCGTCTCGATACAGGGCACCTTCCAAGCCCTCAGAGACATGAACATATACCTTTCACTACTCACAGTGGACAGTTATGCACTCCCACCTTGCCCTGTACGCTTCCTTCGGAGTGACAATCATGGGCATAATGTTCTGGGCAATTCCCAGAGTCACCCAAAAACAACTCTGGAGCAAAAAACTAATGGATGTAACTTGGTGGGTTACAATTTTGGGATTCGTGATTTTCATGTTAGGTATGATGCTGGCGGGGCTAGTTGCCAACGCCAACTGGTTCACTCACCAAACAATAGCTCAAGCACTTCCAACTCTGGAACCATACTTCATGGTCCGAGCTATCGGCGGAGGCATAGTGGTTGTTTCCGCTTTCCTCTTCGCCATCAACATCATCATGACTGTAATTTCAAGACAGCGGACATCCGCTATCCAAATGGATGAAGACAAAATCGAGGTGCCTTAGCAATGACCGCGACAGAAAAGAAACTTGAAGAGCAACTGGAAAAAGTTGAGAAAACCGTCGACAACCAAATGCGAAAAACGAAGAAGAAAATTGTTATAAGAAACCTATTTCCAATCGTAGCCGGCGGCGTAGCAGTCTTTCTGCTCATGGTAAGTATGGTTGTAGTTGCTCCATACATGTTCCTCCTCGATGTTCCCCCCTCCGACACCGCCCACACCTACATCACCCAAGAACAGGAAGGGAGAACGCTATTCATGAATTTAGGCTGCTTCTACTGCCACTCCCAACAGGTTCGCGCCGCCGACTGGGGCTTGGGCAACGTTTCGCAGGAAGGCGACTACGTGTACGACAGTCCCAACGCCTTAGGCACCGAACGCACGGGTCCCGATTTAGCTCAGATTGGGGGGATGCGACCCACAATTTGGCATCACCTACATGACCGAGATCCCCGAAGCGTAAGCCCCGGCTCAATCATGCCCAACTTTGTTTTCCTAAGTGACGCACAAATCGACGCCTTAACCGCTTACATCCAGAATTTGGGTCAAGAAAACCTCCAAGTTGAATCCTCAATCACTAACGGTTCGGCATATCACCCTGTGGTTCCGGAAAATTATCTTAACGCCTCAAACCAATTTGGACCCATTTACTTTGATGTTTTGGCACAGTACGACGCAGACAACGACGTCTACAATGGACCAGTTTCGCTTGGAGACCAATGGACGGCAATATATGACGTCGCCAAAGCAGACTACACCGCACGTTGCCTACCCTGCCACGGATGCTCGGGAAACGCTCAGGGACCATACGCTCGCCATGTCGTCACTCAACCGGCAAACCTCCACGAACGAATAGCCACCTTCCCCGGCGACAACTATCATATCTGGCGTGTGACTGAAGGCGTGCCTGGAACAGCTATGCCGGCATGGGGGTTAAGTCTTAATGATACGCAAATTCAGATGATTGCCGTTTACGAGATGAGTTTTGTTTTTGGCTCCGCAAGAACCTTCGACGGAGCAATCTCTGATGCTGAAGGAGACGCTTTTGCGCAGTCAACGCTTAATTCACCTCCGATTGCTGGCACGCAGCAGGAGTTCCAGAATGGAAATGACCTCTTTAACCTGTATTGTGCCCAATGCCACGGCGTGGACGGACAAGGCGACGGACCCGCCTCAGGTGAAGTACCAGGCGGATACATAGTGCCGGTTCCAGCGAACTTTGCTGGTCAGGAAGCACTTCCAAATGTATGGCAGATACGTCTGGAAAGTCAAAGAAGGCGTAGAAACAACTAACATGCCGCCGTGGAAAAATGCTTTAACAGACAATGAAATCTACCAGCTCGTGTTCTACATCCAAAGCTTCGCAACACCACAAGACTACAACGCCAAATGGGGCCCCCAATACAGCGACCCCTACGCAAGAAACCTGAAAATCAACCAAGCCAGCATAGGCGCCAACCCAGCCGCCGCCCTGACCTTGCTAGCCGCCATCGTACTTTGGGACAAGAAATTTAACCGACAAAAAATTTACTTCAAAAATGGGCGGCATAAAAAATTGACAGGTTTAATCGGTTTTGGGAGGGTTAAACTTTGAATTTCGACATGCTAATTTACATAATCGGCGCGCTAATTATAACTCTAATCACCTCGGGCTTCGTAGTTTGGGCCTTTAAAACTAAACAATTCGAGTCAAACGATTTTCTCCGTTACTACCCTCTTGAGGAGGATCAAAACCAACAATGAGCTACCTACCAACCGCAAAAATAGTCGAGTTAGCCCCCTACGATATCTATTTAGCCCTGTTTCTAATCGCAGCGGTAATAATAGCCATCGTGTTGATTGTCAGAAGCTCCGATGAATACTCTGTTGAGAAAACCGAGAAAAACTCTGAAGAATTCGCAGGTGAAATACGGGACTCTCAGGGGCCAGTTACAAAATGGTTATGGGCAGTCTACATTGTTCTGATTATTTGGGCTATTGCTTATTTGGCTCAGCACTGGAGTGAATTCGCAACCTTCCCATAATTTTTTAAGTTCATAAGCATTTTTGCTTCAAACCCCTTTTTTTGTACCCGCTTAGTTAACGCTCAGAGATATGTGGCGATAGGACAAGCACCTTTTCAAACGCGTCCAGTTTTCACCCGATTGAGGATGGATAGTTCAATGGAACAAAACAGAGCGCAAGTTAGTTTTTAAGAAGCAAGCGGACGGGGGATTTAAACCCAGACCAAAGTGGAGATATCACCGCATATTCCCTTTTTTTAATTGTAATCTCTTCACGTTAATGAAATTAATCGTGGTGTTCTTCGTGGACTACTATAGTGCGTCTACGTCCATACCCCCGCGAGATTCCCTATCACTACGGAATTACGTGCGGCAACCAAAAATACTATGCCTGCGTCCACTAAGTCAGCACAATTCCTCTGCTACAAGTCCATGCTGCTAAACTCGTTCAGCATTAAATTACAGTTAAAGGAAGGTAGCCCGGATTTGGTGAGGGCAACGACGCTTACACCCTTCAGGTTTTAAGATTCATAGGATTCATAGATGAAACAAAAACTCTTACTAAATTGGATTTGGGATTGGATTTGGCTGAGGGTTAGGGGTTGGTTTAGGGTTAGGGGGTTCTTCTCCAATTGTGACGCTTATCGATTTTTTCATGATTTCCATCTTGTTATACACTTCTTTTATTGTTTACCATGATAGAATATGTTTCAAAAGGAATATGCATTTTGGTCCGCGTGTCTTCTGGGTTCTTGTTTTCTTTGTTCTCGATAAATAGTTGCTACAGGGGTTTTTATTTTCTTTCCAAAAAATGGTTGCGCCAAAGTCTCTTAATTCCATCCGACCCGCTTTTTAGGGGTTTTTGACGTCTTCTGTATCTCAACTAAATAAACCTCAAAAGAAAAATACTACTTGGTTAATTCAATTCTAGAGAAAAATAATGTTGTTAGAGGTTCAAACATCACAAAATGGGAGTATGTCCCAATAGCTTTGGTGAAAGGAATCCTGGATGCCGGTGTCAAAACACAAGAAGAGTTGTTGAATAAATATGGTTTAGATGGGTGGGAATTGGTTTCTATTGTTGTGCTTCAAATTAATCAAAGTTTTGAAGTAGTTGCTTATCTAAAACGACAATTAAGAAGCGAAAGCGAACTTGCTAATAATGAACCGAAAGGTAACAGCTAAAAGAAATTATCGTTGTTTGCTTGGAAACTATTTGAAAAAGGGTTTTTGCAGCTAGATTGCCCATAATCCTCATGCGAGGTGTTCCAGGCTAACTGGCTTGCCCTGGCCTTTTACATAGGCTTCTTATAATTTAGTAATTGGGTTTTAGGAGGGGCGGCTTTGTTGATCCATGTTTTTATTGCTTCTTGGGCCGCTTTGGATAAGTCGCCTTTTTTGCCTCCGAATTGCTCTACGGTTTTTAATCTGAACTGTTTTTCTAAGTCGTCTGAGATGTCTATGTTGATGCGGCCCATTTTAGTCACTTGTTTTTGCTGGTTAGATGTTGTTGTGATAAGCGAGTAGCCAATTTTTGTTTTCGATTTTTGTGTTTGTCATGTTTTTCCCTTTAAGATCCGCTTATCCACATTAGTATATAAGTGTATACACACTTATAAGTGTATGTGTTTAAGTGTATAAAATATCCATGGATCCTGCAACGTACGCTGTTATAAAGCAAAAAGGCGGTGGTACCAAGGCCCTCCAAAATCTGGACCCATATAAGAAGAGAGGTCTTCCGCCTAGAATCTAATCATCAGAACATATAAAATAGAATAATTATTTTTGAATCTGACTTATCCCATGGTGCCCAATCTGTGGGAAGGCCTTTGAATACTTTTAAGCTTGTTGTTTCAGTTCTTTTTGTGGGATATTCATGGATTTTATGGATGTTATATCGGCAAGGAAAAGCGTTCGCGGCTACACGGATAAGCCAGTTGAAGAAGAGAAGCTCTCGAAAATTCTCGAAGTTGCCAGATTGGCGCCTTCATGGGCGAACAAACAATGCTGCAGATACATCGTTGTCAAGGATAAAACCAAAATTCAAGAGCTGTCGGAAAGATTCGACTGGCTCAAGAAGGCTCTCGTTATCATTGTTGCATGCGCTGATCCTAAAGATTCCGGTGACCGAAACGGCATGAACTATTACCTCGTAGATGTGGGCATATCTATGCAGCAGCTGGTTTTGGCGGCAACCAATTTAGAACTCGGAACATGCTGGATTGGCGCCTTTGACGAGGCAAAAGTCAAAAAGGCTTTGGGTGTTCCGGAAAACATCAAGGTCGTGGCGATGACTCCTTTGGGTTACCCCGCTGAAAAAGAGGGCATTGGCAGCGGCAAAAGAAAACCTCTTGAAGAAATCGTTCACCACGAAAAATGGTGCAGCCAAAGGTGCCGAACAATGTTCGTTGTGTCTGGGGGCGACAACAAGCTGTTCAGAAAGAGACAGTAAGCAACAAAACATCACTAAAATGACTGGGAGTTATTCTGGTGGACTGGGGGGGATTTGAACCCCCGACCTCTTGAGTGCAAGTCAAGCGTTCATGCCAGCTGAACTACCAGCCCATAGACTTGCATTCCCGAATCAGATACGATTCCTTGATATTTAGGTTTTGCCAGCAAAAGGCAATTGCTTAAAATGTTATATCCCTAAAACACTAAACAGTAGTTAGGAGGCTTAAAGTGGAGTTAAGAACAGTAAAAATTGACCCGCCTAAAGACTGTAACACCATAGTTGGCATGTCGCATTTCATAAAAACCGCCGAAGACCTCTACGAAGCTCTGGTGAATTCTGTTCCAAACATCCAATTCGGTTTGGGCTTCTGTGAAAGCTCAGGACTTTGTCTTGTCCGCCATGAAGGAAACGATCCGGAACTGAGACGACTGGCAGCGGAGAAAGCCTTTGAAATCGGCTGCGGCCACAGCTTTCTGATCTTCGTAAAGAACGCTTATCCACTTAACGTTTTGGATAAAATAAAGAAAGTACCTGAAGTATGCACTGTTTACGCTGCTACTGCTAATCCGCTTGAAGTAGTAATCGCTGAGACCGAGCAGGGCAGAGGCATAATCGGCGTTGTAGATGGGTTAAAGAGCAAAGGAATAGAAACCGAAGAGGAACTCGTTAAGCGCAGAGGGTTTCTGCGGAAAATAGGTTACAAACTGGGGTAAAGGCGTTATTTTTCCCAAGACAGAACTGTATGAAACAAGGATTCAGATATGTTTCCACCCGTCAACACCAAAGCAACCGTTTGCCGACAAATAATTCCTTATTTTCTAAAAGCAACGCAACGGACGCGGCTCCTGAACACTCTACAACCTGCTTTTCATTTTCCCAAAGCAAATAAATCGCATGCCGGATCGATACTTCCCTAATTGGGATTACTTCATCAACATATTGCTGAACTAACATGAAAGTTATCGAACCTTTCTCTACGCCTCCTGAAAGCCCCTCCGCAACGGTTGTTGGTTCATGCCTGTGTGGCTTAATGATTTGACCTGACTTTAAGGATTCAAACATTATGGGTACCGCCGCGGACTAAACTCCAAAAACTTTCACGGTTGGCTTAAGGCTGGAAACAACAATTTTAACTTTAAAAGCCAGCACTTTTGCCCCAAAAGCCTCCGCTTTCCTTGGTTGCCATCAGAAGCTGTCACGACACTCTGACTTTCTCCTCAGAGGTCAAGTTAAGTAGCTTGTTTAGGACTCCTCGCACCTTGAATGAGTGGGTTACTTGCAGATTTTCGAGTTTTAAGTACACTTTGGCGCTAAATAGTTCGCTAAGAATTTTGAGCTAATAAGAGGTGTGGTTTTTGTCCATGTCGCTATGGTTTTTTGTGCTGATTCTATGTCCTGAAGTGTGACTATGGTGTCGCTTGAAAAATCGATTGCTTACTTGCCAAGGATATTACCGTAACCTATTTAGTTTACTTAGGAATCAAACCTTAACAGATTAAGCGATGTGTTTTTATGGCTTATGAAAGGAACATGGCTCAAATTCAAGCTTATAAGCAGCAAGCTTCCCAGGAACAGCAGAAACTCAAAGACGCGATGGGCAAGATTAAACATAAAATCGCCATCATAAGCGGCAAAGGCGGAGTAGGAAAAAGCACCGTCACCGTGAATCTTGCTACAGCTTTTGCAATGCAGGGCAATCGCGTCGGAGTTTTAGATGCAGACATTCATGGACCAAGCGTTCCTAGACTTCTGGGTTTGGAGGGACAAAAAGCTAAGACCAGCGCGACAGCTGTTTTCCCTGTTGACGGACCTTTAGGCATGAAAGTTATGTCTATTGATTTTTTCTTGCCGGAACAGGCGCCCACGATTTGGCGTGGACCACTAAAGATGCGTGCAATCCGCCAGTTCCTCGCCGACGTTAATTGGGGCGAGCTTGATTTTCTTTTCATAGACCTTCCGCCTGGAACCGGCGATGAACCTTTAAGCATAGCACAGCTTCTTCCAGACATCGACGGCGTAGTAATCGTAACCATGCCCTCTGAACTATCCAGCAGTATAGTAAAAAAAGCAGTCACTTTCGCTGAAAGACTAAACATGCCTATTATCGGCGTTGTGGAAAACATGAGTGGGTTTGTCTGTCCACATTGTAACGAGAAAATCGAAATTTTCCAGTCAGGCGGCGGCAAAAAGATGGCTCAAGAAATGGATGTAGTATTTTTGGGTAGCATTCCTATTGACCCTAAAGTGGGTGTGGATTCGGACAGAGGAACGCCTTTTATTTTGTCGCACAAGGATTCGGTTGCAGCTAAAGCTTTTATGGAATTTGTAAAAAACGTCGAAGAATTTCTGAAAAAGAAACAAAAGTAAAAAGATTGGAGAGCTTAAAACTCCCAGTTTCAATTTTTTCCGTAGATCTACTCTTTTGTAAGAGTAATTTCTATGGTTGAAACCATTCTGGACCTATTTTCGCCTTCTCTTGGTGGCATCTCTGCAGTACCGATTGCGATCTTTGTCACTTTGAGGTCTTTTATGAAGCGGCTTCTTGTGATTTCTGCAACGTCAACTGCTGTGGTGATTGCTTGTCCTCTGGCTTTTAGCGTAATCTCTTTGTTTACGCCTGAAGAGAACGCGGTTATGATGGCGAGTACATAGCTCATTGGTGGTTTGTTTCCGACGAAAATTACGTCGTTAGCTTTTTCTGTCATATTCATATCACTCCTTTTTTTAGTTAATTTTGCGATGTAGTTCAATAGTAACAAAAAACTTCCTAATAAACCAAATTCATCAGCAGATAACCTGACGATTGATAACTTAAAAAAGACAATGCATTCTGCGCTTAATCTTTACCCTTCCGCAAGTAAATTCCCAGATAACTTATTGATCCACATGAAAAAACGCTATAGATTTATACCTCAAACTTGAAGGGAAGAGTGAAAACAGGAGAATTATTTCATGTCTGTTTCGCCTGGCTTAAGAGAAGTTTTAGCTAGAAGAATCGCTGGAGAAATAATTCTTTCAAACAAACCAGGCTCAACAATGAGAAAGTGGCGTGAACTCTTCGCTGTTTCCCAAATCAACCTCTCCGAAGCCATGGGGCTCTCATCCTCGGTCATAAGCGACTATGAAAGCGGCAGAAGAAAAAGTCCAGGCGCCAAATTCATCCGCAGATTCGTGCTCTCACTTCTGCATATTGATGAGGACAAAGGGAGCCGATTCATCCGTGAATTCGCTAAACTAACCAGTTCACCTAGCATGGCGATTGTAGACCTCCGCGAGTTCCCCATACCCGTCAGGGTTGAGTACTTGTGCAAGGCTATAAGTGGCGAAGTAGTGGCTTGCAAAGAAAAATATATAAAAGAAGTCAATGGCTACACCGTCATCGACAGCAAAAAAGCAGTTGAAGCATACTCGGGCTCTGAGTATGGCCAGCTTTTTGGTGCCTCAACCGAGCGGGCCCTAATATTTACGAATGTTGAGGTAGGATGTTTACCCATGATGATTGTGCGTGTCAGCAATCTTAAACCACGCATTGTTGTTTTCCACAAAACCGTACCCGACGAGGAAACTATCAGGATAGCTGAATATGAGCAGATACCGCTGATTTACTCCACCTCGCCAAGTCTTGAGCAACTGGTTAAGTCGCTACGTAAACTCTATCGCATAGCGTTGCGTGTGAAACTTGGCAGACGACGCGTCCGTCCGCCACCAAAAATAAGTGCCTAAAAAACTAAACCCTTGTTTAATTATCTAATTATCCTTGGATTTTGAACCTAAGAATCGCTGCAATACCACCGAAAGCATTTTTTAACATTTGCCCCTCTTCGGTTTCACCTGAGATGATTTCGACTTCAGTGTTTGAGAGCTCGGCCAGTTCCGCCAAATCATCAACAACATCTTTCTTGTCAACTATAGTCATCGAGGGTGCTTTGCATCCAGCGCAAGGTTTCCCAATTAAGCCCTTTTCAAAATTAGCAATTTCTTTGCCTTTAACGGTGTGTTGTTCCTCGAAGCCGCATGCACTGCACTTAACCGTTACGCTAATCAAATCAAGGTCCTCCGACATCAAAACTGTCCGCACTGCACCATTCTGTAGCAGTCGCCTCACTTCAGCTTCACCGTAAGTTATCATTCCTGTGTCGTGGCCGACTTCATAGAGGAATTTTTGCATGACTTCTTTTTCTTCGATGTAGCGAACTTTACGCATGATTTCAGGCGCTTTATCCACCACTTCCTTAACTCCTTGCTCCTCAACGTAAGCGGTATCTACGGTTTCGATGATCTTGTTTTTTAGTTGGTAGTTGAGGTATTCGCCTTTCTCAAAATCATATTTTGTTGGTCCAGGACCACCCAATATTATGCCTTTGAGGGTGTCGATTGGCAGGAATATGTCGTTAGCATGTGCTCCCACCCTCGTGAAGTACTCGTTGAGCTGCATGTCCCTAAGTCGCTCATAACGTCTCGCTGATTGTCCACCAGCACGGGTCTTTCCCGCAACACCTGAATGCATCGACCGAACAATCTGCAAGCGTTTCCCCTGCAACGTCGCAATCGTAGCATTGGAAGCATCCACAAGCAAAATACCGTAGGTTTCTTTTTCCCGCAGCATTTCTTGCAAGTGCTCAGCGTGGAAGCGTGAATCACACCGATAAAGAAAAATCTTTATTGGTTCAGGCGGAACGATGACGTAGGCTTCCATCCGTTCAGTTCCCGGAGCTGCACCTTCGGGCAACAGCGCGCCTGTAAAAATCACTATGCCTTTTTCTCCGGGGTCTTTAAAGAGCTTGAGTTTCTGCTGCGCCTTAACGATAGCATCAAGCACGTTTTTGCGGGTTACGTTGGATTTGATGTTGCTGGCGGTTCCGTATTCGTTGCGCAGAAGGCTAAGGGCCTCGCTGATTTGTTTGCCAGGCGGAACGTAGACTGTGATGAGTTCGGTGTGGCTACCCTCTTTGTTCGCTAGGGCATTGAGGGTTTTTCTTAGCCTGAATAGTTCAAGAGACGACTTTTTTGCAGTGCTCAAATATACTTCACTAAACTTGCGTTAATCCGCATAACTTACCTTATAAGCAATCAAATAAAAGTTCCGACTAAAAATCGGAAGGTTAAGCTTTTGCCTTAGCTGGCGAAGCCAAAGTTGCTTCAGGTGCTGGAGCGCCTATGGCGTCTCTAAGGTAAGCCTTGAATGGACCAAGCTTTCCACCGTAGTTACCTGATGAAATTTTTGCTACACCTGGCACGGCGATAGCCGCGGTTACACCTAGTTTGAGGGCTTTTTTAATGGCATCAAGCGATAGACCGTTTACTACAATTTCATAAACGCAAGTCACGCCTTCTGGAACAACTGAATCGGGCACTAGCGTGCGCAAGGTTGGACAGTATGGGTGGTTGGTTGACGCTTTTAGTTTGTATTTAAGCGAACCTGCTTTGCTTCCTGCACGGCAAATTCCTCCTGGGAAAATCATGATTACATCAGAAGCGCCTGTTCGGATTGCTTCGGCCGCTGCTTCGCTTGCTTTCAGTCCAGCTTCTTGGGTTTCAGCAAATATCATAAAGTTGCCGCCTGCGATTGCTTCCATGGCGCCAAAGCCATCTTCAACAATAAAGTTTCCTTCCATGACGGGGATTTTCCAGCATTTTCTTCCGCCAACCATAGCTTTTTTCTGGAATCCGTCTCCGAAGTATCGTAAACTACTGCCTACATTAAGGGTACGTTTGCCTGTTAAGCCGTTAAAAGCTGCGGTTGTTGGACAAGTTAGCGTGCATTGACCTATGCGTTCCATGAGTTGATGTTTGAGTTCGAAACGGTCTCGATTGTAAATTTGAATAAGGACTCCGGGGCGTTTGTCTGGTGTTTGGTCTGCTGGAACTGGACCTTCGATGGATGCTTCGGCTGAAGCTGCAATTACACTCGTGGCAAAACCTGTGGTTAAGCTGGCGGCGATTTGCGCCCATTTCTCGTTTTGAGCGGTAATTAAAACTCTTCCTGCCCATAATGCGAACATTTCTGCAAAGGTGTCTTGTACCTTCACGATGTTGCCGGAAGATCCTCTTACGAGGAACATTTTTTCGTTTTCGTCGTAGCCTTCGATTTTAAGCTGGTTAGTGTTTGATGACATGAAGGAGACCTTGCAGTTCAGTTGGGAATTGTATAATTTAAGAGTTTTCATGGTTTTTGCAGTTTCAACTTGCTGATTTTTAGATTATTTCAGCTCGTCTATTTTGGCTAAAACAGCAAAACGCAGATGTAAAACCACAAATAGCAAATGGGAAATCAGGTAATATTGTCTGAGGAAGGCGGTTTAATCAAAGTTGATTTATCTGTTGTCGCCAACTCGAAGGAAGTTGAGTTTTTTATGGCTTTTTTTGGGCAGGTGTCAGCGCATTGATAGCAGAAAACACATTTGGAAAGGTTGATTTGTGGCCGCTTCTTCTTTCCGTCAACCTCAACCATATCTATAGCTTTAGCAGGACAATCTCTGCTGCATAAACCGCATCCAATGCACAAATCAAAATCAAAAACTGGTTGACCGCGGAAATTATCCGATAATTGAGGCTTTACAGAGGGATACTTGGTTGTCGCTGGTTTGGTAAAGACTTGCTCTACCGCTTTTTTAGCAATTTGAGGAATACGCAGTTTTCTTCCCAATTATAAAAACTCCAAATGTTAAAGTTCAATAGCAATTTTTGCAGTGCTATAAAATAGGTTTCGGGATTTTTATTTATTACTGATGTAATTTCTTTGAAAACCAAAAGTCCAAGAAAAAATACTGTTGTAGTTGCTAAACAATCACGTATGCTTAATTGCTACTCAACTAATCAATGTCTTGTGAGGTAATATGCCTATTAATGAGAAGATAGGAATTATCCGATTTTGCGAAACACCAAAAGATAAGAGCAGAATCAAAAGCAGATTAGGTTTAAATGATGTACAAGCCGAATCCTATTTGACAATTCTCACAAGGCAATGCATGCTTACGCAAAACAACAACAAATATGTCGTCACTGCGAAGGGACAAAGCTACATTTTTACCTCGGACAGAATTAGAAAAATCAAAGCCTAATTTATAGCGGAATCAAATTTTTATCCTAATCCGCCAGTTAGGGCACAGATGGAGTTCAGGCAACAGTTTTATTGTGAAAGAAAAATTGCTTTTGCTTCATTTGGGGTAAACTCTTTATCAACTTGTCGCACCAATATAACTCTGAAGGTTAAGCAATGAAAAACCCAACCGACTGGCAACAAATACTCCTCGAATGCAAAAACAGCATACAAAAAAGCATCAAACCATGTCTCAAAACCCTAAAGGAGCCACAGCCTAACTTGGGCATGGGAGCTGGCGGAGATGTCATGAAACCTGTGGATTTAGCGGCTGAAACTGCAATAGTAGAAACCCTTCAGCGGAACAGTGTTTCATTTACGCTCATTAGCGAGGAATCAGGCATCAAAAAGTTCGGCATTCACCCTGAAGAGTGCTATGTTACGGTTGACCCCATAGATGGAACAACCAATTTAATTCATGGGTTACCATTTTATGCTTCCTCAATTGCCATTTCAAACAAACCTGAATTAGCCGATGTTTACGCAGGCATGGTTGTCGACCTTGCTCATGAGGTAACGTACACAGCGTTTAAAGGTGAAGGCGCATATCGAGATGGCGAAAAAATGGAAACAGCAAAAACCACGTCGTTAGATACTGCACTTGTGGGCTTAGATTTAAACACTTACAAAACCAAAAAAGTAGTCCCAAAAGTTACTTCATTAATCGTAAGCACTAAGCACAATCGGCATTTTGGAGCTAATGCACTTGAGATCTGTTACGTTGCTAACGGCTTGACAGATGCCTTCATCGACTTGCGGGAAAAAATCCGAACCACTGACGTCGCCGCTGGATTCCTTATCGTAAAAGAGGCAGGTGGAATAGTAACCACTTCCGACAATCAAACTTTGAACGTCAAGTTGGATCCCCAGCAAAAGCTAAGTTTTATTGCCTCAGCGAATTCTGAGATTCACCAGAAAATCGTAAACTTGGTTAATATTTAATGTTAAATTTGCTTTTACCGCATCCTGCAGCGCTCATAAAAACAGGTAAAACAAAAACGCTTCTTATCGCCGACCCTCATATAGGCTGGGAAATGGAGCTTCAAAAAAAAGGCATCCATGTGCCCAGCCAAACATACAAAATACTAAACAAGCTAAGGGCTATAATTGCCGAATCTAAGCCTGACAAATTAGTTATTTTGGGCGATGTTAAGTTCACAGTTGTTTCCCACCAATTTGGCGAATGGCAGGACATCCCTGCTTTTTTTAAGAACCTCGAAGGCAAAATTGGCAGTATATCTATTGTTCGAGGAAATCACGATGCGAGTCTAGAGCCGTTGCTACCAGAAAACGTTGAGCTTTTACCTGCGACGGGAGTAGTTATTGGTGATGTTGGGGTTTTTCATGGACACAAATGGCCTTCACCAGCACTGTTGGGATGTAAGACATTAGTTATGGGTCATCTGCACCCCATGGTGGTTTTCCGCGATCCAGCAGGCTTTAAGATGACTAGGCAAGTGTGGATGAAAGCGAAATGCAACACCGAAGCTTTAGCAAAAGTCCTGTTGCTGAAGAGCAGAATAAAAACCGATAGTTCGGCAGCTGAAATCTTGCAGAAACACTTTAATGTCAAGCTGAAGGCATCGGAACTTTTCATTATGCCCAGTTTCAATGATTTTCTCGGTGGCAGGCCTATAAACGAAACTGGACCCCGAAAAGATATGGGGAGCGAAACGTTGATTGGCCCTGTGTTGCGTTCGGAAGCAGTCGATGTAGGTGGAGCTGAGCTTTACCTTTTAGATGGCACTTACCTTGGAACACTAAACCAGCTTAGGCGATTGTGATTAGTTAGGGTTTGTTACGCTAATTTTATATTTGCCACATGTTATAAGCATGATATAGTTGAGGAGGATAAACAAATTGAAATTAGTAACCGTCTTATTACCAGAAGCTTACCTGGAAGGTTTAGATGAATTAGTCCGAGCAAACATGTACCCAAGCCGAAGCAGCGTAATTCGGTCTTCGGTTCGAGATCTGCTCAAAAAAGAGCTTTGGGAAAACAAACGCAGATAAAACTGCGGCTAAATTCCTTTTATCGAATCACAAAGTGCACGTGCAGCTTGGGCTGGGTTGTCCGAGTTAGTTATTTCTCTTCCAACGATAAGGTAACTGGCCCCCGCTTTAACTGCAGTTTCTGCAGCACCGCCTTGAGCACCCACACCAGGCGAGTAAATAGCCACTTCGTCTTTTAGAATCTGCTTTATTTCAACAATCTTTGCTGGAACCGTCGCTCCAACCACGACCCCGTCAGCACCCCACTTCAAAGCTTTCTTGGCAAACGAAACATATTGTGGAGTTTGTTCGCCTGTTTCTGGGTCGATTACTATTTGGCCATATCCTTCATTTGCGCCTTTATGGCTCATATAGGTAAGCAGTATTATACCTCGATGGAGCCGTTTTGATGCATCAAAGAGAGGTTTTAGACCTTCTTTCCAACCAACAAATGGGTTGGCGATTATAGCGTCAAAACCTGCCGCAAAATAGTACTCACCGATTATCTGGTTAGTGTTACCAATGTCGTTAACTTTAGCATCCATGATCGCGAGCATTCCTTGACCACGAATCTGCTCAACAAGCGACTGCACGCCATCAAAGGTGCCGAGAGGAAGAGTCAAATGATGATTAATCTTTACTGCGCAAACGTAGGGGTGAACCGCTTTGAGGACTTTTTGTGCTTTAACCAAAATTTTGTCTCGATTATCTGCAGGTTCAAAGGGGAAATCTAACGCTAAAACAAGACGTGAATTCTTGCTTTTTGCTGATTCCTGCATTTTCTCTTTAAACGACAATAGCTATGCCTCTTGATGTATTTGTTTAACGCTTAACTATTTCATTTTTTCCGTTAAAAAAGCAGTTAAACCTTCAAGTTGTATGCGAAACTTAAAATTTCCCTCTTTTCAATGTGGCTATATCAACATTTAATGAGCATTCAAAAGGGGATTGAAAATTGAGCAAAACTGTTGCTGAAAAAGTCATTAGCCGACACTTAACCAGTGGACAGCTAACTGCTTGCGAAGAAATCGCATTGAAAATAGACCATACGCTAACTCAGGATTCTACAGGCACACTAGCTTACCTTGAGTTCGAAGCCATGGGCATCTCCAAAGTCAAAACAGAACTGAGCCTGAGCTTTGTTGACCACAACATGCTTCAAAACGATTTCCGCAACGCCGATGACCACCGCTATCTGCAAGGAGTAGCAGCAAAATATGGCATCGTCTTCTCGCGTCCCGGCAACGGGATTTGCCACCAACTCTACCTTGAACGCTTCGCGAAACCAGGAGCCACACTTTTAGGCAGCGACAGCCACACACCCACGGCAGGAGGCATGGGTGAAATCGCCATTGGAGCTGGAGGTTTAGATGTGGCCGCAGCGATGGCTGGTGAACCCTTTTATCTAGAAATGCCAAGCATTCTCGGAGTAAAATTAACTGGAAAACTCTTGCCGTTTGTCTCCGCAAAAGACGTCGTACTTCAAATCCTTAAACAATTAACCGTCAAAGGCGGCGTAAACAAAATCATAGAATACTTCGGTTCAGGCGTCAAAACCCTTAGCGTACCTGAGCGGGGCACCATAACCAACATGGGCACCGAAACAGGTGCCACGACATCCATCTTCCCTTCTGACCAAACAACAAAGGCTTTTCTGAGAGGCCAAGGACGGGAAGAACAATGGAGCGAGTTAAAAGCAGATGAAGACTCCGAATACGCTGAAACTATCGAAATCGACTTGGCAAAAGTTGAACCTCAAATAGCGTTGCCTCATAGCCCAGACAACGTAAAAGCTGTCAGCGACCTTGAGGGCACCCCAGTTGACCAAGTCTGCATCGGCAGCTGTACTAACTCTTCATTGCGAGACCTCAAAATCGTCTCCGCCCTTTTGAGAGGCAAAAAAATCAGTGAAAACACAAGCCTCACTGTCTCCGCGGGATCTAGGCAAGCCATGCAAAACTTAGCCGTTTCAGGCGAGCTTGAACCCCTAATTGCGTCGGGCGCCAGAATTCTGGAGAATACCTGTGGTCCCTGCATTGGCATAGGGCAGGCCCCTACATCGGAGGGTGTGTCACTTCGTACGTTTAACCGAAACTTCAAGGGACGCAGCGGAACCCAAGATGCAAAAGTCTATTTAGTTAGCCCGGAAACAGCGGTTGCAGCAGCACTCACCGGCAAGATAACAGACCCACGCAAACTCGGCAAGTTCCCGCCGATAGTGATGCCTGAGAAGTTTGTACTAAGCGACGCCATGTTCATTTACCCCAGTGAAAAACCAGCAGCTAAAGTTATTATGGGACCAAACATCAAACCCTTGCCAACCTTCAAGCCTACATCCGACAACTTAACCGGTGATGTCCTACTCAAGACAGGTGATAACATTACAACTGATGACATCTTGCCCGGCGGCTCCGAAATCATGTCACTGCGCAGCAACATTCCAGAAATAAGCAAGTACACCTTTGTCCACGTCGACAAAACCTTCGCAAATCGAGCTATGGAGAGGAGTGGTGGATTTATCGTTGGCGGCGAAAACTATGGACAAGGCTCTTCACGAGAACACGCAGCATTGGCACCGAAATACCTAGGCGTCAAAGCCATCATCGCCAAGTCTTTTGCCAGGATACACATGGCTAACCTTGTTAACTTTGGCATATTACCCTTAACATTTTCAAACAAACAAGACTACGATGGCATAGCTCAGGGCGATAAACTGGCCGTGAATATTAAAGAGTTAAAAGAACGCTTGCAGGTTAAAAATTTGACAAAGGGCAACGCCTTCGAGGTTGCTTTGAACCTTAGCGACTTGGAGAAGAGCATGGTTAAAGCAGGCGGAAAATTGGCTGCTATAAAAGCAAAACAAAAATAAATTCTATTTTCTGTCTAAATCCCCAAAATTGAAAGATAATCTTAGACAGCCCAAACCGAGCAGCTGACAAGTCGCCAAGTTATGGCTTCAGTCTTTAACGGATTATTAAAGGCTGTGACGTTGTTTAGCGTATCGAGCATTCCTGTTTGTTTATCGAAATAAACGCCAGTATAGTCATCACGAAGCGTACTATGTGTCGGGTCGTTGACATCAAAGAACTGGTTTTCTATGAACCAGAAGTTCATTTGTCTTGTGCTACCAGCATAGGTTTTTGTGTCAGTTGCATTGACAGTTAACCTGTCATCGGTTGGGCGAATCCTATCACCTACGTTTAGGTTAGCTGAGTAAATAGCCCAAAAGCCATTAGGGACGCTTTCTTGTCCAGTTGTCAAATCAATCGTTTGTTGGCCAGCCACTTCTGTCCCATTCAAGAACCGCCACACTGTACTTAGCGAAACATTTGTCCCTGTAATCTCTGTTACAGTTACTTTGTAGTAGTCTGTTTGGTTATATTGCTCAAAACCAGGGGTAACTGTAGCATCTGGACTGTCAAACGACACTGATCCAGTTATGCTGTAGGTGAAGTTATCTCCAACATGTACACCCACCGTCGCCATTGGACCGCGTGGCCAAGCTGCATATGCTACTGCTGCAACTGAAACAGATAATACAATTATTAGGAGTAGGGCAATGTATAGTTTCCTTTTGGAGCGTTTCCTTTGAATAGCCATAGCTCTAACATTGCCCAAATCGGGTATTTAGTTGTTTTCCCAAAACCCTATAAAAAATAAGGAGGACCTTTAAAGATGAAACTCCTTGCCAAAGTCAATGTTAGGATTATTTAAGAGAATTTTATGTTACTTTGACCTTCAAAGCCGGATTCGGGGGTTGGTTTTTTGAGGCTTTCGGGGGCTTGCTTTTTGTTTAGGCGAATCAGAAGTTTATGATTTTTCTTGACCAAAACCAAATTGGTTTCTTCAATGTTATCGACAATGACCTCTCCATTGTATTTCATGCGGCTCTCGTAACCCAATTCTTTTAATTCATTCATCAAAAGTTCGCGTGATTTTCTCAAATCTTCGCTCGAGGTTTCTGGACCTCTCCCAAAGCAGAAAATCAAAACCTTCTTCTGCGAGTCATAATGTGCCTTAGTTCCTTTGCCAATGTTTTCCACATGGCCCCATTCTATTTTTCCGGTGGGATTCACCAAAATTTGCACCTTCTATTTTTCCCGCTTAAACGTACCATGACCGCCTGCTTTGGTAATGTTTTTGACAACGCTTTCGCTAACCTTATCAAGCACTTCTTCGGCACGTTTCCAGTTGTCAGCTGACACTTCGACGCTGTATTTTGGGGCAGCGATTACGGCGAATTCGACTTTGGCATCTTTTGCTTCTTGGGTTTTCTTGGCGTTGGTAAATGCTTGCTGGATACACCTTACACCGTTGGGTTCCATGCAACGAACTTCAATGACGCCTTTGACTTTAACGGTCTTGATTTTTATGCGTTCCTCTGCAACCTGGGCGATGACCTTGACGAGGTTTTCAGGAATGGCAAGTTTGGTTAAGATATCTGCGCCTTCTTTGACCACTTTTTCAAAGCCGTCGTACAAACCGAATTTTTCTTCAAGAATTACTCCGGCTTGTTGGTAGACTTCATGTATGGATAACCCTGTTTTTTCTGCAACTGCATGGAGAAGTGCGTCGCCTTTGCGGTCTTTTTTCCATGATTTGATTTTTTCGATTCGTTCACGTTTAGTTACGCGTCTTAATGATAGGTCAATGTGTCCTTTTTCAACGTCCACGCGAAGAACTTTAAGGACCATTTTTTGGTTTTCACGAACAAAGTCACGGACGTTTCTTATGCGGGCGCTGGAGATTTCAGAAATATGGAGAAAGCCCCGTCGGCTATACTCATCCAGGTTAGCGTATGCTCCGTAGTCCATTACGCTTTCTATCGTGGCGATTACGAGGTCGCCCGATTCTGGCCATTCAGGTTTATGTTCAGACATTATTTACAGCCTACTAAAGGAAGACCTATCTTTATTTTGACTGGTTTGTATTCTATGTTAAAGATAAGTTTTTCTACTAAAAGAAACGACATTTGGAACACTTTAACGTTTTGATTACGACGCTTCAAGAAAAACATAGGCACCATAATAAAGCAAGTGAGTGCATGTTTTCTCTAAGTAAGTGTCTTTTCGTTCACACTTCCACGCGCAGGCGCCTCGTATACTCTTTGAAGGAAAAATACAATTTTATTTTTCAACACTTACTCTAAATCAATCGGGTAGACTAAGAACCAACAAACTAAGAAAAGATAGATC
The DNA here is from genome assembly GCA_963775685.1 of Candidatus Bathyarchaeota archaeon. Lineage (GTDB taxonomy): Archaea > Thermoproteota > Bathyarchaeia > Bathyarchaeales > Bathycorpusculaceae > Bathycorpusculum. The sequence continues at coordinate 1,484,256 of CAVZJV010000014.1, forward strand.
TTTCCCATCGGAAAGGAGACGAGCGCAACGCCTATTGGTATAGCTAAGATAAGTTTGTTTTAGCCATTCTTTGAGTATATTATTTCAAGCCTTCGCTTTCTCAGGTTAATTTTCACCCCAAGTTGAGCAGCCGTTCTTTAGTTATTAAGAAGCGTTGTTCCAAGGCGAGACAGCTAATATCTCAGAAGTAGCTAAGTAAGAAAAGCGATTTGCGATTTAGTAGAATCAAGTTTTGCGTATTCTACAGAATTTGAGGGTGCTAAAATCTTTAGAAAACGTAATTTTTAGCAAAAGCGTCACCCTAACTGACCCTTATACGTATTGCTTATAATGATGGAGGGATTCGCACCCTTTACAAGTGAAGACTTTGGTCTAAAGCATACTTTGAGAATTGACTATTACATTTTTTTAAAGTCTTCTAATGCTTTCTTCAAATCCATTGCCGCATTAAAAGATAGATCATCACGGTCATATTCAATTCTTTTTAAACCCTTAAGATTTGAGGGTAGTTCTACTTTTCTTTCAACCAGCAAAACAACTTGCGTGTTATATTTTAGATAAGCCGCATTAATTTCTGAGGTCACATTTGAATTAAGGAGGTAGAGTCCGCTATACCTTCTTTCTTGTTCAGCAGCAGCGATGTTTATTATTGCACAATCACAGTCCCTCATTAACCCAAACGTATTATCCGAGATTGGTACAGTTGTTTCTTCTTTGTCACCAACAGCATAGTCATAATGAAGAAACTCTAGCATTTTTTTCACTTGGTCAGCTACCTTAGTGTTGCTATTTGATATGAAAACTCGGGGTTTTAGGCCTTCTTTTTGGGGTATACTGGGCATTTTTTCCATTTTTTCAGATGGTCTTGTTTCCGTCAATAGGTCTTCTGCCATACTTCCTCTAAGTGGAGCTTCAAAAGTCACCGGCGAACGAGCTAAACTTTCGATCCTGTTCGAGTAGCGTTTATTCAATAGTTCATTTATAGGTAACAATTGAAGCTCAATGCCATTATCCATGGCTGTTATTTTTCCTTCAATGGTATCTTTATCAAAACTTAATGCTACAATTGTGCCCTTTTGTGCTCTTCCCTTTACTAGTACTTTGACAAAGTCTTGCACCTCAGCCAAGCCGGCATGATCGGATTGTATAATCAAAAGCGGTTGACCCCCGGCGGTAAACCCATTCACGCCCAAAGATGGGTCACCTGATTTGCCATTGAATCGTTTAATAACCCACTCTTCGAAGTTACGGGATGAAAATTTTCGCAGGCTTTTTTCATTGACTTTTCTCTTCTTAACGAAAACGAATGCAGACACAACTCCAACAACAGTTATCGCCGCTATGATTCCACCAATGAGTAATAAATCAGGGGCGCTTCCTTGGTCTGCTGTTTCTGTTGGCGATGGCTGTAACGTAGACTTTGGTGTTGCTTTCGGTGTTACTGTTTGACAGTGTGCTATTTGGGAAATGACTATTGCTGAAAAAAGGAAAAAAGCAATAAAAATAACTGAGATTATTTTTTTATTCATGTTTTAACATCCCTTGGCATGGCTAATGGCTATCTTCCGATCATAGGTAAATGCCTACGGTGAATAGGAAGTTATTGTATCATTGTCTTAAATAATTTGGGTAGGAATTTTTTGCCTCAATTTTTCATTGACCTTTTTCGTGTATAGGCAATAAATTCTGAAAGGTTAATGCAATATTTACAAAAGAAAGCCCTCTCTTAGGAGCATACCACCATATCGAATAATTGAAAAAAGCAGAAAGCAACAAACTTTTAATCCAAGTCAAACCAATAAAAGCCGAAGCAAGTGGATAAAATGGACAGAAAATTAAAAACTATACCCGAACCTCAAAAGGGAACCAAAACAGTTTTTGCATCAAAAACGTTGCCAGTAATAAAAAGCAAGGGAGGCAATACTGCCTATTTATGTGGCAATTGTGGAGCAAAAATAGGCCAAACAATAATCGAGGGAAAATTCAAGAATGTTGTGTTAAAGTGTCCAACATGCAATCTCTACAACGAAGTGTAGTTTAGGTCACTGCAGAGACTAAATAGAGGCACCGAAAGGATTCCGTTATCGTTACGTCTTTATTGTTCCAACTTTTTGCTGGAATAAGGACGTGGGTATCTATTTTTTATTCGTTGTTATTGCTAAGGCGTATTTACTCTGATTTGGTTTTATAATTTGTTTTTTTGTGGCTGTATTTTTATTTTGCGTTTTGTTAGTTCCAACTATTGTGGGACGCAGTTGCAGCAGCAACAACTGTATTTGCTGCTTCTCCAAAAATAGTTTCTGTTTATCGGTTGCTGTCTTGTCTCAAAAAATGTTTAGATTGGCGCCCTGGGTTGGGATTTGAGTCACTAGTTCTCAAAAGATAACTTTGTTATAGCTCTGATTTTTGTTTTTGTGGGGTGAGACGCGCCGGAAGTTCCTCATCCTATGATTGGTTGTGAGGGTGGCTTCTTTTTTGGTTTAGGCCGTTTTTCTGGTTGTGTTGGGATGGGGGGAGCGATTTTTTTGCTGGAAAGCTATGTTGGATAGGTGGGATGAGGATGGGGTTGTATGTTTGGTTTCTATTTTGAGGGTTGTATGAGTTGTGTGTTGGGGTGGGGTTGTATTTGGTGCGTTGTTGTGGTTTTGAATTTGTCACCGAGTTTGTGGACACTAAAATCTTTATAAAACGCAAGCTTTAGAACAAAAACCAAAGGATCCCCGCGGCGGGACTCTACAGTTTTGTTTTATATAGTAGGGCACAAGGTGAGATTTGAACCCTTTATCCTGTAAAGATGTCGCTTGCATTTCCTTTTTTTAAACGGTTTGGCGCTTCAGTTTTTAAATAAGGGCATGAATGCGATTTAGTTAGCAAATTTCAATCTGATTCGTTTAGATATAATATAATTTTTTTTCAATTCAATTAGCATTTTTAATACCAATTTAAGTGCAGAATCGTAGCCATCCACAGTATTCTTTGCTTGAGTCTTTATCCGCATAAGTTCGCACCACAATTTCTTTTCCAATACCTTCATCAGTAAACTGAATTGAACCTTCCTTAAGCCATATCAAAGCATCCACATACCCATGCTCCGAGTCTGAAAGCTCATCTACCATAGATGATTCTGCCTTCTGCCTGATCATTTCCTCAATCTTTTCTTTTAACACGCTCTCAACCTTGCCCAATTCTTCTCACCAATCCGATTACTTATTTGTCATAGAGTTAAATAGCTGTCGGCTAAACAACCGCGCTCCATTAAACCCTAAATAAAAAGACGCTTGTTAGCATCTTGCTCTTTTCTGTCAGTTTCAGCAAACTGTGAAAAGCGCTAACTGGCTTGAGAGAGTTCTATATTTCCTTTGTATTGAATTTAAGCGTTTAAGAAAGCTAACCATGTGATTCGTACAAGAGGTTTTAACAAGGTATTCGTTTAGATTTTGGTTTAAATTCTTTTTAGAAATCAAAAAAAATCTGGTCAAATTCTAAGCTTGCTTCTTTTTCAGAAACCCGAACAATGAAGCATTTGTTATTTGCATAGTGTAGTTTGCCTTTTCTAAGTGGGCGTTATGTGCGTTCTTAACATTTACAATATCAAACACACTTGTTCTTTGAATAGAGACAGATTTCAGCAGTCACCACCATCTACAATCACCTAACTTGAATCACCAGTTTTTTACTTATAAAAATGCAGGATTGGGATTCAAACCCTTCTGTAAAGGAAGAAATCACCCACGTCAACCCCATTTTTTAAAACTAGACGAAAAAATAGCAAGGAAATGAAAAAATGTTAGAAGAAAAAATAGCAAAGCGCACCTTATGTGTTGATTCTCTTGATGAAGGAGCTTTCGATTTCAACCTTTTGAATATTAGGATAATCACCAACAAAACAACGACAATAACAAGTGCCACCACTATAATGATTGGTAGGTAGGCCGAAGAGTTAGAATTGACTGGATTTGCGAATGCATAAACATTGCGAGCACCCGAGCCAATATAGACTACGCCGTTAGCAACGACAGGAGATGATTGAACTGCATGGTTGCGGTCGCTAATTGTGTAATTCCATAGTATGTCACCGCTTATAGCGTTTAAGACGTAAAGGTTGTCATCATTAGAAGCAATATACACAACTCCATTTGCAGCAGCAGGAGATGTCACTCCATTTACTGCACCAGGGGAGGTCTCGCTCAAGTTACCCAAAGATTGATTCCAAATTTTTTCACCATTATTAGTATTCAAAGCATAAACGCTGCCATCACCACTTGAGCCAACATATAAAACATCATCCAAAACAGCAGTAGGTTTCAAAAAAGAACCTAGACCAGTTTGTTTAAACAAACTGTTGCTCCATAACAATGATCCATTAACAGAGCTCAATGCGGAAACATTAGAACCAACACCTATGTACAACGTCTCGTCAACGAGGGTAGGAAACGCTGCAGAATTGTTAGTGCTATAATCCCAAAGATTTTTGCCATTAGTTGCATTTAAGGCATAAACATCGCTATTAAATGTAAATATGGGAATAAAAACACTAGAAACTGCGAATACTACCCCATCTTGAACAATGGGCGACCCCACTCCACCTATAATATGGTGCTTCCAAACCTCTTCACCAGTTGACCCATTCAAAGCAACAAGGTTACCGTCACTTAGGCATATATACACAATTCCATCAGCAACCGCTGGAGAAGAACTAACCGCGTCCCCAGCAGGATAGCTCCAAAGTTTAGCCCCGTTTGTAGCGTTGAAAGCATAAACATTACCATCAAAAGAACCTACATATACTACACCGCTGGCGACAGCTGGTGAAGAGCCTCTAACAGGAATAGAGTAGTTCCACAACTTGTCTCCGTTTGCAGCGTTGAGAGCATAGAGGTTACCAGCATAGCTCACCTGGGTTCCCTTATAGATTACGTCTTCACATCCTACGTAGAGCACACCATTGTCGATAGTTGGAGATGACCACACCCCATTGCTAGTTGCATATTTCCAAAGCAATGTAGCGCTAGGAGACAAACTATTATTCGCACCATTTGTCGCAGAAACTGGTTTAGAGATAATTAGGCTAGGCAAAGTCAGGGACATCGTAATAAGTAAGAACGCTAAGATTTTTCTCATAGTTACGTTTGGAATGATATAGAATAAAAGTCTATTCGTAAAACTTTCTTGACTAAATTCTGGAGAGCGATGCCGTGACTTAGTCAAACTTTCTTGACTGATAAAAGTGTTGGATTCACCACATCACTGGAAAATGCCAAAGTTCCTTGACTTGGCTTGTTTTGATGTTTTATGCAGGATAAAAAAGCTACACCCCCTGGCGGTTTAGGCAGCCGTGGCATCAAACCCTCTTTGAATGGAGAAATCACTTTCGCATAACCCCATTTTTTTCTTCATTTTGATTTTGGCTTATAGTTACTTACTCTGACTCGCTTTTGCTCTTCTGCCTTTTATTATTACTTGAAGCGCAATCACAAATACTGTCACAACTGCTGCGGCAGCCACCAATCCATAGAGCACTTCAAGCCAGCTCAATTGATCCTGGGATCCATTATTTGAAGCCGTTGGACTTGGAGAAACAGTCATAGTGAACATGATTGATATTTGATGTGAACTAAAGGGGGTAATGCACCATACATAATAGTTGTTGCTGTCCTGTGTGTAGTCTTGATTTGAAGTTGGTTGACCATCAATGAATATTATTGGTTTCGTGCCATATGTTACCGAGTTTTTTGGAATAGTAACGTTACCAAAACCTGCTGTTCCGCTTTGACCCGTTACAGTGAACGATAATGTTGTTGTAGATTCAGATTGGTTTGTTGCCAGTACCACATTTGACATTTGTGAACTGGTTATGTTTCCATGGATAGTTAGTTCAATCGTTGAACCATTATCTGTCATCGCTGGTACAGTTATTGATGAAGGAGATGGCAATGGAGTAGGACTTGGCGTTGGAGTTGCAGTTTGAGTAGGTGTTGTTGAAGGAGTTGGAGTTGGGTTTTTTGGTGTTGGAGTCGGAGTTGGAGTGGGTGTTGGGAAAGATGAAGAGGTGTTAAATGGTGAAATGAGGGGGTAATTGTCGAAGTAGACAGTATTTCCATCCCAGTTAGCTACGAGCGGATATGGCGTGTTTCCAATTCCTGTGTGATCAATTTCTGTTCCCGAATAATCGCTCCAGTAGTTGCCTTCTTTACCGTTATCCCAGTAATTTGCATATCCAGCCCAATCGCTATTTCTTCCAAAAAGCAAGGCTTGAAAAGTGTTTTGGATGAAATTGTTATGGTAAAAAGTATTGCTTGAAGGCGGTTCAATCGCAAGACCATATTGATTATATGCGAAAGTGTTGCCGACAACGGTGTTGTTTGAACAATCGTTGTTGAGTTGTAGTCCATAATTGTATGTACTGTTCCCAAAGTAGTTACCAATAATTGTATTGTTTCCGCTTGCATCAGACAGTAATGCCCCAAAACCATTGTTTACAATGTTGTTGTCTATAATGCTGCAGCCGCTACCGCCCTCAACATATACGCCTGTCCCTCCGCAAGTCGTTATATTATTCCCTACGATGGTGTTTTCTGAACCGTATTGTAGGAAAATGCCGTTTCCGTATTGAATGGCACTTATGGTGTTGCTTGTGATGTTAATGTAGCTTGAAAAATACTCAGCTCTTATTCCGTCTGGTTCAGTTACAGAATATGGGTATCCTTTGTTGTTGCTTACGGTGAAATTTTCGATGGAAACATAGCTCGCATTAATATAAATGATGTTTTCGGTTGCGTTGTTTGCATCTATGAATGTTGATTCCTGATTTTCTCCGATAAGGTTTATGGATTTGTTTATAACAAGAGTTTCAAAGTAGGTGCCACTTTTCACGAGTATTGTATCGCCTTGAGAGGCGTTGTCTATAGCGGCTTGAATGGTTGGGTAATCGTTTGGAACAACAATCGTTTTGGATTGAGCTTTCACAGTAGCTGGGGGTAGTACAACTAAAGAGGCTAAAAACAACGCAACAAGAACCAGAGCAAAACTCTTGCTTAATCTATTCATACTTACCTTTGAAACGGAAGTTGAGATAAAAGGGTTCTCGTAAAACTCTCTTGACTGAGAATCGTCAAGTTTTCTTGACTAAGCTGGCTTTGATGTTTTATACAGGATATAGAATCTACACCCCCTGACGTTTTGAGCAGCAGTGGTATCGAACCCCACAGGCAGTGGAGACTATTTCAACATCACCCGCAAACCCCCTTTCTATTGCGCTTGTCATTTCTTTATTACCATTCATCGTGGTGTTTGGACCCCATCTAGTTATTCGCAAAGCTTAAGAATAAACAATCAACAAACTATCATTCAGTTCGATTATCAAGGCAGGAAATTTTAATTGTTGATAAAAGGGAAATATCTTTTCTCTCCAAGGGATGAGTTGAGAGACCTCGACATTAATAATTTTCCATCGATTATTGAAGCATCTGAACGTAGAATTCAAGGATGGTTCTTTAATCCCCTCGAAAAGTTTTTAGCTGACAATAATGACTTTTTTATGGCACCCGCAGTAGAATGCATTCTGGTCGACGCACTAACTGGTTTCTTCTTTGGCATTTCTGGAGATACTCACAAAGATGACTTTACAGCGTTCTTGAGCCAAAACTTGTACGTTCAGAAAGAAGACGCAACAGAATTCTATTTGAGATTTCGATGTGGACTTTTGCATCAGGCTAACATCAAGAAATGTAGCTCCATCACGACGGAAGTTGAAAGCCTCTATCTTCAAAAGGAAAATGACGTATTATTCATAAATCCAATTGGCTTTCGAAAACAACTCTGAGAATTCTTTACAAGACATGTAAAGAGGCTTCGTGTGGAAAAAGATATTGAAATTAGGTTTAGAAAGCGTTTCTTTCATCTTTTCGTAGATGAATTCGAGGAAAGCAAATGGACGGGATAGTAAGTCAGAAACAGATTATAAGAAAGACATAGTCAATTCAATTCAATCTTTCCTTGGCACATGGAAGGAAGAAAAGAAAAAGTGACCTTAACTTTGGAATAAGCAGCTTTTGGCTAAATGGACTCAATAACGAAAAAGCATTGAAACTCGTTAGGGAGGATGTTGAGGTGGGTTTAGCTCAATACGAGACAAGAATAAAACTAATTGACGTAGCGATTGAATTTAAGAATAGTAGTGAAGGCGATTTCCAAATTGAGTTTAAAATTACGTACTTAACGAAGACTGTGAACAAAATTCATCACACCTATTTTTCTTAAAAGTCCTCCTCTAATGAAGCTGACATCAAACGTTTTTAATAATTAATTTAGAGTCGTGCACAATTCGTTTTTTATATTTTTGTCATCTAATAATCTAATGAGCAGGTCTGGGCTAGAACCCGTAAATACCATTGGTTTGGTGTCTTGCAGGCGCTATAACCATTGAGTTATTGGGTCAGGCCCAGTACTTGCTCACGCACTTCAGGCTTGTTTCCTCAAGCAACAAAGCTTTGATCGCTTCCGCATTATAACTTATGAGTCCAGCCAATACCATAGCCGACTTCTTAACCAAACCCCTCGGCCTCATCCAACATTGCTTCAAAACGTTAGCTTTTAAATGCCCGTTGAACTGCTCCACAACATAACACTTAGTCTTCAACAGCTTAACATGCTTGATTTTCTTGCGTTTGCCTCTTCTAGGGTTACAAGCAATAACAGGCTCAGCATCAATGGCCTTGACGGCTTCTTTGTTCGTCTTTGAGTCGTAGCCCGCATCCGCTAAAACGTAATCTGCCTCCAAATCCTCAATGAGCCCTGGAAGAAACGGAGAATCATAACGGTTTCCCAGTGTGACGACAGCCTTCAAAGGCAAGCCCAGCTGGTTTACGGCGGCATGAAGCTTAAAGCCCCTGAACTTTCCTCTACTTGTATGACCCCAGCCTGCTTCCATATCGTAGAGATCTTCTAGCGGTGTCGAATCAACGATGACAACTTTTGTCGGCTCTATTAGTTGAAGCATGTCTGCAATGTTTACGAAAGTTTCTTCCAGAAGGCTTAGGTAACGTCTCCACCATCTTCCAACAGTTGTCCTATCAGGTATTCTGCTTAGACCAAGTGTTCTAGCAACATCAGAATGCTTCTTTAGATGCTCAACCACTCGTGTGTCGTTGTCTAATCCTTTTAGCCTTCATAGACAAGAATTCTAAGTGCTTTGACTCTTCCGTAACCAGGGTTTCCACGTCTTTTAGGTTCAGTTGGAACTATCGCTTTGTTGACGAAAAGCCTGATAACCTCACAGGCTTCCATACTAGAACATAATTGGGAAGCAGCTTAAATTCTGCACACCCCTAAATTAATTAATTGAGTTGTTGGGGGTTATAGATGAGGCTACTGGGATTTGAACACCTTTTAAAGTGGAGATATCGCCACTCTCTTAGTTTCTTCGCAGCTTCCTTCTCTTTTTTCTTTCCAGAAACAGTTATTCTAAACTCTTCAAGGAGGAACAATTTTGAAGATTTACAGTGATGACCCTAACTTACCCTACAAAACAACAAAGTTGAAAGCTCTATACACAAAAAGCGAAATAGACGGACTATTCGCCAAGTGGGGAGTCAAAGACACCTACTGGCGCTGGGATCCAGACAACAACGAAGTCTTTGTCCAATTCAAAATCGTTGAAAAGATCGATGATGTGCCCAGGCAGTTTTCAGCAAAGGTTGAGGCGCCAGCGATATGGGACCGTAAAACCCGTTCTAAAGAGGAATCTATAAACTGGGACATTAGCATGCGCGTTATGTTCTGGTTCATTAAATCTCACTTAGAAGCTGCTTACCTGCTTCAGAGCTCCAAGACGGTTGCTTTTCTTCCCTACATCTTCACTGGTGATGATTCTCGGACAATTAAGGATCTCATTCCAATGCTTAACCAACTTCAGCATTTGCATGCCCTACCCAAACCGTCTGTTATTATTGACCAGGAACCGGAGGTCTCTTGATTTTGGGTTGTTTTCGTTTGGGTCCTCGGAACATCCTTCAGCCTTTGCTTGAGCAGGCAGCTTTAGAGGAGCAGTCGCTGGGTGCTCCTGCAAAAAAGACGATGCTTGAAATTGCAGATAAGCTGGTTCGGTGGGCGCCTAACTTGTATAGCAGCTACAGTAACCCAAGCTATTCTGACGAGGAGAAGAATGCTGCTAAGGCGTTACTGAAAAAGAATGGCTTAGAAAAGCTTGGGAATCTGAGTCCCAGATACAAGAAAGCTACCTTAGAGCTGATCGAGGCTCAAAAGGACCAAGTTTAGGAGCTGCGTTTTTTTGGTTGAAGCATCTGATAACACCGCCAACACCCCAACCAACAGGTGTTGCAACAGTTGGCACTCCTCAAAGCCCAGAGGCATAGAAGCACTAACATATCAGATTATCGATGCTTCAGAAGTTGAGCTTAAACCCTGTGAGATAGCCCGAAAAATCCATGCTCCACGCAAGCCAACCCCTGGCCAGTACTCGACTGTTCGCTTTTTCTGCTCCAAATTGCTGCAAAAAGGCCTAATCATTCAGCCTTACCCTGGAGCATACTGTAACAAAATCACCTACGGGGTGCGGTTCGTGCCGCTCTCAGTGCATAACATTAGCTTGCGCAGTTTTGTCTGCCAAGATGTAAAGCATTGGGAAACCGATGAGTTTGTCGGAGGAGTGAAGATTCATGTTTGTTTTGGATCTGAGCGCCGTAAAATCAGCGGTTACATCGCATGTGACGTCGCTGGCATGAGTCATGACGCGTGTCTGTTGGCACTTAACCGTTGGTTTGACCTAGTCAGTGACCGTTTAGGTTTCCAACTGTGTGATTTGGAGATTTTAACTTTTGAGTGCAACAAAGACTATCATGGTATCAGATTAGATGGCGTTCAATGCATTACTAAAATTGGCCTCTATGGTATGGTTGAGCGGGTGTATCAAAAAGAGGAAGCCCTTGTGCGCAAGGAACGCAAGATTACAAAGCCTATGAGCGTAAACCGCTTTGAGCAAGCCATATCCAAAGGCTTTGCTGACACCGAAAGATCCCAGCATGCATTTGAGCTCCGAGAAGAGGTCAAACGCAACACTGAAGCACTAAAGTACACTAACAGTAGGCTTTTGCAGCTTGAACGTCTAAACGAGGCAATGTTTGGAGCTCTCACTCGCTTAAATGATGTCTTGGGTAAGCTTGGCGATGTAGGTAGCCCTGTGCCTCTTGGGAAAAGGCAGGATTCTGAGGAGTATGTTCGTTGACAGTTATGGAGTTGATTGTTTGGGAAGTCATGAGAAAAAAAAAGCTAAGAAAAGGCAGAAACAGCAAAAATTGGAACTGAAGAAATCGGGGGTTTACACATGAGCGAGAAGAAAACGATTCTTAAGGTTCCTGATGCATACAAGGGGCTTCTGGAAGATATCCGTACGCTAAAATCAGACGATGCTAACCCTAACAAAATGAGTAACAAGCAAAAAGAACAGGTTTGGAAAAGCCTGCAAAAGCACGGCTGGATCTACCCAATCGTTACAGATTTGAAGGGGGTCTTCGGGGATGGGGAACAACGTGTCCAAGTTTGCAAGGATCATGGAGAGTTTTTTGCGCCAGTGCTTAGGCTTGCCCTCTCAGATCCTCAACGGAGGCTGCTACGTCAGACCCTGAATAAGCTTAGGGGTAAGCATAACAGAGAGCTTGATGAAGCCGATTACAAGCGCATAATCGAGGCTGGCGAGAAAGAAGACTTACAAGCATTGCTGACGGCGATTGGCGAAAGAATTCCCGAAGATCTAGGCGGACCTCGTGAGGGCTCTATGTTGATTCCTGAAAGCTACGAGCTGGTCATTGAGTGCAAAGATGAAACTGACCAGAAAGCCAAATTTGACCAATTAACCGCTCAAGGGTATGCTGTGAGGGTGCTGAATCTCTAATGGACTTTGACTTTTATAACACCTGGAATGAGCCAGACAGTTTCCGAGCCAAAAGCGTCATAGGAAGCTTCACATTAAACGACGTTAAGCTGCAGAAGCACTTCAAAGGCTCCCTACCAATTGAAGATGATGATTGGCAGTTAGGCATAATAGTTGGCCGCAGCGGATCAGGCAAGAGCAGCATCGCAAAAAAACTGTTTCCAAACCAATACATTACAAGCTTTGATTACCAGGGCAAATGCATCCTCGACGACTTTCCCCAAGAGCTCAGCACATCAGAGATTACCCGTATGCTCTGCAGCGTCGGGTTTGCCTCTCCTCCGGATTGGCTAAAGGCTTACAGTTGTCTTAGCCAGGGCGAGAAGATGCGCGTCGACGTCGCTCGTGCACTCTGCCTGCCTCAGAAACGCATAGTCTTTGACGAATTTACAAGCGTAGTGGATCGAGAAGTTGCAAAAATTGGATCCTACGCCATCAGCAAAGCCGTCCGAGCTCAAAGCGGAAAACAATTCATTGCTGTAACCTGCCATTTTGACGTCATAGACTGGCTGGAAGTAGATTGGGTCTACAACACCGACACAATGGAGTACATAACTTTAGGCTAATGGGAGTATGGGAAGAATGGTTGAAACCTATAGCGCAGACCAAGAACGCATCTACTACATAGCGGAAGCAACCAAAGGCACAACGCCAACAGTGACGCCCGCAATGCTTGGAGTACCCCATGAATCAATCAACCCAGGCTTTAACCCAAGCAATCTACTACTGCGAAGCGGCGGAAACTACGACCTCTTTGCCATCAAAAAAGGCGTCCGCGTGCCCTCCCTAAAAGTCGCCTACATCGTGCCCTCAGCAGCGCCAATCGACCTGCTGCAATACGCCAAAATAGACCTGGACAAGACCTTGAGCGTTCAAGCATTATACTATAAAGGCTCTTGGGCATCAGCAACCGACCTCATTTCACTGCTATACAACTACATGCGAATTGGCAAGGCAAGCGTTAGCTGCGAAATTGACGATGTTCTCAAAGCCAGTCTGGAAATGGTAGGCCAGAACCTCATTACGGGCACGGCAAAACTGACTGATGCAACTTACACGGATTATGCAGGTGCAGTTGCATTCAACGAAACCGACGTTACCATTGGGGGAGCTGCAAACGATCGGGTTGTAAGCTGGAAATTCGACGTAAACAACAATCCTAAACAGGTGCCCGTTATCCGCAGCACCAACGGGTATCTAGCCAAATACATTCCTTTTGGCAATCGACAACTAAGCGGTGAAATCCGTTTTGAGTTTGAGAGCAAAGCAGAGATGGACAATGCCCTCGCCGACACAGAGTTCAACATCAGATTCGGTCTAGGCGGTACCGCGTATGCTCAGATGGAGGCAGCCAAATGGGGCAACATAACTAGCGAGAAGTGGCTTGATGACTTAATCGCGGTTAGGGCACAGTTTGACGCAAAAGGACCGCTTAGCATAGCGGCAAGTTAACGGTGATCTAAAAATGGAGACTACAAAAGTAAAAATTGACAAGCGTTTTGGCGAGCAATTTGTAGGCGACTATGAATTCCGCCAAATTACCCAGGGAGAATACGAGCGGGTACTCGTTAGCTACATGGATGCAGCAGGCAAAGTTCCAAAAACGGATATTCTCAAAGTTAACCGGGAATGCCTCTGGATGTCCCTTGTTAGCCAGCCCGCCTCAAAACCTCTTTTCAAAGACCTCATAGTTCAAGGACGCCTCCCTTATGGTCTTAGCCTAAAGCTGCAGGAAGTCTACGATAACGTCAATGGCATCGAGATGGATGAGCAGCGTTTTTTATCATCGCCATCCGAGGAAAACGACCAAACCCCCGACTCACAAAGTTCGTGATGTGTGAGCGATTCGGATGGACAGAGCAAGAATACAATGCCACAAGCAGACAAACCATAGCTGAGTTTTCACTAATCCTGCGAACGTTAGAGAAGATGGCAGAGGAAGAAGCTAAAAATGCAGAAAAGGAAAAAAGGAAATGTCCGTCGAGGTAACATTTGACGTTCAAGGTGTGGACGAATTTGTTGCGGCAATGCAGCGCCTAGATGTGGCTATGCAGGAGAGGGTCCGCGTTTGGCTCTATGATTGGGCGCAGCGATTAGTTGCTGAGGCGAAACGTAGTGCTCCTGTACGCACGGGGTATCTTCAAAGTAAAATCTACGCTATGACGCAAGAATGGGTCGTAGAAATTGGGGCAGCGGCAGTGTATAGCTACTTTGTGGAGTTCGGCACCCGCTATATGTCTGCTCATCCGTTTCTTTATCCTGCAGTGCAAGCGTTTCTCCCAGAGTTAGAGACCAACATCATAGGTGCAATCGAACAGGCAAAAGCGGAGGCGGGATTGTGAGTTTTAGAGAAATAACCCTGTCTATTCGGGCAATCAACCGAGCAAGCAGCGAGTTTAATCGTATTCAAACAGACGCCCAACTTATGACAGCCCGCATCAAAAGCTTTGGAGCTGCTCTCGCTGGCATAGGTGCCGCAGGCACAGCCATCGGATACCTGGCTAACCAATTTGGGATTTTAAACGATGAGCAAACCAAAGTCTTCACCGGCACCATGATGCTTGTCTCAGTTATGGGCATGTTTCTGCGTACAAGCACCGGGTTAGCTATAGCTCAAAAAGTCTATGCCGCCGCATGCGCGTTTGCAACGGCAGTCCAAAACGCCCTAAACATCAGTTACGCAACCTTCCTGGCGCTTACTGGTGTGGGTATCGCTGTGATTGCCGCTGCCGCAGTAGCTATGTATGCTTTTGCCAGCAGCATGAACACGGCAACGGCAAGCGTGCAGAGCTTCAATGCATCGGCAGCCGAAACTCCGACCCGCGTTAAAGGCATTACTCGTGCAGGAGACGCAGAACTTGCTAGGCGAGGGATTGAGTAAATGTCCACCGCTGCCCCAAGTATTGCCTTAGTTTTTGGCGCCATAGCACCTCCGCAAGCTGATATCGTTGAGCTTCTGGTTCATTTAGGCTGTAGCAAAGAAGTCAGCAGCTACGACATCACATTGCACAATCATAATGGCAAGTACAGCCCAAACGGCGCTTACCCCATAACCGTGGGGATGGATGGCTCAATTAGCTTAGGGCGGACACCAAACTGTCCGTTGCTTATGACGTTGCGGGTTGAAAAAGTCCACTACCAAAGCTCGCCTATTGAAAGCTACTTGACGGTTTCTGGGCGCTGCTGGGGTGAGCGACTGTTCCGCCGAGTTGTCACGGCAACCTATTCGGGCATGAAGGGCGAAGAGATAGTTAAGGACCTTATGGATTATTATGCGGGTCTTAGCCACAATAGAAGCGGCGTTGAACTCGTCGAAAACACAGATACGACCTATACAGAGCTAAAACCCGAGGATTCACCTCTCTGGGACATCCTCAAGTACGTTGCCGAATCAGCCGACAAAGCAGGCGTAATAGGCTACGATTTTCGTGTTGCACCAGACGGCAAATTCGAGTTCTTTCCCAAACTCTCCAAAACAAACTCAACCGTAATCACCGAAAACATCGACACTATAGCAGAGTACGAAAAAGACATCACACGTGTAAGAAACAAGGTTGTTGTCTACGGCTTAGCTGACAAAAGTTATCCTTCAAACAAAGTTGACTGGACAAACAGCTTAGCTCCTTCGGATGGTTCTTGGAGCGGCTCAATAGGAACGGTGAGTCTTGACGCAACAGGGAATCCCACTGGCGGGTCTTGCATAAAACTCTCTGTTACCAGTAACTACGCAGGTGTGGTTGATCTTGACCTCGCTGCAGGTCATGAAGTTAACTTTGATGCCTATCCAGTTTTGGATTTGCAGCTAAAAATAC
Source organism: Candidatus Bathyarchaeota archaeon (assembly GCA_963775685.1). Classification (GTDB taxonomy): domain Archaea; phylum Thermoproteota; class Bathyarchaeia; order Bathyarchaeales; family Bathycorpusculaceae; genus Bathycorpusculum. Next base: position 1,500,015 of record CAVZJV010000014.1, read on the forward strand.
AGGACACCTTTGCAGGAACAGGCTTCATTCTGCTAATGGATACTGCAGGCAAATTCGCTTCCAAAACCATTTCTATTTCTCCGGACGCAGCTTTCCACGTTTTTGAGACTGGCGCTGGATCAGCCTATGCTAACCAATGGGAAAGGGTTGACTTAGGCTTTAATTGGGTTGCCGTCCAGAAAATTAGAGTTTCACTTGGCTTTTCAGGTGTTGGAAGCGGTAACTTTTGGGTTTATGCCCTCTACTCTGGGGGTCGCCGCTACTCGGGGGTTGTCGAAAGCACACCAAGCCAGACTGCCTATGGTTTGCGGGAATATGTTGAGGTTGATGAGGAGCTTTGGAGCGATAGCGAATGTGTCAGGCGGGCGTCTGCGCTTTTGGCGTATCTCAAAGACCCAGCCGAACACTTGCACATAGTTAGCACAGTTATAGATTATGGGGCGTCGCCGATTAAGGCAGGCGATAAAGTACACGCAGAGCTCCCAACGGAGGGCGTCAACAGCGATTTTAGAGCTGAAAGCGTTGAGTATCGAGTGCCAAAAGAGGACCCAACAAAGCTGGAAATAACATTGGAGCTTGGCAAGGAACCGCCGCACCTAGCCGATTACCTCTATGGCCTACGCACCCATACACCTAACGTTGAGAAGCTCAGCAGAACAAAGCTTGGCAAAAGAGGCGCTCCAATCGCCACGGGCGGCAGTGTATTAGGTGCCTCTAGGTTTACAACAAACGTTGAAGTCGATAAAACCTCCCCCGCCTTTAACTTGGTTATTTCAGGCGTTCATAAGGCTGTGTTTGGGCATGATGGAGCGAACACTTTTTTGGCAGCCATGGCGGGCGATCTTATTTTGGAATCAGCCATAAATCATTTAATCCGCCCCAACAGCGACGGCAGCGACGACCTTGGCAATGGCAGCTTCCGCTTTGGTTCAGCGTATTTGAAGAATAATCTATTTGTGGCCGGCTGGGAAGTTATCGCCAACACGGGCAGAATTAACATGTGGTCAATGCCACGAGATACCTCTGGCTTGGTGCTCGAAGCCCAGGGAGCAGGCAACTATCCAATGTATGTAGACCCCAACGGCAGATATGCACCCGCCGCCCACAATCACGCCAACATGTACCCTGCAGGAGGAACCAATACCGGGTCATGTGGGGACACATCGACTTATTGGCATGTCATTGCAGGCGATAGCGTCTGGTACAATGCCCTCGGACACATGGACATGATAGATGACCTAGCTGCCATCAAGAAAATAAAACCCAGTGAAAGGACCGACAAAAAGGGTGTGCCGTTAATTGATGCTAACTCTCTGCCTGAAGAGGTGCGCTCTGATGAGGGTTTAATTCATGCTGGTCATTTGATGGGTCTAGCCCTGGGCGCTATCAGACAATTGAACGCTAAAGTTGAGACTTTAGAAAAAGAGCTAGAAAGGCTGCGATGTGCTCGGTACTAAATGGCAGGCACAAAAGATCCCGCAATACGTCGAAGAAAAATGAACTGCTCGGTTATGTCGATTGCTTAGTCAAGATTTCTTGACGAAAACACCTATAAAATGAAAGCGTCTATCAATCTTTCAGATAAAAAATGAGAGCACATATTGCTTTACTAACGATCTGCCTCATTGTTTCTCTTTCAATCGTTACCTTACCAGTTGAAGCTCAAGAATTAGAACCGCTCAACCTAACAATCAAGCCAGACGGACGCATCGAGCCGGAAACTGATTTTGTTTGGCTTCAAAGAAATGGTTCCACCTACACTTTTGTAGTAGATATTTTTGGTACAATTACGGTTCAAAAAGCCGGAATTACAATCGACGGAGCGGGGCACACTCTTCAGGGCAATCAGACGCTAAATGTGAGAGGGATAAATCTGGTAGGCCGTGACGAAGCCTTTAACGCATACGGCAATGTCGTAGTAAAGAATCTGAGCATCTACAATTTCTCAGAAGGCATCTACACTCCCTCAAACAACAACAGCTTTATCGGAAATCGTATCGAGAACGCCGGCATACATATTTTGGGCGGTAGTGGAGAAGGCAACTTAGTAAAGCACAACAGTTTCGTAAACGCTCGAATCTTTGTAGACTATAACCGCGGCGGACTTGATGTAATTACTGAAAACAACTTTTTCAACAGCGGAACGCTCGTTGACTTGGCGGATGCACCCTTTGTAGACAAAAATTATTGGAGCAATTACACTGCCGCTTATCCTAATGCCACTGAAGTGGACAGTTCAGGAATTTGGGATACCCCTTATGTGGATGAGGTCTCTTGGGCAACAAACAGAAGCATTGATTACCATCCCTTGATCAACCCCGTAACCGATTTTGAGATTCCTGCATTTGGCATTCCCCCTTCATCGGCAACTCCTACTCCCACGCAACCTCCAACCACTAATACTGGTGAAGCACCTCAAATAGAACACTTCTTGACAACCATACTTGTTGCCTTAGTAGTTGCAGCGGGTGTTTTGGGAATAAGTTTAGCGGTGTACAGAAACAGGCATAAGCAATCCTGATTTTAGTTTCTCCTATTTGAAAGTTGGTTATTTGATGTTGTTTGTCAGTAGAATTTTTTTTGTGAGCTATCTATGCGACTGCTCTCTTTTCGATCTTGAACTTGAACCAAGTTATCAAACTGACTTTTCTGGTTAACTTTTGGAGGTGGTTTGTTTGGTTGATGAGATAGAGGTATCTGAGAATAAGGAAGCCCTAATCGTTTTGGCTGGCACCGTTGCAGGCGCTACCACTTCGTTTGTTGCTTCTTTACCGATTCCGCTGGAGATTAAGGCTCCGGCGACTGCGTTAGCATCTACTGTGACGGGTGCAATTCTGCTTTACTGGAAAAATAAAGTAAATATGCAGTAAGCAGGCACCCTCTTCTTTTTTTAGTTAATTATTTTTGTTGACTTAGCGACAGCTCTGGCTTCTACTACATGCATTTTGTGTTGGTTTCGTCATCACACAAATACTTGTTTCTTTATTTTATTTTGGTTCGATAGTCTGGTTCGATAGTTGCCGAGATATCAAAGTGTATTCGTTCTAAGTCGTCATCTGTAAGCAAGTCCTCTTTGGTGCGTACAGTGATTGTGTAGTCTGCCATGTCCATTAGAAGGCACTCGCAGATTACGCAGCGATAAATGCCTTTTAGCTCGTCTCGCAATAAATCAGTTTTTGCAGAAACCATAACGGCATCGTCCTTATCCGTGGCCAATCGGGGGATTTCAGGGCTTAGCTTCTCAAGAATTGTTTTTACTTCTTGTTCAGTTCTACGGCATATCCAGCATTGTTTTTCTTTACCCATTTTCAGTTTCACCTAAACCACATATTTTGATTAAGCTTATTTCTTTTAGGCAGTTATTTTTTTGGGTTAGCGGTAGCTCTGGCCTCTTCTTCATCAGCTTTTCTTTCGTCTTCCTCGATTTCTTTTAGCACGTCTTTGTCTTCAACTTGGCAGGTGTTCTCCTCATCCACTTCAACATCTCGGTCTTGGATGCGATGTTTAGCTATTGCGACTGCTTCTTCTTTGGTGTTTGCATCCACAATTTCGGAACAATATTCAATTATAAAGTAATTCTTTTTTGGTTTGGACATAGGTTAGTCTCCTTTATGCTGAGCTTTCGCCATCTTATTATGTCTAACGGGGAATTTGGTCTATAGTCATGCGCGTTTATTTACTAGCAGTAGGCGCCTACATCGCAGTCTCACCAGCAACAGAAAACATCAATGAACTTCGCAGCAGTAGCATACTTCTGCGACCAGCCGTTACCAACCTTTCGGGAAAACCTCTGATTACGTTGCTAGCATGTTAAACGCTGATTCTGCGAAATTGGCGAAGCTGATTAGGCTTGTTGAAATGCTTCAGCAAACAAAGGTTTACTGTTTTGGGTTAAGTGTTAGCTCATAATCCAAAATGCTTATAGTTGTCATTATACATTTTATTAACTGACCATTATGTCTGAGAAAACAGTTTCAATCCTTCGAGCAATAGGAAACCCGAACAAAGCAAAAATAATCGCACACCTCGCAAAGCATAGAGGTGAGACGGCTGAAGGCATTGGAAAACACTTAGGCTATCCACTACCAACCGTTTACAAGTACCTTCGAGAGCTTGAAGCTGCAAGCGCTGTAGAGAGCGAAGCTAAAGGCAACACAAGAGTGTATTTTGCTGGCGATTTCAAGCTTGAAGTTTCGCCTGAGAAGTTAATGGAGGCGTTCGAGGAACAAACGATGATGGATCTCTATAAAGGCCGATTTGGGGCTGAGGGTGTAGAGAAGTTTAACAACGTTGCAGCTAAAGCTAAAGCGGGAAAGATGACTTTTAGACAAGCAGCCGCCACACTGGGCATAAACTACTACGAGTTTATCTCACTTCTAGAAGAAGCTGGCACCCTCGATGCCTAAGTGTCTTGTAGTAGATTCGTCAGTTCTCATATTCTATGATAGAAAGAGGAAATTAGAGGATTTCTTGCAGGCGAAAAAGAAAGAAAACTATAAAATCATAATTCCAAAAGCGATAGCACAGGAAGTCGTTGATGAACCAAAAGAGTTTGCAAGAGAAATCAAACAAACAGCTCCCGAATCCGCAAAGCGAATACTTGAGTCTGTGAAAAGGTTCAACACTGCTATTGAGCAAGGCCTTATCCAAGTGGAAAATGTGAACTATAGAGAATATTCGAAAGTGATAGATAACGTTAGAAAACACTTAAGCAAGCTCGATGCTACTCCAGAATACGCGGTAAAGAAAGGCGACCCAGAACTCATAGCGCTTGTTATTCAACTCTACGGTGAAGCTAAAGAGAAGGTCTTTGTTGCAACATTGGATAAGGGGTTGCTAAAGGCGCTCAAGCCATTTGGAGGCTTAGTTGATTACGAGGTCATAGAAAGAACATGAAACCTTAGATTTCAATCAGATTCAAAAAAGAATTTATCCTGTAAACAACGCACCTTTCTTTTTAACTCAACCTTTTGTAGTAATATGGCATTAGCCTTATTACAGGCGCAAGAAAAATCAATGAATTCCGACCTAATTCCCAGAATTAATTGATTCCCCCAAAATTCCAAAGTTCCATCCATAAAGGAAATTAAGGGGGTATTATTCGATCTAATTTAGCGCTCTGGAACCATGTGGTTTCAATCGCTGATTGGATTTTCTGCCATTTCAGCTTGAACTTGAGTCATGTTAACAGGAGTTGCCTTAGCTGGGTCAAACGGCGGTAACGTAGACTCAGGACCTGTTTCAGTTATGTTGATGCTTGGAATTTTTAACGGTGCAAGAGTAGGCTGAGAATTGAGTAATGTTGCATTAGAGTTTGAGGATCGGATTAAGCCAAGCCTTGATGGTGTATTGGATTGTATTGATTGTGCGAGGACCGTTGCAGCAAGAGCAGTGATAAATAAGCTGGTGATTAGGCCGATTGTTATTATTTTTCTAATCTTTTTCACATCTATTCTCAAATTTCCGCTTTATTCTTTTGTTTATGAGAGATACCAAGCGATGTCTGTTTGTGAATAAGGCAACTGAAACTATGACAGCACTTGCCACAGCAACAAGCAGTAAGTAAGGTAACCAGACGGATGAGATTGAAGCTTTAGTGGTCAGTAAACTGGAGTCTGCCGGCAACTGATTTGCAGGTGCAGGCACGGGCGCCCAAGCGTATTTGATGCTAACGTTTGAAGTAGCCCCATTAACCATGAGTCCTGTGCCATATGGAATCACTCCATCGGTAAAGTTCAAACTGGATGTGTTATATTCTGTTTGTTTGCCATCGATGTAGACCTCAACGCCAATCGGCCAAGTGCAAATTCCGTTATATGTATCCGGTGCAGGCTCTGTCCAATTTGCCAGATTGAACTGAATTATAATAATTTGCTCCCCGATACCAGCTACTGTGTAGTTTAGCCAGCCCACCGTTAACCATGAACCCTTATTCTGGTTGTCACTTCCATCGGGAGTTAGGAGGCGTTCGAAACTGGTTATAGTGATATTGCTGTCTTGTGTTGTTATGTTTAGGTTTGCACTTGTTGGGCTGTCAGAGAGGATATCGGCTTGTTGCGGGTCAAGTTGTAGGTGAGTAAAAACCCATGTGCCTTCGACAAGAGTGGCGTTATTGTAATATCCTGTCTGGTTGAAACCAACGGTGCCGTTTGTTGCTGGGATGATAAATTGGGTTTCTGACGTGAACGCCATTGGAGTTGCGTTGGTTGTAAATATGTTTGTTACGTCGGCTTTTATGGGGAAAGCAGCATATGACAAAACTAAGATTGCGCAAAGTGCTAGAATGATAATTCTGCATTTCATTGTTGTTGTTACCTCTTGCTTTTGATATAATACTCAGAGTGGGGCGATACTTAATACGATGCTTTAGAACGAACTGTTCTTCTTTTAGTACACGCCCGTGACAGCGCCATTATCTATCGATTAGTTTCTTTCTTGAGGCTTCTTTCTGAAAACAACAAAAGAGCCGAAACTATCCCAACTACTATAGCGGCGACAGCAAAGAGAATTGAAACTATATTGCCGTTTGCTGAAGATTGAGTGGGTGCTGTTGTAGGCAAGGGCGTCATTGTAGAATTAGGATTTGAGGTAGGTTGAGGGTTTGGGGGACCTTGCGAAGCATCTTGGGGCAAAAAACTTACGGCTCCTGCCAGCAAGAAGGCTAATGCGATTGCAAGAATGGGCGCGAACAGCATTTTCTTTCGGAGCAGGCTCATAATTTCAACCTTACCTACGATACTTCATGAAAACATGTAGTCGGTTATTTAATGCTATATTTTATTGAAGGTGTTCTAATTTTCGAACAGGCTACATGAGTAACTGTTGAGGGTAGCTCTTAAATTATTGTTGCGCTTTGTTTTGGCATGTGAAAGGTTTTGGTTGACGATGATTCCAAAGAAGTGCTAAGAGGAACTACTCTTGAAGTTTACCGTTTTCTGTTAAAAAGCAACAAGCCTGTTGGAACGCGGGAACTTCAAAGAGCTCTAAATCTTAGTAGTTCCTCGGTGGCCACTTACCATCTATCTAAACTTGAAGATGCTGGGCTTCTAAGAAAGGAGCCTGGCGGTTTCACCGTTAGCAAATTCCTTTTGGAAAACAGCATCAAAATAAATCGTTTTCTGGTTCCAAGATACTTTTTTTATGCGATATTTGCCGTAGCAATTCTCATAATAGAATTGACAATCATGAAGCCTGCTGTTCTTTACCGTGAATACATTTTTTCGTTAGTTGCAACCATGATACTCGCCTTTTTCTTTTGTTATGAGACACTAAAAACTTGGCGACGGGGCAATTTGTAGCAATCGATGTGTTCTAAAGCTTAGAGCTAAATACACGCCAAACTCTCCATATTTGAGGCTGAAATGATGATGATCCTTTCAAAGAAGGCACTTCTGATAATGTTTCTGTTCGTAGTTTTGTTTGTTCCATTGGGACAACTTTCAACAGTGCATTCTGACCCATTACCACAGACTTTAGAGTCTAAGGCGTTTGCCTGCTTAACTGATGTTTATCCTCTAAACTTAACCCATTATAATGTGACGGCTGATCCCGTCTATACGTTATCCTCAGCGTCAGACACCTCCACAACTCAAGCAGTCAATTACAAACTCAACTCACCCGACAGCAACCTTGTAGCAAACTTCCTGTTCAAAGATGGCAAATTGTATTCACTCACCCTAAGCGTCGTGAACGGTTCAGTAGTCACCTCACAGTCCTATGACAACTTGACCGATGCATCCCGAGACCTTCTGCTTAAGTATCAGGCGTTTAGTGGTGCGGACTCGACAGACCTTATCTGGTTGCTAAACCACTTTGACGAGAGTAAAAACATCCCAGTAACTTTAGGCAATGTGAGTGTGAGTCTTAGGGTTTCTCATTTAGGGTTACCTAACACGGGAATCGTGACAACAACCTTCAACTGGATTTATTTACTGAATGTCGTGGATGACACCGCCGTTACTTTAACCTTAGCCAACAACACATTCGGCGGTCTTTTCGACTCACGCCAACTCTACAAGATAGGCAGTGGCGAAGCAATAACCGCAGCAACAAACTACATCGCGAGTCATACATTTACTTGTTCTAACGGAGCTCAAGTAAACGGTATCGACGTTGACAAAGACCGCTCAGTTGCGAAATTTTTCGCTTTAGCCCAAAACGGGACCCTCCAAGCCTGCTGGAACGTAACTTTGAGCCTCAACCATACATATCAAGGAGGCGTTGATGCCCTTCAAATGGATGTTTGGGCGAATTCAGGTGAAGTTATTGGCTTCCGTAACCAATCAGTCAACTCGTTACAGGTTAACGACTCAAACATGAATCCTTCAGTAGTAGGGTGACCATAACCGCGATTGCCGCCCTTACGATAGCAGTTGGAATAATTCTCATACGAAGGCACAGAAAACATTGAACAGAAAACTTAAGCTGTTATCAGGTGCTGTTATCTTAATCTTCTTTTTTTTGGTTTTATCACTCTTTTTAGTATGGACTAAACCAACAGCACCTTCATCCCTTCAACCTAAAGGGAACGTCTATTTGCATTTTCCAAGTGATTATCAGGGAGGCGCAGAAACCAAGGCTTACTTGATTGATTCACAACTTTATTATGGAACTTATAATCAAAGCTTTACCCGCTCAGGCGCCACAGGCGCCTATTCTATTAACAATGGCGATGCGTGCGTTATCATAAATGGAACAGTTAGAAACGACTACTCCAAAGATTACTATTTCAGCATAACAGCAAACGTTTACAATTCTACAAACCAAAAGATCGGACCAATTCTTACCGCAGACTCGCCACAGCCAGGTTTCACCATTACTAAAGTGAGCAGCAATTCAACAGGAACATTTGAAATACAAATCCCATACGACAGAAAAGACATCGTAAATTACGACCTTCTTCTCGCATTCGAACCCACCGAAAACCCGCCCACATAAGGAGCCCCTCGAAAATGAAAAGCCAAAATGTTCAAGCAACTGACGCAATCCTTGACAAGACTTATTGTGTCAAGAAATTTTTACAAACAGACATTTATTTAAAAAATTGTATTCCAGCTATAGGTGATTGTAGATGAGAGAGAAACGATTTCTAGCAGTTTTAACAGTTTTGATGTTGCTGATAACCGGAGGAATTGCCTTTATGATGGCAGAGGCGCAAGCGCAATCTTCAGAAAGTGTATACATTAACGCAGACGGGTCAGTGACAGGGACCAATAATATCCAACGAAACCGCAATGTTTACACTTTAATGGATAACATTTCAGGCAACATTCAAGTTCAGAGAAGCAATATAGTATTGGACGGAGCAGGGTATTCCCTTAACCAAGGTGGAATAGACCTAACCAACGGGATAGGGCAAGACCCAACACATTCCACCATTAGCAATGTAACAATCGAGAACTTCTATATTGAAAATGGAGGCATAGGCACTAATGGCGGTGGTAATTACACGTTCTACAATGACTACATTCCCTCCATCCAGTTTTTGGGAGACTGTATTAACAACAACATAACTTTCTGTACCGTTTCAGCAATTGCATTCGATTATGGAGGAAACGCCACATTAACCGAAAATAACCTTGGTAACATTTTAGTGTGGTTAAGTTTCGGTGGAATTGCTGACAGAAACTATTGAAGTGACTATTTAACTAAGTACCCTAATGCTACAGAAATTGATGATTCTGGGATAGGCAACCAACCATATGTCTATGCTACTGTACAGAATTACACGCAAACAATCTATTGCCAAGATAATCATCCGCTAATGAAGCCAGTAACAATTCCACTGATGGGTTCAAATCCTTTAGTCAATCCAAGTGCCACTCCTCCTATTCCAGAGTTTCAACCATGGACAGTTTTGTTGCTGTTTGGCATAATAGTTACAACTGCTGGTTTGTTGGTTTACTTCAAAAAACGCCAACCGAAATCGGGAGGTAAAATATGAGAAAGAATGTTGTATTGCTGGCTGTTCTCGTCGTCTTGGCAATTTCATGTTTGGCTGTATATTTACCCCGTTAAGGCTGAATCTAAAACAATCACTGTACCAGACGATTTCCACACTATTCAAAAAGCCATCAACGCTGCCGACGTAGGAGACACAATATTCGTTAAGAAGGGCAGTTATTTTGAAAATCCAGTGGTCAACAAATCGGTTTCATTGGTTGGAGAAGATAGGGATGCAACTGTAATTGATGTGACAGCTGGTTTGAAGGTAGAAAGCGATAATGTAACCATAACAGGCTTGACCATATTTGACGGTTGGCAGGGGATCACGGTATCTGCAAACAACTCTAAAATTTCGAGAAACAAGATAACGAATTGTCAATATGGCATAGTATTACTCAATTCGCAGGATAGCACCATTAGCGAGAATTTTCTTCAATCAATCGGACTTTCGGCTGCCATCCAACTGAGCTACTCAAACAAGAATATGATTAAGAACAACTATATTGAATCCTGTACAGAAGGCATTCAGCTTAGAGCAGGTAGTTCTAATAACGTGGTTATAGAAAATACCGTAACAAATTGCCAAGACGTAGCTATCCGACTATTAGCAGAATACTCCCCATCGAAATGGTATAACCCAGACGGAAACACAATAATGCGGAATAACATCTCAAATTCAGGTTGTGGAACATCCGTTTATGGTTCAAGCAATAACATCATATCAAATAATGACTATGTTAACAACACCATACAGTTTTCTGCTAATGAAGACTATTGTCTTACATGGGGCGGTAGTCATTCAACTAATTCTTTTGACCGAAACTATTGGAGTAACTATAACGGGAAAGACTCTAATAGAGATGGCATCGGTGACACCCCATTCATTATAGACTCCTACAATAAAGATAACAATCCTGTTATGTCCTCAATTCCAGTAACTTTGCCTAATTATGGTCCAACTTCCTCTCCAATCCCAACCATCAATACGGGTCCTCATATGCCAGAAACAGAGTCGTTCCCAACTTCATCCGTAATAGTTATTGCTTTGATTGTTATAGCGGTTGTTATTGCCTCTTTGTTGCTTTATAGAAGGCATCGAAAAACCGCTAACCCACTGAATTAAGACTTTTTCTCAATTAAATGTATAATCACCCAATCGTTTACTGTTCTTTTTGCGGAACAGATTGTTCTCTAAGGAGAGCTAAAAGCAACTCTGTAGTATACTATATTTTGACCAGAAATAAAGAAAGCTCTGTAACTAAGGGAAATGATGACTAAATGAAAACCAAAGTAAAAGTTTTAGCTATAATAATTTCAGCAATAGTCATAGCAACAATTGGATTTACTGTTGAATTTAGGCCTATACCAACCCAAACACCAGCTACTTCTTTAATAAAAACAACACCAACGCCTATAACAAGTAATGTAACAGTCTCAGGCTTAATTATTAGCCACGGCTTAACTGTCCCACCTACAGAAGTACAGTTCATAAATACAGAAACCCATGAAGTGTACAAAGCACCAATAAGTCAGCCACAATATTCCTATGCTATATCTCTTCCAGTTAATCAAACGTATGGCATAGAAGGTGACTGGAACGGCAGGACATTTAACGCTACTGGAATACCGATGGGGGCCATAACAATGAGATGTGACAATGGTTTACCAATTCTAAATCTTGACAATGCCAAGATTACTATGACGCAAAATCTTGTTGTTGGGCAGTAAGAGTGAGTAGACCTTTTCCCAAGCAAGTGTACCGTGCTTTCTGACAAATAAATTCTTTTAAGCAAGGCAAAACAAACAAAGATATCTAACAACAATCGATTGAGGCTAATACAAATGGATAAAGAAACGAAAAAGATGAGTGCGGGTCTTTTATCGGTCATTGGATGCATATTATTTGCATTTTCAATTTACATTTACATTGATGACCCTCACCGCTGGCTTTTAGCGTGGGTTTCAAGTTTATCTTTTTTGGTTATCGGCATAGTCTTAATCATTCTTGCAGTAGTCATTCAAAAAATGAAGATAACGGAAACAAAACAGAAACCTTTGGCATTCACCCGCTTATCCGAACGGATTCTAGTATAACAAGCTGCTCGCAGGAATTCTTTCTCCAAAGGAATGCGTCTCAAGTACAGTCAAGGCCTAATTAAAGTGACAAAGTAATCTCAGGAGTGGACTAGAAAGAAGTATTCGCCGCTTTAAAATTGACCTGCCCTTTGCCACATGATCAGGAGATATTAGAAACAAACTCTTTGGCAAAAATAGAACCCAAGCGACAACTGATTTGGTTAACGGTATTGTTTGGTCTTCTTGTATTCATCGTATTTGTAGAGGGTTTCGGAAATTTGGCTGCGTATAAATTGCTCTGGACTGCGGAAGGGCGAACCCATTTCTTTTAGGGCTTCATCGAGCTCATCATACTGCTCACGAGAGACTTCTAGGAATTCGTTATCGTTTTTCAATCGTTCAAGCCGGTAGCGTATGGCATCACGGACAAAGTCCTCTTTGTTGGTGAAGCCTACGTCTTTGTTTTCTTCAATGAAGTTTTCCACTTTGGCAATGACTTCAGATGGAAGAATAACCGACTGCTCCAAGAGAGCGTTTATGGCGTCCTGGTAAGTTTGCATTTTGTTAGTCTCAGCGGTGAGCTCTCCCAGGAGACCAGTTAGTTTGCTATGGATGTCGTCTGAGATTTTTATCGCTTTCATGAGGTATTTCTCCTGTGAATAGAAGTATGATTAGTAGGATTAGATTTATAAGGTTACCCATAGTAACGGAGTTAACTAAGTTAACCAGAGGGGAATTGTGAAAAATGAAAGCAAAAGTCGCCTTCACCATAGATCAAGAGGTCCTAAAAGAAATAGACGCCTTAAGGGACCTAGCAACCCGAAGCGCATTCGCCAATGAAATCCTCAAACAAGGACTCAAAGCATACAAGGCAACGCATAAGCGACCCAAGGCGCCATTTCCAGCCGTGACCTTTGATACGGAAGAGGAAACAGCGTTAACGCCGTCGAAGGTGAAACCCTGATGGAGCCTCGCAAGGTTTGCCCCTTAGCCGCAGCTCACCCGCAACAGGAAAACAGCAATTGCCTTGGCGAAGCATGCGCATGCTACGTGAAAATGCAAAAAAACCGCTTTATCCAAACAGGCAACACCAGTATTGTTGATCCAGAGAGTTTCTATCGCTATGTCGGGTGCGGACTGGTGGCGCATATTCCCTGGGAACTTGTCAACTTCGAAAAGATTCCAGAACCAAACAAGTAAACTAACCAAGCACAAGAACTGCACAAAGAAAGGGGTGGGAGGGAATGGTTGGATCTTCAGTTGGGGTTAAGTCTTCTGACGTTTTTGGCACCTTCTCCAGTTCTCCCGCTTGTGGATCCACGCTTCAAGAAAGCATCCCCCTAAACCCACCTTGCCCTCAATGCGGATCTAGAAAACTCTGGAGAGACGCCAAACGCTACACCGTTTTTGGGGATGAAATTCAAAGATGGCTTTGCCGAGAATGCGGCCTTAGATTCTCAGATCCAAATGATGTCAAGAAAAGCTGGAGCACCCAGGAGAAAGCAGCCCGATCGGAATTGAACAATGAAATAAAAATGACCTCTGACTTAGTATCTAATCGCCAAATATGCGTCACGGAGACGAAAAACTTGGTAGCAGAACAAAAGACAACTGAAGTTCTGCGGAGAAACCAAACTGGCGAGGTCAAAGGAAAAATCATCGAATACGCCTGGTGGCTAAAAAAAGACGGAAAAAGCGAATCAACAATCCTGGGCAGAACAAAGATCCTAAGCGTACTCACAAAACGAGGAGCAAACCTCTACGATCCCGAAAGCATCAAAGAAGCCATAGCCAAACAACCCTGGAGCAGCGGCAGAAAAAACAACGCTTGCGACGCCTACTCATCCTTCCTAAGAATGGTAGGCGGCACCTGGGAAGCACCAGTATACCAAACAATCCGAAAACTTCCCTTCATCCCCAAAGAAACGGAAATCGACCAGCTCATCGCAGGAAGCAGCAAACGCATGGCCACTTTCCTACAAACGCTAAAAGAAACAGGCTCAAGATGCGGAGAAATCTGGCGACTAAAATGGGACGACATAGACTTCGAAAGCAAAGTCGTAAACATCACCCCCGAAAAAAACAGCAACCCACGAGTAACCCACCTAAGCGACAAACTCCTCGACATGCTCAGACAACAGCCAAAGAACTACGGTGAATACGTCTTTTCCCGCCCAAACATGAGAGTAGATAACCACGCGGTCACATTCCAGCAACAACGCAAACGAATCGCAAAGAAAATCGGCAACCCAAGAATACTAAAAATCCACTTCCACACTCTAAGACACTTCAAAGGAACCATGCTCTATCACAAGACCAAAGACCTGCTCTACGTAATGCAAGCCTTAGGCCACAAAAACATCAAAAACACGCTCCTCTACATCCAACTCGAAGAAGCATTGTTCCAAGGCGAAATAGACTACATCTCAAAAGTCGCAAAGACTCCAGGAGAAATCTGCGTCCTAATCGAAGCAGGCTTTGAATACGTCACTGAATTTGAAGGCCTCAAGTTCTTCAGGAAAAGGAAGACCTAAAACATGAAAAATCAAGAAAAAACGAGTATACATCGCCAGGATAAACCCCCTGTATGTTTTAACATAGTGGTGCAGGGGGTGGGATTCGAACCCACGAACGCCTACGCGATAGGGTCCTAAGCCCTACTCCGTTGACCTGGCTTGGAGACCCCTGCAGTTTAAGCGTGTAGTATAGAATAATTTACCTTAATATCTGTTAAGGATTTGTTTCTCTAATGTTCTTGAAATGCAGCTTTAAATTGAATTGGTAACAACTAAATAAACAAAAATAACAGACACAATATTTGTTTTAAATGATAAAAAAACTAACATCTGATTTAACTATTTTCACTAAATAGCTTTGAGTTTTTTAAATATAGATTGCAAAGTCACAAACCTAATAAGTTTTGGATGAAAATGTGAGATCCTTATAATAAGGCGATACTATGCTTGCACCACATATTTCAAAAGAAAAAATAAAGCAATTAACAGGAATTTTACTAGTCCTAACAATAATCTTTTCAATGGCGCTCTTAGTTCCACTTGCAGCCTCAGATACGCCAGTAGGCAACAACGTCTCTTGGCAAAGCCAAGATGAAACAATCCAAAACAACTGGAATTGGACAAACCAGGGATGGCAATTTGGACCCTACCCCACTTTCGCAATAATATTGCAGAATGGCACTGAATTAACTAACGATAATTATTTACCGTTGGGACAAACATTCACAGTCAGAATAGACATACAAAAAAGCATTTTTGTTGGGAACGCGACTCTTGGACAAGCAGGAGTAAATTGGGGCATCGACCTACGGGCTCAAAATGGTTCAATCACTGGCAACGCAAATTGCAATATGAATTACGTAAATAGCATTCAAATGGGGAATTACAGCCAAACAAACACATGGAACATCTTTAGTAATATCAACAACCAAACCGCAATTGATGTCAAAGGTCCATCAGGACCTCAACCTATGCCACAACAAATGGGCTTCTATCAATTCAACGACCAATTAAGTAATATAACCGAGACAGAACTCGGCTGGAGATTACAAATTGTTGGAACATTCAACAGTTCCACACCTGTCGGGCCTTACTGGGTTAACTTACAGATTACTGACCAGCATAACAATTGGATAGATGTCAGCGGTCAAAGGCTACAAAACAGCGAATCTAACAACCGACAAGTCGCCGTTGGCCAAGCAGGTTTTGTGTACGGTGGATATCAAGATTACTACACTTTTGAAAAGTTAGATAATCAAAACAATCCACTAATGTCGGTTTCCAAGGGCGCTGAATGGAAAATGCGATTAAACGTAACAAGCCCTCAATTTTCAAACGTTACAATCGGTTTAAACTTACCATGGAACATTCAACAGTTCGTGAATGTTACAGGTTGGTACCAGCAAGTCGTGACTGAACATGGCGGCTGGATGTTCAATGAAAACTCTGGAACCTACTACTGGAACAGCACAGTTGAAGTCACCCGGAACCAGCAAGTTTATGGTCCACATCTTGAACAACGATGGATCAGCCTATCGAATACTCAGCATCAGGTAAACATTACAAATATGATGTGGAACCCAATAACTAACCTCAATGAATTATCTTCACAGCAAATAAACATTCAAGATCAACTATTCTTAACATTCAATCAGGCAACACAAACCTTTGACATAAAAATAGGCTACTGCTATAATTCCTACGATCCAATTTTACAGCAAATGGTTCAATATCAAGAACTGACCCCCATCAATGCCTCAGATCCTTCCGGCCAATTTTATAGCCTGGTATTGCCTGATTGCAGTTACTATAAAACTGGACCAAACAACCATGTAGTTGAATTCGCAGGTTTGTTTACAAACACCACAAACTATGCACAGGACCAATACAGCTTACAGGTAAATGTATTCTCTGCCAATCAACAAATTTGGCCTAACTGGGAAAACACCAATCCAAGCGATATGCAAGTTATAATTGACAGACCTGTTGCCGTCTCAACTATACTTGATGACCAAGGTAACCCAGCGACTACACAATCCATGTTTATGATAGGTCAGAATAAACCCTTCATCCTTCAAAGCAAGATCTATGGCATCTCAGAGATTTATCAAGATTTAGACGCTGTTGGTGTTTCATTATACTCAAACTTTGGCACATGGAGTGAAACCGAAAACTCGAACTCGCAAGTTGAAATTCGGTTAACTAAAAACTTAGATACCGGCATAATCACCTCGACGTCTTATAACCGAACAAACGTGAATCGGTACGTTTACGACTCCCACATAGGATGGGCTTATGTTAATGTAACAGATTGGCACACTGAATTCAATTCCGCGACAGGTATGTGGGATTGGGTAGAATCGCCACATCTAATTTGGAACCAAACCACCCTTACAGATTGGCACTGGGAATACTATCGCCTCAACCAAACTGAATATGCTCGAGACCCAAATTCACCCAATATCTGGATGGATACAACAACAACTTGGGTTGACGATATAGACCCTGCATTCAAAACATCAACAAGCTACGCTACCTTAAACTCAGCAAACGTGACATTAACAAACGGTGTAGTGGTGGCTAACTTAGGCGTTGTCTTTAATGCTGAGGCACCACAGGGAAACTACTGGTACAACATGATATTCCAGAACATGACCTATGGACAGGACCCAAGTCAAGGCTGGGGACAACACCAAATAACAGAGTGGACCAACGAACCAACATACTTCATCAACGGCCTCGCCACGTACGGGCAATCATGGCTTGTTGAGGCACCATCAAACCCGCTCTACACAACTTATCAAGCACAAAAATACCAAGTCAACCAAGAACCATACATAACCATAGGAAGCCAAGACATACTCCTTAAACCACAGATTCAATATGACCAATCGCAACAGAGAGACTGGATGCAGTATTTGCTCACAGGACCATATGACCCTTCAATAGGAAGACAAACACAATACTACCAATTACCAAACGGCACAAACATATACGTAAACCAGGCGTACCAAACAATCATACGCACGCTGCAATTAACCACAGCCAACGCTTACATACTGGTTGATGACTCAGAAGTTTTACTCCCCAACGGAACAACGGTTAGCACTTACATGAACCTCGCTCAGCCAGACTACACACGTCAACACTGGGATCCAATGCAGGGCAACATTGTACCATACTACTATGACTTCTTGAATGGATCAAGAGTCTACTTCAGACGGTCTATTTGAGCAATCTCTGTTTAATGGCACCACAAACCACTGGGACAAAAGCAACCAAGTCTATAATGAAAGTGACAGCACACTACTAGTAGAATCTGCTGGTTCAGGCGTTAAACTAGAGAACTCTGTTGTTCTCCTAAGGGATCCAGGTTACTGGCAATCCCTGCCAGATGGCTCAGGATACTATTTGGTCATGCAGAATGGGACACGACTAATCGTCAAAGATCCATTTTCAGTTCCAGATGACCAACGCACCGTTTCGCTCAATGGAGTCATTTATCACATAGGATGGCCAAACCAATACTACCAAGCCAACTATCAAGGTCAAACCCTCTTAATCCCCAACAATGGTCCAAACGGCGACAATTACGTGCAAAGTTACTTCTACACCAATCTAGGCATTGAAGCGGGAGTAAAATATGAGCTGCCCTATCCAGGAGCTATGGCAACCTCTTGGTGGGATCTGCAAGGTATTGAGTCAACAAGTCAAAAGCTCAAAACCTTAAAAACAATAACAGTTGACGGCTCTGACTACCGCCTAAACTTTGACAGCAACAGCCAAACGTACTATATAGACATCGAGGGATCCAGACAAACTGTGACGTATCCAAGCGTTGACAACAACAATTTCTACTCAGTCATAAACGGACAAGACTGCTGGAGCATCACTCAAAACGGCTGGACCGTAAACTACGGGACATACACACAACAATCCCATCAATTAACAGCAACCGGTAGCTTATCGACAACAACAGGGTACGACCAAAATCAGCAAACTTGGACAACCAATAGGTATGGTTACGACTATGAAAACGCAACTTTATACCTAATGATGCCAAACGGCACGCACCTCGACGTTAGCTCAACAATGAACCTAATTGTTTGGAAGGTTCAAGTCGATGACCAGTCATACTATACATCTGATAACTCCCCGAGCACAGAAAGCGTCCAGGATATTTCGGGTCAAACGGTGTTTCGTAACTATTTCAAAACACTCAATGGTCAAAAAGTGTACTTTGACTGGAATAACCCAGCAAGTTGGCAACAGGAAATTCACATTCCAATATCGGGCACTAACTACACAAAACTGATCCCGTATACATGGGAAACGCAAACAATATTTGATAAAATAATCGTATATAACATCACCATTCCAGCAGTACAAGGCAATGCCACAAGCACAGGGGTATACTTTGAAAACGGGACTGAAGTTACAGTAGGAACCCCCTTCAAAGTAATTGGCAGCACCTATGGACCAGGCACAGACTACACATTCTACCAAAACGGCAACACCTACAATTTCGATGGCGCCTACATGCCAACAACTCAAGCTCCATGGAATCATAACATAAACGTTGCTTACTGCATAACATTGGACGGCAGCCGACTCTACAGCCCAACAATGTTTGGCTGGAACGGCAACATTTACAATAACCCCTGGAACGCGGACAAGCAATGGCAATTCAACGGAGATGAAGGTTCCGCAAACAGCACAGTTTCAGTAGTGCAAGGTGGCTATGCCGTTTATCTGAATAATACCTTAAAAGTGGATGTTACATCAATGTCGATTTTTGGTGGCGGAACAAGTTCCTATGTCGTTTTGACAAATGGCACACATCTTGACGTGCAATGGGTTAGTTCGCTAAATCAATGGTTCACCATGGTCGGAACTGAAAAGTACCTTTTTAGCAACATCGTAACTTACTCTAACTTAACCGACGGCGGATTCAACTACAACGTCTGTGATCCGTTGGCATATGACCAACGACACTTCTATACGGCAACAACATATCAAGCGCCAAACGTCTCCACAGATACCGGCGCCTGGTTATGGATGAATGCTACTTCTGCATCGATTCTCAAAGATGACAGTGGATACTACCTTGTTAACGCTTCAAACCAAAGCCGAATAGATATACAATCAGTCGATAACTGGTGGGGAAGCATCCCAAGCCAGATAAGGTCTCAAGTATTCACTAACCAGCTAAGTGACTACTACCCCAGATTCAACATAACCATCAACGGAGTAGAATACTTCGTTTTGGACCCAAGTCCAGCCATAGACCGATGGAACGGAGAATGGTCATCACAAAATGCCATGTACCGGTACCCAAACACGGTATCTATAACGCTTGAAGAAGTAACCTACGACATTAACCTCTACCAAAACACATACTCATGGAACAATAATATCACTACTGCACAAATAAACACCATAAACATTGACGACGCATCATATGATCTGGATGATCAATACAATTGGAAACCCTCCTACCAAGTCACCATAGGCGATGAAAGTTTACCAATTCAAATGGAAACCATGAACATCTACAAAACACACCAAAGCTGCGGCAACATCTACACCTGGAAACTAACCGACATAGGCATACAAACAACAAGCCAAGTCAACAGCCTAATCGTGGGAACACCCCAATTCGGTATGTGGGGAATAAAAGCCTACAAAACCGTCGACGATACAGGCGCAGTTGACCTAGATGGGAATACATCAAACGCCTCCGACCAATACTTTGTCCGCAAAATCCACAGTGGCACAGATGCTCAAACACAAACAACCAAACGTATGGTGGTGGACACAACTTGGAACCCCGATGCCACCAAGGTAGGCGATGATATCCACTTGAACGCTTGGATGGGTCAGCTTCAGGTAACTTGGACTTCGCAATGGAGTGAATCATACATCTGGTACCATGCATCTGACATGAGTCCGGTAAGTAGCCAAGAAATGACGCAGATTAGACAACTAATAGTTAACAGTGAAACCCAACAACCGAACCCAGGCTACTGGGATTTAGCGTATATGGTGCGAAACCAAACGTGGGATGATGTACTCACACAAGCAAAAGCCAACAATTGGGACTGGATAAACACCAACACCAACGAGTGGAATTGGCTATGGTTTGGAACCAACCAGAACTACAACGTTAACATACTCCAAGACGGCAAACAATCCACCGCAGGCGTCGACTTGAAATATGAATTCGCAGGCATAAACCTACTCAACGGCACAACACAAACCCACTATTTCATGCCTAAAACAGTGGGCAAAATATCATTCGTTACTCCAGGACAAGCATATGGAAACAATGATGCATCCGGCAACATGTCACTTCCATTAAACTCAAAAATTGACTTCGGCGTCACCTACGAAGACGTAAACGGCACACTCTTTCCATATAGTGACCAAAGGTCAATGTGGGGCTGGTGGGATCAACCAATATTTGGTTCAGACTTTAACGTGCCCAACCTAATGAACAAACCAACAACAGCATCAATCGATGAATTAGCATTTACAGTTCACTTCAGTGGAACCCAAACTGAATCACAATACAACACTGCTTCCATGAAAATCGATCAGCGAGTCGGCGACTGGAAGCTCCCAGCTGATGTAGTTGATGGCAGAGAACAGAACAGCAGCGGCGTAATGGTTCCGTTGATGGGCAACGAAGCCCTCCAAAATAGAAGCTTAGCCCTAAACTACTATGTTACGGCCTCCTCCTCGATGGGATGGAACGTTAAAGATGACAACGGAGCCAACGTTAACAACAATGGCATAACCAACTCTTCCCAGTTCAACGTCGCATCGGCACTCTCAGACGTTACGTTTGCTTCAGTTAAGCTCGGCAGCACTTATGACTGGGGCAAACCCACAACATCAACCGATCAGATAAGGACATTTAACGTTACAAGCCAAACTACATCCATCCAAAACTTCCAATCCAGCTACCAATCGGGTGCAGGCAAATCCTCAACAGGCTTTGACATATCATCATCAATGTACTTCCTTACACAAAGCTTCCCAAGATGGGATGGATACTCAATTTACAATGACCCCGAAGTCTCTGTAATGGTAAGCAAGGGCACAACTCCAGAAGCTAACCAACCAACGCCACCACCGACAGGAGCCACGCCCCAACCTACGACTAACCCCACAAACCAACCGACAAATCAACAAAACACCTCACCATCTACCCCTCCGACCAACAACCCCGAAGGTCCAACCACGCCCCCACAAGGCACAACCCCGACACCTAAAACACAAACCCCACACCCAACAGTTTCGCCACCAAAAGAGATGCCAACTATGCCAACGACTATAATACTGGTCGGTGTCGCCATTGGATTAGGCGCAGTAATTGGCTCAATCATGCTGGTTCGAGCCAAGAAAAAACGTAACTAAAACTTTGCGTTAAACCCTATTTTTATTTTTCTTTCTTTTGTACAATAGTGCAATAATCAAAGCAACGATCAGCAAAGTCGCTGTGGCTAAAATGACAAGAATTGTCCATGTTGTAATTACCGCAAACGAACCAGGGACAGGAGTAAAGTTTTCAGTTGCTGTTGGTTGTGAAACATCAGGGCTTATACTTGGCGTGGGTGCACTAAATGGTGTCGGAGTTGGTGAAGCAGTCGGCCCAGCAGTAGCAATTGCAATGGGTGAAGCTGTTGGTGTCTCTTTTGGCACAAACCAAGTCCAACCAAGGGAGCTGAAGTCAGTATTAGCCAGGCTACCGGAAACTGCATATCCGTTCTGTACCATCGCTTGGTTAATGTTTTCGAAATGTGTAGAATTATAGTCAAGATAGGCTACACAAAGCAGTCTTCCTTGCTGATCGTTAACTGTTACTGAGTCAATATCAAGATAAACTGTTTTTCCCTGAATCATACCAGAAAGATAGCCACGAGATTCCTCATAGCCAACTGCTCCCGCCACAGGGGTTTCAATACCAGCTAACTTCACTACAGTTTCTCCAGAGGTAAGTGTAAAGGAGCTGCCATCGATAACTGAGGAAACCGTCCCAGTTTTATCTATCGAAATAGTGGATGCTAAAGCCAATGGAAACAAAAACCCGAGGATAATGGAAACCAGAAATAATACAACAACAGCACGATGATTCATACGAGTCATGGATAATACGATGAATTTCCTTTTATGGCTTTTCAGGCAATACCAGACCTTTAAGGCAAAAAACATCGATTAAAACCAAATACATCAAAAGAGGATTGTTTACAAATTCAAAACCGCAAGCGTTTTATTGACATATGCAATTCTTTCACGGGAACACACGTTTGCCTTCGTAGCCTAGCCCGGTGGGGCGTTACCTTGGTAAGGTAATGGTCGCGGGTCCAAATCCCGCCGAAGGCTCCAACCTACCCCTGATTCACGGAAGAAGTCTGATTTTGGCTCTGATTGTTGCTGCAGAATTCAGCAACGCCACTGTGGTTTTCCGTAACGTTTAGCCCCGAGGACTTAAACAAAGAAAGTACCTCGCGCATTTTTTTCAGCTTTGACTTTCAAGCGACAACGTATTGAACGCTGATAGTTCAAATCAAAACTATCCGGATTATTAAGAAATTCTCGCTCCGTTTTGCTGGGCATAAAAAAAATGTGCCTGAGCGATGTTTAATCGCTTTCTGTATGTTTTCTTGTGGTAGCTAAAGGCCTTCAATTTCTGAAGGGGTATAGAAGAAGGAAGGGAGGTCTGACGTGAAATTGTTAATCATCAGAACATATTTTTTAATGAGTATATTATGCGGCTTCTTTCCTCTATACTTCTCAATTGTTGGAAGGCCTTATATCCCGAGGAACCACTAAGGTGCAGGATGCCACATGGAAAAGTTCTCTGTCTTAGACTGCGAAATCCTCTGGAACAAGAAAAACAAGATTCCCAAAAGCCACAAAACGGCAATCAAAGAAACGCTAAAAACAATGTCTGCCAGCATCCAAAACGCAATGAAATTCACTTCGGACAATGAACAAGGCATTGTCACTTATGCCTTCATTCCCGAGATAGAGAATCAAGAATGCGAAGTCGTCTATTTTCTTGAAGTTTACGTTGCCGGATATGAAGAAGAGCAGAAGTTTTGGCACGCAACCGTCAGGAGCAGATCAAAAATCTGGGATGATGCGCATTTAGCCGACATTTACGATGAAAAATTTCGCTTGTATACAAGCTTGCTTGAAGAAGACGCTCAACCTGACAGCTTCAGCAAATAAGGCCTTCAACCGACGGAGGGTATAGAGTAAATGGTTTCTGTATTTTATTTTGTTGTTTTATAGGTTCTGTGATTAGATATTTTCCAGAAGCCCTGTTCCTACTATGCGGCCAAAATTTTGGAAAACCCTTGGTTAGCGACTAACTTACATTTGGCGGCTCATTTTGCTAGCCACTATCAGAATCTGCTGTGTCAAAAACTCTTCCAACGAGTCAGGCTCGAAACCATGAATCGCTTTCTTGTGTCTGGCGGCATGATTTTTTATCGCGCAGTTCATGGCCTTCAAATCGGGTACAACCAAAATTTTGAAACCACAGGTACACTTGATAATTGGCATGTTTGTTTTATATGCAACACCATTGTCGGTGCGATCTTTACTCAAAATGAAGTTGCTTTTTTGAATATCGTTTTTTGTCATACCCATTTCCCCTCCCTTGAGCCAAGATGATCTATGAATTCTTTGAATAATATATTAAATATTGTAGTAGGCGCGGCACAATCACAATTGCATTGCAATTCATCAATTACTCACTAATTTATGCATCATACAATTCATTTTATTGTACTTATAGCATATTTGCTAATAAAAAGCATAATTGCTTGAATTAAACAACAAAAATAGCAAAAGCTTATAACAATCAACCACATAACATACAGATATATATGGTTAAGTGAGAGGGAGAGGGTTCAAAGATGAGACGATCAAAACTAATAATTTATGTTGACATTCTCAACGTGTTGGCTCATAGAGGTCCATCAAAGCTGACACATATCATGTACAAAGCTAACGTTAACTGTAACGTTCTTACAGATCACTTAGACTTTTTAATTAAGCAAGCTCTTGTAGAAAAACGAACGGTCACGAAAATGCGAGTAGTTTTCGCAATCACTCAACGCGGCACCAATGTTCTGAAGTATTTCCATGAACTCACACAAGTGTTGCCTATAATAGACGAAACCCCAAATCAAACAACCCCACTGCTTTATGCTCAGAAGAATTGCCTGTCAAAACGAGTACGTTAGTTGCCTAACTCCACAACCAAGGCCTTTCAAGATTGGATGCCATAGGATAAAGCCAAATCACGATTTATTTTATTCATTTTATATGTTCTTATGATTAGATAATCTAATGAAGACCTGTCGACTTCCCTCTATACCCCCAATTTATTGGAGGCCTTTGAACTCTTGGTAAAATTTAAGTTCACAGCTAATTCAGTTACATATTAACGCTCATCTCGCCCAGGGCATTCAACGTTCGTTCTCTGAGTTCTTTTATCGCTCGAGAAAAATAGTGTCTAACGAATATGCTCGGCGAAATTCTGCCGCAGAGCCAGTCTGCTTCTTGAGCAACGAGTCCGTGCTTAATCATGAAAGTTCGTAATAATCGCGTAACTCGCTGATTCGACTGGGAATCTTGCGCCTTTGCGATTTCTTAATCACCCCTGCGTAAGTTACGGGTTGGCAATTCGAGATTTCGCCGATTATACTTTCAGACATAATGCTGATGAAAGCGTTCTTCGTTCCCCGCAAAAACTCTGCTTTGTATCGAAAATGCTCCAGAATTCCAAGTTCCCTGTTCAAGTAATCGCTTAATTTTCCTTGCTTTGAAAGCTCAATTATCTTGTCAAAGCTGGCGATTCCCTCGTTTGCTCGAAGTCCAGTCAACTGTAAAAAACCTAAGGATCAAATTCTCTTGTTGAGCAAGTACTGGCTCAACTTTAGAAAACCATGCTATATTCAATTTACTCGCGGGTAGACGTTCAACCCTGAATTCGCTTTCGGTGTTCCAAATTGGAACGGTTTGTTCCATGAATAGAACTAAAAGCTGTTATTGACAATTATTGAGTGAAAACAAATGAATAAGAAAATAATAGCTCCATCAATTTTGATCGTGATACTCTTTGTGGTCGCAATTTCTGGAACGATAGTTTATTGTAATGGAGTACTAAGTGACGGAAATTCCAAAATGGCATCATTAAATAGCCAAATAGCGAAGTTGGATAGCAGAGTTTCTGACCTTAAAACTCAAGCAGCAAATATATACAGCCAGACAGAAAATTTGCTCTCACCAAAAATCGTAACTGCATTAGGAATCAATGAAGTGCCATATGATTCGCCCCACAACTATCCCACTCCACTTTTGTATAATCACCTACTCATTATGGGGTCAGTCACAAATACAGGTGTAACCACAGCTTACAACGCAGGACTCCACGTAGTTGCCTATCAAGCGGATGGAAAAGTTCAGATAAACATGACTGTTCCCCTCGTTAATTGGGCAAACGAAACTACCAATGAAAACACCGACTTCGCACCTGTCTTTGGAACAGATACATCTACTCAAATTTATGGCAATGAATCTCTTCAACTCGGAAATTTGTATAGCGGACAGAACGTTACAATCATCTTAGGTATTTTCCACCATGGAACCGTTACAAATTGGACTATAGCACCAGTATGGACTTCAAATTCCACTCCAACCACAGTAATCCCTCCTACTCCAGCGCCTAAGCCCCTTCCAATAGCCACAACGGTAATCACTTCAGTAACTTTCAATAATACAACTTATGATTTTGGAAGTGGCGCACCATCCGAAAGAATCCCAGACGTATCGATGAGTATGGGACAAAATTCCACCTTAATTATTAAAGTCTCAGATTACGAAGCATTGAATCACACAGTAACTCCAAGTACTTTTGGTTGTGAAGTGTCGTATTCTGGTACCGACAAAGTTGTATTATTGGGTCCGACCAACAATGCACCAGTAGTTTTGCCCCCTAAGAACGGGCTTACTCTAAGTTGGAATTTACAGGCTAAATCTGTCGGCGTGGCCAATCTATTGATGACTATCAGGCCAATAGGCACAGGTTACTCTTTCCAGAATGCCACGTTAAGCTTTCGAGTCACAATAACCAAATAAGGAGTAAAAACAATGAAAATCAAAATAGACCCAAAAATTTTTGTTGTATCTTTAGTCTTTGCAATCATATTCGCAGGAGTTCTATCTTCTTACGCTTACTTGATAGTTGTTCAAGATTACAAAATTGCTTCACTTAAAGCGCAAGAGCAAAATCTAAACAGCGAAATCGAAAACTTGACTAATCAAATTCCAAGCGTCAACGACCAGACAACAAATTTAACAGCTGCTTATCTTGCATCAGGGTTAAAAGCAAACTTAACAACTGTGTTGCAGGGAAAAGAAATCGTAACTTCCGATTATGCAGCCACCCAATCAATTCCTTACAATTACTTTTACATTTCTGGCACAGTCACCAATACTGGAAACGGCACTGCATTTGAGACAGGATTACATGTAATTGCATATGATGTCTATGACAAAAGCACGAGAGATATAGACATGACTCTTCCATTTGGCGGTAGATTTGGAACTGACAGCACAATTGACGCTTACGTTGCATCCCAAGGCGGAACAAGCTCGTTTCAGCTTGAAAGCTTGGGCAGTGGACAGACAAAAACAGTCAATATTCAAATTTTTCACGAAGGAACCGTCTCTAATTGGACTATAACCCCTATCTGGACAAACATCCCATAATTGCGAAAACAATCAAAAAAAAATTGCTTTTCCAGTTACACAAAGAGTCTAAACGGACTAGAACTTTGCTCTTCTAATATCTCCTTTTTAGCTCGGAAAAGGACTCCAAATACATTGACCAAATTAAGTCTCTTTTCAGGAGCTTGGATTTAATGTATACACAGATTAGCTTTTAGTTTGTTCTACGGTCCTACACTCTGTTTTCTTGTAATTGCCCTAGTTGAAAGTGATATTATGAGATTCTTTCCGAATAACTGGATATCATTAAAAAAGAAAAAAATGAGAAAACTTGGGCTATACGCCCACTTCTGCCAAAGCATGTAAAGTTCTATCGCGTAAATCTTTGATTGTGGAAGAAAAGTAATGACGAACGAATATGCTTGGTGGAATCCTTCCAAAAAGCAAGTCTGCCTCCTGGGCAACGAGCTCATGACTAATAATAAAAGTGCCATAGAAATCCCGCAGTTAGCTGATTCAAGTTGGAATCTTTCGCCTTTGAAGCTTCTTTGTGATGGCCGCATAAGTCACAGATCGACTCCTCGCGATTTCATCAATCAAAGTCTCAGGGACTATGCTGATGAAGGCATTCTTTCTGCCGCGCAGAAATTTGTCTTCATACTAAAATGCTCCAGAATCCCAATGTCACGGCTTAGGTATTCATGTAATCTTTTTCTCTCCGAAAGCTCGATTATCAGGTTGAAGCTTTCAATGCCCTTGCTGCAACGTAGTCCTGTCAGGCTCAAGAATTTCAACAGCAAATTCTCCTGTGGCGTGAGTATCGGATTGACTTTGGCGAACCACTCGTCCAAATTACTATTGTTAATGCTGTATATTCTGACGAATGCGGCAAGCGCATCTGGTCGGGCGCTCTTGGGTCCGTAGCTTTTAAGGGCGGCCTTGCATTGCTCATAGCATCCGATGGACTTCGAGATTATGATTAGACTTTTTATTACTTCCGATTAACTGTTGATGGGACAGCAGAGTTGCCCGATATTGCCTGATTCAAGGTACATGGTAGTAGCGGTTAGCATAACAAATGACTCTTTTAGAGGTGTTTTGCCGGTATTTTCCCTGGACAAATTTTTTGAATTCAACCCAATCAAAAACTTTAAAGCTCATCGGTTCAATGAATCGGGCGGGCTGCTTGGTAAGGTAATGGTCGCGGGTCCAAATCTCGCCGAAAGCTCCATTTCTTTAATTCTTTGCTTTATGTTTTTTGTAGAGACAACAAAATTGCATATATATGCATATGCACATAGTAGTGATGGTAGTAATCGTGACTAAAGTAATCTCTCTTTCCGAAAAAGCATATGAAACTCTCAAGGGCATGAAGGAACCTGGAGAATCCTTTTCAGATGTCGTTTTAAGAGTTGCAAAACCGAAAAAAAAGAAATCACTGCTGGAGTTTTCAGGCAAATGGGTTGGCAATGATATTGACGAAGTGTTTGCTAAGATAAAGAAAGATAGAGAGCATTCAGTTTCTCGGAAGGTCGACTTGTTTCAGTGATCCTCGACACAGACATATTGATCGCACTGCTGAAAGGAGAGAAAGACGCAGACAAAGCAATGGAAAGTTTAGAACAAAACGGAGAACAAGCTGCCATTACAATGCTCACTGCTTATGAACTCCTTAGAGGAGCATATATTTCGTCAAATCCACAGAAAAACTTGGCGAAAGTGCAAGAACTAATAGCTAACATGAATGTTTTAGAGTTGACCTTGCAAGCATGCGAAGAAGCCTCCAAAATCTATCGAGACCTCCGAAAAGCGGGGCACTTGATTGGAGAATTCGACACGTTAATAGCTGCAATAGCAAAAACTTATGTGGAACCGGTTATGACACGAGATGGACATTTCAAACTTATTACAGATATAAAGTTAAGTGAATGGTAACTGGTTAATTTCTCACCCTTGGTAATGTCGCGGGTCCAAATCCCGCCGAGATCTCCAACCTTCATTGTTAGTCGATCTGCGCATTTTGGCAAATTTTTTTAGGTAAACGGTCATTAGAATGAAAGAGAAGCGGTTTTACAAACATTTGATGATTTAAAAAGGCAACTTGAGCTGCTTAAGCCTGTCTTAAAACAGAAGTTTCAAGGAGAACCTATGAACACATTTGGTTCGTATTCGCAGAGTTGCCAAAATGAGAAATGAAGCAACTAAACATCTTAACGCATGAACTACCAATCATCAAAATGAGGTTATATGGAAGACAGTAACGAAACGTTGCCTGATTTTTTCACATGTTGTTCATTCTTTGTTAGATCCAGCCATTTTTGAAGCAACACAATCTCTTACTTGTAAAACAGTACAGCAATCATATATAACATATATTAATACACAATATACTTAAAGCACCAGTTTATACAAACCTAATCAAAGCCAAAAGGGAATATAGGAAAATCAACCAATCATTAAGGTGAGAAAATACTGCAAAAAAGAATAATACAGACAATATTAATCCTAATTCTTCTCGCATCCACCTTTATAATAATTAATCCAAGCTTTTCCATTGCAGCAACAACCGATCCTGCAAAACTCAAAATTTTCATAGGCCCAACAAGTGTTCTCGCAGACAACAATACATGCAACTGTATTTTTGTTCAATTACAAGATTCAAGTGGAAAACCTGCAAGAGCATTGCAAGACACGACAATAAGCCTCTCATCCTCTCTTACGAACATAGGAACAGTAGACCAATCAATAATCATACCTAAAGACACAACATATGCCTCAGCAAGTTTTACCTCAACATTCTCACCGGGAACAACGGCAATTTCAGCATCAGCAACGGGTTACGCAACCATACAATCCTCAATAAATACCGTTGGACCAATTCCACACTCTGTAGCGGTTTATGGATTTCCATCTACTCTACCTCCTGATGGCTCGTACGATGCCATAATGGTTCAATTACAGGACTCAAGTGGGACACCAGCAAAGGCACCCAAAGACGGAGTATTGGTAAGCCTCTCCAGTTCAAACACCTCAATAGGCAAAATTAGCCCAAATGTTACAATCGCTGAAGGTAAGACATACGCTATAGCTACTTTCAACACTACTTCAGCAGCCCAAGATGAAGGAAAAGTAAAGTCAGTGATAGTAACCACTGTAGCCCAAGGGTATATTTCTCAACAGGTAACAATGACCATAACTCCATTAGCAACAAACCCAACTCAACTTAAAATTTTCTCCGGACCTACGCAAATTCCAGCTGACCAGAGCACCTACAGACAAATTGCTATTGAATTGCAAAACGCATCAGGTTTCGTTGGAGTTTTACCATCAGACGTAATGGTTACGGTAGGTTCAAGTGATCCAAACATAGCTGAAATTGACTCACAAATAACCCTTCCCCAAAGCCAAACCTACACTGTAGCAGCACTCAACACAACATACAAAGCCGGAAGCACCACCATAACTGCCGTAGCAACTGACCTGCTAAGAAACCAACAGACAGTAACCACCACCGGGTTTACCCCTTCTAAATTGGCAGTTTACTGTGCGCCGTCAGTATTGGCATCTGATAAAGGAACTTACCAATCAATCCAAGTGCAGCTTCAAGATTCGCAGGGCAGACCTGCAAAAGATCCCCAAATAGACGTGAACCTAAACCTCTTTTCCTCACAACCAATAATAGGAACGGTTTGCTCAACCTTAACAATTCCCTTCGGACAAACCCAAGCCACCGGAACACTCACCGTAACGAACACACCCGGGTCAACAGCCATCACAGCCCAAGCATCAAGTTACACGACCGGTCAAGGAACCATAACAACTTACATCATCGATTTCTTACCACTACAAATAACAGCAACAACTGACTCAGCAAGTATACAGAATGCTCAGAAAACAAACGTCACAGTTTACGTTACCGCTGACGACAACCCGCTAACAGGAGCTACAATAAAATTTGCCTCAGACAATAGCGGGTCCTTCACCGCAAGCGCTGATCAAGGAAATGGGTACTACAAAACAGTTTTCACAGCACCAAGCTTTGCCAAAGCAACAACTTGCACCCTAACGGCAACGGTCTCAAAAACAGGATATGTAACCTCCCAAGCCACTACACAAGTAACTGTTCAACCTGCATCAGCAACTACACCAACAACTACGCCGACAACAACAATAGCTCCAACCAACCAAAGCGAAACCTCAACTCCAGCCGCCACAAACAGCACAACAGGAATCATACAGATGCGTATCGAAGACTGCGAGGGAAACCCGTTGAGCAACGCAACTGTATATTCAACAACCCAGCCAACCGGTGTGGCTGTACTCACTGGCACTACAAACTCGTCAGGATACATTACTTTTTCAAATGTTACCGCAGGGAAATACAGCGTCTGTATAGTCATGGACGGGTATGAACAGTTGAACCAGACAATTAACTATACTGGGCAATCGACAAAAATGTCTCTTACCTTAAACAGCGAAAGTACTTCAGCGCCCGGAAATAACAACATATTACTGATAGCAATAGTCATAGTCGTTGTGGTTGTTGTCATTATTATCATTGGATTACTCTTCATATCAAAGCGTCGACACGTAAACGAGCCCTTTAATCAATCTAACTTTAAACTATCCTCAGCCTTTTCGCAAATAAAAGGAGCCGCCTTCTAAGGAAAAGGTCACAAGGGAAAATTCTGCCGAAAGCTCCACTTCCAAAAGCTAAAAGTAAGTTTCGCAAAAGCTTCTTATTTGATGGCAGCGAGTATCTCTCCAGAAGGGGAAACAGTGGTTAACTTCTCGTTCGCTAAACGCGAAACCGTTATTTTAGTTGTGGTGCTTGCGGTTTCCCTTGCAGTTAGGGTTCTCTTGTTTCCGCTCAAAGGTTACTCCATTGACACCAACGATTTTATCGCTTGGTTTGGAACTGCCACGGCACATGGGATAAGACCGTTCTATTCAGTTGTAGGATTTGCCGATTATCCGCCGTTTAATGTTTACATTTTCTGGTTTTTTGGTTCTTTGGCAAACGTCTTAGGCATCGGCATAGCAAACATCGTTAAATGGGTACCTAACCTCTTCGATTTGGCAACGGCAGGTCTGATCTACTATTTTGTTAGAAAACAATCCAGTTTCAATATAGCGATTCTAGCTACAGCACTCTACGCATTTAACCCAGCAGTAATCTTCAACACTGCCGTGTGGGGACAATATGATGCCATCTATACGTTCTTTTTAGTCATCTCACTTATGCTGGCACTTAAAAGTAAGCCTGAACTTTCAGCAGCCGCCTTCGCGCTAGGCATTTTAACGAAACCACAGGGCATCGCTTTAGCACCGGTCTTAATTCTCTTAATTTACAAAAAGAATGGATTAAAGCGTCTGTTATATTCTGTGGGCGCATTCGCCGCCACGGTTTTTGTGGTAATCGCGCCGTTCCAGTGGACAGACAATAACCCGGTGAGTTTCTTAAGCAAAATCTACTTCGGTGCATATGGCGGTTATGCTTTCACATCCATTAACGCTTTCAACCTGTGGGGACTGTTTGGCATATGGATGCCTGATGGAGGTTTCTTCATTGTTG
Organism: Candidatus Bathyarchaeota archaeon; assembly: GCA_963775685.1. Taxonomy (GTDB): domain Archaea; phylum Thermoproteota; class Bathyarchaeia; order Bathyarchaeales; family Bathycorpusculaceae; genus Bathycorpusculum. The sequence goes on from CAVZJV010000014.1 coordinate 1,532,877, forward strand.
GCTGGGCGTTATTTGGCGGCTTCACGGCATACGCTCTATACGTATTGCATAAGCGGTTTAATATCTCGGGTGATTACCTGGCAATCTTTGCAGCGTTCATGCTTTTCTTTAGCTTCTTTATGTTGCCAACTCGTATTCACGAGCGCTACATGTTCCCAGCGATAGCTATGTTAGCTTTGATGTTTCCCCTCCTAAAGAGAACACGCCTACTCTATGTTGTTTTAACTGCGACTCTGTTTATCAATCAAGCCTATGTTCTCTATTGGCTAAACGCAGCCTATCCTTATGCTCCTAATTTGACTGGAGACCCCGTGGTTGTGGTAGTAAGCGTTATCAATTTATTGATGCTTGCTTATGCTTCCTTACTGTTGTGGTATGAGCTGAAAGGACCCAACAGGATGGACTCAAACGCTGAAGGTGAGCCAATATGAACTTCGACTTAAAACTCACAAAAAAAGACATCATAACAATGGGTCTGTTAGCAATCGTTTTTTTCAGCATTGCAACTTGGAATGTTGGCGAAGTCAAGGCGCCACTCACAAGCTGGCAGAGTACCAGCCAGCAGATTTTCTATGTTGATTTAGGCACAAGTCAGATGGTGCAGACGGTTTATTTCTGGGTTCCAAGCGGCAACGCCACGGTCGATGTTTCTTATGGTGCGCCTGGAAACTGGACTTACTTTGGACACATTGAACATGGACTGCAAGAAAGAGCCACCGATTACATGGTCCAGCAAGATTTCTCTTTAAGTGTGAATACTCGGTATTTGGAGTTTAACGTCACAGCCCAAGATTATGATTCGAGACCGGACTTCTACTGGTCTGTCCCCAACCCCTCTGACCAAGCACCCTCACCCTTCATAGCGGTCTCGGAAATCGGCGTAGCAAACCCCAGCGACAAGCAAATCCCCATTGTCGGCGTAACAGGGGAGAATAGTGCAGATGCAACTTTACCAAAACTGATAGATGAGCAAGGCTCACTTGAGATTCCTCCCACGTACATGTCAAAAATGTACTTTGACGAAGTTTATTTTGCCCGCTCCGCAATCGAATTCGCTAACCACCAAATACCTGACGAGAGAACTCATCCCGACCTAGGAAAACTAATCCAGGCAATTGGAGTAGCAGCTGTCGGGGTAACGCCGTTTGGCTGGCGTATAATGGGAGTAATATTTGGCACTTTGATAGTTGCGGTGATGTACCTGTTGGGCAAGAAACTGTTCGGAACTTGGATCGGAGGATTCTCTGCAGCTTTTCTAATGACTTTTGATTTTATGCATTTCACCATGGCACGCATAGGCACCGTAGACACTTATCTGATATTTTTCTCAGTGATTTCCCAATTGTTCTTCCTGATCTATTTCATGAAAGTCCTAAAAGTTGGTTGGAAGAAGACCTCTGTTTTGCCTTTGGTCTTAGCTGTGGTTTTCTTCTCGCTCGGGTTCTCAACAAAATTCGGGTTCCCGCTTTTTCCCGCTTTGGGCTTGCTCGCATTACTTGCCGCTGTTCGAATAAATGACCTCCTCAAACAAAAAGGCAACTTAGCCGACAAGTACATTGCCTTCTTTGACCACCCGTTCCTGCTGATATTAGCCTGCATCGGAGTTGTAGCCGTGATTTACTTTGTAAGCTACATCCCAGACATGCTCCTAGGCGACTCCTTCCCCTCGATTATTAACTTACAATTTTCCATGCTTAGCTTCCACGGAGGCTCGGTTGTGGACGCGTCTTCGTCTCCTTGGTGGTCTTGGCCCTTAATGCTGGGTACAGGCAACATAACAGTTCCAAGATGGTTTGACATAACCTACTTACCCAACAACGTGGTGTCCACAATTTCCGTTTTCGGTAATCCGTTGGTTTGGTGGGTTGGTTTTGCATTGATGCTTGTTCTTGCAGAGAAGGCGATTCATGGCAGAGCACTGGCAGCGAACCTTTGGGGGCGAATCTCCAAATCAACTATGGCAAACCGAGTAAGCATACGTGGAAACGGCTGGGATGTACAGGCAATATTCATAGTGGTCGTGTTCGCCTTCTCTTGGCTGCCATATGTTTTCATCGGAAGAGCAACATACATTTACCATTACTATCTAAGCGTACCCCTGATTTGTTTAGCAACAACCTACTTTATCAACAAGTACTGGAACACCAAACTGGGCAAAGTCAGCGGCTATCGCAATATTTGCTGGCTCAATAGCGTTATTTTTGCTCTTCTACCCAGTGATTTCGGGCGCACCAGTTTCAACCTCGTTTATTAACGATTATCTCAAGTGGTTCCCAAGTTGGGGGGCTTACGCGTAACTGCACCACCAGACAATATGGTTTTCAAGTCTCACTAGTGCTTCCCGCCTATAACGAAGTAGACTACCTATCATCAGCTGTGGAAAAAACTATTGTAGCCCTAAAAAATTTTGCCAACTCCTTCGAAATTATCATCGCTGAAGACGGCAGCACAGACGGCACTGACGAATGCGCTCAAGAAATAGCTCAAAAAACGCCGGGTGTCAGGCATATCCACAGAGAAAAACGGTTGGGAAGAGGAACCGCGCTAAACAACGCTTTTAAACATAGCAAAGGTGAAGTTCTGGTCTATATGGACTTGGACTTAGCCACTGACCTTAACTATCTTAAGCCTTTGATTGAAGCCATCACGGTTGAAGGCTACGATTTCTCAACAGGATCAAGGATGCTGCCCCAAAGTAAAGCCAAACGCTCCTTTAGCCGGAGTCTGAGTTCTAAAACTTACAATTTTCTGGTAAGACAAATGCTTGGCTCTAAACTTCGCGATCACCAATGCGGTTTTAAAGCCTTCAAACGAGAGCCACTTATGGAATTGCTTGACCAAGTTGATGCGACACATTGGTTCTGGGACACTGAAATCGTGGTCCGAGCCTACTGTAAAGGCTTCAAGATAAAGGAGATTGCTGTGGAATGGAAAAGTGGAAGGGGCACAAAGGTTAATTTGTTTACAGACTCCCGCAATATGTTCCGACAGGTGTTAGTTCTCTGGTGGAAACTAAAAATAAAGAACCAGAAAAGTTAACGTCTAGCCATTAACACAAACGCCCTTGCAACCAACGCTAAACCAAAGATTAGTATTATTCCAGCCCAGAAGACAAACCACTCGCTTGGTATGGTCATGTTGACAAGGTAAGTCGTTACCAGGTAGCTTGTACCAAGCCAGAAAACGATATTTTCAATGGTTTCAGCTTTACGTGTAACAGGCGAATGTAACCATACTCTTAGCATTAAAATCACGATTTCCAATATACCTAAGGCTAAACTAAACTGGAAAAAAGCACCATACAGGTTCAGATTCATGTAATCAGCTGGGTTTGCGGGAGCAGGAAGAGAGATGCCGGTCGTTGGAACCGGGGCAAGCGTGAAGGACGAAAAAAAGTTTACCAAACCACCCCAAAGATCATCAGCTATATGACTATAGTAAACTAAAGCTAAGATTATGAAGACAGAACCTACGTAGACTGCAGTAAGCAAGTTTTCTTTTTTCTTCTCTGGTAGTGTCTGAAGGTCCAAAGCACGCTTCAAGAAAGTCTTCTCCAATCGAAAATGCGCTGTTTACAACATATATGTTTCTCTTTAAGTGAGTAAGTGCATCTTTTAAATACTCAGAGCAGATAAATTATAGTTGGGATGTGAATTAATGTCGTATTGTCCAAAATGCGGCAATAAAGTTGACGAAACGATGGCTTTTTGCCCACGTTGCGGTGCATCATTAAAAGTTGCTATGTCAGGTCAACCAACTCCACCGCCTGCTCAGCCATATAGGAGCAGAAATGAGAAATCAGAGAAAAACGAAAAGCGAGAAAAGCAGGAGAAAAATCAGCGTCCCGAGAGAGCCGAAAAGCAAGAGAAGGGTGAAACAGGTTTTATCGGCTATCTAATCGGCGGTTTAGTCCTTATAACGTTTGGTTTGTTCTCGGTGCTGCAAATAAGCGGTTATTTCACAGTTGATTCCGGCCAAAGTTGGGCGGTTATGCTACTGGTCATCGGCATAATCATCATTGTCGGCGCCATTTACGTTGCAATGATCGCCCGGAGACGCTCTCCACAACCAACCTAAACTATCCAGCCTAAAAACGCCCTGTAAAGTCTATGCTCCAGAATTGTTAGGGCTTTCTTTCTGCCAAACACACGATAATAGTTTTTTCCTGCCGACTCAACCAAATCTCCTATCTCATAACGCGGAAACATGCATGAGGAAATAATTAGGCTACCCCATTCGCCACGTTTGAGTTCATGCAGCATTTTAATGCCCTTGCCGATTTTTACTTCTAAAAAGTAGGAGTCATAGTTTGGGGTTATGTAGGGGAAATCGTCAAGTTGTTGTCCAAAGACACCTTCGGTAGCAGTATACATTTCCACGATTGGCACATCTCCGAAGTACCGCTTGAGGATAGGACCGTACTTGAAGTGGATTTTGGGCACACTAGTTAAGAATATGGCGCGGGTTTTCCATATATCAGCGGGTTTTTTCCCGTACTTGCGCTTAACGTACCTTGCGAAGGATAAAATTACAGGGGTCACTCCCATCGCCGCAGTCACGTTTTGGTTTTCCGCCATCTGATAAGCAAGGTCGAAACGTTTCTCCCAATCCTTTCTGCTTACGCCGCTGCCTAAAGCATCGATTTCTTCTTGCCTTGGCAAGAGACTTACCCTATCAAACATTGGATTCAGACGCGCATAGGTGCCTGAACTGTACCCATAAACGACTTGTTTGCCTTCGACATCCATAGTGTGAACGTTTGAGGGAAAATTCAAGTTGAGGATAACGCCCATAAATACTTCATAGGTTTTTTTTCTAACGGCATAGTTTATGAGCCCTCTTGCGCCACAGCTGTAGATTTGTTTTAGGTGTGTTTGGGTTGCAGGCAAGACTTTTGATTTGCCCGTTGAGCCGCGGGTCATAACCCAGGTTTCTGGCGGTTCAGACAAAAACGCCTTATAACTACGTTCTTTTACTTGAATCAGATATGGAGTGAGCCCTGAATAGCCAATTATGGGAAAATTAGACTGATAATCCGTGACACTTTTGACTTGGGAAGCACCATAGCGTTCCCCATATTCAGTAGTTGCATATTTTTGGACCAAATCAGCCAGCACATGCTCCTGCGCCTTCTGCGGATTCTCAATCGAGTCATACCATGGCTGAATGTATGGCCGAAGGATACGGTTAATGGCATCTTGATCCGGCAACATAGGGCTCACTAAATCAATGGTATGGTTTTGCTTATATGCTTCTCCACTAATAGACTAAAAATGGTTGAGCGTCATGACCGCACCAGTTAAAGATACGGCGGAAAGAATAAGAAAACTCCAAGTTCAAGGCGCAAGAAACGTCGCCATAGCCGCCGTCAAAGCAATCATAACCCAAGCAGAACAATCAAACGCAAAAACCAAAAACCAATTCCTCGCCGAACTCATAGAAGCCCAAACCATCTTCGCTACCGCCAGAGAAACCGAGCCACTGATGAGAAACGCCATCCGATGGCTAATCACTCAATCCCAAGCCATCATCGTGGAAAAAGTTGAGACATTAAACCAAATCGTAGTTGCAAACGCTAACCAATTTCTCAAAGATTTGGAAGATTCAAAAGAACACATAGCAGAAATTGGAGCTAAACGAATAAGCGACGCCGCCACAGTTTTTACTCATTGCCACTCCTCAACCGTCACTAGACTCCTCGCAAAAGCAAAGGCAGGCGGCAAAAACTTCAAGGTAATCTGCACTGAAACCCGTCCTGCATTTCAAGGAAGAATAACTGCCAAAGAACTTGTCGATTTAGGAATTGAAACTACGTTTATTGTGGATTCTGCTACTCGAACTTTCATGAGAGAGGTTGATTTAGTAATCGTTGGAGCCGACGCCATCACCTCTGAAGGAAACGTGGTCAACAAGATCGGGTCAGGCGGAATCGCCGTTTTAGCCCATGAAGCCAGAGTGCCCTTCTACGTGGTTTCGGAACTACTCAAATTCGACCCTGAAACTCTTGCAGGCGGATATGAAAAAATCGAACAACGTAGTTCAGCGGAAATCTGGGACGAAGCACCCTCAAAGCTCGCCGTGCGAAACCCCGCTTTTGACATCACCCCAAACCGATACATTAACGGTTTAATCTGCGAAGAAGGCATAATCGCCCCACAATCAGTAGTTGAGGTTACGCGACGAAATTACCCATGGATCTTCTAGTGTATTAATCATTTCTTAAAGCCAATAGAAAACCACCCAAAAAGAGGATATGCCCGGAATCGCCTTCTTTGACGTTTTAGCTGTTTTGCCTTTATTCAAGGGTAGAGCCAGCGCTACAAGAGAAATCGGTTTTACATATTTCTAAAGCAAGAGACCGGCCTCTTCGAGAGGGAGTCAGATTTTCCATTGGTTTAGTGCTGAGGCGAGTTCTGGGTGGTTTTTGGCGTACTCGTTGAGGTTTTTTCCATATAGAGTTGCATCGACGGCTTGGCGCATAGCTTTGGCGCCGCAGATTGTGCCGTCTGGGTGTCCATGGATGCCACCGCCTGCTTGAATAACAAAGTCATTGCCAAATGTCTCTATCAACGCAGGAACAAGACGTGGGTGCAGCCCGCCGCTGGCAACGGGCAAAACAGGTTTCAAATCGCCCAATTCGGATTTGCAGGCAACAATGTTCTCTAAGACCTCGGCTTTGGTTTCTGACATTTTGCCCACCACAGTGCCCACGTGGAGTTGGTCAACGCCGATTATCCTTGCCACTGACACGATAGGTTTCATAGCTATACCATGGAGGTGACTCTTGGTAAAAGCCGCATGCCCAGCGCGATGTGCATGAAATACGAGCTTGAAATTCTGGTCCCTTAACGTCTGCAAGGATGACCAGCCGCATGTCAAGATGTCAACCATCACATATTCGCCACCATGGTCAACCACAGTTTGGGCACGCTTAAGCATGAGGTTGGTTTCCGCGGTGATGTTTATCATGTAGACTTTGCATTCGCCTGTCTCCTCTTGCGCTTTATCGCGGCTCTCCAGTGTCTGCGTTAAACGTTCTTCGAAAGGGTTGAAGCTTTGATTACTCAGGTTTTCATCGTCCTTTACTATGTCGCAGCCTCCGAACCATGCCTCATATGCGACTTTAGCGTGATCTTTGGTTTCTAACCCCAGTTTCGGCTTGATTATTGTGCCGACGAGGGGTCGTTTTTGGATTTTTAGTAGGTTGCGAACTCCCGGTATGCCAAATGCTGGTCCTTTGAAGCTGGCGAGAAGATCTTTTGGAAAGTCTATGTCGAGGAGGCGAAGGTTTTTTAATGATTTAAGCCCAAAAACGTTTCCAGCTACACTGCTCAGAATGTTTGGCATGTTTGCTGGCTCAAAGAGCTCATGAGGATATGCAATTTTTACGATACTACCTTCAATGCCATAAACGTGGGCTGCTAGCTGCTTAACATAGGGCCTCTCGGTCGTAAGTTCGGTCCAAGTGCCGACTGAGCTTTCCGCTGCCACACCACCTGCAGCCTCTTTAAGGCTTATACCTTCAGGCTCAATTTGGAAGGTGCAAATTAAGTCAGTCTCTATTGGCTTGTAGTTTAAATCAACAAAGTCAAGGTACTTCAAAGCGCAATCCTCGCATCTATTGAGATCCTTGAATGCCTTAAAATCTTTAACTATTTCTTAGCATAATTGGTATTGACGTGCCTCAGATGGAATTAAGCGTTGAAGTCCTAATGATTACCACGGGCGGCAGCAGAATCGCCCTCATTAGTGAACAAACAGCCAACATGCTAGGTGTGCATAGTTCGGACAGAATAAAAATCAGCTGCAAAAACCAAGAGATGATAGCCATCGCCAACATAGCTGACTATTTTCCCCAAAACAGTATAGGACTCTACCGGGAAACCGTTGCTGCACTCGGAGTAAAGGAAGCTGAAACAGTCAATGTGCAACTAGCGCCATTACCTGAATCACTCTTTAACATACGCGCCAAGCTTCATGGGGAACGGTTACGCGAAAAAGACATTGTTGCAATTGTGAAGGATGTTGTTGAGCAACATTTGAGCACAGTTGAAATCGCCGCGTTCCTCACGGCGCTAAGCATCCATGGTTTAGGCACTGGAGAGACCGAAGCGTTGTCACGAGCGATGATTTCCACGGGAAAAACCATTGATTTCGGTAAAGGACCCATCTTAGACAAACACAGCGTCGGAGGAATCCCAGGCGACAAAACCAGTATGCTGGTCGTACCCATTGTGGCCGCGGCGGGATTTACGATTCCCAAAACCTCCTCACGCGCAATCACCTCTCCCGCGGGCACCGCAGACCGAGTAGAAACCCTCTGCCCAGTTAATCTATCCATCAAAGAAATAAAAGAAGTCGTCGCGAAAACCAATGGTTGCCTAGTTTGGGGAGGATCTTTGGAGCTTGCGCCTGCTGATGATCTCTTCATCCAAGTCGAATACCCATTGGGAATAGACCCCATGCTTTTGCCCTCAATCCTAAGCAAGAAGAAAGCCATTGGAGCAACACATGTCGTCATAGACATCCCAACAGGTATGGGTGCCAAAATCAAAACACGAACAGAAGCCTACAGCCTGGCTTCGGACTTCGTAGATTTGGGGAAACGTTTAGGGCTAAACATCCAGTGTGCCTTAACTTTTGGCGAGCAACCACTGGGCTGCGGCATCGGACCCGCATTGGAAGCAAGGGAAGCATTATCAACTCTTATGGGTGGGGGGCCGCCTGACTTGCGCGAGAAAGCTATTGGCCTCGCAGGCATGCTCTTTGAAATGGTCGGAGTCAAAGATGGTCGAGTCTTGGCTGAAGAAATGGTTGATTCAGGCAAAGCGATGAAAAAGATGCGAGAAATAATCGGCGCACAAGGTGGAAATCCTTTGGTGACCCCTGAAGATTTGCCTGTGGGTCCAGAATCTACTGTGGTGCGCTCAGAGCGTCCTGGAAAAGTTCTCTGGCTAAGCACAGACGATATCGTGCGAATAGCGCGGGAGGCTGGAGCACCCAAAGAGAAGGGGGCTGGCGTTGTTTTACATGCAAAATTAGGAGGAGCGGTTCATAAAGGTGGCATACTCTTCGAAATCTACGGTGAGAGAGGCAGCAAGTTGGCATCGGCGCTCGAGCTTGCGGGAAAACTCTCCCCAATTGTGCTAAGCAAAAAACCAGAGGAAAAAATGATTCTAGACAAAATACCAGAGAAAACCACACATGAAAAAGCGTTCATGTCTAGACAGGTAAACACTTTGCTATTTTGTTATTGCTCCGCCAATTACGCCACCTATAGCTGCAAGCACTGTAACAGCGACAGCGAGAACAATGCCTAATACTAGGCCGACCAAGCCACCAAACAGGAAGCCCAGTAAACCATGATTAACAGTTTCCAGAACGATGAAGTGGAGAAAAGCCAGGATTCCTAAAACTATGGCGCTAAGTAGGCCAGCTATGAAACCCGCCATGGATCCGCCTATTAGGCCTCTTGTAATGAACCCCGCGACTATTCCGCCCAAGAAGGCACCTAAAAGGTGACCAACTCCTGGGAAGATTATGCTGAGAATGATAGTAACTCCGAAACCTGAGATTGTGCCTAAACCAACGCTGGCCATTCTTTCACCAATTATTCGCGAAAGTACAAAAAAATAGATATTTGTTTTTAGCGTGCTCTTGAATTGCGCACTTTGGGTTCGAGTAGTGTCCAGAGCCACTCGGTGAATTCCTGCATGTTTTTGGTTTGAATGTAGACATCGCCAGGTCCAGTGATTTGGGTAACTAATCCTTCGCCGCTTAGCAGAGTTTCTTTTAAACCTCCGAACCTTGTCACTTTGTAGCTGCAGGATTCGCTGAAGCCGACCAGATGAAAGTTGTCAACGATTAGGGTTTGACCTGGTGTCAGGGTATGGGTGTCAATGGCGCCAAACGTGTTGATGAACATTTGTCCGCTGCCTCTGGCTTTAAGCATAAATAAGCCTTGTCCAAACAAGCCTTTGGTGAAGCCTTCCCATTTCACATCCAGATCAATTCCCGATGTGGATGCTACGTATGCAGATTTTTGTATGACATAGCCACTGCATGGGGCAACATCTAGTTGCTTTATGTCGCCCACGGGTGCTGCGACAAACGCCGCTTCTGCCGGTCCGCTTGTAGCAGTGTAGTCGTTAACCCAAAATGATTGCCCCCCTATGAGGCTTAAGCCTAAGGACCCGAGCAGGCTTTTTTCTCTTTTGCGCGTGTGCACTTCGATGGTTGGATCCATGTAAGTCATAGCGCCTGCTTCTGCAGTGATGGTTTCGCCTTGCTCAAGTGTAGCAACCAGCATGGCGTATGAGGGTCTATACTTAATTTCAAACTTCAAAGTTATTTTTCTCCTAACATGAGTTACTTATAAAAGACGGTTAAGCAGACCTTCTTAATAAAACTTAAAGTCCAACGATTAATAGGAGCAACAAATGCAAACTTCCGTTGAAGTAGTCTTAAAGAAAACGTTCAGTTTAGCCTTAATCTTCAATGCACTCAGCACGATTGCAGGGATTGCGGGAATCCTATATGGTTATTACCTCGCTTACCCCAATTGGAAACCTTTCGCGCCCTACCTTCTTGACGGAAACCTGTTTTGGCTCGCCATGGCGGCAGCAGTCATCAACATTTTTCCAAGTGCAAGTATAGGTCGCGCTCTACATACAGGACGATTCCTATTTCACCATTACGTTTACGGCTTCTTAGTCCTGCTGTCCTCTTCTTTATTTGTCGCATTTTTTACGTCTGTTTCTTTAATTAGCCTTTTCCTGATTACTACCAGCGATTTAGCGGTTAATTTGGGGCGATTTTTTATTTTAGCAGGGTTAACTTTGCTGCTAGATGATTTGCCTGATGTTTCAGAAAGAATTGAAACTTCCTTGAATTGGGTAAAGTCAAGAGCCTGCCAAGCAAGAAAAGTTCTGCACGCCCTTCAATTATTCACTGGATTAATTTCGCTTTATATTTTGGTCTCTATATCAATCTGGACAGCTCAAAACCCAACACGGTTTTTTTTCAATTCTTTTTTGATTGGTACCTTACTGGTAACTTCAATTACCTCTTTTGCCCTGGTGCAAAGGAAGGAATGGCTGAAAATTAAGCCGCCTGTTTGTGCTTAATGCTTGTGTTTAAGGAGTTGTTGTACGATTGTTTCTAGTTGCTCCCGCGAAAAATGAGACGAGCGCCTGACCGAATTGACAAAATTGGGCAATTGAGAAAGCCTCAAGACGGCTACAGCAGAGTTTTTAATATGTAGGATAGCGTGGTTGTTTGTAAAAACTACAATGCCTTCAACCCAGATGCTCATCCCCCGTAGGTTGGGGGAATTATCTATTATATCCTGGATTTTTGCAGCGTTCCGCTTTACCTGTCGACTTGGGCTACCTGAAAAGTTGCCCTTGCCTGCTCTCTGCCATTCATCTCCGTTGCATGAGAAGTTGCCGCTCCAATTCTTTGTTTCCAAAACGAAAACTCCGTTGGGTCCCAAAACGATGTGGTCGATGTCTCCGCCACCGTCGCGCAAGTATAGGTCGTTTAGGAGGTAATAATCATCACTAAGAGTTTGGGATAGGAGCTTGGCTACTTGTTTTTCACCTTCCCAACCGCCTCTATAGATATGGTATTTACGAAGGTAAAAGTAGAAAGCAGCTATTGGTGCAAGTAAAAAAACGAAAACTGCTTCCTCTAAGAAGCCAACTTGAAAGGTCGATAAGATTCTGTAGATCAAAAGGGCAAACACGGCCGCAAACACTAGCGCACTGAGGCAGGCTTTGGCTAGGTTTTTTCTGACCTGGTTTTTGAGGTAGTTGCTTGAACCCCTAATTTTTCGCATATGCAATCCTTAGTCTATAAACTATATTACCATATAGAAATTCAAAAATCAATTACTCTGAACAAAAACGGGAAAAAAGTTTATTGTTAAATGAGATGGATAGTTTTGGAGACTATGAGTTCGTGTTTATTTTTTGTCGGTTAGGTATTCTTGCATTGCTTTGGCAGCGCGTTTGCCTGCTCCCATTGCGCTGATGACTGTTGCTGCTCCTGTCGCGACGTCTCCGCCTGCATAGACGCCGTCTAGGCTGGTTTTGCCAACTTCGTTAACGCATATGGTTCCGTGTCTGGGGTCGCTTTGTAAGCCGCCTGTGGTACGTTGGATTATGGGGTTGGGTGTTTGTCCGATGGCGATGATGACTGTGTCAACGTCCATTGTGAATTCGCTGCCTGGAACCTCTTTGACGCTTCTTCTGCCTTTAGCATCTGGTTCTCCGAGTTCCATCGCGATAACTTTCATTGCTTTAACCCATCCTTTTTCGTCACCGTAGAATTCGAGTGGCGCTGCAAGGAATTTGCAGACTAAGCCTTCTTCTTCAGCGTTTTCAATTTCTTCGTTTCTTGCAGGCAACTCGTTTCTGGAGCGTCTGTAGAGTAAGCATACTTCACTTCCCAGTCGCATGCTACTTCTTGCGCAGTCCATAGCTACGTTTCCACCACCGATGACGACCACTTTTTTGCCGATGCGTAGGGGAGTATCGTACTCGGGGAACAAGTACGCTTTCATAAGGTTAACGCGTATCAGAAACTCGTTGGCAGAATAGATACCTCCCAAGTTTTCACCGGGGCAACCAGTAAACTGAGGCAAACCAGCGCCACTTCCGATGAAAACTGCGTCGTAACCGTTCTTCATGAGTTCAGGGATAGTATGGATTCTACCGATCAAGTTGCCCAAGCGCAAGTCAACGCCAAGCTTCTGAACATAGTTAACTTCATTCTGAACAATGGCTTTGGGTAGACGAAACTCTGGAATCCCGTACATTAGTACGCCTCCACCCACATGCAAGGCTTCGAACATGGTGATTTCGTGTCCGCGCTTAACTAGGTCCGCTGCAACGGTTAGTCCAGCGGGACCGGCACCAACGATAGCTACTTTCTTACCTGTTGCTGGAGCTTTTGGCGGAAGTTGAAATCCATTGTCTCGTTCCCAGTCTGCCAAGAAGCGTTCTAAGCGTCCAATGCTTACTGGTTCACCCATCTTGCCGATGACACATTTTTTCTGGCACTGCTCTTCTTGTGGGCAAACTCGTCCACAAACGGCAGGCAAGGCATTCTTTGTTTTAATGGCAGCTATGCCTTCACTGTACTTCTTTTCTTTGATGCATTTTATGAATGTTGGAATTGGAATATCAACTGGACAACCAGATCTGCATTGGGGATTTGGGCATTGCAGACATCGGCTTGCTTCTTCTTGGGCTTCTGCTTCAGTGTAGCCTAAAGCTACCTCGCTAAAGTTTTTAGCGCGAACTTTAGGCTCTTGCTTTGCCATCTCTACGGCTTTTTTATTTAACTTTGGTTTAGGCTTTACTTCTGCCACATTTACAACCTCCACTCATTTCTGACAATACTGAACTTAAACGTTCTTCAGGAAGCATCGTTCGTTGACGCAGAATTAACTCGTCAAAGTCAGTTTTGTGACCATCAAACTCTGGACCATCCACGCAACCAAACATCATTTTCCCGTCAACTGTAACTCGGCAAACACCACACATGCCCATGCCGTCAATCATTATAGGCGTTAAAGTTACGATTGTTGGGATAGCAAAGGGTTTGGTGATTTCGCAGACATCTTTCATGAGAATTACTGGACCCATAACAACGCAGCGGTCAAATTTTTCTGTCTTGAGTAACTCTTTAAGGAAATCTAAGCCTTTGTAGCCTCTGGAGCCATCATCTGTGGCAACGTAGACTTTGTCGCTTAGGGCTTTTGCTTCGTTTTCCATCATGATAAATTCTTTTGTTCGTGCCCCAAGGACCGTAGTGACTTTGTTGCCTGCTTCTTTCATCGCCTTAGCTTGCAACAACAAGGGGGCAATCATTACGCTTCCTCCTACACAAAGGACCTTGCCGAAGTTTTTGACTTCCGACGGATTACCCAATGGACCAGTGACGTTATCGATTGATTCACCTTGGTTAAGCATTCCGATTCCTTTGGTAGTTTTGCCGACTTCATGGAAAGCAAAAGAAACTGTTCCTTTAGCTTGATTATACCCACTAATAGTTAAAGGCACACGTTCGCCAGTTTTACCGTGGATTACGATTAGGAATTGTCCAGCTTGGGCTTTAGCTGCAACATCTGGAGCTTCAACTTCGAAGAGTTTAATCTTGGGAACGAGTTCTGTTTTGTTTACTATTTTGTACGTTTTGCAGTCGCCTCCACAGTTACTTCACGTTTAGGTAAAGTACAAATTTTTTTATAGAAATCATCGAGTTTATGCTCAAAGTCGCCAGCGCATCTGGGTGACTCCTCGTAGAGTTCAAATCGATCAAGCAACCCCAGCTTTTTGAGGACAACTTTCAGAACAGCTACATTGCGTTCTGCAGTGTCTCTGCCTTCTTGGAGTTTGCAGTCTTTAGATGAGCAAACCACACCCATAACACCGTCAAAACCACAGTTTAACGCGTTTATTATGTGGACTGGGTCAAGGGATTTGAAGCATGGAACTTCCAGCGCCAACACATTTTTGCCCTCAAACGCCTTGTTTGGGGTGTCAAGAGCTGAAAACTCTGACCATTGACAAACGAATGCGAGAACTGCTGGACCTTTGCCCTTAGCTTTTAATTGTTCAAGCGATTTCCCGTATCTGTCTACGACTTCATCAAATTCGAAGCCTTTTACTTCGATTGCTTGGTGTGGACAAACCAGTTGGCATGCACCACAACCGACACATTTTTCCTCGTTAACTTTGGGTGTTGCAAACGACTCAAATTCAAGAGCACCGTAAGGACATATGAAGATACATTTGTCGCAACCCACACAAGCTTGTACATCATAGACTGCTTTGCGAGAAAACTTTATTATTCTGACAGCGTTATCGTCAAAACCCAACTGTTTTAGAACATTTTTGGCTAACACCAATCGCCTGGTATTAATTTTTGTGCCTTCTTTGTAGCGACAGAATGGGTCTTCACATTGAATTGAAACGATGTTTTTTACTCCAGTGTTGAGGGCTTCAAATACGAAGTCGGTTGGAACTCTTCCTGCACAGGGCAAACGCAAAGCCATGTAATTATCAACTTTCAAGCCTTGCGCTTTAAGGATGTCCTGAACCTCGCCTGTCGATGGTGAGTTTCCTCGGCACATCAAAACCAGCGTTTCAGCATCATTTTTGGCTTTTTCCTGCGCCTTCTTCAGGTATTCGGACAGGTTATCGTAAGTGTAATATTGCATTTTTATTGCTGCAGAGGGACAAGCACTATAGCATATGCCGCAAACCTGGCAGTCCTGACTATTAATTTCAACTTTGCCCGTTGAATCTGCCTTTATAGCTTCATAGGGACAGATTGATTTACAGACATAACATCGGCTACATAAGTCCTGATCGATTTCCACTACAGCGAGACATTTTTCACTCATTTTGAACACTCTTTTAATTCGCGTTTCCGGTGTTACCTTATGCTTCAGCACTTAAGCTTAAGCTCATTGAAAACATGAAAAGGGTTTTAGAATATTATAATCCTTTCTCTCTATTTTCTGTAATACGGTTGGCGAATGTAGCTGTAAGCTTCAAGCGCGGCTGTGATGCCTTGACCCACAGCAGTACCCACCTGCTTAACAGGGTGATTGGATACATCGCCTGCAGCGAAAACGCCCGCAATGTTGGTATGCTGGCGAATATCGATTTTGATGTAGCCATACTCGTCAGTCTCTATACCGCTGGCTTGGGCAATTTGGCTATTGGGAGCTTCGCCGACTTGCACGAAAACTGCATCAACTTCCATTTCAGTTGTTTTCTGCGTTGTGTTATCGATTATTGTGACTGTTCTTACTTGTTTATCGCCCTTAATTTCTTGAATTTCAGTGTTCCAGAGAATGTTTACGTTTCCCTTGGAGGTTATATCTGAAACCAAAGTTTCTTCCGCTCGGAAAGCTTGCCTTCTATGGATAACGGTGACTTGACCCGCAAGATCTGAAAGGTAAAGAGTAGTGATACAAGCAGAGTTTCCGCCCCCGACTACGACGACTTTTTTGCCCCTAAAGAATGGCCCATCGCAAACTCCACAGTAGCTCACCCCTTTCCCACGAAATTCTTTTTCACCCTTAGCTCCTATCTCTTTGTAGTGAGAACCCTGGGATATTATAACTGCTTTTGCCTCGTAGGTGGTTCTTATGGTTGTTACTAGTCTTTTTTCACCTGCCAGGTCAATGGCGGTTACTGGTTCAATGTCGTGGATAATTACGCCGAGCTTTTTGGCATGGTTAGTCATTTTTTCTGCAAGTTCTCCACCGCTAATTTCCGCAAAACCTGGATAATTTACAACAGTAGGGGCATCAGAAATTGTTCCTCCAGCCAACTTTTCATCCAAAATAAGGGTTTTTAGTCCGCTTCGCACAGTGTAGATTCCTGCGGCTAATCCTGCTGAGCCCGCACCTATGATTATGACATCCCAATTCTCCATAAACATGCATCTCTTTATATGTAAATAGTTGGCCGGAGCAGTTTATGAATTGTTCGGCTTACCTTGGGTTGGTTTGGCGTCTCCAATAAGCTGATTAAGGCGAAACTAATTTAGTTCTAAATAAGACTTTTCGAGGATTAATTTATGGCAAAATATAGGTGCACCGTCTGCAATTACGTTTATGATGATGCGAAAGAAAAAGTAAAGTTCACAGATTTGCCCAAAGAGTGGGTTTGCCCCGTTTGTGGAGCACCCAGATCAGTTTTCGTTTTGCTGGCGGAAATGTCCGAGAAGAAAACAGCTGAGCACACTGTTTCCGAAGTGCTCATTAACCAGATTGCCGAGTGGGGAGTCCAATACGTTTTCGGCATTCCAGGAACATCAACTTTGGGTGTAGTGGAAGCTATACGCAAAACCGATGGAAAAGTAAAATATGTTCAGGTTCGCCATGAGGAAACAGCTGCGTTTATGGCTTCAGCATATGGCAAGTTAACTGGACATGTGGCGGCTTGCCTTGGGATTTCCGGTCCAGGCGCAACCAACCTTGTAACTGGATTGTACGATGCGCAACTTGATCACTCACCAGTTTTAGCCTTAACAGGTTTGGTTCCACGCAAACAGATAGGTCAAGGTGCAATACAGGAAATTGACCAACAAGCGTTCTTCGAACCTTTGAGCGTATATAACAAAACTTTGATGACTGAAGACCAAACCACAACGCTTGCGACATTGGCGATTAAGCATGCGCTTCTGAATCAGGGTGTGGCGCACATTGGGATTCCCAATGATGTGCAAAAGTTGCCGTTTGAGGCGAAGATTCTGTCTTTCGAAGGAAGAATGCCCAATATGGCTTATGGACAGGAGGAATGGATAGTTGAGAAAGCGGCAAAAGTCATCGATGAAGCAAAGAGGCCGGTGATTTTGGCTGGGTTTGGTTGCCGTGGTCAAGGCAAAAAGTTGTTGAATTTAGCTTCCAAGTTATGTGCGCCGATAATATCTACTTTTAGGGCTAAAGGAGTAGTTGACGAAAACGATCCGCTCTATGTCGGGTGTCATGGCGGTGTCGGTTCGACCGCTGCTGGAACACTTATGGAAAAGGCGGATTTGCTCATCGCAATTGGTTCGTCGTTTTCCGATTTGTCGTTGATTCCGCAGAAACGAACGGTTCAGATTGAGATCAATCCATTGATGATTGCTCGCAGGTATCCTGTTGAGGTTAGCTTGCTTGGCAACAGTGCGATTTTAATTCCAAAGCTGACGGAGAAGGTTGCATTGAAGCAGAACAAAAATTATTTGGTTGAGATAAGCCAGTTAAAGCAGGCTTGGATACAACAACTGGATATAGAGTCGGATGCAACCCTGAAACCCATTAGACCACCTTACATTATCAAGGTCTTAAATGACAAAATTGCAGACAACGCAATTATCTCTCTTGATGTTGGCGAGAACTGCTGGTGGTTTGGTAGAAACTTTAGGATGAAGAAGACGCAAAAACTGGTGATGAGCGGACAATTGGCTACAATGGGTTTTGGTTTACCTGGAGCATTAGCGGCTGCACTGGCCTACCCTGAGAGACAGATTGTGTGTTTAACGGGCGATGGTGGTTTGACTATGGTTATGGGCGATTTCTTGACCGCTTTGAAATATAACTTGCCAGTCAAAGTATTTGTTATGAATAACAAACGATTGGGGATGATTATGCAAGAGCAGAAAGTGGAGAGGTATGAGAGCTGGCAAACAGAGTTGCATGACTTTAGCTTCGCCGCTTTTGCTGAGCATGCAGGTGGTTTAGGCATCAAGGTCACTGAGCCAAGTGAGTTGGAAGCAGCCGTGGACAAAGCCCTCATAGCAAACATACCTACAATCGTGGACATTGACACTGACCCAAGAAGGTTTCTGTGAGGTGAAAAAGTATGAGTGAAAAACAGGGTTTGACATTGGCGTTTGTGATTTCATTGGTCGGAGGTTTAATTGTTCTAATCTTTAGTTTAGTGAATTTGGTATGGTTTGGTTCTAACGCTCCAAATTGGGGAGGTTTTGGCGACTATTGGGGCAGCATGATGAATGGCTACCATAACTTTATGGGCAACTATGCTAGTTCGACAGGTTTCTTTACTGCTGTTTCGGTAGCTAGTTTTGTTTGCGGAGTAATCGTTCTGATGAGTGCTTTTGTTTTGCGGATTCACCCACAAGAGCATTTTCTTTGGGGAGTGGTTATCGTTGTGTTTTCAGCGATAAGCTTTGTTGGAATGGGTGGATACTTTGTCGGCGCAGCATTCGGCATTATCGGAGGAGCACGTGCTTTAACCTACAAACCACTAACATAGACTAAACCAAAGAAACATGGCAATCCTATCAGCTCGCCTCAACCGCTGCATTGGCAACAGTTTCTACTATTTAGGCGGCTGAGCAACCTTTGTTTTTAATGGTGGTTGGAAAAAAGATATGAACATTAGTCTTTCACCGCTTTGAATGCTACTATTGGCCCACGGAATCTCTTCAGACAAAAGCTGGTGCACGCCAAAAAAATGACCTCGTCAGAAGATCATCATAAATAAACAGTGAACAAACAGACAGAGGCTAGAGACAACTAATTTAGCTCAAAGTTTAGCCATGTTTATTAGTGCTTTAGTTTTTTTTATGTGACGTTTAAGTCAACATTGTTTTCTTTTCAATTTTGTTTATCGTTTGAAGCGTTTTTTCTGCAGTAGATGCACTGGAAAGCAGGTCATCTATGGTTGCTGTGAGGGTAACGATTTTGGCGTCGCAATCTATTTCTGTTATGACCCTGTTGTTTTCCTGCACGGTTTTGACTTGTAGCCCCTGGGGGATTTTGAAGTTGTCAGGCGAAACCGCTTCTGAAACAGCTTGCGCAGTTTTCAGGTCTTTGTATTCAAGCGTTATTGTTGCTCTCAAGCTTCTCCCCCTTAAGTTGCCTACCTACCAACTCATCAGCCAATTTAATGAAATCATCAATCTTTTCTAAAGGAACCTGTGCACCAGCAGCGATGTTGTGGCCTCCGCCTTTGCCGCCATTGTTCTCCGAAGCTAATCTCATTACGGTCCCGAGGTTGACTCCTTTTCGAAGTGCAGCTTCGGTGGTTCTGCCCGAAAACTTTGCAGCTTTTTCAGCTTCGATATTGGCGAATGCTATGAGTGGTTTTTCGTTATTAATAAGACCTGAAACGATGATGGATGATACAGTACCGATGATTTTTTCGTTGATGAAGGTTTCACCATAGACAACGTAGATGTTTTGGAGCTCGCGCATGCGGTCAGGTTTCTCGTTTACCCAGCTGAGGTATTTGTTAATGCTTTTGCGATAATCCTCAAGGATTTTGCTGGATTCTTCAAGGGCTGCTTTGCGGTCCCCCATACAAATAGCGATACCCAAACTAGGTCGGTCCATACGTCCTGTCGAATTCAAAACCACCGCGAACTCCCGGCCATCCCGCAGCGCAGTGTTGGGTTCTTCCTTGGCTAAAATGTAAATATACCCAATGAGGTTGTCAACTTCCATATGCAAGCCTTTTGATAATAAGTAGTCAGCTATAGCAGAGCATAACCGTTTTCGTTCTTCGTCTGTTAAGTCGCAGAGAGCCCTCAACTTGTCGCCCTGCTTTAGGGGAATACCCAGGTTTGCTACAAAGTTTAATGCTTCGGTTTCTTGACCGCTTAGACCTGGAATAAACGGATTAGTGGTAGTCGCTATCATCTTGTATATGGGCCGTGTTTCTCTGCCAAAGAAAATCAGATCCTTCTCAACTTTCAACACCCCAGCGGCGATGCCGTCGTTAACTATTATTTCGTTTAGACTCCGGAGACTTCGTTGTTCATACTTGTCCTGCATGTCCCCAAGGGCACCAATAATGGCAATTGCTGCCAAATCCAAATTTGCAGCATTCACTGCCCTAGCCGCAAAGTAAGCTACACCTGAACCGCTAACATCAGTCGCCCCATCGATACCGAAGAGATGAGGGTTTACCTGTACAAAATTTGGGTTAGAGACTTTCCTTGTTATTTGGTGGTGGTCAAGGATTACGACTTTCACGTTTGGGATTTTCTCATTAAGCAAATCAAGATATCCGCTTCCAAAGTCGGTGAGTATAACGAGCTGAGGCTTGTCAGCTATGACTTCACCGATGATTTTATCATCAACCCACTGCATAACCCGAATTCGAAAACGAGCATCAAGCCGATAGAGCATCTTGGCCATAACACCTGCCGCGGCAACACCGTCAGCATCCAAATGCGAAAATACGAGGATGAAACCGTCTTTCTTGACAACCTCCAGAATCACTTTTGCTGCTTCATTTGCTGCTGTTAAGAAGTCTTCGATTGATTTTTGCTGCGTCGCCATGCCCAGTTATCTCTTCGTGGCTTAAAGGTGCTGATTGGATTTAAAGCTGGCGTATCAAGAAACAATAAAAATTAAAT
Source organism: Candidatus Bathyarchaeota archaeon (assembly GCA_963775685.1). GTDB lineage: Archaea > Thermoproteota > Bathyarchaeia > Bathyarchaeales > Bathycorpusculaceae > Bathycorpusculum. The sequence goes on from CAVZJV010000014.1 coordinate 1,553,772, forward strand.
AAAGGAAAGAAACGCTTATGTTACGGAAGCGATTTTTGGCACGTACTTCCAGTTCTTTGCGATTACGCCTTCACGTTTGTAGTAGCGGCTGAGCTTGTGGATTCGGGCTTCGATGATTTGCATATTGCGTTTGTTGTGAAGATCTTTTTTATTTTTGTCCATGTGGACGGCGAGACCTTGGGCTTTCTTCATTAGGTTAGATAGATCTTCGGGCATTGTGGGCGCTAAACCTGAGGCTTTTAATGTGTCACTTATGCTCTTGCCCGTGATTGGTTTAACCAGTGGAATTGCGTATTGGTCGCGTAAGATAGTGCCTATGCTACTCAGCGAGTGCCCTTCTTTGGCGTGTTTAATTATGAACGCTTCTACTTCTTCAGGCTGGTATTTGCACCAGCTTGGAGGGCGCCTGCTGACAGGACGCGTCGAATGGGATTTCCCTTTTTCTTGCTTTGGCATCGTTACACCTTAAACTGCACCCTTATCCACACCCAACGAATATTTAAAAGTAATCCCTACAGGTTAAAAAACCGGGTTTCTTAGTTCCTTTATTCGTGCTTCCGTTTAGGCCTCCTTGCCAAATATACAAATGCTCTAGCAATCAATGATAAGCCAACCAGCACAAGCAAAGATGCCCAGAACTGAAACCAGCCATTAAGCGTCCCAGCCAATAGGAAAACATTCGCTATAACGGCAGCGCCTAGCCAGAATATTAAGTCACCCATGCTTTGAGCTATCCTCCTAATCCTCGAATGGACCACCAATCTGAGGACTAAAATTATGATTTGCAGGACACCTACGCCTAAGAAAAAATTCATGATTGCATTGTAGAACCCTTGGTGATCAGCGGGGTGGGCGGGTGAGAGCAGGGTTATGGTGCTTGAGGTGTTGAGGTAGCTTTGGGTTGTTAAGTCGTTGAAGAAGTAGCTTGTTTGTTCAGCTATGCCCGGGGTGAATGCGAATACGAAGCCTAAAATTATGAAAAATCCGCCTACGGCTATGGCAGCGATTAAGCCTTCATGCAAAAACCTATTTTTAACCGCACTATGAGTCATGCCTAGTGCACCTTCACCAATTCTGCTTATGCAACAATTGCAATATAACACTTTGTTTCTGAAGCGGTTTGACTTAATAATTCTTGTACCATTTGGCGAATTTTTGGATGGCTGCTGCCCTGTGTGAGTAGCCGTTTTTTTCTTCTATTGCCATTTCCGCAAAAGTTTTGGGGCTCCCTTCTGGCTGGAAGATTGGGTCAAAGCCGAAGCCCGATTTACCTTGTTCCTTCCGCTCGGACATCGTGATTTCGCCTCTGGACTCTCCCTCAAAGCATGTTGGTTCACAGGATGTTTGGTTGTCGCAAAAGGCAATAACAGATTGGAAATGGGCACATCGATTTTTGTTGTTTTCCATGAGTTTTAGGATGCCGTCGTTGTGGACTGTATGGTAAACGTAAGCGGCATATGGACCGGGAAAACCGTTTAGGGCATCGACGAATAAGCCTGCGTCTTCGACAAAGATTGGCAACTTACAACGCTGGTAAGCGTTCTTGACGCTTTTTTGCGCGATTTCTTTAAGACTCTCACTTTGGATTTCGTCGCCCTTGAGCTTGAGCATGCCAACTGCGAGGCCTTGCTGGCTAAGAATCCTGCGTGCCTCATTGAACTTGTTGATGTTGCCTGTTGCAAAGAAAACAACCTTACGTTTGGGAAGCTGGCATACTTCATTGTTTGCGTTCTTCGACATAGCGTCCACGCTTCTCTATCTCCCTAATTTTCTCATAAACCTTTTCCGCCGCCTCGACACCTACGATGGATGAATAGCCGCAAAGCACACCTTGGAAGCATTCCTCCCAGAACATGTAATGCGTACTCTGCAGTGCACGTTTGAGCAAGTGCAAATCCACCCCTTGTGCCTCCAACTCTGAGTTTTTATCACCCAAGCCGAAGTCCACAAAGTACAGTTTGCCCATGGGTGTCAGGATCATATTTGAGGTGGTTAAGTCGCCATGGATTAAGCCATACATATGGAGCCGTGCGATGAATTCGCCGATCCTGACGCATAAGTCTTGGCGATCGGTCTTCGATGCATTGTTCAAAACCTGTTTTACTTGCTGCCCTTCAATATACTGCATTATTATAGAGGATTCTGGCAAGTTTACCATGTAAATAAGTGGTGTTGGCACCCCAGCGGCTTTGGCTTCATGCATCAACTGTGGCTCATGTACTGTTCGGTAGCTGCGAATCCGTTCATCTAGTTCTAGTGAACGATACTTTTTGGGAATGCGGACTTTTATGATTACTTTTCTTTCATGCCAATCTGTGAGGAAGAGGCTAGCTTCGGCGCCCTTCTTTAGTAACTTTGCTGTATTTACTTTATCTATTGTATCCATGGCACATCCACCTTGTCTACTCGCCAACGCAACTTCACGTAACTCTCAGCCATTGGCGTAACTATACCTTGTTGAAAAGCTAAAATCCCTGTCCATGCAATCATTGCACCGTTGTCTGTTGCAAACTCCAATGGAACCACGCTGAACTTAGCATCATGTTCTTGGGCGATGACTGCAAGCATGGATTGCAACCGCTTATTCGCCGCTACGCCGCCCGTTAACAGGACTTCCTTTTTTTCGGTATGCGCAAGTGCACGTTCGGTGACTTCCGATACCATAGAGAAAGCATGTTCTTGGAGACTGTAGCACAAATCCTCCAGTCGACAATCGCCTCTTCGCAACGCCGCAGTAGCCGACGTCAATAATCCGCTAAGCGACAAATCCATCCCCTTCACCACATATGGCAAAGAAACCAGCTTTTCACCTTTCACTGCTAGCTGTTCTACGGCAGCGCCAAGCGCCAAACCCTTCTTATGTTTAAGACCAGCTTCCCTGGCGAATACATCCAAGCAGTTTCCAAGAGCGATGTCTAAAGTTTCGCCGAAAACCCTGTAACGACCCGCCTCAAACGCGGTGACCATGGTGTTGCCGCCTGAAGCGTAGAGTGTCACGGGGTCTTGGGCACTCGTTTTAAGTTTGCCTATTTCGATGTGGGCAACGGAATGGTTCACGCCGACTAGCGGAACTTTGAGATAAGAAGCTAAGGCGCGGGCAACGGTGGCTCCTGTACGCAAGGATGGGCCCAAGCCTGGACCTTGGGAAAAAGCGATAACTGACAATTCACGCGGTTTCAACCCAGCCTTGACCAATGCTTCACTGAGGATTTTGTCTGCGACTTCAGCATGGTGTCTTGCGGCTTCTCTAGGGTGGATACCCCCTTCCACAGGGATGTAGCTGTCGGATTTGTTGGCGATAATTTCGCCACTAAACGTGACTATTCCAACGCCAAAGTCGTCAGCTGAGGATTCAATGCCAAGGCAGTAATTGCCTGAATTGTCTTTTCTGGTTTTTTTCATACCATTCCACGTTTAACTAGGGATACATATTTTTATGTGAATCCAACGCATATATTATTGTATTATTTGGAACTGATCATAAATGCCTAAGCGTAATGACCTTGAACAGAAAGCTCTTCACTACGTCGTCGGTACAGGCTATCAGGGTGTACTGCAATCAGATTTATGGCGTGAACTCGGCGCAAGCAGCCGCGAAGGCTCACGCGTCTCTATTAAATTGGAAGAGAAAGGGCTTATCCGCAGAGAAAAAGAACTTCAAGAAGGAAGGTGGACATACAGGCTCTACCCTAAGAGGTTACCTGCATCCATAGAAACCATAATGGACTGCCCGTGTTTACTATGCCCAGACAACGCACGCTGCGATCCCACAACCGCCCTTTCCCCTAAAAGTTGCCCCAAACTAACTGATTGGATTTTAAACTTAGGAAAACCGCCAGCACCCGCTACTGGTCCTGAGGGTCCAAGCATACAAGAGGATGATTCCGTTGCCGAAAGCTTGGATACGTGAAAGAAAAAACGAATATTATTATAAAAAAGCCAAAGAAGAAAATTATCGCAGCCGATCCATATACAAGTTGGTTCAAGCTAATGAGAAATATGGCTTCATTAAACTTCGTGATGTAGTTGTTGATTTAGGCGCTGCTCCAGGCGGTTGGATTCAAGCAGCAAGAAAAATGACGGGCAGAAAAGGCTTTGTTTTAGGCATAGACTTAAAGGCCATTGAACCTTTCACGCAAGAATACATCCGAACAATCATTGCTGACTTCACTGAGCCAGGAATTGTTGATCAAATCCTTTCATTTATTCCTCGCAAAGCGGACATAGTTCTATGTGACGCTGCCCCAAACATTACAGGTGTGTGGGAAGTTGACCATGCACGACAAATCGACTTGGCTACCCAAGCCTTAGAAATAGCACAATGCGTGCTGCGACCCACTGGTAACTTTTTTGTCAAAGTCTTCGAAGGCGATATGCTTAACGAGTTCCAGTTGCACATAAAGACGCTCTTTGAGGAAGTTAAGTTGGTGAAACCGCAGGCAAGCCGACAAAAAAGCTCAGAGATGTATCTTTTAGCCTTAGGCTTAAAGGCTTAGAATTAATTTTGAAGCGTAAATCTTATTCTGAAAGAATGCGACATTAAAAGCTCGAACAATTAGGTAGAAAACTCTTATCTGAAGCTTAAAGGACAAAAACAACTAATCAAAAGTACAGCAAAACCTTTAAGCTCACTTGCAGTAGGACTCTAAAGAGGCTGAATTGTGGAAAACCTGAAAACAGTGCATCTTCCACTTTGGGAGGTTGGTTTAGTCATTGTAGCAACGTTTTTCGTAACCATTTTTCTAGGCGCCGCAATTCTGCTTTTGTTCGGAGATGCAATTACGCTTATTGCAGGTGAGCTGTTAGTACTTATAGTTCCCCTAATATACCTAATATCCAAACGTGTAAATGTAAAAGACTACGTTCGAATAAACCTTAACCCTAAATACATAGGGATCGGCTTAGCTTGTGGATTATTTTTGCTTATCGTAAACATTTTTGTTTCAGGTGCTTTAACCACTATCTTTGGAGAAAGCACAGCAGTACAACAATCTAACCAGTTAGTCACCAATCTGGCAACGACACCTTGGGGGCTAACTGCTGTGGCTATTTCCTTGGCTTTGGCTGGAATTTGTGAAGAATTCGCATTCCGTGGTTTTTTACAAAATTCAATCTTTAAAACATTAAAAAACTCAAAATATGCAAAATTTTCAGCCATCATATCTATTGTTTTCTCAGCTACCGTTTTTGGGCTCTTCCATTTTGACCCACAGGGCGTATACACTCTTTCCGCTCTCGCAAGTGGATGTGTGTTAGGTTACTTTTACTATCGGTGGAACTACATTGTTTCGGCAACGGCGCATGCAAGCATGAACATCATTGTTCTGATATTTCTCTTGCTCAGCTTAGGGGTTTAAAGGGAATTTTACTCAAACCTACGATTTCCAAACTTATATCCAATGCCTTAACGCTGTGAGTCAGCTCGCCCAAACTTATTATATCTATATTTGCATTCGCAAAGTCCACCAGTTTTTCATCTGTAATTCCGCCGCTCACTTCAAGCAGTACTCTGCTAAAACCAGCCTCCTTAAGTGCTGCACTTGCGATCTTCGCTTGTTTGGATGAAAAATTATCCAGCATGATGATGTCGGCGCCGACATTTGCCGCTTTCAAAGCGTCCTCAACATTTGTAACTTCAACTTCGATTTTTTTAGTAAAAGAAGCATTAGCTTTAGCCCTCTTAACTGCTTCCTCAACACTTCCAACGATAACGAGATGGTTATCTTTAATCAAAACCATATCGTCCAAATGTAACCTATGTGGGTCGCCGCTTCCAATAATCACGGCTTTTTTGTCAAAATAAAGCAGCCCAGGCGCGGATTTGCGCGTTGCCGCAATTTTCGCTTTCAGGTTTAATGCCTCAAGCTTGTCGATTAGCATTCTGGTTTTGGTTGCGATGCCGCTCATTCGCGAAAGAAGATTAAGTATTGTTCTTTCAACGGATAGGATAGTTTGGGCGTCTCCTGAAATCTGCAGTAGGACTTGTTTGTTTTTTATTTCTTCGCCGTCTGCAACTTTAGTAATTACTGTCAGCCCTAAGTATTCGATAAGAAATGTTGCTTCTGCAATTCCAGCCGCTATCCCCTCCGACTTCGCAACTACTTCTGCGTTGACAGCTAAATTTGGAGGAATAACTGCTGAGGCTGTTACGTCGCCCAGTCCGATGTCATCGGCGAGGATTTGCTTGAGCTTTTCCTCCACGATTTGCCTTGGAATAAACATGTTGTAGTGTTGGCGTTCATAGCTTAAAATGCTTGCCTTTCCTTGGTTGAACCAAGCTATAGGCTATAGTTCAAATATAATCTTGCACTTACACGTACGCTGTATGCGACTGCTACTCAGCTGCTCTGAACTCGGATTGGGTCATGTTTCACGGATAATTCCTTTAGGGAAGCGGCTGGAGAAAGACGGTCATGAAATGTTCTTCTTTTCAGGTGGCAAAGCCCATAAGTTGCTTCAGAAAGAGTTCAGCCACGTGTATGAATGCACGCCAGTTTCATGGTATGAAAATGCTCATGGCATAATCACATCCGCCTCCCTAATCAATCTGTTATTTCCACTTCCTCTCTTCAACATGGAAAAAAACAGAATAGAAATAAAACCATCCAACGCAATGGAAACCATCAATCGCTACTACGATTTAAGAGAAAAACTTCATGATATCGCTCCTGACCTGCTCATCGCTGACGGAGACATAAATGCCCTCCGGCTTGCCCAAAGATGGAAAATTCCTTCAGTTTATATTGCAAACATGATTAGGCCCAGCTACGGTTTCTCATCTTTCTTGAGTCCAGGTGAACGGATAGTTGAGCGGTACGTTAAGCAAACCTCAAAAATAATTATACCTGATAACCCACCGCCCTACACCGTATCCGAATACAATATCGGCAACATTGAAAGCATGAATCTGAACCGAAAAGTCGAGTACGTCGGAAGCTTCGTGGACACCTCAACTGTTCAAGGCGCTCAGGAACATATTTTTGCGCCCATAAGCGGACCCATTGGAACTAGAGCAAAGCTTGAGAAAACGCTTTTACCGGTACTTGAAAAACTAAAAACCAAATCCGTTATAAGCTTAGGAACACCAGGAAAGAAGGTTTCAACTAAAATTGGCAACATTGAAATCCACACTTGGCTCTCACCTGAAGAGCGAGCAGAAGCTATGCGGAACGCCAAGTTTGTGATTTTCAGCGGCGGTCACGCAACATGTTTTGAAACAATCAAGTATTCCAAACCAAGCATCTGCATCCCCACACAACCTGAACAACTGGGCAACGCAGCAAAACTGCAAGACCTCAACTGCTCCATAACTGTAAAGAACCAGAAGCAACTTAAAAAAGCGGTTGAAAAGATGGAAAACCAAAAAGAAGCCTATAACAGAAGCGTGAAGAAGCTAAACGAGTTCTCTAACAGGTTTAATGGTTTAGAGCGTGCAACTACGATAGTTGAGACCGCGTTGGATTAATAGGTTATTTTGTCAGGTTTAGGCGTTTGACTTCTCCGTTTGGTGTTTCTTCATCGAAGACGATTGCTTTGAACTTGTAGATCTTGGCGTCTTTAGTTAACCAGCTGTCTGGGGGTACGCCTGCTTTCATGCAGCACTGACACAAAAACTCCTCTTCACACCAACCCCATTCCACAGGCACCTGCGGGAGCAACAGTCCTTTGTATGGGCCCCGCTCAACGATTAAACCGTCAACCCCCACTTTGATTTTGTCAACGTACTCCTTTGGATTCTTAACTTCCACTTGTTCTGGCGGCGTTAAAACGCTAACCTCAAAAACTACGTTTTCTAACTCGCCGAGGGATAGAGGTTCAAACCGTGGGTCTTCGGTTGCAGCGTTGATGGCGCTGTCAATTACTGCTTCTACAAGGGGGCTTGTGGGGTATGGGTAGCCGATGCAGCCTCTGAGTTCCTTCTCATTGCCTTGGAGGCTGTTTATGGTTACGAATATTCCGCAGTGCTCGAAGAGTTTTTTGGGTGTTTCTTTGGGCGGCTTGAGGGTTTTGCCTGTTTCTAGGTACTCTTTTACGGTGTTCCTTGCAAGCTGGATTAGGAATTTTCCTTCTTCTTGGGTTAGTTCAAACGACATATTTTTCCTTCCTTTAAGAGCCTTTGCACTGCTCAATAAGTTGAGGTAACTAAAAAATTTTAAAAAAATAAAGTTGGTTAAAACTTTACTGATTCTTCAGTGACGCCCTCCTTAGTTATGATAAGGAAGTCTATTCCGTCACCGCTCATAGAATCGCGGCTAACCGCTGACTTTATCGACCTAGTAACAAGATCTTTTGCTTCTTTTACAGTCATTGTTTCTTGGTAGCCTTCTTCGAGAACACCCATGGCGATTTCTGTGCCTGAACCGACGACCGCATACTTGTCAGGAATCAGGGAACCTAAGACGTCAAGAACGTAGAGTGATGCACCTTCGTCATCTAAGCCGCCGACGATTGTCTGGGTGAATAATGGTGAGTACCGACGATTGAACAGTACGTTAGCTAAGAGTTTTGATGCTGAACGCACGCTGATTTTTCTTCCAACATCCATACTGAAGAGGTTTGCTTGCGCCTGCATTTCTTTGGCAAGAATCTGCATGTCTCCAATCAATCCCGCACATGCTACGCCGATTTGGTCGGAAACTTTGAAGACTTTTTTGCCGCCTTTACTCATGATAAAGTTTCCGTATGTGACTCTTTTTTCGGAAGCTAAAATTACTCCATCTTTGAAGATAGCGCCCACTGTGGTGGCGCCTGGCATCCATCCACCGCCTTGCTGGGCTTGGTTGCCTTGAGCTTGCTGCTGGTCTTGTGGCATCAGCTGGATTTGTGGAATATTGGGTAATCCAGGTAGTTGTGGTCCATAACCTTCCATAATTTTCGCCTTTTCTTGATATACACAACACAAATAATTAAGGTTACTTATAACCATTATAGAGTAAGCGGAGAGGCTTGAATGAGTGAGTCTAAACCGTTAAGGTGGTAAAGATGCGGCAAACCCCTCGGTTACGTAATCGTCGGCGCTAAGAGCTACTTGGAAGCTAAACCCGATATGGATAATTTAAAGTTGGCTGCTATATGCATTGATTGTTCCAGTCAGAATACCTTTTTCTTCAGAAAGTTTTAACATATAGCTATTTCATTGAGTAGAAAGGGGAGAGACAGAATTGATTGAAGTCTACACCCAAAACTTGGACCAAACATGGTTTGCAATCGCTCTAAACAATCAACAAGTTGTCACGTCGTCGTTTGGGGTAAACCAGCGGACAGCGATAAAAAATGTTTTAGGCAACATATCCTTCAACCGTGCGTTCCAGGTTTTCCATGAACCCACAACCTTCGCCAAAAAGGTACTCGCAACATTAAAATGCATCTACGACGGCAAAGATGTAACCCCTAACTTACCTTTGGCAACAAACCATTTGCCCTCTTATACCAAAAAAGTCCTAAAAACAACCTCAACAATCCCGCTTGGCTACGTGACTTCTTATGGCGAAATCGCCAAAGCCGTCGGCGGCGGACCAAGAGCAGTTGGCAACATAATGGCATCCAACCCCTTTGCTCCAATCGTTCCCTGCCATAGAGTTGTTCGGGCAGATTTTTCGTTGGGCGGTTATGGTTTTGGCTTAAAGGAGAAGATAGATTTTTTGGGAAGGGAAAAGCGAGGATTTTCTTTTTCGAGAGAAATTGAGGTGGATGGCGGACGACTTATGATTTTTCCCGTTGAACAGGTTCTTCGTAACTTTACTTGAAATTGAGTTACGCAAATCATAAATTCAGCCAAGCCCCACTCAAAGCAAGTGAGCAACATGGTTAACCGAGGCCTCTTCGTTGGAAGATTCCAGCCTTTCCATATAGGACACTTAGACGCCATCAAATATTCGCTAAAAGGGGTAGATGAACTTGTTATTGTCATCGGCAGCGCACAGTACAGCCACAACACTAATAACCCTTTTACGGCAGGCGAGAGGCTGGTTATGGTTCGCCGAGCACTGCTGGAGGCTAAGGTGGATTACTCGAAACTCTGGATTGTTCCAGTTCCAGACGTTCACCTGCACATGCTTTGGGTAAGCGCAGTTGAAGGCTACACCCCAAAATTCAACGTTCTAATTTCTAACGAGCCTTTAACTAAGAGGCTATTCATGGAAGGCGGCTACGAGGTTAGAACCATCCCCTTGTTTGAAAGAAAAGTCTACAGTTCAACTTTTGTTCGTGAAAAAATAGTTAAAGACAATAGCTGGACTGAGCTTGTGCCAAAAAGTGTTGCGGACTTCATTTTGGAAATAGATGGGGTAAACAGGCTCCGGGATTTAGCTAGAACCGACAGGGTTGGTTAAACAACCATTTTGTCCTTTGACGCATTGTGGTAAAACCGCCATGCCAAAAGGTAAACGGTGATTAAAACGAACAGTTCAGCAAATATCCCAAGGAATATGTCGCTTGAGAGAGCGAAAAAGTTGTTTGCTATGTGAAGTGATACTGCAAGCAGATAATATGGTAAGGGGTTCTTTTTTGCTATGCCATAAGCAACAATGGTTGCACTTGAAGCATGGAAGATAATATGAGGCAAACTTGCAATAAGCGGCGAGCCTATATAGAAAACGTATTCAAAAAATTCTGCAAAGCCAAAACCTAAGCCGATTAGAAGCCCCAAAGTCACAAGTGAGCGTTCTGTTTCCCCATGCCTGTAGAATAGAGGAAAAACTTTCGCTACCTCCTCAATAAAAGGAGCTAAAACAACGATTAGAAGTGCTGCCGAAAATTCAGTGGGAATCAATGATTCGAAAAAAACTGCAAAAGGAATGCTCACTAAGATGCCTGAGGCGAAAAAGAAGGCTAACTCTTTTTTGGTTGGTTTATGAATCGGAATGACGCATTGACGCTGCTGTTCGGTTTTCAAAAAAATAGGCTCCATTAAAAAACAATAACAAAGACTTCCTTATCAGCGTTTTCGCTAACTCCCTAAAACCCAGAGGAAATAAGGTCAGAAGGCTTCATTATTTCTCTTAAAACCACTGTGGCATAGGAGCCTCTGAGCAGCATGAAGCTTACTTTCGCCTGATATCCAGAGCCTTCTTGATTTGCCAAGACGTTTTGCAGCTTAAAATCTTTGACAGGGGTCACGGCTGTACGCAAACCTCCACGCCCACCTGTTCTTGATAACACGTTAACGTGACAGTTTTCTGCTTTGATTCCTTCTTGCTCAAGAACTTCTATCTCTATCTGCCCTATGGCGCCTTGAGAAAGCTTCTGTTTTACCCCAAAAATCGGAAGGGCAACACGCAACCGCCCATAATTGATTTGAGAGTTAACTTCAGCCAAGTTCTGGGCAGTTGCAATTTTGGCAACGGCAGTCATGGGCAATCCCGAATGCTCAACACCAACAACATAGTCGCCGACAACAGCCTCATTCAAAGGCAACCTATGCTTAACCCGCTCGCTAAGAAAACGGTTAAACAAATACGACTGGTGGGCTTGAACAAAGAGCGCTTGAAGCTTAGGGGGTAACTTCTGAAAAGCCCCAACAAAATCGTTGGGATTTTCAGCTAAATGGTTAAGCATTATCTGTTCAAACCGAAGCTGCTTGGGAAAATTCTCCTTTGCCATTTTGAAGTTCTTTGTTATTTCTAGCTCTTGACGGGCTTGCCTTGAAGCAGGGTGCTCATAGACGCTGGGTTTAGCCAGAAAAAGCATTGCGGCTTCCTCAAAGTCGCCTTTGATAAGGGCTTTTCCGACTAAATGTGTGATAGGACGGGTGGTTCCGAAGCGTTGGTGACCAAAAAAGTTGGGAACTCCGCCTATAGCATCGAGTTCTTGGATGGTTTTGGTTATGTGTTCGGTTAAAGTTGCTTCTGTTTCACGAATGTTTTGGATTGTTATACTAAAGTTGTTGCCTAACAGGTAAAACACCGACAACGGCTCCCTTATGTAGCCAATAGGGCATACTTCTACGTCTTTGACATCGATTTTATGGGCTTCTTCTATGGAGAGGTTTGCGATGCTGATGTGTTGGGCTGTTATTGCTCTGGCGTCTTTTATACCTGCAAACTGGACCCGCGCCTGGTCAATGCCTAAGGATTTTGCGATGTTTTTTATGGCTATGAAAGTGTCCCAGTTGCGCTTAATTAAAACGCAAAGAAGAAACCGCTGGGTATGAAGTGTAGAACCCAAAACTCGACTTGGAGCGGCATCATTCACAGAAGCTTTGGACCCATCCACAAGAATCTCTTCAACCACAAAATCCTCCACAGACTGCTTGATTGCCCCCTCAACGCCTTTTGTTTTAGTGGAGTAAACTTCCATGCCCAGAAGCTTATCGATATCGGGAACGGACAAAAAATCGCCTAGAGCAACTTGAGCTTACCCGTTAAACGATCAATCATCGCTGAAGGTGCAGGACCTATGCCCAAGCAGGTAACAGTGCCCTCCGGAATCTCAGTTAAACCCCTATCAACTATAAGCGCATGAGGTAACCCTAAATCGTCTGCAAATTCCTCGAGTTCGCCAAGTTCTTTTTCGCTTGCAACCTTAACCGCAACCTTTTTTTGCCCCTCAAACATCCATGCTTCCCACCACTTCTTATGACGAGAATAAGCGTCTTGAGCTGCAGAAACTGCTGCGTGACCAGCTTGGGCAGCGATTTTGCCTTTGCTCATCTGCAGGTCGGTTCGGAAGACGAGGACTTGCTTGTATTCGAATTCACCCATTTAGTTTCCCGATTGTATGTTTGCGTACTGGACTTTAAGGGTTTGCAGATAAGTAAAGAAGCCCAAAATAGAGAAGAGCCGCTGTCACCGTTGGCTTTTTAAGTGACGTTAATAGCATTTTGCCCTGGAAATCTATTTCGTCTACACTATTGAGCGCTTTATCAACGCCCAGCTTGTCGCAGACCCGTAGCATCTCATCCAACCGTTCATCAGAAAGAGAATCAAGAAAACGCCTAAGCCTCAACATAACTCTGAAGTCAAAACGAAACAAGTCGTCACAGCGTTTCTGGTAGGCATGCAGAGCTTTTGAGGAAACATTACCCCGTGCTATGGCGTGGCTTGCTACTTCTGCGACTTCTTTGGCAGCAGTTAATCCGAATATGACGCCTCCGCCCGTTGTGGGTTTAACTTGTGAAGCGCAATCTCCGACGGCAAGGAAGCCATTTGTGTAAGCTTGCTGGATTGGACCAGCCAAACTGATGGCATGGTAACCCACAGTTTCTATTTTTGCCTTCGCCAGTTGTTTGGAAGCTACTGGGTGCTTTGTCATGAGGCGGGTTAGGTGTTCTCGGGGGTCACCTTTGTTTGTTGCTAACCCCACTTTAGCTGTACCGTCTAATCGGGGTATGAGCCAACCGTAGAAACCGGGTGCGTAAGCTTTACCGAAGTAGACTTCTACTGCGTTGAGTTCAACGTTTTTGACATTGTCCATTTCAGCTTCAACGGCATATACTAAGGCTTTGGGGTTTAGGGTAGGCAAGCCAGTTTGGCGCAGTAGCTTCGACGAGATTCCTTCGGCGTCAATGACGATTTTTGAGTTAACTTGCTCTTCAACACCATCGCGGTTGATCTTTACGCCTTTGACGGACCCGTTTGACATAATGAGCGATTGGACACGCGAACCCAGCATATAACCTACTCCTGCTGCCTCCGCTTGTTTTGCCAAGTACTGGTCAAACCTAGCCCTATTAAGAGCAACAGTTACGGGACAGTTTAGGTGAAGCGTGAATTTAGTGCCTGCGGGTGAGTAAAAGTTAGCTGCACAAAACGTATTCTCAGCCACGCCATCTGGAAGTGGATAGAACCCCAAGTTTCTGAGGCTGCGTATGCTAATATGGCCTGCGCAATGCGACGGCACCCCAACCATGGGATGCTCTTCGTAAACCGTGACGTTTAGGCCTTTTTTGGCTAAATGCTGCGCTGCAAAGGAACCGACTGGGCCAGCACCTACGACTACTACGTCTGTTGGTTGAGATTTTTGGACAGTCATCGTTATGGTACTGTGTTCGGTTGTTTATAAAAGGTGAAGGAAAGCTAAAGTTTGAGGCTTTCACAATCAGCCTACGGCCCAAATCCGGCCCGAACCTAACACGCATCTAATTGCACTATTGGTTGGTTGTTGTATGTAGTAAACTTCAACAAATCTATCAATAAGAAACAACACAACACAAAAAAGCATTTTGGGCAGAATATTTTGGAAACAAAAAGATAAAATAAAGAAAAAGGGGTTTGATGTTTTCCTTAATTGAGTTTTATGGGTGCTTTTTAGTTACTGAACAAACTACCACGGCTATGAGAACTGTGATCAGAATGATCATAACTACTGATATCGGTAAGAAGTAAAGATCTGCCATTGATTGTAACTGCGTTTCTTACTACTTCATTCTAGAAAAATTTTTTAAGGTGCATTTTTTCTTGAAATGAAGGTCAATAAAAGAGGATGTTAGTGCGGGTGGACTAATTCGACTCTGCGTTTGCCGCGAGACATTGATGAAGTGCGTATTTTGCCACTAACCTCGAGTTTTAGCAGTAATTCGTTGAAGTCTTTGAATCCTAAATCTTCATACTCATCTTTAAGTTGGTCAAAGAGGTCGTCGTCTGTAAGGTCACCTTTCTTGGTCAGAACTTCCAGTAGGTAAAAGAAGGCTGGACGTGTTTTCCAAGTTTTCATCTGCGGCATAATCGTTTCCTTCCTATGCAACTGGCGTCTGTGGCTTTTGTACTTGTCGGATTTGCTGCATAAAGCTCTTGTACCACTTTTCCATGTCAGGCGTAATCGATGGACCCATCTCTTTTAATGCATCCTGGAAATCCTTCATTGTAACTTCTGCTGAGTTAACGTTCTTGCGCAGTGAGTGCATTGCAGCTTCTCGGCAAAGGGATTCTATGTCGGCGCCAGAATAGTACTTAGTTGCAATTGTAATCTGGTTTAAGTCAACGTCTTTGTTAATGGGCATGCCCTTTGTGTAGATTTTAAGGATCTGCAAACGACTCTTTTCGTCAGGTTCAGGAACATAGATTAATCGGTCAAACCTTCCAGGGCGAAGAACGGCGGAATCAACCATGTCAGGGCGGTTAGTTGCGGCGATAACTACGATATCTTGCAACGTTGTAATGCCGTCCATTTCGGTTAGCAGTTGGCTTATGACGCGTTCGGAAACGCCGCTGTCAGACATACCCATTCCACGTCTGGGTGTTAGAGAGTCGATTTCATCAAGGAACACTACTGCTGGCGCTGCCATGCGTGCTTTGCGGAAGACTTCACGTATGGCTTTTTCTGATTCACCTACCCATTTGCTGAAAACTTCTGGTCCTTTGATAGAGATGAAGTTGGCTTCGCTCTCTGTCGCTACCGCGCGGGCCAAAAGGGTTTTGCCGCAGCCTGGTGGACCGTAGAGCAAGATGCCTTTTGGCGGCCTAATTCCAAGTTTGGTGAAGATTTCAGGGGTCTTTATCGGCCACTCCACGGCTTCTATGAGGTGCTGTTTTACATCGTCTAATCCACCGGCATCTTCCCAGTGGACTGTTGTGACTTCAATGTAGACCTCTCGCATGGCGGTGGGAGTAACTTCTTTGTAGGCACCAAGGAAATCATCCATTTTAACCTCCATTTTCTCCAATACTGCAGGTGGGATACGTTCTTCTTCAAGGTTAATCTGAGGCAAGTATCGTCTTAGTGCTTTCATAGCGGTTTCTCTGCCCAACGCTGATAGGTCGGCACCGGTGTAACCGTGGGTCATACCGGAGAGCTTTGGAAGGTCAACATCTTCAGCTAGTGGCATACCTCGAGTGTGAATTTGGAGAACTTCGTACCTCCCTTTCTTGTCTGGGACGCCTATTTCTATTTCTCGGTCAAATCTTCCTGGTCGACGTAGTGCTGGGTCGAGTGCTCCTGGACGGTTAGTTGCCCCTATAACTATAACGTTTCCTCTACCTGACAAGCCGTCCATCAATGCGAGAAGTTGAGCAACAACGCGTCTTTCCACTTCACCAGTGACTTCTTCACGTTTTGGTGCAATGGCGTCAAGTTCATCGACAAAGATGATGCTGGGTGCGTTCTGTTGTGCTTGCTGGAAAATCTCTCGCAACCTTGCTTCGGATTCTCCGTAGAATTTGCTCATGATTTCGGGTCCGTTTATGCTGTAGAAGTTGGCTTCTGACTCGTTTGCTACTGCACGTGCGAGAAGGGTTTTGCCGCAGCCTGGTGGACCATGTAGCAGTACGCCTTTTGGTGGTTCAATGCCTAAACGCTGGAACAGTTCAGGGTGGCGAAGAGGCAATTCGACCATTTCGCGGACACGCTGGATTTCTGTGTGAAGTCCGCCGATATCTTCGTAGTTTGTTCTAGGCAAGCCTTTGCCTTCGGGCGCTGGCTCGTTTAAAATGGTTAATCTGGTTTCGGCGGTGACTTTGATTATGCCGTGTGGACGGGTTTTTGAAACTGTAAAAGGAATGGCATGCCCCAGCATCATGACTAAGGTTGTGTCGCCTTCAACTAGGGTGCGTTCCATTAGGCGGTTTTTGACAAAGTTCGTGAAGTCTTCATCTACATTAAGGCGCATATCCACTGGTGCAAGTGTTAAAGAGAGTGCAGTTTTGACTTTTGCAGGTCTGATAACAACGTATTCGTTTATAGCCACACCGCTGTTCTTACGGGTAAATCCGTCAATTCGGATTATGTCACGGTTTTGGTCTTCGCTATAGGCTGGCCAAGCAATCGCTGAAGTTGTGCGCTTATTCACAATTTCAATTACATCTCCAGCGCTTATGCCTAGCTTCTGCATGGTTCGCTGGTCGATACGGGCGATTCCTCTGCCTACATCTCTTTGCCGTGCGTCTCCAACGCGTAGTTGTACTTCGCTCATGTAGAATTATCTCCTAAATAATCCTGACTTATTGTTTTTGGATGCGTTTGAAAAAGCTGTCATAACTATATAAACTTTAAAGCGTAATCTGAAATACTTTCAAGGCGACACAAGGGAAGAAAAGTTGGGGTTTTGTGGCTATTCTCTGCTTGTTCGGCGAACCTGGAAGGTTTGTGCTTGGCTGACACCTGGAATTTTGGCTAGTTTCTCTTCGAATTCATCAACAAGTCCCGATTTGTCTTCAGGATATTTTATTTGAACTAAAAGCGCTACGAGCCCAAAAGCAACTGGTTCTTCGCCGTATCCTTCAATTTGCGCAAATTCAGGCAAGGCAGCTTTGATTTGGTCTTTAAGACCGTCAAAGCTGGGCACTATATCTTCTGGAAAAACCTTGTAAGTTACAAGTACGCTACCCATTCAGATTCGCCTTTTATGGTCCGCTAAATCCGCATTTGGGGCACTTGTAGAGGCGGCCAAATTTGCGGCATTTTCCATCGCGTTTAATTTGAATATCACCGCAGTTTGGACATAGAAACTTTGTTGATTCGCTGCCTGGCGGGATTGGTTTTCCGCAACTTGTACATGTGACGAGTGATAACTTTTCTGACATGAACTATACACTTCTGCTCCGTGATAATTGTAAGGGTTCCTTATATCCTCTATGCTCAAAAACCCCCACAAACAACCACACAATTTCTGTAGAGGTTATAAGAAAAAATAGCTTGTATCAGTACAACCTACAAACAGCCTAACAAATTCTGTTTGCCACTTAAGTATGGTTCAGGTTTGCTATTGATTATGGATGTTATCACTAGAGGCATCGAGGTGACAAAATTTGGCGGTCCAAACCATTCATTTGTAAAAATGACTAACCCTTGACTGATGTGCTTCACGGTTAAGCTAAGTTTTTTTGTTTAATGGGGTTTGGGTGTTTTTAAGGAGAAAGCTCTATAAGCCCGTTATAATCACATATCATAATATTAGAATTGATGTGGTTGAAGCGGTAAAATCCAAAAACAACTCACAAAAAACAACCTATTAAAAAACTGTTTCACATTTGTTTCAGCCAACTCCTATACCGCCCCAACGCCACAGTAATATTAAAAATAGAGGAATAAAAAAATGAAAACATGGAAAATAATAACAATAACGATTACTGCCTTCACAGTAGTCGCAGCCCTTTTGGCCTCAAGCGTGTACGCCATGGGGCCCTGGGGAATAGGCTCGTATGGAGTTAACTCCTATGGATACGGCGGCATGATGGGCGGCTATGGAGGCGGAATGATGGGAGGCGGATACGGCTACGGGTACCCAGCCCAAACCGTACAAACAACGCCAACGGACCAATACTACCAGCCTGTCTATCCGTTCATGTTCGGAGGCAGCTGCATCGGACGGCTAGGCCTTGGCGGATACGGTAACATTACACCCTACGCCTACACTGGAACGCAACTCAACATAACCACCGCGGAAACGATAGCTCAAAACTATGTTGCGGCTCTCGGCAACCCTGACTTGACAGTGAAGCAGATTGAAGAGCACCAAGCTAACTATTACATCCAAGTTAACGAGCAAAGCACCGGCAACGGAGCCTTCGAACTACTCATCAATAAGTACACGGGCAGCATCTACCCAGAGATGGGACCTAACATGATGTGGAACACCAAATACGGCATGATGCGCGGCGGAATCTTGAGCGGAATCTATGGAACCCCAACCACAACCATGACAGTGACTTCGACGCAAGCAACTACTAATGCACAGCAATACCTAAACACCTACATAAGCGGCACAACGACAGGCGACGTAACTACATTCTACGGCTACTATACTATCGAAGTGCTTAATGGCGGAACAACCTATGGCATGCTAAGCGTCAACGGCTACACCGGACAAATCTGGGTCCACACCTGGCACGGAACCTTCATAGAAGAACTACAAATAAGATAGGTGGTTGACAAACCTTTTCTTTAGTTTTTTGGATTAAATGCAAAGTATAAATGGGTGAGAAAATGTTAGAATATTCGAATAAGTGGAAACCAATGTCTAATCCAGAATTTGATATGACAATCTACGAACTCCAAGCGGAAATATCGAAGACCTTAGCACACCCTTTGAGACTTGCTATCCTGCATAACTTAAAGAGCGGAGAAAAAACCGTCAACCAACTCACCCTAACCCTTGGCGCAAGCCAATCCAACATCTCCCAACACCTAGCGATTCTCCGGCAGCGACAAATTGTTAAAACCCGAAAAGACGGCACAAACATCTACTACCGCGTTGCAAGCCCAAAAATCAGCCAAGCCTGCGACATGGTCAGGGAAGTCCTAATAGAGCAACTTAGCGAAAAACAGGAGTTAGCAAAAAACTACAGTAAGGAGATGACTTAGAAATTGTGTGGATGTGGCTGTGGTTCAAATTCAAGCAATGATCGAGCAGAAGCCCCTCAGCAAGTGGCGATGGTCCCCTGCAAGTATTGCAGAGCCCTCTTCCAACAAACAGCAACGTTCTGCCCAAATTGCGGAGCCAAACGAACTGCGTGACCTAAATTCAAAAACCCTTTAAAGCTCTCTCAGGTTCAGAACCGAAAGGAAGATCCACAAAAATGCCCAATTATAAATTTCTATCAAGTTTCATTCTTTCAACTTTGTTTTTGGCAGTTTTAACTATTCCAGTTTTCGCCGCAACATACAACCCTGGAGTAACCACAGGGATTATGTAAAATATGGAAATTTTGTAGGCATTGTTCCAGGGTTTGAAGGTAAAATGAGCAGTACTCGCTTACATTGCAAATAATAAACGCAGCGGGGAGCCAAGTTACGTTCCTTTCAACGGGGAATTCAAGAATGACACCTCTGTTTGGGTAACGCACTGTTTCTGTTTGGGATGTTGCGATCGGAACTGAAAAAGGGGTGTTGAGCACTCAGGGACCAATAATTTCGTCTAACTTGAATGTTGGAGACCTCATCCCATCACTTGACACTTACGCATTGAATAGCACGAAGAACCACCAGCACCTGGGCGTCTGCAGAACGTAAACATACTCAGCGTCACAATATCCACTCCCGACTACAAATTCAAGCTAAACTACGTTTATGATAAGGCTTCAGGAATGCTTCTGGAATCCTCGTCACAGACTACTGTTCAAGGAGAATCTGGACCAGTGACAGCAGAATATGCCTATAGAATCATCCAAACAAACATTTTGAGCGCCCAACCATCCGCTCCAAACACAAATAGCTACCCCAACATTCCAGCAGGCTATATAATCCTATAATCATCTCGATTGTTATAATCTTGGTAGCCGTTCTTGTCTTGCTGAGAAAAAAATTTAGCAATCACAAAAACTTTGACTTGGTAAAGACTAAGTCTACATACCAGCACGTTTGTGTCTTTCAAAAACTTGTCATTCTTGTTAACTTTACAACCTTCTGCACTATTACACCGCAAAAAAATTGATCGCATGTCCATTTTTAAGATTTAAGTAATTTCGCAAACCTCTTAAGAAGGCTTCTTGCCTATTTTATTTGTGGAATCGTTTTGGGCGTAAACTTTAAAGACCTCATCCCAAAAATCCCAGTCAAACTCGAAGACTTGGGCGGCAAAATCATTGCTGTAGACGCATTTAACGCCATATATCAATTCCTCAGCATCATCCGCCAACCTGATGGGACACCCCTAAAAGACAGCACGGGCAAAGTCACCAGTCACCTAAGCGGACTCTTCTACCGCACAAGCAACCTAATCGAAATGGGCATAAAACCTGTATATGTATTCGACGGCGAATCACCGGCATTAAAGGCAGCGGAAATTGAGAGGCGCAAACAAGTAAAGGTTGAGGCAGTTGCACATTATGAGAAAGCGGTGGTAAAAGGCGATACAGAAAAAATGTTCATGTACGCTCAAGCATCAACCAGCATGAAAGATTACATGTTGGGTGATAGTCAGAAGCTTTTGGGGCTTATGGGGTTACCGTGGGTTCAGGCACCGGGCGAAGGTGAAGCTCAAGCAGCGCACATGAACAAAAAAGACGACGCAGACTATTGCGCAAGCCAAGACTACGATAGTCTTCTTTTTGGGGCATGTAAGCTGCTTAGAAACGTGACTATTTCTGGAAGAAGGAAAAGAGGAAAAGTCACAATTGACGTGGTGCCTGAGGTGGTAGAGTTGCCCAAAACTCTTCATGAATGTGGTTTGACGCGCGAGCAACTAATTGACGTTGGCATTTTAATTGGTACTGACTTTAACCCCGACGGTGTAAAGGGGATAGGCCCAAAAACGGCTCTCAAACTCATAAAGCAATACGGCACCTTGAAGAACGCAGTATCACATATAGAAAATGTAACTTTCGCTGACAAAATAGAAGAAATACAGCAAATTTTTTTGTGTCCAAAAGTCACCGATAACTACAAGATAGAATGGAAAGAACCTGATGAGAGCGGTTTAATCAATTTTATGTGCCGTGAAAAAGAATTTGGTGAGGAACGCATCAAAAAATCCCTTGAACGAATGACTGCGGGGAGCAAGAAGCAGAAAAGCAAAGTTTCGTTAGAAAAATGGTTCGGCTAAACCAGAAGGTGTCAGTTGAATTTTTGACAGGTGCATCCTTTGATGGCGCATTGTTGACTTGCCTGTGAGTCCCTCTATGATGACCACCACATGTGGCACAAGTTTTGAGTACGGTTATGCTCAAGCTTGCATCTTGCGGTAGGATATCACTGATAACGTTTCAACGTTAAATCTATAGACAAATAAAGAAAATAAAGTTATTTTACAGTAACTGATTTTGCGAGGTTGCGAGGCATATCTGGGTTGAATCCCTTCTCTAGAGCCACGTAATAAGCTAACAACTGAAGAGGCACTGCAAACGGAATCGGTGACAAAACGCTCGGGATACCTTTGGGAACTTCGATATACTCGTCAGATATGGATTTGATTTCTGCGTCGCCTTCTTCAATAACTGCTATAATATGGGCGCCGCGGGCTTTCATTTCCATGACGTTTCCGATGATAGTTTTGTGGGTTTCATCTCGGGGGCATATGAATACGACTGGGAAGCCGTCTTCGACTAGGCTTATTGGACCATGTTTGCTTTCGCCTGCGGGGAACGCGATAGATGGTATATAGGCGATTTCCATGAGTTTGAGTCTGCCTTCAAACGCGGTGGCGGTGCTTATACCCCTGCCGAGGAAAAAGAATACTTTAGAAGACGCGTATTTTTTGGCGATTTGCTTAATCTTTTCTTCCTGCGTCCGAACAATCGTATCGACGTCTTCAGGCATCTTTTTGAGGTTCTCTTCTAGGCTGTCCATTTCGTCTTGAGAAATCTTGCCCCGCTTCTTTGACAACTTCAACGCGAGTTGAGCTAAGACTGAAAGCTGCGAGGTGAAGGTTTTGGTGGCGGCGACTCCGATTTCTGGACCTGCCTGCGTGCCAATGTATACTCGAGAAATACGCGTCATAGTTGAGCCGATAACGTTAGTTAAGCTCAGCACGGTTGCTGCGCGTTGTTGTGCACAACTTACCGCGGCTATTGTGTCTGCGGTTTCGCCTGATTGACTCACGGCCAACAGTGTGCTGTCGATGTTAACAGATTTGCCATATTGCTCCAAAAACTCAGAAGCGTAAACGGGGTATGCGGGCAAGAACGCCAGTTTAGAGAACATGTAGGAAGCTGCTAAACATGCGTGATAGCTTGTTCCGCAGGCAACCAAGAAAACTTCGTTGGCGCGGTCAAGAAAAGTAGCCAGCAAATCCAAATAATGATCTTGAATGCGCAGGGTGTTTCGGAGGGTTTGAGGTTGTTCATGGATTTCTTTAATCATGAAATGCGGATACCCCTGCTTCACCGCCATCTCAGGAGTCCACTCAATGATTATGGGTTCACGTGTAACAAGACTGTTGTCGGAAATTTTTCGGATTTCATAGCCGCCAACGGTAAGAATGACGAGTTCACCGTTATTTATCAAGACGGCTTTGTTGGTAACCTCCAAAAAAGCTGGAATATCAGACGCACAGAAAACGCCTTTGCCGTTGATTCCTAAAACCAGCGGGCTTTCGTTTCGAGCGCAGATTATCTTGTCAGGTTCGCGGGTTGAGATAATGGCGAATGCGTAGGATCCTTCTATTCGTTTAAGGCTAGCTAAAATGGCTTGTTGGAGCGTGAGGTTAGGAGTTTGTTTTAGGGTTTCCTCGATTAGGTGCGGCATGACCTCAGTGTCTGTTTTTGAAACAAACTTGTGACCTAAGTTTTCAAGTTCATCTTTAAGTTCCATAAAGTTTTCTATGATGCCGTTGTGGACAACAACAATTTCGCCTGTGCAGTCGGTGTGGGGGTGGGAGTTTACTTTTAGGGGTGCACCGTGGGTTGCCCATCGGGTGTGTCCTATACCTATGCTGCCTGGCATGTCGTCGAGGTTTACGATTTTGTGTACTTCATCGATTTTGCCCGAGTCTTTTTTCAGGTAGATCTTGCCGCCGGAGATGGTTGCTATGCCGACGGAGTCGTAGCCTCGGTATTCTAGATGTTTTAGAGATGAATGGATGAGGGGCGCAGCGTTTCCTTCTTTCAGAACACAACCGAATATTCCACACATGTTTTTTGTTTCCTTTTTGATACTTTGGAATTGTCATATTGAGTTGGATGTTTGTTTATAAGTATTTTTAATATCAGAGTTTGACTACTAAAAAAATTTTTTTAGTGGTTTGTGCTTCTTTTACGGACTAACTAAAGCTTGCAAAGCGTTTAGTCGACAAAATTTGTGAACCATTATAAATAAATTTTTTATAGTACATGTACTTTACTCCTTACGACTATTATGGAAAAAAAGCTCCTCCTCCAAAACAATGGCAACAATCAAAAAGCAAAAGAAATCAGCATACTGACCGACTCGCAACAACTTAAAACAATCTTAGGCAGCCTCAGCTGGAAAATCCTCACTCTACTCTCAACAAAAGAAATGTACCCTCTTGAAATCGCAAAGCATCTCGGCGTGCATGAACAAAAAATCTACTACCATATAAGAAAGCTCACCAAAGCCGGAGCAATCGCGATTGTAAAGGAAGAAAAAAAGAAAGGAGCCATTGCAAAATATTACAGAACCGTTTCCACAGCCTTCGGAATCGAATTCCAACATGGCTACAAACCAATCCAAAATATATGCACCCTTTGCCTCGATGAGCAACTGCAGAAATTCTTCAAAGAATTCATAAATAACGGCGTTTTTGATGGAAAAATCGTGGTTGGCAGCCCCCAGCCGCATGGACCCTTCAAAACCAGCGCGCGAGACGGCCACTATGCCGCGCATTTAGCGCTTTTTTTGGGGCAATTCGCCAAGATGCCCACGGAATTTGTGGTGAAGTTGGACGTCGACGTGAAGGTAGAGAAGGAGGAAAAAAACAACCTCATCCTTATGGGTGGTCCAGGAACGAACTTGTTAACGCAGGAAGTTAACGACTATTTATCCATCAAATTCGTCATGCAATCCTCAGGACAGGGCTTTTTGCTGGGCGGTTTATCATCGAAGAAGAGTGGGCAGGTTTTCACTTCGGACGTTTCAGGTGTCATTGCAAAAATCATAAATCCGTGGGATAGCACCAAATGCATAGTGGTTTTAGCTGGCAACAAAGCAGTTGGAACCAAAGCGTGCGTGTTGGCATTGACCAATTTCTGGAAGAAAACGCTGGAGAATTATAAGGGGGAGGACACTTTTGCTGTGGCTATTCATGGGTTTGATTTGGACGGGGATGGTAAAGTGGATTCGATTGAGGTTAGCGAGTAATTGAGTTCCAAACAAACAATAGAAACATTCTGGGCTTTAGGACACCCAAATATTAGAGCTATCCACCCCACTACTCTGATGTTTACTAAGGATGTGCATGTTTCTAAGAACGGCGACTGCATAATTGCAATGACAGCGGACAAATCGGTTGCAGATTTAAGCGCTAAATTCAAGGAAAGACTGCGAATGACAAAAGCTGAATTAACCATAATTATCGAATCAGGCAACTTTAGAGATGAAATCAAAGCACTTGGCTCACATAAGCTCTGTTTATGTCATTCAACTGACATAGTAATTAGGAAAAGCGATTATATCTGCAGTAGAACTTTGGCAATTTGTGCTGATAAATCGGCAAATGATTTGAAAAGAGTGCTCGTTGAAAAACTCCATGACCCTAAACAAAAAGTCAAAGTAACCTTAATTGTTGAAAGCTAAACGATTTTGGCGTCTAACACAACCTGCGATTCAAAGGGCGCGGTTTCACGGATACTTTTAGAGTAAAGGTATGCGTCGACTCGTCGCCCATTTTTCTCGACCAACTCAGAGAATCGCTGCTTTAAGTTTTCTATCGAGTCGGGTGCGCGGACAAACCCATAAAAATGCACAACCCCGCCCTCAGATTTTATTGCACTGCAGGCAGCGTCTATGAAATCGATTGCGGTTTCAGGCAGGTTCATGATTACTCGGTCGGCGTTAGCTTTTAGTTTGGTTCGGGCAATTTCTCTGGCATCTGCAAGGATGGGGAAGACGCTTCCTTCAACCTTGTTTACGCGCACGTTCACCAAAAGCAACTCCACCGCGTCGGGATTTAGGTCAACAGCGTAAACCTTCACGATTGGATTTCTTTTGCCAATCAGAACCGAGAAGGGACCAACTCCTGCGAACAAGTCCGCAACTTTCTCGTTATCCTGAATTTGCGAAGCCACCCTTTCGTGTTCATGAGATAGCCGTGGAGAAAAGTAGGCTTTCGCTATGTCAACCTGGTATTGGCATCCGAATTCACGGTGGATGGTTTTGGTTTTGTGTTCTCCAGCGATGTAGTCGTAGTCGCGGACGCGGAATATGCCGCTGATGTCGCTTGCTTTGGCAAGGACTGTTGTTACGTTTTTTTGTGTTTGCAGGATTGCCTCGCCGATTGTGTTTTGGTGAGGTCTAAGTTGGGGTGGGATGTCGATTACGACGATGTCGCCGATTATATCAAATGCTTGGGGCACAATGGATATCAAATCAGCGGGCAGTTTGTCTTGGAGGGCTTGCGCTAATGTTTCTGATGGCAACTGCTTTTTACTAAAAACAATGGTTAACAAATCAAATTTTGGTATCTGAGTTTTTAGTTTTGTTAATTCGAGTCCTTGGGGTTCCCTAATCAAGGGAATGAACAGGTTTTCTTCGTCTCTTTGGATAAATAGAGATTTGTCGGCTAGCCCAAACTTAGTTACTAACGCGATTGTTTTTTCCCCGCTTGTCTTTGGAACTTTAATGCTAACCGATGGTCTGGGCATAGCGTTCAGCTTTTTTCTATCCTATAGAGGTATCCTAACTTTTCAATCATGAATTTAACGTTTAACATTTTTTCCATCAGCCAAATGTTGGATTCGAGATGCTCGGAGAAGGTTCGCGTCACGAAGGCTGATTTGCCCTGGGCGAGCGCTATATAGGGAATGAGCATGTCCGCCAAGAAAACATCAACCGTCGGCTGGGCTGATAGCTCAGATAGGAGTTTTTGGGCTGCCTCTTTGCCGACTGCCTCAGCCATCTTCCGCAGTTCCCCAATTGCGTCAGCGCCTACGATTACTCCGGTATCGGTTTGTGCCCACAAAACAATTGAGCTGCCTTTTTGGATAGGATTTGATTGATCGTTTACGATTTGTATTTCGGGGTTGTAACCGTTCTGTGAAAGGCAATCTTTTGCTGCCTCAGCTTGTCTCTTGGCAACTTGCCTTTCAGCAAGGTAGGTACATAGGGAAACACCCTTAATCGTTTCAAGCATGCCAAAAGTCTCGAGCTGAAAGGGTTTAAGATGCTTATTGGCCTTAATCGTCATCGTTGCTTCACCCATCCCTTTAGGGTAATAACCGTATTTTTGAACAGAAATTTCTGCTTCAACGCCCATTCGCTTCAACGCTGGCAAAAGCACGTTTTTTAGGTAGTTGATGGTTGGGGCATGACTTGTGTCGGTTCCGCCTTTAGCAACATGCACACGCACCGAACTTTGGGAAAACAAACAAATGGGTAAGGTCGCCAAGAACAACATGGGAATACTGCCTGCAGTTTCAATTACCGCTTCAACGTTGCCGCCGCTGATTTCCTGCGGGGTAAACCAAAGTTCCCTTGAGCCTAACGTCGCTCCTTGGATTTTGGCGTTGCAAAGTTTACCTGCAGTTAACACAGCTTCAAGATGTTGAGGTTTTAAGCCTGGCTTCGGACGGTTTTGCCTTATATTAGTTATGTGAAGAGGCTGCTTGGTGATGGCAGATAATGCTATGGATAGACGAAGAATGGTACCGCTTCCGCTTTTTTGACTTCCATCGATTTCAATCATGCGGGTTCTTCACTGTATAAGTGGGTTGCAAACAATTAATAAGCGTCTGGGTTATTTAGGAGTTTAAGAGGGAGCATTCTTGAGTACTGAGAAGGAAAAACTCGATCAGCTTTTGCAAAGAGTCGAAGAAATTTCAGTTACTTTAAATAGGGTTTCAGAAGAGTTGCGGTCTGTTTCGGCATCGCTTAAATCGCTTGCGGTCGGCCAAATCACTCAGCCAACAAGTAAGACCTACACCTCAAGTCCTTCGGCATCTCCATCTCCATCTCCAACACCAGCATCCTCAGCCGGGCCATCCTCAAGGCTAAGATCGCTAGATGACATCCGCATGTCCTTCCCCGAAGAACTCGAAGCACGACTAAGCTTCGAAGAAAAAGGTGACTACATCATCATAAAACCCAAACAGTTTTTGGGCTCAGAGAACTTTGCGAAAATCGCTTCCGCGGTACGTGGGATGGGGGGCGAATATATTAGCGCTGGGAAAGATTCGCATTTTAGGGTGCCCAAGAAAAAAGCGTAACGAAATTAAAGTGCAGTGAAATTCGAAAATTCGCCCTTAAAAGGTCCAAAAATAACATCCAGATTAGTCACTCTTGCAAAAGGAGGACCCTGACGACAATAGTTAACGAGCATTTTCACCGCATGTTCTTCACCCTCAAAAACCGCTTCCACTCGCCCATCAATCAGATTTCGCACCCAACCCGTAACGCCTAAGTTTTGCGCCTCAATTAGAGTGCTTTGTCTAAAGAAAACGCCCTGAACTCGTCCAGAAACGAATAAGTGTGCTCTAACTTTCATAGACTTTCTTCGAAATAAAGAGAAGATGAGGTTTAAAAATACAATTTCGACAAAAAGAAAAAATGGATTTTACCATGGCTCGATTTTTTCGCCCACGGTGTATAAAAATAGGTTTGCTGAGGGTGGTCCTAGCCACTTGAACTTGTTGACTAAATCCTTGACTGCATGTTCATAGTTGTTTGACTTGTCTAGGCTGTCGATGTATTTTTGGAATGAACCGTACTGTTTCTCTATGGCTACAAAATTCTGAGCATTCTGTATGATTGCTTTGATTTTGCCTTTGTTTCTTACTATGCCTTGGTCTCTCATCAGGCTTTCAACATCGGAGGCTGTGAAGTTTGCGACCTCGCTGATTTCAAAATTTGCAAAAGCCTTCTTTGTTGTCGGCCACTTGCTGTCGATTACGTGCCAGTTTAAGCCTGCTTGAAAAATCACTCGGCACATATTCTCAAAGTATACACTATCATTTGAGGGTATTTTGTCTCGGCACCACCAATCAGGCATCTGCCAACCTTCGTGTTCTTGCATAAAATTCAAACCTAAAAATCTATTTCCATTCCCAGATTGTAACGTTCATTTCCATCCACATTGGGTCTGTTGCTTCAAAAGTAACCAGAGCAATAGTGTTATTAAGCCAACCAAGTTTCTCGGACATAGTCATGAAACTCCATAAGCCTACACTTTTTGGGTTCGCGCCCGGCATCATTTTCATAAGATCAAAGCCTTTTATTGTACCCATATCGCCGGTCATAGTCATTAGCATGCCTTGATCCAGCGATCCAGCTAAGCCTTTTGGCGGAGTCATGCTCTTACCTGTCACGTTGAGGTTGCAGTCAACGCCTTTAGCTTTCCCCATGCCTTTCATTTGGGCCGTCCAAGTATAAACCGAAGTTACGCCGTTCATATCGATTGACTTTATGAAACTTGCGCCACTTTTGCCTTTGCCTTCCCAAAGTTTTTCACCTATTGTCATTTTTTATTTTCACCTCTATAAAGAAGGGTTTTTTGCTTGGAATTTAAGTCGTTGTGGTTGCCCTTGTACAGTAACAATTAAGTCTCTTCTGGTTTACTTTCACTCAACCCTCTACTGCTCGGAGGTGTCGGTGTTTGACTTGTTTTAGAAAGGTATTCCGCCGATTACCGTTTGGTGGTTAGCTTGTTTAAGGTCAACTGTGGAAAACTGATGGTTTATGCCTCAACAGGTATTCCCAGTGGGAAAAGGTTGAAATCTGTCAGGACTGCTGCAAAAGAAACTGCTAAGCGTTTGAATCTGGATTTTGAGATGGTTCGTTTGGAGAGGGCATCTTCGCCAATTTATGTCTATTATGAAGAGAGCGATGGGGATGAGCCCTATTCCACTTTATTGTGATGAAGGCAAAATTTCGGGGTTAGACGAAATTAGTAGCAAACTCAGAAACATGATGTTTGTGTTGTCTTTTCACCCGAACCATTCAGCCTTGAAAGAAATAAGAAAAGAACTTCTCAAACTTTCATAAAACGAATCGCTTGGTTCTCAAGGGCAACCTCATAAACCTGGTTCACATCGAAGGTTACGCCAAAGTTGTCGTATTCTTGTTCAGTTAAAAACAAGATTATTTTCGGTGTTGCCATCTGTGTGCGTTGAGGCAAAAACGGCATTTGGGTTTGGAGCGCTTGCATGATGTCCTGCGCCATCTTGGCTTCGTCCGATTGAGGTCTAACCACGTAAGGGTTGATTTCTCGTTCTTCAAGGAGTTCGATTCTTTTTCCAAGGTTGCCATCTAAGTCGCGGGTGGATTCGATTTTGTTGACTCTAACGCGGAACAATCAATTCACACTCTCAATAAGGATAGACAGTCTTAGATTTAATTGTTTACACCTACCGCAGTGCAGTTTGCTTCTCAAGGTATCTTTCAAACCTAAAGCTTTTTGAATGAGCTATGATTTAGCAAGTTCGGCCTTACACTGTACACTCAAACGCTTCAAAATGGCCCCACCAAACTGGCAAGTTCCTTGTTTTGTCTAAAAAACGGTTTGCACTCTTAAGTTGGGGTAGGTGAAGAATCATTTTTTTCTTCTTTTTTGATTTCGGTAATTCTTTTATCTAGAAGTTTTAGTCGATCCCGCATTGTTTTTACTGCTTCGTAAATGTGTTTGCGTTCATGCTCTAACTGTTTGAGGTTGCGTTCATTACCAATTTGCTCTTCAAGGAAAGGTGATAACGGTGAAGGCATGTTAGGCACTGACCAGTTTTCCAATTCTATGTTTAAGACGTCTCGGGCGAATTCACGGAAAAGGTTGCCGATGTTGTTTGTGATTTCTGTTTGCTTTAGGATTGCTTTTCTTAGGATTTGTTCTCCGGATTCGGTAATTTGGTAAACTCTCAGACGCCGATTCTTTTGAGATTGCCACTGCCCCTTGATGAATCCGGATTTTTCGAGGTCACGCAGAATTGGGTAGACCCCGCCTGCTGTGGGTTGCCAGAAACCTTTGGTTCGGCTGTTGATTTCTTTCATGATTTCGTAGCCGTGGGAAGGTTTCTTGTTAATGAGAATTAGTACGCCCATGCGTATGATTCCTTTTTGGGCTTCTTTCATCCAGTTTGCGGTTGTCTTGTCTTCCGTTTCTGTTGTCATTAAGAATCTAATCTATAGTAGATATGGGGAATACTTATATTTTGCCGCAATATATTGCACTGAATAATATTGAAGCGTGGTCTCAACAAATGGATAACGGCAACATTATTGAAGTTAACAACTTAACCAAGATGTTTGGAAAGTTCACCGCAGTAGACGACATCTCATTTGACGTCAAGAAAGGCGAAATATTCGGCTTGCTAGGGCCAAACGGTGCAGGAAAAAGCACCACCTTAAGAATGCTTTCCACACTCTCAAGACCAACCAAAGGATCAGCAACCATCGGAGGATACGATACGGTAAAACACGACATGGACGTACGCAAACTAATAGGTATTGTTTCAGAAAAAATGATCATTTACAACCGTCTAACGGCCAAAGAAAACCTCTGGTTCTTTGGTAGCCTCTTCAACATTCCAAAAGATACACTAAACAAAAGAATCGATGAATTACTCGAACTTGTTCAACTTTCAAAATGGAAGAACGCCCAAGTTGGAACATTCTCAACAGGCATGCGTCAGAGAATGAACGTTGTTCGTGCCTTACTTAACATGCCTCAGGTACTGTTCCTTGATGAACCTACGTTAGGTTTAGACCCTCAGTCATCAGTTGAAATCAGGGATTTTGTGAAAAAACTCAACCAGGAACAAGGAACCACAGTCATAATAACTACTCATATGATGCTTGACGCTGATTTGCTCTGCGACCGCATAGCAATCGTTGACCATGGAAAAATCATCGCGCTTGACACTTCAACTAATCTTAAAAAGATAATTTCAGGAGGAGATACCATGATTATTAAACTTGAAATCGCTAACTTAACACCCGACCTAGTCACCTCAATAAAAGGGCTCAAATGTGCAGACGCTGTAACCCAAGAAAACTTGACAAGTCTGCATCTTATTGTTCACGGCGAAGAAGCTTTTGATAATATAATCGATACCGTTAGAGAAAAAAATGGAAAAATTACTTCAATGGCTAACCTTCAGCCTTCCCTAGAAGACGTATTCTTGCATATAACTGGTCACGAAGTTAGGGACAACGCAGACCAGAAAATTCCGATGGAGCATGGTCCAAAGTTTGGTGCATCGCCAAGGAGAGTCAGGTGAGTAAGATGACTGCAAAAACAGTTCTTCAGCACAGCTATAGAATCGCTAAAAAAGACTTAACGGAACTGTTCAGAAACAGGCTTGGTTTAGTTCTTTTAATCGTTATGCCTTTATTTATGATGGTTATGGTAGGATTTATTTACCCATCCAACGGTACGATAACTGATCTAAAAGTTGGCTTGGTCAACGAAGACTCAGGCTTTAACGGCGCCTTTTCTCCAAGTCAAGGCTTCATTATGGGTCTAGATTCGATTAACAGTCAAACCCATATGCTCATCATAACCAACGTTAACAGCACCGCGGACCTC
The DNA here is from genome assembly GCA_963775685.1 of Candidatus Bathyarchaeota archaeon. Lineage (GTDB taxonomy): Archaea > Thermoproteota > Bathyarchaeia > Bathyarchaeales > Bathycorpusculaceae > Bathycorpusculum. The sequence continues at coordinate 1,585,771 of CAVZJV010000014.1, forward strand.
AAAGATATGGTACAGAGGGGGCAACTTCAGGGAGGCATAGACATTCCCAATAATTTCTCTCAAAGCATCATGTCTGGGCAGCAGGGCACTCTCATAATTGTAAGTGACGAATCTAACCCTCAGATATCCGCCACCATCCAAGCCGCGCTGACAGGTGTCTTTAACGCTATGGGACAACAGTTAGCCATACAAAATGTTTTGCCATTGAATGCCACAGACCCTCTGGCAGTTGTACAGCCCTATAAAGTACAAACCCAAGGTGTAGTTTCGGGTCACCCAAGCTACTTTGACTTCATTGCTCCAGGCATAATGGCCATGACCGTAATGATGAGTGTCATGACGGGTTTACCAGTAGCTATCTCACAAGAGAAAGAAATCGGCACCATGGATGGCATGATGGTTGCGCCCGTAAACAGACTCTCGATCCTGCTGGGCAAAACTATGGCTCAAACCGGCAGAGGCTTAATCCAGGGAGTCATAATCTTGGCCTTGGCGATTGGCATTTTCGGGGTGGCCATACAAGGCAGCATCCTGCTGGTGTTTGCGCTACTCTTGCTTGGAGTGTTCAGTTTCGTCGGCTTAGGCATAGTCATAACATCTTTCACCAAGGACCAAGAAACTGCACAGATGCTCATGATGACACTGATGTTCCCGATGATGTTCCTTAGCGGAGTGTTCTTCCCCATACAGCAGATGCCTTGGTACATGCAGGACATAAGCAAATTACTGCCACTAACCTATGCGTCCGATGCTCTACGAAAAGTCATGGTGCTAGGCGCAGGCATACCGCAAATATCCACAGAACTCATAATACTCATCGTGTTCGGCATAGTCATGATAGCAATCGCACTGCCAGTGTTCAGACGGATGATGACCAGATAGGAGAACCAAAATGAGCACACTCTGTTCCAAATGCCCCTTCTTCCAACTTGCCCCTTTGCTAAGACGCAAAAACGCTCGCAAACGCTGCCGCATCGAACCCCAAAGACAACTCCGTATCTACGAATGCAAAGACTTCCCCGAAAAAAAGGGACTCTTCAAAAATTAATTATTTTTTTTACTTTTTTTGATCTTTCGGAAATAGAATTGTGGTTTTTTGAGGGTTTTCCATGCGAAAGGAAAAAATTTCAAGCCTTTACCTGATCGGCGTTCTGTCTTTCTTGGTAATCAGTTGTCGAGAAAGAAGAGAGAATTAGGATGCTAAGAAAGCATGGAATCCATATTCTAAAGTCCATGAAATAAACTAAGCCTGTGAACGGCAGGGCAACAATCAGAACATCAAGTATGAAAAACACCCTAGCCCAAACCAAGCCCATAATTAATCCTTCTTTTCATGCTGCCTGGTTTAGCAAACATAACAGAAGCAACCAACAAGACCGTCACAAAGCCGGGTGTAGCAATCCATACCAAAAGGCTATCCGTCTCAGTAGCCAAAGTTACGAACGCTGCAATCTCGACGGAGATGACTGCGTATATCAGCAGAGGATACAAGATAGGCTTCCTTGCCTTTTTCATCATAGTTAAAACTGACATTAATTCTTTTTCAAATGAATATGAGCAGTTAATGTTTAAGTTTGTTGTTTTGTTTAGGAATTTCTGAATCTCATGTAGCTGGCATATACGTAGATGGGAAAAAAATAATGATGGAAATCTGTAGAACGAGGTTGTTTACAGTTGTTTTGGTGGGTTGCTCCCGTTACGGTTTTATATGCAAACTCAGGCATACAAGAAGCAAGAAGAGATTCCTCATGTCTGATATTGGAGTTACCGTAAAGAAATGTCAGGATTTCAGCGAATGGTACGTTGAAGTCGTTTTGAAAGCTGAGCTTGCAGATTACGCGCCTGTGAAGGGGTGCATGATTATTCGCCCCGACGCTTATGCGGTTTGGGAAAAAGTTCAGGAGGTTGTAAACCAGAAAATCAAAGCCACAGGCCACCGCAACACCTATTTCCCCATGTTTATCCCAGAAGCTTTCCTCAAAAAGGAAGCCGAGCATTTCGAGGGGTTCACCCCAGAAGTCGCGTGGATCACTCAGGGCGGCAATACCCCATTGGAGGAAAAGTTGGCGGTTCGCCCTACCAGCGAAACCATCATGTATGCGATGTTTAGTAAGTGGATACGCAGTTGGAGAGATTTGCCTCTCAAAATTAATCAATGGTGCAACATCGTCAGATGGGAAACGAAAGCCACAAAGCTGTTTTTACGTACACGCGAGTTCCTCTGGCAGGAAGGTCATACAGCGCATGCCACAAGCGAAGAAGCCGAAGCCGAAGTAATGTGGGCTTTAAACATGTACAAGGATGTAGTAGAGAATTACCTTGCTATCCCAGTTATCATTGGCACCAAGAGTGACAGCGAAAAGTTTGCAGGCGCTCTTTACACTACAGCGCTTGAATCCATCATGCCCGATGGAAAAGCCCTTCAGATGGGTACCAGCCACAACCTCGGTCAACACTTTGCCAAAGTATTTGACGTCAAATTCATAGGGGAAGATAAGCAGGATCATTATGTTTGGCAAACCAGTTGGGGCGTTACCACACGGCTCATAGGCGCCATGATTATGGTTCACGGCGACGACAAGGGCTTGATTATGCCACCCAAAGTTGCGCCAACGCAAGTTGTCATCGTTCCAATTCCATTCAAGGGCCAAGAAGCTGAAGCAATCGCATCAAAAACAAAGGAGATCGCGGAGACCCTAAAAGCCAAAGGCGTAAGCGTAATCTTAGATGATCGAAACGAATACACTCCAGGCTGGAAATTTCACCAGTGGGAACTCAAAGGTATCCCAATCCGCATAGAGCTCGGACCACGTGACCTAAAACAAGAACAAGTGGTAATGGTACGACGCGATACCTGCCAGAAAACTCCAGTCAAAGAAACTGACATCTCTGCCACCGTTGAAAAACTGCTACAAGAAATACAAGACAATATGCTCGCCAAAGCCAGAGCAATCTTGCAAGACAAAACCAGCTTGGTTCAAACTTACGAGGAATTCAAGAAAGTACTCGAGGAGAAGGGGGGGTTCCTCAAAGCGGCCTGGTGCGGTAGCCCAGACTGCGAGAAAAAGGTTAAGGATGAAACGGGCGCAACCATCCGCATTCGACCATTCAAAGTTGAGGAACCAACCACCGGTTGTATTGTGTGTGGGGAGAAAGCTAAAGAAACAGTGTATTTTGCAAGGTCTTACTAATCTGACTTAGCGGACTTAAGTTGGCTTGCCACGTCAGCTAACCCCAACTTTTCCAGGGTTTCCTTTTTTGGAACACCATTTTTGTCCCATCCCCGCTTCAAATAATAAATATCGAGCATGTAGTTGTATTTTTCTAAGTCAAGCACTGAACCTTTGAATGTACCTTCAGCTAAGGGGTCGTTGAACCAACGCATGGGCGGAACATCCAAGTCCCGACTCCATTTATCGTCGTATTCTCGAACCCAGAAGGCTCGAATTAAATTGAGAATTCGGTCACTAATCAGGTTTAACATGTCCAGCGAAATGTCCTTTCCTGTTGAAGCGCGCAGGTATTTGTGGTACCATTCAAGCTCAAGACCCAGCGAGGTATGAGGGAAACGGCAGACAGTTAGGGCTTCGAAGGCTCCGCCGCGAATAAGCTGGGTTTTGATAAGGTATTCGACTTTTGCTTGGTCATAGGTTCCTCTGCCATTCTTGATTTCCCAAGTGATTATCCATGCGTCTTTGTGGTGGGCGCCAATCGAGCTGGTGCCGTATGCCAAAGCCATGCCGGGTGCAGTATGGCAGTCGTAAGCCGAGACTTCTAAGCCTTTTACATGCATTGCCCAATCGCCAGAGCCCTTGCCGATGGCTGCGGATGCAGCTCGGACGCCGTTCGCTAAAACATCTCCTAAACCGCGTCTGTAACCGATGTCGTTAATTAAGGCCTTAATTGCCTCAAAGTCGCCCCAGCCTATCTTCTCAGATATCAACCCCTTCTGGGAAGCTTCCATCGCAAACCCGATAACATTCCCAAGAGAAATAGTGTCAAGACTAAATTCGTCGGCCATACGGTTTAAGGTGGCGACTTGCGATAGGTTCCCTACACCGATGTTTGAGCCAAGCATAACCACGTTCTCGTAATCCAACTCTGAGTCTTTTCCTTCGCTGTCTTTGACGACGTTTCCACAGGTCATGTTGCATTGGGGGCAGCCGCGGTTTGAAGACTTCAGTTTTTCCATTGTAAAACCGCTTATGCCTTCGGCTTGGTCGAAAACACCCTGCTTGAAGTTGAATGTGGGTAAGGCGCTGTTTTCTTGACTCCACTCTACTGTTGACATGGTACCTTGCCGTTTCCAAAAAGAATAAAGCGGCTTAGCCAAAAGCTCTTTATAACCAGCCACTGCCAACCTTTTCATTTCCTCAGGATATGCAAGAGGAATCGGTATTGTGCCTTCGATTACGATGGCTTTAAGGTTCTTGCTGCCCATAACCGCGCCCATCCCAGGCCGCCCCCCGGCTCGCCCCTTCTGCGAAACCACGGTGGCAAACCTAACAAGGTTCTCTCCGCCAGGACCGATAGAAACAATCCCCGCCAGTTGGGAGTATTTTTTTTTAAGGTGTTCTTCAGCGGCAAAGGAGCTTTTGCCCCACAAATCTCCCGCATCCAAAAACTCACATGTTTTGTTTTTGATATGAAGTATGACAGGCGTTGACGCTTTTCCCTCAATGACAAGGGCGTCGTAACCAGCTTTGCGTATGTTAACTGCTGCCCATGAACCTGAGTTGCCGTCGCCGTAGCCACCGGTTAGAGGGCTTTTTGAGGCTATGACAAGTTTGCCGCTGTTAGGCAACCCAATACCCGTTAATGGTCCAGTTGCAAAGATAAGTTTGTTTTCGGGTGAAAGTGGGTCGGTTCCTTGTTTTATGGTGTCCCAGAGGATTTTAGCAGCAAATCCTCTGCCGCCCAAAAAATTCAATGCTAACTCTTCGCTGAACTCTTCGGAGGCAGCATAGCTTTTAGTCAAGTCTATGTTCAGAAATGCACCTGTCCAACCCTGCATAATTTACCAAAACCATGTGTACCTTAGAAAAAACGAAAATAAAAATGTACTGAGAACGTTCTACCATCACGTTGTACCTCTTATTTTTATTTGATGAAACACTCTTCAAAGCAAAAAAACATAAAGAGAAAGCAGCTGCATATGCAGCTTTGAAGCAAGGATTAATAATAATATTGTTCTTCTTGGTTACAGCAAGTGTTGTTGTGGGGGTACATGTAACAAGCGCCCAAACAATCATTGTTCCAAATGATTACCCTACAATTCAGACTGCAGTTGATGCAGCCAATAGCGGTGATACTGTTCGGGTGGCAGCTGGAAGATACTATGGACGCATAGTAGTCGATAAGTCAGTAGCGATTATCGGAGAATCTGCTGAATCTACGTTCATATATTGCACGCAAGAAACCTATGATCCATATATCAACTTAGGCAACCGTTTGACATATCCGCTAACAATGTCTTAATCGCAAACCTGTCAATCCTTCAGGCTAATGAATACTACGGAGCGATAAAAGCAAGCAATGTTAACAATCTGCAAATAAGGAATAATATTTTTGGTCAGAGCAGGTCTAGCGTCATCGCCATTGAACTTGATAGCTGCGTTAACTTCTTAATAACAGACAATTACATACAAGCATCTGGACAAATTGATATTAGAAACTCCACAGACTTGGAAGTATTAAGAAACAAGCTATCAAACACCGACTACTCAATCAAGCTGTACACCTCGTCCAATGTTCGTTTAGAAGAAAACTCTATTCTGCAAAGTCATGAAGGGATACAGATCACGGATTCAATGAACACTGTGCTAATCCAACACAGTATCGATTCTCTTTATGGCGCAACAAACGCTATTAGATTAATTCGGAGTCCCGGAAGCGGGCTAACAGGAAACGAGATTACAAACTCAACAGGCGGTTTCTTGATTAGCGAGTCGGGTTCTTGTGAGTTTAGAAATAACGTTGTTAAAGATACGTATGTTTTCGGTTGGGGCGGTTCGGGCTTTGGCGTTGTCGGCTACAAGCTTGAAGACTTCACTCAAAACATTGATGCTTCGAATACTATCGAGTGCAAACCCATTTACTACCTACAAAATATACATGGAATATCAATTGATCCTTCAAACTATCCAATGCTGCTGGTTATCTGGCTTTAATTGGGTCTTCGGACGTTAAAGTCGAAGGTTTCACTCTCAGCGGATGTTCTCAAGGAATATTACTTGCCCAGACAACTGATTCACAGATAAGAAATAATACAATTTCCAATTCTGCCGATTGGATTAGTCTGTTATGCTACTCAACTGGAAATTTGATTTATGGAAACAAATTTGAGGCAAACCAGAATAGTATCCACTCTTACTACTCCGACAATAATGAAATTCTTAATAATGACATGACTCAATCAGGAACTGTTTGGATAGATACCTCCTTTAACTATCGAATAGTTGCGAACGATTTGGGAGGTATGAAACTTGTTCAGGCAGAAAATATCTCTGCCTACCACAACAACTTTGTGAATTCCAGTTATAACTTAGGTTCACATTACACGACCGATTTAGGGTATCCCACCGGCGGCAGCTACCACATTGATTATAATGGTGTAGACGAAAAGAGCGGAATTTCTCAAGGGGTGCCAGATCCAGATGGGATAGGTGACACCGCCTACTATACCACTGATTATTACCCATTAATGTCGCACGTTTACCTATTTGATGCGGGACCTTGGGGTGGAGAAAACGTCTATGTTTCGCTGGAAAGCAACTCTACCATATCCAACTTCAAAATTGACAATGCAAACCACTTTGTTAGCTTCACTGCTTCAGGAAATGCAGGGTTAACCGGTTTTGTGAGAGCAGAAATTCCTCAAATCATAAGCAAGAACACTTGGGGAGGCGACTTCCAAATTCTTGTTAACGGAAAATCCTATCCGTATACGACAATAGAAGGAACCAAAAATGATTATGCATATGTAAGTTACCCAAATGAAGCAACCAAGTCTGCTGAACATGATGAAAATCCATTATTTTCAGGCCAAGAGGTCCCTTTATTAATCGTTGCAGTTTTGTTGATAGGAATCATTACGATTTTATCTTTTTTGCTTAGGAAAAAGCGGTCAAAAAATATGATAAAAGACCACAATTCTTAACTCAGTAATTCTTATTCCCATTTCGTGTGGTTCAAATCTATTTGCCCAATTGCACCTAAAGTTTTGCTAGATACATTTATTTTTTGGGCTATCAAGTGTTGTGGTTACAGGTAAAGCTGCTTTGGCGCACGTTAAAGTCACGGAAAGAGCAAGCAACATTGAATATGCAATACGAGACGTCATAGTGCATACTCAGGAACTGATTACGAATGGCAAAAAAATTTATTACCTAAACATAGGCGACCCTACCGCATTCGATTTCAAAACACCACAGTACGTCAAAGATGCCTTATGCAGGGCGATTGACTGTGATGATAACTATTATTCTCCTTCAGAGGGACAACCGGAACTGCGGGAAGCCATCGTGCGCAAAGAAAAAAGAGTCAATTCTGTGGATATAACTTCGGATAACGTCTTGATTACCGAGGGCATTTCTGAAGGTATCCAGATGATTCTGGCAGCGTTGGTTGAGAAAGGTGACGAAATCCTTTTTCCCGGACCAACCTACCCACCATACATATCATATACCAAATTCTTCGAGGGCACACCTGTCTCCTATGAAACCATCGAAAAAGAAGGCTGGGTTCCCAACATAGATGACCTCCGAAGCAAGATTTCGCCTAAAACGCGTGCTATAGTAATCACTAACCCCAACAACCCAACTGGTAGTGTCTATAACGCAAAGTGCATTAAAGAAATGCTCGATATTGCTGGCGAATACAACCTGCCGGTTCTTTCGGATGAGATTTATGACCAATTAACTTATGAGAAAGAATTCGTCAGCGCCGCCCATCTCGCCAAAGATGTCCCCGTGGTCGGTTTAAACGGGTTCTCCAAGGTTTACCAGATGACGGGATGGCGATTGGGCTACATGTACTTTAAAGGAGCCGACAGACAACTCGACGACCTTAAACTGGGCGTAGAGAAACAGTGCCGAATTCGCCTCTGCGCCAACACGCCTGTGCAAATCGCCGGGGCTGCCGCACTTGACGGCCCCCAAGATTTCGTCAAGGGCATAGTTGACCGGCTGCGCGAAAGACGCGACTATGCGTGGAAACGCCTAAATGAAATCGAAGGCATCAGTGCAACTAAGCCTGAAGGCGCATTTTACATCTTCCCCAAAATCCATGACGTCGGCACAAGGTGGAAAACCGACATGGAATTTGTTGTGGAACTTCTCAGAGAAACAGGAGTCTTAATTGTCAACGGCTCAGGCTTTGATCCCGTGTACGGTAAAGATCACGCAAGAATTGTTTTCCTTCCTCCCTGCGAAGAACTCGAAGAAGCTTTCAACTGCATAGAGAAATTCATGAATAAAAAGCAGAAAACAAGCCGCAGCCATGTGGGCCACGGTTAAAGAACTTAGATTCTTGTGCCGTTCTTGGGGTTTTCGATTACTTTTTGGAATTCAGCCATCAACTTTTTGGTGACCGGCCCAGGTTTGCCGTTGCCGATTTGACGTTTGTTAACTTCGCGGATGGGCACCATCTCCATGGCTGTGCCGGTGAAGAATGCTTCGTCAGCGGTAAATAGCATAAACGGTGTCAGGTTAGTTATGATGAGATCTATGCCGAGGTTTCCACATAGTTCAGCGACAACGTCAGCGGTGATGCCTGCAAGTGCGCCTGTTGAGGTGGGTGGGGTGAAGACCTCGTGGTCTTTAACTATGAATACGTTTTCGCCGACGCCTTCTGCGATGTAACCGTTGCTTTCGAGGCATATTGCTTCGTCTACGCCACATGCATTGGCTTCAATTTTTGCTAGCACGCTGTTTAGGTAATTGAGAGATTTTATCTCGTGTGTGGTTGCGTCCACTGGGTTTCTGCGGACCCAGCTAAACATTGTGGTTATGCCGACTTCTTTGGCGTTGCTTGCCTTTATGTTGATTGTGTCAGTTATGATTATGACTGTTGGTTTGGGGCATTTGCGCGGATCTAGACCCAAATCACCAATTCCTCTTGAGACGATTAAACGTATGTAGCTGTCCTTCATCTTGTTCTTTTGAAGGGTTTCAACGACAGCTTTGGTCATCTCTTCTTTTGTTAGCGGAATTTGGAGCATTATGGCATGCGCGCTATGGTATAAGCGGTCGATGTGCTCTTTAAGTTTGAAAACAACGCCGTTGTACATGCGGATGCCTTCGAAAACGCCGTCGCCGTAGAGGAATCCGTGGTCGTAAACGGAGATTTTAGCCTGTGACTTAGGGTAGAATTCGCCGTCGATGTAGATTTGTAATTCGCTGATCATCTGTTTTCCTCTTCTTGGATGACTGTTTCATATTGCCCAATTGTTTGATATAGTTTACCCCAACGATACGCACGATTCGTTTACAGGGACTTTATTAACCGTGGAACTGCGGACGCTTCGACAAGTATCTGGGCAGCGGAAGGGGTTTTGTGGGTTTGTCGGCGATTTTCTCTGAAACCATCGCTATCAACTTTTCGGGAGTGAGGTTTTGCTGTTGACCCTTAAGCGCACGGACTCTAACAGATAACATGCCAGATGCGATTTCTTTCTCGCCTACAACTATTATATAGGGTATCCATTCCTGTTCAGCTTCCCGGATTTTCTTTTGCAGCGTGGAGGCAGAGTCATCGATGTCTACACGGATGTTGTGTGAGCTGATTTGTTGAGCTAACTCCTCCATTTTGTCAAGGAACTTGTCTGAGATTGGTATGAGCCTGACTTGGGTTGGTGATAGCCAAATGGGAAGCATCGGAGCTTTGCCCGCCATCTGCTCACGGTAAGCCTTCTCCAGTAGTGCATAGATGTCTCGTTCGATGGCGCCGCTTGGACTGCAGTGTAGAATTAGCGGGTATTGTTTTTCGCCTTTCTCGTCAACAAAGGTAATCTCATACCGCTTGGCGTTTTCGACATCGATTTGGTCGGTGCTAAGTGCAGCTGCTTTGTCTTGGTTATCGATAAAGTTGAGGTCCCATTTGAGGGCAAAATAGAAGAACCGTTCTTTCCAAACCTCAGCTAAGATGGGTTTGTCAAACTTTTGGGATAGCTCAGTTATGAAGTCTTTGTGTTCAGCATAAAAGTCCTTAGTGAAACGCATTGCAATCTCGTAATCGTCTTTTACTAAGCCAATGTTTTCAAGAACGTCAATGCTTAGGTTGAAACGTACCATGAATTCTCTTTTTGCTTGTTCAAGGTCAGTGCACAACGCATGGCAATCGGGCATAGTGAATGCGCGTAACCGTTTTAGACCAACGACTTCTCCACTTTTTTCTCTGCGGAAACTGTACCGGGTTAGCTCATAGAGTTTTATGGGCATCTGTTTGTAACTGAATTGTGCATCATGTGCCATCAAGAATTGCCCAAAACAGGCGGCAAAGCGTAGGAACAGCTCTTTATCTTCGGATCTAAGGACGTATTGTCGAGCTGGGAAACGGTTTAGGTAGCTTTTGAGGCTGGGATGGTTGAAGTCGTACATTAGGGGTGTTTCGACTTCCATGCCTCCGTAAGCTGCAACACGTGTAGAGACGTATTGTTCAAGGAGTGATTTTATCATACGTCCTTTGGGGTACCAACGGATATTGCCAGGATCACTACCGGGTTCATAATCGGCGATTTCGAGCCGCTTCATTAGTGGCACGTGGGGCGGCATCACGGTAACAGCGCGGGTCTTTTTAATTTCGTATTGGGAGAACTTTTGAAGGTTAGTGTGTCCTTTGAATTTGAATTCTTCAACTGGCACCAGTGAGCCGTCGGTTTGAAGAATGTGCCAGTAGGATTTCATGGTGTCTTCGGCTTTAAGGGCAGCCGATACGGTTTCTTCTTCTTTTTTACCCTCGCATGGAGCTTGGGCTTCAGTTTCCGCTGGCGATAGCGCGTAGTTGCGGGCTTGTTCAGCCAGTGGATGCCCTTTGATGGATATAATGAATTGTTTGTTCCAGCCAAAGGGCGCACGATAAGTTTCGATACCTTTCTCTTTGGCGTATGCTTCCATGGCTTTTATGATTTTTAACGCCTCGCTGGGCTGGGAGAGGTTGCTGCTAAGGTGAGCAAACGGGTAGATGAGGATACGATTAACTTTGAGCTTGCCCAAAAAAGCCCGGACATCGTTGATGGCCTTCTGAGCCATTGCGGAAGTATCGCCTTCTTCAATAGCTGTGAATAATACTACGACTTCTTCAAAGCGTTTCTCGGTTTTCTCTGCTTCTTCGGCGATGTTGATTTCTTTTTCGACGGGTTTGAAAACTATAAAGTTAGAGTGTAACTGCAAAATTCGCATACAGATACCTCTTTAACTGTAACGCCATTTGTCTATGGTCTTGTCTTTCTTGGTTTTCTTTTTGTATTCTTTATAGTGTTCTTTGCATATGTAGGCTCGTTTATCACTGCTAACGTTAAATCCCGCAGCTTTAACTTTATCAGCAGATAATGACCTTGCTGCTTCTCTGCTGCATCCTGAAACAGTGCATTTTTCGCCTTTTTCGATGCGACCCAAACAATCACGCCTCAATACACATTGATTTACTTGTAGATATACTGCTATTGCTTAAGTTTCTTTTCATACAACTCAGTTGCTCTTCGATAAATCTCTTCTTTTTTGCCAAAATAAGTGGGACCAATCCCTTCAATAACACACGACGCTGCGGCGGAGCCAACACTCGCGCACCACAACGATTCTTTCTGGCGAATGTATTCAGTTAAGAACGCTCCGATGAAAACGTCTCCTGCGCCTGTGGGGTCAACCAGAACCTGTGAAGGGCAAGGATCAATGTGGTATTGGGCTCCTTCTACGGATAACACGGAACCTTTGGCACCCAGGGTTACGATTACAGTTTCAATTCCGACATCATGAATTGCCTTTATTGCGGGCTTAAGCTCTGATTCTCCGGTTAGGGCATAGATTTCGTTTTGTGATGACTTAAAGATGTTAATTAAGCTGAAGATTTGATTATCCACTTCGGCGTTCTCTGATACCTTTCCTGCTTCGTCGAAGCTTCGAAGCAAACCTTGAGGGTCAAGCGACAAAACATCGGTGTGCTGTTTAAGTTCTTCCACTAATTCGTAGGGAACCTCGTTGGCGATGGGGGCAATGTGAACTGCATTGGCATGAAAATCTTTGGGCACATCATTGGCACTCAGCGCCAGTCCTTTACTTTTAAGCCTTAAGGTGCGTTCATAGAGGTCCTTACCGTAGGTAAGTTCAAAGCTTGTTGTGGGTTCAGCTGCAAGTTTTATGACGGTTGAAACATCTATGCCTTCTTGCTCTAGCCACCAAAGGTAAGCTTGGGGAAAGTTTCCGCCGACTTTGGAGATGACGAAGGCGGTTGCATCTAGGCGTTTGGCCGCGAAGGAGGTGTAAGCTGCTGCACCGCCTAAAATCACGAACGGGGCAGTTCTTTTTGGCAAAATTATTGTATCTATTGATAAGTGTCCAACTACTGCGATATCAGAGCTTTGAGCAACCATCTTTTTGATCCACGTTGAATATGGAAATGAGTCATATATAGCGTTAGCCCAACAGAGAAAGCAAACGTTCAATCGGAAGACACAATTTTCCATTTTTGTTTGACAAAGTTTTAATAACTTAAACTCGCTCAGATGGTTGGCTATGGCATTAGCCGTGGTACGAGCCAAAACCGCAGCCAAGATGGATGCTGATAATGCCTACTTACGCTGGAAGGTAAGCATATGAAATGGATAGAGTTTGTCCTCTTGGCAGTTGGGGCTATAGTCGGAGCTTTTCTACGTTACAAAATGGTCGAGTCGCCGGTCGCGATTTATGGGTTGCCCGTTAACGTGTTGGCAGTTAACGTCGTCGGCAGTTTCATTTTGGGCTTTTTCTCAATCATGTCAGTTGGCTTAAATTTTGCTCCACAGTACACATTACTTGTGGCGGTTGGGTTCTGCGGATCCTTCACAACCATGTCTTCATTCGCGCTTGAAACCAACAACCTGTTTGACAACAACCGTTTTAGCCTGCTGGTCCTAAACATCCTAGCAAACGTGGGCTTGTCGCTTGGAGCAGTGTTAGGCGGCAGAGTGCTCGGTGAAGAAATTATGGCGAGGTTTGTGCGTTGAGAGAGAAAATGTGGGATTTAACGATTAGAATTAAGAAGAATGATGAAATTGGTGGCAAACGTCTCCAGACTTTAATCATGGATTATCTAATAAAAGCGGGAATTGAAGGCGCAACTGTGTGGACTGGTGTAAACGGCTTTGGCAAACGCGGAAAGTCCACACTGCACCTTGAAGGCGTAACAGTTAACATGCCTTTGATTATTGAAGTGGTGGATACGCAGGAAAAACTTGAACCTCTATTACCGGATTTAAAGCAAATTATAGGTGACGACGGCTTAGTAACCATTCAAGAAACCTACGTCATCTAAAAACTCTAAAACTTGTTTTCAAAATACCAATGGCTTGAAAAATGGGAAATATGGTGTCTTCTATTCTAAGAAGATGCCTGTTTCGTTCCATGCTCCTTTGAAGTCCAAAGATGAAATAGGCATGTATTATCAATAGAACCCAAAAGAAGTAAAGCTATAGGTTCTTGGAACAACAAATCAGAAGGGGCTCTATAGTTACATAAAGTTAACCTCGAGGACTCCGTAGGCAGAATGCCCGTCATACCTGTCAGCAACGTAATAACAAGTATATTTAAAAAAGAAAAAGCAAACCCAATAAGACATTAACAAAAGTATCAACCTAAACTGCTTCGTCAGGGTAATAAGCGTTTTAATTGTTTTAACCTGCTCAAAGATTTTAGAAACAGCTTTTGAGGCTTCTGAAATAACGGGATGCATTTTGATCAAAAAAATAACTTCGCTAACAGTTTCAGTATATAGTGTTACAGGTAGAGATGGGAAATATTTGTCTAAAAAATATTGGTTTTAACAGAAGACAGTGTTTTAGGAAGAGTTTTTAACTTTTTCAGCGGGAAGTGTAAACTCGAATTTTACACCTCTCCCAATTTGACCCCTCTCTTCTAATGTCCAGCCATACACATCACATATACTATAAATAAGGTATAACCCCAAACCAGTACCTTTTCCATTACCCTTTTTAAAAAGATGCTTTCTAAATTGATTGTCGATACCTACACCGTCATCTGTATAGGTTAATTTAGCCGAGCCATGATCAAGTTTTTCTACATATATCGAAATATTGCGAGTTTTTTCTCCATACTTCAGTGAGTTATCGATGAGATTGTAAAAAACTTGTGTTAGTAGAGAATCAGCAATCACTTCAAAACCCGCGCAATGGTTCTCAATCTTTATACCTTTTAGGTCTGAAAAAAGGCAGAGCGCGTTTTGGACCATTTTGCCTACATCGACCGGAATTAATTCTTCAATACCTATCATTTCATAAGTTTTAGCAAAATCAAAAATATCACAAATATTTTTAATTGAACCGTCAATCGTATCAAAATATTTTTCTGAACTCGGTTCAGTTTTGCAGTTATTCTTAAATAGATAAAGATTCCCTTGAATTAACGCTAGTTTATTTCTTACATCATGCCTCGTAAAAGCGCCCAAAACTTTAATTTTTTCATTTAATAATCTTGACCTCTCCAGATGCCGATTCGATTACAACTTTGAACTAAAACAAAATCAGAAATGTCCAAAAAAGCCATAAAAAATCCATACACTTTGCCCCTTACAATTAATGGACCACCTGACAGACAAACATCAATTAAAGAACCATTACTCCTTTTACGTTTTGTATTAAGGCTTATTTGTTTTTTCATTATTGCTTTTTTTATATTTTCTGATTCTTGTTTAAGACCCTCCGGGAGAATAACATCAATATTTCTGTTTTTAACTTCTTCAAATTTGAATCCAAAGAGTTTTGTAAAACTAGAGTTAATTTCGGTCACTCGGAAAGTCTTGTCCAAAAAAACAATAGCTTCAGGATGATATGAAAAAAGCGCTTTTAACATTTGACTGTTTTTTTCAAATAAATGTTCTTGCTTTTTCCGCTCCGTCACATCGCGTATAATGCTGACGCCAAACCACTGACCGTTTTCAACAAACGCTGAGAAAGAAAGCTCGACAATAATCTTTTTGGCTGAACCTTTCTTTATTGTGAGTTCAACAGTATTTCCCATCATGGATAAATTACCGTTTGGTAATTCTTTGAATCCTTCATGCATGTTTTGTTCATAGCTAGCCAAGAATTGTTTATTGAAATGTTCGTTTAACGTTTTTGTTATTTCATCTTTCGAATATTCTAACATGAATTTTGCTGATTTATTGCAATAGATTATTTCTCCTGCATCGTTAAAAACTACAATTGCATCGAGAGAGGAGTCAAAGATTGCTCTAAACCGCTTTTCACTTTCTCTAAGCATTTTCTGAGTTCTTATGTATTGTGAGGCTTGATGAATACAAGATGCCAATTCAGCATAAGTCGCGGCTGGAGAGCCGCGTTTATCTAGGTATCTGAATGCTCCGGAATTCAATGCTTTGACCGCTATTTCATCCCTTGCCTTACCAGTAAATAAAATAAAAGGGGTTGTATTTCCAATGGCTTTCAGCTCTCTTAAGAATGCTAAACCATCTTTATCGTTCATTTCGTAGTCAGATATAATTGCGTCAAATTTTCTCTTTTTAAGAATAACAAGGGCTTCATTGACAGATAGGACAGATTCAACTTTAATCGTATTTTGCATCTCTAAACATTGTTTTGCCATAATCAAGAATGCCTCATCATCATCTACATGTAGAACATTTATTGAGTGTTCTAAGGTCAGTTTTCTTGAAAGCGCCACGTCAGTTATGTTTTCAGATATTTACATCATCACCGGACTAAAGTTAAAGCAGATCATTAAAATATTGTTTTGAAGATAAAATGATTTGTGAATTTATGGTCCTATTTTAAAATAAATAGTTGTAAAATGTATTCGGAATTAGCAATTGATAAATGTAATTGAGGTAATGTTTTGATGGGTTGCTTTACAATGGAAAATATCCTAATAATTGATGACGATGAAAAAATGCAAGAAATGATATCGCAAATTCTTAGTAAGAAAGGATATTCGGTTAAATGTGTTGGCAATGGCAAGGAAGCTATTGCTGAAAGTTTTGAAAAACTTTACAATTTAGCCCTTATTGATATTCATCTACCAGATATCGAAGGAACTGATTTATTGACTAAACTTCGAAAAACAGAACCAGAAATGGTAAAAATCATATTAACGGGTAATGCAACCCTTGACAATTCAATTAATGCCACAAACAAAGGTGTAAATGGCTATATTTTAAAGCCATTTGACCCTAAAAAATTATTAAAATTAATCGACGATAAATTGAAAGAGCAGCGAGAAAAAATGCAATTCGACGAAAAAAAAGTGGCAGAATATATTGGGTTAAGGCATCAATGGATGGCAAATGCTACAAATAAATAGAGTAAGATAACTTAATTGAAAAGAGTTTCTTAATAAATGAGTTGTTAATGCAGAGTTAAGCGGTTGCTTTGTTTGTTACAAAAAATATTGTAATAACATGAAAGGCTACTGGATTAAATGTTATTTGTTTATCTACCATCTATTTGGATTGCTGTATTTGAAAACAGGAGTATTTTCTTTTGCCTGTTCCATTTCCTTAAGCAAAGTTAAATACTTGTTTTCTTTCTCAGCTTGAAGTTTTTTAATCATTCCAAGTAAATCAGCAGGTTTAAACGGTTTGAGTATATAGGCATCCGCCTTTTCATTCACTGCAATTACCGCATTTTCAATAGTCGGATGCCCTGTTAAAATTATCTTAATCATCTTTGGCTGAATATCCCCCAAGACACCAAGCAACTGGGTTCCTTTTGTATCTGGAAGCTCTATATCAATAAGAGCAAAATCTATAGGAACCTTTTTGCAGATTTTCAAGGCTTCTTTGCCCTTGTCGACAGCTTCAACAGAGTATCCTTCATTTTCCAGAATTGAAGTCAGCATTTCTCTCATCTTTGGATCATCATCAACAATTAATATTGTCGTCAGCATTCATGTATCAACCTAAAGTGTTTTGCGAACATGCAATAGCTGTGTTTTTCTTTAATAATTTTGTGAACTTCAGATATGAATTATTTTTACTTTAGAACCATAATTTTAGATCTTGACCGCACAAGAGGGTTGTTTCTATCGCGCATAACTTCAAACGCGCATTAATTGTCGAAATATTTTGCATTTCTTCTTCTTATCAAAAGCAGGATTGCAAAAATTAGAATAATAACTAATTACATTTTTCTAATTGCAACGGATTACAAAAACTTAACCCGAATGGCGTTAAAACAATATTCGTAAAAGTCTGTTTAATGAGCTAATTCAGAGTTACTTGAATATCCAGGAACGAGTGCCTAATAGAAGCAAAATAGGTTGAAAATCGAAAAGAAAAATTAGGACTGAAGTAGCAGAATTGCTTTCGCCAAGTCACCACCGCAGTCTTGGAGGGCTTCTTTGGCTTTCTCCAGGCTTTTGCCTGTTTGGTCCGCGACGAGTTGCACGTCTTCTTCGCTGAACATTGGTTTAGCGGCTGCTGCTGGTGCTCCACGTTGAGAAGGGGCTTGCTCGCTGACTTGTCCGCCGATGACTTGGTACATCTTCTGTCCCTGAACCTGCAGAATCGCAACCTCAGGGTCATCGATAACTATGTCCTTATCGGCTGTTCGGATGATAACTTGTTGGACCTCACCTACTGAGTCCATGTTCATGCCCATGCGTTGCATCATACGTTTTTGTTCTCGTGGATTCATGCGTCTATGCATAGAGATTACACTACCCATTATTCTGTGCTTGAACTTGATATACTTAACCTTATATCAATGATTTTAAGAAAAAAATGGAAAGGAGGTGTCTCCACAGGTACGCGGGTTTAGCTCCATCCCAGCTATTTAGCAAGTCATATACGCATTTGCTTTCCTATAGAGGGGTAACATAATATTTGTAGTCCGCTTCCTTTTAGCTGGTTTTTCCACATTCACGGCAGCTCTGCAAACATAGTCTTCGTTATTAAAAGTGACAAAAGGGGGGTGCAGATCGAAGTGTTTTTGAATTGTTAGACCTAACTGATTCAAGATTTGAAGAATGTCCGATTTTATTAATTTTCAATCGTTTCTTTACCATGATGAAAAGTACGAAAATATTTATGGCAACCAATGCGTCCAAGAGTAATTGCCATTTTTTCCTTTGTCTCATAATAAAAATGAATTAGAAAAAGAAAGAGAGGATAGATTATTGTGTGATTTGCGTTTACCGGTTATTTTTTGAGCCCCATCACTATCACTAAGCCGACTATGGCGATTGCTGCAGCGATTATGTAGGTCATTAAGTCAGATATCGTCGCTAAGTTTGAGGGGCCTGTTGGCGTTGGGGTTGCCGCTACTGATTCGCTGGCGTAAAAGGCTGTTGCAGCTGACGATGGATAGTATCCTCCTGAGCCGCCAAAGGTTGCAGTAACTGTGTAATCGCCTGCAATGTCAGGGGTCCATGTTAAACTGTATGTTCCGTACGCATTGCTTGTAGTGGTGCCGATATCTCTGTAGTTGCCGTTAGAGTCAGTGACAGATATGGTTACTTGAACTCCTGTCAAGTTGTGTGGCATTATCTGTTGTTCATAGACTGCTTCCATAAAACTGGTCATGCTTTCATCAGAAACGCATGGTAATCCATTGGGGAAGTTTGCCGCAACGGCTTCTTGCTTTGAGCCTGCAGAGACATCAGTTACTGTGCCAGTTATTGTCACAGGCGTAGCAGTTGTTACACCGACTTGTGGTGCGCTAACTGTTGTTTGGCTTGGTCCTTGGGCGTAAGCGTAAATCTGACCATCGTAGGAGTTGAACGACGTCATTACGCCATATGCTACCGCTGTTGCCGTATCGTCGAAAGCAAGATTACTCCAAACTAGTTCTCCAGTAGTGCCGTTGAGAGCTAATACTTGTGCGTTGTGGAATAGTGGTGGACTGTACTCGTGACCTTCTGAGAGATATAGCATTGGGCTAGGGCTACCAGCTAAAGCTTCGCAAGAGAAGACCCATATTGGGTAGATACCATAGGGTGTTTCTGTGCCTGCATCTCCGTTAGCTTGTTCGGTAATAAATGACCAAAGAACGTTACCATTCGTTAGTCAACTGCCCAAACATCGCCGCCTAAGGCCCAAACGTACAATACGCCGTTTGTGGTATCTGGAACGCATCGGAAGCCGTATTCGTCATAAGTGTTTGGCATTTTACCGTTAGACATTGGAACGTTGAGACTCTTTTCCCATACTTGTTGCCCTGTAGCTAGAGAGAAAGCTTGCATGTCATAGGTTGCGAAGTTTATTTCAACGTAGACTCCTGCTGCAGCGGAAGGCGGACCGTTTGTCCTGGTGAAGGGAGTGAATACGCCTCCTGTCCGATTTTGTATCCACAACAGTGAGCCATCTTTTGCGCTTAAGCCTGCTTCGACTTGCCATCCGATGTTTTCTTGGACAGAAGTAGCTCCAGTAGTCATGACTAATGTGTCGCCTGACCATGCCGAATAGCCAAATGCAGAAGTGCCGAGACCTGCCGTGACGATGCCGTTAATAACTGGAGGTATTGATTGAGTAACCCATTCGATTCCGTCTTGCCATGAATACGAAGCGCCAAGTGCAATACCCCAGTTCAAATCAGTTTGCTGCATAGCAGCTGTTAAGTTGTACATTATCAATGCAGGTCCATTAATAGCCGTGTCAGAAATAGTATATGTGACTCCTGGAATTGGATTGCCAAATGCACCGAATCGTCCGTTGGGATAAGCAGTAATATTAGCTGCAGCGTTACTGAAAGCGTAGCCTATAATGTTTCCATTTGCATCTTGGCCAAGGAAAACGAATGAAGGAGTATTTGTAATTGTGCAGAGATATTGCCCCGTCATACCGTCATAAATTTTCCAGTCGCCTGGCGGTGCAAAAAGTCCTCCGCCGCCTTGGGTAATGATGTATTCACCAACAACGCCATATTGGTTGATGTTTTCAAAGTTAACCATCATTCCGCATCTTAGTGGATCAGTCGTGTTTATTACCCACATAGTTTGTCCGGTGTAAAGGTTAGTGGCCATGATTCCTTGTTGACTGCTCGTGGTGGTCGTGTACCATGTTGAGTACATTATGCCGTTCATTATGACTGGTGCAAATTTGGGGTTGTATTGCGAGGTTGTCCAGAAGGCGCTGTTTTGTTCGTCGTTTCCGAGTTTTCTTCCAGCTACGCCTCCTATGCACCAAGGCTTTGTCCAGAGTATGTGAGCAGTGGTGGGGGCTGTTGTGTATGGGTTAAAAGTTGCCTGTTGCATTGTATCCACCAGTATTGGCAAAAGTGTTTGCAGCGTATCCCATCCAAGCTCCACCGATGGCAGCCCAATTTTGAACGTTTTCAGCGTTAATTGTAGTTTGCCACCAACTTGTTGGAAGTGGGGTAAATGGAATACCAGTTGCAAAATCTTGTTGGACTAGAAGAGTTACTGGCGCACTTTTGCTCGGCAGGTTAATGTATCCAGCAAAAGTAGGACCTCCGAAAGTGTTAGGGGCTCCGACAAGTGTCTGTCCGCCATACATAAATTGGGATGTGTAGTTGCCAAGCGATGTTGGAGTGTAGTGAGTGTATGTGCCTCCAGTGAGATCTGAAGTAAATGGTCCAAGTGTTTCAGTGGTTTCATCTGGATGCGTTACAAGAACTGTCATGTTGATGACCAGTGATTGGTCCGCGTTTGGCACAGCAAGCCAAAAGTTAACGGTTACTGGTTGGCCGACGCCGCAGGGGTTAGGGGCTACGTTAATGTAGGCATATGTTTGAATAGTGTTTGCTGCTTGCAGTTCCTATTTGCAATGTTATTGCTGATCCCATTGAAACAATCATAAGCATACTGATAACAATCGCTAAGTTTTTGTTTGTTAGATTTCGCAGATTCATTTTGTTTTTTCTTCCTTTTAATTTTATTTTGAGTTGAGAAAAAATTTTGAATCAAGAAATAAGATTTCTCAACCTAGGTGTAGTTAACTGTTTTAATTTAAATAGTTTTGGTGAGATAGAAGTAATAAATGCAAACAGTTCAGACGGAAAAGTTCAAAAAAGATATTAGACTCGAGTTTACAACATCCACTTTGTTAGGGGTTCAAATAGAGGAAAAGGAACTTATACCCAATTTCTCGAGCATTCTCATATTGAAGAGCTTAAGCCAACAAGATGAAATACTGAGGTAAGTTCATTTGTGCTTACATGAACAATAAAATAAAAAGTTGTGCGAGCGATACCTCTACTTCAAAGAAGATTCATTTTGATTTCTTGACTAAATTACCTTGAGGCTTGGAATTCAACTCCAGCTATGTGGACCAAAAGCGCCTATTGGGTGAATAGCTACTTCAGTCAAAACTAAATTTATAATGAAAGCTTGATAAGCTCAATTTTCCTTAGCACCATGTCGGGTCTTAACAGCAACGCCTGTTTTGAAAGCCTTCATTTCTTGGCTTGAAAGAGTGGCGCGTCCAACCGCCAGAACTTGCCCATTTTCGTCTATTGCGATGACTTCGTCTTTGGCACCCACCTCAGCATCAACCTTGACGACATGAACCGCGAAGACGTCTCCTCCTTCGGTAATGTATTTGGAAACATCGTTTTTTACAGTGACAAAACACTTGGCAAAGGGAGTGTTATGAATCATGAATTGAGCGGCTTTGAGGCTCAGTGAAAACAACCCATCCGTCGGGCGTAAGGTAGCTAATCGTTCCTTGTTTAGGGTGATGTAGCGTATCCTGCCGGTTCTTGGTGAATACTGGATTTCGATGTTGTCTGGAAACAGCTGTGCGCCTACGCCTTTTCCGAATTGGTAATCAGCTATGCTTCTAACTTTTGCCAGGTTGTTTTGCATGGGGCATCATCGTTTGGAGGTTGTTGTTTCGACAAGTATAAACATTACAAGATTATAAAGACTGTGAAAGGTGAATGTTTCTTGAGATGTGAAGTTTGCGGACGCAAAATCCACTCTGACCCAGTTCGGGCAGTAATTGAAGGAGCCCAACTAACTGTCTGTATCGAATGCTCCAAACACGGCAAAGTACTCTTGCGTGAAGAAGCAGACATTGGAAAGGCACAGCCCAGCCTCAGCTAGACCAAGCCCAACCAAATCCAACATCCGCATTCCAACTATCAAGAGAAAACCACCCGTCGCCCAAGTCCAAATTACAACAGAACTCGTCGATGGATACGCGAATAAGATACGGGTTGCAAGAGAAAAACTCGCCATCTCCCACGAAGATTTGGGCAAAAAAATCAACGAAAAGGCCTCACTGCTTAAACACATCGAAACAGCCAAAGTGGCTCCAAATAACCAGCTTGCTACCAAACTTGAACATGCTCTAAAAATCAAGCTAATGATTCCAATAGCTGACGAAAAAGTTGCAACCCTGCCTAAAGGAGCTAATGAAGGTTTAACCTTGGGGGACCTCATCGAAGTAAACAAAGATGACGAGGAGACTTCCACAAAACGAAAGCGATCATAGCGCAACGCCGACTAAACCGTGAAGAATCAAGTTTAGATGAACTTAAAGCATTAGCCCAAGCAGCCGGATACATTGTTGTCGGTACGATGGAACAAACTCGTCCGCCCGACTCACGCTATCAGATTGGTGCGGGAAAAGTTGAAGAACTCGCTCGGATGGTCGCGGAGACAGGTGCTGGCAAGGTAATTTTTGACAATCAACTCCGCACAGTACAAACCTACAACCTTGCAAAAGCCACAAAAGTCGAAGTTATCGACCGCTTCCAACTCATATTAGAACTCTTTAACAAAAGAGCTACAACAACTGAAGCTCAGCTGCAAATCCAGCTTGCAATGGTGCGAAACGAACTCAAACATGCGCGGGAAAAAGTACGTTTATCTAAAGGAAGCGAACAACCGGGCTTCATGGGTTTAGGTGCATACGAAGCAGACGTCTATCGCGACGCCATAAAACGTCAAGTTCAAACTATACTCAAAAAACTTGAAAGGGTTCGAGAAAAAAGGGTTCTTCAACGGGAAAGAAGAACCGAGCTTGGTTTTCTAACAATTTCGCTTGCAGGATACACTAACGCTGGAAAAAGCTCCCTATTCAACGCCTTAACACAAGACACAGTTGAAGTTGACAACGCCTTATTTACAACACTTTCAACAACGACGCGGATGGTAGAGTTTTCTAACCGCAAGTTCCTTATAACTGACACTGTTGGCTTCATCGACCGCTTACCCATCGCACTCATTGAGGCGTTCCATTCTACTCTGGAAGAAACCATCTTTTCTGACCTTATAATAGTGGTTATAGACTTAAACGAGCCCTTAGAAACCATTGAGAAGAAAAACGAGGTTTGCTTAGAAACAATCGACCGGCTTGGAGCATCTGGCATACCCACCATAACTGCCTTAAACAAAATTGACAAACTAAACCCAGAGGAAAGACAACAGAAACTCGAAGCCCTAAAAGACAAAGTCAAAAATCCAATCCTACTGTCGGCAAAATGCCAAACAAACCTTGATGTACTAAGAAAATATATCCTGCGTATTCTCGAAAACTATCTGCAAGCCCAGTTTTCTGTTCCGTTAACTGGCAAGACCATGCCTTTTATTTCTTGGGTTCATCAGAAAACCCATATCCAAAAGGAAACTTTCACCAACGATTCTGTTGAAGTGTATTTTGAAGCCACCCCATCCATAACTGAGCAAGTAAAGAGAAAAGTGGAAGATTTAGATGGAAAATTCCAAAGTATTCCCTCAACCTGATGATGTGCCCAAGATTTTTGTACTACGTTGGGGACACCGGCCTCAACGTGACGTTCGTTTGACTACTCATGTTGCTTTGACTGCGCGTGCGCTCTGCGCTTCTGGATTCATCTTAGCTGACGTAGAAGATACGCATATTCAGGAAACCGTTGCAAAAATAACCAAAGCGTGGGGCGGCAACTTTCACTTTGAAATGGGAACCCCGTGGAAAAGAGCGGTCCGCGACTGGAAAGCCAAAGGCGGCGTCATCGTACATTTAACTGCTTATGGCGAGAACGTTCAAACAAATGGTGTCATGAGTCGAATAAAAGCTGTAGGCAAACCCGTGATGCTGCTTGTGGGAAGCCAAAAGGTTCCTGGCGAATTCTACTCAGACGAAATCTCGGATTTCAACGTAGCAGTCGGAAACCAGCCTCATTCTGAGTGTTCGGCTTTGGCGATTTTTCTAGACCGCTACTTTGAGGGCAAAGAACTCGCCAAAACCTTTGAGAAAGCCAAAATCGAAATTATTCCAAAGGAAAGGGGTAAACAAATCAGAAGCCACTTGGATAACGTGGATTTTCATTAATGTTTTGGGAAGGGTTTTATTCCAGAAGGTTCCCATATTATGTTACTAAAAAGGAACATTAGAGTATGTTATCCACTATTGATGATTCAACCTTAATCAAAGTAGCTTTGGCGTTAGGTGGCGAAGAAGCAGTTCAACTTATAGCTCACCTCAAAGGCGTGGAAGAGATAACGGATGATGAAATCGCTAACAAAACGGGCATCCGCCTCAACGCTGTTCGCAAAATCCTCTACAAACTCTATGATCATTCGCTGGTAAGCCTGCGCAGAACACGGGACCCCAAAACAGGATGGTTTATTTTCCACTGGAAACTTCAACCAGACCAGCTTGAGGGATTCATTTTAAGCCAGAAAAGACGTGTTCTTGAAAAACTCAACGTAAGGCTAGAATACGAAAAAAACCACGACTTCTACTACTGTGACAGCCAAGAATGCAAAAGAGTTCCTTTTGAAGATGCCGTTGAACTAGTTTTTCATTGTTCCACATGCGGCAAAAACCTTGTTCATTTTGAAAACGGAAAAATGATCGACAAACTCTCCGAGAAAGTTGAGATCTTAAGCAGGGAATTAGGTGAGTAGCTCTGCTTCCGAACAGGGAGCAAGCAATCGAGCTCCTCTACAAAAACCACTGTCCCTCTCAAGTAATTAGCCATTGCATAGCTGTCGCGGATTTGGCAGTAGAAACTGCAACCAAACTTGAAGCTAAGGGACTAAAAATTAACATAGCACTCGTTGAGGTAGGTGCCCTTTTACATGACATAGGGCGCTCAAAAAATCACACTGTTGATCATGCATTAGTTGGCGCACAAATCGCAAATTCCCAGAGTTTGCCTGAGTCAGTCGTTAACATAATTAAGCGACACGTTGGCGGGGGAATCACAGCAGATGAAGCGGAAAAGTTTGGTTGGCCAAAAGACGATTACTCGCCTCAAACTTTAGAAGAGAAAGTTGTCTCTTACGCCGACAAACTAATTGATAAGTCAAACAGGATCCCCGTTGAAATCGAGATTGAACGGCTTCAGAGAGAGAAGAAGAGTGAAGCAGCAGAAAGAGTTAGAAAGCTAAACGAAGAAATAACCAGTTTACTAGGCACAAACCATGACCACCTTAACACTACTAATTAAAGCTCAAAACTTTGGGCAAGTCAAACAAATCGATGAACTCTTAAAAACACAGTTTGAAGAATTAGACGTAGAACTAAAAGTTCTAACTAACTCAGTCAATAGGTGGGTTCAAGTTTTTCTTTCAGGCGAGGACGAAGCTATAGCGACAAGCTATATCAACAAGGAAATAGGCACCTGCCCCATAAGCCTTGACAACGCAAAAAACTTGCCATTCCTCAAAGGATATATTTCAAAATTGGACCTTGCTAGGCAAGAGATACTTGTGGATGTGGGGATTTTTGAACCTAAAATGATTTTGTTAACAGTTCCTCTGGCTACTTTGCAAAAGCAACTTGTTGGTGGCAAGGGGGTGGATTTAAAGAAAATCGCGGAGAGTTATGGTTTTGCAGAGCGTTCTTTATTAACTGTTAAACTTTTTTCACAAGAGGGTGATGTGTTGCAAGCGGAGTTGGCGACGGAGCAGGTTGAGAAGCTTCATATTTGGCAGCTGTCACTTTTGGACAGATTAATAATTTTGGGTGCCTCAAAGGAAACGATTGAGGGTGTGCTTGAACGGACAAGGTTAAGCCGCGATGTGATCGATATTGAGGTTTTGGGTATGTTTGAACATGCTCTAACGTGTAAACTTGGAACAAACGCCGCAGGGTTGGTCGGGATTATGGGAAGGTACTTGAGGAATTCGGTTTTTGTGGTTTTTAATGCACAAAGAAGTCTAAATTTGTTGATCGATAATACATTAACCTTATAATTGTGTGAATAAATAGTTAAACTTTAATTGAAAGGGGGAGGGGGGCTTATGAGCCAGGTTGACGATAGAGAGAGAAAAAAATATCGGATAGACATCGGAGCTTATGGCAGCATAGGAATTGAGGCGCCCACAAAAGAAGAATGTTTGGAACTCTTCAACGAAGTCACAAAAACAAAACGTGACTCAAGAATAGATGAAGCTATAAGATAGCGCCAAACCTCACGCTCTCAAACGCCTATTCATCAGGATTCAAGTAAACAAAAGTCTAGCTTATATCTTATAAGACATCGTGTTCTTCTTTGCAGTGTGTCTCGAAATCCTCTTTGTTGTCGTAGACTTCCTGGTCAATTGGACACTTGAACTTCTTGTCCTTAGTCATTTCTGGCTTGGGCACAGTAACACGCGGGGCAGTCCTTTTTAAGTTATTTTTGTCATTTGCCAACCAATTCACCTCCAACAAGCACTCGGCTGCTTAACAAAATAATTGAGCGGAAAGAAAGTTATTAAAAATATGTGACTGTACCCACCCAACAACTAACCCATAAAACAAAAAAAGCTGGTGAGAAAATCTAATTTTTGCTCTGTTTGACTTTCTGAGCCAACAAAAGACACCAACAGCGGATACTGTTAAGTTAACTTGCCTGTCGTACAAGTGTGATTAGGGCAACTTTTGGAACCGTTGCTAGAATCATTTAAAAGGAACAAGGTTGGCGCGGTTGATAAGGTACAAATTGTTGGCATAATCATTGCGGCAATCGAACAAGTAAGTTTGGTTTAACTTGATTTCGTTGTAGAGGGTTGCGTTGTTGGCAATGTAGAGTGTTCGACCGTTGGCTAGGTTAACCGCATAGTTTACAGCTGGCTTATCGGTAACTTGAGCTTTTGAAACCACAAATCCTCCTTGGGGATTGACACTCTCGATTATGATTAGGTTGTTGTTAAAATCTATGCGACACATAAACGTGTAGATTTGGGTTTGGTTTTCTATTATGCACTCATAGAGGGCAGTGTTGTTTTGAATGTACAAGGTTCGACCATCCAATAGGCTAACAGCGTGAGTTGCATGAGAATGGTCTGAAATGACGGTCTTTGAGAGCACCGCACCGCTTTCCGCGTCAGGAATGGATGCGCTGCGTATGGAGTCTTCTGCAACAGCCACTATAACGGTTAGTGTCGCCAACGAAACAACAATTGCTAAAACCACAGTTAGTTTGAATGAGTCCATCATTTGACTATTTTCCCTCTTTCTGGGTGATATGGAGTGAATGACTAATAAGAAAATCCAAAAAAGATATTGTTAAGCTACTCAACCTGTTCCACAGTCATTCATTTTCAACTATCTCTCCATACTGTTAACGCAAGAAATATAGAAAGATTAGTTATTTTGCACAAAGTATTCGAATGTAACGTTCAGTTTTTAGAACCATACTCGTAAAGCCCTAACATCTTAGGGGCAATACATAAATTCAAAAAGTAACCCAGTATATTATAACAAGCTGATTATTTATGAAAAAATTTTATTCGTTAATAACTCTGTCAATTCTTTGCCTTTCAGTTCTCTTATCTGTTTCATTTACAGCCAATGCCCAAGATGATGCTTCGTGGCCCATGTTTCACCATGACGTAACGCACACTGGCTACTCAAACACAGATGGACCTAGCTGCAAATCAAACTCTTTGGACCTTCCCAATTAGCAACGGTTGGGTATTGACTTCCCCAGTGGTCGTCAACGGAATAGTCTACTTTACTTCATCCGATAAAGGCATGCACCTCGATACAGCCAACAACAACATTTATGCGGTAAACGCTAAAGACGGAACAAAGATCTGGAACTACTCAGCCCCAGCTAAAATCTATGGATCTCCAGCAGTTGCAAACGGCATGGTCTTCTTCGGATCTGACGATTATGCAATCTATGGATTAAATGCAACGACAGGTGCTTACATATGGAAATGCGTTACCGGAAGCTATGCCGAGGGTTCCCCGACGATTTCAAACGGGATACTCTATGCAGGCTCAAACGACAATAAACTGTGGGCTATAGACGCTGCTTCTGGCATGCCTCTGTGGAACTTTACAACCGGCGGCCTTGTTACTTCCGCTCCTGCGGTAGCTAATGGAATAGTTTATTTCGGCTCATATGACCACAATGTTTACGCTTTGGATGCTTCTACGGGCGCTGAAAAATGGAGTTTTTCAACCGAAAGTGTTGTGGCATCTTCTCCCGCGGTCGCTGACGGCAAGGTTTTCATCGGTAGCTTTGACAACAATACCTATGCGTTAACCGCTGACACTGGGGCTTTGGTGTGGAAAGTTGAAACTGGTTATGACCAATGCGTTCAGGCATCTCCCGCCTTTGCTAACGGTGTAATCTACACTGGCGGCGCTTTCGACTTCAAACTCTACGCTCTAGACGCCACAAACGGCAACGAGAAATGGACTTTTGTAGCCAACGGAGGAATCACTACCGCACCTGCAGTAGTAGGCAACAAGGTCTACGTGACAGCCACATTGAGCAACACAGCCTACGCAGTTAACGCACAAAGTGGTGACCAAATCTGGAGCTACCAAACAGACGACAACATCTACTCATCACCAGCAGTTGTTGACGGAGTCGCATACTTTGGCGCCTACGACGGCACATTTTATGCTGTCGGACAAAACGAAAACGGCACTGGCGGCCAAGAAACCCCAACCACCACATATTACATAATCGCCATAGCAGCAATAGGACTTATCATTGTCGCGGTCGCAGTCATTGCACTCATAAAAAGACACAAGTAACTTTCTTTAAAGACCCTTTTTTCATTTTTGGATTCGGGCTATTTCCATCGTTATGACATTTAGTGAAAATGTTCTGTGCTAAACTCCATGGTACTTGATTGATTTTTCTTAGTCAAGAAAGTTTGACTAACAAAACCACTTTTAGTCAAGAATCCTTGACGAGAACGCTTTTTACACATAAAAATAGTTGTTTTTTACGAGGAAAGCTGGATGGGCAAATGCTCTTCCTTGATTCCTTCTGTCGTGGCATGAGGCAAAATTGGAGGCTAAACAATGAGCAAGGTCAGATTATCTATCCAAAAAACCAAAAACAACCGCGACTGTGACTTGTCAGGAAGACTAAAATCGCTTAACGCAGAATGCCGAAACTGTGCACCAATAACCCCTTTTGAATGTTTATCCGGCTGCAGAGTTTACCTTTTAAAAAGTGAGTTGAGACATCTTTGGGAAGCAATGGAAAATCCTAACTACCTAAAAGAACTCTTCAACGCTTTAAAAAATAAAGCGCGACTTCAAGTTATGCAAGCGATCGTAAATGGCACGTGTTCTTTAGGCCATCTTCAAGAGGAATTAAAAAAAGCCGGGCACAACTCCCGCCAAGATTACCTTAACGAAGAATGCCTTCCAGCTCTAATGGCAGTGGGTCTTGCTGCACGGGTACGAGAGAATTATCATGCAACCACATTGGGCAACTGCTTAACCCAACTGTTCAGAGACTTTACAGAATTTGTCAACGAGCTGCCCACTCACTCCGAGTGCTATGAAGAAGCACTTTTGCAATCTCTTCACGTGGGACCAAAAACGTTTGAAAATATAGAAGCGACTTATTGCACCAAAAAATGTTTCGCGAACCCTCAAACGTTTGAGCTCGACTGGTTTGATAAAAACGCCGGAGGCAAGAGCCTACATATTCTTCTTCAGAACAATACGGGATCCAAACAAAGAAACTTTGACAACCATTGAACGGACAATTTGTGATGCTGTTGGCTACGAGGGGATTTCTGCAGGAGACCTTGCCAAGAAAACGAAGCTTTCTTTAAGAAGAACCTACAAGTACCTAAAATGCTTGAAGGGGAAGAAACTGGTTTTCATACGAAGGACACCAAAAGCTTACGCTTTAACCTTTAGGGGCGAAAAGCTGGCTTTAGTTCTACAAAAGATCCAGCAAACTGTCGAAGATACCTGGGATTCTTCCCGACCAGTCATGCGGGATAACCAAGTGATCCTTGAAGCTGGAGGTTTAACCACCAATGATTTGCGCTCCTAAACCAGTCGACATTGTAAACGTAAGAATCACTCATAAAAAAGCGCATGTGCCGCTTTTGGAGGCGGTTTCTTTCAAAGACAAGGTCAACGCGTATGCGGAGTTACGCTCGCTTGACAGTGCGCAGGAATCGGTGTTGATTCAAACGTGCAACCGCATTGAGGTTTATCTTGTAAGTGAACATGGAGATAAAACGGTTAAATCCGCTTTGGAGTTTTTTGGAAACCGTGCTTCTTCTCACACCAAAGACGCGTGCAAAGCAATTGAGTACTCAGTTAACCATGAAGCGCTCAGTCACCTTTTGCGGGTTACTTCTGGGCTAGAATCAATGGTTATAGGCGAAGACCAAGTCATAAACCAAGTCTGGAACGCGTACCTTGAAGCTGAAAAGGCAAAGGCATCAGGTCCAGTTCTTAGTCTTCTGTTTAATCGGGCAGTAAACGTTGGTAACCGGGTAAGACGCGAAACTGGAATAAACAAAGGCGCGGTCTCTGTGGGTTCAGCCGCGGTGGAACTTGCTGAAAACCTTTTGGGAAGCCTTAACGAAAAGAAAATCCTGATCATGGGAGCGGGCGAAACGGGCACGCTTGTTGCCAAAGCAATGGCGAGGCGCTGTCTCAACCCAATTTTCATAGCTAACAGAACCTACGAGCGTGCATGGCGACTGGCACAGGAACTTGGCGGTAAAGCTGTCACCTTTGAAAAGTTAGGTCAAGTACTCGTTGACGCCGACGTTGTGTTCTGCTGTACCTCAGCTCCGCACTTTCTGTTGACCAAGGATCTAGTATCGTGGTTGACGGTGGCGAGAAAAAACAAAAAGGACTTAGTGGTAATCGATATTTCAAACCCGCGAAACGTCGAGGAAGCAATAAGAGAACTGTCATTCGTGAAACTCTATAACCTTGACGACTTAACGTTGATTACTGAGCATAATATACAGGAACGCCAGAAGAGTTTGCAAGAAGCAAACAAAATCGTCGATCAGGAACTTGGGTCACTCGAAACGTGCCGTTAAAGCGAATTCTGTGCGAGACATAGTTTCTTGTGTTCTCTTGCAGGTTGAACAAAGCCGCCGGACAGAACTTGCTAAAGCCCTCGCCATGATGGGAGAGCTGGATAACCGCCAAAAAAAGATTGTCAGCGACTTAACCAGCATCTTGCTCAAGGAGACCTTTCTTCCAATTATTGAGAACTTGCGTCAAGCCGCCGCCAACGAAGACCCCGAACTTATAGAGGTTGTAGCAAAATTATTTGAGATCAAGGAAACCTTGTAGAGGAATACTATGAAGAAAAAGTTTTTACCCTTTTTGTTCTTAATTCCGCTTCTTGTGAGCTTGCTGAGTTCGGGTTTTGGTGGCAATTTCAATACAGCGTTAGGAGACAAAGGAAGCGATGGCACAAACAACAACTTTGATTCTTGGCCATGTTTCACGGTGACTTGATGCACTCAGGCTACACTGATTCCTCAGGGCCAGTAACAAATCAAACTCTGTGGAGTTATCAAACCGGTCCAATACTTCCTCGCCGACAGTTGCCAGCGGTTTAGTCTATGTTGGATTAAATGATGGCAAAGTTCTAGCCTTAAACGCCAGCAGTGGGGCAGTTATGTGGAGTTACCAAAACGGCGGTGCGGTTTACTCTTCTCCTGCTGTTGCCGATAATGTTGTCTACTTTGGATCATGGGACAAATCTGTATATGTAGTTAATGCTTTAACTGGTGCGTTACTTTGGAGTCATCCAACTGGCAGCTATGTGCAGTCATCTCCCGCTGTTGCCAACGGAGTGATCTATGTGGGCTCATATGACCACTTAACATCGTCCAATAGTGGCAGTCTCTATGCTTTGGATGATTCAACGGGTAAAATGCTATGGAGTTATCCAGTTGGCACAGAAGTTTTAACCTCACCCATCGTTGCAAACAAAGTAGTCTACGCTGGCGGAAACGACAACAACTTTTTTGCATTTAATGCCTCCAATGGAGCAAAACTGTGGAACTACCAAATAGGTAGCTATAGCTCTGATAGTTGGTCGTCTGCAGCTGTCGCAGAAGGTGTACTGTATGTAGGTTTTGGCGGAGGAACCCTTTTTGCATTTGGCGCTTCAAACGAAACTCCAACGTCCACACCAATCTTAGCGCCGACACCTACGCCAGTCACAAAACCAAATGCAACTGTCTCAGCCGTAACAAATAGCGTCGAAACAGTAAACCTTGCCCTAAATGGAAACATCACAAGTTCGCAGATGTCCAACGTTACAATCGCAGTAAAAAATGCCACATCAACCAGTTTGTCTTTCACTGTTACAGGCGAAAGTGGCACTATAGGTTTTAGCAACATAACCATTCCAAAAAGCGTAGTGCCTCTGGAGACGACGCCATTAATTTTCATAGATGAATTGGCAGCTCAGAGCCAAGGCTTCATCCAAGACGCCGGCAACTACTATGTATGGTATACAACCCATTTCAGCTTACATCAAATATTAATCATGTTTACATCAACTAATTCTTCCCCAAACCTTACAGGCTTAAATGGGCAGGCAAGTTGGTTTCAAATTTTATATGGTATTGTGGCTGCTTTAGTGGTTGTGACGTTAGTTGTGGTTGGGCTTTTCTTTGCTTTGAAAGACCGAAAAAAAAAAGTAAATATTTAGAGCTGGTCTTGATTCTCTTAACCATTAAGCGAGGGATGTGACACCTTGAATATTCTGTCAAATTCAAGCCCTAACTAGAAACTTGTTCTGCTTTTTCTAATGTTGGCATCACAAGAACATTGCAGAAGTTAGTAACAATCAGATAAGTCCAAAGAAATCTGTTTAGTAAAATTGAAATAGCAAGTAGAATTTAAACTGGTGATTAGCTCTTAAAAGGACTAAGCAATCGAAATTGGTTGGATTTTAAGAGTGATTAACCCTGTAATTGAAACTTTAAGAAAGCAACAATTGCAATCACGCCAACCACGGCTAAATAAAATGAAATTCATCCAGAACCGACTTAGCTCATCGTTTTCTTCATTTTTAAAATTAAAAAAATGGGAAGAGATTGTTTTTGTTTGGCTTTTTTATGGTCGCTTTCTAAGCGTTATCAAAGCTAGCACAATGCCAACTATGATTATGACAACGATTATAGCGGCAACTGACGCCAGGAAGTATTGATCGGCCATGGATGGTGCTGCGGTTGGGCCTGGAGATATTGTTGGTGCTGGATTTACAACTGTGAAGGATGTTTCACCAGATGATGGATAGTATGCTTCGGTTCCTGCAAAGTTAGCGATGACCGTGTAGTCGCCAGTTATGTCGGGTGTCCATGTGAAGGTAAACATGCCGCTGCCATCACTTGTGGTGGTGCCTATTTGTCTATAGTTTCCGTTTGAGTCAAGAACCTCGATTGAAACTGGAACACCAGTAACGGTGGTTGGGCATGGCTGCTGCATGTAAACATACTCCATCCATCCCTTCTGGCTTTCATCGGAAACAGCTGGAACGCCGTAGGGGAAGTTTGCTGCTGGTGCTTCTTGTTTTGTGCCTGCCGAAACGTCGAGTACAGTTCCGCTGATAACCAGAGGTCTGTCTAGGTCAATTGCTGTTTTTGGTGCATCTACTGAAAGTGCGCTTGAGCCTTTACCAAAAGCGTATATTTGATTGTCGTATGCGTTGAGTGTTACCATGACACCGTCAGAAATAGCTGGTGCACTAGTAACATCGAAGGCATCAATGCTCCAGACGACTGAGCCATCTGTAACATTGATTGCTAGCTGCTGAGCATTGTGAAAAAGCGGCGGGCTATACATGTGGCCTTCGGGGACGAATAGTTTGCCATCTGCGACTGTTCCAACAGTGAAGGTCCATAGGGGTTCAATGCCATAGGGTGACTCGTAGCCGCCGGACGGAGTGTGGTATTCCCAGTTGATCATACCAGTACTAATCTGAAATGCATATACGTCTCCGCCGTAGGTCCATAGGTAGATTATGCCGTTAGCGACAACATATTGCATACCTAGAGAGGCAAAAGGATTGACGTTTGGAAGTGCGACTGGTCCCCAAGCTTTATTGCCTGTGCTCAGGAGATAACCTGTAGCTGTTAGTGCGCTTGAGTCGAATTCTACGTAATAGCCGTTGGCCATAGTGGTGCCTCCAAGAAGTACCCTTGCATATGGAGTTAAGGTGCGGTTGGTTATCCACATAAATGAACCATCGTTTGCATTGAAAGCTGCTTCAATTTGGAATCCAGATTGGTAGATTGCTGCGCCAGCGCTGGCTAGTGCTATCATGAGAACTACTCCGCTGTTGACTCCAGAAATTGTAAGGCTAGATGCTGTTGGAATTGGGACTCCTTGGGTGTTGAAGGCAGGTGGCAGGGGAACGCCTGATATGTTGGTTGGTAATTTTACTGTCCATTCGATTCCTAATGCAAAGTTTATGATTGAGCCGAGAACAGGTCTCCATACCCAACTGTTTTCCTGTGGAGTACTGGGTAAACCGCCATATGCGTATGGTGTGCCAAGGTTGATGCATTTGGTCGAGTTCCACATGTTCAGTGTGCGGTCGGTGTTGTTGACATAGTAGCCTATCATGTTTCCACCTTCATCTTCTGTTAGGGTCATTGAACTGCCGTTTACGATACTCAATATGTAGTTCCCTGTCATAGCATCCCACATGCTGTACGTGAGTCCGGTGAATGCTGCTGATGCTGAGAGATAACCAAGTGGGTTTCCTGTGGTCCATATGTAAGCTAGTGCACCGTATTGGTTGGGGGTGGTGTATTGCAATAGTTGACCACACCTTAGAATCGAGGTTGAATTTATTGTCCATATCGTTTGTCCAGTATGTAAATTCACTGCGGCAATGCCTGTTGGGTTGGTAACACTTCCGGGATACATTTCGTAGTAGAGAATGCCGTTAATGATTACTGGCGCGAATTTTGGTTCGTATTGTGAAGTTGAATAGTAGTTGCCTGTTTCAGAACCTCCGAATTCTCCGCCGATGGTTCCTCCGAATGCTTCAGGTTTGGTCCACAGTATATGAGCACTGTTTGGGGCAGTTGTGTAAGGATTATAGTTTGTGCTTGCATTGTACATTCCTGTATTCGCAAACGTGGATGGTCCAAAGCCAAGCCAGTTGCCGGCAATTGAATACCAATTGTTATTCTCAGCGTAGATTGGGCGTGTCCAATAAGTGGTTGGAAGGGGATTTTCGCCGGCATAGGATATTTGATCTTCTTGGACTGTGACTTTGAATACGTTGCTTTTGCTGGGTTGATAATAGTCACCGATAAATTCGTTAGGAGCTACACCGGGGAAGGGATTGTTGCCTGCTAATGTTTGTCCAGGAAAACTCATTTGGAAGGTGTAGTTGCCTAATATATCTGGTGTGTAGGTTGTGTGAGCTCCACCGGTAGCATCTGATGTGAATGGTCCAAGGGTTTCAGTTGTTCCATCAGGCTTTGTCACTAGTATAGTCATTCCTTGCCATCTGTCACCAAACTGTGCGTTGGCTGTTGGTGGAGGTTCGTTAACCCAGAAGTTTACGTTAACTGTTTGTCCTACGCCTATAGGATTAGGTGAAACACTGCAGAAGGTATATGTTGGGATTTGATATGGTGGTGAATGCGCATTAGTAGTTGGCACTAGTACCATTGAAGCTTCCATAGAAATTGTCAAAAACAAAACGATCAAAATAGCTGATATTTTATTTTTCATCATTAGAATTTTTCTTCCTTTTCTTTCGTTGAGAAGAAAAAAGGGTCCTTCTCAACACTTAATAATTAATTCATTGTAGGTTAAAAAACTTGCCGATTTGTCGCAAGTACCTTATTAACTGATTTTCTATTGACAATTTTCATAAAATTTTTTTAATTTTAAATTTAATAAACTACGTCTACCGAGTGGCGAGTGGTAATGGCTTACTGTTTTTATTTTCTGGATGCGTACAAGATGGAAATTCAGAAAACTTGAGTTGGTTGATAAAATAAAAACTGTTTTCTAAGAAATAAGGGCCAATAACCAAGATCATCGACTTCGTCTATTTCTTCAAACCAATAAAGTCAAGACAAAAAAATATCTTCAAATATGAATTCTGCCTTCATAAAATATTAGAAGCAAATTCTTCTAAAACAAATTGGGTTGAGAGGGAATGCATTTGATGGCTCGCCATCACACCTTGCATCTTCCACACAACTCTCAACCCGCCTATTTGATAGATTAAACTTGTTGTTAAGGAATTAGAATTTTTGAATTTATAGAAAGAAGAAAAAATAACTCCTCAGAAGCACCATACCTATTAGCCATTGAAGCTAAAATAGGAGTCAACAAATTAGTCTTCAAAGAAGTATATTTGTCCATTCTCAACAGACCAACTCAGACACCTAGTTTTCTCAATTTTTTTTTCAGTATAAAACAAAAGCCACCTGAAACAAAATGTGTAGTAGTAAACAAGACTTTATTCCAAAACACTAAAAACAATTCTGTCATCGACACATCAAAACCGCTCTAAATCTTGTTGGTTCGTCCAACATATTTTTGTGTCTACTAGGTTTATACTAAACGGAAAGATTTAGCGTTAGTTGAGTGGATTGTTTGCCTAGTTTGAAAATTAGCGTTAATGTTGGAGAGGGCTATAACGATCCGATGCGGTTCGTAGAATGCGCGGTTGTGGCTGAAAGATATGGGTTTGATGCTGTTTGGTTTGGTGATCATCTTTTGCCTTGGATACATAACCAAAACAAGTCAGCTTTTGTATGGTCGGTTATGGCTTCGGCTCTTGACAGGACCAATAGCATCAAGGTAGGTCCCATTGTTACTTCACCGATAGGGGGTAGATACCATCCCGCAATCATCGGACAAGCAGCTGCAACCTTAGATAACATGTACCCTGGAAGATTCCAGCTTGGGGTTGGTTCGGGCGAAGCAATTAATGAAGTCAACTTCTTTCCAAAAGGATGGCCGAGATGGCAGGAGAGGATTGACAGGTTGGCTGAAGCGATTGTTTTGATGAAGAGGATGTGGGAAAGCGAAGAATACTTCAATCATCAAGGTAAACATTTCAATATGAACAACTTCTTGCTCTATACAAAGCCTAAAACCAAGATTCCTATTTATTTTGCAGCTCAAGGAAGAAAAGCAGCATCTTATTCAGGGATTTATGGAGATCATCTCGTAACTGTAAACTCAGCGGAAAATTGTCGAGATGTGATTTTCCCGACCTTTGAGGAATCTGCTAGAAAAGTTGGAAAGGATCCGTCAGTTATGGAGAAGATGGTTGAAGTTTCCCTCTATTTTACCGAAAAGAATGCAGGTGTTGAAGAAGTTAAAAGATCTGGAGAAGCTGGTTTTTTTGCCGTTGGCTCTTTTGATGAAACGGATCCAAGAAAGGTCCAAGAAATGTCTAATACTGTGGTTGATGAAACGGTTTTAGCCAATTTCTGTTTCGTTTCCTCGCCAGACGATATTATTGAGGCAATTGAAAAATATGCGTATGCGGGTGCGACGCATGTGGAACTCGTGACCCATTCATTCCCTGAAAGAATAGAGTTAATCGGAGAAAAAGTTCTGCCTTATTTCCTTAAAACAGAAAAAGGGTAGCAACTATTAGCTTAGTAGCTTAGCTTCAGATTTTCTATTCCTCGTTACTAACACGGGCATTGCTACGATAACAACCACTGTTCCCACTCCAGCCACTACTCCAACCATTATTTCAACTAATTTTTTGCACTGTAAATCAAACAAGAAAGCAAAAAGAAACCCCATTTGTTGAAGTAGTGGTGGGCCGAGCCGGACTTGAACCGGAGACCTGTGGCTCGTAAAGGAAAAGTTTTGTACTTTGGTTTTCAAGACTTTGTTTAGAAGAGCTTCCGACGAATAATCCTTTAGAGTACAGTTATTCTTGGGGTCTCAAACTTCAGGAAGTCTTTATCTCTTGTTATAAGCAGTTCGTTATTTGCAGCTGCTACACCTGCTATCAGCACGTCAAGTTCGTTTACCTTCTTACCTTTCTCCTTTAACTTACTGTATAAGTTCACCGCTTTATTCATTGAAGCCTCCTCAAAATCGTAGATAACAAACTGCCTAAATCAATTCTGATACCAAACTTAAATTTTTCTTCTTTGTCCCTTTGAGCAATTCGTATTCAGTGATGATTGTTATAGCCATCCTCTCATTTTTAGAATAGGTCAATCAAGTCCAAGACAGATTTCTTTTGCTTCAAAGCATCGATAATTATGGAGGAATCAAACACAACCAACTGAATCACTCGATATCGGTCTTGCGTTGAACTGCAAGCTTTCTGCCCTTCTCCACCGCGGTAACCATTTCTTCAGCGTCCTCTTCGCTTGAAGGCTCATGTGAATTCAGAAACTTTAGAATCTTTTTTGGGTCGCCTTTATTCTCATATTGGTCAATTAGAGTTTTGAGTAACTCTGTGAATGATTTCCCGTTTTTCATTCGTGAAAGCTCGAAATAAACCTCATCGGATATTGATATTACTCGAACCATCAGTATTTACCTGTATTCTATATCTATACATACAATGCATATTTTATTTTTCACAAGAAATATCCTTGCAACAGCGAAGCAAAATGCAAAATGGTGGGCCGAGCCGGACTCGGACCGGCGACCTTTGGCTCGTAAAGCCAACGTCCTAACCAGGCTAGACGACCGGCCCACACGGGTGTTTGATTAACTGATTGCATTGGTTAATATTAGAATTTTGTTTCCCGAGGTATTTATTATTTGAACTGCCCTGCAAACACTGACGCCTTTACTGAAAGCCAATGAGCCTTCGAGTATTTCTGGAGTTAGAGCTCGTGTTCAACTTTTCCTTATACTTTTTTTCCAGTTAGCAAGAAACAGTACTGTCAAGACAGAACATGTTATTCCTGCAATTAAGAACACCCCATTAAAGCCAAGCGCCGAGAAGATTGGGTTAAAGATTATTGGGGGCAAAAACTGACCTATAAAAAGAAATGTTGTAAGGTAGGATATCATTCTGCCTCGGACACATGTTTTCGTTAGTTCGCCCACCCAAAGATTTAGGGTAGGCATAACCATTCCTTGACCTACCCCAAATAGCACCATCATAACTAACACAGATAATATGCTGATAGTTTGAGATAACAAGATCAAACCAAAAGTCCATAGGCCGAGCCCAACAAACGCAATAACGTTATATGAAAATTTAGATTTAATTCTTTTATACATAAGAGCGCTTATTGCTGCAGCAACCCCCATGGCACCAATAAATAAGCTTATGACTAAACTGTTATTGATAGCAAAAGTCCTAGTCAAAAGCTGAGGGATGAAAGTAACATTCGTGTAAAGTAAGACCATCAGCCATAAACCCAAACCATAAACTGCAAAGATGAAAGGCTTTTGTTTAACTGTCTGGAGCACTGAAATATTATGCATCGCTTCGGTTTCGGGTTTTCTTTTGTCAAAGGCGTCTGGTATGATGAGCCATGCAAGCAAACCTATAGGGATACCGGTTAAATAGATGCCGAAGGGTAAATTCCAAGCTAACAGTCCTAATGCACCCCCTAAAAGCGGCCAAATTACTCCTCCTAGTGAAGCTGTGCTAGCTTGCCAACCCATGATTTTGCTACATTCTTCCCCTTTGTAAGCATTCAGAATCAATAATATAAGCGGATTAGCTATCGCAGCTACAGCAATGCCAAGAAAAGCTCGGCTAATTAGCATAGTTGTTATATCTGTAACGAAAAGACCTGAAGCTCCCGCAATACCATAAAGTATTAAGCCATAAGCGAATGGCTTTTTGGAACCTATTTTGTCGATAATGATTCCGAAAATTGGACTAAAAATTGCGATAAACAAGGCGTGAGTGGTTATAACAAACCGGATATTATTCTCATCAGCGCCCTGCAGATTTCCCTGCATCAAACTTATAACTGGTGAAATGATAGAACCGGCCATAACAGCTTAAGGTACCAGCTGCTAAAACGATGAATAACGCTTTTTTCTTAGTTGCTTCACTCATTGGATACATTTCCAGTGTTTTCGTTTTACTACTATAATGTTCTTAAACATCTTTTCAAGCAACCATAGCATAGACTTTTCATTCTAGCTAAACTCGATGTGAGAGCTTCGGTAAGTCGCTTAGAGACACTTATTAATTTTGGTTCTTTTGCTTGCCTTTTCGTGGTTAGCATATTTTGTACGCTCTGACGTTTGCTTCATCTCTTTTCTATCGCATATCCTTTCTTGCAGAAGCTTAGCTATCGCCTAGCCATCGTTGCTTTGTCCACTCTAAAAATTAGAATTATGTTTCCTAGGTGGCTATCTAATTTTGTTCAATAACAAGTAAACTCTATATCCTTCAAAGAATCTTCACGAGTAGTCAGGAAAGCATCCAGTTCGAAACCCTCTCAATCGGCTGTTAAATTCATGAGGGATCAAAACAAAAAGTCAATCAAGGATTAAATGGAAATGAAGATCTTAATATGCGGTAAAGGTGGAAGCGGAAAAAGTACAGTGGCTGCAGTTTTAGCCAAGAGCTTGCAGAGCGAAGGCTACCGTGTGATAGTTGTAGATGCTGATGAGTCAAACTATGGCCTTAGCGCCCAACTTGGTCTTGCAGCTCCCAAGGAATTGATGGATCAAATCGGCGGAAAGAAGGCAGTGCAGGGCAAGATGGGCAGAGTTCAAGGTGATGGCCACAAAGCGCCTGTCTTCACTGAATTATGGGGCATCGACGATATCCCAGCGGAGGTTGTTTCAAAGAAAGACAGCTTGTATTTGGTGCAGGTTGGAAAGGTCAAGCATTACGGTGAAGGCTGCGCCTGCCCAATGGGGGTGCTGTCCAAAGATTTCCTTAACCATCTATCGTTGGGTCCAAAGGATGTCGCTATCGTTGACACTGAAGCCGGCGTTGAGCATTTGGGGCGAGGCTTAGGCGGCAGCGTTGACCTCATTCTGGGAGTTATCGACCCCTCCTACGAGTCTATTAAGCTGTCTGAGAAATTCTCAGCCATGGCAGAAGAAAGCAAAAAACCCATACGATTCATCCTCAACAAAGTTGACAGCAACCTTGCCGGCGAGATTTTAGTTAAAGTTGGCCGAGAAAAGGTCGTCGGAGTTTTGCCCTTCAGCAAATCTGTTCAAGAAAAAGGCTTATTGGGAAAGCAAAAAACCCATACGATTCATCCTCAACAAAGTTGACAGCAACCTTGCCGGCGAGATTTTAGTTAAAGTTGGCCGAGAAAAGGTCGTCGGAGTTTTGCCCTTCAGCAAATCTGTTCAAGAAAAAGGCTTATTGGGCAAAGCACTTGACCCCCAGTCACTCAACATTGCGACTGCCACACGCTTTGTCCTAAACGCTCTAAACGAGAAAATTTAAAGGGTAATCTCTTGAATCCACAATGGAAAACGTGACGACGTGACGTTTCTGGATAGCTGATTCAAGAAATTGTTAAAAGTTGTCGGATGAGACAGACAGCACAAGGTTTAATGATTATATATTTTAGTGCTTGATAGGTGGTTTCTTTTTACTAGGTGACTATATTTGTGTTTTTATAGTCACATTATTTAAGGAGTTTTTTTTGAGGGCGCGGTATTTTTTTGAAATGAGCTCTAAATGTGGGCGTATGTTGTTACCCTTTTCGTATGCTTGCAGCACGGCGTAGTATTGTATTCGGTCCTTTAGTTCGATGTTTAAGGGCGGAAAATTCTGTTTTAATAATATGTTGTTTAAAAGTAACTGTCCTACTCTGCTGTTGCCATCTTGAAATGGGTGATTACCTCAAACGGGTTATGAACCACGGCGCCTAAAACTATGGGTTGGCACTCCTTCTTGTTTTGGTTGTACCATCGCACAAGTTTTTTGAGCAAGGTATCTATCTGCTGCGTAAGACAAGCCTGTCAGGGTCATTTCCTTGCGCAGTAATTTTGCCTTGCATGTCTAAGCTGCAGACCATCCAGTCCGCCAGTTAAAAAAATAAGTCGTTGAGTGGAGGAACCGCTGGGATTTGAACAAGATCGAATGCACCCGGGCACATGGTTACATCGTACATCTAATCATGTTGACTACACTCGGGAGGCTGCTTGTGCTCGAAGAGCAACGGCAAACCAACCATTGGAATTGATAATAGCCACAAGTTAAGGTTTCCCAAGAACCACAAGTACCAGTAGCTCCACGTTTCATTCCTTCCAAAGAAAATCCATGAGAGGTAATTCCAAAGGAAGAACAAGCCCAACACAGTGATGATAGCGCCGATTGTTTGAACCTCAAATTTTTCCACGTTTTCGGTCCCCATAGATTTTTTCGCGAAATAAGCAGTAAAAATTGTCAGTGCAAGCATTCCAAATGAGGTTAAAGTGAAACTAAGCAGATTTTCTGGGTAGGCAGTCAAATAATGGATTTCTTGTCGCAATACGGTTGATACCCAGATAGCAGTACTGG
Organism: Candidatus Bathyarchaeota archaeon; assembly: GCA_963775685.1. Taxonomy (GTDB): domain Archaea; phylum Thermoproteota; class Bathyarchaeia; order Bathyarchaeales; family Bathycorpusculaceae; genus Bathycorpusculum. The sequence continues at coordinate 1,628,534 of CAVZJV010000014.1, forward strand.
TAAGCCAGAACACCAAAACGTAAACCGTGCCCGCAATCAACCCCCACTTTATTGCTCCTTTCACTGGTTTGTTTGGGTTCAATTCGTATGATAGCTTGAACAACACAGTAGGAATAACAATGGATTCGATGAGTAAGGGTATTTCATAAATTAGAAGGGAAACAAAAATTGGAAGCGTTGAAATATGCCCATTAACACGCCATATGGTGAAACCAAACGTAGATGTTAAGGTCAGAACAGCTGTAGTCAACAGCCCCAGCCAGTAAATGGCTTCCCCAAACAGAACCAGTCTAACCAGTTTCTTTATCCTCTGTGTTGGAAGACCTTTTCTTATAAAGTAGAGAATGACGCCCCCTAAAGCGACTGCGCTGGCTACAAGTCTGAAGGCAATCCCGATCGCTCCAGAAATGTCCTCGGCGAAAATGATAAACCGAAGGGAGCCGTTGAAAGATTCCCATTCGCCAATCCACGAAAGAGTAAACATCGCATGGAATGTAAAAAGGAAGTATGCTAGAACGACTATAAGGAAACCGATTTTTGGTGGAGAATAGAAACTATGCTTTAGCATTGTATTTATTAGACAAGTATTTGCCAATTTGCTTTTATTTTTTTGGTTATGATAATGGGCACATAAATACCAAAAACAGCTATCGTCTTGGAACATTGTCTAATTTTCAGGATTACCGTTTATTCCCTATTTGATTTCCTAATTTTATATTGCCTAAATAATATAAAATGTACCATAAACCTTGAAGCGCTCAGGCTCATTCATAAATGTTGAGTTTATTTTTTATTGATGTTTGATGCGCCTGAGGTGTTTATTGTTCCAAGTGTTGGTTCGCCGATGTACTGAAGGGTGGATACACCGCTTGCTTGAACATCTAACCTTCCGCTAAGGTTTACGGTTGCGTGGCTTGCCCCGCTTAAGTCGACGTTGACGTCGTTGACGCTAAAGTTGGTGAGGTCCAAGTTGCTTGCCCCCGAAACCGCTGAGGTAAGGTTGCTTCCAGTTCCCTCGCCTATAATGTGTGAAGCTCCGGACACTTCAAAGTTAACATCTCCGACGTTGAAGCTCCTAAGTTCTAACATGCTTGCGCCTGACACTTGGGCGGTGAACTTATTGGAGCTGCTAAAGCCGTCTGCTGTTCCCCTACTCGCACCCGACAGCTCTAAGTTGTCCAATGCAGGCATTGTTATTTCAGCTTTACTGTTAAAAACGCCGAAGAACACTCCAGGCTTAACATCAATCTTTAGTGTCTGACCCTGCTGTGTCACCTCGATTCTATCGAACAATCGCTCACCAGCGGAAATCTTTACGCTATAAGAGGCAGACTGCGTTATGGTAACTTGGAAAGCTGAGCCGACTTCAACTGAGGAAAACCCGCTGAAATCCAGACTCTCTGTTCGCTGGTTGCCCGGCAAGACCCAAAGAAAAACAAAAACAGACCCAACAACCAACACAACAATACCCACAGCCAATAAAACGATAAAAAGAGTACTTAAAGCCCTTCGGTTCTTATAGACCATGAAATCAATCCCCTTTCTTAGATGAAAATAACCTTTTAGGCTTATTTATTATTTTTCATGTCATCTCGGTGCGTTCTGCAGCAACCAGAGTGATTTTTTTGGCAATTGAAAAACAGTACTTTAGTAATAGTTCACTTACAGTCACAAACCCTTTAATTTAAGATGTGGATAGCCTCACGGAGGAATTATTATGCGAGAAAAGCAACAAAACCAAGAAGAAAAGAGCACCACCAAGCAGGCCGCGAAGAAGGCAGACGAGGAAAGCGCCGTGCTTGCGGCAATCGCCGCGATGCCTGGACCTGATCGCGAAATAGGCGAGCGTCTCCATGCCATAATCAAAGCAAGCGCGCCAGCCCTCTCGCCGAAAACTTGGTACGGGATGCCAGCGTATGCCAAGGACGGCAAGATCGTCTGTTTCTTCCAAAGCGCGCAAAAGTTCAACACAAGGTACGCGACGTTCGGCTTCCAGCACGAAGCGAACCTCGACGAAGGCAACATGTGGCCGGTCGCCTTTGCGCTGAAGAAGTTGACTGCCGCCGAAGAAGTAAGGATCGGCGCACTTGTGACGAAAGCGGTAAGCTAAGTCATAACTTTTTTAAATAATTAAGAAAAAAGTTAAGTATTTTAATACGCCCGCAGTGCATCTTATAACACCAAAGACGCGTGTGCAAAGCAATTGAGTACGGTCCAGATATTTTAGAGGGGTCAATCCTGTCTCTTTTATTCATGGTTTTTGCCAAGTTGATTTCACCTTTACAGAAACAGGCTTCAAGGTTGTTTATTATGTTAATTGAGGGTGAAAAAGGCTTTTTGTCTGAAGCAAATTTTTTCGGCATGTAGAAATGTATTGGGATTTTTTTGTCTGAGACCCTACTTATACAAAATTTGGGTTTTCATAGAAGAAGTTTTAGGTTAATCTGTTTTTTAGCGTGTTTTTGGGAGTACTTTAGTCATGACGAAACGTTTTATGGGTGACATTTTGCTCTTTTGGCTTTAGGAAAACGGGAGTAGCGTTTATTGCGGCGGGCGATTTTTCACTAACCATATTTTTGGCTCCATAACTTGTTATGATTACATGAGAAAACAGCGAAAATCAAGATTTCTTATTTTCAGATAACGATAGGTTTAAGCTATAACCTTCTTTGACAACATTTATCATCAGTTGCTGGCCTCGGAACAGTCTCATCAAGTCATGGTATTCTCTGGGAGAACAAGCGTGATTCGGTCGTATTCGTAGATCTTTCGGGCGTTCTTGTACTTTCTTTTTGATTTATCAAACCGAAGCTTCACAATGAGCAAATCCCTCAGTATTGTAGGAGACTGTTTTGTTTTTGTTGTCTGACCGTTTCGCAAATTGATTTGGGGGTGTAGCCGTTGAAGCTTAACATGTTTGCGGCTGCTGAATAAAGAAGCATCAGGTATTTTTCGGTGTCAGGTTCTATTCCCTTCTCCAATAGTTGAGCTGCCTTAACTCTGCGTTCAAAGCGTTTGTTGTTTGAATCGGTATAGACAAAGTGTACACTGTTACCTGCGTGAACTTCGGAGCCTTCCTTGATTAGTTGCTCTGCGGCGATGACTTGGCTCACGTGTTGCTTGTAGTGTTTTGGGTTTTTTGACAAGTGCTTTTTAACAATCAAATCTCCGATTGTTACTTCTCCGTCGATTAGTTTTTGCCGGTAAGCTTTGACAACTCTTAGGGCCGCAGGAATTTTTTGCATGAACTCCTTGGAGTTGTTAGCTTTAGAGAAAATGTCGATCATTTCCATCTGGGCATTGTAAACAAATCTGGGCGTGTCGTGTTTGCGTACTTCTAACCCTCTGACTTTTAGTTTTCCGCTCTCCATAACCCCATAATACCGGTTAAGCACGCCGACGTTTGGATGCATCTTTGAAGGCAAAAAAACAATCCATTTGTAGCGGCCTTCAAAGTTTAGCGGTACTCCAATGTCTTTGGTTACTTGTTTGCAAAGGCTTTCGTATTCTTCCAAAGTGGCGCCTTCCTTTTTTAGCCAAAGCGAATCCACAATACCATGAAGCACCTCAAAGCCTCGGCTCTCGGAGATTCGAGCTGCCCTAAGAAAAGCATTTCTGCCAAACGCACAAACACCAATGTGCCCATCCACAGTGCCAAATTTCGCATTCCTATAACCCAAATACCCAAAACACGTCACCAAAATCCACTTCAACGCAACCTGCCTATTATCATAAATCTCCTTGAGCAAAGGACTCGTGACTTCTTCTTTTAGTCGCTTATACTGCTGTCTTTTGGAAACGACCAGTTTTAGGGCTCTGGGAACAACGCCTTCTCGTTTCTCGCAAATGTTGTAGTTTAACTCGGGAATGCGCAGATGGGAGTCTGGGCAACACTTACAAAGAACCGTCTCGGCGGATATGTTGTTGTTAACCATTAAACTTGGATACATCGATGAAAAATCAACTTCACCAGTGTTGTCGTGGATGCCTACTTTGGGTTCGTAGACAAAGCCGCCTCGGTCAGCAACGAGCAGCTCATAGGCTGATTTGAATGCTTCAGGGATACTTTTGTTTCTGGGAATCAAAATCTCCTGGTTAAACGCTTGATAAAACTGCAGAGAAGACATGCTCGACCCAATGGATGAACGGGAGGAAGTATGCAGGGGTGTTCTGCAGATTCTTGCTATTTCGAACAGTCCCTGAAAGCTGCTTTCGTTTAGGATGAATGTGTTGCCTGCGTCAACATGGATTCTGCCATATAGTCGTGTTGTCGGAGCTTTGTAGAATGTTCGGCCATAGGAAAAGAAGGTTTTTCCCTGTTGGGTTTTTGGGACAAGCGTAACTTCGTCTCTACTTAAGATAAACTCTTCTTGCACGTTATTTTCGATTGCCCGCTGCAGAAGGTAAGAGAAAAGGTATGAATCCCCTCCGTTTGTAACAATAATATCTGGATCAAGCGCCTTTACTGTTTTACTTAATTGCATGAGCTTTTCTGCTTCATTGCCTACATCGATAGTTATCTTCTTTTCATCTTGTTCCAGGCTTATGTTTGCTATTGGGTCTAGGAGGTTGGCTATCTTTGATTGTTTGGCGATGTCTATTTTGAGCTGCATTATTCTCAGCGGCGGAATGGAGTAGTTGATGCTTTCAACCGAATCCATCAAGGTGTATTTTAAGCCTGATTTTTGGGTTTCAACTTCCAAGAAGGCAAGTGGAAACAAGTCATGAGTGAAAAAGTAGCTTCGATCACCGTGCAAATCACTGTTGTGCACTTCATAGCGTGAGAAATCGCCTATCCTTAGAATTTGCCTTGTTATAGCGGAAACTTTTCTGCAATCCTGTAGAGTAATCTCTAAAACTCTGGATTTCGCGTAGTCGGTTAGATTTGCATATTTGTAAACAAAGTCCCAGTGGGCAATGTCTGGGTTTGAGTAGATGCGCCCAACCAGTTTTTCGACTTCTTCTTTTTGGCCTGAAACGTAGATTTTAGGCTGAAACCTATCCGTAAGTCGAATTCTTTGACCTTTTTCGCTTATGATCCAGACTGCCATCTCTCCGACGCCGGTTGGGTAAACGTCGAATATCCAGCCTCGAATCTTACGGCTGCCGTTTGATTGCATCCAAAGCCTTCTCTAATCGACCAATCTTCTTCTGCTGGGCTAATAGAATCGACATAACCATAGGTTCAAAGAGAATTGGATTGGTGGCGTTGCTTCCGGCTGACGCGTAGTTTCGGCAAGCATCCATCAAAGCCTCAAAGGCTTCCTTATCCTCAATTCTTAGAGCTTTTTCAAAGCCACTCCACCGGCTAATCTCGTCTTCCAATGCCATGCGGTAGGATTCAACTGTCTTGCCCATTACGCATTGGCCTCCGCAAATTCTTCTAAGGTCAAGGCCTCTGCTGGCAACTCAGCAACGCCTAAAGGGAGATAAGGATGCTTTTCTAAAGCAAATTGTCGAGCGTAATTTGTCTTTCTTAAGGACAATACAACGTTTGCTCTTCTGATTGTCTGGGTGTGGAGCAGGTCGTTTCTTGTTGAGTCTGCATGTTGCGGGTAGGTTGCAATAACTATTGTTTGGGTTTCTCTTGCAAAATTTGAAAGATAAGTCGCGACTTGGCCAAAGATTCTTTGGGCTTCATCCTCAGGAATATCCTTATCTAAGAAGAACCCGGCAATATCCGAAATTATCACGAGTTTAGCGTTGTATTTTTTGACGGTTTTTTGGAGATGTTGCTTAATGAGTGAAGCTACTTGGTAGGCTGTAAACGCTCTTGAAATGTAAATGTTGTCCAAGACTTTTTTTGGACTTAGGTGATGAATCTGGGCTATCTGAGCAATTTGATAGAGCCTAAAGCTGTTTCCTCCATCGATGAAAACTATGTTGGTCTGCAATCCGCCCACAGGGGTTGGAAGCTGTGCTCTAACACACATAAGAGATGTCAAGGAAAAAACTGGACCTTGGAGAACTGCAAAATCGCCCAAGGCAAATCCTGGAAAAATCTCATTTACACTTCTTAGGTTCAGTGGAAAAACCGGTTGAGATAGTGTAGGCTTAACAATTATGTTTTGGCTCAATTTCTTAATTCTCCTAAATGTTGAGAGATAGCAAAAGGTAGTTTTCTGTTTTTAAGCCATCACCCCAAACGACTTTGTCTAATACTGGAGACTGGGTTGAAAGTGAACAAGATTAAATGTATTTAACTATAGGTGAAGTTCGATTGGGATGAGAAGGTGCTCCCCATCAGCAAACGTTGCTTCTATCGTAACAGTAATAATCGCACCTTTATCAAAATAAAATAGGATTGCGCTGAGAAACGAATTGTCTGCCTCACATAGAACAAATCAAACAAATATTTTTCAGGTATTTTTCTTTGCCGTTAAAGCAACTCAAAATGGCAGTTACCGCAAAAACAGATTCTACATTTCGGACACCAATGAACTCTGTTCCCAACCTTCTTTCCGCAAGCATCACAGAAGTACCTTTTAAGAGTGCGCGCAAAGACATCCAACATACCACTGAATCAGACTCAAAAAGTTTTTGGGTTCGAATTTGTCAAGTCAAAGCTTCAGCTCGGCAACCAAAGAATTGACACTTTAGCCTTCGAGAATGATAACAAACCTTTCGTTATAATCGAATACAAGATTGACCAGAGCTTTAGCGTTATAGATCAAGGTATGCCTATCTTGGTTTACTTCTAAACAACAAAACGGAGTTTATTCTTGAGTATAATGAAAACAAGAGAAAAAGTCTTAAACGCGACGATGTTGATTGATCACAATCAAAGGTTATTTTCGTTTCTCCACAGTTTACCAAATATCAAAAACAAGCAATCAATTTTAGGGACCTACCAATCGAGCTATGAGAAATAAGCAAATTTGCCAATGGCACTTCACTGTTTAATCAGGTTGAAATCACCCGAAATGAGCGAATCCATAACTAAAGTGAGCCCTAGAAGCAAAATAATTCAAAAAGCAATTATTGGCTTTAGGATTACAGTCAGACTATGTTGATTACATGTGGGGCAATCTGTCGATACTTACAATTACATTCAAAACCTCGGAATAGACAAATTGTGAAACAATATAACGGCGCCACTAATGTGGCGGGTCCGACGGAAATTGACCCCCCACTGTTTTGAAGTCATTTGATTTCTGATTTGAGATGAAAGTCTATCGAGGTACAACAGCTAGGAAGGGTTCGGGCTCCATCTCGACTGTTCCATACACTGCTAATGCTACGCTCCAGAACACGTCATCGTGAGTCCCGGAGGGATGGTTGTAGGCTATGTTTCCGTCTTTTCGCAATTGGTATTTTTCTACGTTTAGTTCGGTGCATATATCGCTTCGATATGGCTTTTCCCAAGTAAGTAGTGGGAATCGGATTTGTTGGTTCATCATGCGTTGTTTTAGCAAGTTCGCTATTTCGCTTTTGCGGGGGATGGTGAAGTTGACGCCTTCGGCGTTTTGGATGCTGGCGTTTTCCATGTCTTTGATTAGGCTTGGGCCTTCGCGGGTGAAGTCTACGCGGATTTTCTCAAAGCCGCCCCACTGATCTTGAAGACGTTTAATGTAGCCTAAAATGTGAGCGTGCGTTGTGGGGTGTGGAAAAAGCTTCTGAAGCCGAAGAAAAATCATGTCATCAACCCGCTCTACAACCGTTAGAGATGTGTAGTCTTTGACTTGGCCTATGTCTAATCCAAGGAAGAAATCGCCACTGTAGCTTCTCTCAGTATCGTATTCTTCTAGGTCCTCGCCGCAATTCTTCTTGGTACCGATGCAGGAAACAATAAGGCTCTGGGGCAACCACACATCTTCATCTTCAGCCCACTCAGCCTCCATCTCCCGCCTCCAACGAGATGGATCATCCCCAAACTGCCGCCGAATCCTCTCAATCATCTGCGGATTCAAAGGACCTTCAGGATAAAGCGCCACCTCAAAAGAGAAATGATGACGAACAAAATCAGAGAAGTCTTTGTGGTTACACATCCTCCAAAACAACGAATCAGTACTGAAAGGCGTGCTACTGGCAATCAGCTTGCCGTTAGTGGTTCCCAACGTGAACAGGATCGCGTCATACAATTCATCGTCACAAGCGATAAAATTACATTCATCCCACCAGATACGGTGGAACGTATTACCTCTAATAGTATCCGAATTGTTAGGAAAAGCCTCAATAACTGAGCCATTCTTAAAGCTGATTCGGGTGCGTTGGATATGGCAGCTTCCAGCTGGGAGGTTTCGGCAAAAACCCGCAACCCGCCTAAGGTTTAGCTTGGTTTGGCGCCAGCTGGGACCGATAAACCCAACGTTTAGGTTATCGTTTTCGAAGGCATCCTGCAAAAGCAACCCCCCAATTGAGGTGCTCTTGCCCGTCTGCCTTGGCCACCGGACAGCTAAAAACTGATTTCGCCAATATAGCTCCGCGAGCTCATGCTGATACACAAAAGGCTTAAGACGGCAAATTTCGGTAAAGAATTTTGCTGTATCGCCTTTAGCTTCATCGACCTTGGCAAACTTGGATGCCTGATAGACATTGGCCTCTTCTCGTAGATCCCGCCAAAGATTCTCAATCGCTCTGGGATGAAAAGTTCGCCGCTGAGGCAGATCGAACCTATTTTTGTCTGTTCTCTGAGGCAAGTTGCCGTTTCAACTCCATGACTTCAGTCTCAAGTCCGCGGTAATTGACATACTTTGCAAAAAGTTCCTGGTAAACCTTGACGGCCATTATGATGTTGCGAAGCCGTGAGTCCATTTTCTAAAAAGCAATCTTTTGTTATGTAATCGCCAGCCGTGAGACCTCCGCCTTGGTAAGTCCAGGCTGCCTTAGAGCGTCTATCGATGCGCTTAAAACTTCTCTTCCTCGACGCTTGGCAACTCATCAGGCAACTTCAAATCGGCGCCAACAACATCAGCTGAAACACAAGAAACCCGCACAGGTCTTGAAGCTATCTGAGTAACACTCTCGGGCGCCGGGCGAGTTGTTGTTGTTGCAATTGTTGTTGCAACCGAATTTTGCACACCAGTTGCAACAACTACTGAATTCAAACCAGAATTGAACAACTTACCCTTAATCGAAAGACGAGTCTTGCCCATTATTCTTGAAATTTCATCAAAACTCTTCCCCTCTCCAACAAGCGTACGCAATTGCCGTTCTTCATCAATCGACCACTGCTTACCCCTCAACCAAACAGCCCCCAACCAAACCAGCCAAAAACCCCACCCAACCTCAACACTTCACATTTTCTAGCCTGCTAACTAGAAAAACCCATTAAAACATTGTTAACACGCTTCTGTAAGTTTCCCAAACAGCACCTATTTGCTTTTGCTGCCGAAGAGTTCCATAAAAAAATAGACGATCAGAGGAATGTTAACGACAACGCGGATAGCGTTTATCCAAATACCAAAATAAATCACGTTGCTAAAGCTCTTGCTCAGAGTATAGCTCAACGTAAAGATGGCAAACGCAAAACCTCACTTACGCGTCGACAAAACACCCACAATGGAACCCACCCACAAAGCGATTTCAATATAGTTATTTAAGTCAGCTATGTTGCCGTTAACTAGCAAGAGGGTCATGAGCAGGATGTTAAGTATCATCCAGAGCACGATTGGGTAAACAAACAATTTTCTACTAACCATTTTCGCTCAAAGCAAACTAACACTGGGATTGCTTTAAAATTTTTGCAACAGATTCGGGGTTTAGGGGAAGTTTTTAAAAACACAACATTCTCAGTATGCTACGGGACAACCAAGTGGAAAACAAAAACTTCAAAACTCTACTAAGCCAGCATTACCCCATACTGGGAGTTTTGCTTGGCGCTTTTCTGATTTTAACATCCACTGGAACCTATACTAACTGGGATGCACAACTTGAGTTTGAAGCGGCCTCAAACGTAATCATGAAAGGCTTTCCCTTTGTCACTAATGGACTTATGATTAATCAACCACCGCTTGGCTTCTACATAGACGCACCAGCCTTTCATGCATTTGGCTTATCCTACCTAAATGGAGTCAGCATCGCGACAGCTTTTGGGCTCAGCTCCGTCCTGCTCGTCTATGCATTGGGCGCCTTATTGTTCAGCAAACAAACAGGAATAGCAGCGGCTGCACTCTTCGGCATCATCCCCTGGCACGTCTACATATCAAGAATCTTTCTAATAGACAACCAAAGCCTGTTCTTCAGCTTGCTCTTTTTGATTGCCAGCATTTTGGCTCTCCGCAAAAACTCCCCCAAACTAACGCTGGCCGCAGGAACCTTCTTTGCAATGGCGCTTCTGACAAAACTATTTGCATTGTTCACACTGATTCCTATGCTACTTATAATTCTGCTACAAAGAAAAAAAACAAAATTCAAACTCTCGTTGCATAACATTCTAGTTTTCATTTTGCCCACGTTGCTTTCACAGGCAATCTGGTTTGGACGATTTGCCAACCAAAACTTCTTCGGAGTATACTTTAGCAGCGACATAACCCACCCGGTGCTTATAGCTAATCCCAATCCATTGTTCTTGCCCATAATTCTTGTGAATAGCGCTGGATGGCTGCTGTTTGCTGCCGGACTTTTTTCCTTAACGCTAACAATCCTCTACAGGAACGTTCTGACAAAAAATCTGTGGCTGGACATTGTTTGCGTCGGAACCGTTGGGACAGTTGCTGCTTTGAACTTGCTTTTGGTCTATGGATTGCATTTAACAGTACCCTATGTTAGCGTTTTCAAATACAACTATTTTGCCCTACCCTTCTACTGTTTACTTGCAGCCTCGCTACTCGAAAAAGGCAGGATACTTACCGCTACAACGGAGTGGAAAAAGAAAACCAATTCAATTAAAATAGTTCTTGTTGGGTTGGGAGTTGTCTTGCTCTTTTCCTGCTTTGTGGAAAGCATGATGTTTCTGCTTAAGTGGGTGGGGTTTGCGTCTTTTGGCGTGGATTCAGTTACTTACTACCCGTTTGATGTGTTTGCCGGACCAACGGGTTATTTTGAAGCTTTCCATTTTGCAGGTTTCGTTTTGATAATACTTAGCGTAGTTGCGCCTTTCATTTTGACGAGTATAAAGAGAAATCTTTTTTCGGAGAACATAAAAAGACAAACCGCGAAGTAATAAGAGCAGCTGATAAAGATGGCTAACGATTCTACAAACAGCAAAGCATGTGCCTCAATGCATGAAGTAACCAAAGACTACAATGGTTTCCGCGCTTTGGACAATGTGTCTTTTGAAATTAAAGAAGGAGAAATCTTCGGGTACATCGGTCCCAACGGTGCTGGAAAAACCACTACGTTGAAGATTCTGGTTGGGTTGATTAACGATTTCCAAGGAGAAGTCCAAATAGGCGGGTACCAGCTGCCAAAGCAGAAGCTGGAGGCTCATGGTTTGCTAGGTTACCTTCCCCAAAACGTGGCTTTTCAAGAGTGGCGAACCGTTGACCATGCGCTTAAGACGTTTGGGAAACTCTCAGGACTAACAGAAACAGAAGTGGAGCAACGCATCCCAAAAATTCTGGATTTAATGTCTTTAAGCGACGTACGTCATAAAAAGATTTCACAGCTCTCCGGCGGTATGACCCAGAAGGTTGGATTGGCACAGGCGCTTTTGCATGACCCAAAACTTTTGGTTATGGATGAGCCGATGGGGGGACTTGACCCGCTTAGCCGGCATCAATTCAAAGATATTGTTCTAAAACTCGCAAAAAACAGAACCACCATCCTGTTTTCGTCACACATACTAAGCGATGTCCAAGACGTAGCCGACCGCATTGGAATCCTTAGCCACGGAAAAATAAAGATGGTAGGCACAATGAACGAACTAAAAAGCCAACTCTACAACCAAAAAATCGTCGAAGTACTCCTCTCCTACATCACCGATAAATGGCAACAGTTCAACTCCATCCTGAACGTAAGCAAAATTGAACAACCATCACCCGGTAGAGTGCTAGTTTACCTTCAAACAGGAGCAGATGAAGACCAAGTCATCAACGACTTAGTCAAACGCATAGCAGAACTCGGCATTCGAATTCGAGGCATCAACATGCTGTCGCCTTCACTAGATGAAATTTACCTTAACTATGTCCAAAAGGGGGAGAGTTCATGAAACTACAACTACTATACATTGATGAATTACGGGGCTTCTACAAGTCAAAAGTTATGCTTTTCCTCTGGATAGGCTTACCCGTCGTTGCCCTATTATTCCGCTTTATCCAGTCCAGCATTACAGGACAAGATATATCCTTCACAGTTATTTCAGCGCTTTTAGTTTCAAGCCTTGCAGGAACTCTCGCTGCAGTTATGCTTACAGTGTCTATAATCAACGAGAAGAACCGACATGTTTACGAGTTGTTCTTGATTAGACCTCTAAAACGCAGAGACATAATGCTTGCCAAATTTTTCTCAGTCTACAGTTGCGTTGCAGTTGCAAGCTTGATTGCAGTTTTGGTTGGTATAGTGGCAGACTTTTTTACTTCGGGTGCACTTTCAGCAACAGTCGTCAAAGACACCGCTCAATCGCTCGCTATAAACCTGTCGATGGTTGCGGTCGCTTGCTCAGCGGGCGTTCTCATAGGCGTTGCTTCCCCCTCAGTGCTTGTCGGCGCCATACTAGTCATTTACGGAGGAAACCAAATCTCAGTGATCCCCCTCATTCCAACTCTGCTCAACCTACCTCAAGCAGACCTATTCACGGTTGGCTTAGCAGCAGCAGTCACAATCGCTCTCCTAACCGGAGCTATCTTTTTGTTTGAAAGAAAACAATTCTAACCAGAAACTTTCTGGTCTTTCTTTCTTGATAACACAAAAACAAAGCTGGAAACTACTAAAAGAAAACTAAGGGAAAGAAATAACCCCTCGTATCGCAGGCTAGTTGCAAATATTAAGCCACTTATTATGGGTCCAATCGTTTGACCTAAATCCATCATAGTCGAAAGGAACCCCATTGAAGCACCCACCAAAGTGGCGGGAACCAAGTCGGCAACCATCGGCGAAGTGGAAGAGAGCACAGCAGCAAAGGAAACCCCATATGCAGCCGCCAAAGTAAGCAGCAGTGAGAACTGCGTCGTAAAAGGAATTGCCGCAACCAAAAAGCAACCAGCTACCACACCTACGACGATGGGTTTAGTTCTTCCAATCCTATCTGAAACGCGCCCAATTAACGGTCGGGCAATCACAAGCGCCACTATCTCGCTTCCGGTGATGATACCCACCGAAAAAAGATCCAAACCTACAACATCAGTTAAGTACCCTACCAGAAAGAACTCGACAGACCCAAAAACAAAGTATTGAACAGCTTGAACGAAGCTAACTCCTAAAACGCTGGTGTTTCTGACTATGGTAAGCCAGCCGCTGAACATTTTCCTAGATGACTTTTCGACATTTAAAACCACTTGTGCAGAAGGTCTGTTTTCCGCCAAGAACAACAAAGCAACCACAAAAGCAGTGATTCCAGCTATACCAACTGCAACATATAAAGTAAAGAAACTTTTAGCCGTTACAAATAGCAGGTAACCTCCTAAAAACGGCGCCAAAGCCCTACCTACAGCGGTTGCAGAATTAAAAAGCGAAATACGTTCTCCACGCTTGGTCGGAAACAACATTGCTATTGAAGCTTCAGCCACAGGCATAAAAATTGCAGTTGCAAAGCCATGGTAGAAACGCACCAGAGCCAGCGTCCACCAAGAATTAACCCCCAAATACAAGAAGGGAGCAGAAGCAAAAACAAAGGCAGCAAACAAAAGGAGTTTACGTCTACCAAATACGTCGGAGAGCGAAGCTGCGGGCAAACTGATGAGTATGCCCGGGATAGTTGACGCGGAAGCCACGATACCAAGCAAGTCGTCAGGGGTTCCCAAACTGGTTGCGAAGGGTTTTAAAACAGGGTTTTTGGACATAGTTGAGCTAAGAATTGCAAAAAAGCCCATCACACATATTACTAAAAAGAACGCCTGTACCCATTTAGATCTATGCATGCCTTATCCAAGAGAAAACTCAAACAAGCCCTATTTTTTGTTTGCCGTACCAGAAAAGAATGCGGGTTTATTTAATAGTATTTCATTCTCTTTTAGAGTTAAACTGCTGAAGGCAATATATTGAACATTTTTACAAAAATTCGGCAAAACGATTATTTCAAGTCGGCGGTTGTTATCGGGATAATTATTGCTTTGGTTTTAGGGTTTTTCTTCGGTTTACAGTTGGCTCTTGGTACAGACGTTCCTGTAAGGGTTGTGGAAAGCGGCAGCATGTGCGTGCCCTATGACGGCGCCTGCAACGGCTGGAGCCACCCATTCGACCACACCCTACATGTAGGAGACATAATAGTTATCCAAAAAGTAAACCCAGAAGACCTTAACAATGCGTACCCCAACAGCGACATCATCATCTACAAAAACCCAACTGACCCAACATCCACACCTATTGTTCATCGAATAGTTGAAACCTACACAGTCAATGGCACCCTGTACTTCCAAACAAAAGGCGACGGCAACAGCGCCATCAAATGGCCCAACGTACCTTCACCTCAAGAATACGATTCCCGCACACTCTGGAGCAGCGGACAGGGCGTTTCACAAGAACTTGTGATAGGCAAAGTTGTTATGCGTATTCCATACTTCGGATTGATTACTCTTTTTCTGAGAAACAACCCATGGGGGTTACCTTTGATTATTGGCCTTATAATAGCACTTGTGGTTCTTGAGTTCATAATTCCGATACTCAGGGGCAAAGAAGGTAAAGAAGGAGAAATAAAAGAGAATAAAGATGAAGCTCAAAACCCCATCACCCAGAACAGTTAACAAAGTATAATTTTGAGTCGGCAAAAACAGGTTGCCCTGATCATCTAACTTCCAAAATGGGTTGTAAGCAACCTCAATCAAGTGCCCATCTGGATCTTTAAAGTAGCCGCTGTATCCGCCCCAAAGCAAACACAACTATGATTATTTTGGGAGTTTTCCTCATCTTCCCCACTTGGTTGCCAATGCAGAGCTAAAAGAATAAAAATTATTCGTTAAAATAAATAGAAACCCTCTGCTACTGTTGCCGTGCCTTAACCACCAGCTCTTTTGTCCATCCATGAATTTCTTCCCAATCCCGCAAGTCATAAACGCCCGAGTGTGACTCCTTGAAGCCATCCTTTTCCAGCTGTAGCCTGATAAAACCGAAGGTTCTGCGGAAAATGAAATTCATCTTGTTGAAATCCAAAACGCCGCCGAAAAAGCCAACGGCAATTGGGTGCAAACTGTATTTTGAAATAACATCTTCAAGGCTAATTTTGCGCGCTTTCTCCAAATCGTCGGTTTTTTCTTCTCGTTCAGAAACTGACTTCATCGTAGAAACAAAAATCGCAAGCTTCTTTTGGGCAAGCTCTTTTTGGAATCGCTTCAAGAAATCTTTAGCTTCACCGGTCCATTTACCTATTTGCATCCCGCTGCCAACTATAACGAGCTGATATGGAGAAATATCTTTAATTTTCTCAACTTTAGCATTTGCCAATTTAACGTCAAAGCCCCGTGACTGAAGCAGCTTTGCAACTTCCCCTGCTGTACTTGAGGTTGCGCCGTATCTAGTGCCATAGACAAGTAAAGTCTTCATCCTATTTCACCTCCTTTAATAATTTAGTTTAAAGGCTACTTGAGGCTTAACGCGAAAGCTTCTGCTTGCTTTAAGTCATTTTCGTCGGGATGCCCCTTTTGTATGCCTCCAAAAATTTTGAGAGCCCCATAAGTGTCAAATCCTGCACAATTAAATTCCCCCACAATGTTGAAGCCTTTTGATTGGAGTACTTCTCGGAGTTTCTTGTGGAATTTAGGTCCCTTGTTTGTTTGACCGCTGGTGGAGAAAATAAAGACTTTTTTCTGATTTACCGCAGGCAGTTTATCGGCTAAGTCGAGCAACATTTTATAGTGATGCCCAAATGAAATCCCAGAGCCAAACCCGACAAGGTCAAACTCGGAGAGCGCATTTAGATCAACTTCGGTTGGCGCTTTAATTTCAGCTTGAAGAGTCTTGGCAATAACTGAAGCGATTTTCAAAGTATTTTTGTGGTGATAAGAAAAACAAATTATTAGCGTTTTCATAAGGTTTGCCTCAATTGTGTTTGAAGCGGTTAAGCACTTATGTTTTTTGGCTCTGTTCATTGATTGAT
Source organism: Candidatus Bathyarchaeota archaeon (assembly GCA_963775685.1). GTDB lineage: Archaea > Thermoproteota > Bathyarchaeia > Bathyarchaeales > Bathycorpusculaceae > Bathycorpusculum. The sequence continues at coordinate 1,644,663 of CAVZJV010000014.1, forward strand.
CAGAAATCAATTTATATACTTAACTTGCTTAGTTTTTGTAGGGATAAATTTTGGCTTCTCAAAAACTCTTAGATTTTTTAAACAAGGGCATAGCCCGTGAACTCCAGGTCAGCATCCAATACATGTGGCAACATGTTCAAGTTACAGGCACCGACGGGGTTATTGTGGAGGACATTTTCCGCAAGACAGCCATCGCCGAAATGAAACATGCCGAACTCCTCGCCGAACGTCTAGACTACCTCAACGGCGTAGCCACAACTAAACCTGACCCAATTTTCGTGCGCGGCAGCCTCATTGAAATGCTCAAACAAAATGAACAGGACGAAGAAAAAGCCATCACCCTCTACAAACAGGCAATTCAAGTTGCGGCAGAAGAAGGCGACTACACCACTAGACGCTTACTGGAAGAAATTTTAGCGGACGAAGAAGACCACATCAACACCTTCGGCAAACTCCTCGTCGGTATGACTGAACCGTTTACACAACCAGGAACCTCACAGATAGAATAACAAGCTTTGATACGTATCTTTACTTTCAAGTTGCTGTTAAACAGCTTTTGCTATAAAAGTTGAAGGAAGGTAGCAAAAAAAGACCTATCTTTTTACTATTAAGCACAAAAAGAGGAGACAGGTCCCCCAAAAGAGAACCGATTAACGCATTTTCATTAAGACTAATTCGGCCGCGAGCACCATAGGCTCCCATGTTTCACAGAGCGGTGGCGCATAAGCCGTATCAGCTTTGGCGAGTTCACGCACCGTCATCCCTTTTTGGATGGCAAAACTGAGGCAGTTTATTCGCTGAGTAACTTCTTCGCCACCAACCACTTGTCCACCTACGATGCGCTGAGATTCTTTTTCGACAACAAGCTTAACTTTGATGGGTTTCGCGCCTGGGAAGTAGTCTGCTTTGGTTTTGCTGCTTATGGCTCCAGTGACGACTTCGATGCGATTGCGTGTTGCTGAGGTTTCAGTTAAGCCCGTGTTGCCAGCTTCAACATCAAAGAGCCTTGTTACTGCCGACGCCAAAACGCCGCTGAACTGGCTGTAGTCGCCTCCAGCGTTTGCTCCTGCAACCTTGCCCTGCCTAACCGCGATGGTACCAAGCTGCGCACACATGGGTTTATGCGTAATAATGTTTGGTGCTTCTGCGCAGTCACCGACAGCGTAGACATCTTTAACATCGGTTTCCATTCTGCCGTTCGTCTTAATGGCGTGTGTTTCGCCAAGGGGTATGCCTGCATCCACAGCAAGTTTAGTGTTCGCGCGTACTCCGAATGCGCTGATGAACAAGTCAGCTTCAATTTTTTCGCCTCCAGCCATTACCGCAGTAACTTTGTCTTCACCTAGGAATTCTTCAACCCCTTTGCTCGTAAGAATAGTCATTCCTTTTTCTTGCAGATGCTCCTGGACAAGCTTTGACATGTCCGCGTCAAGCAACTGAGGCAAAATCTGTGGCAGCATTTCAACAATTGTTACTCGTAAGCCTCTTTCTATTAAGCCGACTCCGACTTCTAAACCGATTAAGCCTGCACCCATGATGACGGCGGATTTAGCTCCTGCCTTAACGGCTGCATCAATTCTTTCTCCATCTTCAATACCTCGGAGACTTAAGATGCCTGGTTTTTCTTTACCTTTAATGGGCGGCATAAAAGAGTATGCACCTGTGGCAATAACGAGACCGTCGTAGGGTAACACTTCGACTACGCCTTCTTTGGTATTGACAGTTACAGTTTTTTCTTTGGTGTTAATTGCGGTGGCATTGGTTTCTGTACGCAAAGTCAGCTTGAGCATCTGAAAGTATGCGGGTGGATAAACGATTAAATCATGAAAATTCGCTATATGCCCGCCTATAACAAAGGGCAACCCACATCGGGAGTAACCTGCATTCTTCTCGTTGGTTATGAGGGTGATTTCTGCAGTGCGATCCTTTTTGCGCGCAGCTGAGGCAGCTTCCACGCCTGCTGCGTTAGCGCCAATAACGATTACTCGTCGCGCCATTTCCTTGGCCTCTACTTGGATTGGGCTTGGGCTTTATGCCACTCAACGGCTTTGTCAAAATCCATCAGGTTGGCAAGTTCCGCTTGCAGGTTTGACGGTTTAACAACGATTAACCAACCTTTGCCGAAGGGATCTTCGTTTAGCGTTTCGGGTTTGGATTGGACTTCATCGTTGACTTCCTGGATATTTCCACTTATGGCTGCAACCAAATCAGAGACCGCTTTTACGGATTCAAGTGTCCCATAGGGCTCATCTTGTTTAACTTCTGTGCCAACGCTGGGCAACTCTGCATAGACGATTTCCCGAAGCGACTTTTGCGCGTAGTCAGTTATGCCCATGCGAACTTTGTCACCTTCGATTTTTATCCACTCAAAATCTTTTGAGAAATAGAGTCCTTCTGGAACTTCGTATGATTCAACTTTTACCATGACATGAACCTTCTAAGTGTTGCTAAGTTACCAAATTAGCATCCAACATAAAAGGTTTAATGAAAATGAAATGGGTTTAGCGTTCGCGCTTGCCCGCTATCCAATCTTCCGTCCACTGCCGAGCTTGGGAGTCAGGGATTTGGATAGGAGGATGCTTAAACGCATATGATGGCATGCTCAAGAGTGCTCCTGCAATTTTACGATCTAACGCAATTTTGGCTGCGCGGATAAGATCTATGACGACCCCTGCGCTGTTGGGCGAGTCTTCGACTTCAAGTTTGACGCTGATGTTTATAGGGCGGTCACCAAATTTTCTGCCTTTGAGTGATATGTAGCAGATTTTTTTATTGTTAAGGAAAGGCACGTAGTCGGAGGGCCCAATACGTGTAGGTAGTGCATAGGGGACAAGGCTTGTGACAGCCTCTGTTTTGCTTATGCGCTTAGATTTAAGGCGGGTCTCAACAGTCATGTTCTGGAAGTCCGTGTCCCCGCCAAGGTTAAGCTGGTAAGTTTCATCCACAATTACTCCCCGGTCAAGGCAAAGCCGCACTAGTTGGCGATGAAGTATAGTTGCGCCTACCTGACTTTTGATGTCGTCGCCTAAAACTGGCAAACCCGCCTTCTCGAATTTAGCTGGCCACTCCTTTGTTGAATCGGAGCCAATAAATTCAGGCATACAGTTCACAAACGCACATCCCGCGTCGATCGCGCATTGAGCATAATATCGGACGGCGTCGTGGCTGCCGACGGGTAAATAGTTGACGAGAACTTGGGTTTTTGTCTCTTTCAAGATTTTGACGACACTGTCTTTGCCGGTTTTCGCATCATCGTAGACGTTGAAGGTTTCCCGCATATGAGGTGCAACGCCGTCAAGAATTGGAGCTGGCGAAACCTTTACACCAAGATTGGGGACGTCGGCGAATTTTTCGCAGCAGTTCGGCTTAACCCATATGGCTTCGGAGAGGTCTTTGCCGATTTTGTCTTTGTTTACTTCAAATGCCGCAATGAAGTGAATGTCACGGATGTGATAGCCGCCATAGTTCACGTGCATAAGTCCCGGCACGGTTGTGTCTTCTTTTGCGTCTTGATAATACTGGGTTCCCTGAACTAGGGCTGATGCGCTGTTGCCAACGCCAACAAGTGCTACGCGAATTTCAGGCACAGAGATAACCATCCAAACAGGTGATTTAGTTATGGCTAATGTCCACGTACGCTATAACTTTTTCTAAAGAAAACGTAACGTCATCGCAAAAAATGACCAGCATCCTTTTTGGTGCCATCCCCTTTGAAACTAGCACATTTTTCAAACGACAGAAATCCCAATATAAACATACACTCTTAGGTTATTGGCAAAATTATAAAGGGAACGGCAAATACAATTACTTAGCTATCGGTGAAATGTTATGAGCGTTACTGTTACTTATGAACCATTCCAAGAAATTGTGATTATGGAGAAAACCCGTTTTAACAGCCCCGAAGAACTCGCAAGGTTTACTTCGGTTATTGCTGGGGGCAAGTTGGCTGGGGTGTACTGGGTTGAAGGAGTGGTTTTCTTGTATTTTCCGCTTACAGCTTCGACAGCTATCGTTGCCAAGGAGTTGCTTGAGAAGCACAAGGTCTACTGGACATTTGTCGGGTATGCCATTATGCCAAAGTACATGCAGATAATTGAGACTAAAGAAAAGATGATTGTGCCAGTCGTTGAGATAACATCGGATCCGGTTTTGAAGTCTGTTGCTAATTGGCTAAAAGAACTAAAAGAGTAAGCCCCATTTTTGAGAGCGCTATGCTTTGCCTGAACTATTTTTTAGAGGCACTGTTTTTTCTGGTGAAGGCAGGGGCAAAAAATTCGTAGAGTTGTCCTGGTTTAAGCAACAGGTTGAGCAAAAGCTTGGTTTTTCTCCATACTCAGGAACCTTAAACCTGAGGTTACTTGGAAAAGAAAATGAGAAGCGAGGACTGCTAGAAACAACAGGAAGCTTGACGGTTGAACCGCAAACAGGCTACTACTCTGGATTACTCTTCAAGGCAACCATCGATGCTTTGGAATGTGCCGTGGTAATTCCGATTATGCCCAATTACCCAAACGACGTTTTAGAGGTCATTGCCCCTGTTTATTTGCGTGAGCACCTAAAGTTGGGGGACGGCAGCGTGGTATTGATTTCTGTCAGCGTTTAGGGCTGCAAGCTTTCTTGAATGCGTCCATGTATTGGTCTTCGCAGCCTGTTTTCTTAAGGTATGAACCATAAGTTACTAGGGCTTTCATAGCGCGTGCGGCATCCTCGGGCGATTCAAAAGAGGGCACACATAGCTTGTCGAAACGTGAGCGGGTGTAGAGAGCCATTTCAGTAGCACCAATGTCACACATTACTATTGGTTTAGTGTAGCTTGAGGCGACTTTTACTATGCCGTCAATGTAAACCTCTCGGAGCCCTGGCATGTGATGAAGCCCAAGCAGAATTATGCCAGAGATCTGTGGATCTTGGAACATCAGGTCAGCAGCCATAACAAACATGTCATCAGTCACGGAACCGGTGAGGTCCACGGGGTTTGATGTAGCTGCAATCTTTAGGATGATGTTTTGGTCTTTTAGTTCTTGGAATTTCTGCAGTGTCTCCTCGGAGAAACGATCCACCGTTAACCCTAAGGCTTCACATTCGTCCACAGTCATAACTCCCGGTCCACCTGCATCAGTTAAGATGCCGATGTTTTTGCCAATAGCTGGAGGCTGCATCGCTAAGGCTTTGCCGATGTCAAAGAACTCCTCCATGTCCCGTGCCCGAATGATTCCGCCCTGCAAAAATGCTGCATCATAGATTTTATCCGAGCCCGCTATGGCACCTGTGTGGGAGGCTGCGGCTCTTGCACCTGCTGCGCTTCGGCCTGACTTGATGATTACAACGGGTTTCTTGCATGTAACTTTCTTTGCAATCTTTAGGAATGCCCGTCCGTTCTTAACGTCTTCTAGATAGACAAGAATAACTCTGGTTTCTTTATCGTGGAGCAAGTAGTTGAGTATGTCGGATTCGGTGACGTCACATTTGTTTCCGAAACTCACGAATTTGCTAACGCCCATCTGGCGCCCAGTTAAATAGTCCAACGCTGCAACGCCAAAGGCTCCGCTTTGCGTAATCATCGCTATATTGCCCGGCAGAGGTCTTGGAGTCGCCACCACTTCTTCACCAGTAGTGAGAACTTTGGTTTCGGGCAGAAACAAGGTGTCGATTCCCGTCTTTGAATAGTAAACGCCAAGGCAGTTAGGTCCCAAAACGAGTATGCCAGCCTTCGCTGCAATGGCAACTATTTGGTCTTCGAGCTCTTTGTTGCCAACTTCTTTAAAACCGGAGCTTATGATGATAGCAGTTTTGACCTTTTTAGATGCAGCTTCTTCCATGACGGAGGGAACAACGGCAGCTGGGACTATAACTACGATTAGTTCAATCTCTCCTGGAACTTTGGATAGACTTTTGTAGCATTTGAAGCCTAAAATCGAGTCTTCGCCCGGGTTGACGGGGTAGAGTTCGCCTTTGAAGACGCCGTGTTCCTTGTTGGTGGCGAAATTCTTGAAGATTACGTGACCTGCCTTGTCAACTTTTTTTGTTGCGCCCACTACTGCGACTGAGTGTGGGTTAAAGAATGCATCCATCTTCTGAAGTGTTTCTTCCATATTATATCCCGTCTTTCCGCTAAGTGCTTCCAAGACCAAGTTTTTATGTATTACTTTTAAAGAAACTTCTTGTTTTGTGCCTATTAACCTTCTTGGCGTCTTTTCTCACGATTACAATGGGTTTATGCTTGATTGTGGAGAGCATATCCCAGCTTACTTCGTCGATTTCTGCGTGGAACCTGGCGGCCATATCCCAAACCGTAGCTCCCGAGCCTGGACCACGAGCCTTGTCGGCGATATTGGTGATTTTTATCGCTTCGCTTGCCGAGATAATACAGCCTGCAACAGCCAACGGGGTTGAGCTTTTTTTAAGTTTGAGAATGCGTCCTATGGTGTAGCTAGTGCTTGCGCCCAATGAATGTATGCCTTTGAGGGGATTTGGTCTTGGCGTAAAATAGAAGTTGTGGAACCCGTAGGTTTTGTCAGTGTCAGCGATTATAACGCAAACATTCTTCTGCAATCGCTGTCGGATTTGATTTTGGATTTTATGGGCTAACTCATCTGCATTCTCCAACGGCAAGCTCACATAGGAATAAGGTAAATTGGACCCGTCTATCCCACCTTCTGACCCAAACATGAGCGCCTGCCAAAAACCAGCATACTGCAGGGTAATTTGTTTGTGGCGACTCCCAGAAGACAATGGGTAGTTTCGCAATCGCTTTAGCAAGCGTTGCCCAAAGCCGCACAACATGCCAAGCGGATACCCCCAAACACGGCGCATCCAAAACCGAACCAAAACCCTCGCCGTCAAACTGGGCTTAACGACTGTTTCATCAACCATGTTGCCCAATGCGGTTGAGATTGCTTTTTCAGAAACCACAACAAAGTCGCCATTTTCCACACTTCTTTCTATTGAGTTGATTATTTTATCTGCAAAGTCACTATGCGGTTTCCAGTAATTGGTTGTTACTGCCAACGCCGAGTACTTAGTCATTGATTTGGCACTTTACAACCAGTTCGGGTTTACCCTAATAAAGTCTTAAGCCCTCTCTTCCCAAGCATGAACCGTCAAATTGGACTAAAAGAGTGCGTATGGAAAGCCTTGGTTGTTTTGGTGCAGTTTGCCTTTTATGGGGATTTGGTGGCCGCAAACGGGGCATTTCATGTCGTTAGTCAGGTTCCAGTTGGTGATATCGAAACTTTGTCGTTTGATGACGACGGTGTCGCAGTTTGGGCAATAGGTATTTTCCGCTGGATGACCGGGCACGTTGCCTACGTAAACGTAATTTAACCCCTGGTTTTTCGCTGTCAAATAGGCGCGTTCCATATCCTCAACCGATGTAGCAGAAACGGTGGTCAGCTTATATTCGGGGTGGAAACGAAGCAGGTGAAATGGCGTGTCGGGTCCCAGGTAATTTTTGATCCATTTGGCCATTTCACGGATGCGGTCCATGGAGTCACCCATTTTGGGAACGATCAGGTTGGTGATTTCTATGTGGACCCCGCCGAGTTTGAGTTCTTTTAGGCTTTCATATATTGGTTCCACTTTGGGCACGGACATGACGGATTTGTAGAAATCAGGGTCTGCTCCACCCTTGAAATCGATGGTTACTGCATCCAAGTAAGGCGCGATGGTTTTTACAGCTTCAGGGGTCATGTAGCCGTTGCTGACAAACGTGTTAAACAATCCTGCTTCATGTGCAAGCTTCGCACTGTCGTAAGCATACTCCATAAAGATGGTAGGTTCCGTGTAAGTATAACTGATCCCTTGACACCCCGCATTCTTAGCTGATCTGACAACTTCATCTGGTGAAAAGGGTTTCCCGGCGACTTCATGATCTTGGCTTATCATCCAGTTGTCACAGAATTGGCAACGGAAATTGCAGCCGCCCGCTGCAACAGACAAAACCAAAGCGCCAGGGTTAAAATGCGACAGGGGCTTTTTGCCAATAGGATCTACACCCACCGACACAGCTTTGCCATAGTTAAGTGTATACAAGATGCCGCCTTGGTTTTTTCGAACCATGCAAAACCCAGTTGAATCATCACTGATTAAACAACGACGCGCACATAAGCAACATTTTATTTTGTTTTCAGGTTGCTTCTCGTAGAGCATGGCTTCATGAAGTGACATTTTTACTCAAAACTCTCCAACTAATAGAGAAGTGAGTTTTTGTTTAAAAGCATTAACTTCAAGCGCTTGCTTAGAAATATTTTGATAAAGAAAAGCACCCTCTTTTCATGCCATCGGCTATGTAACCGTTTAGACCGCTGAAAAGCCAAGGTCAAACTTTCTCTGGAAAGCCTCACTTAACTTTTCGTCTAATCAGGAAGATATAGAAGCGTTTTTCTTTTGCTCTTATCAAACTCAATGGTATGTCAAAGTCGTTTTCTTTTGTTCTGTTCGCCCCTAACAAAAGAGCCAAAAACGCACATCGTTTTCAAACAGATTTTAATTATACTCTTCTTAATGCCTTTCTTTCTTAACCCTTCGACAGTTTTTGAGCTTGGATTCCCAGTATGTATATGTGCCCAGACTTAAGCTTTTTTCAGAAATTAAAATGGCTATTCCTGCATTCCAAATAATAGTTGGAGCATCTTCTGTAAAAGTAAAAGGAAAAATCCAGATTTCAAGAAGAACAATACAATAGAACAACCGCCATTCCCAGATGGTTTAGGACATTCTACAACATTTGCAGAAATAACCTATAGCCATCGCAAAGCCCAAACAACAAAACAAACCCTGCCATTTTTGCAAAATCAACTGGTGTTGTTCTTCAATCAAACAGAACCAAGTGATACGTGGAGCTGATCGAATTAAATTAGAGAAGCAAAAAAGACACTCTACAATGAATACCTAAAGCAACGCCTGATCAAGAAAAGAAAATTACAAAAAACTTACGATATTATAAAAAAATCATGGTTTTTTATTTTGCAACAATGTGTTGTAGAAGCAGCTATATTCGCCTGTGTGGCATGCTGGACCTATCTGCTCAACCACATAAAGCAGCGAGTCATAGTCGCAATCGGTTGAAATAGACACTATTTTTTGTGTGTGACCCGAGGTTTCGCCTTTAATCCACAGTTCATTTCTGCTGCGGCTCCAATATGTACCCTGGCCTGTCTTGAGCGTATGCTCAATGGCTTGGCGGTTCGCATAGGCTTGCATGAGCACTTCTTTGGTTATTGCGTCCTGAACTATGACGGGTATTAGTCCGTTGCCTTTCTTGAAATCAAGCTTTTCTAGCAGGGCGTTGGTTGTCATTGTCTTATTGTCACCCCCATCTTTCGCAAGTAGTCTTTCACTACTGGAACGGGGTACTGGTTGTAGTGAAATATAGAAGCTGCCAACGCCGCGTCGGCTTTGCCCTCGGTTAAGACCTCAAGTAAGTGTTTGGGTTCCCCTGCGCCGCCGCTAGCAATGATTGGCACGTTCACGCGTTCAGATATGGCACGAGTTAATTCGATATCGTAGCCATCTTTTGTGCCATCACGGTCCATAGAAGTCACCAGAAATTCGCCTGCCCCAAGCTGCTCGGCCTGCTTTGCCCAAGCTAAAGCATCTATACCCGACGGCTTACGCCCACCATAAGTTACAACTTCAAACCACAACTTGCCCTCAGCCGTGTCAACCATGATTTTCCCGTCGCTTGCCGCGCGGTTTCTTCTCGCATCAATGGCGCAGACCACACATTGTCTACCAAAAACATCGGCAAGTTCAGTTATTACTTTTGAGTTTTCCACTGCCGCTGTGTTAACCGACACTTTGTCGGCACCACTGCACAAAACCAGTCTTGCATCCGACACATTACGAACACCTCCTCCGACAGTAAATGGTATGCTGATAGCTTTTGCGACACCCTCCACAATACCACGCAAAATGTCGCGTTTCTCTGATGAAGCAGTAATATCAAGAAAAACCAATTCGTCGGCACCTTGGTCAGAGTATTGTTTAGCCATCTCTACAGGGTCGCCAGCACATTTAGGATTCAGAAAGTTTATGCATTTGACGACTTTCCCATGGTCAACATCCAAGCAGGGTATAATACGTTTCGCTAAGGGCATCTTTTAAGCTCCTATTTTTTGTATGGCTTCCTTTAACGTGAAGCGTCCCTCATAAAGTGCTTTTCCGATAACAGCACCTTCTACACCGATTTCTTTGAGAGCGGCCAAATCACCTATGCTGCCGATTCCCCCTGCCGCCACGATTTTGGCGTTTGGGTATAGATTGGCTTGACTGAGAGTATTTAGATCTGGACCGCTAAGCATACCGTCTTGGGCTATAGAAGTTATCAAGAAACGAGGGACACCAAGTGCAGTGTACTTTTCAAGTGCATCGTCTAAAGTCATGGCGGTTGCGGTTTTCCATCCTTCAACCATAATGAGCCCATCCTTGTTGTCCAAAGCAACAATAACGGATTCTGAGCCAAATTTCTTCTGGATTTTGCCAATCACCGAAGGGTCGCTAAACGCTAAAGCACCAAGGATTACTTGGGTTATACCTGTCTGGAATAGTTTATCAGCTGTTTCGTAACTACGTATTCCACCACCAACCTGAATGGGCAACTTAACGTTCTTGGCAATCTCCGCTATGACCGCATAATTGTTGCCTAATGCAAAAGCAGCATCCAAATCGATAATGTGAAGTTTTCCTGCTCCTTCATCTCGCCATCGCTTTGCGGCTTCATATGGGGTTCCAAATTGGCTTTCGTAGATTTTGGCGGTTTTAGCCTCACCGCGAGTTAACCGGACGATTTTGCCATTCATTAAATCTATTGCTGGAATCATTTGCATATTAATCACTTAACCACTGTTTTGACGAAGTTCCTTAGAATTTTTAAGCCAACATCGCCCGATTTTTCGGGATGAAACTGGGTGCCATAGATATTTTTACTGGCAACTGCAGAAGTGAAGGTTGTGCCATACTCAGTTGTTGCATAAACTATTGACTTGTCTTTTGGGACCGGATAGAGGGAGTGGACAAAATAGACATAGGTACCTTCTGCGATACCATCGAAGAGCTCGTTTGGTTTAACGAGGTTTAGTGTGTTCCATCCCATATGCGGCACCTTCACCGTTTTAGGCAACTGCGCGTTTCTGCCTTGAAAGAAACCTAAGCCCGTTCCGGGTCCTTCCTCACTGGATTCAAAGAAAAGCTGCAAACCCAAACAGATACCAAGGAGCGGTGTACCCTCTTTAATTTTGGTTCGAAGGTCTTCTTTGACCGCGTCCAATTTGCCTGATGCTGCGGTAAAGCTTCCAACGCCAGGAAGTGCAATGGCGTCTGCCTTAGCCAAATCCTGTAGCGTGGTGCCAATAGACGCAGTTAAACCTGCTTTTTCCAACGCAGTTTTAAGACTAAGCAAGTTTCCAACGCCATAATCGAAAATGACTGCGTTGGGCATTAGATGACCCCTTTTGAGGTAGGTACGCCTTTACGTCTGGGATCCATGGATACTGCTTGTCTCAGCGACAACGCCAAGGCTTTGGTTGCGGCTTCGGCTTTGTGGTGGTCGTTGCTACCGTACTCAACGAAAATGTGTACGTTAGCTTGAAGTGCGGTGGCGAGGGATTCGAAGAAGTGGTTGATGTCTTCAGTGGGCATGTCTTCTACTTTTTTGCCGCGGAGTTTAAGGTCGATTTTGAAGTAGGGACGTTTAACTAAGTCGACGACGGCGAATGCCAGAGAGCAGTCCATGGGTACGGCGGCGTTGCCAAACCGTGTAATGCCTTCGCGCGTGCCTAACGCTTTGTTTAGTGCTTCGCCCAATCCGATTGCGAGATCCTCGACGGAGTGGTGCACCAAGTCGCCCTTCACTGAGGCGTTTATGTCGATTAGGCTGTGGGTTGCAAGAGAGGTTATCATGTGATTAAGAAAGGGCACAGGTGAACAAACGCTCACTTTTCCTTCGCCGTCAAGATTTACCTGAACTTTAACTTCGGTTTCTTTGGTTTTACGGTAAACTTCCTCTTTCCTCATTCATCTTCCCCTTCAATCTCGTTTAGAGCCTCAATTAGTTTATCGTTCATTTCTGGCAAACCAACGGTGACACGGAAGCAGTTGTCGTACCGGAGGATTTTGCCCCATTTCTTAACCATGATGCCTTTCCAAAGCAGCTTCTGATTAACCAAGTCACAGGGTTTTTGTGTATTCATAAGCACGAAGTTGGCTTGTGAATCGAAGGCTTGCACCCCTTCTATTTCGTTGAGAGCCTTTATCAGTTTTGCCCGCTCACTCTTCACTTGCCTTACGGATTCCATCATTAAATCAACATTATCCAGCATTTTAGAGCCCATTCTTAATGTGAAACCGCTAACAGGATAAGGCAAAGGGGCTTTCTCGGTTAAAATCTTGGCTAACTCAGGGTTTGCCACAGCATAACCAAGCCGAAGCGCCGCCAAACCGAACGCCTTCGAGAAAGTTCGCAGAATAATCATGTTATCAAACTCCCTTATCCGCGGCACAAACGAATAATCGGCAAATTCACCATACGCCTCATCTAAGACGACGATTCCAGGAAAAGCTTTGACTAGGACCTCAATATCTTTAGCGCTGTACTGCGTTCCGGTGGGACTATTGGGCGAACACAGGTAAAGAAGCCTTGTTTTGTCTGAAAACTTGGAAAGCATCCCCTTAACATCAAGTTGCAGGTTTTTTTGAAGCGGAACAGCAATGTATTCGCCTTCTTGGCGTTTAACACATAGGCACGGAATGGAGAATGTCGGTGTGAACGATACTGCGAGGTCGCCTTTCTCCACAAAGAGCCTGATAATACGGTCGATTAATTCGTCGCTTGCGTTGCCGACCACAAGGAAATCCTTTGGAACTTTCATGTAGCCAGCAAGTTTTTCGCGCAGTTTAACCTCTTCGTCCTCAGGGTATATGCGCAAATCGATTTCTTCAGCCAACTCTTTCACCAGCTTAGCTTGTTTAACTCGGGGCATGAACAAGTTCTCGTTAAAATCCAGCTTGATTATCTGTTTTGTAGTAACACCCAGTTGCTTCGCTACTGTTTCGGGCGTGGCTCCAGCTGTGTAGCAGTCTATTGCTTGGAGTTTTTCGAGTTTTTGTTTTACCCATTTCTTGTAAGATTCACTCATTTTTCAAACCTTGCCTGTATTGCTTTGAAGTGGTTTGGAAGGTTCTCAGCTTCCGTCAATACCTTGATGCTGTCCTTTACTCTCTCAAGACCCACTCTTGTGCTTTCAACTATGCTTACTCGCCGCATAAAATCCAATGAAGACAAGCCTGAGAAAGAATGAGCAAAGCCGCCTGTAGGCAGGACATGGTTGGTTCCGCTTCCATAGTCGCTTAGGGCAACTGGGCTGTAGGGACCTAACAGTATGAGTCCAGCGGTGAGTTTCTCGGCTACTTCATTGGGGTTTAGCTGTCATGACTTCTAAGTGTTCCGCAGCAAACTGATTCACCAAACCGATAGCCTCATCCACGCTTTCGCAGGTTATTATGAATCCGTATTTGGCAAGTGACTCAGAGATTTTTTCGCCTCTTTGTGCTAAAGCAGCGACCTTTGCAAGGTTTTCCTGCACTTGCAAAGCAAGCTTCTCAGACGTTGTTATGAGTCCAGCAACGCTGTCGCCTCCATGCTCAGCCTGCGAAACCATATCATAAGCGATCAACCGCGCATCAGCCGAATCATCCGCCAACACAAGCACTTCGCTTGGGCCAGCAGGCATATCAATAGCCACATCAGTTGAAACCAAAACTTTCGCTGCAGTCACATATTTGCTTCCTGGACCCACGATTTTCCGGACAGGCGCTATGGTTTTTGTTCCGTAAGCTAAAGCAGCTATGGCTTGGGCTCCGCCTACCTTGTAGACTTCGTCGACTCCGCAGATGTCTGCGGCAACCAGAACCAAGAGGGTTAACTTTGCCTTTAGCATCTGAGGGTGAACACACGACAACTCGTGGGACACCAGCAACTTTGGCTGGAACCACAGTCATGACAAGAGTGCTTGGGTAAGACGGCTTGTCCGCCTGGAACATAGCATCCGACACTTTCGATTGGGCGCAGAACAGTCTGTACCGATATTCCGTCATTGACAGTTTTGATGTCGGTTTGAGTGAGCAATTGCTTTTGGAATTTGCTGACTTTTTCTTGCATGAATTTTATAGCGGAGATTTGCTGCGGGAGTGGTTTTTGTGTAGGCTTCCTTGATTTCTGCAGGTTTAACTCTAAGACCGCGAATGTCAAGTTCGGCTTTGTCAAATTTTAAGGCAAACTCAACTAAGCGCTCTATCGCCGTCTGCTTTGACCTGGTTTATTATGGCTTTGACGCTAGTTTCCAGTTCTTGTGTTGCTTTCTGGTCTGCCTGCTGCCTTCTAAACCAGTCGGCAGGTAGCTCTTTAGAGTTCCAGACTTTTACGTTGAATCCTTTTTGCATTGACCTTCGTTTCTCCGTGCAATCTCATCGAGCGCCAGCACTTGCCTTGGCTCATAAACCACTAAGCCCTGAGCTAATTTGCGGATTTTCGGAAGCAACTCGATTAGGCAGTCTTTTTCGATAACAGTGTTTACGCTAACCCACGTGTCGTCCGCCAGCGGCGATATGGTCGGGTTCTTTAATGCGGGCAATTCTGTTAGCAATCGTTTGCAGGTTGGTTTTTTTGACGTTGACAAATATGTGGATTCTCTTCGAACCGTCCACAACTCCTTTGAGCAAAGCAACTATATCATAGATTTTCTCACGTTTCTCAGGGTCTTCTAAGGATTTCTTGTTGGCAATCAGTACTGCGGATGATTTCAGGACGGTTTCTATGATTCGCAGGTTGTTAGCTTCGATTGTCGTGCCTGTTTCGGTTACATCCATGATGCAGTCAGAGTCTTCTGGCGGCTTAGCTTCAGTTGCACCAAAAGAAAGGAAAATTTTGGCTCTTGCGTTGTCACCTTTTTTCCACCAAGGCGTAACAATCATCGGGTCGGCATTGCCAAACCGCTTCTTGTACTGTGGAGTGTTCTTGAGGTATTCAGAGGCGATGTTGAGGTATTCGGTGCTGATTCGGAAGTTTTTGCCCTGACTCCAAATCGACTCCATAAACTCGCCCACGGTGCTCTTTTCAGGCACGCTCTTTGGCACAGCTATGACGAGTTTGATTTTTCCATATTCAAGGTTCTGGAGGATTTCGACATCTGCTTTGTTTTCTTTAACCCAATCTTCCCCAGTGATGCCAAGGTCTTGTAGGCCTTCGTTTACAAAAACAGGGATTTCTTGGGGTCGAAGAACCTTCATTTCGATTTGGGGGTCGTTTATGCTTGGGCGGTAAGTGCGTTCTGTTCCGCCGATTTTGAATCCTGATTTAGAGAAGAATTCCGCTGTTGCTTTTTCAAGTGAGCCTTTGGGGATGGCAAATTTTATTTTATCCATAAATTTTTTCTCCTAAACTTTTAGAGAGGTATCTAAGGGTTTTTTGTTGCATCAAAACGGTTTTTTGGGAGGGTTGCGCCTAATTTCAAATATCTAATCGTTGTTACGCTTTCAATGAAGGCAATCGCCTTGTATGAACGCAATCCCTCATCATATACCACTGGAAGACACCTGAACACCTGTCTTCCTAATAAATCTGTTTCCTAATATTTAACTGTCGGATGCTAAATATTGACTCGATTTTGCGGTTTTAATCTCAAAAACCATCGGAGCCACAGAATTATGCGTTTCCAACTCCACACTGAGCAATCCTTCAGGATGCCCTTCCAAATTTCACAAGTCATGAATGAAGGGAGTCTTTAGAAGCAGAAACTTATCTTTGAGGTAGAAGTCACCGAAGCCCTGAACCTTTAACCGATTAAAGATAGCTTCCCAATTCTCTTGTTTGCGTGCATCTACACCCAGAGTGGATTGGATAGAAACTTTCAGGGCATCACCCATCTTTTCGCCGACTATCCAGACCATTTTTCTTTAGGTATTTGCTGAGTAAGGATATTGAGTAATTCGACGTTGACAAAGGCGGTGCGGCTTATGCCACAGTAGTATTCGCCAGGAAAATGCCAATCGTAAATCATCATGCTCTTGTAGATGTCGAGCATTTTGGAGATTAACGGTTTTATGCCGGGTTCTTTGCCTTCTTTTATTAGTGATTCGATGAATTCGCGTTCGTTCTTTTCTAGGATGATGGTTGTTCTTTTTGCTTCTTCACTTTTCTGCTTGGGTGCATTAGGGATGTTTCGTTTGCTGTCAAGCATAGACCCTATTCTTCTAGCAATATTTAATATGACTTATGTATTCAGCAAGCATATTCAAACTCAATGTTTTCTCGTTTTATGAAATAGTCTAAAGAGAAAACCTTCTCTATACAAAGACAAACAACAAAGCCGCCAAGGAAAGTGTAGCATTTTTTGGTGCAGCATTAATTCTTATCGGGTCCTTGTTCTTGATTATAAGCCAAAAAAAAACCAAACTTCCACCGAAGCCAAAGGTTTGTGAAAAGAAATAAATCGATCGCTAAATTCATTTTCGCGTCTGGTTCAACTTTAACTGTAACGTCTGGCCCTTTTATTCCAGCTAAAGGCGGAAGTATATGGGAAATAAATTGTTCTGCAGTGCATTGACGAACAGTTCCATTACAGACTGTATTCCTTCCAACCATCCTTTTCTTTTCTGAACTTCTGCAGCCATCTTATCTTTGAACATGATGTAGATTATGCATTCAGAATTTTTCATAGTTACCCTTTGGTAAACAGGATATTAAAAATTAACGCAAAAATCCACGTTTCAAACCAAAGAATACTTAATAAAACAGGTTCTGTCCTCTATGGTGGTGCCGATGAAGAACCTAATTAGCTGATTTGATGATGCACCCTAGGGTATCTGAGGCAAAGCTTACTCAATGACTCTCTTTCTGTTAAGGTACACAAGCAGACCTAAGCCAACTATCAACAGGACCGCGCCGACACCTATGGAGGCGATGTAGTCCACTTTAGCAACATCTGAAAGTAGATATGGAATATAGGTTGGACCGATAAATATCAAGAATACCGAGATAATAGTCATTGTTACTTTCATGAATTTCGAATCTAAACCGCTAACTTGCATGTTTTCATTATTTTCAGTCATCGACGCCACTTTCCTTCTCTTCAGGTGCATTGTTTTCTACTAACCCTTCTTTTATCTCTTTTCCTAATGCCTTCATCAAAAACTTGAAAACCAAGAACCCAGCGCCTTTATCAGCCTTAAAACCCATCGTTGTACCCAGCAAACTTATTCCATCAATTTTTCTTTCCTTCGCCAACGCAATCGTAAGCCCTGTTCCGCCAACAATTCTACCCTTACTGTAAATAACTGCACCTTTCTCCATAAACTCAGTTGCTAGCCTTGGCGAAGTGGCAGCTATGTAAACCTGCGTCTTATCCTCAGTTATCGGAACCCCACCCATAGTTACGATGAATTTACAACCCAAAGTTTCAACAAAATCAAGCACAGAATCACAAACCGTGTAGTGCGCGACTACGTCGTCAAAGGAGGGCTGAATCTCACCCGTCATGATGACCAAGTTGTTCTTCTCCATGGGAGCATAAGAAAACTCGTATCGCGGTAAATGAGCAATACCTTTGGAGGTTATAGCAACATAATCTGGAAAAGTCGGAGAATACAACTCGGCAAAAGGCTTGGCATCAAAGAACTTTATTAGCAAATGCGCGGCTATCCGGCCCACATTTCCAAATCCGGGGAGACCTTGAACAAAAATTGGGTTTTCAAGAGTGGGATTCGAAAGTTTACGTAAATACGGCTTATCCAAAGCGAACCATCCGTTCATACAGAAGAATGTTCGACACTAAAATCCTTTTGCAATAACTGAAAAAGAAACTATTAATATTTGACACCTCAACTAATAGGATACATCTCTAAAATATCGCCAAACCTGTAGCGGGGTGGGGTAGCCAGGATTAACCCGCTGGGCTCATAACCCAGAGATCACTAGTTCAAATCTAGTCCCCGCTACCAACAATAAAATTTTGCTCACTACTCAGTCAGTTGACCTTTTATATGAAAGGGGTGTAGATTTTTCCGGGCAGCAAAGTTGTCGATGAATTTAAGTGGTCTTCTTTGCAGCCAAGCTCTAAATATGTCTCCGCTTACTGTAAAAGTAAATAAACAGGTTGACCTAACATTAAACAAACTTCGCTTGGTGAATTCAGTGAAACAAACACTTGTAACCCTCTTAATTGTGGTTTTCTCGTTACTTGTTATTTTGCCAATTGCTTTACCTTCTAGCATAGCTTCAGCCCAAACCAGCTACACCATTGACAAAGTAGACCATCAAGTACTGGTTATGTATTCTGGACACGTTCTTATTCTAGATACAATTCATGCCTCAGGCCAAGTAACAAACGGCTTCATGATAGGGTTACCCTACAAGTACAGCGCTGCCGTCCTTAAGGGAATAGCATACGACGACACCCACGTTTACCAATTAAACTTAGGCGTACAACTAGGCGACCAAAGCGGATTTTATGGTGCAACAGTTAATTTCAACGGAAACTCACCTAGCGTTTTCACCGTTGCCTTTGTCTTATCCAACCAACTCATCACTGAACAAGACACAAGCGGCTTTACGCTTGATTTTCCAGCTTACCCAAGTTTATCACAGGATGTTGGCACCTGCGATGTTTCAATCACTTTCCCAAGCCAACCCACATCCATAGCAGTCACCAAAGATGACGGTAACGTAGAAGGCGACACCTACACAAAAACAAACCTGCCAGCGTACACTTACGTTATAGCTTCCGCTTCTTTCCAAGTTCCGGCTGGAACCCTCAAATTAACTACAATAAGCAGCCTAAACCGCCAAATAACCATAGATCCAACAGGCAAGGTGACGGCTGCTGACAGCTACCGAATCATCAACAACTCTTCTACGCTTATGAGTTCATTTGTCCTTGCCATACCGCTGGATGCCACAAGCATAGTTGTGAAGGACCAGTTTGGAACAGGCGTCGCAAGTCTAGCTACATCTACCTCTACAGGCGGCAATGTCCAGTTGGCTAACGCAACGCTAACCACGTTTTTATCAAGCGGGCAAACAACAGTTCTTGTAGCGCAGTACAATCTGCCCAGCGTAACCCTTCAAGGCAACAACTACGTATTATCAGATTTCAAGCTTTTCCCAGAATTCACTTACTTCGTTAACCAAGCAACCGTAAAGTTTTCACCACCTGAAGGCGCAACCATAGTCACTCCACAAGCAGTCTCTTTGGACTCATCCTCAACCCTAACAAGGGAAACCTACCAAGACACACTCACCATAACCAAAGATGGGTTAAGTTTCGCAGACTACCTTGGGCCTCAAAAAAACTCCAGCCAATTTGCTTACAGCTACAACCCCATATGGGTTTCTTTCCGACCGACATTTTGGGCTTCCCTGCTGGCTGTAGCAACATGTTTTACTGTGTTTTTCGTTAGAAGACGAAAACCTAAAGAGGAAACTTACGCAGAAAAAACCGAACGTCTATCTGCCTTTGAAACTGCTCCAACACCACCCACGCAGAAAGCAAAAGGTTCAGAGTTAAAAGCATCAAAGACAATTTCTGCAGAAACCATTCGAGAATTCATAGACGCATACGAGGACAAGAAACAGTTAAACGCCGAATTGAAATCAATGGATGCAAAAGCGCAGAAGGGAAAAATCCCAAGACGGCAATACAAAGTGCAACGAACCGCTGTAGAAATGCGTCTTAAAGGAATAAACAGAAACATAGATAGGACAAAAGCAACCTTCCGGGACACAATAGGCGGATATAGTGACTTAGTCAAGCAATTGGATTTGGCGGAGGCAGATTTAGATAAAGCAGAAGAAAACATCAAGACTTTAGAATCACGCCAGAGCAAGGGTGAAATTTCGCTTGAAACCTACAAGAGAAGCATCGGAGACTACCAGAAACAAAGAGACAAAGCCGAATCAGCAATCAACGGAATCCTGCTGAGATTACGTGAAAAAATCCGCTAAAACACCTAAACCCTTTTATTTTACTCATCAACTTTTGGGTTAAAATAACCCAGAGGTAGACAAAAATGGTAAAAATTGTTGTCGATCCTAAATGCACTGGATGCGAAACTTGTGTCAATACTTGCCCTGTCGGCGTATACGAAATCAAAGACGGCAAGTCAGTGCCCAGCAAATCAAGCGAATGCTTAGTCTGCAGAGCATGTGAAGCACAATGTCCTGAAGGTGCAATTCAGGTAATCGAGTAAAAACCAAAAAGATCCTCAGCAAAATCTCAATTCTAAATTGAGAGAGTTTTCCCTTTCTTAGTCAAACGTTTTTTAACCAACTTTCTTTTGCTTAGAAAAGCCATAGCCCCATTTTTAATGGGAAGGTAGTAGCTTAATCTTCGATGTTTAGTAAAAACTCGATAACCTTGGCGAGTTGCTTTGCGGTTTCGCCGTCAAGAATTTGTTCTTCATCTATTTTTATTGGGGCTTTTTCAGCGCGCATAGTTTTACCTTATCGAAGGCTTTTGTTATAACAATATCTCTGGCTGATACTTCGAAGTTCGAAGTGGAGCAAAATAAAAAATCGACATTTTGACATTTTCATGTAAATTACAGAGTTCATCGACAACTAAACGACGGAGAAAATACGGATGGAGCAGTTTAACCCAGTTTTTTGGTGAAAAATGGGTTCACTGTCCGATCGAATACAACGCATCACCCAAAAAACTCAAGGCTGCAATAAAATATACATATATGTCAAAACGGCGCTAAAGCTTGTTATGCCAGACAAAGTACATTGTTGCCACATACTAGTCAAAACAGAAACAGAAGCCAAGAACGCCAAAGCCCGCCTAGACAAAGGCGAAAAATTCAGCGCCATAGCCCAACAAATTTCTCTCTGCCCATCCGGAAAAAAAGGCGGAGACCTCGGCAACTTCACAAGGGGCAAAATGGTTAAGGAATTTGAGAAAGCCGCCTTCGATCTTGAGAAGGGCCAAACTTCTGCTCCCGTCAAGACTAAGTTTGGGTACCACATCATAAAAAGAATAGAGTAAGCTAAAGCGAATTAGGTTAGACTTGGCCCTAACAGCATTTTTTAATATTCACTCAAACAATCAGCAACCGTTAGGAGCGCAATTGAACAACACGAAGCTTAAGCTAACCTCAAAAAGCAGGCCCCTATTCATAGTTTGCATAGTGTTCCTGCTGGCTCTTTTGCTTGTCACACTTTTCAGAAATAGCTTCCATTCGGTAGATGTAGAGGTTAACACTTGGATTCCATCAATCCAATCTGGTCCTTTGACTTTTTTAACTAAAGGAGTAGCCTTGATCTTTGACACAACCAGCCTTGTAATAATGTCCTTAGTGATTTCAGGAGTTCTTTTCCTGAAAAATAACAAATCGCAAGGTCTGCTGTTGTTGGGCGCGATGGGTGGCGAGGCCCTATTTGTAACTGTTATAAAAAATCTATACCATGTTGCTAGACCTAGCAATGCCTTCATTTCCAATTCGGGTTTTTCTTATCCAAGCGGCCACAGTGCTGGCTGCATAGTCTTTGTGGGGATACTTGCCTATTTTGCTTGGCGGCATTGGCAGAGTACACGTTCGCGGGCTCTGATTGCGGGGGGCTGGGGTGTACTGGTTGTTGTTGTCGGCTTTGACAGGTTATACTTGAATGTTCACTGGCTAAGTGACGTTTTGGGTGGATATTTAGCAGGTTTATTTTTGTTATCATTTGTTATTTTGGTATTTCAGCAGTTGAGGACTGCTAGAAAATTTGAGTCACTACAGTTTAGTTATTTTGCCAACTTGCTTTACGTGGCGGCCATTGTAGTTTCAGTTTTTGTTGTTTTGCTAGGGTTGCTTGGGGTTATTGCTTGACTTTTTGATGTTAAAGATATATCTTTTTCAGACACATTTATATTCGCGCAACCTCCATAAACACCCCTACAAAAAAGCGCATGCGAGGGCAAACTAAATGAGCCAAGATAAAACGAAAAAAATTACACTAAACATCGGCGGCATGAGCTGCATAAACTGCGCACACACCATCGAAAAACAACTCTCCAAACTAAACGGCGTAGCCCAAGCAACCGTAAACCTCGCTGCCGAAAAAGCAATCATAGACTACAACCCCGACCTCGTAGACCAGAAAACCATAGAAGCCACCATCGCCCAAGCAGGCTACAAAGTAATCCATGAAAAAATCACCCTCCAAGTCGGTGGCATTAGTTGCGTTAACTGCGCCAAAACCATAGAAAAAGCCCTAAACAACCGCGAAGGCGTCTACAGCGCCAATGTTATTTTTGCTGCGGAAAAAGTCACTGTTGAATACAACCCTGAACAAATAAGCGTGGCAGGCATCAAAAAAACCATCCAAGACGTCGGCTATACCGTAATTGAACAAGAAAAAACCCTCGAAGACACCGAAGGTAAAGAACGCAAACGCCACATCAAACGCTTAGAAATTCTCTTAGCCGTCAGTGTCGCATTAACCATTCCAATATTGAGTCTAATGTGGTTATCCCCCTTTCCTATGGAGCAAAACAACATCTTGATGTTTCTGCTTGCAACCCCAGTGCAATTTATCGTGGGGTGGACCTTCTACATTGGCGCATACAAGGGCTTAAAAAACAAAAGTGCCAATATGGACACCTTAATCGCGATGGGCACATCCACAGCTTACATATATAGCACAGTGGCAACTTTCGCACCAAACGCCCTTCCCGGTGCATCAGTTTTCTTCGATACCGCAACAATGATAATGTCCTTCATCTTACTTGGTAAACTATTGGATGCCATCGCTAAAGGCAGAACCTCCGAAGCAATCCGCAAAATCATGGGGCTCCAAGCAAAAATCGCTCGCGTAATCCGAAACGGCGAAGAACTCGAAGTTCCCGTGGAAGAGGTTCAGGTTGGCGACATTGTGATTGTGCGTCCGGGAGAAAAAATCCCCGTTGACGGCATTGTAATCGATGGTTACTCGGGTGTTGACGAGAAAGTTATCACTGGCGAGAGCATACCTGTTGAAAAGAAGGCATGTGACCAAGTCGTCGGAGCAACCATGAACAAGACTGGCATGCTCAAGTTTAAAGCGACAAAAATCGGCAAGGACACAGTTTTAGCCCAAATCATTAACCTCGTAGAAGACGCTCTTAGCTCAAAGGCACCTGTTCAGAGATTGGCTGATGTTGCATCAGGTTACTTTGTTCCCATTATCATAATAACTGCTACTCTTTCGGCGTTGGCATGGTACTTTATAGTTGGCGAAAGCTTCATCTTCGCACTCACAGTTTTCATCGCCGTAATAGTAGTAGCTTGCCCCTGCGCTCTTGGACTCGCCACCCCAACCGCCATAATGGTTGGAGTTGGGAAAGGTGCTGAAAACGGTATCCTCATCAAAAGCGGCGAAACATTAGAAGCAGCACATAAACTTCAGGCGGTAGTTTTCGACAAAACAGGAACATTAACCAAAGGCGAACCCGAAATCACCGATATTCGCCCGACCAAAGCTTTCACTGAAGAGCAGCTGCTGATACTTGCGGCTATGGCAGAGAAAAATTCGGAACATCCACTTGGAGAAGCCATCGTGAAGAGGGCCGCTGAAAAGGGACTCAAGGTTGAGGAGCCTGAATTGTTCAATGCTCTGCCAGGTTATGGTGTAGAAGTCGACAGTAAAGGCACCAAAATCTTGTTGGGAAACCGCAAGTTGATGGAAGCAAACAACTTGGATATCGGCGAATTGGAAGCGGAAATGAAAGGGTTGGAGGAAGAAGGAAAAACAGCCATGCTCGTAGCAGTAGATAATAAAGTTGCCGGTTTAATCGCAGTCGCAGACACCCTAAAAGAATATTCTGCAGAAGCTGTAAGCAAGCTCAAAGCGATGGGTTTAGAAGTCGTAATGATTACAGGAGACAACCAACGAACAGCACAATCCATTGCAAAGCAAATCGGCGTTACCCAAGTATTGGCAGAGGTCCTTCCAAGCGAAAAAGCGACCGAAATTAAGCGACTGCAAACAGAAGGCAAAGTGGTCGCAATGGTTGGAGACGGCATAAACGATGCTCCAGCTTTGGCTCAGGCAAACATCGGCATAGCGGTGGGAAGCGGAACCGATGTAGCTATGGAGACAGGAGATATCGTTTTAATCAAGAACGATTTGCGCGATGTGGTCGTTGCAATTCAGTTGAGCCGAGCCACAATGCGTAAAATCCGCCAAAACCTATTCTGGGCGTTCTTCTACAACGTAGCGCTTATTCCGTTGGCGGCAGGCGCTTTTTACCCGATTCTGCATGTGCTCTTTAACCCAGTGTACGCAGCGGCAGCGATGGCAAGTAGTTCAGTGACCGTAGTAACCAACGCATCACTCCTCAAAAGGTTTAAACCAAAAATCTAACTCACAAAGTCAAAACGAAACAACATCGGAGGTGAAAAATTGGTGAAAGATTTAGTATGCAACATGGATGTTGACGAGAAAACCGCGAAGTACAAAACACTCTTCCAAGGCAAATACTACTATTTCTGTGCGACAGGATGCAAAAAAGAATTTGAGGCAAACCCCCAAAAGTACATAGGCGGCAATTCTGGACCTTCAAGTCACAGTTGCAATTGTGGTCACGACCATTGCTAAACCCGTTGAGGTTTAATCTTAACGTTCTTTTCTTTTTGTTTACTTTAGACTTTTTTTACAGTTAGGGCATCTTTGGTTTATCACTTAAAATTGACTGTGCAGGTTGGGTAAGTTGGAATGCACCCAACAGAACATGTTCTGCAAACAAGTCCTCATTGAATGCCCCGACAAACTCGATGTTCTCATTAATCATTATTTTGGGAACACCGATTACATTATATTTCATGGCTAAGGCGGGGAATTCGCTGGTTTCTATTACGTCAGCCTTGACCATGTCGCTTTCGATGGCTAATTTGTGTGCTACCGCAGCGGCGGCTGGGCAGTGGGGGCAGGTTAGAGTAACAAAGACTTGAATGTGGACGGGAGATTTGACGTCTGTTAGGATTTGCTTGGTTTTGTCGGAGAGGTCAGTTTGGCCCTTCGAAACGTTTATGACCGCTTCAATTAACGTTTGCAACTCATACCCATATGGAATCCCATAGATTCTAACCCCGTAATCCTTCTTGCCAATTATAGCTAACGCAGGAATCTTGTCAATGCCGTATTCCTTGGCTTTGGCGCCGTCAGCTATGAAATCGTAAACCTCAGTGTTTATTTTATCGTTTAAGGTAGCGAGTTCCAACGCGAGTTTTCTTGTATCCGAGCAGAATCGGCATTCAATCTCTTGAGTAAACATGACAATTTTTACATTATCAACCAGTTTTTCCTTAAAATCATTCTTCAAAAGTTCTTTTTTATCATCAGGAAGTAAACTCAAATTTTTTGCCTCCACAAGTCACTGCCACTTTGCATTTACCATTAACTCTAGGATTACCAGGCATATAACTTTAGAGTTTCCAGCAACTTTAGGAACGAAAGTCATATAGGTTTGCATTTTCTTTTTGTTAAGCGAAGTTTTGGAGAAGAATTATTATGATAAAAGTTCCTTTGAAGGATGGAGTAAACTGGGTCGGCGTTGTCGACTGGAATATAAGGGACTTCCATGGTTATATCACCTCTCGCGGAAGCAGCTACAACGCCTACCTGATACAGGACGAAAAAACAGCATTAGTAGACACTGTCAAACACTCATTCGCTGGTGAACTCGTAGAGAACATCTCCGCTTTGACAAGCCTCGAAAAAATTGACTATATCATCGTTAACCATGTGGAAATGGACCACTCAAGCAGCCTCCCGGTCATAGCAAAACTGGCAAAAAACGCCAAGATCGTATCTTCAGTTCGCGGCAAAGAGGAACTCATTAAGCACTATGGTCCAGAGTTTGAGCGGATTGAAACGGTAAAATCAGGAGACACTATAAAACTGGGAAAGAAAACTCTCACGTTCCTTGAAGCTCCGATGCTCCACTGGCCCGACAGCATGTTTACTTATCTGATTGAAGATAAAATCTTGATGCCCAATGACGCTTTTGGTCAGCATCTTGCAAGCTCGGGGAGATTTGACGATGAAGTGGACCAAACGGTGCTTATGGAAGAAGCTGTAACCTATTATGCGAACATCCTCATGCCATTTTCGCCACTTATCGTTAAGAAAATTCAGGAAGTCGTTGAAATGAAACTACCCATTGACATGATTGCACCAAGCCACGGCATCATCTGGCGTAAAGACCCAATGAAAATCGTCAATGCTTACGTAGATTGGTGCACATCCAAGACCGTGAAACAGAAGGCTATCATTGTTTTCGATACTATGTGGGGCAGTACCGACAAAATGGCACGCGCCATCGCTGATGGCATAATCAGCCAAGGCGTAGAAGCTAAACTGCTTAAGCTCCGAGCAACCGACAACACGGACATAGTCACTGAAATATTGGACGCGAAAGCGGTCGTTGTGGGGTCACCTACTCTAAATAATGGAATGTTTCCGTCACTTGGTACATTCCTAACTTACGTAACAGGCTTAAAACCCAAAGGCAAACTCTGGTGCTTCTTTGGCTCGTACGGTTGGGGAGGAGGAGCGGTCAAAAACATGGTTAAAACCGTTAAGGAATCAGGTTTTGAAGTGCTAGAGCCTGGCGTTGAGGCAAAATGGGTTCCAACAATTGAAGAACTCGAAAAATGCTTTGAGTTTGGGCAACAAATCGCCCAAAAAATCAAAGCCTAATTTATTTTCATAAATTTTTCTTTTAGTGTAGCACAGATTGGGCACATGTCAGGCATGTTGCCTTCGAAGGTGTTGCCACATACAGGGCACACGTGCATGTCTACTGACAGTAGGTCTTTTTGGTTTTTGAGGGCGTCAATGGCTTTTTGGTAGAGGTTGGCATGGATTTGCTCAACCTGATTCGCATAGTTGAAGCTTAATTCAGCTTTTTTGTTTTTTTCTTTTTTGGCTTCCTCAATAAATTCAGGGTACATTTTTTTGAACTCGTAGGTTTCTCCTGACACTGCTGTGCCGAGATTATCAAGGGTTGATTTTACCTGTTCCATCACCCTCAGATGGTTATGGGCGTGAACGGTTTCTGATTCCGCCGCTGCACGGAAAAGTTTAGCGATTTGAGGTAGGTTTTCTTCGTCCGCCTTCTTGGCAAACGCCAGGTACATACGATTGGCTTGGGATTCGCCTGCGAAGGCAGCTTTTAGGTTTTCATCAGTTTTTGCCATAAAATTCACTGAAAAATATTAAGGGACAGGCAGGTAATAAGCTATACCGTGCCGCTTTGATTGCTTCATGGTAAAGTATATTAGTTATTTTTTCCTTTGGAACTATTGATTTTTGGTGAAATTTTATGGAAAAAATAAAAATGTTTACTCTACCCAAACTGCCCTACGATTACAACGCACTTGCACCCTACATTTCAGAGGAACAATTAAAACTCCACCATGACAAACACCATCAAGGATACGTAAATGGCGCAAACGCCATCTTTGAAAAAATGGATAAAGCGCACCAAGAAAATCTGGCTCTCGACGTTAAGACGCTTGTAAAAGAGTTATCCTTTCACATTGGCGGTCACCTATTGCACACAACTTACTGGGAGAACATGGCGCCGGCAGGCAAAGGTGGAGGAGGACAACCTGGAGGAGCGGTCGCCGACATGATTGACATGGGCTTTGGAAGCTTTGAGCTTTTTAAAAAGCAGTTCACGATGGCTGCCACAAGCACTGAAGGTTCAGGCTGGGCAGTATTAGCTGCCCATTCCTGCATTGGAAGACCGCTTATCATGCAGATTGAAAAACACAATGTGAACGTTTTCCCTAACTTCCAAATCTTGATGGCGGTGGATGTTTGGGAACACGCCTACTACCTTGACTACAAAAATGATCGCGCCAAGTTTGTGGATGCCTTCTGGAACCTGGTCAACTGGGATAAAGTCAACAAGAACCTTAGTCTCGTAAAGTAAGCTTTTGCTTACCCTTTTTCATTATTTAGATCTCTCGCTTTTAATTTTTTTAAGAAACTCATCAGGTTCCGTGGTCAGTCCTTTCTTAAGGTAGATAGATATCGCTGAAATTCTCTTAGCTGGGTCATTTCTCATGTTGATAGAGTGGAGGTAAATCAGCTTAACGCCAACTGGGTCCCTTGATATTTGACCTTCCGTCAGTTTTAGAGCAAGAGACACAGCCTCGTTTATTGATCCGCCTGCCGCAATCAGCTTTATCTCATCAAACCTTGCCAGCGCCATGAGGCTTCTGATTACAAGCTTTTCCATAGGAATTTCATGACCAACACTTATAGTTCGATCACCGAGGCAATCCATGACCTTCTCTTCTTCTGCAACTAATTTTTCGTAATCCGCTGATTCTTTTTGGGCAAGGTGCGCAAAAATCGCAGCCATCTCCCCCCGAGGGATATCTTCAAGGTAGCCGAAGCCTATTTGGTTTATGTAGATTTTAGCAATTTCACAAGACAAATTTAAAGCAGAACATACAAGAAACATCGCTTCGCCAACGCCTACAACGATAACTGCACCTGCATCCATAATTTCAGAAATTATCCGCTCAGCAACGTCGCTTATCTTCAGTGAAACATCAGATGGTCCAACAACTATAACTTTACTGCTTAACGGCCCACTCATGACAATGCACTAAGCAGATAATGAGGCGCTTTCCGAATATAATACTTTTATCTAAAACAAAAAAAGCGATTGCCCTATGGGGGCGGAGTAATTTTTATCGCTGCAGCTGGGCACTGCATCTCGCATGCTAGGCATTGTATGCAGTCTTTTTCTCTTGCTGGGTCAGATTTTCGGTTGGATAGCGGGTGTCCTGGCGAGTCAGCCCAATCGTAAAGTGATACGGGACAGACGTCTATACACACACCATCTCCTAGGCAACTATCCCAGTCTACTGCGCTGGTTGCTCCATGAATTCCAAGCTTCTCTGGGGCGTCAACGGGTCCCCAGACTTTGTGTCCGTTATGTTCACTTACAACTTGTCGTTTGGTTTGAAAATCAGGGTCTATTGGCAAAAAATTCACCTAATAAAGTCAAGAAAGCATAGGATATTAGGCTTTCTGCTTTTTGGTTCCGCAAAGCATTTGGGTTCGTGTTAGAGGTAATAGTTATGGTTTGAATGAGTCAATATTTCTCGCCTGCTGGAATGAAGTATGCAACTCTTGAAGAGCGAAAGCAGTTCTACAATCAAGAGTTTAGTCTCCAGAAGGTAAGGGAATGGTTCAAGAGTGAACTGGGCAACATCAAGTTTGCAGTAATCATAGGAAGGCATACAAAGATTTACCCAGAAAAATATAAGCAAGACGCCTCGACCACCATAATAATTGACGAATACAAGAGCCTTGAAGATGTCTGCAAACAAATAGTGGAGTTTTTGCCTGAAGCTGTCTATTACGACCGTAATGTCTATGACTCAAATGACAGCAAGATGGGGCAGGAGTTGGCTTTTGATCTTGACCCCGAAAACATAACTTGCCCCATTCATGGCACCTTGGCGGATAAGATGACGCGAAAACAGGGATTGAGCTTCTGCGAAATCGAATTTGACATGGTTAAACAGGAAGCAATCGGACTCTTTGAATTTCTATCTGACAAGTTTTCTGATTTGAGGGTTGTTTATTCCGGCAGAGGCTTTCATCTACACGTCTTAGATCCCAAAGCCTACAAACTAAGCATAGATGAGCGGATTAAAGTTGCCCGACAAGCAAAACGGGAAGGTTTTCACATCGACGATTGGGTAACCTCAGGCGAATTTCGCTTAATCAGGTTGCCCTACAGTCTAAACGCGTTGGTCTCAAGAATCGTGTTACCACTAAAAAAGGATGAACTGAGAAGCTTTGATGCCGCCCACGACAAACGTTGCCTACCAAAATTTTTGGGTGAAGAAGCTACTTTTTGACTTCTTTTGCTTTCTTTTCTTTTTTGCTATAATAAGATGTTTTTTTCTTTTGTTCTTCGGCAGCCTTTGGTTTTTTAGCCATTAAAAATCCTCAATAACCAGTACCTGTAACTTGCATAAAAGATTTTCTAACAGGGCGATTCGACGTTGAAAGGTTTATTTGCATTCGAATCTTCGTTTATCTGTAGTGAGGCTTGTTTATGGAGCAGTTTGATGTAATTGTAGTCGGTTCAGGTTCTGGAATGATAGTTGCTTCAGCCGCGGTTGAGGAGGGTTTTAAGGTAGCATTGGTTGAGCATGGAAAAATGGGCGGCACTTGCATAAACGTTGGCTGTGTACCCTCAAAGATGCTAATTTACCCTGCGGACATAATTGCCACCCTCAAAACCGCAGACCAGCTGGGCATTCACGCTGCCGTAAACTCTGTCGACTTTAGCAACATTATGAAGAGGATGCACACGCTCATTAACCATGACTCGATGCATCAAGCCGCTGCTGTAAAAGCCACGCCAGAACTGACATGGTTCCAAGAAAAAGGCGAATTCATCAGCGATTATACCATTAAAGTTGGCGTACACACAATTTCAGCGAAAATAATTTTCATTGCGTCAGGCGCTTATACCTCAATCCCGCAAGTCAAGGGCATAGAAAACACCAGTTACCTAACAAGCGAAACGGTGCTGGAACTGCAGTCGCCTCCAAAGAGCATCATCATTGTTGGGGGAGGCTACATTGGCATGGAATACGGGCATTTCTTTTCAGCCATTGGAGTAAAAACAACCATAATACAGCGACCTAACCATGTCTTGCCTGAAGAGGAGCCAGAAATCTCGACCTTGCTCCAAACTGAGATGGAGAAGCGTATGAAGATCTTCACGGGTTACGAAGCACTTGAAGTACGGCAGGAGGACTCTCTGAAGGTGCTTGTTGCAAAAAACCGTCAAGACGATAGCACAAAGGAGTTCTCAGCTGAAGCCATAATGGTTGCCACGGGCAGAACATCCAACGCTATCAGCCTTAAACTTGAAAAGACAGGCGTAAAGCTCAATGAAAATGGTTTCATAATCGTCAACGATTACCTTGAGACCAGCAAGAAGAATATTTTCGCGTTTGGCGACGCCATTGGCAAGGCAATGTTTAAGCATGTTGCCAACTATGAGGCAGGCATATCCTGGCACAACGCTATTCATAATCACAAGGTTAAAGTGGACTTTTCGGCGGCACCTCACGCGGTCTTTACGCATCCTCAGGTTGCCTCAGTCGGCTTAAAAGAGGAGAGAGCAATACAGCAAAACTTCAAGATTTTGGTTGGACGCGCCCAATACAAGGACACTGCTATGGGTGCTGCGCTAGGATTCCCAGAGGGCTTTGTGAAAGTCATCGTTGAGAGAGAAACAGGCAGAATTCTCGGCGCCCACATCATCGGTCCCGAAGCTTCTATTCTCATACAGGAAATTACTAACGCTATGGTTACCGAAAAAGGCGATTTCGGACCCATCGCAAGAGGCATGCACATCCATCCCGCCTTAAATGAAGTAGTGCAGAACGCCTTCGGCGATCTCCATGAACATGAGCACTAAGTCAGATAATCTAAACAGTTATATTCGGCTTATCCCAAATTTTATCAGTGATCTTTTTATGCAGTTCTCAAAGGTTTCTGGACAAAAAAATAACCACAAAGTTACTCTCTACGCACTTAGCACTTGTGTTTGGTGTAAAATGACAAAACAATACTTAAAGGACAACAATGTCGAATTCGAATTTGTTGATGTTGACTTGCTAGACGATAAAGATAAGACCACCGCTCATGAGGCTATCACCACCAAGGGCGGAGTTTTAAGCTACCCAACAGCAATTGTTGATGACAAAACAGTAATCACGGGTTTCCGAAAGGATCTTCTAAAAGAGGCGCTTGATCTTTGACCACAATTGAGCAGACCCGAAAAAGAGCCGAAACCGACGCAAAAAGCTATGGCTACTTCCTCACTCCTCAATCTGAACTGTTGCAGATGTTTCTTGAAGGTCTAAAGACAAATGAGGACCGATATGGCTACCCCTCATGTCCATGCAGACTAGCAACTG
The DNA here is from genome assembly GCA_963775685.1 of Candidatus Bathyarchaeota archaeon. Classification (GTDB taxonomy): domain Archaea; phylum Thermoproteota; class Bathyarchaeia; order Bathyarchaeales; family Bathycorpusculaceae; genus Bathycorpusculum. The sequence continues at coordinate 1,676,649 of CAVZJV010000014.1, forward strand.
GCAACCTTGAGATTGACAGAGATATAATCTGCCCCTGCGACTACCGCGATCCAGACGTTGCCGAATTTGGCGCATGCTACTGCCGCCTCTACGTCAACAAAGCGGTCTTTGAGAGCCAGAAATTGCCCGAAGTTCCCGAACGTCGCCCGGAAGAGAAAATGGCACGCGCATATGGAACGCATTCCAACGAGAAAACAGGCGCAGAACAAACACAGGGAGCACCAGAAAAACCCTCATTGCCTCCGCAAGTTAAGCCTGAAGTAAAAAAGAAGTTATGGTATTGCAAACAATGCGGCTATGTGGTATACCGAGAAGACCCGCCGTACGTCTGCCCGATTTGTAAAGCTAGGAAAGAAATGTTTGCTGAAATAGAAACCAAAGTTGAATACAAAGGCTAAGTTTGATCGATTTCAATTTCAATTTTCTTCCAGTCCCCTTTTATGCCCTTCAAGGAACCCACCGCGCCTGTAATTGTTCCGCTTAGGATTCTTTCGACAAACTCGTTTAGGGGGATTTCTTTTCCGTCAACCTTCAGTTTAAAACTCAAACAATGCACCCGAATTGTTCTTTATTGAATAGGAAAAGAAAAGTTTTTCCTTTGAGAAAATAAAGTTTTAGATCCTGTTAGGCCTTCTGGATTGAGTCATGATTTTTCATGTTGTTTTTGGCGTTCATTTCTTTCTTCCTTGTCAAAGTGTATTTTACCAGGGCGAAAGTTAGGAAGGCTAAACCGAATGCTTCCATGATTAGAGCGGTTTCTTCCATTATTTCGGTTCCGCCTTCAGGGTTTTTTCGACGCCTTTGATTGTTTGAGGGCATTTTACAGATTTAGAGAGTTCTTCACTCATTTTCTACCACCTTTTTTGTTATTACTGTAGTATGTTCAATAAAATATAAACATAGTTAAGATTTATTCATAAAACTTATGAATTATTGTGAAAGTTACAAGTAGTCTGTCAAGACACAAAAATTTTCCAACAAAAGGTCATAGGAAAAATAATCCCTGCCGTATCCATTTAAAGTTTTTAAAAAAAACACCGTTAAAAACAAAAACCGGGACTTGTTAAGATGGAGTTTGATCTGAGGAACTTTGGTTGCTTAGCTTCTTCGCCAAATATATTGTACTGAAGAAGAATACGAAGACTATTGCAAGCGAACTTAAGCCGAAAATTCTTAAAATTTGGACTGTTGATAGTATCATTTGTCTATCAAGCCTTTTTGGTTAAAATAATTAATGTGTCTAACAAAATATAAATATGTTTGAGAACCGTTCATAATAGTTATGAAATTATGTCCATATGCCCAGTTAATTTCAAATACAAGTAAACAATTATGCTCTTAACGCGCCAGATTTAATTGTAACTCTTAATTTAGTCAAGTTCTCTTTCAGCTCTGCCTTAACACCCATAGCAGAAAAGTATTCCTCCAGGAAAATCCTTATGAAATCCTTGGAAACCTCCGAAACCAACACCAGCGTGAAGTCATTGGGGCCGTTCTTTGTTAGGCGATAAAAGTTGCAGACTTCAAGTCTGGACAGCATTTCTTCTGGAGAATGTATCTTTGTTTTTAACTGTTCCCAGTGAGCTCGTGCGACTTCTTTGTGCTCAGCCCAGAATCTTTCTTTTTCTGGCGAGGAAGTGATCAGGCGGAGGAACATGAGCCAGTGGTCCACATCTAGGATTATGTGTTCACCTGACGGGAGCATGTCAAGGTAGGCGTGGATTTTCTTCTTAGTGACTGGGTCTTCGAGGGCTTTGTTTTCATTGTAGAATTTTAAGGCTCGGCGCATGGTTTCGCTTTGTGAGACTTGGGCTTCGGCGCTTATTTTTTCTAGCAAGTCAGCTGTTGTTTTGTCAAAGGCAACAGTTATTCTTGTAGGGCTCACCATGTTTCCACTTAACACTTTTTACACATTTTCAACTTATTGAAAATTATATAAACATTACGCAGTCAAATGCAAGCTTTCATTTAGCAGGTTTATACTTCATCAAAATATTTCTAAACAATTGTTTAGTATACAAAAGCATCGCCTGAACTCATTAAAATCTTTTTTAGAGACAACCAACCAGTATAAATCAACAGGCTTTTAGGAGAATAACAACTTGAAAACACCGAAAGTATTTCTCGAACCTAAACAAAAAACCCAAAAAATAATTGAACTTCTTGAAAAACAGTACCCAAACGCGAAAACTGCCCTAAACTACACCTCTCCTCTAGAAATTCTGGTCGCAACCATGCTCTCTGCGCAAACAACCGACGTACAAGTCAACAATGTAACACAAAAACTCTTCATAAAATATCGAACCCCCCAGGACTATGCCAACACCAACATAAAAGAACTGGAACAAGATATCCACTCAACAGGCTTCTACCACAACAAAGCAAAAAACCTCCAAAACTGCTGCCGGCTTCTCGTAGAAAAGTTTCATTCTCAGGTCCCAAAAACGATGGATGAGTTGCTGGAACTTCCGGGCGTGGCAAGGAAAACCGCTAACATTGTACTCTACAACGCTTTCGGCACCGTCGCCGGTATAGCGGTTGACACCCATGTACGCAGGTTGTCTGAGAGGCTTGGATTAACTGAGAAAAAAGACCAAGACAAAATAGAACAAGACCTAATGCAAATCACACCTAAGTCGAAGTGGATGGAACTTACTGACCTACTGATTTTCCACGGAAGACAAGTCTGCACCGCAAAAAAACCCAAATGTGAAATATGCGTCCTCAACAAGATTTGCCCTTCAGCCTTCACTTTTGGTTAGGCACTAGCCATTTATACACGCGTTAACTTTTCTTTTTATAACAAGGACTGATTTTATGATAAACCAATTTAAAATCGGAGACAAGGCGCCTGATTTCACGTTGCCAGATACTGAGAGGAAACAGCGGAGCCTCAGCGAGTTCTTGGGAAAAAAAGTGGTTTTAGCGTTCTACGTGGGTGCTTTCACTTCAACCTGCACCAAGGAAGTTTGTGAGTTCCGCGATTCTATGGCACGACTAGTTGATTTAAACGCCCAAGTCATCGGAGTCAGCGTCAACGACCCCTTCTCGAACAGGGCGTTTGCAGAAAAAAACCGTTTGCCTTTCTCTCTACTTAGCGACTATAACCGAAAAGTCATCAAGCAATGGGATCTGGAGCTGGAAGATTTTGCTGGCCTAAAAGGCTACACAGTTGCTAAACGTTCAATCTTCATACTCGACGAACAAGGCATAGTGCGCTACATCTGGATTTCGGAAGACCCATCAGTTGAACCAAAATACGAAGAAATACAAAAAGCCCTAGAACAAATTCCATAGCCTAAGGCTTCTTTTCCATAAGCATAGTGAAGAAAAAACGGATGACTCCATCACCTTTCAGCGAAAAATAATCTCTTACCTCATCCAACCCAAAGAACCCTGTAAAGAAGCCAACTAACTGCTCCCGTGTGAAGTGATTCCATCCCGGTCCGTTCCTGTAACTAAAACACGTAAGCATGTAAGCACCGCCTTCTCGAAGGACACGGTGCACGCCCGCTATGAATTTAGCGCGCTCTTCAACCTCAACATGGTGGAAGCACCGCATTTCAAAAATGAAATCGAATTCTTCATCGCTAAAGGACAAGTCGATAAAGCTCTCGGATAAAAAGGTGATATTCACTTTAGCGCGGTATGCTTTTTTCTTGCCAATTTTGAGGGCGGTTTTGGAGATATCGATGCCCTTTACTTCGAAGTTGTTTTGGGCTAAATAGACGGGTGTTGGTTGCTACAACGCAACAAAGGTCTAAGACGTTGCCTTTTTGGCAAGAGCCTTTTTTCCATGTATTCGACCAGTATGGGACGGGGTTTGCCAAGTTCCCAGCCTATCTCTTCAAGCGGATACCGACGATAGTACTCATCCCACCTCCCATAATCAGAACCCATAAAACCACACAGGGCTAAACGATTACGGAAAATTTTAATATACCTTCCAAAAAGCCGTATAGCTTCGAGAGTTAAAAGGTGAAATACCGTTTTTTTAGCGCAAAAAGTTATTAGGCTTAGATAAAAGATAATTTGGTGTTCAGATTGGTGGATTTATTTAGTGTCTTTTGAAATCCAAGAATTACCCGATGTTATCCGAATTATTGTTCTGTTAAATCTCACCAAAGGCGCCAAAATAAAAAAAATAACCCTCAAAAAAAGGCTCGACCGTGTCTGCGCCAGCTACGCCTGCATCGAGATGAGTGAACTCGATAAAGCGTTAACAGAAATGGCCACTGAAGGGCTCATCATTGAAAAAACTGGCGTAGTTCAGTTGACAGCTCAGGGTCAAAAGCTGGGCAAGGAATGGGAAATCCTTCTACTTAAGAAGGAGCCCATCATGGAGATAGTTGCTGGCTTGGTTGATGGCTCAATAACCAGCTTAGTTGTTATTCTTTCTGCTTTTATAGCCTCCTTGACAGGTACCCAAACGTTACTAGGTGATCCCAGAACGCTCATTTTCGCTGCTTTGCTTACATTGAGTGCCGTAGCGATAACGGGCTTTTCAAGTTTTCTGCTTGGCGGAATCACCTCAGATTTAGCCGACATCATGACGCTGCAGAACTTGATGAATTACAGCTTAAGCGACATACCGGATAAGAAAGAACGCGACAAGTCACTGCTGCTTGTCCAGAAACTATTCACTTTACTCAGCAAACAAATACATAGGTCTAACCTTTACGGCGCAACCATATCTGGAGTAACAACTTTTGTAGCAGGCATTATTCCAATAGCAACTTACCTTGTTCTTCCTCCTTTCTACAACATTGCGATATCGCTTGGTGAAGTCGTTGTTATTTCAGGCGTATTTCTAGCCCGATACCGTTCAAAGAAGACAAGGGTGAATTGGAAAGTAACGCTCGCCGAAACCGTGGCCATCGTAATGATCGCGACAGTTGTCTCTTTGCTGCTGGGTGTAATATAACCCGCTAAGGTAAACGGTGGTGTTCAACCATCAAACACTTGTCCATGACCACAACCAATCCAGCTTTTTTTGCCGCTTCAGCCGCCGCCTCGTTAACTATCCCCTGCTGCATCCAGACCACAAATTGTCTGCCGAACTTGGTTTTTATTTGGATTGCTTGCTCAACGATCGGCGGCACATCCGCAGGTTTCCTAAATATATCTACGATGTCTATAGTTTTCTGGAGTTGCTCAGGAATGCTAAGTAGGCTTTTGTAGCTTTTCTCACCTAAAATCTCACGCGCAAGGGGGTTTACGGGTATGACACGGTAACCGTGGTGTTTTAGGTAGAGGCTTACTCCGAAGCTGTGTTTTTGCGGCTCGGGGGATAAACCAACAACCACTATCGTTTTAGCTTTCTGCAGAAAATCGCTTATTTCATTTTGCGCCAAAGAATTTTCCCCTAAGAAGTTATTGGGCTTCGCTGAGTTTCAAATCAAAAAAATGCTCTCGCCCATTTCGTACAGCAAAAATCCTGACTGACTCACCCACTTTCCGCTTATGAACCTCGGCGACCAAATCTTCAATCCTACCCAAATTCACATCGTTGATTTGCGGGATTATATCTCCATCGCCCAATCCTGCAGCTTCAGCGGAGCTCCCATCAGTCACTTTGGTTACAAAAACGCCTCGGTTAACCGGTAGATTGTAGTACCGCGCAATCTCCATAGTTATGTTCAGACCCACTATGCCCAGCTCAGGTGTTTTTGTGTCGCCTTCATTTAGTATGTCATTTGCGCAGCTTTTCGCGGAGTTTATGGGTATCGCAAACCCAATACCTTGCGCATAGGGGATGATTGCGGTGTTGATAACGACGACTTTGCCAGTCACATCAACTATTGGTCCACCACTGTTGCCAGGGTTAATTGAGGCATCGGTTTGTACAAGGTTCTCAATCAAACCTCGTTCTGGCTCGATTGTGCGGTTTATGGCGCTGACAACTCCTGAGGTCACGCTTGGATCCCCAGCTAAACCCAAACGGGTTGCCAATCGCTTAAACCCTCTGCCCAACCCTGAGACTTTCGGGGTCGCCCAATTGAGCGGATTGCAAGTCTTTTTCCTTGACTTTTATAACGGCGATGTCGTGAATTGCACATGACCCTGCTATGGTGCCTTCGAGGACTTGATTGTTCCAAAGGGTGATGTTGATTTTCTCTGCTCCGCCTATCACATGGTTATTAGTTAAAATTAGACCACTTTCGTCGATTATTGTACCTGAACCCATCCCCCCCACGGGTACGACTTGATAGAAGATGCTATGAACTAGTTTTACCGTGCTTATGTTGACAACACATCTACTTACTTTTTCAATTGTATCTAAGACCGCGTTCTCATCGTAGGACATAGGGTTTCCTCAACACAGGTAAAACGCCGTTTTTAATAAGTCTTAATTACAGCTTATTCTTTGCAGAAGAAACAGTTCTCCGCCCAACTCTGGGGCATTTCTTTCCGGCAGTGATTACACATTAAACCTTCTTCTCGAATAACCTGGCATGTTTTGCAGAAAAGCCTGAGGAGCGCTTTTTTGTTGTCAGGCTGTTTTATGAGGTGGATAACCATTTGTTCAATCAGGGTTACAACTTCGGTTGCGCCTTCAATATCTATCAGATTGCCTCGTTCCCTTCCAACATACCTGCTGACTGCGGACTGGGATAAGCCCAAGAGGTCTGCGGTTTGTTTTTCGTTTAAGCCATGTTTTTCCACGATAGATCTCGCCATTATCGCCTTTACTGCTGGCAGGACTGTTTTTACTCCCACTTCACACGGTAGTATCAAGTTGTGCACCAATTAGAGTTATTTCTGGGGAAAACATATTTAAATATGCCGCATGTCATAATTTATGACGCGTGTCAAAACGGGTAGCAACAAAAAACAATTTTACATCAACTCACACAACCCGTTTAAACATACGCAAAAAAGGAGAATAAAAAAAATGGGCGATGTCGTACAAACAACCCGAATCGGCGAAAACCGCGACTTATCATCAATGCTCAAAACACTCGACGCAGAATGCAGGATTTGCGCACCAACATCACCCTTAGAATGCATAACAAGATGTCAAGTCTACAAACTCAAAAATGAACTCCGCAAACTTCGCGAAACTATGGACAACCCCAACTATATAAAAGAACTATTCAACGTTTTAAAGAACGAAACACGCCTCCACATCCTAAAATCAATCGTTAACGGCAGGTACTCAGTCAGCCAGCTTCAGCAAGAACTGAAAAAAACTGGTCACTCACATAGTCAAGACACTATAAATGAAGAATACCTACAGCCTCTGATGGCGGTCGGGTTAGCAACCGAATCACGGGACGAATACTACGCAACCACATTCGGCGGACGCCTAACAAATTTGCTTGGAGCTTTTCCCGAGTTTGCATCGATGCTCCCAGCGCATTCAGAATGTTACGAAGAAACACTTCTACGCGAGTTGCTATCAGGTCCCAAAACTTTTGAACAAATAGAAACCTTAATTTCTTCAAAAATAGCGTCAAGAATCCTAAAACGTTTACGCTCAGTTGGTTTAATAGAAACTCCCGAAGAGAGAGATTACATATTCTTCTTCCAATCCAAAAGAGACCCAGTAAAAGAAAACTTTACAGAAACCGAACGCAAAGTCTATGATTCCTTTCCCAAGGAAGGGATTTCAGCAGGCAAACTTGCCAAAGAAACAGGGCTCTCCATGCGCAGAACCTACAAGTACCTCAGGGGCTTGAAAGGCAAAAAACTTGTATTCATAAGAAAAAGCCCCAAAGCCTACGGTTTAACCTGCAAAGGTGAAATGTTAGCCACAGTATTGTCTGAGCTTCAACAGATAGTTGAAGATACTTGGTGCTCTTCACAGCAAGTTATCAGCAACAACGATAATGCATAGGGCGTAAATTTATTTTCTTTCTTTTTGTTTATCCGGGTGCGCCATGGAAAGGAACGTTTTCCCAGAGCATTTTCCACCAATCAGCCTCAGTTATGGTTTCGCCATGAACGATTATTTCTAAAACCATCTTGAGCATTGCATGGTGTCTGCACTCATCGTCTAATATCGCTTTTAAGAGGAACACCACTTTTTCGTTTTCAATTTTCGGTATCTTTTCCTGGAGTACCCTGATTAATTTTGCTTCAATCTCTATGTGCTTTTTGACAAGTTCCCTTTGCTCATCAAGATTGCCTTGATTTAAAGCAGTAGAAGCTTCTGTCAACAGAATAACGGCTGCCGAATAAAGCTCAGCGTGCTTAATCGAATCCAAAGACACACCCTTCAAAACTCCTTTAACGGCTGGATTCTTCATGTCAATGAGTGCTTTTTCAAGAGAAGCCACGATTTCGTTTTCAACATCAATCTGGTTCTTCAAGAAATCAAGGAGATCGTCCTTCTTTTTTTCCATAAATTTTTCCCTAACGGTTATTGTTAAGCCTGATTCATCAAGCTTTCGGAAACCTTCTTGCCAAGTTCTTTGCAAGCATTTAGGATACCTTGGTCTGGTGTGTATCTTGCAAGCAGGGGGTCTTCGAATATCTGCATTTCAAACTTGTTCTTCATGATTTCCAACAGAAGTTTTGGCGCTTCACCACTCCACCCGTATGAGCCAAAAGCTGCACCTATCTTGCCCTTAAAACTTGCGTTTTGCGCTGCTGCCTCTTCAAAGAGGTTCTTGAAATCAACTGGCATATCGTGATGGTAGGTTGGTGCACCAACAAGTACAGCATCATAAGAAGTCAAGCTTTCAGCATCTATATGATAGCTTAATTCTACATCAACGTCGCCGGTACTTTTTGCACCTTCGGCAATGGCGTTTGCCATCTTTTCGGTATTTCCAGTTCGGCTATAATAAAGAACTAGGATTTTTTTCATAAACAAAAAGTAAACAATAAGTTATTTCAACATTGCTATTTTTGTTTTACGAATTACCAGTAAGAAAAATCGCATTTATGGATCTACAAACTCGATTTACTACCCATCCCTGATTGCTTTCTGACGGACATAGCTATATTTCTTGTCGTTCTATTTCCTCTGTTTTCTCCGCCTTTACGTCCAATTTCTCTATAGAATTCTGCCCCTCGCTCCTCAGCCACTTTCGTCCCACACTTTCGCCCGATCTCTCTGTAAAATGCGGTACCTCTTTCCCTAAACACCTTCTTACCGCCCTTTCGCCCAGCCTCTTGCCTTGTCATTTTTCGCCCTACTTCATTTTTCACTGCCAATACTATTTCACCTCCATAACTCAAAAATCGCCTCGATATTCTAGTTCCGTTGGTTAGCCCTTAAGCCTATGTGGGCTCAAAGAAGCAATCACAAACCCATCAAGCATAAATGCGGTAAACGGTTTAGTGATTTAAGCCGAAATTTTTCGGCAAGGAGTGCCATAGTGAATGGGCCTTAAAGGAATTTAACAATCGCAAAAAATTAAGAGACTAATCTATTCTTCTTCGTGTTCTCTTCCTTCCTTGATAAGTCTGCGGACTCTTTGTCCTCCTTTTGGCCCACCTATCTTTCCTCCTTTGCGGCCAATTTCGCTGTAGAATTCTTCGCCGTGAGTTGCAGAAGTTTTAAGTCCGCCTCTGCGACCTGCTTCTTGAACCGTCATTTTGCCTTTCTTTTCTTCCATAAAATCACCTCCACTTAAAAAATAAATAAAGACTTAAAAACGGGAAAAATAAGCCCAGCTGAAAAGATTAAATACTGGTCAGTTAAGAGATTGCTTATTCTTCCTCGTGCTCCTTTCCTGCTTCGATTAGCCGTCGAACTCTTTGTCCGCCTCTGTGACCAGCTTCTTCAAGACTTGTTTTGCCAATTGCTTCTGGGGAACCTTCATGTTGCTTGGCTCGTTCAGAACCGCCTTTGCTGCCTATTTCACTATAAAATTCGGGACCTCGTTCAGCAGAGACTTTTTCGCCTCCTTTGCGGCCGATTTCTTCGTAGAATTCTCGACCATGAGTTGAAGCTGTTTTTTCTCCGCCTTTCCTGCCAGCTTCCGCGACAGTCATTTTACCTTTTCGTTCTTCGGGTCGTGTACTCAAAAATTCACCTCCTATCTTAACAACTGAAAAGTTAACATAAAAATAGAGCCGAACAACCGCTCATAAAGCTATGTTGTAGTGACATAGCAGTAACATGCTAACTATACGTCAACAATAACCGCGATTTAAGCGCAAATAGACACAAATCAGCTAACCTCTCCATCGTTAAATCTTAACCGCATATTATAAGTTAATTTAAATATCTGGAAAATGTCAACTAAATAATCATTGGGTACACAATGAAAGTGCTTCTAATCAATCCGCCGCAGACGTTCTATCGGGGTTCCGAGCAGCCTGCTGGCAACCTACCTATTGGTTTAATGTATATAGCTGCGGTTTTGAAGAAGTCAGGTTACTCAGTTGAGATTCTGGATGCGTTCATGGCAGACTGCGTCTTTCAAGAGAACGATGAAACCATAAATGTGGGCTTATCCTTTGACCAAATCAAACAGGAAATCGAGTTTCGAAAACCCGATATCATTGGCATCGCTGGACCCTTCAGCTGTCAAATAGGCAACGCCTTAAAAATCAGTGACCTCGCCAAACAAATTAACCAAAATATTTTAACCGTTGTTGGGGGGCCACATGTAACGTTGGTGCCTAAACAATTCTTGGAGGAAGCAATTGATGTTGACGTTGTTGTTATGGGCGAGGGAGAATATGCTATGCTTGAGATCGTTGAGGCCTTTGAGGGCAAAAGACAGTTCAGCATGATATTTGGGATTGCCTACCGACAAAATGGCGAAGTTACGGTTAATCCTCCTAGACCGTTTATTCAGCAACTAGATGAGTTGCCTTACCCGGCCTATGACTTGGTAGATATGGAGCTTTACCTTAACCCCCAGAAGATTGGTTACCGTAGCTTCCAGGGTCGAGCCATATCCATGATCACAAGTCGTGGCTGCCCGTTTAACTGTTGTTTCTGTGCCGTCCACTTGCACATGGGACAGAACTTTAGAGCGCATTCGGCAAAATACGTTTTGGAACACATCCAATATGTCGTTGACAAGTTTAAGGTAAAAAACATCTTTTTCGAAGATGATAACCTGACATTGGACATTAAACGTTTCGAGGCAATCTGTGACGGAATAATCGAGCGTAAAATAAAGATTGGTTGGGAAACTCCAAACGGAGTTCGTGCAGACTACCTAAACTTGAGTTTGCTCAAGAAAATGAAACAGTCTGGCGCAAATAGCATTTTTGTGGGAGTTGAATCAGGTGACCAGCAAATCCTCGACAATGTCATTTGCAAGAGCCTGGACCTAAACCGTGTGGTCCAATTCGCAAAAGACGCCAAACAAATAGGGTTGAAAACAGGCGCCTTCTACATCATCGGCTTTCCTGGCGAAACAAAGCAGAATATGCAGCGAACCGTTGATTTTGCACTTGAGTTGAAACGGAAATACGATGTTGGGATGCACTTGTTCGTGGCGACACCCTCCTATGGGACAAGGTTGTATGAGGACTGCAGATCTAAGGGCTATATCCAGGAGAATCTAAATTGGAACTCTTTTGCTGAGGCAAGACAACCAAAGGGCATGCCGCTTATCACAACAAACGAGTTCACACCTGCCGAAGTCAAGGAGATAGCGGCAAGGGCATTGGCTGAATACAAGAGACTGTTGCTAATAAATCACCTTAAGAATCCACGCAAGGCGTTAAAAACAGCTTTTGCGCAGCCACAGCTTATAGGAAAATACTTAAGAAATTTACTTGGATTAACATGAAAAATGCTATCAAAAACAAAAATTATCTGCTATAGAAGGATTAAACTTAACATAACTTGATCTGTGAAGGCGTCTTTTTTTGTGGGATTCTTTTGTTTGATAGAAGAACAACAGTTGAATTTGCAGCAATGGAAGCCTTGTTTTGAGTTGCTTTTTTGATTTAGGGCTTGTGGTGTCTGCAGGGTGCGTCTGGAAAAGTCATAAAATGTCATAGAAAGTCTGAAAAATGCTTTGCCGATCAATTGTCAAGCAACTAACCAGACCAACTTTCCATGGGTTAGCTTCCAATATTATGTTTAAAGTAGCAGCGCCTAGCGTGCGTTTACGTGTCTGAGACGAGGTTATCCTGTAGTCTTTTGGGGGTTTAACTGTTTTAGCTGGTCGGTAGCACTGAGAAAGCAATGTCAATCTTGCAAACGTAGATCGGGTTAGGAAAATGTCAGCACGAAATGCCTTTGTCTAATTTGATTGTTCGATTGCCAGCGGAGAATCGCTTTTTATAAGCCAAAACAAGAGTTGTTAGTTTTTTCAAGAATTAATTCGCGATTATAATGAAGGTTTCTTTGGCCAAAACTGCGCTGTCATTGTTACACTTCTTGACTTTCAGGTTTTCCAATTAAGAAAGGTTGCAGTTCACCATGTAAACTAATCTGTCGATAATATGCAATCCAGCCATAATGTAAACTGTTAAGAATGTTTTCAATTCTTTGTTTTTCCTCACAAAATGTCTTTGCTGCTTTACCCGTCTGTTTATGCACTTCGATGATTAAAATAGGCTTATTTTTTGTGATAGTCTCTTTTGCGCCGTATAGGATAGGCGTTTCGTAGCCTTCTGTGTCTATTTTGATTACCCCCACTTTGGACAGGTGCATGCTGTCTAATTTTCTGACTGTTATATCGATTGTTCTGCCCCCAGGCAGGTTGATTTCTTCATCCATGGTTCCTGTTACACCGAAGGCTGTATAACCTAAACGTCCAACAGCATCCTTATCTCCAATAGCGTAAGGGAACGGGTGAACATTAGGGAATTTTTTAGCTCGCTCCTTCAAAATGTTGTATGCTTTAGGCATTGGCTCAAATGCATAAACTTCAAAGCCTTTTTTGGCAACAAAAAAAGTCCAGCCGCCAATATTTGCTCCAGCGTCAATGAGACACTTTCCAGATGGGGGTACCATATATTTTCTGAGGAAGTCTTCGCTGCCGCTGTCTTCATAGTCTGATAGGTCGCCTACCTTGTTAAAAAAATCATAAACTACTGACGGGAAAGGTACTCTTCGACGGTTAAGTATACGAACAAGAATATTCACTATTGTTAATGCATTACCTTTATTCAAAACGATGTCGTCAATTTGTGCCTGTGTCTTTTTGATGTAGGCTGCCATAATTTATGCTATTTCGCAGACGACATATAATTGTTACGTAATTGTTAAGACAACAATTGCATACAGCAAATCAAATATTTTATCTAAAGCCTGTTGATTCTATAGATACCAGGGAAAAACTCTGAGCCACTTATCTTACTCAACAATCCAGTTACGATCACTAAAACAATGAACCCTGCAATCTTACTGGAATGGTGGACTAAAATTTCACATCGATATAAAGCAATGTAGTTGACAAAGCAATCGTCCGACCTGAGTCCAATAATTAAGGAAGTGCAGGTTGCAGAATAGTTTATTTTGGAGGGGTCGGACCCGCTGGGGTTCGATCGCGCTGAGACGGATTTATCCTGTTGCTGCTTGCTGAATTAATGTCTGCTAATCACTGAGAGCGATGACTTTTGAGGTTTGTTTGGTCTTTGTAGGTGATTGCATCCTTGATAGTTCCTCTTTTGTTAGCAGTTGGTCTCGACTCATTCGTAGTTCCTACTTAACGCCGTTAGTGCGTTTATTTTTGTACATATATTTGGTTTTTCTTTTTGTGTGGGTGCGGCGTCCTAAAATCGCACACCACACTTGTGGCTTTGGAACGTTTGCTTTCTTAGTTTAGGTTGCGTTTCTATTGTATTTTAAGTGTGAAGAGAGGTTTGTTCCACACAGTCAACATGGAACCTATGTTGAATATTGTGAATGTGAGTGTGCAAGCATGTTAGCGACACCAGTTCTATGTCTTAATTAGGAATTTTTCCTAAAAAATCCAAAATATTAGTCCAACTTATTTCCGCATCCTTCGTTGCAGGGCTAAAGCAAAAAGGCTCAAATGGGCGATTCTTTGTTGCTGCTTTAGGGCGCTATGATAAGAGTTACAGAAAAGTGTAACAACATTAGATTTTAGAACGACAATCAAAACGCAAATCAAGCTCTAAATGCTAGAACAATGGCGGACCCGCTGGGACTCGCCTAATTATATAAGCGAATCTCTATTTGCTAAATTTTTGCACTAAAAATATCAAGTAAGGTTAGATAAAATGAACTGGACGCAAGAATGCTTGCTCAATGTAACTTTAGCTTTTTTCATTGAGCGAACCTTTAGGAAGACGAATCTTAATTGTTTTCTTGTAGATTGCTAGGGCGAAGGTGAATATCCAAACCATATATGGGATAAGGGCTGCTCGCTGGATTAGACCAGCCCAATCGTTGAAGGCATTTGGGGCTGCCGGTGGCACTGCAGGACCAATACGCAAAACGATTACAGCAGCGACAATGATTATAGTCGCGGCGAGGGTCCAAGATTTGAGCGGTTGCCATTCGGGGTCGCTGCTGAAGCGTCGCCAGAACACAAAGCAGCTTATTGGCATTAACAGGAACACGAATGCACCTAAGAGCTGATGTACTATTCCGTGCAAACTCATCTGCGCAAATGAGGTACTTGCAAAGTCCATAACAAAAGGTCCTGAAAACAGAAGGCAAAACCCAATAACCGCCAGAAGGATAGGACCAGATTTAGATGATTTGCCACCCTTAAACTCAGCAGCAACCCCAAAGGCGAAGACAAGCAACAGAACACCAGAAATCATAAAATTTGCAATTTGAATCCCACCACTAGAACCTAAAGATAGCTCACTCACATACATTGCAAAAGGATTATAACCAACGCGCAACCAGCCTTCAATTGTAAATACTACTACGAAAAAGGCCGACCCAAACATGCCAGCCAATGCCCCAATTCTGACAAGATTTGCATGGTGTGATAATCTTTGTTGCATGTTTTTCAACTTCAGTTAGCTCCATATTATGGCAGGGCTTCAGATTAAGGTTTTAGCGAATATGCTCGCCTTTTAGGATATATTTAGGCGTGAACTATAACTGTATATGTTGCGCAAGCTTGTTATGGAGTTATCACTTAAGGACTTAGGTAGAAATCTGAAAGAGGCAAATCTGAAGAGCTTTGGAAAAACCACAACAGAGTCTTCAGGTCAGCAGGCATTTTCTGAGTTGCAAGGGTTGAATGTGGTTAAGATGTTGCAGAAAGTCAAGAAGTTAGAGATGCAACATCTTCTCAGGTTTGACCAAGACGGATTTGCAGCCATAATCAAAGTTGAAACCAAACATTCCTCTGACAACGTTGAAGACGTAATGAGCAGCATACTTGAGATTGCCAATGGCAAACTTCAGCTTTTAGAGAAAGAAAAAGAAGGCGCATACACTTATTTTGTTAAAGGTAAACTGCCCAATCCAAGCCTAGAAACAAATAGCAAAAAAATCATGTATCCGGTCCCCCCGTTCAGTTTCAAGGAGGGAAAATTCAGGTATACTTTGCTGGGCGATAGCAGACAGCTCAAAGAGCTACTTGAGACATTCAACACCTTTGGTCTGCGCTATAAAATAATCTCGCTTATGGATGCAAGATTCTCTCCCAGCTCACCTATTAGCCGTTTAACAGAAAAACAAAGAGAGGCCATCAACTTAGCGTTTAAACTTGGATATTTTGATACACCCAGAAAGATAAACGTGGAACAGCTTGCGACAAAACTTAGCTTAGCAAGCTCCACCTTGGCAGTGCATTTAAGAAGAGCAGAAAAACGCCTCCTCGCTATAATGCTAAGCGAAGAAACACAGCTCTGAAAACTTTTAGCATACAGCTGTTCCCACAATACTGGCTTTTAATGCACTGGTTTATATAATTTAGTCATTTAAAACCAAGATAAGGGATGTCATTTTGGTTGGAGTCGGTCGATGCAGGATTGCCCCGAAAAATAAGCGAAGAAAAGTAACAAACTAATAGCTTGGCAGATACGCCAGTGCCATAAGCGGCTAACTTTAACATTGAGCCATTTTTGCTAAAGGATTTGCTTAATAGAATAAGCGAATCCAATGGCGGGCCCGCTGGGATTTGAACCCAGGATTCTCGGCTCCGGAGGCCGATGCCTTAATCCGTGCTAGACTACGAGCCCACAACGCCAAACAAACAGACCTTATCGATTTAAAGCTAACTTATTCCTGAATCAGTTCCCGGTCTATCCACCAAGCTTTCTTCTTTCCGGACCGTTCGCCAGCGTAATATTCAATTATGGATTTTCCAATTTGTTTTTTGCTGGTTTTCTGAATTTTGCGCAACCGATTAAGTATGAGCCAACGATTAGTTTTAACATAATCTGCCATTTCAGGCGTGGTTGCCGACTTGTAATGCATTAGGTACTCCATGATTTTGTGGTCTACTTCGTCTATACAGTAGGCGTGAGGGTCAATTTTTCCATGTTGAAACGTGAGGATTTCCAGTTCAGCGAGGTACTTACGGATTTGGCCAAATTCCTGCTCGATTTTGTCCATACGCTCCTGCAGTGCCATCAGAGTATTAGGTTTAGGTGTTTTCTGAAGTTTTTCAGCTATAGCTTCGCGGATAAAGGTGCTTCTGTCTCCTTCTGGGATGCGCAGAGCCATTTCATGGTAGACTTCTTCGGGCACTTTTACGGTGACTGTTCGCGTCTCGCTCACACTCATACCTCAGTACCAGATATGGATGGTTTAGTTATTTTAGTTTCCCCAAATAGAGGCTCTGTTTCTGTGTTACTTGGGCCATTGCTTCACACCTGCAACTTGGTACTTTCGTTGATGGATAACAGCAGGTTTTTGTGGAAACTGATGTTGTTGTTAGGTGAGGCTCATCCACATCGTCTTCAGAAAAAACAACCCTCTTCCCAAACGATCATTAAACCGCGTCGCATTAATAGAGTTTGCTTCAGTTAAGCCCATATTGATTTATTAGTGACGCACACAAAATACTCGCACGGTGACTTATGTGATTGATTGGTCGCAGAAAGAGCTGTTAATTTTAGCGTTTGACCATCGAGCGTCGTTCTTAGAAAAAATGTTCGGCATCAAAGGTCGTCAACCAACCCCCCAAGAAAAGCAGCAAATCGAAGACTACAAGAAAATAATTTTTGAAGGATTCCGATTAGCCACAGAGAAAAACGTCCCCAAAGAAATTGCGGGTTTACTTGTGGATGAAGAGTTCGGAGCTAGTGTTTTGCGTGAAGCAAAAAAAGAGGGGTTAATGTTTGCTATGCCTGTGGAGAAGTCAGGTCAAGAAGAGTTTGACTTTGACTATGGAGACAACTTTGCCAAACACATCGAAGAGTTTGACCCAACTTTCGTGAAAGTTCTGGTACGCTACAACCCAGAAGGCGACGCTGCAATTAACAAGAGGCAGCTTGAACGGCTAAAGAAACTTAGTGACTATCTAGCCCAGAAGAAAAGACCGTTCCTCTTTGAATTGATAGTTCCCTCAACATCGTCTCAGTTGGCAAAGCTTGGCGGGTCAAAAGGAAAATATGATCAGGAACTCCGCCCTAACCTCATGGTTGACTCCATAAAAGAGATTCAGGATGCGGGTGTGGAACCAGTCATCTGGAAACTCGAAGGCGTGGACAAGCCAGAATCAGCCAAAGCTGTGGTTAAGCAAGCTCAGAGCGGCGGTAGAAAAGTTGGCGTAATAACCTTGGGACGCGGTGAATCCAAAGAGAAAGTACAGGAATGGCTTAAAGTCGGGGCAAAAATCCCAGGCATCATTGGCTTCGCGGTTGGAAGAACTATTTTCTGGGAGCCACTTGCAGATCACAAATCAGGCAAAACCAACAGGAAAGAAGCTATGGAAAAAGTCGCTCAAACCTACCAAGAGTTCGCTGATTTATGGCTAAATGAATGTAAGGGCAAAATGGAGATAAAAAAATGACCTCATTAAGGTCGTTATCGCCTTCTTTAATAAGAATCACAACCGCTGGAGCAGTAGGAGCAGCATTACACATAGGCAAAGGTGATCCAGACAAAGTTGACCAAACTGCCTTGGATTTTTCCAGGGCTGTGCTAAACCAAACCGAAGTCGATGGAGAAGTCATCTGCTGCGAAGGACCAAAAGACAATGCCCCAGCATTCAGCTACATGGAAAAAGTCGGTACCGGAAATGGTCCCAAAGTAGAGTTTGTCATCGACCAAGTGGACGGGACTACTGCAACTTCCAAAGGAAAAAAAGACGCAATCTCAGCATTAGCATGCGCGCCATCAGGGTGTTTGAAAATTTTACCAGATGACGGTTACTACTTCAAAGTCGCCACCGATGGTATCGCGAAAGGAAAGATTAACCTGGAAATGTCAGTTGAAGAAATAGTTGAGACCATCGCTAAACTGAAGAATAGACCCTTGGCAAATTTCACGGTTATTATGCTTGAGCGCGAAAGACACACTGAATTGCTTGCAAAGCTAAGAAAAATGGGTGTAAGAATCATCCTCATCACCGATGGCGATATCGCGGGCTCCATTGTTACATGCTTATCTGATTCAGGCGTTGACTTGCTTATAGGAGCAGGAGCGGGAGCAGAAGCCACAATCGCGGCGGTAGCAGTGAAATGCCTTGGCGGAACCATGCTCATTAAGGTTTGGAAGGACAAAAAAGATGATGCCAAACGAATGGACCGGTTAAAAGCGGCAGGCATTGACGTTGAAAAAACCTACACGGAAGACGAGTTAGCAAAGGGCAACGAAATGATTTTTGCAGCTTCAGGCGTAACGAAAGGCGAATTACTAGATGGTGTACGGTTCACTTCTGGCGGTGCAACCGTCCAATCGATTTGCACAAGACTGCCCAGCGGCACCCTAGAGTGGTCAACCACTAACTTGAAGTTCGGAGACCACCCCATCTACAGCCAAATAACCTAACACCCATTCTTTGGGCAAAAATTTCTTTTAATTAAAATTAATAAAAATTTAGAATTGAGGAGTTAACTGTGACTATGGTTGTGAGATTGGTCGTCTTCTGTTGGAATAACTTGACCAGATAGTTTGACCAATTCAAGATATCGATGCTCCACGATTTCTTGAAGTTGTTTGCGAAGGGTCTCTCCGACAACAATTCTTTTTTTTAGCAAAATGGTTTTTTTGGCTAACTCCTCATCACCTAACCCCTTAAACCATGCTTCAAAATCTCCCCTCTGCATATGAAAATCTACTGAGGCTAGGTCCGCTCGGTCAAGCTTGTTTGCAAAGTCTCTTAGGCTGTGAGCATGAATGTTTAGAGGTTTTCCAAATGTGGCATAGAAGTTAAATGCCTTATCATGCGGCGCGTATGCCAATATTGCATCAGCCTTTTCTTTAGTGATTCCGGTTATGCCGAGCATTTTTTTCCCTTTCTCGGTAATAGCATAAAGTCCTTTCTCCGGCATAGCCACGTAACCCATTTTGATGAGCCCTAAAAGGTGCATGTTGGTGGGCTGATATTCTTTTTTGGCTTCTTTAGCGATGTCTATGGCTTTCTCTGGTTTTCCATTTAGGAGCATAGTTTCCAGTATTTCTTGTTTAATAGACGATAAACTCATTTTGAGCACCTTACTTTTAGTCTATATAAAATGAAGCTAATCAAACTTTTCCCCAAATTTTCCGCTTTCACTAACAGTTTAGATGGGCTCCAAGTAGTGATCGCAGATAAGTAAAGCTTTAGTACGGTGATTCATATGCTAAATACCAAATGGGTGACTGAAAGACATGAAGATCGCTGTTTTTGTCTACGAATACCCGCCAAAAATCGTCGGCGGACTAGGAACGTACGCTGCAGAGATTACCCGCAAATTTGTCTTAAACGACCACGATGTAACCGTCTTCACCATGAATGATGATGAGGGTTCGCTACCGACTCGAGAAATTTGGCGTGGCATAGAAATCCATCGTCCCCTCCACATAGATGTTTCCGATTCGTTACCCGATGTAATCGCTGAGGACATAAGAAAATGGGGGCGAGGCATTCACTTGTTCGGCAAATTGATGGTCTACAATTATCTGTCAGCGGCAAAGCTGGTTAACGAACTTATCAAAAAAGAAGGCATGAAATACGATGTTGTTGTGGCGCACGATTGGCTCTCAGCTATGGGAGGAATCACAGTTAAACGCGAAACAGGGTTGCCTTTGGCTTTCCATGTCCACTCTACTGAGAAGGGCAGAACGTTAGGGAATGGTTCAAGTGTTGTTAGTAACATCGAGTTAAGGGCTGGCAAGATGGCGGATATGGTTGTCACGGTCTCTTACGCCATGAAAGATGAGCTGGTTCAGCTGGGTTTTCCCAAAGAGAAGATTCAAGTTAGCTACAACGGAGTTGACCCCCAAAAGTACAAGCCTGAAAACGTGTCTAAGGAAAATATTCAGAAAACTAGGGCAAAATATGGCATTAAAGATGACGAGTTTATGATTCTTTTCCTCGGACGTCTAGTATTGGTTAAAGGCGTTGACAAGTTGATCCTGGCTATGCCTCACATCATCGCCAAGATGCCTAAAGTTAAATTGGTAGTCGTTGGCGTTGGCGACTTACAAGAATATTTAAGCAACCTTACTCGTATGACAAAACTGGATGAATACGTCAAATTCTGCTTCGACTTCATCCCAGAAGAAGAAAGAATCCAACATTACGCGGCCTGCGATATAGCAGTGTTTCCAAGCCAGTATGAACCCTTTGGGATAGTTGCAATCGAAGCCATGGCAATGGAGAAACCAGTCGTGGTCGGCGCTTCTGGAGTCAGCGGAATGCGGGAAATAGTGATTTGCTGTGGAGAAGAGCAATGTGGATACCACATAGACCCCAACAATCCCTCAGACATCGCATGGGGAGTAATCAGCGCATTGGAAAACCCTGCGAGACGAAAAATGTCTGGGCAAGAACGGCAGAAAACGCGTCTTGGCAGAGTTCACATGGAACAAAATAGCCGAGAAAACCATTGAACTCTATGAAACAATCGCTAAACGGTAAACCCTTTGTCTGACGACTTTGATTTAAAGTACAGAGTCACAAGAGAAGCCGCCACGCTCATATATTTTGGGGCTGAAAAAGAGTACAAGCAGGCTAAGCGGAAGGCAGCTCAGGTTTTTGGGGCTCATTTTTTGCCCTCTAACCTCGAAGTTGCCCTGGAACTTGACAAGATTTCTGAGGAAAACGAGGGCGCAAAGAGAAAAGAAAGCTTAGTGCAAATGCGTAAAGAAGCATTGGAAGTGATGAGGCTTTTAGCCAAGTTTTGCCCTGTTTTAATTGGCAGCGTTTGGCGAGGCACAATTAGGCGTGGAAGCGACATCGACATTGCCGTTTACTCCGACGACGCGGAAGAAATCCTAATAATCCTAAAATCTGCCTGTGTAAAAGTTTCGAAAACAGCGTGGGCTACCGTTAACAAGCGTGGAACAACTCTTTCGTCATTCCATATTTACGCCGAAACCGCATCTAAACATGCGCTGGAAATCGTTGCTCGCTGCCAAGAGGAAGCAGGGAAAAAAAGGAAATGTGAAACGTTCGGCGACGAACTTAAAGGCTTAAACATTAAAGAACTTGAAAGAGTCCTCGAATCCAACCCGACTCAACAGTTCATCCCATCATAATTCTCTCTGAAAAACATTTTTTTCTTCAAAAAAGAAAATAAATGACGCGTTCAAATATTATTTTTGTACACTGATGCAAGATGGCAACAGATAAAAAATCCATCAAAAAAATATTTCCACATCTCTACGAAGAGCTTGAATCTGGAGAAGTCAAGGTTCCAATTAACGCTGTACGGAAAAACACCTTGGAAGCAGAGGAAGAGGTCACTGAAGAGGGGAAACATGAAGATTGCACAGAAGAAGAGTTTGTTTGCAGTGAGACGCCTGATAAATTACGACATTTTAACCCTTCAGCCGTAGATTTTATTCGTCGTTGCGATACAGAAGCCCAAGCAGAGGAAATCATCGTTTACTTAGAAAAGAAGGGCGAAATAACTAAAGAAAATGCTAAGGACATGCGGTGCCAACTCATAAGGGATGGCGTAAGGAGCTTCGGCCCCAAAAAAGAAGAGTACCATTACTTCAAAGAAGGCGGCCTTTATTAAGCCATCTTTAACCTTTCTATATTAAAAACCCTATTTTTGCCTTTGACAAGGGAGCTATAGGTTTTTCTGGGCAATTGAGTTCGCGTTAACTAAGACCTGCTTTTTGGTCGGAAAATTAATAAAGTTAGAGTGGCTTGTTACAGTTTTACAGGTATAGGTGAATTGTTATGGCGAATATAAAAGTTGGAATCAATGGTTTTGGAAGGATCGGAAGACTTCTCTACCGAGCAGCCATCGAAAAGAACGCAAATATTGATTTTGTGGCCATCAACGACTTGGCAGATGCAAAAACAAACGCTCACTTGCTCAAATACGACTCAGTTCACGGACGCTTTCCAGGAACTGTTGAAGTCAAAGGCAACGACCTAGTTGTCAATGGAAAAGACCTCA
Source organism: Candidatus Bathyarchaeota archaeon (assembly GCA_963775685.1). Taxonomy (GTDB): domain Archaea; phylum Thermoproteota; class Bathyarchaeia; order Bathyarchaeales; family Bathycorpusculaceae; genus Bathycorpusculum. Next base: position 1,699,017 of record CAVZJV010000014.1, read on the forward strand.
AATGCCTCAGCATGAGAGACCCAGCGCAACTTCCATGGAAAGATCTAGGAGTTTATTTAGCCGTTGAGTCAACAGGCTTATTTACCAACCGTGAAGGCGCAACCAAGCACCTCATTGCGGGAGCCCAAAAAGTCTTAATCAGTGCCCCAGCCACCGACCCGGATGCAACCTTCGTTTTAGGTGTTAATGACACTACATACGATCACGACAAACATAATATTCTCTCAAACGCCAGTTGCACAACTAACTGCCTAGCCCCCGTCAGCAAAGTCTTATCCGACAGCTTCGGACTCGAAAAAGCACTCATGACAACATGCCACAGCTACACAAATGACCAACGCATCCAAGATGTCGTGCACAAAGATCCCCGCAGAGCAAGAGCAGCAGCCATAAACATCATTCCAACAAGCACAGGCGCTGCAAAAGCAATCGGGTTAGTTCTGCCAAGCTGCGCAGGAAAAATGAACGGCTATTCTCTACGAGTCCCAACGCCAGACGTATCCATCGTTGACCTAACTGCAATATTAGGTAAAGAAGTCACCAAAGAAGAAATAAACGCAGCCATGAAACAAGCCGCTCAAGGCCCTCTAAAAGGTATACTCGAATACATCGAAGACCCAATTGTCTCAACCGACGTTCTCCACAGCACAGCTTCAGCAGTCCTCGACTCACAATTAACCATGGTTCTAGGCGAGAAGAGCAATTTCGTGAAGGTCTTTGCATGGTACGACAACGAATGGGGCTTTAGCAACCGCATGGTTGATTTCATCGAAATGATTGGCAAAAAAGCCAACCTCTAATACACCCTCAAACAAACTTAAATCCATCCTTTCTTTTCCTTTTTTAAAATAAAAAGTGAAGGCGTATGTGTTATGGGAAAGTACAAAACTTTGGATGATTTTGACGTTAAGAACAAAGTTGTTCTTGTCAGAGTGGATTTTAACTCGGAAATAGACCCGCAAACCAAGAAGGTAAACAGCGATGTGCGGATTAGGGCACATGCGGAATCAACGCTCACAGAGTTAGCTGAGAAAGGTGCCAAAACCGTTGTTCTTGCGCATCAAGGCAGAAAAGGCGATCCAGATTACACACCTCTAAAGGAGCATGCAGAAATTCTGTCGAAAATCCTCAAATGCCCGGTAAAATATGTTGACGATGTCTTCGGCGATAAAGCCAAAACCGCCATAAAAGACCTCAAAGGTGGAGAAATCCTTGTTTTGGAGAACGTGCGTAGCTGGGATAGAGAAACAAAAAGTTCAACACCTGAAGAAGCAAGCAAAACCGAACTAGTGCAGAACCTTGCGCCATTAGCCGATTTGTTTGTTAACGATGCTTTTGCAGCAGCGCATCGAGGCCACGTCAGCATGGTTGGCTTCACTGCAGTTTTGCCTTCAGCCGCTGGTCGCATAATGGAACGTGAATTAACCTCGCTCAGCAAAGCTTTAGAGAAGCCAGAAAAACCATCGGTTTACGTTATGGGTGGAGCAAAAGCCGACGACAGTTTAGAAATCAGTAAATACGTTTTAAGCAAAGGCATCGCAGACTCCGTTCTTACAGGTGGAGTAACGGGACAATTGTTCTTGGCAGCCAAAGGCGTTGATTTGGGCAAGGGAAACATGATGTTTCTGGAAAAGAAGGAGTTGACAGGGTTGATTCCCGGCATAAAAGCGTTAGAAGCGCAGTTCGGCGACAAAGTTATGGTCCCATCAGACATTGCATTAGACATGAATGGCAAACGTATAGAACTCCCAGTTAGCAAACTTCCCACCGAAAACTCGATTCTGGACATCGGCGCCAAAACCGTTGAAGCCTATGCAAAAATCATCTCGTCAGCCAAATCAATCGTAGTCAGCGGACCAATGGGAGTCTACGAAGACAAAGAATTCAACTACGGCACCAAAAAAGTGTTTGAAGCCATCGCAAACAGCGAAGCCTTCAGTCTTGCAGGAGGCGGAAATACCATAGCTGCCATCAAAGAGTACGGTTTAAACAAAAAAATAGGCTATATCAGCACTGCGGGCGGAGCGCTCATCGAATTCTTGATGGGCAAGAAGCTTCCAGGAGTTGTTGCACTGGAAAACGCGGTTCAAACCAAAAAAATCTAATTTCCTTATCTTTTCTTTTGTTATCTTCGAGCTCAAATATAAATCAAAAAAGTTGGTTTCCAAAAGGTTTGTTTTTTGTTTAGTAGAGTTGTTTTCCACAGTTGGGGCAGAAACGTTCATTTGCTTGTACGATTCGTCCACATTGTGGACAAACACGAGTAGCTGATTGCTGTTGCGGCTCATCAGAAGTTTGTTGTGGTGGTGGACCATAGTATGGTTGTCGTGGTGGCCCATATTGTTTCTGAGGGGCTCCAACAAGAACAGGTGTGTAGATTAGTGTGAGAAGGCCTCCAACGAACCCGAGAAGGCCTCCAACGCCAAGGAGTGAGAATACGAGTATAAGTGCACCCCATTTTGTATGTTCCATTGGATTTGCCTTTAGATTGCGTGCGAAGATAATTACTAATGTCGAGGCTACGAACATCCAGATTCCTAAACCAGCGACACCAATGAAGCCTATTCCAAAAGTGAACACTCCAAGTAGTGCTCCGATGACGATTAGTACTATGCCCGCCAGTAAACCTATTATTGCGCCGATAATGGACAGCCAGTATGCTGCTGTTGGTTGGTTTTGAACTTGATTTTGCTGATACATTGTCCATTCTCCTAATTAGTCGCTTCTTTAGTTGAAGGGATATAAAAAATTTGTGATTACTTGGCCGCTTCAAAAAATTGTCCTCTTGGGCTATAATTTAAGCGCCAGGATTAGAGGGAAAGAATTTGATTTAAACTCAGGCATATTGCAGTCAGATCTTTGGGCACTTGATTTGGTTCTTGTTTGCTTTCTTTTAAGTTTTTTAAGTTGTTGAATTGTGAGGGAACAAAAACGGTTCTTATTCCTGCTTGTTTGGCACCCTTGATGTCTTCGTTTGGACTGTCACCGATGTAGACGGCTTCGTGTGCTTGAATCTGTAACTGGTTTAAGGCATACTCGAATATGTTGGAACTTGGTTTTCGCCAGCCCACTTCCTCAGAAACAACAATCGTGTTGAAGAACTCGATTAAACGTAGCTTTCTGAGGCTTTTGTAGATGACTGGCGCGTGGGTAAAGTTTGAGATTAACGCCACCTTACATTGCCTTTTGGCTTGTTTAACCAGTTTTTTTGCGTTCTCTCGTAACTCAAGGGTATCTATGAAATCTTGAAAAAAAACATTCAAGGCAGCCTTAACACGGGCATCCTCCGCAGTCACCCCAAAACCTAAATTGCATAGTGTCTCAGCCACCCAAACAGCATTAGTAACCTCTCGCAGCTGGTCATAGCGTACTTTGCGGTATTTCTCATGTGATAAATCGTAGGCATCCAAGAACTTGTCTTTAGCTACATCAAATCCCTCGGCAACCAACGCCTTGTGGAGTTTTTGTTTTAAGACATCCATAGTGTAGTTTTTGCAGTTAACCAAGGTCCCGATGTAATCGAAGATTACGGCCTTACAAGACATCATAGTTCACTTTTCGCCGATTTTTTGATTTTGGGCAAACCTTCGCCGACAGATGTCTTCATCAGTTTCGTGGCGTTACCGATTGCAGCTTCCAACTTTGGGTCATAGGGAATTGAACCAAGATATTTCAACCCTAATTTTTCGGTTTCCACTTGCACGCAAGTTGATTTATCCATCTTCATGTTTTCTAAGACACCGATGACGGGCATCTTAAGTTCGCAGAGCAAAGATACCTGCTTTTTGACAACTTCGAAAGCCAAAAGTGACGGTGTCGTCACAATCAGAAACTCAATCCGCTTGACCAACCGCACCAAATCCAAAACCGCATCCCCGATGCCGGGCGGCATGTCAACTATTAAAAAATCCAATTTACCCCAAAGCGTTACGGTTAGCAACTCGATGAGGGCGTTTGAAACATCGTTTCCACGAAGCGGCGCAGGGTTATCTCCGACAAAGTAGACAAGCGACATATAAACTAAGCCCTCAAATGTTGGCGGAACAATGCCTTTGTCTTCTTTTGGCTGCAAGTTTGAGGGAACTCCAAGGATTATGTGGGTTGATGGACCTGTGAAATCCAAGTCAAACAAGCCGACCCTGCAACCCTCCTTAGCAAGAGAGAGAGCCAACGCAGTGGCAACAATGCTTTTGCCGACGCCGCCTTTGCCGCTTGAAACAACCACTATCCGTCCTATCCCAGCCAAACGTTGATTAATTACGCTTGTCCGCGGATCAATCATCAGCATTTAACCCCTTTCATGTCCTCCAGCCAAACGCCGCGTCCACTTGTGATTTCAAAATCTGGACTGCCACATTTTGGACACTTAACGTATGTATGTGCTGCCTCGGGAACAAAATGGATTGCTTCCGCAGTTGCTTTGTCGAGCTTTTTGAAGTTAAACTGCCACTTTCTGCCACATACTCTACATTTGAGCGTGGATTTAGCCTTCAAGATGCGGAATTTTGCTTTCTTGAAGGTGCCGGGTTTCATTTGGTTTAAAGCAAACCGCAAAATTGGTGGTTCAACCTGTTGAAGTTCACCGACTCTAATTGTGATTTCCGTAATTTCTTTAAGTTTTTCCTGTTCAGCAACTTGTTCTGCTGATTTTAGAATCGCTTCAGCTAATGCCCATTCATGCATAAAGTAAACTTAGGCTTTAAGGAACATAAAAGAATATTGCACCAGCCAACATATTTTAACCCCAAGAGCCAATCAACGAAAAAACTAGTAAGGTTGATATCGTTACTGGCGATTTTCTCAAGAAGAAAAAATCAGTTTAATCTGGAGTAAACATGTTTAAATTCGCTTGGTTAATTCAATTTGTCTTGGTAGGTGTTTCTGTGGAACAAAAAATTAGGGTTCTGGCTTTTGCAGGAAGCTTAAGGAAGGACTCCTACAACAAAGCCTTAATCCGAGCCGCCGTTGAATTAGCGCCTGAAAACGTAGCAATCGAAGTTTTTGATTTATATGGCATTCCGCCCTTCAACCAGGAATTTGAAGTTACTCCGCCTCAAATAGTTGCTGAGTTTAAGCAGAAAATCAGAAACGTCGATGCCCTCTTGATTGCGACCCCGGAATACAATTATTCGGTTCCAGGAGTTCTCAAAAACTCGATTGACTGGGCTTCAAGACCAAGAGCAGATACACCTCTAGAAGGCAAACCTGTCGCCATCATGAGCGCCTCAATCGGAAGATTCGGTGGTGCCCGAGCCCAATATCATCTGCGTCAATCGTTCATTTTTCTTGACATGCATCCCGTTAACCGCCCTGAAATAATGCTGTCAGATGCAGCTCATAATGTCGATACTGAGGGAAAATTAACCAATGAGCAAACGCGCCAACTAATTGTGCAGTTACTGGAGTCACTGGTGAATTGGACCTTAAAAGTTAAAGTAAAACCTCCATAGACTCATGATTCTAATGTTTTTTGGTTAACACAGCAAAGCCTTAAAATGGTTAATCTCTACGTAAGGTTTTGGGCGCCATATATGAGAGTCATAGCTGACCTTCACATCCACGGCAAATACAGCCGAGCCACAAGTGAACAGATGAGCATACTTGAAATCGCCAAATACGCAAAAATCAAAGGCTTAAGCCTCGTCGGCACAGGCGACTTCACCCATCCCCAGTGGCTAAAAGAAATCAACGAAACACTTACACCTGAAGGTAACTCTGGACTTTTCAAATTAGCCAACGAAAATTCATCAGTGCGATTTATGTTGCAAACTGAAGTCTGCACAATCTTTGCCTATAAAGGCGAATCAAAAAAAGTACACCATGTTATACTTACTCCGTGGCTTGAAACTGCCGAACAAATCAATGAACGACTTCAAAGTTTTGGTAGTTTGAGCTCCGATGGCAGACCTAACCTCAACGTCTCAGCACCCCAACTAGTCGAGCAGGTGATGGAGGTTTGTAGCAACAACATGGTTTTTCCTGCGCATGCTTGGACACCATGGTTTAGCATCTTTGGAGCATTTAGCGGCTTTAACACCGTTGAAGACTGTTACCAAGACATGACCAAACATATCCATGCGTTGGAAACGGGGTTGTCTTCTGACCCCCCGATGAATTGGCGCCTTAGCACACTTGACCGATACGCAATGGTTTCCAATAGCGACTGCCATAGTTTTTGGCCTTGGCGCATCGGCAGAGAAGCCAACGTTTTTGAACTTGAGAAATTCGCCTACAAGAACGTCACGGACGCCATTGTCGCCAACGATTCTGCCCACTTCAAGTTCACCATAGAAACCGATCCTGCATACGGGAAATACCACTGGACAGGACACCGCAACTGCAAAGTCTCCCTCTCACCAGCCGATGCCATAAAATTCGGTAACGTCTGCCCAGTTTGCCGCCGAAAACTCACCAAGGGCGTTGAGCAACGAGTTGAGGAACTCGCGGATAGACCAGCCGATTTTAAGCGTACGGGCGCCCCCGGATTTTTGCGTTTGCTTCCGCTTTCTGAAATCATCGCAACAGTGCTTGGAACTGATTCTCCTTCGACGCAGGCGGTTTGGAAAAAATACAATGCACTGATTGAGAAATTTAGTGACGAATACAAGGTGCTGATTGATGCACCGTTAGATGCACTTGTTCAAGTGGTGGATACGCCCATTGCACAGGCAATTCTCAAAGTTAGAGATGGTACTGCAAAGGTTACGCCTGGGTATGACGGGGTGTATGGGCAACTGGTTTTAGGAGTCGATGTGCCGCCACCAATAAAGCTTAAACCCAAGCTGGTTCAGCCAACAGTTAAACAGAAAAGCATGAGCGACTTCTGGTAAGCCCGAACAAAACGGTTTAATTATCCAAATAATTCTAGATAAACGTTAACCCATCAAAGGACAGATAACCGTGAAAGACCTTCTCATCAAAATTAACAACACCGCCACCCAAAAGTTCGGAGCCCAATATGCTGAAACCCGAGCTCAAAAACTCACCAAAACATCTCTAACCCTCAAAGAGGAGCGTGTAGAAGCCGCCAAACAGGGCATAGAGAAGGGCGTTGCTATACGCGTTCTGGTGAATGGTGCTTGGGGGTTTGCTTCCGTGGGCTCGTTTGAAGGGTCGATTTTGGAAGACGCAGTTTCTGACTCTTGCAGGATGGCAAAGCTTGCAAGCGAGCGATTGAATACCCCGATTAAGCTTGCAAACGTTAAAGTTGTTGAGGATCGTGTGGTTTCCAGACCCCGAAAAAATCCAGCGGACATATTGATGGAGGACAAAATAAAAACTGCCCTTGCCGTAAACAAGACGAGTTTGGGTTTTGATGAGCGAATTAAAAGTTGCTCGATCGATTATATGGATTTGATGGGAAACAGCTTTTTTGTAAACAGCGAAGGCACATGTATTGAGCAGGATAAGCTGTATGTTTGGGCTAGAATCACCGCTTCAGCCCAAAGCGAAGGCGTCTTCACGTTTAGCCGAGAAGAAATCGGTTCCACAGCAGGCTACGAACTATTCGACCAGCAAGCTCCAGAGGTTTTAGGCGCAAAAGTCGCCAAACGCGCAATTGAGCAGCTAAGCGCAAAGTCTCCCCGAGGCGGAAAGTTCCCGGTAGTTTTGGGGCCTAACGTGGTTGGGGTTTTTGTGCATGAGGCGTTTGGGCATTTAGCGGAAGCTGATTTGGCGCTTTCAGGGGGCGTCTTAGCCAGCAACATTGGCAAAAAAATCGGTTCAGACCTCGTCACGTTTTACGATGATGGCACAGTTGAGGGTGCGTTTGGAGCATTTAGGTACGACGACGAAGGCACAACATCCCAAAAAACACTGCTCATAAAAGACGGCGTAGTGACGGGTCTATTGCATAATCGCGAAACAGCCGAGAAATTCAACGCGCAACCAACGGGAAATGCGAGGGCTGAGGACTTCCGCGTGGAGCCCATCATTCGGATGCGGTGCACGTACATGGCTCCGAGAGATCAAGCCTTCGAAGAACTCATCGAGGATGTTAAGTCTGGTTACTACTTCAAAAGCTTCAGAGGTGGACAAGCGAACCTTGACGGCACGTTCCAAGTGGGCATCCAAGAAGGCTATGAAATAAACAAGGGTGAAATCGGTGCACCCATACGCAACGCATCCATAAGCGGCAGCACACTCGAAACGTTGCATAAAGTCAGTGGCGTTGGCAAAGATTTCAAGTTGGATCCTGGGCGATGCGGCAAGGGGCAGACAGCCTTTATTAGCGATGGGGGACCGCACATTAAAATCAGTGAGGTAGTTGTCGGTGGCAGCGCTTGAAAGAAAGACCATGATAAGTATTGCAGAACACGTCGTTGAGGCAGCCCTAAAGAAAGGCGCCCAGGAAGCGGAAGCCTACACCTATGAGGGACAAGCAACAAACATAGGCATTGAGCTAGGACAAATAAGCAAAACAAACCGAATAATCGACCGTGGCTTAGGCTTAAGGATAGTTTCCAATAAAGCAATAGGGTTTGCATACACAAACATCTTAGATGACCAGAAGGCTGTTGAAGGCGTTATAGCAGGGGCACTTAGTGCGGCTATGGCAAGCAAACCCGACCCCGACTGGAAGGGATTGCCGCAAATGAAACCCTACGTCAAGACGGCAAAGACATTTGACAAAAAAATCGTAGCGCTCACACCCGAAGAGTTGGTCAGTGTAGCTGCCGTAATGTTGGATGCTGCTGTCCAAGTGGATAAACGAGTTTTCGCTATCGAAGGCGGAGTAGGAGCAGGATACGTCTCCAGCGCCATCGCTAATTCAAACGGCGTATCAGGCTTTGACCGGGGAACAGTTGTGGAGTGCAGTTTGGCTACGCTGGCTAAAGAGGCTGATACAGTGACGCCTATGTGTTTTGAGTTCAACGCCGCAAGAAACTACAACTTTGACGCAGCATGGGTGGGCAGGGAAGCAGCAAAACTGTCGGTTTCAGCCCTAAAAACCAAATCGGTCGAAACCAAATCCGGCAAAGTAATCCTAACCCAGTTCGCGCTTCAGGAGCTTTTCGCCTACACATTAATCAATGCCATCAGAGGTGACAGCGTACAGAGGGGACAATCGCCGTTTAAGGGAAAAATCGGAGAAAAAGTGGCCTCCGAAAACCTCACCATATATGATGATGGCTTATTTGTCGGCGGACTACGCACGTCGATTTTTGACGCAGAAGGGGTGCCGCATCAGAAAACCCCTGTAATAGAGAAGGGCGTTTTGCGCAATTTCCTCTACGATAACTATTCAGCCAAAAAAGACGACGTGGAGAGCACTGGAAATGCTTCAAGGGCTGGGTACCTATCAACTCCCGGCATCGACCCCACAAACTTCCACATAACTCAAGGAAACAAAACCTCAGAGGAGATGCTAAGCGAAATCAACGACGGTTTAATAGTATATTATCTACAGGGCGCCCACAGCAGCAACCCTGTCAGCGGTGAATTCTCGGTTGTGGCAACCCCAGCATGGAAAATTAAGGATGGAAAAATCACTCATTGCTCACGAGGCGTTATGTTGGCAGGCAATATTTTTGAACTGCTCAAAAACATCAGTGTGGTTGGGGGGAACGAGCGGCAGATGGGGCAGTTGATTTCGCCGTGGCTTCAAGTAGAAAACGTGCGAGTCATCGGAAAATAACACCTCAAGCCCAAAAACTCTTGGAGTCCTCACCTATAACTCCCTCATAGATGCGCTTGGTCTGCTGGGCAATTTTCCCCCAATCGTACTTTTCCTGGATACGCCTGTACGCGTTGTCCCTTAGTTGTTTTGCGTAGTACCCGTCTAGCAGAATTTTGGTTATGCCCCACGCTAATGAGTCAGGGTTATTTGGGTAAACCTTCACGCCTGTTACGTCATGTTGGATAATTTCAGATAAGCCACCAGTGTCGGATACAACCACTGGGCTTCTGGCAGCCATAGCCTCCAAGGCAACAATGCCAAAGGGTTCAAAGAGCGACGGCACAACAGACACATCAGCGCACCTCTGCAGATTAATAAGCGAGGGTTCATCGAGAAAACCTTGAAACAACACTTTATGTTCCAACCCCATGCTTCGGACGATGTTTAGGAGCTGCTCTTTCATGTAGCCACTTCCTACAATTATGAATTTAGCGTTAACTTTGCTGAGTATTTTTGGGACAGCGTTAATCAGGACATGGATTCCCTTTTCATAGACAAGGCGTCCGACAAAGAGGACGATTTTTTCTTCTGGCAAAGCAAACTTTCCCCTGAACTCCTTTAGGTCTTCGTTTCCATCGTAGTTGTGGGTATTAACGCCGTTTGGAACCATAACTAACTTGTCGCTGGGCAGCCCAAAAACGTATTTTACGTGTGAAATCATGTAGTCGCTGCAGCAAATGACCTTCCAGGCTTCGTAGGTGAGCCAGGCTTCGGTTTCATGAATCATTCTCTCTGTGGTGGTGTGCAGTCCATCGCGTCTGCCCATCTCAGTTGAGTGCATTGTTACCAGCAGTGGCTTTCTGAAGACATGTTTTAAGCCTATTCCTGCGTTTGCGACGAGCCAATCGTGGGCGTGGAAAACGTCGATTTCGTCCGCGATCTTCTTTGTCAGCACTGCCGTTTCCCGTTGCATGTTCATGTTCATCAAGTAAACCCATGTAGCAAAGTCAGGAGCTGGGTTTTTGTATGAGTCAATTCGATAGACTTCTACACCGTCGATTACTTCATGTGCTGGTGCTCCGGGAAAATCGCAGGTTACTACGTAAACTTTCACGTCTTGTTTGGCTAAATGTTTGGAGAGGAAGTATATGTGGGGTGATATGCCTCCGATTACTCTTGGCGGATATTCCCAACTCAGCATCATGACCGTTAGTTTATCTTTCATTTTTCTTTGCCTCCGCCACTTTGCTGTATATTTTTTGGATTTCCTTAACCAATAGGGTAGAGTCTAATGAGATAACTGTTATTTTTTCTTTAGGCACCTTGTATACCCTAATTACCTCAGCTTTCATCCACTCAGATTTCACAGTTATTCTTTCAGATTCATAAAACCCAAGCCACTCGATGCTTTTGATTGCCATGTTGTACGAGGTGTTTGAGTTGGGTGAGCGATGATCTTCTATGCTTTCCACCGAATAAACAAAAGGTAAGTCAAAAGCGTTTTTTAGCGTGATAGCTGCAGGAATAAAGTGCCAATCGAAAACGTCTATCAGGTCAATTTGCTTGTGGGCTTCATAGTAAATGTTAGTTGCTGCCCGTTCGACTTCCTGATTTAGAGTTAGCACCCAGGTTAAGACGCCAATGTGGGTTCGCACGGGATTGGCAACTCTGAAGGTTTTTACGCCACTTGGATTTTTGGTTTGACCCGTTGTGGATTCATCGTAGGTAACAACGTTAACTTCCACTTTGCTGTTGGCAAGCTGAGTTGAAAGGGCGCTAACGTACCCAGAAAGTTGACCAACCACCCTTGGCGGATACTCCCAGGAAAAAATTATGACACGCATGATTCCACTACGTGAAAAGCGAACAAACCTTAATTATACCTCTACCGTTTAGATAGTACCGTTTCTTGCCTTCATTGTCATAAAAGCTTTCAGCGAAACCTTCAAACTTGTACTTGTCTAGAATGCCTTCGATTTCGTTTGGGTCTTTCTGCAGGAGCCGAGCTACTTCTTCGCCTCTTCTTGCTAAATCAGCGGCGGTAGCGCACAAGTTGTGCAATGTCTGCAGGACTTTATCTGGAAACGGAAGCTCTTCTCTCATTTTGCATGCACCGTGTCATTAGAGAATACCACGACTTATCTAATAAACTCATGTGAGAAGGTTTTTTTTAGAAAAGCTTGGTTGCATCCTGAATCGCCTTGGTTTGGGCAAGGTAACGTTTTGTCGCAACTTCAACTATTGCTTTTCTGAGTTTATCGCCTACTTCTACAGAAGCTTTGAGTTCTTTAATTTTGGATGCTAATTTCTTGTCTTTTAGCGAGCTCCTAGCCCAACTCTCAAAATCGCCCTTGCCGACATGGAAATCTATAGCTTTGACATCTACCTCCTTGAGTGCTTCAATGAAACCCTTAAGGCTCCAAGCCATCCTTCCTGTATAGCAATCCTTTCCAACTCCCGTGTAGAACAAGAAAGGCTCATTAGCTGTAAGAAGTGAAATTCTTATCCTAGCCTCAAAATCATTGAGCAGTGTTTGTGCAACTACGAAGGCATCCATGGGCGACTCGTATGGGCTGAAGTATGAGTGAACTTCGCCTGGTCCGCCGCCTGCAGTGAACATGTAGTAGAGGTGGTCGCTTGTTTGAAAATCCCGCCAGAGCCCCAGAAACTCGGCGTCGCCAGCCTCTTTAATCAACGGCTCCAATCGTCGTATAGTGGTGTAGTATGCCCATTGCATAACGTTGCCAAGCCATCCTGACTGGTCACGTTTAATGTCAGCCCAAGAAACGGTTCCTTCAGCCTCAGGAACATCGATTTCTCCTGCAGAAGCATGTTTATCCAAAGCCTCAGAAGGCGTAGCCATCTGCATATGATCAAATTTCAGAATTTCGTCTGGGAGGTGTTGGAGGAAGCTGTGAATGCCTGTTTCTGGCCAGTGATGTTCTCCAAACGTTTCGTAGTCAGGGAAAATATTGATACATTCACCTTTGGTTTCGGCTAACCACCTTGCGTATTTGTCGGCGGTCAGAGGCCACTCTGGCCACCAACGAGCCGAAAACCTGAATCCGACATCGTCGGTCAACTTGTAATTTCGAAGGAGCACACCGATTTTCTTGGTGCCCTTAGGTGTGTAGATGTAGTTGGGGGATTTTTCGCCTAGAATCTTTTCTAGGCCCTCAGTGTAGATGCCCTTGTAGCCCATGTCCTCAACTGTTTTGGCGATGGTGTTGTTATAGAGCAATTCAGTGTTCTCAAAAACATTCGGAGTATAACCTAGCAGGCCTCTGATGGCTTTTTTGTGCATTGCAACTTGCTCGATAAACTCTTCTTTTTCCGGGTAGAGGCTTGCTATAGAGTGATAGTAGGTTTGGTCTAGGAACTCGGCGCCTCCTGAAGCAGCGAGTTGCCGGAAACTTTCCAGCAGGTCTTTGTCGAACATTTCACATTGTTCAAGAAAAACGCCTGAAACACTAAAGGAGAATTTGGCTTGTTTGCGGTCGTGCTTGCGTCTATCGATTACGTCTAGGATTATCTGGTTTGAAGGAAAGTAGCATTTGCGCGCGGCACGCTTAAAGATTTCGCGGTCAACTTCAGTGTCAAAATAGTAGTCGAATAATTCGTCTTTGGATAGACGCCTAAACACTTTACCTTCCCAAAACAGGTTCCGCCTAAGCCTATGCGGCTGGTGAACTTCAAAGACAAACACAACATCCGTCATGACACGTTAGCCTCATAAAAACCATAACAGACCGTACAGGTATTTCTAATTTGTCTCTATAGCAAAAACTAAACGGAAGTAGTTGTAAGAAAAAGTGCCTATCCACAGCAACATCCATCAGAGTTTGTTGAATTTGCCGTTTTGGATTCTGCATCTGCTATATTCTGTGAGCTATTTGTGCAATATGATAAAAGTAGCATAGAAAAAACCTAAATACAACGATGCCCGCAAAAAAATGGCGGCTTCTTATGGCATAACCATTGGGCAGCTTTACTATTTGGCAGACTCAACAACTATCGAACAGCTAACCGGTTGCCCATAATTAACAGAGCCTGTAAGGATATTGTCAGGGTATAGTTTCCAGGGCTACTCGGTGGCCAAATAGTTGGCGAGGTAAACAATGTTTTCGAGTGTGCGGCAAGTGGCGGGTATTTTGCGTTTATGTCCAAAGGGACAATTGCTAAAGTCACCTAAAGGGGGCTCTCACTAAAAGTCACAAACAATGGGTAAGGCACAGCCCAATCATGAGGATTATAAACATAAATCTGCAACCGAAACTGCTCACTGCGCGAGTACACAGTTTGGTTGGTGGAGACTATTTGTAATTCAACAGGTCCATTGCCCTCTCTCACAGGGGCAGACGGTTCCACATACAGATAAGTTGCCGCAAAGAACACCACAGCTAAAAATACAACTGCTTTAACAAAAAGTACAAGGTACTTTTCCATTTTTTCGAAGCTTCCACAAAACAACCAAAGAAGCAACTATTAAAACCACAATAAAGAGGATGGAGAGTGATTGCGCAATAAGCTCAAACGCCATAAGAAGTCATGTGCAATCATCGATATTTAGCCTTAAAGCAAAGATTCCAATATTAGGCGTCCCAGTGTCTATTGAAAAAGTTTTAATGTACACACTAAACAGATGTTAAAGGCGGTTGAGAATGGTGACTGACGGCAAAGAAGAAATTTACTCCATCATCTTTAGTTCACTAAAGCATCCTATCCGCCGCAAGATACTTCGCATTTTAGCCGACAAATCCATGGCTTTCACTGAAATGCTAGAGTTGCTAGGGGTCTCTAGTTCAAACCTAACCTACCACCTTGATAGCCTGGGGGAACTGGTAACTAAAGATAACAACGGCGTGTACAAGCTTTCGACATTTGGGTTAGCTTTCAGTTAGCACCATGAAGAATCGTGGAGGAAGCACCGCCAATTCAACCAAGAAAACGCACCACCGTATCTCTGAAGTGGAAAACAGCCCTCGGAGGCCTGCTTGTTGGAGTTATCCTTCTATCAAGCATCACCGTTTTGGAGACCTACCTACTTAGCCAAACAGACAGCGAAAGGGACAGCTTGCAGTCAAAGTACAACCGACTTCTATCTTGGAGCAACACCACAAACAGCGCCAATTACGTTCTTGCAGCAAGTCACCCAAATCGACACATCCCACTACCAAGCAACTCTTCTTTGCAACACCGTTGAGCAGCGGTCGGATTTAGGCGGAGCATTGGAGCAAATTATGACTTACTCACTTACCAGTAGCGACAGCAAACTCGATGTCGTCTTCAGATTCCGAAACAACCAGCTTTCTCGCTACCAGATTATTCTGCTGGAGGGCACACCCGTTTATTCTGTTCCACAACCTTTCAGCGTCTTGGACACTTCAAAGGGTTTGTTAGAGAGGCTAGCAACATACGAAGGCACTCCCTACCTTTTGAACATGAGCAGCTTACTCTCGCTTGTTACTCCATCGACAGAGAGTATCGAGATTGCGGAGGGAAACATCAAGTTAAACTACACCAGCCAAGGGGACAGTGCACAGATTCTTTTGATGTATATCCAAAACAGCGTTGACTTCTCACCAAAGAGCCTTTAGCTTGGTCTTTGACAACGGAGACCTGGAAACCCTAACGAATGGCTGGTTCCTCTTCATCGTTGGAAGCACTACCATCAATATATCTCCTGATAAAGCAGTAACGTTGGCGAGAAACGCTTTGACGAGTTATAGTTGGACCAGCAACGGCCAAGCAGTCTCAAACTTCAACGTACTTGACAACTCCGCAGCTGTTTTTCATCCCAACACCAAAAACGGCTTAACCCTCTACCCCCAATACACTGTTACATTCCAGCTTGACAAGGTTTACCCCGGCGGTGTAAACACCTTAACGGTTGAGGTGTGGGCAGACACAGGCGAGGTAGCGAAGATAAAAACTAACAGCTATGTAGCGCCCTAAAAAAGGTATGGAAGTCGACTTCTGGTCAATAGGCAAAATGACTTTTTGAAGTAAATTATGGAAAAATTTTATATGAAAAGCCGTTGACTACCAAGCTATGACACCCAATAAAAACAGTAGAGCACCAGTCAAACGAAAATCTAACAAGACACTGTTTCTGACAATCGGCATTATAGCTATAATTCTCATTGGCATCGGGACATACATTGTATTAAGACAATCTGCAAACCAACCAAACACAACAGCCAGTCCAACGCCCACTCCATCACCTACTGCAATCCAAACGGCGTCACCTTCACCCGGTACATCCTCAACACCATCTCCAACAACAAGCGATCCATCCTACGTTAACCCAACAAAAGTTCTCCTCCAAACTAGTGTTGGAGACATAACCTTAGAGTTGCGAAGCGATAAGCCGATAACAACTACCAACTTCATAAGCCTCGTTCAACAAGGAAAGTACGATGGAACAATCTTCCACCGCGTCATAGCGGGCTTTATGATACAGGGCGGCGCAATCAGCGGCTCCACTCCAACGATAAATGACGAGATAGGAAGCAACAACCGCAACGTTGCATATACCATAGCCATGGCGAAAACAAGTGACCCCAATTCAGCAACGAGCCAATTCTTCATAAACGTCGCAGATAACGGAAACTTGGCTGTAGATCAGGCAGGCACAAAATTTGATGCAGTATACGCAGTATTTGGAAAAGTAGTCGATGGACAAAACGTCGTGGATGCTATAGCCAACGCTCAAGTAACCGCAAACCCATATACACACGAAAACAGTGACCCCGTAAACCCAGTTACAATAGTAAAAGCTACAATAATATCTTAGCAATTCTGAAAAATTAGCCTTTTTACTTTTCTTTTTTAATAAAAACATAATCTAATAAAAATATAAAACCATCTAAGCACAAATCAACCTGCAACTATTTTGCAATAGGCATAATAGCCATAATTCTAATTGATATCTGGGAATACATATGTCAGGACAATCAAATCAACCCGAAACCAAAGTTCTACTCCATACAAACATGGGCGATATAACCATAGATTTACGCAATGACATGCCAATTACAACTGGTAACTTCAAAAATCTCGTACAAAAGGGAACTTATAACGGCACAATCTTCCACCGCGTTATACCTGGATTCATGATTCAAGGCGGAGACCCAACAGGCACCGGATACGGCGACCCATCAATCCCAGAGATAAAAGACGAATTCACAAAAACCAACCGTAACGATAGAGGCACCATCTCTATGGCAAATGCAGGCCCGAACACTGGAAGTAGCCAATTCTTCATCAATCAAGTAAACAACAATTTTTTAGACAGTAAGCACCCTGCTTTCGGGAAAGTTATCGCTGGAATGGATGTCTTAGACAAAATTGCCAAAGTACCAACCAACTCAAATGATAAACCGCGAACTAACGTAACTATAATCAGCGCATCAATCTTGACTTAGACAAAAATAGAGAGTTAAAAAATTAAACTATTTTTTCTTTTCTTCTTCAGGTTTAGGCTTTGAACCTATCTCTACAACTTGTATGCTGATTTGATATTTTTTGCCGCCGGCGACCATCTTTCCTGTTCCATAGTAGCCTCGGCTGCCTGTTTTGAAGTCTTTTTTGTCGAGGATGAAGTTTTGTTTTTCGCCGTTAAGCTGGATAGTTGACATGTTTACATCGTTACTCATTTGAGTTCACCTGTTACTTTTTATCTAGGCAGTGTGGCTTTTCACCTTTTCGCTCCAACTGTCAGGCGCTACCTGATTTAGAGTAGTTTCTTATTTTTCGTTAACCCAAGTCTGAAAGTGGCTTCAAAATGAAGGGCAATGCTTGTTTTATGCGCTCCGCCGATTTCTTTGTTTTGTGTGTAACAGAAGATTCTGCAAAATCTTTATTCGCTAATCGGTTATTTCAAGAGTTAATATGTGAGACATATGTTGTTCAAAAGTGAAAAAATTATCGGCTACGCCCTACTAATCTTAGGGCTCATACTGCTGCTCTTCTCGATCTTCGAAATGGTAAACGTCTACTACGGCAATGCGCCGCCCCCACAACTATTCAACATCGGCGATATTTCTCTGTCGATAGGAGACAACGGACCCGGCGTGTCGTTGATTCAGGGTGCTCAAGTAAGCCAGCTTCCTAACTTGTTTTTCTGGTTTATCTTGATGGGCTTTATGTTGCTCGCTGGAGGCAAAATTGCTTCGCTGGGCGTCAGCATGATTAAGGATATTAAGGTAGAAATAAACGGGCCAATGTCAGCGCCGCCAGAAACAAAAAACGCCTAAACAAAAAAATACGTGACTGCCTATGGATGCTACTGAATACATCAAAATTCTTTTAGACGTCTTGGTAGCTGCAGTCATATCAACAGTCCTGTTTTTCATAGCACGCCGCACCCGAAAAGAACAGACCTTTGTCGGCTACAAGTCGGGATCGAAAGATGAAAAATACGTCGGATACATTTTGCTGGCAGTTGGCATAGCCATTATAGGTGTTTCAATCTATGAATTGATTGTGCTCTTAAACGGAAACTATTATTCGCAGATTCCTTTGGGCTTATCTGGTCTTCAGATAACAGTCGGAAGCCAAACCACAGATATACTGTCAGCACAGATTCTAGGCTTAAGCTTTGGAATATCTTTCTGGCTATTGATTTTTGGGTACGGTGGAAGAAAACTCGTAACGCTTGGAATTGACATGCTTAAAGGCAGAGAAGTAAAAATTATCCGAAAACTCAAAACTTAATCTCAGAGTAAAAGAAGAAATGGTGCGGTCGCCGGGATTTGAACCCGGGATCATTAGCTTGGAAGGCTAAAGTCCTAAACCAGACTAGACGACAACCGCTCATATTTTGCTGTTTAAGGCTGTTTTTGGGCTTATATAGGTCATGGGCTTCATTGTTTTGTCTTTGACCTATTTGACCACTTGTTGCCTTTTCAGTTGCCAGAGAGATGCATTGAGTGATTTTAATAAAGTTTTCAGAGAATCTAAGTCTATCTATCCTGCAATAGGTAGATTGGGGCTTATGCGATACTGCATGCATTGTGGGATTAATGGCGTACCCTTGCATAATTAATATCGCGTTACTTGTTTAGAAATATCTGGTTAATCCTGTCTTCTTGAAGCGGCATTCTACTTTTCACATTTAATCTTCATCTTAACCAAACTGTAGTTTGTTCCCAGACTGGTTAACTTTGGATATAAAGACCGTTGAGAAATCATTCGGAAGTTGATTTCTGAAAACTAAACATGCATTGATTGATTAATTTTAACCTTGAATTGATTGTGGCATCTTTCACAACTATAGGCTTGAATAGTAAAACTATAGTTTTTTAATTCCCTTGAAGGTTTGGTAACTTCTTTGCCACAGCTGGGACAGTGCACCATTGCGCATCAACCTTTCACATTGGGTGAAGTAAGAATATGAATATTATGAACTCCGAATCAGTGAATAAGCGATAAAATCCAAATCAACCATTGACAATTTCCAATAATTCATTTAATAAAACAGAAGGATTGCCCGAAAGTATAATGAGCCCACGTATCGAGTTTTCTCTTGCCGTTTGATTTAAGTGAAAAATATTGTTTCTTGAATTGAGAGCCTAAACGGGGACTATCCTACTCCATTCCCTTAGGCGCAGCATTAATTTTAACCTTCTTTTATAGTGAATGAATAATGACAGCAGTACATTTGAATCTGTTAGGTATCCGTTTTTTAGACTGAGAATTTTATCACATTTTAATACCTTTTAATATAGGTCGTCTTTCATAGAAGAACCTTCTAACAAAAATAGGTCTTACGCCTCAATCTCGCTTTTGAAAACTTTCGAATTTGACCTTGCAAGCAACTAACAAATGAAATCTTTTAAGCAAGTCTAACATGGATAAAATCAGTGGCATCATGAGAAGATTTAGATTAGTGGGTTGGTCTCTTTTTTTGATTGGTTTGGTGCTCCTCACTATATTGTTGGTTGAGGAGTTCTCCAACAATTTGAATTATTATTACAAACATCAAGTCAACTTTGTCTTGTTATTCGGGGTTGGAACGATATTATCGGCAATAGGTTTTGTGATTCTTTGGGGAAAAAACCAGAGAAACAACAAAAGCCCTCTTCTCAGAATAAAAATGACATTCTTGCATTCACAAAAAAGAAGAAAAGTTCATAATCTGAAGGAGGTCTTACGCCTCTATCTTTCTGTTGAAGACTTTTTCGTTCTTGACCTC
The DNA here is from genome assembly GCA_963775685.1 of Candidatus Bathyarchaeota archaeon. GTDB lineage: Archaea > Thermoproteota > Bathyarchaeia > Bathyarchaeales > Bathycorpusculaceae > Bathycorpusculum. Next base: position 1,718,834 of record CAVZJV010000014.1, read on the forward strand.
AAAATAGCTTGGTCAAATAACCATTGAAGAAAAATTTATGAACACAAATTTGAATGGTGAACTCGTTTTGAAGAAAGAATTAAGGAGAGGGTTCGTAGTATGAAATGGGTGTAGGTTGGAACCAAGCATCAGGATTTTGGAACTTCACAAATGGCATATTGCTATTCTGTTTTTTTTCAGCGATTAATTGCTTAATTGTCTCAAACAATACCAGAATTATTTGCACAAAATCTTGCAGCAATAATGATAATTGCGGGCTCTATTGGTATGATAATCCTAAAAAGAAAAAATAAATTATCTTTGACTTAATCTTTTAATTGCTAAGAATTAAAATGGATTGAGGGGCATATTACCCCATCTCCCTTGTGAGAAGCTTCTCCTTTCTCCTCAAACAAGAAGTTGGTTGCAAGCCTTAAAAGGGATATTTCAAAAGATGGAATATGTCAAAAAGGCAATATTGGTTTTAGCTTAACCATCTAAAATACTAACTAAACAATACAGCCTTGGCAAAGGATATAAGTAAAATAGTGACTCGCTCGTTGGGCATTCTTATTGGTTTAGGGGTATTTTTGTCATTATTGACGTTGCTTACCTTCTCTATTTACCTAAGAGATAGAATAGGAAGAGCCAAATTTGCGAAGTTTTCTCTATTGCTGTCCCGATAACAAAAAAGGTCCTATATCTTAGCGTTTGTTAACAGCACTTTTCTAGATAGTTGTCTATAGTCAAGGTAGGCAAAGACTACTAGCAGTATTGTCCATGATATGAATATGCCATGAGCGCCCCCTATAAAAATTGGGTCTGAAATTACTCTATTGATAATCGAAATACCAATCAGAAAAAGTGGCCCCATTTTTCTTCTTCTAAAAATCCATACCAAAGCAATAAAGTTTAGAACTGCAAAAACAGCCGCATTTACAACCGCTATCGTATAATCTACAGCTAAACTGAAACGGGCATATGGTTCACCCCCCATAGGGCCATTTCTAATCCACAGGATCATTGAAGCAATTTCACCAATGATTGTTAATGCAGTTAGGACTAACAGGATTCTATGAGCTAAATCCTTCATAATTCAATGAAAACGAGTTACTGGAATAAAAGCATGAATGATATAAGGCCAGCATATTTGTTATCTATTTTGCCTAACTTGTGGGTTTAGATTGAGTCCAATCAAAAAACACAACAGCAGGGTTTAGTTAATATTTACTTTAGCTCATTCATTACTTCCTTGGATGAAACCTTGGAAAAATCACTTTTGCAGGGGAAGCCTATATCTTAGTCACGATTTATCCATACTGTAGTTTAGGTTGAAAAAGATGAGTTCAGGAAAGGATAGGCATAAAATTCCAGGAAGCCGAATGAAAATCCTAACCAAAGACGCAAAACAAATGGTAAACGGACCATACTACTGCCCCAAGTGCCGAAAGGAACTACTTCAGATTTGTGCCGACCTGAAAAAGAAAGAAGTTTACGCAATCTGCAAATGTGAACTTGAGTGGCCTCTAACTTATGCGCCGGTTTTTCAACCAATCGACTACTACAACAAGTTCCGCGACGCATGGAAAAAGCAAAGCTACGGAATAATAAAAAAATAAGCCCGAACGTTATGTTTTCATTCAAAAACCAATAAAACAAATCGTCTATAAGCAGGAACCAATCCGTACTATCGAATGGAGCAAACGCCTTGACCGAGCAAAAACTTGACTTTACCCGAAGACTGCTTGTTTTGGGCAACCTTACGCTTCTTGGATGGATCTTCTCAGCTTTCTTTAGCGTTTTATTCTACAATTTCCTTTACAGTTGGCTTTACCTGATTTTTACTAGCATTCATGGTTTACGGGGTTTTGCGTAGGTTAGGCTGCAGTAACTGCTACATGTGCAAAACGTGTTCAAGCGGTTTTGGCAGGTTGGCAGGAGCTTTTTTTGGAAAAGGATTCGTTAAGAAAGAGAGTGTAGGCAACAGGATTGGATTGGTGGCATTCATTTATTTGCTACTGTTTCCTATTCCGGCTGTTTTGTTGTCGGTTTCGCTTATGGGCTCGTTTTCATACTTTAAAGTGTTGGCAGCAACTTGCCTTTTAGCCGTAACGGCATATAGCTTAACAACCTGGTTCAATCGTTCGACAACAACCAAAAAACCTGATTTGGGATAACTTTTAAACATTAGAATACAAACATTACCGACAACGAAATAGACAAAGAGGGGTGGACTCTCGCTGAAGCAAAAACCTACTAAATTGTTCATCATCATAACTTTATTTCTCATAGTATCTGCTTTAGTGGTTGCCCCACAAAAAGCCGCAGCACAAACCAACGGATACTACGACAAATATTTCCAGTGGGATTATAACGGGCAACATTGGACATGGAACCTGAGCATTCCAGTAGACTTATACAATGCCTACAAGTCGGTTCCAGTTTCCACCCGGACACATGATGGACCCGCAGGATACGGTTTCTGCACTACAACAAAAGACGCTTACGTTCAAAACTTAGCTAAAGAACTAAATGACACCGCAAACAGGCAAGGATACAATTCATTTGACGAAGTTAGCTTTGTGTTAGCGTTTGTGCAAAGTTTACCCTATACCTCTGATTCGGTGACGACGGGGCATGATGAGTACCCGAGGTTTCCAATAGAAACATTGGTGGATGATGGCGGAGATTGCGAGGATACATCAATACTATTTGCGACGTTAACCCTCATTATGGGTTATGGTACAGTGTACATTAATCCGCCAAACCACTACGCTGTCGGTGTTTTAGGAGACGACCTCCGTGGATCATACTGGACTTACCCAGAAGGATCCAACAAAACTTATTATTACAGCGAAACAACCGGCAACGGATTTATGATTGGACAGTTACCAGACGAGTTCCGCGGTCAAAGCGCCTACATCTACGCGATAGATGAAAGTAAACAGTTTATTCCCACAGTAGTTTCGCTACCAACTCCTGAACCTCAGCCAACAGATTCAACTGTCCCAACAGAACCCAATCAAACCCTGCAGCCAACGCCAACATATTCCTCTTCACCAACAATCCCCCAACCAAGCGTTGACCCTCCTCTGCAGCTACTTTCGTTCAGCATAATCTCTGACAACCCACTCTTGTTCGTACTAATTATTTTCGCCGTAGTTATTTCGCTAGGTATAACAGTTTGGTCAAACAGAAGACCAAAGATGATGTTAAACAAGACAACTACCTCTGAATTACAGAGCACAGCGCAACCAGACCCAGCCGGTTTAGAGGGAAATAAGTTCTGCATTTTTTGTGGTTCAAGCAACAAAAACTATGCTGCCTTCTGTGAGAGCTGCGGCAAAAAAATGGAGTAAATTACTCAAATTATTTCAAGACTTCAACTGAAAACGCATCGATTTTGGAGCGAACATAAACTACAATTGTCGCCTCTAAAAATATGATAACTGAAAGAAAAGCCGACAGTTCCCATGTTAAATTAATGAATGCTTGAGCAGCAGCTAAATCAATGTTGCCCCCGGAAGTAACTATCCAATTCCAAAAACTGGGTTTGAGGGTAGCGTTAAAACCGGTTAAATCTAAAGCTATCCAAATACATAAGCCGACGAGAACTCCAGCTAAGAAGCAGCCGACAAGAGTGATGTTTTTCCAGTCAGATGCCAAACTTGAAGAAAAACGTATCCTTGTACCCTTATCAATTGGCTGAAAATCTACGTTGATGTTTTTTTTGGCGGTCTTGGGCGTTATTCCCCAAAGCGAACCCTGATTAAATCTGATTTGGATAGGCGGCTGTTCACAGATTACTTTGCAACATTTCGCGGTTAAAGCAGCCTTCAACTGTGAATAAGCTTCTTCAGTTTTTAACCTGACTGTTCGCTCAATCAACCAGACACCACATGCAATTATGCGTTTGTTGCTATTGTGGTTTTTCGTTAGATTTAAAAAGCCGCTTTTGATACTGCGACCTGGGCTTAAAACCCCTGATAGGCTGACGTGGCATAGCTCGTTGGCGTTCAAGGTTTTTGATTCTTGCGTAGAGTTTTGAAACTTTGGTCTTAGACGGAACCTTCGATTTTGGAATATGTACTGGCACAGGCGTGAAAGGCTGGGTGATTTCCAATTTTTTCTTCCCAGATTTCTTAAACGATACGTTGCGCACTTTCTTGAATGTCACGTTTCCCTGTTTGAGGTTGACTTCATGCACTTCCCAGCCTGCATCAAGCCAAGCCTTCGCATGTGCACTCGCAGATGTGTTGCTCCACCAAGCTGGGTCGCGAAAAGCAGCCATGGGAAGATTACTGCCTATTAACCCGTCAATGCGTGCAAACTTGAGTGTAACGGTGTCGGTGAATGCAGCTCTGAATTTTAGATGACTTCCAAGTCCAGCCCACTTTGAAACAATCCGTGGCGAAACCACTCGCCTAGCACAGTGAAGGCAGAGCATCGCATTTGGGTCACCGGTGGCAATGTCAGGTGTCATGCAGTCTCGACAGAACATTTTCTTGCAACGTTGACACTGCCGCATGTACGTTGTGCGCATAACTCTACCGCATATTCCACATTCATCCTTCATGAAGCTGCACTTCAAGCGATGAGGAAAAATCGCTTATAGTATATTTCGTTTTATTCAGATATTAATTTTCAGTTGAAAAACGACGTTTTACCTGAAAACTATGCTATTAAATTGGGTAATCCTTAGAAGATTTCTGGAAAAAGAAAGATGAATGCGGACTAACCTTTCACAACAGCTAATGGAACAAGCCTTGCAACTTTGGTGGCTATCCCAACTTTGTCACTGACGTCGGCAACCGTGTCCACGTTCTTGTACGCTGGGTCAGCTTCCTCAGCCAACACTGAAGCGCTTGCCGCACGAACCACAATACCTCTTTTCTCCAAGGCTGTCTTTATGTCACCGCCCCAATATTGCCGCTTTGCTGCCGAGCGACTCATCATCCTGCCTGCACCATGCGCTGTTGAGCCAAAGGTCAAATCCATGGCCTTCTGAGAGCCCACAAGGACCCATGAACTGGTGCCCATACTACCAGGAATAAGCACAGGTTGCCCTTCGCTACGATAATCCTCTGGAACATCGAGGTGACCCGCTGGGAAAGCGCGAGTTGCACCTTTTCGGTGAACCCAAACCTTCTTTTGGACGCCGTCAATGTTGTGGGTTTCCATTTTGGCGATGTTGTGGGCGACGTCGTAGACGAGGTTTAAGCCGAATTTCTCTGGGTCCTGCCCATAGACTTGCTGGAAGCTCTGGCGAACCCAATGCATAATAGCCTGACGATTTGCAAAGGCATAGTTTACGGCGCAAGCCATAGCCTCTATGTAGTCGCGTGCTTCAGGGCTGTTTCCTGGAGCGCAAGCTAATTCGCGATCGGGCAGGGATATCTTGTATTTTTGAACAGCGTGCTCCATGACTCTAAGATAATCAGAGCAGACTTGGTGACCATACCCTCTGGAGCCGCAGTGGATCATTACAGTAACTTGACCTTCACCTGTGATCCCGAAGGCTTTGGCTGTTTTGGGATTGAAGATTTTATCAACTTTCTGGATTTCCAGGAAGTGGTTGCCGGAGCCCAAGGTACCGATTTGTGTTAATCCCCGGTTTTTAGCGGTGGTTGAAACTTTGTCGGGGTTGGCGTTTTTCATATGCCCGTTTTCCTCGCAGTGGTCCGCATCTCCTGCCCAGCCTAATCCGCGGTCAATAAGCCACTGTACGCCTTCAACTGCTAGTGTTTCTAAGTCCCGCGGGGATATTGTGAAGTCTTTTCTGCGGCTTCCCAGACCCGAGGGAACGTTGTGGAAGATAGTTTCTGCCAAGGGCGCAAGTTTGGGGCGCACATCTTTTTCTGTGAGCGTTGTTGATAGCAAGCGGACGCCACAGTTTATATCGTATCCGACGCCGCCTGGGCTGATAACACCGTTTTCGTAGTCGGTTGCAGCTACACCGCCGATGGGAAAACCGTATCCCTCGTGACCATCTGGAAGTGTTATGGCATGCTTGTAGATGCCGGGCAGCTGCGCAACGTTTGAGCATTGCCATAGCGTTCGGTCAGTCTGCATCTTCTCCAAAAGTGTTTGGTTAGCAAAAATCATGCCTGGAACTCTCATCTCAGGCTTGTATTTGGGAATTTGCCACATGTAATCGGTAACTTTCTCTAACGGAACCCGTTCGGGAAAGGCTATGCTTTCACTTTCACCCAAAACTTTTCACCGAGGGAACAAAGGTTGAGGGTGATTATAAAATGTTTATGGCTAGGTCTTGGCTTGTTTTTGTTGGGCGTAGTCGATGAATCCTTTGACGCAGTTCTCAAGCATCGTTTTTGAGTAAATCTTATGGGACTTCACGTATCCGCTTACCCGATTCATTACCTTGTCCTTTTGGATTATCCTGTCCCGAATTTGTTCTAAACTCTGGTTTTTCTTGGCACCATCTTCAGCGATGTCCGCCCAAAGCTGAAGCTGAACCTTGTAATCTTTAAGACGCTGCACAGCATCGGTGGCTTTTCCGAAGTGGCTAAAGTACAGAACCGTTGGGTTAAGGCTGATTAGTTTATCCAAAGAAGCCACTGCGATTTCAAGATGGAAAGGCGGCGGAGTTGTCGGCACGATGACATCATACATTGGAAGGTAGGTGCCAGCGGCATCTCCCGGGAAAATGCCTCCGTTGAAGGATTCATGAAAACTCAGGTTATGTGAGGCGTGACCGAGGGTTTCTATGACTTTTAATTTGGAACCGAACCCTAAGTCAAAAGAGCCATCAAGCGTTGGGATTATTCTTTCTTTTGGGACTGGTTCGGGTTTGTCAAAGATGTCGCTGATAAATCCAAGGACTGATTGGGATGAATGCCATAATCGTTCTGGGTCAACAAGGTGAGGCATACCCCTTGGATGAACAACGATTTTAGCGTTTGGAAGCGACTTTAGCAGGGTGCCTGCGCCCCCTCCGTGGTCAAGGTGAACATGGGTAACGGCAACGTATTCTACGTCTTCGAAGCGGATGTTTAGCTCCTTTAAGCCCGAGAGCAGATTTGGAACAGAAGATGTTGGTCCGGACTCGACAAGAATGGGTTTCTCGCCCAATATTATGTAACTGCAGATTAAATGTTCAAAGCCACCCATCACCAGGTCAACCATGAACAGATTTTCTCCTACTTGTTTGGTATGCAACCGTTAGCACCTTACTCCAGTTTGTGTAGTGATGTATTAACCATAAATGTTGACTGACAATAAAACTTAATTATGCATCTTTAATGTAACAAAGAGAATACAGGTGAAAACAACAGTATGTTAAAAGCCATAATCTTTGGGGCGCCAGGAGCAGGTAAAGGCACCTATGCATCGCGTCTTCAAGCCAAACTCGGCGTTGACGTTATTTCAATGGGAGATATTTTCCGTGAACTTGTTAAAGAAAAATCGGAACTTAGCAGCAAGGTTAAAAGTTACATGGAAAAAGGAGCGTTGGTTCCCGACGACGTGGTCGTTGAAGTTTTAAAGGCCCATTTAGCCAAGATTTCTAAAGGAAATGGCTTTATCCTCGACGGTTACCCGCGCACACTTGACCAAGCAAAAAAACTTGACACCATCACAAAAATCGACGTCATCATGCAACTAAATGTTCCCGACTGGATAATCATCGAACGCCTATCCACCCGAAGAATCTGCAAGAACTGTGGTACAGTCTACAACGTGAAATTTTTAAAACCCAAAGTTGAAGGTATCTGTGACAAATGTGGCGGACCCCTCTATCAGCGCTCAGATGACAACCCAGAAACCATAAAGAACCGACTCAAAGTCTACCAAGAACAAACCAGCCCACTTATTACGTTCTACAAGGAAAAGAAGATCCCCTTCATAGAACTTGAAACAAAAACCCTTGAACAGCCACCAGAGCCAATGGTTGAAAAACTGTTCACAGAACTAAAGAACCTAAAACTCGCTTAGATGTCGAGGATAAACTCCAAAATCACCCGATCCATCTCGCGGATAACTACCATGCGATGGTAGGTTACTGCTTTGACAGCGACCTTTTGCGGGTGCTTTTGGGGATCAAATTTTTCTCCCCAAACTTTTGCGCTAAATTTGAAGCTTTCAGGTGTTTCTTTCCAGTTTGTTATTTTGAATTTTGAGTAGAGCATGTTTTCGGTTTCAAACTTGACCAACAGCGCCTCAAGCCAGCTATAGAGAAGAGCATATTGGTCTTCTGCTGCAATCTCAACGATTGCTTCTTGAGTCGGAGCGATTTTTTCGGTGTCAGTCATTGTTTCAAACATCGAAAGCGCTGCGTTTTCGTATGCTTCCTCCATAGAGTTGCCGTGTGCTCGAACATAAACATCCGCGGTGTGCTCCAGAAACTCGAATCTTCCTGCAAATTTGTCGGCTTTACTCATACCCTATGACCAATAAGAAGTAAAACAAAGGGCTAGAATAAAAACAAATTTTAGATCTATGTCTTCGCTGCTTCAAATAAGAGAGAATATCAACTTAGGAGAGTTCGTAGTGGTCTTGGATTAGAAGTGATTTGTGATTGTTTGTATTGCTGCGGCGGTTAGTTTAGCCGAGTTTTCTATGTCTTTTAAGCTGAGCATGCCGACTGGACTGTGTATGTACCGTGTAGGGATTGAGACCGTTCCGCAGGGAATACCTTGGCGGGTGATGGAAATTCTTGCGGCGTCTGTGCTTCCCAGTAACCCTGACTCAAGTTGGAAGGGGATTTTTTCTTCTTCCGCCGTGTCGATTAGCCACCGCAAGACCTTTGGGTGAGTTATCAAGCCTGAATCGCTTATGGTTAATGCAGGTCCTTTGCCCATCTTAACGGTGGTGTCGAATTCTCTTACACCTGGAACATCTCCGGCTATGGTTACGTCAAGAGCTAATGCCAAGTCAGGGTCAACACCAAACGCTGCCGCAGCTGCTCCTCGTAAGCCGACTTCTTCTTGGACGGTACCAACAGCGCAGACCGTACATTCGGTTTGAGTAAGTAATTTTAGGGTTTCAACCATAGTTATACATCCTGCACGGTTGTCGAAGGCTTTGCCGATTACTGCATCTCCACCGAGTTTAGAGTATTTTACATCAAAAGCTACTGAGTCGCCGATTGAAACGCCAAGTTTGACCGCAGCCTCTTTGCTCTCAGCCCCAATATCAATGAAGAGGTCATCGTAAGTGATGATTTTTTTGCGTTCCTCTTCTTTTTGAATATGTGGAGGTTTGGAGCCGATTATCCCTGGAAAAGCACCTTTTTTTGTATGGACCATTACTCTTTGGGCTGGGAGAATGCGGTCGTCGATACCACCCATTTTGGTGAACTGTAGAAAACCGTCCTTCATTATGGTTTTGACCATCAAGCCGACTTCATCCATGTGAGCTGCAAGCATGATTTTCGGCGATTTCGTTTTGCCCTTCTTGATAGCTATGACGTTTTCTAGTTTGTCGACTTGAATTTCATCAGCCAACGGTGTCATAAGGTGAACCATAAGGTTTCTAACGTGGTCTTCTCTGCCTGTTACTCCGCACGCGTTGGAGAGTTTTTCAAGATTTGTGTTTATGGACAATAAGAGGCCTTCTTGGTTGTTGTTCGATAAGACTTTAAAGGAATTGTTATTAAACGGTTTTGGTTCTAGGCGCTTTAATAGTTATAGAGGGAACTATCTCTTTCTGGATTATTCATTTTGCGACAGTTCAACGGTGAATTTTGTGCCTTTGTTCACTTGGCTTTCAAAGTGTATCTTGCCATTTAATGCTTCCACTAAGCGTTTAACGACGGCTAAGCCTAAACCTTGACCTTTGGATTTTGTAGTGAACAGCGGCGTGAACATTTTGGTTTTAACATTTTCTGGGATGCCTAACCCCGTGTCTTGGATGCTGATTGCTGTTTTATCCTTTTTCCTGTTTATTTTTACGGTTAATTTGCCTTCATTGGGCATAGCTTGAACTGCGTTAGTGATCAGGTTTGTCAATATTCGTCTCAAGTAAGCGGTGTCTGTTTTGATTGCTGAGTTTTCTTTGAGTTTTGTTATGAGTTCTATTCGATTAGGAATATTGATAGCCAGGATGGTGCTTTGGATTAATTCGGAGAGATTTATGACTTGAAGGTTTGGTTTTAAGGGTCTTGTGTAATCTTGCAAGTCGCTAACAATCTTGTCAATGTAGGTGATGTTTTCGTTAACTGACTCAATACTTTCAAGTATGGCTTGCTTGCTTTCGCCCTCCTTCATGGACTTTGTTTCTTCAGTTATCAAGTACATATCGCTTGTTATTGCCTGCAGGGGGTTGCGAATGTCATGTCCAACCATGCCCGCGGTTTGGCCGATGGCTGCCATACGCTCAGCGTCTTTCAACTGAGCAGCTCGCTGATTTGCTAGCTCCTCCATTTGGTTTGCATACTCTTCCAACAATATGGCGTTTTCCTCAAGCTTAATCTGCGCCTTAACTCGTTCTTCTTCAACTAACTTTAACTCGTCAATATCTACAGTATAAACGCGTACTTGCTGGGTTTCGGGCACAAGATAAATTTGTTCGTGGTACCAATGCTCATTAACTTTAATTTCTCTGCCAGAAGTTGTAGTTTTAATTTTTTGCGCATAGTCTTTAGCGATGTCTTCCCAGTTGGACAAGAGGGGATGCTTTAGACCTAATTCTTCTATGTCAGGAAAGAAAAGTGTTGTTGCAGGATTGGCGTAGGTTAATTTTCCTTTAAAGTCTACTTCGAAGACTGGGTTAGGATTAAGGGTAGGAAAAGTAGCTAATCGCGCAATTTCTTTTTCTGCTTTCTTGCGTTCCGTTACATCCTCGAAGAGCGTTACGAAGTATCCTTTTTCTGGGCAGTAAGCAGAAATATTATACCATTTGTCAAGAGGCTTAGCATAATTTTCGAACTGAATGGACTCGCAATTGAGCGCAACCTTTCCATATGTGCCAATCCAATCTGCTGGGTCGTTTTCGATGCCCTTTAGGATTTCGGTTACTTTTTTTCCAATAATTTCCTCTTTTTTGAGCCCAATCATTTTTTCAAAGGCATTGTTGACTTCTAGAAAAACGTAGTCTATTGGCTTCCCAGATTTGTCAACAACTACCTTGTGATAGGCAAATCCATCCATCATTTTTTCAAAAAATATGCTGGAGTGTTTTCTTTCGACGCTGAGTGCTTTTGTCCAGCCGTTAGCTAAAGAATCAACAGACAATTAGCAGCCCCTACAAACATTTATACCTAAAAATTTAAGCGTTGAAGTATAAAAGAGTATATTTTGCCCATGGACATCCATAGAAATCAGGAACAACTATTTTTCTTTGACAAGGTCAAAGTTCCAGCAACGGGATTAGAACAACTTTGTAATTATCTTGGAAATTAACTCATTCCAATTTTGGATAATTCTTAAATCATTAAACCGCATTCACAAACAATGTAAGGTGTAAAAATTGGCACAACAACCCCCAAGTTATAAGACAGTTTTCGTTTTCCTAGACACAGACAAATATTGCAGTCCATTTGACATGCTCGTCGCCATAGACGCATTCCCAGACTCGACGATTTTCAAGTATGAAAATGTTACAAGCGAAGATGCCCCAAAAATCATCTTTGACCTGCTATTCCCCCGTGGACCCGAAGGCGCAAAACACACAAAGGTATTCATCAACGGAAGCAAGTTTGAAATGGTAGAAAAAGTAGTTGAAGCAACCCAGAAAGCAATGAAGTCAGCCCCATGGGGAAACAGCATCATCGTTGACCCAAGAGGCGGATACTCAACAGCCGCAGCCGCAGTAGCAAAAACTTTCGGAGCAGCCATGGAGAAAGGTTTTGGGAGCTTAGAAGGCAAAAATGTAACCGTCCTAGCTGGCACAGGACCAGTAGGACAGACAGCCGCAAGAATCTACGCGACAGAAAAAGCCAACGTAACTATTACAAGTCGAGCACTCGCAAAAGGTCAAGTTATAGCCTACAAAATCAACCAAGAATGCGGCGCCCAAAGAGTCAAAGTTGTCGAAGTCAAAAATCCCGAACAAACAGCCGAAGCCATAAAAGACGTAGAAATCGTCCTATCAGCGGGCGCAGGCGGAATCCAATTGCTCTCAGCAGCAGATCTTAGCAAAAGCCCAATGTGCAAAATTGTAGCAGACATCAACGCGATCAAACCGCTGGGTGTAGAAGGGTTAGCCCCCAATGATGACGGCAAAGAACTCAAACCTGGCGTTTATGGCATAGGGGCGTTGGCGATCGGCAAACTTAAAATCAAAACCGAAACGGAAATGATTAAACGTGCAACCGCTGAGCCGTCAGGACTCTTTGACTACTCAATTGCATACACCATCGCTAAAGACCAAATTTTAAAGAAACTCGCAAAAGCAGCTGCTAAATAAGCAGCAACTTTATCTTTTCTTTATATTATTCTTTCAATTTTGACAACTATATTTATTTATGATAAGATCCTTTTTTATATTAACCCTTCAAGAAAGCTCCCTGTCAATTAAGGATGATACGATAAGTTGGCTAATCTTACAGAAATTATTCAGAATGTACTAAACACGAATTCGAGCATCGCTGAAATCCTATCATCTATAGTCATTTTCGCTATCGTTGCCATAGTGGGCTGGGGTTTCTACCTTATTATTAACAGGTACTTTTCTAAGTGGGCAAAAAAAACCGAAACAACCCTAGACGATGACATACTTGCCGCTGTTAAAGCCATAACAATCATAATGATTGTGGTAATCGGCATCGAATATGCGCTTCAACCGCTTTCGTTCCTTCAACCGTACAACACTACATTAACGGGAGTCTTTACAGTAATTGAAATCTTTTTAGGCGCATTTGCAGTCACCCGAGTCTCAAACATAGTGGCGGACTGGTACACAAGCAGAACCGCGCTTATGGAAGGAAAAAACAGCCGTCACCTACTGTTCATCTTAAAAAAAGTCATACAGATAGTTGTTTACGTCTCGGCATTTCTAATCATTCTATGGGTATTCAACGTTAACCTCACCGGCGCAGTTGTCGGCTTAGGAGTCGGGGGCATTGCCATAGCGTTCGCTTTACAAAGTACTTTGAGCGATTTCTTCAGTGCTTTCTCAATCTATTTTGATAGACCTTTTGAAATCGGTGACTTCATTGTCGTAGGCAACTATAGCGGAACGGTGAAAAACATAGGTGTCAAATCGACAAGACTACAGCTGCTGCAAGGCGAAGAACTCATTATCTCAAATAAAGAATTGACTGGCACCAGTGTCAGGAACTTTAGGAAACTGGAAAAAAGACGCGTAACCTTCACCATCGGAGTAACTTATGACACCGTAGTTGAGAAACTCAAAAAGGTCCCTGGAATAATTGCTGGCATAATAAAGAACATGGATTTGACTTCATTTGACCGGGTAAACTTTACAGAATTCGGAGATTTTAGCTTAAAATTCCTGGTAATATACTACGTAAATTCATCAGATTGGGGCAAATACCTAGATACACAAGAGAGAATCAACTTTTCAATTAAGGAAGCATTTGAACGGGAAGGTATAGAGATGGCGTTCCCAACCAGTACAGTCTACGTCAAAAAATAAGCAAACCCCCAAGCAGGGTTCTTTATTTGAATACGTCAGCGATTCTTGCGCAAGCCTCGGCAATGCGTTCTTTGGGCTGAGTAAAAGTAATCCTTGCGTAACCTTCACCATACCTGCCAAAACCGACTCCAGGCGTTACAGCGACACCCACACCAAGCAACTTGGTTGCGAATTTCATTGAGTCGCCCTTACAATTTACCCAAACATAGAAGGTTGCTTTTGGTTTTTCACATTGGTAACCGATTTTGCAAAGAGTATTTACTAGCAGGTCGCGGCGTTCCTGGAGTATTTGATTATTTTTCTCAAGGAATTCTGGCGACTCTCTACTTGTATATGCTCCTAGGGCTTTCACGGCGGCCTTCTGCGTATAAACCGGCGGTCCCGAGTCTATTTGGGATTTAACTTTAGCTAGTCCTTGGACTACCGCTTTGTTTCCTGCCGCGAACCCAATGCGGTCGCCTGTCATGTTAAAGGTTTTTGAGAGCGAATGGAATTCGACAGCGACCTCCATTGCGCCATCTATCTCCAGGATGCTGGGGGCACGGTAGCTGTCATAGGTGATTTCTGAGTAAGCGTTGTCATAGCAGAGGATTATGTTGTTGTCCTTTGCAAAATCAACTGCTCGCTTTAGGAATTTTTTGTCGACTGTTGCGGCGGTCGGGTTGTTCGGATAGTTGATGAACATCATTTTGGCTTTCATGGTGTCGATTGCATCGAAGTCGGGTTGGAAATTGTTTTCTTCTAAAAGTGGCATTGGCACGGCTAACCCGTCACAAAGAATCGTGCTGCCGTTAGCATACACGGGGTAAGCCGGATCTGGCACCAACACTTTGTCGCCCGGGTTTATGAATGCTCGTGCGATGTTAGCTATTCCTTCTTTTGACCCTAGTAATGCGACGACTTGGTCGTGGGATAAGTCAACGTTGAACCGTTTCCTGTACCACTCCGACACCGAATGCCGGAAATCTGGTTCTCCCTGACTAAACGAGTAACTGTGGTTTTTGAGATTTGCCGCTTCCACTTTAAGTGCTTCAACAACAAAAGATGGAGGCGGAAGGTCAGGGTCACCTATACTCAGCGAAATCAGATCTACTCCTTGCGCCCTTTTTTCTCTAATGGCTTTTTCTATTTCAGCAAACAGGTATGGCGGTAAACGTTTTATCCGATCTGCATACTCAAACGTCATTTCTATGGCTCCTTGAATAGTGTGCCTTCATAAACTTTCTCGGCTGCCCCAATCAAGAATATGTTTTTGTTTACTTCAACTTGGAGGTTGCCGCCGAGCACATGAACGGTGACTTTGTTACCGACTCTTCCCAGCTTGTTAGCGGCAGCCACAGCAGCGCAGGTTCCGGTGCCGCATGCTAAGGTTTCTCCGCATCCGCGTTCCCAAACCCTAACATTCAGCTCGTTCTTGTTTAGCACCTCTACAAAGCCCACGTTGGTTCGCTTTGGGAAAGTCTTGTGATTTTCAATTTTTGATCCGATTTCTTCAACCGGGAAACAGTCGATGCAGTCAACGAAGATTATGCAGTGGGGATTACCCATTGAGAGGCATGTTACATTGAACTGTTCGCCGTTAACATCTAGGTCGGCGCCTATGCATGTTCCTTTTCCTTTCATGGGTAGGCTTCTTCTTTCCCAGTTCGGCTCGCCCATATCTACCTTGACGGCGGCGACTTCTTTGCCCTTAACCGTTAACCAAACATGTTTAACACCTGACATCGTCTCAACCGAAAACTCATCTCTCATAACAATGTCGTTTTCGTAACAGTACTTGCTTAAGCATCTTATTCCGTTTCCGCACATTTCGGCTTCGCTACCGTCAGCGTTGAAAATCCGCATCCTTACATCAGCAACCGTTGAATTGCAGACCAAAAGAAGCCCGTCAGCGCCAACTGAGAAACGCCTCGCACAAAGACTCTTCGCCAATGCCGCAGCCCTCTGGTCACTGACTTTTCCATCCCGATTGTCGATCAAGATGTAGTCATTGCCTAAGCCATGCATCTTCCAAAAAAGCATATACTCACTCTACCATCCGTTGACTAGACATCAAATCGCTTAGTTGTTCACGTTGTCTAACCACAATCGCCTTGCCCTGCCGAATCATCACTTCCGCTGCTCGTGGTCTTGAGTTGTATTGTGAGCTCATGCTAAAACCGTAAGCGCCAGCATTTAATATAGCAAGTAAGTCGCCCTCCTCAACCAGGGGTAATTTTCGGTCTTTGGCTAAAGCGTCACCTGACTCACATATCGGACCCACCACGTCATAAGTTTCCTTGTCCGACTGCGCAACCTTGTTGGCGACTAATATTTGATGGTAGGAGCCATACATCGTTGGACGTAACAATGTGTTAAAGCCTGCATCTACACCGACGAATTTCTTAGAAGGCGTTGCCTTTACAGTGTTAACAGCGGTTAAGAGTATGCTTGCGTCACAAACAAGGTATCTGCCTGGTTCAACGCATAAGAATGGCTTGCCAAGTCCGTACTCCTTTACTTTGCTCTTGAACATGGCGACCACCTTGGTGGAATATTCCGTTAGGTCAAGATCTTTGTCACCTGGAGTGTAGGGAACCCCGAATCCTCCGCCGATGTCAATGAATTCAAAATCGACACCCACCTCATCATGCACACGCTTGGCTATGCTTAGCAGCTTCTCCACCGCCAAAACATACGGCTCTAACTCCAAGATGCCTGAGCCAATATGCATGTGTAACCCGAAGCGTTCCACACGAGCACGCTTAGCAATAGCATAAGCCTGAATGGTTTCTTCTTCCCAAAGTCCAAACTTTGATTCAGGACCAGCGGTAATGCAGTGACTGTGATGCCCAGCGCCGACATCAGGATTAACACGCACAGACAAAATCTGTGGCACAGCAATCTTTAGCAACCTATCCAGTTCTGATTGGGAATCCACGTTTACAGTTATGTTTGCACCAGCAAGAAACTTTAGTTCGTCGTCTCGAACACTAGTTCCAGTGAATAGTAGGCGATCTGGTGTGAATCCGCAACTTAAGCCCATGAACACTTCGCCTGGGCTAACCGTGTCCAAGTAGGCGCCTTCTGACTGCAAAATCTTTAGCACGGTTAGGTTGCTGTTGGCTTTGGCAGCGTAGTAGACGCGCAGATGCTTGTAGTTACTGATTAAAGCGTTGTGTAGACGGTTGTAGTTGTCTCTGATGCGTTTCTCGCTTAGCACATAAAGCGGTGTATCATATTTTTCAGCCAGTTCCTTCACTGAGAAGCCGTCAAAAAAGAGGCTGCCTTTTCGGTCTTCTAAGGGTTCACGAAGCTTTCTTTTAACCATATAACATACACCAGACTCTACTGTTACAGCTCGAATTGCATTTAAGCTAAACCGTTAGCCACATACAGCTCTGCGCTTAGAATGCCTCCGCCCGCAGCGCCCCGAACCGTATTGTGTCCTAAACACATATATTTGAAAGTCATAATCGGGTCTTTGCGAATTCTGCCCACAATTATACTTTGTCCATTGCCTGTATCTCGGTCGTAGCGTGGCTGAGGTCGGTTTTTTTCATGGCGAACAACGATTGGGTACGCCGGTGCAGAAGGCAGCTTGAGCAGCTGTGGAGCACCCTTAAAGTCCTCAAACGCCGCCTCTATTTGCTCAAGCGATGGTTCTTGGTCCAGCTTTACGAATATGGATTCTAGATGACCATCTTTAACGTTGACTCGGTTGCAACTTGCGCTAAGTATGAAATCTGCGTTCTGCACAACTCTACCATTGAAGGACCCAAGAATCTTCAGGGCTTCCGTCTCCATCTTGTCCTCTTCACCTGAGATGAAGGGAATTACATTGTCGATGATATCCAATGAAGGTACACCTGGATAACCTGCACCGCTAAGCGCTTGCATCGTAGTAACAACGACCTGTCTTAGACCGAACTGCATCAGCGGCTTTAACGTAATCGCCATTTGAATCGTGCTGCAATTTGGGTCAGTAGAGATAAAGCCTTTCCAACCCCGAAGTTGCTTCTGAACTTTAATTAACTCCGCGTGATCAGGATTGATTTCTGGAATAATAAGCGGTACATCTTTTTCCATTCTGTGAGCGCTCGCTTTGCTAAACACTGGATACATTGCAGCAAATTCTGATTCAACTGGTCCCGCCAAATCACCTGGCATAGACGAGAAAACCAAGTCAACGTCACCAGCCTTCTCCACCGATGGCACGTCAGCATTTACGACCGGCATTTCAGCAATTTCTTTAGGCAAATCAGACTCCATCAACCAGTTGGCGGCGTCCTTGTATTTTTTGCCTGCTGACCGCTCTGAAGCAGCCAGAACCTCAATTTGGAACCAGGGGTGACCTTGCAATAGTTGAATGTACCGTTGTCCGACGGCTCCGGTTGCGCCCAGAATGGCAACTTTACGTTTATTTTGCATGGGGTTTCTTCCTTTGCTCTTTTCACTTTGTTCTTTCTCGATAAAAAAGTTAATGGTTCTGGCTGGTTAAGTTAAACCTAAAACGTCAGCCATGCTGAACACTTTGGGCTCATTTTGTTTGCTTAACCATTTAGCCGCACATACGGCGCCCTGTGCAAACACGTTCCGCGAGAAAGCCGTATGTTCTATGCGCAGCATCTCGTTTGGACCGGCAACGATTAAGTCGTGGATTCCTGCGACGCCGCCTGCACGTATCGCTGTGATTTCGAGTTCTTCCGGTAGACGAGGGCTTATACCTTCTCTTCCCGACACCGTTTTCGTGTAGCCCCGAATGTTTGCAATGATTTCGCCCAATTTTTTGGCTGTTCCACTTGGAGCATCCTTTTTGCCTGTATGGTGAATCTCGTTTATGCTGAAATCGTAGCCTTGCGGAAACGCGTTGAGTAATTCGGCCAGTTTAAAGAGTATGTTGATGCCTACACTGTAGTTTGGAGAGAACACTGCTGGAACTTTTCCCGACATTGCGGCTGTAACTTGTCGGTATTGTTCGGGTGTGAAGCCTGTAGTGCCGAGAACTATACTTTTTCCTAAGTTAGCAACAATTGGAACATTTATTATGTCCGCTCTTGGCGCGGTGAAACTTACGAAAATGTCAGCGTCCTTTACTGCATCGACGACCTCTTCCGAACTTAGTATCAGCGTTTTTTGATCTGTTATGCCGCAATCAATTAGTGTTTTACCAATAGCCGGACTGTTTGGGGCCTCTATTGCTCCAATGGTCATTATCCCTTTTGCTCGTGCTTCATGAATTATGGCAACACCCATTCGCCCAGTGGCGCCTGCTACGCAGATCTTAAGCATAGAATAGTCCTTCAAGATACTTTTCGTTATAGAGACGGTCTTTCAGGTCCACGTCGAAGTGCTCAGCGATTGGCTTTAGGATTTGCGGGTTAGCTTCATAGACTTTACGTGCGTTCGTAAGCACAACTTCTATGCCTAATCGAGTCATTTTTCCCAGCGGTTGCCTGCATGGCCCCGACGGCATCCCCAGCACACTCATCAGTGTCTTGTAGGCAACAGGATTGCGAGCTTTGCATGTGACCGTTCCGAACGCGGTTTGTTCTTGGGTCTTCACTGTCACTATGTCAAAGAGCGGTTGGAGCGCCTGGGCAATTACGCTTGCAGCTTCTTCATTGCCATCGATAACGTAATGAACCATGTCCACAACAGTTCTGGGAGCAATATTTGATACGACAGAAATTACGCCACTTGCACCAATGTCTGGCGAAATCATCATAGTATAGGTCTTGTCATCATCGCCTGAGATGATGTCAAAGCTCTCTCCGCAGAGCTTTCGGGTTAACTCCATATTCTTGAGGTCGCCAGTTGCTTCTTTGACACAGCAAACATTCGGGTATTGCTGGTGAAGCACGGCAAGGTCCGGGGGAAAGAGTTGGGTTCCTGTTCTTCCCGGTATGATGTAGGGGATGACTTGAACTTCTGGAAACTTGCTGGCAACGGGCTCTACGTATTCTCTGCGTATTTCCAAGGAACTTGGGCCGTTATAGTAGGGGTCGACGAGTAGAACGTTTCTGACGCCTAAGTCTAGGGAGTGGGCTGTGGCTTCGATGGTTTCCTGTGTGGAGTTGCTGCCTGTTCCGGCGATAGTTTGGGTTTTGCCTGCGTACTCATGGATTTTTTCTATTACTTTGTTGTGTTCGTTCCATTCTAGGGTTGGGCTTTCACCTGTTGTTCCTACAGCAAGTATGCCTTTGACGCCGTTTTTTATTTGGAAATCTACTAGTTCTTGTAAGCCCTCGTAATCGACTTGATGATTACGGTTCATGGGGGTTATTAATGCAGTGTAACAACCATTAAATGTTGCCATTTTAAATTCCTCTTAGGATGAAAGATTAGTGGAGTACAGATTATTTAAGCATTACGTTTTTCACATATTCTTTACTAATTACGCAATAATTAGAGGTGTTTAGCACTTAATTTAAGCGTAAGCTAACTTTTTTCGAAGTTAGTCAATGGTGCAATATAGTACGCTGTAAAAACCCCATCGCAAACCCCGTAAATCCTCCACAAATAATCAACCGCCTCACTGAGCTCCTGTGCCGATGGAATAACCTGCTTAAAATTATCTAAACGCAAAACTTGGTCAAGTTGCCCAAATTCTTTCTTCACAATTTCATACCTCAATATGTGGGGCCCTGACTGGAAAACAACGATGTCACCCTTCCGAGGGGTGCCTTTTCGAATATCGATTGTTTTTTTGCCCTGTTTTAGCCAGTTGAATACTTCCTTTCTTGCGTACAGAAGCGGCAAATCTGAAACCTGATTTAGAGCTTAATTGCTAAAAGATAAGTATTCAGTAGAAAAGCGTATAGCCCTCACAAAATAGGAAAAAATGGGTTGAAAACGTAGAAGATTGTTGTTGGTTTACCCTTTGCCCTTCTCTTCTTTACCGAAGTATTTGGTCCATTTCAGTTTGCGTGCATCGCGTTTGAAGGATAAGCTGCTTTTCTTGCATTTGCTAGAATCGAACCACAGAATTGAGCCGTCGTTTTTAACGAACATCATGCCTGTGCCAGCTGGGAAATCAGCACCACAGAACGAACATTTTCTAGGTTTTGGCATGACAAATTCTCCAAGTCAGGTTTATCTAGTAAGTTTCTTTGCTTCTCGCTCAGTTTCTCGCAGCATCAGAATATCTTGTGCTCTCACGGGTCCTTTAACGTTTCGTGAGATGATTCTGCCTTTGTCTTTGCCTTCCATGATTCGGACGCGGACTTGTGTGATTTCTCCGGTTACGCCCGTGCGACCGATGACTTGTATGACTTCCGCGGGAATTAGTTCTTCAGCTGCTTCTTTACTCATTACTGAGTTCCTCGTTTAACCTGGTCGATACGAGTGACGATTTCTTTGAGTAGTCCTGCTGCTTCTCCTTCTCTTATGATACATGCTGCTGCGCATGGTACGTCTATGCCGATGGATTTGCCGAGTTGTTCTTTGCTTGGGACAAATACATATGGAATTTTTCTTTCGTCGCAGAGTAATGGCAGGTGTGCTATGACTTCTGGTGGATCAACATCTTCAGCAATTACAACTAGTTTTGCTTGTGACCGTTCAACAGCTTTTGTAGCTTCGTTTGTTCCTTTCCTAACTGATCCTGATTTTGAAGCAATCGTTAGGGCTTCATAGGCTGCATCTACGATTTCTTTTGGGACTTCATATTTTACATAGAATGGTTTTGACATATTAGCCTCACCCTTTTAAGGCACAGTCTTATCCACACAACTTATTTAAGAAGCTTTCTGCTAAAAACCGATACTTGTACTTTCTGCTCATATAGCATCTAGAAAACTTTATATAAACTGTTACGGGTTCCTACATGCTTTTCGAGAGGGGAATTGCGTTTGCAAAGATTGGGCAAGGTTTCAAATGTAACTCCATCGCGAAATATGGTGGTAAGAGCAGAAAATACCCCGAAAATTAGTTTTGAAGTTGTGGATGAAAACCTAAACGTTGTCGGAAAAGTTTTCGACATTATTGGTCCAGTGGCATCCCCTTATGCAGTGATTAAAACAACCGTTAGGGAACCTGAGAAATTAGTGAATAAACCGGTGTACTTGCTTCTCTCGAAAACCAAACGGAGCAAAAATAGATGATAAGAGCTAGCAAGTTACATGAACAAACAAATCAAGACCAAACTGCACCAAAAGCAGAACCAGCCAAAGTTCAGGCATGCCCTGAATGCGGCAGCACTCGACTAATGCGTGACTATGAATGCGCCGAAATAGTATGCATGGACTGCGGTTTCGTGGTTGCAGCCAAAATAGCTGACCGAGGTCCCGAATGGCGAGCTTTTGATGATGAGCAAAGGTCAAAGAGAACCCGTGTTGGAGCTCCCCTGACATATACAATCCATGATAAAGGATTGTCAACAACAATCGACTGGCATGACCGAGACATCTACGGTAAAAGTCTCTCGCCAGGACAGAAAGCACAGGTTTACAGGCTCAGGAAATGGCAGCGACGCATCAGAGTTTCAGACGCAACAGAGAGGAATCTGGCGTTTGCTCTATCCGAAATCACCAAGATTTCCAATAACCTAAACCTACCAAAGAGTATTCTTGAAACCGCCTCAGTTATTTACCGTAAAGCAGTAAAAGAACGCCTAATACGCGGTAGGTCAATTCAGGGCGTCACCTCAGCAGCGCTCTATTTAGCGTGCAGGCAATGTGGCTTACCCCGAACTTTGGACGAAATCTCACAGGCATCAACAGTTAACAAGAAAGAAGTTGGACGAAGCTACCGTTTCCTAATCAGAGAACTAAACTATTCCATCCCACCCCTACGACCAAGCCAATACATAACAAAGTTCTCCAACCAACTCACCATGCAGGGAAAAGTTGAAGAAATCGCTCATAAAATTTTAGCTTCAGCAAAAGAACTCAAACTCACTTCAGGCAGAGGACCAACAGGCATAGCAGCTGCAGCAAGCTATGTGGCATCCGTTTTAACCGGTGAACGCAAGACACAAAGAGAAATCGCAGAAATCGCACAAGTGACTGAGGTAACTATTCGGAACAGGTACAAAGAGCTCGCTGAACGTTTACTGTTCCAAATAAGCATCTAAACGTTCATCTTTCTTTCTTTTTTTAAGGCTCCAACCATGTGGCTGATTTCAACAAAATTTTAAAGTAGACAAAATTGTAGAGTTGCTTGCTAAACACGGAGAAATCCAGGCGGCCTTAAGCAAAATCTGCAATCGCCATCAGAAGCTGGAAATGTTTGATTCAAAGTTTTTTTCTAAACAGCCTTGATACCCTAAAGAGAGATGTTCGGACGAGGGCCAGCGACCTTGAAGTTGAGGTGAAGCGACTGTGAGAGAACAAAGAGCTATTCGAGAGCTTTTAGGCTTGAACTTGGACAAACGTTGTCAAGGCAAAACTTGATTGTGGGTAAGCAATTTTTTTAAGCATCTACGTTGCTAATGCTAACTTATGCCCTATAAATTCACCTTTGACCTCTCTAAGGTCCCACGATTCTTCTTTACCGAAATAGCCATGATTAGCTACCAGAAGGGCATGCACAAAAGTTTCCTTTCAACACTCAACGATGTAATCCTTAAATTTAAGATTCAAGAAGCAACGGGATTAAACCTTTCAGACGCAGTTTCTTTGCTCCAGGACTTGATTGATTTGCAAGCCATCAACAGTATGGAGAGAGGCAGATTTTTGCAAACCAAAAAAAGAGCAATTTTCTTGCCCCACTGCTCCCGAAAATTCATGGATAGCCGCTGTAAAGCAACATTTGACCCTAACGTTCCATGCTATACATGTGCGCATTGCTCGGAAGATTGCATGGTAAACAAGGCAGACCAGTACGCTCGGAAGAAGGGTTACGACGTTTACTTGTTGCCCGGCGGCTCCTGCATCCCGAAGATACTTAAAAACACTCGTTACGAAGGCATCGTCGGAGTGGCTTGTGGGGAAGAAATGAAAATTATGGGTCCGCTTCTTAGCGGCATGAATGTGACGGGGCAAGGTATACCATTGATTAAGAATGGTTGCGCGTGCACCGTTTTCAACATGGATACTCTACGAAAAGTTCTCTAATTGCACTCTATGATTTGACTTTGAGTTTAGTTGATATCAAAATAGCTAAATTTTTCAATCACTTTAAAGGTGGTCAACTTATAGGGGCTTTATTCACTGTGAGTTAGAGAGAGAAAAACGCCTATTACCGTTTCATTTCTTAGGAAACAGAATAAAGAAAAGTAAAATTGCTACTTTACTAATTCTCGTTTCTTCCAGCGCAAGTTTTTGCCCTTGCACTTTCTGCATTTCAGCGCTGTTGCAGCATTGCGTGAGCCACAATCGCGGCAGATTTTCATGTGTAATCGGTGTTCCTGCGCGATGGATTTCTTTACTGGGTCTAATATTGGCATTTTAAATTGTACCTTCCGTTTCGGCTAACTCTTTGATGGTTAGGTATCAAATATACCTTTTGTCTAAACTTGTGCGTATTCAACAGATACAAATACTCATCTACTTTATTACTTCAATGGTAACGTAAGAGCGCGTGTCTTCTATTCCTTCGATGCTGTAGAGTTTCTTCAAGATTTCATCGAGGTTCTCGCGTTCAACGATAATCAATGCATCTACTTCGCCTGCTATTCGGAATGCTCTGGAGACCGCAAGTTCATGGATTTGCTCGTAGACGTGGACGCGTTTGATGGGTGAAACTTTGAGAAGTATGAAGGCAGGTGTTGTAGAAACGCCAAGTGCGCTCAAGCCTTTTTCTGTAACGTCGATGAAACCTCTTCCTGTACGTATGTAGCCGCGATTTTTTAATTTCCTCAAGTGGACGTTTAGTGCTTGCCTGCTTACGCCCAACTGGTTTGATAGTTCGTCTTGTTTTACCCTCAGGGTGTAGGTGTTTGTGGATTTGCCTTTTTCGTAGAGGGTTTTTAAGAGTTGAATTGAACGTTTAGTTAATGGTTCCAATTTAGTCACTTTTGTGGTGTTTTGTTAAGTTAAACCTTTACAAATAGTTGCATACTTCCTTAATAATCTGACGCAAAAACTTAAAAGCTGATTCTAACAGGCATACCAGAAAAAGAAGAAGACCCCTTTTCCAGGTTTGCCCGAATAGCCCTGATCACCATTTTTTTTAACAACCAAAAAACCAAGTGATAATAATTAACCATTAACATAAAAAAAATAACCAGTTTTCTTGAGCAAGAACCCAAACCAGCACACCACAATGTATTTATTTTGAAAAAAAGCTTAAGTCAAGCCACTTAAAAGTAAACTAGGAGTGTAGCAGAACCGTGACAGAAAACGCCAGCGCAGTCTTAATCGGTAAAAAACCAATAATGAACTATGTCCTCGCATGCATCACATTCTTCCACGGCGGAGCAAAAGAAGTCAGCATCAAGGCACGAGGCAGGTCCATCAGCCGAGCAATCGACGTCGCCGAAGTTGTTAGACATCGATTCCTACCAGATGCTAAAATAAAAAGCATCAGCATTGGAACAGACCAGTTCCTACCGCAAGATCAAGAAGATGGCAATACAGCAACCAACGTCAGCACCATTGAAATAACATTGATAAGGTAAAATTCATGGTCTTTAGCTAAACTCCTTCTTTGCAGGAAAAACGACACACAAATGAAAACAGAACTATGCAGTTTCTGCCTAAAAAGTGGCATACTATGCCAAAAATGTTCAGCCAAAGTGAAAGCTGGCGAAATCAGCGACATAGACCTGAAAATCGCACGAATACTGCTCTCCCTAGAAGAAAAGTATCCTTCCCTGCAAAACGTCTGCTTCTACAAGGCAGTTGAGGTTGAAAAAACCTTAGCCATCCTCGTCGGACACGGAGATGTCCCTAAACTTTTAGGTTATGGCGGCAAAATCGTCAAAACCCTCGGAGACGAAACAGGCAAAAACGTCCGCGTACTCGAACATGGTGTTGACGACCGCAAATTCCTCGAAGACCTCTTTGTACCCTTCAGCATTCTGACCATCAACACAATCTGGATTCCAGACGGAACCACCGAAACTCGGGTAATTCTTAAGAGGAAACGTGGTGCACAGCTACCCTTTGACCTTAAAGCTTTAAAGGAAATTGCCAGTAAAGTACGTAAAATGTCTCTACGCGTTGAAATTGCAGATTAAGGTTGGCAAGCAGCATGAACTTGGACTCTATCGGCGACTGGATTAGAACTCACTATACAAGCCAAGTGACACCTGAAATTGACGGTCAAGAAGTTACTCTCTTTGGCTGGGTCCAAGATATCCGCGACCTGGGTGGGATCCGCTTCATAATTCTGCAAGACCGCGAAGGAACAATCCAGTTAACCATCCCCAAAAAAAGAATTGCGCCTGAAGTTTTGGCGAAGTCTGACCTTCTGCAAAAGAGGTTCAGTATTGGCACTTGCGGAACCGTTAAAAAAACTAACATGACGCCCAGAGGAATCGAAGTAATTCCCAGCGCAATAAAGATTCTAAACATCGCCACCGAGCAACTTCCTATAGACATCACCGGAAAAACGCCTGCCCTCATAGAATCCCGATTAGATGCCCGACCGCTTGACCTTACGCAAGAAAAAAGCTTGGCAACATTCAAGGTTCAGCACATCGCTCTTGAAGCAATCCGCAGTTTCCTTTTCCATAAGGATTTTTTGGAGGTTCACACTCCCAGAATCATTGCCTCTGCCACCGAAGGTGGAGCGGAATTGTTCAGTGTGGATTATTTTGGTCAAAAAGCCTACCTTGCGCAAAGTCCACAACTCTACAAAGAAGAATTAACGTTGAGTTTTGAGAAGGTGTTTGAGGTTGGACCCTTCTTCCGAGCTGAGGAATCGCACACAAGAAGGCACCTTAGCGAATTTACCTCTGTTGACATTGAGGCGGCTTTTGCTAACGCGACCAATGTTATGGCACTCTTGGAACAAGTCATACACCATGTCTTTACGATTGTCAAAGAAAAGTGCGGCAGCGAACTTGCGGTGCTCGGGTATAAGTTTGATGTGCCTCAGATTCCGTTTAAGCGATTAACTTACGACCAAGTCGTCGAAGACCTCAAAGCGCAGGATGTAACGATTCCATGGGGCGAAGACATTCCAACTGAGGCATTTAGAGTCTTAGGCAAGCTTTACCCATTCTTCTATTTCATAACAGATTGGCCTACCCACGCAAAAGCCTTCTACATTAAACCCCGCGAAGACAAACCTGAAGTTTGCGAAGGCTTCGACTTGATGTGGCGATACATTGAACTTGTTTCTGGCGGAACAAGAATATCCCAAAAAGACCAACTGATCCAAAGGCTAAAGGAAAAAGGCTTGGATCCTGAATCGTTCAAGTGCCATCTAAAAGCCTACGATTACGGGATGCCTCCACACGCGGGATGGGGACTGGGGCTAGAGAGACTAACGATGATTTTAACTGGAAACAAGAACATCCGAGAAGTAACCTTGTATCCTAGAGATAGAGTCAGGCTAACACCATAGTCAAGCACACAAACACTGTTCCTTAGATGTGATTTCTTGTATGTTGCAAGTGGACATAAACATAGTTTAGGTTTTCTTCGTTGTCTGGACAGCGTTACCCAAAAATTACTGCAAAATATTTGGGTTAAGGCTAAGAATGTTATGTAACCGCACATTACCGATAACAGACTACAAAAAAGATAAAAGATAAGTTTGGACCTTATTCTATGTGGTGCTAAAATATTCTTTCAGCTTTCATATGGGTTCCTGCTCCATATTATTCCGATTTTTTAACCTGCCCAAAATGCAAATCACAAGCAACTACAATTTCTAACTTCTGCAACTTCTGCGGCACACCTCTGCATCAACCCATTGTGTTGAAAACTGCCCAAAATGCAGTACTCGAATGGATGCTAAGGCACATTTTTGTCCAGAATGCGGTCAAAAACAATGACATCATAGCAATTATTGATTCTGACTGGGGGTACAGGTGGTAAACCGTAGCTAATTTTGTCATGTAATCCTTCAAGCGAAAATTGAAGGGTCCTCCATTTAATTTTGCAGCGAGAACCAGACGAGCAAGCTTTACAAGCTTATTTTTTGAAGCTCACCCACAAAAACTGTAAAGCGGGTCTGATGGGAAGCCAAAGTTATACATGTTTTTCTCACTTTTGTCGCCTCTTCAATATTTTTCCCGGGATAAGGATTCTAAAAGTGCAATATTTCCCGCCAACAATCCTATCTTTCTTGTATAATATCAACTATTTTCCAATATCCAATTAGACTTATAAAAAATGATGTTCAGGGCGCGAATATTTGCTACTTTGCCCTGAACAAAATCGTTAAGTGAAAGGCGGAACTGACTACAGGGTTTTTGCAATTTCACTTAGTGGTTTAACTGGCCTTACTTCAACCTTCATTGGACCAAAGAATTTTTCGATTGCTTCTGGGTTCTGTGCTTCTATTGTAAAGAACCCTTTGTGGTCGACGGCTTTGTCTTGAGGGCAACTCATATAGGCGGCTGCTAAGTTGATTCCAGCGTTCTTTATGTTCTGCTCAGAGAAAAGCTGCTTGAACATAGCTTTCCCTTCAGCACTTAAAAGCGGACATTGCGGCGCCGGATGAGAATGTGTAGCTTCATATAGCAAGAAAATCACCTCCCTGTTGGAAGTTGTTCAAATAAGATGCAGTAATTTGTCTTATTAGCTTAATCTTAAACAGGCATTTAAAAGTTATTTAGGTATATTTTAGGTCGGAGTTATTTTCCTTGTTTTATGTTGTAAGATTCCTCTCCAAGTTGGCGCAAATCTCGTTCTTCATCAACCGACCATGGTTTACCCCTCAACCCCAAACCCCCCACAACATTTCCAGTCTCTAAACTCAGAAGACGGCCTTAAAAATTATTGACACCAATAATACAAAAAAACCAAAAGCAAAAGACAAACACACAAACATAGCTTTAACAAAAAGACGTAAAAAATCAAACTTTCTCTAAACACAAAAAATATTCCAGATGCCAGTTAATAGTTGTGGTGCGGTTGCCGGGATTTGAACCCGAGTGTTCAGCTTGGGAAGCTGATGTCCTACCGAACTAGACTACAACCGCAATTGTCTCCTGCATAAGCTATCGCATAGGGATAGTTCATTTAATATAGAAACTTTGCTATCAAACCTTTTTGGTGAAGTTAATTTAGGATTCTTCTCGCGTCGACATTATACCCGCAGTTGGCGAGTTCTCGAATGAGGGCAAGCTTCCAGCTATCACGGTCGTCAAAGGCGCTAACTTTAATGCCTTCAAAATCAGGGATTGCAAAGCCTTCACATTCCCTAAAGAAGACAAGAACATTGGCTTTACCGAGCGTTCCTACCAAGAAACCAAGCTCAAAAACCGCGTCCTGCTGGGACTTAAGCTTACGTTTCGTTGGCGCTTCATTTCTGCCATAAACAAAATCGTCAGGCGACAATAAAACCACAGCAAAACCAACATCTGAGTAATCCTTGAAGTGAATTGGTTAAAGCTGCACTGATGGCCTGTTTCATTTCATTATCCGTACCCGAAACAACAAAGATTCTGTGGCGAATGTTTCCCAAAGCGGATGCTGCCGAATCGTTAGGCTGAGTGGTTTCTTTGGGTGTGAGCAAAAATTTTTCGGTGCAGAGGTAGACGCCTTTCACTTTGCTTTTCAGAATGCTTTCAATAAGGTACTTTTTGTCTTTGGCAGATACGAGGTTTTCGTAATTTGGCAGGGTTATTTTATCGGCTGTTTCGTATGACCAAAATAAGATAGCTTTGGTGACTTTCAGGGGGTTGAGGAGTCTACCTGTGAACCAGAAGGGTTGGCCAAAATTGAAGGGTGTGGCAAATGTGCGCACGAGTTCTTCTCGGGAGACGTTGAAGCGGACTCCGGACTTATCATGCTCGGCATATTCTAAGTAGATGTGGTATTTTGGCACTTGCAAGCTCATCGAGTGCTAATCAGCAACTCTTAGAACAAAAACGTTACCATTCCCAAGACAAGAGAGTAGGTTACGCAGTCAAAAAGCTCCATCGGGAAATAGAACGATTCTCTACAGTTCTTAATGGCACCCTCAACAAACTATAGAGCCATAAAGGCATCTGGGGAAACCTCTTTGTTGAAAGCCCCACCCACTTGCGAATCTAAAACCGAATCGGGCATAATAGTCCTGGTGCCCAACAACTAAAACAGAAGAGACCCCACGCTGTTTTTGCTGTTACTAATCCAGCCGTCACCAGTTCACTGCCGACACCGCGCCTCTGGTAACTCGGATGCACAGATAAAGGAGCTAAGACAAGCGTCTGCAAGGCTTCTCCGTCCGCTTTAACTTCTATGGGGAAAAACAGGATATGCCCAATCACACGACCCTCATATTCGACGACTAAAGATAACTCTGGAATGTACTTTGGATTTTGTCTGAACTTTTCTATTAGCTGGGATCGAAGTTGCGCCTGAATGCTAACCGTACACCCTCAAGCACCTCAGCAAAGTCAGCTTTCGTTTCCTGCCTGACTTTTATATCCAAGACAACTCCCTCCAAGAAAATGTTAGTGTTGCACTTTGGCTTAAGAAGTTTGCTTGTTCAGCATGAAGATGGAAACAAAATCGTTATGAGACAGTTGCTTACTAATTTAGCGTGCAAGGAGAACCCTGTCTATGCCAAAAAACTTCACCTACACAGATGCAGGCGTCAATCGACAACAGCGCCATGAATCAAAGAAAGCCCTAGTCGCGCTTAAAGAAACATATAAGCACATCGGTTTTGGCGGTATTATGCATTTGCCCTACAGCAACATATTCCCAATTGGCGCCAACGCTTTTCTTGATCTTGAAATTGAAGGCGTCGGAACAAAAGTGCTAGTTGCCGACCTCGCAGACAAATATGACACTATTGGTATAGATGCAGTGGCAATGGTAGTTAACGATGTTATCCGCTCGGGAGCTAAACCTCTAGCAATTGCAGACAACATCCATGCAACTGCCAGTAAACCTGAACTCGTAAAAGCTTGGCTCAAAGGCATCATTCAGGGCGCAAATGAATCGGAGTGCCCAGTTACAAACGGCGAGACAGGTGACGTCGCAGAAATAATCAAAGGCATCACCCCCAACTCAGGCTTTGACATTGTTATCTCCTCAGTGGGCAAAGTGGAAAGCCAAGACATCATTACGGGCGAAGGCATCAAGCCAGATGACCCAATCATTGGCTTAGCCAGCAGCGGCGTCCATAGCAACGGCATCACCCTTGTTCGGAAAATTCTCTTCAAGCAGTGGGGTGGAAAATACCTGCCAAACGACGTACCCAAAGGTTTAGACAGGGAAGTTGCACTTGAGGTTTTGGAACCTACAAAAATCTACGTTAAGCCGCTCCTCAAACTCGTACACGAAGTCAAAGTTAAAGCCGCCGTGCATGTAACAGGCGACGCATTCACCAAATTCAACAACTTGGCGAACTACTCGCCGGGCATAGGCTTTAAGTTCAACAATTTTAAGCCCCAACCAATCTTTGGATTGATCCAGAAAACTGCCGCTGAACTCGGCTACACCATAACCGACGAGGAAATGTTCAAGACATTTAACATGGGCTGGGGCTTTGGCATTATCGTTGACAAAGCAGACACAGATAAAGCCATGGACAACCTTGAGCAAAACAGCATGGTTCCCCAGTTGATAGGCAAAGTCACCAACAAAGAAAGAGTAGTTGAGATAGAGCACCAGAACAAACGTATGGTTTTAATGTAAAGTATTGCTTTTTTCTTGATGAAAGCGTTTAAATCCCGAGGCTGAATTTAGAGGCTTATGAAATACGCTGCAAAAATTGAAGTCAGCCTCAAACCCGGACACAGCAACCCGGAAGGCGAAACCACCGCACGACTACTAATCGAACTCGGCTACAAAGTAGATGCAGTGGACGTTAGCAAAGTCTACACCGTAACCCTTGACGCAGCCTCACCAAAGGAAGCCAAAGCAAAAGCTGAAGAAATGAGCAAACGCCTCCTGGCAAACCCAACCAAAGACAACTACACCATAAGCGTCGCTGAGCAGAAATGAACTCGGAACTCTATACCCAACGCAAAAACAGCCAAGTTTTAGAATTTCCCATAGCAAAAGCCACCAAAGAGCAGCTTTCTGAAATTAACAACGAACTTGCTTTGGGATTTAGCGCAGAAGAACTGGATGCAATCCAAGCTTATTTTAAAAAAGAAAAACGCAATCCCACTAATGTGGAGTTGCAAACAATAAGTCAAACGTGGAGTGAGCATTGCTGCCACAAAACGTTTAAGGGCAAAATCCAACTCAACGGCAAAGAAATCCAAAGCCTCTTTAAAACCTACATCGCAAAAGCCACGAAACAAATCAAAGCACCTTGGTGCGTAAGCGTTTTTGAGGACAACGCAGGCATCGTAAAGTTTGACAAAGGCTATGGAATCGCGGCAAAGGTGGAAACACACAATCACCCATCCGCTGTGGAGCCGTTTGGAGGGGCAGCAACAGGCGTGGGCGGTGTTATCCGCGACATTTTAGGTGTGTGGGCTGACCCAATTGCGTGCACCGACGTTTTGGGTTTTGGACCCTTAGATTACGATTACAGTAAACTTCCAGCAGGCGTTAAACACCCAAAATACTTGTACATGGGCGTAACAGCAGGCATCAGCGCATATGGTAACAACATGGGCATCCCAACAGTCAACGGCGCAATATACTTCGACGACAGCTACACGGGCAACGTCATAGTGTACTGCGGTTGCATCGGACTCTTACCCCTAAACAAGTACAACAAAAACGCTAAAATCGGAGACATAGTTGTTTTGGCAGGCGGCAAAACAGGACGCGACGGCATCCACGGCGTAACCTTCGCATCCGCTGAACTCACCGAAAAATCAGAAGAAATCTCAAGACCCGCCGTACAAATAGCTGACCCAATCGAGGAAGAAAAAGTCAAACGGGCAATTATAGAGATTCGGGACTTGCGGTTGGGCTCGGCAATAACAGACATTGGCGGGGGAGGGTTATCTTCAGCTGTAGGTGAAACGGCTGAACGTTTTTGTTGTGGCGTGTCAATTGACTTGGGGAAGGTTCCTTTGAAGTATCAAGGATTAGCGCCATGGGAAATCTACCTTTCCGAATCCCAAGAACGCATGCTCCTAACTGTGCCGCCCGAGAATTTGGAGCGGGTTATGGCTGTTTTCGAAAAAGAAGATGTACAAGCCAGGGCTATCGGTAAACTAATTCCGGAAAGGCGATTGCAACTCAACTACAACAGTGAAATAGTCTCCGATATCGATATGGAGTTTATGTTCAATCCCTGTCAAAGCACCAAAGTAGCAACCATCGAGAAGCCAAAACTAACTGAACCAGAGTTTGATGAACCAACAAACATAACAGAAACACTCCTACAATTACTCGCAGCCCCCAACATCGCCAGCAAAGAATCTGTGATACGCACCTACGACCACGAAGTCAAGGGCAACACAGCCCTCAAACCCCTACAAGGCGAGTACGCTGGACCAAACGACGCAGCAGTTCTCAAACCGTTGGACGATTCGATGAAGGGCTTAGTTATATCATGCGGCATGAACCCAAACTACGGCAAGATTGATGCTTACTGGATGGCGGCTTCAGCAATCGACGAAGCCATGCGAAACAACATAGCTGTCGGTGGAAGAAGAATTTCGCTTTTGGACAATTTTACTTGGGGAAACCCAGAGAAAACAGAACGGTTAGGCTCACTGGTGAGAGCTTGTCAAGCGTGCTACGATTTCTCGGTGGCGTTCAAGGCACCGTTTATTTCAGGAAAAGACAGCCTCTACAACGAGTCGCCACTGGGTCCCGTGACCCCAACGCTCCTAATAACGGCAGTCGGCGTAATCTCCAACATCCAATCAACCATAAGCATGGACCTCAAAACCCCAGGCAACAACCTCTACATCATCGGCGAAACATTCAACGAACTAGGCGGCAGCGAATACTACAAACTCAAAGGCTTCTCAGGTGTATCCGTCCCTAAAGTCAAAGGCGCAAAGGCCAAACGAACCTTCAAAGCCGTCACCAAAGCCATCGACGCAGGCTTAGTTAAATCGTGCCACGACCTTTCGGAAGGAGGGTTAGCTGTGGCGGCAGCGGAGATGGCGTTTGCAGGTGGCTATGGCTTAGAAATCAATTTGCAAAAAGTCCCAGGCAAAGACCTTGCGCGCAACGACTTTGTATTGTTCTCTGAATCCAACAGCCGGTTCCTAATGGAGGTCATAGAAGCAGACAAAGAAGACTTTGAGGACTTAATGAAAGGCAAAAGCTGCATCCTGATAGGAAAAGTAACCAAAGAACAAAAACTAAAAATCAAAGGCCTACATGGAAAAGCTGTGGTTGATTTAGCACTTGAAACGCTTCGGCGCAGCTGGAAGAGAACTTTGAGTTCAGAGAAGATGCCACAATGAACACCGAGGACATTAAAATCTGCGTGCTGCGTGTCGGCGGAACCAACTGCGACGCTGAAACCCAACGCGCCTTCCAAGAACTCGGTGTACAAGCCGAAACGGTACATGTTAACGAACTTATCAAACGCCGCAACCTGCTCGATTACAACGTGCTGGTTTTCCCAGGCGGCTTCTCATTTGGCGACTACGTACGTTCAGGCGTCATCTTTGCAAGGCATCTTTCAACCCAATTAGGGAAGGAAATTGAAACCTTCGTTGACGAAGGCAGACCAATATTGGGTATTTGCAATGGATTCCAAATCCTCGTCGAATACGGTTTGCTCCCAGGATTCCAAGGAATAAGTACCTACCCCGAAGCAACGTTAACAACCAATGAACCAGCAGGCTTCAAGTGCCAATGGGTTTACCTAAAACAGGAAAACAAGAGCAAATGCGCCTTCACAAGTAAAATCCCCGCCGAAAAAACCATCCAGCTACCAATTGCACACGGTGAAGGAAGATTACTCTTCCCTAAGGAAAAAGAAGAGTCTCTACTAAAGAAACTGATCGACGAAGACATGCTGGTTTTCCGTTACTGCACCAAGGAAGGAAAAGTAGCCGACAGCAAATACCCCGCCAACCCGAACGGTTCATTCTACGACATAGCAGGCATCTGCAACAGAGAAGGCAACATTTTTGGTTTGATGCCACATCCCGAGAGGGCAATGTACTGGTGGCAACAACCCGACTGGACACGCCAACAACAAATGCTACAGTACGGCGACGGCAAACTAATCTTCCAAAGCATCATCGATAAACTAACCAAGAAGTGCTAAATCCTTAGCGTAAGGCAATCCCGTGCGAGCACCCATCACCGTAACGCTTCGGGAAGCAACAAAATTGGCAAGTTGTCCGCATTCGTAAAGGGTTTTACCATGGATTAATCCGTAAAGAAAACCCGCGTCGAATGCATCTCCTGCGCCAGTCGTGTCGACAACTTTTACTTTGAAGGGGTCTATGCTAAGTCTTTCTTGTCCGTCAGTGACGTAGCAGCCCTTGGCGCCAAGTTTTACCGCAACTATTTTGACGCCCATCGCAATCATGAAGTCGGCGCCTTTGCGGTAATCAGTTTCGCCGGTTATTTGTTCAAGTTCAATGAGGTTAGGCAGCAAAACGTAAGAATTCCTAATCATCGGCTCTATTACGGCAAAACCTTTCTGTGCATACAGTGAACCGGGGTCAAAGCTGATTTTAACTTCATCAGGCAACGAACTTAACAGCTTTTTTTGTGCACGAAAAGATTTCTCGCCCACAAAGGAAGATAAGTGCAAGAATTTGGATTGGGAAACGTATTCCCATTTGATCTCGCGGGGCTCAACTAAGTCGTTGACGCCTGAGTTTATGTAGAGGGCTCTTGCGCCTTTTCTGTCCACAAAACCCATCACTACGCCGCTCTTGCCTTTCGTTGCCACTGTTATGCCATTGATGTCGACACCTTCGGTCTTTAAATTGTCGATTTGAAGTTTTCCTTCGCGGTCGTCTGCGACTTTCCCGATGAAGCCTACTTTGCCGGCTAGCCTAGCCAACCCAACTATGGTGTTTGCAGCTGAACCTCCGCAGGCTTCCGTGTAGTCTTCAATGAAGCTTTCTTCTTCCGCACATACAAGTCGCTGCACTTTGAAAAGCATATCGACATTAAGTGCACCAAAACCTATTACATCAAATTTTGTCATGAAAATAGCTCTCTTAATTGGATTTTGTATTCGCCAAGTTTACCGCCGTAGTTACCACCGGAGACCCGTACAACCCCTTCAATGTCTAA
The DNA here is from genome assembly GCA_963775685.1 of Candidatus Bathyarchaeota archaeon. Lineage (GTDB taxonomy): Archaea > Thermoproteota > Bathyarchaeia > Bathyarchaeales > Bathycorpusculaceae > Bathycorpusculum. Next base: position 1,754,536 of record CAVZJV010000014.1, read on the forward strand.
TACTGCGTTTATACCTTTTTTTGTGGCTTCTTTGATTGCGTCTAAGGAAATCCCGTCATAAACGATTTCGGCGATGTATCCCACGCCATCTGGAACCAGTGATTCCGCGCCTAAGCGTGCCTTGAGCGAGGGACAGTGGAGGTGGTTGGTTGTTGGTCCGATTTTTGGGAAGTGGGTTTCGGGTTTAGAGCCTGCGGAGCAAATGTCAAAGGTGGTCACGACGCCATAAACCTTATGAATGGACTTTAAGGCTTTGGCGCCCGCTTCCTTAAGCGCTTGTTTAGTGCCACACATTACCCAGAAATTGCCGCCCATCACCCCGCGCGCATAACCCAAGTAACGTTCGACAACAAAGTCCGGAACCATCAATGGAACCACAATGACCTCTCTACCATACCGAGTTTCAACCCACTCGTAACCATCGCCACAGTGACCTACACGCTCCATCATGTCCAATTTCCCCTCAGCTCTCGGCAGGGCGTCGAATACAGCCGTGAATGGTTTTACAAGTATGTCTTGGCGAATACGATAGGACAACTCAGTTTCGAATTTTTTTAGGGATTCTTGGAAGGTTTTTTTCGGGCTAATTTCTCCCCAGAACTGCAGGATTGCGCCAACCCTTTTATCCGGAGTTTCGTTTGGGCGGAGGTATTTTTCTACCCCGCCTTCTGTTCTGCCTATAACAACCGATGGAGTTGCAGTCGAGTCTTCGGCTGCTTTACGCAATGTTTCGGGATCGTCGGCAGTCAGTATTATGCGGCAGAATACACCCGCGAACGCTTCGATGTAAGTATCATCGATTTTTTTATTCATTTACCCAAGTCCTCCAATATCTATGCCCCGAACCTTATTGCGAAACATGCAACTCTCTTTCACAAGTGCGTCCACATTTTGAGGAGTGATAATTTGAACGCTCGGCAAGGCTCCAGGATATACTGAATAAAGCTGTTTTAGGAAAACAGAGTTTACACCGCTCTCTTCTACCGCTTGTTTGCACCAAAACAAAATCACTTTTAGAGTCTGGGCTTTTCCCAACCTACAGAACAAGTCAGCAACTAGGGCGGTAATGAGATTGCTTTCGGAGAACACTGCAACCTCAGCGCTCCTAACAGCATAACTGTTGCCATTAAAAGAGACAGCTAAGCCACCACCAGCGCGGACCAGTTTGAAGGCTTCCATGTCGGTTATGCTGTCGCCAACATAGATTACATCCGCCAATCGTACGCCTAAACGTTTTGCAGCATCACGTATAGCCTCAGCTTTTTGTGCCCCACCAACCGTAACCACATCTGTGAGGAATTTGCCAACAAACATTTTGGGGACGTCACTCCAGAAGATCTCATCCAACCGCTGGATCACCGATAGGTCGCTATGGGAAAAATCTTGAAGAGTTCTTGCCCCAAGTGGAATATCGATTAACTGCATTTGCGCGATTTCTTGCGCTATTTCCTTTAAACGCTCTTTTTCTTGGGGAGTTATGGCGATTTTGTCGAGGCTGACTTTGGTGCAGTAAGTGTTTTTGTATGGGAAATCGACGACGGTGCAAAGGGCGCGGATGTAGTGTTCATAACTGGTGCTGACGATGAAGGCGTCGGCTATGTCTTGTATATAGTGTAGGGTGGTTTGGGTGTTGGCGATTAGTAGGATGTTTTGGGCAGAGAACTCTTCCATCTGGCGGTCGGTTACGCCATATGCTTTGAAGAAGGGCAAAATGAGCTTTAACGTGCTGCCCGCGGAATACCCAGGTTTCTTCAGTATATCTGCAAGCGTATCGTCGTATTTGCTGATATTAGCAAAAAAGCTGTCACCGTTTGGAATAAAATTAGCCGCCAACTCAAACGCATTATCATTTTTTGAGATAGGTCCTTCGCAATCAGAAACAAAAACACGCTTCAAACCCTGCACCTCAACTGCTCCATGTGTCTGACGCTTTTGGCTATGTGATGTTTTTCTGCCACGTCGGTTCGGTTCCAGAGCGCACCACCCTTGATTGCTTTGGCGCCTTCTTGGCTTATTTGGCGTGCTTCCTCGATGCTACTGCCTATTCCCAGAATACCGATAGCACGGGATTTGAGCGCATAGTTTTTGCCGTCACGTACCTCCATGGAGCCTGGGTAGATGCGGATTTTGTCGCCGTACTTTTCGGTTAGGTCTTCGGCTTTAGTTAGATCGACCGGTGTGTTGATGAAGGCTTTATCCACTTTGTCTGGGTGTGCTTCGGCGTAGCCGCCGTAGTCTGCGGGAACCTTATAGGTCAGCACCGTCGCCGACTTCTCCATAGCGACCCCCTTCAGGTTGCCGTCAATCATTCTGAGGCATACGTCGACGAAGTCGTTTTTAATGACCGGGAGGAGGTTCATGATTTCGGGATCTCCTGGGCGACTGTTTATTTCTAGGATTTTTATGTCTTTGCCCGTGTGAATGAAAGCAAGGTAGAGTGGAACGCCGCGGAGTGCCGAATCGTCAAGGATTTTTGCCTTCCATCCATTGAAAACCCGGTCAGCTAAAGCAAGTTCTTGTTCACGTTCAGAGGCAGTGAGGAAAGGCAGGTAATCGCCGACATCTTTGTATGAACCCATACCGCCTGTGTTTGGGCCTTTGTCATCATCGAAGGCGCGTTTGTAGTCGCGGGTGTCGGGCAACATCATGAAGTGTTTGCCGTCGCAGAACCCCATACAACTGGATTCTTCCCCGTCAATTTTTTCCTCTATAATTACTGAGTCATATTGGAAGTTAGACATGAAATGCTCGAAAAGTTGTTCGCGGTTTGCGAAGTGGTCTCCCCAAACGCCCACGCCTTTACCCAAGGCCGGTTTGTCAGGTTTAACCACAGCCTGATTATCGAGTTCGTCTAGCCACTCGTAAACAGCCTTTCGTACATCTTTGCCTTTGTAATCGGTAGGGTGGAAAATCCGAAAACGGGGATTAGCGTCCGGCGCAATCTCCTCGAAGAGTATGCGTTGGGCAATTTTGCTGCCTTCGATGGCGTAGTCTTTTTTGGGGCAGATGACAGGTATGCCGGTTTGTTCCTCGACTAAGTCGCGTATGCCCTCAATTATGGGTTTCTCGGAGCCAACCATAACGAAGTCCAGGTTCTCCTTGTTTTCTTGGGCAAACTTGCATACTTCGTCAATGTTGAGGTTTGGGATGACTTTGTGTTTGGCGGCGTGTTTTGCATTGAAGGGATTGCGTTGTTTGTCGGCAACGAAAAGTTCAACTCGGTAGTTATTGCTTCTTAAAAGTGCGTCTGCCATAGCGACTTCCCGTGCGCCGTAAGAAACTAGTAGGATGCCTATCTTCTCCATCTAAGATACACCTTAACTGACTAATCAGTGGAGGAACTCTTTATAGCGGTTACGGCTGGACTTCTTCAGATTCGTAAATCCTGTTTTTCTCTTCATAGCCTTCGAGGAAACGTTTTTTCATGACATCAGACATTTTCTGCGCACACAGCGTCGGGTACTTGCCAGTGACGCAGGCTAAGCAAAGTTGGTTTTCGGTTTGTCCTGTGGCCCCGATTAAGCCCTCCAACGACTGGTAGCATACGGCGTCGGCGCCGATAATTTTGGCGATTTCTTCAGGATTATTTCGAGATCCGATAAGCTGCCCATAAGTGGACATGTCGATCCCGTAGAAACAGGGTCCGATGATTCGCGGGAAAGTCACGAAAAGATACACTTTTTTGGCGCCTGCCTTGCGGAGTTTTTCTATAATGACTTTGGTGGTGTCGCCGCGGACAACGCTGTCTTCGGTTATTATAACTCGTTTGCCTGCTACTTTGCTGCCGAGAATGTTGATTTTTTTGTCGATAGTTGAGTAGCGTTCGTTGTTGAGCAATATGAAGGCACGTTCGGTTACGTAGCGGTGGCGTCTTGAGGCACGTTCCCATCTTAGACCTGACGCTTCATGGACTCCCATTGCTGGGTCGTCGCCGGTTTCAGGCACCGACATGATGATGTCGCTGTCTTTTACGATTTCTGGGAATTCTTTAACAAGGTTTCTTCCGAATTCTTCTCGGATTTCGTAGACGTATTTGCCGTCAAAACGTGAGTCGGGTCTTGCAAAATAAGCGTATTCGAAACAGCAGAAGGCTTCACGTGGATTCTCTATGATTTGGGTGCGTTTGAAGCCGTTTTCCGAAACCGTCACGAGCTCGCCGGGTTTCAACTCGAAGTCTCTCACAAAACTATTCATGTCTAAGCTTACGGTTTCAGAGGAAAAAGCGAAAGTTTTGCCTTCAGGGTCATGTCCAGCGCACAATGGCTTTATGCCATAGGGGTCTTTGAAGGCAAAGAATTGGCCATCGCCTGTTATGCCTGTTACGGAGAATGCGCCGTCCAAGGTTTTCATAACGGTGCCAGCTGCAGAGGTTAAGTCTTGACCCTGTTTTAAGGCAAGGAGCATTTTATGGCACACAATGTCAGAGTCGCAGTTGTAAAGAAAATCAGAAAAGTTTTGGTTCATCTCTTTTTTGAGCGGCAACGTGTTAACGATGTTGCCGTTAAAGGAGAGGGCAAGTTTTATTCTGCCTGAGGAGGCAAGGACAGGTTGTGTTCCGTCGATTATGGAGACGTCGTCGCATTTGCCTGAGGTTGTGTAGCGTACATTACCGATGCCGATGGATCCAGGTAGACGTGCGAACCATTCAATTATTACGCTTGTTTTCAGTTTTGGGACAAGATCAAGTGCTTTGTAGGTATAAAATTGGTTATTGTTGCTTGTTAGGAAACCGTGTGATTGGTGTCCTCGATGATTTTGGGCTCGTAGTCCCCAGTAAACATAAGGGAAAACGGGTTTTTTATCGTAATTTATTGCACCAAAGATACCGCAGCCTATCTTCCAGTCCCTTCTAGCAGTAAATGCTCATTTATTGAAAGAAGGGGTTTATACGCTTTTAGTACAAATTTAGGTAAAAAACATGTGGTTTTTAACATAATAAGATTGAAAGCAAACAAGTAAGCAAAGACGGTAGTTTTAAAAATACTAACGGTTCACATGAGTTAAAAGCAGGTGGCGATTGCTTGACTTCAACTTTGGGAGAACTAGCCATTGAAACATCAAACCTCATAAAAGTCTATAAAGAAGGAAAAATCAAAGCCGTAGACGGACTCAATCTAAAAAAATAGGAAAGGGCGAAATCTACGCCCTAATCGGCGTTCATCACCGGAATCGAATTGTTGTTCTTTGAGGTAGCAGTTTCTACGGTGAAAGATAGAATGACAGATTAAAATGATTTTTGCATATATTCCAGCAAACTAAAATGGTTGCCTTCTGGGTCAAGCGCCAGCGCCCACCAGCCTAAACCCGGAATCTCCATCTTCGATACCACGATTTTGCCGCCTAAGTCTACAACCTTCTTGCTGTACTCCTCCACCGACTCCACCGAGATGTAGTTTGTCGGCTTAGCGAGCTCTGGCATCGAGAAATCCTTTTTCGCATAAAGTCCACCATTGACGCCCGGTCGAATAGGCATCATAGTTTTTTCGTCCACAGGAACAGTTCCTACAAGATAGTAGATTGTTGGTCCAGGATACTTATTCATCGTTCAGCCAAACAGATCCATATAAAATTTTTTCATCTTTTCAATATCGCTGGCAGGAATTTCAAAATGTACAATTGTATGATCCATTAAAAATCACCAATCCTAGTAATTTTGTGAATTATAAAAGAATTGCTATAGGGTTTGTAATCAAAATTAATTAAAATAAAATAAGAATATGGGATGGCTTATGGTTGCCATTTCTCTATGAGATATTTGGGTATCTCGCTACTGTCGCGTGGTCCAACTTGGACTTTCCAGCCGCTGAGTTCTTCGATTTCGCCGCTGATACGTGAGGCTTTGCCTGGGCTGATGATTTTGCGGTGTTTAACTTTGCTCTCTATGCCTGAGGCTTTGATTGCATCTGCGACGCGCTCGGCGGTTAGTTTGCGTCCTGCGACTCCGCTGTCGATAGCTGAGCCTTCTGTGTCAACAACGATCAGGTACGCATTGAGTTTGTTGCTTTCGATGTCTGAGGCGACTGTGTAGTAGGTTAGGGCAAAGTTTGAGGTGAAGAGGACTGGTGCGTTTTCGTCTGGGGTGCCGTAGACTTTGAGTCCTGGTGCAACTGCAACTGGTTTGCGTGGGTCAGTGTAGATGTTCTGGCGCAGTACTGTTGTCGGGAGTAGGGCCCATCCGTCGTTGCCATGCATGACAAGTACATCTGCGTAGCGGACAACAAGCATTGAAGCGACGTATGCTTCGCGCCATTTGATAAGGTCGTCTGCTGTGTTGCCTTTGTCTACCCAAGCGACCATTGGAACACCAAGTAAGGGGAAGCCTGCGAGTTCTTCGCCACCTTTGGTTGCTGCGCGGCGTAGCATGGTAAAGTTGTTTATAGTGTCTGGTAACCCTTCGTTTATGAAGGTGCCAGGGTCAAGAACTATGTCTGTTACACTATAAGCCAATAAGGTTTTCGCTAGTGAAACCAACGTGTTCAGGTCGTTTGGTGAAGATGCTACGATTGGGCAATTGTACATTAATGCGAGTTCTGCCATGTCTTTCCAGTTGCTTGAGGTTGCTGCATAGAGCAGTGGGCGTGCTTTTGGTGCTGCCATTAAGCCCGCTTCAGCAATTGCTGGGTTGAGGGTGCACAAAATCATCGGCAGTTGGGTTATTTCGGATACTTTTTTAACGCATACTTTGAATTTGTCTGCGTCTTCGGATGTGCATCTGATGGCTATCATGTCGAGTTTTAGGGTGTTGCCGATGTATTCGAAGGTAAAGTTATCTGTTTTTTGTACGCGAGAAACGATTTCTTGCTCACTCATCTCATCGGTTACGTCGATTGCGATGGCTGTGGGGTTCTTGTATGTGAATTCGTGACGGTACATTACAAGTTTGCCACCGATTTTCTTTGCTTTGTCTCCGACGCCGACGATGACTTCTTTAACTGCCGGTTTTAGCATTTCTTTTAGTTTAGCGTATGATGTTGCGTTTTCTGGTTTAAGCAGTGGTTTGCAGCTGTCGAGTTCCGTTTCGCGGTTAACGATTTTTGTTGCAAACGCCATGCAGTTGTCTACGCCGCATTCTTTACAGTTAATTTTTGGCAATGCCTTGTAAATGTCGATTGGGCTAAGTTCTTTTAATCCGCCTTTTTTCTTTTCTGCCATTTGTGTCATGTCTCCTTAAGCTTTTACGTTGACCCAGCTTGCGTATTTGGCTGAATCTGCTTTTTTGCCGCTTGTTAGGTAGTTTGTGACGTCTTTTAGTGTTTTAACGGCTGCAGGATGCATCATCATGAATAGGTCAACGCCTGCAAGCAACAGGGTTATGGCTGTTGTTACTTCCCAGAGTGGGCCTCGGAGTTCGCGTGGTTCCCATTCAGCGCCCATTTTGAGCCATGCTTCTCTTGCTGCCCAAGCGTTGGTCGTGCCTGAGGACATAGGGTGTGCAAGTTCTGAGTCGCCCATTAAGCCGCCCATTCTGGCGCGTTCCATGTTTGTGAATGCGTAATCTAAGCCGTAGCCTAAGGCTGCTGTAGTTAGGTCCATAACGATGTCTTCTCTTTCGACATAGTCATAAAGGCGTCTATTGAGTTCGCGTGCTAAATTAAGGTCCATGGGTGTAAATGAGAGGATTGCATGGCCTGCTTTTTTGATGAATTTTGCACATTTTTCTACGTCCATGTCGCGTGTAACAGAGCTGATTAGGAAGCGTTCACCTGGGAACTGAGCACATACTTCTTCGAAGACTGCTGTGTCTTTAACTGGGTCTCCACATCCGCCTATGACAATTGGTACGTCTACTGCTTGCAGAACTTTCTCGATGGTTTTACAAGCTTCTTTTGGTGACGAATCTTTGAGTAGTGGGTCAATACTGATCAAATGCATCGTAACCATGTCTGCGCCGAATTTTTCGACTGCAAGTTTTGCCCATGCTGCGGGATCGCCGACGACGTCTTTAACGTGCATCTTAACCGCCTTTGACAGGGGGACTTCCATATCGAAAACATCTAGAGTAATGACTGGTTTGTGAGGCATAGGATTCTCAAAAGTGTAGAAGGCAGGAGATACTTCTCCGCCGATTGTGAGTGATCTTCCGCGTGTGCCGCCTTCGCTTTTTGTTGCACCAAGTTTTACTTCAGTGATTTTATTGGGGTATTTTTCGATTGGCGGTAGGAAAGCTGCCTGGAGCATACTGAGGGGTTTGCCACCTGCTATGGCTGCTTGTGGAAGCTTTAATTTGGGCATTATTTGGCCAGCTGCGCCTGCTTCGAAGAGGATTTCCAGTTCTTTGACATCCATTTGGAAATCTTCCAGCTCAATTTGTTGGAATTTTGCAAGAGCTTCCATGAGCTCCTCGCTTAGCTGTAATTCTTCAGCGTCTTTTTTCTTGTCTGTGTCGTGGTGAGTCGTTGGAATCACCGTTTGTCTTTTGACGGTTTGGATGATGACTTTGTTTGCGTAGATCTTTGCGTCTTTTAAGATTATCTTAAATCCGCCCGCCATTATGGGCAGTGAGCCTGCTGTCGCAACTGGCAACATTGTGCCTGCTGCTTCCTCGTTAACTGTTATAGCTTGTGCTTCTGCGGCTGGAGCTTCTGTTTCCCATTTCGCTACGACAGGGTGGTTCTTTGACTTCAAGAATGCTTTTAGTTCATCGACATTCTTGGCATCTTCTTCAGTAGCAATTTTGTCAACAACGTCTGCGGGGATGAAATCTTTTACTTTTTCTTTAACTTCTTTAGGTACCCAAACAATGCGATTCCAGCCACCATCTGCCGCAAAGAATTTCTTACTTCGCATGTATTCGATAGACATTCCGTGGAATCCGTCTATCTGACGTCCACCTGCTGCTGAATCCGCAAGGGTACTGAAGGGTAAGCCGTTTACCGCTGCGCCTTTGAAGTTTCTTTGAACTACACCTAGTCCGTCGACTTCTGGGATGTAGAAGGTTACTGCTTCGAAGCATCCGCATGAAGTGTGTGGATGGTCAAATGCTGTGTAGAGCCAGACTTGGTTAACTTCGCCCATGCTGCGTTTCTTGGCTGCTTCGTTAACACCGCTAAATTCGCCTTTCTCTTCGTTGAGCATTTCGCCTCTTGGAATTGCGAAGACTGGACCCTTAGGATCGATGCTTGCTGAGGCTTTACCGTCAAACCAGCTGATTGCACCGCAGTTACTGTAACGTTGTGGTGTGATGACGCAAACGTGGCTTGGGGCGAATGATTGACATAGGGCACATCCATAGAATGTATCGACCTCCGAGTCTTTAAGACCTCTGGCTTTTGCGTCGCGTGATTCGTAGGCTTGAATGGCCTCAGGGGTCATTTCATCGAGTTTTGCTGGGTCGGTTATGAAGGTTATTTGTGCTTTCTCGATGATTGGCAACTCACTCTTGAATAGACGGTAGAGAACTTTACCGATCGCATCAAAGCTTGTTAAACCTTTTTGGAAGGATTTTTTGCCCAATCGAATCCAGATGTCGTATCGCTGGTTTAGGTGCATAAAGCCCTCAATGTAGTTTAGGTATCCGTGAATGCGCCTTTCAATGACACCTTCAAGACCTGCATCGATTTTTTCGCCTGCTGCTTCAACAAGGATACCGAATGGGTAAGCGCCGCCTTCTTTCATGTCTTTTAAGTCTGGACCGATGATGGTGATTTTTCCATCGTCGATTTCATTCATGGGTTTTACTTTTGCCAGTTCAAACTTTTGTTTGACTGTGGGTCCGCCGAGTTCTACTTGCATGTCATTTCTTCGGATACGTTCTCCTTCGTAGATTACGCCAACTTCAACAGGTATATCTTTAAACATTGACATTTTTTAATTTCCTCCATTATTTTCAAATTTTGAGGTCATTACTTTGAGGTTTGCAGCCCACTCTTCAAGAGTTGCGTTTGGGAAAGACCAGCTTGCGTGGACGTGGTAGAGGTTGTCGATGGTCATGGTTTTTTGATCTGGTGCAAAGTGCTTCATGCCTGAAAGCATCAATGATTCAACATAGTATGGTAGTCCAACCAAGATAACTAGGATCGGGGTGGCCTTTGCCGTCCAGTCCCATCCATTCTGGGTCAACTACGCGCTGTCCGATTTCCATTGCGTTCATGAATGCCGCTGGTTGGTAGCCTCTTTTGAGGAATTCGCCAACCATATGGGCTGTTGCGACAACTGGCACTTTGGAGGCGTTAGCGAAGTCAACTAGGTATTCGATGAGTTGTTTGCCTTCCATGTACCTCTCAGTGGCGTTGCTTCCGACAATAAGAAGGGGACGTTGGGCGCGTTTTATCATTGCTACTGCTATTTCGGGTTTTTGTATGGGGTTTGCTTTTTTAGTTGATGCGATTTCGGCACATTGCCATGGTTCACAGGACATTGTTTTTTCCTCCGTTTACTCCTTCATCTTGCGGACCATTCTTGGAAGCAAGGTTGGGTCCGGAATTACTGTTTCTTTCCAGTTGTGTTCTGCGAGGATTTTCTCGAATTCTTCTTTCATGGTCATTGGGACATCAGCCATCGTTCTCACATATAGGTGTAGGTCATTGGGCATGACTCCGAGGTATCGTTTGCTTAAGTCGACGTAGTGGCTGAGTTTAATGCTGCGTCCTTTCCATGTGTCATTGGGTCTGATGCAGAGTTTTGCGATTGCAACCATACATTCCTCTTTAGTTTCTGCTATGTTGAAGAGGTGTTCTGGTGCTGGTCCGACGTTAACTTTGTCGCCTGTTCGTGCGTCTAGGACTTCCCAGTTTGATGGGTCTTCTTTTCTGCCAAGGAGCATACGTCTGTATTTGACACCGTGTGGACCGACAAGGACTGGTACGCCTAAACGCCAGAATCCTGAGGCAATTGATGCTGCTTTCTGTGAGTATGCGCCCCAAGCTAAGCCGACTGCACCTAAGCGGTTGTGGATATAATCGGCGATTTCTTCGTAGTTGCCTCTTAGTGGACGTTTAGCGAAGATGTTTGCTACTTTGATTGCTGCGCCGGCGATGTGGCTGTTTGCGACGCATGAGCCGACGTTTAGGACTCCTCCTGCTTCGAATCCGCCTGGGAATTCTTCGTAGAGAGTTTTGCCGTCGCTGTTGCGGTAGCTGCCTGCGGACATGGCTGAGCATCCTGAGAGAACGACGATGTATCTTCTGCTTGCGAATTCTCGGCAAATATCGTAGACATCTTTGCCGCCTTTTGGATAGTTACTGCAGCCAACTACGGCAACAATACCCGGGATTTCTCCTAGGACGATTGGGCTGCCGACATTGCGGATTTCGACATCTGAGACTGCTCCTCTGCCTACGCGGCATAGGTTATCTTCGCATTCCATTGATTTTTCTCCTGCTTTAATGATGAGGCTGTGGATCATAATTTTCTGCGGGCATGCTTCTTCACATCTTCCGCATCCAATGCAGGTCTCATAGAGGTCTGTAAGTAGAGATATGTCGCCTTGGGCAGCTGCTTTCATGGCTGCTGGAATTGCGTAGTCTTGTGGGCAGTTGCGTTGGCAACTCTTGCATTGTGTGCAGGTCTTTGCGATTTGTTGAAGTTCCTCTAGGCTTGGGAGAACGTTCTTTCGTTTGCGGACTGGAGCAACAGCTTGTGCTACGCGGACTGCGACTTCGCCGACTTTTTCTGGGTCGAGAATCAGTACGCCTTTCACTTTACCGCAAACAAGGTCAGAGACGATTTCGTCAGCTGGGTCGTTTGTGCGGTTCTTGAAGCCTACGCAGTTCTTTTCTGAGGCTGCGATGACTGGTGTGCCTACTTTGGCTGCTTCGTCAGAGATATCTGTTCGGATACATTGCTCGTCGAGGACAACCACGTCTGCTAGGCCCGCGCGCATGAACCTTAACTCCCAGCTTATTGGACCAACTATTTTTGCACGGTTATAGTATCGAGTTGTATCAAGAGCAGTACAGCATAAGCCGACAATCTCAATTTTATCGTCGACTTTGTTATCTTTTGCGAAATCGATAATTCCAACCGAGGGCATAACGTTATGGCCGATGCACATGACAACTGGTTTGGCTCGGTCGACGCTTGCAATGCCAAGTTTTACTAGGGGGCTTCAGGGTCAGCTTTTGGGAAGCCTAAGGCGGATATTTGTGCGATGTCACCGACTTCCATGCCTACGTGGTCAATCATGCCTACGTGTAATGCTTTTGATTCGAAGTCTAAGTTATTTCCTTCTTGGCCTGTGTGTCCTACTGCGAGAACTTGGGTGATTTGTTCTTCGGTGTAGGTTAAAATGTCGTCTAAGTCACCGAGTGTTTCAGGTTTTATACCAGTGACGAGGCGGCTGACTGGTGCTTCAACTTTTATGTTTAATCCGCCGACGTCTAAGGGGTACCTGCGGCCATATCTTTCAATTAAGGAGTGAAGAAGATGGCGCGAGTGAGCTGTGTGGCAGGCTGCTCCGATTGCACAAGCTAACATCACAATACGGGAAGATTGGGTTGCGATGTCTAAACCGCATGCGCCCCGTTTTCCAGCTGTCAAGTCGCATTTGCCAAAAGTACATAGACAGCAAAGATCACAGTCGGGCATGTAAAAGGGCTTGTACTTGGTGAGAAGTTTCATGTCCCAATCCCGAAGGGCTGTCAAGGAGGGCATTGGGGTTGGACCCATCGGCTCATTATAGTTGTCATTCATAACTTTGCCGATGGATAATTCAAGATTTTTAATAAGACCACTATTGGTCTTCATTTCGTCTATTTTTACATGGACGTTTTTAGTTGTCAATTTGGAAACCTCTGTAAAGGTTTATGACTATGCTGCATTACAGAGTTTTTAAACCTTTCCAGTTTTCTTAGGCAAAAGTCACGGTGTAGTTATAGAAATGCAAGGTTTCCAAAAAATTGTGTAAAAGTTCTATGGATTAAAGATAACCCAGGGATTGAAGGATTTTTTTTACTGAAAAGTAGGCTTTGTTGTTGTTTGAGAGCTCAAGAAGGGATTTTCCATCTAGAACAAACTCATCTAACTCGTCGTCAGCCTCGATTTTGCCTAAATATTTGAATTTTAAGTCAGCTTCTGCTTGCTTGCCCAATTCAGCAGGGAAACGGTAGCCACCCACTATGTAAAAGTTTTCAAATTGCATGTCAACTTCCTTGGCTATTTTGTAAGCCCGTCTGACATGATCTTGGGACTTCTTGGAATGGTCCAGTATGTCAAATACATCGTTTACATTGGAGGTTATACGTCGGTTGAGGTTTTCCAGACCGGCTGGAGAATCTATGAGTACGTACTTGTAGGTTTTAGTTAGCGACTCTAAGGCGCCTTTAAGTGCGGAGTTTGGCATACAGTAGCATCCTTCGATCCATTTGGTTCCTACCGCCATAAAATCGAAGTTTTTGCTTTCATAGAGCCCGTTTTCCCAGATGCGGCTTTCAATACGCTGTGTTGGAGGAACGCCGACTGTAGTGCCTCCGCCTTTGATAAAGGTGCTAACTATGAGGTCAGCTATAGTTGATTTACCTGCTTCTTTAAGGTCAACCCCAAGCATCTCTGCTAAGTTTTGATCAGGGTCAGCATCAACCAAAAGAATCGGAGCCTGATTAGCTTCAATAAAGGCTTTTGCCATGAGGGCAGTGAAGCTGGATTTTCCTGTTCCACCGCGACCAATAGTCACTAAAGTTTTCATACAAAGCCACCTCAAGTTTACGCTGTTTTCTTAATCAAAAGCTCGCATATATTGTCTATGGTCTTAACCGCAGCGATTTCTTTGTTTTTAAGCGGGGTTACTCCAAGCATATCGGCCTCGATGACTTTTTGGTCGAAGGGCACAAATGCAAGCAGGTTTAGCCCGTTTTTGTCTGCGAAACTTTGAATTGCCTCTTTTTGGGTGTCGTTCATCACTCTGTTTCCGATGAGGTAGAGATGTTTCATTCCGGCTTTCGATGCCAAGTCATGGATGTGTTTGGCGATTTCCAGCGATTTCAGGTTGGAGTCCGCTACTATTAGCAATGCGTCAACTTGCCGTGCGGTGCCTCTGCCGATGTGTTCTACGCCCGCTTCGAGGTCTAAAACCACCGCTTCATTCCGATCAACGACCAAGTGTCTTAGCAAGGCGCGGATGACTGCATTTGGGGCGCACATGCAGCCTGCTTCCATCGCCTGCACTGTACCCATAACAATCAAGTTTGCACCCAATGGAGTGGGAATAGAGTAGTCTTTGACGATGTCGTCAACCGTGAAATTCAAGTTATAAATACTATTGTAGCCAGTGCTGGTTTTAGACTCTACCAGCGGCTTATTTTCTGTAATGGGCACGATTTTTCGGGTTTCCTCAGCTGATAATCCCAACGTTAAACCGAGGTTTGGAGAGGAATCTGCATCAATCGCAATTGTTTTTAGTCCGCGTTCAACAAAACCACGCGCTAAACCGCCAGCAATCAAGGTTTTGCCAACGCCGCCTTTACCAGCAACAGCAACCTTCATAAAATCACAAACAGAAATAATTTCTTTCTCAAACTATTTTATGTTTTCCCTTAAAGTTAAGGATAAAATGTTTGCTGCATCAATCAGAGTTGATAGAGGTTGCCGACACTATTCCAGATAAAAGCGTCGGGAAACTCTTGGTGGATTGCAGTTATGGCTCGCCAACCTGTACAATGTGAGGGTACAATAAACGCTGGATTTATTCTTGCTAGTTCGGTAAGGGTTGAAGCAATTTTTGTTTCGAACCCTCGTCCTGCCAAATGAAAACCACCCATGACTGCATAAACAGTTTCGATCCCTGTGATTTGTTTAGCGTAGCTGATGGAGTTTATTATGCCAGCATGAGCGCACCCTGATAGAATCACTAAACCCTTGTGTTTCACATTCATTACGAAGGCGCGGTCGTCAACAATCAAGGGGTCAGGCTGCCAAGAGCCGTTAACGAGAGTTTGATGATGCGTTAAACCGTTTTCAAAGCTTGTCCCTCGAGGTATCTCGCCTGTCACGCAGACTTGTCCATTGGCAACTAGTGAAGGTTGCTTAGTAAAGATGAGTTGAGTTGATTTTAACTGTGTTTGAGTAGGGAAGTCTGGGTACTTGCGAATTGTTCCGTCGCGCGAAGCAGTTCCACGAGCCTTAAACATATCTTCATGAACAATCAGAGGCAAACCCGTTTTTCCCACTGCTTCAACAACGGACAGTAAACCGCCGAAGTGGTCGTAGTGCCCATGGGATAAAATAACAAACCCAACTTCGCTAAGATTTAACCCCATAATCATTGAATTATCGATGATTACTCTGGGGCTGCCACCTGTATCAAAGAGGAGACTTTCCGATTTTCCCCCGCTAAAAACCCGAATCAACATCGAGAAGCCATGCTCGGCAACCGGCATTTCAGAATGCCCAAGCCGCGGTTTGGTCGTTTGCCAAAATGATTGAACCTGCTTGTGACTAACGGTTGAGAGAAAATCTATGGAATTATCCACCAGACTAACAACTTCTACTTTATCAACCTCTCGAAGAAGGGAAGCAGAGTTTGTGTCCATTTTGATTTCCCAGCCCGTTAGAGTGTGCCCTTATAGTTGTTTTTTGTTGGGCAACCAACACATTTTTGGCTTTCAAATCGGTTGCAGGGATCGCATTCTACCTTGCAAGGTGTTACTTTACGCTCTTCTTGGGCTAGGTTTTGCCTTATTTGAAGGAACGGCGAAAAGTAGGTTTCGCTTATGGGATAGAATTCTGAGCGGCGTATTCCTTTGCTGCATCGAAGGGAGCATTTTTCCATGGATATGCTCTCAAGGGTTTCTTTTGTTTCTGCAACAACTAGAGCGATTAAATTGTAGCCGCCCATTGTTTTGAATATTTGGATAACGCGGGGGCATTCTTCGAAGCGATCTAGAACGCTCTGCATTGCTTCTGCACTCTCCATTTCCAGCATCACGATTGCGGGATGAAGCTTGAGGACGTTTGAATTGATTAGGGCGGATACTTTTATCGTTCCATTTTTTATGAGCCTTTCGAGCCTTTTCTTGGTTCCCATGCTTGAGAAGCCTGTGGTTTTGGCTAGGTCTTGTAGTGTTGTTCGTCCGTCTGTTTGTAGTTGTGCAATTATTTTTTTGTCTATTTCGTCCAAAGTCTTCACTGTTTATTTTATAAATATAAACTATTAATAATGTTTATCTATTAAACTTTTTCCAGAATGTTAAAAGTGAAACCATTGAGTACTTAGGAAAAAGAAGAAAAGATCTATTTTCACAGAACCGGTTCTTGGTCGTTCTCGAAGACGCGCTATTCAGCCAAATTAGTTTATTTATTAAACAAAACATATTAATATCATTTATTTATTAAACTATCACAAGACAAGTGGTTGGAAATGGCAAATATCGACAACCAAAAAAACACAGAAGAATGCAACGAAGAATGCGAATTATGCACTACCTCAAACCAATGCAACGACCCCAAAAAAGAAGAACACGAAAAAGAGCAAAAAATAAAACAGCAACTCAAAAAAATCAAATATAAAATTGCTGTCATAAGCGGAAAAGGCGGAGTAGGCAAAAGCACCGTAACAGCCAATCTAGCTATCTCATTCGCAATGCAAGGACACAAAGAAAAAGTTGGGGTTCTTGATGCAGACATTCATGGTCCATGTATTCCAAAAATGCTAGGCCTTAAAGGGCAGACGCTTATAGGCGAGCCAGGTGGAATGCTTTTTCCAGTTACTGGCAAACTGGGAATAAAAGTTGTGTCAATGGATTTTTTGCTTAAGAATGATGAAGCACCAGTTATTTGGCGCGGTCCATTAAAAATGAAAATTATTCAACAATTTTTATCTGACGTAACGTGGGGAGACCTTGACTATTTGCTAGTGGACCTTCCGCCTGGAACTGGCGATGAACCGCTAAGTGTCATGCCGCTTATACCGGACATGGATGGAGTTGTTATAGTGACGATGCCTTCAGAAGTTTCAGAAGCTGTTGTTAAGAAATCTGTTACGTTCGCTAAGCAAGTTGGCATTCCCGTAATTGGCATAATTGAGAACATGAGTGGTTTTATTTGCCCTGAGTGCGGAGCCAAAATTGATGTTTTCAAAGCGGGTGGTGGAAAAAGAATAGCCGATGATATGAGCATTCCTTATCTGGGTTCTATACCTTTAGATCCTAAGATTTGTAATGACTCTGACGACGGGCTGTCTTTTATAGTTGAAAATAAAACTTCGCCTGCAACTAAAGTGTTCCTGGAAATTGTCAAGAAGATTGATCAATTCTTAGAAAATACGGATCCTCATAATCATAAGGAGATAAAAAATGAAAATATGTGTTAGTGCAACAGGCAGCAATTTGGAAGCGCAGTTAGACCCTCGCTTTGGCAGATGCCTATACCTTGTAGTTGTGGATTCTGAAACAATGCAGTTTGAAGCTATTCCAAACATGGCAGCGGGCGCAACTGGCGGTGCAGGAATTCAAGCGGCTCAAGTCATAGCCGACAAGGGTGTCAAGGTGGTTATAACCGGAAATGTTGGACCTAACGCCTTCGGGGCGTTATCAGCTGCTGGCATAGAAATTGTGACCGGAGCCTCTGGGGTCGTCAAAGAAGTCGTCGAGAAGTTCAAGAAAGGCGAGTTAGGAAAAACTGGCGCGCCTACCGTGGGTGGTCATTTCGGAATGGGTCGAGGGCGAGGCGGAGGAAGATGAACATAAACAAATTGAACGTAGTTCGACCAAGCAAACTAGGAACATCCTTCAAGCTAACAGAAGTGGAGGTGAGGTAATTGACAGATAGAATAGTAATCCCTTCAGAAGATCAAAATGGCTTGAACGCAAGTTTAGCAGAGCATTTTGGAAGAGCTCCATACTATACCGTTGTTGACTTTGACGAGAAAGGTGAAGTTTTAAACGTTAAGTCTGTTCCAAACGTTAGCGAGCATGCAGGTGGAGCAGGTGTTGCACCAGACCACATCTTGGAGCTGAAACCGACTGCCGTAATTGTCCACGATATGGGGTTTAAAGCTATTGATATTTTTAAGAACGCAGGAGTGGCAGTGCTAAGATCCAACGCAGACACGGTTGACAAAGTGGTTGCCGCCTATAAAGACGACAAGCTCCAAGAGCTTACAGAAGGTTGTGGGCATGAACAACATGAACATCAGGAGCATCACCATTAATGTGGAAATCAATGGTGATTATGAGGTTCTGAAGGTGGAAAAACGTCAAGGAAACTATCAGAAGAAGAATTGAAACTGATGATGGAGTCAGGGTACTCTAAAAAAGCAATCGATCTGTATGTGAACAATGTTAACGTTGGCACATTAGAGAACGCTAGTGTCGTCACCACTTTTCTTGGTCCATGCGGCGACCTCATAAAACTGTATTTACAAATTGGCAAAAAAGACAAAATTGAAGATGCTAAGTTCTATTATTTAGGCTGTCCTGGTTCAGCTGCTTCAGCGTCTGCGATGACTGTGCTATTGAAAGGCAAGACTGTTAATCAGGCAAAGAACATGACAGAAAGCGACATATTGAATGAGCTTGGTGGTTTACCAAAATTAAAGTCTGACTGTGCAAAGCTATCCATAAAGACCCTGCGAAAAGCTATTGTTGAATACGAGAAACAAAAAGGTCGCTCAGAAATATAGTTAATTTCCCATTTTTTCTTAATTACATTCAGGCGGATAAATAAATGATTATGTCTGTTGCTAGTGGAAAGGGTGGAACGGGAAAAACATCAGTTGCTGTGAACTTAGCTCTTTCAGTAGGCAATGTCCAACTTCTAGACTGTGACGTTGAAGAGCCGAACGCATATCTGCTCTTACACCCTGAAATCAATAAAAAAGAACCAGTCTACACCTTAATCCCGAAGGTAGATAGAGAACTTTGTAACACTTGTGGCGAATGCACAAAATTCTGTCAGTTCAATGCTATATTTGTAGCCTCCGAGAAAATTCTTATTTTCCCAGATCTTTGCCATAGCTGCGGTGGATGCTCTATGGTTTGCCCCAAAAAGGCAATTACTTGGGAAAAGCACAAAATCGGTACGCTGAATTTTGGCGCAACTGACGGGGTAGCTCTTGTTTATGGGGAGCTTGAAGTAGGCAAGCCTATGGCTGTTCCAGTCATAAAAGCTGTTAAAAAACAGATTAAAGAGGGAAAAAATGTGGTTCTTGATTCTCCGCCTGGAACCTCATGCCCATTTGTGGAAACTGTTAGAGGCAGTGACTTCTGTATTTTAGTGACTGAACCTACTCCTTTTGGTTTGCATGACTTGAAGATAGCAGTTGAGGTTTTGCGAAAAGTGGGGGTTCCTTTTGGCGTAGTTATTAACCGCACCGGCATAGGTGACAAAAAAGTGTATGATTACTGTGGAAAAGAGAACATCCTTATTCTTTTGGAAATTCCTTATGAAAGAAGAATAGCTGAACTCTACTCTAAAGGGGTTCCATTTAGCTTGGAAATGCCTGAATGGGCAGAAAAATTTCAAACACTCTACAATGAAGTCGAGGAGTTGATCAGAGAATGAAGCAGTTAACAATTTTAAGTGGAAAGGGTGGTACAGGCAAAACATCGATAACTGCTTCTTTTTCAGTTCTAGCGAAAAACGCCGTGGTTGCAGACTGCGATGTTGATGCGCCTGACCTACACATGTTATTGCACCCTGAAATAAAAAAAGAGCAGGAGTTCATAGGCTCAAAATTAGCGGTTATTGACAAAACAAAATGTATCAAATGTGGTTCGTGCCAAGAAAAATGCAATTTTCGGCGCAATAAACAGCGATTTAGAAATTGTCGCTATTTCATGTGAGGGATGTGGTGTCTGCAAAGTCGCTTGCCCAGTTGAAGCCATAACTTTGGCGCATAGAGTTTCAGGGAAAGCCTTTATTTCAAAGACTAAATACGGTTCAATGTCACATGCCCTGCTTAATCCGGGTGAATCCAATTCAGGAAAACTCGTAACTTTGGTTCGGCAAAACGCTAAAATATTAGCTGAAAAAGAAAAACATGACCTAATAATTATCGACGGCTCGCCTGGAATCGGTTGCCCTGTAATAGCGTCTATTACAGGAGTAGATGCAGCATTAGTGATTACAGAGCCGACAATGTCAGGAATCCATGACCTTGAAAGAGTCTTAAAATTGCTGGATCACTTCAATGTCTTTGGGTTTGTTTGCATAAATATGTATGACATAAATGTAGGCAATACAAAAAAGATTTTGAGCTTCTGCAAAGAAAACAAAACAGAAGTTGTTGGCATGCATTCCCTTTAGCCCTGAAGTTACTCAGGCAATGGTTAATGGGAAAACAATTGTTGAGTACGCTCCTAAGAGTGGGGTATCGGAAGAAATAAAGAACATGTGGAACAAAATGAGTCAATTTTTAAGTGTTGAAAACTATGATACCTAAATTTTTTTTCTGACAAAGGGTGTCGGCAAACACAGAGACCAGTTGCAGTCTTTTGAGCTTGCGTTAAGAGATGCGGGCATCCAGTATTGCAACCTTGTGAATGTTTCAAGCATAGTCCCTCCAGGATGCAAATTGATTTCACGAGAGCAGGGCTTAAAGATGTTGCAGCCGGGAGAAATTACCTACGTGGTCCAAGCCAGAAATTCGACTAAGGAACCACACAGATTGCTTGCATCGTCAATAGGTATTGCCATCCCATCAGGCAAAAATCAGTACGGTTACTTGTCTGAACACCATTCCTTTGGACAAACTGATGAAACCGCCGGCGACTACGCAGAAGATCTCGCTGCAACCATGCTTGCAACAACCATGGGCATCCAATTTGACCCCGAAACCGCATGGGACGAACGCAAACAACTTTTCAAAACCACAGGGCTCATCATAAAAACAGCCAACATAACGCAGTCAGCTACTGGAGACAAGAATGGTTTGTGGACAACAACTGTGGCAACCGCTGTTTTTGTTTGAATCGAAAAAAGTAGAGAAAATAGTTGTATTCCAATGGAGTTTCATTGAATTGCTGTTTCGCCTGTTTTGGAGAGAATATACTTGTCGTTTGCTTCCTCCACTAACCCAGAATTCTTGAGTTCCCTCAAACCGCTTCTCACCTTAAACAGAGGCTGCCCAGTCTTAGAGGCTACTTCTTCAGCAGACAAGGACCCATCCTTTAACGATTTCAGCGTTGTCAAACCAGTTGAAGTGGGTTTTCCATCAGGAGATACACAGGGCATAACGCTTCAGCTCTCAGGAAGCTTCTTCCTACAAAGATACCAGTCTTTGCACTCGTAGCCTTCTTGTCTTAGCCTCTCTTCAGCCCCTTCGGTAGTAGTGGGTGCTGGAACAACAACTGGGTCACCCGGATTCCAGTTTGCTGGAGTTGCAACTTTGTACTTATCGGCTGTCTGCAGTGCATCAACTAACCTGATAATTTCCTGCATATTTCTGCCAGTGGTCATTGGATAGTAAAGCATAGCTCTTATCTTGCTCTCTGGATCAATAATAAAAACGCACCGGACTGTTTCCGTCTTGCTTTGTTCTGGATGGATCATTCCATACTTCTTGGCAACTTCCTTATTCAAATCGGCAATGATGGGAAAAGGTATTTTGACACCCATTTTTTCCTCACAGTTTCTTATCCAAGCAATATGGGAAGAAACGCTATCGACGCTTAAACCCAAGAGTTCAACATTTCGACTCTTTAGTTCATCGTATATTTCGGAGAAAGCCATGAATTCTGTTGTGCAAACGGGTGTAAAATCTGCTGGATGCGAAAAAAGAATCAGCCACGTACCTTTGTAGTCTGATAAGCGTAACGTCCCTTGAGTTGTGGGTGCTTCAAAATCTGGCGCTTTTTGACCTAATACTGGGAAACAAGTTTGCTCTGTTTGAACTTCAGTCATTTATTTTCACCTTCAACAAATATAATCATCAAGTGACAATAATATAATAAACAAACAATACTAATACTTGTCGTTTATAAAATAAACGAATTATACAAATAAAACAAAGATCGAGCATCGCGAATGTTTCAGCAAAGAGACTGGAAGCAGTTGAAGGTTCTCAGATAATCGAACCTCAAACCGTTTTTTCCTACAGCAGTCTTTTTTCCGAGTGCTCGCGCGCCCAATATGAGTTAAATATTGCTTTCATTGTAGCGGGATTAAATTGAACAATATTTTGTTGATATGCGCCAGGAGCGTGAAAGGAGCACAATTTTATTCTTCTAAAACGCCGCCTGGAAGAAAAAATTCGTTTACTCTCATTAAAAACAAAAGTATGTTAAGCTCTCTCTCATGTTTGCTCGATTTTTTGGATAACCAGTGCCTTCTCAGGACATCTTTCCACGAGCTTCTTAACGTAATTCAAGTTCTCTGAAAACTCTCCCATAATCGAGCATTCCTTTGAAGACTTGTTTGAACTTGGCTTTAGCTCACGCGCCAAGAGTTGTGCATGGATTGGGCAGCGACCGATCGATATACCGCAGTCGAGGCATCTATCTCTGTTTACGATTACTCTGTACTTAGTCATATGGGCAACTCACCTCTTTTTATTCTATTCAAACCTGAATCTTGTTTGTTTTTTTGCCTACCCTTTGCTGTTTCGTTAAGTTCTTTAATGGTTTATTCTCTCTTTGAGCACTCATTTTGACGCTTGCAGCGATCTCTCTTGCAATGATTTGACACTCATTGATAAATCACGCAGTTTTTATCTCTTTTTCCAAAATATGCAATTTTTTTTTCGATTAAATTGCAACGTTTGGTTAAGATTAATACCTACCGCTCGTAAGAGTCTATGCATAGTCTTCTTTTTAAACTTGCTTCCTGCTTTGCTTCAGTTGAAAAGCGGCAACATCTTATTTTGTTCCGTTCGCGTTTTGAACATTTTTGCTTGGAGTGGACGTAACTAAGTAAATTGGTCTTCCTTCACTTAGAGCTTGCGCTGTCTTTCTTCTTGCACTTTGAACAAGTCTCCAAATGGTTCCTCTCGAAATGCTCATTCTTTGTCCTGCCTCTTCCTGTGACAAACCCTCCATATCCACAAGCCTGAAGGCTTCAACTTCCGCAAATTCAATGAAAAACGGTTCCAAATTCCATGATGGATTAGGGATAAAGCTGGTTATAGGCGGAATGATCCCTAAGGTAACGGGCTTTGGAAATCGCCCTCTTCCACCGCAGCGATGCCTTCCTCGCCACATAACAGGTTCTCTCCTTCTCGAGATTATTTGTCTTTTACTCAGCACGTTAATGGGTTGTCTGTCTGCTCGAGAACCCACTCAAATGCTTGCTTCGATGCTTTTTTAGCGATGATTTCAAACTCGGTGAATGGACCGGCGTTTAACATCTCATCTTCAAGGAGCTCTAAACAGTTTCTGATTTCTTGCTCTCTTTTCATGTTTGGCACTTTACACATTTTTTATGTTCTCTTCATTTAAACCGTATGTTGTGCAGAACTTTTATATATTTCTGTGCACTATCACACAATTGATTGTGTGCATAAACACAAAAATAACCTGAAAGAAGTGAAATAAAAAATGGGATATCGAAGAAGAGCATATTTTGATCAATGGCACGGTAGAGGTCCCTTCAGCAACTTGCCACCATGGCAAAGACCCGGACGCATGTACGGCAGCAGAGGCTATGGTAGAGGATATGGCAGAGGCTGGGGCACTGATTCACGAGTATGTGCAAGATTTCCGTCACTGCCGAGATGGTGGTGGGCAGACCCAACATATGCATATCAGCCTCCAACACCGAATCCAAAAGATGAAATAGCAGCGCTAGAAGATTCCAAAAAGGAACTCGGAGAAGAGAAAACCAGCATAGAGCAAGAAATCAACGACATAGAAACGCAACTAAAAGAGTTAAAATCCAAGCTTGAACCAGAGAAAAAACAATCAGAATGACAGTAAGCATTGTCAACCATAGTTAGTCGACATATTTTCCAACATTTCAAGGCTGCAAAAAAATAATTGGAGGACAAAGAAATTGTTGTCAAAAATTCCAATAAACTTTGAAAGAATAACGAAAGAAGATTTGGACAAAGAAATACTCAGAGTAGCAATCATAGCCGAGTTGGATGCAGTGAACCTTTACGAGCAGATGGCAGCGTTAACCGAAAATAAACACATAAAGACTACACTACTGGAAATAGATAGGGAAGAAAAGACGCATGTTGGAGAATTCCAAGCGCTTCTGCTAGCAAATGATGAGCAGCAGGAAAAAGAATTGGCTGAAGGTAAAAGAGAAGTTGAAGAACTAACTGGTAAAATTGGTGCAAGGCGGTAATTTCAAGCAGAATTCTCCCCTTTTTTAGATAACAATTAAGCTTCAATACTTGAAGTTATTAGATGTAGAGTTGTCATCTTAATAGAAATGGAAGTCTATTTAGACAGGTAAATACGCAGACACCATTGGAAATGGAGGCTTTTCAAAGATGAACGAAAAAAGAGCACCTCTTAAAAAAGGAGAAGAAGCAGCGAAACTATCCACGATTATTCTTTTAGCTCTCGGTATTTTGAAAGGAATCACTTCTATTGCAAGTGGTAGTGTTGCTCTCTTGGCGGGCACAATCGATTCTTTCTCGGATGTTTTCTCTTCAATAGCGGTGTGGGCTGGACTCAACATTGCAAAGAGAAAACCAACCGAAAGATTTCCCTACGGTTATTATAAGGCAGAAACTTTTGCGTTGTTAGCAGTGTCTTTGATAATCGTGACATCCAGCGTTTTTATTATGTTTGAGTCTTTTCAAAAGTTTTTTGAGGTCTACGTTATCTCATTTTCAGACTTAGCGCTTGCTGTATCAGCTGCATCAGCCATTATTTATTATTTGCTTGCTAAATACAAAGCGAGGGTGGGGCGCCAAGTTGGTTCGCAAGCTTTGATTAGCGAAGGCTTGCATTCTATGGTAGATGTTTATACTTCTCTGTTGGTTTTTGTCGGGGTTTTTTTGGCAGTGTTAGGGTATCCCGCAGGTGAGGCTCTAATTGGCTTCGTAATTGGTTTGTATGTACTGATAAGAGGATTAATGTATGGAAAAGATGCAGCACTGGTTTTGATGGATGTTTCGCCCAGTCCACAGAAAGTTGAGGAAATGAAGGAAATAGCAGAGGCTGTTAATGGAGTTAGAGGAACCCATGATGTCAGGTTGCGAAAATCCGGACCAGTTTTCTTTGGTGAGTTGCACATTGAGTTGATAGAAGGGCTTTCCTTGGAAAGAGCACATGTGATTTCCTATGAGGTTGAAAGAAAAATCAAGCGACGTTTTGAAGATCTGGAGTTAGTTACAGTTCATGTGGGAGTTGCGCATAGGAAAAAAAATCGATTGGCTATTCCAATAGTTGAAGACAAAGGTTTAGACTCATTAATTAGTTTTCATTTTGGAAGCGCACCTTATTTTGCCTTTATAGATGTTGAAGAAGGGCAAATAGTGGGTTTCTATGTTAAGGCGAATGAAGGAGCAAAATTGTCTCACAAGAAGGGTATACAAGCTGCTAACCTCTTGATTGAAGAAAATGTTACTGCTGTGCTAGCGGGAGGTATCGGCGAAGGTCCATTCCACATACCTAGGAGATAATTTAATACAGATTTATTCTCTCTCCAAATCTATGAAAATAAACGAGGCTGTTAACCTCCTAAATACAGCCTTATTACAAAGAATGACGTCGCCGACTGAAGAGCACAGCGAGGATAAAATTGAATGACTCATCAATTCCTTTTTATCCCAAAGAAAGAAACAATTAATATTACTCTTCCGTAAATTGGCTGTTACTTTTTTCAATATCTGGTTTATGCAACCTATTCTTCCAATATTATTAATGTTAATATAGATCGCACATGATTTGCAGTTCTTATTTTTTGTATTACTACATCTTTTAATTTAGTGTGCTGTCTTGTCCCGATATTGGATGTTGAAGCAGGTTGCAGGTTCGCTATGATCCAAGGAATCATAATATTACAGGTTTATGAGGGGTTGTAGTTGGAAAGGTTACAGTCACACGTAGTTATATTATCGTGCGCGTTAATTCAACTGTAAGATACTATATTTTATGGTACACTGTCATGATATGAAATTAGGTCAGGTTTATTTTTGTGAAGAATGTGGACTCGAACTAAAGGTTGAAAAGAGCTGCACTATAGATGGTAACCATCCACAAGGAGTATCTTGTACTGTTTGCACTCATGTCTGGTGCAACAAAGATATGAAATTAAAAGAGGGTGCAAATGGTGAAGATATGTGTGAAGATGTTCCGAAGAAAGATGGTTCTGGAAGAGGTGTAGGGCAGTCTGGAAAAGGTTGCGAGGGTAATCCACGAAAGAGAAGAGGAAGGAATCTATAAAGCCCTACTGAAAGGCAAGAAAGGGATAGAACTGAATGATATGCCAAATCTCTTTGTCAGACACGCGATTTCAGTTGTGAAGGAAAAATGTTGAAGATTTCTGAACGGGCAAATTTTGACAGCAACATCATGGTTCAATTGTGCGGGTAGTCCCTCGAAAAGCTCCAAACCAAAAACCCAGCAACTCTGAATAACTTCCAATGAACTCATATGTTCCAAGCGGACTTCAAAATATTTACCTACTCAAACTCTTTGTTGTTTGTTTTCCCAACGCAAACTATTAATATAGTTTAGTATTTAAACTATAAACTAAACATATTCGTGAAAGGAAAAAATGAGGCAAAAAGAATGACAAAAAGAATAGTAATTCCAACCGAAGACAAGTCCGGTTTAGAGGCACATTTAGCTCAACATTTCGGAAGAGCACCATACTACACAATAGTAGAATTAGATGACGAAAACAACAACGTAGGGTTAAGAACAGAAGTCAACAAAGGCGAACACGTCGGAGGCACAGGACATCCACACGAACATCTCTTAGCCCTAAAGCCAAACATCTTTGTAGTCAATGGCATGGGACCCGGATGCTTAAGCAGTCTTCAAGATGCGGGCATAAACGTGCTTAAAGCCACTGGAACAACGGTTAAGGAAATAGTTGAGGAATACAAAGAAGGCAAACTAAGTGCCTTAACGAGCGCATGTGAACACGCACACCACCACGAGCATTAGCCATAGATTTTAAATCCAGACCTATAGAAAGGATCTAAGGTGAAAAATATATGCCAAAAATAAAAGCAAAAGCAACTTGGGTTGAAAATGTCCGATCAATCGCAGATAACCAAAGGACCCATAGCGTTGTATGCGACCTATCCGCACCGGCCGGCGGAACAGATAGCGGTGCCACAGCACTTGAGCTCAGCCTGATGGCTTTAGCAGATTGCGGTGTCACCATTTTCGCTGACGTGTGCAAAAAAAGCAATATAGTACTAAACAAAGTTGAAGTGACTGTTGAAGCGGATAAATCTCCAGATTCGCCCATGATAAGTGGCGTAACGATGAAAGTCAACGTTATCTCTAAAGCACGAAAAGAGCTTGTAGAAGCTGCTTGGAGAAGAACTGAAGCAAACTGTCCAGTACTGTTCATATTTAAAGAGCCAACACCCATCAAAGTTGAGTTTGAAGAAAAAACCGAATAAGATAGCTGAATAAATCACCTAGCGAGCATGAAAAATGAAAAGAGCAATAATAGTCTACTGATCAAAAACAGCTAACACTGAAAAAGTAGCTAAAGCCATAAAACAAGGCTTGGAAGCGACGGATATCCAAGTTAACCTAAAGAAGCGGAAAAAATTGACTATTTTGACTAAGACATTGTTTTGTGTTCGTTCACCATCTTACTCGTGGCATCCGCCGGAACCTATGACAAATTTTCTGAAGAAAAAGTTTGCCGAATACCGTCAACAGGGCAAAATTAAACCTTCATCCCCCAAAAGTTACAGGTAAGAAAGTGCTGGTTTTTGTCACTTATTCTGGACCGCACACAGAAATTGATGAAACCACACCTGTGTGGAAGGATATAAGGCAGTACCTCGAGCATATAGGCTTTAGCGTTCATCGACGAATAGCACAGCCTAAGCGAAGTCCATGGCGCATTAGAAAATAGCACAAAGAGCAGAATGGGCGACGTAAGAGGAAAAACCACCGTTGAAGAGCTACAAAAGATCACGCAGGACTCAAAGCAGTTGGCTATTTTTCTTTAATTTTTTATCAAGATTTTGAAGTATAACCGACGGAATCACACTTTGGACGAAGTCTACAAATGTCTCTTATAAGCTTCGGCACTCACAACGAACTCAGCCAATAAAATGATTTTAAAACCAAACCTCCTCTCAATAAGGTCCGTTTCTTTTTTTATGAAAAGGAAGTATGTGAAACGAAGTTCTGCACAAAGGAGACGCAAATTGGAGGCTCACAAGAGGCATACAATAAAGTTTGCTATAACTCAGCGTTAACTGTATAAGCAACGTTTCCCAAAACCGTTCTAGCGCCTATATCCAGATAAAAAAAGTTATCAAGCGTATAACCACTATTGGAAACCAACACTATCCCAACATACATTCACAACCATAACCCAAAAAACAACATAACGTTATGCAAAATAGTGAGAAATAACCAATCAACCCACTTCTTAAAGCAACCAAATACATAAGCCAACACTGAAACACCGCTCAAACCACAACCATAAAAGTAGTGCCTACAAAACCCAGTCACTTCCACACAAAAACAAACTAAAAGTTTACTTAATAACCAACAAACACCAAGGTTTATTTCTCGAAAACCATCTAAACATAGCAAAAAGATAGTTGGACTCTTGAAATGTCGGATACTCAAGCAGAAAAACCGCAAAACTACAAGGCTCAAGAAGCAAATGTAGAGCAACAGTTTTTGGAGGGCAATAAAGATGAAGACCTTGGCGTCTACTTTAATTTGTTTTCAGCCAAAAGCAAAATCGAGGGGCAGGATGGTGGCGTGGTTTCGGCGTTGTTGGTTAAGGGTTTTGAGGAAGGCTTGTTTAATGAGGCCATAGTTGTTCGCCGTGGAGAAGGATACAGCGCAGAAGCGGTCGTGGCTATTAACCCAAGGGAAGTGCTGTCGGCAAAAGGGACCAAATACCTCAAGGTAAACGTCACAAAAAAACTGCGCGAACTAATAAGCCAAGGAAAAAAACGAATAGCAATCGTTTGCACCCCATGCGAAGCTAAAGTAGCAAAAAAAATACAGCAAACCTTCAAAGAAGATTGCGAAATCACGATTATCGGGTTATTCTGCTTTGAAGCCTTTAACAGTGCTAAAATAAAAGAGGAAATAAAAAATCGGTTGGGGGTAGATTTGGATAGAGCCCAGAAAACCCTAGTTAGGCAAGGAAAATTCACGGTGTTTGTCGATGGAAAAGAGTACAGTTGCAAGGTAAAAGACTTAGACTGTGCCGCTGAAAAAGTGTGCCATTACTGCAGCGACTTCACAGCACAGTTTGCCGACATCTCTGTGGGTTCTGCAGGTAGCCAGAGAGGGTGCTCAACTGTAATGGTTAGATCAAAAGCAGGGGAAAAACTGGTAAAAAACCTAGATGCCGTCAAGAAAGCAGCTGAAAGGGAAGAAATCGTCAGATTATCAAAATTAAAAAAGGAACGCGCCGAAAAAAGCTTAGGAACACAAACCAAACAGAATAGCGCCTTTTTTAGTTGATTGCCCGGCATATGCAAAAGCCTTTTTAACCCCAAACTCCTCACCTCTTTAACCTGAGATGAAATCTCCATGAAAATACTAAATGAATTTGTGCCTACACGTAAATTCTTAAAGCTTGCCGACGAACTCAAAGACCTAGTCGATGGATGGAACGTCACTGACGGTGCAGCAGGTTTTCCAGCACCAAGCGGCGTAGTTGTAAGCTGCTTACTCAAACACAAATACCCAGAAAAATATGTTTGCCCAATCTTCATTCTACACTATAAAGGCCCAGTTGAAGTAGGAGGCTTAGCATTAGCATCCGACATTATCGGACTCGACGGCTTAGCAGTAACCATGGGAGACAAACCAAAATACGGTGAACCTATAACGATGCTCGCTAACTCTGAGGCTGCAAGAGACTTCATACGCAATACAGTTAAAACCAAGAACCTGAAACTCGGTTGCCTGGTAACAGCAAGACGCACCATAGAGGAAACACTTTGCCGCGTACGCGAGCCATGGGACTTCGTATACTTCATGAGACTACAAGACTCATCGTTCGAAGCACTCAAAGCAGTTTCTGCCGAATGCAAGAAACTAAACAAGCCACTCTTCGCATACTTCCTCGTCGGAACTGCCAAGAACGTTGAAACTGTTAAAATGATTGGGTGGCCAACCGCCGCAACAATGGAAACAGTTGAAGAGAAAGCATCACAACTTGTCGGACTCGTCGACGGCATCATCGCTACATGCGCAGGGGACGCTGAAGGCGACAAACTGATGCTGCAAAAACTACAGAAGTTCCGAAGCTAAAAATAATTCCCAAAACTATGAGACCTAAAGGTCTCTCCCAATTTTAAAATAACCTTTTTTCCGATTTTTGTTTCTATTTTTTGCTAGATAAACTTAAGTTCTAATGCCTAATTAGCAACTTCAGATTGAGGCAAATCGCGTGAATCCTGTTCAAGTATTCGCGGTAGAAAATTTACCGCTGATAAAAAAAGGAGACAATCTTGGCAAACTTATTGTCGAAGCCGCAAGAAAACAAAACAACCCAATCCAACAAAAAGACGTCATCGTCGTCACCCATGTTGTGGTTTCGAAAGCAGAAGGAAATATAGTAGACCTTGACCAAGTGAAACCTTCGGAAAAAGCAAGGGAAATTGCTCAAAAAACCAACAAGGATCCGGCTCTGGTTGAAGTCATTTTGCAAGAAACCAAAGACATCGTTCGAGTTGGCCAAAACAGCATCATAACCGAAACAGTCAGCGGCATAATCTGCGCCAATGCTGGAGTAGATAGATCCAACGTTGCAGGCGACAGAAACGTTGTGCCCTTGCCTAAAAATCCCAACGTCTCAGCCGAAAACATACGCAAAGAAATTAGCCGTTTAGCGGGTGTTGATGTGGCGGTTATTGTTTCAGATACACATGGCAGACCCTTTAGGCTGGGCGAGATTAATGTAGCCGTTGGCGTTTCAGGATTCAAGCCCATACGGGATAGGCGAGGCGAAAGGGACCTGTTTGGCTATGTACTCAGAATCAAGCAAACTGCCATCGCTGACGAACTCTCTTCAGCAGCTGAATTAGTTATTGGGCAAGCAAACGAAGGCATCCCTGCCGCTATCATCCGAGGATACAACTACCAAACCGACGAAAATGCTTCGACAACATCCCTAACCAGAGCTAAAGAAAAAGACCTCTTCCGATAACCTTTACCAAACCTTCAATAACCCAAACGTGTAAAATACCTGAAAATCACGGGTTGAAATTGATGGAATCAAACACCCCTCAAGATTTCTTCGAAAAAGTCCTACCTCAACGGTTTAAGCCAGAAAAAGCAATAGGCATCGACGTTATTGCTCAGATAAATGTAACAGGACCTGTGGGAGGCAACTGGACTTTGATAATAAAAGACCAGAAGCTTCAAGTAACGGAAGGAACCCACCCCGTGCCAACGTTGACTTTGAAAATGAACGAGAACGACTTCATGGACATGGTTAATGGAAAACTAAGCGCGGAAAAAGCCTTCTTCACAGGGAGAGTACATTTTAAAGGCGACATACGCGTCGCACTTAAACTAAGAGATGCCGGCTTCTTATAAGCCGAGTTTTTTAGCCACCTCGACGGGCAAATCGTCTTCACCCACCTTGAAGGTTTGTGGCTCATCAATTTTCACAATTGCCCGTAATTCATCGGCACTTAATTGTTTGACAAGCCCAGTTATTTGTTTCTTTGCCACTTCAAAATGATCTTTGAAAGATGCCTTATCATTGTACAGAGCCCCTGCGTAAGCACAGATATTGGACTTTTTCAAAAACCACACTATCTTCTTCGTGGAGAAATTGAACTCGAAAGTTATCGGTCCAGCTACACAAGTTTCCGGTTTAACTGAATGAACTTTGCATTTTCCTGTTTTTTTGTTAAAGAGCCTGCAGTAGACTTGTTTGTCAACTGAGGGATAGGAATAGTCTTCTTTGGTGAAGGGTTCTTTAAGGCTGATTTTTTGGTTTTTTAGGTATTCTTGTATTATTTTTTTGCGGTTGTTGCTTAAGGGTGGTTTCGCGTCTTGGCAGCAAATAATTTTGCATTTGCCGCAGACATCAAACGAGAAAGTTGTTCCTTTGTTATCTTCAGCCACCTTTTTTCACCCACTTTTAGAAGTATGGTTCATTATCGGATAGGCTCTTAATAAGCGTTGAATAAACGTCAACAATTGCTTCTCTGAGACTGGTTTTCTGAGCGCGTCTCAAAACCCTTTGTCGTATCAGCTCTGAAAGGTTACCTTCTTCAATTCTCTTCTTAACAATCCACAAGTAATTTTTCTCATCTCCGTTCGCGTGGTCAAACGCCAAGTTGAGATAGCGTTGGCATATCTCCTTCGCAGTTTTTCCATACGGATTTGAGACAGCAGCGTTTAACCCATTTTTTATGATTACGTTGAAGTCGTTGACTAAAATGTCGTGAGGCAAGAGTTGAGCGTTTGAAGCAATCATGCCTCTGAGGGCGGCACGAACAAAACACGACAGCGCCACATCAGACTTGACACAGTCCTGCTCATCCATAACACGAACTTCGAGGGCACAACGGTCAAACCTAAAAATCACGCCCCTTGAATTAACCCATTCGCGATTCAGCAGAGTTTTGTCCGCATCTGCCTCTGCTAAATCAGTTGAGTACAGCTCGATAACATCCCGCTTGTACTGACCAAACGAGGAGACATATAGGGGAATGACATCACCCGTTACTGAAGGCACCTCTTTTTGGTTTACCTTGTAGAACTGCAAGCGGTTGTCAATGTCGGGTCCGTTTGCTCCTTCGAAAATTGGTGAGGAAGCAGAGATTGCTGGAAGGTAAGCGCATAGGTTTGCGAGTTGGTTATGAGTTTGGATGGCGTCAACTTCTTCTCGGAAAGGCAAATTCAGGTGAAAACTTTGAATATTTAGCCATCCATGCTGGTTTAAGTTGAAGATTTTGCCATATTCGTGGTAGATTTTTTTGTGGTAATGTGGCCAAATCCCAGTATCTTCAAGTTTGAGGAGCGGATGCATTCCTGTTCCGAGAAGACTTGCTCCGTGTTTCTGTGTGATTAAGCTGAGGGTTTTAACGGCCGTTTGCATGGCTTCCTCAAATTCAGATGGCGTCTCAAAGGGTTTGTTGGCTTTAAGTTCCATAACGTGAAGTTGCATTTCTTTTCCAAAAGTAAACTGGGAGAACTCGATGAAGTTGGTTATTTTTCCACAATAGCCCTTTATGATTCTGTCGCTAATGGCCATGGGTTTGAGATCTTGGTTCACTAGTGCGTATTCGTGTTCAGGTCCTAAGACTTCGAGGGGTTTGTACGTGAATCTTCCTCAATACAGATTGGGTTAAGTGTTCTTTTATGTTGAGGTTTGACTTAAAGCTCGCTGTAATAGCGTATTTCAGGCGGTTCTTTGTATGCGAATTTAATGAGATAAGGAGTTATGAATGCAGTTATGATTGTGGCAACGCCGAGTATGGGTAAGAGGAAAACACTTACAACTCCAAGGTCTTGCCCTGCTTTAACTACTATAAATGCAAATTCGCCAATTTGGCCCATACCTAACCCAACACGAAGCGAAGTTCTTCGGTCGTAATGGAATAGGCAAGTTCCAAATCCGCAGCTAGCCAACTTTGTTCCAACAACAACAAAAGTAATAACCAAAGCAGGAAACCAGTATGTGGTTATTTGAGTAATATCCATTAAAGCACCCATGGACACGAAGAATATGGCGCCAAAAAAGAGCTGCAAGGGACCTATCTGTTTGTTGATTTCTTCGCGGCACTGGGACCGCGCAACTACAACGCCGATTATGAAAGCACCTATAGCTGCTGAGAAACCAATTTGGGTAGATAAAATAGCGAACATAAAGCATATGCCCAGCAGTGAAACATACAGCAGTTCTTTGCTTTCTGTTCGGGATATTCTGTCAATTGCCTTAGGAATGAAGAAGCCTCCGACAATCAATGTTCCACCTATGAAAATTATGAGTTTGGCAGTTAACCACAGAGACGAAGTGACTGAGATTGCATTGGTTAAGGCGATATTTTGAAGCATCGCTAAAATGATGACGACGACTACGTCTTCGACAACAAGTATGCCCAATATAATTACGGATGACATTTCCTTAATTCTTCCAGCGTCGCTTAGTACTTTGGCAATTATGGTTGTGCTACTGCTGGAAAGGGCAGCGCCCAAAAACAGTGTGTCGTAGAAGCCCCAGTTCAAAAGGACCCCCACTATATAGCTTACGATAAGCATTGTGGATATTTCGATGGCTGAAACTCCTATGACGACTTTGCCAATAGTCTTAAGTTTTCTTATGGGAAACTCTAAACCTATTGTAAAAAGAAGTAGAATAACACCGATTTCAGCGAATACGCTTAGAAAATCTACGTTGGTAACCAAGGTGAAGGGTAACGTAAAAGGACCGATAAGTATTCCAGCAATTAAATAACCTATAACTAATGGTTGCTTGAGCTTGTAAAATAGGAAGGCTACTGCTGAAGCAACAACCATCACGACTGCAAGGTCAGTTATTATTTGTAGCTCAAAGCTCATAATGTATTGGTTACTGACATTTTTTGGGGTAATAAGACTAAGTTCGTAAACAAAAAAACGCACAATTACCTAAAGATAGATCCTCACAAACGTTTGGTGCGTAGAACTGGCTGAGGTGAGCTTTTTTTGTTTTGTATTTGCTTGGGATATGAATTGTTATATCGTTAATCTTAAATACTGGTGCATAGTAACGCCTTTCAATTACCTGGTGTCACATGAGTGCTAATCGTCTCAAACATCGACTTTAGAGATGATTTGAACGCGTTAAAACCTTCACGGTTCCTTGAATCAATGATAAAAGATACCACTATCAACATAAACAACGACTATCGATATCTAAAAACAGGCTACTACGTGTCATTGCATGCAGAAGTTTTGGGAAACACTGTTATTCCTTCGTGTGAAAATATCATCGATGCCAGTCGAACCCCGATTCTTCTGTTGCGGGCATCAAGAGCAAAAATTCCCACTCTGTCATTTTTAGTTACTGATTCTGTAAAGAAAATAATGACTGAACTCAAACTTCCAGTCGTAGTTTTCGCCGTTAACCCTTTCATTTATAAGGGTTACAAAGTCGCTAAAAACAAAAGCGCCCTTTACCGAGCTATGAAGAGTTTGGGGATGAACTACAAATTTACGGTTTGCGCTCAGCCGCTTGTTGGTGAGATATTAACAGTTAAATCACTTTTTGGAAAATGCCAACTGCCAGATACCCAAATTAATGCTCTAACAGAAAAGGTTTATGAACTCTTCAAAATTCCAATCTGCAAGGTCCACGTCCAAAAAACAGAGGGAAAAGCTTTCCTGTGCGGTCTTGAACCCTTGAAAGAGTCTGACCTGTCAAAGAGTGATATAGAGTTAATCTCCGAGGAGATTAAGCTGATTTCTCAGCAGGATGAACACCTAAGTGTCTAAGATTGCATGTTTTGTTGAAAGATATAATTTTACTGACCCCCGAGAGCAAGCCGCCTTGCAAAACTTTAAGCAAGCAGCCGAGCGGTCTGGGCAAGAATTCAGTTTTCTATTCCGCGAAAACATCGAAGACATCCAAAACTACAACGCTGTGTTCATTCGCGCAACCACTGACCCCCTTTTCACCTCATACATCGTGTCCAAAACAGCTTGGGAACTGGGCTTAAAAGTTGTCGACGATCCAGAATCAATCACAATCTGCGGCAACAAAATCCACCAATACGCGCTCTTCGAAAAATACAACGTCCCCCACATACCCACATTGTTCTTAAGCAAAGATGATTTGCACCACAAAAAAATCACCGAAATCTTTGACGCCCTCGGCAAACCCGTGGTCATAAAAGCGCCCTACACATCCTTCTCCCGCTACGTCGAAAAGGCTGCCTGTGAAACCAGCTTCCGCGATGTCGCAAAACGCTTCTTCAAAAAATCCGATGTTCTCGCCATACAAAAGTTCACACCGACAGCTTTTGACTGGCGGGTGGGAGTTCTGAACAACGATATCTTGTACGTTTGCAAGTATATGATTCCCAAGGGCAAATGGAAGCATGGCGCTAAACTACGTGGCAAATCAACAGTTGTTTGGGGCAGAACCGTAAGTTCACAGAAACGGGACATGCCTGCCAGGCTAAGGGAAGTTGCGTTGAAAGCATGCAGCGTTGTAGGCAAGGGACTCTACGGCGTGGACATCAAAGAAGTCGACGGCGACTACGTAGTGGTTGAAGTCAACGATAACCCAAGCATCTATGCAGGCTACGAAGACTCAGGCGACAAAGACATCTACCAACGCATCATAAACTACCTAGCCGAATAGCCAAAGCGCTTCGACACGTATTTATTCCCTTTTCGTTATCAACTTGTCGTTGAGTGGTTAGTATGCATAAAGAAGCATCGCATAAGGTTCCAGTGAAAGATTACGATTTTAACAAAGACCTGACAGTAGATGAGCTTGTTTTGCAGATGGATGCGGCGTGGGGCTTCACTGCTGGTAAACTCGCCGTTGGCGTCAACATAATGGAAGATATGATTAACAGCAAAGGGTGTGTCAAATTCCTCTCCTTTCCCGCCGACATCATAGCTACTGGCACGCGAGGCGTAATTCGGGAACTCGTAAAACGCAAACTCGTAGACATAATCATAACAACCTGCGGCACCCTCGATCATGACGTTGCGCGCTGCTGGAAAGACTACTACAAAGGTAGCTTCATCATGAACGACACAAAACTCCACCAAGAAGGCCTAAACCGCCTCGGCAACGTCCTAGTTCCTAATGACAGCTACGGCATAATCATCGAGAAGAAAATCATTCCAATGCTCGAAACCCTCTACAAAGAAGGCAAAAAAGAACTCTCCACAACTGAGCTCTGCCGCGAAATCGGCTTTCGCTGCTGCAACGAAACCTCGATTCTTTACTGGGCAGCCAAAAACGACATCCCAGTGTTTATTCCAGGCATCACCGACGGCTCAGTCGGCTACCAACTTTGGTTCTTCAGCCAAGACCACGAAGACTTCCGCATTAACCTGCTAAAAGACGAAGGCGACCTCAACAACATTGTTTTCGACGCCAAAAAAAGTGGTGCTCTCATCGTCGGCGGCGGTATCAGCAAACACCACACGATTTGGTGGAACCAGTTCAAAGATGGCTTAGACTACGTCGTCTACATCACGACGGCAGACGAATGGGATGGCAGCCTAAGCGGCGCACGACCAAGAGAAGCAGTTTCTTGGGGAAAAATCAACGAAAAAGCTAAACGCCTCATGATAGAAGGCGACGCCACAGTGGTCATGCCAATAATGACGAGTGCGTTGCTTGAGAGGTTGAAGCAGAAAAAGAGCCAATAACATTTTGTAAGAAAAGTACATAGATAAACTGTTGTTCAGGAATAAGTAAAGATCTTGGCAGCAATCAAGGGGCAAACATCCATGAAAGCCATGACAATAACAGTCATAGTAATCGTCGCACTTGTTCTGGCAACTGGCTTATGGTACACACAAACGTATAGAGCAAGTCCTTCCTCAAATCCCGCACCAACGACAACAATGCCAACCGCAACAGCTACTTCCACACCAGCGATAACAACGCCAACTACAATACCACTAGCCTCCACAGTGACTACAAACCTCAAACTAAAAAGGGTAGACACTACACCCGGCACCGGACACTGGGTATTACTTATCAACGGCACTGTCACAAACGATAGCCCAAACCCCGCCTACGATGCAGGACTACACGTGTTCTCATCAGCTGACCCAGTCCTCTACATCTATGAAGAAACTATAGAAGTAACCGTACCCGTTGCTTAAGGCACATACAACGCAACAAGCACTTAACACTGTCCACGATACCTCCAAACCAAACCGTTTCAGTAAGCATTGAAATAATACCTCCCACCGCTTTAGGTGAATGGAGAGTGTTAAATGATACAACCGTGACTCTTGTATGGTCAAACCCGTAGTATGGTCAAATAAGCCTACATAATTATTCTCAAACCGGTTAGTGCTGTTGACGTTGTGCTAAGGCATCGAAAAACCGCTAACCCATTAAGTTTTTCATAATAACGTAAATTGTCAAAAAATTTGGCTAATATATGACTGATATCGAAACTTGTCGTTTGTTAATCTAAACTTCTTTCGCCTTTTTTGAGGAAGGAAGAAAAACTGGACATGAAAAGTGTACGCCTATGAAGCAAACGGTTTATAGATAAACTCCTAACCTAAAAGAGAAAACAATAAAGTTGGAGGGCGTTTTATTGTACGCCTGCAAATAGCCAGCTCATGTCTGGCCCTTTCCGTTTTTCTGGAACGCGCTCAGCGAGTGCATGGCAAATTAGTGGCAATGCGATGGTTGCGTCGCAGTAGCATACTGCTCGGGTTCCTGTTTGGCTGTTGATTTTGCCCCAGCTAATCGCCTCTTCCAACGTGCAGCCAGATAAGCCGCCCCATTGGGGTGAGTCAGTTGTGATTTGGATGGCGTATTTGTGTGGGTAGTAGTATTCCTGTAGGCTTTTGCGTAAGCCGCCTTTTCTGCCTGCTACACCTTTGTCTTCAGTCATTGGGCTGACTGAGATGGCAATGAGTTGGGTGAGGTCTTTGGGGACGCCGCCGCCGATGTAGACAACACCGACTTCCTTGGTTTTGGTACCGATGCTGACAAACTGGTCGAATTCTTTGACGCTGTCGATGTGAACGTTGTGTCCTTGGTTTTTGGCTAAGAGGAAGGTTTCGCCATACGCGCTGTCAACCATGGCTGGGCTGAAGATGGGCACGCCGTTGGCTGCTGCAACTGCGGAGATAGCGGGAATGTTTTTCTTGCCGAGGTATTTGCCGAGCAGATAGAGGAATTCTGCTGAAGTGTAGTTGTAATCTTGCTTGCAGGTCATGACAAAGTCGGTGACGACTTCTTCCATTTTGCGGTAGTCGGTTTCTTTGCCGTAAACATCGTAGTATCGGTTGACGTCATCTTGGAGCAGTTGCTCGTCGTTAACCATGTGGTTGCCTTGATAGTAACCTAAGCCCATGGCATCCACGATGTCTTCGGAGACATTTGCGCCTGTGGAAACCAGCACGTCGATGAAACGGTTTTCTATAAGCCAGTTGATTATTGTCCATTGTCCCGCGGTGCTCATGGAGCCTGCAAAGCCCATGGCGATAACGGTGTCTTTAGATTTAATCATGTTTTCCCAAACATCAACCGCTTCGCCGAGTTTGCGGCCTTGGTAAGCGGTTTTGCTCATTTCTTTTAGGAGTTGTGAAATTGGTTTTTGTTTTGTGACTTTGATTGGTTCAAGTTTCTTACTGAAATATGAATCGTTACTCATAGGAGAGTGCACCTCGTTTTACATTATTGGGCTTGTATATGAAATTTGTTATTGCTATAGAGCCAGACAATTATGGGGATGGAGTATTAGCATTGAATTTTGAGCCATACCTTTCGTTTAACAAAAATAAGCGAAGTAAGCCCTGTGATAAACGTTGAAACCAACACGATCATGTTAGCTAAGGTAATGGACGATGTGTCTTGATTCATCGCCAGAGCGATTGCGACAAAGAGGTAGAACGAGACTCCACCAGTTACTAGTTGCAATCCAGAGATGATTTTTCCGCATTGTCCAGCTTTAGCCTTTAGCCAACAGAGGAAAGAGTCAATTCTTCCATGAACGTCTGGAAGGTCATCTAAAACCAAGGCCCCACCGCCCAGCAAGAAAACCCTACCAACGTTAACTGCAACGCTAGTGTCGTTTACGAAAAAGATGTTAAACAAAGACACAGGTGTGAAGAATATAACATAAGCTCCGGAGAATAGCAAAACTAGAATGCCATAGAAGTAATGGTGGAAAAACAGTCTGCCGGTATGTAGAGAGCGCCCGAGGCCTGCGCTTGGAAAAATGTTAATCACTGCAGCAACGATTAGTACCCAAAAAAGGCTGGCACTTATAAGATACGGAGAGAATGGCTGCCAATTATGGTAGCGCCAGTAAAAGCCTGAGAGGATGCCCATTGCGCAGCCAATAGATAGGAGCGCGTTGAAGACCAAAGTAACGCTGAATGTTTTTTTGCAAATCACCCAGCAGTGCGTAGCTTTTTTACCCGCCATTCAACTTTCCCTTTTTCTCTTGGAAAAATTATAATGAAATAAAATCAAGGTTGTTTTTGAACGTTACGGAAAACAAACGCCAAACCCGTTGGTTTTTCTAGTTTGTTATCCCAATTAACCTGAAAGCAGCATTTCACTATTTCCCCTCGAGATACCTACTTCATGTAAGGAGGCGATAGTTTTCTCCAAGCAACTATCTACGGCTTGTTTGTCAGAAGTCACATTTTTTCTGGTGCAACGACACCAATCAAGTTAAGTGCGTTATGCATCACGACTTTTATGGCTTGGGTCAAAGCAAGTCTAGCATCGCTAAGCTCCACGGAATCAGCTTTTATCACGGGGTAAGAGTTGTAGAACGTGTTAAATTTGTCCGCAAGCACGTTGATGTAGTCAGCTATCATGTTAGGTTTGAGGTACTCTGTGGCTTCGATGAACATGTCGGGAAACCCTGCAAGCGCCAAAATTAGTTCCTTCTCGAGCTTTTCGGTAAGTAATTCAAAACCGGGGTTTTCTGGTTCACGTGCCGCTTTACGCAGTATGCTACAGGCCCTTGCATGAGTATACTGAACGTAGGGTGCGCCATTAGTTTCGAAGTTTAGGACGCGTTCCCAAGTGAACACTACTGGTTTGGAATAATCCACGTCTACAAGTGCATAACGCACAGCGCCTAAACCAACGAAATTGGCGATTTTGCGTTTCTCACCTTCGCTTAGCATTGGTGAACGCTTCGAAACCTCTTCGTAGGCTCGTTGGACCGCTTCGGTTAAAACCTCGTCGAATGTGATGTAGTGTCCTCTTCTGCTGCTCATCTTGTAGCCTGGCAACGTAACCAAGTTGTAGGCAAAATGCACCAAATTCTCTGCCTGCTCTCTGTAACCCATGGCGTAAAGGGCGATTTTTAGCTGCAACTGTGCCAGCGACTGCTCCATGCCAATTACGTTTATGACTTTATTCGCTTGCTTAAATTTCCAAATTGTGTATGCGATGTCGCGTGTGGTGTAGAGTGTTGTCCCGTCTGCGCGTCCTAACGTGAGCGGTGGAACCTCGTTGTTCTGGCTTAAACCCAGCGTTGCCTTCAAACCAAGAGTGTCTACGACTTTTTGGGCATCAAACGCTAATACGCCTTCTTCGCTATAGACAAATGGTGAAGCTTTAAGCTTGTAGAGAACCTCAGTAACTTTTGTGCTCCAGACAAAGTCGCTCTCCCAATCCCACGAATCATAAGTCACAGATACACGTCTCATTGTTTCTCTGAAGCCTTCAAGACAGAGGTCGCTGACTTGACGGATGAGCTGTTTTGCGTTGGCTTCTCCGTCTTCATAAGCGCGGTTTAAACGATTGATTTCTTCCTCAGGATTTTCATCTAACCCAATTTGAGCTGTTAACGCCTCAAAAAGCACAGGATATTTTTCTTTAAGTTCCGCTGCAATAGACATCCACTCGTCGATTTCCTGGTTAGCCTTCACCAAATCAGCTGTAGATTGGGCAGCAACCGCAGCTTCGCGTGCTCTCTTTTGGCGATTAATCTCGACTAGGCAGCTGGTTACAGTGTAGATTTTGCCAACGAAAAGATCCGCTTTCTCGGTTGGCTTTGGCTTGCCTAACTTCGCGTAGCCGTAAGCCACAACCGAGGATTGCCTTCCCACATCGTCAATGTAGTAGTGGCGAGAAACCATGTGTCCTCGGCACTGCAAAATCCGCGCTAAAGCATCGCCAATCATTGGATTTCTGGCTTGCCCTATATGGATGGGATGCAGCGGATTGACGCTGGTATGCTCAACAATAATCTTTTTTGGCTCATCTGTCTTGACAAAGCCGTAGTCTGAATCCAACTCTTTAATAGACCCCAAGGTTAACGCGGAGAATTTAGAAAAGTTTAGGTGGAAGTTTATGTACCCTGCACCTGCAGGCGCAACCTTCTCGATGAGGTTAAAGCCTGATTTGTCCATGGCACCAACAATCTGCTCAGCTAAAACGAGCGGTTTATGATTAAGTTTTTTTGCCAACTCAAAACAAAGCGACGACGCTAATTGCCCATACTCAATGTTTGGTGTCTTGTTTAGAGAAATGTATGGCTGTTTTATTTCCGGCAGAGCCTTTCCAAGGGCGTTTGCTAACGAGGTTTGGCATTCCAGTCTGAACTGGTTGAAGGGATTCTGTGAAACCACCAATTTCTCTCCTTGTCCATTTTGACGGTACTTTGATCGAGTTATGCTTTTAATGTGTAAGCGCATTTATCTGTGTACTGGATGCATATAGCGATGAAAACAAAAGTCGTCTATTCAGAAAAATGTTTAGGTTACGGCACCTGGCATATCGAAGGACCTCAAAGAGTAAAAGTTGCCCACGATATTTTGGAAGAGAAAGGTTATGAGTTTGTGGAGCCCACGCCAGCTGATGACTGGGAACTGCTTGGCGTTCACGACGCTGATTACCTCTTTAACGTGAAAAAAGGCTTAGTCGAAGACTCCGACACACCTGCCTACGACAGAATCTTCGAGTATGCAAGACTCTCAGCGGGCGGTGCACTTTTAGCCAGTAAAATGAACGGTTTTTCACTTACGCGTCCCCCAGGACATCATGCGGGAAAAAATGGTGCTGCATTGGGATCGAGCACACGCGGCTTCTGTTACCTAAACAACATCGCCATTGCCGTTAAAGAGTCTGGGAAAAAAACGTTAATCCTGGATATTGATGGACACCATGGTAATGGAACGCAAGAGATTTTTCAAGGCGATCAAAAAGTGGCTTATATCTCGCTTCATCAGTCACACAACTATCCAGGAACTGGCGATTTAACGGAGGGCAATTGCATAAATTTTGCTTTGCAAGCAAACATTGGTGGCGCGAAGTACTTGGAAACTCTCGACAAGGCTGTGGGGAGGGTTGATTTAGGCAAGTTCGAGGCAGTTGCGGTTTCGGCGGGTTTCGACACGCATCAGGGTGACTTAGCGTCTTTAGGTTTGGTTGAGCAGGATTATTTTAAGATAGGCAAAAGGGTGGCGTTGCTCAAAAAACCGGCGTTCTTTGTTTTGGAAGGGGGTTACGTGGGCGAGAAAGTTGGGATGGATATTGATAGTTTATTGAGGGGTTATGAAGAAAACTTGTAATTGAAAAAGGGTTATTATTATGTTTTAGTTGATGTTGCTTTCTTGTTTAGGGCTTGCAGCTTCTCTGTTATTCGTTCGGACCGTTTTTCTGCGACACTTAACAGTGGTTTCCAATCTTTGGCCTTGATCTGGGCTGAGAGTTTTTCGGTTTGTGCGCACAGATTTGTTAGCGCATCATTGAAACGTTTTTCTGCGGCTTCGTCTGATTCTACGAGCTCTAGGGCTTCTTCGGGGCAGGATTCTATGCATTTTGGTTCGCCTTCACAGAGGTTGCATGCAATGGCTTTTCCTGTGTCTGAGTGGATTGTGATTCCCCCGTGTTCGCAGGCTTGCACACACCAGTCGCAGCCTTTGCATTTGTCGTGATCAATAATCAGTAAGCCTGTGCTCTCTGATTGGGAGAGTGCTCGTTCTGGACATGCTTTTACGCATCTTGCGTCTTGGCATCCTCGGCATGTTAAGGCAAAATTGAAGACAGGTGCCATTCGGACAACTCTGATTCTGGACCTAAGCGGATTCCATATGCCTTCACCTTTCTCTACAGTGCAAGCATATTCACAGATTCCGCAGCCGATGCATTTGCTTGGGTCAACTGAAACAAATTTTCTAAGTTGAGTTTTAGCAGACATTGTTACCAAACCCTTTTGGTGTTAAAGTAACATTGCGCATCATTGGCTTTTAACCGTTACTTAAAAAAATTGTTAAATCTAAGGAAAAATGAGAATGCAATGAGGTTCACTTCGTAGCTTAGAAAAGTTATTGTCCCTAAAGGAAGGACCCAAAGGTTGAAAGAGACTTTAGTTTTAAAGAAGAGTTATTTTGGAGGAGGAGTTGGATTCCAAGGCATTTCAGAGTGCAGTTTGCCGCCTGAAGCCCAATTCTCTCGTGGGATTTCAGCAATAATAATTGTTGTTGCTTGACGGGGGATTCCCATGCTTTCGAAGACTTTAGTTATTCCTTCTACCATTTTTTTTCTTGTTCTCGAAACTAATTCCTGCCCAAACAGTAACTTGTATAACAGGCACATACATCACCAATAAGGTACTGTTGGCAAGGAAAATTAATTTTTCTAAAGGACACAAAAAGCAAAAACGCAGCTAAACCTTTTCGGTTATTCTATTTCTTTTCCAGAGCTTCCGCCAAAAGCTCCCAAACAACCACATCTCTCGGCTTTCAAAAGTTACAGTGCCACTTAAAGCTTCGGCAAATTAATGATGTTATTCGCCTACGGGACGATTTGATAGTTCTCTTTTCCGTTTTTGTTCAGTTTTGGAATGGTTATGGTGAATTTGGCTCCTTTACCTGGTTCACCTTCTTCAATTATGATCCAGTCATAGACATCTATCATCTTCTTGGTAAGGAATAGCCCAAAGCCTGTGCTACCGCCTGTGCTAAAGCCTTCTTTGAAGAGACGCTGTTTATTCTCTAAAGGTACGCCTACACCGTCATCCTCATAAACTAACTTTAGGTTATCTTCACCATCCTTTATGAAATGCACTCTTAAAGCGGTGGTTTTTTGCCCGTATTTTCTTGTATTATCGATGAAATTGTAGAATAGCTGTCTTAGAAATGAATCCGCCAAAACTGTCAAGCCATGACATTCATTAATTATTTTTGGGAGTGAACCGGAGAAGAGGGCGGTTGCTTCGTTTAGTTTGGCTTCAACGTCGATGTAAGTTAGGTCTTCAAGTCCCAGTTGCTCGTACATTTTGGCGAAGTCAAAAATTTTCACCGATTC
This sequence comes from Candidatus Bathyarchaeota archaeon, assembly GCA_963775685.1. GTDB lineage: Archaea > Thermoproteota > Bathyarchaeia > Bathyarchaeales > Bathycorpusculaceae > Bathycorpusculum. The sequence goes on from CAVZJV010000014.1 coordinate 1,799,470, forward strand.
TGCTACCGCCTGCTCCATTTTGCTAAGCCCCTCAATAATGTCCGCCTGATCTGAATGTTTTTTCTTGATCAAATATGCATAACCAGTAATCGTCGAGAGTTTGTTTCGAACATCATGCCTAGTCAACCCGCCTACCATACGCAATTTCTCATTCATCAGCTCATTTTTGTCGGCTACTTTCCTTTAATTTCTCCTCATTCTTTTTGCGTTCAGTAATGTCTGCAACTAGTGCAAGTGTTCCAATGTGGTTGCCAGTGTCATCCTGGATTGATGAAGCTGCAATATTTGTATACATAGGGATGCCGTCTTTTTGAATAAACTCAAACTCGCATTGCCCTTGGTTGCCAAGTTGGCATTCATCCAAATGGTGCTTTGCAAGATCTGAGTCGGGGTTCCCCAAAAAAGTAACTAACTTCTTTCCAATCATTTCATTTTCACTGTATCCCAACATCTTCGCCATACGAGGATTAACAAAAACAGTGCGACCGTCGTTATCTATTGCCCAAACACCTTCTTGTGCAAGCTCAACCAACTGGCGATACTTTGCCTCGCTATCCATCAAAGCGTCATCTACTTTCTTAGCTTCCGTTATGTCTCGATAAATGCTGTGGAGAAATGTTTTCCCTGATAATTCTATTCCTTGCACAGTAACTACGACATCTCTGATCTCACCGTTCTTTGTGCGGTGTTTAGTTTCAAATTGGTCTCTGCCTTCTAGCAATACCTTTTCTATCATAGCTTTCGTTTCATCTGAAGTCTCATTTGCTATAAAATCGAAGATACGAAGTTTTGCGAACTCTTCTCTGCTGTAGCCTAGTTGTTCATGGGCTGCTTCATTGAACTCAACAATCGTTGCATTTTCAGCATCAACAACTAGTATTCCAAATGGTGCTCGATCAAACAGTGCGTGATAACGTTTTTCAGCTTCGCGAATCCTTGTTTCCAAATGTTTTCTTTCGGTAATATCTCGAGCAACATGAATTATGACAATTTTTCCGTCAGGGCTTTTGACAAAACGCGCTGAGACTTCCACGATTTGCTCATTATTGTTTTTATCAAAGTGGTTGTGTTCAACCGTAATGTTTTCTTTGGTTTCAAGTACTCTCCGAATTGGGCAGTCGTGTTCTGGAGGTTTGCAGGGTGTTGATAAGTGATGGGTTGTTTGATAGCAGGTTTTTCCTATTAATTCTTCTTTTCTGAGCTTTATTTGTTTCAATGCCACTTCATTAGCACTAATTATCTTATAGTCGTCGGGGTCGATTACTAAAAGGGCATCGTCAAGTGAATCAATTATTCGTTCATCGAATTCTTTCAAATTTGCCAGCTTCACTTCAGCTTCTTTGCGGTCAGTGATGTCGATACATGTTCCAACCCATTCACGTATTTCTCCATCTTCTTCAAATATCGGGGCGCCGCGAGCCATGAAATTTCGATAAACGCCGTCACATCTGCGCAGGCGATACTCAACTTCATACTTAGTTTTCGCTGCTACAGCTGCTTGCCATGCCTGCGTGGCATGTTCCAAGTCGTCAGGGTGAACAGCTTTTGTCCAGCTCCAGCCCTTCACTTCGTCATAAGTCTGACCAGTAAAATTTCTAAAAGACGGTATGTCTTCCAATACTTCGCCATCGACATTCGTGGTCCAGCCCAACTCACCCGTTACTTCGATAAAGGATTGATATCGCTTCAAACTTGCATTAACCGCTTGCTCAGCTTTCTTTTGTTCAGTAATGTCTTTTGCGGTATGTACACACTGAAAAAGATCTCCTTTTTCGTCAAGAATTGGTGAAGTGGTAATCAGCAAAGGCAGTCCAATGTTGCGATCGTTAATTTCTGCTGTGACGGTTTGTTTTGTTTTTAAAGTCTTTCCTGCTGGGCAATTCGGCCAAGGTTCATTGGTTCCATGCACAACGTCATAACAATGTTTGCCAATCAACTCTTCTGGTTTTTTCTTTAAGGCATCACAAGTGCTCTTGTTAACTCTAGTAATGATTCTGTTTTTGTCCATGACAAATAGTAAATCTCCAATGCCATCCAAAATCTTATTGACTTCATTGGACTCCCTGGTTTTTTCTTTCGCTATGTTATTGCATTCGGTTACTTCTACAACTATGCCATTCTGGTTGATGGTTTGTATTGGCCATGCCCCACAAAGCAAACAGTTAATGAGTCAGTTATAAGTCAGTTATGAATTTAAAATACTAAACACAAATATACTCTAAATAGAATTAGATAAACCAGTGACTTTCCAAGATTTTATTCTCAAATATGAAAATTTGATGTGTAATTTAAATCATTTTTGTAAGAACTCACAATTGAGGCTTGCTCAGTATTCTGGGTTCATGACTGCTTTATTATACAATCAATTAAGTAATTTGCTGAGCTTTGTACTGATTTTGTAAACACCCAATCAGGAACACATTACTTTTCATTTGACATATTTAGCTTCCAAAGATAGAACTGATGATGTTCATGCTTTAAGGGTTGTTGCTTAAACTTGCATCCTGGAAATCTTTAAAGTTATTATGCGAGGTTTTTTTGAGGGAGAGAAACTACAATGGATCCGTTAGAACAGACAATCTTTGAAATAGGCTTGATAGCCTCAGCTTTCACATTATCTTTCCTAAGTTTTAGACTACGAAAAAAGTTTCCAAAAGGAAGTCTTTTCAAGTCACCTTTTACCGTGTTTGGAATTGCTGGTTTATTACTAGGTTTGACTTACTCAGTTGACATAACTTTAGACACGCTTCAATTGCAGGCAGGTACTTTGCCTTTCCTTCTGAATTTCGTTTTCATAGTTACCTTGACTTTTGGAGTTTTTAGACTTTATAGTCGAGCCCGCGTTGGAGAATTATGAATTGAATAAGACCAAAAAAAGAACTCTCAGACGCTCAGGCGAAACTTATCAAATCGGAAAGGTTGACTGCGATTGATGAACTTGCGGGCCAGATTGGACATGGTTTACGTAATCCTTTGGCAGGCATCAAAAACGGCATGTACCTTCTTAAAAATAAAAACGAGCGGCTTACGGAAGAAAAAAGGAATGAGATTTTGGGGGTTATCGAAAACGCAGTAGAGGATTCAAACAGAATCATTACGAGTCTTGTCGATTATTCAAGTGAGCTGATTTTAGAACCAGAGCAGTGCACTCCTAAGTCGCTTGTGCTGCATGCGTTGTCTAACATTCAGGTTCCAGATCATTTAAACATAATAAATAACGCGACAGACGACGTCAAGATGTTTCTTGATGTGCAAAATATGGAAAAAGTTTTCGCAAGCATAATAAAAAACGCTATAGACGCCTCACCAGAAAAAGGAAATATAAAAATACAAAGCATGCTAAAGAGGCAGAATATAGAAATATCTTTCACCGACTCCGGAATAGGCATACCTGAAAGCATTTTACCCAGGCTCTTCGCGCCTCTTGTAACTACTAAGGCGAAAGGAATGGGCATGAGTTTGGCAATTTGCAAGCGGATTGTAGAGTCACATGACGGAAAAATTAGTGTAGAAAGTACAGTTGGGAAAGGAACAACATTCACTATTAACCTCCCAATCAAACTCTCGAAAAGTGAATTCACGCAAATCCAGATGTTTACTGGAATTGAAATGAGGCAGGCGCCGTTCGTTTAGTCACTGGTATAAGCTGTAACGGCTGTCAATCCGGCTCAGTCTTGCGTCAAACAAACTTTGGCAAAATCACTTTCGTGCGGTCATATCCAAGTTTGCCTTTCAAGCTTGTGGTTTGAACCAGTTACGGTTCAGATCCCGCCCAACTTACTCCTTGGAAAGCAATCGTGCCCTTAGTTTTGGAAGCATTGAATAATAAAAAGCGATATTCTGGAATTATTTGTCTGAATAATCAATAATAAAGTCTTATTTCGCAAAAGGACCTAAGCGTGGGATGTGGGATTTGAACTCATATGAAGACCCGAAGCCTGAAAAGTTCAGGCAAGAAAAACCACCATCTTAAACTTGCAAACTTATTTTCAACAATGAAAAAATTGGTTGATCTTCTTTGGTTTAGTCCGTGAACTGAAAACTCTGGCCGCATTATTTTTACCGGTAAATTCACACTTGGGTTCTATCCACAACACCAACACATCCCTAATATCCTTAAATTGGAGTCTACTCACAAAATAAAGCTCATAATAAGCCTGAATGTTTGGTGCGGAGGGTGGGACATCAACCTTATTTTACCGGTAAAAAACATCTAAATGCAATAGTAAATGTTCCTAATAATTATCTGGGTATTTTCGGGCATAATTAGGAATTATGTTGGTCGCCATTGTGTTGATAGTTTTTTACTTAAGAAATACAAGCGAGTTAGTATACTTCATAACAAGTCTTAAGTAGCTGAAAGTTGTTCGCTAATTTACTTTTGTTTAGATGTATCTCGTCTACTTGCATTAGCACCCTTAGGGCTAAGAATGAAACAGCCGAAACATTCTTTACAGTAACCTGTTTTGTTATGGTAGGAAATTTTTCGTTCGCATTTGCCTTTGCAGTATTTTGGCACTATAAACCTCCAGATTTCAGTTTAGGTATGTACTGTATAATTACGCTTAGGCGTCGTTTGCAGTTGCTCTTGGTGAGTTCTAAGTTTATTCTTGTGTCTTCATTTCCAGCTGTGCCATGCCCAACTCGCTTCACACGCCAGTTACCCAAGTTGCCTCGGACAAGCTGAGGATTCGAAGTAACAAGATAGAATGGCAGGTTGATTTGGGAAGTATAGAGCTCAGCAACGAAGTTGAGTAGCCGTTTGCCTAGGATTCAAGAGTTCGAGAATACGAGATAGATTTTGACGATTCCCTCATTGAAGCATTTTCTTTGAAGGGAAAAAATGAGGTCACTAACTCATCAATCTAGTGACGATTGTGGGTTAGTGTGCACTGATGTTGGTTGATAGCTAATGCCAATAGTTGCGAAAGAGCTGCCGGTGCCTGAGCCATAGTTTGGGCATTGATGTCCTCCAGTTGGTACTACGATCATTGTGTATAAACTGGAATGTCCTGCGGCTGTTAGGGCTGTTTGGTACTCGATTGTTTGAGAGAGTGGTACAACGAAGTCAGCGCCACCTACCAGACTAATGATTGGAACTTTGATGTTAGTGTTGTCGACTGGGGATAGGTTTGCGTATACCTTTGGGTTAGTGTCTGGCGTTCCGTGAGATTCTTGTTCGATATCCGCTGTGGCTATAGTACAGAAGTCCTTGAATCCTTGAACGACTGAGTCAGGAACTGTTGTAGGCCAACCTAGCAACGTTCTAATTTGGCTGAGGCTGCTGGCGGCTGTCACTGCACCTGCCTTGTATATTAGCGCTAAATCTTTGGGACCACAAATGTCTAAGACTCCGCTGAAGAGATGTGGGTACTTGTCTGCTAGGAGCAATGCAATTTCGCCGCCCATAGACCCTCCGAAAATGAAGATGTGACCTTTGACGTGGTAGTGCGCGACAACGAATTCAGTTAGCTGATGAGTTGCAGTCATGCCTTCTTTTACACAGTATCCTTGGGCTCCGTAGTCTGATGCTGCATAAGCGTATCCTTGGGCGATGAATGGTTCGGCAAGAGCATCAAATTGGAATTGAAGATTAGATTCACGAGTAAATGAGTATGCGTGACATCCAATTATTAGCATACCATTCCAGTTATCGGGTAGTCGTATTACATAGTTTGCATTATTTAGGGTTCCAGTTATCTGAGTATAGTCTACGCCATAGGCAGTGCCGCGAGTAGTTGTTGTGGTTGATTTGCATGCCATTGCCGGGTTAATAGAAATAAGTGTAATAGTGACGATAAGCAAAATTGGAACGATCATTTTTGCAAGTTTGTTCGTTTCTTTCACCTCCGTTTCTGATATCCTTTAAGTTCAAAAAAATAGATAACTTTTTTTTATATGGAATATGGCTTGAAAAATCTTGCAAATGGCATCCAAGGTTTGATTCAAGGTTTTTTTTAAGTTTAGAATTATATTAGCAAGTAAAAAGCTAAAATAAACTAAAAGTTAGGCTTGATGGTTAATAAGGGGTTAAAGAAGCGTTATTGATTTTTTCTTGCTTCGGATTTGGTTATCAACGTGCTTCTTTATTGTGTCTTTTTCATAGCTTAACCTGAGGCGCATAATTTTTCCTCCTCGACCTCTTTCTCCTGTGAAGAACCTTACCTCGACCAGCCCTCGGCGTTCCAGTTCAACTATCGCTCGACCTCTATGGTTCTTAAAACCGTAGAGACTTGATTGAGGTATCTTCTGGTTGGTACCGATTTCAACGAGTGATCTCCATCCCGCTTTCTCTGCTGCTAATCTGCGTTGCATATAATCTTTGATGAACTCCTTAGTTAGGTAGTTGAACACTTTTTCCGCAACTTCGGAGGTAAATTGAAAGTACCCTTCTCTTGGTTCTTGATTAATGATTTTAGCAGTAGATTCCTCTTTTAAATTATAAAGATTAGATTCTTTAGGTTCCCCTTCTTTGTTGGAGGTCTGAACAGTAATGGTGATTGGCGTTTCGCACATTTTGGTGTTCCCTTGTTCGTCTTTGTACTTAACAATAGAAGTGATTGTATATTGTCCGGTTTTTTTGGCCTGCATCGCAAAGTCGACTGTGATTACGCTGAATGGTTGAAGCTCAGTTTCTTGCAGCAATAATGATGTTGCTTTATTTACTTTTGAGGTATGTGATTGTTTGAGCACTTCAATCTCTGAAGGCACAATACTACACATTTCTACTGAAAAAGCGCCCCTTGAGACATTGATTATGTCCAACCTGCCGAGGAATGTTTCACCCGTAATGACTTTTATGGGTGTTATAAAATATGCCTTGACATTTGGCTTGGCAAACTTTTGGTCCCATTCTGAATTTGTTTGTTTTATTTTTTCTCTAATTGTGTTTGCGCTACTTTTATCGCCGCTTTTTTCTAGCACCCATGCGTAATCGGATAGTAGGAGATTGAGCAATTGTGGATTCGAGAATTTCCTGTGAAATATGGTGATGTATTTTTCAAGTTGTTCTGAGGCTGGTTTGAATTTGCCTAGTCCAGCAAGCAAAACGGCTTGAGATAGGGCGTAGTAGAATATCAATATTGTCTCGCGGTTGGTTTCTGTTGGTGTGAATATTGTTTTTAGTTTGGCGTCATATTCCAATGCTGTGGCTGTTTTTCCCAGTTTTACGAATTGTTTTACCATATTCGAGTATACCATTGCGAGGAATACGGGTGAGTTGGCTTTGTTGGAGTATTCGATGGCTGTGAAGTTTTTTTCTGTCGCGCCTTTTAAATCACCTGTTGCGCTGAGTAGCAGGGATAAAAAGCAATTTGCCTTTGCCAGCATTATATGATTGCCCATCCTTGTTTCTTGCTCGATTGTGGTGACTTTTTCGAGCATTTTTTGTGCTTCAGGGTAGAGTCCGCAATAGATGAATACTTTTCCAGCCTGATTGTAGGCTTCCATAATTGAGCGTAAATCGCCTAATCCATTGTATATTGCGAGTGAGCGCAAACAGTAGGCTATTGCTTTTTCCATCTCGCCTTGTCCTGAGGCGAAATCGGCGACTACGAACAATAGCCATGCTGTGTCGGAAAGGGCGTATTCTTCTTCAAAGATTCTTAGGGATTCTTCGCATAGTTTTATCGCTTCTGGGATTTGGCCATATAAGTTTGTCTCCACGACTCCTTTGTAGTGAAGGATTCGGGCTTTTTCAATTTGGTTTAGGTTTTCTTCGTTTTCTTCCTTCTTTATCAGGTTATCAATTTCGTGAGTGTCGCCTTGGAAAAAGGCGGCGCGCATGGCTTTGATTAAGGCTTGCTGGCGAATAGGTCGGTTGCTGATTTCAGCTAAGGTCTTGTATGTTTTTATTGCATCTTTGAAAGCATTATTTGCGTAGAAGGCCTCACCCAGTCCTTCTAAGACTTTCGTTCTTGTTTCTAAGTTCTCTGGCGTATCGTTGATTGTTTGGAGGGCCCAGGTAAAAAGCTGTATGGCTTCAGTGTTGCTGTATCTTGCTAAGGCATCTTTGCCTGCCAGGATGCTAAATTCTATTGCTTTTGGGTTATTTCCGGCTTGAGTGTAATGGAAGGCTATGTTGATTTACGGAGAAACCCGAATCTTGTTTGTTTTCCATTTGTTGCCCGATTCTTTGGTGATAGGCTATTTTAAGTGGCTTGGAGATTTCTTGGTAGAGAACTTCCCTTGACATAGCATGATCAAAAGTGAAGACGTTATCTTCTACTCGCAATAGAAACGTGGTATGGAACATTTTATTTAGGGTTTCAAGAACGATCAAGCTGTCAATTGAGAGGACAGAGGCAATTAGGTTGCCGTCAAATTTGTCGCCTATGACTGCAGCTACGTCAAGGATTCTTCTTTCTTCAGGTTTTAAGGGTTCTAGTCTTCGGAGGATTATTTCTCTAACTCTGTAAGGAATTCCAATCTTGTTTTTTAGCTGCCAGATTTTTCGTTTTCTGACGAGACCGCCGTTTTCTGATAGCATGCGAATGTACTCTACAACAAATAGGGGATTGCCCTGGCTTTCGTCTGATATTTCCTGTATTAAGGATGGATCAAGGGAGCCTCTGAGCATGCTTTTGGCAATCTTTCCTATGCTTGTTCTATTTAGATTCGCTAGTTTGATTTCTTTGAACAACGCTTCTCGACCCATTAGATGCAACGTACTGGCAAGTGGTCGGGAGCCTTCTCCGCTAGTTAATTCTTCGTTTCTGAATGTTCCTACTATCATTATTCGCTCTGAGCCCAAGGCTCGGGACATATAGTGAAAAAGGGCTAAGGATGCGGTGTCTGCCCAATGTAGGTCTTCTAGGTATCAAAACCAACGGTTTTGATGCGGACAGGAAAAGTAGTTCTCTTGTGACTGTTAGGAAAGTTCGGTCTTTCCAAAGGAGCGTTGGTTCATAGGTTGGTTCGTCGTTTTGTTCTGGGGAACGTTCGGTTAGGTAAGAGGCCATTTTTGATACGGTATAAGAAAGGTTTCCGTTAGCTGCGTTTTCTTGATCGGGGGATAGGTAGGAGTTGAAAGCTTCTACGAATGGGAAATAGGGAACATTGCTGCTGCTTAGGCACCAGCCTAAAAGAATGCTGACATTTTTATCCTGGGCTATGTTGAGGAATTCATTGACCAATCTTGTTTTGCCTCTTCCAGCCACGCCTGAAACCAGGACAGTCGATCCTTTTCCTTCAAGCATGGAATCTAAGTGCTTTTGTAAATCATCCAATTCGGTTTTTCTGCCAACAAAGATTGGCTCACCCAACACGAGGGGTTTTTGCATTGGTTCCCGCTCTAAGGGATTTCTTATCTCGTTGATCCTTAATTGTTTTTTTGGTTTGTGACAATGGACTGCCATAAGTTAGTATTAGGAAAATCTTAAAAACAATCTTGATTCATACTTCTTGAATTGTGAAGTAGTTTTGCAAAAACCTATTGCGAAGGATTCTGGAAAGCTCTTTGTTCCTGCGCTTATTATTTCGTTTTTTGCAGTAACCCTTTCTGTTCCCATGCTTTCGTTATTGACTGTTGATATATCTCAGACCTTTTTTGGAAATACTGGGGCCATTGCAGTAGGTCAGGTTGCTCAGGTGAGCACTATCAATAGGTTGTTTGAAGTGTTATTCGCGTTAGCTATGGGTGCCCTTACTATTCGTTTTAAAAGTAAACCCCTCTTGCTTATGGGCGTAATATTTCTGTTCGTATCTGCAATCGGTAGTTTTTTTGCGCCCGACATTTTTTGGCTACAGTTTTTCTATGCAATAGAGGGAGGGGGAAGTGTCATTGTTGCAATAATGGCGTTTACATTGATTGGAGACTGGTTATCCTCAAAGGAAAAACCAAAAGCTGTTAGCTACCTCAATGCGACGGGTTTTGCAGCAATCCTGATTGCGTCTCCGGCAATAAGTGTGATTACTAACATCGGTGGATGGAGACTAAATTACGTCTGGTTGGTCTTGCCACTTTCCTTAGCTGGCTTAGCGCTCGCATACATAGGGATTCCTTCGAGGCAAGTTGCTTTAGTAGGACCAAAACCTAAGCAGTCTTATTATGAAGGTTACAAAGAGGTCCTTAGGAATAAATCAGCGGGCTCTTGTTTAATTGCGGGTTTGTGCGGTACCGCAGGTAATCTTTCAGTTTTTAGTATAGCATATTATAGGCAACAATTCTTAAGTAATAGCTCTGTTATAGATCAGGTTAATTTTAGTACCGTTATTCTAATGGTTGCAGCGTCATTATTCATTGTTGCAACGATAGTTATGGGGCGTCTCCTGAGCAAAATACGCGCTGTTACCGCAACGGTGATTGGTATTGTTGGAAATGGGGTATTTACGGCGTTGTTCTTCTCAATGCAGGATTTATCCTTAGCAATTATAATGCATATGCTCCAGATTTGGTTTTTTGCCATGGCGGTGACCCCTTGGAGCCTTTTAGCGCTCGATCAAGTTCCAGCTTTTAGAGGGACCATGATGTCGCTAAGATCTATTGTTCTAAGTATAGGTTCGGCTATTGCTACTGGTGTAGGCGGTTTAGCACTTATTTTTCTAAACTCATATGAAATCCTCGGGATTATCTTAGGCGTAATAATTCTTCTGGGTAGTCCACTCATTTACTTTTTCACTAAGGACCCAACTAAATCAATAACCAATAGATAGCGGTAAATTACTCCAGTAATTATTACTAATATTAGCCTAAAATTGACAAAAAAAGTCAAATGGAAATTGAAGTGCTGGACAACCTTGAACTCCTCGGTTCATTTCGCTAAGAACACTGACCTCACATGTTGCTCTAAGTCTATTGCACAATTAATTCACTTGGAATTTAAACACTAGACCTTAGGCGGTAAGCCTTAATTTCATATAGTAAATTGAGCTTAATTATTAAAAATAGGTTAAGAAATAGGCTGAATTTGGAAATGGCGCGGGATGTGGGACTTGAACCCACGCGAGAACTGAGATGAAGGAGTATGAAGAGATTTCTTGGTTCATCCAAATTGCTTTTTACGATAAAAAAAATGCACTTTATATCAGATTTCTTCATGGACGAAAGAGCGTGGACAAGTGATTTTTACCGGTAAATTCATTTGAGATTTTTTTCCCAGCAAACGCCTATGCATAAATCGCCACAATTTAGGTTTATTTTATGGAATTAGTCTCTAAAAGAGTCTGAATTTTTGGTGCGGAGGGTGGGATTTGAACCCACGAACCCCTGCGGGATAGGAGCCTCAGTCCTACGCCTTTGGCCATGCTGGGCGACCTCCGCTTGTGTTGCGGAAATATAAGCAGGGCTCATTTAAAGGCTTTACTTTTGTGTTTAAGCGGAACTGTTTTAGGGATATTATGTTATAGTGTTTTGTGTGGTTGGGCAAGGTTTATACCACGCCAACTTATAGCGCTGTTATATATAGAATAGGTGTTAGAAATGAAAATCAATAAAAACATCCTTGAAACAATCGGAAAAACACCCCTAGTCCAAATAAACAAACTAACTAAAGGCGCCAACGCCACCGTAGTTGCCAAACTCGAAGCTCGAAACCCAGGCGGAAGCGTCAAAGACCGCATCTGCCTAAGCATGGTAGAAGAAGCAGAAAAACAATTCTTAAAGCCCGGCGCAACCCTTATCGAGCCCACAAGCGGCAACACAGGCATAGGCTTAGCAATGGTTGCGGCATTTAAAGGCTACAAACTCATTTTAACCATGCCTGAAACCATGAGCGTCGAACGCCGCAACCTGCTAAAAGCATACGGGGCACAACTCGTGTTGACCCCTGGACCTGAAGGCATGGGTGGAGCAATCAAAAAAGCTGAAGAGCTCCTCGCAGCTACACCCAACAGCTTTATGCCCCAACAATTCAAAAACCTTGCAAACCCCAAAGTACACAAAGAAACTACTGGTCCAGAAATCTGGGAAGATACAGACGGCAAAGTTGACATCTTAGTCGCAGGTGTAGGCACTGGCGGAACCATAACAGGCATCGCCCAGTTCATTAAACCTCAAAAGCCAGAATTCCAAACAGTAGCCGTTGAACCCGCAACCTCGCCGGTACTGAGCGGTGGCCAGAAAGGTCCCCACAAGATTCAGGGTATCGGAGCAGGCTTCAAACCAGACGTTTTAAAGATGGAGTTGGTTGATGAGGTTTTCAAGGTAACAGATGACCAAGCGCTGCAGACGGCAAGGCAACTTGCCCAAAAAGAAGGCTTGTTAGTAGGCATATCCTCAGGAGCCGCAGCTTATGCCGCTATAGAAATCGCGAAACGCAAAGAGAACAAAGGCAAACTTTTAGTAGTTATCCTTCCAGACACGGGAGAACGCTACCTGAGTACGGTTCTGTTCCAGGAACCAACAGCATAACGTATAATCTGCACTCAAAAGAGCTTTTCTTATATTCCCCCATTCAACATAATGAGTTAAGGGAAAAACATGTCTACAAACCCAAACCAACCTAAAGACTGCAAAGAATGTAAAGAAAAGAACCGGGAACTCGATTGCTGGAACCCTGACCGCATGCTCGAAACTCTGTTACGTAACAGTGATAATGTGGAGCAGGATTGGGTTGAAAAGGGTTTACCCAAACTTGTAGACGACCTAATGGGTAGCTACAAGCGGTTTGGCGGCATGGATCACCTTGAAGGACGCGATCTGCCATCCAAAAAAGTCGTCATTGAAGTCTTGGAAGACTTATTCACAATTCTCTTCCCGGGCTATTTGGGCGACTCTGAAATTACCAAAGCTAACGTCAAATATCATCTTGGAACGAAACTAACTTCAGTTAATACACGACTCACCGATGAGGTTGAAAAAAGCCTCAAGTACATCTGCCGTAAAATCAGCGAGTGCCCCCAGGACGTATGCCTAAAACGAGCGCATGTTGTGGTCAAGGAGTTGCTGGAGAAACTACCAGAAATCCGCTCGATGTTAAGCGGCGACATCCAAGCAGCCTACAGCGGCGACCCAGCAGCAGTCAGCACCGAAGAAGTAATACTCAGCTACCCCTGCGTTCTGGCAATAGCAACCTACAGAATGGCTCACGAACTCTACCTAAGCGGAGTACCTCTGATCCCACGCATAATGAGTGAGCACATGCACTCCCTTACAGGCATCGACATCCACCCTGGAGCGAAAATCGGCAAAAACTTCTTCATCGATCACGGAACTGGCGTTGTCATTGGCGAAACCGCGGAAATTGGCGACAACGTCAAACTATACCAAGGTGTAACATTAGGCGCACTTAGTTTTCCAAAGGACGAGAAAGGAAACATCATCAAAGGCAGAAAACGCCATCCAACCATTGGGAACAACGTAGTCATCTACTCAGGCGCAACATTGCTTGGAGCAGAAACAGTAATCGGTGACAATGTCGTCATAGGTGGAAACGTCTGGATAACTAGCCCCGTAGCTTCGGGAACAAAAATCACCATAGCAACACCAGAGCAAAAGTACAAGATGGAAAACCACCACACCGAAAAACCCAAGACCTAACCTATTTGATATTGGTCTACCAGCATGTATATTCGTCCTTCTTGAGTACAAATATAGAGCTCATTTTGCGCATCTGTGCCGAAAGATGTTATGTTTAGATTGGTTTTCAAAAGCTCCTTGTTTACAATGTTGCTTCTATCTTGAATTCCAAGTGCCCAAATGCGCCCCGACACGTAATCTCCATAGATGTAAGAGCCGATCAATTCCGTCAGCTTTGTCCCATGGTAAACATAGCCTCCGATGGTTGCATTACCCTGGTCGCGTCCATACTCCCAAATCGGCAACTCCAACCCCGACTCGTTACCGCCTCCATAAGGCAAGGTTCCTTCCATTATGTTCCATCCATAGTTCTTGCCCCCTGACACAACATCGATTTCCTCCTTCCGGTCTTGGCCAACATCGCCTGCCCAGAGGTCACCCGTGATTGAGTCGAAGCTGAAGCGCCAAGGATTTCGGAAACCATACGCGTAAATCTCTTCTTTGTAACCAGCAGTGTTACTAACAAAGGGATTGTCAGCAGGAATTTCATAGTTACTATTTTCCGAAGGATGCGAAACGTCAATGCGCAAGATTTTGCCCTGAAGAACGGAACGGTTCTGAGCATTACCATTCAAGTCACCATAGGGAGTTCCGTCACCCAAAGAGATGTAGAGGCAACCGTCTGGTCCAAAAGCCAATTGCCCACCAGCATGACTCTCATAGAGTTGTGGGATTTCCATCAAGATTTTTTGGCTATTTGTGTCAGCTACGTCTGAGTTATTCAGCTTGACAGACCACTGAGCAATGATGGTTTCCAACGGATTATCCACCAAATAATCAACGTAAAAATGTCCGTTCCCAGCGAAGTTGGGATCAAAAGCCAAACCCAAAAAAGCGCCCAAATGCACCCGATCACTTATATTAAGAAAAACGTTCACTTCAGAAACGTTTCTGTTCTTCTCAAAAAAATAGATCACCCCCATCTGTCCAACTACAAAAAACCTGTTTGTTCCATCTTCCGGATTGTAAATTCCCACAGGGTGATCTAAAACAAGATTTGGGAATACAACCTCAACCTTGTATTGGATGGGGATCTGGTGTGAAGACTGATTTATCATATTACAAACAAGCCCGCTTCCTAAGAGAGATATTATCAGAATTGCTGATGCAATTAGCCATTTGTGTTTCAAAAAGAATCCTCCTCGCATCATTAACTTTTATGCGCTTGGATACTTATTGAATAGTCAATCGAAGAATTTATTCTTAATCTAAAACTATTAATGGCTGAGGGTCTACTCAAATTATATAAACAGTATGTAGCTATCAAATGGGGGTATTGGGTACGGCACTTATGGGTAGAGTAGGCGGAAGTTTTCTTTCACAGTTGTTAAAACTACGTGGGTGTTTGTGCGTTCGATATAGGGAAGAGAGAGCAATTTTTTGGTGAAGGTGCCCAAGTCTTCTCGGCTTTTGAATTTGGCAACTATTATGGCGTCGGTAAGGCCTGTTACGTCATAGACTCCGCATACGTTGGGGATTTTGGCAATTTCACTCTCTGTTTCTACGAGTCTGCCTTTGGAGACGGTAATTTCGGTAACTACTGTTAGTTGGTAGCCGAGTTTTTCGTGGTCTAAAATGACAGAATACCCTTTGATTAGTCCTTCTTCTTCCATTTTTTTGATTCGGGATAGTACAGTACCAACTGAGACGCCGACGTTTTTAGCGATTTGTCTACTGGAGAACCTTGCGTCCTCTAGGAGCCCTTTGAGGATTTTTACGTCAGTTTCATTCAATTCCATAACCATTCACCTGCACGTTTTTTCAGCCAAACTGGCTTTTTCGGGACATCTTTCTGATAATCAGATGATTAAGCTAATAAAAGTTTAGTATTCCGTTGAACCAATGAATACCGGACAGATTTGCCAGAAATAAAAAAGATTTTGTTACCAGAAAAAAGACAGTAATGTTAAATTAGACGCTAAACCCCAATAGTTCTGAGCCACTCCTATGCAAACGAAATACGACACCATCCTAGTCTTGGATTTTGGCGGTCAATACTGCCACCTAATCGGCAGAAGAATCAGAGAACACGGCGTCTACTCAGAAATTGTGCCTCATGACATTTCTCCCGAAGAATTGGCGGCTTTAAACGAGAAATTCAATGTTAAAGGACTGATATTTTCAGGCGGACCATCAAGTGTCTACGAACCAAACGCACCAAGGCTTCACCCGCGTATTTTAGAGGTAAATCTACCAATTTTGGGCTTATGTTATGGGCACCAGCTATTAGCTCAGATAACGGGCAGCAAAGTTGAACCAGCTTCTTGCAAAGAGTACGGCATCGCGCAGGTAACAATCGACAAGCCAGTGGGCATATTGGAAGGTTTAGGAGAGAAAGAACAAGTTTGGATGAGCCACGGCGACACAGTCTTTGCTCCCCCATCAGAGTTCGAAGCCTTAGCACACACAGAAAACTGCCCCGTCGCCGCGTTCCGACATAAAATCAAACCCATCTACGGTCTGCAGTGGCACCCAGAAGTCATCCACACCGAAAAGGGTATGCGCATGCTGGAAAACTTCATCTTCCAAGTCTGCAAATGCCAAACCAACTGGCAAATGGAAGACCTCATCGGAAAAATGATCAAGGAACTCCAAACTGAAACCCAAGGAGCCAGAGCCATTATCGGTTTAAGCGGAGGCATAGATTCCAGCGTCGCCACGGCAATTGCAGCAAAAGCTCTTGGCGAAAAGTTGACAGCGGTTTACGTGGACCATGGCTTTATGAGGGAGGGCGAAACAGAACAAATCCGCGAAGCTTTCCAAAAATTTCCCATCCGCTTCATCGTGGCCAATGCCCAGGAACGGTTTATGGCAAAACTAAAAGGCGTTACAGAGCCTGAGACCAAAAGGAAGATAATGGGTGAAGAATTCATCAGGGTCTTTGAGGAAATCGCCAACGAATCGAACGCAGAATATCTAATCCAAGGCACGATATACCCAGACAGAATTGAATCAGGATTCCGCAAAAACTCGGACAAAATCAAAAGTCACCACAACGTTGCAGGGTTACCCGAGAAGATAAAGTTCAAGAAAATCCTTGAGCCCCTCCGCGATCTTTACAAAGACGAAGTCCGCAAAGTCGCAAGAATGTTAGATCTACCCAAAGAAATCGTTAACCGTCAACCATTCCCGGGACCAGGCTTAGCTGTTCGGATAATCGGGCCATTAACGGATGAAAAGGTTACAATTGCAAAGAGAGCCGACAAGATTGTCCGGGAAGAGATTGAAAAGAATGGCCTATCGGAAAATCTTTGGCAGTACTTTGCGGTGGTAACGGACACGAAAGCCACCGGCGTTAAGGGTGATGCCCGCGCATATGGTTACGTGGTTGCAGTTCGAGCGATGGAGAGTCGTGAAGCCATGACTGCGAGTTTTGCCAAGATACCCTATTTGGTCCTTGAAAAGATTTCCACGAGAATAACAAATGAAATTTCACAGGTTACCCGAGTGGTCTACGACGTTACCCACAAGCCACCCGCAACCATCGAGTGGGAATAGATCCTATTTTTGCTCACCAGTTTTTACAAATTAATGGACTTAAAAACCAGCCAAATACAATTTGGCTCCTCTTGTAGAATACATTGTAGAGTTTTCTAACAGACTCAAATACGACCAAATATCTTGGGGTTATTTTGAGATATATGAACCATCAGTTCAGATTTTAACGCCGTAACGGTTTAAATAAAAAAGCCAGTATTACAATACAACATAATCAAGGTGACTGCTCTGAAAGCGTTAATTTTAGCAGGCGGCTTTGCCACAAGACTTCGACCCCTAAGTTGCTCTAGACCCAAAACTCTTTTCCCAATAGTCAACAAACCTCTGCTTCAGTGGACTTTTGAACGGTTAGCTAATATCGGGGTGGACGAAGCTATCCTAGCAGTCAACGCACTTACCCAATTCTACATTCGTCAACATAAACCGTCAAAATGCGGCTTGAGAGTGCACTTTTCTGTTGACCCACCAAAGACTCCCCTGGGAACAGGTGGACCCCTTAAGAAAGCTGAGAAGCTAATCGGACATGACGAGCCGTTTATCATGTTAAATGGCGACATCTATGCCGATATTAATTATGGAGAACTGCTTGAAACCCATAGAAAAACTGGCGCATTAGCCACTATTGCGCTCTGCAAAGTCGACGATCCATGCAGTTTTGGCGTAGCAGATCTTCAAGGAAACCTTATCAAGCGGTTCGTAGAGAAACCATCTAAGGGACATGCACCAAGCAACCTAATAAACGCTGGAGCCTACATTCTTAGCCCAGAAGTTTTTGGGTACATTCCTGAAGGCAAAGCGGTTTCTTTGGAACGAGAGGTTTTTCCCAAGTTGGCAGATGAGGGCAAGTTGTGTGGGTACTGCATCAATGGCTTATGGATAGATATTGGCAAGCCCCAAGAGTATTTGAAGGCAAACAAGATAGTCCTCGACGCCATTTCAAAAAACGTTAAACAAGAGAAGCCAGCAACCTTCGTTTTGAAGGACCCCGTTGCCTTGGATGAAGGCGTCTCTATCGGGAAAAAATCAGTCATCGGTCCATACGCAATTATAGGCAAAAACGTCAAGGTCGGTGCAAACGTTCAAATCTCCAATTCAGTCATCTTTGCAGAAGCCCACATAGCCGACGGCTCAATCCTAAACGGAGCAATTGTCGGCGAAGGAGCAAAAATAGGCAAGGGCGTTACGCTTCCTAAGGGCTGTGTTGTAGGCGATCTCGCTAAGGTTAAAGACAACGTGCACGTGAATGATGGCACAGTAATTTGTCCAGCAAAGGAAGTCACTGAAACATTTTAAAACCTAGACTTGTTTGTTAACTAAGTACTGAGTTGAATTTATATGAGTACCAGAAAGCTTTTTGGAACAAACGGAATCAGAGGCATAGTCAACGTAGAATTGACGCCTGAAATGGTCATCAAAGTTGGAGCTTGTATTGGAACTTTTTTTGGCAAAAACAAAAAAGTACTTTTAGGGTACGACGCTCGAACCAGCGGACCTATGTTCGCAGGAGCAGTCATCTCTGGCTTAAATGCCGCGGGTTGCAACGTGTATTTCGCCGGCATGGCGTCGACACCAGCAATTCAATTCGCCACAAAAAACCACAAGATGGACGGTGGCGTAATAATTTCAGCATCCCACAACCCACCAGAATACAATGGTATTAAAGTGATTTGGAACGACGGCATCGAAACCTCACATGAACAGGAAACTGAGATAGAGAACATTTACTTTGACAACAAAATTGTTTATGCCAAATGGGACCAGTTAGGTGAGAAACATGAGTTGCCCGACATCAACGAGGAGTACAAAGACGCCATCAAAAAACATGTCGACCAAGCTAAAATAGCTGCTAAACATTTCCATGTTTTGGTTGACGCCGCCAATAGCGTGGGAGGGATCGCTCTGCCCCCACTGTTAAGGGAACTGGGCTGCAAAGTCACAACCCTAAATGCCAACATAGATGGAACCTTCCCCGGCAGACTGCCCGAACCTAGACCAGAAAGTCTAGGCGATTTATCTGCAACCGTGAAAGCCGTGGGCGCAGATATGGGCATTGCTTTTGACGGGGACGCAGACCGCTCCATATTTACTGATAGCAACGGCACGATTTACTGGGGCGACAAAACCTTTGCTGTCGTGATAAAGCAGTATCTGCTGAAGAACCCGGGAGCAAAAATCGTAACGCCAGTTAGTTCATCGACCTTAATCAAAGATACAGTTGAAGCCTACAAGGGCGAGTTGATTTGGACCAAAGTCGGCAGCGTAACCGTTTCGCAGACCATGAAAATGGAAAACGCCAATTTAGGCGGAGAGGAAAACGGCGGAATCTTCTATCGCCCGCACCAAGCCGTCCGCGACGGCGCCATGACAACAGCATTGCTGCTCAACATTATGGCAGATACGGGAAAGTCTCTTGCTGAACTTGTCGCTGAAGAACCGCAGTACTTTATTGAGAAAGGCAAAATTGAATGTTCCGACGACAAAAAAGCAGTTCTGCAACAGAAAATTTATGAACAAGTCAAAGACGAAAACGTATCCACTATCGATGGAGTGAAAATCTGGTTTAGTGACAGAAGCGCAATTCTGATTCGTCCAAGTGGTACCGAGCCGGTTTTCCGTTTGTACGCTGAAGCCAAAAACCAAGCAAAAGCATTACAGCTAGTCGAAGACTACAGCGCAAGGCTTAAGAAAATCCTCCAAACCTTATAGCACCCCAAACTTTATGGATGAAAAAGCCAATGCCTCCAGTTCTAAACCTGAAACCCGAAGAGATTGATACCGACGAAAAACGCTCAAAATTCGTTGTTAGCGTTATAGGTTGTGGGCACAAGGGAATCTTTTACGGTAACGCTTTTGCGGAAGCGGGGTTTAGAGTTATCTGCACAGACGCGGATCCGTCAGTTATTAAGAAAGTTTCGAAGGGAAAAACAGGCAGTTCGAAATCGAACCTTGAAGCTAAACTAAAAGGATACATCAATTCAGGGCAGATAAGCGTTAGTTCTGAACGTAAAAAAGCCGTTTCTCAAAGCGACATAGTCCTGATGGCTATTGGGGCAAAAGTTGACGCACAGAAAAAAGCTGATTATTCGCAGATAATAAGTGCATGTAAACAGGTTGGTTCAGGTCTCCAAAGGGGAGCGTTGGTGATTTACTGTGGTGTGACAGGCATTGGCTTTATTGATGGCGCGGTGAAGGAGACATTGGAGAACACTTCCGGGCTTAAGGTTGGGACGGATTTTGGTTTAGCTTACAGCCCAATCCTTACAGTAGAAGCCTCAGTTACCAATGTGGAGTTAAAGGTTGCAGCCGCCGAACAAACAAGCCTATCTGCCGCTTCAACCATCCTGAAAACAATAACAAGAGAAGTAAAGGAAATCAACGACATAAAGCTGGCAGAAACGGCAGCCCTTTTTGCTGGAGCAAAGCAGGATGCAAACAGGGCACTAGCCAACGAACTTGCGGTTTTCTGTGAAGAAGCAAGAACTGACTACTTTAAAGTCTTAAAGTTGCTTGAGCTTAACGACCCAAGTTTTATGCCGTCGATAGTAGAAGAAGAAAACCGAAATGAAGCGTACTTGCTGCTTGACAGCGCTGAAAACTTGAATGCCAAACTTAGGCTTCCATCTTTGGCCAGACAGATAAACGAGGATATGGTTAAGCATGCGGTTAATTTAACGCAGGATGCTCTACGAAGTGGCGGCAAACCTTTGCGGCGGGCAAGGGTTGCAGTTTTGGGCTCTACCGATCCTGCGTCGGCATCAGGTGTTTTTGTTAAGATGATTGAGCAGAAAGGCGCCAAACCTACCCTCTTCGACCCCACTTCGAAGTTGACATCTCAGGAATGGCGTGTTGTGAAGGCCAGCCTAAATGAGGCAATTGAAGGCACAGACTGCATCGTAATCTTAGTGGGGCAGGAACAAATCAAAAATCTGAACCTAAAGAAGTTTAAGCCTTTGATGAAAACGCCATGTATAATCGTTGATTTAACAGGTGTTTTTGAACCCAAAAAAGTTGAGGCAGAAGGTTTCTTATACTTTGGCTTGGGAAGAGGTACTGATAAAAATTGAAGAAACTTGGCGTTGCAGTAATTGGAACTGGACAGTGGGGAAAAAACCACGCAAGAGTCTACAAAGAGCTCCCCTCAACTGAACTGGTCGCGATATGCGATGTTAACGCTGAAAGAGCGAAAGCGATGGCGGCGCAGCACGGAGTAAAAGCGTATTCTGATAGCGCAGAAATGCTTAAGGACAAAAGCATAGAGGCTGTGAACGTTTGCACTTGGTCAACCATTCTGGCGCAAGAAGCCATGAAGGCATTAAATGCTGGGAAACATGTTTTGGTTGAAAAACCCATGGCAACAACTCCCCAGCAGGCAGAGGAGCTGGTCAAAACCGCAAAGGAGAATGGGTTGCATCTGACTGTGGGTTTTCTTATGAGGTTCATTCCTGGGTTACAGATGATTCGCAAATCTGTTGAGGATAAAAAAATTGGCGAACTGGTCTGCGCCACTGCTAAACGCGTTTCGCAATGGCCTGAACGTATCGGCGATGTTGGCGTCGTTAAAGACACCGCCATCCACGATATCGATGTTATGCGGTTTATTTCTAACGCCGACCCAATTTCGGTTTACGCCAAGATGGGCAGCATGAGAATTCAAAAATTTGAAGACTACGCACACATAATGCTCACCTACAAGGACGGAAAAAGTGCTTTTATTGAATCCAACTGGCTTACTCCCTACAAGACCCGCACCTTAACCGCAACGGGCAGCGATGCAATCATGCGACTCGACTACATTACACAGGACCTATGGATTGAACAGCAAACACAAACTGTACAACCGCGTTATCCCTTCCAAGAACCCTTAAAAGCTGAGTTGCAACACTTTGTCGACTGCATTGTAGAAAAGAAAAAGCCAATTGTGACAGGCGAAGATGGTATCAGAGCCCTAACGGTCGCTAAAGCAGCTATTGAATCTTCAGCTAAAAACAGAGCGATAGAACTAAAAAACTAAAAAAATTATTTTAGGTTGAACGGCTTACCTTCAGAAACAGTTTTTTGGGGCGCTTTTGCCTTCCATTTCTTTAAGAACGGTAAATCATCTGCTTCTTTGCGCAATTCATCAGGAAGCATTTCGGGAATTTCATCGCGGATAGGGTACCACCTTTGGCATTTGGGACAGACGATTAAGCCTTCTGTGATTTCGTCTTTTTCTTCGAAGACATAAAGTTCAAGTGGATGATACTTGTCAATTGGGCAAGCGAGGATTTCCATTAATTTTCTTTTCATGCAGTTTCCACGGAATAGAATAGGGCGTAGTTAAGTTATTAAAACTTGCTCGGCAAAGCGGTTACCTGTATGTCCAAGACGGTTTGGTACCAGTTTGGCCCCGTAGGACGCATCACACGCGAGTTAACAAACTCGTAACAGACGCCTAAGCACTCGAGTTTTTGGGCAACCTCCAACTTTGTTTTCTGCACTGGATCTTCTTTTCCTGGCGCATGTTGGAAGTCGTAGTAGTGGATCCAGCCGCCTGTTTTTTTGAGCCCCAACAGTGCAAACGGCAAATATTGTAAGGCTTTTTCTGGAAGGGGCATCAGAACGCGATCAGCAACGCCTTGCAGGTGAGTTCGAATGATGTCTTTTGAGTCGCCTAGCAACGAAACAACCTGCCCGCTGACACAGTTGATTTTAACATTTTCTTCCATACATTCAACAGCAGCGGGGTTAACGTCAATAGAGTAGACTTTGCTTTGGCTTTGGATTTTAGCTATCAGAATGCTAAAACATCCCACGCCGGCAAACATGTTAACAACAACCTCGCTGGGCAAAACGAGCTGCGCGATACGTTTGTGTTCATGAGAGAGTCTGGGCGAGAAATAACATTTCTCAACATCAATCCTGAAGGCGCATCCTGACTCTTTGTGGGTGGTGGTTGTTTTATTTTCTCCCGCTAAATGCCGTAGTTCTCTTACTCTGAAATCGCCTTCTATGCGGGTAACGGGGGTAAGGACAGATTTTATGTTCTTATGGATAGTCATAATCTGTTTTGCTATGAATTCAGGGTTTTGGACTTTGTTGTGTTTGATGATGGCTATGTCGCCTACAATGTCGAAAGAATTGTAGACTTTACGTAACTGTTCCTCCGGAAGAACCTCGGAAAGCTTGTCTCGGAGCCGTTTTCTCAACTGACCATCCTCATTGTTGGCAAGTATTGGAAATGTTTAAAAGTAAAATGCTTTTCTTTGTAGGACAGGCGCTTTCAATGGAAAAATCTGGAATTGTTTATGAATGCATGAGATGCGGCTCAAGAGTACCATCTGAAGAATTAGAGTTACGTGGTGGAGAAACCAAATGCATCATCTGTGGCTACAGGATTCTAAAGAAAGTTAAGCCGCCAGTAGTTAAACGAGTTAAATCGAAATAATAAAGGAAAAACTCGTGTGTTTACACGAGCAATTTGCTTCTTCATTCGTGATTTTTTAGAAGAAGTCTTGGTCTCCGAGTTTACGCAGTGCCTTTCCTTTAAGTTTGATTGATTCTTCCGGGAATTCGTCATCGATTTCTTTTTCAACAGTTTTGCGTTTGACAGTTTCCCCGCAGATTCCGCCGGGCAGCATACGCCTTTTCATACACATTGAGTAGGTGCATTTTGCTACGTTGCATTGTTCCTCGGTTTCTCTGCACCAAACGGAGTCTCGCCGATAGAACACAGAATTTTTTGCGCACTTAAAGGCTTGACATGCTGGAGAACAAGGTTTTGATTGAGCCAACAGATACACCTCAATTGTCAATTCAAAATGTTGTGTTTTGTAGGTATTTAGTTTCTTATTGTGATTTGGAGACGATATAAACTTTTTTCTTGTAAAGGGGAAAATTTAGGTTGCAGATGTAGGTTTAGCTCTTCTGCGCCTGAAGACTTCCACTAAAACCAAAGCAATCACAGCTGCCAAAATTATCAGAACCGTAATGAGTAAGCTTGCCGGTATCAACAGCGACCCCAGAGCAACGTATTTGTCGATTTTTATTTGCAACGCAGTGGGTTGGTTAACGGTTACTGTTACTGCTTGGTACGTATCTTGCACGCCTGATGCCTGCGCGATTATCTGCATGTTGCCTCCAACTATATCGTTGAATGTGGCTTTCCCGTTGCCTTGAGTTAAAACAGATATTGTTTGTGGCCCGTTTATAGTAACGTTAACGTTTGAGATTGGCGAGCCGAAGAAGTCAACAACAGCCACAGAGAGTTGTATGCCAAAGAGGGTACAATGGATTTGTTGGTTACTGCTGCTGAAAACCTGCACGTTTGTTTCATTGATTAAGGTGTTGTCTTTGAAGACTCTGGCGCGGTACATTCCGAAGGTTGATTGTGTGGTTGCTGCACCATTGCTGTCGGTTGTGGCAGAATAGAATAAGCCATTTGATAGCTCTACAAGTTCGATTCTTGCGCCTGCAATGGCTTCTTGGTTATACCCAACCACATTAAGCGTTACAGTTTCGCTTGGGGCAATAATGAAAACTTGCGCGGTTGCGGTGGTTGGAAGGTTGCTCACAGTGTTGTTGCCTGCGTTAAAGATTTCGCCGTAAACTGAAGCGTCAATGGTATAGCTTGCTGACGGCAAAGTTGATTTGAGCGTGTAGCTTCCAGTGGAGTCAGTCTGGCCAGACGCTGTGCCAGTTTTTGATCCGCTGCCACTTTGGTATTGATAGTTTATGTTAAGGGTCACAAAAGGCATTACAACGCCGTTTGTGTTTTTAACAGTGAATTTTATGTTGGTTAGCTGGCAGCTTATGCTAAAGGTTGCATCTCCGCTGACGGTTATGTTTGTTTCTCCTACGTTAACGCCGTTCCATAGGGCAGTTATGATGTTGGTGCCCCTTTCAAGTTTAAAGTTTGCAACCCCGTTTGAGTCGCTTGCTGCATTGTAAACTGCGCCGGAAGTTGCATCAGTAGCTTGAAGTGAGACGTCAGTGACAATTTCACCGGCTAAGTTGGTTGTTTGAATTTTTATAGCGTACCCGATTACGGTAAAGGTTTGGGAGTCAGTCACCGATTTTGAATTAGTTGAAGCATCTAGCTTTATCGTGTAGTTGCCGACTTCAGCAACTGAGGAAACCACGTAGGTTGTACTGACGACGCCCTCAGATGAAGCGGTTACGGAGGCAGTATCAAGGGTTGAGCCAGATTTAGCGTTTGTTATTGTTAAAGTTGCAGCTGTATTTGGTTGGTAACCTGTCGCTCGCACAGTTATTGTTTCACCTCTGTGATAGGTGGTTTTATCGATAAAGTTAACTGTGAATGTTGTTTGTGCTAGAGATGTGGATTGATTAAAGTAGGCAGTGTAAGTTCCAGCGTAGTCGGTTAGTGAACCTGTAGGTGAGAAGGTGCTGTCGGGAAAAGTTACCTGTGCACTTGCCGTTCCCTTATCGTTAGGTGTTCCTAAACTAACTGTCTTTGCATAAGTTGAGCCAAGAGGACTTGGGAGTACAACAGCGACGTTGGCATTGTACGAGGTACCTGTTTGAGCACCCGTAACACTGACAGTCAAAGCTAAACTGTTTCCTTCTTGCAAGGAAGCAGGAACAGGAGTTATCGAATAGCCTGTTGTTACTGTAAATGTCTGGGTGGAGTTGACGTTGATGGCGACGTCCCTCAGTAATAGCGCATAAGCGCCGTTTGGAAGCTCGGGAACCGTGAAGTTTGAATCAACAAAGTAACCCTCAGATATGCCGCTGTCCACTACGACTTTTCCAAGAAGAACTTGGTATGAACCGTTAGAGGTGTAAATTGTTCCAGCAATGTTTACTTTGGTACCTACCGGCCCAGTTGCTTCAGTGGGGGTTATCTGAAGGATGTTTACTCCGAGATTGGTGTTCTGTGCATAAACCTCAAGAGGATTAACAACTGCAGCAAACGCAATGAGGAATAGGATGGAACCTGTAACAATTTTCTTATTCACAAACTCTACGCTCCCAAATAGATAGCCATCATCGTTGATTGCTCATGATTTAACTAAGAGATGATTTTAAACTTTACCTTTCAAACGCCCAACCTAGCATCGGAACAATAAAACAGCTAAACAGATAATCCATATAGAAATCCGCCTGTTAGGATATGATTTTTAAAAGACGCTTTTTTCTATGTACAGAAACCGGTGTAAGTCTTGGAAAACAACTCTGCCTCTCCCCTCTTAGGCGCTCTAAAAAAACAAAAATACCATTTAATAGGAAGCCACTCAGCGGTGAAAAGGTGCAAATGGCTCTACGAATCCATAATAAACGGCAGAGCATGCTACAAACAAAAGTTCTACGGCGTCCAATCTCACAGATGCATCCAGATGACCCCGTCCCTCTACTCTTGCACACATCAATGCCTTTTTTGTTGGAGGGCGCAGAGCGGAGATTTGGAAGTCACCTGGGACGAGATGAAGAATCCAGCGAAAGACACGCCCGAAGAGATTGTTGAGGGCTGTTTTGAGGCACAGAAAAAAATCTTGAGCGGGTATAAAGGTAACGAGAATGCGGATTGGCGCAAATTCCAAGAAGCACAACGACCCAAGCAAGTTGCTATAAGCTTAACTGGTGAACCAACACTCTACGACTTTTTGGGCGAACTCATTCGTACCTTCCACCAAAAAGGCCTAACCACGTTCTTGGTTTCAAACGGCACTATGCCTTCCAAACTCTCAACGCTAACCCAGGAACCCACCCAACTCTACATCTCAATGTGTGCACCCAACGAGCAGGTCTACAAACAGGTATGTCGCCCCCTATTCCCTGGCGCATGGACAAAGCTAAACGAAACACTAAGTCTGCTGCAAAGTTTCCGATGCCCAACAGTAGTCCGCATGACCCTGGTTAAAAACCTCAACATGAGGTT
Organism: Candidatus Bathyarchaeota archaeon; assembly: GCA_963775685.1. Classification (GTDB taxonomy): domain Archaea; phylum Thermoproteota; class Bathyarchaeia; order Bathyarchaeales; family Bathycorpusculaceae; genus Bathycorpusculum. The sequence continues at coordinate 1,826,361 of CAVZJV010000014.1, forward strand.
AATAGAACAATATGCAAAACTCGTTGAAAAAGCCAACCCCACATACATTGAGGCAAAAGCATACATGCATATAGGATTCTCTAACTTGCGTTTGGGCTTTGAACGAATGCCCCAGCACGGAGAAGTCAAAGAGTTTGCAGCGCAGTTAGCCGAAAAAACAGGGTACAAAGTCATCAACGAGGCGCCCGAGAGCCGAGTGGTTCTGTTGAGCCGCTTGGAGAAACCAATTCAGGTTGGAACCAACTAGCGGTTTCTAGCTAACGACATTTAAACCTGCCACAGAACTTACCTGCCTCCTTCCCAGATAGATTCACTGTAATGCGGCGAATATTAGGCTCAAGTTGGATAATTTAAATACGAAATGTCTGCCCTTGTTAAATCAAGCAGTTACTAACCATAATAAGCGAATGAAGAAGGCTATTTTCGAAGAAAAGATAACAAATATTTGGTCTATACCAAAAGTTTAGCCGATGTCAAAGCACGTTTCCGTTTAAAATGGAGAAGATACGATTTTTGCTAAAGGGACCTTCGCTTTGGGCGATAGTAAGTTGCCGGTTGAGAAGGGGCAGGCTCTCAGCAGCCATAAGAGGTAAGAAATTGAAATAAACAACCAAACCAATCCTTCTTTTGGGTGCAGTTTTGTCCACTTTAGAAGAAACTATCCAACAAGTAAAATCTGAGCTTATAGCAAAAAATCAAATTCGTGAAGAAACCCATGAAAGCATGCGCAAAGCCACAAGTCTCTCCAAACAAGCAATTCTTCTCATCCACCAAAAAAGATTCGGCGACGCCAAGAAAATGGTTACATATGCCAAAGAGAAAATTTTAAGCCTCCAAGCCCAAGCTAAACAATACCCTGAAATCATTTACGGCGGTATGCTTAGCGCGGCTAACCAAGAGTATTCTGAAGCAAACATTTTTTTAGTATTAGTCAAAGAAGAGCGTTTTGTGACGCCAGCGGAAATTGATGTGCCCTCCGTAGATTATATCCTTGGTTTAGCTGACGTCATAGGTGAATACAGACGTTTGGCGCTAGATAACTTGCGGGAAGGCGAGGTTGAGAAAGGCGAAAAGTGCCTCGAAATCATGGACCAGATCTTCATTCAGCTACTTGCACTCGATGAAGCATATATGCTTGTTCCAGGGCTCAGACACAAATCTGATATTGCGAGAAGAATCATCGAGTCCACCCGTGGCGACATTACGTTGGAAGTTCGCAGAAAGGCGCTTGAAGATGAACTTAAGCGCTTCGAACCATCAAAACGGGTAGCCAAAAGTAAGCCCAAAAAGAGCAAACCATAGATTGCTCAAGTTAATTGAGAATTTTTCAGTGAAAAAACCCCACAACATAGCAACCAAACAGAAAAACCGTCTTGCCAAAGAAAGCAAAGTAAATATCTGAACAAGCCGTAAACTATCGTTTGAGCGTGAAGGCATGACCGAAGAAATAACGTTTGCTGACTTTGAAAAAATTGACCTGCGCATAGGAAAAATAGTTGAAGCAACCCAAGTTGCAGAATCGAAAAAATTGATTAAAATCTCGGTTGATTTTGGCTCCGAGAAACGGCAAGCAGTTGCAGGGTTGCTCAAATACTATAAGCCTGAGGAGTTGCTTGGCAAAAAATGCGTTTTCCTTTTAAACCTACAGCGGCGCATGCTGGCAGGCATCGAATCGCAATGCATGATTTTAGCCGCCGAAGACGCGGCGGGCATCGTGTCGGTATTGCAACCTGATAAGGACCTTGAGGAAGGCAGCAAAATCGGTTAATCCTGCTCCAGATTACGCTGTTATTGCTAGGGAAAGATAAAATAGTAATTAGAGCAAGTTTACTGTATAATTTGTTGTAGAAGGTCCACTTATGTCCGTTAATGAAGAATCACTTATGTGGGTTGAGAAGTATCGCCCCAAAACCCTTGACGACGTGATAGGCTTAAAAAACATCGTAGATAACCTCAAAGCGTTCATGAAAAACCCCAAAACAATGCCCCACCTCATGCTAGCAGGAATTCCTGGCACAGGCAAAACCACCATAGCTCTTGCCATAGCTCACGAACTGTACAGTGCAAACTGGAGAAACTTCACGCTCGAGCTCAACGCCTCCGACGAGAGAGGCATCGACACAGTACGTGACCGAATTAAAGATTTCTCGCGTTACAGCCGCTCAAGCTTTGGTGAAATACCCTTCTCACTTATTATCCTAGACGAATGCGACCAGATGACTGGCCCTGCGCAGACAGCGCTAAGGCGCATCATGGAGACCAGCAGCCGCACATCCAGATTCATATTGATATGTAACCAATCCAGCAAAATAATCGAACCCATCCAAAGCCGATGCGCAATATTCCGCTTCTCACGACTTGACAAGCAAGCCATGAAAGCCCATCTCGAGTATATAGCTAAGAACGAAAAAGTTAACTTGTTGCCTGAAGCTGCTGAGAGAATCGTAGATTACTCGGAAGGTGACCTGCGGCACGCCATAAACGCTCTGCAAACAGCTTCAGCCTACAAGGAAGGATGCATAGATGAAAAGACCGTAGCGTTGGTTATCGGCGAAGCGAGTCCCATGCAGGTACAGAAAATGGTTCGCAAAGCGCTCTACGGCGACTTCATCGAAGCCCGAAAAACAATGTATGAAATCATGGGATCCTTCGGTTTCTCAGGCAACGAAATTATCCGCCAAGTGCAACGAGAAATCTTCAAGATGTCCGACCTCACGCCCGAGCAAAAAGCAGATATCTCAAGCGTCATTGGCGAATACGACTACCGCCTAACACAGGGCGCCAATAGCGACATCCAACTAAGTGCACTTCTTGCGCAGTTAGCCAAGTTTGGGAAAGGTATAGAGGAAAAATATGCTGCGAAATGACCTGCTCTGGGTTGAAAAGTACCGCCCAAAAAAAATAGAAGACATCGCCGGCAACGAAGAAGCCAAATCACTCTTTGTGGAGTGGCTAAATAATAAGCGGCACACCAAGAAAGCAGTGTTACTTTATGGTCCCCCTGGCGTGGGAAAAACAGCGCTTGTTAACGCCGCTGCAAATGAATTCAGATATTCAATTATTGAGATGAACGCCAGCGACACCCGCTCAGAGAAAGCAATTAACGCTGTAGCTAAACCTGCCTCTTCCTATCGGGCTTTAGACAACTTTTCGGGTGCACCCAAAGGCAGCGGAAACCTGCTGTTTCTGGACGAAGTAGACGGCATCGCGGGCAACGAGGACCGCGGAGGCGTAGGAGCAATCATAAAGATTGTTGAGGCGTCGCTTGTGCCTGTCGTCATGGCTGCAAACGACCCTGACATAGATAAGTTGCGACCGCTCAAAAAGGTGTGTTTACTTGTACGTTTCCAGCAAGTCCGCATACCACTAATCATCGCTCTTTTACAGAAAATCTGCAGGGTTGAACGTGTGAAAGCAGAATTTGAAGCACTGGATAGAATCGCACAAAACAGCCGAGGCGACGTGCGTTCTGCAATAAACGACCTGCAGAGTCTTAGCGAAGAAAACCATTCCCTAACCTTGCAGGACACAGTAATGCTGAGTTCCAGAAACAAAGACATCAGCATGGATGAAACGCTGCGTAGGTACTTCTCGGCACAATCAATCGCTGAAGCCTCAAGCTTGCTTAGCTACTCAAGCGTGGACTATGACGACTTTTTGCTCTCGGTCAGTGACAACTTGCCCCGCCGATACAGCGACCCAAAGGAACTGGCCGCAGCTTACGACTATGTTTCCCAAGCCGACATGTACCGTGGCAGGATCGGAACAGAAAACTGGCACCTGCTAAAATACTTCTTCAACGAGTTAGCCCATGCAGCCGCTGTTAACCCTCAATCATACAAACAATTCGAATTTATCGCGCCGCCGATTCGCATTATCACTCTGTTTTGGACCAAAGGCAAAAGAACTATGCTGAACACTATCTGCGGAAAAATCGGTGCCCAATGCCACGTATCTCACGAAACCGCCAAACACGACTTTGTCCCCTATATCAAGAAGATACTGCAAAATCAAAAATCCAGCGCCCTTATCGCTTGGTTCAAGTTTACGCCTGAAGAAGTGGATTTCCTAATCAAAATGGGCAGGTACTAAAGTATGGTTTTGGTTCTAAACAAGAAAGCCTTCAAGCTTCCGCGGCTGGAGAAAGAAAAGTTCGTTTCGCTGATGCGTCTGGGGCTGGATTATAATCGCGACCAAGGCACATTCGCGATTAAGAGTTGCAATAACATCGAAAAAATCATGGAGGCAGTTGGCGCTATTCTGGGTAGCGAAGTTGTTTTTCTCCAAAGTTGCACCCATTGCGGCAAAGACTTCCCATGTGCAAACTGTAACTATTATGAGGTTTGTACGACTAAGAATTTACCGTTCAGCTGTGTCTGCCCTCAGTGCCTAAGAGACAGAAAACAGTTTGAAGAGTATGTTTCTAAATTTTAATTAGCACTTTTTGGCGGGTTTGAGTTTTCTTGTTGGCACCTCACTTTAGGTGATTACTGATGAGTACTTGCTATTTGCAAATAGACTAATTCTTGAAAATTTGCTATTTAGCCTCCCCAATTGATCGCTTAATAACCATACTGGAAGCATTGAGCAGTGGTGGATTGGCGCATAAGTTAATAACAGACGAACAAACGTTGTATTTTTCCATATCAAAAAGATTAGAATTATTATATACCTATTGTAAAATGAAGTGATTCCTATAAATGTGCAGAGAAAAAGATTCAAAGTAAATAATTCTGTTATCTACAACATTTTTTTGCTTTATGTGATGATGTGGTTCAGTGCTAAAAACAACCTGGTTTCTGCATAGCCATAATAGTACATGTTAAGAAAGCAGACATTGGCTTCGGTATACGAAAACATCAACCAAACCCACACAAAAACAGGCAAAGGCAAATCTTATCTAGCCATTCCCACTTAACAGAAACCACAGAAGGTTCGTTTTATGGCAGAAGAACATACAGCATTAAGCGTTGCCCTAACCCAACTCAAATTAGCATCAAAAAAATTATGTCTCGACTATGGTATGCAAAAAATGCTCAGTCAACCCAAACGCTCCATCTCTGTAAGCATAGACGTCCGCATGGACAATGGCTCAGTTGGCGTTTTCAACGGTGTTCGTGTTCAGCATTGGGATGCGCGTGGACCATTTAAGGGAGGAATCCGCTTCTACCCAAGTATAACACTTAACGAAGTGACCGCCCTCGCGATGTTGATGACGTGGAAATGCGCAATCGCTGATATTCCGTTTGGGGGGGCAAAGGGCGGGGTTTGTGTGGATAGCAAAAAGCTCAGCCAGCATGAACTGGAACGCTTAACAAGACGGTATGTAAGCTTAATTTTTGAGTATCTTGGTCCACAACGTGATATCCCAGCACCCGATATGTACACCGACGCCCAAACCATGGCGTGGATAATGGATACTTATAGCCAACTCAAAGGCTACCGAATACCTGAAAGCGCAACGGGCAAACCAGTCGAGATTGGCGGTTCATGGGGTAGAACAGAAGCTACTGGACGAGGTGTTATCCACTGCGTCAAGCAAGCATCTGAAAATAACGGCTTAAAACTTAAAAATGCCTCTGTGGTGATCCAGGGCTTTGGCAATGTTGGTTACCATGCTGCGGTTGCGGCAAGGGAAATCGGCTGCAAAGTCGTGGCAGTAAGTGACTCTACGGGCGGAATCTATTGCCCTGAGGGCTTAAACCCAGAAGATGTTTTGGCACACAAAGAAAAAACAAGAACAGTGCAAAATTTTAAATCCGTCAAAAACCTGAGCAACGAAGAACTCATCCAACTGCCATGCGACATACTCATTCCCGCAGCAATAGCAAACCAAATCACACAAAAAAACGCCGACAAAATCCGCGCAAAAATGGTTGCTGAAGCAGCAAACGGACCAACCACACCCGAAGCCGACAAAATCCTCTACGAAAAAGAAATCTGCATTATCCCAGATATTCTTGCTAACAGCGGCGGCGTAACAGTGAGCTATTTTGAATGGGTGCAGAACCTGACGCGGGAGCAGTGGCCTCTGGAAACAGTCAACAATAAGCTTGAAGCGAAAATGACCAAGGCATTCAACGATGTTGAAACTATTGTGATTAAAGAAGAGAGCGACATGCGCACTGGAGCTCTTATGCTGGGTGTGGGAAGAGTAGCGGACGCGATAAAAACACTTGGGCTTTGGCCATAACCAGAAATATTTTCGCTGGACAGCCAATTCACAGTCATTGAATAAAACCATAGAATAGCAATTGGTTAACGGCATTGCTGAACTACACGTGGGCTCAATGTTCCTGATTCTTAATAACAAACTTTTTCCACTAATTGGATTATTTAGCGGATTCCGAACCATTAATAAGGAAAATTATAACTAAAAAAGCGGTTAGCTGCTTGTTTAATCTATATACCAGTCCGACTGAAATTTATCCAACTCAGAAAAAACCAACGCGTTAAATTTTACATTCTTGTTAGAAGATATGCGGTATAAGAATTTTGCATTCAAAATCATAGAAAGAAACAAACACCACAAGCAAAAAACACCTTGAAGCCTATTCTGAACAGTTTAGTAATTCTAGTGCAAACCCTTAAAACTTCATTCGTATATTTCTTGAATCCCGAAAGAGCAAACTGTGTTAAGAGGGAATTGGGATTGGCAGCCGCGAAAATATTCACCTTGGACTTTTGCTACGAAAACTCTATGGTTAAAATCGTAGCGAACCGCAACTGCCCAGAAGTCAAGCTTGTTGGACTCACCGTTGGACCCTTCGACGAAGGCAATGAATATGAAATTTACTTTTGGGTAGCCAAAGAGCTTGCCACAGCAGGAATGGTACATTTCAGGGAAGACGACATCCTTGACGCCACGAAGCTCTTTAAGGTACAGTGGAAGGAAGGTGTACAGATTCCAGGACAAATCTCTGAGTTGCCAGGAGACTTCTACCCTAAACTACGCAGATTCGTCGCTGAACTAAAAGACCAAGCCCAAAAACAATCCGAGAAATACCAAGAATATGATCGCGCAAAACAGTTGGCACGCGACATCGTGAACTCACGACTAAAAAAGGTAGTTGCAATATCTGCTGCTCCAGCCCAAAGCGACCAAGTGCTAAAAAAATTCACCAGCGAAGAAAAACTCGTTTACGAGCAACTAGTCGAAATCCTTTCTGAGTGGAAAACAAAGATCTTGGAAAATACTGGAGAAAGACGGTAGATGTCTAAGCTTGAAACTATTGATCCGCAGCAGCGTTTCCAAGAATTCTTCAAAAAAGAAAAGTATCGACAAAGAATCGCCCAGTTAGCCATCTCAGGAAAAGGCTCATTAATCATCGATTTTGAAGAACTCTATGGCTTCGACCAGGCACTTGCAGAGCATCTTCTATGTAAGCCTGAAGAGTACCTGCAACACGCTGGTAAAGGAGCATACGAACAGCTCAGAATCGAAGATGCCGAATACGCAGAGAAAACCGAGAAAGTCATCGTCAGAATCGTAAAGCTTCTAGGAAAAGAAGTACTTAGAAAACTCGGCTCAAGACAGATGAGCAAGCTAATTATGGTGGAAGGCATCGTTGTCAGAGCCACACCAGTTCGCCCGATGGTCCAGATTGCAGCATTCAAATGCAAACGCTGCGGCACCATGAACCAAGTAGAGCAAACGGGGCAGTTTTTGAAGGCCCCAGCGGTTTGCGTTGCTCCTGATTGTGGTAGAGATGGACCATTCGAGTTCAGTCAAGAAGATTCCACTTTTATAGATTCACAGGACCTGCGGTTGCAGGAAAAACCCGAAGACCTCCCTCCAGGACAGCTGCCACGAGTTTTAGCGGTGAAACTTGTCGGCGACGAAATCGTGGACGTTGCAAGACCAGGAGACCATGTTTCCATAGTCGGCATTGTACGTGCATTTGCGCCTTCGTTGATGGGTATGGGGAAACTTCGAACCTTCATCCTGCAATTAGATGCGAACTCCATAGAGGTCCTTGGCAAAGAACCAGAGACTTCCCCGCCAACACCTGAAGAAGAAGCAAAAATTATCCAGCTATCCAAAGACCCTGCCGTTCACCGCAAAATAATGACCTCTATCGCACCCTCAATCTTCGGTCTTGAGCACATCAAAGAAGCTATTATGTACCTGCTGTTTGGCGGAGTTTCCAAGACTCTTCCAGACGTAAACGTGAGAGGCGAAATGAACGCGCTGCTCATCGGTGACCCAGGAACCGCAAAATCACAGTTGCTTCAGTATGTTGCAAGAATCGCGCCAAGAGGTCTATACACTTCAGGCAGAGGAACCACTGCCGCAGGTTTAACCGCAGCAGTCGTCCGAGAGAAAGGTGGAAGCATGAGCCTTGAAGCTGGTGCACTGGTTCTTGCCGACAAAGGCATCGCATGCATCGACGAAATGGACAAAATGCGTCCCGAAGACCGAGTGGCCATTCATGAAGCCATGGAACAGCACACTGTGTCAGTAGCAAAAGGCGGAATAGTAGCGACATTAAACGCGAGAACAGCAGTTCTTGCAGCAGCAAATCCTTCATTAGGCAGGTATGAACCAAACCGAACAGTAGCCGAAAACATTTCTCTGCCAGTAACCATCTTGTCACGTTTTGACTTAATCTTTGTCCTCCGAGACGTACCAAACAAGGAATCTGACAGTAAAATGTCTAGGCATATACTTGAGATTCATAGAAGAGGAGTCAGCCCCGTTGAAGCACAGGTCGATGCGGAGCTTTTGCGGAAATACGTAAGTTTTGCCAAGAGCGTCCATCCGGAACTAAGCTTGGAAGCGTTAAACCGCCTAAGTGACTTCTACTTAGCTATGCGTTCCGCAAGCGAAACCGAAGGCTCACCTGTAGCTATTACTGCACGACAATTGGAGTCACTGGTTCGCGTCGCTGAGGCAAGAGCACGGGTTGCACTACGCAGCGAAGTCTCAGCAGAAGATGCGGAGGCTGCCATAGCGATTATGAAGCGATCGCTTGAGGAAGTTGGAATCGACATGTCAAGCTATAAAGTTGACATTGACTTAATTATGACTGGCAGACCCAAGAGCATCCGAGACAGACTACACGTAGTGTTGTCAACGCTTATGGACATGGAGAAGATAACAGGCATTGTAGAGAAAGACGCATTGGTTAATGAGTTGGAGACCCAGCACAAGATTCCGAGAGGCGAAGTTGAACGTATGATTGGGCAACTACTACGGGAAGGAACGATTTATGAGCCGCGCGAAGGATGCCTAAAGAAAACATAAGGGAGGATGAGACTTGAAGCCGGTCGTTGTGGTCGCAGGAACTAGACCTGAAATAATCAAGATGGCTCCGATAATTCGAGCACTAAACAAAGCCAAACTACCAAACATCTTTGTCCTTTGCGGTCAACACTACGATTACAACATGTCTCAACAATTTATCGAAAACCTCGAGCTGGAAATGCCTGACTACGCGTTGAAAATTGAGGCTTCTTCACCCGGGGCGCAGACTGCTGAGATAATGATGAAGATTGACAAGGTACTTGAGAAATATGAGCCATCCACAGTTTTGGTTGAAGGCGACACAAACACTGTTCTAGCAGGGGCACTTGCTGCAAATAAACGAACTATCCCTATAGGTCATGTGGAAGCCGGGCTCAGGAGCTTTGACCTTCGGATGTCCGAAGAACACAACCGCCGCTTAACTGACCACATCTCAGATTACTTATTTGCCCCCACAGAACGCGCAAAAGCCAACCTTCTGAAAGAGAACGTTTGGGGCAAAATTTACGTCACTGGAAACACAGTCATAGACGCAGTAATCCAGCACTTACCCATCGCTGAAAAGAAATCTACAGTAATGGAACAAATTCCTTTCGAAGAATTTGTTTTGGCAACGGCGCATCGAGCTGAAAATGTTGATGACTTGGCGTTTCTTCAGTCATTTGTGGAGGTTTTCTCGAATTCGCCCCTTCCCATTGTTTACCCTATGCATCCCCGAACAAGAAAACGTCTACAAGAAAACAATATGCTTTCACAAATAGAAAAAATGAATAGCGTGTTGATTTTGCCTCCGTTGGGTTACTTGGATTTCTTGATTTTGATGAAGAACTGCCGCTTAATAATCACTGATTCCGGCGGCATACAGGAGGAAGCAACTGCGCCCGGCATCGGAAAGAGGGTGTTGGTGATTCGGTTGTCTACAGAAAGGCAAGAAGCAGTTGAAGCGGGTTTTGCCAGGTTGGTTGGAACCGACAAAAACAAAATTTTACAGGCATTAAACCAAGCAGTTGAAGCAAAAGAGAATTTGCCTTCAGTTTCACCTTTCGGAGATGGCACAGCAGCCATAAAAACTGTGGATATAATAAAGCAAGATTTTGTTTAAGAGATGTAGGTTGTTTTCTTGTCGTCTTGTTTTCTGGTTTCTTCGGCTTGCACAGCACGTTTTTCTTCTATTTGTTGCAGGCGCGTAACCATTGTTTCGGCTTTAGCAATTTCTTCGTTTAATCCCGCTAGGTCCAATTCAAAGTTAAACGTTGACTTTAACACTTCCAAAACACTTTTAGCTGCCAGTGGATCAGGCAAATAACCACGTGTTTCACCCAGCAAACATAGAGCGTCAATTTTTTTGAATTTCGCCAACCCAAGGATTAATCCTGCAGTACCAACAATTGGGCTTCCTGAAGCGCTTAATGTTGCTCCGGCTTGGATTGCCGCGTTTAGGACAGCTTGGCTGGTTGCAGCTATGTAAACTTTGGGTTTTTCTGTGGATTCCATGCGGTAACCTCCGATGGTTGCGATAGTCTTAACGCCATATTTTTCGCTAAAGTCCAGCATTCTGTCAGCGATCTCGTATTGTCCTTCTATGGTTTGGCTTTGGCTATCACCAGTGAAGAGGATGATGTCGTTTCCTTTTGGGTTTTGGTAATAGTAGAATGCCCCGCGGAGCAAGCGCACATTACCTTTTTTGTTAACTAAAACAAAGTAGGGGAAGTGCGGTGAGTAGAGATAGGCGATTTTTTTGGCTTTTAGCTGTTTGATTAGATATCGCAAAGCAATTTTGCCAACCAAGCCTAAACCTGGAAGACCTTCAATGAGGATGGGACTGTTAGGGTGGATTTCGGCGAATTCTTTGATGTATGTTTCTTTCATTCTGTTTGAGCGCTCCTTTTCATAGCCATTCGGTACTTCAGGTATTTATCGTCTGGGGAGAATTTAGGCGGATGAGGAATTCTCACTGCACCACCACAGTAGGGACAACTAGTTTTGTTCAATGTATATTTTTCGCAGTTTACGCATTTGCGCAATTGCCAAACCAATCATTTATCCCTTCTAAAACTGCCAAGTCGCCGCTTCCAGCTTGCGCTTAGTCATATGGGAAGTCATCTTTTACTCTAGAACTGCTTGGACGTCACCATTGATTCTTGCTCTTCCACCAGAGGGTTCAGCTAAGGTTTCTCCGCATACATTGCAGACTATCTTGTTAACTGCGTTGCTGAAGATAAGTTGTTCATTGCCACACTTTAGGCATTTAACCCTGAGGAAGACACTTTTGGGCTTTGGAATAAGTTTGTTCCAATTAGACATATTTTTCTTCTCCTTAATGTTATATTATGGCTAGTTTTCTAAGGCGGATACCATCTTTGTGACGCATGTAATTACAAACTCTACATTTTAAGCGCAAAGTTTGTTTTTTGGTTGTTTTGGCGAATTCGTGTTGCAATGGATATTTTTGTCCGCCATACCCCTCTTTTTCACGTTCATGGTGTCTTTCGCCTCTGGCAAGTGCTCGCCGTTTACCTGCCTTGTAGAGGGTTACACTGTGAATCTGATGAACTTTACATTTTGGACAGTAAGTCTTTACTTCTTTGGGAACGTTCACGGTTTCAACCAGCTTTGCATAAAAGAAACATACACATTCTTATACTTTATGACTTTTAAAGCAAAAACCCCTAGCTTTCAATGAAAGGCTTTGTTTTTTCTTTAATATTAGCAGTGGCAGAAATCTTCCTAACAACAACAACCAACAGCTCGTTCCACAAATTGCTTTCCGTAAACTATCCTTAAATGGGTTGTAGGCTGGCTGAGCCAAGCTGCTAAAGCTGCAAGAAAAGTACAGGCTGTAAGCTCAAGTTTCATTTCAGGGGGCATAAGCATATTTTTATTGTCCAGAATCGTTATCGTATGGCTCTGCAGGGTGACGATAGCCTATTGTTAGGTCCTTTGGGTTTCGGTAACTAAATTTATTAACTCAAAGTGCAATGTTTAGCTATACAACTCAATGCATGAGGAAGAGGTATATGTTCAAGCTTAAAGTGTCTGACGCTAAACTCTTAAGAGATATGGCAACTGCCATCTCAATTCTAGTTGACGAGGCAACCTTCAAAATTGACGCTGAAGGCTTAAAACTCCGTGCCATGGACCCGTCACGTGTTGCCATGATTGATTTTGAATGGCCAAAATCTATATTCCAAGAATTCGTGTGCGCTGAGCCAACGAAAATCTGCCTGAATATAAGCGAGTTGCTAAAACTCCTGAAGCGAGCAGGAAAAGAGGAAGCAGTCGAACTCTCCCTTGATGATAAAACAGGCAAATTACTAGTCGCAATAACTGGAAAATATAGCAGAAACTTTACTATGCCAACGCTTGAAGCCTCTGAAGAAGAAGTCCCAACACCAAAAATCACATTCAACGTCAAAGCCAAAACCACAACTCAGGGTTTAAGCCAAGCAATCGAAGACGCCCAACTCGTAAGTGATCACGTAAAAATAGAGGCTGAACCAGAAAAAATGACGTTGAGCGCTTCAGGTGACTTGATGGGCGCAACCATCATACTCCAAAAAGGCAATGACGCCTTACTCGACTTAGAAGTTAAAGAGAACGCTAAAGCAACCTTTAGCCTAAGCTACCTATCAGAAATCATAAAAGCAGCTTCAGCAACTTCAGACATCGCAACCCTTGAATTCTCATCCGACATGCCCGTTAGAATAGACTTCCAGCAGACAAAAGAGGGAAAGTTAACCTTCTTCTTGGCGCCAAGAATCGAAACAGAATAATGAGACGTACACCTTGCAGATGGAATCGGCACTATCTTCTGAGGATTTTGCCAAATACCCATTTCTAAAGCAAGCATCGAAACAGATAGAAGAACTGCAGTTTACAATAGGGACCTTATCTTCAGAAAAACCAGTTTTTGATCGCGCCCAAAACCGAATAGAAAAGGCAATCTTGGAAGTTAACACTGGAGAGGCAGTAAGGGACGGAAGGACAGAAATTTCTTCTTTTGCAGCCGCAATTATTCTGGTTATTGCAACAAAAAATTCGTGGATAAAAAAAAGGTACGCATTGTCTGTGGCAAAAACAGCGCACGCAAAGTTCCTTTGTGAGAGCAAAGCAAAAATCATGGCTATCGCCCAAGACTTTGATTGGGATATTGGCCAAGGTATCGTGGGCAAAGATTTTCGTGTAGGCTATAATATCTACTTGAAAAATGCAGCTCATATGCATGGTTCTGAGTGGAAGCTTATTAACCAAATTATGGATAAGGGCATGGTTTATCTGAACAAAGACAAAGCAGTTCGACTGCTTCAGGAAGAAGTAAAGAACCGCGTGGAAAAAAGGCTCAATGTTCCAGAACTCAAAAACCTGCCCCAAGAGATAACTTGTAAAGCTGAAGGTTTAGCGAAATTGGCGCAGGAAATTATGGGACAAGAAATCGAGGAACTCCCTAAAGTTGTTGTCAAAGCAGCTTTTCCCCCATGTATAAACGCCCTCTACGCGGATGCAGCCCAAGCCCATCATCTTTCACATATCGGACGTTTCACCCTAACATCTTTTCTAGTAAACATTGGGATAACTCCTGAGGGACTTAATGAGATGTTTAAAACTTTCTCAGACTACAACGAACGCTTAACCCGTTACCAAATCGAGCACATTGCTGGAGAACGCGGGTCGGGAACAAAATACACTTGCCCTCAATGCTCAGTGCTCCAAACGCATGGTGTATGCAAGAACCGCGATAATTTGTGCCATTGGATTTATCACCCGCTACAGTACTATAAAAGAAAGCAAAAGACGATGACAAAGGCGAAATGATTTGTTAACATTTATTAGTTCACTAAACTCTTGTAAGGATGGCAAAATTTTTTATGGCAAATCAGTCAATTGGTAACTCCATGACAGACTCTGAGGTTGGCGTGATTCTCCCTACTTATGGAGAAGCCGAAAACATCGCAAAACTAATAGACGACATCGAAGACTTGAAGATAGATGCATCGATTTTGGTCATCGATGATTCAAGCCCAGACGGAACCGCCGAAATCGTAAAGCAAAAACAGAGCCAATACCCAAACATCGTGCTTTATGTAAGACCAAAAAAAACGGGTTTGGGCACAGCTATAACTGACGGCTTCAAAATATTCTTAACAGCTGAAAAACCGCCAAAATACGTCTTCACAATGGATGCTGATTACTCCCATAACCCAAAAGACATCCCCCAACTTTTATCAACTATGATTGATTGTAATTGCGGAATAGTAATCGGTAGCAGATACGTTAGGGGAGGCAAAATAGCAGGGTGGCCCTTTACTCGAAAAGTAATCAGCAAAACAGCCAACCTAATTGCTAGGGCATCGCTTGGCTTAAAACTGAAGGATTGCACAAGCGGATATCGCTGTTATTCAACAAAATTCCTCAAAGAAACCATTGGGAACCTACATAGCCATACATATGAAATTCAGATTGAAACTGTCAGACAAGCATCCCTGAGAAATTTCAACGTTAAAGAAACACCCATCCTTTTTGTTAACAGAAAACGTGGGAAATCCAAGTTATCATGGACTGAAATCAAAAGCTACTTATCTTATACTATGAAGGCCGTTTGGCGTTCATAGCCACTTATGTCATTAACGCTTCTTTGTTTGGGCAGAATTAAATACGGGTCGAGTCTATTTTCACTTATATATGAACAGGTTAATGAAGAGGCTTGGATGGGCTAAAAGTCTTCTCTTAGTAGCTATTGTGTTCCTAGTGCTAAGCATAGTTCTATCGACTATAAGTTTGTACCCAGCGACTACAGATATCAATAAAAAAAGTACGCTCATCGACGATTCCTTTAGGCTAAGTCAAAAAGAAGTTTATAGGCAGGGCTTAGGCGCTTTCCGCGGCGGAGAAAAAATCTCAGTCATCGTTGTTTGCCCAACTACTTTTGTGAAAAATTTTTCCATTGTAACCTCCAACACTACAATTTATTCCAACCCCACAAACCAAAACATCACCTACTCGTTTACTGCAGGCAAGAACTATTATGAAGTACTCTTCTATTCGAACTCGCCAAATGCAAACTGGATCTATTTTCAAGCAACAGTTGAGAAACCACAAGTTATCTATCCATTCTCTGAACTTAACACTTCAGCAAAAATCATTTTCCTAATAAGCGCAGGGTCAGCACTTTTTCTGATTTTCAAATTGGCATTGCCCAGAATCACAGAAAAAATAGAGTTATCCCCTTACCCACAAAATATCAACAAAAAATTCCGCGATCGCCTGATAGCTCTTCTCTTGTTATCACTTGTTATATGGATGGTCACTATAGCAATAAATTCTAATCCGCTTGCAACATTCAATAACTGGTACACCGACCATGTCAGAGACAATTACGTTTCAAGCCTATTTCTTAAAGATGGCTTATCGGTGTTTAACCAGCCTTTAGGAACACTTGCAAGCCAAGACAATTCATATTATATGTTTGTAACTTGGCCTGAAATGCCGCATCTTTATCCGCTTGGTAGCATTTTGGTGTTTTTGCCCTTTGGCGCCCTTTTGCAGAGCGGTTTTGACCCAGTTCTAATTTACAAGATAGAAATTACCCTCTTCCTTGCTGTCGCCCATATTTGCCTTTATTTTTTCCTCAAGGTTTTTTTGAAAAAAAAATCACGTTTACTTTGGAAAATAGCTGGATTCTACATCATTTATGTGTCGCTGGTGCTTTATGCTGCCGGGGGCATGTTTGATTCAATTGCATTTGTCTTTGCCTTGATGGCGGTGATGATGTTTTTGAGTGAACGTTATGACTACTTTTTTTTGCTTATTGGAGGCTCTGTTTTTTTCAAGTATCAAGCAGCCCTTTTCCTGTTGCCCCTCATCATCGTTGGTTTACTGAAAGTTATAGAAAAAAAGAACCTCGGAAGTTTTGTTAGAAAAAAAGAAGTTATTTTTGGTGTTTTGTTGCTGGGGATTAGTGGTTTCACAGCTTATTTGAGTGCGCCTTTTCTGATGCAAACTAGGCCTGAGTTGGTTATGAACGCGATCAACGCTTTTGCGCCCCACTCTCAAATTAACTGGAATTATCAAACCGCAGGTGTTGTGTTAACGCTCTCAGTCACATTGGTTTATGCAGCGTATATGCTTAACAAAAATAGTTTCCTTTCGTTGTCAGCAATTTTTTTGCTTCTCCCCAGTTTTATGCTGCCATACTTTCAATACTGGTATGTACCTTATATTTTTGTGTATGCGTTGATTCCTCAAAACAGAAAAGAGGTAGAGATTACCATCCTCTGGTTGATCTTTATGATTGTGATGCTTTGTTTTAGCGGTAATCCCCTGCAGATTTTTAGTGCCCTCGGAAATCTACTCAAAATTTAGCCTGATAACAAGTGGATTTTTATCGGTATAGGTTAAATTTAAGGTACTGGTATCTACTGTATCAAGAGGGTTGGGTATGGAGGCCTCTCGAGAATTCGTTTACCAAAAATTCGCCGAATACTACAAAGACCCCTCTACAAGGGTTCCTTCGCCTCCTCTGCCTGATCAACGGGAATTCGGCTACCTCATGTTCAAGGAACGGTTCATGGTGCGACACTTGCGGTTCAGTGCCATCAGTAACCTAAGGGCTGTGATTGCTGAAACGGTCCCCTCCGACGTCTATCACAGTTGCGCCTATTATGAAAACCCCGACTACGACATGGACAAAAAAGGCTGGATAGGCTCTGACCTAGTCTTTGATATAGACGCCGACCACATTCCAACTACATGCAATAAAATCCATGATGAATTTAGATGTGTAAAATGTGGTTTTGAAGGCAGAGGAATCACTCCGGAAGTTTGCCCTTGTTGTGAAGCAACAAAGTTTGAAACCAAAATTTGGGCTTGTGATTTGTGCATTCAATCCGCCCGCGACGAAACCGCCAAGCTTTTAGAAATGTTGGAGAACGATTTTGGTTTTTCCCAAGATGAGTTGCATGTCTATTTTTCGGGGCATCGAGGCTACCATGTACACGTAGAAACAGAATCTGTACGGTCGCTTGATGCGTTGGCCCGCAAAGAAATCGTTGATTACGTCACGGGACTAGGCCTCAGTATCCTTGACAAAGAAGCAAGAGAGAAACGGGGAAAACGCGGGGGTGCTAAAAAGTTTAGTTTACATAACTTCGGCTGGAATCGGAGACTAAAACTCGGTATGCTGGATTTCCTTTTAAACGCCACCAAAGAAGATCTCAGAGCTGTTGGCTTAAAAAACAAGGCGCTCCTGGACAACAAGAACGCCATTATTAAACGCGCCATCAACGACGGTCGATGGGAAAGCATAAACGGCGTAAGCATTCAAACATGGCTAAAACTCGCCGAGTACATACGTGAAATCAAATCCTCAAAAATCGACACAGTCGTCACTACCGACATTCACCGCCTAATCCGCATGAACGGCACCTTGCATGGCAAAACGGGACTCAAAAAAGTCAAATTCCCAGCAGAAAACCTTCAAGATTTTGACCCCTTCACGGGAGCGGTAGCTTTTAAAAAGGGTACAGCTAAAGTGTTGGTGTTTGATGCGCCAGAGTTTAGATTGAGTGGGAAAACGTTGGGTCCATATAAGAACCAGATTGTTGAGTTGCCAATTGCGGCGGCGGTTATGCTTATCTGTAAGAGAAGAGCTGAGGTGGCAAAGTAATGTACAATCAACTTTATGCAGCTTGGCAAAGAGAAATCAACGACCCCACACTTGGAGCATTACCTCAGGAGTTCTACAGCAAAATTGCCGAGTATATGCATCGCATAAAAGAAGAGGACAAAGTGCTGGATAAGAAATCTATCAAGATGAACCTGCTTATTCATGAATCCGCTAACGTTGAGCGGATGCTAGAGCAACTGCTTGAGTTCAGGTACCGAAAGCTCATCAAAACCGTCACCAAAAACAAGAAGTTGCCAATTGAACTGTTGACTGTCGAAGAAGCCAAAATATGTGAGACCTTCGCAGACTTCGCAAAAACCTACCAACAGTTCGCCTACGACTTAATGAATGGCCAGATCACCCAGATTGTGGAGTCAGATAAAGCCCCAATAAAAGTTATTGTCAAAACCGAAACATTCTCAGTACCAAAAAGGTCGACAATTCGGTTCCTAAAGGGTATACCAGCCATCATGGGTGCAGACATGAAATCCTACGGGCCATTCCTTGCAGAGGATGTTGCCTCGCTGCCGCCTCAGAACGCGCAGATTTTGGTTAAGCAGGGTTTAGCCGTTCTGGTTGACGTCTCCTGATTTTTTTCCATAATCCTTGGCTTATAAGCAGAATCAAAGGATATGAAATTATCCATGCCATCGCGTACAGCGGTCCAAGGTAGAAGTGAAAATCTTGCACAGGTTTTGAGTCTACACCAAACTGCATGCCGAGCGAGAAAATGGTTGCTATCCGTAGAACATTAATAAAGTAAGTAATGCCTGCGCCAAACGCAAAGAAGCCCACTTTAGCTTTCCAAGAAATATTCATGCGCTTCAAGAACAACAAAGCCACCGCCGTAAATATAAGCAGACTCTCTATGCCAGCGCAAGGCCACGCTATCGTAAATTGTGCTGTTCCCAACGGACCGGCAACATGAAGAAGCGGCATCCCAGTTGCAACATCTGTTCCAAGCGTGGCTACATTACCCATCAAACCTAAAACGCGCGCGGCAAGACCAGCGGTCGTTGGAACTAACAACTGGAAAGGCGTAAACTGCCCATAAGGAAAAACATTATCGATGGTATAGAGAACCCCAACTAGCCCCAAAAATAGAGCAGGCAAAGCAAAACAAGTCAGCCCCTTCTTTCCAAAGGAGAGGAAAACAGTGAAACAAAAGAGAAGAGAAAAGATAAGGTATTCGATAGCAAGCGGCATAGACTCTGAAAAGGCAATTCCACTGTGAAGCGCCCAACTTACAACGACAGCATTCAATCCAAAAAAACTCTCAGATACAACGTACAGTGTAGGAAGCAACAAAATCGAAGTAAACCCAAGTAGTCTTAGCTTGTTCTGTTTGTTTATTTTTAGCTTGATTGTTTCCCAACTTAGAATAAATTCTAACGCCACCAACCAGATGAAGAACAACTGAAAAGTTCGCCCTTTCCACATTAACTCGAATGAACTCGGATTCAAAAAATACAATAAAGCTAAAGGAACCACAAAGGTGATGAGCGGCAAAAGTTTAAGGATTATGCTTGAGCGTTCTTTGTTTGGCGAAACTGAATTGCTCATCATGTTTTACACAGCTTAACCATAGTTTGTCAAATTAAAAAGCGATATGCCTCGCTATAATAAAACGGCGTTTAACGGGCGAGAGCAAAAACAAGAGAAAATATAGCGTTTAGCTATATTCTCGGTATGTGTAATTGCATTTGGTGCAACGGAGAAACTGAGTTGAGGACTCGTCTGCTCCTCGCGTTTGTACCTGCCAAACGTACGCCGTGTTGTTACCGCATCTTGGACACTCAATGCGTACCGTCGGCAACGTGCTCAATTTCTGCTCCTCTTTACCGATGACTGCGACAAACTGTTGAGGATTATGTTGGATGACTTTGGCCATTTTAGGCTCGATTTTTTTATCCGCCTCAGGCTTTTTGTAACCACATTTAGGGCAAGCAAGAACCAAAGTTGCATCTTTACCGCTCTTAGATTTCTTTGGCTCTAGGCGAGAACCGCATTTAGGGCAGAATTCCATAGTCAACTACTCCAAACGTTTTGGGATTTCCTTAGCTTGGTACCTTTTAAACTTTTTCTAAATTAGTCTTAGTCAAGGGCTAATTCCCGAAGCAATCAGGTGGGCAACACGCAACGGCTCAGGTAAACTGCTTCGTGTCGAAGTTAACGTTATGATTTTTTGAGCGTCGGCAAGTGAAATTCCAGCCAACTCCAAATAGATTTTGGACCCCTTGTTGGTTATCTCATGAATTTTTCCAGCCTCAATAACTACTCTCCAACGTTCCTCACTGCGTGGTAAGTTTTTGAGCGCTTCATGAATCTTATTCAAATCGGGCTTCTCACTAGTTAACGCTAAAACAGGAAGACCTGTTTCAGCATTCAAGCTTTTAATGTCAACTAAGTTGAACCCTGCAAAAGTAATTCCATTTAACATCAACAAACGCAGTTGCCTACGGTGAGGAGAATAGTTAATCATTGAAACAAACTTCTCGGTAGCATCTAAACCGTCAATGGCAACATGGGTATGCATAACTCCATCAAGGGAGTAGCCACCTCGGAAAACAACACCTACAACAATGACACTGCCTTCTGTATGTGGAGTAAATTTTCCATCATCAATTCCAAGGACCCTGATTTCGGGTTTTATTACACGAAACATTCTAGGTTTGCTCAAACCCTTCATCCCCTAAACCTAAATAAAGAAAGTTTTTCAAATAAGAAGCAGTGGTAAAAATATCAAAATAGGATAAAAGTCTAAAGCATGTCAAGAACTAAAGAAAAATCCTAATATAAAAAAATTTAGGCTTTAAGGACGCGGTTTAATTCTTTGCCGAAAGCGTCATTTGCCTCGCGAACTTTTTGTGTAGCTTCGATTAGGGCATCTTCGGGCCGGTTGTTGCCTTTCATTCTGATGTAGATGATTGGGCTTGAAGCTAAAGGATGCGGAACATCATAGCCCGCAAATTCCACTTTTTTATCTTCCAGCAGTCTCTTGGCTAAAAGGTTACAGAGCCCATGGCTTGAGCCCTCTATTTCTATCTTTAGCTCATTTTCTGATTTCTTTAACACTTTAACATTCATGCAGTTTCCGCCTTATTAGATTTGTTCTTTGCCGTAATCTGGAGATATTTTGCGTGTTTCTATGTTGCCATCTTTTGGGCATTTCAGGTCGTACCCATTCTGCTCAAGCAAGGTGCCGCATCGCGAACAAAAACCATACAGAACCCCTAAGCCCTTGTCGTTGGTTGATAGATGGTAAACTTGATTCTTTTCGCTGATAACTTTTGCTCTGATAATATCGCCTGGCTTACACACGTCACTAATTTGATCAACATATCTGTCGGAAACATCTGAAACATGTAGAATCCCTCCGAAGTTGCCAGTAAGTTTTTTATTTCCAATCCTGAAAATTCGGACCAACACGTTATCCGATTGCGCGTTTCCAATTTGCCCAATGACAACTGTCGAAACTTTGGGCACAACTACGCCTTGAACCACTGGGTAAACAGAAACTTTTCTATTCTGTAAATCAACCAGTGAACGTCCAATAATCTTTGAGTATATAACGCCGTCCTTAACGAAAGTTCCCGAGTCGGGAATGAATTCTTCAATAACGCCCAAGCGTTCGCCAGGCAATACTAAATGACCGCTTTTTTCTTCTGCAGATTTTAGACTCATGATGGTTCCCTTTGCTTTAAAGTAAGCTTGATTTTGATAAATGCATATGCTTAGTTTCCATTCTGCTCAATAAACCTTTTGATTAATAAATAAAAAACGTTTTTCTGACAGCCTAGAACTTTCTTTAGGCACGGTTCTTCTTAATTACATACAAGTCGATGACAAAGTCATGTTTTAGTTTTGTGTGGAACTCAAACATACGCGGAATAGTCATTAACATAGCATAAACCTCCTTAACTACCCCACCGTGCTTCTCTACAAAACGTTGCAGAAAAGGAGAAGGCTTAACCCGCAAAAATCCTCCGTTAGCTTTGAGTTGTCCAATCAAGCGTTGATCAACTTCAGGATGATTATGGAGCGAATAGATAGAGAAGGCAACTTCAAGCGCCTTTGCCAAGAACAATCGGTCAGCTTCACGCGTCTGCACCCCAAATGGCGGATTCATCAAAACAGTATCAAAACACCCTATAACCGAGCCAACGTCAGAATTAACCCATTGAACACAATCTGCAAAACCTACTTTAAGCGAATTGTCGTAGGCAGTTTTAATTGCTAATTGATCAAGATCGACACCTACCACTTCCTTAGCACCAAGAAAACAAGCCCCTAAAGAGAGCCTTCCCGTGCCACAGCCCAAATCCAAGACAGATTTTTCAACAATATCGCCGTTTGGGTAGGCAGCAATGTAGAGCATATTGGCGGCTATCTGCTCGGAGAGGGTGTACTGTTCAAGATGTACCTTTGGCAAGGGCTGGACTTTAACCGTTGAGAGGAACCGCTCAAGGTCTAGTTTTCGAATAAGCCGTTTTTGATTAAACTCTCCCATGAAACCTCGCCGCAAACAACCATAAACTCGTTAACGGTTAAGATTGGTTTTTGAAACTTTCCCGGTGCATCAAGCGATATGCGTGGACAAGCTGTATTTACGTAGGCATCTATGCTGGGAAACTCTAGTAGTGTTTCAGGCGTAATTTCTCTGCCAGCCAACAGAAACGCTACCCAACCGCTCTTTTCCGCCAAAAATTTAACCTTAAGTGCACTATCTAGGTGTTTTTGCCCTGGCTTTAACCCAATGAGAACACCAAAAGATTTAGCGTCCTTAGCCTCTTGGATACTTGCGAACCGTTGTTTTAAGATTCGTTGGGCTTGGTCGTTGACTTGGAAGGCTCGGTTGTCGTAAGGATCAGCGATAATTGTTGGTTTATCCGTGCTTAAAGCAATACCTAATGCATGGAACATGCCGCCACCCACAAACAGGAAAGCCTCAACCTCATCAGCGATGAATGTTGCGTTGCTGTAGTTGCAACCAGTAACTTGCCCAGCATACCCCATCTGACCTGCGTCACCTATTATTACCATTTTTCCAGCTAATCTCAGGAGTTCTTTTGCATCATGGATTGATTGTAAATGCTGGACAGAGGTTGTTAACCCAATTTTTTGAAACCCTTGCAAAAGGGGAATAGCTTGAAGAACAGCGGCATCAATGGTCACAGTTGCCCTGCATTCGACATAAATTGAGGGAACACAAGTCTGATTGACCATTTTAGCGTGACCAAAATGCACAATCAAATCCACGCCTAAACCCTCCGCTTCTGAATCAGCGATGTCACAAGCGCCATAACATGGGTCAGAAGAAATTATCGGCAACGCACCAGCCGCCTCAACGATCTCAGCAATTTTGGTGACTTGGGGTTTCAATCCTTGAGGCATTTGCAGCAGAACACGCTTGGCACACAGTCTGCCAATTTCTTGCTTGATTGTTTCCTCTTCAAAATCAAAATCCAACATATTCTGTCCACTAACAAAACAAACTAAAACAAAGAGAAAGCACAAAAGTGCTTAGGGGGACCATTCCCAGTCTTGGGTTGGCTTTTTGAGGGGTTGCCCGCGGGCTAAAGCAGCTTGTTCGGCTAAGCGTTCAAGGATGATTTTTTGTTCTACGCTGGCAACATGTTTGCGTGTTGTGACAACGGCGTCGTTATTGACTGATATGCTATCGATTCCAACTCGGACGAGGAATTCCGCGAAATCCGGCAAATTAGATGGCCCTTCACCGCAGATGCTAACGGTGCAGCCGTTTTCGTGGGCGGCTTTTATGAGGTGGGCTATAATGCGTTTGACTGCTGGGTCACGCTCGTCAAAGTACCCCATTTGACCCAAACGTTCAGAGTCGCGGTCAATCATAAGGACACCTTGGGTCATGTCGTTTGATCCGATACTGAGACCATCAACGAGTTTGCTGAATTCGTCGGCCATAATTCCTATTGAGGGTGTCTCTGCCATGAACCAGATTTTAAAGTCTTTGTTGCGTTCCAAGCCCTCATCTTTCATGATCTGGAGAACCGCTTTGGCTTCCCAGAGTGTGCGGACCATCGGCAACATGACGTAGACGTTTTTAAGAGCCCATTCGGTGCGACATTTCTTGATAGCTTGACATTCCAGTCGGAAAGCTTTATCGTACCATTTGCTGATGTAGCGGCTGCAGCCTCTCCAACCCAACATGGGGTTTTCTTCGATGATTTCGTATTTGTCACCGCCTTTTAATCCGCGGTATTCGTTTGTCTTGAAGTCGCTTAAGCGTACCACGACGGGTTTAGGCTGGATTGCTCTTGCCACGGTTGCGATGCCATCGGCAAGTTTATCGACGAACAATTGACTTTGACCTGCATCAACAAAGGCCATTGGATGTTGTCCGATGGCGCTGGCTAAGATGAATTCGGTACGCATCAAGCCTATGCCTTCAAAAGGCAAGTTCTTATATTGTTCGATCATCTCGGGGGTACCAAGGTTCATATAGATCTTTGTGGCGGTGACGGGAGCTGCGTCTGCGATTTGCATGACTACGCCGCCGTTGTTTGATGAGGCTGGTTGAACTGCTTGAGCCATTATGCCCTCGTAGATAACGCCGTTTCTAGAATCCACGGTGTACTCTCGACCTGTCTTCATTATTTGTGTACCATTTTCAGTGCCTACAACGCAGGGGATGTTAAGTTCTCGACTTACAATGGCGGCGTGAGAGGTGATTCCGCCTTTATCTGTAACTATTGCGCTTGCCATTTTCATGAATGGAACAAAGTCAGGGTCAGTCATGCCTGTAACAAGGATATCTCCTTTGTTCATGTCGCGATTGGCGTCGTCAAGGTTTAAGACCACTTTGGCTTTGCCTACACCGTAACCTCTTCTGCCCGCGGAGATGCCTCGAACTACAACTTTTAGGTCTTGTGCTCTGTTTTCTTCCATCTTGGATTCTTCCGTTGTTTTTGATCCGAAAACGGTTTCTGGACGCGCCTGAACCAGCATCATGTTTTCAGGAAAAGATAGGTCTTGGTCGATTGCCCATTCAATATCCATGGGTTTACCATAATGCTTCTCGATGCGTTTGGCTAGTTCGGCAAGCTTGTTGATTTCTTTGTCGCTTATGCAAACCGTCTTTTGTTCGGCTTCCGGGATATCTAAGTGAATGGTTTTTCCTGTTTTAGGGTCGCGTATATATTTGACGGTTTTTCTAGCTATGCGTCGGTCTTTTATTATCATTGAGTTTTTGTCCACGACGAAGTCGTCGGGGTTAACGGCACCTGAGACTACAGTTTCACCTAGGCCGAAGTTGCCTTCGATTACTATTTCGTCTCGGTTGCCAGTGACTGGGTTAATCGTGAACATGACTCCTGCGGCTCGGGAGTTAACCATTTTCTGCACACCGACGCTGATGAAAACTTTCTCATGTGGGAAGCCTTTCTCATTTCGGTAAAAGATAGCTCGGGGCGTAAAGAGGCTGCTCCAACATTTGACGACTTTTTCTATGAGGTCGTCTGCTCCTTTAACGTTAAGATATGTTTCCTGTTGACCTGCAAACGATGCGTCTGGCAGATCTTCAGCGGTCGCGCTTGACCTTACAGCAACAAAAGTGTCTTTTAATTCGAAGCGTTTATTCAAATTCGCGTAAGCATTTCTAATTGCGGTTTCGATGTCTTTAGGCATCAGAGTTTTTTCGATGAGTTCGCGGATTTTTTTAGACGCTGCATCGTATTGTTTGGGGTCGTTGGGGTTTGTGACTGTTTCTATTATAATTTGGTAAATTTGCTCAGCAATTTTTTTTTCAACAATAAATCTTTCATAGGAATATGCGGTGACGGCAAAACCAAAAGGAACCGGCAGCGCCGCATGAATCATTTCACCAAGGCTGGCGTTCTTACCGCCAACAATGGATACGTCAGTATTTCTTAAAATATCAAACCATAAAACCAGTTCTTTCTCTTTGACGCTCAAATCGTCTCCGACTCCGGTTCAGCCATTTCGGCCATGATGGGAGAAGTTTTGATTTTAGAGATAACTATTTTGCAGGGTATGGGAAGTTTTGCGCTTCCTCGTTTGAGAGATTCTTTGGCTATTGCCTCTTGACCAGCTTTCACTTTGACTGTTATGAGGGGTTGACCTACCTCTACTTTTGCGGCTGTGCCGATTGCTGTCCCGAAAGAACGTCTCATTCCCTGTTGCAGTCGGTCTGCGTGGGCGCCGAAAATCATCTTGTTTTCCCTTAGGATGATGTGTGGGTATGGATGAACAACCATAAGGTAATCGTTTATGAGTTTATCCATTAAGATACGATTGGTTGCTACACGTGCTGCTTCTAGGGCACTGTGGCGTATCTGGGCTCGTTCCTGACCGATAAGTTGACCTTGGATTTCAAAGGTTCCCTTGGTATCGCCCATAGTAAACTTTACGATTTTTGGTGGTGGAAAACCTCTAGCGTATTTCTTCCGCGTATAGGGTCTATTTTTTACGTGCCTGTAGTTTCGTGCTTGCATGCAGCATCCCTTTTGTAAGGGATTTGCGCCCAGCAATATTTAAACGATTTGTAAATATGCCGCGATACTTCCGTGAATTTTGACGCTTCGAGTATTTTACTTAGAATATCGAATTTCAAGCGTTGGCTATCATCAACTTATATAGTCAGATTTACTTTCTGATCCCCAAATGCCAACATACCTGTTTATTTCAGGAAAAAACGGGACGCTCTCATTAGCGGAGCTAACCGCATACCTCCAAGCTAGAAAAAACAAGTTTGAAGTGAAGTATTTCTCGAGGGAATTCTTCGCCTTAGATCTGGAGAAAAGCATTGACGCTTCAGCGATGGCTGATTTAGGTGGAACCTTAAAAATCGGCGAACCCAAAACCACTCTGCCAACCGAACTTATCAAAGAAGCGTTTATCAAGAAAAACAAGCAAGTTCAAAAACAAATCGCCGAAACTGTAGCCTCAAGTGGCATCCCCGCAGGCATGAAGCAGAAAAAGATACTGTTCGGAGTTAGCGTATACTTCACAGATAACTCATTTTCCCAAATGTCTGGTCGAATGCAACGGTTTGTGGGCAGCGCCATAAAAGACGAGTTGGCAGCTTTAGGAAAAAAAGCGAATTTTATGGGCTACTCGACAGAGCGAAAACAAGCCCAACTTAGTAATGTGGAAGTGTTAAAGAAGAATTTGGTGGAAAGCCAAGCGGAAGTATTATTCTGCATTGGCAAGACAGAAACATGGATTGCCACAACAGTGGCAGTGCATAATCCTTTTGAGTTCCAGAAAAGAGACGTTGAAAAACCCAATCAAAGGGTGATCTTTGCCATGCCGCCGCGGCTAGCCCGAATGATGGTTAACCTATCATCGTGCACACAAGGAAAAACCTTGCTTGACCCGTTCTGCGGCGTCGGCACCATTCTGCAGGAAGCACTTCTAGAGAAGGCAGCGGTAGTTGGCATGGACGTTAATCCTTGGTGTGTTAAAGCGTCTGAGGAAAACCTTGAGTGGCTAACCCGAGAGTATGAGCTTGGAGATGCGGATTTTAGGGTTCTACAGGGGAATGTCGACAAGATGGTTGAGAAGGTGGGGTTAGAATCGGTTGATTGCATAGTTTCTGAACCTGATTTGGGTCCAGCACTCCGAGAGGTCCCGACTGGCCCTTACGCGCAAAAAATCATTGAAAAATTGGAACCACTGTTCTTTGGGTTCATCGAAGAAGCTTATTTAGCACTAAAACCAGACGGTCGGTTAGTGCTGGTTACGCCCTACATCAAAACACGCTCAAATGAAGCAGTCACGATGCCCATCAGCGACAAACTGGAAAGCGTTGGTTTCAAACGGGTCTATGCTTTCTCAGGGGACATGTTCTCTGAAAAACTGGACGTTGGGCGACTGGTGCATTCTTCATCACTAATCGAGACGGATGAACGCCATAAAATCGGCAGAGAAATCCACATCCTCGAGAAATAAGCGGTTTGTCGTCAGAAACAATTTATTAATTTGATACGTGAAATATGTTTCTAAAACCGTTGAGGCAGAAACATTGAGCACTATTCCAAGGCCAAATTGGGACAGGTACTTCTTAGATATGTGTGAAGCCGTAGCGAGGCGTGCAACTTGTAACCGGGGAAGAAGCGGCTGCGTCATTGTCAAGGACAAACGAATTATGACTACAGGCTACGTTGGTGCTCCAGCTGGGTTACCCCACTGTGACGAAGCAGGACATGACCTACGCAAAGTATTCAACGTGAACGGAGAAGTCACCCAACACTGCGTGCGGACTCTCCATGCCGAACAAAACGCCATTATTCAAGCGGCGAGGTTTGGTATTCCACTTGAGGGTGCTACGCTTTTCAGCAAAATGACCCCATGCCGCACCTGTGCAATGATTATAATTAACGCTGGAATCAAACGGGTGGTCTGCGAGAAACGGTACCACGCTGACGCTGACACTATTGAGATGTTTAAGCAAGCGGGCATAGAGCTTTGCATTATGAATCCTGAATTCGAAAAATACGACAAACAATAACAATTCACACTCCCTACGCTTATTTTTTCAAATTTAGCCCAAACCCCAATCCAGCATATTTGGACCCCTAATGGAAACTCATTTCAGAACCCTATTGTGGGTGGATTAGTATTGCCGATTTCAATTGCCAAAATCATGATAAAACCAAAAATCACTAAGGCAGAGTAGGTCCCATTGGCAGATTCTCGAACTAAAAAATGTTGAATTTTTGCTTTGAGGACAACAAAGCCCCTTAATCCAAAGAAAAGAAGAAAAGGATATTCTCTGAAAAAAGCCACTATTTTCTTGCTGGAACCACAAACCATTTAACATTATCAAACCCGTATTTTGTTACTAGCGGGTCGATAAAATTTGGGGATAAGTCGTCGTCGATTTCTGAGAAAGCCACGGTATCGCCGATTCGGTAAACGATGCATATGATTGTGACGTCTTTTAGGGCAGCGTATTTGCCCTTAATTTCCCAGTAGCCGGGCTCATCACGTCCAGGCTCAATAATCCAAGAGTACTTGTCTTCAGGATGCTGTCCCTGCATAAAGTTGAAGGCGCAAACAACGTCTCCGACAGCTTTTGGGGCATCATTCGTTTTAACATAGAACCAAAGAGTCATAACTAACACCGAGTACTATCAGGTGGTTTCTGCCTTTAAATTGTTTCTTCTACTAGTCAGCCTTAGCTTCTATCAGGGTTAAAGTTTCAAAGAAGGGCAGTTTATGCTCAGCTTTCACCCGCGCCTTTAGACCCTGTTGCCTGAATTTTTGAAGCGTCTCTTCAACGCCAGTAAGCGTTGACTGCATCAACAGAACCCTGCCATTAGGCTTTAGATAGGCTGACGCTTGCGAAATGAAGTGGTCAACCACTTCCCGCCCATTGGAGCCTCCTGCCCAAGCGCGCCCAATCCAAGAAGCAACTTCACCCACTTCTGAGGGCAAGTAAGGTGCATTAAACAGGATTAAGTCAAAGCCGATGTTTGGGTTTAGGGCTTCAAACAAGCTTGCTTGAATAAAATTTATTTTGCCCCGCATATCGTTTATTATGGAGTTTTCTTTTGCACAACAAAGAGCAAAAGGGTTTAAATCAACCGCGACAACACTGACGGCTTTTTTCGCCGACAAAATTGCAAGCATTCCACACCCGGTACCCACATCCAAAACCAGTTCATCATCTTTGACGTCGAGGTTTTCGGCAAAAAGATAAGTGTCTTCAGCAGGCTCGTAAACATCATCATTTAAATCGAAAACAAAGTCGCCAAACCTTGTTCTTTTAGTTGGACAAGGCATTTGCTAATG
This sequence comes from Candidatus Bathyarchaeota archaeon, assembly GCA_963775685.1. Taxonomy (GTDB): domain Archaea; phylum Thermoproteota; class Bathyarchaeia; order Bathyarchaeales; family Bathycorpusculaceae; genus Bathycorpusculum. Next base: position 1,856,063 of record CAVZJV010000014.1, read on the forward strand.
CTCCAAAGAGCTCAGGCGACAATTCTCTTACGCGCATATCGTAGTGAGTAAGGCTATGAGCTAATTTCTCTGCGTCTTTTTTGCTTAATTTGAAATTATCTCTGATGAAGGGCGAGAGTGCTTTTGCTAACTTTTTGTTTCTCTGGGTGAAGAGCCACTTGATCATATGCACAAACAAGGCTGGATTTTTCACTTCAAACGGTTTATTACTCCAAGGTTTTAGGCTGATAACAACGGAATCCACCTTTGGCGGGGGATAGAACAGGGCTTTAGGAACTGAATCCAAAAGCTTGACTTCTGCCATCTGGCGGGCAACAACAGTTAACCAACCGTACGCTTCACTGCCATCTGGTGCTACAAGACGGTCAACGAACTCTTTTTGCAATATCAAAACGGCATGGTCAACTTTGCGCTCCAAAAGCCAAGTCACCAAATGAGAAGACAAGTAATAAGGAGGAGCAGCTATGACCTTGTTGAACGACGGCAAAGATACCTTCAAGAAGTCGCCTTCAACCACAGTAACGTTTCCTAAGCCCTTGACTTGTTCATGAAGCACCGACGCAACTTGTAGGTCCTTCTCAACAGCAACCACCGCCTTGCATTTATCAGCTAAGAAACAAGTTAGCCAACCGAAGCCAGCACCAGCATCCAACACAACATCCTTTTTGCTAAGCGCTGCATAGGTGCACAGTTTTGGGTAGAGCAAGGAATCAACCATAAAGTTTTGACCCAGAAGCTTTTTCGGGGTGATTTGATGGTTTCGAAGCAGCTGCTTCGTTTCTTCAAGACTGATCGCCATGCCTTACTGCGACCGCGTGAACAATCGGTACTTGCTGTCACCTTCAAGCTCTTCCATAACCCGCTTTGTAATTAGCTTCACAGGGTTAGGTAGCTCGGTGCGCTTCTGCAAATCCTCAAAGCTTTCAAACGGTTTCCGTTCACGGTCATTTATGACCTGCCACATGTATTTTTTGCCGATGCCTGGAACAAGCTCCAACGCATGCATTCGTGGCGTAATTGCGCGCGCGGTATTGAAGAAGTTAACAAACCACTTTTCCCGGTTGGCAACTATTTTGCTAATCACGCTTGGAAGTTCAGCTTTAGCTGAAGCAGTTAACTCTTCATAACCAATTCGACCGATGATATAGGTAACTTCCTCACGTGAATCCTTTCCCACATACACGCGGTCACCTGGCTTCAAAAGTAACTCTTCTTTCACCAAAGCCTCTAATAACGTAAAAAATTCTTCGCCAACACATTGAATTAGCGCTCCCGCTCTGTAACCTGCCCTTCCAGTAGGGCGAAATCCTGGCTTGCCGTGCTGAAGAAAATCTAACACGTAAGCATACTCTTCATACCGCTTTTCCATAACAGTCACTGAGTCCGTCCACTAGACTATTCTCGCTTACTGCTTAAAAATACTTAGCCAGTTCCAGCTACTTCAACGTTCGATTCTCGTTCAAAAGCTCAACAATCGTGTGTAATTTTGACGTTTCTATGATTTTGCGCCCGCCTGCTAAAAAGATTCTAAGCTCATCAACAGTCTCAGGCATGCAGTTGATAATCTCAACTGCTTCTGCCTCGTCAAGTTCATATTCGTTAAGGAGCATTTGCAAGAGCGCTTCAGCTTTTTCTGGATCACATTTGGAGAATTTGCTTACATAATCTAGCGTTCGACGTTGGAACTGATCAAGGTTCTCTTCTCCGATGGACTCCAGAACCTTCTTAACTTGAGGAAGGGTTAAGCGGCTTTCACTTATTTCTCTTTTGCTCATTCTATCTCACTTACCAGTGTAAAGCTCGAGATGCTCGGGGCGGGTAATGATTTCTTTTATGGCGTCGCCTTGGGGGACGCTGACCACGTATCCTCGACCCCGTTTTTCTACTATGACACCTATTTTGCCGTGGAAACGTTTGTGGGGCATACTTTTCTGCACGCTAGAATCCATCTTAATGATTACTTGAGACCCCGGAGCGTAGTCTTGAAGTATCTTGCCGATGTGTGGTTTGCCTTTTGCGCGGGTTGGTTTGCGCAGCAAACTGCGAGTTCCAGTATAATAGCCTTTTGAACCTCTCATCTAATTTCACCTTAATTATTCCAATATTACGTTGAGAACGTCAAGCTTAAGAGTCTTCGCTCTGTTGTTGAGCAAATCTGAAATATTTGGGTTTGTGCGTCTTTCATCTCCAGACACCAATTCTTTAACGTAGAGCCCACCTTGGCAACGAATTTCCATCAGAGCCCTCTTAAGTGACACCTTCTTTACTTTAACCTGATATATGTACTTTTCTCGGATTAAATCTGCCCTTCGATGCAAAACTCGAAGAGGCGTCTGCTGTTTAATGCAAATACCTGAAAGCTTCTCTTCTATAGTTCGCAGGTCCTGGTCTGATAATTCATTCTCGAACTCAGCTAATAAGCGATATTCTTTCTGTGCACCTTCACCCTGCTTGAGGCGCCTGACAACATCTTTGGTAGTAAATCGTAAACCTGAAACCTCAACTTTTCCCACAGCGTCTGAATTAACTCGAGCTTCAATTTGTTGCAAATCAACAAATCGCTTTTTGGGCTTTGAAACTTCTATCACAAAAGGTCGTCCAGTTCCCAACATCCGTGCATCGATGTCTTCACGTCCCGAAGCGTGCAAAAACGCCTCTTCACCCAAAGTTGACAAAAGCAAAGGTTTAGAAGACAACTCCTCCACCGATTCAGGATACAATTTCCCGGTTCCGCCGCATTTCTTGCACCCTCTACCGCGACAGCTGGAACAGAACCACTTTGACTGAGGAATAGTCCTAACCAGCTTACGATATCTACCAGCGACAAAAAGAGGGTTAACTTGGAGCCGAACGGTCTCCAGAAAAGGGTTGAACACTACAACAAGGTCAGGCCTCAAATAGTCAGCTTCTTTACCCGTTTGTTTAGAGAGAGCTTTTCCAAGTAAACGACCGAATTCATGTTTGATGCTCTCGCCATAGCCAACATTAAAGGCGGCTTTGAACTCATCTTCGCGTTCCTCAACCTTGAGCGGTAATTCAATACCGACAAGAAAAGTTGTGAACTCGTATTCGGCGATTATGCCTAAAGCTTTTTGAGTTAAAAAGTCAACTAATTCAAACTTGCCGTCACAGATACTACACTTTATCAAGTCATCCTTTTTTGGGAGGCGTTTGTTTAGATGTTTTAGAGTTCCCTGAGCTTCCCTGGAAAACCCATTTGACGCAAGAACTTTAAGGCGCCTTATGCCTTCGCCATTTTTTTCCGCAATAAGATCACTGGCTTGCATTGTCAAACTGACTTTTAGCGCTTGACCTCGGACGTTGTTTTCCATGCTGTAACCAAGTAATGCGAATTGTCTGCCTAAACAGTAGTCGCAAAGCGGGTATTTGCTAAGAATATTAAAGGCTTTTTCTAAAATATCCATTTCCGCTTGCCTACTTGAACCCGGGCATACCTTTGCCGCCACCTAGTCCAAAGGGCAGCTTCTTTTTATGCTTAAACATTTTGAGCATCTTACGCATCATAATGTACTGCTTGAGAAGTTCTTTGACTTCTTTTTCTGTGGTTCCTGAACCGCGCGCGATGCGTTTTGCTCGTGAAGAATTCAAAAGTTTAGGGTTCTCTTTTTCAGCAGGCGTCATAGATTGGATTATTATACCCCATTTGTCCAGTCGGCCCTCAGCAGTATTGAGCATCTCTTCAGGCACATCAGCTGACATTCCCGGAATCATCTTGAGAACTTTACCGAAAGGCCCCATCTTTTTAACCGCTTGGAATTGTTCGTACATGTCCGTTAACGTAAAATTGCCGCTCATTATGTCCTTGGCTTTCTTTTGGGGAACATTTATTTCAGCATCTTTTACTTTTTCCAAAAGCGTTTCTAAGTCGCCCATCCCTAAGAGGCGCCCTACGAACCTTGAGGGAATAAAAGCTTCTAGATCTTCTATTTTCTCGCCTGTACCAATAAATTTTATGGGTGCACCCGTTGCTGCAACGGCTGACAGAGCCCCTCCGCCGCGTGAGGAACCGTCAAGTTTTGTTACGATGATTGCTCCTATGGGGGTTGCTTCATGGAAGGTTTTGGCTTGTGCAAGAGCTTGCTGACCGATGGTTCCGTCGATAACCATAATGACTTCGTCGGGATGAATGTTCTTTTCAAGGTCTTTCATTTCCTTTATTAAATCTTTTTCTTCTTTGTGGCGACCCGCTGTGTCAACAATTATTAAATCTTTATCGCTGAAAAGTTTTAGACCTTCCTTGACAACCTTTACGGGATCTTTAGCTTTGAGGTCACCATAAAACGGTGTATTTGTTCTGGTCGACAGCTGTTGAAGTTGGTTATAGGCGCCTGGACGATAAGTATCAGCACAAATCAACCCTACCTTTAAACCCCTTTTCTGAAAATACCTTGCAAGTTTGGCAGCATGAGTAGTCTTTCCTGAACCCTGAATGCCTACTAGCATAACGATTTTCTTTTTGCCAGGCTCCACTTTTAAGGCAACCTGTTTATCGCCGACAAAGCGGGTTAACTCTTCATAAACAACTTTTATTACATGTTCGCGCCTTGAAATGCCTGGAGGCATTTTCTCTTTCAAAGATCGTTCTTCTATGCGTTTGGAGATTTCCAGTACGAGTTGAACGTTTACATCTGCTTGAAGCAGTGCGCGTTGGACATCGCGAACCAGTTCCTTCACTGCCGCTTCGTCAACTACGCTGGCCTTGAACAGCTTTTTTATGGCGCCGGTTAGTGAAGAACCTAGTTTATCTAATGCCATCAGAGTCTCCAGCCTAAACATTCTCGTATTCTTTTAAATAAAGATTACACAAAATAGGCAAATAATAGCCCTAAAATATGAGTTGTTTTCCAAGTGAAGCCGTTTCACTTAAACGAATGTTCACGCAGATGAAGCCTCAGTTTCCCCATATTAAATATTCTTCACAATTCAGACGGCTCTTCATGCATCATTGGCTTCATCCAGAAAGGCTCCAAGCTAGAACATAAACTTTAATGAAACAAAACAAAAAATAAGGAAAACCTAAAGAAAGGAAGAGTCTATTTTACTCGGACAATTTTCACTTTGCCAAGGATTTTCCAATATTCAATTTCTGCGCCCGAAACAAGTTTGTCTTTAAGTTCCTGCTCATCAGGAAACGGCGCATCAAGGTATTCGTAGGTTTCGAGGTCCATTATTTGGACACCTGTCGGGTTAATGGCAAAGACTTGCCCCGTTCTTTTGTCAATTATTGGGACTTCAGCGCCCAGGTCGACTGGTTTTACGAATTGACGTTTTTGCCCGTCGAATACGCCTATCGCGACTATTCTTGCTTTGGCTGACCCGTGTTTTCCAGGTTTAGATTTAGCAATGTCTACTATGCGGCAAGGTTCACCCTCAATCATCATGTAGCCGCCAACGCGTAATTCTCCAACATCTACTGGTTTACTCATGCTCTCACCACAGTATAGTTCTATTCAATGCAATTCTGAACAACACCCATATATAGATTAAGGTTTACGATAGTTACTGAGCGGTGGAAAAAGTGCTAAAAAGCGTGGGTTTGGTTGCCCGCTGTGACAACAAGTCGGCGCTGAAGCTATCCGAGGAGTTGGCGGAGTATCTTGCTGGGAAAGGTTTGAAGGTTTACATAGAAGATTCACTCAAAAACTTGGTATCCACGCAGAAAGAGTTTCTTCCACTCTCAAAAATGAAAACTGACTTCATAGTAACTATAGGCGGCGACGGAACCATCTTGCGAACATGCCTAACTGTTCCCAAGCCTGAACCCCCGCTTTTAACAATCAACATGGGTGTTCGAGGATTTCTAACCGAGGTTGAACCAAAAAACGCCTGTGAAGCAGTCGACAGAGTTCTAAATGGCGACTACAAAATAGAAAAATGTGCAAAACTAGCTGTAAAAGTGGGCAAAGAAAATTTGCCTGACGCCCTCAACGACGTTGTAGTTTCCGCTTGTGAACCCTCAAAGATCCTATACACCCAAATATACAAAAACGGAAAACCTATCCTAAAATGTCAAGCCGACGGCTTAATTGTCGCAACCCAAACAGGTTCAACTGGATATTCGCTTTCGGCGGGAGGACCAGTGTTAGATCAGGAAGTGGATGCACTTGTTCTTACACCGATTTGTTCGTTGACGGTGTTCCGTTCGCTCGTGTTTCCCGCTGATTCCACCCTTTCATTTAAAGTTGAACGACCAAAGGATATGCTTGTCCTAATCGATGGCAATTACCGTAAACTGGCAAGCGCTGATACGACCATAAAAGTCACCAAATCAAAGAACATAACCTCCTTTATCCGCTTTGAAACCGACTTTGACTTTGAAACAGACTTTTACGATAGGCTTCGAAGCAGACTACTTTTTAAGGGAATATAATGGAAAACTTCCAAGGCGCTCCATGTAGAAGAATTATTGTTTTAGATACTTCAGCTTTTGTGGCTGGCTTTGACCCGTTCTCGTTGGGTGCCGAGCAGGTTACAGTCCCCAAGGCTGAAGAGGAAATTCGCAGGAACTCTATGGTTAAGATGCGTCTAGAGATGGCAATTGAAAGCGGAAAACTCAAGGTCAAAGCACCAACGCAAGAATCCCTATTCAAGGCACAAGCAGCAGCTAATGAGGTAGGAGACACCTTTAAGCTGTCGGACGCAGATAAACAACTTTTAGCTCTAGCTATAGAACTGAAAACTTCAGGGTATATCCCTCAAATCGTCACCGATGACTATTCAATCCAAAATGTTGCCGCCAAAATAGACATAGAGTTTTTGTCTTTAGCTACGTTTGGAATCAAACGTCTGTTAGAATGGATACGTTACTGCCCCGCCTGCCATAAGGAATACTCTATTGGCTACAAGTTTAAGGAGTGTCAAATTTGTGGCACTGAACTAAAAAGGAAACCAAAAAGGCAAACTAAAGGACCAAAGTCAAGACAGGCGCTAATTTAGAAAAGCAACAAAATCAGGATTAACAATAAAGCTTCGACTCCAAAGATGGGAAACACCGAATGTTTTGCCTTAACAATTGCCTTATCCACCAAGGTAGTTACGGACTTTAAACGTTCCTCGCCGATTACTCGGACTCGTGGCACAATGAAGGTTTGACATCCTGCCTTACACAATTCAAGGTTTGTTTCAGCAGCCTTCACCAATTCAACGATGTATCGAATAAGCACTATTTGATCCATGACCTCGCCGACAGGATGGTAGCCGCGTCGCCCCGTAATCGAAGCGGTTACAGCATGAGTATCGGTTGTGAAAACTTCGCTGGCATCAAAACCCAACCCTTCTAAAGCGTCGAGGATTTTTTCGCGTAGATTTGGAACCATGTTGTTGCCATCTATGACTATGTATGCTGTTTTCTGGTTCTCTACTTGAACGGCTATCGCTGTGATGCCACCCGCGCCCATGCCTGCTTTAAGGGTAAATTCTGCTGGAAAAACTGTAGCTGAACCAACTTTAAAGCCCTTTTTTGGCAACTCAACAGCTTTTTGAAGGCATAGAGAAGCCGCCCGCTGTAGCTCATCCAGATGCTCTGCCGTGTCGATTACGTCGGTTAAGCAGTTGTGGCAATTAACAACAATAGCGTTTTGGAGTCCATGCTTTTTGGCTTCCTCTTCAACGATGCGTCCTAGCTCCTGAGGCAGGTCTTCTGTGGTTTGAGGCGCAAGTGAGAAGGACAGAAAGGCGGTGTCCCCGAAAATCTGGCAAGAAGCCGTTGCGGCACCCTCCGTGACTCTAACAAGGGGCGAAGATAGAGATGATTGAGCCTCAAATTTAGCTGAAGCAATTACTTGAGCGGCGATCTTGTAGTTCTGAGTTTGTGAAGCTAAGTCACGCTCATGTCCAAGGATTCCTAAGGGAACACAGGCGGTGATACCAAATTCTTTTTCGACTTCGCGTTTGAGAAGCGAAGGCAGAAGGCTGCTGCCTATGTTCTTGAAGGGACCTGGATGCACTTGAGGAACGATTATGGCGGTTTTAGGTTTGGAGGCGTCGAACTTTAACACGGTCACCTCAATGTCAGCGTCGCCTCCCATTGCTTCGAGGTGTTTTTCGAGGGGTTCGTTTTGGTCTGTGACCCAGTTGAGTAGAAACGCCCTAAACAAAGGTAGTGCAGGCAGCGAGTAGTTTTTTTTTCCTAAACGATCGATGGATGAAAGTAGCAGGTGCACGGCAGCGTAGCCGATTATTGGGGATAAGACTATGAAGGGCAAAACCTGCCAAATAACATCACCTGATACGGTTGCCCAAAACACTAAGAATGCCAGTATGGACAAGGCTGGCTCAATTAGTATTGAAAGGAGCTGTCGTCCTATAGTTGCTGATGAGGTAGCGTTAAATACCAAAAACCGAAGTGTCACAACGGCGGCGAAGCCTAAGAGGCTAAGTTTTACCCAAATTAACCAGCCAAATGTGAAGCTCAAACCAACTCCAAAAACGATGAAGACCATCCATATTATCCAGCATGCAAAGGATAACCCGAGCGTTCTCCGCACTGTAAAGATGGGATCGCTTTTGAGGAGATATTTGCTTACCAATGTGTCAGTTAAGTAAGTTATAGCAAAAAAGGCAAGTCCTAGAGCTAAACTGACTAAGGAGGGAAAGAGTAAATAGGTGCTGAGGTTAATGGCGATGATGCAGGTGGCAGCGACGGCTAAGAGCGCTGTTTTGTATGATGGAAGAAAGAACATCGATGAATAATGTTTGGTTGCACTATCCATTGATTGGTTTAGAGAACTCTGGGATGCCATGTTTGACAATGGAATCGGATAGCCCTATTAAAATTTAGTCTAGCAACCGATCTTTGGAGAGCAATAAATACATTATTTTGATTAACATAAAAATGTCAAAACAGTGTTTTAGCATAAAAAGCGCTAAGCGTAGGCTTCGGCAAGCTGTTTTTGAGCGGTTGGAGCCGGAAACCAACATGTTTTGGCAAGGGAACGGTTTTATCCCTAAAAGCCATATCTTAGTAGTTTGCGAACGTTATGCCAGATCAAGACCTACCTCCGTCAATCTTCCATATGCTGGAGAGAAACGTAGGCAAAAAAATCAGAGTTATACTGGACCCCGCATACGGGTTTGAGGGCGTCCTAGCCGCGGTTACCCATGAGCCATCAGGAATCTGGCTATCCGAGGCAGAAGCAATCGTTTTAAGGTCCACCATCGCTCAACCCATCCCGCAGGTTGCCAGCCGAGAAGAAAGAAGCGAACTATTTTTGCACCTTAACTCGGTTCAAAGAATAGAAGTCTTACACTCTACGCCGCCAAGACGATAAAAAAGCGTGTTTATGGGAAGAAAATTTTCGCTAAGACAGACACAACAATGAGTGAAACCGCAAGAACCACAAGCAACTCTGGCCTGATTTTGACCCCTTCGGTTTCTTCCTCAAAGAACCTAAGCAAACCTGCGCTGGCTGCAGGCATTGGACCGGTATCTTTCTTTTTCCTTCGACTCACCAAACATCCCTTATCCTATGATGTGCAATGCCTAATATTTGCTTAAACTAATTAATCTTGCGCCAAAACTTGTTGCCTAAAACAGGAAATTAATTCTTCAGAAGACTCCAGGCTTTAGTTTGCTAAAATAGGTTAGGCAGGATAAGTTGCGGGGTTTCTTTTGTATGATAAATAAAGGTGATAGTTCTTCGTGAGCAAAATGAGGAGTCAAGGTTTGGCGCATGTTTGGATTCATAACAAAGGGGTTATAGCTTTTCTCGAACAATCGTTTGTATACGAAAGCATCAACCAAAACAATAAAAATTAACTTAATACAAGTTTTAACTTTAATACTCTCCATGGCAAATCCTCTCCGTGAGAATCCATGCAAATCTATGAATTTCAAGAAATGATGAAACATCTTTACTTTAAACGCGACTCCGAGCGGGGAATAAAGGGCACTTTCAATTGGCTTGTCGATGAAGTCAATGAACTGGGTGAAGAATTGAAAGGAACAGACAGAGAAGCAACTGAGAAGGAATTTGCAGATGTCATTGCTTGGCTTGCATCTCTTGCCAACATAATGGGTATCGACCTTGAAAAAACCGCCCTCAACAAATACAAAAACAAATGCCCAAAATGCCAAAGCTCACCGTGTAAATGCGCCTTTTAACTGAGACGTTTCTGCCCAAAACCTGTCGCCAACCAAACATAGCGCCCGCTTCCTTTCCGCTCGACTGTACCTTCGTCTTTTAGCAGCCGAAGATGATAAATTACAACACCATACGACAAACCCGATTCCTTAGAAATTTTGCAAGCCGCAAAACCCTGCTTCTGAAGCAAAACCAAGATTTTTGTCCGCGCCAAAAGACCACAATGTACGTTTCTCGTATTCTTTAAGTAAGCGTTGGGATGCATGGACTCTTTGATGCTTCTCTTCCACCTTGAAATATGAGTGCAGGTTACCCATTGAAAAGCTTTAGCTAACTAAAATCGAAAAGCTTGGCCTGCTTGGGCTTTTTGTTATCAAACATCATAGCTATCTCTTCCTTGATAAGATCCATTCGCTGCGTGTAATACTTTGGCAAACCATACTTGTCCACTAACTGTTGAGCTGCAATGAGATACTTCTCTATGCCACCTCGATAAACTGTAAGAGTTAACTGTCCACCGCAAAACGGACATTTACCCTTAAGCGGCAGACGACGAAACTTTTTGTTGCAGGATTTACAGCGAAACCCCTGAGTTGAAAAAGCACGCATGTTCCCAGCGATGTCACGCATAAAATGAGTATTGAGAACTTTAAGCGCGACTCGCCTTGCATCGACCGCGTCAATCCGCTCGCCCAGTTCCAACTGCATATGAAGCTTGTCTATCATGGACTTGAATTCTTTGTAAGAGCTGTTGGCGTTGCCGAGGTTGATGTTGGTGCATGGAGTAGTGTATTGGAAGCCTTCATACTGGGCTTCTGTTCCCAATCGGTGACTGATAACATCCATTAAGGCGCTTGCAGGCCTAGCATCAGACTTCTCCAAAGTCTTCTTGTAAAACTCGATTGGATAGGTCGCACTCACGTCAAAGTCGTGGGCTTGTCTTTGCACTTCCTTAGTGTTCACAAAGGGAATAAGCAAGATGGGCGCATCCATGATTCCGCCTATTTGTGCAGGCAAATAGATTCGTGAAAAGTTGACAAGCGTGTCCAACGCAAGCATGATTGCATCTTCGTCACCATCGCAGTCCCGACGCTTAGCCGAATGCCAAACAGGATGAGCATAAATCACATTTCTGTCAGTAAAGCCAACTACTCTGCCCAAAATGCAAGCACACGTGTGCGGCGCCAACCCAAAAAGCAAATGCCCAACCATATCTTCAGCTTTCTTAACGTTGTAGAAGGCAGATTGCTTGTACACCCGGGTTAAGAGGTCGTCGATGAAAGAGGCAATTTGAACAAAGTATTCACCTGCACTCCAAGGAATAACGACATCTTGGATTTTTAGTTCACAGACTTGATTAGGTTCAGTCAGTGGCAATCCATGCGTGTCCGCGAGGTAGCCCATCTGACGCATCTTTTCGACAGACACACCGATTTCGAAAGGTGTTATGTGTGTTAAAGGGGCGTTTGTGGCATCGAAGCGTATGGTGCCGTCTTTATAGACAGATAATCCATGCTTTGCCCGCAAGATTCCTTTTTCGATGATTTCGGGGGTCTTATCTGAGTTGGTTAAACCTTTCACTCCTCTCAACATTTTGGGTGCGTGGTAACCGATGTTGATTGATGCTTTGTCGATTTGTTCTTTGAAGTTTATGGGTTGCCGCTGAAAGAGAACTCCATCTGTTTTGCAGGTTGAGCAGCCGCTGTCTTTAACTATTCTTCCACAGCGTGGACAGCTCTTCTCGGGAACAGTTTCACAGCCACAACTGTCGCAAACGATTTTAAGCGTATAGACTTTGCAGCTGGGGCATTTACGTTTAGCTAACTCGACAAAAACTGGACCTTGTCGCGCTGCTTCCATCAAGTCACGGTGGGAGCCGCCCTTTAAACCAACCGGAAAAAGCACATGAACATTTGGCTTCATTTCGCGATGTTTAGCTTTCTCGGGTCTACCCATGCGTCCGCCCACGTATGTTGGCGCTTTATCTTTAACCTGCACACCCGATAGCAGAGTCAGCAACTCAAGCACCGAATCCGCTTGCAAAGGTTCAGTAATCCTTGAAGTGCCATATCCAAGAGTGAACCCGAAAGCAGCCGCGTCCTCGCCATACAACACGACATTGGAGTCAACGATCTTGTGGGGCAAAAAGACTTTTCGAAACGAGGATAGGACTTCATCATTAACGGGTCCCGTGATTTTAGAAGCAACCCCATCTTCAACGCAGACGTCACAGCAAACCAACCACTTTTGCAGGGATTCAACCTCTTGAACTGTTTCTAAGCTGGTCCAAAAAAACGTGCAACTCGGCGCTAAAGGAATGCCCAATCTTTGGCTAAGCAGTATCGCTTCTTTAACTGTGGGCTTGTTTTGGAAAGGGTCAATAAAGAAACTTTCAAGCTTCTTAATTGAAAGCTTGCACGCGTCTGCAGCTTTTCTGTTGTCGGCGCCGAATTTTCCTAAAACTGCTTTTTGCAAGTCTTTTGACCACCATTCCTCCACGTAACCAGATGGGAGAAGTGCCTTGTTGCAATAGAGGAAATCGCCAAAATCAATAAGCATGTCACCTAAGAAGAGGATTTTCTGAATCTTTCCTTTAACATCTGCGAAGTTTTCGAGGGAAACTCGAACTACTGAGTTATCTTTAAGCAAGACCACGGGTTGCTCGATACTGTCCACGGGCATTGTGACTCCGCCTTTGCCAGGTAATTCCAAACGCATCTGGGTGCCAGCTGCAAGGAACCCATCGACCACAAGCATCGTGGCAGGATGAATACCTACTGCCGAGAGCCCAGTATTTCGAGACCTGCCATATCTTAACCTAAAACCTCCCCGAGTAGAAGGAAAAGAGAAGATAGGACGTCCTGCGATAACATCGTCCATAAAGCCTCCGGATTTTTTCTCAGATTTCTTCTTGAACTCTTTTAGCCAGTCCCAGCCCTGAAAACCCAGCTTGTCAATGATTACATATACTTTTTGGGCGCGTCCCACAATGCCATCATTTACAACACGAAGTGCGCCTCCTCGCACTCGATTTGTTTCAACTCTCTGCAAGTTTCTATAAGATGAAACCTCTACAGGATCTGATTCTGTTCCTGTGCATTCCACAGGAATCAGGTTTAGTGCTTTTCGCAGTTCCCCATCAGGGATGTGATATTGAAAGCGTCCTACTGAACGTTCATAGAGTCTTAGTTCTTCTATGAAGCGGGAGACTTCATCTTCTGTAGGCTTATACTTGTCTAGGTTCAGCTCGCGACGAACATAATCTCCTACAACCAAGGTTAAGGCCTGGTCTGTGCCACCTGCTGAACGGATAGGCCCAGCGAAGTATATGGCAAGGTAACGTGTTCTGTCGGCGTTTGTTTTAATTTTTACTTGTGCGATGCCTTGAATAGGGGCTGCAGTTAGGCCTTCTGTGAAGATTGCTAAGGCAGTTCGAATTGCTTGTTCAGCCAATTTCTCTTGATTAATTTTCTCTTGATCCGTTTGGGCGAATTTGCCTTGGGCAATTTCTTGAGCCACCTTGAAAGCAATTTCTTCACGTGGTATCTTGTTGCTGAGTTCACGGATACTTAAAGCAACGCCCTTGGGTCCTACTAAGCCTTCCACTAAGTCAGCAATATCTTGAGCTTTAATGCACTCTGTTTTTAGGGCTGGATCAAGACCTTTGGATCTGGCGCTGTCGCTTATTGCATATAGGAGCTTTAACTGGTTTTCCAGTGTTTCAACGTATTTTTGATAGCCCTTGCTGATATTCAAGTAGATAGCTCACATGCAAGATATGGACATATGGGTTATTTTGGCTTTCTAAAGCTTAAAGAAAAACCTAAGTTGAAAGTTATAGTTAACAAAAAGTTTCAGCGAGTTTTTATCGCCGCAATTATTTCAGAGATTCTTTGATTAGCATCGCTTGATTCAGTGATGTTTCCAGTTACGATTATGTCTGCTCCAGCCGAAGCCGCAGTGAACGCCTGCTCTTTGGTCTTTATTCCGCCGCCAACAATGAGCGGAATGTCTATTAGATGCTTTACTGCCCGAATCATTTCAGGAGGCACCGGGTTTGTTGCTCCGGAACCACCTTCAAGATAAATGAAGCGCATGCCGAGGTATTGACCTGCTAGAGCATGAGCAGCTGCAAGCTCAGGCTTATTGTACGGCAATGAAATAGCTTTTCCAACTATCCCAGCTGTTCCTCCATCGCCGACAATTATATAGCCCATAGCAATCGGTTCTAAACCGTATTTTTTTACAAGTGGAGCGCCCAAGATTTGGGCGCCTATCAGGAAATATGGATCAACCGAATTTAAAAGTGACATGAACCAAATTGCGTCTGCATGGCTACTTATTCCAGTTACGTTATTTGGGAAAAGAATTGTGGGAATGTCTACCTCGGATTTAATGGCTTTCACTATTTCATCCAAGTGATTCTCAGAAACAAACGTTGAGCCCCCTATCATTATAGCGGCCGTTCCGCTATTCTTGGAGCTTTTAGCAATCCGCGACGCGGCCAAACCAGTTACTTTTTCTGGGTCTATTAGGGTTATGTGAATTGAGCCATCTGTTTTTATTTTTTCAAGCAAGTACCTTTCAATAGGCCCAGGCATACCAATAATCCTTCAGTTACTCTTTTTTCACGCTTGTTACAGGCGTTCTTTTTTGTGTACCATAAACACGGTCAGTAAGCATGCAGTACACGTCAACTTCGCCTTGTGCGGATTTAATTGTGAATTCTTCCTTAAGACCACAGCTACTGCATTGTGCAACAGAATGACCACCCTCTTCTCTTATAATTTCCACTTTCACGGTCTCTTTTCCGCATCTAGGGCATGAGAAGAACTTCGGTAAACGTTTCTTTGGAATATGGACAACTTTTTTTCTTCTTCGCCCCAATACAACAACCTTCTACATCGTCTGGTTAAGCTCATAATATTTATGTTTGTCCTTAAATACTTGCCTACTAACCATCAATAATGAGGCTGCATGGTAAGTGAAATTAACGCCTTCCCTGTTAGAGATAGATTTTTCGGAGACACAAACTAGAATCTGCCGTTTCATAAAACAATACGTGGAAAACGCTGGAGCAAAAGGAATCGTTCTTGGTCTCTCTGGAGGAATAGACAGCGGAACCATAGCGGCACTGTCAAGCCTTGCAATAGGAGGCGAAAACGTCCTGGGGCTTATGTTGCCTGAAAAGGAAAATTTTAACCAAAAAGACATCGACGACGCCAGAGCCGTTGCAGGCCAATTTCAATTGGAAACCCATGTCTGCGACATGTCAGAAGCACTTAACGGATTATATGGGGCCATTCCTGCTTTTGACAAAGCCAACAAGCTCTGCAAAGGAAACGTCAAAGCACGAACAAGAATGATTTTTCTCTACTACTACGCCAACAAACAAAACCGAGTCGTCTGCGGCAGCTCCGATAAATCCGAAACGATGATGGGCTACTTCACCAAATGGGGAGACGCCGCAGCAGACATCGCTCCAATCATGGATTTATACAAAACGCAAGTCCGCAAACTCGCAATGCATCTTGGAATCCCAAAGGAGCTCTCCATAAAACCCTCCACTCCAGCGCTTTGGCCAAACCAAATGGCAGAATCTGAGCTTGGAATCAAATACGAAACCTTAGACCTTATTCTCTATGGACTCGAACGGTTCATGGAACCTCAGGAGATTGCCAATCAACTGGGCATAAAGATCGTTATGATCGACCAGATAAAGACTCGATGGCTTGCCAATGAGCATAAGAGAAGAATGCCCCTTGCTCCTAAAATTGGGTATAGAACTGTGGGAAATGATTTTAGGCTTCCAAGACACACCTATTGAGTGGAAAAGGATGAAGGATAAAATCAAACTTGCTTTGTGCCAAATAAGCAGTAAGCGGGAAGACAAAAACGAGAATCTGCGTAAAATTGAAGGCTTGACGTTAAAAGCTAAACAGAGGGGGGTAGACTTAGTGATTTTTCCCGAAATGTCACTTACAGGCTACGTGTTGCACGACCAAGTCTACGAGTTAGCAGAAACAATTCCTGGACCCACAGTCCAAAAAGTTGAATTGTTAGCAAAGCAAACAGGGATGCACATCATTTTTGGAATGCCTGAACGAAGCGAGAAAACCCATGCAACAGTCTTTAACACAGCGGTCTTTGTTGGTCCAAAAGGGCTAATCGGTAAGTACCGAAAGATGTATTTGCCGACTCATAGCGTGTTTGAAGAAAAAAGGTATTTTCGTCCAGGCTATAAGCCAGCCGCTTTTGAAACGGACTTAGGAAACATAGGTTTAAGCATTTGTTATGATGTTTTCTTTCCTGAAGTGTTTAGACTAACACGTCTTAAGGGTGCTCAATTAATAATTTGCATTTCTGCTTCTCCAGCTGTGCGAAGGGGGTACTTTGAAATTTTGACATCTGCTCGGGCACTAGAAAATACATCATTTTTAGCCTACGTTAACCTTGCTGGTGTCGAAGAAGGCTTGCAATTTTGGGGAGGAAGCCGCCTCGTCTCTCCAACTGGGGATGTTGTAGCTAAGGCAAAGTACGATGAAGAAGACTTTGTTGTGGCTGAAGTCGATTACAGTGATTTAAAGACTGCTGAAACCTTCATTCCGACCTTAAGAGACCTGCGGCCTGAACTTTTCGCCAAACTGAAAGAGTATTCAGAGCGTCTGTAACAAATCACAACAAACTGCATTGCCATAGGTTGGTATCACAGATGAATCACAACCCTGTGATGCGAATGTTTAAACGTGAAAATCACATGATTTCTGCGCGATCGGTGACGTCACGGGTTTTTTCATACTAAGTCACATGTAAGATAGTCATGCAATAAAGTTCGCATTGCGAGAAGCACAGAAACTGTGTTTTGTTCGACATGAGTCCGAAAAAAAGGGAATAATTAGGGGAAGGTTCATTTGAAAAAGTGTATTTTTCATGTAAAGTTTAGCCTTAATTGGTTGATGAATAATCAAGATTTTTGTCGTTTTAATGTTAATCGACCACAAAACAACTCAAAACTGCCGAAAACACTTGTTTTAGCTTTATTTTACTTTTTAGGCATTATTTAGTCGCTTAATTATGCAAGATATGTGTTTTGGCGCTCGGACAAAAGTTAAAAAGTCGACAATGTCTACAAAACTGTATCCATTCAAAGGATAGGGAGAAGCAACGAAATGAAACTAAAAGACAGCGTACAAGCATGGTTAAACGGGGCTTTAAATGACCCAATTGTACAAATACTGGCTAAAAACAGCCAATTAACTAAAACTCAGCTTGAAACATTCCTTATAGACGTTTTAGCCGAAAATATAGCGGGAAAACAGCTAAATTACGACAATAAAGCAGCTTTAAGGTTAACAAAGGCCAAAATAAGCCGCGGAAGTTTTAATAGGACTTTAAAACAGTCCAAAGAAAATGTCATAAAATCCATCTACACAGTACTCCTTTTGGGATATTTAGGAGTATTTGAGAGCACAACTCTCGACCCCTATCTCGAAATAGCTAATAAACTGCACGATTATGTGGAGGCACACCAAGATGTACCTAGCAAGGAAGAAGAACTAAAAGACCATCTAAAAGTTATAGAAATTATTCGAGAGGAGCTCGAAACAAGCTTAAAACGTCTTTCCAGCCCATCTGACGGAACTCTGTGACGTCACAAATCACAGATCAATCATCTTTCTTATTTAATTTAAATACCCTTTTAAAAACCCAACAATATACCTAAAATTATGGTTAAATCAGCTAAATAGCTTCAAATTGGATTGATTTTAGTAGCAGCAATATAACCTAAAACCCAACAGAACGCATTTGTGATGCGTGATATCATATCGAATGAATGTTAATATCACCGCAAACCTTAAAAAGTCCATGGAACAACTGTGATGTGTGATGCAACCAATCAAATCACGGGTAAATCACCGTTAAATCACAATCAAGGGGTGGCAAATCACGGTTGACATTGGAGCAATACTCGCAAGCATTTTACTTGTTGTGACAGCGGTAGCTTCTTTTGAGTATTATAATCAGATCCGAAAGGCGCATAAAGAGTACATTAAGGCGCGAGATTTTATTGAGGATATTGTACTAAGTTTCAATCGTGAACTTAAGCGCAATGCGGATAAGTTTGAATCTATTGCTTTTAAGGTTGAAGGAACCACGTCGAAGGCAGACGCAAGTCTAAAAATAATCAGTAATGTCGAGAAGCGTATAACACCCTTCGAAGAACAACTTGCGACAATTAGTCAATCATATCAAACAATGTCTCAGATAGTCTCTCAAAACCTGACGGAGAACTCTCAAAATAGTACCAACATATTGTCTGGATTAACAGGTTTGGAAACAAAACTTAGAGACATTGAAGCAACCCAGGAAACTTTGCGAAACAAAATTACCGATTTTGAAGATCAAGTACAAAAGATAACGATTGTCCAACCTCAGGAAATTAAAACTCAAATGGCCCTACCACCTATTCCAATTAAACGCGACAAAGCATTGGCTGCACTAACAGACACAGAAATAGCAGTATTGGAAATGTTATTAAAGGACGGTGCAAAGACGGCGCCTGAAATCAAAGAGATAGTCCATCTAAGCAGAGAGCACACAGCTAGGCTGATGAAAAAGCTATATGAAGAAGGATATCTTGAGCGAGAAGCAGGCAAAATTCCTTTTCAGTACAGTTTAAAGAAGGAAATGAAAACCTTACTTCAGAAAGCAGAAAACCCCTCTGCGTGAGAATAAATTAAATAGTTTTAGAGTAGCCGGTTATTGTGTTATTATTTTTTATTTTATGCGTTGCTTTATTGTGGCTTGGGAAATGTTTGGCGCTGACTTATATTTCAAGTTATTTTGCCCACCGGTTCGAAAAAGCATACCTTTGGCTGCCATTCTAGAAAGATAAGTGGAGACTGTGCTGAGGCAAACTGGTTCCTTGAGTTCTTGTTCATAAATAGACTGGATATCCTTGGAGGAAAACCAGATTAAGGGAAAATTCTTCTGGATAATTAATTGGACTTTCTCGAAACGTGATAGAGCCTTATTAGGCATAACTGTGCTTGTATTCATAATCGGGCTCTCTCCAG
Source organism: Candidatus Bathyarchaeota archaeon (assembly GCA_963775685.1). GTDB lineage: Archaea > Thermoproteota > Bathyarchaeia > Bathyarchaeales > Bathycorpusculaceae > Bathycorpusculum. Next base: position 1,875,243 of record CAVZJV010000014.1, read on the forward strand.
GTGCACCTCCAAGCAATTCCACTAGATCCAAGAGGCGAAGAGCTTTATCCCGGGTCACTTGACCCTCAAATGCAATGGTATATCGATTACCATCACTATCGAACAGCTCAACGCGCATTTTACGAGCCGGCATCGGGAGTACACCTTAAGGTTGCTCACATTTACACTTCACACCTTAAAGCTGTTATGGTGAAATGAAGTAACTGAAAAAGGCAATGTAATGCTCATATTTTATAAATCAGACTTTTTTGAAGTGTTTTCGCTATTACCAGCTTCACAGATAAATGAATAACCAGAAAACTTTGTGTTAAGCCTTGGTTCATGTTTTCCAGTAGAAGTGAAGGGGTGGCTTATTCACTTGTGAAAGACAGAAAAATGGTAATTTATAGGAAAATGAGCTCATTAATGCGGCAGAAATATTGATATTTCATATGAATTCACAATTTTGTGAACTTAAAAAGGCCGGGAATTTGAAAATAAACACTTTTGGTTTGCTTGGAGTAAATTGTTGATAGTTTATGGTTAAGTGAAGCAACTTGTCACTTCTAATTCAACGTTATGACATGGAAAAGCTTTGTTGAGGGACACCCCTATGTTTCCTCTCGAAGTTTTTGGGACAAAAGAAGTTAGGAAAGCTCGAAAAAATATTTACAGACAGATTGTCTAAAATGTTTGATGATAATCATTAATATATAAAAATGCGTTTTATCACTCAGAGTATATTATTATATATATTATAATTAGTAGTTTCCTTATAATAAACTATATTCTCCAGTAGAAACTTTGGTGTGTGTCTTCTCTTGGTTTGTTTGACCACTATCGCCTATTTTCTTTGTTTTTTAGGATTGTTGTGGTCTAAAACTAGTTTTTTGTACTGTATCCTTTATCTGTTCCACAAGAAATAACGGTTGTACCTGTCAAGATTGATGTGATGACGAATGGGGAATCCGAGTGTACTAGATGATGTATTTGACAACTTCGTTAATGGTGCTCGATTGTTTAAAGACCGAGAAGTTTTAAGGCATGATTATCTTCCTGAGAAGTTGCCACATCGTGAAGACCAAATACGATTATTAGGTTCAACTGTTGCTCCAGTTTTGAGAGATTCAAGGTGCTCTAACATTTTTATTTATGGCAAAACTGGAACCGGAAAGACTGCAGTAACAAAGTATGTTTTAAGCCATTTGGAGTCCAAAGCAAAAGAGTATGGTGCACAAGTAAAATTTTGCTACATCAACTGCCGCATGACTGGTTCAGAGTACAGAGTGTTTGCAAGCCTAAGCCAAAGTGTTGGGTTATCCGTCCCTTTTACTGGGTTGTCAGTGGGTGAGGTTTTTGACAGGTTTAGAACGGGGTTAGATTCCTCAAGGATAATTTTCATAATTGTCTTAGATGAGGTTGATGCCTTGATTAAAGAGCGTGGCGACGCGTTCATGTATGAACTAACAAGAATAAACGAAACCTTAAGCAAAAGCAAGGTTGCTATAATCGGAATATCCAACGATCTGCGTCTAAAAGAATTCCTAGATCCGCGAGTCTTCAGTTCACTTAGCGAAGAAGAGCTGGTCTTTAGACCATACGATGCAGGAGAACTCCGAAATATACTTTTAGAAAGGTCAAAATTGTCCTTCCAAGAAGGTGTTTTATCCGATTCAGCCCTTAGCATTTGCTCGGCTTTGGCTGCAGCTGAACATGGGGATGCTAGGCGTGCTCTAGATTTGTTACGTGTTGCTGGAGAAGTGGCTGAGCGTGCAGGTGCAAAAATGATTACAGAAGAGCACGTGCGTCAGGCAGAGAAACACATTGAGCATAATCGTGTAGTTGAAGCCCTCAACAACTTAACGTTGCATTCAAAGTTGGTGCTGCTGAGTGTTTATCATCTAAACAAGTCAAGCCCTACTACCGGAGAAATTTACGATGTATACAATGAATTGTGCGGCGAAATGGGTGCTGGGCTTTTAACTCAAAGACGTTTAGGCACTTTGGTTAATGAGTTGGATTCAATGGGACTTGTGAACGCAAAAGTTGTAAGCATGGGACGTTATGGTAGAACCAAGAAAATAAGGCTCGATATTTCCCGAAGTTTGATCAGGGATGTCTTTGGTAGCGACAACCGCTTTAGCCGCTTGATTGAGTACTCACCTCAAGTTTCCCGTAAAAACTTAAAAAGCCATCCTAATCCGTGAAGGACAATACGGTAGTGTGCAATGTTTGCAGGTTAACCACTGGCACTTTACCGGGTGTCGGAACCAACCCTAATTTTTCCATGTAATCGGTCTGGTCTTGCCAACCGCCCGAATTAACAACTAACACTCCGCGGTAATTGCAGTATCCTATTACGTGTATGTGACCTGCATGGAAAATATCTGGAACTCTGTCTACAACAAGGTAGTCTCTGTTTTCTGGGGACAGCATGGTTTTTCCGCCATAAACAGGTGCTAAATGGCGGCCTTGCATAAGCAAGCGCATTGCTTTTTCAGGGTGATCATGGTCCATTCCAGGTATGACCGCGATTATATCGTCTAAACTGCGACCATGATACATAAGGATCTCTACGCCATGAAGGCTTAGCAGGCATGGGCTTCCGACGGAGTGAATGTTCTTTTTCCCTTTGATGCCTGTCAAGTAACCTTCTGGGATAGCTGGCTGGGGTAGTGATTTGCGTGCGGCATCGTGGTTGCCTGGCGAGAGAAAGATTTCAATGTAATTTGGGATTTTTTCAAGGTATTTGGCTGCGAAGTCATATTGTTTGTGTACGTCACGTATGGTTAGTTCGTTTTGCTGGCCAGGGTAGATTCCCACCCCGTCAACGATGTCTCCGGCGACTAAGAGATACTTTACTCGACTAGCAATTTCCTTCATCTCGGGCGTTCCGTATTTGCCTTTAAGCCATAGTATGAAACGTTTGAATGATTCTTTGGTAAATTTTGTGCTGCCGATATGTATGTCGGATGTAAGGACTGCGTAAATTGGTTCTTGAGCTCTCTGCTGCTGTTTTCTTCCTATTTCAGGAAAGATAATGTCTTCTGCCATGAAAAGATTAGTTCGCGTCTTGATTACAGCTAGACAGACTACTTGGTCGGGCAGAAGCATGAGGGTTTTCTTCTTGACTTCCTCGGGGACGTTTTGAGATACAAGTACCGTTGCGTTTCCTTGTAAGTCTTCAACTGAAAGTATAGTGTGGTTTTTTGAATCTCGCTTCTCAGTAATCATGCAAATAATTTTTAGTTTAGTTTTCGCAGGCGATTTTAGAGCTTCCAGAATTGGGGTTGCAGCTTTAACATCCATTCTCTGCCTAAGAAGATGTTCGATACGTTTGAAGCGGTCTTGAAAGTAAAGCACATATTCATTTAGTGTTCCGTTTGAGCTTAGTTTACCTGTAGCGTCTTCTATGATTTTGATATCTGACGGTATGTCTTTTGCGTATGGATAAAATTCGGTTTCATCACTGCTCAGCTCTTGTGTTATCCCAGGTTCTGGGGTTGTTTGTGGCTCCAATATTGGTATTTCGGGTATCGTTCTTTCAGGTACCGACTGCAATAATTTTTCCAAAAAACCTTTTTCGATGAACATCGGCTTGTCTTCAAGTTCTCCAATTCGTTTAAATGCTAACTGCATAATTGTGCCCGGATCATTTGCTTCACAGTTTTGGCACAGGTACTCAAAGGCTTCGCTGTTTAGCTGGTAGCCTGCAGCTATTGTCGCCTGAATTGCTCTTTGAAGTTTATCTCTTGAGCTCATCAAATTCTTGCCCTGACCCTTGAATATTAATTGTTTAATGTGTTAGCCTTTTATGCTCTTGAGTTATATACTGTTTCTTATTACCCTCTTTTCTTTTTGTCGGAACACTTGAAGGGCGGATTTTTTGTTATAACGCTAGTGATTGTATTTTTAAAAGTAAAGTTATGGGAAATCAATTTAATTTAAATAAGCAAACAATAGTTTAGATAGGTCGTATCTTCATAGGTGAACTTGCATATGAGTGAATCGCGTAAAGTTCAGCAAACACCAACTGGAACCTTTTTTATTTGCGTACCCAGAGACTGGGCAAAAGATAACGGCTTGAAGAAGGGCGCTTTAGTAAATTTAGAGATAACAGGTGATGGTAAACTTCTTGTTGACCCAAAGAACGTAGCTGAACCTGAGCCCAAAGTTGCAACATTAGCTATTGGTCCTTTTTTGGGGCGTGAAATCGTGGGCAGATATCTTCTGGGTTATGACACTATTAACATTGAAGCAAAAGATCGTATTGATGCCAACGCAAGGAAAATAATTAAATCGACTGCTAGTTCTTTAGCAGGTTTAGAGATTGTAGAGGAAACCATCTGCAAAATTTCTTTGCAAAGTATTTCGCAACAGCCGTTTGGGTTTTTGCCTGAGAAAATTTTACAGCGCAATCATGGTCTTGTTGCAGGAATGATTCGAGATGTCTCTAATTCTTTCATTAATAGCGATATCGAGTTAGCTAAGAGCGTGGTTTCTCGCGATAACGAAAGCAACCGCCTTTATTTTTTGTTGGTTAGAACTCTGCGGACAATTATTCAGAATCCACGGTTGAGCGATAAGCTTGGGATTACACCCATTGAGTGCTTAGACTATCGTTTGGCTGCAAGCTTAATTGAAGGCATCGGTGACGCATGCGTTCAGTTTGCGTCAACCGCAATTGAGCTTAACGGAATCAAATTGTCTACTGACCTTCGAAAGCTGCTGTTCGAACTTCAATCTGCATGCTCAGATGCTAACGACCAAGCCATCAAAGCTTTCCTAAACAAGGACATTTCGTTGGCGGAAAATGTTCGGAATTTAGGTGGGAAAATTGAGCCAATTTATTCTAATATAGAACGTATGGCGAAGGATTTGTCAGTGGATTTGATGCCTCAGATTTTGGCAGCGGTGGCTTTTCTTAGGCAAATTTACGAGCGCAGTGTAGATATGGCTGATTTGGTTGTATAGTTACTGCTCTGAGTCCCTGGTGCTCGTTAGATTGTTGCCTTCATGTTTAAAGGCTGAACATTGCATAGTTTATTTCAGATGAAATAACTAACGTTCGTTGCCAAAGAAACAATTAATTGATACTATCCATCTGGGCCAAGAGTTAAGGTTCCAAAAGTTTGTTGTGGCCTAAATTTGCTTTGAGTACTGAGGCGATAACTTGATCTAAAAGAGACGACTTCCCCCCTTATGTTTTTATACTCAAGCAAACCTTGAACTACTGCAAGAACCTGATTTTGGATAGTAAAGGGTTAAATTTGCAGTTTAGTATTCCATTCAGGGATAAATCTCATGTCAACTATCACTGACAAAATAGCAAATGCCCTTTATCTGTCTGGTTGCTTAAAATTTGGACGCTTCAAAATCAAATCTGGAGCAACAAGCCCCTACTACATAGACCTTGCCCGTATACTCGCTGTGCCCCAACAACTCTGTATTATCGCTGAACTTGCCTCACAGAAAATCAAGAAGCTATCCACAGTTGATAGAATCGACAAGTTAGCCTCTATCGAGCTTAAAGGCGCGTTGATTGCGCCAAGTATCGCATGCAAACTAAATCTGCCCTGCGTGATTGTTCGAAAAGAAGAAAAAGGCTATGGTGTCACCGGCAGAATTGCCGGTGCAGAAGTTACTAAAGGTGACAATATTCTCTTCTTTGACGACGTCATAAGTGAAGGCTTGTCCAAAGTTGAGGGAATAAAGTCTCTTCAAGATCAAGGTGCCAACGTCAAACACCTGTTGGTTGTGGTAAACCGGGAGCACGGAGGCAAAGAAAAACTAGAAAAACTCGGCTTCAAAGTACATGCCTTAGCCAAAATCACGGACACCGTGGTTTCGCTTTACCGAGAAAAACACATTTCTAAAGAACAAGCTGACAATGTCTTAAATTATGTTAAAAATCTACATCTTGAATAGTATACTGTTCTGCGATTTTTTCAGGAACGCCTGCTAGATTGCCAATTTTTCCAAGTTCCCCCTCTAATTTCTCTAACTTGTCGACCTCCACTCTTGGTCCCACTTTCATTTCGATAGGTCGCATATGAAATTAAACAAAAACAAGAAATAACCTAAATAAAGCAACCATGTGAAAAGGTACCCCTATATTTATTGGATACTATTTCACAACAATATAGGAATGGAGAAATCAGCCAATGCAAGACCAAAAGCAAGTAGTAAGCGCGATGCTCACACCAGAAGCTTATCCCCAAAACCCTGGCAAAATTGAGCTTATCCAAACCCACATATCCTTTGTGTTCTTAACCGAGAATTTTGTTTATAAAGTAAAAAAAGCGGTTAACTTTGGCTTCCTTGACTTCTCCACAAAAGACAAAAGACGCTTGTTCTGCGAAAAAGAATTAGAGCTCAACAGACGGCTCTGTCCAGAAATATACCTCGAAGTTGTTCCAATTAACAAGTCAGACATCATCAAAATAAGGGGAAGCGGCGAAACCGTAGAGTATGCCCTAAAGATGAAACGATTGCCTCAAGAACGAATCATGACCCTGCTCATAAAAGAAAACAGAGTTGACAAAAAAATAATCGACGATATAGCCAACATAGTTGCAGAATTCCATTTAAGAGCCCAAACAAGCCCTGAGATTGACGAATTCGGCTCCCTGAAAATCATTAGGACTAACTGGGATGAAAACTTTGCCCAAACCACAAAATACTTAAACCAATCCATCACCCAAAAAGACTTCCAACTTATCCAAATCAATATAAATGCTTTTCGAAAACAAGAAAGCGCTTTTTGAAAGTAGAATCACTGACAAACGTATCCGAGATTGCCATGGTGACTTGCACTCCGGCAACATCTTTATAACCGACAAAATCTGCATTTTCGACGCTATTGAGTTCAACGATCGTTTCCGCTATTCTGATGTTGCTTCGGATGTAGCCTTCTTAGCAATGGACCTAGATTATCAGCAACGAGGAAACCTTGCCAACTACTTCATAGAACGTTATGTGGTCTATTGTAAAGACCAGCAACTACTAAGTGTGCTTGAATTCTACAAGTGTTACCGCGCCTATGTGCGGGGCAAAGTAATCAGCTTCAGGCTCGACGACCCAAACATTTCCGCAAAAGAAAAAGCAGCGGCGATCACAGAAGCTCAAGCATACTTCAAATTAGCCACTCAATATGCACGGAACCTTTAACAGCTATGGGAATTGGTTGGCTACCCAATGGGGAATTCCCATGGTTCCCATAATTATTGGTTTTTGATGACAATCGCTGCCTCCCGTCGCAATCAAGCCATGCTGCTTTGCAAAAGCCAAGTAATGTTTTGTGGTTTCTGGAGTGCTTCTTGAATGCCAGCATTCAACGCCGTCGATGGACGGCAACATTTTTTCCTCAACAATTTGGGTTTGTTCGGCCAACACATTGGTTAAAGCGACCAGTGAGGTTCCATGAGGGTCGTTTGGGTGTGCCAAGACCAGTTTTCCGCCTGCATTCCTGATGAGCTTTGAGGCTTCTTCTATATAGAGTGGGAACTTAGGGACATCACATTTGACTAGGTACTTGTCAAAGGCTTCTTGGCGTGTTTTAACGATTCCTTTCTTAACAAGATAGTCGGCGATGTGGGGTCTGCCAAGGGTTCCGTCGACGGATTCATGAATTTGCCTAAAGGTGTCTTCTGATAAAGTTGCAATATTTTCTTTTTGAAATTCAGCATTGAGGTTTTCGAGGATTTTGGTTGCCCTCTCCTCACGATACTTAGCCATTGTTTCCAGCTTGCTCTCCAATGAATGGTTGGTCGCGTCGAAACGGTAACCTAAAAAATCCAACGAAACCGTTTTGCCTCTATGAAAACTGGGGTGAGAAAAAGTCACGTTCAACTCGACACCAGTAAGGTACCGTACATTTGATTTTTTTCCTAGCGTTATCGCTCGGGTTTGGCCTGTTATGGTGTCATGGTCGGCAACTGCTAAAAAGCCAATGTCTCTGGCTTGAGCTTCAATGAAAATTTCTTGGAGGGTCATTTTTCCATCGGAATTCTTAGAGTGGATATGTAAATCAATTTTCATCGGTTGGCGCTCGTTATCTCTTTTCCATTCCAACCACATTCCATTGGTCAGTTTCATCGTGGCAGGTGTCGACTATTAAATGAGTCACATTGAGTGTTGGATATTTTTCCTTTAAGTCCTTTATATTTACGAGTTCAAACTTGTTCTTGTTAGCAAGATAAGCTTCCTCTGTTAAGGCGTTTGACTCATATTTTTCTTTTGTCCGTCTCATAATCCTATTGATTGAAACTTCCTGTGGGCAACTGGTTTGTAGGATAACAAAAGTCATGTTGTTTTTAGTTGCTATTTCAGCTGCACGCCGACGAAGTTCTTGAGTAACAAACGTAGCGTCTAAGATCAAACCGCCCTTCCCCTTTGCAGCTTGTTCATCTGCACGGCGAAACAATTCATCATAGACGGATAATCGCTTGTTCATGTTTCCCGCAACTTTTGTATCAAAAATATCCTCATTCCTGAGGACTTCCAGCCGAATCAAGTCGCTGCGAAGGATAGGGTAGCCTTTGATTTTTGAAACTTCCTCTGAAGTTTCTGTTTTGTAACTTGCAGGCAATCCACATGTTATGAGTAAGGTTCTTGGTTCTAACTCTTTTTTGATAAACGAGGCAAAAGGGTCTTTCATTTGTATCTCTCACAAGAACCTCTGGATATTAAATAATTAAACTTTTTTAAGAAAACATCTATCACTTTGAGTGTTGAAGAGCAAATTCTAAATAGGTAGATACCCCAATGTTCCTGAAAAGAAGGAATACCATGGAAGATTTCCAAGTTAAAGATAAAAGTTTAGCGTCTCAAGGTCACCTACAGATAGAATGGGCATCAAAACATATGCCTGTTCTAAACATCATTAAAACTCGTTTTGAAAAAGAAAAACCACTAGAAGGTCAAACCCTAGCGGCATGCCTTCATGTGACTAAAGAAACGGCAGTTCTTATAAAAGTGCTCATCTCGGGGGGCGCCAAAGTTGCGTTATGCGGCTCAAACCCACTCTCAACCCAAGACGATGTTGCAGCAGCTCTTGCTGACAGTGGCGTGCATGTTTTCGCTTGGAGAGGACAAAACACTGAAGACTACTACAAATGCATTGACAATGTGTTAGATTACAAGCCAACCATCACAATGGATGACGGCGCAGATGTCGTCGGCATGTTGCATGGTAAACGCCAAGCAGACATCAAAAACGTTAAAGGCGGAACTGAAGAAACCACCACTGGTGTAGTTCGCCTAAAAGCCATGGAACAAGATGGCAGCCTGAAATATCCCATCGTAGCAGTCAACGACGCTTACACAAAGTATCTCTTTGATAACCGCTATGGAACAGGTCAAAGCACAATCGACGGTATTCTGCGTGCAACTTCTGTTCTGCTTGCTGGCAAAAACTTTGTAGTGGGCGGATACGGCTGGTGCAGCAGAGGTATTGCTATGCGGGCCCGAGGCTTAGGTGCTAACGTAATAGTGACAGAAGTTCAACCGATCCGTGCCCTCGAAGCCGTTATGGACGGTTTAAGAGTCATGCCCATGGCTGAAGCGTCACCAGTTGGTGACATATTCGTCACTGCAACAGGCGACATAAGCGTTATACGCAAAGAGCACATGGAAAAGATGAAGGATGGTGCCATTATATGCAACAGCGGCCACTTCAACGTAGAAATAAACATAAAAGACTTAGAATCACTCTCAAAAGCTCACCGCACAATGCGTCCAAACATGGAAGAATATACCCTTAACGATGGCAGAAACCTTTACCTCCTCGCAGAAGGTAGACTAGTCAATTTGGCAGCAGCAGAAGGTCACCCCTCAGAGGTCATGGATATGTCTTTTGCAAACCAAGCCCTCTGCTCCGAATACATTGCCAAATCGATTAAACTGCAAACTAAAGTCTACACTGTTCCAAAAGAAATCGATGAGAAAGTTGCAGAGTTAAAACTACAAAGCATAGGCATAGTCATCGATGAGCTTACCGCTGAACAGAAAAAGTACCTTTCAACTTGGGAAATGGGTACTACCTAATCACTCAAGCGCTTGGAAAACATGACAAACTTTAAATTGATTAAGCGAATACATGGCTATAAAGTGGTGAATCACTAAATGGTTAGCAAAGATCAAGGAATAGGTGGAGCAATACTTGTAGTTTGCGTTGTGGTAGCTATTGGCTATCTAGTTACATTGTTCTATCCAACTTGGCTTCATAGCATCGGTCTTATTGGAGGTTCATCTGACGCACTGAAAAATGCACAGTTCTGGATAATCGCAATACCAGTTTTCGTAGCTTTCGTAGCTATCCTATTCATAGGAGCATGGATAGGCTGGACAATGGCAACAACACCCCCTCCAAAACCAATCGAAGAAATCACAACCGAAATCGAAGACAAAAAAGAAGAGCCAAAAATGGATGAACCTGCCACGGCAGCAACCGACCCAGCAACCACCGAAGAAAAAACAGCAGCGAAGAAAAAGAAGTAAAAACCTTCAATCTTTCTTATAATACTCCCATTTCAGTTTTTTTTCTTTTTATTTTGCATAATAAGAACGTTGGTTATTTATTCACGCATTTTCTTTAGCATACAATTGACAATGTCTTTACATACAAGGCATTCATCTGGGATCTGTTCGTTTGAAGATCTTTCACTTAAGTATCCAGGGTGAAAATTACAAGCAGCTTGCTTATGGCTATTCTGGGTTTTCCCTTTATTTTCTTCAGCGTTTGTTTTTGGTTGAGCATTTCCAATCTCTATTTCTTCAGTTTTTTTATCTGTCCTCAAAGAAGTCTCTAATTTTTTTATTTTAGTTAAGCAAAAAGGGCAGGCAAAAAATGTTTCTGAGGGGGTGATCTGTTGGTTTAAAGTTTTGAGGGGAACAGTAAAGCTTTTTCTGCAGGATGGGTTTTGGCATGTGTACGCTTCTTTTTTCCCCCATGTTCTAAGGTAAGACTAATTCTTCTATCTATGAGCGCTACTGGCTTATAGCATTATTGAATCTAAACTAATATTACAGACTATTCGATGTCGCAGGTTTGAGTTGGGGAGGCGAGTCGTTTTAAGTCATCCGCGCCTTCAGCGTAGCCGGAAGCAACCAAGATGTCGCCCGCAGTAATTTTTGATTCTCCGCGTGGACGTATACATTTTTCATTTCTCTTTATGACTAAGACCCACATTCCTGTTTCCTCATTCACACGTGCCTCTTTTAAGGATTTTCCAACTAGCGATGAATCCGCCGTTACACAAGCTTGCGTCACCGTTTCTTCTGCTTCTTTAATAGTTAACTTCAGAATAGGGTGCGGTTCGATCTCTCTTAATACAACCTCAGCCATGTCGGCGGCTGCGTCAGCAATCTTTTCTGTTGCAATGCCCAGCCGGATTAACCCTAGAAAGCCTGAAGCCTCCTCTTTCTTGAAGTCACTTGTTAACGCAAGCAACTCAAAATCCGTATGCAGCTGATCCATCCGCTCTTCGAGCCCCTCTACTTCCTCTGCTAATTCTTTGCTATTCAGCATCAAGGACGAATATGCTAAGTCCATCATCAATTCGGAAGTATCCTTAAGTTCTACAAACCTTGAAACGATTTCTTCAAATTTAGCCCGCTTATCAGTATCTAGCATGGCGAGTTTGCCCTCAGCTAAGTTTTTGAATTCCTTAATTCCTAAGGGTGCACCCCGGGTGATCAGTATGTCGCCTTGAAACACGGTCTCTTCCTCTTTTGGGTTTAGTATCCAATCGTGGTTTCTGCGAATGGCTATAATGTCAACGCCCATCCGAGCCGCCAAATTGAGTTCACCGATGTTTTTTTTGATGATTTGCGAGTTTGGCTTCACGGTTACCTTCATTAGGTGTTCTTCGACTTTCTCAAAGATTTCGCCAACAATCGGGTGTACGCCAATGTTTCGGGTTACTATAGCTGCAATATCAGCTGCGGCGTCGGAAATTTTATCCACCGAAGCCGCTACTATGGATACGCCGATGAGAGACTCAGCGTCCTTTGCGTCTCTTGCTGCGACCATTATTTCCATATCCAAAAGATATGACAGATAATCAACCCTGCTCTCCAAGGCAAGCACGTCTTCTGCAAGGTCCTTGTCGTTATATAAGGCAGAAGAGTAAGCTAAATCAATCATTAATTCAGAGAGATTCTTCATCTCAAGTAACAATTCTCTGACGGGGATGGGTTTATATTCTATTTTTTCAAATTTAGGCAATGTTGATGGAGCGCTCCATGGTTAAGATAAGGGTTCTTTGATATTTAATTTTGTCTTTAGCCTAAATGATTAAAACTAAAGCTACAAGAAGGGCAATGGTTGTTATGGTGTCGGCTAAAGAACTCCCGACAGGTATGACAAAGTTGTCAGGGTCTAAGCCTCTTTTGAATGTTACTATTGAAATTGCATAGGATAAAACCACGATGAAGAAAAAAGCGATTATGTTGGAAGCAAAAAGTATCAATAAAATATTGGAAACCGCCTGCAGAGAAAATATTCCATTCAACGCTAAAGATAACAATCCCAAGACCGAAAACAGCATAAGGGATGCAGTCCAAGCACTGAGAATGTTTTTGGAATGATTCTTAATCGATGAAAACGTGGGCGAAAGGACTCCTAATGCAAGTTTTGTAGTAGCAGCTGAGCCAACAACTAGTCCTACATCGCCCATCATGTCAATTATGGCTGGATAAACAGTGTAGATTATCTTACGGCCATCCGCTATTATATTTATTCCTTTAAGCACCGTTCCAGCTATGTTTGCCATAAAAGCAACTAAAAACATCGTTGGCAACGATTCTTTAAGGATTTTTAAAAACTCTGTTTCCCGTCCAACCTTTGGAATTATTATTAAGACTAATGATACATCAATGAGTCCAAAGGCTATTATCATCCACTTGCCAAATGAACCTGAAAAATAAAGATTCAGTACAATAGTATATAGTAATGTTATTACGATGTCAGCAATGGTTGAAGTAGCAGGGTAAAGAATTGTGTCAGGGTCTAGACTTTTCTTAAACGAGAAAAAAGTAATTTTTATTGAAATTAATGTAGTTAGCAACCCCAAGGAAAGGGTTGCAACCATAACTGTCAAAATAGCTGGAAACTCTGTTATGGTTATTCCCCAAAACAAGCTACCGAAAATCAACGAAATCGCGCTTATGGTTGTGCTTGTCGCCAATGACAATACGACAATTCCTCCAATTAGCCTATAAAAACTCTTTGAGTTCCCAAAGAACTTAGGAGAAACTGTTCCTAAATGCAACGCCGTGCTCAACCGGCCTGTAAGCAAACCTGTCATAACGCCCTTCACGCTTACAACTGCTGGGTATAACGCTATCGCCCAGGGTGACAATTGAAAAATGCCCAGCTCTAATGCAATCGCAAAACCAGCAATTAAACCGCCGACGTCAAAAAGACATGCAAGTGTGGTCTCTTTGAACATTCCAAAGAAACTTTTAGAGAGACCAGCATGAGTGATCTTGGCAGCCTCCTAGCACCTGTAAATTTTTAGGTTGGAGAATTTGCATATCCAAGGCTTCATTTGAAGGCTCTGGGTGTTCATCATATCTAGTGAAGTTGATGCTGTAACCGCTTTGGTCGAATTCGGAGAGTTGTGGACTCCATTCATCTTTTGTGCCTCCAAGACTGTTTTGGCGGTCCACGTCACCAAACGCTGTGTTTGCGGGCTGCCAAAGCCGCTTTTTACTGCCTGTTAAAGTTTTTGAAAGACAACTATTGCTTAAAGGGTTTTTGGTTGATAGACGCACCAAGGGTCCTCAGTTAAATAATCACTTTTTACCTCGACTGGTACATGCAAATCCCCACAATAATCGATGAAGTCACTTGAAAGTCCATAAGCCCGTGCACGGCATCCGCCACATAAGGCGCGGTATTCGCACTCTCTGCATTTGCCCTTAAGGGAGTTGGGGTCACGGAGAGCTTTGAATATGGGTGAATCAAACCAGATTTCTTTGAAGCTTTTTTCCCTCACGTTCCCAAGCTTTATTGGCAAATAGGGGCAAGGTGTGACGTCACCGTTGGGGTAGATGCGGCAGTAGTATAAGCCTGCCAAGCAACCGCGGATCCATTGTCTCATGTCTAAACCCATGCCTTTGGCGATGCGCATAAACTGGGGAGCACATGAGGGTCTTACGTTTAGCTTGTGTTTTGCAACTTTTGCGAAGGTTTTTGTTATCATGTCTTCGTATTTTTGGGGCGAAATATCTTCTAGTTTGGTGCCACGACCTGTTGGAACAAGGAAGAACATGTGAAAATTTTCAACGCCAATTTCCTCCGCTAAACTCATGATGTCGTCGATTTGGTTATAGTTCTGCTGAGTTAGCGTAGTATTCACTTGGACGAGCACGTTATTTTTCCTTAGTGATTTGCAGGCGTTAACTGCTTTTTCCCATGCCCCCACAACACCTCGGAACTCGTCGTGTTGAGCGGGAATATGAGAGTCTAAGCTGATTGAAACTGTCGCTATACCCGCTGCCTTAAGTTTAGCCGCTACGATATCGTCGATGAAGCTTCCGTTGCTTCCCAACCCCATCTTCAAACTCTTAGATGCGCCATATTGGATAAGTTCATAGATGTCTGGGCGTAGGAGAGGTTCGCCGCCGCTTAGTATAAGCAGAGGTTTGCTAACTTGGCAAATTTGGTCCATTAGGTTTTTGCCCTCTTGAGTGGACAGTTCATCGGTTAGTTTCTTATCTGTGGCGTTAATGTAGCAGTGGCTGCATTTCATGTTACACTCTCTGGTTACGTTCCATGACATGACCAGGGGAACAAACGGTTCCGATGTCTTTGCTTCTGGTGAATGTGCAAGTTTTAGGTAGAACTCACAGTTGCCGTGCGTTGCTATAAGTTTAGGTTGCCACAGCGTGAAGGGGAAGGGCAAAACTGTGTCCAGCATGGCTTTGGCGTGTGCAAAACAGAAGTGAGAACAGAACAGCGCCGAAACCTTGTCGCTTACGCCGTATTTTTCAGCGGCATACTTGTGGCTTCCATAAATTGGGCAATTTAAAAATTCCATATTTCCATCAAGGGTTTCGTTGCTCATAGTCATGTTGATGAAGTGGTCGCTTAGCATGACTGACTGCAGTTTTTCTCGGCGCATACCAACTTTAAGCGTTACATCAAGGGCTATGCTGACCGTCTCTCGACCGAACTTGTCCTGCACTCGCGCCATCGCTTCCTCCAGTGCTTGAACCCCGCTGGTTTTGGCTAGTTCAGCCGTAACCAACATGCCTTTGATTGTTTCGTACTCTTGGATAAGCCGCACCCTAATGATTTGCACTGCCCATGCCTCAAACAGCTTTTCAAACGCCTTACAAGCATTTTGGTCATTGTTGTTTAGCAGGGTTTCGACTTTGCTGTTTTCTTGTTTCAGCTTGTTAAAAAGAGCTATTTTCTCTTCTGACACTAATCTTTTGCTTGAAGCAATTCCCTCAAAATCCATGTGGGAAACTGCTTTTTTGGTGAGTTCTTTGGCGTCAGACTCAAAATCGGCGTAAATCTTACATAACTTCGCTGAAACATCAGGCAACTCATTCTTCAACTCTTTAAGGAGCACTTGGGTTTCCGACTCCATCTTGGTAACCATAGCCATATGGTACAAAAGCGAACCAGCCATACCTGGGTCAGCTTGTTTGCCCCCCATTGCCCCGGGGAAAATTTGGTTAAACAACCGCTTTGCCAAATCAAAATCTTGGTTCTCGATGGCGGATTGGGCTTCGCTGAGTTTTTGTCGGCGACCAAGTAAGAGTTGAGCCCATTTATGGCAATGCCTAACATCAAAGTTTGTGACTGTATCCACGCCCTTAAGGCTAAGATTCGCTGTTGAGAGTAATAAAAGCTAGCGGTACTCAAGCAGCTTTAGTAATAATGTATCTTTAACTCTGTTGAAGTTTCGATAGCCTAATTAAGCTCTAAATGGAACATAGCCAGCTTAGATGGGTGAACCGTGTGGATCTAAACTTCAATTTAATTTACGCTTTAGTTGGCTTCCTAATCATGTTAGGTATGCTTGGCGGCATCGGCATCAACAAGCCTCGTGGAATGAGCGTTAAAATGTGGTGCGTAGGCTACTTGGCAGTCGCGTTAGGTTTTGACGCATTAGCTGTTGTAGGACTAGTTGGGGGATATACTTGGTTGACTTATTTGCTTGTCGGACTCTCAGCGGGCGCAGCAACAGGCTTAGCATTGCACGTCATGCACCACATCAACGAAGAAGATGCACACCCAACCTTCATGAGCTAAACACTCACTTTTTCTAATACTATATTCTTAACGTCCAGCAAAGATTCTATATAGTTATTCAGCGCTAACTAACAAACAGTTGTGAAGGAAAGATGCGAAAAATAATTGTTGCTGCCTTAACAGCAATCCTAATAATCGTAGTCAGAGGATACTCGGCTGGATCTACTTTAGGTAACCAAAACCCAGCAGACACAAAACCCACTACTCCTTCAGTGGAACAAATCCGAGACCAAACCATGCTCTCTCTACATTTGGTCTACTATCCTGATACCTTGCCGCTTATGCCAGGACCTCAACTGGAGCGGTGGTAGACAAGAAACTGGGTCAGTCGGCTCAGAAAAATATGCATACTGTAACGGAAATTGGGCAATCAAAATTCAGTATCCTGTTGCGCCTATCCCAATTTATGACGTAACAACTAATTTTACTTCGGAAAACACAGTGGTTGCATGGAGTGGAACCTACCAAAACGATATGCTAACAGAAACAAACAGCGTACTGGACGTAACCCATTTCGTTGCTTTTACTCAGGAGCAGGTTAGGGCTTTATCGGTGTCTTATATCAAAGACAAACCACCCTCAACCGCGCAGTACATGAATAGCCTCATGTGGACAGGCGGAAGAATGGACATCGGCATGATGCTTGGTTCAGATATTTATTCCTACCAGAGTTCAGGGTGGAACCAAATGCTGCAGTACCCCGTTGTACCAAACCCCATCTACCGTATAACGGTCCAGTACGAGCCGTTGCAATCGTATTTTGCACAAACCTCTTCGGCAAGAGCCATTGTATTATGGCAGGGCCCTATGCACAACGGAACCATACACCAAACCGCCTACAACTTCAACCCCTAACACTCAAGCTGAATAGAAGAGTTAACCTGTAGGCGATTGTTAGAAAGTTGATATGAACTCTCTTTGAAGCGGCCAAACAGTAAATAACCTATTTACTCCAACTTCCATTTTCATTAATCCCGGCAAACTTGCAATCTGTTCTTGGGTATCTATAAACTGATTGATGTCTTTTATCATAAAACTGAATGTATAATCAAAGTTGCCGCTTGATTTAGTTATGAAATTTATGTCCTGTATTTTGGACAGAATTTCGGTGTTACGTTCCAATGTTTCATGAGAAAATGATACATAAAAAATTGCATACGCATAATATCCAATCTTAGTTGGATTTATCTGAATTACAACTTTGAGGTCTCTATTTTCCTTTAGTCTCTCATACCTTCTAACAACAGTGTCGGTTGAAACACCCAACGGCTTAGCAATCTTTTCAAAAGATATGTGGCCGTCTATTGCTAGTTTCTCTATAATCTTTGTGTCAATGTTGTCAATCTTTGTTTCGACCTTTTTTTCAGGTAAGATTTCCTTTCTGAAGACCGTTTTGGATTCTTGTTCTTGGGTGTTAAGAATTGACAGGTTCTCTGGCGTGGTTCTTGTACCTATCCACACCCTCACATCAGTTGCGAGGATAAAAGGCAACCGCTGGATTGAGTGTTTAGCCTCTTCTAGTTCTTCAATGCTCTTCAAAATTGCCACCGCAGCAACCGTTTGATTTACAACTCGGGAGTAGACGTGAAAAACGTGCGGTATTCTCTTAACAGACGTAATAGCGCAGTCTAATTTACCGCGCTGAAAATTAATGAGAATAGTTGCAACGAATTTGCCCAGATAACAAGTGTAACTGTTTTGAATTGTTGCTCCAACGATTATGCCTTTTTTCTCCATTTGTTTATAACGTTTGGAAATAACATCTTTTGTTGTGTTGCATTTTGGCGCGATTTCTGCAAAGGTCTTTCGTCCATCTATTAGAAGTTCCTTTAGGATTTTTTTGTCGATTTCGTCAATTACGGGCTTCATGACTGCTCTTATCGTTTTTACCTGCTTAATTAATTTATTCTATTGACATCCTAAATAAATGGGCAAAAGATGCAAAATCCACATTAGTGGAAATAAATCTGTTTTATTTTCTACTTTTAAGGGTTTTGTCGTTGAAAATGCTGAAAATAGGAAAAGCCTAAATAACTTGGCCGTTATCCTTTTTTTTTACAAAACATATAGGAAGGAAAAACTTGAAAAACTTTAGTAAAACAGCAGCAATAGCAATTGCGATATTATTGACAATTTCAATAGGAACTTCAATGATTCTAATACCTCAAGCGAACGCCCACAACCCGGGCTACCAGATTCCAACGTTTGCTTACATTGCCGTTCATCCTGACCCAATCGGTGTTGGCCAGACAGTTAACGTTTTCATGTGGCTCAACCAAATCTTCGGAGTAGGCTTGGGTGACTCAAGCAGCTATGCACTACTATCCAACAACTACAGATTCCACAACTACAATTTCACTGTCGTTGCTCCAGACGGCACTGTTAAAACGACAATTTTCGAAACTGTTTCAGACACTACATCAAACCAAATAACAAGTTTCACACCCGACCAAACTGGTACATACACGTTAATATTTAGTTTCCCAGGACAAACATACACAGCAAGCAACGGTAATCCCAACAGTGCAATTGTCAACGACACATATCTGCCAAGCAGCGCAACAACAACACTTACTGTTCAATCAGAAGCAGTACCTGCCGCTATAGGTAGCTCACCATTGCCAACCGCTTACTGGACACGTCCAATCTACGGCGAAAACACTGACTGGTGGACTATATCCTCAAACTGGCTAGGCGCAGGCTCAGCGGTTAACCCCGCAGTAGGTTCAGGCGTGGTCTCTGCTTTCTCTACAGGTCCCCCACAAAACTCGTGGGGAGCAATCATGAGTCGAAATCCAGGTGACGCTATAGGATCCCTGTCTAGCCACGTAATTTGGACTAAGCCGATTCAAAGTGGTGGAGTCGTCGGAGGCAACATGTACTATGATGGTGGTGGATATCCAGGAACAGGTCAAGGTGTTGGCTACTACGAAGGCACTGCATACGAGCAACGATACATTAACCCGATAATCATGGACGGTATACTCTACTACATGGCACCATTAGGATTCGATGCTCCAAGCTATGGACCATTGACCGCCCTTAATCTGCAAACTGGAGAAGTTGTTTGGACCAGCAATACATTGCCAGCGCCATCATTCGGATACATATACAACCTCTGGGACCCTGACGAACACGGAACCTTCCCACCAATACTTATTTGCCCACTCGGATCTACATGGGAAATGGTCGATGGATTCACTGGAACCGTACTGTTTAACGTGACTGGTGTTCCATCAGGCTACGTGGCAGCAGGCCCATCAGGCGAACAACTAAGATACGTCTTACAGAACAAAGGTACAACCGCAAACCCGAACTGGTACTTGGCAGAATGGAATTCATCAAGAATTTGGCAATACGACATTAACCCATTCACAGGTGCAGGAAGTGTTTCACCAGCAATCATCAATGCAAGCACCGCATCATCATTAGTTACAATATTTCCAGCTTCCAACCAAGCAGCCGCTCAAAATACGCTCATTGTCCAAGCAAACGTAGGATTTGACACCATTGTACCAGGTACACTTTTGGACTCAACAAGGTATCCCTCAGAATGCACTTATGACTGGAACGTTTCAATACCCGAACTGAACAACCCAGGCGGATCATCACCTTCAGTAATTGCAGGAATGTACAACAACGTTTTGATGACCTTGAACGGAACTCTACCAGCATCGCCAAGCAGCTTTAACGGAGCAGGCAGCTATACACCTTACACCTACATGGCATTCGACCTAACCAACGGCCATGAAGGGGCATTTAAATGGATAAACACACTGCAACCAGTACCAGGCAACGTCACCGTTTACTACGCCGGAGTCGACCCGACAACTAACGTCTTCATAGAAGAAAACTATGAAACCTTGAATTGGGTTGGATACAGCCTGTTAACAGGACAAAAGATATGGGGTCCAACTCCAGCTATGGAGTCGCTTGACTACTATGGTCAAACAGCGCCAAACGAATTCTGCGGTCAACTCGCCTTTGGTAACCTATACACAAGCGCATTCGGCGGCACAGTATACTGCTACGATGATTCAACTGGAGAGCTAAAATGGACATATGGTAACGGTGGCGCAGGCAACAGCACTTTGGCAGGATTTAACACACCCTACGGCGATTATCCGACATTCATCCAAGCAGTTGGCAGCAATGGGGTGATTTACCTGGTTACAACAGAGCACACTGTAATCGACCCAATCTACAAAGGCGCAAAAGCACGAGCAATCAATGCCACAACAGGTGCAGAAATCTGGACAATTTCAGATTACACCAGCGAATTCACTCAAATGAGTTACATTATCGCAGATGGATATACAACGTTTTTCAACGGGTATGATGGACAAATCTACACTTTAGGCAGAGGACCAAGTCAAACGTCCGTTACAGCACCAAACGCAGGCTTAGACTCAGGACAGAGCGTAGTAATTCGCGGCATGGTCACAGATATTTCCACTGGCACAAAGCAGACTCAACAAGCAGCTGACTTCCCCAACGGCATTCCAGTTGCAGCAGACGCGATCATGGGTGACTGGATGGGCTATATCTACCAGCAGCAACCATTGCCAAGCAACTTCACAGGCGTTCAAGTAACAATTAACGTCATCGACTCAAACGGCAACCAACGCACCATCGGCACAGCAACAACTGACAGCCAAGGAGTCTACACTCTAAGCTGGGCACCAGACATTCCAGGCGACTACAAAGTCATCGCAAACTTCGCAGGCACCAACAGCTACTGGCCATCAAGCGCTGAAACCTCATTCAACGTGATGGAAGCACACCCAACAGTCGCACCAACCACCCCACCACCACAATCAGCAGCTGACCTATACTTCGTTCCCGCAGTCGCAGGCTTATTCGTCCTGGTCATCATAGTATTAGCATTGCTAGTAGTTATGATGATGAGAAAACGAGCATAGGAAAAGTCCATGAAAACAATTTCCCTTTCCCTTTTTTTAGTCTTAAAATCTTAAAATAATTTGGATAACTTGTGGGGGCTGAATAGGCTCTGACTGTGTTTCACGATGCTTAGCCATAGTTTTCGTGATGGAGCGTTTTTGCATTTCGCTCTTTCTCCTTAAGCTTGGTCTAGAGCCTCAGCAAACCCTTATGTATATCACTTAGAGCCAACCATATTAACCAATGCATATAGAAATGTAATCAACACTGCTTGAATTAGTGATTATCCATGAAATCATAATCTTAAATCCGAAATCTGCTAATACGACACCCAAAATATGCAAAGAGGTTTAAGAAGAAAAATGATAAACGTTGGAGAAACATATCTTATTGGTTTTTTCAATTTATCTGAAATCTTTAGTGACACTATTTGAAGCAGTTGACGGACCAAGCTTAATCAACTCAAGATATCTCTGAACTGACTTATTCATAAAAACACCTATAGTGTGCCAGAAAGACTTCTGGAATAGCAAGATAGATGCGTACCGGCGTCATAATGCCATTATTGAATATAGCTTTCAAAGACTAAAATGTTTAGTCGGCACCTTATAAAGAATTCAAGACTCATTAAAAATTTCTTAATTGTGTTTTTTCAGTAAAACGGTTTGTTAGAATGTTGATATGTGCTGTTGTAGCGTTGGCCACTTGTCGGGGATTTTTCTTGCGCTTGCTTCTATTTTTGTTATGCCGCAAACCTCGGAAATTTGATCTTGAATGTCAAACGACTGTGCCATGTCTCTTACTATTGCTGTTAATTGAAGATCAAAATCGCCACTGGTCTTTGTGATGATAACTACATCAGGTATTTCCGCTAATGTCTCAACTAATGTATCTGTTAACCCCTCAGAAGTTGTAAAAGCTACGTTAATGTCCAATATCGAGGTATACCCAATTAAGTTTGGATTTATCTGTATGGAGACTTTTATCGCGCCATTCTCCTTGAGTTTATAATACCTTTTTAAAATTGTATCTGTTGAAGTGCCCAACTCTTTAGCGATTTTTGTAAATGAAATGCGTCCATTTATGGCTAATATGCTTGCAATGTGTCTGTCTAAAGCATCAATTTCAACAGGAAAAGAGCTTTTGTTGATTGATTGTTTTGAATTTTTCAAGCTTTCTTTTTCTCTGTCTTTTAGGCTTCTTGTAAAATCCAAGTTCTCAGGCCTATTTCTTACGCCTGCCCAGATGTATGTTTTTAAACCCGTTGTTGGCAGTTTGCGCTTAATCAACTGTTTTATGTAGTCTAATTCATTTAGATCTTTTAGGATTGCAACTGCTCTCACGTTATAAACGCTATTGTATTGCCGGTATGCACGTACCTCAGTCAGGTTTTCTGAAAATTTACCTAGGTTGTTTTCTAACTGCTGTGCTTCTACGCTAATAAGGAAAGTTGCAAGCGCCGCGTTGCCAAATTGTCTGAAATCTATTTGTGTCGTAGCTCCTTTAATTATGCCTTTTTTTTCCATCGCTTTGCATCGTTTCCAAACTTTGTTTTTTGGTTCTCCGCATTCGTTTGCAATAGTGCCGTAGCCAGCTCGTCCATCTTGTAATAACCTTTTTAGAATTCTTGAATCTAGTTCACTTATTTTGGCCACGTGCTTTTCCCTTTTGTTATCTTATTTTTTGGTTATTTGCACTTGAATTTCTTGTTTTTTCTAGTTTTAGGCGATACTGCTGGTAAACATTTTATTTGATGATATCTTAATGATTGATCCTTAGTTAGTGCTAGAAAGTTGATATGTACTGGCGAGGACTTGGCCACTTCATCCACATTTCGCCTATTCTTGAGATTTCTGATTCAATTTTATTTATCCCTGGGATCTTTCCAATCTCCTCTTGAACATAAAGCAGTTGATCGATATTTTGGACAATTGCGTATACTTCAAGGTCATAATCTCCGGATGTTTTCATAATGCTTATGATATTAGGTAGCATGCAGAGTTTATCAATAATTAAGTGGGATGTTTCTCCTAAAGTTGAAATGAAAAAGATGCAAATTGCTTGGTATCCGATTCTTTTGAGATTAATCTGAATCGTGACTTTTAATACGCCGTTTTTCTTCAGTCTTTCATACCTTCTTTTTGAGGTAGCAACAGAAATTCCAATTTCCTTGCTTAACCTTTCCATTGATATTCGACCGTTTTCAGCGAGTTTATTGGCTATTTTTTTGTCGATTTCGTCGGTAGTACCAGTTTGGGTTTTGACTTCTTTCTCCATCGTCGCTGCATGACTGTCTTCCGAAACTTCTTTGAAGTTGAGCGGAATAATGGCAAGGTTTTCATTCATTTCTTTTACATCTGTCCAAATTGCAGTTTTCATTTCCAAAATAGAAAAAGACCGCTTAATCAAGTCCTTGACCTCGTTGAGTTGCTCAAGTGCTTTGAGGATTACAACTACGTCTATGTTTCCTTTTACTTCCCTATTGTAAACCGAATAAACTTCTGGCGTTTGTTGTAGTTGTTTGACGAGTTTGTCTGCTTGTCGGGGGTCTACGTTTATTAAGATGTGTGCAACTGCTTTGTAACCAAAACTTTTGTAGTTGACGTGAATTGTAGCGCCTGTTATGATGCCTCTTTCTTCCATTTGAAGATAGTTTTTTTTAACATTCTCTTTGGTTAGATTTAATTTTTTTCCAATTTCGTTTTCGGTTTTACGTCCATCTGCTATTAACTCTTTGAGGATTTTTGCTTGAATTTCAGTAACTATCTTGGTTAAGATTAATACCCCTTGTTAAGAATTCATGGTCTTTTTCTATTATATTAATTAATCGAGTGTTTTATCTTTTATTTTGGGAATGATTCAAATCTGAGAAAATTGTCAGATGTTATTGCCTTTTCTTTGTAAATAAAGAAATTTCATCGAACAAAAATGTAGTCTTTAAAAACTTTTAAATATGAAGAAGGCGCTTGGTCTCGCTCACAAATCGGAGAAAAGAAAATGAACTCTAGAAAAACAATTTCGCTAATCTTAGTATTAGCTTTTGCAGCAACATTAGTTATATCAATACCTACACTAACAGTCAACGCACAGACGACACCTACGCAGAAAACTTTCCCAGTCATAGATGCTATTCCTAATCCAATTGGGGTCGGACAAGTAACACTGCTAAAAACCGGAATCTTACAGCAAATTGCTGGTTCTCTAAACGGTTGGACTGGCATAACAATAACTGTAACTAAACCGGACGGCACAACCCAAACACTTGGACCTTTCAAAACTGACTCAACAGGATCAACTTTTACACAGTATACACCCGATGAAGTAGGGACGTACATTTTAACTACGAACTTCCCGGAGCAAATCAACCCTGAAACCTACTATAACAATGAAGGAGGCAACTATATTCTCGCAGGCACTATCATGCAAGCAAGCACTGCAACAACCAACCTCACTGTACAGCAAGAACCATTACCCTTCTATCCAGGACATGCTCTTCCAACAGAATACTGGAACCGACCAATCGACCCACAGCTTAGAGAATGGTACTCTATCTCAGGCAACTGGGTAGCTAGACCAGACAATTCAGTAGCACTCTATAACGACGACGCACCAGAAACAGCTCACGCACTATGGGCGCTCCCAATAACCACTGGAGGCTTAATGGGTGGTCTATGGGGTGACGGGCAAGTTCCATCAAGCGCTGAAGCAGGCGACGCATATGAAGGCAAATTCCCTAACTCAGTCATACTCAACGGAATACTCTACTACCAAAGAACAGATACCCGAAGAGAAACGGCACCAGCGATTATCGCAGTTGACCTTCACACAGGCGAACAATGGATGTTCAGAAACACCACTACATTATCATTCGCTCAAATCTTGTATTTTAACAGCTACAACTACGACGGCACTTTCTCATACATCTGGGATACAACAGGTCGAGTAGCTGACGACCCAAGCACACCAAGCGTAAACGAAGGATACACCTATTGGTCTGCGTACGATCCATTCACTGGCAATGAGCAAATGAGGATCTCCAACCTTCCATCAGGAACACGCTTCTTTGGACCTAGTGGCGAATTTCTCATACTACAAATCGATTACAACAATGGTTGGATGGCTCTCTGGAATGAAACAGATTGCGGACTTCAGAATGCAGTCATCGGCACACCCGACTATGGCAGCTGGGGCAACACAGCTCACGGAACCGCATTGTCAAATCCAGCTCGTTATCCAGGCTTAAATGCAACAAACCCACGATGCTACACATGGAACGTCACAATCCCCAAAGGCTTAGGAACTACTAGCGGAATCGGCGGACCAGCACTAAAAATCTACGTTGAAGACAGAATAGTTGGCATGATGTTCAACCAAACAAACGTTAACATATGGTCACTTGACATTTCACCTGGACATGAAGGTGCAGTCATATACAACAAGAGCTGGTCACCACCAGCAGAATGGGCAGAAGGCTCAATCACATTAGCCTATACACAAGCAACCAATTATGTTAAAGACAGCACATACGGAAACGGTGTGATTGGATTATGGGCAAAAGAAATACGAACACACTACGGCTTTAGCGTCCAAACTGGAGACTTCCTCTGGAACACTGACTCTGAAATCTACCTAGACGCTTACGGTTGGGGCAATGCAGAACATACATGGTACTTCGCAGATGGCAAACTCTACTCAGTTGGAGTCGGAGGCATACTATACGCCTACGACCTTGCAACTGGCAAAATCGCTTGGACATACGTAATGTCGGATCCATACAAAGAACCAGTAACCGGTGAAAACTGGTGGGGCTGGATAGATCTAATAGCTGACGGAAAAATCTACATCGGCACACTCGAACACTCTGCTGAACAGCCAGTACCACGCGGTGGACCTTATGTTTGCGTTAACGCAACAGATGGCAGTGAAATCTGGCGAGTCAACGGCATGTACCGTCAAACCCGTTGGGGTGGAAACGGAGTCATTGGTGACAGCATCATAGCAACTATGGACACATACGACCAGCAAGTATGGGCAATCGGCAAAGGACCAAGCAAAATCACAGTTGATGCACCAAACATAGGTGTTCCAGCATGCAACAGTATAGTTATACGCGGTACAGTCACTGACATATCCCCGGGCACAGAGCAATACGCAAAAGAAGCACGCTTCCCCAATGGTGTACCAGCAGTATCAGACGAAAGCATGAGCGCTTGGATGCTGTACGTTTACAAGCAATTCGAGCGGCCAATGAACGCAACCGGTGTACCAGTAGCTTTAGATGTAATCGATGCAAACGGTAACATCCGCAATATCGGCACGACTACAACCGACGCAAACGGCTTCTACAGCCTTCAATGGACCCCTGATATACCCGGCAAATACACATTGTTCGCAACATTCTCTGGCTCTAACGCTTATTATGGTTCATCTGCAGAAACATCATTTGCAGTCGAACAAGCCGCAGAACCAACCGCCGCACCAACAACAACACCTGCATCAACAACTGAGCAATACTTCCTTCCCTCAGTAGCAGCCATCATTGTTGTCATAATCATAGTTGGCGCAATGACAATATTGCTACAGAGAAAAAGACCATAAACACAGCAGAAAACAACCATCAACAATCTTTCCTTTTTTTAGTCTTTAAATATTAAAAAAAATTTGGTGAACAGATAGGGGCTTAGTTGGCTCTGGGTGTGTTTCGCAATGTTAGCCATAGTTTTCGTATGGAGCGTTTTTGCATTTCGCTCTTTCTCCTTAAGTTTGGTCCAGTGCCTCAGCAAACCCTTCCTTATGCAAACCAAAATAGATGTATTAACTTTTTGTAAAGTGAACCTTTCAATACAGTTGAGCTTTTTTCAGACTAAACTGACAGAATTTACAATAGTTTGGCGCCGGGGAAGGGATTCGAACCCCTGCGAGCACGAAGCCCACCAGCTATCTTGCCTTTTCAGGCTCAGCCCTCTTTTGTATAATCTCGAGGCTGGCGCGATAACCACTCCGCCACCCCGGCTCCAGCCTAAACATTTGCAGTTGTGGCTAAAAGAGTTTTCACTTGAGACAAAATAATTTAGTTCAGTTTTTTGACCCCTTCTAAAGAAAGACTGAAGACATGATTAATCTCCACTATAACCTAGATCCGAACCACCCAAACCTACACATCTAAATGAAACATAGACTTAATGATGAGACAAAGCATTTTGCACGACAGTGTTATCTTTCAGAAGTAAATACAACTTATACTTGCGAGTTTAACCCATATCCCTGAAATACCAAAACAGAAACTAAGTTGTTCAAAACCAAGTAACTTATTCAAACAAAAAACAAAGCAATATTTAGGCGCAGAAATCTCTATCGATTTCAAACTATAGGTAACCATTAAAATACTCTAACAACTCAAGAAATAAGAGTTGTGAAATTTCTTTTTCAGAGTTTGCGCTCACTTTTGCGTTTTTAATGGCAACGTTTATAACCCCTTTTACTATTTGCTAAAGGCGCGAAGCTGAAGTACTATGGGACATCGTAAAACTCATGCTCCAAAACATGGTTCACTAGCCTACTTGCCAAGGCACCGTGCAAAGAAACCAACAGCACGAATCAGATATTGGCCAGAAACAAAGTCAGATTCACCTAGGCTTTTAGGATTCACATCCTACAAAGCAGGCATGACATACATCTTCACCATCGAAGATCGGAAACGTTCTCCACACTTTGGAAAAGAAGTCGCGCGAGCAGCAACCATACTAGAAACGCCGCCGATAATTATCTGTGGCATTAGAACTTACACAAAAACACCGTATGGCCTCAAAAACATAACGGAAGCTTGGATGAAAGAGCCACCAGCCGCACTAGATCGCCTGCTGGTTTTGCCCGACAACTTTAACACAGAAGCCATGCTTCAAAAAATCCAAGACAGCCTCGAGCAGACAAACATAGTTCGAGTAATCACCGCCACACAACCCACACAAACAAGCCTCTCCAAAAAGAAACCTGAAGCATGTGAAATCCAAATCGGCGGGGGAACCATCGCTCCAACAATTTGAGTACGCTAAACAGCTACTCGGCAAAACCGTGACGCCTGAAGAAGTCTTCAAAGACGGACAATACATTGACGTCGCAGGAATCACCGTGGGCAAAGGTTTCCAAGGTCCAGTTAAACGCTGGGGGGTAACCTGTCTGCAGCATAAAGGCAGAAAAACCAAACGAGGCATCGCCACGCTCGGTCCATGGAATCCCCACCATTTAATGTACAGCATCCCCAGAGCAGGACAGATGGGCTATCACCAACGCATCGAATATAATAAACGCATTATGAAAATCGGTAAAGACGGCAAAGAAGTCACAGTTAAAGGCGGATATATCCGATATGGCGAAGTAAACGGACCATACATCCTAATTGAAGGAAGCGTACCCGGAACAGAAAAACGCCAAATCCGACTGAGAGTTCCAGCACGTCCACCAACGGAAGTACCCGAAGCAGCACCGCAAGTCACATATATTTCGTTGGAGTCCCCACAGGGAAAATAGGAGAAATAAGCAATGGCACAAAAAATAGCAGAAATCTTTGACTTACAAGGCAAAGCATCAGGCAAAATCACTCTTCCCCAAGTTTTCTCAACGCCCCTAAGACCAGACGTGATAAAACGTGCAGTCTTAGCTATCCAGTCCAACCGAAGACAGCCGCAAGGCAGAGATCTGATGGCTGGAAAGAAAACAACTGCCGAGTCACGAGGAACCGGCAGCGCAACAGCAAGAGTCCCACGCATAAAAAGCGGTAGCGGCAGAGCAGCTTTTGCTCCGAGCACTGTTAAAGGTAGACAACCCCACCCACCAAAAGCCGAAAAACGCATAATAAAAAGTATCCCAAAGAAGGAAGCAAAATTAGCTTTAACTTCGGCCATCGCAGCAACCGCACAAAAGGAAACAATAACCTCCCGCGGGCACAAAATCGGTAACATTTCACAGTTTCCGTTAGTCGTTGAAGATGCAATTGAAGGCTTAACGAAAGCAAAAGAGGTAGAAGACGCATTCGTGAACCTAGGCATTGACGAAGACTTAATCCGAGTAAAAGACAGCCGAAACATCCGTGCTGGCAAAGGCAAACGCAGAGGCAGAAAAATGAAACAAGCCGTTGGGCCACTCATCGTTGTTGTTGATGGAAAAAGTTTAGTTAACGCGGCCTCTAATCTTCCAGGCGTTGATGTAACAACCGTTGCCAACCTTAACACTGAAATGCTTGCACCAGGAACCCATCCGGGACGATTAACAGTATGGACTAATGGCGCTATCGAAAAATTAACCACTCTTTATGGAGAACAAGTGTAATGAATATTAATGAAATAATTACTTTTCCTTTGATGACGGAATCCGCCAGTGTTATGGTCGAAAAAGACAACAAACTAATCTTTGTGGTCAACTTTAAAGCGGGCAAAACCGACGTTAAACGCGCGGTGGAGACTCTCTATGAAGTTAAAGTCAGCAAGGTAAACTTGCTTATTACTCCTCAAGGCGAAAAGAAAGCGTTCGTGAAGCTAAGACCCGAATTTAGGGCTTCAGACGTTGCAATTAAACTTGGAATACTCTAAACTTGTAGAAGGTATGATTTATGGGAAAACGAATTCGTGTTCAAAGACGTGGTCGCGGTGGACGAAACTTCCGCGCCAACACTCACAAACGTGTGGCTCCAGCAAAGTATCCACCGATAGCACCTAAACAATCTTATGAAACTTCAATAATGGGCATCATAACAGAGCTTGTACATGACCCAGGCCGCGGATCACCATTGTCAATAATCAAATTTGAGAATGGCTTATCCATATATACGGTTGTTCCTGAAGGCGTTTTCACTGGGCAACAAATCTGCTATGGCGGAAAAGCTCCCGCTGAAATAGGCAATATTATACCCTTAGGCAAAGTTCCTGAAGGAACCATTGTTTGCGATCTTGAGCTTCGTCCAGGTGACGGGGGAAAAATGGCAAAGTCTTCAGGTGCATACGCAACTGTTGTCGGTCACACACCTCAAGGTACCATGATTAGATTGCCTTCAAAGAGAACACGCTACATTAACGATTACTGTTTGTCAACTGTTGGTGTAATTTCTGCTTCAGGAAGAATTGAAAAACCCTTCCTTAAAGCAGGCGCGAAATTCCACTTAATGAAAGCTAAAGGTCACACCTACCCACGTACCAGTGGTCGTAAAATGGTTCCGGCAGTTCACCCATTCGGTAGCAGCAAACGAAGTTCTCGCAGATGCACAACTACATCGCATGGTGCTCCACCAGGACAGAAAGTCGGATTAATCGCCGCAAGGGGTCCAGGACAGAAGAAAAAACGGGCAATACGCTAAAGGAAACTATAAAAAGGGAAAAAATCAAATTTAGGAAAGATGAAAAATGCCGAAAGAATTTAGCTACCGTGGACATAGTCTTGTTAGCCTAACAGGCATGTCTATGGATGAATTCATCAATTTGCTTCCTTCACGCCAACGAAGAAGCCTACAACGTGGATTAACAGCCGAACAACGCATACTGCTCGAGAAATTACGTGAAGCAAAAGAAGCCCAAAAACAAGGCAAAGATGTCAGCTTAAAAACACATGTCCGTGATCTAATCATTCTGCCCGAGATGGTGGGTGCGAAGATCGGCGTTCACAACGGCAAGGAATTTGTTGGAATGGAAATCAGGCCAGAAATGATTGGTCACTATCTTGGTGAATTCGCCATAACTAACAAACCTGTTAGGCATGGAACTCCAGGTATCGGTGCGTCACGTTCGTCAATGTACGTGCCACTGAAATAAACCGTTTCTTTTTTTTCTTTTTCTTCTTTGTTTTGTTGATGCTTCATACCCACAAGAGTATTAGTGAAAAATTTATAGTCCAATTATATCAAGTTGCATAAATCGTAGGTTGGATAAGATTATTGACCTCGGGTGATCTGCCCCCGATTTATAGTAATAAGAAAAAAGGTTCTTCCCTCTTGGGCGGACCTCTTCTCTTCTTTGCTTATAGAATCAACCTACAAGTGGTCCATAGTAGGGCGGGAGCGTAGACTGTTAAAATTTTACTTGAACCGATAAGTTTGCGAATTTTTTTTTACTAAGTAAAGTGTTAATACTGCAACACGGTTATTTTCTATTGAGGCTTTTCTAGTTTGCTAAGTTTTCCAACAGGTGCATCTCATTTTTGCAACATCCATTCAGGCAGTTCGCAGAATATTCTGCTTGTTTTTCCAGGAAAATTCAAAGCACCTGACCCTCAGGTTCCGCTTTCATTGTTGCATATTGCAGCTTCGCTTAAGCAAGACGGTTTTAACGTGCGTATTCTTGATATGCGCCTCGAAGACTTTCACCATTTTGAGGTTGGCGACCCTGTTTTTGTTGGAATAAGTTGCATGAGCGGTTTACAAATTAAGTACGCTTTAGAGTTTGCCCGATACGTGAGGGTGCATAATCCTTCTTGTCCGCTTGTTTGGGGCGGCGTTCATCCGACGCTTTTGCCTGAGCAAACGGCAAGCAACGATTTTGTTGACATAGTTGTTCGGGGCGAAGGAGAATTAATAGTTAAAGACCTTGCAATTGCACTTGTCCTAAACCGACCGCTTAACGCTGTTGCAGGCATAACCTTTAGCCTCAACGGTTCAATCACAAGCACCCCAGACGGGAAAGTAATTGACTTAGATACAATTCCCATAGATTTGCCCTATGAGCTTATCCAAATAGAAAAATACCCATCTTTTAGGTCTGGACGTTTCCATATACAAACGAGCCGAGGGTGCCCCCACAGATGCGGCTTTTGTTACAACTCAATATTCAACAAGAACCGTTGGCGAGGAAAAAGTGCAAAGCGCGTACTCGACGAAATCGAATACATACAAAAAGCCTATCCACATATCAAAATAATCGATCCAATCGATGACAACGTATTCGTTGATGAATGTCGCGTGAAGGAAATGTGCCAAGGGCTTATAGATAGAAAACTTAGTATTCAATGGAGGGCTAATTGCCGCTTTGATTACCTCGCCAACTACGATAAGAATTTTCTTGAACTTTTAGAGAAGGCTGGATGCGTTGAACTGGATTTTGGCGGTGAATCAGGTTCTGGGCGTCTTCAACAACTTATATGCAAGGATGTGACGGCTGATGAGATGTTGCAGTCCGTTGGTAATCTGAGGCGTTGGGCACCATCCATTGAGCCTTATGTTTCTTGGATGAGTGGTTTACCCGGAGAAACCGATGAAGATTTAGCAGAAACTTTTGACTTGATGGATAGGCTACGTGAGGAGAACCCTAAAACGCAGCATTTTGGCATTTTCGTCTACACCCCCTTTCCGAGTCCAGTTATGAAATATTTACCACAAGACTATATTTTGCCACAAACGCTTGAACAATGGGCGCGAGTTGATGTTTTCCAGTTCAGCCCTCCTTGGCACAGCAAAAAGAGAATAGAAAAACTCCATACAATTTCCTCTGTTGCGCGTTGTACTTTCTATCCGCAGTCAAGAATTAAGGATCGAGGTTTACCTTTCAAATTTTCTTATAGATTACTAAATAAGGTTGCAAGTTACAGGTGGCAGCACCGATATTTTGGCTTTCCAGTTGAACTGAAGATTGCCGATGCCGTTGCAAAGAAGTTTAAGGGGTTTCTTTAGGCACTGTAGTCTCGTCCTTCAGGTTTTGAGCTTACAGGTTTTCCAGCTTCAGGAATCTGCGGCAGCGGAATTGGTGGCGGAATATTTAACGTCCTTGAAATGAGCACTGACTCGATGAAAACAACATTGGATATAGATTGCATTATTATCTGCGCCGGAGGTTTCTTCTGATCGTAGTCCTTGAGAACTTTGTCAACTTCCCCTTTTTCACCATTTACATAGGCATTCCCTTTCAAGGTTAATTGCGCTATGGATGGGTTATATCCGATTGATAAAACAAATGGCACTTCCAACGATTCATCCTGTTTCCTTTCCATACCAACAATGTTAATGTTAGTGCTGATCTGGATAGGCGGGATTGGCTTTCTAATATCCCAATGACGTTCAGCTGAAATGCTATTTATAACTACATTTACTCTAAGCATTATGGGTCAAAAAAGAATAATTGCGATTGAAAGATTTAAAACTGCTTATTTCGGTTTATAACGAGTAAACCCACAGTGACCGCAAGTATATCTCTGTTGGTGGTCTGCCATGAAATATCCTGGTCCGCATCGCTCACATGTCGGGCGTGTCCTTGAAAGTTTTTCACCTTCAGCCTTGTACATGAAATGAACGCCTTTTTCATCTTTCTGTTTCTTTTCACTTTTACCTTTTTCTGTTTTCTTTGTTGATGCTGCTACTTCAGTTGGAGCTTCTTCTTTCTTTGGAGGCGTTGGTTTTGCTGGCATTATGCGGTCGCCTCTTCTTTGGGCTTTTCAGGTGGACTATTACGTTTCCTAATGTATTCAGGCTCAACGATTTTTGCTTGATTAACGGACTTGTAAACGTTAGCAGCTCCCACAGTTGTGCTAGTTCCAGTTTTGGTGCGCATTCTCTTAATGAAAACGACATCGTCACCAATCTGAAGTTCAACGGCTAAAGCTTTCTTTACTTCTAGCCTTTGGGGCGTTTTCTCTTTAGGACCAGAAATAATTGTGAAACCTACTTCCTTCCGTTTTAAAAGCGGATTATCCTTGGTTGAATCTATTTTGACTTGCATTAATGTTCACTTAAGGCGGTATTTCATACAAGAATCTTCTTATTTAGCTTTTCGAAGATTTCATAGCGTTTAGGAACTTCTGGGCTCGAGCTTTTACCTCAAAAGTGACTTTAACAACCACAATGCCACAATAAGGCTGCCCATAGACCACAAAAGCATTTTTTGGTGCATACAAAACCGCTATAAGAGTGAGTAAATCTTCCTCACCCTTAACTACTATGTGTGTGTGTTCATCTCTGTCTAAAGCTTCCTTTACTGCAGAAATGGCTTGATGAGTTATTGTTCCCTGCGGGTTATCTACATAAACCGTTTTCTCTACTGCTTCCTCTTCTTCAGGAATTGCTTGATTTCTTAATGAAATGTTGTCGATAATCGTTAGTTGCGGCTCAATGCCATTTTTGTGGAGGTTACGGGAGACAACATCTCCAACAGAAATTATTTTCGGCGGCTTTTCTTTTTCAACCAATTCCTTCATTTTAGCCATCGTTTCTTCAGGTACACCTTCAATGAAGCTGCCGAAGGGTTCTTTTAGTTTAATGCGAAGCTCTGGCGTTATTGCATAAGCTGTTGTCATCATTTGAACCTGCAAAAAAGAAGATGCCTGGTAGGTTATGAAGCTACCGCGGACACCAAAAAGGGTTAACGTACTTTTAAGGCGTATCTGCCTTTCTCTTTAATATTCATCGCCTTAGCGATGGCGGAGTTTTCTGGATCGAACATAACCACTAAGCCGCTGAAATCTTCACTAAAATTGGTTGATTTGCATCTTGAGCAAACATTATCTTTTGTTATGTAATGGCAGTTTGAACATGCTTTTTCACTCATTCAACACAACTCCTTGCTTATGCAGCTTTCTCGGGGCTTTCGGTAGCTTTCTTTTCAGACCCTTTGCTTTGATCCATCTTTAGCCAGTCCAATTTACCTAGGAAAGGTTGCCTTGCTGTAACGCCAATTTTGCCTGAGCTGCCAATTCTGCCAAGAGACACAGCAGTTATTCTGACGCGCACTTGGTCGCCTGTTGTTAGTTTACGTTTGCTTTCTTTTCCCAGAAGAACTCCTTGTTTTTCATCGTATGAAATATAGTCGTCCATAAGCTGCGAGACGTGAAGCAAAGCGTCTACTGGTCCAATACGAACGAAAGCGCCAAAATCAGCGATTTCAACTACGTCGCCCTCAACTACCTCTTGAATTATTGGGTAGAATGCTAGTAGAGAAAAGGTTACCTTGTGGAATGTTGCGCCGTCGCCAGGTATTATTTTGCCAATTGGGCTAACTTGAATACCTGTGACTGCAATTACGTATCCTAATTCTTCGTCCACGATTCCTTCGTATTTTTGCTTTACCTGTTCCCGGCCGACTTTTTCAAGTGGCTTTCCGAAGGTTTCTGGTGGAATGCGGATAGTGTCTTGAAGAGTAATTAGTTTAAACATCTAAGATATCAACCCGTCAATGTCTAGACGCGATTTTTGTCTGACATAAATCACTGGCACACTTATATCTCTTAGCCTCAACTTTAGCTGTCTGTCGTTCGTAAATACTGGAGAATTCCAATTTTTAGCTACCCTCACGATCGCATCATCGATAGTTGTTTTATTGTCGTTTTCAACTGGCACAAGCTTGCATTTTTCTGCAAGTTTCAACGCAAATAAGGCTTCCCTGCGGATTCTAGGAGAATCCTTGGTTGCCAGCATCTCAAGTTCACGTTTAATGGGCGAGAGCAAAACAAAATCCACGTTTCGATTTAAAAGCTGCTTAACTTCTTTAAAAATGTCAATTTTTAGCTCCAGCGGGACAAAAAAGGCGTTGGAATCTAAAATCACTTTCAGAGGTTCAATTTTTTTAGGTGTTGAAACCAACAAATGGATGCTCCTGTTTCTTAGCTCTTTAATCTAGCGTTAAAACATTTTGTTTTGAAGGCGTTAGCTTATATTTGCTATTACTTTAAATAGATAGAATAATTGATTTTAGCTAAACTGGGTGAATGTAGTGATTCGCGAGAAATCATGCGGCGCCGTGGTGTTCGTAAAAAAGGAAGATCAAACACTGTATCTTCTTCTCAATTATGCCGCAAGGCATTGGGATTTCGTGAAAGGCAACGTGGAGCAAAATGAGACTGAAAAGGAGACCACAATTAGGGAACTTGAAGAAGAAACGGGCATAACTGATGCGGTCTTTGTTGAAGGCTTTAAAGAAACCATTGCTTACTTCTACCGAAGGCAAGGTTTAACGGTTCACAAGGAGGTCGTGTTCTTCATTATGAAGTCTTGTACAGAGAAGGTAACATTGTCTTTTGAGCACATAGGCTACGTCTGGCTGGATTATGAGCATGCGATGGAGAAACTAAACTTCAAAAACGCGAAAGATGTGCTCCAGAAAGCACATGAGTTCCTAAAGAAACAGGGAATAATAAAAGAATAGGCCTATTTTACGAGTCCGTAGCCAATGAGTCTCCACCTGGCAGTAATCTTTCTGCTGATGGCAACTCTTGAATCCGGCAAGGCACAAATTGGTCTAGTCAACTTTACCTTAATTATGTTCTGCTTAATTGAGACAACTTTACCAACATTCACCGCGGAACCAACATGGAGCAGAAGAGCTTCATCTGGGTTAATTTTTTCAACTTTCTGCAACTCCTTAGTTCCCACGACACGTTCCAAAACATGCGTTTCCAACGTTAACTCGGTAAGTGTTGGTGGAAGCTGCCCTGTTTTTCCTGCGATACTGCCTGTTAAGCCGTCGGCTTTCGAGTAAGATGGGTCAAGCAATGTTCCCACTCCGACTAGTCCGCCACATGTGGCTTCTTTTGCATCTTGGTTGCCCGCTTGGAGGCTGATTATTTCGCTAATTAAAGGGTCATATACTGTTTTGCCTTCCCGTTCAGCCATCACGCCTGGGCGTATTTCTATTTCTTCTCCAACGATGAATTTGCCTTGCGCTATGGTTCCTCCGATTATGCCACCTTCTAGTCCTTCGATGGTTGTTCCAGGCTTGTTCACGTCAAAGGAGCGGATGATGAACATCATCGGCGGCTTTGTTTCATCCCTCTTTGGCGTAGGAATGAGGGTTTGTATTGCGGTTAGAAGTACGTCGATGTTTATTCCGCGTTGAGCCGAGATTGGAATTATCGGGGCGTTTT
This sequence comes from Candidatus Bathyarchaeota archaeon, assembly GCA_963775685.1. Classification (GTDB taxonomy): domain Archaea; phylum Thermoproteota; class Bathyarchaeia; order Bathyarchaeales; family Bathycorpusculaceae; genus Bathycorpusculum. The sequence goes on from CAVZJV010000014.1 coordinate 1,912,222, forward strand.
CCGCTACCGTGCCTTTGACGAAGGCCTTGATTTCCTTGTAGCTCTCCACGGCCCGTTTCTCATCAACAATGTCGATTTTGTTTTGTACGATAATCAGGTTCTTTATGCCACTGACTTCTGCGGCTGCGAGATGCTCTCGTGTCTGCGGTTGAGGACAAGGCTCATCAGCTGCAATCACCAAGATTGCGCCGTCCATAATTGCTGCGCCGCTGAGCATGGTAGCCATCAAGGCTTCATGTCCGGGTGCGTCAACAAAGCTTATGGCGCGGACAAATTCTGCTTCTGAGTTGCAGCCTTCGCAATAAGGCTTGATGGTGTAGTTTTTTGGGGGTTCGCATTTGGGGCATTTGTAGATGGGCATGTCGGCGTAGCCGAGTTTTATGGTGATGCCCCTTTTGAGTTCTTCACTGTGGCGTGACGCCCAAGTTCCTGTTAACGATTGAACTAAAGTAGTTTTTCCATGGTCAACATGTCCGATGGTGCCAATGTTGACTTCCGGTTGCTTAGGCAAGGCTTTACTAGTGTTACTCATAGTATTCTTCTTCTTTCCAATAAATGCTGGCGAATAAATGATGAATTAATTATGCGAGTTTATAAGGTTTAAGCATGCACAAAAGCAAAATTACTGTTTAGGTGCTTGCTCAGCTTTTGCTTCTGGCGCTTTTGCCGCTGAGGCTGGTCTTTCAGTGATTTTCATGTTGATTTGTGCAATTTCATCGGTAATTATATTTCCGCGGACTGTTTTGCGTTTTCTCTCGCCTTTTTTCTTTGGGCTAAAACCTGCTCCGCCGCTTAGCACAACTCTTCTGCGTACACCGCCATGAACGTTTCCCCTCATGGGAACGCCGTCTTTGTCGGAGCCGCCTAGGAGCTGTACTGTGTGTGCTGGTAAATCAACAACTGAGCCATCCATGGTTTCGCCTAATCTTCTGCCTATGAAGGGGGCTGCGCGTGTTTCTTCAAGCTCAACTACTTTGGATGTTCCAGCTTGGGGATCCGAAACTATTACCTTAAACTTTGCCATGATATTCTCTCCAGCGGAGTATGAAGTTGGCTGGTCTCTCTATTAAGTATTTATGCAACTTTTTCTCTCCAAAGCACATCTATAAGCAAGTTCACATTATGGGGGTAAAAGTTTTAATCTAACTGTGAAGTGGGTTGAGTGCTATGTGGCGGCTAGGGTTCTTCTTTCACGAGATAGCGTTTGGGCTATTGAGCGTTTTCATTCCGCTCTACTTGGTGGCTTTCGAGGACACGAGCATTCTTGGTGGTCCACTTGTCGCGTTGGGCGCAATGACCTCAATTGCTATTTTTTGCTCAATTCCTGCCTCCTTTCTATGGGGCTACCTCTGTGACTCTACACGGCACTACAAAGCATTTATTCTTCTATCCTTTCTTTCTTCGGCGATAATTCTCTTTTTGATGGCTTTACCCTTTGCCCAAAATATCGTCATCTTTGTGATCATGTACGTGGTCATGCAGGTGCTCCATGTCTCACATGAAGCGCCAAAAAACATCCTCATCGCCGAACACTACAGTCGCGAAGACTGGGAAAAATCCTACGGTTTCTATGAAGGAATCACAGAAATAGGCTTCATAGCTGGGCTAGCGATTGGATTGATACTGACTATTGGGTTGTTCGCGTTTACAGCAGCTCTTAGCTCAACAGTCTTGGCACAATATACACTTTATTTGTGTAGTGTTTTGAGCTTGGTTGCCTTCATATTTTCCGTTGCTTTGATTGCTGACCCTTTGATGATTTTTGAGCGGCGGCTGGTAGGCATGGAGAGAAAGCTAAATTTTACCTCTCGAGGAATAGAATCCTATAGCATGCGATGGAAAGTTTCCCTTAAACAAGAAAGTTTCCCAGGGTTCGCTTTTGCAATAGTAATATTTTCGTTGGCGACGAGCCTCTTCTTTACTCCCCTGCCAATTTACCTAAAAGAGATCTTCAACGGACAGGCTAGCATGGTTTATGTTGCTTACATTCTAAACTCGGTTGGGGCAACACTTGGCTACTTCTTGATTCGGAACCGAGCAAGAACCATGGATACAAGAAAACAAATGCCTCGATTTGTCCTCGCCCGAGGGCTTCTAATATTTCTCCTAGTAGCCGTTATCGAGCTTGCTTTTTCACCCACGATTTTGACTAGCTTATTCCTTGTTTTCATAGGTTTCGCCTATGCCGTCTACTTCATTATGATGATTTCTCTGTCAATGGAACTCATTCCTGAAGGAAAATCAGGCTATTTTGACGGTTTTGTCGGTTTGGGTGCTGGCATAGGCTCTTTCCTTGGACCTTTTCTAGCTGAATATCTAACTTATCTTCCGACCTTCATAATTGCAGGTGTTGGTTTTTTCTGTGCGTACTTAATACTGAAGATTTTTGCGATTAAAAACTAAAAAATAGAAAAGAAAGGGTTGAGCGAGTTTTCGCTAAGTTTAGGTTTATTCTGTGTGGACTCTGTATAAGTCGACGTCTTCACGCATGCTGGGTGTTAATTCGAGGAAGTCTCGTACTGATCGTTCAATGTCTTTGGATTGTGTAACGTATCTTCCGACGATGAGTATGTCTGCGCCCTGCTCTAGTGCTTCTTTAGCTGTTTCTGGCACTATGCCGCCTGCTACTGCGATTAGGTATTTCCTGTTGGGGAAAGCTTGGCGTATGAGTTTTATGCGTTCTAACCCGCAGGTTCTGCCGCTTTCCTGATCGATGCCTCTGTGTAAGATGACTATGTCTGGGAGGTCTTTGAGGGACTTCAGTTTGCCCAACACGTCATCAACGTTTAGCATGTCGATAACTGCGTAGATTCCAAGGCGTCTGGCTTCTTGAACTGTTGCGTCAAGGGTCTCGGGTGGTGCTAAGCCCGCTGCGACAACTGCGTCTGCGGTGTCCTCATAGGCAATGTCTACTTCCACTTTGCCTACATCAAGCGTTTTGAGGTCTGCAATAATGAATTTGTCTTTGGCGATTTTTCGTAATTCGTTGATGCCTCTTGTACCGTAGCGTTTAATGAGTGGTGTTCCGACTTCAAGGATGATTCTGTCGCTTCCGGGCAGTTGTTCAATCACCTTCTTTGCCCCTTCAAGTGAGGGTGCATCAAGTGCAATTTGTAGGTACGGAGGTCTCCATAGGCGTGGAACTTTGAAGCCCATGATTGGGTGCTTTGCGCGGTCTTTGTCATAGTTTATCTTGTCTAATGTTGGGTACTTCTTGAGCGCACGTTGCAACGCCATTTTTGTTGCGCCATAGTTATACTGGTATATCTTCCTGTAGTCTACTGCTTTAGGGTGAATGAATACGCTGCAGATGATAACCCATTCATCTAGTTTGTTTGCTGGGATTATTCCTTCTTCGGATGCATCAGCAATTGCTTTTGCAACTGCGGCTTGTGCGGGACCGAAAATTTTGCCCGTGTCTTCCATATTTTTGATAGTGACTTTTGGAACGATTAGTGTATGTGGTTTTGGCGGCAGGTTAGGTCTAATAACTGCCAGAACTGGTGTGTGGCCAGCTGAGAGCTGTGTCATGCCATTTGCGAACGCTTGTCCAATAGGTCCATTTTTGTCTCCTATCATGAGGTCGATGTGCGCAACTTCATTTCCTTCTCCTAACAGCGATTCGCCAATTAAATATGTAGGTCCTGAATTTTCCTCAGCTTCGTCCGCTATTGTCGGTATGCGGTCAACGATTTCTTTGAAATCGACATTGAACTCCTTTAACCATGAGTAAATAGTGTCCCGGTGAATGTCTATTTCTTTTGCTGTTCCGACAACTGTCGGTTTTGTCGGCTTTCCTTTGGAGCCAACTTCTTTCTTTGCCGCCTCAGTCAACATTTTTATAAGTTCATTTCTTGATTCTGGCTTTTTAACGTCTGCTCTCGACATTTTATTTGCCTCGAACGCAGTCTGTATGTAATCGCGTATATAAGACTGTCGGATATGCTTAGTCAGATTCAAGTTGGCCGCATTGTTTTTAGCGGTGAATTGTCGTTTTTGTTTCTTTATTTGATGGCGCAATCTCACATTGTTTGATTTTTGGTAAATCTTTATATCTGAAGGGTCTTATTGAATGGCTAACTTTACGAGGAGTTTCAATGTCTTACACTGACTGGGCATTGTTAGGTTTATTCATTCTTGGTTTCATACTGTTCTTATATGGCGCCAACACCTACAATGCAATCGTCGGATACAGCGGAGTCTACTTATTCATAGGGTCAATAGTAGCTTACCTTATCCTTTACATCTACAAAGAAATCAGTAAGAAGAAGCCCGTTTAAAACCCGTAGAGTACTCCGTATTTTTTGTTTAGATACTTTAAGTATGGTTCTGAATCAAGGGCTTGTCCAGTTGCCTGCTTGATAAGATCTTGCGGGTCATAGAGATCACCTTGGTTGTGAATGTTAGTTTTTAGCCAGCCCTTTACGTCTTCGAGGGTTCCTTTAGCAAGCGAGTTGCGCCAGTCTGGCAAGTCTTTGGTGATGGCGGCGGATATTTGTCCACTATAAATGTTGCCTAACGCGTAGCTTGGGAAATAACCGAAAAGCCCACTTGCCCAATGTGTATCCTGCATTACACCCTCAGAGGCATTCTCGATTTTTACGCCTAGGTACTCTTTGTATTTCTGATTCCATGCCTCTGGCAACTCATCTACCGAGAGTTTATCCGTAAAAAGATCCTTTTCGAGTTCGAAGCGGATGATGATATGAAGGCTGTAGGTTACCTCGTCTGCTTCAATTCGGATTTTGGAGCGTTCAACTTTGTTTACCGCTTGGATGACCTGGTTTAACTGGAGACTGCTCAGACTTGGTGCTACCTGTTTGATTTTTGGCAGAAAACCAGTCCAGAATTCTTTGGAGCGTCCGATGATGTTTTCGTGGAATCGCGATTGGGATTCATGTATGCCGTATGAGCACGTGGACCCGACTGGTTGGTATTGCCATTCGGGGTTGAGGTTTTGCTCGTAGAGTGCGTGCCCAGTCTCATGTAGCACGGAAAAGATTGAGCTGGCGAAGTTGCAGGGGTAATAATGCGTGGTTATGCGGACATCGTCGTAGTAACCCGTGGTAAAGGGATGTTCAGTCTCGTCCACTCTTCCTCCAGCTTTCGATGAAGCTGTATCATAACCAAGCGTTTGGGTTATTAATTGTGTGATTTTGCGTTGGTTTTCCACAGGAACGGTTACCCTGAAGCTCTGCATTGAAGGCTTGATTTGGCAGTCTTCAATTTTCGAAATCAAAGGCTTCAAGCCTCCAAGCAGCCTGTTGAAGGTTTTGGTTATGGTCTCTGTTGGCATTTTGGGCTCAAAATTGTCGAGCAATGCCTCATAGGGCGTCTTGGTTTGTTTGACTTCCATTAGAATCTCAGCAGCTTGTTTGGTTAAGTCCAATAGTTTTAGGAGGTCCGATTTAAAGAGGTTAAAGTTTTTTTGAGCCTTTGCTTTTTTCCATGTGTTAACTGTTATTGCTTCTTGCATTGCGAGGTCCGCAACTAGTTTTTCGGGTAACGATGTCTGTTCCCGGAAGTCTTTGTCGATAAGGTAAATGTTGCGTTTCTCGATTTCGCTGAGCGCTTGGTACTGGTCATCTTTTTGGAGGTTATCAAGGAGTCTTCCTATTTGCGGGTCCGTTCGCAGCTTATGATGAATGCGGCTTAGAAGTGCCAGTTGTTGGCTACGTTGTTCCACAGCCTTAGGTGGCATGTAGATTTCCATATCCCAATGGATTATGCCTTCAGCAGTTGAAAGCACCATGGCATCTTTGATTTTTGATAAAAGTTCTCGGTAAGATGAATCTATTTTACAGATCAAGGGTTAATTCTTCCTTTCTTTAGTGTTCAAAGGGCGCAGTCTTTTATTTACTGTTAGGTTAAAGCATATAGACGTTGAACCCTATCTACGTAGGTCTTCCCTCCTTTTTTAAAGCAGCCGACTAGTTAGGTACCGAGCGTTAATTTGATTGCAAAAGTCTTTTATCTTGGTCAATAAATGCGCTCTATTGAGGAATTAGTAAAATGAGTAGTTTAGAATCTAACAAGAACTTAGCTGGCGTCGGCTCAATACTGCTAATGTTTCCATTTGTGAACATAGTTGGCATAATATTGATATTCATAGGCATGAAGGGCTTAGCAGAATACTACAAAAATGACAGCGTCTACCGTGATGCTCTTCGAGGGCTCATCTTTCTAATAATTGCAGCCATCTCAATCGCGGTCGCTGTCCCAGTGTTCGCAATCAGCGGTATGTTCAGTATTTTTGCACTTGGTCCATTTGGTGTGGGTTTTGAGCTTATAGCTTTGCTTTTGATGTTAGTACTGGTTTTCATATTCTATCTGCTGGCTGCAATTAATCTGAGGAAAGCATTCAACAGTCTTGCCCAGGAGTCAGGTGAACATATGTTTGAAACCGCTGGAATGCTCCTGTTCTTCGGAGCAATATTCACCATAATATTAGTTGGCTTTGTGCTGATATTTCTCGCCTGGATAATTGCTACAATAGCGTTCTTCTCCATCAAAGTCCCTCCGCAACAATACGTTTATGGGCCTCCTCCAACAGCAGTCCCTTCAATGCAACCAACAAGTTTCTGCCCTAACTGCGGTGCCCCTGTCGAGGCAAATGCAACTTTCTGCCCTCATTGCGGAAAACAGCTTCCCCCCGTCTAAATCTTCTTTATTTTTTTTATTTCTCACCTATAACCACCATACGTTTAAGAGATTAGCCGCCTCGATTCATCTAAAAGAAGCCATTTATTGAAAGAAACCAACTTACGAAAACGTCTCAAAAGCAGGCTAAAATTACCTAAGCGTCATCGCTACGTAAGAAATTCTCAGCGGAATCAAACTGGGCAAAATAGTCTGCGAAATATGTGGAAAAGGTTTCTTAAGCGAAACCTTGTTGACAAGCAAATGCATACCTTGCTTTGAATCACTAAAGGAAGAAAAATAAACTAGAAATGATAAGTTGGTGCTCCGGCCGGGATTTGGACCCGGGTCGCCGACTCGAAAGGCCAGTATACTTGACCGGACTATACTACCGGAGCGCTTTCACAATAAAGCACCAACCAGAATGCTTTTTCCCTCGAATAAACCTTACTCTTCCAGAACCATACTTTTAGCTAATATGCTTGGTTCGTTTAGGTTTTTTGGGAGTAAACAAAAAGCCTGTTATTTGATCTATAAGTTTAGCTTGGTTTGCGGTGGTTTTTTCGAGTTCTTGGATCCTTTTTTCTAGGTCGTTTGAGATGATTTTTCCTTCTATACGGTTAGCCGAGCGGAACATGAGTAGCATTTTGAACACTTCATCGATGGCGTGTTTTTGTTCTTCGGCGGACGCTGGTTTAGTTCCTGCGATTACTGATAATAGATCAACATAGTGCTCTTTGATTTTTAGTTCAGCGCTGACAGAGGGATCTTTTGGGAATGCGATGCTTAACGGTGTTTGTTTGGCGAGTTCGGCAGCGGTTGGAAAACGAATGATGATATCTCCCCTTATCCATGAAGAAACAAACTCCGAGACGAAGCGGAGGATCTCTTTTTCTGAGTAAAGCAAAGAAGACTCTGGGTTTGCATCTGTTTTTCTTTTGATTCTTACACTAATAATTTTCTTGTCTTCAGCATCATTTGACATATGGGTCCCTTCATGTGCCATCTATCGTTTTGTGTTTGTTTTGTTAATCAATACCTAGTATTTAAGAAAACTTTCCAAAGTTAGAAAGAGATTTTTGCCGCTGAAGGAATCTTTCCTAATATCTTTGCTGTTGCCTTCTCAACTTTTGTCCTGTCCGTTTCCGTAGTGTAGACACGCAGAATATTCATGAAGCCCTTGAGGGTTTCAAAAATCTTTGAGCTTTCACTTAGCCGCTGGAGCTTTTTTTCTCCCCCCGGGCTTCTTGTGAAGACTGGAATCTCTGTTGATTCCATGAGAACCGCATGGTGGTATGGAACAGATGGCACTGTTGGCACATCGATTATAACGGAGTCTAATTCTAATGCCGGCCTCCTTGGCGATTTCACTTTGTACCTGTCGTCTATACGCCTCGCGACCAAACAAGTTAGATATCATGGCATCTTTCTCATAGAAGGTCCGTTCGTAAGCGCATTTGAGCATGCGACGATTTTCCAAGTTACTGATGATTTCGTTTGATGCTTTACATTTTCTGAGTGCTGCCCAAACTGTGTAATCGTCCATCGCCATGTATTCTTCAGGGGTTTTGAAAGCTGTTAGACCAAGTTCTTTGTTGGCTTTGTCCATGGCGGTTGCCAGCATAATCTGTGCGGCTCGTCCTACACGGTGGAAATAGATGCTTTTGAAGGATTCAATTCGGGCAATAACAAATGCTTCCAAAGCTGACAATGCCCCTAATTCGACCGCTAGGTTCTCGCCTAAAACGTCAAGTGCATGAATCAAGCGGTAAACGTCTATGAAGCCGTATTCAGCGCCCGTATGGTAGGTGTCTCGCACTATGAAGTCTTGCTTGTCAACGTCTACGGCGCTGCTTATTATTTGATTGAGAAACGCTCCGATTCTTTTTATGTAGTTTTCCCACAGCCAGCCCTGCAACCTCTTTAGGGTTGAAACCCATCTTGGATAGTTTGTCGCTGACTTCGCTTTTTTCAATAATCCATGCGGTAATATCTTCGTGGGTTTTCTCGAGATCCTTGATAAGCAATTGCTCGAAGACGTGTGAGAAAGGTCCATGCCCGCAATCGTGGAGTAGCGCTGAAATGCGGCACATATCCACTTCCTCGTCGTTGACGATGCGTGAGATATTGGGGTTTTCCAAAACATGGCCAGCCAAATACATAACTCCTAGGCTATGTTCGAAGCGAGTGTGGTTGGCTCCAGGATAAACGTATTCGGAACCCGCCAGTTGCCTTAGCCTTCGTAGCCTCTGCATTGGATAGGTGTCAATTACATTCTTTTCTGCTTCAGTAATGTACACGTAGCCATGTACGGGATCCTTGATTTCTCCCCAGTAAGCTTTAGGCACAAGAGCATCCTCACAGTTGTAAGCTATATTTATGTACCTTCCATTAATGTGTAACGCTAAGCACCCGAAGTGACAAACATGGGCAAAAAAGGCATCTTTATCGTTATCGAAGGCTTAGATGGAAGCGGAAAAACTACTCAAGCAACCCTGCTTGCAAAAAAGCTCTCCCAAAGTTACAGTGTAATGCTCACTGCGGAGCCTAGCCAAGGCAAAATTGGCACTTTTATCCGCGGAGGTTGTCTCTACGAAGATAAACGTTTGCCAACTGAGGCTGAAGCGCTTCTTTTTGCCGCTGATCGGATCGAACACCTGCAAAGAGTGTTAAACCCTGCGTTAGATGAGGGCAAACTTGTCATATGCGACCGTTACATTTACTCATCATTAGCCTATCAGGGTAGCGCGGGGCTAAGTCTGGATTGGATTAAAACTATTAATGCTAGGGCACTGCAGCCGGATTTCAGTGTTTTCATCGATGTAGCTCCCGAGCATGTTCTGGAACGTTTGCATCGAAAGAAATCGGTGATGGAGACTTTGGAGACCCAGCAGAAAGTTAGAGATGTTTATCTAAAGTTTGTTGAGAAGGGCGACTTGGTCAGGGTTGACGGGGATAAGCCCAAAGACGTTTTGGCTAACGAGCTGTATACTGTAGTTTTAGGTTTTCTTAAGGCTTGCAAGGGTTTTATCTCTCAATAGTCCCTTGCGATTTACTTGAAAAATAGCAAGTACTGCATCTCCTTGCCTCTATCTTTTCTGCATTGAATCTGTGTTAAGGATCATGGGGGTGCAGGATTTTATTACTTTTTCTTATATGCTGAGCCTAAAGTTTGAGGGTTATCAGAAATTTTTTGTGCGTTAAGAGAACAACAACACTTGAATTTGCAGAAATGGCCGGGCTTGTTTTGGGTTGTTTTTTCATAATAGGCTCTGCAAAGGGTGCAGGTTGCGTCTGGAAAAGTCATATAACGTCACAGAACGTCATAAAAAGTCAATGGAGTGCATAGGGTAGAACAACAATTGACGTGAACTGAGAAGTGATTTAAGGCTCGGTTATAGAGAAGGGAAATTGACTGCAAGTGCCTGCGTATGTTCGGTAACGTTTCAAGCGGGAGACAGATCAAATTATAGAAATCACCAAAAACGACCTATGGAGATCTGAGGTCTGCCCGACTTTTTTTTATCAAGAATAGGCAAAATTCAAAGAATAAGTAAATGGTGTTTCGTAACCTGGGGTTTGGTGTTTTTTGGACTCTTTTGGAAATAACTATGCTGTTGTTGAAGAGACTGACTGTTTCAAAGGCTTTAGAATCCAAAAGATGTTGGTTCTGTCCGACTTATGCAAGCCTTCTGAGGCTCCTGATAGACCTAAAAGGATCTATATGCCCAAAAAAATATGGGCAGGTTGTTTGTTTTTTGTGGTTAGTCTTCTCTCCATTTGAACAGCTTTACTGCCAAGACGAAGATAACCAATGTTAAAATTCCGAGAACTGCAATGTCAATAATTGTACCGCTAATGTTTGCGTATACCATGGCGTTGTTTAAGCCTTCTGTAACATAGAATAGTGGCAGGACATGAGCGAATGTCTGCAGGTATTGTGGCATGCTGCTGATGGGGAAGAACGTCCCTGCGAGGAACATCATTGGGAACGTTACGATGTTGCCTATGACGCCTGCGGTTTCTGGGTTTTTTGTTACTGTACCAACCAGCATACCAAGAGCTGCAAAAAGCATTGGTCCTAAGACGAGAAAAGGAATTAACCAAGGCGTTATTGCAACATGTGCACCGAAAGCAAAGACTCCAACTCCAACCATCAGTAAAAAGCCAGCGATCGTCAAGACAATGTACCATATCATTTTAGATGCTAGCCACTCCATCTTTGTGAGCGGTGTAAGAGAGAGTTGCTTGAAGAGCTTTGTTTTCTTGTATTCTGATGAAATGTTAACTAACGAGAACATTGGGCTGGTGAGTATTGAGAAGCCGATTAAACCTGGAATTAGGAAGTCAATGTACTGTGTTTGCTGAGTGTTCACTCTTGCAGATGTTAAGCCTATTACCGTTGTGCCGTTGAAGCGTTGAAGGTTGAAATAATTAGCGTATCCATTAACTGTTCCGCTTACGATGCCGCTTGTGCTTGAGGTTGGATTGCCATAAACTGTTACATTTACTGGCTGGCTCATGGCATAGTCTAAGGTGAAGTTTTGAGGAATTAGTATGCCATCAGAGACCGAATGATCTGCTAGGTACTTTGAAAAGTTCTCTGAAGGATTTACCGTTATTACTGTGATTGTACCGGATTCGTTAAGTGCTTCAAGGAAGCCTGTGCCGAGATCTTGCCCTGTAGGAAATGGTCCGGTATCTTGGTTTTGAGCATAGACGTTTACCTTTCCCGTGCTCCCCCCTGCAAAAATTGCCCCAAAAATCAAAATCAAGATAACAGGAAAAACTAATCCGAAGAATAACCCAAACTTGTTTCTAAGGTATCCGCGGCTGAATACTTTGAAATCTGAGTAAATACGTTTTCCACTGACCATTTTTTAGCGCCTCTTCTTTTTGAAGGTTTTTTGTTCCGATGCTTCTCCTTGCTCGCTGGCGGGTTCATTGACGAGTTTAACAAACACGTCATCTAGACTGTCTTGACGAGTTTGTATATTGCCCCACTCTAGACCTGATTGCTCAGCGGCTGCTAATGCTGCCAGTGCATCAATCTTCTTTCTCAATGTTATGAAGATTTCTTTCTTGGCTTTGTTGTACTCAACCTGCAAGTCAGTGTTTGCCTTAATGTAGTCAGCGAGCTTTTCATCTCCATGAATCTCAAGTCTCTCACCTGAACCATGCTGCTCTATGATTTCTTCCGTAGTTCCCATTGCTACAATGTGTCCATGGTCCATGATGGCTACTCGGTCGGCTAGTTGCTGAGCCTCGTCTAGGTAATGAGTGGTTAAGATGATGGTTTTTCCTTTAGCTTTTAATCCTCGGATGACTTCCCAAATGGCTCTTCTAGCGTTTGGGTCTAAGCCTGTGGTGGGTTCATCTAGAAAGAGCAGTTCTGGCGAGTTAACTAGTGAAAGAGCAAGACCTGTCTTCTGTTTTTGCCCGCCTGAAAGGCTGTCAAAATTTACTTTGGCGGATTCACTTAGTAGAACTTCCTTTAGAATCTCGTCTGGGTCGACTTTTACGTCGAAGAGGTCTGCATAGTATATGATGGCTTCTCTTGGGGTTGTTTTTTCAAAGAAGGTAAATTCCTGTGGTATAACCCCTATTTTTTTGTGAAGTTCATAGCCGTTTTTCCAAGGGTCAAAACCAAGAACTTTCAGGTCTCCTCCATCTCTTTCACGCAAGCCTTCCATGATTTCGATTGTGGTGGTTTTTCCTGCGCCGTTGGGACCCAAAAGACCAAAGACTTCTCCTTCTTTGACGGAAAAAGAGATGCCGTCAACTGCTTTTAGGGTTCCGTAGTTCTTTTTTAGGGATGAAACTTCAATTGGTAACATTTTGTAAAATCCTCTGTGTTTCCTGCAGGCTGTAAATTGTTATCTTTTTAACGTGTAAGCACGTGAAAATATAACTTTCGGCTAAAGTTAATATATAAAATTCCTTTTTGAGTCGCTTAGAGATTAACTGTTTGCTTTCTTGAGTATCTTCCTGCTCTTAACTGATGCCTCGTTCACTTTACTATAAATAAACATGGTTAATTCTTCAGGTGAAATATATCTTGGTCCACGTTCGTGGAACACTTGAACCTCAAGCTCGTCCTTGCGAAAGATGGTTCGAATCATGTAATAATCAAACTTTAAGGGTGCCTTCTTTTCGCCGTTGCCTTTGTAATAACGGATGGAGCAGAAAAAATCCATCAAATGCAAACGCTCCTTAGACAAAAAATTGAGTGCTTTTTCAAGTTCTTCGTTATCAATGAAATTGAAATCTCCTGATTCTGCCAATCCAAACTCAAAAATCACCTTGCCCTCCGGAACTGTTGGGTTGGTGACTTCTTCAAAAGTAAATTCTCTACAATTTACCTTATGAAAAACTTGGATTAGCTTTTGTTGTAACTGCTTGTTTGAAAGCGCGGAGATGAAGCTGTCGATTCTGTGGATGCTTGCAGGGAAGTTTTCGTAAAAACCCAAAGTCAAACTGTGGGTCAGCCTTTCATATTTCTGATCTTTTCAACGCCGTCTAGTAGCTCATTAAGAGCAATGGTAAGTTTTTGCAGCTCATCAACATCTTGGGTTTTCTCAATCTTCCCTTGGATTTCCTCTATCTTTTTCATCAGGGTTGCCTCAAGCTTATCATAGGCTGTTGTTGATGCGACAGCCTGTTTTGGTGCATCTTCGCCTTCCTTAACAACTATCACTTTTTTCTCATCCTTTTCACACCAAAGTGTGCCATCTTTTAGCCTAAATAGTGGAGATGAGCAGTTTGGGCATGAGAGATCAGTTAAGGCTGCACCCTGCAGCAGCAGGTTTGCGCCTCGTTTAACAAGTGTGTTATCTGGTCTTGGTTGCATATAGAACCCCAAAGTAAATACGTCTCAATGCTTATATAACTTGGTCACTGCGATGTTGCATTAAAAGGGGAACTATTTATGGTGCGCAAGAAAAAAACTGAAGAATACGAAGCAAAGATTCAGCAAGCGTTAGTAGTGCTCGGCGAAGTCTCAGAAGATAGCACAACACCAAGAAATATCCGTCGTTCCGCAAAGGATGCCATGAGCGCATTGCAAAGCGCCGAATATACCCCTGCGGTGAGAGCTTCAAACGCCGTGTCGTTGCTAGATGAGATTCTGCAAGACCCCAACATGCCACCCTACACAAGAGTAAAACTTTGGAACGTTATGAGCTTCATCGAAGCCATAAAAGATTAGTTTAATCCAAGTTTTTGATTTACGGATTTTTCAAAAATTTTATTTTACTTGCCTCGTTACCTCCTTGTAAGAGTGTGCGCAGTGCATGCAGCAGAACGCTGTTTCTTTGCCGTCGATGACTTCTCGGTAGCCTCCCTCATAGACTTTGCAGCCGCAGTGCGCACAGACGTAAATGCTTGGTTCAATTGCTATAGCCACTAAGGTGGCGAATCGTTTGAAGAGTCCAGTACAAAGTTTTCTTCCTTCCTCTGTGAGTTCAAAGATCTTTCTTTCTTTTTCGCCAACTGGTTTTTGGGTGTGTGTGACTAATCCTTTTTCTTCGAGTTGTTGAAGGAAGGGGTAGACTAGGCTTGGGCTGACTTCTTTTTTGACGCGTTTTTTGAATTGGTTGATTATGCTGTAGCCGTGGGCTGGTCCTTCGTAGAGTATCGTGAGTATGTAGAAGCGTGAGAAGTCGCTGATTAAGTCGTCTATGTTTGCTGGTTGAGGCTGGTCTGCCATGGTGTTCTTGGTTTATTGGGTCACTTTGTTGTTATAAATGTTCTTTAGATATATCTAAAAAATACTTATACAATATTTAGAATTCGACTCAACGACACAGCTTCCAAGTTTAACTGCACTATAAATATATGCCACCTGTTACATGTAACTCTGGGTTCCAAGGGGGTAAAGTTCCTTGAAATATGACGTAATAGTCGTGGGCGCAGGTCCAGCAGGCATTTTCTCAGCGTTAGAGCTAACCGAAAAGACAAACCTCAACGTCATCGTCATTGACAGAGGTGCAGATATAGACAAACGCAAATGCCCCTCTAAACGAGGCTTTGAATGTGTCCACTGTGAACCATGCTCCGTGCTTAGTGGTTGGGGCGGCGCAGGTGCCTATAGTGACGGCAAACTCACCCTATCAACCGAAGTTGGCGGCTGGCTCAACCAATATGTTTCAACCAAAGAACTTGCTGAACTCGTAAAATACTGCGACAGCATCTACCTCAAATTCGGCGCCAGTGAACAAGTCTACGGCGGCGAAAACAAAGAAATTGACGAAATAGAACGTCAAGCTTCCCTTGCAGGTCTTAAACTTATCAAACAAGAAGTCCGCCACATGGGCACCGACAAATGCCTGGAAACGCTTCAGCGCATGCGCAAAACCCTCAACAACAAAATCACTTTTCTACCTAAAACAGAAGTTAAGGGGCTCATCGCCGAAAACCACACAATCAAAGGTGTCGAAACCGTCGACGGCGAGAAAATCATGGGAAAATATGTCATCATCGCCCCCGGCAGAGGTGGCGCAGAGTGGCTTCAAACTGAAGCGCAAATCCGCGGTTTAAAGACCGTAAATAACCCTGTTGACATCGGTGTGCGCGTGGAGCTTTTAGCTTCAATCATGGAGAAGCTAACCAAAGTTCTCTATGAACCTAAACTTCTCTATTTCTCACGCTCATTTGATGACCAAGTGCGCACTTTCTGTGTGTCCCCGTATGGAGAAGTCACTACCGAATCCTACGACGGTGTCCTAACCGTCAATGGCGGGAGCCAAGCAGAAACCAAAACAGCCAACACAAACTTCGCCATACTCGTCAGTACTTCATTTACTGAGCCGTTTAAAGAGCCAATTGCATACGGCAAATACATCGCTAGACTCTCAAACCTGCTCAGCGGAGGCGTCATGGTGCAGCGGTTAGGCGACCTTAACCATGGCAGACGCAGCACCCCTGAGCGGCTCGTGCACAGCGTCCTCACACCCACCCTCAAAAACGCCACCCCGGGAGATCTAAGCTTTGTCCTACCCTATCGTTACCTCACTGACATACGTGAAATGCTTGAAGCCCTCGACAAAATCGCTCCAGGCGTCGCTTCCCCCGAAACCTTACTTTATGGCGTTGAAGTCAAATTTTATTCCTCACACCTTCAACTCAACAATGCATTAGAAAGCAAAATCCAGAACATGTTCACCATAGGCGACGGCGCAGGCGTCACACGCGGGCTCATCCAAGCGTCAGCTTCAGGCGTAATCGTTGCCAGAGAAATCCTCAAACGAGAAAAACTGAAGGATTAGACAGCATGGCGATAGCTCAAAACATTAAGTGCTCGCACTGCGGCGCCCCAGTAGATTTTAAGCCAGGTGAGTTAGTCACCACCTGCAAGTACTGCGGATTTACCACCGTAATCGAAACGGGTCAAGCGTTCACTTTTGATCATTCCCTGCTGCTAAATAGCTACTCGGAAGAGCAGGTGGAAAATCTGGTGCGGGATTGGATGCGTTCGGGTTTTATGAAGCCACGCGATTTAGCTAAGAAAGCAAAAATCACCGAGAAAAACCTGGTTTACCTGCCATTTTGGATTGTTTCTGCCGATGCTGCGACCAAGTACAAAGGAATATTTGAACGAATATCTCCAGCGATTGTTAAGGAAGGGCAAATCCAAAAAGAATACAACTGGCTAGTGTTAGCCCAAGAAGCTTCTAGTTTTCCGACAAGAGAATACAATGTGCCTCTAAGTGGCAAAATACCCTATGATTTTAGAAAAATTGAGGGATTTGCTAAACTACTCAACAGTGAAATGACTCGTGAGGAAGCTCTGGAGATTGCCAAGCAGCAAATTGAAGCTCTTCACCGCTTTTTGCTACAGCAGGATATAGATAGAATTGTTGAAGCGACAACCACGGTTAACCTGAAACAGATGGTTTATTTGCATGCGCCAATCTGGTTCATCAAATACGAGTATAAAAACAACAGCTTCCAAATGATAGTTGACGGAGCAACAGGTATGGTTTTAAAGGGTGATATACCCTCTTCCAAGTTCTAATTTGCTTTAATAAACTTTAAAAGCAAGCTTTTTTCTATAACGGAATGCAAATATTGGAGGATTTAGGAAATGAGCGAAAATAAAGATGTGTATGCCCAAGCAAAAAGCCAAATGCGGCTTTCAGAACGCATAGCTGTGTCGCTTCCAGGGTTCCGCGGATACAAAGAGAAGGAACTTCGCCGTGAATCAGACAAACTGATTAGAAATAATTTAACCCTCAAACTCTCCAAAGATAAGGATAACGTGCGAAGCATCGCACAGAGAATTGCTGATAAACGTTACCTTGATGTTCTTCCAGACATCGATAGACTAAACGCTAAAATGGATCGCATAACCGAAAAAGTGAATCATGCCTCATACGGCTACGCTGGATTCTATGACATAGTGAAAATCAAGGAAGAAAACCTTGACCGGATGATAACTTTCGACAATCAACTCCTTGACGAAGTTGACGCTTTAACATCCAGTATCGACGACTTAAAGGCGCAACTATTGAGCGGAAACTACTCAAACCTGAAAGACAAAATCCAAACCATAGCAGACAAGTTTGAATTGCTTGAGGACACCTTTGATAAACGTGAACAAGTAATCTTAGGAGTGACCCAATAATGCCCCAGATAATAGAATGGACAAATGCAGGACCAGACGCAATAGTTTGGCGTTATCCAAGTGAAGACATCACTTGGGGAGCGCAGTTAATCGTTCATGAATACGAGATGGCAGTGTTCTTCCGAGACGGCAAAGCATACGACGTGTTCGGCGCTGGCAGACACACTCTAACAACCCTGAATCTTCCCATACTAACAAACCTGTTGACTCGCCTTGCTGGCTTTGGCAGCAACAAACCCTTCAAAGCAGCGGTCCTGTTCATAAGTACCAAAGTGTTCGCTGGCAAATGGGGCACGAAAGCACAGACCACCGAGCTTGCACCCCTACAAACCTATGGGCAGTTCTGGTTTAAAGTCGGCGACGCATCACTCTTCGTTAACGAGGTTGTTGGTGGGCAAAACGCTTACGACACAGCTTCAGTCAACGATTTCTTGCGTGGCTTCCTAAACGAGAAGATAATCGATGAACTCAGCCACTACGACCTCATCACCGTCTTCACACGCCTAGACGAAACCTCTGTAATCGTCAAAAATAGCCTAATCGACTACTTCAAACGCGTGGGCATCGAACTAACCGACCTACGCTTCGAAGGCATAGATACGACACCCGAATACCGCGAACGACTCTTCTGGCTCAAAACAGGGCAAACCGCCCCTGGAGACGTACTACGCATGGAAACCGTCAAGAGCGCAGCCGCAAGCCTCGGTCAAGGAGGGGGCTCAGGAGCTCTCGGAGCAGGCATGGTACTTATTCCACAAATCATGACACCCACCGGAGCCCCACAAGCAGCACCTGCAGCAGCACTCGTTATTTGCCCCAAATGCGGAGAAAAAGTTCCAGCCACAAGCAAATTCTGCCCCAACTGCGGAACAAACCTAACACCGCCCTCAGCAGGCGCAATGACCTGTCCCAATTGCAGCAAATCCATCCCAGCAAACAGCAAGTTCTGTCCAGAATGCGGATTCAAAATCAGTTAGGAGAACCAATAAATGAGTAGTAGCGATCGTCAACTGTTAAGTTTTGGCGTCTTCCTCATAATCGTAGTTGTAGGAATACTGCTGGCGCTTGCAGGAGTCATCGGCTGGGACCTATTTGTTCCAGTGGTTCTGGTACTTTCAGGGTTCTGGGCAATCGCTTTGGCGGGCCTAAGGGCAGGTAAGCCACAGAGGTACGAACGCGGAACCTTCAGCACAATGGCTTTGGGATTTGGGCTTATCGGAATAAGTGCTGCATGGTACCTATTCAGCATCAACTGGCTCTACTCGCTGATAGTTATACTGCTGATAGTTGCAGCTTTATCCATTGCAGCTGCACTAAGACGCAAATAGTCTCATTGAGCCCTTTTTGGCTCTAAACATTTTTCTATCACATCTGTACAGTGATGATGTAGAAGGCAGCAGGCATGAGCGAAGAAGCGATAATTGGCCACGGCACATGGTACGACATGATGGCGAAGAAAGTCATCGAAAGGGAACAATCTCTAAACCGTGATTTGAGGAGAATCCGCACGGAGATGGGCCTTGGCGCCTCTGGTTTTCCACATATTGGCAGCTTAGGTGATGCATCTCGGAGTTACGCGGTTACTTTGGCGCTCAAAAACCTGAACTGCCATTCTGAACTCGTTGCCTTCTGCGACGACAAAGACGGTTTACGTAAGGTTCCCGTAGGGCTCTCCAAGGATATAGAGAAGTACCTTGGTTACTCTGTCTCAAGCATACCTGACCCATTTGGGTGCCACGAAAGCTACGGAAAACACATGAGTTCTCTGCTACTGGATGCTTTGGATAAATGCGGCATTGAATACACATATTATTCAGCCAAAGAAGTTTATGAAAAAGGATTACTACTAAGCGAGATAAGAACAATACTAATCAACGCCAAGAAAGTTGGGGAAATTGTAAAAGAAGAAGTAGGACAAGAAACCTACACTGAGGTCTTACCATTTTTTGCTGTCTGCGAGAAATGCGGTCACCTATATACAACTAGAGCCTATAAGTTCGATCCCAAAACTGACAAGGTCTCCTACAAATGTGAAGGTCTTGAAATACGGGGCAAACTGATTGCCGGCTGTGGTCATGAAGGTGAAGTTGACATAAAAAGCGGCGAAGGCAAGCTTACCTGGAAAAGTGAATTTGCAGCCCGCTGGAAAGCCTTGGACATAAGATTTGAAGCTTATGGCAAAGACATCGCTGACTCGGTGCGCATCAACGATCGCATCTGCCGTGAAGTCCTCTGTTTTGAACCGCCTTCCCACGCCAAGTATGAGATGTTCCTCGACAAGGGTGGAAAAAAAATCTCTAAGTCAGCAGGCAACGTCTTCACGCCCCAAGTATGGTTCAATTATGGTTCACCTCAGTCGTTGCTTTTGCTTATGCTTAAGCGGTTTGTAGGCACACGAACCTTGGATGTCTCAGACATTCCAGCATATATGAATGAAATCGATAACCTCGAAGACGTTTACTTCGGAAAAAAACAAGTCAGTGAAAAAGAAGCTACCAAACTCAAAGGCTTATACCTCTACTGCTACATCATGAAACCTCCAGGCAAACCAAGCATTCATGTTCCCTACAACCTTATGGCATTCCTCGTTAAGATGTCTCCTAAAGGATGTATAAACGACTACGTCTCAGAGAAACTGCAAAGCTACGGTTACCTGCAGAAAAATCAAACATTAGACCACGGCTTAAAGCAGCGCATTGAGTACGCGTTGAATTGGACACGCGACTTCCACGAAATCAAAGAAACCGTTATTGACTTCACAACTGAAGAAAAGAAAGCCCTTACCGAGCTTGTCACCAAACTACAGACCGAGGATGACCCAGACAAAATTCAAAATGCCATCTTCAACGCAGCAAAAGACAACGGTATAAAACCGGGTGCCTTCTTCAAGGTGCTCTATCAGGTTTTGCTGGGTGCACCGCAGGGCCCCCGTCTCGGTCCGTACGTACTTGCTATGGGAAAACAAAACGTTCTTGCCGCGTTACAAAGAGTAATCAGCAAAAAATAGGTTTTCCCAAAATTTTACTTTGTTAACAATGGTTCCTACAAAGTAACAAAACCCTTACTTATCTTTCTACTTAATGTTCACAGTAAATTTTTGGAGAAATTTATAGTTGAGTTATTGAACTCTGCCAAATGTAGGATCAAAAAATACGACGTCAGTGCCAAAATTAAGGATTATATTTCTTGGGGGCAAGCTACTTGCGTTGTGCTTTGAATTTGATGAGAGGTTTAGAGCTATTTTAGAAAATATTCCTTCATCTGTTATAGTTATTGAAGAGCCTGATGGCAAAGTAACCTACGCTAATAACCGAGCCTTGACTTCATGGTGCAAACCGTGCTGGATTGAAATAAATAAGCATACTGCAACTATGAAGATTTTAACTTTAGAAAGCAAAATCTGTCTACCGAAGAACTTTACAGTTGCAGCTTTTTTCAAAGAGGAAATTTTGCGAAACTCAATCATAGTAATTGAACAACATTCTGGAAAGCGGTTCATTGTTGTGGTGAGCGGAAATCCGCTTATTGTAAAGAAGGCAAAGTCAATGCTACAAGTTGTTCTTGATGACGTTACTGCCCACATTATGCTCAAAACGCACTAACGGAAAGTGGGGCGCGTTGAAAAAGTCAAGGGGATTGCTCAAGTAGGACGCTGGGAATACTTTGCAAAGAGGAAATGGCAATTTGGTCTGAAGAGGTATTCCGTATTTTAGGCACCTCGACAGTATGGCCCAAATATCAGTGAGTATGTGGTTCGAATTTTCCCTGAGGAAGAGAAGACGTCTTCGGATTAGTTGTCGTTAAACGTTTAGAGGAATCACAGGGTGGCACGATTAGTTTGGAAAGCACATTGGGAAAAGGAACACGATTCAAAACTGAATTTCCAAAAACCAACGATGCACCAAAGTAGATTGCTTTCTGATCGAAACTTCCCTGCTTTAGTTTTTGAAATGTTTGCATACCCTGGTAATTTTAAGACATTTTTTCAGATGATAACGAACAATGAACGATTAAGTTAGAAAGAATTATAAATTAAGATACCATTCATGTTAGAGATATTGGGCAAGGATAAGAAACACTCGACAATTCGATTAGTGTTTACTCTTTTGCTCAATTAGAATAAATTAAGAGGAAAAGAAAAATGCAAAAACTAAAAAATAAAACTATGGCTATTTTGATCGCAGCAATTTTAACAATATCAATGGCAACTTCGATAATGCTCGTGCCAAATGCTAGCGCTCATACACCTGCGTGGGAGATTCCGACGTATATGTTTGTTAGCGTCGCACCAAACCCAATTGGTGTCGGACAGACAGTCAACGTTAACCTCTGGTGTAACGCACCCCCACCAACGGCAAGTGCACAATATGGTGACAGATGGACAAACTTAACTCTAGTTATCACTAAACCTGATGGAAGTACACAAAAATTAGGGCCATTCTCATCTGATGCAACTGGAGGAACGGTCACAACCTTTACTCCTGACACAGTCGGCAATTACAGTTTACAAAGCTTCTTTGGAGGCGAAGTGCTACCAGGTCTAAACAATCCCGTACCAGGAACTATTTCAAACAATGCATTCGTTAACGACACCTTCCTACCTAGCTCCAGCAGCAAATTTGTTCTAACAGTGCAGCAAGACCCAATATCGTACGAGCCAGCAGCACCACTACCAACCAGCTATTGGACTCGCCCAATTTACGGCGAGAACAACGCTTGGTACACAATCGCAGGCAACTGGCTTGGCCTATCCGCGTCAACCTTTGCAGCAACTGGAATGTACAGCGTAATGTCAAACTATAACCCGTACACAACCGCTCCTAACTCTGCCCACATACTTTGGACAAAACCAGTAGCGTTCGGCGGTATAATTGGAGGCGAATTCGGTGGAAGTGAAACAGGCAACTACTACTCTACATCTCAATATGAACCAAAGTTTGCTCCAATCATTATGCAAGGCATCCTATACTACTCACTCTATCCCGGATCCTCAACCTATCCGCAAGGATGGACCGCTGTAGATCTGCATACTGGGGAAACACTTTGGACCAAGAACATAAACACTGAAGTGCTAAAATGCGGACAAATTCTCCAAATGATTACACCTAACCAATACGGTGCCCTCGCATACCTCTGGACCATCCCAGTAGCAGCAGCAGGCTACCAAGCAGCAGGACAATACATGTCAATGTATGACGCAATGACTGGCAACTATATACTAACTATCAAAAACACACCTTCAATGTCACTTACTGAAGACGAACGCGGAAACTTGATAGGCTACTATGTCAACAGCAGCCAGGGACAACGGTCACTTTCTGTTTGGAACTCTACAAGATGCATTAACCTAGTTGGAGCCAACTATGGCGGCGGTGCATCAGTTGCAGATCAATGGATGTGGAGACCCCCATACAACACAACAATCGACTTCCAATTGGGAGTACAAGACTCATGGCCCATAGTAACCTCAATTGACAATACACCTATCTCTCTGGGGCTTTCTTCTATTACTGACGGAGTGGCACTCATGACGCAAGCAAGCGTTGCAGGGAGTTCATTCTTCCAGAACGGATGGATTATTCAAGCAGGTTACGACCTTAGCACAGGGGACAAACTCTGGGGACCAGTAAACCGCACAGAAGTCATAGATTCAAGAGTGCTATACGGATCAACGACAGCTGGTAACGGCGTTTGGGTAGAATTTGACGCAGCCGCACTGACAGCAACTGGATATAGTCTCCACACAGGCGAAAAAGTCTGGGGTCCAAAAGCACTTCCAAATGTTAGCCCCTTCGCTTCACTAGGTGAACAATACGTTGTCGCTGACAAAACAATCTACCTCTGGACCTATGGCGGAGACATATACGCTATTGACTTGGCAACAGGAACCTTCAATTGGGAATATCACACACCTCCAGGCGGTTACGAATCACCTTACGGTATAGAGCCTCTTTGGACTTTCACTGTAGGGACAGTCGCTGACGGAAAACTATTCGTGCCTGAAGGCCACATGTACAGCCCACCATTATTCCACAACGCACAACAGCTAGCAATAAACACTACCAACGGTCAAGTCGTATGGAGTATTGATGCTTTTGATGTTACCAGCGCACCCGCGATTTCTGACGGGATTATGACAACCCTAAACGCCTACGACAACCAGATCTACACTTGGGGTAAAGGTCCAACCGCTATGACTGTTACTGCACCTGACGTTGGCGTAACAACTGCCACTCCAATAACAATCAGGGGTGCAGTTATCGACAAGTCAGCTGGAACCCAGCAACAAGCTCAAGTAGCCAACTTCCCCAACGGCGTCCCAGCTGTATCAGATGAAAGCCAAACTGCATGGATGGAATATGTCTACATGCAACAGCCAATGCCAACAAACACAACAGGCGTCTCAATCATCATAAGCGTCATTGACTCAAATGGCAACAGCCGTCAAATTGGCAGCACCACAAGCGATGCAAGCGGCATGTTCTCTCTCACATGGACACCCGACATAACAGGACCCTACACCGTAATAGCCAGCTTCCCTGGCTCAGAATCATACTACTCCTCTTCTGCAGAAACATCCTTCTACGCAAGCGAGCCAGCACCAACAGCATCTCCATACCCACAGGTATCTTTTCCACCTACTGAAATGTACATTGCTGCAGCGGCAGTCGGAATAATAATTGCAGTAGCCATAGTCGGCGCTGTACTATTATTGGCAATCAAGAAACGGCCATAAGAAACACAAAACCAAAAATAATTTCCCCTTTCTTCTTTTTTTTGGTTTAATTGATAAAGTCATGACAAATTCTTTGAGAGCCTTTATAGTTTGCTCGACGTTTAGTGAAGAACTGATTTACCCCTCGTTTGCAAAGGTTAACAAAATCGGGAATTTCGAAAGTATTATAAACTAACTCATTGAATAGAGCTATTTTAATTGGGCAAAAGCGCATAGACATTGATTCTTTAGGACAAATGTTTAGCTTAGGCTTTGTCCAATGAGAAAAATTTAAGGAGAAAGAAAAATGCAAAAATTAAAAAATAAAACTATGGCTATTTTGATTGCGGCAATTTTAACAGTTTTAATGGCAGATTCTCTGATACTATTGCCGGATGCTGGTGCACATACGCCATCCTGGAGCATAAACACTTACGCTTACTGTAACGTCGCGCCTAACCCCGCAGGATTGGGCCAAACTGTTACTATCGGCATGTGGATCCAGATACCTCCACCGACGGCGGCTGGAGCAGTTGGAGACAGATGGCACAACTTTAACGTAACAATTACAAAACCTGACGGAACCAAAGAAACTCTAGGCCCATTTACATCTGACGATACAGGCGGAACATTCACTCTATACACTCCAGATCAACTAGGCAACTATAGCTTTGTGTTCAACTATCCAGGTGAGGTGATGCCTGGTGCAAACGGAGCTTCAAAGACAAACGCATACATAGGAGATTACTTTGAACCATCCACCAGCGAAACCGCATATTGTACAGTGCAGCAGGACCCAGTGCCAACACTACCGACAATTCCACTTCCGACAAGCTACTGGACTCGTCCAATACAATCTGGCAACGGTTTATGGTCAACAATATCTGGTAACTGGCTAGGCTTCGGTATACACTCGTTTGCTAACACTGGAAGGTACAACAATACCGGGAACTATAACCCGTACTCTGCAGCGCCACTGGCTCCCCACATAATCTGGACAAAGCCTGTTGCGTTCGGAGGCTTAACTGGAGGCGAATTCGGCGGCAGCGATACAAGCAACTTTTACTCAACCTCACAGTACGAGCCAAAATGGGCACCCATCATAATGAATGGAATCATGTACTATACCAACTACCCAACAAGTATCAACAACCCAACCGGATGGACAGCACTAAACTTGAAAACAGGAGAAACAATCTGGACAAATAACGCAGAAAACCTCGGCGGCGGCAATCCAACGCAAAGTGCTCTAACATCCACAGGAATAGTGACTATTCTCAGATGCGGTCAGCTACTCGACATGGTAAACCCCAACCAATACGGCAACATCGCATATCTATGGAGCACCGGAACCCCTACAGGAATCAACACCCAACCAGGATCAACTACTTATAACCTGTTCGATGCAATGACCGGGACCTATATCCTTAGCATCGTTAACGGCTCCTCAATGACACTTACAGAAGACGAAGGAGGGAACCTAATTGGCTACTACATCAACTCAAGCACCGCCAACGCATATAAAGCACCAACCCTAAACTGTTGGAACTCAACACAAGCAATCTTCTATCCAAACTCCCAGTTCATACCAGGAACAACAGTAGCAAGCTGGAGTTGGAGACCAGGACAAAGCTCCGTTATCAATTTCCAACGTGGAGTAATGTGGTCCAAACCAGTCGCCACCAACATCTCAGGCAACCCATTGATCAGCACAACTGACCTCTCAGGTAACCCTGTGACAGCTTCTCTTTCAATTAACAGAGTCGACAGCGGAATCGTGCTCATGACCGCCGTAGGCGCTTCATACTTCAACATTGGCTACCAAATTGATGCAGGATACAGCGCAACTACAGGAGAACAGCTATGGATCGAAAATCGGACCTTGACACCCTTCACACGAGACTCAATAACTAAAGGTGGCTACGGATTGTACTACTATATGCAATCAGCTCAAGGCATAATGAGAGCCTACGACTTGAACACAGGCAAATTGAAATGGGGACCAATACAGCTTACAGGTGACAACGGCAACTACCCTGTGCCTGATCCATACGACAGCATCGGCGGCTATCAAACAGAAATTGCCAACGGCGTACTCTACGTGATGGGCTTTGGAGGCGATGTATGGGCTATCAACGCCCTTACAGGTGAAGAAATCTGGTACACCAGCACCAACAAACTCATCGGTGAAGCCGGGTCTGATACACCTTATGGTGTGTGGCCACTTTGGGTCTTCAGCGGTGGATCTGTGGCTGGAAACGGAGTTTATCTTCTTAACGTTGGCCATGAATATAGTCCACCACTATTCCGAGGAGCAAAACAACTAGCACTAAACACCACCGACGGATCCTTGATTTGGAGCATACTGGGCTTTGACGTAACAAACGGTGCCACCATCGTTGATGGAGTTGTAACCGTGCTAAACGCATATGACAACCAACTATACTCATATTCCCAAGGTCCAACCGCTATGACTGTTACTGCACCTGACGTTGGCGCAACAACTGCCACCCCAATAACCATCCGAGGCACTATAACAGACACCTCAGCCGGAACAAAACAAGAAGAACAAGTAGCCAACTTCCCCAATGGCGTCCCATGCGTCTCTGACGAAAGCCAAGCAGCATGGATGGAATACGTCTACATGCAACAGCCAAAACCCACAGATGTCACTGGTGTTAAAATTGCAATAAACGTAGTTGACGCAAACGGCAACAACAGACAAATCGGCACAACCACAAGCAAAGAAGACGGCACATTCTCTTTGACATGGACACCTGACATATCAGGCGATTACTATGTCATCGCTATCTTCGCAGGCTCAAACTCGTACTATCAGTCATCCGCAGGCACATCATTTTTCGCAAGTGAAACAACAACAGCAACCCCAGCACCGACACAAGCTGCAGAATCAATGGCTGACCAATACTTTGTTCCAGCAATTGCAGGCCTCTTTGTAGCCGTAATAGTCGTTGGTCTATTGATCATCTTAGTCCTTAGAAAACGACCATAAAATTGCAAAAGCCAAAAAAAATTCCCTTTTTCTTTTTTTGATTTATAAAATACAGCTATTTTAGGCTTAATTAGCGTAACAATTATTTTTCGCTTAGCATTAGCGTTTATATTGTTCGAATGGAGAGTACTCTTCTCGGTAGGGCTCGTCGTCTAGTACGGATTAGGGCACCGGCCTGCGGAGCCGGACGTCATGGGTTCAAATCCCATCGGGCCCGCCACTCAGACTTCATAAAAGACCATTTAGCACAGAACCAAATGCCTCGAGGCAAATTACTAATAAACAAATTTTTTCTTGTAGTATTTTGATAACTAAACGCCTTCCAAAAATAATTAGCCACTATATTGTATATCCTAAGCTTCTGCAAAAGACTATGCCATAAAAAGAAAGGGCAGTAAGTTTAAGCACTATTCTGCAAGTTTAGCTTGTAAAGTTTTTTCTTTTTGAAATATGCTTGGATTTTGTCTGCTATTTGATAGAGGAAGCTACCTATTGCTAGGGCGAAGGCTGGGAATGCTGGCAGAATATACCATGAAAGCTTTGTTTGGGCAATGGTGAACACTAAAAGCACGACGCCTATCCATGTAAGAAGTAGCGTATCAGCTTTTGAACGCTTAAACAACAAGTTGAACGCGCCAAGCCCAGTTGCGAATGGCAAAAGAATTGCCCACAACCTCTCATTGTTTGCTAAGTAGCTAAAATAGAACAGGACGCCTCCATTATGACCCTCAAGCGGACTGACGGTTCGCAAAAAGCCGCAGTAAACGACAAACCAACTCCAAAAGTTTGACCCAAAACTGAGGAACATGTAGATTAGCCAAGGGGCAAGAATTAGAATGCCGATTCCCCAAAAAGTCGTAAAATGCTTTGAAAAAAGAAACCTAACGCTTTTTCTTGTCACAACAAGATAAGTAAAAACTGTTAATGGAATAAGCAGAGCCTCCACCTGCTTAGTCAACAGCGCCAAACCGAAAAATAAGCCGCCCAAAACTAAGTTCCGCTTGACATTGACGGCCTTCTCGCTTAACACAAAAAAGTAGATGCTAGCCACAATAAAGAACACAAACGCAACATCCGTCATAGCATGCCTAGCAAACAAGAAAAACGTTGTGAACGTTCCCAAAGCCAATGCCGAAACAAACCCAACAACACGGTTGTAGAGTTTTTTACCCAAAAAGTAGACAAGAAGAAGCGTCAAAGTACCAAAAAAGGGGCTCCAAAGCCTTGTAACAACGTTGCTAACCCCAAAAGCTTGGTAGCCAAGAGACATGAGCCACATGTACAGCGGTGGCTTGCCAATCCAAACCGCCAACCCCCCAAAAGCATAAGGCGTCACATAATCTCCGCTTTTAACCATGTGGTATGCCCATTGCGAATAGGTTTGCTCATCAGCAGCCCAAAGCGGTCCACTGCCCAGATTAAAGAAGAAAATCGATGATACAACCAAAATTGCCAAAATGCAAACAACCTCAAAATGCCTTGATAACCAGGATGTCTTCAAAATTGTGCTGTTGCTAGAATTTAGTTTGGTCTCCCTACTATTTGAATATGCAAAGCGAAGGATTGTGAAAAAAATAATGGCTGCCACGACAAAAGCCAAAGAATCAAAAACTATAGTACTCCACCCAGAAATAATGCTTTTTGCCGATTGAAAATGTGGATTATCTGAGGTTAATGTAAAGGCGTAAACACAGTAGTCGCTGGAACCAAAGAAGAGGATGCCATTGGCAATAGCTGGTGATGAATCCACATTGTTGCCAGTTGCAATACTCCATTTTTTTGCTCCATTTGAAGCGTTAAAACTGTAAATGCTATAGTCTTGAGAACCCACAAACACATTGCCCTCCATAACTGCGGGAGAAGATCGAACCCAAAATCCAGTTGGAGCCTGCCAAATTTTTGCGCCGTCGGAAGCGTTTAGACAGTAGATGTTGTTATCTTCCGAGCCAACATAAACGCATCCGTAAGCTACAGCTGGAGAAGAGTCCACGCAATCATCCGTTTTATACTGCCAAACTTTAAAGCCAGTGGAGGCGTTCAAACAACAGACATAGCCATCGTATGAACCAATGAAGACGCATCCATTATACGCGGTGGGCGAAGAAATAACACTTCCAGTGTGTTGTTTCCAGATTAAGTCACCAGTTGAAGCGTTTAGGGCATAAACATGGAAGTCGTCGGCGGCAAAGTACACTGCGCCATCTAAGACTGCAGGTGAAGAGTTAACGCGGTTAAGAATTGGAAACTTCCAAACTAAACCGCCGTTAGAAGCATTAAAAGCAAAAAACCCGTTTTTCCCAGAACCAACAAAGACAATGCCACCTACCACTGTAGGTGAAGATATGACTTCTCCGCCAACTAGCGAAATCCAAACAGGCATCCCTGTTTCAATGTCTAAACAGTAAATCCAACCATCATCCGAACCAACATACACTCTTCCCCCAAAGACTGCGGGGGAGGACTCAACTTCAGCGGCAGTTGGAAAATTCCATATTCGTTGTCCATTAGTGGCGTTGAGGCAGTAAATATTGTAGTCCTTGCTGCCGATAAATAAGTAACCGTCGATGACTGCGGGGGAAGATGCTACTGGTGAACCTGTCGTATAATTCCAAAGAAGTACCGCAGAATTCGAGGGGTTACTGTCGGTTGTATAGCCGCTGTGGTTTGGGTCATGGCGGAACTCATTCCAGTTGTCGGTGTTGGAACTGGCGCTGGCAACTGAGGCAACTGCCAGAGATTGTGTCACGGTTAGGAAGATGAGCGCGATTAGTGTCAGGTTGTGTTTTCTCATATCTGCCCTATCCCCAAACCCCTAATCAACAATCAGTTTTTAGGATATATTAAATTATTGAACTCCAAGGAATCACAAGGGCAGGTCTCAAAACTTCCTTGCTCAAACTGAAGAAGAAACCTCGGAGACATAATGATTAGTTACTTTATACAACGGGTAGGAAGATATGTTTTTTTAACCAAAGGTATGCTATTAACAAAATGGGAATGAAAGGTTGTTTATTCTCTGCTTGAAAGTACTATGATGTAGTCTGCTGTGTCAGCACACATGTCGGCTGCTTGCTCGATGAACTCGATTAAATCGTCAAAGATAACCATAGCACCACAATTGATTGTTTCTCCATACTTTACGAATAGGCTCTTGGATTTGAGGTATTCAACGTCGATGGCATGTTCGATGTCGCCGACTGCTTTGGCTTCTCTTATGGCTTCGTTGGGGTTAGATGAGATTTTCTCTATTGCACCTCTGAGGGTTTGAGCGGTTTCAACTAGTTTTGAGGTCATGAAAACAGTTTTCTCTGTGAGTTCTTTAGGAATGTCTGCTTCGCCGAGCATTTCAAGGCATCTGGCTGCGTCTTTGGTGTGGTCTGCCAATGTGTCTAACCGCTTAACTAAGTGCAATAGATCCTCCCGGTAATCGGCAACCAACGCTGCACCCTTAGATAACTCCATAAATACATCTGTACGAAGTGTGTCAACTTCCTCTTCAGCTTTGTAGAGATTTTCAATGTATTTTCTGGCTTCTTTAAAGTTCTTTTCTGAGAAGCTTTTGGTTGCTTTATGTAGCCATGTCACCGTGTCAAAGGCTTTTGTTATCTGGTCATGGGCAAGTTCTAAGCCCCTGGTTTTGCGGCGTTGCTCAAACCAATCGTAACTTTTCTTTTCCACCAACACCATCTCCAAATTTAATTAACAATAAGATTTGCTTCCAAATATAACCCTTCTCTTAGTTTGGTAGTCAAGCCTAATATGTCTCTGGTGGTTTGCTCTCCGAAAAACGCATTGGGGGTTCTTGTTTAATCGAATGTTCACATCAATCGCCAAGAGCCAATCTAAAAGATCAGCCTTCTTGGCTGATGCTTCTTTTTTATATCTCTTTTTTTGCTCCACCATTGTGCTCCCTTCAACAACATTTAATACTATATGTGGTCAAAGTGCCATGTAGCTTCAGATTTTACTTGGTGTTTTTTCTGTCTTTTTGATACTTTCAGGTTAACGGCTACAATATCAACAATAGCAGGATTGATAACAAAACCAGGACCAAAAACGGAAGACTCAGAAGTTGTTGTTGCTGTTGTTGTTGCAACTGCCCCTTGCATAATAGTTGCAACAATCACAGAATTCAAACCCGAATTAAACAGCTTCCCCTTCATTGAAAGACAACTCTTACCCATAACTGAGTGAAATTTCGTAAATGTCCCTCCTTCTTCAACGAGTAAGCACACATGGCTCTTTCATACTTTCTCTGTTTTGATAAGACTCTTTTTTCTGCCCTATTTACTATCTCCAAATAATCTATAGAGAGCAATTTATTCTATAGTGGCTTTCTAGTTTTCTAAAACCGTTTTCGCCAACGCGATCTTATCGTCTAAATTCTTCATTATTATATTGGTTGTTTTAACGTTAATTCCTAGCTGTTCAATCTTGCCCTTTGAAGCCCCATCTCTTTTGTCAATAACAAATGTATCAAGAAAATCAGAGTAAAACTCTGCAACTCCGTATGCTGAAACTTCTATGCCTAAACAACGCAACATCTTATCTGCAGGACCCTTAATGGGCAAACCTGCAACAATAGGACTTATCCCAACTATCTTCGCTTTTGTTTGCTTCAACGCGTCCCTTACGCCATGAACTGACAGAATTGTCCCGATGCTAACCACAGGATTGCTCGGGCAAACAACGATCATTTCGGCATCCAAAATTGAATCTAAAACTCCCGGGGAAGGCTTCGCAGTGGCGGCGCCTACAAATTCTACGTCTAAAACATCATCTTTGCATTGCCTTTTGACAAAATATTCCTCAAAATGCATTGACCCAACGCTTGTTTTTATTCTGGTTTCAAAGTTGTCGTTGGACATGGGCAAAATCTTAACTTTAAGCCCTAAACTTTGGCAAACCTCACCTGTGATTTGAGTGAGCGTAGAGCCCTGCTTTAAGCGGTAGGTTCGGTAAATGTGGGTTGCTAAATCACTGTCGCCCAAGCCAAACCAGGTGTCTAAACCGTGTTTTTTGAGCATATCTAAGCAGTGGAACGTGTCGTCCCTAATTCCCCAGCCCTTCTCCTCATCTACAATGCCAGCCAATGTGTAAGTGACAATGTCAATGTCGGGTGAGATGTGTAGACCGAACAAATCGATATCATCGCCAGTGTTTACGATAACTGCCATGTCTTCCTCTCTAACAAGTCGGGTCAAACCTGCTAGGAATCTGGCCGCGCCAACTCCACCCGCCAAAGCCGCAATCACTGATGGCAACGTCCAGTTCAGGGATGATGACTTTCTTTTTCTGAAACCCAATACTCTGATACATTGCCCTGCTTTGTGATTATATGCTCTTTTTTGAAAACAGGTACTTCGCTCTTGTACCTCTCAACGGCTTCCCTTAAGACCGAAAAAACTTCTGTTCGGTGTGCGCCTGCAACTGCAACGTAAACCAAGTCATCACCAACCTTGAATTCGCCAAGCAAATGGTGAATTTGAACGTTCACAATTCCCGGTTTGTCCGATAATTCTTCGCTTATATTTGCGAGGACTTGGTCAGCTTTTTCCTCGTAAGCTTCAATTGTGAGTCCTTTAACCGTCTCTTTTTCCGACTCGAGTGTTTCCCCTCGTACCACACCGATGAAAAGTCCAATTGCGCCTGCTTTTGAGTAGTTGGGATCTTTTTTGATATTGTCTATTACATCTTGGGCATTGAAGGTTCCTTTTTCATGTACACCTGCATTGGTCAAAACTTGAGCTCTCCCGAATAGAAAATACTAAAGATCCTGTCTAAAACTGTTTACGGTTAAAAAATGGAAAATAAAAAAATTAATAATTTTGCTTATGGTGATGTTGCTATAACAGGCGCCGGTGTTGCTTCACTTGGCGTTTCTGGCAGTTTTGCTGGTGCAGAGATGAGCTTGGATTTTCTTATACCAACGTGTCTTAGCGGTGCAACGAGTTTGGCTTGGTTGTAAATGTCTGAGGCGATTTTTCCAAGGACCATTTCTTGAACGAACTGATCAAGTGTTAATGCAGCGGCTTTTTCCTTGATTGTTTTTTCCATCATGTTACGGATGATTTTTTCCTGTGAAGTCTTTATTCTTGAAAGTGTCAGGGCTGAAACGGAAATTCTGAGCTTGAAACCGTCTTTTGTTGTCAGGTTGAATAAGCCATCTACTTTGGTGGTTCTTCTTCTAACTAGGCTGCGAAGGTAGTCTCTTGAGTATTCGTGACCCTTGAAGAGTGTTCTAGCGGATTTTCCTTCAATCTCATTTATCTGAAAGAACATTTTTAGGTAATGATGAGAAAAGTCCCCTGTAATGTCATATAGAGTTGCTTCGACAACTCTGCCAATCATCTGTTCTTCTTCTTGTGCAGGTATCGAACCTAAATCTATGTTACCAAAGAACGAAGGCGCAACTACCATATACCATGATTTTCCACGCCATTTATCGCGAATATGCTTTGTTGATTTTGAAGACAAACTTATTTCTCCAAACGTGCCACAACATTCTCAAAGAAATATTAAAAGGTTTAGCGTTTTTTGTATATTTTCTCTCTGTTACCCATGTACTTTCTCAACACTTCAGGCACATTTATTGTTCCATCTGCATTCTGGTTGTTTTCAAGTAGAGCAACAATGGTTCTTCCTGTGGCAATGGCTGTTGAATTCAGAGTGTGGACGAAGCCTTTGGGTGGTGCGCCTTCTTTTTCTCGATACTTTATTCCCAATCGTCTGCCTTGGTAATCCGTGCAGTTGCTACAAGAAACCACTTCACGATAACCATTCTGCGCCGACATCCACGCTTCAATATCATACTTTTTTGCCGCAACTGTACCGATGTCGCCTGTGCAAACGTTAACAACTTGGTAGGCTAAGCCAAGTTTTTGCATGATTCCTTCAGCATTCTCTAAGAGTTCTTCATGGAGTTTTGATGAGTCTTCCGGTTTACAGAAAACAAATTGCTCAATTTTGTTGAATTGGTGCGTGCGGAAGATTCCTCGTGTATCTTTGCCGTGCGCCCCTGCCTCTTTTCGGAAACATGTGCTAATGCCCGCGAGTTTAACTGGCATATCTTGTTCTTTTAGGGTTTCGTTCATGAGCATCGCTGCCATTGGATGCTCGGATGTGGCAATCATGTAGAGGTCTTCGCCTTCTACTTTGTAGAGGACATCGCCAAAGTCGCCAAGTGAAGTTACTCCTTCGTATGCTTCCTTCTTCATCATGTAGGGTGGAACTATAGGTGTGTAATCTTTCTGTGAAAGTTCTTCGATGGCAAAGCACATTAATGCCATATCGAGCATAGCGACTTCGTTTTTAAGGTAGAAGAACCTTGCACCGCTGACTTTCCCAGCGCGTTCCATGTCGATTTGGTCTAATTCGAGTGCTAAGTCAATGTGATTTTTTATGGGAAAAGAGAACTGTGGGATTGTTCCCCAAGTTTTTACCTGCACGTTGTCATTTGAGTCTTTTCCCTGCGGAACTGAATCATCCAGCAAGTTCGGTAACCACAAAAGGTAATCATGGATTTTCTGTTCTTGGTCAACGACTTGTTTTTCTGTTAGTTTTATTTTCTGGTCAATACCCTGTGCTCTTGTGAATTCGTCTGTAGCTTCTTTTCCTGACTTTTTTAGTTTAGCGATTTCTATAGTTACCAGTTTTCTGTCATGGCGCATCTCGTTTAGTTTTGTGTTGTTCAAACGCCACTCTTTGTCTAAGGCAATCAATTCGTCGAGTATCTGGAGGGCTTCTGGGTTGCCACGCTTCGCCAAATTAGCCTTCACAAATTCAGGGTTCTCGCGGATAAGCTTGATATCTAACATTAATCTCACACGGAATAATCCTGTACTAACAAAATCAGTTATTTAACTTTACGATGTCAACAACAACTCAATCGGAGGTCACAGCCCTCTGTTGCTCAATAAAATCTATAGAGCCTTCATTTAACGTAAATTAAATCTTCATGGAATAAAGGACAGTTTTCTTGTATCAATTTCCTTGACTTTTGACTTCAATCAGTAAATTCTACGGGGTAAGTTGGTATGAAATCTGGTGCTTCTCTTTCAGGTTTCATATTCGTTTGTTCTTCTTCTTGCGGTTCTTTCTCGTAGGCCCTCCTCAAAAGTATGGGCGCCAAAACAGTCGTTACCATAATCATGAGAAAACCAAAATGCAGATGGTTACTATTGCCCTCATCACCAATCTAAAGCCAAAGCTATTCCTTTTTATTTAAAGGACACAAGCGATTAATATTTAACTTCGTTTACAAAAAATGATTTTTCTAGCATGTAAAAAATTTAAAAAGAATCCAAAAAATGGAAGAATAGAGGTGTGGGTTCTAATTAATAATCCAGTTTATTTTTTGATTAGAGTTATCTCCATTGTGGAAACCATTCTGGACTTGCTCTCTCCCTCACGAGGTGGCATCTCGACTGTTCCGATGGCAATCTTGCTAACTTTAAGGTCTTTAACAAAACGGTTTCTTGTGATTTCAGCTACGTCAACAGCGGTGGTTATGGCTTGACCTCTTGCTTTCAGGGTAATTTCTTTTAGATTTCCTGCTGAGAGGCTCGTGATGATTGCCAGAACATAACTCATTGGAGGTTTGTTTCCTACGAAGATAACATCTGCATTCTTTTCTGTCATTTTATTTCTCCTATATGTTGCTTCGTGTAACGTTGCTGGTGTGCGCTTTGTTGCACAACAGAACGTCAAGGGCAAAATATGCAGATTCTTCCTTATAAGTCGATTGAAAAGGCACCCTTCGACAAACAAAATGTTCAACAAATAGGTAAGAAAGGCTTTTCTATAGCCATTCATTATTGAGCAATAACACCTGTTCCAGTTGATAGTACAATTGCTAACTAAACTGAAGAAGAAAGTCCAAGAAATGCTCACCACCGAAGCTAAAATTGCCCACAAGTTAGGTTTTTCTCCTAACGGCATAAGCATTGTTGGCTTCATCTTGGCATTTGTTGCCGCACTTTCTTATGCCTTAACTTCAGTCCAGCAACATTGGCTTCTCATTTTAGCTGTAATTTTCCTTTTAGCTTCTGGGTTTTGTGACACTTTAGACGGCATAGTTGCTCGAACCTTTGGGCAAACAACCGTTTTCGGAGGTTTTTTTGATTCAGTTTTAGACAGATACGCGGATGCTGCAGTCTACGCAGCCATAATCCTCGCTGGCTTATGCAATCAAATTTGGGGCTTAGCCGCTTTAGTGGGCTCCATACTAGTTAGCTATACCCGCGCAAGAGCAGAAGCAGCAGGATTAAAAATGGAGTCAGTGGGTTTCGCTGAACGAGCAGAACGTATGCTTATCTTGGCAGGAGCATCCATAATCGCATTCTGGTGGCTTCCAGCCTTAAACTACGGCATAATCCTATTGGCCATAATATCAAATATAACAGTTATACAAAGAGCTCTATATGTTTACAAAACATTAAAGAAAAAAAGCAGCAGTATAGCCGCTTAATACCTTCTCTTATAACCTTTTGAGTGTCTTTCGTTTTCGGCGCGAACCTTAACGATGCCGCGGTGAACCGCACAAGAGATACAATAGAATTTTGTGTCTACCCACGAGGCTAGATATGTGCCGCTTTGCCTGAGCTCTTTAGCTAATTGCGGCTCAACAAAAGATACGCGGCGAGTGGAGCGTTTTGCTTTATCTCGTGGCACCGAAGCCCCGCAATTTGCGCATTGAACTAAAGTGCTGCTTCCTTTGCTTCCTTTTGATCTTCCTCGGCTTTTTCGTTTAACGGGCATTATTTTGACCTCTTATCTTTTCTAACATTCCATTTATTAACTTAACTATCTTATATATCTGACCTTAATTTTAGCAGAGAAGCAATGTTTGCGTTCTGAGTTATCTGGGGAACAATTTTTCCATCGGGCGAAGTCATTAGAGTTGTAACTCCTGGACCGTGACCCGCAGTTACACAGTTTGTATGAACAACCACCCCCACAGATACCGCGCCTTGACGGTAAATTCTACCAAACGAGTGGTCAGCGTCAATGATGGCAACTAAATCGCCAAGCCTCAAATTTCCAAGCCCATATTGATCAATGACTGCCTCATCGAACAGTTGAATATCGTAGTCACCAGAGTTAACTTGGTTTGCGCCTAACCCTGAACCCATAATCGCTGCGGGTACAATATGCGTAACAGGCACCTCAATCTTGGCACCGTTGGACCTGGGATTCCAGGCCTCAAGCAAGCGTGGATCAACATTGAGTACTTTGATTTCTGGGAAATCCAAAAGCTTCAAACCAGTTCCATAAGCTTTGACAAGAATTCTGTCGCCAAGTAAAAGGTTCTCTAAAACCTCAGAGGGAAAATCTACTAAAACATGCTCTATTCCTCCATGTTTACCTGTGATGACGCCTTTAGCTCCTTTCGCGTTTCCTGTCGCTACGGTTGCAGTGTTTCCAACACATGAGAGAACGTTGAAGGCAGTGTTGGCGGCTTGTCCGGAACGGGGATCATTTTCTTTGTTTTCCACACTAACGCAAGGCTCTACATGGTCTGCTTCCCATCCGCACGCTGGGTCTCCGACTCGTACGTTATAGGTTATGCCACCTACCCCTGGAAGCACTATAGGTTTTCCCGTAGCAGAAATGTTGTATACTGAGCGTATGGTTGGGCTGGCAATTTCGCCCATAACTGAGATTTTTATTAATCTTTCAGCGTTTGTTTTAAGCATAAATGTTCCTCTTTGGGCTTGTGGTCTATCCCTGGAGGGTAATAAAAACTTCATGGTGTCTTTTTTGGATTTAAGCAACTCTTAAATTATGCCCTTCTTTTATGTTCACATAGAAGAAGCTAAGCTAACTAAAATTGTGGGGAGCGAATTAACCATGTCTGAACTTGGATTGGGAACGAAGATGTTGGTTAGGGACATTATGAGTAGCCCTGTCGTAACCATGGACGAGGATGAAACCACCAACAAAGCTGCCTCAAACATGGACATGCATGATTTAGGCGCCGTTATAGTCACCAATAAAGCAGGAAAATCAATAGGCATCATAACTGAACGAGACTTAGTTCTTAGGGTGATAGCTAAAAACCTCAAGCCAGATACTGTTAAAGCTAAAGAAATCATGACTACCCCTCTGGTTACCGTAGAACCTGAAGCAACAATAAGCGATGCTGCAAGACGAATGACAAGACTCGATATTAGAAGGCTCGTTGTGATCTATAAAGGAAACCTTGTCGGCATAATCTCAAGCAAAGATATCTTAGGTGTAATGCCTGAGCTTATCGAGATAATGCAGGAACGTTCACGTATCGAAGGCGCAGCCCAAACCGAAGAAGTCGAGGAAGCTCCTCTTTCTGGATATTGCGACCGCTGCGATGAATATTCTGAAAGTCTAAAGGAACGTAACGGACAAAACATCTGTGATGAATGTCGCATCGAGTTTGAACAAGAAAAATAAACCATCTTCTCTTTCAATTAATTTATTC
This sequence comes from Candidatus Bathyarchaeota archaeon, assembly GCA_963775685.1. Classification (GTDB taxonomy): domain Archaea; phylum Thermoproteota; class Bathyarchaeia; order Bathyarchaeales; family Bathycorpusculaceae; genus Bathycorpusculum. The sequence continues at coordinate 1,950,671 of CAVZJV010000014.1, forward strand.
AAATAAACTTTAAATTGTCAAACTACCCGGTATTCATTGTATACGTGAGGCCCTTTGATTGTTGATTCTGTTTTCATAAACGCCAAAGCCTATCTCCACGAGCAAATTGTCGATTGCGGCATAGCTATCGAAGAAGGTAAGATCCAAAAAATTGGCAAAGAAACCCAAATGCCGAAAGCCGACCAAAGAACTGACTTGCATAATCTTTTGGTTTTGCCAGGGTTGATTGATGAACATGTCCATTTGCGCGATGAAGGCAGGGCGTACAAGGAAGATTTTTCCTCAGGAACTGCCGCTGCCGCTGCGGGTGGCTTCTCCACGGTTTTGGATATGCCGAATAATGATCCCGTCACAATGAATGTTGAAACCCTGCGCAACCGCATGGGAATTGCCCAAAGAAAAATCCTCGTTAACGTGGGCTTCTACTCTGAGTTTCCCAAAAAACTGCCCGAAGTGCAGGATATCGTTGGTTTGGGCGCGATTGGGTTCAAGTTGTTTATGGGTTCCCAAGTTGGAGGCTTAAACGTTGACAATGACCAAGCCTTGCAAGAAGGGTTCAAAGAGGTTGCCAAATCGAATGTACCCTTAGCGGTCCATGCTGAGGATAAAGTCTCACTGACGGCAAATGAGGAAAAACTAAAACAAGCCAAAAAAAATGGCGTCGCCGACTTTCTGAGGGCTCACACAGAAACGGTCGAGCAAAACGCAATCCAAAGGCTCCTAAACCTAAGCGAGCAAACTGAGGTGCGGCTGCATTTCTGCCATGTCACCAGCCAAGAAGGCTTAAACACAATCGCCCAAGCAAAAAAATTGGGCAGAAAAGTAACTTGCGAAGTTACCCCAAACCACCTATTGCTAACCATCGAAGATGTAAAGCGCCTTGGGCAAATGGCGATTATGGCACCCCCAGTGCGCAACAAAACTCACACCGATGCCTTATGGAAGGATTTAGAAGATAACACCGTAGACACGATAGGTTCCGACCATGCACCCCACACTGTAAGCGAGAAGTCAGAGGAGAACATCTGGGACGTAAAAGTCGGCGTTCCCGGATTAGAAACTACATTGCCACTTATGATTACTCAGGTGAGGAAGAATCGGTTAACTTTAACAAAAGCAGTTCAATTGCTTGCCGAAAAACCAGCAGAAATTTATGGGCTTGCTGACCGTGGACGCTTGGAACAAGGGAAAAACGCAGACTTAACCGTGGTAGATTTTAATCGGCAATTCAAAATTGACGCTTCTAAATTCAAGTCCAAAGCCAAGTTTTCGCCCTACGATGGCTGGGTTGTTCATGGCAAAGTGGTAAAAACCATAGTGAACGGGCAAGTCGTCTTCGATGAAGGCGAAATTGTGGCTAAGGGCGGAAGCGGCTGGGTTGTTCGGAGAGGCAGCGGTTGAAGTTTCTTGCGGATGCGATGCTTGGGAAACTGGCGCGTTGGCTGCGAATGTTGGGGCAAGATGTCTTGTACTCGGTGCAGTTTAAGGATTCTGAGCTTTTGGAGTTAGCAAAAAATGAAGACCGTGCTTTGTTAACGAAGGATTTGGAGCTCTATAAACGCGCTATCAGCAAGGGCATGGACGCTTACTATGTTGAAGGCAAAACAGAATCGGAGCGGCTTGCGGAAGTTGCCAAGCGGTATAATCTGCAGTTAATGATTGATATGGACAAGTCGCATTGCCCTCTATGCAACACCAAACTTCAAACCGCAACCAAAGAAGAACTCAAAAACAAATTAAAAGAAAACACCTACACCTACTACGACAAATTCTGGAAATGCCCAAACTGCGGACAAATCTACTGGCAAGGAGCCCACTGGAAACAAATCACACAAACACTAACACAAGCACAACAAAAACTCGCCACCTAACACATCCCCGTCGAACCTATCCCCCAACGGCTAAACAAGCTTACTATTTTTTCCAGATTAGCTCCATGGGTTTTCCTTCAAACCATGTTTCAACTCGATTGACAAAGTCTGCAATATCTTTAACGCCGTAATCAACTGCTAATTCTACAACTGCATCGTCTTTCTTTTTCTTCTGCATTTCTTCAAAGGGATATTCGCTGATCCTTTTGAAAGTCCTGACACCCCTCCGACCACTTCCAAAAATTGCTCCAGAATTTATATGAGATAGCCATACCTCATCTGCATGTTTCTTCAGCAATAGGTTAGTATCTACTGTGAGGACGGTGTGTGATTTACCTCTGTAAGCTTGTGCGCCAAGCACGCTGTTCTGCTACGCTTTCCACGAACCTATTAGGATCCTAATATCAGTTCTATGCTGAAACCTATAGGGGGCGGGGGGAGGCGTGGTGGAATAGTGCGTTTTTGCAGTTGGGCGGTGCGGAAAAAACTTTGAGGCGGTGCATTAGTGTGTTGGATTCAGAAGGACGAAAATTTGGTTAAAAGAAAAGGTATGGCGTTTAAGAGAGCCATTTTAGGGGTATATCTTGGAAGGTTCCATCTGGCAGGGTTCTTCGTATGGTGATTGGCAAGATTCCTGCGTCAAGCTCGCAGAGTGCGATGTCAATTGGGTTTGTGTTTTCTGCTGCATCTACCAAGATTGGTGCTCCCATCGAGATTTGAAGCGCACGGGCGCCAACTATTCTTGCTTTCTCGAAGCGAGTAATTTTTGGGGGACCTACAATGATTTTTTGTTCTGACATTTACATCATTCCGCCTGGCATTCCACCCATACCTCCCATGCCCATGCCGCCGCCTGGCATGCCTCCTCCTGGAGGCATTGGAGGTGTCTTCATTTTAGCTGTGGCTATGACGTCGTCTATTTTAAGAATCATCGTTGCGGCTTCGTTTGCGGATTTGATGATTTGTTTTTTGACTGCGAGAGGTTCGTAGACGTTTATTTTTGTCATGTCTTCGACTTTGCCTGCGAGAACATTGATGCCTGCCCATGTTTCTCCTTTTTCGTGTCGTGTTCGTAACTCTAATAATATGTCGATTGGGTCTAAACCTGCGTTTTCCGCAAGTGTGTTAGCTATTGACTCAAGGGATTCTGCGAATATTGTGATCGCAAGTTGCTCTCTTCCTTTCACGGTTTGAGCGTACTTTTTAAGAACACTTGCCATTTCAAGTTCTGGAGCGCTTCCTCCAGCAACTACCCTAGGGTCTTCAATTAAATCTTTAACGACGCAAAGTGCATCATGTATAGAGCGTTCGGCTTCCGCGGTCATTCTTTGAGTCCCACCCCTAATCAGAAGTGTAACGGACTTGGGGTTCTTGCAGCCTTCAACATAAGTCATCTTGTCATCGCCTGTTCTGCGTTCTTCAACTAAAGCTGCAAAACCAAGGTCCGAAGCGGTGAGTGCGTCTAAGTTGCTGAGTATTTTCCCGCCTGTGGCTCTTGCAAGTTTTTCCATGTCTGACTTCTTGGCTCTTCTAATAGCGATGACTCCTTTTCGAGCAAGAAAATGCTGCACCATGTCGTCGATGCCTTTCTGGCAAATAACTACATTTGCGCCTGAAGCTACGACCTTATCCACCATAGCTTTAAGCATGGCTTCTTCTTGGTTCAGAAACGCTTCAATCTGCTCTGGACTTTCAATGCTAATTTTTGCGTCCATTTCTGGTTTTTCATTTTCAAGTGATAGATCAAGCAACGCAATTTTCGCATTCTCAATTCGCTTAGGCATCCCTGAGTGAACAATTTCTTTGTCTAAAACTACTCCGTTGATTAAGCTGGTGGCCGCCAAAGATTCACCAGTTTTCTTCTCAACTTTCACATCGTCAACATCGGCTTTGTAATCACCGTTTTGTTTTTCGGCAACTGCTAACATTGCTTTAACTGCTAAGTCAGCTAAGTAATCTTTGTATTCGGCGACTATTTTGCTACCCATGGCTGTTGCTGCCGCCTTCTTGAGGTAATCTGGCGATTTCAAGTCAATAGGGATGGCTATTTTCTCAAGAGTTTCCAGTGCTTTGTCAGCTGCTTTTCGGTAGCCATCAATTATGATTGTTGGATGAATATTTTTGTCGATTAACTCTTCAGCTCTACTTAGAAGCTCGCCTGCAATTATGACTGCAGATGTTGTGCCATCGCCTGCTTCTTTGTCCTGTGTTTTGGCGACTTCAACTAGCATCTTAGCCGCTGGATGTTGAACATCCATTTCGTCAAGGATAGTTCGGCCATCGCTTGTAATTGTTACGTCTCCGAAGCTGTCAACGAGCATTTTATCCATGCCTTTTGGACCAAGTGAGCTTCGAACACTTTCTGCAACAACTTTTGCAGCCATGATATTGCTGTGTTGTGCTTCTCTTCCACGGGACCTTTTTGAACCTTCTCTCATAACCATAACAGGTACTCCGCCAGCTTGTGATGATGACAAATCAAATAACCTCCAATAATGCGAACAACAACAAAACGCTACTGTCCATATAAGTTTTTCTAGTCAAGGCATGATGAACAAAGCCACGAGGTAACAACTTTTGCATCATTAACCATTTTTTTAGGCTATTTGGTGTTTCATTTTTGCCAGAGCTAATAAACTGAAACTTTAGCTACTCCAGAAATCTTTAGCAGTTCTGGGATGAGTTCGCCAGGGATTTTTTTCTCCACGATCAGTGTAAGTTTAGGTTCGGGGGAGAGTTCCGGGTCATCCACGATTGCTTGTCGTACGCTTAAACCTGCCTTGTTGAGAAGCATGGCGGCATTAGAGAGGATTCCCGGTGACCTCGCGTTTATCGGGGTTATTTCTAAGACGCCCAGGTTGAGATGTTTGGCGATTTCTTTTAGGGAGTGTCCTGCGGGGCGGATTTCTTCAAAAATCATGCATAGTTCGGGGTTTTCTTTGATGGTTTTTAAGGTTTCGTTGACTGTTCGTCTGTCGACGCCTGCGACTCTGGCTATACGTACGGGTGGGATTTCAATTTGGTTTAGGTATATTTTGTCGTCCTTGGCGGATAGGCCGTTTTCTATGAGGACGCGTGCTACTTTTAGGCGTTCGGGGTATTGTTCGAGTTGGGTTTTGATTTTGTTCCACATTTTAGGTCGCTTGTGTGTATTTCTGTTCATTTGAGTATAAATGTGTTGTTCATAAGTGCACATAAATGTACACAAAAGCCTTAAATAAAACTTTAAAGTTGGGTTTAAAACCCAAGATAGAAGGCGAAAAAATGCCGGACAGAAAAATCCTACTGAAAGAAAACGACATACCCAAACAGTGGTATAACATCGTGCCCGACCTGCCCCATCCGATTCCACCATTCATTGATGTGGAAACAAAACAGCCAGGCGTCGGCATAGTCCCACGAATTTTCCCTAAAGAAATCATCGGCCAAGAAATTAGCCAAGAAAGATGGATAAACATCCCCGATGAAGTGCGGGAAGTCTACAAAATCTGGAGACCAACCCCGCTTTTCAGAGCACTAGGCTTAGAAAAAGCTCTCAAAACACCCGCAAAAATCTACTACAAGTACGAAGGCGTCAGCCCGGCAGGAAGCCACAAACCCAACACCGCTGTGCCTCAAGCATTCTACAACATGAAAGAAGGCACCAAACGCCTATCCACAGAAACAGGCGCAGGCCAATGGGGCTCCGCACTCGCGTTTGCAGCCAACATGTTTGGTCTTAAAGCCACAGTTTACATGGTCCGCGCAAGCTACGATCAAAAACCATACCGCAGAATGATGATGAACGCTTTCGGCGCCGAATGCATCGCCAGCCCAAGCAACCGAACTGAAGCAGGAAAAAAGATCCTCGCCGAAGACCCAAACAACAAGGGCAGCTTAGGTATAGCCATCAGCGAAGCCGTCGAGGACGCACTCGTTAACGAAGTTGAAACCAACTATGCAATCGGCAGCGTCTTCAACCATGTGTGCTTACACCAAACCGTTGAAGGCTTAGAAGCCAAAAAACAACTCGAAATGGTAGACGACTACCCCGACGTAATTTACGGTTGCATCGGAGGCGGTAGCAGTTACTCAGGAATAATGTGGCCCTTCTACTATGACCAAGTCGCAAAGAAGGCACCTAAAGAAACGAAGTTCATAGCCACAGAAGCCACAGCGTGCCCAAAAGTAACCAAAGGAATTTACCAATACGACCACGGCGACACGGCAAAAATCACCCCACTGGTCCCCATGCACACCTTAGGACATGACTTTATACCTGCGCCAATCCACGCAGGCGGACTCCGCTACCACGGCATAGCCCCAACCATCAGCGTACTCGTCCAAGAGAAGAAGATGACAACCGAAGCCTACAGCCAAATAGAGGTCTTCGACGCCGCCAAACTGTTCCTACAAACCGAAGGCATCATCCCAGCACCCGAACCCTCACACGCAATCAAAGGCGCCATAGACGAAGCACTCAGATGCAAACAAACCGGCGAAGCAAAAACCATCCTGTTTGTGCTTTGCGGTCACGGCTTCTTTGACATGGCAGCCTACGACGAATACTTCAGCGGCAGGCTCCAACCCTACGAGTACCCAACAGAGAAAGTCGCCGAGTCAATGGATAAACTACACAGACTCTATCCATGGCTAAACGAAGTCAACAAAAAATACATCAGCTGCGAAACATACTAAACTTCGCAGATTAGCTTCTTTTTTATTCTTCTTTTTATTAATCTTCAAACACTATTACGTATGGTTACTCATTTGACCGCCCCATCTAATGCACTTCCAACAAAAATCATTGGATTTATTGTTAACCCAGTTGCAGGTATGGGTGGAGCCGTTGGATTAAAAGGCACAGACGGAAAAGCAATCCTGAACCAAGCTCTCGCGTTAGGTGCTAAACCCATGGCGACTGAGCGGGCAGAAACCTTCCTCACCCAACTAAGCCAAGCCAAAGAAAAACTAAAATTGATTGTTGGCGCAGGGAGCATGGGCGAGATGCAGGCTGAAAAATGCGGTTTCAACTTCAAGGTTTTTGGCGAGAATAAGAAGGATACAACTTCAGAAGATACCCAACGCATTGCCCAAAGCATTGTTGAGGCAGGGGTGGAGTTGCTAATTTTCTGTGGCGGAGACGGAACAACCACGAGATATCCTCAATGCTGTTGATATGAGGGTCCCCGTTCTTGGCGTTCCCACAGGTGTTAAGATGCACAGTGCCATATTCGCTATTAGCCCTCAAGCCGCTGCCCGGGTAGCTATTGGATTTTTGTGGGGTGGTTTGTCCCTTCGGGAAGCGGAGGTTATGGATGTGGATGAACAGGCGTTTAGGCAGGGGCATGTGTCGGCTGAGCTCTATGGATACCTGCTTAGTCCCTTTGAGCCGCATCTTATTCAGGGCAACAAGATGGCAAGCCCTATGACTGAAGACGAAGTGGAAAATCAAGCCGCCATTGCCATCTACATAATCGAAGAAATGAGGCCAGATATACTCTACATTGTTGGTCCAGGAACGACCACACGAACAATCGGCGACCTCTTGGACCAGAAAAAAACGCTCCTTGGCGTAGACCTCTTCCAGAACAAAAAAATTGTTGCCAAAGACATAAGCGAAAAACAAATCCTCCAAGCCATAGAAAGAAAAGCTGCAAGGATTATTGTGACACCTATTGGAGGACAAGGCTTCATTTTTGGTCGGGGCAACCAGCAAATAAGCAGCAAAGTCATCCGTCAAATTGGTTTAGATAACATTGTTGTAATTGCAACTAAAAGCAAGCTGGATAGACTTAGTAGTTTGAGAGTTGACACCGGCGACGTTGAACTTGACGATGAGTTTAAGGCACATGGCATCAGAGTTGTGACTGATTACAAAAACACAAAAGAAATCCCTATAGAATAGGTGGCTATTTCCACTCCCAGATTTTGCCTTTCCAGTTTCCTGTCTCGTCGGTCTCGTATTCATGTACCGCAACTACTTTGATAAGGCGAATTAGTTTCGGTGATTCTGTTGTTTGGATTGATGCAGCTCTGGTTACGCCGCCTTTTTCTGACTGCCAGCTAACTGCGTTCCCCTTCATCATCACTGCACTGCCATCCATGGTTGTGATTAAACTGTTAACTTCGCCCATGAAGGTGCCGTTTGCCACTTTTACTGTTGCTGTAGACATGATGAATGCGTCCATGCCTAAAAGCTTGCCCAGTCCTTGATTGGATGTTTCAATATTTCCATCGGAAAGCACTCTGGTCACAGTGTTTTTTCCTGTGAATTCGCCGATTAATTCTCCTAACATCAGATTTACCTCTGAAAAGCAAATAGTGAACGAGTTTTAATTAGCCTATGTGACTGTTCACAAGAAGCCACAACAGGAATAATTTTGAGTAAATTAAAATTACTCAATACACTTTATCTTAACGGCGTGAGATCGTGATTTACATTAACTTGCCCAAAATCGGAGAAGAAGAAATCCAAGCCGTAACAAAAGTTATGAGAAGCGGTATGTTGACAAGCGGACTTGGAATGGGTCCTGCCGTAACAGAGTTCGAAGAAGGGTTTGCTAAAATGGCCGGCGCTAAGTACGCCGTTGCTGTTAACACTGGAACTGCTTCATTGCATGCTGCTGTAATGGCTGTTGGAGTTAAGCAGGGAGACGAGGTTATTTTGCCAAGTTTCACTTTTGTAGCCACTGCTGAAGCCGTCGCTTTGGCTGGAGCAAAACCGGTTTTTGCTGATATTGATCCAAAAACTTACAATTTAGCGCCCTTAGCGGTTGAAAAAGCGTTGTCCAAAAAAACCAAAGCAATTTTGCCGGTTGATTTATATGGTTTTTCCGCCGACATGAAACCGCTGCGAGAAATTGCTGACAAAAATGGTTTGGGTTTGGTGGAAGATGCAGCTCAGGCTCACGGAACAACCTATGGGGGAAAGCCTGCGGGAGCCTTTGCAGATGCTGCTTGCTGGAGCATGTATGCGAGCAAGAACATAATGACGGGTGAAGGTGGTGTCGTAACGACTAATAACGACCAAATCGCAGAAACCCTCCGCATGATTAGAACACATGGCGAAAAAGCTAAGTACTCTTCGCTGATTCTTGGGACCAATTACCGAATGTCTGAGATGCAAGCCGCAATAGGCAAAGTGCAACTGGAGAGGTTAACTGATTTTGTGGCTAAACGACGCCAAAACGCCCAGCACCTAACTAAGCTTTTGGAGAAAAACGACAAACTTGTGTTGCCCTACGAAACAAAAGACCGCCAACACAGCTGGTATCTCTACACTGCACGCCTAAAAGAAGGCACAGAAACCCAACGCAACAATCTTCTGCAGAAACTCAAAAACCAAGGCATCGGAGCTGAAGCCTATTATACAAATCCGGTTCATCAGATGCCTTTCTACCGAGAAAACTTTGGAAGCGCCAAACTCCCAGAAACTGAGCAAGCGTCAAAGCAAGTGTTCTCTTTGCCTATTCATCCAGGAGTCACCGAGGAACAGATAGATTTCATTGGCAAGAGTGTGCGCAGCCTTCTCTAATTGTTTTGATTTTGTCGGGTAAATGTAAGAGTTAAATTCCCCTTTCACATACTATAACATCGGATTTGCAAGAATTACTGGTTTTATTCAAGAGGTATGAATATTTGAGTAATGACGAAGGCGTTTCCCGAATAAAGATCAAATTTATAGTGGAAGGACTAGGTGAAGCTGAAGGCGAACTCGTTAGGTTCCTTGCGCCAAGAACAATAGACACGATAGTCCGCAAGCTTCCTCTTGAGGGTCGAGCCGCCATCTGGAAAGAAGAAGTTTACTTTGAAGTACCACTAAAGATGGGCGAGGAAAAAGCCAAGCCAAATGTAGAGGAGGGCACCATTGCTTTTTGGCCCATGGGCAGCGCCCTATGCGTATTCTACGGCAAATCTCAACCCTACAGCCCGGTTAGCATACTGGGAAAAATAACAAGCAACTTAGACATCTTTAAGCATGTTAAAAGCGGAATAACCCTCAAAGTTCAGTTGCTAACTGCCTAATTAAATGCAAGTGAGCTATCTTTCCACATTTCAAGAAGCCGCTCACACTCTTGTTTCACAACTTTATCATCAGTTTTATCTCTGAGCGTCTCTAAAAACTCAATGCGTTTTGCAACTGAACGTTTTTCTGCGTTCCCCCCGTAGTATAGCTTGCCTTCCAGGTACTCTTTCATATGGTGAGCTTTTTGGATAAACAGGCTGGCGGCATCTACATGATTCTGTACGGCGAATTTGCCTGCCCAGATGGCGACTTCCGATTCGCGCAACTGGGTTATTCCGTCAATTTCCACAATTTTTCGAATGTACGATTGTAAGAAGTCATAATATCCTGCGGTTTTGACTATTTCAAGGGCCTGGTTGACCTGTTTCTTAAAATCAAATGATCCTTCGACAGTTAATTCATGTTTGTAGCCTTGGTCAACTAGCGCTTTAGCACTTTTTACTTCTTCGGTAGTATAAACCCTGTCTGGAAAATTCATAAAAAACACACTCCCATATGGAGAAAATACTTTTTAAATAAAGGTAAACTTGTGCAGTTATGCTGCAGGCTTGTAGATTTTGATGTTATGGCTTCCGGAGACGAGTTGTACTGAACCGTTTGCTTCTAGCTGTTCGAGGAAGTCTTTGGCTGCACTTACTCTTATTCCAAAGCGAGTTGAAATAGCGTATGGCGTTAGCACATTCATCTTTTTGACTTCGCCAACAATTTTTGCGTCTTTTATGTCTGGAACCATTATACCGATGGTCGTTTTTCTTTGCGGCGGTCCAGTAGCTTTGTCTTTCTTTTTTGCATCTTTCGATTTATCGTCATCTGTCTTAACTTGTTGCTTCTCCATCTGCTTAATGCCGAGCTTCTTTTTTCCACCCATATTTATCACCTTGAGGAACTAATAATTCTCAACATCTTAGATTGGTTGGCTTATTTCAACCTTATGTTTCGCTTTCCATTCTTCGATTGGAATCCCAAGTTTCTTTTCCACTTCCGCGCGGTGTATGGAGTTCATTGTGCAGAATGGTATAATGCGTCCATCTGGGACGGCGTAATGGATGACGCAGCGTTGTACTCTTTCAAGGTCAAAGTTGTATGGGTCCATGAAGTGCATTGAAGAGACCATGAGTGCGCTTCTTGCGAAGTCTCCAAGCGAGCTGTAGTCACCGTCCATAAGCACTTTTAGGACGTATTTTCGCAGGAAAGAGAATTTAATGTGGCGTGCAGAGCCGACGAGTCGAAGTTTAGCTTTGCTCTTGCTACCTTTTGCAGCATCTGCGTAAACTTTGTTGAGTGTTCCTACGAATTTTTCAATGTTACCATAGCGAGTTATTGGTGTTATTTGACCATTTTCGATGAAGAGAAATGTTGCCATGCCGCAATGAGGGTGCGCTGTGAATTCTACGTATCGTTTTTCTTTTATTTCGCCGACAGCTTTAGAGACAGGAACGACGACTGGAACAGGGTAGAAGTCGCTGACTTTTATATCACCTTTGGTTTGTTCTTCAACAAGGTTCATGAAGTCGGGGATGGTGATGCGCATTTTTTCTCTTTCTTGTTGTGGCAGTCTGCCGCAGAGGGATACGGGCTGCACATTAACGCATCGGATAAGATCGAAGTTTTTGGCTGCAAACTTTATGATATCGCCTAACTGTTGGTCGTTAACTCCTTTAACCAAGGTAACTACTAAGACGATGCTATCATATCCGGCTTTGCGCAGGTTTTCGAGGGCTTTCATCTTGATTTCAAGCAGATCTAAGCCTCGTATGAATTTGTAGACTTCAGGGGTTAACCCGTCAAACTGCAAGTAAATTGTGCTGACGCCCGCTGCCTTCAATTTTTTGGCGTATTCAGGGTCCTGTGCAATTCGAACGCCGTTGGTATTGACTTCAACATGTTTGAAACCAATTTCTTTTGCTTTTTTGATGAAATCAAAGAGTTCGTTGCGTATGGTCGGTTCACCGCCAGAGAACTGCAATGCTGTTGCGGGAACAGGTTTGTTGTTACGAAGGTTCTCAAGCATACCTGTAATCTGTTCTGCTGTAGGTTCGTAAACATATCCCGCTGAGGAGGCGTTGGCGAAGCAAACAGGGCACTTCAAGTTGCAACGGTTAGTGATATCGATGATTGCAAGTGCAGTGTGGGATTTATGTTCAGGGCAGATGCCGCAATCATAAGGGCAACCGTGCTTTTTCTCTGTACGTGGGTTTTCAATGCCTTCTCCCTCAAAGCGGAACTTTTCGGCTCGTAGGTATTGGGCGTAGTCTGACCAGTAGAGTTCGTTATAATACCCGTGCTCAGGGCATGTTTTTTTTATGAAAACTTTTCCTTCGTCTTCATAGATGGTTGCATCTAGAGCCTTGAGACATTCAGGACAAATACTTCGGGTAGATTTGATATCTTTCAACTTTTTAGCCTTCTTGCATGTAAGTATTGATTTCGAAGTGCTTAAAAACAAAGGTAGTCATAATAAGGTTTCCAGAGCTTTCCTAAGGTGATAGAGGGGAAAGTATGTCAATAAACGAAGATACTAGGGCTGCTTTGCGCGAGATGGGTTTAAACGCCTACGAAATCGACGCCTACATTGTGTTGTTGGAAGAAGGGCAAATGACAGCTATGGAGATAAGTGAATCTGCTCAGGTGCCCTACAGCAAAATGTACGAGGTCCTAAACTCGCTCAAAGAGAAAGGCTGGATAAAAAACACTGAAAGCCGACCCTTCAAATACTACCCTGTTCCGCCCATAGAAGCAACACGGTTCACTAAACTTCGACTGGAAGACAAATACTTAAAATGGGAAAATACCGTTTCCGAAAACCTTCAACCTCTATACGAGAAAAGGGAACTTGTCGAACATCCAGACATGCTTATACTGCGGGGTCAACAAGCAGTTTTAAGCAAGCTTGAAGAGGTGCTTAAAAAAGCTACAATGGAAATCGTAATTGCAGCACCAGAATTCGCTAAACCAGTAATCGCTTTGGCTGAATCCCTGATAGGCAGTGGCTTAAAGAAAACAGTGAGCGTTAAACTCATGGCGGCGGGGAAAAAGGAGGATTGGCTCTTTCTAAAAAAATTTGGCTTAAATGAACTGCGCTTTCGTGACCATATGTTTGGTGGTGGCGTAATCGCGGACGGTAAAGAAGCAATGCTGTTTCTTGGCGAAGACAAACCGACTCTCGTCATCTGGAGTAACCATGTCGGCTTAGTCGGGTTTGCACGCGAGTATTTCCAGTTCCTTTGGGATTCCTCAGCAACAGCATAAGCAAAAAAATGTGTTAAGATTTTCCAAAAAATACCTGTCTGTTAATCTTTACTCTACTTAACGCTTTCCGGACTTCAAATAACCTGTAAAATCCTCACAAATCGCTTACCTTGTTTTTCTATCTGTAAGGGATGCGGGAAAGAGTGAGGGTTATTGCCTTTTTGAATAAAAAGGTGGGTAGGTTGCCAATGATTCTTCGGGTTTGAGTGTCAAAAAATTAATCCGCCTTTAACATTAGGGCAAAAGTCTGAGCTTTATTGTGTAAACTATTGAACAAAAAAGAAGGAAGGGAGAAATGATAAGTTATGAGCTTACTTACTTTCCCATGATTTTTCTAGCTGCGATTTCTATATCTTCGGCTTTGATTGTTTTTCTTCCAGCATGCATAGCAAAATCGAGGGCTTCTTTGGCGATTTTTACACCGATTTCTTCTAGTGCCTTTGCGAGTTCTTTTGCTGCTGCTTCGCTTACTCTGTCAGCGCCTGCTTTTTTACATAATCTGTGCATGGGAGCTACGGCTATTTCTAATTCAGTCATATCGACATCTCTTTAGCTTCTTTTTCTCTTTAAGGCAATATTTAACCTTTGTTATTGTTTTTTTCTTTAAATCACCCTTGACTCCTAACTTGGTTGCAGCAAAGAAACAATATAAAACCCTCAAGCATGCATATAGCGCTGAGCAAAGATGAAACTAATAGACGCGCACATCCATCTCTCAGATACAGAATACATCGGACATACCGATGACCTGATAGCGGATGCAAAAAACGCAGGTGTAACCGCCTTGGTAACTAATTCAATGGATCTAAGAACCTGCCAAAACGATATCAAACTAGCCGAAAAATATCCAAATCTCGTTTATCCCGCTTTGGGTATTCACCCATGGAACGTAAATGTCCTCAAAGAAAACGAGTTCCAAGAAACAATTGAATTCATTCAAAAACAAAAAGGCGTTGTCAAAGCCATAGGCGAAATAGGCTTAGACTACAAGTACGAAACTATATGGGAAAAACAGACAATAGTCTTTGACAAGATGCTTCGGCTTGCCGAAACTCTCCAGCTCCCTGTGATCATTCATTCCCGTGGAACAACAGACAAAATCGTCGAAATACTTCCGTCCTACAAACTCAAAAGTGTATTACTGCACTGGTTTAGCCATCCAATGAGTGCGCTCGCTAAAGCCATAGATAATGGCTATTTCATTACTGAAGGTCCACCAGTAACCTACTCCAACGGCATCCGCGAAGTCGTAGACAAAACCCCCATAACTCACCTGTTAACCGAAACTGATGGTCCGGTAACATATTGGAAGCAACCTTACAATGGGCAATTAACTAAGCCATCATACATACGTAATGTTGTTGAGGCAGTAGCTGAAATCAAAAAAATGCAGGTGGAAGAAGTTGCCCAACAAATAATCATGAACTTTGAAGCTTTCTTTAACATAAAAATCCAATGAGTTGCTTCACTTTTTCTTAAAACTTCATCTCAGAATTTATCGGTCAATTAATTCCCAGCTTTAAGGCGTAAACTTAAATTAACCCACTCATCTATTGAGAGGTGCTCCTGCGTTTTTAAACGTCGGAGAAAAATCTGTAAATTCGGAGGAATACTAATTGGGAAAAGTAAAGACTGATCAGGTAAAAAAGCTGGGCAGAGAACTGATGAGGCAGTTTCCAAGCAAATTCAACAATAGCTTTGAAGAAAACAAACATTCAGTTGATGCATTAACAAAAGGAACAACCACGCGCATAAGAAACCAAACGGCAGGATACATAACGCGTACCATTGCGTTATCTCAAGCTAGCTCAGCAGATGAATCTGATCTCGAAGAACAAGAAGAAATGGCAGAGTAAGTCTGGAAAGAAACTACATGATGGATGATTACAGAAAAGGTTGGGCCTTACGATACCTTCGTGAAGCCAAAGCAGAATTGCAAGCAGCACGAAAAATACCATACATGGCGCCAGGTCTAGTTGTGGAAGCCATCAGAAAAGCCAGAAACGCCATTTACTATAGCCTTGGCGAACCTGCCTTTATAGAAATACTCATCCGTGAAGAGGTAACAAAAAACCCCGCCACCAACGATTCTGTCTTAAAATTTTTAATCGAGATTGAGACAATTGTTCAGCAAATTTCGCAGTTAGAAGAGGTTAACAGTGACGCAATGATGAAACAGGCAGATTCAATCGTTGACATCGCAACTGACATCGTTGAAACTCTAACGCAAGAAAAACTTGAAACTTTCAGCTAATTTTTAGTAACCCTACCCTATTCTATTAATTGAGTGAGGAACTGGTGCCTTTAACTGTAAAATTCATCGGTGCGCTACGTCACCTTTCTGGAAAAACACAATTCACCATCTTGTTCCAAGACAGCATCTCTATAAAAAAATTAATCGACAAAATCAGCCAAGAAATACCAGAGTTAAAGCATACATTCAGTGACCAAGAACTCAACGATTCAAGGTCAAATTCACTAATACTTGTTAACGGTAGGGAAATCAGTGTTTTAAACGGATATGAAACAAAACTGGATGATGGAGACGAAATCGTTTTTGTTCCAGTTGTGCATGGCGGTTAAGAATCTATGATTACTTTGACTAGTGATTTTGGGTTAAAAGACCCTTATGTTGCTGAGATGAAAGGGGTCATCTTAACCATAAACCCGAATGCCACCATGGTCGACGTAACTCATGGGGTTGAGAAATTCAATATTCGAATGGGCGCTTTCATGTTAGCTTCTGCGGCGACATGCTTCCCAAAAGGCGCAGTACATTTAGCAGTTGTGGACCCGACCGTGGGAACCAAAAGACGCTGCATTTTAGTGCAGACTACGCAGGGCTTTTTT
The DNA here is from genome assembly GCA_963775685.1 of Candidatus Bathyarchaeota archaeon. GTDB lineage: Archaea > Thermoproteota > Bathyarchaeia > Bathyarchaeales > Bathycorpusculaceae > Bathycorpusculum. The sequence continues at coordinate 1,966,649 of CAVZJV010000014.1, forward strand.
GTCGGACCAGACAACGGTGTTTTGATGTTAGCTGCCCAAAACCTTGGAATCGAACAAGTATATGAGCTAACGAATCCAAAGTTTATGCTGCCAAATGTTTCCAGCACTTTTCATGGACGGGATGTGTTTGCGCCTGTAGCCGCGCACTTGGATTTAGGAGTGCCCCCCGACGCGCTTGGACCCGAAATAAACGATCCAGTCCTTCCTGAGTTTGCGAATATAAAACAAATAAGTAGCACCTTTGTCGGCGAAGTCCTGAATGTAGACGATTTCGGCAACATAATCACAAACATAAGCCAAAAAGAAATGGCTCAAGCCAACTTGATCAACATAAAATTCCAAAATCTTTCGTTAAACCTCGCTTTAGGCAAAACCTACGCGCAAGCCAAACTAAATGAACCCATAGCCTTGATAGGTGGTCATGGCTTTTTGGAAATAGGCTTAAACCAGGCGAGCGCAGCCGAAAAATACAGTGTGAACGCTGGAGATGACGTCGAAGTTACGCCAGAATAGGCAAGAGCGTTAAATTTTTATTTTTTCCACGACTTTCTCGATGACATCAACGGGGTTCTCTAACTCTGCGAGTTTCTCTTTTACGTAAAACCTTTTGCCCAAGTACTTCTTGGCATACCCAAGCATTCTTTGCTCAGTTGTGATGAACAACGGAAAACCTTTCTGCACTAAATACTTGTTGACGTAAGTCTTTGCCATGTCAGAGATTGCGATGCTTGGAACACCTTGCAATGCAGCTTCCCTCGCTATAGTTCCGCCATAACTAACAACTAAATCAGCGTTTGCCACGAGATTCGCTGAGTCCACAAAGCCTTCCTTTACCTGGAATACTTTTCCTTCTTCATTGTATCGTTTAATGAGATATACGTTTCCCATTTTTCCAAGTTTTTCTGCAATAATTTTCGTGAGGTCTCTTTTACCTTGAGCGTATGCTGCTTTTGCTTCGATTTGCCTAACGACAATCAAGGGCTTTTTTACACCTTCGATTTTGGTTGGCTTGAAATCTTTTATCCAAGCAACTTCATCCACACTTTTGAAGGACACAACTTTTTTGGCGCAATTTTTTCTGGTGAAACTTTTCGGTAGCGCTTCTGATATCACTAAAATATTTGCAAAAGGTATGGTTAATTTGTTTACGGCGTAAGCGTATGGTGTGTCAGCGGTTAGTATTATGGGAATCCCTAAACCAAAGGCGGTGCGGCAAAGTTCAACAGATTGATGGGCTATGGCTATGTTTGGTTTGTTGTCTTTGAAGAGTTTTGCGAATTCTATTATGCGTTTAGCGCTTTCTTCAAGCCTTGAAGTTAGGGTGAAGGGGTTGTATTTGCCCACAACGAGAGGTTTTTCTCCTAAAATTCGAGCGAGCGGTAATGTATCTGGGTGTTCTCTCGTTGTGAAAACGAATTCATGCCCAGATTTTCTTAGGCGTTGTGCTATAGTAATTGCATAGCGGACTTGTTTGCCTGTGCAAGCATCATACCAAACCTTCATCACTTCACCCTTTGTTGGGCAAGGAAAGCCTCACGTTTAGCTTCAAACTGCTCAAGAGTCATAACTACTTTGGCTGGGCAACCAGCAACTACTGTTCTTGGCGCGACATCTTTAACGACTACGCTTCCTCCGCCAACGACTGCTTTTTCTCCAACGGTTACACCAGGCAAAATTGTGACTCCTCCACCTATTGCCGCGTGGTCTTTAATAATTGGTGAGGTCAAAAAGCTACTTTTTGGATACTTGTCATTTAGTAGGCTGCTGTTTGGGGCGATAAAGACATTGTCGCCAAGTACGCAGCCGTTTGAGATAGTTACGTGTGCTTGGATGTTACAATTTTTGCCTATAGTAACGTTTTTACCTAAATCAACAAAGCTTCCGATTAAGGTACCGTCACCGATTTTTGAGGCGTCACCAATAACGACGTAGTTCCAGATGGAAACATCTTTGCCTATTTCCACGTTGACGCCTGCAACTATGCCGGTGCCTTTCCTTGAATTCTGCATGCTTCTCTTTCGGGCTCCAACTTTAAATAGTTTAACCTTAACTTGACTTTCCGTTGACGGAGGCAGAAGGTTGGCTAAAGAAATAGTTCTAATTATTGGTTTAGGCGAAATTGGACACGCACTATTCGCTTTGTACAACGGAGCTAAAGAGAAATTCGCCGTTTATGGCTTAGACATAGACCAACAGAAAATGGAGATGTTGGGTCAAAGCAAAGACAAGGTTCCACCTAAAGTTGATACTTTGCAGGTTTGTCTTCCATGCGGCAGCCCGGGGAAATTCGTCGACATAATCAAAGGTTACGTTGAACATTACAAGCCCAAACTCGCAATCATTGACAGCACTGTTCCACCGGGAACCACCCTCAAAGTCGCCGCATCTTGCAAATGCCTCGTTGCCCATTCCCCTGCTCGAGGTGTCCACATAAATGCCGAACATATGATTTGGGAAATGAAGCGCTGGACCAAATATGTCGGCGGCGCAGACGTAGCAGCCTCAAGAGCTGCTGAGCTCCATTACCAGAAACTTGGTCTAAAAGTCAAAGCTCTCAAAAGTTGCCGAGAAACTGAACTTGCCAAGCTCTTTGAAACCACTTACCGCGCTTGGATGATCGTTTGCTTCCAAGAAATGCACCGGATCTCAAGGGCTTTTGATGCTGATTTCAACGAAGCCGTAGATTTCCTCGAGGACACTCATAAACAGCGTTTTGACAGGCCAATTATGTTTCCTGGAGTCATTGGCGGTCACTGCCTTATTTCCAACACAGAACTGCTGCTCAAAAGCTTCAACTCGGACATGTTGCGCTTAATTTTAGAATCTAACGAAAAACGTAAAGAAGAAATCAAGGATTCATCAGTCAAAGCTGAAGCAAAAAAGATTGCGACAAGAGCAATAGCATTGGAGAAGCTGCTTGCGGGACCAAAAAATGTGGTTTTAGACGAGAAATCGTCACCGGAATTTACTTAAACTCTTAAAGAAGTCGCAGTCTCTTATCGTGCTAATCCTCCCTCTTAATTAAAGAGGCAAAAGGGCAACCTATTCAGTGCCTTCCTCTGAGGTTCTATAGGATATAAAAGATGCTTGTTACAGTTTTTCAACAACTAATTCTTTTGCAAAGCCCGCCAAGAATTCAACATTTAACTTAGTTAGATACAAAAATGTCTTAGCGCTCAAGTTGCTCAATGCCGCAAATGGGGTAAAAATGAATCTCGCAAACATTCTGCGTGCCAGCTTGTAGAGTCCAAAGTGGCCATACCGCCTATAGGAAATGCCGATGATCACATAGTTTTTTGAGGTTCCCAGATGTGTTGCACCTAAAAATGGCAAAACCTTCCATTTGTACCCAGTTTTCTGTACGTAGCGTTTGAAGTATTGGTCCTCTCCAAAAAACAGCTTTGGAGGGTTGTAGTTTTCCATGAGTTTGCGGCGGATAATAATGTTGTTGATGTGCGGGTTTGTATCTAATTTACTTAGGTTATATATGGTGCCGACAACGCGTTCGTATGCTGCGGCATGTCTATTCTTATGAACTGCTACGGTACCAATCGCGCCAACGTTAGGTTCAATTGATTTGGTGATGGTTTGGAGCCAGTTGTCAGGTAGAAGCATGTCGTCATCAACCATGGCCACCCACTCGGTCTGGGCTTGCAAGACCCCTTTTTTACGTGCGATGCTGAGTGGTTTCTCATGCGTGTTGATGATTTGTCCTGCGTACGGCATATGCTCAAGGATTCGCATCAAGGTTGGGTTGGGTTCCTCTCTTGAAGGAACAACAAAATCGACTTTGATGATATCATCTGAGCATGAAGGCATAGATGCATAATGTTTCTTAGGAAGATAAAAAGATTTATAGGGGAAAACTTTTACCAAAAGTGACTCAAAAAAAGGAAAACTACATGTTTAAGATTTTGACGGCTTTCTGGGCTGCGCGTTTGTAACTTTTTTTGGTTATCATACCTTTCTGAATACCGTTGAGGAGTTGCAGTATCATGCCTTGCTTAACGTGTTCCACCATTTGCTGCTCACTAATTTCTGGGAGGCGCATACAGTTACCGATTTTTACGTTATAGCTGGCGACGTCAAACTTTTTAGCTATGTCGTAGAGTTTTGAGCCGATGATGGGGTTAGTGATGGACCAAGAAATGTACTCAATTAGGTCATCTCTAAGGCATGTTCTTGCAAACTCTAAAGTGTTGTTAACTTCTTGGGGGGTTTCGTATTCGAGTTTTCCCTTTGTCTCCCACGCATTATAGAGCATCAGAAATCCGTAGACTTTGATGTGGTGCTTCTTTAGCAACTCAAGGGTGCGTATGTTGTCGGCTTGGGTTACGTTTTTGCCTATTCCTTTAAGCACCCGGTCGTTGGCGGACTCAAGGCCGATGTGAACAAGCCAAACGTGGATGTCATGAAGTCTTTGGACTAATTTATCATTTAATTTGTCTGCTCGCAGGTTGCATTGAAACGTCATACCTTTGAGGTGGAGTTTTTCTATTTCGCTGCAGACTTCAAAGCACCATTTAATGTCAACGTTAAATGTATCTGAGCGCAGATAGATTTCCCGTATCCCTCTGCTGAAGAGATAACGGATTTCTTCGGCGATGTTTTTGGGTGAACGCTGGCGTATCCAGGGCTTTTCAAGTTTCCAAACAGGGTTGGAGCAGTAAGTGCAATAGTTGGGGCATCCGCGGATTGGCAGCAGATATGCCATGCGTTTCTTTTTGCTTACGGCAATGTCGTAGTTTTTGAAATCTACTATATCCCAGGCGGGGAAGAAATCGATGTCTTTTAGGAGTGGTCGAATGCCATTATTTTTTTGTCTATTAACGGTTCCGACAACATCGGTTGTTGGTTGGTTGTCTTGGACTTTTTTGAGTAATTCAGCTGTTGTTTCTTCGCCTTCACCCACTATGCAGACGTCAATTGGGGTGTTTTTGAGGACGTCTTGGGGGTCGATGGTTGGGTGGGGGCCACCGGCAACCATAAACATATTCAAACCCAAATTTTTTACCTTAGCAATCGTTTCAAAGGACAATTCTCTTCTGGGTGTTGTGAAGGATATTGCGTAAAGGTCAGGTTTGATTTTCTTGACTTTTTCAAGATGCTCTTCCATGGAGAGGAACGGTTCAAGATACGTGAATTCAACATTTGGCAAACGGGGTTTAGCATACCCTATGATGTATAGAATACCTAGGTTTGGCGACTCCGTCACGGCTTCACCTTTTGATTCGCGACCAAAGGGTGGGTCAGCAAATACAACCTTAAGCTTCTTTTGTGGTACCATTTTGTTTTGTTTCACCTATTTGCCATCTACTATTCACTTTCCGAGCGGGCGTATATATTTTGTTACCTGAACACCCTTGTGGCAAAGCCCGGTTTTCCTGTGAAGGGTGTTTCAAGTAAACTTCATAAACAGCTATAAGAAATGTACACTAACCAGAGGCATAACTGAGTTGGCAACCTACCTTGTAGTTCACCCATACCTCGACATCTACGGCGGCGGCGAACGTGTCTGCCACAACGTAATCAAGGCGCTGGTTGCAAATGGCCAAAATGTTGAGTTGTTGACTTTTGATTTTGACGGTGCCAGATACCGAGACATTGTTGGCGAAGAGTTTCCAAAGGAAGTTGTCGTTCACTCTTTGGGCAAACGTATTGAAGTTAAGCCACCCTTTACGATTTACAAGAGACACCGCAACTTCGTTAAGTTGCTAAAAAAATTCCGTGACCAGTTAAACTATGATTACCTGTTTTCGACCCAATCATCCTCTCCGTTTGAACCTGTCTTTCTCAACAAAGCCAAAAAAAACATTGCCTACGTTCACTTCCCCGAAATCCACTATGACTACGCAAGAGGTACGTTCAAAAGAAAACTGTACCTTTGGCTGTTTAAGCACTGGGTGGAGCAGGGCATAGACAAGTTAGACTTAGTGTTCTGTAACAGTAACTACACCAAAAAAGCAATCGAACGCTACTGGAAAAGCCACGGCGTAAAAGATCCCATTGTTGTCTATCCACCTGTTAACCTTGACAAATTCTGGTCGGATAAACTGTTGGCAAAACGCAGTAAACGGGTTATCTACATTGCTCGTTTTATTCCAGTGAAAAGACACGAAATAATGAAAAAATTAGCAACTGACTTACCAGCTTATGAGTTTGTAAGCGTTGGTGGGTTAATCGATGCTGAGAAAGAATGGTTCAACAATTTCTCAGCGGATCTTCCACCGAACTATAAAATTAAAACCAACTTGCCTGGGTCCGAACTGCTTGAAGTTCTTCATGATTCCCGAATCTACGTTCATTTGATGGAGAGAGAACACTTCGGCATAGCTCCCGTTGAAGGCTTAGCAAGCGGATGCGTAACATTGGTTCATAACAGCGGGGGCATGAAGGAATTCATCCCTGAAGAGTTCAGATGGGACAACTATTATGACTTAAAAGAAAAAATCGATAGGTATATGCAAACGGGTGAAGACACCAAATGGCGTCCCAAACGTGAGCAACTGTGGAGGAAGATTTCGATGCTAACGCCTCAAACTTTCCAAGACAGAATATGGTCTGAACTTCAAACTATACCCTAAGTCTGCACGTAAGTGGCTCACAAGCGAATAACTGGCGATTCTGATAATTAATGCCCAAAAAAAATTTTGACGCTAAACTTATCAACATAGATTGTATTTTGATGGTTTCGTTTACTATAACGTCAATGAAGAGAAATATGAATTGATTGCTAAATTAGTGTACTTATAACATTTTTAAACAAGGCACGGCTTAATCTGGACAGCAACTTACATAAGTTTTGGATCTTACAAACCGCCTGGTCAATAGCGCCACACTACATCATACGAAACAACTCTTAAAATCGGGATATAAAAAAACGCTAAAATATGCCCCCTATTTGTAGATTGACTATCATAATGATTTTATGATTAAGGAACAGATGCAGGAGAGTTCCTGTTGAAGTCAAATGCGGTTTTTTCAGAACAAAAGCGCATTCACCTTATAAAAATTGAAAGAGGCGCCTATCCAATCCGAAAATTCGGAATAAAAAAAGAATAGACAAAATGATTTCAGTTCTTTCTTTTGGTGAGTGGGGAAAAGCGATCGATTCATGATGAGGAATTATCAATAATACCTGAGTCCCGTAGTTTTTATGCTTTTCAATAAGAGCTATTACGGTGTGGCTCTTCGCTCATTAAGGTTTTAGACGATCAAACCAAGTTCCAAATAATCAATTTAGGGCAAGTCGCCCTCGACTTAAATGGCGAATTCGCAAGGTTGCTCTCTTTTGAACTTTAACTTGAATTGGTTTAGTCTTTCATCTTCCTCTGACTAAAAAGTCAAGATTCAGGGTTAAATATATACGGTCGAACACGAATTACTTCACCATCAAAACCTCATAAGGAACAAAATTAAACAACTCGGATATGGTTTCTTGAAAGACGCTAGAGATACCTGGTGTATCCAGATAGACATAACAAATCGTTGTGAAAATAGATGTTCAAACTGCACCCATCTTATTTCGCATGCTCCGACATGGGATATGGAACTGGATACTTTTAAGAAAGCTGTGGATTCACTTGAGGATTGGCCAAAAGTTATAGGATTAATAGGAGGAAATACAGCTCTGCATCCTCAAATTAAAGAATTAACTGAGTACTTTGTATCAAAAATTCGAAAGAAAGACCAAAGAGGGATATGGACCTCGAATTTCTTTGGAAAAGAAGAGCTCATAAGGGAAAATTACGGTGTTATCTATTATAATCCCCATTCAGAAACGGTGGTTCATCAACCAATCCTATGTGCAAGTAGAGACTTAATTAAGGATGAGGCAACACGTAATAAGTTGATTGGCTCATGCTGGCTCGCTGATCAATGGAGCCCAAGTATTACGCCAAAGGGCTGTTATCGCTGCGAAGTTATGGGTGCCTTTGATATGGTTCTGGGTTACAATCTGGGTTTACCTATAGAATATGGATGGTGGAATAAACCCATCTCTGCTTTTCAAAAGCAAATTTCGACTTTCTGCCAACTTTGCTCAGTTTGCATACCACTCAAAGCTCGACGAGACCGCGACCAAAAAGATGACATTTCAGCATCAAACTTGGAATTGCTCAGAAATTCACCACGCATAAAGACAGGGCGATATGTTCTTTTCGATGAAAAACGGTTCAAACTAGCTAATGCAAGAACAATACAATGGCAGCCTGAGAGATACCGTCGTCCAACTACCCTTGAGAGACTATATGCCTCTTGTAAGGAGAAGTTAAAGAAACCACATTAGACTTTTTAGTAATAATTAGGTTTTAGAGTTGAAATGAAGGTTTTGATTTAGCACATAAGCAAGATATTGACCTAGGTGATTGTATGACTAACTTAGAGTATTTGTATTAAAGAATCCCGTTACATTTCAGAAACTTGAGTCTTTATAGTGCCGCAAGTATTTTTAACCAGCTTTAGCCAATGTGTTTGTATGATTTCAGGGTTCATGATAGTCAAAAACGTTCTTGAGCAAGGCTATCCCTTTGTTGAAGCAATCGCTTCTGCCCTTCCTGCATGCGATGAATTTTTAGTTTCAGATGGCTACTCGACAGATGGAACTTACGAAATTCTAGAAAAAATTGTTGTGAAGAACCCCAAAGTCAAGATTTATCGTTACCGTTGGCCTGAGAAAAAAAACATGACTGTGCTCGCCGATGTCACCAACGAGGTACGAGACCGATGCCAATACGACTATATATTTTCGGTTCAAGCCAACGAAATAATTCATGAACTATCGGCTACCTATATCAAGGCTCTACCAAGCATTTACCCAACCGTTAACACTTTCAGTTTTCCCTTCGTACAGTTACTGAACACCCGCAAACTAGTTGATGAATACCGGTTTCGCTTCTCAAAAAATCTTTCCGAAGTAAGCGCCATCGAGGATGCTTGGAGACTTGGTCTAAACAAAAGATATTTGAGAAAGAAAAAACTAAAAGCTCTCTCAAACCCTAAACGGCTATTCAACTATTTAGACAAAGGCATAGAACTAGTTTACGCTAATAACTGTCACGACCACCTTTCCAGAGCAATCTACCTTCCTAGGCCTATCTATCGGTACTGGGCGTTATTCCCCGAAAGTTTCCTAAAAAAAGCCAAGCGACATGCGGAATACTTCACAATGTCTAAATTCCAAGAGTTATTTGATGCATTAAAGTCTCGGGAAGAAGATCCTGAATTTTGGAAGTTAGCTTCCGAATTTTTGATGGACATACAATACAAGCTTAGATACCACTACCCTGAACCATACGGCTTTGTGGATAGAAAAGAGCACCCCGCAATTATTCAAGAATTCATCGCCAACTCAAAAAACAAGCAATACTACATTAGAGAAGAACTGTTCGAACAGATTCGAAAACTGTGAGGTACCATATTTTGCGCCTGAGAATACACAGATAAGTTTTCATAAAAGAAGCAAGAATAAGAATGCGAAACGCAAAACAGCGCCAATGGTAACGTGGAGACCTCTCTAGTTGAGTGAGCAACCAACAATTAAACTTAGAATTGACGTGGATTATCCTTATCCCTCATCAAGAGCTAAAAGTTTTTTCTATGTAGTGCTTGGCATCAAAACACGCAAAGATAAAAGTTACCTCAGAAATGCCCGTATTATTGCCCAGATGATAAACGGGTCACAGAAAAAAGTCATGGCATATTGGTTCTTCACTCCTTACACAATCCCAGACAAAAACCTTCTTGACCTGCTTGATCCCGTGCGGCATGAAGTTGGTTTGCATATTGCTAATAATGCAGTCAAGGAATGGAAAATGCTTGAAAAAGCAACAGGAAGGGCAATCCAATACTACACTTTCCATGGCACCTCAAACACAATTGCCCGACTGTTGTGGAGACGTAAACTAGGCCAAAAACAGGCAACAGTTCCAGGCGATTTTCCAGTTAAATCCTTCCATGAATTCACAACAACAGGTTTAGACAGGCGCGTCTTTGAAGCTGGGTTGGATTCGGTTAAAAAAGAAGCGAAAATCTGGATCAGTCAAGGCACTGTTATATCGATTCATCCTGAATGGCTCTTTAAAAAGGGTGAAAAGAATCGCCGAGGCCCTTTTTATGAGGCATTAAAATTAATTTTGGGGGTGGACTAAAACGCTTGAAGCCCAACGGATAAGGAAAAAGCTGTTTTTCCGAATAGCCCAAGACAATCAGGAATACGAGAAAGATGTGTTTACAACTGAGGATCTTGTTAAAAAGTTAGGTCAACAAGGAGTCGATATCTTTACTTTCCTTGAAAGAACTTGGTGTTGCCCCATCTCTAACCCACCAGTCAACTGGAAAAGAACCGATGACAATGTGGGTTTGATGGAAATAACGACTTTTGATGCTTGGTTTAATGCTGTGGGAAAAAAAACACGTAACATGGTTCGCCGTGCCGAGAAATGTGGCGTAAAAGTAAGTGTTGTGCAGCCTGATGAAAAGCTGGCGGAGGGGATTTGGAAAATCTACAATGAAACACCCATTCGGCAGGGCAGAGCTTTTCCGCATTATGGGGAATCAATCAAATCCGTTACCGATAACATGTTGTTGGCAAAAAAATCCACTTTCATCGGCGCCTACCTCAAGGGTGACCTCCTCGGATTCATCCAGATAATCTACGGCAACCAAATAGCCATCATCTCACAGATTCTTTCGATGCAGAAGCATTGGGATAAATCATTAAACAACGCGCTTCTCGCAAAAGCAGTGGAAGTCTGCGTAGGCCACGGCGTCAGGTGGCTCATGTATGGACGCATAGGCAATCATCCCTCACTTGACAGGTTCAAAGAAAGCAACGGATTCGCCAGATATCCGATAACTCGTTACTACGTGCCCATAACATGGAAGGGAAGACTTGCGATACGTTTAGGTCTGCACAAAGAGTTCAAAGATGCTTTGCCACAACCGCTTAAGGATCCTCTTATTCCAGTTTTTAACTGGATAAGCCGAAACAAGACGCCACTAAAGCTTCGCAGAAAATAGAACTATCCGGCAGTGAGCAAAGAGGTTAAATCAACAAAGCAGAATATACATTACAAATAAACGCTGAAAGTTCACCTTTGAGGAAAAAATGTTGGCTTATCCTCTTACCTTCATCATTATTGTTAATTGGAATGGCAGAGAAACGTTGCGTAAGTGCCTCTTCTCTCTTTTTGCCAACACACAAAGCTCCGAGTTCAGAGTAGTGGTAGTTGATAATTCAAGCACCGATGAGTCAATAGAGATGCTGCAAAAAAACTTTCCTCAAGTCCAACTGATAACTAACGAAGCGAATATGGGTTTCTCCTTTGCAAACAATCAAGGCATCCAGATTGCCCTTGCAAACGGCGCAAAGCAGATTTTGCTCCTAAACAACGACATAGAAATCACCGATAGGAAATGGCTCGAAACTCTCACTGCTGTTTTAGAGTTCGACCCTAAGGTAGGTATTGTAGGCTGTAAACTGCTCTTTCCAGACGGCAAAATTCAGCATGCAGGTGGAAAAATTGCGTTAAGAGGTGCTTACCACCGTGGAGAAAACGAAGAAGACCTAGGACAGTATGACAAAGTTGAATTTGTTGACTATGTAACTGGCGCAGCTTTGCTCGTTAAAATAGAAGTTATAACTAAAATTGGGTTTTTAGATGTGGGTTTCACACCGCTTTATTGCGAAGACACTGACTGGTGTGTTCGAGCAAGACTTTACGGATACAAAATCGCATACACGCCTCACCCAACGCTCTTCCACCATTGCGGTGCCTCAGCAAAAAAACTCGGTAGCACTAAAAACTATTTTTATTACCGAAGAAGCTCACTTCGATTCTTCTTACTAAATTTCCAAATGAAAGACATCCTAAAACGCATACTCAAATTTGAAACCAAAGCAGCCATAGCATGCTTTATCGGACGTAACCAAAATGGTAAACTGCCCATTACTCTTAGATCCGATGCCTCATACAGGTTTTCGCTTTTACTCAACGCTTGGGCTCCAAGCATTCGAGACCTCAAGGGCATAATGGCTAAACGGCAACGGAGATTCCTGTTGAAAACAAAACTTCAAGTCTAAACTGATCTTATTTACAAGAATCGTTCGTATAGCGTCGCAAGTTGCTTTGCGACTTTGTTTGCTTCAAAAGTCTCAAGAACCCATACACGCCCATTTTTTCCGAACTGCTCTCTCTTTTCTTTATTAAGCAACAGCTCTTCTATTGCCGACCGAAGAGCTACAGGGCTTTTTTGTTCAACTAAAATGCCGGTTACACCATTCTTAACAACTTCTGGAATTGAACCTGTGAATGTTGAGACTACGGGTTTTTCACATGCCATAGCTTCTACAAGGGCGTATCCAAATTGCTCAGCCCAGAAATTGGTTTCAATGCTTGGTAAACAGAAAATATCGGCTAAATTATGAATTTCAGCCATATCCGAATAACCGATACTTCCTAGAAACTTTACTGTGTTTTGGATTTTCAAGCTTTCAACAAGTCCCTTGATCTGCCGCCGCATGTTTGGGGTGCCTGAGCCAGCGACTAAGAGTTCGATGTTTTGGTGGCTCTTTATCATTAAGGCAAAAGCTTTCAACAAATCAAATAATCCCTTCTCGGGAGTGAGTCGTCCGACGAAGAGGATTTTTGTAGCTTCGTCTGAGACGCCGAATTTGTTGGTTGCCGTTTTCACTGTTGGTTTGAACCTGTTGCAGTCCATACCTGCGGGAATTACAGATATTTTCTTTTGGTTGACTCCTTCTTTTGTAAGTGCTTCTTTGGCTTTTTCTGTTATAGCAATGAAGTGGGTTACGTGTTGGCGATTGTATTCTTGGATTCTTATGTAGGGGTTGCCTTTAATGTTGAAGGGTATGTTTTCCCACTGTGTGGCTACTGTTGGTTTGCCTGTTTTTACAGCTTGATATGTGAACGGGTACCAAATGTCGGCGGAGTGGATTATGTCAAGGTCTTCGGTAAGTTTTTTTAAGCCGATGACTCGGAGGTTCCATGATTCAAAGTTGTATTTTGTAGCTCTGCCAACCAAGGAGAAAAACGGCTTCAGTCCACCTTTTGTTAAGGTTCGCAGGTTGTGTCCTGCTCTTATCGGAAACGTGATTTCTGGTAGCTGCTTCTCTTTGTCGTGTGTGGTGATGCCTATTGGTTGAAAGCCATAGTTGGTGAGTTTCTCAAAGTATTGTCCTTCGTATGGGTTTAGGTTTGGACCCCTTAAGATGCCGACTTTATGCAAGTTGAGCTCATACCAGCCTATTCATGATTAACTCTTAAGTGTGAGCTAAAATAGCTTTGCACGATAGCTGGCTATCATAGGAGAAGTTCTCCGAGAAGCTTGTTTAGTTCTTCTCGGTTTTTGACGCTGCGAAAAATCGCTTTTCCACTAGAGTACAAGCGAAAAGATGTGTCATTAAAATTTAATTCAAAAATTATACCCGCGATCTTATTTTTGAGAGTGGCTTTTTTTAGAATGCGGTCGATGACTTCATCTTTTTTTTCATATTTGAAGACTACGATGACGTCTTTTTCTGCGCCGCAAGTTCCTTCAACTCGGGTCACATAATCTTCAAGGGTTGCCACTATATTTGATCAAGCTCCTTTAGTATTTCCATGAAGCGGTCAACTTCCGCTAGGGTGTTGTAGACATAGAAGCTTAAACGTGCAGAAGACTGAAGCTTAAGAACCTCTTCATGCAATGGCTGGGCACAGTGGAATCCGCTACGCATCATTACACCATAATTGTCAAAGAACAATGCCACATCATGCGAAGACAAACCTTTAACAGCGAAAGGTATGATGCCCATTTTATCTGAGAGACTATTTGGGCCATAAACCGTGATTTTGTTGCTTTCCTGCAAACGTTCAACAGCGTACTTGGTTAATTCTTTCTCATGGCTCAAAACATTGTCCATGCCCAAATCTTCAAGATACTTAACTGCAGCGCCCAAACCTATCGCACCCGCGATGTTAGGAGTTCCCGCTTCGAACTTCCAGGGTAACTCATTTAGCGAAACGCTACATTGCCCCTGACTTTGGATAAACTCGACATCCTTTATCATTTCACCACCTCCCTGAAATGGAGCCATTTTCTCAAGCACTTCTTTTTTGCCATAGAGAACTCCAATGCCTGTGGGTCCAAGCATTTTGTGACCAGAGAACGCCATTAAATCCATGTCTAAATCTTTAACATCAACCGCCATATGAGGCACAGATTGGGCACCGTCAACTAGCATCAAAGCGCCATGTTCATGTGCCGCTTTGCCGATACGTTTTACGTCGTTGATTACACCTGTAACGTTTGAGACATGGTTTAGGCAAGCGATTTTTGTTTTGCTGCAAAGTTTGGTTTCGAAGTCATCATAGTCGAGTTTTCCATCAGGGTTGACTTTAGCGTATTTGATTGTGAAACCCTTGAGTTTGGCTGTGATTTCCCATGGAACGATGTTGCTGTGGTGCTCCATCAAAGAAACAAGAACCTCGTCTCCCTTGACAAGGTTGTTTAATCCCCAAGAATACGCGACTAAGTTGATGGCTTCAGTTGTACCCCTAACAAAAACTACCTCACTGGAATGTTTGGCGTTGATAAATTTTGCAATTCGCTCACGTGATGTCTCGTATAGGTCAGTTGCTTCCAACGAGAGGGAATGAACGGCGCGGTGGACATTGCCGTTGTGGTTTTTGTAGAAGTCCACTATGGCGTCGATGACTTTATGGGGCTTCTGGGTGGTTGCGGCGTTGTCAAAGTAGATTAGGGTGTTGCCGTTAATTTGCCTGTTTAAAATTGGGAAGTCTTGCCTAATTACTTGCATATCTATGATTGTTTTTCTGCCTCAGGTTTTAGCCTCTTAGAGAGCGTTTTTGCCAGTTCCTCTTCCTCTAATGCTTGTTTCTCTTCGAATGTGTGTTCTTTAGGCAACCATGTTGGTGCTTCTGCGCCTTTTTGAGTTAAGTATTGTCTGATGGCACGTTTTAGTGCTCCTACGGCGAGGACTCCGCAGTGGAATTTTACGCTTGGCAATCCACCGATTTCCTCTGTGACTTTCTTCCAAGTTATATTGTTCCATGCGGCTTCAAGTGTTAAGCCCTTAATCATTTCGGTGACTATGCTTGAGGTGGCGATGTTTGCCGCGCATCCGTAGCTTTCAAAGCTTGCTTTCTCAATAACTTGTTTTGCTTCATCGATTTTTAGGTAAAAAGTGATCATGTCTCCGCAGGCTGGGTTCCCTGCTACTGCTACTACTGTTGCGTCTTCCATTTTTCCAAGATTCTTGGGGTTACGGAATAAATCCATAACTTTCGAGTTGTAAGGTAAAGGTATTCGTGACATTCTTAATCAGTTCCTGTCGAGCCGACTATCCCTCTAATGCGGTTTACGGCTACTGGTAAAACTTCTAAAACGTAAGCTATATCTTCTTCTGTAAGAGCTCGAGTTGTCTTCATTAAAATGCTGCCATGAGCTTCGCTGAATCTACGCCCGATAGCGACAAGAACGTGACTTGGTTGAAGTAGCCTTCGGCTGCATGCGCTTCCGCTGGAAACATATACTCCTTTGAGGCTGAGTTCGATTGTTAATGCTTCACCTTCGCAGCGCAGGATGCTGACGTTTGCGTTGTCGGGACTACGTTTGTCACCTTTTGGACCGTTGAACCGCAAATCATCAAGCTCCCCAAATATTCCATCAACAAGCTTATCACGCAGCATGCGCATCTTTGTAGTGTTTGCCTCAAAATTCTCAAAAGCAAGCTCAGAAGCTTTAGTGAAACCCACGATTAATGGGGTGTTTTCAATGCCAGGCCAGAGTTTTTGAGTGCCAATTTGTCCTTCCAATATGCGTTCCATGTTTACGCCTTCCCGCAGATACATGGCGCCTATTCCACGTGGTCCTTGAATTTTGTAGCTGCCAACCGTAGCTAAGTCCACGTTTAGATTCTGCACGTTAAAGGGTATTCTGCCGTAGGCGTCGGATGCGTCAGTGTGGAATAGTGCTTGGGGGTTTTTGGCTTTAACTATGTCAACTGCTTCTTTGATCGGCTGGATTGTGCCCAATTCGTTGTTTACCGTCGAGATGCTGACTAGAACGGTTTCGTTATCAATTGCTTCCTTGAGTTTCTCCAAATCGACAAAGCCTTCGTGGTTTACTGGGATTTTGGTGGTTGAGAAACCGAATTTTCCCATCATCTCAGCAACCTGCAGAACGTTGATTGGTTCGATTTCTGAGATCACAATTTTTTTCCCCTTGGCTTTCTGAGAAAAGCATGAGCCCATGATTGCCAGATTATTGGCTTCGGTTTCGCTTGGAGTGAAGGTTATTTCTTCAAGGATTTTTGCGCCCGTATAGTTAGCGATTTTTTGGAAACTGTTCATTATGACCTCGAAGGCTTCCCAGCCTGGCTTGTGAGTAAGCGTGGGGTTGCCGTATGCTTTCTTATTATAGTAAGGCAGCATAGCGTCCACAACCTCTTGGGGAACAATGCTGCTGTTTTCGTTGTCTAAGTAAACCTCATGCGTTATGCCCTCATGCAGTTTGAGGAGCTCTTTCACGTTTTCAACCATACAGTATACTACCTGAATTTTTTGGGATAGATAAACTCGTCAATTGCTAATATCATGTTCAAATAGAAAAACGTAGCTTAAAAAAACTGCGTTTTCCAAGGCTAACACTATTAATTAGCTCCTTTTCAATATTGGTAAAATAAAAGTGTTAGGCGAATTAAAGTGAAGATTGCAGAGCTACCTATTCCAGGTTCAGTCAAGGAAATCCTATCCGGCTTGGGAATTGCAGAGTTGTTTCCGCCTCAGGAAGACACTATACGAGCAGGAGTGCTTGAGGGCAAAAACATCGTTTTGGCAAGTCCCACGGCTTCAGGAAAAACCTTGATTGGGGAACTCTGTGGCCTTAAACACATTCTCGAGAGAAGCGGCAAAGTCATTTATCTCTCACCGCTCAGAGCATTGGCAAGTGAAAAGTTTGAAGAATTCCAAAAGTACACTTCCATTCGTAAGGTGGATGGCAGAAAAGTGTCGGTTGGTATCAGTACAGGCGATTTTGACAGCGCCGACAACTGGCTGGAACGCTATGACGTAATAGTCACAACCAACGAGAAAGCCGATTCTTTGTTGCGTCACCGTGCAAAGTGGATGGATAGCATCTCGCTGGTTATTGCCGACGAAATTCACCTTTTAAACGAGGCGGAACGCGGACCCACACTGGAAATCGTACTTGCAAGACTTTTGCAGGTAAACCCCCATATCCAAATCTTAGCCCTGAGCGCAACCATTAACAATGTGGACGAAATCGCTGGTTGGCTTAACGCCAAATATATCGTTACTGAGTGGCGGCCAATTAACCTCAAAGAAGGCATCATGCTTAAGGAAGAAATCCGATATAAGGACGGCGAGGCAAGAAAAATTGACCCGGAAACCCATTTGTCAGTTGTCAACCTAGTTTTAAATACCTTGAAGAGTGGTGGGCAAGCGTTGATTTTTGCTTCAACAAGGAAGAACGCGGTTTCAGCGGCGAAAACCGTTGCAAGTCACATGGACAAGGTGCTGGTGCCCAAGAGCGGCTCCAAACTGGTTAAGCGCTCACTGGAGCAACAGACAAGAGGCATTTTGGAGAAAGAAGCAAAGAAGATTTTGGATGCGGGAGAACGAACTCATCTAAGCGAGGAACTTGCCGATTTAGTTCGCTGCGGTACAGCCTACCACCATGCAGGCTTGTCTGGCGCCCACCGCAAAGTCATCGAGGATGCATTCAAGGAACGAAAAATCAAGGTTCTGACGGCCACCCCCACTTTGGCTTGGGGAGTTAACTTGCCCGCCCGAACAGTCATCATTCAAGACTACCGCCGCTTCGAAGCCGGATTAGGTAACTATCCCATCAGCGTGCTCGATTACAAACAGATGGCTGGGCGAGCAGGTAGACCAAAATACGACAAATTCGGCGAATCCGTGCTAATTGCCAAAACAGCCGCCGAAGAAGATTACCTGATGGAAAGCTATGTTTTGGCTAAGCCCGAGAGGATTTGGTCAAGGTTAGCAGTTGAGAAAATCATCCGCGCACATGTTTTGTCAACCATAGCCTCAGACTTTGCCCACACTGAACAGGGCATTTACGAGTTTTTCGGCAAAACCTTCTACGCTTACCAGTATGATGTGAAAGCTATCCAAAACGTTATCAACAAAATTCTTCGCTTCCTCCACGATGAAGAGATGATTTACGTTGTGGGGGACAATATTTTAGCCACCAATTTTGGAAAGCGCGTAAGTGAACTCTATATCGACCCCCTCTCGGGCGTAATAATCAGGGATGCATTGCAAATGAAACTGCCCTTATTAACCGAGTTTAGTTTGCTGCATTTAGTTGCTCATACACCCGACATGGGACCAATCATGCGCCCTTACCAGCGCGAAATGGATAATTTGGCGGTACAATCTGAAGACCACAAACAAGAACTATTCGTAGAAGTTCCCGATCAATGGAGAGACCACGTTGGCTACGCTGACTTTTTGGGTGAAGTCAAAACTGCTATGGTTATGAACAACTGGATAGAGGAGCTGCCGGAAGAAAAAATTCTAGAACGCTTCAATGTGCAGCCTGGAGATCTCTACCGAACCATCGAAACAGCCAAGTGGTTGCTACACGGCGTAAACGAGCTCTCGCCAGTTGTTGCCAAGAACAGGGAGGTTTCCTCCCTAAGTCATGAACTGGTCGAGCGGGTTTCTAAAGGCATAAAGCGAGAGCTCTTGCCGATTGTGGCGCTGGAGGGTGTGGGCAGAGTCCGCGGACGCATAATCTTTGACGCAGGCTACCAAACCATCGAAGACCTTAAACATGCCCCAGTCGAAGACCTGACTAACCTCCCATCGGTTGGGCCAAGATTAGCCAAGAAAATCAAAGAGCAAGTTGGCGGGTTTGTTAAGAAAGAAACGTGGGAAAACTTGGGAAAGGCACCCGATGAAGCCCAACAGAAGGGATTATTTGATTTTTAAGCGCTTTCAGCGAATTTTTCAGCCTGCTCGATTGCAGTGCCTAAATAGTTTTGTGGGTTTAGAGCTTGATCTATTTCTTTCTCGGTTAGTTTGTTGCTGACGAGGTTGTTTTCAATGAGCACTTGTTTAAATTGCTTCTTTTCAACTGCGCTTTTGATGGTGAGTTGCCTTAGTAGTTCGTGTGCTTCTTGTCGGTTTACACCCTTCTTTGTGAGTGTCATCATTACGGATTCCGACATAGCGCGTCCCTGCGTCAACGAGAGGTTCTGAAGCATGCGTTCTTCGTCGACACGGAGGTTTGTGACTATGTTGTACATGAGGTTTAAGATGTAGTCAAGAAGTATGGATGACTCAGGTAAGATGAAGCGTTCGGCGGAGGACTGAGTTAGGTCACGTTCATGCCAAGTAATCATATCTTCAAAAGCTGGAGTGCTGAGACTTCGGATAATTCGTGCTATACCGCAGACGCGTTCGCATGTTTCAGGATTCTGTTTGTGGGGCATAGTGGAGCTACCGACCTGTTTTTTTGCTTCAAAGGCTTCAAAGAGCTCGGCTATTTCGGGGCGTTGAAGTTCACGGATTTCCGTTGCAAAGTTCTCAAGTGAAGAAGCAACCATAGAGTAAATGCAAACAAGTTCGGCATACCGGTCGCGTTGCACAATCTGCGTCGAAATTTCTGCCGCTTGCAAACCGAGGCGCTTCATAACGAGCTGTTGAATCTGCTCGGCATGCTCACCCAAACCTGCTTGCGTGCCGACGGCGCCGCTTACTTTTCCAGCTAAAACACGTTTCTTGCTCTCTTCTAATCGTTCAAGGTGCCTGTTTACTTCATAGCCCCAGACCGCGAACTTGAAGCCTAACGTAATTGGCAAGGCATGTTGCCCGTGAGTTCTGCCAATCATCACCGTGTTCTTGTATTTTGTAGCTTGTTTCTGCAAGGATTTCCTTGAACTCTAACAGCTTTTTCTGAAGAACTCCTATAGCGTCTTTTAGTTGCAACGCGTTTGCTGTGTCTACAATGTCATAGCTTGTCGCCCCCAGATGCACGTAGGCACCGCTTGACCCACAAACTTCAGACAAAGCTCGAACCAGCGAAGCTATGTCGTGTTTAATCTCCTTCTCAATCGCTTTCACACGCTCAACCTTAACATATTTAGTGGATGCCCTCTCAGCAATTTTATCAGCGTCCTTTCTTGGAATATTTCCAACTTCTGCATGCGCCAAAGCCAAAGCTGCTTCAACATCAAGCAGCTTCTGGACTCGACTCTCTTCTTCGAAGATTTTTAGCATCTCTGGCGTTCCATATCTGCCGGTATCGATTGGGGTAATAGGCAAGTTAGTGTTTCCTCAGGCTATGGATATGCAGATTAAAGATTAATGTTTTACCACGCACTAGACAATGTAAGCAAAATTAGGTGTATAAGGACATGAAAGTAACGGTTGCGGTTTTAGATAAAAATGGTGATAGCGCAGTTGACAGAGTCCTTAACGTGCTGAACTCGTTTGACTTGGGAGCCCCGTCGCGTTTTGGTTTAGTTTCTCCTAAAAAAAGTTTTTTTGAAAAAAACGTTACAATCATCAAAAAGCAGGGCTTAAAATCCTCTTCCGCGTCAGGCTACCTCACCTCTAAATCCAAGTCAGCAAGCGATTATGAGCATTTGCAGTTAGATGATGCTACACTACTCTTTGAGGGCAGGGTGTATTCATCAGTGCCCAAAACTGCCCTTTTGGAGCAGGTTACAAAGTTGCCACTTCAGTGTGAAGCCGCCCTGCAAACACTCATTGAGCAGGCAGATGGAGATTATTCATTTCTGATGCTGAAGAACGGCTGGATTGCCTCTGGAAGAGACCCAGTGGGTGTCCAACCCCTTTATTTTGGCGAAAACAAAGATATCGCTGCTTTTGCAACTAACCGACGTGCTCTCTGGAGACTCGGAATCGAGAATCCTCTGTCTTTTCCGCCGGGTAACTTGGGTTTCGTCAACAAAGAAGGTTTCAAATTCAAACCCATTAAAAACCTATCATTCTCTAAATCCATTACCATAAAACTGGAAGATGCCGCAAAAACCCTTCAAACTCTTCTTGAACGGTCCATCCAGCGGCGTGTAAAAGGTTTAAAAGAGGTAGCTGTGGCGTTTTCAGGAGGCTTAGACAGCAGTTTAGTGGCTTTTTTGGCAAACAAATGCAACGTTAAAGTTAGCTTGCTCCATGTGAGCTTGGAGAATCAAGCGGAAACTGAAGAAGCCATAAAATCTGCCGATAAACTGAATCTTCCTTTGCAAGTGCATTTGTTTAAGGACTCTGATGTTGAAGAAACATTGCCTAAAGTGGTCGAGTTAGTTGAGGCGTCTGATCCAGTCAAGGCAAGCATTGGGGTACCTTTTTATTGGGTTGCGAAGAAGGCTGCAGAGGAAGGTTTTAAGGTGATGTTGGCCGGGCAAGGCGCGGATGAGTTATTTGGCGGCTACCAACGCTACGTAAAAGAGTACTGCAGGGACGGCAGCACAGTTTCGAAAACCATGTTTAGTGACGTGGTTAACCTCTACGAAAGCAACCTCGAGCGAGACTTAAAGATCACTGGTTTTTTTGATGTTGAATTGCGTTTGCCCTTCGGAGACTTTGAGCTTGCCGAGTTTGCTTTGAGTCTGCCCTTAGAGTGTAAAATGGAACAAAAACCCGAGACCCTCCGAAAGCTTGTTTTGCGAAAACTCTCCTTGGACGCTAGTTTACCCCCGGAAATAGCGAATAAACCGAAAAAAGCGGTTCAATACTCCACTGGAATCAACGATGCTGTAAAACGAATTGCAAAGAAACATCAAAAAAACGTTAATGAATACATCAATGAGCTATTCCTGAAAACCAAAAACAATCCCTGATTGCTAAATACTGCTCAGGCTAAGTGAAACTTCAGCTCTCCCACTAGCTGATTCTGAATACGAATGGGTGACGAGGGTCTGCGGTGGGGGGCGTTTCTTTTCTATTTTGTTAAGGTAGGGTAGCAGGTCTCCAAGAGAGATCGTGACGCTTCCGACAAAGCACAATTTACCTTAAAATAAGGGGTATAGAAAAAGTCCTAGCTAAACAGAATTAAAAAAAAAATAAAATTAAATAAAAACTATGCTTTTTTGGCTATTTCCAACTCTTTTTTGAGTTGTTCAGCCTTGTCGGTTTTTTCCCAAGGAAATTCTACATCTTCCCTGCCGAAGTGGCCGAATACGGCTGTTTTCTTGTAGATGGGTCTTAGCAAGTTTAGTTGGTCGATGATGGCTTTGGGTCGCATGTCAAAGTACTTTTGGACTAACGCTAAGATTTGTTCATCCGGAAGTTTGCCTGTTTCGTTAGTGTTAACCAAAACAGAGATTGGCTGCGCAACACCGATGGCATAACTGATTTGGATTTCGCATTGCTCTGATAAGCCGGAGGCAACTACATTTTTGGCGATGTATCGCGCCATGTAGCAGCCTGAACGGTCAACTTTGGATGGGTCTTTCCCGCTGAAGCATCCCCCTCCGTGGCTTCCGACTCCTCCATAAGTGTCAACGATTATTTTTCTGCCTGTTAAACCTGAGTCAGCTAAGGTTCCACCGATGACGAATCTTCCTGTTCCGTTTATGACGTATTTAATGTCTTCAGCTAACAAGTTCTCTGGAATAACATTCTTTATGACTTTTTCAACGATATCCTTCTTTAAGGTTGCATCGTCAACTGTTCCGTTGTTTTGAGCAGCGATTACGACAGTTTTAACGCATTTAGGCTTGCCATTATCGTATTCGATTGTAACTTGGGATTTGCAGTCAGGACGCAAGTAAGGCATAAGTTTTGTTTTTCTGCATTCAGCTAAGCGTTTAACCAGTTTTTGTGCTAGTATAATGGGTAGTGGCATGAGTTCTTTTGTCTCGTTTGTTGCGTATCCGAAAACCATGCCTTGGTCTCCAGCACCTTGCTCATGGCCTTTAGATTCGGTTACTCCAATAGAAATGTCTGGGGACTGCTCAGTTAAAGAAACTAGAACTCCGCATGTTTCCCAATCTAACCCATCCTTTGCATTATCAAAACCAATTTCTTTGAGTGTTTGACGGACAATTTTTGGGATGTTAACGTATGCGCAAGTGGTTATTTGGCCGGTAATCACTACTGTTCCCTGCATGACGAGGGTTTCGCAGTCAACGCGTGCTTTGGGGTCATGGGTGAATATTGCGTCTAAAACGCTGTCGGATATTTGGTCTGCAACTTTGTCTGGGTGACCTTCACCGACTGATTCGGATGTAAACAAGTATTTTCCGTTTTTTTTCATTGCAGTATCTCTTCCTTTCAATCGTGTAACAGCCATAGTAACTCGGAGTTTTTCTTAAAAGGCTTTCGACAAACATACAGTTAATCAATGAACTATTTTCTGTCTGGATGTCTGGCAGAAACCAATTTAACTCCTACAGACAACAAACGACCGAGATTACATGAAAAAAATGGTGTTAACCCAAATGCACCAAAACCACTCGGTCGATACAGTCAAGAGGTGCAAGCTGGCAATTTTCTTTTTATTTCAGGTCAGCTAGCTATTGAACCAAAAGAAGGCAAACTCATCGTTGAAGACATAAAGCTCCAAACCCGCCAAATTATGGCGAACCTTAAAGCCATCTTGGAAGCGGCAGGCTACAGCCCAAAAGAGGTAGTTCAATCTACAGTTTACCTTTCATCGATGTCGCTGTTAAGAGTTTAACCACGAATACGCTAAATACTTCAAGACGGATTTCCCAGCACGAGCAACAGTTGCTACAATCCTCAAACCAGGTGCACTTGTCGCGGTTTCTGTGGTTGCTTACAAAGAATAGCGCTTTGATAAGTTATAAAAACCAGCCACCGCTTAACTATGATAGTGCAAAACATGGCACAATCCCTCAAGAAGTTTATTCAACAAATCGCCGGAAAAAAGGCTCCTGGACCCTCAACCACCTTTACAATATTCCACGTTTTCTATGCGCTGGAGCTTCTGGCTCAAAAGCCCATAGGCAGAAACAAGTTGGCAGAAAAGCTGCAGGTTGGCGATGGAGCTGTTCGCACGATAATTAGCAGGCTTAAGTATGTTGGCTTGATTGAAACCTCCAAAGAGGGCTGCAACCTTACAAAAAAAGGTCAAATGATTTGGTTGCAACTCGAAGACATTTTTCCTAAGCGTGTAGAGCTTTCACGCTCTGAGTTGACTGAATCAGCTTTTAACTTTGCTTTCTTAGTGAAGAATTGCAACCTCAAGGTTGGTTCTGGGATTGATCAGCGGGATGCAGCTATCATTGCAGGCGCACGCAAAGCTCTGGTTATTGTTTTTAAGAATGGGCACTTATGCATCGAATCGGTATGTGATTGCATAGAAAAACAGTATCCTAAAGCTGCAGTCCAGATTCTTAAGGAACTTGTGCCAACGGACAATGATGTAATCATCATTGCTGGCGCAGATTCCACGCTGAAGGCTAAGCGAGGAGCGTTTGCCGCCAGTTGGTCGCTGATTGCCGCTTAGGTTGTGTATTTTTCTCCTTCGTTAAGGATGCGTTCAAGCATCGTGTTAATGTTCACCATGCCTTCATTTGTTTTTGAGGAAACAGGCATTAATAGAAATTGCATGCCCAACTTGTTGATGGCTTGCATCATGTTGCGGCTAAAGAGGCGTTTTGTGCCTTCCAATTTCTGCTCAATTGCATCTTCTAATGAATTGGTGTTAGCTGACCAATTTGCAATTGCCTGCACATCTTTTTTGGGGATTAAATCGCTTTTTGAAAGCAGATGTACCTGAGGCTGGAAGAACCTGTTGTAAACGGCTGCAGCCAAGAACATGTTTGAAACGTAGTTGAGAGGGTTGATTGAAAATACTGCGTCAAAAAGGTAGATTAGAGCTTTTGGTTCCTTGGTTAATTCGTTGACTATATATGGTCCACTTGCACGGAACGCGAAAAGCTCCATTTGTCCAGGTGTATCCACCAAAACTATGTCTGCATGGGCTTCTTCGATGTCGCGTGTCAAGTTTTCGATTTCATCCGCGATCAAATCAGCAGCCATAACCAAAGCGCCATTGGGACCTAAACCATACTTTTCCATAATGTCACCAACCTCCACATAGTTGCGGACATCAATATCAGGTTGATAAGGAAGCTTGAGTGCTCCAGGATCCAAATTGACAACAGCAACATCCTGCTTACTCATTTTTAGCCACTCAGCAAAAG
This sequence comes from Candidatus Bathyarchaeota archaeon, assembly GCA_963775685.1. Taxonomy (GTDB): domain Archaea; phylum Thermoproteota; class Bathyarchaeia; order Bathyarchaeales; family Bathycorpusculaceae; genus Bathycorpusculum. Next base: position 1,991,862 of record CAVZJV010000014.1, read on the forward strand.
CCGCTGTAAAAAACGATTTGCCAGAACCAGCTGTCCCAATAATAAACGCTAAAGGCATAACTTAGTCTCCAATGAACGTGTGAACTACGCTTTAGATAATAACCTTTCGACTTGAATTTTGTTTGAGTGTTTGTTTTATTATAGTAGTTGTGGTGAAAAGTTTGCTATAAACAACAATCACCAGCAGGCTGCCTTGCTCAAAGCGTTTTGTGTTCGGAGTCGGGTATGGGTTGCAGACGGTTGTGCACAGCTGACACAAGCAGAGTGAGGCAAACCCAAAAGCTGCCTTGCGCAATTTTTTTTATAACCCTTTAATGAAGCAGCCAAAGCTGGTATCGCAAATTTAAGCTTTTGCGGAATTTATTGGAGAGGCCCTGTTTCTGACAGCTGAGTAATTGGCGACGCAAGTTTCCTACGCGTCACTTTGACAACTACAACCGCAAATACAGTTATCACTAAGACTAAAGCAACAATTAAAACAACAATCAACGTCGGCAAAACAACAATGTTCGTATGGGAGCTTGTCGCGCCATTATACTGACGGTTTCCAACCCAACTTGCTTGAAGTGCTACACTCCCCGCTGGAGGAACCCAACTGTAATTAAAACTTCCATCAGCTTGCGTTAGCAACGTGCCAATTGTTGTCCAGCCGCCTTTGTTGATGTTGGCTTTTAAGGTAACGTTTACGTTTGCGGTTTGCGGCAGAATTTGGCCGTTGACGGTTACGTTGCCGTTTTCAATCATGATAGGTGAGGAAATTTTAAGTGCTATAGTGCTGGGCTCCAATTCTCTTAGAGTTGCAGAAACTTGCCCAACCGATGTTTGCGCAATGTTCTCAAGCGATAATACTTCTGAGGAAACGTTTTGGTATTTGCTTGGGGTTTCCCCAATGCGCCAGCCATCTCGCCACTGCTCCCCAGTGCATTCACCAATATAGTAAGAGACATTGTTGTAGTCTACACTGTAGACTTTCACTCTAGCTTCGGTGGGTGCAGTACCAAGGTCCACTCCGATTTCCATATGCAACAGGTCCCTATAATATATGAGAACAGCGTTGATTCCACCTGCCTCCAAGATTGAAGCAGCAATGTAAACGAAAAGATCACAGTCACCCATATCTTCGACCAAGGTTTCAACTGGGTATTTGCCAGGAACCACTTCCTTGTAAGTTATCTGGTGCACAAGCATCAAAACGCCGTTTGTGAAGTCTTCGGTGTTGTTGTAGATTTGCCAGAGCCTGTCAGCGATGGGTTTTAGCGCATATGGAATAACAAACTTGGCTAAATCCCCAGCAGAATAGGTGACATGGCTTTGCAGGGCATAGTATTGGTAGAGCGTTTGAGGTATCGTCACGTTTAGTTCGTAGGTTAAGTTGCCCTCTGGTTTGTTTAAGAGAAGAAACGACGAGGTGTAATTTCCAGTTTGGGTCTGTGATTTGCCAAGCGGCAACAGCGAAAAAGAAACCACTATGATTACTGTCAGGGTAATTGTTTTGAGGTGCCTGTCTTTCATGCTCTACACTGCGATGGGTTTTTGCTTTTCAGATATTGCAGTTTGCTTAAATTGTTATTCCCAAATCGCTTTTTGGCTCTCAAAACTCAGCCGTGACTAACCCGCCGTTTTGCCGAATTAATGTGGCGAGCTCTTTTCCTGCTTTTGCAAAGCTTTTCGCGGGGTTTTTGCTTTTTGCTTGCTGTGATAGTTAGGTGGATTTCAATGTGGGGCCTATTTTCCGACGGCACATGATGCGATTTCACATATACCCCTTAGGTTTTCGCTCATTACTTTGTCTATAAAGGGCGACAACTGGGACTCAGTGATGTTGTGTGCAAAAATGCTTTTCTCACAAAAAACCCAATCTCCAACCGCTTGCGCTATCAGCGGTGCAATGGTTTCATCAAAAATCGCTTCCATCTCGATTGGTACACCGGGGAGAGCAAAAAGCACCGTGACCTCAACATCAACACATACTCCTGGCGCGGTTCCAACTGGGTTGTTAACTGGCTTTGTTTCCTGAGGCAGAGTCGCTATTTTGACTCTTAGAGGCATCAACTTCTGTTGGCACCCCCTCTTCTTTTGGCGTATTGAATACATCTTTCCCTTGACCTTAATAAGGCGGTTGAGTTTACTTCTAATTTTTGGTTTGTTGCTTTGGCTATCCCTTGGAGGGTTGCGTCGTCAAAGGTTGGTCATAACCCGCCTGTTGTGATTATGAACTGTGGTTTTCGCGCTATGGCTTCGCAAACTCTGTTAGCGACTCCTTGAATGATGTCTTGGATTACTGTTACTCGTTTGACGTTTGCGCCGAGTTGAGTGGCTCGTTTGGCTAGGTGGTGTGCGTTTGTGTCTTTGATTTTGCCTGTGAGCAGTTCGTTGCCTATGCAGATGATTTCTGTGTCTGTTTTCATGCGGGTTCTTCTGAGGATGTTAAGTGGTATCGTTGTTTTCTTTTATACCGTTTGCTTGTTACGTTTGCTTGTTAGATTAGCCAAGTATGCTTTTTTTCCAGTTTGTCGTCGAAATATTTTTATGTACATATCGATAACTCCAAATAAAAGGTGAACAAAATGCTCACAAGCAAACAAACACATGGAACACTCGTCTTACTCTCACTTGTCTTGTTTATTGCCACAGTTGCCTTAAACGGTTCCCAACAAGTCAGCGCTCAAAATGAACCTACAGTAACCATAACAGGAGCCACAGGAACCACACAAACATACACATTAACCCAGTTGGAGGCAATGCCAAGCATCAGCATGTATGGCGGAATCTACCAGACCAACCAGCAAATAAGCAATCGAGGTCTTTGGACAGGAGTATCTGTCCTGTACCTTTGCAACCAAGTCGGCGGCATCAACGCCTACAACAACATAACAGTTACTGGGCAAGGAAACAACAGCTTCACATATGACATGGTAAACGACGGCATACATTTCAACGACCAATACAAAACCTACAGCAACACTACAGGAGCCGAAACAAACCAAACCCAGCCTATAACATTCATCTTGGCTTACCAAGTCAACGGCACCGCCCTACCAAGCAGCTCGCAGCCAGCGCCTAGACTGGTCATTGTTGGTCCAGAAGGATTACTTATGGATGGTTCAGGCGGAAGAAGCATAACACAAGTTAGCATAGTCGACACTGCCCCTTCGCCCACTCCGACTCCAACCCCGAGCCCAACACCAACGCTATCTCCCTCACCAACTCCGTCGCCAACACATTCCCCCACAGCTTCACCCGCCCTCACGAATACTCCATCGCCAACTTCTACAAGCACTGGGTCAGCCGACTTGACGTTAACCTACACGTTAATTGTCGCGGTTATAGTCATCTTAATCGTGGTTGCAGCATTCGTAATCTTTCTTAGAAAAAGAAAGTAAATTTTTTTCGCCAATCTTTTTTTCTTTTAAGAGATATTATTTGTCAAGTTTTTAGGTTCATTGTCTTTGCGTTGGGGAAACTGGACATGCCGAATTCTATTCAAAACAATGCCTGAAATTGCTCCGCCAGCGCCTCCGAAAATTAAGTGAGATGCTCCAGCAATGCCTATGCCAACTAATATGATGTTAGCGTTTGAAATTATAGCGCTGGTTATGGAATAGTTTACTACCATTTTGACGAAGCTGCCAAACGCACCTAAAATAAAGCCTACAAAGATGTTGGTCAAGTGACCTTTAAATGCCAACGCCAAAATATCCATGGATAAGCCCATTGCAATATACTCGAAGACTTTGAGGGGTCCAGTATCAGCCATTCCGACAAAACCGATCAGTAGTCCAGCGAGCACGCCGATGTAGGTGCCTGTACCAAATTTTTTTGTCAATCCGATTCCTATGATGAAGGGAATTACCCAGAAAATTGCTGTGTGCCCAGGCAGTTGTATGGGGGTTCTAAAGTAAGTTTTGAAAACGTAAACAAGCGCAGCCATAAGTGACAGAAAGGATACCTCGTAGACCAGAAAATACTTTTTTCGCTTTAAAGTTCGCATTTAGTCTGTCACGCTCGACTTGAGGTTTAATTGGAAATCATCAGCAATGGTGCCGTTCACGGCAACTAGCAAAACAAAATCATCCTGCACACGGTCACCTGAATAATTCACAAAGAACGTGCCTGTTAAGTTGCCCGTGTTGGTGACTTGACCAGTGGGCACTTTGGGGTCGACGGTAATGTGTAAGCTATTGAGGCCGCCGCCTGCCTTCTCAAATTTCATAAAATACGTGTTATTTCCGAAGTCGTTGAAGGATGCACCAGCCTTGTTTGCGACTTTAACATAAACTTGATCATAGTCCTCGATAACCTGTGTTTCCGCCAAGTTGTTTGTTGTTGGAAGGTTGGCGGTAACGTAGTAGCCGCTTGCGCCGTCACCTTCCACGCGATTGGTCCAAGAAATCCCATTGTTTGAATGAATGTAGCCATACACATGGAATGCTGCAACGCCATGCAACCCAGAGAACGAGTAATCCACCTGGACCCGGGGAAAGGTGGAATTTAAATTCGAAGTAGCATTCAAATCGACAAACATAACGTAGAACTCATCGCCATTCAAGTTGCCGCCTGGAACTATTGGCATCTTGGAAGCGTAAGGCTCCCAGCCTTGAGGGCCATAAGTCAGGTCTTGTGCCGTGAAAAGTTCATTCAGATGGTAGTCGCCATGAGTTGAACTTGCTTCCATATTCAGGTATACATATTGAACGGCGAAGAGAACACCTATCAGCAGAACAAAAACCGCAAGAGATGCCGCCAACTTGTACTTGAATTGCACGCTAAGCCCTCTTCAACGCCACCATACCATCGTCGCCTTTCTCCACAAACAACACAGCTCTTCCATGGATAAAAGAGGGCGTAGCGTTTTTTGGAATCCTCACTTTTCCATTGTTTACTACTTCGCCTTGCAAGGTTAGAATTTGGTCGATGCCCGCACTAATAATATCCGCAACATCTCGAAGCCCAGCTAGTTCCCTGTTTCTGTCCTTCAAAAGAAACCTGCCATCATTTCCTAACGACGCCAATGTGATGCCTGCGACGGCACCGATTATTCCGCCATTTGTTCCGCCCAAACCCTCAACACGAATCCCGCAGCTTTTTGCAACGTTTAGGGCTCTTTGCTGCGTAACAATCATGGTTTTGGCGTCTTGACCGAAAGCTACTGCGGCTGGAGTTATCTGTTGATGTGAGGCTATGGCTAATCCAGGGTCGCTTCCTTCAATATAGTCTTCAAGCATCAATTTTTTTGCGGAGACAAAAACATCGATTATATCGGATATTGGAGCATCGATGTGTATTACGGCGCAGCTGTTATGGGATGTGAATGGGATGTCTGGGTGAACGAAGAGTTGGTGTCGCGTTACCCCGAAAATTTTGTGTTTTAAGGCGAGTTCGGCGGCTATGTTTCTGGCAAGTCTGCCTGTGCCTCTGGATTCTATTATGTCTGTGTCGTCTATTCCAACGTATATCACTGACAGTTTCTCCGAGAAACGTTATGACTTATAAAGCATATCGATTAGCATTATTAAATTTTCCTAAAAACAACTTCTAACAAGCGGAGTTAACGCTAACGAAAAAGGTTCGTTTACCTTTTCGGGGGCAATTTATTTTTTGCTAAGGTACCATTTGAGGTATTCTTTTCGGCGGTTCTGCCTGACTTCTTCCTCGGTTTCTTGGGCTGGTCTGTTCTTGTCATGTAAGTCGTTGAGTTCCTGCCCTGTACAAGATAAGCCGCAGCTTTTACAGACATAGTGCTTGGTCAAAGAGATATACTGTATTTCTCCGCCACATTCGGGACAATAATTTACCATTTTAGGTTCTCTTTTTATGTTTTGTAGTAATTCGGTTTTTGGGAGATATTAGTCTTCGCATGAAGTTCAACAATTTTAGCCCAAAAAGAGAGTGCGCTATACGTGTGTGTACATTTTGTCGTTACTGTAATTGCCTGTGCTCATTTCCTGCTCGATTTCTTTTAGGAGCAGAATGCGCTTAAACGTCGGGGGATGTGTGGCAAATAGGCTGTTCATTTGTACCCATGTGCTTTTGGATTCTTTCTCCATAGCCAACTGCAACTCACGCTCATCAAGCACGCCGTCGTGGTCAAGATCGTACTCGTCTTTCTTATTCATAATACCGGCCACTTCCTGTTTTGCTTGACCTGGGTCTTCAATATAGAAAGCTCGGGCGCCTTCCGGTGGCTTGGGTGAAATGGATAATCCATAGGTGATTTTTGCCAGGGCGCTCTCCAGCTCTCGCGGTTGACCAGTCACATAAGCCGAGTATGCATCAGCGTAGTGCTCCCGAAGTCGGCTTAGCCGCATAACAATTAAGAAGGTGATAATATAGATGGCAAACGATATAACGCCTATTATGATTAAGGCGGCTCCGGAATTATCTTTGTTATTTCTTCGTCCTGCCGAACTGAAAGCCCCTGCACGCAAAGCAACTTGCGCAATGATGTAGGCAATCAGCGGCAATGCCGAAAGCACGGTCATAACGATGTAGTCTTTGTGTTTTATGTGGCCCAACTCGTGGGCTATGACACCTTTTATCTCGTTTTCATTTAACTGCTGCAGTAATCCTTCATGCACGGCTAAGGTAGCGCTACTCGTGGTTCTTCCAAACGTGAACGCGTTGGGCGTGTTGTTTGGGACTGTGGCTAGTCTGGGCATGGGTATGCCGCTTTTGTCCGCTAACTCTTTAACGGTGACCTTCAAGCCAAGGGTTCTCGCCAGGCTTAAGGTAATGTAGACGTGTCGTCGCGGCAACAATCGACTGGACCAACCGCATACTGAAACAAAATAAAAAGCGCTGAGCCACCTAAAGCAACAAGCAATCCAGTAAAAACGTCTAGCTGCAAGAAAGTAAACGATGACGAAAACCAAGAGTCCAAATATGAAGGCAGATAGGAAGATGGATGTTGCCATCGCAAGCTTGAGTTGGGACAGACTAGCCAAGTACATTGCCTCATGTTGTTTTTCACAATTGCTGTATCTAGAGAATTAAGTCTTTCCCAAAATTACTATAATTTGATGAAAAAAATTTCAAAAAATAAAAGAAAGTTTAGATTGGGTAAGCTCCGCAGGTCTTGCAGAACTGAATTTTGGTTTTGATGTAGCTGTGGCACTTGGGGCACTGTATGGCGCCTTCAACTTTGGGGAAGATGTCTTTGGGTTTGCCGAATTTTTCGCGGAAGACCTCGTAGTAAAGCAACTGTTCTTTGTCTTGGATTTCTACGTCGTCTGCTGCTTTAATGGCGGCTTTTTTCTCGTTAAACTCTTTGTCAGTTATCATGTCGTTGAAGTATGTGCGCAGTGTTTCTGTTCCGGTGCCTGCTTCCAAAGGTGCTTTGGGTCTCCAAATGATATCTTTAGGAATGACGTCTTCGTAGGCTTTACGCAAAATCCACTTGCCGTATTTTATGCCATTTTGCATGTTAATCTTATATTTGATGGGTAGCTTCATTGCCCAATCCATGAACTCTGGATCTCGGTAGGGTGCTTTGATTTGCATTCCAAGAGATTCCGCCATCGGGAAAGAAGAGAAGCCCATTTCCGCCCACATTTCTTGTTGCTTCACTGCAAACTGTTCTTCTGAGAGGTGGAATTGCCAAGGGTAACCAAAAAGCTCATCTAATGCATCGCCGGTGAAAACAGTTTTAATGCCTTTAGGTTTTAGCAGAGTTAAGCCGATATAGACAGGAAGGCTATTTCTGATTTCCATGGGGTCATATTTTTTGAGTGCTTCCACAACTTTGGGGTAAAACTTCATTACATCTTCTTTACCGAACTGGTAAGTTTCATGTTTTAAGTGCAATAGTTCAACCATTTTTTTAACGTATTCTGTGTCTTTGGGTTGTCCATGTTTGAAGGCTAAGGTCAGGCATGGAATGTCAGGTTTGTATTTGACCGCTTCGTAGGCGATTATTTGAGTGTCAGTTCCAGCGGAGAAGAGGAAGCCATCAGCCATATTTTTTTGTACGACTTTGTTTACTAATGTTTTGACTTCGGGTAGTAGTTTGCTGACTTCTGAATCGTTAACTGTCATTTCTATCCCTCGCATTACAGTGTTTGTCTTTCACCAGGTATTTAAGTTTATCCGTATGCCTATAAAAGCTGGTAATTAGTAAACATATGTGCTGAAACAAATCATAACACTGAACAATCGATCATTAATGACATTAATCCATTTATCAACGCGTCAAGGAACTACGTTTAAATGCACAAGAACAAACCCCATAAGCCATAAAACGAGGTAACCACCTTGAAAGTCAGCGTACTACACATGAAAATACGCACAACATTGGACAGCAACCTGACAGCCGCAAAAGCTGCCATCCTAAGAGCCTCAAAACAAAAACCAGCTCTAATCGCCCTACCTGAATACTTCACCGTTCCCAACTGCATGGCTGACTTCACCGACGCCTCAAAAATCAGCAAAGAAACCGCTGCCAAAACTATGACTTTTCTCCAAGTAATCTCCCAAAGTATCGGCGACATATACCTTCTCGGCGGCACGGTGATTCAAGAAGACCGTGGCAAATACTACAATACCAGTACGCTATGGAGAAATGGCAAACTTTTGGCGAAATACAAAAAAATTAACCCCATTAAAGCGGAAATAGACGCAGGGGTTGCTAGGGGAACCCAACCGCTTGTGTTGAATACAGAATTGGGCAAGCTTGCGATGATTGTGTGCGCTGACACTTTTGACCCCCCACTCGTTAAAAAAGTCGCAGAACTTGGTGCCGAAATCGTTTCTTTGCCAGTAGCTGCCATGGGAACCCACCCAACCGTTAAAGGTCACCCACTGACTGAGGGCATAGCAAGAGATTATGGCGTGTTCATACTCAAAGTTGGAAACGTTTGCTCGAACATGCGTGGCGGCAGAAGCGCTATCATAGCGCCTTGGGGGATCCTTGGTGAAGTGACGGATTCACCAGAAGACTCTGTCTTATCAGCAGATTTGGATATGGCGCGGTTAAGAGAATATCGAAAAAAGCTCAGTAAATCTTAGTCCAACAATCAATAATGCGCTGCATTTTGGTAAATTCGTACTTGTCAATCCACTCTTGGAAGTCACTGTTATGTACAGCAAACCGCGCAATTTGTCTGGCGTTCTCGGAGTCATGCACTAACAGTAACACAGCGTCCAAGTTATGGCGGGAAACATATGCCACGGTCTTTAATAGTGCGTCAAGTTTTTCGTCGGTGGGCATTTCACCGCTAAGTTCTACCACAACAGGTTTTTTTAAGGTTGCAACAAAGTCACGAACGATCGTATCAACCCAATAATTAGTGAAATAATCCCTAGACGAGAGGGGCACATGAAAATAATCAACTAATTCTGCAATTGCATTAAAATCTAAGCCGAATCGTTCTTTAGCCAAGACAGGGTCAGGGTACATTTCCACCGCAAATGTTCCTTTACAGTGGGTTTTTGCTTCTTTGAGGAAAGCTGTAACGGTTTGGGCGCGCCATTCTGTCCAGTTTAACCCACTCTTTTGTCGTTGCTTGGTGCATCTTGAACATGTGCAGTATTCTTGGTCGGCGAAATGGTATAGGTTAAGTGTGACGCCGATGATGTCTTGCCTTGATAAGCTGTCAAGGTAATCAAAGACTTTTTGGCGATACCCAGAGTGAGTTGGACAAACAAAATCAAAAGCCAAGTTCGATTTTCTATTCCGCCGAAGAGCTGGACCGCCATCGGAGACGGAAACGATGCCTGGGTCTTCACGGATAGCTTTTGCATCACAAAAGACGGTAACGTCGTTTTGCATGCCTATTGCCGCTGGAAAAGCTTGGCCGTCAGCCCATTTGGAGTAGTAAACGTGGAGGTCATAGCCTTCGACATGTTCGGGTTTATACGTGACTAAGCCTATTTTCATGCCCTTTACCTTGCTCGCAACAGATATATTGCTGGCGTTTATTAAATTGTTGATTCAAATGGACAAAAATAAATCCCCCATAACAATCGACCCTGCAAAGTGTGGTCCATGCACAGGACAGATCTGCATCGGTGTTTGTCCACAGGGCGCCCTAGAAGAAGGCAAAAACCGCAAACCCCAAATCATCACACTTGTCCATTGCACAAAGTGCGGCATCTGTGTGAACCTTTGCCCAACCAAAGCCATCACTATAGATGCAGGCAACCCCAAAAAATAGGCTGGGGAACTGTCAGGTTTGGAAGAAATCGGCCTTGCAGACAACGTTAAACTGATTGTTAAAGACAATGTACTAGCCATTTTTTGTGATAGTGCTTTAAAGACAGTTAGTTCAGCAATCTATAATGGCGGGTGCAATCAGGTTAAAGCTGTCCTCAATGTAGGCGTGCCAGAAGGATACAGTGACCTCTCCTTGCACCTTGACCCGCTCGAACTAATCACTTCATCGGCGGCAAAAGTTGGGTTAACCAACGATTACCTTGCCATGGTTACTGCCGCCAAAATCCAAAACTACAGCATAGTCACAAAGCAAACCGAAGGTTTTTCAGTTAGCGTCGCAGCAACAGCAGGCTGCCAACACGGCGAATCATCCGGCGAAGAGATGGATGTTGAAGAAATCGTTGGAACCATAAACATCATTGTCCTAATCGACGGAAACCCGTCGGAATCCTGCATGGTTGCAACATTAATCACTGCAACTGAAGCCAAATCAGCGGCGCTAAGGGATTTTGATGTACGTAGTCGATACACGGGTGACTCGGCAACTGGTTCAGTAACTGATAGCGTTACAATAGCCTCAACTTGTAAAGGTAAATTGTTAATTTTGGGTGGTCCTCCTTCCAGGCTTGGCAAGGTGGTTGGGTATTGTGTTAGGACGGCTGTTTCCGAGGCATTGCTTAAGCAGGAGCCATTTTGGGGTAACCGGTCGGTTTTAGATAGGCTAAAAGAGCGACATTTGCCGCCTGAGAAATTGGTTGCTGAAGTTTCTAAAGTTCAGGGCTTAGCTCTTAACACTGACAGACTTGGGGAGATTCTGAAAAAAGACCCGTTTGCAAGTGCTAATTTGCTAGCTGCAGCAAAGATGGATGACGATTACAAAAAAAACCTATTGCCAACCGATTTTAAGGATTGGAAAGAAATTAGCAAGTGTTTCGCTTCATCCGACACAAAATTTGATGCCTCAAAATCACCAAACTACGATTCAGTTGATTTGTCGCCATTCCTAAAAAATGCGTTGATCAATATTCTCAAAAAAATCCAATCTAACTGTTAACTGAAAAAGACTTAAATAACCTGCACTTTTATTCCGTTGTAAAAACAAGGCAAAATGGTGTATTAACTTGAAATTCGGCACATTCCTCTATCAACCCGAGCCTGTTGAAGGCGTCGATTACAATTTCTACCGTTTAAAATCTGAATCAGGAATCGTCGGAAAACCTAACCCAGAAATGTACACTAACATCGCATGTTTTGGTGACAATTACATGGCAGCAAAACGCCCCGATTGGAATTCTGTAAGCTCATGGGGCCCTGCGCTGCGTACCAACAAGCGCTACAATCTCCGCTGGGATGTCGTATGCATGACTAACCCAGAAGCTAGAGAATACAACTTGAAAATCATCGCTGAATCAGCCAAAGTCACTCCGGGTATCAGCATTAGCAGCCAGCATTTTGCTGACCAGCATTTTTGCACCTGCCCACGGTGCATTGAACAACAACGTAAAAGCGGTTTAAAGTGGCTTGATTGGCGAGCAAAAGTTGTAACTGATTTCCTCGCTGAAGTTAAAGAAATAGTCTCCGGCAAGCCACTTTTTGTCAACCTCTTGCCTGACCCCTTACTGGGCAGAGAACGCTTCGGCTACGACTTTGAAGCCATGGCACAATATGCTGACTACTTCGTCATCCCAATGTTCAGCAAATCCTACCCGACACCATGGTACTGGGAAACCATTGCAAGAGGCTTCAAGAGCATCCTAAAGAAACCAATGTTCGTTAACTTCTACGTTCGCGGTCCAAACGAAACATGGGACACCGTCGCACCGACAAAACAAGTCATGACTGTAGCTACACGTGTTGCTAGACAAGGTGTAGACGGCATAGTCTTTCTCGCAGAGAAAGCCGATTACATTAGGGAATTCCAGAAGAACGCAGTTGCGGACAAAGAAACACGCGAGTTCCTCAAAGGTCACAACGGCGACGAGGTCTTAGAGCTTTTCAATCGTTGGGAAAAACTCTACAAATAGTTTCCCCTTCTTCTTTTAGCTTTTTATTTTTTGCCTATAACTTTAAGTTAAGGTTATCCCAATTCTATCCATTGTAACCGGCCATTTTACCAAAATTCTGACTTACCATAAAGGTTGGAAGGAAAACGAATGAAGACAATAAAGTGTTGGAAAAGGTTAAGCCATGAGTGCGGTTACCTAAACGATACTACAGGGCAAACTGTAGTTGTTTTGAAGAAAGAATACAGCAAAAACTACCACGTAGTATTGTTCGAGTGTGGACAAAACCAAAAAGATGACGGCAGAACAATTTCCCCTGAATATTCCACAAAGACTAAAGCCGACGCATTTGCCGATGGTTGGATGCTAAAACACCCAAATGGCATGGAATCACCCGCTTAGATTATCCGAATGTTAAACCAGCGTTAATGGCTTGAATTAATCATTAAGCTTGCATTCTTTCTTTTTAAACAGTCTTTGTTAAGATATACTCAAAAACTGCCCTAATAAAGGACAAAAGCCTGAAGGCATTTCCTGTAGTTAATATTATCTTATCCATAATATACTTAAAAAGAATCATAAAATGAGTTGGTTTTGGCCCAAGCGCGAAGAAACTCTTCAATTAATCTGCTGGATGGCAATAAAATAAGAGAAATAAAACTTGTTAATGGATTTATTATAGGAAAAAATTAGGCAGCAGCCTTAATTTGGGCATCTATTTTTCTCTGGCGTTTTTGCAGCAACTTTCGTTTGTTTGCTTTAGGGTTTGGTTTTACTCTGTAAACTTTGCCGTGAGTGTTTGTGTAGTATTTTTTTCCTTTGGACTTTAGTTTGGTCTTTTTATTCAAGCGTATAGTCCCTCCTTGGCTAATCAGTTGGGTTTTGTGCTATTACAATACGGCATGGCTATTTGAGTGTGCCTATAAAGGTAATTGCTTAAGGCTTATCCGTTTGGTTTTACCAATTCTTTCTGGTAAAAGTGTTATGCCTTTATTAGTCTGGTGAACGTATATTTATTGAGCTTGTGAAAGATCAGTTTTTGCAAGAATTATCAATGGGAAGGGTTATTCTAGAATGTATACTTACGAAAAATTTATTCAAGAAAAATTTAAGTGCCGAATTTGTTCTTCAAGTTTCCAGACTCCTGACGAGCTACGAAATCACCGGATGGTGGTCCACAAAGGACACATGCTTGCAGGTAAACGCTAACAATGGCCAAAGCAAAATAAATCATTTGAACTGATTACAAAACAACATATTTAGCCACAAAAAACATTTACGCGGTTAACATTTTACCAAACATTCGAGTAAAAGCAAAAAACTAATCAACAAGCCTTCTTTAGTCAAAGAAGGAAGGCAATCCTAGACTACAACCAGCTGCTAATTTGTTTTCGATATGTGTGTTTTCTCCATCAACTTCTGATTTTTGGATTTTAGGTTTGATTTAGAAAACTATATAATCTCTCTTCGCCTACAACCCCTCACATTAAAGGGCGAACACAATTGAAGGTTACTCTAATCAATCCACCTTATCCGCCAAGTGTCCATTCTCACCCACCCTTTATACCGCTTGGCTTAGCATATTTAGGCGCAATTGCCGAACAAAAAGGACACCAAGTCAACATAATCGATTGCCAAGCCGAGAAACTAACCGACGAAACATTCCGCAACCGCATCGCACAAACCTCATCCGACGTAATTGGAGTAACTGCGACAACCTTGCTCTACAAGTCAGCTATGAAGTTAATCAATATAGCTAAACAGGTAAAACCCCACGCAGTCACCATTCTTGGTGGTTCGCATGGAACTTTCTGGGATGAAAACGCCCTAAACGAATATCCAAGCTTAGATATGGTTGTACGAAGAGAAGGCGAAATGACCTTCATCGAACTTCTTGAAAAATTTGAATCTAAAACCAGCCTAAACGGAGTTTTGGGTATCACTTACCGAAACGAAGACAAGATCGTCCGCAACCCCGACAGGCCTTTCATAGAAGACTTAGACTCGCTGCCATTCCCAGCCCATCACCTGTTGCCGCTTGAGAACCTAAAACATAACGGCAAAATCCTGTTCCCCTTAATCAGTAGCCGAGGTTGCGTTTTTTGGTGCGACTTTTGTAGCACTGTACGCATGTTCGGCAGAGGATACCGTTGGAGAAGCCCCAAAAACGTCGTTGACGAAATGCAACTCATCCATGACAAATATGGTATTGACCAAGTTACTTTCTACGATGACGCTTTCACCGTTGACCGAAACCGAGTGATAAAAATCTGCGAAGAACTGCACACGAGAAAACTGATCATGAAATGGGATTGTGGTACCCGTGTGGACATGGTGGATCGAGAACTACTCCAAACAATGCGTGATGCAGGGTGCATCGCGGTTTGGCTAGGTGTCGAATCAGGTTCAGAAGTTATTCTTGGTGCGATGAACAAAAAAATCAAGCTCGAACAAACACGTTTGGCCTACAAAACAGCCCATGACGTAGGATTAATGACGATCGCTAACGTAGTCTTGGGTTTTCCAGGAGAAACTGAACAGACCGCCAAAGCGACCATACGCTTCGTTAAACAACTAAACCCCGAAGACGTCGGCTTCTATGTCGCTACACCCTACCCAGGCACCCCAATGTATGAGGAAGTTAAGAAGAACGGTTGGCTCCGAGTTACAGACTTTGACAAGTATGACACAGCTGGACCAACATTTGAAACTCCCCAGTTAAGTATGGAGAAACTCGCTGAAATCCGTAGCAAAGCTTACCAGCAATTCTACCTTCGACCAGGATACGTGATTCATATGATGCGTCTGGGTGGAGTTTATGGAAAAGCAGCGGTAAAAACTTCAGGAGCTTACCTGCTGAGGGCTCTCCACCTGAAGTACTGGTAGTATACTTCTTTTTCTTAAGAACCCAGCCGCTGCGAAAATCATCACCAATACGCTAAGCGAGATTGTAATTGAAGTAAAATTGATCCCAATGGGTGATAACCCTAAGAATAAGCCGTCAAGCCCATCTAAACCAAAACTTAAGGCAACTGACAGTACAATTTCTTCAACGAAGTCAAGCCTGTTTTTACCCAAAAACAATAAGTTAACGAGGCAATAACCAGGCAGAAAAGCAACAAAAACAAAAGCGAAAAAATAACGCGGAATCATAAAGGCAAGTTCAGAGTTGTTTGGGATAAAATAAGTAACTATTAACGTTAAAACTGTGAAGGCGACAATTGTTTCAAACCATTTCATTGGTTTCAGTTTTTAACCTTCAAAAATCTAAAAAAAATAAAAAATAAAGGGAAGAAAGTTTACATGAACATCTTGTAGATTGGATGAGCCTCTTCGAGGGGTCTTGTTCCAAGGTCAGCTGCTGCCGATGCGATATATGTGTCTGTCACTGCGACTGCTGGGAATACCCATTCAGCTTGTTCTGCTGGACCGATCATAAGCCAGTTTGCGCCAGCCATTTGCATGATTGAGTTTGTTGAGGTTCTGCAGCCAGGGCGGAATTCTTTAGCGACGTTTGCTTTGACCCATCCCATGGTGGTGACAACGTTTCCGCTGCCTAAGCCCGTTGGATGACCATACTTCTCTTTCATGACAGGAATAGTTCTGACGGCTGTGCCCATGTCTGGTTCGAACGCGGGGATGGCTGTGTCGATGAGTGGTTTTGTGATGCCGCCTTTCTCTGCTAATGCGAGCGCTTCAACTATGACCTTCATTTTGCCTTCCATGGTTGTGTCTTTAGGGTCATCAGCAAGCACTATGGACATTTTAATGCCGCTGTCTTTTAGATTTGCAAGTTCTACGTCAGTAACGCCTTTGTAGACTGAATTGTAAAGACATCTATCTGCAAGACCCATCTTTTTAGCTAAGGTTGCTGCTCCCATACGGGTCTTTGGACTCATTGCATCGAGCATGAGTGGTGCATCAGTGTGTTTTGGTACGAAGTCGATGTATTTTTCGAATGCGGCTTCTGTTGTGCCCACGATGTCGAGAGCAAATTTGACACCAGTTATGTCGCTTTGGGTCTGGCATGTGTTAATGATTTGCTCGGCTGCTTTAGCATCAAAAATTCCTTTATTTGCATCGGTAACCATTTTTTGGCCTAACCAAAAGATGGAGCCGATCAAAAAGGTTGGTAGTTCTCCCGGTTGACCGCCTATTTTTGCTCCAGCGAGATCATATATTTTTTGTTCGGTATTGAACTTAAAGGACATTTATTCCACATCGGATGGATTTATTTCTTCAATGCTTTCTTTGCAAGCTCTGGAGCTTCTTCTTTGTTCTTGCCAAAGAGTGCGCCGATTGCATCAGCATCTTCTTTCTTGACTGCTGCGCCGCCCATAATTATTCCGACTTTGTCTTTTAATCCGGCTGCTTTGAGCAGTTCGTCGAGTTTTGCGATGTTGTTCTTTGCGGGAACTGTGTTAACTGAAATTGCAATCAAGTTTGCGTTGTTTTCTCTTGCCTTGTCAATGAAGACTTGAGGTGCAACGCTTTTTCCAACGTCGATAGTTTTGAATCCTGCGCGTTTTAGTGAGCGTCTGACTGCTTCTTTTGCTGTGTCGTGCATGTCTGGTTCGATGTTACCGATTACGACTATGCCGATTGGATTTTCTGGTTCTGGTGGTTCTTTTTCCATCATAGATTTAAGCCAAGACATTTAAACACCTTTTTTCCTTTTAGATACTCTGGGCTTTTTATACTCGAAATCCATATTTAACCTTTTACCAACAATTGCATAGTAAGCATATCAAGCGGGAAAGTAAATGCTCAAAGCAAACAGAACATATCTCTTATTGCTGATAATTTTTGCTTTCTCGTTCATTTACCGTATGCTTCTGATGCTTTGGAGTGGCTTTCCTTCAGGCGCCGATATTGGCTTGCACAACAGTGTGATTTATTCCATCACTGGATCGGGGCATACAAATTTTCTGTACAATTCTTATCAGATGGGCGGTGGAATATCGCTTACATTTCCAGGATACCACATTTTTGCTTCAAGTATAATTTTGATGACAGGTTTGCCCGAATATATTGCGCAGGCAGCTATTGTTTCTTTGTTCTCATCACTAATTGTTCTATGCGCTTTTCTAATAACTAAAAGCGTGTGGAATGAACCTGCTGCGTTCATCGTTACCTTCTTGGCGGCTATTTCACGATTTGACATAGAAATGCTCCTGTGGGGAGGCTATCCAAACGTGATAACGCTCCTAATGATTCCCATAACGTTTTATCTGTACCTGCAAAAAGACAGGTTTTCGGTCGCTCCTTTCTTGGTTTCAACCTCAATCTTGGTAGGGTCGATATTTCTCACGCATTCGTTGAGTGCCGCCATCTTTGTCGGCGTAACATTGCTCACTGTTCTTCTCGTAATAGTTGCTCCAAAAAAGTTTGGAGCCTCAAGAAAAACAGGCATCTATTGGTTAATACCCTTGGTTGTGGGAGCCATCCTTGTTTCCCCTTTCCTTGTTAACGCTGTACCCACTTACCTTCATGGAAACTCTTCAGCTCCGGGCGTTCAGGGAGTGGGCGATATCAATTCAGCGATACTTTCAACAAGGATACTTCCTTTAGAATGGGTTTTACCGCTGTTTCTGATAATCTTAGCTTTCGCCTTGTTCTCCAAAAGATACAATGGACGATTTTTTACCCTTCCAACACTACTTCTCTCCATGTGGCTCTTTGTTCCCCTATTTTTAACACAGGGCTACCTGTTTGGATTCATTATAGATTACAACCGATTTCTTTACTTCATTATTTTTCCGACAATAATTTTCATAGCGGTTTTGATTAATCATGGTGCAGAGTTCTTTGCCGACATAGCCAAAACTTACCGTTCGTTTACAAGTCAAACGCAAAAAATACAAAAAGACATAAACAAAAGAGTTGTTTGGCTTTCAACTCACCTAACTAACAAGGCAGTCTACGGCGGTGTTCTTCTGTTTTTCCTCTTGTTTTCTTTCATAGCACTTCCCATCTTTATGACCCCCTCCCAAGGCATTGGTCAAACAATTCAAAGTTACTATCAAGTTATGAACGATCCAGGCTGGCAAGGAATTCAATGGGCTAAAAAGAGCACTCCTGCCAACTCAGTGTTTGTTTCTGATGCCCTCTACGGCTGGTGGTTTGGCGGGTTTGCGCAAAGGCCAACCTTGAGTGCTGTTGATCCCCAGTACTTGACGAGTTCACGTGAGTTGGCCTCTGCAAAGAATGTCAGTTATCTGCTTGACACCGATTACCTGATAGACAACGGGTATTTCCAGGTTCGTGAGGATGGCGGATACATTTCCAGGCATAACCCGGAGTTTTTGGCTCATATAAAAAACTATTATTTTCCTTATTCTTTCTTTAATTTCGACAACGACCAAACGATAATTTCAATAAAGATTGGTCAAGTTGGAGAACTCTACAATTTGTCAAGGGTTCCAGTTACAGACATGCATATTGAGGGCACAACAAACGCCGAGTCAATCATCATAACACATGGCAACGATCGCTTTAACTTCACTCAAACGGTAACCATTTACGCAGCAACGAACTCCCCCACAACTAAAATGGTACAGTTTTTTGCCAACATTACTCAAAGCATCCAAACAGACAATCCCACCGTTACTTTGGAAACATTGCAGTTGCGCTTACCAACCAAAGGCACTGTACCACCAATAATAGCAGGAGACTACTCATATATCGGGCTAGTTGACACCAGCATGAAAACTATTGGGCAACTAGTTTTTCCAAACCAACAATCACGACCCTACTACATTCTTACTCCCAAAGGGAGCCAATATTCACCTATCGACATCTATTACACCCTTAACACCAAAACTGATGAATTTAGCTTTTCTATGGGTGTCTACCAATACACTGACCAGCAGGCAGCTAACTTCACCTTTGAAGAACTTATAGAACAAAATACCAAAACCTGCCTGACAGAAATGCAGACTTATGTTCCTCCGCTAAAAACAGAAACGCACTTTTACGTTTTCGACTACCAAAAAGCCCTCGCCGACTGGAACATTTCCTACATTGCCCTGCGCGATTTTGAGCAGGTGCCCAAGTTTGCCAAAGACCCCGCCTTTAGCTTGGTATTTATTAACAGCGAAGTCGCCATCTTTAAAGTCAAAGGGTAACCTCAATCAAGAAGGGTGAGCCTTTCGCCTTGAAAAGCACCATGACAAAAGAGAAGAGAATCGAAGTTGTATTCATAGTTATTTTCTCAGTGCTTGTCCTTGCCGTCTTCTATACCCTCATATCCATGAACGGAGTGGCTTCAGGAAATGACCCTGCAGTGCATCTGGAAAAAGCCCAAATTTTCTTAAATACTGGCAAAATTCCACTAGTAAATTTAGGTTGGACACCACCGCTATATGAAATTTTACTGGCTATGTTCATTTCTTTTACAGGGGCAACGGACATTGGTCAGTACATTTTTTTGGTTAAGGTTTTAGCTGTGATGATTGATTGGTTGATGTTTCTCTCTGTCTATTTGCTTGCTAGTAAATTTTTTAGCAAGAAAGTCGGCGTTGTCGCCGTTATCCTACTGCTGATGTGCTTCCCGACGTATGAAATGAACCAGTTCGGCGGTTATACCACTGTTTTAGCATTAGCGTTCATGTTCTTGGTTTTTCTCTACACACCACTTGCGGTGGAGAGATTTGGGTATCTGGTAGTTACATTTTTTGTGGCTTTCGGGGTTGTTTTATCGCATCAACTCGCGGCGTTTCTTTCAATTTTCATAATGCCGCCGATACTGATTTTTATGCTGATTAAATCGAAAGGCGCCTACCTGAAAGTAGTATTGGCCTTGATCTTAGGCGGCGGAATAGCTTTCTTTCTCTACTATTTCCAAGCCATGATTGGCTACCTTGACCTAGTAATCGAATACGTGTTTTTCGCAGTAAAAACCTATGCATACCAGATTCCGTCGGTTAGCTTTAACGCGTTTATAGTTAATTTCGGCTTCGTGTTCTTCTTGGCTTTTGCGGGCATTTTTGTCTCATTCTACATATTGAAAAAGCAGAAGAAGATGATTTACTTTCTCATTTTGATGCTTAGTCTTTTTGTTCCGTTTTTCTTTGCAGAATCCTATCTTGTTGGCTTTTTCATGCCGTTTAATTGGTTTGTCTACTATCTTGCACCTTTTTTGGTGGTTTTTGCGGCTGTTTCAGTTGTTTTCTTTGTGGACAAATCATTAGCTTTCTACGAAAAGAGGAAGGCGATGTTTAAGAAAAATTGGGTGAAAATAGTCACTGTTTCTGCCATAATCTTGCTTTCTTTAATGGTTGTCCAACGTTCCGACGTAGTTTATGGGAAAATCAATGAAGCCAGCGTTTACTACTCAACCACCGACATAAAAGCCTACGACGCAGGAGTCTGGCTTAGAGCCAACTACCCAGGAAACAGTACGGTTGTAGTTACTGAGATTCCGGGTTTTTGGTTCCAAGAATTTTCTGGCAAGAACGTTACAGCCCAAACAGACCATACTGTTCAACGCAATGAGCTTGCCGAGTCGGTTCTTAGCTTGTCATATGAGATTGAGCAACCGCAAACGTTGATTAGAGCTTACCAAGCTCTAGGAGATATCGCCGATGAAACCTTCGTTTCCTTTGACCAAGTTTGGAATAGGATTTCTTATACTTCAGAATCTGGCGATTTCATCTACTACTCCATAAACGGATCTAATTATAAGCTGCAACTTTCAGACATGAATAAACAAATAGTCTTTGAGGCTCAAAGTATGCCAAAGAAGATAGAGCTGATATACTCAAACGACTATGTAGCGCTAACCAAAACTGTTACGGTTGAAGACACAAGGTACCCCATGACTATTTCTTGGGCGCTAACACCCTTGAAAACTGAAATCTTCAATGCCTCGCTTTATCTGAGCACTTTTTTTGACCTCAAATACGACTTTGACAAAGCCCAAATTCCCCAGTTGCTGGATTGGATTAATCCATGGGATGCACCTTCACCGATAAAAACCGTTCATGAAACCGATAACAAGCCTGATTGGGCAGTGGCAAGCTTTGCAAATACAGACCTAAAAGACAATTACATTGGGCTCTACGATAGTACAAACGATGTGGCTTTCGCGTTTAAGTTTAGTGATTTGCCCGATTGGGGGAACATCGGCGTTTTGGAAAAACGACAAATCGATGGGGTAAGGTTCCAGTACCAACTCGGCGACCTAAACGTCAACCAGGCAAATTCAAAGACATATCAAGTCCTCACTATGTCAAAAAACAGTTATCCAACATTGCAGCCCGATACCTTAGAGGGACTGTTCAGCCTCAACCCGGGAGAATTAACGCTTTTTACAAGAGATTACACCTACTACATCAAAAACAACAACGTCGGCTTTATCGTCTACGACCGAAACCACCTGGACACCAACATGCTCAACAGCAAAATCCTTGAACTAATTTTCTCAAACGACCGATATGTCATATTCAAAATTATAAAATAATCAAAATCTACTTCAAAAAGTTATGCTCTCAAGAACTATTACTTTTTAAAAAAGGCGAAGCAATAGGCGACTTGGAAAAGCTTGACAAAGAGAGGGGTTTTGGGTTATTGTTTTTTGCCCATTGGGTTTGTGCGTAGTTTCTCAAGATATTTGTGGTCTTCTCGTAAGACCTTTGGGATGTAGTTGCATGCAGGGTCGGATTCGAAGAGGTCGCCAGTGTAGTATTCTGCTCTGGTTCGGCATCCTCCGCATATTTCTCGATATTCGCAGACTCCGCATCTGCCTTTAAGATTGCTTTTGTCGCGTAATTTGAGGTGGAACTCGCTTTTTTGGAGTTGCTCCCAGGCGGTGCGTAGCTTCGTGTCTTTGACATTGCCGATTCGGTAGCCTTCGTGGAAGCCGCAGCTTCTGTAGTCGCCGTTTTCTGTTACGCCAATGTAGTTGCCGCCGATGGTGCATCGTCCGAGGTAGCCTTCATTGAACCAGTCCCAGAAGTCAACTGGGTTCTTTTGTTTGACGATGCGTGCGTAAAAGGGTGCGTAAACGTTGACTTTGACTTTGCCGTAGAGTTTGCGTTGTATATCGTAGATTTCGTTGAATGCTACCTCATACTGCTCAGGAGTTGGAGCAAGGTCTTCCATGTGTTCGCCTGCCCGCCCGACTGGCACGAGGTTGTGGTAGACCACTGAGCGGGCTTTGTATTGTTCTGCCAAAGCCGCTGTATGCGTCATCTGGTGAATGTTATACTTAGTCATGGTGGTGACTAAGCAGTCAAGTAAGCCGACGCTGGATAATTTCTTCATGGCATGTAAGGCTTTGTCATAACCGCCTTGGCGCCTTATCTTATCGTTTGTATCTTTCATACCATCAATGCTGATGGCTGTTTTAACATTATACTTTGTCAGTTTATTGAAGCGCTCTTCATCCCATGCATAACCGCTCGTGATTAAACTAACATTGAGACCATGCTCTTTCTCTGCATACTCAATAATTTCCCAAATGTCCGGACGAACCAACGGCTCTCCACCGCTAATTCCGAACCATTGCGAGCCGAACTCTGCCATTTCATCAACCATATGTTTGGCTTGTTCGGTGTTTAGCTCTTGGTCTTTAGCATAATCTTTAATGTAACTGCAATATGTGCAAGTGCCGACACAGTTGCGGGTACATCGCCAAACAACCATAAACAAGGGGGTCGTGGTAGGATTCATTTAATTCACAGTGGAAGATAGATTTGCCAAGTCGATATAAAACTTGCTCTATGAAACCGATATTTTGCCTTTTTACTGAAACCGCAGAAAGCAAACTGTCGACAGCCTTATTTAAGGCTATTAGGGGGTCATCCGGCTAAAATACGGGTTTTCCGTTTCCTCTGAAGCAGTCCCTCCAACGCGAAAACAGCTAACGCCAACCCCGTTATGAGAGTAAGTAGCAGGAAGAAAACTTTGAATTCGTAAGTTTCAATCGTATAATGGATGGCTAAGATTATGACCTCAACCATTAAGATGGCGAAGAACAATGAGGCGTAGAGCCACATTTTGGGAAGCAGGTGGCTGCCCAGCCAAACCTGCCCTCGGAGGTGTGCCTTGCGTTTTACCGAGTATTCGCCGTACTCGTTTTTCTGCAAGTACCCCAAATCTTCAAGTTTTTGCAGGTGCCTGTAGGCAACGCTTGGACTGCTAAGTCCGGCGCCTTTCATAACGTCTCTGGGACCGACTGGCTTACCCCTGTTTACCGCGTGCAAGTACACATTTAGCGTTAGTCCTTCTATTTCCTGGGTGTCAATGTTGGTCAAGTTTTTAACTCCAGAGGCAAAGGGATAGTTTAGTATTTATCTCGTATTAGCTTTATCTAAAGTCCTCTGTTTGCGTCTAAAGATTTCTGTTTTTCTCCTTTAATTGGCAGGCGATGGATAGGGTATGAAGCAAGGTAGGCTGCTAAACGGGGGGTCTCTTTCAAAACTGCTTTGAGGCTATCTCCGAAAGAGTTTAATAGCTAATACTTTTAATAAAATTCTTCATTTGAGAAGGTAAATCAAATGAGTAATGAATCCTCAAAAGATCTAACTGTAAATCCAGCACCCCACATAACCGGTTCAATGACTAAAAATCGCATGATGCAATACACCTTTTTTGCTATCCTTGCAGTCCTAGTTGTTTCGGCAGCTCTTTGGTCACAAACCACCACCCAATCTGGATGGAATCTTGGCTTAACCGTTGCCATTTGCGCCCTCATTTCCGTCGGTGTCGCTGTTGGCGCGGATGTGCTAATCGGCAAATTGAGCGTCGACAGTGAAATAAACATATGGTCAGCCGCCGTATTTGGTTTAATTGTGACCGCTTGTTACACCCTTGGTTCACCGTCCATGAACACTGAAATTGGATTGCCAGTTGAAGCTCCCAGTGCGTTCTTTTATGTTGCCCTCATCTCGCTTGTAGGCATCGTTGTTTTCAAAAAAGTCATGAGTCTAGCAGGCAGAAAATGGGTTAACCCAGCTGCAGCAGCCAAATTCCTGATTCTGCTTCCAACTATAACAACAACGCTTTTGGCAATAGACCACTTAAGCACCGGACCACTCGGAGTTCCAAAGTTAGCTGGTGCAATCGGCGCAAGCGCATCACCTCTTGCAGGCAACGGATTGGCGGGATTTGGCAGCTACCTCCAAGGTTGCTACGCTAACCCGAGCAATATGGCATCTGTTCCAAGTATTGAATCACTTATGGCCATAGCTAAATATCACGGATGGGTCGGTGGAGCATCAAGCATCGCAGTAATCATCGCAGGAATCGCCCTCTTTGTCTTAGCTCGCAAATACATTAAATGGAAAATCACCCTCAGCTACATTGTTAGCATCGCAGTTCTCTCATTAATATTCTCATTCATCTACGCAGACGCTGACTTAACTACAAGATTGCTCTTTGAATTATTCATCGGTAGCTCAATCTTCCTGGCGTTTTTCATGGCAACGGATCCAGCGACAACACCCTTCAGCGGAGTAGGACAAATTATCTTCGGCGTAGGTCTGGCAATTCTTGACCATACTGATACAAACGTATATGAACTTCTTTGGTGGCTCATTGCTAGCATTGCTAATCATGAACTTAACTGTACCACTTATTGACCAAATACGTATCGACAAACCCTTCGGGAGATGAATAAAATGGCAAACTTAGTTGAAATAAAAGAACATAAAGACGTAGCAAGAAAAACACCCATTGAAGTTTTCCCTGACCCAAAAATTGCAGTAGTCCTTAACCAACCAACAGTCCGGGGCAAAAACAGATCCCTTGGTTTCTGTTGGCGACACTGTGGTCATCGGACAAAAAATCGCCGACTCCAAAGAACGTATTAGCGCACCCGTTCATAGTCCAATCTGCGGCAAAGTCATAAAAATCGCCGACATATACAACAGCTGCTATGAAATGGCGACAGAAGCTATCTACATCGAAAACGACGGCAAAAAAACCAAAGACAAAACTCTAACTCCCATCTCTGAAGCAGAACTCAAAGACACCTCAAACGAAGTACTCTTAAAACGAATCCGAGAAGCAGGCATCATAGGTTTAGGCGGCGCAGGTTTCCCAACAAGCATCAAACTTGCCAGTCCCCGCAGACAAAAAAATAACAACCCTGATCGTAAACGGCGCAGAAGGCGAACCATACGACACAGCAGACGAACGCTTAATGATCGAGAAAACCGCAAACCTTGTACGTGGAGTCCGAGTTATACGCAAACTTCTTGGGCAACCCCAAAGTCATCGTCGCAACCAAAGAAAGCAAAGTTGAAGCTATACCTAAACTTCAAGCAGCCTTCGGCAAAGAACCAGACACCCAAGTCATAGCAAAACACCTAACCTACCAACAGGGCGACGCAAGCGTGCTACAAAAAGCAATCCTTGGCTACGAAACCCCTCCAGTCAAACGCAGCTACGAAATGGGCACCATAGTGCAGAACGTCTCAACCATAAACGCAATCGCAAACGCCGTCTTCGAAGGTGAACCACTTATATCCAGAGTTACCACCTTAAACGGTGACATCGCAAAACCCAAAAACCTACTTGTGAAAATTGGCACTCCAATTGCTGATATCCTTAGCCAAAACAACGTAAATACAAGCGATATCGGAAACATCGTAGTCGGCGGAGTGATGATGGGCACTGCTCTGCAAACAATCGATGCTCCAGTAACCAAAAGAACCTCAAGCATAATCTACTTCGCAAAAAGCAAAGCCAAAAAAGGTCAAAAAACAACCGCCTGCATTCACTGCGGAAGATGTCTCAATGCCTGTCCAGTTCGTCTACAACCTATCGCGATCTACAATGCGGTCATGAAAGGTGACTTCGCAAAAGCTGAGAAACTGTGGGCTAAAGACTGCCTTGCATGCGGAACATGTTCATTTGTTTGTCCGTCAAGGTTGCCGTTAGCTAGCACCATATAAAATGGCGCGTCAATAATAAAAATTCCCTCTTTATTTTTTCTTTATTTTTATTCGTTTAAATAGTTAAATGACTTATCGTTTTAGCAATATTTATTTACTGTGAAAAAGTTTTGACGGAGATTTGCTTAGGCTCAAAGCTTTCAAGCATTAAGCTTATAAATATGCCACAACGTAAATAAGTCTAAGGGATAAAAATTGGAAGAAAACAAATTTAAGCTATCAGACATCTTCGGCGGCATTATTATTCCAATAATTCTAGTAATTCTCATCTATGTTCTCG
This sequence comes from Candidatus Bathyarchaeota archaeon, assembly GCA_963775685.1. Taxonomy (GTDB): domain Archaea; phylum Thermoproteota; class Bathyarchaeia; order Bathyarchaeales; family Bathycorpusculaceae; genus Bathycorpusculum. The sequence goes on from CAVZJV010000014.1 coordinate 2,018,196, forward strand.
CAGTTTACGTTAACGTCGGTGGACAATACCACGTTATCGGTGCTACAAACACTATTGCTGTCATTCTTGTTAACGGCTTTGCTCAAATGATTGTTCTCGGTATCCCATTGGTTTTAGGCTTGCTATGGAATAAATGGGCAGGTGGAGCTGCAGGCTTCGTTATGGGAGGTCTCTATTATGTGGCGAACGCAGGTCAATATAACGGAATTTATGCAAGTGCAGGAGTTACAACTTACAACTTCTTTGGTGACATAAGCATGCTCTTTTATCTCGTAAACGCTGTTATAATCGGCTACATGGCTGGCGCACTCAACAATGGATCAACAAACTTCAAACGAATGCTCGGTGCAGGCTTAACCGCTGCCATAATAACTGCAGTAATTCAAAGCTACCTGAACTATACTATCTCGCTTGCACCCTGCAAGACAGATGGCTCAAGACTCTTGGGTAGTTGATCCTGTGTTGGCAGTTGTAACGAATTTCGTACCAAGCATTGCTTTAGGAGTTATCGTACCTATTCTCGGTAAAGTAATGACCTGGTATGGCATTCAGCCACAAAGGCATTAAAACTCCCCTCCTCTTTTCTTTTTAAATTTTCGTGAATATTTTAAGAAAAACAAGTACTATTTTTTTAGAAAATCTTTTTTCATGGCACTTCAATGAACACTTGCGTTAAAAGTTTTTTTAAAAAATTTTATTCAGTTTGGTTTGGAGCAAACTCCCAAGCAATGTTGCCTTTCCAAATCTCGCCCAGTTTTGTAATTCGAACTTCCTTGTCATCGATTTCGATGAGTCCTTTTTCTTGTAGTTTTTGCAGTTGCTTTGGAAAAACTTTCTCAGGAGTTGTGTTGAATTTTTCCATGAACTCTTTCTTGCTTACTGGAAGACGCAGGTAAAGTCTAGTCATGGTTCGCCGCATCATATCTTCATTTGTTGATTCAGAGAGTCTGCTGATAGGCAATTTTCCGGACTTTACAGTTTCCATATAATCGTTGATGTTTTCTATGTTAGAATATGAGAACTTTTGCAAATAACCCATAAAACAGCCAGCGCCTGTTGTCAAGATGCCTCCCCATGGCCAGCCGTTAAGGCAGTTTTCCCTCATGTGCCATTCAACACGGCTGTAACGGTCATGTCCGACGGCTTTGTAACCTGCTTCGGTGAGCATTTTGTGACCAGTAAGGAACATTTGTTTTTCGTATTCTGCGTCGCCTTGTGGTGGAGATTGTCCGTTTTTAATCATTTTTTCCAGGATTGTTCCTGGGTCTACATGCAATGAGTAGGCGTCAACTTCTGCATCTAATTCGATGGTTTTCTTGAGTGTGTTTATCCAGCTTTCCATTGTTTGTCCAGGTAAATTATACATTAGATCCACGCAAACCACTAATCCTAGTTTGCGGGCATGCTTAATGGCTTGTTCCACATCTGCGGCGCTGTCTGGTAAGCAGAGCGCCTTTCGTAGTTTGTCATCGAAAGTTTGCGCGCCCATGTCCATCTGGTAGACGCCGTACTCGGCTAGTTTGTTAATTTTCTTAAGAGCCAAAGTTTTTGAGGACCCAGTGACCTTGATGAAGTATTCTTTACTTGTGGTAAAGTTCGCTTTGCAGAAATCGATCAAATCAATTATTTGTTCCGCAGACAGAACACTTGGGGTTCCGCCGCCTAGAACTATCTCGTCAAACACACTTGTCTTCACGTACCTTGTCTTGGCGTACATAGCGAGTTCTTTTTTGAGCAAGTCAAGGTAGGGTTCAATCTGAACCTTGCTTGATGCAGTGGTTGGGAAATAGCAAAACGCACACCTGCTGTCACAAATCGAAACCCACGGTTGCAGCTCCATTAAGCGGCCTGAAGTGTTCTCGGTGTCTAGGAACTTCATGAAGGCTTCATATGTTTCAGGTTGTATCCCTGGGTAATCCCTGTAAGTGTAGGGCGGCCAATTTTCTCTTGTGCCGTAAGCTTCAGAGGTTTTAGTCATCTAAGGTTCCCCTTTTGTAGTTTTTAAAACCGCTCGATGACATAATAAAGTTTCCGCAAAATTAGCTCAAATCAAAAAATCTTTGATAGCGCATATTTTTGGGTTCACATTTATTCTGTTTGAGCTTTTTTCCATATGTTTTCAAAGTAGATCTCTGCTAGTTTTACAACATTACGGTTATTAGTCCATAGGCTTGGAACTATAGTATGCGCTATGCGGATGTTAACTTCTTTATTATCAAACATTATCAAGCCCACCTGAACATCCTCGATAAATCTGAATTCAAAAGAGGGATTCTTCTTTAATAACTGGATATTTCTATCCGTCGTAATGCCTTCCTTTTTGGTCGTGAGTGCTTGAATTCTAATACCCCTTCCTGTTGCTTTTTCAAGTTGCTCACCAGTGTGAAACATAATTGTGCTCATTCTCTCTTTTGTGTATATTATTTTGACACTCGATTGGGTTTCTTCGATGTCTTCTCTAACTTTTCTGAAGAACAGTCCCTTCTCTGAAGTTATTACAAACTGCGTGGATTCTTCATTCATATCACTCTTTAGGTCACTTACAGAAATTTTGTCAAAAACTGTTTTTGCCTTCTTTTTAAGCTCGGAATATTCGTTAGTTCTTTTGTTTAAGAGCATGGAGAATCCTTTTTCTAATGGAATTGCCCTGAAGACTGTTGGCTTGGATATTATTTTTTCAACTAGGCCAATTTTTTGAAGATTGGGTAGAACTCTGTATATGTCTTGTCGAGCAACACTTGACTCTTTACAAATTCTCTTCACTTCCCCGCCCGAGTTGCCGAGTTTAATAAGTGTCAAATACAGTTTAGCCTGCACATAAGTGAGGCCTAAATTCATGAATATCCCCACAGATTCTTCTTCGTTTTGTGCCACTTTTTTCCCTGCTAGTGTCTATTGGAATGATTTAAGAATTTTTCCTGAAACCAAGGGCTTCTATTCAGAAGAACTGCTGGTTGCACGGATTCAAAAAATGATTTTTGGAATATAGTGATGGTCAACGCTGCTGGGCTGAAACTTTTCTGGTTTTGTTCTAAAAAATAGGTTAGTTTAAGACATTTTGCTTTTTCTTTTCTGTTAGTTCTTGACCAGCAAACTGTTGCAATTGGTCTAACATAATTCGCTATTTTGATTTATAGGACTTTTTTTAAAATGATTTGAATGAATTTGTCAGCAGTACCACTTGTTACAAGATCTTTTAACGAATTTGATCCAATAGTTAGTTACAGAAAAAAAGGAAAAATGAAAAATGCTGAAACTAAAAAATAAAACTATAGCTATTTTGATTGCAGCAATCTTGACAATTTCAATGAGCGCTTCAATAACACTACTGCCAAGCGCTAGTGCACATGACCCACCGTGGACGCTTCCAACATACTGTTTCATCAATATTGCTCCTTCTCCTATTGGAGTTGGGCAGCAAGTTAACGTCAACTTCTGGCTTCAAGTGCCTCCACCAACAGCCGCCATGGCTAGTGGGGACAGATGGACAAACATGACCGTACTAGTCACGCATCCAGATGGAACAACTGAAACCTTAGGGCCTTTCTCATCTGATGACACTGGGGGATCACACACTGTCTATACGCCTTCAGTGGTTGGCAATTACACTTTCCAGATGATCTTTGGCGGAAACACCCTACTAGGGCTAAACACGCCCAACGGACAGCCATCGACCAACCCGTTTGTCGGCGATTATTATGAACCCAGCAAAAGCAACGTATTCACCTTGCCCGTACAACAAGACCCAATTAGCTATGCACCCGTGATTTCACTTCCAACCGAATACTGGACGCGGCCAATCTATGCCCAAAACAACGATTTATGGTATGCAATTGGTGGTAACTGGCTTGGTCTTGGAGTGTCAACGTTTGCAAACACTGGCCAATACAACGCTCAAGGAAGCTATGCACCATACACAACTGCGCCAAACAGTGCTCACATTATGTGGACAAAGCCTATAGCTTTTGGCGGCACAATTGGAGGAGAATTTGGCAATGATCAACAAAGCAACTTCTGGTCAACTTCTCAGTATCAGCCAAAGTTTGCGCCAATCATCATTAATGATATGCTCTACTATACTATGTATCCTGGTTCTACTGCTAATCCCGCGGGTTGGGCTGCTGTTAACTTGCATACTGGAGAGACAATTTGGACTCAAGACTATACAACTATTCTAAAGTGCGGTCAAATAATGGATTATTTAACGCCTAACGAGTATGGTGCTAGAGCTTATCTGTGGGCTACTGGTTCGGTGCCTGGTGTGGTTTCGACTGGAACGACTTACAGTATGTATGATGCTATGACGGGCAAATATATCCTTAGCATTGTCAACGGAACAGGTCTTAATTCTATTCAACTTGATGACTACGGCGGCTTAATTGGCTACTATGTTAACGCAAGCGGAACTCAGAGATCGCTAACTGTATGGAACTCTACTAGGGCAATAATGCGCGGCGAAAACGGTAATGGCGATCCAAACGGCTGGCAATGGAGACCTCCGCAGGACGGAGTGATAGCGTTCCAAAATGGAATAGAATGGTCCGCACCCATCGCAACAACAATTGATGGCAATTCTATAGCTCTAAGCCTTAGCGGCATCAACGGAGGAGTGGTACTTCTATCGTACGCAAGTGGGCAATCTGCTTACTTCCAGGGCGGATGGTATGTTGTAGCAGGATACAGTGCAGTTGACGGACATTTGCTTTGGGGACCAAAGAACCATACCGAAGTTGAGAATTCGCGTGTTCTTTTTGGCGCTGAAACTATGGGATATGGGACCTGGGTTGAGTTTGATTCTGCCGCATTAACAGCAACAGGCTACAGCTTAACAACTGGTGACAAAATATGGGGACCAAAACCTATGCCAAACGTTAATCCTTTCACTTCGCTTGGTCAACGATACTGTCCAGGCCCTGATGGAACGATGCTTACTTGGACTTATGGCGGAGATGCTTATTCTATTGATATGGCTACTGGCACTTTTAACTGGGAATACCATGCGCCTTCGAGCGGTTATGAGTCTCCTTATGGCACTTGGCCATTTTGGACTTTTAGCGTTGGAACGGTTGCAGATGGCAAGCTATTTCTGCCGGTAGGTCACATGTATAGTCCGCCGCTATTCCACCACGCACAACAAATGGCATTGAATCTCACCGATGGCTCTGTTGTTTGGAGTATTACTGCTTTTGACGTTACTAGTGCACCAGCTATCTCTGATGGTATTGCGGTTACGCTAAACGCTTATGACAATCAGCTATATGCATGGGGCAAAGGTCCAACCGTTACATCAGTGTCTGCACCTCAGGCAGCTATTGATTTAGGCCGATCGATTGTTATTAGTGGTACAGTTATGGATATCTCTGCAGGTGCATCGCAAGAAGTATCAGCCGCGCGCTTTCCTAATGGTCTTCCATGTGTTTCTGAAGCAAGTCAACAGACTTGGATGGAGTATGTTTACATGCAGCAGCCACGCCCCAACGACGTTACTGGGGTTCCTGTTTCAATCGATGTAATTGACTCCAACGGTAATCTGCGTACCATCGGCACAGCTACAAGTGATGCAAGCGGCGCGTTTAGTTTCCAGTGGACTCCTGATATCGAAGGCAAATACACTGTTATTGCGACATTTCTGGGATCTGAGTCTTACTATTCGTCTTACTCTGAAGCTGCTTTCGCGGTTGATCCTGTTGCTACACCAACGTCTGCACCTGCTGATACTTTGCTTGGATTGGCGACAACTAATGATCTTTTGATGTACATGGCTGCTTCTGTGGTTGCTATAATCGTTGCCATTGCCATAGTTGGCATACTGCTGCTTAAGAAAAACCCCTAGCCAAAAGAAAGTGACTCAAAATCTCTTTCCCCTTTTTTAGTTTTGTATTGGCAATAATTCGCTTTGGTAATTGGAAAGGGCTGAGTAGGCTCTGGACACAATTCACGATACAATAGCCGTAGTTATCGTGAAGAGCGTTTTGCATTTCGCTCTTTTCTCCTAATACGTTCCAGAACCTCAGCAAACTTTTCCAAAAAACATTTACATAGGTTTAAGCCGGGCCATGGCTCGCCAAAGCATATAGTTAGCTCCTGTTCTAACCATTATCTTGCTGTACAAGTTGCCCTTTAAGTAGCCTTTCACTGCTTGTCGCATGACGTATTTTGGAGAGTAGAATTTGTTGTAGAAGTTCTTCCTCATCTCCGCAATGTCCTTCGCTAGCAATGCGGGGTCTTCAAAGATGGGATTCATAGTATTGTACAGTTCCCATTTCTTCGACATCTTCCACCCATAGCTCTTCACTAGCTCACGAAGTTCAGTTCCCGGAAATGGAGTCGCGTGGCAAAGCCAAACATCATCAGGTTCAACTCTGCGAACAAAATCAAGGCTTTCCTGCAAAGTCTCCTTTGTCTCGCCCGGATATCCCAAAATGACTGATATAGTGACGAAGATTCCTGCCTCTTTAGTCCATTTGATTGCGTTTTCACACTGGGCGTTTGTAACCTGCTTCTTTAATACGTCACGCATCCTTTGGCAACCCGACTCGACGCCAAACATCACTTCGTCGCAGTTGGCTTTGCTCATCTTTGCCACGAGGTCTTTGGTTACTGCGTCGGCTCGGGTTCCACAGCCCCAGGGCAATTTCATTTTTCTCTCAATAATGCCGTTGCAGATTTCAAGCGTACGCACCTTGTTAAAAGTTAACGTGTCATCTTGGAAAGCTACGCCTTCTGCACCGTACTCATCTCTCAACCACTCCATTTCATCCAAGACCTTCTTAGAGCTTCTTCCTCTGAAGGGTGCGCCGAACATTTGTGAAGCAACACAGAAGGGGCATTGGTAGGGGCAGCCTCTGCTGCTTATTATTGAAAGAAGGTTTCGTCCTGTTATGTTATATTTTTCCATCGGAAGATACTTGTATGCGGGAAGCGGCAGGGAATCAAGGTCTTGGATGTAGGGTCTGTTTGCTGTTTGAATTATTTGGTTATCTTTTCGAAAGGTTACACCTTTGACCTCGTTAATGGGCAACTGTTTGGCTAGTTCTACTATGGTTTCTTCGCCTTCACCTCTCACGATTATGTCGACGGCTTTTTCGGATGCGAGGATTTCTTCACCGGCGAAGGTTGCGTGCGGTCCACCCATCAAAACCTTAGCATCTGGGCAGACTTCTTTTGTCAAGTGGGCAGACTTAAGTGCCGATTCAATCGTCGGCGTCATAGAACCAATACCGACCATCGTGGGTTGATATGATTCTAATTCAACTTTGAGTTTATCATGATCGAATTCACAAACTGGACAATCGAAAATTTTCACTTCAAAACCATTTTGCTCTAAAACCGCTGCCATGTAGGCTAAACCTAGCGGTGGAAAAAGTGGGTGGTTTCCCCGTTTCTGTAAAAGTGGTGAAGTTACTAACGCTACTCTGGTTTTAGTTGCACACATCACTATACCTGTTAATAGGTTATTTTTTGCGGAGGCTTTCTGGTATGTAAGCGCATGCGGGGTCTGATTCGGCGATGTCTCCTGTGTATGCAAAAGCCCGGTTTCGGCATCCTCCGCATATTTCTCGGTACTCGCAAACTCCACACTTGCCTTTCAAGACGTTTCTGTCTTGGAATTTGTTGTAGTATTTGGATGCTTTGATTTCTTCCCATGCAGTGCTCAAGCTTTTGCTGCGTATGTTTCCCAGCATCATGGGTTCGGAAGGTTGCAGGTCAGTGTAGAAGCAGGGAATTAAGTCGCCGTTTTCAGTTACGCTAAGGTACCCGCCGAAGGCGAAGTAGGTGCATTTGCCATGGAATTCTTTTTCGTACCATCCATCAAACTCTTTGGCGGGGATTCTCTGTTTAACCACCCGCGCAAAGTGTGGGCAGTGAACGTGAACTTCAAATTTACCCCTGTACTTGGTTGTTATATCCCAGATGTGGTTGAGGACCCATTCGTATTGTTCTGGAGTAGGTGTTAAGTCCATGGTTGCTTTTGCTCGTCCACTGGGCACTAAGTGGTTGTACCAGACAAAGTTGGCATGGTACTTGTCAGCTAACTCTGCGACATGGTCAAGGTGCTGGTAGTTTATGGTGGTAATTGCGCAGGCTAAGCCGTTTAGGATTTTGCCTCTGGATAGTTTTTCGATGGCTTTGAGGGCTTTTTTGTATGAGCCTTCTCCACGCAGTTGGTCGTTAATTTCTTCGGGACCATCGATGCTGACAGATGTCCAGACTTGGTTTTTCACCAAGTTGTCATATATTGTTCCGTCAACAAAAACTCCGTTGGTTAAGAGACACACGTTCAAGCCTTTGTTCTTAGCGTAAGTGACAATTTCAAAGATGTCGGGGCGTGTTAGGGGTTCGCCGCCTTTTATGCCGAACCATCTTACACCAAAACTCTTGACTTCATCAACTAAATGGACTGCTTCTTGAGTTGTCATTTCATTTGCAGCATGCTTGCCCGTTGCGTCGACGTTACAGTATTTGCAACGTGCATTGCACGCGCCAGTTGCTCTCCAAGAAGTCATTAGCAAAGGACCTTTCTTTTCTGTCAAAGTAAAACCAACCTTGTGTTCTCTGATAATTCGTTATTTACCTTAAGGGTTATTTTCGTCTTAAAAAAGATTGTGCGGTTTAGTTTCTTTTCGTTTTTTTAAATATCCCTGCAAATTTCTCGTTAATTGAGTTAGTTTTGAGGAGTTTGTGGGGTTCCACAAAGTTTATAGTGAAATAAAACCCTAGACAATCATTCTTGGGGGCAAATGATATTCCTAAAAAACTTGCGGTAGTAGTTGTCTTGGTTTTGTTGCTTGCTTCGTCGGTTTTTGCCGTAATTCCAATTTTTCAGGCAAGCTCTGTCAGTGCACAAGTTAACTCTAACTCAACTTCCAGCAACATCTTAAATCAGTATGAGTGGACGCAGTTTCAGGGTGATGCCTCATTTACTCGATTCTCAGCCGGACCAGCCCCTAACACACCTAACATACTTTGGAGAGCCAGCGTAGACGGAATACAACCTTACATAACAGCGTTTAACGGAATGATTTTCGTAGGTACAAACACCTCGATGGTTGCCCTTGACCAAGCAGGGAATACTCTTTGGAAAACTGAGATTCCGATGAACAAGACTTGGCCAATAGCCTACAAAATTGATGATTCACATTTAGTGGTTGAAAGCAGTTGCCTTGATATCAGCACGGGCAAGATTTTGTGGACGAGTTCAACTTTCACCTCTGACACTGGTATCTTCAATTCAGCCGTTTACAGTGCAGCAGAAAAAATTTTCTACACTAAGGTAAATTCGTACATTTTAGCTTGGGACTTTTCAGATCCTTCTCAACCCCCACCTTTGGCTTGGCAAACTTACATCCCCGGAGGCGGCATAACCGGGATCGGAATAACTTACGGTGAAGGAAAAGTTTTCACGGGGTCTTTCATGAATCAGCAATTAGCACTTGACGCCAAGATAGGAGAAATCATATGGACGACTCTTACGCATGGTCCTATGATTTTTAATGGTGCCTACTCTGACGGGAGGTACTTTATAGGTGGAACAGATGACAACACAATGTACAGTTTTAATTCGACTAACGGTCAGGTTCTTTGGACATACTCGCCAGGTACTAATGGATACTTCACAACTGGTCCAGCTGTTGCATATGGAATGGTCTATGAAATGAACAAGGACGGTTACCTCTACGCCATCAACGTTGAAACGGGCATCCCCGTATGGAGATACAAGGGGCCCGATGAAAACCTGATATGGCCTGGAATGCCAACGGTTGCAGATGGCAAAATCTATGTAACAACCGGTGAACTGGCTCAATATGTGACTCAGTATCAGACGTACTCTGAGTTTGCCTGTTTGAGTGCTTATACTGGTCAGGTTATTTGGAAGCTTCCCATAGAAGCATTGGCTCCAAGGGAATCTGCTATAGTTGCTTATGGCAACCTCTACATTATCCCTGGTAGCGTGACAACTGCTGTTGATACAACGTCAGGAACTGAATACACAACAGATAGCGAACTATGGGCAATTGGAACCAATTCTATTACTGTTAGTAATTGGTCTATGTGGAGAGCTGATTCAACCCATTCTTCTACTTCACAAGTCGGACCTTCCAATCTTTCTTTAGCTTGGAAATTCGAGACTAATGGGTCGGTAATATCTTCGCCGAGCGTTGTAGATGGAATCGTGTATGTTGGCTCGCAGGATAAGAGCATCTATGCGATTGGAGCTTGGAGCGGCAGTTTGATATGGAAATATGCAACGAATGGTGCTATCATTTCTTCACCTGCTGTAGCGGAAGGCAAAGTTTTCGTGGGAAGTGAAGATGGATACGTTTATTCTCTTAATGCTAATATCGGTAGCCTAGTTTGGAAAACTTTCGTTAGAAGCAACGTTTCATTCACCTTTGGAGATTTAGTTCTTAAATCTTCACCAGCCGTTGCAAATGGCAAGGTCTACATCGGTTCATTAGACGGCAACTTGTACGCTCTCGACGCAAACAGCGGCAATATCCTCTGGAAGACTGAGACTGGTGGACCCATTGAATCCTCTCCAGCCGTGGCTGACGGCGCGGTATACTTCACTTCGCAAGAACCAAATGCAGGAGGTCTCTACAAATTGAATGCTGACACTGGAGCTTTGATTTGGAAACAGACTCTTCCCTATCAGATTTCTTTTATTGGAGGCACAGAATTACTTGGTTCGCCCTCGGTTGCAGCGGGCATGGTTTTTGCATCCTCCAACTGGGGCGCTTACTACGCAGTAAATGAAGCAACAGGTAATATCATTTGGAAATTTATAGACAAAGAAGCCATCGAATTCATCGTTTCATCCCCAATCTACGCTAACGGTAACCTCTTCATCATCGACAAATTCAACATAGCTTGTCTCAATGCGTCCAACGGAAACATGCTTTGGAGTACCTTCACCGGAGACGAACTCTACACCTCACCATCTTACGCTGATGGCAAAATCTACCTCGCAACCAGCCAACGCGACGTATTCATCCTTGACACCACCCGTAACGGGACAAAAATTGCAACCGCTATCCTGCCCTCTAGCAGTTGGTCTTCGCCCACCTTAGCCAACGGAAGATTATACATCGGATGCAACGACTGGAACGTTTACTCCTTCGCCAACGAAATCACTAACCAAACACCAGCCCCAACTTCAACTCCACCAGATAACACTTCATATAGATCCCTCTTGTCAGTGTTGATTATAGTTTTAGTTCTTGCTTTGATCGGCTCAGTGGCGGCTGTTATTTACTTTAGGGGTAAAAACCGATTAAAAATTGTTGCGCCTTTGCCACAGAAATTCTTTAGCAATTGACTTTTCTGTTGGCTTACCCAAAGGGTGCCGAATTAGTGTTGACAAAAAGGTTTATACTTCTTTTGAATAACTTTTCCACACCGAAGAGAGACTAAAATGAAGGTTGTTGTTCATTGGAGCGGGGGCAAAGAATGCTGTTTAGCTTACCACAAAGTCATCAAACAGGGGCATGAGGTTGCTTGTCTTCTTAGCTTTGAATATCAGAGACCTTACGTTTTTCATAGTTTTCAAGTTATGGAGCTTCAATCCAAAACCTTGGGCATCCCACTTAAAGTTGTTAGGATAAAGAAAGCTTACGAAGACATCTTGGGTGCGCTAACGAAACTGAAACAGGAGCAGGGTATTGAGGGCATCGTTACTGGCGACATCGCTGGTGCAGGATGTGCCTTGGTTCATTCAAGCTATTATGAGAGCATGGCTAAACAGCTCGGACTTGCTTTCTTGATGCCTAACGAAAGTCCCGATGGCAACACATACAATGTACTCAAAGAAGTCGTCGATGCAGGCTTGAGGCCTGTCCTGAACTGTGTCAACACAAACTTTTTTGGTGAAGAATGGTTGGGAAGAAAACTTGACCCAGAATCCATCAAAGAACTCAAAGAGTTTACAGATGAAAAAGGCATAGACGTATCAAGTGAAGACGGGCAAGGATACCACAGCACTGTAGTGGAAGCGCCGCTTTTCAAAGAATCCATCGAAATCGACAAGTTCAAAGCCAAAGAAAAAGAAGGAAAAATCCAAGAATTGGAAGCGGAAACTGGCTCTACATGGACATTAAAGAGTGCCATCTGAAGCCCAAATAAATTTTTCTTTTGTAAAACTCCAAGTTTTTATATTGTTTGTTGTAAATTCAGTGGACTTATAAAAAATCGGTTGTTTTGCATAAAGTAAATGAACTACAAGACGTAACTTCTAGTTTCTTCGGGGAAGAAAATGAAAACTCGCATTACTCTTGTGAATCCGCCATACCCTGCTGGATCCCACCAGCATCCACCCTTCATGCCCTTAGGCATCGGATACCTAGGCGCGGTTCTGGATAAGAATCATTTTAACGTTGACGTCATTGATTGTCAGGCACAAAAGATCAGTCATCAAAAGTTTAAAGAAGAAATCGCCAAACGTAAACCAGACATAGTTGGCGTCACATGCACTACGCTAACATACAAGTCTGCTCTTAAAATCGTGAAATCATCGAAAGATGCCTTGCCCAACTGTATAACCGCCATCGGTGGTCCGCACGTTACCTTCTGGGATGACAAGGCACTGCAAGAAGCGCCCTCCTTAGACGTTGTCATTAGAAGAGAGGGTGAACAAACCATGTTGGAGCTTGCTCAAAGAGTCGAAAATCACCAAGCATTCAACGACCTCGAAGGAACCACTTGCAGAAAAGGCGATGAAATAGTAAAGAACGAAGATAGGCCTTTCTTGGAAGACCTCGACAGCCTACCCTTCCCAGCGCTTCACTTGTGGGAAAAACTGGGGGAGCTGCGAAAATACGGAACAATCCCCTATCCAGTCATGACTAGTCGTGGATGCGTGTTCTGGTGTAACTTCTGCACTGCGGTTAGAATGTTTGGCAGAAAATACCGCATGCGCACCCCAAAGAACGTCGTTGACGAACTGGAATATCTGCACAAAAACTACCGGGCCAACCAATTCACCTTCTACGACGATGCTTTTACCGTGGATCAAGCAAGAACCGGAGAAATTTGCGATGAGATTCACCGTCGAGGACTAAAAATTAAGTGGGACTGTGAAACCCGCGTTGACATGGTTAGCAAAGATCTTCTCGTTAAGATGAGGGAGGCAGGTTGCATTGCGGTTTGGTTTGGTGTTGAATCGGGCTCTTTGAAACAATTAACTAGCATGGGTAAAGGGTTCTCGCTTACGCAGACAAGACGCGCCTTTAAGTGGGCTAAAGAAGCAGGGTTGATGACAGTTGCAGGCGTAATTTTGGGTTTTCCAGGCGAAACAAGAGAGAGTGCTTGGGAAACAATCCGCTTCGTGAAGGAACTTAACCCCAACGACGTCGGCTTCTACATCGCCACACCTTATCCAGGAACACCCATGTATGAAGAAGTCAAAGCCAACGGCTCACTAAAAATAACCGACTTCGACAAGTACGACACCGCCACCCCAACCTTTGAAATTCCAAACCTAACCATGAAGGAACTCACCCAGATCCGAGAACAAGCATTCCAAAGCTTCTACCTCAGCCCCAGATACTTCATCAGCGCAATTGGCATGTTCAAGAAAGGAAAAATGTGGGGTCTTGGCGCCACACGACTAATAATGGCACACTTCCGAAGAGCACTTATGGCGAAATTAACCAGCCCAACCAAATAGAAACGCCACGTGGAGAAAGCAACCTTGATTCTTCTAATGACCACCGCTCCTCCAGAAAAATCGCCCTGGGGCATGGCGGGAAAGCTTCCTCCCTTAGGCTTAGCCTACGTTGCGGCGGCACTGGAAAAGGGCGGATACCCAGTTGAAATTTATGACAATTATCTTATGGAGCGTCCCATCGAAGAGGTTAAAGCGGAAATTAAAAAGCGTCAACCACAAATCGTTGGCATAACCTGTAGCAGCTTAACTTATACTCGGTGTATCGAGACGGCTAAAGCAGCTAAAGAAGCCTGCCCAACCTGCAAGGTGGTGGTGGGTGGACCGCATCCTTCGTACATGCCCGAGACCATGCTACAACACAACGAGATCGATTACGTGGTCATCGGCGAAGGGGAAACGGCGATAGTGAAGCTTGCCGCCAGCATCATCCAAGGAGAACCGAACAGCACCATCGCCAAGATTCCAGGAATAGCCTGCAAAATCAACGGCGAAATAACCCAAACTGCACCCCAATTCATCACAGATTTAGACACAGTTCCCTTCCCCGCACGCCACATGTTGCCCATGAAAATGTACGACCGCGCACTTCCCTACATAGACGTCAAACCCGTCGACACCATGAGCATCCTGCGGGGCTGCCCATACAAATGCGCCTACTGCGAAACCCGCGAGCTATGGGGAACAGCCTGCCGAGCCTTCTCACCACAACGAGTCATCGACGAAATCAAAGATATGATGGAGAAATACGGCACCAAAGGCATCTACTTTGTCGGCGACAACTTTACCATAAACAAAAACCGCGCCACCGAACTCTGCCGCCTAATCAAAGAAAACAAACTTGACATCAAATGGACCTGCGAAACCCGAGCAGACCTAGTCAACAAAGAACTGTTAGTAGAAATGAAGTCCGCTGGGTGCCAAACCATTTTCTTCGGTACCGAATCTGGGTCTCCGCGGATTCAGCAGAAACTCGGCAAAAACATCGACCTGCAAGAAGTCGAACGCACCTTTGAAATTTGCCGTCAAGTCGGCATCAAAACAGCCACATCATTTATGCTTGGTATCCCAGGCGAAACTGTTGAGGATATGCAAGCAACCTTCAATTATGCCAAACGCCTAAAAGCTGATGTCTGCATGTTCAACATCTACATTGCTTGCCCAGGCAGCGAACTCTACGACGAAGTAGTAAGCCAGCACCTCTACGACCAAATGGACAACTACCTGGCAAGAGTTAAAACCAAAGAATTTGACTATGACATGCTCGTCAAAATCCAAAGAGAATACCAGAAAAGCTTCCAGAAGTCAGCCGCATCCAAGCTGATTCGGGTGATTAAGCAGGAAGGCTTAGGGAGTGCAGCTAAAAAAGGCGCCAAAGTAATCTTCCACCGTTAGCTCAATCGACTTTTTTTATATCGGCACTTCTATGGCTCGACAAACTTCAACAAACGCATCAATCGGCAGCTTGCTGTCAGTCACATTCTTTATCAACATACGCCCCCCATCAAAGAGGCTGACTTCCATCTTCATGCAGTCAAAAATCAGAAGCATAGGCGCCTTCACCCGAACCTTCATCTTCTGCTTCTTAATTTTCTCGCAAGCCTGATCCATGTTAAACTTTAGTTGCGGTGCCGGAGTTATGTCGGCGGTTTTTCCTCCACAGAGCCAAACGATGTTTAAAGTTAGGTTGCCGACGACTTCTTTTTGTTGTGACGTTTCGTTCAACTCCAGCTGTATGTTTTAGGCGTAAGGTTGCTTTATCAACGTTGCGATAGAACGGGTTGGGGATTTTTTTAATAAAAATTAAACCTTTTACTTGCTTGTTTGAAGATGTAGCATTTAATGCCCTTAAAAAAAAGTAATAATTAAAATCTGTCCTATGGTTTGAGATGGGCATCTCAAACGTCTTTTTGGTTAGTCAAGAAACTTCACTAATTTTAGTCAAGAGACCTATACAAGAAACCTTTTAATTGCTAACAACTAAAAACAGATGGTCTGAGCATAGGAGCTGTTACTTCAATTATCTCATCATTGCCTTACTTTCTACACTAACACTTGCTAACTTGCAAATGTTAAGTGGAAATCCAACCTACATATGGGATTATCCAATGGATAATGGTGTTGTAGTTCCAGACAACAAGACAAAACCGCCAACCATTCAATTTTATTTCGAAAACTATACAGAGTCGCAATAACAGCCTTTTATACCAATTTACATGAAGGTTGGCGATTCGAGCACTGCCCAATCAAGAATGCTTGAAGAAGTAAACTATGAAGCAGATTGGTTATCCAGTAATACTAACTATTTACAAATACATTGTATCGATTGTGTTAGCTCAAATCCAAAGCTACCTACGCCTACAATAACTGAATTATCAACAACAATCAACCTAACTGATGTACCTTGAGGGAAATCACAGAATAACCATTTATGCTAACGAAACTGGGTATTACAAGAGCTTAAATTATTCTCCAAGTGACAACTACACTTTCAATTATTATTATGATTTTAGTATTACAGGCTCATCAACGTTGAATTTCATGGTTGATACGCCCCCTTAGTCTTCAATAAGCCCAAGCACAACGTCCTATTTGCAACAAGCAATAGAAATGCACCCCATTTAGACCCAATATTTTACTTGATACCTGTCAGCATTATAGTGGTTGTAGTTGCGGTGTTAGTTCTGCTCTTTAGAAATCATCGAAAGACCCCTAACTTGAATCAATAGACCTTTTCCCATGGCAAGGTGCAACTGCTTATAATACTAAATTTCTTAAGCAAGGGCAAAACAATTAGAACGTTGATTTGCTATGCCTGAGCAGTTTAAGCTAATGATTCTTGTTAACATTCTGTTGGGTTTGCTTTTTCTTGTTTTAAACTATGTTTACTATTATTTTGCTAACAGGTTTGAGGGGCTGGTGCTCTTTGGAGTCCTTTGTGGTTGACTTTCTATAACTTTAAAGCAGCTGCAACTATTGGAGATGTAGGTGCTCAAGAGCCTAACTTTAGTTTTTACTTCTTTTGGGGTTTAATGATCGTTAACGTTTATTTCATATATATGCTTCAAAGAAGCAATCAAACAAAACTGAGCCTTTCTTAGGTTGCTGTCCTCTCATTGAATGCTTTTGGAGAACAACAACTGGTTTTTGTTTGGAAAAAGTTTGATGTTTTTCTTTGACTTGAATAAAGTTAAAAGAAGAAGAGTGAAAAAACGGCGCTTCTTCTTCTTTTGTTAGTAATACCCGCAAAGGTTGATATGGGGCATTGCTGAAAGAAGAAAAAACGCAATTTTTCCAGAAAATGATATTTTTTCTTCTTCTCGGCAACGACCAAAAATGGGCATTTGGATTTGAATTCTGTATTGTTCTTTCCAAGTAATGACTTTTATTATTTGGGTTTGAGACCTGCTTCTTCGATATCCATGTAGAGGAAGTCGCCTACACGGAACGGTGAACCTCCAAAATCGACCACTTTGCTCTTCTTGGTGAACTTGGTTAATTCGACGCGTTGCTTAAACAATGGTGCGTCGAGAGTTGTGGAGTGGTATTCTCCGGGTTCCCCTGAAACATCAATTCCTTTTCCAGCTGGACCCACGAGTGGTTGCATGTCTTCGATGCATTTTCTGTCAATTTGGCGTCCCAACCACTCGGGAGTGAAATATCTTTGGTCGACACAGCTAAGAATCGCTTTTACACCGGCGTTCTGTTCCATTTCCATAATTCGTTTGCGGCGTCGATTGCCAGGAATTAGGTTGAGGGGGCGGTCCCAAAGCGGCATCATAAGCTCCACTCCCAACTTCTTGCAAGCGTCTTTCCAAACGCGCCGATGATGGACGTTGTCAATGTCACCTGTGACGATGGCTTTTGCGCCTTCTTCTTTATGGAGCCGTTCAAGGGTTCCCATTATGTCGTCATAGCGGTTGTCGGTGATTTTGACGAATTGGTGGGGCATGCCAAGCGCCTTGACTTGGTGTTCTATGACTTTGATGCTGTGGAAAATGTAGGGTTCCATGTAAATGTAGGTGACAAGGGAGGCGACTTCGTGGCCTTGCTCGACTATTTTGTGCAGTGCGGTGGCGCAGTCTTTTCCTCCGCTCCAGTGAACAATAACTTTCATGCTAAATCAACCTCCAAAGTCTCGCCTGAAACTGTTTGATGAGGGATAAACACGCCAGCATATAAGCGTTTTAGAAACTGCGTTAGCTTTGTTGGTCTTTGCTGGGGGTGCTGTGTCCGCCGGGACTCTTTTTTACGTGTCTCACCCTGCCCAGTTGCCTAAATGCCCATCTTGTGAAGCGGTATTTCCAGACGAGGTGGTTTAGTGCCATGCGCGCCATGATTTGGCTGTGGAAATCTCCTCGGCGGCTCATCCTAAGGTAGTAGGTGGGGGTGAAGATGCTGTCGTAGATGGCTTTTTTGGTTTCCTCCAGCTTTGGAAGAGGCAGAAGCTTGTTCTCGAAAACCTGCATCTGCTCGTGGTACCGGTTCCAGTCTTCACTCATGGGTAAGCCAAGTTTTCGAACATAATCGGCTAATTCGGTTCCTGGGTAAGGAACTGCTTCACACATGTAAACATAGTCAGGCTTCGTTTTGCGAATGAAGTCCACGGTTTGCTGGAGCATTTCTGGGGTTTCTCCTGGGTAACCTATAACTAGTGAAATCGCAACCAGAATGCCTGCCTCTTTAACCATCTTTATGGCCTTGGCGTTTTGCTCGACAGTGGTGCCCTTTCGCATGATATTTAGCAGTTGTTGGCTGCCTGATTCGACGCCGAAATGGATTAGCTGGCAGTTTGTGCTCTTGAGTTTTGCAAGTAGCTCTTTGGATATTCTGTCTACTCTTGTTCGGGAATCCCATGGAAGCAAGAACCCTCGAGCCTGCATTTCATCACAGATTGCAATTGCTCTGTTTATGTCGTGGGTGAATGTGTCGTCGTAGAAGGCAAACGATTTGGCTCCAAACGTGTCTCTTAGCCATTCGAGTTCATCGACCACTTTGCTTGGGCTTCGGGCTCTAAAGCCGCTACCGCACATCTTTGATGCCAAGCAGAAGGCGCAGTTGAAGGGGCATCCTCGGCTGGTTATGATGGGCATGTAGTTTTTGCCGTTGATCCTGTAGCGGGTCATGTCGAAGAGGTGGTGGGCTGGGCGAGGCAGCGAATCGATGTTTTCTATGAATGGTCGGTCGGCTGTAGCCACCACTTTGCCGTTCTTCTTGAAAGTTATCCCTAAAACATCGCCAAGTTTCTCAAGCTTGCCCTCTGATACTAAGCTTGCGAGCTCCAACATCGTCTGCTCTCCTTCTCCACGAACAACGATGTCCACATCTGGACTGTCGGTGAAGGTGCGCTCGTCAAGAACTGTGACGTGTGGTCCGCCAATCATGGTTACGCAGTTTGGAAGTGCGGCTTTGGCGGCTTTGAGGATTTTAAGCGCTGGGAAATAAGTAACTGTTGCAGCTGTGACGCCGATTATGTCGGGGTTGAGGCTCCTGAATTTGTCTTCCATCTCTTTTTGGGATGGTCGGTTAACTTGGGAATCCACGACATCCACTTTGTACCCTTTTTCTTCAAGCACTGCCGCCAGGTAGCTTATGCCCAATGGGATGAAGACGGCTTGCGGCACATCGTCTGGGTAGGGTGGATTTGCAAGGACTACGTGAGCTTTCACTTGTTTCCCCGGCTTGATGATTGAAAAACGGTTGTTGGAACTATTATGTGTTTTGCAGAAACGCCAAAATACAAAGTATTAGGCGCTTGACGCTATTTCTCCTGCAGAATTGTTATCTGGGCTGAATCGAAACACAAGGGTTTTTATGCTAAGCACTCAATAGCGATTGTAATCAAGCATAACTTTAGGTAAAGTGGCAGTTTGTCGGCGGATTTAGCTCTTATCGAAGCGAATGTTAGGACAATGAACCCACGTCAGCCCTTTGCAGAAGCTGTGGCCATAAAAGAAAATAAAATTTTCAAAGTCGGCACAACCCAAGAAATAAAAAAGCTAAGCGGAAAGAGCACAAAAGTCATCAACCTGAAAAGAAAAACAGTAATTCCCGGCTTGATCGACACTCACATTCATTTGGCAGATTTTAGCAGATGCTTAATGTGGCTTGACTTAACAACTGCCCAATCAATCAAGGAATTGCAAAACCTCCTAAAAGAAAAAGCGAAGCAAACTCCGGCTGGGAAATGGATTGTGGGCCGTGGCTGGAACGAGAACGATTTCAAAGAAAAACGTCTATTAACCTTGAAGGATTTCGATGCGGTCTCACCAGACAATCCAGTGATTCTCTACCATGGATCTGCCTACGTTTGTGCCGCAAATACCAAAGCATTAACCATGGCAGGGGTAACAAACCAAACAACAGCTCCATCAGGCGGAACCATAGACAAAACTGCAACTGGCGAACTAACTGGGATTTTTCGGGGCACCGCCACCAACCTGGTTTGGCAAGCCATGGCAGAACCCACGTTGAAGGAGTTGACGGATGCTACCGCGTTGGCATGTCACCAAATTGTGCAAGCAGGAATAACCAGCATAGATTGGATAATCCATTCAGAAAACGAGCTTAATCTTATCCAGTTACTCCACGAACAAGAAAAACTCCCAATTAGAGTTAATGTGATAATACCCTACGAACTCTTGAAGAATGCAAGCAAATTTAGGTCAACCGATCTTTTGAGGCTTCGTTTGGGAGGCGCTATTATCTTCACCGACGGCTATATAGATTCTAAAACCGCTGCGCTCATGCACCCTTATAGCGACAACCCAGATAACAGCGGCAAGATGATGTGTACCCAGCAAGAATTGGCGTCTTGGGTAGAGCAGGTTTTGGCGTTGGGTCTTCAGCCTGTTATTCATGCGATGGGCGACAAAGCAATTGACACAGCCTTAAATGTGACCGAAAAATCTTCCAAGAAAGTTAGGTTACGCATTGAGCAGGCAGCACTCCTAAACAATGAACTAGTAAAACGCCTCAAAGCTCAAGACATCGTTGTTTCAGTTCAGCCAAAAATGGTTCCCACTGAATTCACGGTTTGGTTAGCCACTGAGCATTTGGGGGTTGAAAGAGCAAAATGGCTTCATCCTTTCAAAACTCTGCTAAACGCGGGTGTCAGAGTTGTTGGTGGTTCAGACTGCCCCATGGAGCCCCTAAACCCGTTTCTGGGAATGCAAGAAGCTGTAAATAGGGAAAGTTATCCTGAGCAACGATTAACTGTTGAAGAAGCTTTGCGCATGTACACGCTGGATGCTGCCTATTGTTCAAGTGAAGAAACCATTAAGGGTTCCATTGAAGAAGGAAAACTTGCCGATATAACAGTCCTGTCAAACGACCCATCTTTGGTTCCACCATTTAAAATCCAAGACATCAAACCAGAAATGATAATTATAGATGGAAAAATAATTTTTTCGAAGCCCTGAGTGACTATTTTTGTGGTTCTTTTTGGAGTTCAGCGATTAATCTCCAGACAAAGAATCCAGCGGCACTCAGGATGAACATAATGATTGTGAAGGTGTCGAGTCTAGTTGTTATAAGATGGGATATGGGCAATGTCAGCCATTCGGGATGGGCAATTTGGATAGTTACGCCATATAGCCATGCGAGCAATCCAAACACGAATAGCATGAATGCGAAAGCTTTGACGGTAAACATTATTCGGTAGAGAATGGTGTTCATATCCACTTAGGAATCTGAAGAGAATTATAAAACTTGCGAGAAAAAAAAGGAGTTCCGACTATATTAAAAATTAACTTAAACTAGGTCATTTTCAGTAGAATCTTTATGGTTTTTATGGGGTTTCGGGCAGCTCTCAAAATTTTGGCTCTGGTAAAGGTTGGGTTAGCCATGTTGGCTCTTACGCATAGTTCCTGTAGCTCTTGGGCTGTGAACTGTGGCGTTTCAATCAAAGGCTCCGTCGCTGCCAGGGCGAAGTCACAGAATCCTTCACGAAGGTACCCGCCTTCTTTTGCCTGTTCGTAGAGGGCTGTTCCGTAGAGGGGCATGGCGATGCTGAATATGAGGCTGTCTGCGCCGAGGCTGCGGAGTTTGTAGGCGAATTTTATGGTTTCTTCGATGTCTGCTTTGGTTTCCCCGATCACGCCCAGTACGAAGAAGCAGCCGACTTTGATGCCGACTTTTTTGCATAAAACAACTGCCTGCTCAACTTTCTTCAAATCTAAATTCTTGCCGATGACCTCATTAACGACGCGCTGAACGCCTGATTCTGGGGCTACTCGGATTTTTTTGCAGCCGGATTTCTTCATTTTTCGCAGAAGCGGCTCGTCTAAGGTATCGGCGCGAACACCGTTTGGTGTAAACCACTCGATGTGCAAGCCGCGTTGAACGATTAAGTCACAGATGTCCGCCATACGCTTCTTGTCCAGTGTCATGTTTTCGTCGTAGAAATCAACCTGCTTAACGCGATAGGTCTTCACTATATGTTCGAGTTCATCAACGACGTTTTTTGCGCTTCGAGCTCGCCAAGTTCTACCCCAGAGGATGCAGACGGAGCAGAAGACGCAGCTGTAGGGGCAGCCTCTGGTGGTTGTGACGATTGTCCAGGGTTTGCTTATTTCGCCCCTTAGCGGGTTTTCTTTGACGGCTTCATTGTAAACTTCCATAGGCAACAGGTGCCTAGCAGGAAAAGGCAAAGAATCTAAATCTTCGATAAACGCGCGTTTTCCCGTAAGAGTGGATTTACCCTTTTCTTTAAAACCCAAACCATCTATCATAGCCAAATCTTGCTTTCCCGAAGCAAGCGCGTCGACGAGTTCGGAAACGGTGTTTTCTGGCTCACCGATAACAACATAATCAACATCAGATTCTGAAAGGCAAGCTTCGGGTCTCGCCGTAGGATGCTGACCCATCAACACCACTACAATCTTGCTATTGACAGCTTTGACTGCTTGGATCACATCGAACGCGGTTCTTGACCAACCCGAAAAAGGAATCTCCACAACCACTAAATCGGGATTCCACTGCCTAACTCGTTCAGCGATGGTTTCTGAACTTAAACCCACACGGTACTTTGAATCATCCAGTTCTGCGAGGTTCCTCCACCCTTCCGTTGGAGCATCGATGATACTTACAATGTGCTTTTTTTCCAAAACGGCTGCGACTGAGGCTAAGACGATGGGTGGAAAAACGTTGGGTTTTCCCCATGCTTTGGGTTGAATGCGGGGAGGATTAATCAAGCAAACACGCATACGGGCACTCTTGAAACATCAATACCCTGCTGCTGCGATTAAAACTTTCCACTAAATGGGCATAAACCAGAACAACCGCACAAGAACGATGACGCCGACGCAGATAAGCCCCCAAAGAACAATCGTCACATCCCTGATCTTTAGAGCCCCCAAAATTTTATTTCCAGTCAACGGTTCCTGAGCGTCGCCAAGAATGTACTGTCCGGGCTTTTCGAGCTGAATTCGGAGTGCTCCTGCCACTGCTGCCATCGGCCACCCATGGTTGCGGCTGGGCGTTTTTTTGTGGTCTCGTCGCGCGACTCTCCAAGCGTTCCCAGCATCCATCCGAAGAATAGCTGCGGCTACAATCATAAGTAGAGCCGTCAAACGCGTAGGAACGTAATTGACAAAGTTGTCCAGGTTAGCGCTAAACCATCCCGTGTTGATGTGCTCTTTAGTCTTGAAGCCTACCATACCGTCTAAGGTGTTGATTGCTCGAAACGCAATGGCGCCGGTCACTCCGAACAGAGCGAACGACATCATGGGAGAAAGTTTGAAGTCGATGAGGTTTTCTGACATGGATTCGATTACAGCGCTGCCCATCTGTGAGCCATTTAGGTTTTTGGATTCTCTGCGAGAGAAGTGGCTGTATTTTTTTGCTTCAGGAAGATTGCTTTGGTCGATGGCTTTTGCTGTTGCTTTAGCCCAATCGGTCTCAAGTTTTATACATATGGTCATTTTTACTAAGATTATGGCGATGAAACCGTATACCGCAATGTTGACGTAAAATGATACGTACGTGTTTATTGCCCATAACCCGAAGAAGACTGGAAGCGCAAAAGCAGCAATCACTGTTAAACCAAGCAGGGTGCCGAGGAACTTTTCGGTTTTAGCGTTGGGGCTCTTGAACGCAGGTTCGATTTTTTTGGTGAACTTTCCCATCAAAACTGTGGGGTGCAGCTTGAAAACTAACTTGTCTGGGGTGTTGGGTGAGGGGTCGCCCAAAACTAGATCCAAAAGGATAGCTAAGATTAGAATTACGATTGCGACGAGTACGTTTATGAGGTTTGGCTCCAAGATAACCCAAACTTGCTTTTTGAGATACTTCCAGTAAACAGTTAATATCGATTACGGTTAATAAGACGCAGAGACTATTATCTGAAAAACACGTACATTTTGATAGTCAGAGCTTTCGAGTGTGGTTGGTTTTAGGCTTGGTTTTTTATGTGTGGACGCCTGACATGTGGTTAGGTTTGGTGCCTGACTTGGTGGCTGATGAAGAGCTAAATTCAACGTTGTTTAACACGTACGTGTTTCTTGTTAAGACCGGAAAGCCTTTGGGTCCTCGGGATTTGATGCGTGGAGTCAATCTCAGCAGCCCAAGTGTTGCCTATCGTAACTTGCAGAGGCTGATGGATTTGGGGTTAGTTGCCAAAGATGAATACGGCAACTATTTAGTCAAAAAAAGGGTCGGTATGAACGGATATGTTTGGGTTGGAAAAACGCTCATACCCCGCTTTGCCGTTTTCGGCTTCATTTTCGTCGGGGTCTTAATCGCTGAAATCGCCGTTTTGATTCCTCATTTGTTCGCGGGTTCCCCCATAGAAGAGTCATTCTGGCTATTAACGGTGGTTACGGTTGTTTCAGCTACGGTTTTTCTAGCCGAGGCAATACATTTTAGGAAGAAACTGCGACGTTAATTGAAAGGATCATTAATGCCAATATTTGGGTTCAATGCACTCTTTATCAATTAGTGATGGAAACAGATTTAGTGGCCAAGCAGGCGGTACCCTTGTTAGATGGGCTGTCGTAGATTCTACTCCTTTTATTTTTCTGATTTTGTCGTCAGCGTCGAACATCTGTTCAAAATCTTCAAGGAAAAGTCCACAGTATAGGTCATAGGCTCCAATCAGCCTTATTATGACTACCAAGTTGGGGATTTCCAATAGTTGAGAATATATTTCGTTGATCTTGCTTCGGTTGGACACTTTTATGTACAAATTTGCGAGAGCCTTGTACCCAAGCTTAGAGAGGTCGAGTGTTATGCTGGAAGAAGTAAACAAGTTATTTCTTAGTTTTTTGTATCTTTGAATTACGGTTTTGCTCGAAATATCCAGTTCTGTAGCTATTTTTTTGAATGGTGTACGCGCATTTTCTGCAAGAATCTTGGCGATTTTTTTGTCGATTTCGTCTAGTTTCACCGCTCCTTCTTGTTGATGGTTGACCGATGAAACTTTAACTTCCTGGTTTTTTCCATCTGAAGGTTTTATGACCAAGTTTTGCGGGTATTCTACGTTAGCAGCCTTGGCCCAGATTAATGCATCTACATGTGTAATGTATTGGTTAGCTTCAAAATCTTCGATAATTTCATGCAACTTTTTGAGGTCTCGCAGAGCTACTTTACCAAAAAAGTTGTAGTTGCCCCATGGGCCGACTAATCCGGCAATATATGGCTTGGTTTCAAGGAACTCTGTTACTTCTTTTGTATCTTCAATGGCATTGGTTATGCACAGATCTACTATGTGTTGGTACCCTAAACAGTGAGGGTTGACGAGCATCACTTCGCCATTGATTACACCCTCTTTCCATAGTCCTTTATAGCGCATTCTAACGGCTGTCACAGTAATTTCGCAAGCGGCGGCAATATCGGTGAAAGTGGTTCGGGATTCCAATAAAAGTAATTTTAGTATTTTTGCATCATTTTCGTCAATTTTTACTCGATTTGCCAAAGTTGTCTTGCCCATCCATAAAGCGTGGAATCTTAACATCAAAAACGTGGTGCTTTATATAAGATTTTTCAAATCTTGCATGGAAAATGGGCTTAGTGTTGTCTAAGCAGTTGAATCATTTGAAATTATTTCTGATTTGTATCCATAACATGTTTTTAATATCGGTAATCATCGTCATGCTAATCATCATAGGCGTAATCCTTATGATGACCTTATGATGAAGGTCCGCAAACAATAAGCCAGATAAACACAATAAAGAAAATATTTCCCCATTCATTTTTAGTATTCGAGCTTCTCTGTAACTCTCTTCCAATAAGACCCTTGAAAAACAATCGAGTTAGGAGCAAAGAGAAGGCTATATCTGAATTGGTTTTTGCTATTTCCTTCTAAGCTTCAGTTTAATATCGGCAAATAGGTTGGCTGCGAAAATCAACGCGGTAGATACCTTGAACCTTCTTTTCTTATTCCAGAGAAATGCCCAGCGCAGATAATAATGATGGAATGCGCCTTCCCGCAGCTTGCCAAGATCCTTCATGCTAAGCCAAGGCGTTTCAAATATGGGATGCGTGGTGTCGTACATGTCAAAGTCAGTCACTCTAAGCCATCCCTTCTCCTTGACCATATCGTACATGGGAGTTCCCGGGAAAGGCGTTGCAACGTTGTAGAAGCCTACGTCGTCGGGAGCGATTTTTTCTACGAACTTGACGGTTTTCCAAGCACTCTTTTTGGTTTCGCCTGGGAAGCCCAAAATAACGTTCGGAACCGGTTTTAGGCCGAGTTCTCTGACCCACCCGAGTACCTTGATGGTTAATTCGGGGCTTATTCCTTTTTTCATTGCATCTAAAACTTGCTGTGTGCCCGATTCAACACCGAACCAAACAGTGATGCATCCCGCCTCCTTCATCTTTGCAAGCAGTTCCTTAGTTATCATATCGACGCGTGTTCCACAGTTCCACTGAATCTTTAAACCTCGCTTTAGGATTTCACCGCAGAGTTCCTCAGTTCGAGGTTGATCAACCGTAAAAGCGTCGTCGCAGAAAGTAAACTTACTAATCCCATAAGTCTTGTGCAATACCTCTAATTCGTCAACAACGTTTTTTGGGCTACGCATGCGGTACTTTCGTCCATGCATCCTGACTGTCGTGCAGAACTCACACCAGTACACACAGCCTCGGCTAGTTGTTAAGTACAAGACATCTTCGAGTTCGCGGAACTTCTCCATAGGCCAGAGGTGACGAGCTGGAAAAGGTAGCCTGTCTAGATCTTCAATGTAGGGCCTATCTGGGTTTTGCAGGATTTTACCATCTTTTCGGCATGTGGTGCCTAATACGTCGTGGTAGGGTCTTTCTGACTCTATCCTCTGCGCCAGCTCCAGCATCGTGTTTTCGCCTTCTCGGCGCACTATGATGTCTAATTCTGGGCATTCTTGGAGCGCTTGTTCATCCCAAAAAGTAACGTGGGGACCGCCAGCGATGGTTATGCAGTTTGGGCAAGTCTCTTTTGCAATCTTTACCAGTTTCATTGCAGACTGGTATGTAAGTGTAGACGATGTAACCCCAACGATGTTTGGTTGACGCTTCGTAATCTCGTTCCTAAAATCCTCCGTTGAAAGCTTAAGCACTTGGCAATCGACTACGTCCACTTTGTAGTTATTTTTCTCTAAGACCGCGGCTATATACCCTAAACCTAACAGTGCAAAGGGCATATGCATTGCGGCGCCAACAGGAGCGGATGGGTTAACCAAAGTTACATAGGGCTTCATTTCTAGTCACTATTTATTGTTCCAAAATAGGTGCTTGATGCATAAACATTTCGCATACAGCGTCAAAAAATGTGAAGATAGAAAAATACCAAATCTAAGACCTAAAATTGCTATAGTAGATATTTAAGCAGTTATTTGATTGAAGGATAACTCGGTATTTTTCAACATGTCAATTTTTTTTACCTGCTTTTTGGAAAAATATCACACGTTCTATTTTTGCACTGTTTTCCGTCACAAAATTTTTTTGGATTTCAAAAGAACGTTAACTGGTCGTCACACATCCAATAGTTTTATAAAGAAACCAACTCATAGAACAAAGCTGGCAAGGGCCTTTTTTTAAAGAATGTTTTTGCCAAATTAAAGGAGAAAGAAAAATGCAAAAAATAAAAAACAGAACTATGGCTATTTTGATTGTAGCAATTTTGACAGTTTCAATGACAACTTCAATATTATTAGCACCTAGTGCTAGCGCACATACGCCTGGATGGAATATTCCTACCTATGCATACATCGTTGCAGCACCTGACCCCGTAGGAGTCGGTCAAGAAGTACACATTTACATGTGGCTTGACCCCGTTTACGGAGTAGCAGGCGGATCTACTGCAGCCATTGGCACGAATGCTTCTACAGCTAGTGCAGCTTTGACAGCAAACTTTTACAGATTCAAAAACTACCAGCTCACAATCACAGCCCCTGACGGAACAACCACATCACAAACCTTTGCCACCATAACAGACACCACATCCTCACAATTTACCAGATTCGCTCCAGACCAAGTCGGCACATACACTTTCAACTTCACATACCCAGGACAAGTCTACGGCGAGAACGGCAACGGCTACGAAAACTCAATACTGATAGGCGACTCTTACTTAGGTAGCACGGCATCTACAACTCTTACTGTTCAGCAAGATCCAATACCTGGGCCCTTAGGCAGCTCTCCGCTTCCAACACAGTACTGGACACACCCAATTTACGGCGAAGGCACAGACTGGTGGACAGTCTCCTCTGACTGGCTAGGTTCAGGATCACCCGTTCTAAGCGGCTATACCAGCAACAGGCTCTACGTGCCCGACGGCATAGGACCTTTGACCTCTCACGTGATGTGGACACGTCCACTTCAGTTTGGAGGAGTTGTTGGAGGAAACGCATTTGTCGAGGGCGGCACTAACCCCAACGGTGCAGTTCAAGGAGTCTCATACTTCGAAGGCAGCTCATACGAACCAAGATTCAGCAATCCAATAATAATCAGCGGCATTCTCTTCTACACCGAAGTAATTTCCTTCACAGGTCCCAGCAGTGGACCAACCACGGCTGTTGATCTTCGTACAGGGCAAGTTCTTTGGTCTCGCACCGATGTGGCACCGCTTTCATTTGGCTATATCTACAATCTTTGGAATGGTGATCAACATGGAACTTTCCCGCCAATACTGTTCACATCCAACTTTGGCAGAGCTTATGATGCATACACAGGCGAGCAGTTGTTTAACGTAACTGGTGTTCCTTCAGGCACCTCGGTGTCTGGTCCAACTGGTGAGCAGATACGTTATGTTATAAGAAACGCTGGCACAAACAATAATCCGCAATGGTATTTGTCTGAGTGGAACTCTAGCAAACTCTGGCAGTACGATGTCAACCCCTACACTGGCGGTGGAAGCTTTAACCCATCCGTTATAAACGCAAGCAACCTGGTAATAATTTCAAATATTCCGGCTAATCCAAATACATCCGGCTCAGGCACGAGACCAACTTCAACCGGTGGAGTATCTAACCCAGTTTATTATGGTGATACAATCGAAGTCAATGCAGACATTCCGATTAACATTACAACTATTGGAGGGCAACGCGGCGGAGTTGGTGTTGCCGGTCAAGGCATAACAACATACGACTGGAACTATTCACTACCCTGGCTAAACACAATGCCCCTAGCACCAACCTACAGCACAACAACAGGAGAAGTAACATTGCCACCTAAGGGATCAAATCCTGTATCGGTGATCGCAGCTAGCTATGGCGATGTGATGCTCTGCAGAAACGGCTCACTACCCGTTGGATATAAGGGAAATAGCAATGGCGGCTTGCAGCTTCCTTACACGATGTTCACTGTTAACCTCAACGCCTCACGCGGAGCTGTCGGCTCGATACTTTGGATGAAAACATACGACCCCGTACAAGGCAACATCACCTACGCAAATGGCGCAGTCGATTTCCAGAACCGTGTCTTCTACTTTAACTATGAGGAAACACTCAATTGGGTAGCCTACAGTTTGGACAATGGCAACCTCCTATACACAACTCCGCGTCAAGCAGACTTTGACTACTACGGTGTGGGCAACACTATGCTAAGTGTTCCAGCTTACGGCAACCTCTACACCAGCGGATTCTCAGGCACATGCTACGCATACAATATCGTAACAGGCCAACTGCAGTGGACATGGGGCAACGGCGGCGAAGGCAACAGCACAAACGCTGGCCTATCTCTCTCATATGGGCATTATCCAACGTTTATTCAATCGATTGCTGGCGGTGTAATCTACTTGGCAACAAATGAACACACCATACCAAATCCACTCTACAAGGGCACTACATATACTGCTCTTAACGCATCTACTGGCGAGTTGATTTGGCAGCTTTCTGGCTATCCCAGTGAGTGGTCTACTCCTGGTAGTGCTTGGGCTGTTGCAGACGGCTATTTGACATGCATGAACGGCTTGGATAACAACATCTACAGCATCGGCAAAGGACCCAGTGCAATGACAGTTTCAGCTCCAGACCTATCGGCAGCCTCAGGACAGGCAGTGGTGATACATGGCGCAGTGACGGATATTTCGGCAGGTACAAAGCAGAGCCAGCAGGCAGCAGACTTTCCAGCGGGTGTTCCAGTTGCAGCTGACTCTATCATGAAAGACTGGATGGGCTATGTCTATCAGCAGAAGGCGCTTCCTAGCAACTTTATTGGCGTTGATGTTACAATAAATGTTGTTGATGCAAACGGAAACTTTAGAAGTATTGGAACAGCAACAACCGACTACACTGGCGCATATAATCTAGTGTGGCAACCAGACATTTCAGGCACATACAATGTTATTGCTACTTTTGCAGGCACCAACGCTTACTGGCCATCATCTGCAACTGCGGCGTTTAATGTAATGGAGGAGCATCCGACTTTATCGCCCTCGCCTACTCTGGCGCCGTCTATGTCTGATCAATACTTCCTACCGGCAATTGCAGGGCTATTTGTCTTTGTAGCTGTAATTGGCGTTGTCATAATCTTAGTGCTAAGAAAACGGCCATAAACAAACCAAGTGGATAAAAAACCACTTCCCTCTTTATTTTTTTGTTTATTTTCCATAGTTTTTCAAACGGTATATTAATCCCAAAAACCCACACTACTTCAAGTTACTCTCAACTTAGGTGTTATGATGCTTAAAGCCCAATCCTTAGAAGACCAAATTCACCAAGCAAACGTTGCAGTCCACCGCTTTGAAGCACCATACTATGAGCTTCTCCACCCTGAGGTTTACAGCAGGCAAGAACAAAGAAGAATTACCGCCAAACTGAAAGCAGTTGACCAACAAATTGGAGACAACCAACGAAATGTCCTTGACGTAGGCGCGGGAACAGGCAACTTAACTGGGAAACTCCTGCAGATGGGCTATAGTGTGACGGCAACGGATATTTCGCCTGAAATGTGTGCGGTTCTAAAAAAAAAGTATGCTCGCTACTTGCAAGATAAATTGACAGTGATTAACTCGCCTATAGAGGACCTGAGTTTCGGCATGGGCGAGTTTGACTTGATAACATTTTATTCTGTGCTTCATCATTTGCCCGACTATTCTTCGGCTCTTTGCACTATTTGCGGATACCTGAAAAAGAGCGGCGTAATGTACATAGACCACGAGGCATCCCCTTTCTACTGGAAGGGCGAGCCAAGCATACTTGCTAGCTTAGTTAAAGGAATATATTTTCATTCGAACCCCCTGATCAACAGCCTTTACTTCCGGTTTATTGACTTAAAAGTTCCCACTATTGATTATACACTGTCAGATTACTGGCACAAAAAAGAACATGCCCTAAACCACCAAGCCGTAGCCCAAGTCTTTAAACAAAAAGGTTTTGAGTTTTCTAACCGAACAGATTACTATCAACACGCCACCTGGATTCCAAACCCGCTGTTTCCGCTTTATCAGCTTTTGTGCAGACCTGAAATGAGTTATTGGATAGCAAAAAAATAGTCGGCAAACAAGGTTTATCGGAAATCTGATTGCGCCTTTTCCAGCATGCTTACGACGGGTAACTGGTATGGGCATTTTACTTCACATTCATAACACTTAATGCATCTGTCGGCTTTAACTTCTAAACCGTTGTAGAGTTTTTTAGCCCACCCCTTCAAGTGATAGACCTGAAAGAGCGAATGGAAACGTAGTATGGCTGCTATGTTGAGGTTTTGGGGGCACGGCAGGCATTGTCCACAGTCTTGACAATAGTTTGTCCCAAGAATAAAGTTGAAACGTTCTTTTTCTTTAGCTGTCAATCCAGCGTAATGTTCGCCGGCTTTAGCTGCGATTTCAACTTCGCCTATGGATCTTAATCCTGGAATAACAGAGGAGACATCCTGCGACAGAACATACATTAATGCGCTGTTAACCATCTCGTCGCTGCTTTGACCCAGTACCGTTTTGAGTTCTGGCTCATCCGAAACCAACGAAAGCGAAGGACTGTAAAGACACGTTATCAGGGTTGATGTTTTGGCTGACAGCGACTTCATCACCACAACGCCAACATCTTGCGCCTTTGAAGCAGGTAACAGCTCCTCTAACGCCTGTCTAGTTACAACGTTAAGCGGCACCAAAACCGTGTCAAATTCGCCGCTCAAAACTGCCCTATTTAGAACCCGCGGTTTGTGCCCCGTAATGCCGATAAAATCCACCAGCCCCTGCTTGCGTGCTTCTTTGCAGGTTTGCAGCGAACCATCCTCGCTCATGGCTTTAGCAAGGGTTTTCTCGTCATCAATTCCATGAAGCTGAATGATATCCAGCCTGTCGGTTTGGAGTCGTCTTAAACTTTGTTCAAAATCTTCAAGGGATTCCTTTTTAGTTCTTGCACCCGTCTTGGTGGCGATGACGCATTGGTCTCTAACATCTTGCAGAGCTGCGCCGATTTTTTCTTCGCTGTCCCCATCAAGTTTTGCAGTGTCAAAGTAGTTAATGCCTAAATCAAAAGCTTTTCTTACAACTCTAACCGCTTCAAGGGTAGTGAGCTCGGATATCCATGTTCCACCAAACCCTACGACTGAGACTTGGAGGTTTGTTTTTCCAAGTCTTCTCTTCTGCAATCCGATGCATCTACGCTATACCTATGGCTTTCCGCGTTCCACCTGTGAGTCTTCGTTTCGCAAAGTTTAGGGCGCCTTCCCGGCGGACACGTTTAAGAATCTGCTTTGGGGTCATGTTGAACTCTTTGAAGAACCGCCGTTGAACCGCCATAAGTGAATTGTAGTCGTACTCGTCGGTTTTTACGCTCAATAAAAACTCGTCTAACTGGTCGTATTTTTTGGATTCTAAAACTTCTTGGTATAGTTTGCTGTCTGGGTTGGCTATGAAAACGTTAAAGATACACCAGTCTGGGTTTAATTTCTTAGCGAACTTGAGCGAGGCTTCCATGTCCTTCAAGGTTTCATCGGGGACACCTAGCATGAAAGAGCAGGCGGTTTTTATGTCGTTTTTGCGGCAGAGCTTAAACGCGTTCTCTATTTGCTTCAGCTTTGTGTCTCTACCTATACGCTTGAGAACTTTCTCTGAGCCAGATTCAACGCCAAACCAAATGGTTTTGCATCCAGCTCTCTTCATCGCGACCAAAAGATCTTGATCGACCAAATCCACGCGGGTGTCGCAAACCCATTCCAAATCAAGCTTTTCCTTCACCATCAAGTCGCAGAGTTCAAGGGTTTGTTTTCTTCTGAGGGTAAAGTTATCGTTTATGAAGTAGATGCCTTTTGTGCCGTATTTGCTTTGCAGATCCTTTATTTCGCCGATGACTCTTTGAGGACTGAACCCTCGGCAGATGTTTCCCCAGAGCTTTTTGGTTTCGCAGAAACCGCAGTGATAGACACATCCGCGGCTGATGCTCATGACGTCGGCGGGTTTAACGTTTAAGTATTCGATTGTGCGGTCGTAGAGTTCAAGCGGCAACAGGGTCCTTGCAGGGTATGGAATTTCGTCCATGTTTTCTATGAATTTGGGCGGATTTTTGATGTTAACTCCTGCACGCCTGTAAGCTACGCCTGGGATTGAGATGGTGGCGGCAGATTCAGCGCCATTTACGATGCAGGTGGCAAGCTCTGTAACTGCTCTCTCGCCTTCACCCATAACTACATAATCAATCTCTGGGTTATCGAGTAAACTATCAGGCACATAAGAAGCATGCCATCCTCCTACAACTATTCTGGAGGTTGGCAAAGCCTCTTTTATGGCTCGAGCCGTTTCTATGCAACGTCGATAGGTGGCTGAACCACAAGTAATTCCGACAATTGTCGGATTTGTCTTTCTGACTAATTGCTTGACTTCTTCAATCGGCTTCTTCATGAGGTAGTTGTCGAGCATCTGAACTTGAAAACCTGCTTTTTCGAGTGCAGCAGCAACATACATTAAGCCGATGGGAGGTAACCGTTTGCCAAGATACCATGCGCCGTTTTCAGGCGGGGCTGTAGTCATGAGCAGGATGTTTTTGTTTTCATTTTCAATACCCTGTTTGTTGGTTTTGGTAGCCACGGCTTTGCCTCTGTGCGATTGAGTGTTATTACTTTTTGATGATATGCGTGTTTATAGCTTTAACGGAACACAACTATGCTTTTGGTTTTGCCTAGCATTTTGCTGTTAAGGTCTGAAAACTCTCATCTTTGACATTGTCTGCAGTCTCTGGAAACTCATGGACTGTTGATATATACTGTTGCATAGTTGGCATTATCTCTCTCGGAAATTTTTCTTGAGCTAATTTCAATCTACGTTGTTTCCGGATACTATGTTTCATTTCGTAGAGAAAAAGATTGTTCAATTGTATGACCATCCCTGATAACAATAGCACTTGCATATGTTTTTTCTAATAGTGTCTTTGGTTAGGTTTATTTTTTTGAGGCTTTGCGCTTGGGCTTCCTTAATTTGTACCTGTTAGGACTTATGTGCATCCAGTACTTGCTTTTTTCATTGTAGTTTACTGGTTTACTTATGTCTTGTTTCAGAAGACAAAAATTGAGGATATTGTGGCTTTTAGATTGTAAAAAAGGCAAAATTATCGCATATATTGCGCAGTTTGGCATAAATCTTATATGCACAAGCGCGGATTAATTTGCAAGATAACCAAGTTAAAAATAAGTTAGTTATCTTTAAAAATTAAAGGAAATGAAAAATAAAATGAAATATAGCAAAATATTTGCAACCTTGATAATATTGGCTTTTATGATTTCAATCGTTCCAATAACACAAGTTAAAGCACAGACAGCAGTAACTACATTAAAAACCTACCCAGTGTGCGATGCTGTTCCAGACCCGGTAGGTCTCGGACAGGACGTACTGGTAAAATTCGGAATTCTACAGCAGGCAGGCGCCGTTGAGCAAGGCTGGACGGGTGTAACTGTAACTGTTGTTAAACCTGATAACACCACAGAAACACTTGGGCCATTCAGAACAGATTCAACAGGGTCATCCTTTACATTATACACACCTGACCAAGTTGGCACATACTACTTAACGACACACTTCCCTGAACAAACAAACCCCGTTGGCTTCTTCAGCTATGAAGCAAATGTGTTCATAGCCGAAGGCACGATAATGGCAGCAAGTACTAGTGCAACTGTAACCCTTAATGTACAGCAGGAACCTTTGACGGATTATCCAGGGCATGCTCTTCCAACAGAATACTGGACTCGACCAATTGATGACCAGCTTAGGGAATGGTATTCAATCTCAGGAAACTGGGTTGGCGTACCTGACGCTAACAATAATTATTGGGTAAGCAATGGTCTCTACAACGATGATGCGCCAGAAACTGCTCACGTTCTATGGGCAAACCCATTGACTACAGGCGGATTAACCGGAGGCCTAATAGGCGACCCGTTAGTTCCAGCAGGCTCTGAAACAGGCGATGCATACGAAGGCAAATTCCCAGGATCAATAATATTGAATGGAATACTCTACTACCAGCGAACAGACACAAGAGCTGAACAAGCACCAGCAATAATTGCAGTAGATCTACACACTGGAGAACAATGGATGTTCAGAAACAATACTGTACTATCATTCGGTCAAATCTTCTACTTCAACAGCTACAACTCTGACGGAGTATTCACTTATGTCTGGTCAGTATCTGGCAGCACTTATACCGCATATGATCCATTCACCGGCAATCAGCAAATAGAAATTAAGAACGTACCTTCTGGCGTTAGAACATACGGTCCAAGCGGCGAGATCCTCATTTACATAATGGACTACACAAACGGATGGATGGCTCTCTGGAACTCAACCGATTGCGGACTTCAGAATGCAGTTATCGGCACTCCTGATTACGGCAGCTGGGGCAACACAGCTCACGGAACCGCATTGGGACCCGGATTAGACGGCGCAAACCCAAGATGCATCACATGGAACGTATCTATACCCGCAGGATTATCAGCTAGCACTTCATTCTTCGCACCAATATTGAAGGTCTATCCCGATAGAGTAATGTCCATGGTCTTCAATCAATCACAAGTCGAAGTATGGGCATTAAGTACAACCGCAGGTTCAAGAGGACACTTATTATTCGACAAAACCTGGCAAGCACCAGCTGAATGGGTAGAAGGTTCCAACACTATAAACTATGTTGGCGCAACTAGCCAAGTCGCAAATGGCGTTATCGCCTTATGGGACAAAGAACTACAAAAACACTATGCGTTCAGTACAGAAACTGGCGATTACCTCTGGCAAACAGACTCTGAAATCTACTTAGATGCTTATGGCTGGGGCAACGCAGAGCACACATGGTACTTCGCATATGACCACTTGTATTCAGTCGGCGTTGGCGGAATAGTCTATGCTTACAATCTCGCAACAGGCCACACAGATTGGACTTATGCAATGTCAGATCCATATAATGAACCTGTAACAGGCGAGAACTGGTGGGGCTGGATAGATCTAATTACAGATGGAAAAATCTATGTCGGCACACTAGAGCACTCCGCTGAGAATCCAATACCACGTGGCGGACCCTACATATGTCTTAATGCAACAGACGGCTCTGTTATCTGGCGAGTCAACGGAATGTTCCGAGAAACCCGCTGGGGCGGTAACGGAATCATCGGTGACAGCATCATAACTACAATGGACACATATGATCAAAGAGTATACGCAATCGGCAAAGGTCCAACCGCCATTACGCTTGCAGCTTCACCGAAGGTTTCAGTAGAAGGCAGCAGCATTTTAGTGGAAGGCATGGTAACTGACACTTCTCCAGGCACAGAGAAATACGCTGCTACATCAAGATTCCCGAACGGTGTTCCAGCAGTTTCAGACGAAAGCATGAGCGATTGGATGCTATACGTATACAAACAGTTTGATCGTCCAAACAATGCAACTGGCGTTTCAGTATCCATAGATGTTTTAGATGCTAACGGCAACTTTAGAAACGTCGGCACAACAACAAGCGACTCTACCGGTTCATATAGTTTCAGTTGGATACCTGACATTCCAGGAAAATACACAGTTTTCGCTACCTTCGCTGGCTCGAAAGCTTATTATGCATCATCAACTGAAAGCGCCTTCGTTGTCGACGTAGCACCACAAGCAACCGCAGCACCAACTGAACATCCAGCATCTATGGCTGATCAGTACTTCCTGCCACTATCAATTGGTATGATATTGGCAATAATAGTCATCGGCCTAATCCTTGCACTTCTGCTGCTAAGGAAACGACCATAAAAACAATCCACTACAAACAACTCTTCCCTTTTTTTAGTCTCAACATCTTTTAGAAAATTTGAAGAACAGGTAGGGGCTGAGAAGGCTCCGGCAACAATTAACGAAATAGCCATAGTAAAAGAGCTTTTGCATTTTCGCTCTTTCTCCTTGAATTTAGTCCAGAGCCTCAGCAAATCCAAACACAAAAACAAAAGCGTCAATTGGCTTCCTAACTAACTTATGGTTTCTTCTGACTTACGTCTCTAACAGTATTCTTTTTATTGTTTCAACCAGTATCTGATTGTCTTTTGCTGATCTTACGGTGACTCGAAAGTGGTGGTCGTCTAAACCCATAAATGTGCAGCAATCGCGGATTAGGATGCGCTCTTGCGCTAACAATTCTTTAATCATGGTGGACGTGCTTTTTTTGGTCTCTATTTTTACGAGCAGAAAGTTGGTTACGGATGGGTAGACGTGTAAGCCTTCGATTTCGCTTAAGTTTTTGGCAAGTGCTACGCGTTCTTTGGCGATAGTTTGCTTGGTGTTTTCGATGAATTCTTTGTCTTTGAAAGCTGCAAGTGTGACTTGACATGCTAAGCCATTTATGCTCCATGGCAGCCGAGTGGTTTGCAGCTTGTCGATGAGGGTTCCAGCGGCGATTGCGTAACCGAAACGTATGCCTGCCATACCATAGAACTTGGTGACTGAACGGATGACAAAGAGGTTCTCGTAATCTTTCACCATACCCGCCAAGGTGTTGTTTAAACTCTCTTCCGCAAACTCAATATAGTTCTCGTCCACGCTGAAAATGATGTCTTTTTTATTACAATACTTGACCAGATCCGCGAGTGCTTCTTTGCTGTATAGCGTACCTGAGGGACTGTGTGGGTTACAAATGCACAAAATCTTCGTGTCGTCTGTAATTGCCTTCTTGATTTTATCTATTTCCAACCCAAAGTCTTGGGGCAATTGGAGAAACACTGGTTCTCCGCCAACTCGTAAAGCTGCCTTCTCGTACTCCGAAAATGAGGGTACAGGAATCAACGCTTTGAAGCCCCGTGGCAAAATCTCTGTAATCATGTAAATAAGTTCGATCGAACCGTTACCCAATAGAAGGTTTTCTGGTTCCACACCCTGCCCAACGTACTCGGCGATTTCTTTTTTGAACTCAACAGGGTTCGGGTCAGGATAATACCGGATTAACTTAGCATTCTGTTTTACAGCTTCGACGGCTTTTGGTGATGGTCCGAGAAAGTTTATGGGTCCGCTGAACTCGAGCACATCTTCGAGAGGTATGTTATATTTTCTGCTAAAGCCCCAGATGTCGCCACCGTGGCTAACGAACCTGCGTTTCTTACAGTTGCTAGACAACTTTCTCTGTCTCCATCAATCGGGTTATTTCCTTTTCTACATGTAGATGCGCTTTATAGTGGGCGTTGTAGAGGTTAACAACCTTGTACAGCCAATAAATTACCCCGATTCCCAAAGTAACTAAGGTTATTATCGCATAAGTTTTTATCGGTATTGTCTGAGGCATGAAAATTCGCTCAGGTAGTGTAGATGCAAGGAAGGCATCTTGGCTGCGTTCATGCATCACCAAATCTTTGGATAATAGGTACACTATTATGAAAACTGGCACGATAAGGATGATGCTTGCAGCCCAGACTTTTGCATTCATCGCTTTGAATCGCTGGCTTTCTGCAGGAGGCTTCCTTGAAGCACTTTTCAAGTAAAATGTTATCTGTTTTTCTATTGCTTGGTCTTTTTGGAAATGTCTGTTTCTGCCTTCGACCAATCGGTAAAACATCGGGAAAAACGCTAGTCCGAAAGTGACAACTGCCCCCAAAAACCACATGGAAAACCAAACCTTTCGGTCGGCTTTAACTTTAATTTTCAATGTGTTTTCCATTTAGGCTCAAGCTGTCCATTAGATTGCTTACAAGGTTGGAGTAGCCAAACTTTATAAGGTCTTCCTTTGGCTTCTTAAATAAAATGAGCTCAAGGGAAATGCTGCTTTCCGTCATAATTCCAGTGTACAACGAGGAATTAACCATAGGCAACATTATCGACCGCACCAAGTTGGCATTGCAGCAAATAGGTTTAACTTTTGAAATCATCGTTGTAGATGACCGATCATACGACAGGTCCCTTGAAGTCGCCAAAAAATGCGGCGTTAAACTTTTGACATTAAAACAGCACTTGGGCAAGGGCTACGTGCTAAGGGCTGGGTTTGCCAAAGCTAAAGGTAACATTATTGTCACCATCGACTCCGACGGGTCACATCGACCAGAAGAACTAAAAGAAGTGTTAACGCCCCTTCTGGAGAATAAGGCAGACCTTGTTATCGGTTCCAGATACATGAATAAAAAACCGGTCGCGGCTCGAAAACTAAATGCTTTTGGGGTTCGCATATTCAACTTCTTAATCCAGCTTTTAACCCGAACCCCCACCACTGATTCCCAGTCAGGGTACCGTGCCATGAAACGGCAGGTTCTAAACAAGCAAAAGTTATACGCTCGGGAATACGAAATAGAATCTGAAATGCTAGTTAAAACAGTTAAGGCTGGTTTTAGGGTGGCTGAGGTGCCGATTAGTTTTGAGCAGCGCACTTATGGACATTCAGGCGTGGATCCACTGTGGGATGGCTCTAAAATCCTCTATTCAATTGTACTTGCTCATTTTAGGGGATAACAAAATTGACTGAACCTGAAGCCCCTAAAGTTTCAATCATAGTTGCAGCCTACAACAGCCAAGACACCATCGAAGAATGCCTCAAGTCTATTTTAGCGCAAAATTATCCCGCAGGTTTTTTTGAAGTCATCGTTATGGACGGCGGCTCCAAAGACGACACCGTCAAAATCGCAAAGAAATTTCCCTTAAAAGTCTTTTCCATACGATTAAACGCCCCAGCCGCCTACAATTACGCAATGAAAATCAGCGCTCATCAAGTCCTTGGCTTTATAGATGCGGACGCTAAAATCGAGAAGGAATGGCTAAACAAACTTACCCCTCATATTGCTGAATCCAAAGTTGCTGGAGTCAGTGGCAGTATCGAAACTTGGAACCGTGATAACCTGTGGGCAAGAAGCATCGGTTACGAGCTCAAAAACCGTTACAGCCGCATAGGCAAATACACAGGGCGCATCGCAACCATGAACCTGCTCCTGAAAAAATCGGTTATCGAAGAAGCGGGTGGATGGGACGAGAAGCTGCCAAGCCAATACGATACTGACCTTGGATTTCGAATCAGCGGCAAAGGCTACAAAATCGCTTATGAGCCAAGCGCGGTTTGTTATCATTTTAACCGACCAACGCTTAAGGTATACTATCGGCAGCAACTTCAATACGGCAAAAACACCCTAAAACTCTACTTCAAACACGGGTATTTGGCTCGGGGCGACGAAATCACCGATGTAGGCATGAACATTCAGCCAATCTTGCTATTGGGGGTGGTGGCGTTTTTCTTTGTTGGAATAGTACCCGCGCTTAGGTTGCTTTGGGTTGTTTCAGGATTAATTTTTTTGGCGATGGCGGTTTACTTTGTTTATTCAGCTGCGAAGTTAGCAGTTAAGTTCCATGACTCATCTGCACTGCGCCTCTTTGTGCTCTACTTTGTGAGGGCTGGAGCCTGGTTTGATGGCGCCATAATAACTACCGCAAGATACCTTGCAGGAAAGGACCAGTAATGCCGCACAAAGTCTGCTTTATCTCGCCTGAATATTGGCCTCTTACAGGCGGCACAGGCTCCTACGTCTACTACCTATCCAACGAACTCCTAAAAAACGGCTACAAAATCTATGTCGTGACAGGATCAAACCAAGCCCAAGACGTCCAAGTCAACCCCCAACTTGACGTTTCTTTTCTTAAAATTACCAAAATGCCCATCATCAAATCCTTCATGCTTGCCGCCAACAGCAACCGCAAACTAAACAGCGTCCGCGACACAGCCAACGTAGATGTCACCCATCCCCAACTGCCATTAACTCCTAACTTTGCGGTGCCGCCTAACTTTGGAAAAGCACTTGTATGTACAGTCCACTCCACATGGGAGGGCGAGGCGGAAGCCATCCGAGGAGAACCATACACCCGCCTAAACGCAAACGAAAAATTCCTGGTAAGTTTTAACTGTTTTTTGCGTTTCTTCGAAGAAGGCATGCTATCACGGGCAAGAAAAATCATCGCGGTTAGTCATTTCACTAAGTGGGAACTGACAAACTACTACAAGATTCCGGCGCATAAGATACGGGTGATCCACAACGGTGTGGACATCAAAAAGTTCCGGCCTGCCCAAGATAAACGCAGGGTGAAAGCTGAACTCGGCTTTAACCCCGACGACTTAGCCATCGTCTCAGTGGGGCGGCTCTATGCACGGAAAGGCTTGTTTACGCTAATTGAATCCATGCCATCTGTAATCAAACGTTTCCCCAACGCCAAATTCATAATCTCAGGCAAAGGACAAAGCGATGAAATGCACAAACTCAACGCCCACGCAGAGAAACTCGGCGTAAAAAACAACATCATCTTCACCGGATACTACCCAGACAAGAAACTGCCCAAACTCTACCAAGCCGCCGACGTCTTTGCCTTCTCGACTTTCTATGAACACCACCCCTTTGCTGTTCTGGAAGCGCTCGCAACAGGTTTGCCCGTCGTAACAACGACTGTGGGAGGCATTCCCGAAACCATTGATAGCGGCAAAAATGGTTTTTTGGCGGCGCCTTTCCATCCACGACAGTTCAGCGAAAAAATCCTTTACTTACTTGAGCATCCTTCCTTTGGAGCAGAAATGGGTGCCAAAGCACGCCAAACCGTTGAGGAACAACTGGACTGGCGTATAGTTGTCAAAGATGCTATGAAAGTCTACGATGAAGCACTCAGTTAAGCGACTTCAACGGGTTTGCCTCTGTATGCCATAGTTACTTTCTGGAACAACCTAACCACATCCAGCGAGCAGAAAAGAACTTTCGTCAAATACTCATGCTGGTAAACCATCATTTGCGCTTTTACGGGCAAATCGATTGTCGGCGGCTCAAATCTGTGCGCAACCTCATTTACTTGTAAGCCTTCAACTTGGATGCCTTCTTCATTGAACCCTGTTTTGTTGGCGATATATTTGAGGTAGGTTTGCTTCCAGTCCAGCATCATAACTTTGGCAGCAATTATGTCGAGGGCTAATGCATCGTTGCCTGTGAGCATTAAGCCCATTTTGACTGGTTTGCCTTTTGTGGGTCCGTTGCCCTCAATGCCTGTTCGTGCATCCATAATTGTTAACTGTGGTTTGAAGAGGCTGTAGAGTCGATAGAACACTTCAGGCAGATAGGGATGCAGATAGATGCGTTTGTTGCTGGGTACGCAGCCAAAAAGGTTCTTGATAGCGCCGCTGTAAGCCATAAACTCATGCGTCTTCATCAAGGGCAAGTCGACGACGGCGTCTGCGTCAAGTATGGTTTTGGGCAAAAACAGCCGCTTAAGTGGGCAACCCTCTGGAAATTTAACTTCAACGACTTTGTCTTCTGATAGGTTGATAACTGTTCCGCCTGCCGCTTTGACAGCTGCTTGGGTGCCTGTTTTATCAAATGCGGTCCAGCAGGGGTAGTTGAAGCCGTTGGATTCGCCTACGATGACTTCGCTGTTTCCGTCCCGAAGCAAGCCGACGAGTTGCCGCATCAACTCTGGGCTCGTCACAACGCCGGGCAAGTACTCAGGGTGGCTGAGGTTGGGTTTAATAAAAATCCGTTTTTTATCACGTAATTCTGAATTCGCAACGGCTTCTTTAACAATATCGCTTATATCCCCTTTGGCGCGGAAAATCTTGACGGTTTTCTTTGTAGCGTTAGGCATTTTTTGCCTTCACTCCTTGAAGACAGCCTGGGTCCCCGTTTAACATGTCGCCGTTGTGGTATGCTGCTGAACGTGCCCTACATCCCCCGCAGATGAACTTGTAATCGCATTTTCCGCATGAACCTTTGAGGTTTGCTCTGTTTCGGAAGGCTTTGAAGAGGGGTGCGTTTAGCCAGATGTCTTGGAACTTTTGGGTTTTTAGGTTGCCAACTTTTACGGGCAGGAAAACGCATGGATGAACGTCGCCCTGAGGAGACAGTGAACAGTAGAGTCTGCCTGCACCGCATCCGCCGATAAAGTCGCCCAACGGCACCGCTTTTTTTGTTACTTTGACGGTTTGCATATGCGCCATAGACAGGGTTACTTCGCCTGTGCCCAAAACACCCTGGCACTGGAGAGCTACACGAGCTAGCTGTGGTGCCGTTGCAAGGATGGTGGTTTTGCATCGAGCTGACATGCGGTTCAAAAGATAACACATCACTTCTTCCCTTTCTTTTGGGGATAGGTCTTGGTCAAAGTGGGCTTTGCCGCGTCCAGTCGGTATAAAATTGAAGTAAGTAAACCTTTCAGCATGGATTTTTTCCGCTAAATCTATGATTGCGGGTAGCTCAGCCATGTTGTTTTTACCTACTGTTGTAGCGATGCAAACGCATAGGTCTGCTTCGACACAGTTTTTTAGACCCGCTACCGCCTTATCGAAAGTGCCGGGGACACCTCGGAAGTCGTCATGGGTTTTGGCAGATGCACCATCGATGCTCACGTCAATGTAGTTAACTTTGGCTTCTTTGAGCTTCTGCACGTTCTCTTTTGTTAGCAACGTGCCGTTTGAAGCAACTGACACGTAGAGTCCGCGGTCAGAGGCGTAGCGTGCAACTTGGAAGAAGTCTTTTCGAGTTAAGGGTTCCCCGCCGCTAAACGCCAATGCAGTTACGCCAGCATTTGCAATCTGGTCTACGGCTGCGAGGGCTTGTTCTGTTGTTAATTCTTCCTCGTTGACTTCGCCGCTGTTGCTGTAGCAGTGTTTACAGGATAGGTTGCATTTGTGGGTGAAATCCCAAACCACCAGAAACGGCGCTGAGAGCGACATGGGTTTTTTAATGCCGAAATACGCAAACGAACGCGCCAAATTCAACACGGCGGTTCGGGCGTAACGGTCAGATAAGAGCTTCTCGACCTTAGCCCGTTTAAACCCCAGTCCTCTACGCAGAAACTCTATCCAAAAACCAATAACCTGAGAGTACAAACCACTGCACTTGCCGCATCGAAGGTCCGTTTTGCCTGCGTAATCATCCAGCGCTGCCTCAAGCACCGTTCTGCCGCATTCACCGCATTTTTTAAGCGACATCTGGAGCATCTTCTTTGTCATGGGCAGCGAGATTACTGCGTTCCAGAAGCTGTCGTGGCTAAGGATGCTCATGTAGATTACTCCAAGCGGCTTTGGTAGTTAATTGGGTGCGTGAGTATGTTAAATATTTCTCTAATCACAATCCAGACCTGAACCGCCGCAAAAACGCAGAATACTGAAAGAATTAGCTAAATTTGCAAAACCATATATCATTGGTTATCTTACAGCGCCTTTAAGGGACGAAATTGAAAAAACGCACCCTGCTGATTGTAGCTACAGGTTTAATTGCAATTATAGCAGTGTCCTCTTTGATAATCTATGAAAACAGTCTCCTAAACCCTGAAGGCTCTGCGGTTGCTTGGCAAAGAAACATCCAAAACTTCGCCACTGCATTAGCGGTTGATGATGGAAAAGTCTTTATTATGGATA
The DNA here is from genome assembly GCA_963775685.1 of Candidatus Bathyarchaeota archaeon. Taxonomy (GTDB): domain Archaea; phylum Thermoproteota; class Bathyarchaeia; order Bathyarchaeales; family Bathycorpusculaceae; genus Bathycorpusculum. The sequence continues at coordinate 2,063,079 of CAVZJV010000014.1, forward strand.
TTTCTGGGAATGTTAACTGCTATGACAATCAAACTGGCAAATCAATCTGGAACGGTAGCAGTGTGGGTGGTTATTTCGCTGCAGGACTAACAGTGGCGGAAGGAAGGGTCTACGGCGGCTACAGGCATGCTTCTGTTGGATGCTTAGATGAGGCAACGGGTCAGTTTCAATGGAGCTACTCAACTAACATCGAGAATTTAGCCCCCGACAACATAATTGCAAAGAACGGAGAAGTATTTGTGATTTCCCAAAGCCCAAGCGCAGGTGTCAGCGCCCTCAATGCATCCACCGGACAACTTTTGTGGCAAACACCCTACATATTTGACACTTTTGGCAACATAACGGATTCTAAAACTTGGTGGGTAAATGGTTATCCGTTGGGCGGCGACCCCTTTGACGGAAGCATCGTTTACGGGTTAGGCGGCAATGAATCTGCGGCAAATATTTTCAAGCTGGATACGGATATTGGCAACGTACTTTGGCAAAGTAACCTAACAGTATTCGCTGGAATTCCAAGTGTTTTGGCTAATTATCAAGGGCAGGTCATTGTTGAAAGCGGTAACCAAATCCTAAGCCTCAACGACACGTCAGGCGACAGCCTATGGAACATCGACGTTGGCGCCGCTATCTATTCTCCAGTTGCCTATCAAGGTGTGTTGCTTTTCGGAGCCTCGGACAGCAACTTTTATGGACTCGACTTGCAGAGTGGCATCATATCTGCCACAGCCCAAGTTGACAATCAAAACCTCTTCTCACTCGTCAACAGCGACAATGCCCTCACAGTTTTTCCCGTACAAGTTGATCCTCAAAACCAACGGATTTACTGGAGCTTTGGTGTCACTGAACAAAACCAATTCAAAGCCACCATAGTCGGCCTCGATTTACCCACATTAAAAGTTGAATGGACAAAACAATTCCAAGACAACAACCTCTCTTTGGATAGCCCTGCTGGTTTAGTTTTCAATAAAAACTCTGTTTTCCTAACTGAGAACAATGCTCTTTGGATTTTTGGCTCCTCAAATGGTAACCTTGCTAGAAACCAACATTTCGACCACTATATTCTTGCGCCTACCTTGGCGGGTGATACTGTATTTGTGGCAGCGGACCTTCAACTAACTGCATACAAATAAAGTAAATCCGCTACATCTGAATTTTCTTCATTTATAAACGGGGAAGTCGCCGAAAGCAAGTATTCCTTAGGAATTGAAAGTACATGTTAGCCGCTTGTAACAACTGCACACAAATATCTGCAGTCTAAACCTGTACCTAAAGCGGAAAAGCAACATTTAGCGCAGTCTGCTGGTAGTTGTTGTGTATAGCAGATTTTCCCCAACAACAACTAATGAAAAAAGCACAGGAAAGCGCTACTATACCTTTCTTTTAGCCAATATATTTTGGGCGATTTCTAAGTCTTTAGTTGTGTTGATGTTTAGAAGAACCTCGGTTTCTTCAGTGATTATGGCGGATGTTTCAATTTTGCCTTCGCCAAGGATTTTTGTGCCATCAATGATGTTGACTCCTGAAACCGCATACCAAACGCCCTTGTACTCGTCTGTTGAGGAAATCGACAAACCCAAATCCAACCGCGATTTTATGGGAACAAAAACAGCCAAAAAATCTTTTCCGCAAACCTCAAAGGCATCTACGATTTTGTCGAGGACTTGCCCTGTTATGGCTGGAACATCTGAAGGCATGGTGAGGATTGAGCCAGTCAAATTTGCCATCGAAACAGCTTGTTTTAAATCATTATGGTAGCCTTTTGCGTCTGCGTGCAGGATTTTCCAGCCCATGCTTTGGCAGTGCTTTTCGGTTTGCGGCGTATTAGAACTTGTAATGACATAAAACTCGGAAACCTTCTTTGCATCCAAGATTGCTTGTGCAACCCAATCGATCAGCGGCTTACCCAGAAACGGCAACAGAGGCTTCTCAGTAGGCAACCCCATCCTTGAGCCTTTGCCGCCAGCCATAATCAAAGCGGGAACTTTCATATCAGCAATAGCACCACCACAAACAAAACCAGCACCGCTGCCCTGGCGGCCTCATTGGTTGCTCCAATCATATCACCTGAAACCCCGCCGAAGATACTGTTGGAAACCTTGTTCATAACATATGCCACTGGAATGCTGGCAAACACTAAGACAATTGCGGCTAAACCGGTGATTGGGTAACCTGAGAAGTAGAAAACTGGGTAAATAATAAAGGGGGACATTAAGTAGGCTGCATAGTTGAGTTTCTTTTTGGCTTTGGCAAGAAAAATCGAGCCTAGCCCTTTATGGCTGGGTTTGCCGACCCAAACAATCGTCACCATGGAAAGCTTTGCTGAAACTTCCGCCAAAAAAATGACTGAAAAAACAAGCAACAAATTTGTCGTTATGTTCATTGTTAACCAGTTGGTTAAGAATAAACCTGTGACTGCTAAAAACTCGACGGCAAGTGCCAAAACTGCGCCTGCACCCGTGACTGTCCACTCGTGAGCCTTCATTTTGCGGTCGTGGAGACTGCGTAAGCCAAGTGCGTTGCCCAAATCGATTAATCCGTCGAAATGCTGCAGTCCAGTGAGTACAAGCAGAAAAGCAATAGTCATTGCCGCTGGGATAAGTGTGCCTAACAGTGCAGTGGGCAAAGCCAAGTAGTTATTGATTATGTTGAGCAAGAACCCTACTATTTCGCTTGAAAGAACAAAGTAGCATGCACCAAGTAATCCTATAAAGCCGCCAATTAAAGGGAAAAGCCACATGTTTTCCGCCGTTGTGAAAATGAAATCTTCTTTTCCTCCCACTGGAATTATGGTGAGGAAAGACAGCAAATCCCTAAAAGTTTTTATAGTTTTCACAGGCGACATATACCTACAACCTTACCAATAGAGAATATAGGGTTTGTCGTGACTTGGATGGATGACTTGAAAGGAAAGAAAGTGTTAGTTACTGGTGGAGCAGGGTTCATAGGCTATCACCTATGCAGCAAGCTGTCGCAGTTAACTGGTGACCTGACTATTTACGATAACTTGTCAAGCGGCACCATGAAAAACGTTCAGGATGTTCCAAAAGCTAACTTCGTTAAAGGCGACATCTTAGACCTTAACACGTTGTGTATCCAAGAGAAGGCTGATTTGATTTACCATTTGGCAGCGCAAGTTGTTGTTGGGTACTCTATGGAGAATCCGCTTGTTGATTTTGAAACAAACGCTAAGGGGACTCTCCATGTTCTAGAAAAAGCACGTAAAGACGATGCCAAAGTAGTGTTTGCTTCCAGCGCGGCAGTATATGGTAACCCAACAGTCTTTCCTACTCCTGAAGCATATGGTTTTCATCCATTCTCATGCTACGGCTTATCCAAAGTAGTCGGTGAAGAATACTGCCAAATGTACCATGAACAATACGGTTTAGACATCGTCATTACAAGGTTCGCTAACGTTTACGGATTGAGATGTCATGGTGTCATCCATGATTTCCTAGACAAGATGACTAAAGACCAAAACAAGCTAGTAATTATCGGTACAGGTCAGCAATGCCGCGACTTCGTGCATGTTTCCGATGTCGTGGAAGCTTTGGTTACGGTAGGTTCCAAAGACTCGGCTAACGGCGAAGTCTACAACTTAGGCCTTGGCAAAACCGTATCCATACTTGAATTAGCCAAAATGATGCTAACTATCCTTAACCTCCAAAACAAAACCGTCATTGAAACCACGGGTATTTCTTGGCAGGGTGACGTAACCAAAATTTGGTTTGACATCTCCAAGGCCAAAAAAGAACTTAAATGGACTCCAAAAGTGACCTTGGAAGACAGCATAAAGGAAGTCATTACTGACAGGAAAATCAGCATATGAGCCATCCAGCACCAGCCAGAGGCCTAATCGCGCTACTGAGGCTTCCCTATTGGCTTATGACTGGCGGCTTGGCATTGCTTACGGCGTTCGCCATCTTGAAAGGTAACCTTTCAAGTGTTCAAACAACATTGGGCGCTTTGAGTTTTTGGGAAGTTGCAGGTCTAACCTTTTTTTCGATGGCATTCATAGCGTCCGCGGGGTTTGCCATAAACGACTACTTTGATCGTGAAAGCGATGCTGTCATCAAACCCAAACGCCCCCTTCCATCGGGCGCGCTTTCACTCACACAAGTTGTTGCAGTTTCAGTTGCTCTCTTTGCTTTAGGTTTAGTTATGGCTTTTTTTGTTAACTTGCTCAGTTTTGCCATAATTGCTGTTGACTCGGTTCTACTCTTGCTTTACTCCTACTTGGTGAAGCGGAAGTCAGGGTTCGCCGCTAACCTGTTAATGGGTGTTTTGACGGGTACAGCCTTCATCTACGGACAAGCTACCGTTTCAGGCACAATCACCTTGGTTTCGTTAAGCCTATATCCAATAGCTTTTGGAACCATAGGTGGCAATGTCCTTCGAGACATTCTAAGCTTAGACGGCGACTCCAAAGTCGGTTATCCCACATTACCGCAGAAAATTGGCAGCATCAGCGCAGCCAAAGTTGGTGCCATATTCTTTCTATTAACTGGTCTTTTGGCTCCTCTTCCAGCTATTCCTTTTTTCACAGGGCATTTTACGGTGTATTATTTACCGCTAATTCTGCTGTGGAGCATACTGTTAATTTACTCCTCTATCCGTCTATTCGTGTCCACTTCAACCATAGCGGATATACGCAAGTATGAGCGTTTGGTAACGATGTCAATGATGTTGCTTCCGCTTGCACTCATCGTTGAGGCTGTCTTTGGATGGTTAATATGAGCGAAACCAAAAGCATCTGTCCCGAATGCCAAAAGAAAATAGACGCACAATTACGGGCAGCCAATGGCAAAATCCAAATCACAAAACAATGCCCTGAACACGGAGATTTCAAAGCTACCCACTGGCAAAGCACACCAATATACAATCACATGCAAAAATACGACCAGTTCCAGTATCTCGGCGACCTCAACGCGCCCAAAAACCCCGACGGTTGCCCCTACAAATGTGAAACCTGCAACAAACATGCTTCAGGTACAGTCATCGGAGTAATCGACGTAACTAAACGCTGCAACTTCAAGTGTGCAGTTTGCTTCTCCACTTTTCCAGATCAGGAAGCGGATTATGAACCCACTAAAGAAGCCCTTATAAACATGCTCGAGTTCGCAGCCAAAGCTAACCCCAAACCCCCTGCAATTCTGTTCTCAGGCGGAGAACCACTTGAGCGGGAAGATATGCCTGAAATCATAGCTGCTGCTCACAGACTTAAGTTCATGACTATTCTCGCGACCAATGGGACGCATTTGGTTGACACCCCTGGGTTAGCGAAGAAGCTTAAAGATAGCGGCTTAAACATTGTTTATTTGTCGTTTGACAGTTTTCATGAGGAATTTAACAAAAGGGTCAGAGGACGAGAACTCTTAGATATGAAGCTCAAGGCTATTGATGTTTGTCGCATGCACGACATGGAAATAATTCTTGTCAATACCCTCATGAAGAGCTTAAACGATAAAGAAGTCGGCGACATGATTCGTTTCGCCGCCAAAAACACCGACATCGTCCGAGGTTTAATCTTCCAGCCAATTGCATTTACGGGTAGGGCAACTGAGAACCCGTTCCGCGAAAACTTTCGGGAATGGAGCTTTGCTGAGGACGTTGAAAAACAAACAAGTGGCGAAATAAAATCTACTGATTTGTATCCGATGTCGGTTATGACTTCGCCGATAAAAATTATGCGTAAATTTATGCAGAAGCCTTGGCCGCTTTTCTCCTGCAGCCCACAATGCGGTATAGTTAACTGGGTTTACGTATCGAAAAGCGGCAAAATGTTCCCTATCAACCGTTTTGTAAACTTCGACCGATTTTTTAACAGCATACGCAAAACAGCCGAAAATGCCGAATCTAAAGGCAAAATGTCCCTTCTCTCATCGCTATTTATGGCTTCTATGCTGTCGATGGACATGTTTTTAGTTACTAAAGAAGTCGGTATGCACACTCTGATGAAATCAATTATGCGGATGCACCTTGCTCCATCCTATCAATCGCTGGGCAAAATCCGGAGGAGAATATTCCTCTTGGGCTGCATGGCATTCATGGATTCATACAACTTCGACGTTAACCGCGTAAGACGATGCGTTGTGCATTACATTACGCCGGATTTGAAGATTATTCCATTCTGCGCATACAATAATGTGCACCGGGTTGCGATAGAAAAAGACTATGCGGGTAGACACAAGATAGCTTGATTGAAAACATATTGAGAATAATCTAAGATCTGTCAAAAAACCAAACAAAACTGACCTATTCGGACTGATTGCGCTTTTTTATCGATGGGCCCTTCTTTAAGGCGAAGACATGCCTTCTTAGTTTATTACTTGAATTTTTAGAACGCAGTAGTTCTGAGTAAAGGTGAGTGCGCCGTCGCTGCCCTGTTGCCAGAGCTCAAAAACCACCGAGTAGTCCCCTAAAAGTTTCTGGGTGATGCTCGCTGTTTTCTCCACTGATTTCCCATCGTTACTAATACTGCCCATATCTATGATTTGACTTGGCTGGACAGCAATTGGAAACGTGGTGAAGTTCTCCACAATTTTTACCTGTACCTGATAGCTGGCGGTCTCTCTCATGTGGTTTTCTACGTTAACGGAGACGCTGAAGGTGGTATTCTGGTTGGCGACTAAAACTTTTGGGTAATCAACCGCTTTATTGTGGGCATCAAGCAAGTAAATGGTGTTGTAGGATTCTGCTGGAGGCCTAAGCCAAACGTAGTACCCTATAACCGTGGCGGAAACGATAATTAACGCAAGGAAAATTGCAACAGCATAGCCCTTTTCCTCATCTAAACCGATTTTTCTTCCAATTCTCTTGGCACTTTCTAAACGTATCCGCATCCATAAATCCCCTAAACATAGTGCTAAATATCTCAATTCCCGACTTAAATCTTCTCAGTTTAGGTCTTCCATATTTTCGTGTTTTGTAAGTGGTGGGGACCTCAATCATGCTGTAGCCTTCCTTGGCGAATTGAATGAGCATCTCTGTTGCATAAGCCATATCGTATGCTTTGAGTTCCACGTTGTCGATGGCGTCGTGGGATATTGCTCGGAAACCCGACTGGGTGTCGCTAAGAAATTGGCTGAAAAAGAAATCGTAGAAGGTGGTGATGACTTTGTTGCCGATAAAATTCATAAGTCCCATGGCTTTGTTGGGGTCGTACATGCGGGTGGCTAAAACCATGTCGGCGTCTTTCTCAATCATTTTGGTTATCATGCGGTTGATGTGTCTTACTTCGTAGGTTCCGTCGCCGTCAACCATTATGATGATGTTGCCTTTTGCGTTCTTCATGCCTGTCATTAGTGCTAAGCCATAACCGCGTCTAGGTTCTATGATGAGCTTGCAGTAGCCTAAGCCTTGAACTATTTCTTTAGTGCCATCCGTCGAGTTTCCGTCAACAACGATGATTTCCTTAGGATAAGACAAATCATTATGAATTGTAGAGACGGCTTCCAGAATATTACCCGCTTCGTTGAGTGTTGGAATTACCACCGAAACCATTTCAACTTTTGACGTCATTGGCACACATCCATTTCAAGAGGCTAATATGTTTCCGTCACATGGTTAAATAAGTTCTTCGTATATTTCAACAAGCCTTTCAACGTTTGCATCCCAGCTGTATTTTTCTTCCATCATGGCGCGAAGTTCTTTTTTGCGTGAACAAAAATCAATAGCTGCAAAATCCAAAACTGCCTTCACAAGTAGTTCTGGTTGGTTAGGCGGCACCAGTTTCCCATAATCCTCTGTGAGAACCTCTCTTATCCCCCCAACGTCGGTGGCTATAACTGGGAGTCCGCATGCCATTGCTTCAAGCGCAACCAGCGGCAGGCCTTCACCTGATTTAGAAGGCAACACAAACAAGTCTGCAACATTGTAGTACGATGGCAAATCCTCATCGCTGACAAACCCTGATAGCCTGAAGTTAGCTTCAATCCCCAATTGGGTAACGTGTAACTTGACACTTTCCATATCTGGACCTTTACCGACAACCAAAAATACAATTTTAGGGTTCCTTTTAACCGCAATGTTCGCAGTGTCTATTAGTGTGTCGACACCGTTTTTGTAAACAAGTCGTCTCACTGTTAGAACTACGGTGGCGTGTTGGGGAATCCCGAGTTTTTTCCGCATTTCCTCGCGTTTTCCCGTTATTGGTCGAAACCTTGCTAAGTCAACGCCGTTGTAGATGACGCTGACTTTGCTTGGTTTTGCGCCTAACCTTAACACATAATCTTTAGTTGCGCCGCTTATCGCGATGATTTTGTCTGCGGTTTTGAGGTTTTGTTTTCCCACTGTCAAATCGTTTAAACGCTCAACATTGTCAAAGATATTGTTGTAGTCGATGAAGGTGTTGTGTTGGGTGAGTACGAAAGGTTTGCTGCATAGTTTGGCTAATTTACCTGCTGTGAGTGAGGTTAGGTATGGATGTCCATGAGCGTGGACAATCTTGCTTGATTTCACTGCTTTAACAAAGGTTGGAAAGCTGGGCACGGTTGGAATTGAGTAAGGAATGCCGAGGCGGAACCCTGTGTTGAGTGATTCATAACATTCGACAGGCACCCCATCGACCATGTAGTGTTTAGGTGTTTCTATTCTGTTGGTTACTACCATAGGTGCAAAATTTCTCTTCTGTAGACGCTTGCTTTGTTCATTAACCACCTTCTCTATTCCGCCAACATGCGGCAAGAAAGTGTGTGTAACAATGCAGAGGCGAATTTGAACCATGGAAGCCCAACGGGTAAAACCTCAATCGGCAGACTATTATAATCTTCTGGTAAACAATGGCAAATGGTCTGCAGGGGGTTCTGGCACATTTTTGTTGAAATTATGGTGGGGTGTCTATGCTCTTCAAAGCACGGGTATACACGTTTGAGGATGCTCCAGCAACCAAAGCGCCTATGGCGTCGTTAGTGAGCGGCGGAAGTTTTTTTAGGATGCCTGGTTTGGCTTGGTCAAAGCGTACGAACTCAAACATGCCTTTTGACCCGCCGATGTAGGTGGCTATAGCTATCCCTATAAGTTCGTCAGCGACCAGCCCCGGTCTGCCCATAAATCTCTCCCTGGTTAATCCTGGAATTCGTCCGTTCTCTGCTTCTTCTTGGGCGTGGAAGGCGGCAACGATTAGGGTGGAGACGTTAACGTCAGTTAGGATGTCGAGGAGTTCGGATCTGAGCATTTCGGAGGCTTTTTCTTCGGTTTCTATGCCTGGGTGCGGAACGTACATTTCGAGAGCTGCGTGAATGAGGCTTTTGAGGGAAATGTCTTTTTTTTCCAGGTACTCAAGCAAAGGAGGGATTTTATCGGTCATGTGATTCAACCTTTGTTTTAGAAGTTTGGGACTGTTTTAAGTGTTATGTGGCAGGTTTACCGTAACGCTTATATGAAAAGGTTGGATAAACCAACCAAATGGTATGTGTGATAATTTGATAAACATTAAGAAAACATTGCCAGTTCAAGCCAAAGTTTTACTGAAAGGTAAATTATCTGAAAGTTTGACAAGTAAAACCTTATTTTCATGTTTATCTGTTTCTATACATAAGAGTCAATTTTACGTTCACCCAAAACCCATAACCCAAATAATGGTTGAGGGTGAAATTAGTTAGGAGGAAAAAACAAGATGAAAGTTGTTGCTTCATGGAGCGGCGGCAAAGACAGCGCCTACGCATACTTCTTGGCCACCCAGCGGGGTCACCAAATAATTAACCTATTAACTATGATGATGAGCGAAGAAAAATCAAATTTCCACATGATACCCTCAGGAATCCTTGATGCACAAGCAGAAGCTATCGGGATACCCTTGATTAAAAAAACTACATCGGCAGCAAAGTACGAGGAGGATTTCAAGGCTGCTCTGCTCGAATGCAAAGCAAAGGGCGCGCAGGGTTTAGTTACGGGGGACATCTATGAGGTTGCTGGGCATGAGGAAGGTTGGCTTGGGCGAATCTGCAAAGAAGTAGGCTTAACCCCTGTTAAGCCGCTTTGGATGGGTGACACAAAACAAATCTACCTTGATTATCTAAAAACTGGCTTCCAAGCCACCGTTGTGCGCACCAAACTTGAGTTGCTTGGCTTAGATTGGCTGGGTAGACCATTGAACCGAAAGTTCTATGACGACATCCTTAAACTTGGCAATGTTGACGCATGCGGCGAAGGCGGTGAATACCACACCGTCATAACCGATGGACCAACCTTCGAGAAAAAGATTGAAATCCAAGAAACACAGAAGCATAAGCTTGAGGGCGGTTTTGGATACTTGGAAATCAAGAGATTCAAAGTTATGCCCAAGTAAAGGGAAACCAAAATGGACGTACTGATTTCGAATAACACGTTGAAGGCCAAAGCTTTCCTTGACGAAATAGAAGCCAAAAACCCACTTTTCCTCTGCACCATAGCCACAACTGAAACCGGCAAAATCCCAGGGTTATCCGCGGCTGGTGCCAATCCTGACTTTACCGATTTCACCCCGCCCGCAGATGCGGAGCTGCTACTGTTGGGCAAGTGCAAATCTATTCAAGGCGTCCCAATTACACCCGACGGCATTCCGACGCCTGGTTTGATAACCACATCAGCCCTGCATTTAGCTGACATACCTGTGCTGGTTGTCAACGGCGGCGTGAAGGTTAAGCCTCAGATTCCCTACGTTGATTTAGGTGGCAATCCTGGGCGAGACATCCGTACCGGCGACTCTGTTGACAATGTCGAAGAAGTCATCGAACGCGCCAAGGTCTTAGGTGAACAACTAGCGAAAGTGTCGGATTATCTTGTAATAGGTGAGAGCATTCCCGGTGGAACCACAACAGCGCTCGGCGTCCTGTCGGCTTTGGGCGTTAACGCGCAGGGCAAAGTCAGTAGTACTCTTCCTGAGAATCCTCATAATTTAAAGGCAGAAGTGGTTGCGGCAGGTTTGAAGGCAGCAGGAGAAAAATTCGGTAGCCTAAAACGCAGCCCCATAAAAGCTGTGTCATGCGTGGGTGATCCCATGATGGCAGCAATGGCTGGTTTGGTTATCGGTGGAGCAAGACAGGGACCTGTTTTGATGGCTGGTGGAACCCAGATGACTGCAGTTTTGGCTGTAATTAATGCCTTGAATCCTGAGTCACTCTGCAACGTGGCTGTGGGAACGACTCGGTGGGTGGTAAATGACGTGAAGTCCGACATTTGCGGCATCGTTAAGCAGTTCTGCCAAGTGCCGATAATAGCGGCAGACTTGGACTTTGGTCCCTCAAAGTATCCGGGTTTACAGATCTATGAAACAGGACTTGTCAAGGAGGGCGTTGGAGCGGGCGGAGCCTCGATTGCGGCGATGTCAAAGACCGGTGGTGCAGTTTCAAAGGATATACTTCTTAAGGAAATAGAGCGTAACTATGCTTCACTGATGAACAAAAAGTGAAGCGCGCTTGGTCATTAGACAACTAAAAAATCTTCTTTCTTTCTTAACCGTTTTCCCAGTCGCCATGGACGGGAATCTTCTTACTGACTGCGCACAAAACATGTGGGCTTTTCCGCTATTTGGTGCGTTCCTCGGTTTCTTGGCGGGATTGTTTGGTTTGGTGGCTTTCCGCCTTTTGCCCAGCATAGTTGCGGGCGCACTGGTTTTGGCTCTGCTGCTATGGATGACAGGGTTGCATCATACTGATGGGCTGCTGGATTTTGGCGACGGCGTTATGGCACACGGTTCAACGGAACACAAAATTGACGTCATGCATGACCAACTCACAGGCGCCGGCGGCTTAGCCCTGGGAATCCTGACTATATTAATCTCTGTGCTAGCGTTTGGGCAACTAAACATTAGCCTTATTCTTCCTTCAGTGATTGTGGTTGAGCTCTGCGCCAAGCTTTCGATGGTTGTGGCGGCTTGGGCAGGCAAATCAGTGCATCAAGGTATGAATTCGCCGTTTCTTGAAGCCATGCACGGACGCGGCGGCAACCTGCGCTTGGGGGCGGCACTAATAATCTCTTTCGCTGCGGGATTGCTTTTGTTGAAGTTTGCAGGAATCCTTGTTGTTTTGGCCGGTATAATTACAGGTTTAGTGATGGTCGCTGTTGCCCACGAGCACTTCAAAGGTGTCACAGGCGACGTGTTTGGCGCCACAAACGAGTTGACAAGGCTGGTTTGCGTGGTTGTTTTGGTGGCGGTGGTTATACGGTAATCGCACTTGTTATGGCTGGCGGCAGGGGCACCCGTATGAAGCTGGCGCAGGAGAAACCACTCATTGAAGTTTGCGGCAAACCCGTCATCGAATATGTTCTCTCAGCGCTCAAAGAAGCCAAAAAGATTGATCACGTAATTGTTGCCACAACTAAATGCACACCTAAGACCACAAAGCTTATGCATCAACTTGGCGTAGAAGTCATCGAAACCCCCGGAAAAGACTACGTTTCCGACATGGGCTACGTCGTTCAAACCCTAAAGCTGGGTGTTTTCTTAGCTATCGCGGCTGACCTTCCATTGGTGAGGAGCCAAATGATTGACGCAGTTTTGGAACGTTACGAACGCTGTGGCAAACCTGCGTTGACGGTTGCGGTTCCTTTAGAAACTAAGGCAAAGTTGGGCATGTGCATCGAATACTCCTTCAAACTAGACGAAAAGAACGTGGTTCCAGTGGGCATAAACGTCATCGATGGAAGCAAACGGTACGGCGACGAATGGCTCGACCAAGACATCTACCTGCTAAACTTCCGAGAACTAGCCGTCAATATCAACACGGTGCCGGAGTTGCAGCTTGCAGAACGATTGCTGTCTCAGAAGCGGTAGAAAAGAAATCTTGCCTAAATGGTCTTTCTTGTATAAGTGGGTTCTTAGCATGTTAATGAATGCAGAAACTGCCAATTCGATCTTCTCCTCTTGGTTTTGCAATAAGTTTCTGTTAAGCTTCGAAGCTGGGCAAGATAGATTTTTTTTGGAAGGGTTAGCTAAGATTTTCTCTTGTTATTCTTGCAATATGAGGAAAAGATGATCGGGAAATATTTGTTGTCTGATAGAACAACATCGCTTGAAAATTGCAGAATGGCTGAGGTTGTTTTGGGTCGCTTTTGTAATACAGGCTTTGCAATGTTTGCAGTTGCGTCTGGATTAGTCACAAAACGTCATAAAAAGTAAATTTGTCCTTTGGGAAGAATAACAATTGCCGTTACTAATTGATAAACCTCCATGAAACCAAAAAATGCTAACGAAATGTAAAATTATGCACAAATCTAGGCTCCAAATAGGTATTAGCTAAATAATAGCTGGACTGGCTTACGCAACTAAAATAAGTAACTATCAACTTAGGAAATGTGTATGACGTCTCCTAAAAAAGCGTTCAAAACAACAGACGAGTACGTTGCTTCTTTTCCCAATAACGTGCAATTTGCTCTCCAGCAAATAAGGCAAGCCATCAAAGAATCTGCACCACAAGCACAAGAAGTCATAAGCTATAGCATGCCTGCCTTCAAACAAGATAGCATCTTGGTTTGGTTTGCATCTTTCAAGAACCACATCGGTTTTTTCCCTAAAGTTTCAGCTATGGAAGCCTTCAAAGAGCAACTGTCCAGCTACCAAACAAGCAAGGGCACCATACGGTTTCCGTTAGATAAGCCAATCCCCGTTGACCTTGTTAAGGACATAGTGAAGTTTCGAGTCAAAGAGAACCAAAGTGTAAAGTGAATTTAAGTTTCAGCTTTGTGTTGCTTGCTATCTAAGACTTCTTTTAGCGTTGCCTGCATTTTCCTAGCATCTACATCCAATATCGGCGATTCGCAAATCATAGTTGGGTGCATCCCAAAATCCGCAATCACCTCAGCCAGTAAACGAAACTCCGGCCCGAACTTTTCTTCGTCAAGGGTATGGTGACGTTTTTCGCCTTGGTTGCTGAATTCGATTTTTGAGAAGTGACAATGCATGCTTCTGAGGACTTCTGTGCCGAGTTTCTGCTCGACTTTTTCGGCTACTGCGCGGAAGTCTTCGACTTTTTTTAGGGTTCCTTGGTGTAATGCATGCAGGTGCCCCCAGTCGATGACCAGTTGGGTGCCTTCAACTTCCTGGTTGATTGTTAGGATTTCGTCTAAAGTGCCAACTTGGAATTTCCTGCCCATGGTTTCGGGTCCGAGTTTAACTTTTAACCCAAGCGATTTCATTTCGGTGCTCACTTCTTTAAGTGCGATAAGGCAGGTTTTAAAAGCGTAGTCTTTTTCGAATTTGCCATGGAAGCCCGTGTGGAAAACCACGACGTAAGCATTCATCCAGTCTGCAGCGGTTGCACATGCAATTAAGCGTCGCTTACTAGCTTCTACGACTTCCTTTTTGCCTGACAGGTTAATGAAGTAGGAGCCATGCATGCTCAACTTGACATCGTTTTTTTTTGCTTCTCCGCCGAGTTTTTGGGCGTCTTGCTGTTTTATCTGCGGTTTGGGTCCCCAGCGGGATGCTTGGTACTCTAACGCGTCTAGTCCCTCTTCGTGGAGAAGCTTTGGGACGTCAGCTGTGGTTGCGCCCATTAGCCGAAACATTGGCGGTATGCCTGCTGGACCAAATCGGGTGTGCTCTGCCATTTGTATCCCTTCATCATATTGTTACGTTGGCAATAACGCTTTCTCTAAACAACTCCAACGTGACATTTTTTAAAAAATTGTTTTAATGCTCAGCGGTTGTTCACTAGTTTAGGAAGCAGCTTTAAAACATTTGAGTTATTGTAGGAATATGGCCAAAAAAGTGCACATAAACAGCTGCCACCACAATCCCAACGGTAAAAGCAATCAGAGCATAATCTCCCCTGTGCAATTTTAGCAAATACAGGTTTGTGCGTTTTTTTGTAGCTCCCCACGCGCGAGACTCCATTGCTTCCGCCAACTCAAGGCTCCTTCGGATTGCGCTGACAATTAACGGGATAAGGACGGGAACATAATTCCTGATTCTCTTGAGCAAACCACCCTTCTCCAGTTCTAATCCTCTGGCTTTTTGGGCATCCATGATTGTTTGGGCTTCTTCGGCCAAGACAGGGACAAATCGAACTGCGGTCGTGAATGCGAAGGCGAATTCGTAGGGCACACGGGATTCCTCGAGAGCTAAGCCTAAATGGTCAGGTGAGGTGGTCAAGAAGAACACAGAGAATGATTCTACAAGAACAACGAATCGCAGGGTCATTGCTGCCGCGTTCTCCACGTTGAAAGCCGTTAAATGGTAGCCTGAAGTGAAATAGGTCGTGGCAACGTTAACAACAAAGATGAAGGTTGCCAAAAATGCTGCTCCACGTAGCGAACGCAGCCACTGTTTCTGCACACGTGCCAGCAAAACAAAGGGGACTTGCATAAAGAACAAAACTATCAGGGGAATAATCTGGTTGAAAATAATGGCGACGACAAATATGCCGATGACGTATGTGAATTTGATTCTGGGGTCTAAGTTGTGAATTGGCGAGTAAACTTTTCTGAACCTTAAGCCGTCAAAAACGCTCATTTAGCGTCTGTTCTCCTTGGCTTTTAGAATGATTTGTTTGGCTTCGTAGATGTCAATTATATCCTTGGGAAAACCAAGCGACGACAGCTTAGTGAAGAGTTGTGATATCTGAGGCAGAACAATGGAAGACATTTCTAGCAGGGCTGGGTCAGTAAGAATTTGTTTTCCTTCTCCGTCAGCAACAATCTTGCCTTCCCTCATCAAAACCACACGAGGGTTGCATTCAGCCACAAACTCCACATCATGGGTAACGGTAACCACGGTTTTCTTCTGAGTCTGCATCTGCATGATAAACTGCCGCAACTTTTCCTTCTGCTCGTGGTCCTGCCCAATCGTCGGCTCATCCAAAATTAAGTCTTAGGGTCCCAAGCTAAAACTGAAGCCAGCGCTACCCGTTTTCGTTCGCCACCGCTAAGCAAGAAAGGCGAAGTTTTCCGGTACTGAGTTAACGATAGAAGGTTTAGTGCCCATGTGACCCTTTGCTCGATGACTTCTGGTATGAAACCGAAGTTTTTGAGGGCAAAAGCGATTTCTTCTTCGACGGTTTCGCTGAAGAGTTGATGGTCCGGGTTCTGGAAGACAAAGCCTACGTTTCGCGCTATGGCGGCAACGCTTGACTTAGTTGTTTCAACTCCATCAACAAGCACCGCTCCTTTGGAAGGTTTTAGGAGTCCGTTGAAGTGTTTAACAAGAGTTGATTTTCCTGCACCGTTCTGCCCCATGATGGCAACGAATTCGCCATCCTTTATGGTAAGTGAGACGCCTTTTAGGGCTTCAACTTTATTAAGATAAGAAAAACGAATGTCCTTTGCTTCAATCATTGCTGCCCTAGTGCCTCCAGCAGTTGGTCAGCAAGTTCTTCAGAAGACAGGGGTGTACGGTCGCCCAAATTTAAGCCATCTTTTTTTAGCATCTGGTAGAGTAGCGTTGCCTTTGGGATTCCTACGCCGATTAAACGGGTTTCCTCGTTGCTTAAGATCTGTCTTGGGTCACCTTCAAAACGGACCATTCCTCGATCCATTACGATAAGGTGATTAGCGTATTTAGCCGTCAAATCCAACCGGTGCTCAACTAGCACAACCGTTATTCCCTGCTCCTTGTTCAACCTGTAAATTACTTCAAAAATTTTCTCTGCACTCAACGGGTCAAGAAACGAAGTGGGTTCATCTAAAACTATGATTTCTGGTTCCATCGCCAAAACAGATGCAATCGCAACCCTCTGCTGCTGCCCACCCGAGATTTCATGCGGAGACCGCTCGCGAATATCATAGATGCCTGTTTGGTTTAGTGCCCAATCAACTTTTTTGCGCATTTCCTCTCTGGAAACCCCAAGGTTCTCCAAGCCGAACGCAACGTCTTTTTCGATGGACAGGGCAAAGAGCTGGTTTTCTGGGTTCTGGAAAACTAAGCCCACGTGCTTTGCCATCTCATAGGTATGGTGTTTTAGGGTGTCGATTCCCGCAACCGAAATTTCGCCCTTGATTTCACCCTGGTAGAAATGTGGAACAAGTCCGTTGAAGCAACGGCACAGAGTTGTTTTTCCACAGCCGCTTGGACCCGTTATTAAAACAAACTCTCCCCTCTCCACCTTAATGGAGACATCCATAACTGACGGTTTTGTGGCGCCTGGATAAGTGTAGGTGAGGTTTTTTGTTTCAATTATAGCCATTTTTCTGTGCCTGCTCACCTTTAGCGTGAGAGTTTGCTCATTTAAGCGTAGCTACGCTTTTTTGGCTATTTTCTGCCTTAAAAGCATAAGGCACTGTTTGAGTGCATCTTGGATTTCTCCTTTGCCGCTAACCCCCGAAGCCATTGCATGTCCTCCGCCGACTCCATTCAGGAACTCCCCCAGCGGCGCTGCAATATCCACTCCTAAATGGACGCCTGCAATCTCATTGAATTGGCGTGTGCACCGAAGGCTCAACTCAACTTTTCCATCCTTCTTGCCTGCTACAGCTGACATGTGGGCACCCAAATCAACCAGAGCTTTAGCTGCAGGTGCTTGATATGCACTGACATGTGAGAGCGCAATTATCCAGCCTTCAACCTTTACGATTTTTGCTCGTTTGCATGCCTTCAATTTTGCTAATCTCTCTGAGGGGTCTATAGGTAGGGCAAACAACGCCAGCGTCTGCTGTGCATCAATTCCTTTCACGACTAGTTTAGCTAAAACTTCAAAAGTCGAAGAATTAGCCAGGGCAAAATGCCTCGTGTCGAACGCTATGCCAACAAACAATGCCTTTGCCTCGTTGAGGTTAGGCTCCACTTCTGCTTGACTGAAGAGTCGATAGATTAATTCGCAGTTTGCGGCTGCTTTTTCGTCTACCATGCAGACCTTGCAGATTTGATTCGTTTCAGGGCTGGGTGCGTGGTGGTCTATGATTATTTTCGGCGAAGGCGACTTTCTTATCACGTCTGCTACTTCATCAAGTTGGTCGACGGTGTTCATGTCTAAGAGCACTATGGCTTCGGCTGATTCAATGTTGGGTTTAAGATTCACAGTTATAGGTAAATACTCAAAAAGTAGTTTAGCTGGTTTGTTGACGCCCTGAGGACAGCCAATCTCAAAAACAGTGTTTGGTAAAAAACGTTTCAGTAATCCCTGCAAAGCATAGGCTGAACAGATAGCGTCGGCATCAGCACTGCGATGACATAGCAACAAGACAAACGAGGCTTGTTTTTCCTCTAAAATCTGAATTAGTTCTTTGAAGCTCATTTTATATTTCTCAAAAAGTTTTCAGCTGCCTTCTGTCCTGCACCAGTGGCTTCCTTCACTATGATTTGGGCATCGACGTTTTTTGTCTGCGGCGACAGGGCAACGTCGATTTCAACAGTTACGTTCACGGGTTTTGTTCCTTCCGCTTCCACGCTGATGTCTAGGCGGTCAATGTCTTTGCTTGAGACCTTGGATAAAACGTGCCGTCTGGCTGCGTCTTCTGCAGTCTGACATAAAAGTTCGATTTGCTCGGTGGTTAGCTCTGGGAATCCGAGCTCACCCATCAAGCATCCGTCCCCTTTTAGGATAGGGGTTGACCTGAGACTGGGCTTAGGTCTTCTTGCAGTTTTGTTTGGGCTTCTTTAACTTGGCTGCGTATGCGTTCTTCTTGGCGTGCCATAACTGTGCTTCTTGTGTCCAAAAGTGACTTACGCTCTGCGAGTTCCTCGTTAACTTTTGTTTTCTCCGATTTGACTAGCAGTGAGCCAATGGCTTTGTAGATAACTGTTTCATCCGCTGTTTTTTGTAACTCTGCTATTGTTTGGTCAACTTCGGTTTTCTCCATTTCAACTTGCTGTTTCTGCGCCAAAATTGACTGCAGAGTTTGCTGGAGCTGTTGGAGTCTTAGAAGCCTTTCTTGTACATTAGGCGGTAATTTTGAGATTTCGTCACTCACGTTTATTCCTTCCGTACCAGAAATGAGAGGAGCTCTTAATTAAGCATTTCCAACCTGAAGCAGAATTGCTTTTTCGTTAGCAGTTGCGGAAGAAAACTCACCTATGCCGCAAAACAATCAATAGGTTGCTCCAACGGTGTTTTTCGGTCTAAGCAGGGTTCAGGTGCTCTCCGGTTGTGCGGGCGCCGCCACAAACAGCACAGAGAGTCTACATTGGAGCAAGAGATAACTTGGCCAAAACTAAGCCAAATTCTTGATATTTAAATTATAAATTATCTATTTGGTGCTTCACATAGAGAAAAAGCGGCATATTGGAAAAATCGTAAAAATTATCGACACAATTTTTTCAATAGCTTTCGTCACCTCAGTTATCATTACATTAATTCTGTATTTTGAGCTAAAATCCCTTCTCCACTGCTCCCGCCTATCTTCTAATTAGAGATTATTTTACATTAAACGGAATAGCTACGTTAGAGTTGCTTTTCCTTTTCTTATCAATCGCCTAAATTATGACTATCGTTGCTAAGAGCTAAATAGACAAAGGAATTGAAAGATTAAGATATCGAAAAGCGTTAAGGTTTCAAACTCCTTAAGGTAAATTAACTTGTCCAAAAGAAGCGCCGATGGCAAATACTGCTCTGTAATCGACAACAAAACCTTCAACCCAAAAGCAGCCCGACAAGCACAGCACAACCACTAACTTTAATAAAAATCAGCGTTATCTTGATCCTTACCCTCTCTGTTAATGGCAACTATAGAACACTCATCTTTCCTCATCTTTCCTCATCTTTCCTCATCTTTCCTCATCTTTCCTCATCTTTCCTCATCTTTCCTCATCTTTCCTCATCTTTCCTCATCTTTCCTCATCTTTCCTCATCTTTCCTCATCTTTCCTCATCTTTCCTCATCTTTCCTCACCTTTTTGAACCTCAACTTGCAGCCATCGCAAAGCCTAAACAACAAAACCAACCCAAAACAAACCCTGCCATTTTTGCAAAATCAACTGGTGTTGTTCTTCAATCAAACAGAACGAAATATTACATGGAGTTGAGAGCAACATCTGAGAAGATGGTAAAGCCTGCGTTTAACCTATGGCGTTGTTGAGTTCCAATAGTAGATCTGCTGGTAGTTGGCGTGTACAATAGGGAAGAGTGAGTCATCGTAAACTATGTCAAGTCTGACGCCGTAGTAGGACAAAAGCCTGCTCGTTACCAACGCGGTCTGTTCGGTTCGGTTATCGGTTGTCCAGAAACCCCAGACCGTATCGTTTGGATTACGCAATCCCCACCCAAAGTTTTTGGGCAAAACCAAAGCAGCCAGCGGACTGCTTAAGTCTGTAGGTTCCTTGGTGGTTATGGTGTTCCAGAATTTTTCAAGCGCAGCAAAATGCTCATCGGTGAGGGTTCCATATGCGCCACCTTCGTATGGATAATTGAATATTGAGATGTATTTTGCCCCAGCCTGATAGGACTCCAACATTTGATTGTAGATTTGGTCGCCCCTGTCAAGATACGGCGGATTAGGGTATTTCCAAGTGATGATGGTGCCCCACTCTTTATTTTGCAGCCGCGCTGCACCCTTTACTAACGCTATTTGCTCAGCTACACTTGCGTTCCACCCTAACTCGGCAAACATAACGTCGTAGCCACCCATGTAATCCCACCAGTATAAGCCATAGTCCGACGTGAACGAGCGGATCCCTGAATACGTCAAATTTTCGATTCCAGGATCGCCCATAATGACCTGTTCTATAAAGAAGTTGGCTTCTAAATCATAGTCGTCTTGCGCAGGTTTAGTTCCGTTGTCGATGTAATTAAGCAATTTTAGGCGAATGTCCTCAAGCGATTGAGCCGCAGGAAAATCCACCTGACTCAGATTTTCCCCAACAACTTCATAGAATCGTCTCCAGGAAGCGTCGAGCTGGATGCCGCCGGGTTCATCGTTGTAATAAATGCCTAAGAATTTATTTCCCCAACGTTCAGTCCACCGCTGATTTATGTCGTCAAGGGAAGGTTGATTCCAGAACCATCCCCACGCTGAAGTGTTGCTTGCATCTTTGATTCCTAAGTTAACGATCACGCTCAAACCCTGAGAGACAGCGTAGTCGCAGATTTCCTCCACTTTTGTTTGGTTTTCGCTAATCGGGTTTCTGCCTGAATCCAAGATGAACAGGTTTGTATAGCCTTTGACTTTATCAATAAGCACTTGAGCTTGTTGGGTGGTGTTTCCACAAAACGCTATGCCTACGTATGTGTTTGGGTCGGCTTTGGCTTGGCCTATGCTGGACTGCGCCAAATAGACCGCCAACATCGAGACTGATAAAACTGCTATCAGGAAGGCCGGAATCAGAAATTTCTTAACTCTTCTGGAACTATTCATCCTTAAGCCTTATTACAGTGTTGACTTTTCCTGCCTTAATGTTTTGCCCCAAATAGTTCCCAAAAGTTTTAATGTAAAGGCTTGCAGCCCCTGAAACAATTATTTGCCTTCAGCTAACCTTTGTGAAGTCTTTTTAAGCATCCAGAACACTAAAGCACACAGGGGCGAAGCCAAGTGGAACGTGCCAAAGTCATTAAAGAAGAAGTAGAACAACAAGGCAACAATTTTCTAGCCGTCTATGTGGAAGCAAAAAACTCCATCATGATTATGCTTAGCGAAAAAGAAGACAAACTAGGTACCCTTGCAATCGCCGTTCCCAAACCCAAAGACCTCATAGGCTCCGTGACTTCATCGGTGCTTTTGGGCGACAAAAACGTTATTTCTGCACGGATGTTTGCTGAATATGTGGCTTCAAAGAAGGGCAAAATTGCTATGGTCTCCGTTTATCTTGAGACAGTTTCTGAAGTTCAAGCACAATCGTTCTTTATGCATCTGGTAGAAAAGCTGCTTAAGAGTGAAAGCAGCCAAAAGGAACCCACAGCGATTTAGAACACTTAAAAGTGTCATTAATGATTCGCAAGCTAACGAACAGCGATTTCCACGCAATCCTGACCGTGGTAAACGATGCCGCCCTCGCCTACAAGGGCAAACTCCCCGCTGACCGCTGGAAAGAACCCTACATGCCTCCAGAAGAGCTGAAAGAAGAGATCCAGAGCGGTGTACAATTCTACGGTAACATTAAAAATGGTGTCTTGGTCGCAGTTATGGGTATCCAACTTGCCAACGATGTCACCTTAATCAGGCATGCCTACACGATGACGAGTCAACAGCGCAAAGGACTGGGAGAACAGCTCCTTAATTACCTTATACCGTTAGCGGCAACCCCCCAGATTTTAGTCGGCACGTGGAAAACCGCGCCCTGGGCAACCAAATTCTATAAAAAACACGAGTTTGCACTGATTTCAAGGGAAGAAACAAATAAACTGTTAAGGAAGTACTGGCGTATCCCTGAGCGGCAAGTTGAAACCTCAGTTGTTCTTGAATACAAAAGGCAAAAGCTATGAAAACACTTCTCCTAAAAGTTAACCCGGAAAACCCCGACCCTGCAAAAATCAAGGCAGCAGCTACGATTATTCAAAATGGAGGGTTGGTTGCATTTCCCACCGAGACGGTTTACGGTTTAGGAGCAGATGCACTTAATCCTAAAGCAGTGTTGGCGCTCTTTGAAGCAAAGAAGCGTCCGCTGGACAATCCGCCAATCGTCCATATCGCGGATCCAAAGGATGTGTACAGATACAGGTTAGTTGTTGAGGTTCCGAAAAAAGCAGCGTTGTTGATGGAGAAGTTTTGGCCTGGACCCTTAACGCTGATTTTCAAGCGCTCAGACATTGTGCCCAAAGTAACGGTTGCGGGGTTAGAAACAATCGCCATTCGAATGCCAAAACACAAAGTAGCCCTCGAATTAATCAAGCAAAGTCACCGCCCCATTGCAGCGCCCAGCGCGAACCTCGCGGGTAAACCCAGCCCAACCACTGCTCAGCACGTCTATGAAGATCTAAATGGAAGAATAGACGCAATACTTGATGGAGGGGCCTCGAACATTGGCGTAGAATCCACTGTTGTGGACTTAAGTGTTGACCCACCAACGGTTCTTCGTCCAGGCGGCACACCCTTTGAAACCTTAAAAAAAGTGCTTAACGACCTGAAGCTTCATCCTTTCGTTGAGGCTGAACATGAGTTGACGCTGCAGGAGATAAGGTCGCCTGGAATGAGGCATAAGCATTACGCGCCAAAAGCCAAAGTAATACTTGTCGAGGGACAAATTCAGGCAGTTATAATTCAGGTCAAGAAATTATCAGCATCATACAGGTTGAAGGGCGAAAAAGTAGGTATCTTAGCTACCGATGAAACACAGGCTTTCTATAAAGCAGATGTGGTTAAATCTCTTGGTAGTCGCGCAGACTTGACAACAGTTGCTCAAAACCTATTTCGCTCACTTCGGGAAGTTGATGCAGAAAACATCGATGTGATAATCGCTGAAGGTGTATCTTTCGAAGGGCTTGGTTTGGCTGTTATGAATAGGCTCCGAAAAGCATCGGGATACCACATAATCAAAGCAGAATAATGCTGTCGATGAATCAACAACAGACCCCCAAAAGTTACCTTAAAATAATAAATAAGCGATAAGGTGTTTATTTGTCAACTTTTTTATTCATAAAATTTTTTAATTTGAAAAATAGGTTATTGTCGGTGCAGAATTGTAATCACAAATTT
Organism: Candidatus Bathyarchaeota archaeon; assembly: GCA_963775685.1. Classification (GTDB taxonomy): domain Archaea; phylum Thermoproteota; class Bathyarchaeia; order Bathyarchaeales; family Bathycorpusculaceae; genus Bathycorpusculum. The sequence continues at coordinate 2,086,553 of CAVZJV010000014.1, forward strand.
TTAAATCTTGACACGAGCATAGAAAGTTAGTTGTAAACCATCAATGTAACGATAAGATTTAGCAGTCAAAGACTTTTCCATAAACGAAAAAGCTCAAACATGCGCCATATTCGCCGATATCTGCGACGAAGGTGCCGACAGTTTTGACAGTTTGAGGAAGATTTCATGAAAGTATGTGCCAGCGTTTGCAGGCCGCTGTGTTGAATCCTGCCGAGAAATGTTAAGATAATGACTATACAGTTTTATGGTGCGGTTTTAGGTGGTCATTGTTTGCCTACAGAGACGTTGAAATATGATAAACATAAAAGGCCGTATGAACACATTAAGAAATCTGAGTTTGCTAGAGGTTCGTCTGAAGAGGATTATGAACGCATCGCCGCCGCAACCGTCAATAAAGCAATATAAGAAAAGGCGAAACAGCAAGCTAAATGATATCCAAAATTTATTTGGACGTTAGTCAGTTAATTAATAGTGTTGTCTGTGAGAAAAATTTATATCTGAATGATTTATTGTTCCGTTTAGAATCTACAATCAAAAAGGAAACTATTTGGTGAAAAATATGTCTCAAGGCGGAGGAAACATCCCAATTCTAGTATTAAAAGAAGGCACCGGCCGCTCAAGTGGCCGCGAAGCACAGAAAAACAACATTATGGCTGCAAAGATAGTGGCCGAATCCGTTAAATCAACGCTGGGGCCATGCGGCATGGATAAAATGCTCGTCAGTAGCATGGGCGATGTTGCAATCACAAACGACGGCGCAACTATCATGAAAGAACTCGACGTTCAGCATCCCGCAGCAAAAATGCTAGTCGAAGTAGCAAAAGCCCAAGACAATGAAGTCGGCGATGGAACAACAACTGCTGTCATTTTAGCAGGAGAATTACTCGCGAAAGCTGAAGCTTTACTTGACAAAAACATACATCCCACAGTCATAATTGAAGGCTACAAGAAAGCAAGTGAAAAAGCTCAAGAAATTTTGGACAGAATCGCCATCCCCATCACTTTCGAGGACGAAAAAACCCTTCGGAACATAGCAATCACATCCATATCCAGCAAGAGCATTAACGTTGCAGAGGACCTCTTTGCAAAAATAATCGTTGAAGCCGTAAAGCAAGTCTCCGAAAAAGTGGACAAAAAATACGTTGCCGACATCGACTTGATTAAAATCGTTAAGAAACACGGCCAAAGCCTCGATGAAACTGAACTCGTTAAAGGTATGGTCCTAGACAAGGAAGTCGCAAGCTCAGGTATGCCAAAACTCATTGACGGAGCAAAAATCGCACTCTTAAACGCTAAACTCGAGATCGAGAAAACAGAGTTTGACGCAAAAATAAATATTGAAAGCCCCAATCAAATGAAGATGTTCCTTGACGAAGAAGAACGGATGCTAAAAGAAATGGTTACCGGAATTACCCAGTCTGGTGCAAATGTTCTTTTCTGTGAGAAAGGCATCGACGATATGGTATTGCACTTCTTAGGTAAAGCAGGAGTTTTAGCAGTTAAAAGCGTAAGCAGCAGCGATATGGAAAAACTCTCCCGTGCCACAGGCGGCAGCATCGGTGCAAGCGTAAAAGACCTGACACCAGACTCACTTGGCAAAGCCAAACGTGTTGAAGAAGTGAAAATCGGAGACGACAAACTAATCTATATACGCGACTGCAAGAACCCCAAGGCAGTAACCATAGTCATCCGAGGTGCATCAAACCACGTTATCGACGAAGCAGAACGCAGCCTACACGACGGCCTGTGTGTTGTAAGAAACGCAATTGAAGACGGCAAAATCGTTGCAGGCGGCGGCGCACCCGAAGCAGAATTAGCCAAAAACCTGCGTGCATTTGCAGTAAAAGTTGGAGGACGCGAGCAACTTGCAGTTGAGGCCTTCGCTGAAGCAGTCGAAGAAATCCCCTTAACACTTGCAGAGAACGCGGGCTTAGACCCAATCGATATCATGGTCGCACTACGTGCACAACACGAGAAATCAAAGAGCGAAACCTTCGGCATCGACGTCACAACTGGCAAAATCGTCGACATGTGCGCAAAGATGGTCATAGAGCCAATCCGCGTTAAACAACAAGTCATAAAATCAGCCACCGAAGCCACAAACATGATCCTAAAAATCGACGACCTCATCAGCATCAAAGGCGGCAGCAAGATGCCCCCAATGCCCCCGGGTGGAATGGGCGGTATGGGAGGCATGGGTGGAATGGGCGGTATGGGCGGAATGCCCTACTAAGCATCCCAACCTTTTCTTTTCCCTTTTGTTGTTTAATAGAAAATAATTGATAACATTACTTGTTTCGGGAAAATCTGATGAATTTTTTGTCCCCGGCCACGTTGTTGCTTATAGAAAAGCCTTAAGATGGTCTTGTTGCCCTTTTTGGGTTATGAAGATTTTGCCCTCGAACGTCCTAACGATTAAGCCCTTTTTCTCCATCAAATCTAGCACTCCCCGAAAGTCTATCTTAACTTCATCCAAGCAAGCTGCGGATTTTTCGTTGAATGCTTTTCTTTCCTTCAAAGTGGTTTCTATTTTAAATCTTGTCCTTGAAATGATGCCGGCGTTATCTTCCAAACTAGTTTCCCCCTGTTTGCCGCTTTTAGCTTGTAGCAGCTCTTTCTCTTAACGATTCTTTATTTAATAAATCTTGCGACTCAATATAGAAATGCTTGACGTATGCCAAATCATTCATTTATCAAAAAATAATTAAATGTCAATAAACAATATCTTGAGCGAACACCATGAAACACCTGAAGATTTCAGCATTCGACTGCCCTGATGCATGGTTCAAAACTTTAAGCGCTATATGGAAAAGTGGGGACGTTTTCCGAGTAGGTTTTGGCTCAGAAGAGACTGAAACCAAGAAGCTGAATCTTACGATCGAAATCACAAACCCTGAAAATCGACCACTTGTCAGCAATAAAGCGCCATGCGATTTTAAGTATGTTCAGGGTTACGCGTTGGAGTATTTGTGGTGTGGAGAAAAGCAAGAGGATGAAACCTACACCTATGGCAGTCGGCTTAATCATCCTGTTAATCAGGTTGAGGAAGCAATTAAACGATACATCGAAGAGCAAAGAGACCGGCAGGTTACAATGGTTATCAGGTTACCTGATGACATAAAAAAATACAGTGAAAACCGCAAAAAAAGTGAACCACCCTGCTTAAGCCTGATTGATACCGAAATCCTTGACAACCAGATGCATCTTACCTGTTATTTTCGCAGCTGGGATTCATATGGCGGTTTGCCAGCCAACATTGCTGGATTGCAACTTTTTAACGAAGCTTTTGTGAGCGAAATAAACGAGCGCGGCAACCTTTCATTGAAAACTGGCAAATTAATTTTCCATGCAAAGAACTGCCACATTTACCAAAGACAATACAACCTTGTCAAAGACCTCTTAGAGCCCAAAGGCAGCGCAAAGCGTCTCGCAAATACACTAAAGCAAACCGAAGAAGAAAACTAAATTTCCTTTTTTGTAGGGTAACCAAGGTTTATCCAGGCAGTCATGCCCCCAAGCATGTTCCTTATGTCCTCAAAGCCAGTCTGCTCCAGAATGCTGGCGGCAATGCTTGAACGGTTACCAACAGAACAAGTAACAACAATCGGCTTATCTTTAGTCAATTCCGCGGTTTTTTGGAGTAGGTCTACAAAGAAAATCCGTAGCGCCCCTTCAACGTAGCCATCTTCGGTCAATTCAGGCGGGTCCCGCACATCCAATAATACGACCTCTCCCTTTTCCAATTTATCCTTTGTCTCAGATGCTGAAACTGTTTTGAAACTGCGAAATGGTTTGCCTGCTTCTTGCCACTCGTTCATGCCGTGGCACAAGTATCCGCACATGTTGTCAAATCCCAGCCGCCTCAGCCTAGGAGCTACAATGTCTATGTCACTTGGGCGTTCATGGATGAAGATTATGTATTGGTTGGTATCTAGGAGCCAGCCAGGATAAACGCTGGTTCCGCCAAGCCATAGGCTAAGCGAATTGGGAATATGGGCGCCCGCGAACGCGTAGGGCAAGCGGGTGTCCATTACTATCATGTTTTGTTCAAGCATTTCCTCTTCAAACTCCAGAAGGCCAAAGGGTTTGGGGCAAGATAGCTCGCTTAACAGAGGTGGACCCTTCAAGTTGAGTTTCTCCATCTTCTTGAAGTATTGCGGCACTACTAATTCTTCGCCAAGTGCTTTTTGGATGAATTCTTCCTTTCCAAGTTGAAGGTAGAGGTTGGTTTTCTTTTCATAGCCAACTGTGGTTGGTTCTTGACCGCTTATGCCGTGTCCACAAACGCTACCCGCGCCGTGAGCAGGATAAACAAGAACGTGCTCACCAAGCGGGAGAAGTTTTTGATGAAGGCTGGTGTATAATTTTTCTGCCTGCGCAGGTTGAGCGTTCTTGCCGTAAAGGTCTGTTCTTCCCACAGAACCCCCAAAGAGGGTGTCACCACTAAACGCCATCAACGCCTGGGTACCTCCAGAAGGATAGACAATGTAGCAGAGGGATTCATCTGTGTGTCCCGGCGTTTGGAGGGCTTTGATTTTGAGGTTGCCAAAGTTTAAGATGTCACCGTCTGCCAAATTGTGTTCTCCATACTTAAACGGCAAAGCGTTGCTGTGGCCGATTTCGGCCTCCGTTATGTTCTGAAGTTCGAGCGAACCGACAACGTAATCCTCATTTCTGTGCGTTTCAAGAATATACCTTATCTTTACGCATTCTTCTTTGGCGAGTTGGGTATAGATTTCGCAGTCACGCCGCGGGTCAACAACAACAGCTTCGTTTTGGTCAGCTAAAAAGTAGCTGTTGTGGGCTAAACCCTCAGACTTGATGATTTTTACTTTCATTTATGTTCCCCCAAAAATCTCACGAACAACTTCTTCAGGCAAAGTAGTTTCGCCAATACTACAAACCAATGAGTTGATTTATTCCTTTCCAAAACTTCCTCAGCATGATTAATCCTTAATAACGAAAAAAGCCTAAACATATTGTAGGTATCAGCTATGGGTCATAACATGGCATATTGGAAACTTCTCGAAGAAATGACAATCGATTTGAAGAAAAAAGACGTAATTATCCCGGAAAATATCCTAGGTGACCTGAGGTCAACAAAATCTATGATAAAGCTCCATTGCACTCAAGCAAAAGGTGCTGGAGATGCTCTTCAAAAAGCTGAAGAATTGTCTTCAAACGTGGAGGCTTTTCTTGTAACGGAAGCTCAAAAGATTTTTGGGGCAGAAAAAGTTGACTCTTGGCTTAAGTCCCTTGAAGAAGCCAACGCTGACGTCTGCGAGGCAGATTCAGGTGAAAACAAATTTGTTACAGGTGTTCCCAGAGACCAAAAATGGGTTCGTGTCGAACCAATCAAGAATTTGCCGACTGACCGAATATTGCAAATTGCCAATGAACAAAACCTCGCTGTAAACCCCCAAAAAGATGGGCGCCTAGTTGTTTACGGTCAACCAGACGGCATAAAAGAATTCGTCAAGAAAATGACCAAAGAAACCGCAAAACAATGAACTGTTTGCCCTGCTAATTACCAACAGTTACTTCTGATTTGTAGAGTTCATGAGGCTGAAATTGCTATTGCTTGGTGAGAATAGCGTCAACTTTAGATGATAATTCTTTTTACAAAGTATGTTTGTTCTCTGGCTATGACTTCAGAGTCAGAATCTGCAGGGCAAAGGTTCTTCTTTAATCCAACGGAAGGTGCCTCCATTTTTGACGCTCAATTCTGACTCTAACAGCGCACGCAGGTCGGTGTGGGTGAGCTCGGTTCTTCCCTTCAACATCGCATTGGGACCCGTGAGCACTTTGGTTCAGTTGTTGATTCTGAATTTCAACGGAACCGTACTAGATGTAGGATTGGCGCTGACCTTGTTTAACGCTGTAAGTGTCCCCGCCGCCTTGTTTTGGGGTTTTGTAACCGACCGCTTCCAGCAGCGGCGTCCCCTGATTCTAGCAAGTTTTCTGGTCACACCCCTGCTTTTATTATTGTTTTTGTTTGCTCAAACGGGGTATTGGGTTTCTTTTTTGTATGCATTGTTTTCTTTTGCCACCACTGCGTCAACTACCCCGCTTAACCTATTGGTTTTGGAGACAGCGCAGAAACCTAAGTGGGCTTCGGCGTTCGCTAAGTTCTCCATGATTTCCAGTGTCGGACAAACTCTTGGCTTGCTCTTGGGGATAGTTTGGTCATTTTACGTTCCCTTAGAATTTTTGGTAATTCCTCTATCTGCTTCATCCTTGATTTCAGCTGGGGTGGCAGCTGTTCTAATTAAAGAGCCCCAAATCGTTTTTGAGCGTCAAGTTTTAGTCATGCATAGACAAAGCTTTTTCCACAGACTCCGCCAATCACCCTACTTGTTCCTGAAAATTCCTCATCCGCATGATTTTAAGCACCTGTTTCGAAGTCTCCGCCATGAACTTATCCGCCACACTGCTTTGCTTTACCTTGCAATCTTTGCTTTCTTCTTATCGGCGGGTATTTTTAACACCTCTCTGGTTCCGGCTTTGGACGCAAGCGGGATTTCGAACTTGTTGGTTTTTTCTGTTATATTGCTGGGCATGGTAGTTCAGATAATTTCTTTTAGGTTTGCGGGACCCTACACGGAGAAAAAATCACCCGTTAAAAGCGCTATTTGGGGATTGACGCTCAGAGCGGCTGCGTACGGGGTTCTGGGTGTTTTCGCTTACTTTTTAACTGGATTTTGGCTTCTATTGCCAGTTTTGATTTTTTACCCCATAGCTTCAGGTATTGCTTACTCAATTTACTATACTGCTTCAAACACCATGGTTTTTAACTCGCTTAACCCGAAAAGTAACGGTTCCTCGTTAGGCGTATACAGCGCTCTGGCGGGTATTGCAGCGATGGCGGGTTCTTTTTTTTCGGGGTTTCTATCTTTCTACTGGGGGTTCTACGCGACGTTCATTATTTCTGCTGCGTGCTTGGTGGTTTCAGCTTGGTTGCTATCCTTGACTTACAGCTCGGCAACTGATGTTAGACCTATAACTTCAAGTTAATTTTTTTTAGCTGTTGGTAACAGACCTGTTTTGTCTTTATTTAATGGACTATGGCTTTCTGAGAGCGCTTGAGGGATCGTGGTTTACGGTTTTTGATTCGATATGTTTTTTACGTTAAAACCCTAGTGCTTTGTTGTGGGAAAGGTTTGGTGAAACTCAAAGGGTTCCAAAGATTAACGTTAACTGATAAAGCCCTGCATACTTGGTTTAGTTTATTGCAGATTGGTAAGCCCAAAGTGGATGAGGTGAGTTTGCAGGATGCATTAGGTCGCGTTTTAGCCGAAGACATAGTTGCTTTGGAAGATTTGCCCCGTTTTGACAAGTCTGCTATGGATGGTTTCGCCGTAAAGTCGGCTGATTTGACAGGTGCTTCCCCATCTAAACCCATAGTTCTCCAGTTGACCCAAGAAGCCCAAATCGGTGCCAAACAAGCAAAACAAGTCTGGACAGGAAACCCCATTCCAGAAGGAGCAGACGCAGTTGTAATGCTTGAAAACACCCAAAAGCAAGATGGGAACTTGGAAGTTTGGAACCAACTTGCACCATGGACTAATGTTTCCAAGGTTGGCGAAGATACAAAAAAGAGCACAGTTATAGCTAAAGCTTGCACTCGTTTAAACCCTTACCATATCGGTTTAGGTGCTGCTTTAGGTTATACTAAGTTTAAAGTCGCGCAGAAACCCAAAATCGCCATATTACCTACAGGCAACGAACTTGCAGAAGTGGGAACAGAACGTGCAGCAAACCAGATTTACGATTCAAACAAATTCATAGTATCCGCGATGTGTATGGAACTTGACGCAGAAACTTTTGACCTAGGTTTGGCAAAAGATAACGCTAAGGAAATCGCCCAGAAAATCCAGCTTGGCCTAAAAAACTGCGACGCTGTAATCACCACCGGAGGAACAAGCGTTGGAGAATTGGATCTAATGCCAGACGTAATTAACGGGCTTGGAAAACCAGGCGTTGTCGTACATGGCATTGCCTTACGTCCCGCGATGCCAACGGCCGTGGCAGTATTGGAGGGCAAACCCGTTTTGATTCTGTCAGGAAACCCTGTTGCGGCAGTTATCGGCTTTGAAGTTTTTGGTAGACCCCTAATTTGCAGGATGCTTGGGATGAAAAGTGAGGAGCCAAGACCAATCGTTAAGGCAATTTTGACGAGGAAAGTTACAAGTGTTTTGGGAAGAAAAACCTACGTTAGAGTTCGTGTTTCCTTGAAGGATGGCGAATTGTCCACTGAGCCGATAAGTGCGAAGGGTTCAGGATCTATATCCACGATGACTCAGAGCAACGGATACCTCATTGTGCCCGAAAACCGTGAAGGTGTAAATGAAGGCGAAACGGTATTTATCCGTATGTTTGGCAGCTTGGAGGTTGCATAATTGTTTAGGAAGCTTATGACGTTTGAGGAAGCAAAAAAGGTCATCGATGATCAGTTTAGGCCTGCTTTTTTGGGTGAAGAAGAAGTGGTTTTGCTTGAAGCATACAACCGTGTGTTAAACGAAGATATAGTTTCCACGCTGGATATCCCGCCATTTAACCGTTCAACCGTTGACGGTTATGCGATGAAATCCCAGGATACGTTTGGAGCTGACGAAAATGAGCCTGCAACGTTTAAGGTTTCAGGTACGGTAAGCGTTGGGGAACAACCCAACGTCACAGTTGCAGAGGGCGAAGCGGTTGAAATCGTGACAGGAGCTGTGATCCCTGAAGGTGCAGACGCAGTTGTTATGGTTGAGTACACTGAACGTAACGATACAGAGCTTCATGTTTTTGTTGCTGTCACAACGAGCGAGAACGTCATGAAGAAAGGTTCCGACATTAAAAAGGACACTATGGTACTCCGCAAAGGGCAAGTTCTGGGGTCCTCAGAAATTGGCGTTTTAGCAGCTTTAGGCTTAACAAAGGTCAAAGTTCTCAAAATCCCAATGGTTGCAGTTTTGTCCACTGGCGGAGAAGTAACGGAACCCGGAAAAAAATTGCCTCCTGGCAAAATCTACGACATCAACGCTTACAGCATTAGCACAGCAGTCATCGAAAGCGGCGGAAAACCCGTTTACTTCGGTGTGGTTCCCGACGACAAAGAAGCATTGGCGAAGGCGATGCAAACTGCTGTGGCTTCCGCAGACATGGTAATTAGTTCAGGCGGAGTTTCGGTGGGTCCACGCGATTACACACCTCAAATCGTGGATTCACTGGGCAAACCAGGAATCGTGGTTTACGGAATCGCAGTGAAGCCTGGCAAACCAACAACAGTCGGGTTCGTGGGAGACAAGCCTGTTTTCTCTCTTCCCGGTCATCCAACATCTGCTCTGCTGATATTCTACTTGCTTGCAAGACCGCTAATTCTGCATTTAGCTGGCCGACCGGCAACACCCATGAAGACAGTTAGGGCTTTTGCTGGCGCCAGAATGTTTAGCGCAAAAGGAAGACGAACTTTCGTGATGATCAAGTTAGAGTTTGACAAGGCTTGCCGTTTGATTGCTCAACCTGTGGAGACAGGTGCTTCCGGTGCAATAACCACGCTGGCAAATGCTGATGGGTTTGTGGAGATTGCGGAAAACGAGCAGTTTGTGTTTGTGAACCAGGAAGTCACCGTTGCACTTCTTCGAGGTTTCGCCGTTTAAGGTTTAGTCTTTTCGCTTCAGCAGAAGGTAAGCGGTAAACAGCCAGGTTAGGACAGCATAACCAGCCATGCTTAGAGCAACCAACACATTGCTAAAGCCCACAGAGAATAGCACATCGAAGGCAAACGCACTGTTTACTATGAGCAAGATTGCGACCAACCATGGTGCCCAAGCGCGTTTAAGAAACAGGCTGTAGGCTGTTATGAGGCTAACAATTCCCAGAAAACCTAGATGCGGAGGAAAACCTGTAAAGGGCAAAAACGCCAATAGGATTAATCCTGCGAGTGCATAGAAGGATAGTGATAATAGCTCGAATGGCTTGAAAGTTTTCAGTTTAGTTGCTATGGACACAGTTGTTCGCCTTTACCTTATGCAGTATGGGTTGACCTAATAAATTTTTGCAGTTACGTGGGTGATCAATTGAGGCAATAATAGTTAATACGCCCAAAGGCATTTTTTTTACTTAAGGGCTAGTCATATTACCAAGTCTGCATTCTCAATTAGGATCATCTTATTGTTAAAATCAAGGTAGCAGGTAAAGACGTAGGTTTGGTTTTCAAGGATGCTCTGGTAAAGTGTTGAATTGTTTAGGATGTAGAGAGTCTTGCCGTCGGAAAGGTTAACAGTATAATTTGCTTGGAGGGTTTCTGAAAGAGGGGCTTTAGAAGTTACCAAGCCTCTTTCAACGTCAGGTATTTTTGCATTATTTATCGAATCTTGAGTGATAAATATGATGCCTCCTAAAATACCAGCAGTTGCCGCAATAGTAAGGATTATCGTTAGCTTGAATGCATCCAAATCTGTTCCCTCTGTAGCTCTATTGTTGAAAGATAAAAAAATGTTCCTCTTGTTTTTTGCTAAGAAAAGCGGTAAAGGTTATGCTTATTTTGAAACGGGAAAAAGTGTATATTGAATTGTAAGTTTGGTATTCAGTCATTGAAAAGAGCATTTTAGTTAACAGCGTTTGCTTGATCGTCATGTTTTCTTAGGTCAATTGCATTTGATTGTGTGTGTTGGTCGTTGCTTAGGCTTATTATATTTTATCGTCTATAAGTTAATGTTATGGAAGGCTTGCTATTTGGTTAAAACGTCTGAATCGGTGGTTTTAACAATTGGGCACTCAACCCGAACTCTCGAAGAATTCATGCAGTTACTGGAAGTCTATGGCGTAACATTGCTGGCGGATGTACGTACGGTCCCTCGTAGCAGACACAACCCTCAATTCAACAAAGAAACCCTGCCCCATAACCTCAAAAACTTCGGCGTACGCTACATCCACATGCCCGAAATCGGCGGCTTACGTCACCCAAAACACGAATCCATCAACATGGCATGGAAAAACAGTGGCTTCCGAGGTTACGCTGACTACATGCAAACCCAAGAATTCACCGACCATTTGCTAAAAATTATAGCTTTGGCACGGGAGAATCGGTTGGCGTTGATGTGTGCAGAAGCGTTGCCTTGGCGATGTCATCGAAGCCTCATCAGCGACGCTTTAGTGGTAAGGCACATAAAAGTTGAACATATCATAAGCAAAGACAGCACGATCAACCACAATCTAAACGAAATGGCGCATGTGGAAGGAACAAAAATCATTTATCCCCTTTACACAAAAGAAACCCCTCAGAGAACTCTGGGCGATTTTGGAACAGGCTGATTTATATATTTGCCTATTGTTTTTGTAGTATTGCTATGAAGAAGCCGTTGCAGTGGTGGATGTGTGGATAAAGGCGTTGGCATTTGATCAAGCCGTTTAGTCCTGACATGCCAATCTTGGGCTCAATGTCAGCTAGGTTGAATTCTGGGTGTTCTTTCAGGAACCTCTCGATTATGCCCTCATTTTCCTCCAAGGTTATGCTACAGGTGGAGTAAGCTAAGGTGCCGCCTTGAGTTACTTTTTCTGCGCAGTTGTTAATCATTTGCCACTGGAGCTGTGACATGTTCTGAATGGATTTGGGGCTGAGGCGCCACTTTGCTGAGGGTTGCTTCGCAAAGACGCCTGTGCTGGTACACGGTGGATCCAAAACCACAAGGTCTGCTTCTCCCACCAGCGGCATGGATACGCTGATATCCGCAACTATCGGGTCAGCAATTTTGGCACCCATGCGGGTGGTTTCTTTTTGCCATGTCTTCATGCGTTTAGGCGAGAAATCCACTGAGGTTATACTGCCTTGGTTCTGCATTAGCTGGGCGATGAAGGTTGTTTTGGCGCCTGGGGCAGCGCAAACGTCAAAAACGGTACTGCCGGGTTGTGGGTTTGCGGCTTGGGTGGCAAAGCAGCTGGCTTTATCTTGGACATAGAATAAGCCGTCAGCGTAGGCTGGGAGGGAATTTAAGGGTTTTTTGGTTGAGAGAACCCTGTAAGTATATTTCAAATGTTCAGTTTTTTGTAGTTCAACGCCTTGCTCTTTGAGTCTTTGCACGGTTTCTTCTTCAGTTGCTTTTAGCGTGTTGATGCGGATGTATGCTGGCGGCATCTTCATGCTGCCGTTCAAAAAGGTAATGGTTTCTTTTTGCCCGAAGATTTTGATGCAATACTCGACAAACCATGTTGGATGGAAGGTTTGGAGGCTGATTTTTTCGGTTTCACTGACGGTTTCTACGATTTGCGCTAGTCTTTTGGTTAACAGAAACCCAATGAAGGGTTCTACCTCACGCAAGGTTTGCCAGCCCAATATTGCTCTACCTAAACTTGCGATGTTTTCGGCTTCTTTAGGGTTAATTCTTTCCCAGTTCTTAACGACGCGGGTCTGGTAAACATATAATCTAAGGAAGGCTTGGATGCCCAGATTGTATTCGTCGATTTTTTTGGGGGCCATAACTTCATTTATGAATTTGTCAATGAGGTTTTTTCGGCGCTCTGTCTCTACTACTAAGCCGTAAGCGAAACGTATCGCGCTGGGGTCATTAACACCGAGCTGTTTTACTGTTCGCATTAGGGCCGCCCTCTCGTTGAGTCGGCGCATCTCTATCCAGCTAAGGGTTTCTATAGCTATAGTCCAAGCGTCACGCAGCAAATTTTTTCACACAAACCTATCAATGTAACCGAAGTAAATAAGAATTCAAAACAGCCAGTTATGTTGCTTCATGTTAAAAGTCACATATCTTTGCGGATAATTCTTTTTCTCTCGTAGAAGATTTTGCTCTCCATTAATCATTTGAAAAAATACCAGTGCGTAACAAAACTATTCGCACATACCAGCTTATTCTTCCTGTATCCTTTTCTTATTTGGAGATGTCAAATATTGAGTCAAATCATCAAACGTAGAAGCACCCCTCAAACACGCGCTGGACAATACATGTGCTCAGAGTGTGGTCAAATCTTCGAAACCAAAAAGGAAGTTGACAACCACTACCAAGTAATACATTAACACCATTAAATTCAACCATAATTAGAATCGATTAATAAACAAAACTTGGTATCTTCTCGGTTTTTGCCTAGTTTTTGTTGCTTAAACCATTTGCGCAAATCTGTATTTTTAGTCACTAAAGATTTTAGTCACCATGTAAGTATATCTGGCTTAAGGTTAACTGGGGATGGCACGAACTCTCTTAGATTATTGCATTAGCGAACAAACTAGAACTCCCGTCCAAGAGGAGATTAAAGCACAAGCGCCAACTCCATCCATCCAAATTAAGGAAGCCGAAATAATAAAGCCTCCAAAAAGGAGGCAGCGCCAACCTTATCCACCAATAGCACCTGAAAACCTGCCCCCCTCCTACTTTGTCTCAGCCTCTTACGATGGGCGCCAAAAAAAGGCTGTAATCAAACTCTATGAACCACAATCAGGTCAAATCTACTTCTGGTATGACAACACTGGACACAAACCCTACTGTTTAACCAATCTAAAACCCTATGAACTAAACAAAATAGAGCGCTTAACCAATCATGAAGGCTTTGACAGCTTAGAAGTTACAGAAAGATACGACCCATTAATGAACCAAAATGTTAAGGTAACAAAAATAATTGCTAAAGACCCATTGGCAATCGGCGGTAGACCTGGTGGCACCATACGCGATATTGTGCCTGAAGATTATCTGAGAGTCTGTGAAACCCATATTGAACCTTCAGACATTAAAATTTGGGAATCCAAAATCAAATATTACCAATCGTACATTTATGACCGCCAACTTTTGCCAGGTATGATTTACGAAGTAAAAGATGGCAATTTGGTACCGAAAGTTCTTGAGGAAACCTCCGAAAATCTCAATAAAATCAAGAATATGTTTAAAGAATGTACGGAAGAGGAGCGGGATTATGCGGAGATGTGGGCTAAACTACTTGAGTATCCAGCGCCCAAGTTCCGTCGTGCCGCTATAGATATTGAAGTTTATTCCCCTCTTTCGACAAGGGTGCCTGATTCACGTGAAGGCGCATGTCCAGTAATCGCCTGTTCGGTCTATAGTTCCGACGGGGAAAAACGTGTGCTTGTTCTCAAACGAGAAGGTATGCAGAAAGGCGATGCAGGCTTAACCGCTGGTTTAGATGTTGAATACTGTGAAACTGAAGAAGAACTCCTAAGAAAAGTCTTCGATTTCCTCTGGGATTATCCTTTCATTTTAACGTTTAACGGCGACGACTTTGACCTCAGATATCTCGTTCACCGCGCCTATAACTTAGGCTTTAACAAAAAGGACATCCCAATCGACATCGGCAAACGAGTATGTCTCCTAAAATATGGTATACACATCGACCTCTACAAGTTCTTCTTTAACCGCTCCGTGCAAATCTATGCATACGGCAACCGCTACAAAGATGTAACCCTCGCTGATGTTGGCAACGCATTAGTAGGTGTTGAGAAAATCCATTTAGAAAAAACGTTTGGCGACCTGTCGTACAATGAGCTTGCTATGTATTGCTTGCGCGACTCAGAAATAACCTACAAACTAACAAGTTTTGATAACGACTCTGCGATGAAACTAATTCTAGTTCTGGCAAGAATCGCCAGTATGCCTATGGAAGATGTCAGCCGACAAGGCGTCAGCCGATGGATACGCAACTTTATGCACCGCGAACACCGAAAAAGAAACATGCTGATTCCCAATGGTGAAGACATCCTGACCAAGAAGGGCAAAACCTCAACAACCGCAGTGATCAAAGGTAAAAAATACAAGGGCGCCATTGTCGTCGAACCCACGCCGGGCGTTCATTTTAACGTGGCAGTCATGGACTTTCCCAGCCTATACCCCTCAATAATCAAAGTCTGGAACCTAGGCTATCAATCCATCTGCTGTAGTCATCCAAACTGCAAGGGACATTTAATACCAGACACGCCCCATTGGGTATGCACAGAAAAACGCGCCTTAGAAAGCCTCCTCATTGGCTCACTTCGCGATTTGCGTGTGAGATGGTACAAAAGCCGTGCTAAAGACAAAACACTGCCAGCAGAGCTGCGAAGTTGGTATAGTATCGCTCAAGGAGCGCTTAAAGTAATTTTGAACGCGAGCTATGGTGTTTTTGGCGCAGATAGCTTTGATCTTTATTGTCCGCCCGTTGCAGAAGCCACAGCTTCCATTGGACGCTATTCCATCACTCAAATCCTCAAACACGCCGAAGCAGTAGGCATCCAAGTGCTCTACGGCGACACCGACAGCTTGTTTTTGAAAAACCCATCTAAAGAACAAATAGAAGAAGTAATCCGTTACACAGAGCATGAGTTGAACATGGGCATAGATATGGAGAAAACCTACAGGTACGCGGTCTTTAGTTCACGCAAAAAGAACTATTTGGGTGTTCTCGAAGATGGCTCAGTTGACGTTAAAGGGTTAACAGGCAAGAAAAAACATATCCCTATCTTCATCAAAGATGCCTTCAACCAAATGAAGGAACGGCTTGCCAACGTCAAAAACCCGGAAGATTTCGAAAAAGCAAGAAAAGACATTGGAGACATAGTTAGACAGCGGTACAATACCCTTAAACGTCGCGAATGGGGCGAAATAAGCGACCTAGCATTTCATGTAGTGCTAGGCGATGAACTTTCAAGTTATATCAAAACAACGCCTCAGCATGTGAAGGCGGCCAGGATACTTCAAAAAAGTGGCAAAGAGTTGCGAGCTGGAGACCTGATAAGTTTTGTTAAAGTTATAAAGTCATCCTCACGCGGCAGCATCTCGGAAGATGCTAATGCTGGTGTAAAACCTGTCGAGTTAACGTCCCGCAACGAAGTCGATGTAGACAAGTATATCGCATATCTTCAAAGCACTTTTGATCAGGTACTGGATGCTTTGGGTCTTAGTTTTGACGAAATAATCGGGCTAACTAAACTAGAAAGTTTCCTTGGAGCTTAACCCAAAACGTTCTCTTTCAAGGCGTCTTTTCCTTACAAAAGTTGGATTATCGCCCCCAACAATGTGAAGAGGGCAACTATCACAGAGATTATTATAACTACTCTGCGTTCGGTTAAGGAGCGGTGGTAAGTTATGACTGTGACTAGGCTTTTTCTGTTCTCAGAACTGAGTTTTGAGCCGTCGAATTTGACTCCTGCTCGTTTGCGTGTAAAGAATACGGCAAGTAGAATGATTATTGAGTTAAAGATGTAAGGCAAAAGTGAAATTAGCAGGTCCACTTTTAAGTCGGATATTACAGCAAACGAGGCTATGGTTATTCCAATGGCAAATGACCCAGCGTTACCCACGAAAATTTTGCCTCGCACGTTGGAGTATGCAAGGATTAGCCAGAAAAATAAAGGTCCAATCATCAATATGTAAGAAGGTGAAAAAGCCGTCAAACCCAAGATAACGATGGCCGGACAGAGAGTTTCAAGTCCGTTTAAGCCACCAAGTTGGTTAACCGTGTTTGTGACAATCATAACGATAAGCGGGACAATGAGGAAAACATAGTAAGCACCAAAATGTAAAGTTCCGAGAAAAGGGAGCGCTACAGAAGTTCTTATCGCCCCCGTTTGTAGCCCCTCAAACACATAAAACATCAACGGTAGGGCTGCAATCAGAGGCATGAACGACTTATAGCGCCACTTTAAGTCCATAAAGTCGTCAAGGAGCCCCATGAAACCGCCGAACAGTATACAAACTGCAAGTGTCAAAGCGGCGGAGACACCGTTCACAGACGTATCTAGGCCTAGAATGAAAACTCTATTCAAGAAGTAAATCGAGAAAAGATAAACGGTTGTGGTTAGGACAAAAAGGACGCCTAAACCATTGGGAATTAAAGGTTGACCAACTTTATGTTGATCGGGGACCTTTGGAAACATTTGGTGTTTCCTGTTTATGGCGGTGTTATGCCGTGTTGGGCATCGTATGTTGCCCAGTCAATTGAGTATATAGCAATTATCGGGATTAGACCGCGATATTGTCCTGGTGCTGTGTCTATTCCTGCAAAGTATGCTTTTTGGAAGTATGTTGGTACCGTTGTAGTTTGGTCTGGGGTTATAGTGATTTGGTTGTTTGTTTGGGTGGTAACTGTATTGCAGTAGTCAACTTCTGCGAAATTCAACAGTTCAAATACTGTGCAGTTTAAGCCTTGGTCATTCCATTGCCATCTGCCTGATGTTGGGTCACTTGAGCCAAATTGTTTTTCATCAACCCAAGCTGTTCCAGAGTTCATAAAGCCTGTGTTTATTAGTCTGTCCTTGGCTTGACCTGAAATTCTTGCCATCCAAACCCATTTGCCTTCATCTCCATATCCGGCTGGGCTTGCAATGTATGATGAGCCTCCGCTTGCTTGAGATATCTGCAGGACTTCAAAAACGGCGATGTATTTGACGCGGTTTTGTCCATAGCTGTTGAGCATTGCCATCGACTGGTTCTCGTTAGCCATGAATATGAAGCCATCGTTCTCAATCTGCGTGGCGTTTGTTGTTGTGTTGTCGGCTATGCTGGTAACGTTTCCAAGGTCGCTCAGCCAGTTGCCATAGTCCCACCACATTACAATAGCGTCGGTTGAAGGAACGTTAGTCTGCATCCAATGGACAGCTTCAAGCCACGCGCTTATTGGAGCGTTAAGGTCTTGTCCAGGCAACGGAAGGCTTGACGCGCTGATTGCTGTTGGCGTGTAAGCTTGTGAGATGGCTCGCGGAGTTCCGTTGGCTAATTGCGGTGAAAACGCCAAGTTTGTTACAAGAAGCATAAAGATTATGAAGACTGCCACTCCGCTGTATTCTTTACTGACCTTGGGCATTCTGCGTTTTGATTTAGCGAGAGTTCGTGGCGCTTCTCGGAGCAGTGTTACGAATGGCTTGAGTATGCCGATGATGCCTATCCCTGCTATTATGGCGAATGCTGGAGCGAAGAGAACTAGAAGACGTACCATTGAAGTTGCAAAGTAGAGTCCTGTTACGGCGAAGAGTAGCAGGAAGATGTTTCGGTTACTAGGGTTCTTCAATACAAAGTATAGACCTACTATGAAGAACAGTATCGCTATGCCAAATTCTAAGTAAAGGTTTCCCCATGCCGAAATTCTTTGTTCTGCAACTGAGTCAACAAGGGGTGAAGCAGCCCTGATGAAAGGGTCTAAAACCGTGACGAATTTTCCTGTAATTCCTCCCATCAGGCCAGTAGCTGCTAAGTACCACGAACCCGCCTACAATAGCCACAAGTGAAGCTAATGCAAGAGAGAGTTTGGCCTTCATTGATATGTTATTTCTTAGAATTTCGGCGACTATAAGCACGATAAACACTGCCGCTACTGGAAGCACCGCACCTGAAATCAAGTAACTAAGAGAAATGTAGGGAACTTTTGTTCCAATAAACAATGCCAGACCGAAGGTAACGCTGTAGTTGATTAACATTCTTTGGCTGTATCTCTTCAGCAGAACTAGGATGAAGACAAACAAAACTGATAACCCGATTAAATAGTAGGCTGCTCCCCAACCTGCGATAAAGTAACCAAGCGCTGCGGCTGAACCTAAAGAGTACAGCACTGACTCTCGTAGGGATCTGTTAGCGTCTATAGACCTTAGGAACAGGAAGATGAACAATACTAGACCAATTACACCTGGCACTTCTGTATCAAAGAATCCTAAAGAGCTTCTCTGCAAGAACGAAGGCGCTAACGCGAGGAATAGTGCAGCGAATAATCCAACTGCTTTGCCCCCCATGTCTTTGCCCACAAAGTAAAGCACAAGACATGCGACCACAGCAACGAGAGCTGGGAATATTGAGCAGAACGTCATTAAATCGATCTTTGCGCCAAACAATGAGACAACTTGGAAGGCTACCGCAGCTGTCATTGGCAAAGCTGGTAGCGAAGCAGACATGTCTAATCCGTCAGGATACCATTTCTGAGTATTAATCCAATGGGTTGGCCAGTACGGTGAAAGTAAACCGTTATTTACCATATGCTGGGTTATGCTAAACTGATAGTAGGGGTCAAACTCGTTTAACAGCGCTGTTCCCCCTGATAGGTTCTCCCAGCGTAGCGGTAAAATTCGAACTGTAAAGGCAACAAAGAGAATCATTACTAATGCTGCAAAAGCAAGGATTGTACCGTGGCTTACCTGAATTCTTAGCCTGCTGAAAATTGATAAATTACCTAGTCTTTCCTTAATTCCTTCGCCCACTTTAAGCCATCTCTTCCAAATGTATATTGCGATTGTACTATTTTACACATGGGCGATTTATTTATGGCTTTCCAAAACCAGTCAGAATAGCTTTAGGCGAATTAGAATGTTTAGTTGCATGAATTCTAACATAAGGGTGAACTTGGCAACCCTTTGAGACACAAATTTTCTATAAGTCAGTCTTAGTTTAAACAAGAAGCACTTGGCTCTTAACGCTTGCTTAACGGTTTAACTTCCACGTCCATAGGTAACAATGATAATTTTCTGTCACATTTTGGGCATTTTCCATCATGCTGGGCAATTATTTCGTCTGGAGGCTTAAGTTCATTGCCTTCATATAAAATATGTTTGCACCCATGGCAAATAACTCTTTGTGGCACCCAATTCCCCAGTATTTAAATGGATATGGCATATTTATTGATTGCTAAAAACTTTAAATCTCAATCAACTAATGGACAACTGTAAAGCTTTAATGGGAAATCAATTGGAATGTTTAGAGGCAGGTAACTGGAACATGAAGAAATACACCTTAATCGTTACGGAAAAGCCTGATGCTGCAAACCGAATAGCAACTGCACTCGATATTGGGGATAACCCAAAAAAAGCGGCAATCCATGGTGTCCCATACTATCAAGCGTATCGTAACGGTAACATAGTGGTGGTTCCAGCTCTGGGGCACTTATACACGATTACAAGCAAGCAAAAGGAACGTGAATACCCCGTTTTTGATTATCAATGGGTTCCAAGGTACCAAGCTGAACGTGGGGCACAAAGAATCCGTGTGTGGTTAAACGTCATTGCTGATTTAGCCCAGGATGCTGATGAGTTTGTAGATGCCTGCGACTTTGACATCGAAGGCAGCATAATTGGCTACAACCTTTTAAAGTTCGCTTGCGGCGGCAAAGAAACAGTAGCTAAAAGAATGAAGTATTCCACGCTTACAAAAGAAGAACTCCAAGAATCCTACAGTCACTTGCTGCCATCCTTAGACTTCACTTTAATCGAGGCTGGTTTGACCCGGCATGAAGTCGATTGGATGTACGGCATTAACTTGTCGCGAGCCTTAACCCATAGCGGCAAAAAACTGTAGCGGACAATACGCCACTCTAAGCACTGGCCGTGTGCAGGGACCAACCCTGAAGTTTCTTGAAGAACGAGAAAAAAGCATAAACTGCTTTGTGCCCACACCTTACTGGACCATAAATGCGAAAATAGCTATAAACGAAATTATCTTTGAGGTTGAATACGAAAAAACGCTTGCAACCTTCTCAGAAGCAACCAACGTGAGGGATGCCTGCAAAACTAAGAAGGGCCAAATAGAGTCCGTTGCGCTTGAGGAGTTCACGCAGAACCCACCTGTACCTTTTGACTTGGGTTCGCTACAAAGTGAGGCTTACCGGATTTTCAAGTATACCCCTGTGCGAACCTTAAACATACTCCAACATTTATACTTAGCCGCGTTGATCTCTTACCCACGAACAAGCAGCCAAAAGCTTCCGCCGTCAATCGGTTACAAAAACATCCTTAAGAAACTTGGAAAAACGGCCGCATACGCAAAACACACATCGGAACTACTCTCCAAACCAGCTTTAAAGCCAAACGAGGGTAAAAAATTTGACCAAGCACACCCAGCAATTTATCCAACAGGGAATTCTCCAGAAAAACCATTAGGTACAGCAGAAGAAAATATTTTTGATTTGGTGATTAAACGTTTTTTATCAGTTTTTGGGGAACCTGCAATCCAGCAAAGCATCAACATAACTGTCAACATCAACGGAAATCGCTTCCGCACGGTTGCCACACGGACTTTGTCGGAAGGGTGGATAAAGTTTTACAAGCCCTATGTCCAAACAAAAGAAGCTTCTCTTCCACCCATAACCGAAGGACAGAACGTTCAGGTCAAAAAATTAACTTTAAGCGACCGATTCACTAAACCACTTGCCCGATACAACCCCCGTAGCTTACTGTTAAAGATGGAGAAAGAAGAAATCGGAACCAAATCCACCCGAGCTTCCACCATCCAAACCCTTCAAGACCGCAAATACCTCAACGGCAAAGACAACTTAGCGGTGAGTGATTTGGGGTTTGAGGTTATTGGGGTTCTCAATAGGTATTGTCCAGAGGTGGTTTCGCCCGATATGACGCGGCAACTTGAACAGAAAATGGAGTCGATCCAGCAAGGGCGGGAAACTAAACAAAAAGTGCTCCAAGAAGCGATGGAAACCCTCAAAGGTGTGATGCTTAAACTTAAAGAAAAAGAAGCATCTATTGGCGCCCAATTATGTCTGTCAGTTCAGAAGAGGCGGCTGGAAGAGCGCGCCGTCGGATTTTGTCCAAACTGTCACGATGAGAAGCTGGTGATTTTACGCTCCAAAAAATCGGGCAAACGTTTCGTGGGCTGCACCAACTATTTCAAAGGCAAATGCAATACAGCTTATCCGCTTCCGCAAACGGGCACCATCAAAACCTTAAGTGCCATATGCAAGAGTTGCAGTTCACCAACCATAGCAGTATACTATAAGGGAAGGATGCCTTGGCGGCTGTGTTTAAACCCCAGTTGCCAATCCAAAGGAGCCCACCCAAAATGAAATGTAAGGTTTGTTGTCGAGAAGCACATAAAGACGGGTTCTGCCTGCTTCATCTGAAAGCTTACATGAACATTTGCGAGAAATTTAGTATTTGGCAACGGGCGTTTGATGTTTCCTGGAGCCAATATTTGGTGGAAGTTCAGAAAAATTCATTAACTGGAGTATGGGCTAAAGATGTATTAAAGTACCTATTTGAGGAAGCGAACAAAGATGACTAGTAAAATGAAAAAACGTTCTTCAGGGATGTCGTTTTCGCTAAGCAGATGGTTCCGCAAAATTTCCACAAACGCACCCACCGCGTTCATAGTAACTCTAGTCGGATTATCTTACACAGTGTTCCTCTTAGGCGGAGGCCTGTACACTCTTATCGGTCCTGACGCGGCGGCACACCAACCCTCAGCATACGTTAATGGGCGTTTCTTCTTCTTGTACCCAGACCTCAGCCACCAATTTATCTCAGACACCATAATCTCCGCAATACTTTACTCACTTGGATTTGTGGGGTTGTTATCCATCTACCAAAGCACCAAGAGTGCCTATAAACCAAGACAGGCCTATATGCTTCTTGTCATAGGCGTCACTTTCTTGCTTTTGGCATACGTGTTCCTGGAAGGCTCTATCCAGTTCAAGATAACAGGTGGACAATAGTCTTTTCCTCAAATCCTTGGCAATTTTTATTATTTTTTTTACCAAGGATGTTTTTTTAGCTTCAACTTGTATGCGCAGAAATTAGTGAACAGGTGAATCGGTGGCGTAATCAGCAAAACCGTAACTGCAACAATCCAAAATGGCGTAAACGCAGTTTGCCAACCAACCAAGGCTAAGGGCAGCGAAAACACAACGGCGCCAACTACAAAATCTACTTGGTCAACGATTGGTAACAGCCCCCCTGGTGCGATGCCGATTCTGCGTTTAATGAAAGCACCTGTTAGGTCGCCCAAAAGTGCGCCCAGAGGGATAAGTAGACTAAAAAGGACTGGGAAATTTTGGATACCAAAAACCAAACCCTCCGCCAACCCAACCCCTATACCGACGCCCCAGCCGAAAAAGAATCCTCTAAACGTCTTGTTATTTCCAAAAATGCGTTTGCCGTCCACAAAGTTCCTGCCAAAATCCATCCGTTTTCCACCCCCTGCGAGCACAGGGGTCGCGTTGGCACAGTAGGCTGGGAAAATAAACTTTAAGGCTTCAACTATTAGCAGGGCATAGTCCATGGGGTTCAACCGTTTTGTTGGAATTGTGTATCTTTTATTCCGCTTTCCCCTATTTGTACATAACACGTTGTTTCATGCTCGGTTTCCCTTGCTTTCTCTAGCACTGCTTTGATTGTTTGGCGGTTATGGGTGGGTTTAAGAGCGATTATAGTATCGGCCCAGAACTTGAGAACTCGTGTTGCTACGGGTCTAACGCTTGAACTCTGGTCGGTGAAGACGCTGCGTACTTGGCTAGTTACTATGACGGGGATTTTCTGGATTTTTACTGTTTGCGCCAAAATGGCTAGCTGTCGATTCAACTCGCGGTTAACACTGAATGCTTTTGTTTTGGCTGAAGATTCTGCAACTTTTGCGCCGTAGAGCGAAGTTAAGGTGTCGATTATGATTAACCCGACGTTTTTGCCTGTGTATCCTTGGATTTGGTCCACAACGGCAGTTTGTTCTCGAAAATCCTTAGGTTTCATAAGAATTATGCGTTCGGCAACCTCGTTAAAGCGGTCTTTTGCTATTTGCGCGAGCCTTTTTGTGTAAAAGGTGTTGTCGCAGTCAATGTAAAGCACCTTAAAGTTTTGGAGAGTGCAGTTGACGGCGCATTGCATGGTAAGTGTGCTTTTTCCAGTTTCAGGTTCTCCATAAATCAACGTGACTGTTTCAGGCAAGATGCCTCCGTTAGTTAAGTTGTCGATGCATTTGATGCCTGTCTGAATTGTCACCATGCTTTTACACGTCAAGGATTATTAGCTTGAAGATAGTAGTGTTTTTTGCACTTAAATCTACCTTTAAGGTTGCATTTATGAAAGAAAAAGTTGCGGTTGCAACAGTTCAAGACAAAGCCTACTTTCTAATAGTTAACAAACTACAAGAACAGAACATATCCTTCACATAGCATTGTCCCAGGACAAGTTGTGCCCGCCAAAATGTTGTTGGTTATAACAACTGAACATGAAAAACATCTGGTTACCCACAGAAAAATATTTTTTTCAAGGCGAAGAACAGCTTGACAATTTAATTGACGAAGTGAAGAGAACTCTTTTTTTGGCAAGGCGTCTTTCGAGAAAATAATTATCGGATTAAACCCCGGTGTGGCAACTGGATTAGTGGTTTTGGCTTATGGAAAAGTTATTGAGGAAGGTAACTGTTTTAGGAATGAAGAAGTAGCCGGCAGCATAATCAAGATATTGCGGAATGTTGATTTTGCTGTAACCAGCGTGTCTCTGTTAAGCTTGGAAAAGGCGTTTCCGTATACAAAGACCTGCTTGAAGACTTGGACAGCGCCTTGCCCCTCAAATAACCTTTAGAAGAAGTGGGTAAGGCAGGAACCAAAAAACCTTTAAAAGGAAACAAGCATAGCAGAGGAGGTCAGACATATTTCCTCAGCTACCGCATAGCTGGAAGAAACGGAAACATCATTCCAAGGGGAAAAACAATTGCAGCACGCAATAGAATCCAATAAAACAATGCTAGTTGATGGTCCAGCGTCAGTTCGGCTTGTCACGGGAAAAGCTGATGTCTTTGGTTATCTCTTGAAGGAATCCCAGCGTGTTCTGATTCGGGAAGGAAAACGCTTGCCATTCTTTATCGCTGAAAACTCGGTCTTCGACGTGTCGTTGGGTGCTAACTCTGGTATCGCAGAAACTACAGGCAGTACAAATCCGGCGTCATGGGACAAACCCGTAGAAGCGATTTTGGGGCTTGAGAAACGCCCAGTGGTGATTTTGATTTTAGGGGCCGCTGATTGTGGCAAAAGCAGCCTTTGTACTTACCTATTAAACAAGTTAATTGACGGGAAATGTAAGGTTGCAATTTTAGACGGCGATTTAGGTCAATCTGACATCGGTCCATCGGGCACCGTCGGCTATGCTGTAGCCACTAAACGCTTAGCTGAACTCTATGACTTAAAGCTTAAGAACGCTTTTTTCGTTGGCGTTACCTCACCTATAGCTGCTATGTCCAAAACGATCGAAGGGTTAGCTGCCATGAAAGCCGAGATTTTACAGGTGCAAGTTGATTTTGTTCTGGTTAACACCGACGGTTTTGTAAGCGGTGACATTGCCGTCGGCTACAAAACTGACTTAGTCAACGCCCTAAAACCAGATGTTGTCGTCGGCGTTCAAACGCAGGATGAACTTGCCCCCTTGATTGCCAACTTGAAAAATCCTGTGATCGTGGTTGAGCCTTCTTTTGCTCTAAAGCAGCGAACCCTCGAAAAACGAAAAATTCTCCGCGAAATGACCTACACACGTTACCTCAAGAAAGCCAAACTGCAATGCTACCCCAAAAGCCAAGTGACTATCGAACCTAGAGGCGCCATACCAAAAGACCAAGAACCTGAAAAAGGTATCCTTGTTAGTCTGTACGGTCGAGGAGCCAAATTCCTGGGAATCGGTGTTCTTCGCGAGGTCAATCAAGAAAGGAAAACTCTGAAAATCCAAACTGCAGTTTCAGCCAAACCTTTAAGGATAGTCATTGGAAAAGTAGTCGTAAATCAAAAGCTTCAGGAAGTTGGGGACTGAGCCCTAAAGAAACTGCTAACTTCAGCCGCTAAGACTCCTTTTTTGTCAGGCAGAACTTTCATTCCGCTCGTTATCCATGAAGGCAAGAAACTTTTGCAATAGGCGGTTGAGAATCGGTAGTCCAAAAAGACAATGGCGCCGCGGTCATCGAGCGTTCTTATGGGTCTGCCGGCTGCCTGCGAAGCTTTCTTCATGGCGGGCAACACGTAGCCGTATTCGCGTCCCAGCCCCAGAAAACACTTGTCATAATATTCGATCTGAGCCTTGACCCGAGGAGTTGGCTCGGCATAAGGCACCCCAACAATCAAGACCGAGTTCATTTGGTTGCCTGGAAAATCCACACCCTCCGAAGTCCTGCCGCCTTGCACACCCAAAAAAACCGCACCGCCTTTTTCTCCACATGCTTTAAAGTCCGAGACCAGTTTCTCGTTTGCCTTAGAGGTCATGCCCCTCTTCTCATGGAACAACGGTTTTAAAAGACTGTTCTCTAAGCCTTCAGTAAGCATCGAGTTTAAGACTTCAAACGACGAGGCAAAAATTCCTGTGTTGGTTGGGGTGCTGTTCACAACCTCATTTATACGCTCAATCATCGTCTGGTACATCGCGGGAGTTCTTTTCTCCATAGATGTGGTGACTCCGCAACTGACGGCTGAGAAAACATGTTCTTTTGGAAACGGCGAAGGCGCAAGAAATTTCACGGTGCTCTCGGGTAATCTTGTTATTCGTGCAAAAGCTTCCAGCGGCTGAAGCGTCCCTGACATAATGACATTGGCATATGTAGACGAAAATACTGGCTGGGTAACCTTGGATGGGTCAAGCGCCACTATCTCAAGCTTTGCGGTTTTGTTGTTTTCTTTGTTAAAGTATCGGCTTGCAACGTTAATGAATGAATCATCATGCATGGTATCATACCACCTAAGTAGGAACTCGCTCATCGAGTGGACGTAGGAGCGAGGGTTCTTGCCCTCAGCTAATAAGGTTTTCTTAATGCCAGCGCCAGCTTCATGCATGTGCTCAAAAAACTCTCGGGGACGGGGGATGTTTCCCTGCTTTTGGATGATTTCAATTATGCTATCTGCCGAAATAATCTGTTCTCGATTTACTTTATCGGTTATTTTTTCAACTTCAGTTCTAAAAAAGTGGGCAAATTCCTCGATGTCTTTGTTGCCAAATCGTTCAGCTTCCATTTCTGCTGCCCTCATAACGAATAGAGTGAGATTGCTGCCCGAAATGTCAATGGCTGTTTCAGGCAAATTATGCGCTTCATCTACAACTAGGATAATTTTTTGCAGTTCCGTTTCAAGGTTTTTAAGAAAAGCTGTGCGGATTACGGGGTCGAAAACGTAGAGGTAGCTTAACGCGATTACTTGGACATCTGAGAGCCCTGCTTTTACGAGTTCGTAGGGGCAAACTTCTTTTTTTTTGCAGATCCGCTGGATTTCAGAGCCCATGTAGGGGCGGCTCGCCACTTGCTGCTGAAGCTGCATGTAATCGTACGTGCGTTTTTCCACATTAGTATAGTACGGGCACCGTCTCTTGGTTTTCAATAACTCGCAGACTTCCATAAGCGACTTCGAATCAAAGGCGCCTCTTGAGGCGAAGACGTTGAGGCACATTTCATTGCGTCCGCGGATGGAGAGACCGGAAATTTGGTGTTTCCTGAAAACGGCTCTTAATTCTTCGATGACGCGATCATGCTGGCGGTGGGTTCGCGCCACGTAGAGGATTTTGAGTTTTTTCTCGATTGCTATAGGTAACACGGCGGAAAGTGCTGAGATTGTTTTTCCCAAACCATTGCTTCCTTCAATTAGAACCGATCGTCGGCTGCTTACGGCATTGTAAACAGTTGATATGAATTCGTCTTGGTGGGGACGCACGCTATCGTATGGAAAGTACTCTGCGACTTGACTTGGCAGCTTAATCATTGCCTTTCTCCATCAGTAAAATATAGCCACAGTATGGTCTGCATTGTATAAATACCAATTGAGTTGATATCTCCATTTTTTTAAGCTTACTTTAGAATTGTTTTGGATCTCAGGTAAGGTTAATGCGCCTCATCATTACTCTTTTTGCACTTGCTTCTCCACTGCTCTCCAAATTGCGGTTTATGATCAGAAAGAATAACTTTCGGCATCTACACTATTTCTCAAGCACCATCAGCGGTTTGAGCCTTAGATATCTTATAATCAAACACTTTGCTGCGACGATAAATCTGCTAAAATTATCAAGTTCAAACCAAAAATCGATACCGCTTAAGATGCATATCTAAAGATTTTTACAGTCAATCTGCTTGAGTATTTAACTTTGAAAGATACAATTGTTGTACCGAATCTGTTGTAGCAACATCTTCTACAGACCCCTTTTGTTGAAACATCAAGCGCTTTAGCAAGAAAGAACTTCTATGTTTTAATCCCGTAGATGATCATTTTGGCGTTCCTTGGCCGGTTATTGTTTTCTTCAGATCCTTATCGTTTGCATCTTCACCAGACTCTTAAAACATGCAGTTTTGATTTTGTTCTTATAGGAAAGGTTTTTAGTATAGTTATTATATGAGACTGTGAAAAAGTGTATAGTGTAAAGTGAGGTTAACATTATGTCTGTATTTGCAGCACCAGGAGCATATGACCGTGCCATTACCGTTTTCTCGCCTGATGGACGACTCTTCCAAGTAGAATATGCGATGGAACTTGTGAACCGCGGAGCCACCATTATAGGCATCCAATCTTCGGAAGGATTAGTTTTGGGTTCAGAAGAAAACATTGAAGTCCTTGAAGAAGCAGGGTACTCATGGAAAATCTTCCGAGTAGACGATCACATTGGCGCAGCCATAGTCGGGTTAAGTTCCGACGCAAGAATTCTAATTGACCAAGCAAGAATCTACGCTCAAAGTAACAAACTAACTTATGACGAACCCATCGACATAGAAGTCGTAACAAAACGCATATGTGATATCCAACAGATGTACACCCAACATGCAGGTGTCCGACCCTTCGGTGTTTCAATCATCTTCGGAGGAGTCGACAAAACTGGAGCCCGCGTGTTTGGAACACACCCGAGCGGAACCTATAGAGGCTACAAAGCCACAGCTCTTGGCGCAGGAAGAGAAACAGTCCTAAGCATCCTAAAAGAAGAATACAAAGAAGATCAAACCCTTGACACTAGCATAAAACTCACAGTTAAATGTCTAGTAAAAGCCCTCGAAGCACGACAGTTGCCACCAAGGATCAAAATCGCAATTATCCCAGCAGCCACACAGAAAATGGAAATGCTAAATGACAACACAGTGGAAGGTTACATCAAAGAGCTGGGTTCAAGCAAGTGAAAAAATAATGAGTGAAAAGTTCACTGTCGCTCGCCTGACAAGAGAAAATGAACATTTTGAAGTTCTAGTCAAGCCACAAAAGGCACTTGACTATCGAAACGGCAAAATCGCGGGGATAACCGAGGTTTTGGCCGCAGAAATGATTTTTTCCGACGCAAACAAAGGCACCAAAGTCTCCGAAGAAGCCATGAAAAAGGCGTTCAAGACAACTGACCCACTCAAAATTGCAGACGAAATCCTAAAAAAAGGAACCTTGCAATTAACAACCGACCAAAGACGAAAAATGGTCGATGATAAAAGAAAACAAATAATTGACTTCATTTCTCACCAAGCGGTGGATCCAAAAACCAATTTGCCTCATCCGCCTGCTCGTATAGAAAACGCCATGGAGCAAATCCGTTACCCAATAGATCCATATAAGCCAGTTGAAGAGCAAGCTAAAGAAATAGTTAAACTGCTTAGGCCAATCTTGCCCCTGAAAATAGAACAGGTAAAGGTTGCGATTAAAATCCCCACACAGTATGCGGCAAGAGCTTACGGCACAGTTAAAACGTTGGGCACAATTAAACGGGAAGAATGGCGCGGTGACGGTTCATGGTATGGTGAACTTGAGTTACCTGCTGGATCTTACGCTTCATTGTTAAACAAGCTAGGTGATGCAACCAAGGGAAGTGGAGAAGCAAAAATAATCTCATAGTAATGGAAAAAAAATGATAGGTGATTTTATGCCAACATTCTTTGAAAAAAAACAGCTTGTCACGCCCGGGGAAATGCTCGCTGAAGGAGACTATTTGCCCGGCGAAAACACGTATGTGGAAGCAGGCAAGATTTATGCCTCAAGGATTGGACTCGTAGATAGTGACAATAAAAAAGTAAACGTTGTCGCACTAAGAGCGTTTTACGTGCCAAAAATGGGTGATATAGTAATTGGAACAGTTACAGAAGTCGGATTCAACGGCTGGACCATTAACATCAAAGCACCCTACACAGCTATGCTTCGAGCATCAGACGTTCTGAGCAGACCCTTTAAACCCCAAAACGACGAGTTATCTCAAGTCTTAACGGCAGGCGACTTAATCGTTGCCAAAATTGCAACCTTCGACAGAGCACACGACCCACAACTCACTGTCGGCGAACCCGGACTGGGAAAAATTACTCGCGGGCAAATCCTACATGTGACACCTACGAAGATTCCGCGTATCATTGGACGCAAAGGGTCAATGATTTCGATGATTAAGCAGGAAACCAATTGTCAAATCATTCTTGGATTAAACGGTGTTATTTTGGTCACAGGCAAAACCTTGGAAGAAGAGGAACTCGCCATATTTGTGATTCGAAAGATCGAGGAAGAATCTCACACTAGTGGTCTTACTGATCGCATAACCCAGTTGCTAAAAGAAAAGAAATTAGGTAAAGTGGAGGAAAACAAAGTTGAATGAAAAACAAGAGAAATTAATCGATAAAAAAGGCATCCGATTAGACGGTAGAAAAGCGGATGAACTTCGTCCCTTAAAGCTTCAAGTAGGTGTACTTTCAAACGCTGATGGCTCAGCTTATGTTGAACATGGAAAAAACAAGATTTTAGCCGCAGCTTTTGGTCCTAAAGAAGTGCATCCAAAACACCTCATGCAAGCCGATCGTATGGTTCTAAAAGTCCGATATCATATGGCGCCCTTCTCTGTACAGGAACGAAAATCTCCTGCACCATCCAGAAGAGAAGTTGAACTCTCAAAAGTCATCAAAGAATCCTTAGAACCAGCCCTATTCCTTGAGCTATACCCGCGAACAGGTGTCGACGTCTTCGTTGAAGTCCTGCAAGCTGACGGAGGAACAAGATGCGCAGCCATCACCGCAGCCGCACTAGCCATTGCTGACTCAGGCGTTCCGATGCGCGACCTAGTTGTGGGGTGCGCTGCAGGCAAGGTTGAAGACACAGTGGTCGTTGACTTATACGATGCTGAAGATAAACTCGGTGCCGCAGATGTTCCAGTCGCTTATATGCCAAGCTTAAATGCAATTACATTGCTACAAATGGACGGTATTTTGGAGCCAGCCGAATTCGAGAAAGCTGTAAACATGGCGATGGAAGGATGCAAGAAAATCTACGCGATGCAAAAAGAAGCATTAAAGACTAAGTATATGGTTGTTAAAGAGGTTGAAGAATAATGTCATCCCTTGTAACTAAAGTTAGACTACGGCAAATCGAGCAGCTAATCGAGAAAGGTAAACGCCTAGATGAACGAGGTTTACTAGACACCCGCGAAATCAAAATCGAACAAGGTCTAATCGAGAAGGCTGAAGGCTCAGCAAGAGTCTATCTCGGCAAAACTGAGATTCTCGTCGGCGTTAAAGTCGGACTTGGCGAGCCGTTCTCAGACACTCCAAATGAAGGCGTCCTAACTGTAAACGCAGAACTCGTTCCAGTTGCTTCACCGCACTTTGAGCCAGGTCCACCAGACGAAAACAGCATCGAATTAGCACGTGTTGTTGACAGAGGCATAAGAGAATCAAAATGCATCGATAACGAAAAACTATGCATTGAGCCCGGCAAAAAAGTGTTCGTGGTCTTCGTTGACGTTTACGTTCTAAATCACGACGGAAACCTAATTGATGCTTCTGCAATAGCAGCCATGGCCGCACTGATGAACACAAAAATGCCCAACTACGAAATAAAAGATGGCGAACTAAAAATCAAGCAAGGCTACACACCGCTCCCCGTAAAGAGTCACCCTGTAACGGTCACCACTGGCAAAATTAACAACCACCTAATCGTTGACCCTCAAGCCGAAGAAGAACAAGTCATGGATGCACGCATCACCTTCGCAACCAAAGAAGATGGAACCATATGTGCCATTCAGAAAGGCGGCTCAGGTTATTTCTCACCGCAACAGATTTTAGAAGCCTCAAAGATTGCTCTGGACAAAGCAGCAGAACTGCGCAAGAAACTCGATTGGTGAAATGAAAGTTGCCTAAGATGAAGAAAGTTGGTCCAACAAGAGGTTTAGGTGTACGTTACGGTTCAACAGTTAGGAAACGGTACGCTAAAGTAATCACTGAACTCAAAAAACCACACCGATGCCCACAATGCGGCTTTACCCGTGTTAAACGCGTAAGCGTTGGCATCTGGAAATGCAGCAAGTGCGAGTACACTTTTGCAGGCGGAGCGTACACACCAGTAACTAAGCTTGGTGTTGTGGCCAAGCGTGCAGCCAAAGGTGCGCCAGTTGAAGAAACGGCGAAAGCTGTAGCAACTGTTGAGTCGGCAACTGAAGAAGAAACCGAATAAACCCTTCTTTTCCTTTAATTTTATTTGTTTGCAAGTTTTTATTTATTAATTTCAAAACCTCTTAGCGTATGAATGCTCAATGTCAACCAGCTCAAAAGCTGAAATACTCCTAAAATTTGCATCCCAAAAACATGTTGTAACGCTGCTGGATGCATTAACTCCTGAAGCAAATGCGTTAGTAACAAGGCGAGCAAATGTGAAACTAGAAAAAGACGGCTTAACTCTTCTGTTGACGGTTGAGGCAGAAGACACCGTTGCCCTGCGAGCGACTCTTAACGCTTATCTGCGTTGGATAAACTCTGCAGTCAACGTCATGGATACAGTTGAGCGCGCTTGAATAGTTGCTTGAGTGAAACTATAGCCCCCTTATTTAAAGCAGATTTGCGCTAAGTTGAAATGTTACAACCCCTAACCGTCGCCTCACCTCCTCTTATATAAGAGGCTTACCAAAAGAGCCTCTATTTGAAATGTTGGGTCCTTATCTCGCTAGAGAAAACAATAATGTTATTCGATCCATCTAACGGTGTTCATAGATTTTAACATAAAGCAGAAATTAGCAAACAAACATTTTGATAACATTTAATCCTTATCTATTTTCCCCTACGGGTATTTGATTTTCAAGGGATCAAAAAGAATAGTTTTGCTTGGAGACAACTATTTTCGCTGGTTTTTAGAGGACGCTATCCAAACATGCTGGTTGCTGGATGTAAATTTTCTATTTTTTTTATTAACTTTTGTAAAAAACATTTATAAGAAAAGCTTACCGTATAACCGAAAATAATCAGAGGATAATAAGTTGATGATTTTTGACAACAAAACCTTAGAGGCTGCAATTTTCGACATGGATGGAACCATGTTCGATACTGAAAGGTTACGCTTTAAGATGCTAAAACAAGCCTCTAAGGAAATCTTCGGAAAGGAAATCTCAGACCAAATCCTCTACGATTCTCTGGGGGTAAGTGCTGTGACTGCTGAAAAGCTTGCAAAAGAATGTTATGGCGATGATTATCCTTATAAAAAAATAAGAGAACGAGCAGATGAGCTGGAAAGAGGATATGTGAGAAAAAATGGGGTCCCTGTTAAAGAGGGTCTTTATAATTTACTTGAACGCCTAAAGAAAAATGAGGTGCTTATCGCTTTGGCTACGTCAAGCCGGCGAGAAATTGCTGAAGAATATCTGCTCAATGCCCGAGTGCTTAGATTTTTTGATATAACCGTGTGTGGTGAGGACGTCGAAAAAGGAAAACCTGACCCTGAGATATTTCTCAAAGCGGCAAGTGAACTCAATTGTGAGCCTGCTAACTGTTTTATTTTTGAAGATTCACAAAACGGTCTTTTATCTGCAAGTGCTGCCGGCGGAATACCTATTTTCTTTAAGGATATAAAGGAACCCGATTCAGAGGTTAAGGTACTTGCGTATAGAGCATATGAAAAAATGACGGATTTTTTGGATGAACTTATTCAGCAGATGCCCAAACTGCCAATGCCGCATCTTAATGAGCATTTTCCACAAAGTGTAGGTCACACGGTTGTAGGAATACACGGGTTTGGTGCGATAGGCGGCGGTTATCTTGCACAAATTTTTTCCCACTGGGACGGATACACAAGACCGCACCAGATAATCGGAGCTACAAATAATCGTGTTATGCGCCAGTTGATAAACGCGCTGGGCAAATACCAAGTGAAGTACGAAAGACTTGCATTATTTCAAAAAATAACAAACGTTACAATTATTGATATGAACGATGAAGTCCAGATGATTGATATGTACAAAAAAGCGCAAATAATAGGGTTGTCTCTTACAGAGCAAGGCATTAGATTTCAGGCAAAGACCATTGCAAAAGGATTGATAGAAAGATATGAGCACACTGGCCAAAGCATCACTTTGCTTATTGTCATGAACAAAATTAATTCGGCAAGATATGTCAAAAATCATGTTGAAAACTCCCTCAAAGCACTCGGTGGTGAAGAAAAAACGAAAAAAATTATAGAGCGTTCATTTTTCACTGAAACAGTGGTTAACAGGATAGTGTCAAAAATACCTGACGATATTATTTTATCAAACGTTCAAAAAGAATTACATCGAATGCACACCTGCATTTCCGAATATTCCCAAAGAATGAAAGAAATTTCTGAGGTTTTGTGTGCTTATTTTTCAGAAATCAATTCCATTAAAAAAAGTAAATCAACAAAAGACGAAAATAATGAACTTTATCAGACAATTAACCTTGCAGGTAATGTTTCGTCTGTAACTCACTTCGCTCGTGAACTCTCAAAACTGAATGTTACAATGTTTAGTAGCGAACCCGATATGCCAATTTACGCAAATAAAGGCAGTCCCATTTTGGAGCGATTAAGACAAGTGGTGGTCGTTGAAAACATAAAATCAATGCAAAATATAAAAAATAAATTGTCAAACGGAACACATGCGATAATTGCATGGTATTCGGCTCTTTTAGGGTACAAAACTATTGGTCAAGGTATGGGTGATTTAAGGGTGTCAAAACTTGCTGAACACATCATTATAAAGGAGATTAGACCAGCGTTGCTTATTGAAAATCCCAATTCTAAGCATTACATAAATTCAATAACCTCAAATTTTTTTAAACGTTGCCGTTCTTCGTTTAAAGATGCATGTTCAAGAGTTGGAAGAGATCCTCTGAGAAAACTTCAATTCGGAGAACGAATAATGGGCACAATCGAGTTGGCACAAAAACATGGATTAGATACCGGCGGCTTGGAATTTGGCGCCGCCTGTGCAATTATGTATTCTGTTTTGTCCATAAATGAGCATGATATGGAAGCTTTAAAAATCAAACAGTTGTACGAAAAAAATCACTCTATTGCAGATGTTATTACATATAATGGTGAGTATAATAAAACAAAATATTCAGGTCTCGACATAAACAAAGATGATCAATTAATTAAGAGGATACAAGAATCCTTTAATGAGTTAAAGAAAGAGTTGGCGTCTTCAGGCGTAAGAACGCAGTAACAGACATTTTTCGTTAACGGCTGATGGTAGTTTTTGGAAGAGAAGGTTTAAATAAATACCGCCATATTTCGTATATGCTTTAAGTTAAAAAAACGGATGAAAATTTAGCATGTCACAGCAGGAATATCGCTATATACTTCGTATCATGGGTACAGATGTTCAAGGTACCCTTAAGACTTCTTACGCGGTAGCGCAAGTTAAAGGCTTAAGCTCAGCGCTCTCTAATGCCATCCTCAGAAAGGCAGGAGTAAACCCTGACCTTCGTGTTGGCTTTATAACAGAGTCAGACATCTCAAAGATCGAGGATGTCATCCGGGACCCAGTTAAATATGGTATTCCCGGCTGGATGTTTAACCGTCGAAAAGACTCAGACTCCGGAAAAGACAATCATATTTTGAGCGCTGACCTTGCGTTGAAGATTAAAACTGACATTGATGGAGCCAAAGAAATCAGATCTTGGCGTGGATACCGCCATGCTTACAGCTTGAAGGTACGTGGTCAAAGAACAAAAACCACTGGACGAGCAGGCAAAGCATTGGGAGTTAAGAAGAAGACTCTAATGCAGAAGTCAGGTGGAGCTGAAGGAGGCAAATAAGCGTGGGTGATCCAAAGAAACAGCGTAAGAAATTTGATACTCCTCGTTTCCGGTGGCGTAAAGATGTTCTCCAAGAAGAGCTTAAACTCTTGGGGCAATTTGGCTTAAGAAACAAGCATGAACTCTGGCGACATAAAACTACTTTGTCCAAAAACAGAAGTATCGCTCGTTCACTTATCAGCAAATCCACAGAAGAACGTGCAAAAATGGAAAATGAACTGCTCGCACAGCTCAAAAAGAAAGGCATACTACAGGAGACTGCGGTGTTGGATAACGTTTTAGATTTAACCATCGAAGACATATTGGAACGTAGACTGCAAACAATAGTTTTCCGCAAAGGCTTAGCCAGAACCATTTTCCAATCGCGCCAACTAATCACACACGGACACATTACAATTGACGGTCGCCGAGTAACCATTCCCGGCTACATAGTGCCCAAAGAAGCTGAGGCAAAAATCGTTTATTCACCCGCGAGTGCAATTGCTGACCAAGTTCACCCATTAAGAGTTGGATTAACAGTCGTAGCTAAACAGCCCGAAATTAGGGCTCCTGCCAGAGGCCGCAGAGGCGGAAGAGGAGGCGGCAGATTCTGAGCGCTCCCAACAACAAGCGGAACGAGAAATGGGCAATTGTCCACATATTCAGTAGCTACAACAACACCTTAATCCACATAACCGACATATCTGGTGCAGAAACCATCTCTCGCACCACAGGTGGCATGTTCGTCAAAGCTGACCGCATGGAGTCGTCCCCATACGCTGCTATGCGTGCATCTACAGCCGCAGCCGAAATAGCTAGGGACAAGGGAATAACAGCCATCCACATCAAAGTCCGCGCTCCAGGTGGCGCAGGACCAAGAACTCCCGGACCAGGTGCCCAAGCAGCTATTCGAGCATTAGCCAGATTTGGTTTCCGCATTGAACGTATTGAAGAAGTTACACCAATTCCCCATGATGGTACAAGAAGGCCCGGTGGCCGAAGAGGCAGAAGAGTCTAATCTGCATTATCTCCCTTTATTTGATAGTAAATTATTGGAGTGTCTAGCAAGTGAAAATAGAAGTCCTTGAAAAAACCGATACCAACCTCCGTATAGTCGTCAGAGATACCGACGTGCCCTTAATGAATGCTCTGAGGCGCATAGCACTTGCTGAAGTTCCCTGCATGGCGATCGAAGAAGTAGTCATGATAGAAAACTCCTCAATTCTCCAAGACGAAATAATAGCCCACAGACTGGGACTCACTCCCCTCAAGACTGATTTAGACGCGTACAATCTTCCTGAAGAATGCGAATGCAAAAGCGAATTCGGCTGTACACAGTGTCGCGTCACATTAACTCTTGACGCAGAGGCAAAGGATGGTACAAGAACAGTTTACTCAGGAGAGATTGTGTCTGAAAACCAGGAAATCGTACCTGTCTCAGACAAAATTCCTATAATTAAACTAGCAAAAAACCAGAAACTAAAGCTTGAAGCCTACGCGAGGCTTGGGAAGGGTAAAACACATGCCAAGTGGCAGCCAGTTTCCATGTGCGCATACAAATATTACCCAAAAATAGCAACTCCAACTGGCAAATGTGAAGGATGCCAAAAATGCGCTGACATCTGTCCCAAGAAAGTATACGTTGTCAAGGACGAGAAAATTGAAGTCCGCGACCTCATGGCCTGTAATCTTTGCATGGACTGTGTTGACGCTTGCCCACAGAAGCCTTCACCTCTAAAAGTTGAATGGGAAAAGAACGCTTTTGTTATGAACGTAGAGTCTACTGGTGCGCTTCTTCCGGATCGTGTCTTAAAAGAAGCCACTAAACTGTTAGGTAAACAACTAAACGAGTTTGAAGAACTAATAAAGGCTGAACCACAATGAGACAAACCAAAACTACAAACCCACAATTGATCAATCTTATAGGTCTTCTAAAGAAGGAAAGCCGCGAGAAACAGGCAGCTATCTGGCTAGATGTTGCTGACCACTTGGCAAAATCACGCAGCCAAAGTGTGTCCGTTAATTTAAGCCAGCTAAACAGGCACACAAAAAAAGCAGATTTTGTGGTTGTTCCAGGCAAAATCTTGGGTGCAGGCAGCATTGACCACGCGTTAACTGTGGCTTCCTTTGGCATCTCTGAAGCCGCAAAGGCAAAGCTTGAGGCTGTAAAAGCGAAACACCTCACGATTCCTGAGTTGATGGAGAAAAACCCTAAAGGCTCAAACGTTAAAATTATTCGGTGAAAAATATGCAAGCAACAAGAAAACCATCAGTTACATTGGTAAACGCTGAGGGCTTAATCGTTGGCCGCATGTGCAGTAAAGTTGCCAAAAGATTGCTAAACGGCGAAGAAGTAATCATACTTAACGCGGAGAAAGCCGTTTTCTCGGGTAAACGCAAAAGCAAAGTCGCTGAAGCCCACCTATTCCTTGAAGTTGGCGCTCCACAACGCGGTCCATTCCACTATCGAAGACCTGACCGCTTTCTACGAAAGACCGTTCGCGGCATGCTCCCCTTCAAGCAGCCTAAAGGCAAAAACGCCTATAAACGACTAAAAGTGTTCATGGGGATCCCACTTGAGCTTAAAGACAAAGAAATGATTACATTCACAGAAGCTTCAGTAGCCGATCTCAAGGGTCCACATTTTACCCTGGGAGAAATGGCGACTGAAATCGGATGGAGAAACAGGATGGAATAATTATGCCCGCAAAAAAAGTCTTAGTTGTTAGTGGAAAACGAAAAACCGCAGTTGCCCGTGCCATAGTTAAACAAGGCGTTGGCAAAGTACGAATAAACTTAACTCCAGTTGAAATAGTTGAACCTGATATTGCTCGAGCAAAAATCATGGAACCCCTCTTGCAGGCAGGTGGTGACGTTTGGCAACAACTTGACATGGACGTTAAGACCAGCGGCGGAGGTTACATGGGACAGGC
The DNA here is from genome assembly GCA_963775685.1 of Candidatus Bathyarchaeota archaeon. Lineage (GTDB taxonomy): Archaea > Thermoproteota > Bathyarchaeia > Bathyarchaeales > Bathycorpusculaceae > Bathycorpusculum. The sequence goes on from CAVZJV010000014.1 coordinate 2,125,140, forward strand.
AGAAGCAGCCCGCATGGCAATCTCAAACGCACTCCTAAAATGGACAAGGAGCACGCACCTGCGCACAGTTTTTAACGAGTACGACCGAACCATGATTGCTGGAGACAGCCGGACCAAAGAAACAAAGAAAGTCGGCGGAGCAGGCGCACGATCCAAAGAACAGAAAAGCTACAGATAAGGAGAAAACAAGAATGATTATTCCCGTTAGATGCTTCACTTGCGGCAAATTGGTTGGTGACCGATGGGATGAATTCACACGCCGCATCAAGACAGGCGAGAACGCCAGCGATGTATTGGACAGCTTGGGATTGAAACGATACTGTTGTCGACGTATGTTGCTCTCTAACGTGGAAATCATCGACGAAGTGTTGCGGTTCTACGAAGAAGCAGAGAAGCGTAAAGAAGCCCACAACTTCTACTAACTATTTCTTTAAATTATTGACAATTTATGCCCAAAAAGTTAGATCAATCTCTGTGTGACCTGTCCCTCTCTTTAAATGGAGATCATTCGTGGATACTGCCTTTTACTCGATGACTTTCCACCCAAAATGAAACAATTAATTCTATATCGAAAAAAGGTTCATTAAGGATAGCTTTCATGATTCTGTGCAAAAGATGTGGATTCTAAAGTGTTGAAAGCCAGACATAGCCTAAATATGAAAAACATCTGAAACAAGTAAAGAAGAGTTAGTGGGAGTATAGTTTTTCGTAAGGTCTCTTTGAGAGTGGCAGTATCTTTTTGAATTTACTAGTGAGAATTACTCTGGGGTCGGCACCGAAATGGCTACAGTATTCGTTGACTAAGCCTTCGATTGTGTTCATGTCGCGTTTGCCCACCGGTTGGGTTTTAGTTCCATTTACAGGTTCGAGGATGTCGCCGCGTTCGTAGATAACTCCGCCATGCATGCCTGTTCCCACAAACCTTGCTTTGCATTTGTCGCCTTCTTTTAGGTTTAGGCCCAAGATAAGAATAACTCCTCCTGCCATGTACTCTGCGAGGAAGTCGCCTGCTGTTTCACCGATGACGATTTGGGGAATTTTACGTTGGTACTCTTTCATGTGTATTCCGACTCGGTAGCCGACGTAGTCTTTGACGAAGATTTTGCCGCCTCGCATTGAGTGACCCGTTAAGTCTCCAGCGTGTCCATGAACGATTATTTGTCCATCGTTCATGGTGTTACCGCTTGCGTCTTGTGCACTGCCGTGGATTACCATTTTTGGTCCGCTCATAAACGCGCCAAGGTCATTGCCGGGGGTTCCGTAAACGTCGATTTGTATTGTAGTATCTAAATCTGTTCCAAGGTATCTTTGTCCGCAAACGTTGTGCAGTTCTATGCGTTCCACGTCACCTGTGATTACTGCTCTAAGGAGACAGTTTAGTTCTCTGTAGTAGAGTCCTTCCGCGTTGATTTTGACTAATTTGCCTTCAGTTTTTATTCGAGGCTGGTACTTTGTGTCGATTTCTAAGGGTTTACATTTTTGTTGTTGCATTTTTTAGGCTCCTGCCATTTTAATGCCAAGTATCTTGAGTTCAGTCTTGGTCAAACCGACGCCTCGCAGGGCTAGTCGGTTTCCACGCAGGCTTTCAATGGCGTTTATGCCCATTCCGCCCATCATATCCTTAATTTCAAGACTCCAGCTGTTGAGCAAGTTAACGAGTCGTTTGGATGCGATGTCGGGATTGATGCGTTTGCTAATCCACGGGTCACTGGTTGCGATACCCCATGGGCATTTGCCCGTGTAGCAACGTTGGCAAACCGTGCAGCCTATAGCAATCAAAGCGGCAGTTCCAATATATACTGCATCAGCACCCAAAGCTATCGCTTTAAACACATCTGCTGCACCTCGGAATCCTCCAGCCGCCACAATGGAAGCATTATTTCTTATGCCTTCATCGCGAAGTCTTTGGTCTACTTGTGCAATGGCTAACTCGATGGGGATTCCTACGTTATCTCGAATGACTTTAGGTGCTGCGCCTGTGGCCCCTCTAATACCGTCAAGGGCGATGATGTCTGCACCAGCCCGTACCATGCCGCTTGCGATTGCGGGTACATTGTGGACCGCTGCGATTTTTACAGAGATGGGTTTGGTGTAGTTTGTGGCTTCCTTAAGGGCATAGATTAATTGACCAAGGTCCTCGATTGAATAGATGTCGTGTTGAGGTGCTGGTGAGAGTGCGTCTGTGCCTTGGGGAATCATGCGAGTTTTTGCTACGTGCTCGGTGACTTTTTCACCTGGCAAGTGACCGCCGATGCCTGGTTTTGCGCCTTGGCCGATCTTGATTTCGACGGCTGCGCCTGCGTCAAGATAGCCAGCGTGGACTCCGAATCTGCCCGAAGCAACCTGTACGATAGTGTGGGCACCATACTTGTAGAGGCTCTTGTCTAATCCTCCTTCACCCGTGTTCCAATAAGTTCCACATTCTGTTGCGGCACGAGCCAAGGATTCATGCACATTTAAGCTGACTGCGCCATAAGACATAGCTGAAAACATGATTGGCGTATCCAAGCAAAGTTGGGGAGTCAACTGAGTTTTTAATATTGTCTCACCGTTTTCAACTGTTAAATCTAAGCGGTCGGGTTTTGCTCCAAGGTATGTGCGGATTTCCATGGGTTCACGCAACGGGTCGATTGATGGGTTTGTGACCTGGCTTGCGTTTAAGAGTAGTCGATCCCAGTACGTATATTCTGGTTTGTCGCAGCCCATGCCCGTTAAGATTACGCCTCCGCTTTCAGCTTGCTTTTTCACATCGCGGATTGCTTCCATTCTCCAGTTAGCGTTTTCTCTGCTGACGTTCGGATTCTTTTTGATTGTTATGGCATGGGTGGGGCAGAAAGTTACGCATCGCTGACAATTGACGCAGTTCTCATCTTTGCTGCAGATGGTGTCGGTTTCTGCATCGTAGGAATGGGTTTCGTAAGTGCATTGGTTAACGCATACTTTGCAGCGTATACAACGTTTCTCGTCTCGTTCAACTAAGTATTCAGGTATTAAGTAGGTTTTCATTACACTGAGTCTCCAACGAGGATTTCTGCAGCCCTCTGGCTGTTGTTTTTTAATCTGGCAACCACGGGTTCGCCGCCTCGGGGGCACCAAAACTTGTCTATGGTTGGAGAAACCAGTCGCATAGCTGATTCCTCAGAGGACAAGTACACGTAGTCATCGTGTGTGCCTGCGACCATAGGTCGCAGTTTGATTCTATCGGTTAACCCTATCATTTCGCCATGGTGCGCGATGACTATGCTGAATGGTCCGTTCATGAGTAGGCTTCCGTAGGTTTGACGAAGGGTTCTTAGCAAGTTTGCTTGTTTGGGGTCCATATTGTCTATTTCACTCCAAAGTGGAGCAGCCAGCACTTGAGCCACCAAATCAATGGGTAGGCGTTGTCTTCTCATGAGCAAATCCACGGCGTACGCTAACACTTCAGTATCTGTTTGCATGGTGCATTTGTAACCGTACATTTCCAAATAGCGACGGTTTATGCCGTACGATGACAGCTCACCGTTATGCACAACTGTCCAATCCAGAATGTTGAATGGGTGTGCTCCGCCCCACCAACCGGGGGTGTTTGTGGGAAATCGGCTGTGGCATGACCAAAGGTATCCTTGGTAATCTTCTAAACAGAAGAACTCTGCAACATCTTCCGGAAAACCGACGCCTTTGAAGACGCCCATGTCTTTGCCGCTTGAGAAGACAAATGCCTTGCCTGTTTCAGTGTTAATCCGCATGACCGCTTCTATCACGTAATCTTCTTCAGTTTGGTTTTCTGGTCTTTGTTTTTTGGGTTCAACAAAGTAACGCCAGACTAATGGGGGGTTGCGTACTTTGGCAGGTTTTGTTTGCATTTCTTCGTCGAAAACTATGTCAAATTTTGAAGCGAGGATGCGGTCGGTTTTCTCTTTGGCGTCCTTGCTTAGGTACATTACATGGAATGCGTAGCAATATTTGAATTGTGGATATATGCCGTAGACTGCGAAACCTCCTCCTAAGCCGTTTCCGCGGTCATGCATGTTTGCCATGGCGCGAACGGGGTCTTTTGAGCCGAAACGTTTGCCTTCAGTGTTCATAGCAGCGAATATGCCACAGGCTGAGAAATCCTTGTCGTCGCCGAATGGGTTGATTACTTTTCTGTCATTTTGATTCATTATTGTACCACACTCATTTTTCGTTGAAGAGTAACAGGCAGAACTGCCCAGCCGAAATCGTCTCTTAGTAGGTCTTGCTTGAACTTTTTCACGTTAACTTGCTTCTTTATCAGGTTGAAGAGAATTCCAGCGCGGTCGATGCAGTTAACCAGGGTCATGCCTACAATTACGTTGTTTTTGAGAACCATTTTCTTGTACACATTATTCTCTTTGTCTTCTTTAACGAGTACTTCCAGCGTTGGGTCATCTTTGGAGTTTGCTAAGCCGATTGAGACGATGGGTATGCCGAAGTACTTTAGACTACTCATGTTAGTGCCGCCTTCATAGCTGGTTTTTTTGCCAGCCATATTGTAGCCTGCGACTCTGCCTTCCAAAACCGCCAAAGGCCAAAGCGGCAAAAGTCGATTCTGGTTGAGGATGAAATCGTAAGCCTCTGCAACATCACCGCTAGCGTAGACATCGGGTAAATTGGTCTGCATCCAATTGTCCACAATTATGCCTCGGTTTAGTTTCACAGCAGTTCCCGTCACAAGTTCGGTTCTTGGAATAACGCCGATGGCAACGACAACTAGATCACAGATCACTTGGTCACCTTTGGTCAAGATTACCCCTCCAACCGCGCTGTCATTTCCGGGTTTACCGATGATTTTTTGCACCGACTGCCCGGTTGCAAAGTTTACGCCTGCTTTTCTGATGACTGCTTCAACGATGTCTGATGCTTTGGCATCTAAGAGCAAACTTAGGATTTTTTCTTGAAGTTCAACAACAGTGACTTTTATACCACGTTTAACCAGTGCTTCGGTCACGCTTATGCCGATTAAACCTGCCCCGATAACTACTGCGCTCTTGGCTTGTAAGCTGTTGATCTTTGAGGCTAAAGTCTGGGCGTCGTTAAGGCTCGTGAAGGTAAATACGCCTTCTTTGTCTTGGCCTTCCATTTTAGGAACGAAGGGTTTTCCGCCTGTGGCAAGCAAAAGCTTATCATAAGCTACTTTTTCGCCGTCGTCTAAACTGACAGTTTTGTCGGTTAAGTTCAGACTGACTGCTTTTTTGCCTAATCGCATTTCTGCATTAATTTCCTCCCAGAAACTATCAGCTTTACACTTCATTTTTTGGAGATCTGCTTTGCCGCTGACCAAATCGCTAATCATTGGTCGACTATAATGGGCACATGATTCTTCTGTGATTACTGTTATTGCGCCGGTTGGGTCAACTTTTCTTATGGCTTCAACTGCGGCTACGCCTGCTGCTGAGGCCCCAACAATCACGTACTTTGCCATTTAGGGTCGCACCTCTTTGAATACCAGCGCTTGATTTGGGCAGTTAGCAACGCATGCTGGCTCTTCTAAGCCTTGGCAAAGGTCACATTTGGTGACGACTTTGCCTTCCTTGTCCATGATTAGAGCACCATATGGGCAAACCATGACACAGGTCCAGCAGCCAATACATTTGTCTTTGTTGTGTCTAACTTCACCAGTTTTGGGGTCTTTTGTCATAGCTCCAGCTAGGCAGGCAGTTACGCATGGTGCATCTTCGCAGTGACGACACTGGATGGCAAATGAGATGGGTTTGTTGACTTCGCGTCTGATTCTGCTGATGGGTTTGGGGTGTTCGCTGTTGTAGGCTTTAACTATGTCTTTTGTTTTAGAATGAGCTGTTGTGCAGTAGACTTCACACAGTCCACATCCCATGCATGCTTCTTGTTTTGCGATTATTTTCTTCATTCTTAAACATCTCTATTTTTTGTTAGCGGGGGCAAGTGAGCATTAACAAATGGAGGTCAGTGTCGTTTGTGCAAAGAACGCCTTTGCTGGTTGTCAATTGATTATTATTTATTATTATTATTTTACATATGTTTGATGGCATTTTATTGCCCTCTTTTTGGGAGATAGCCCACCAAATAACATGTATTCTATATAACTTTGTTGAAAATCATTTATATGTACCTTAAGGAAATATGTAATCTAAATGAAACATTTACCACGGTGAATGGTTTGGCAGAAAAAGACCTCGGGTATAGACGAGTTCAGTGCACAGGCAGAGGCTCCTTCATAATCTCTCTCCCTAAAGAATGGGTAGAAGACCTAGGTCTAAAACGTGGAAGCGAAATCGCCTTCAATGTTCAACCCGACTCCACCTTAACCCTTGTTCCAAGAAAAATCATGGAAAAAGAAGGCAGAGAAGACGGCAACAAACCCAAAGAATACTATATAAACATAGACCCAAAGGAACCCCCACAGTCAACCATCCGCATGATCCGAGCATTGTATGCCATAGGCGCAGACATCATCAGAATTCACTTCAAAAATACCCCCGATGCCACAAAAAATAAAAACGAGATAAAAAACCTTGCCCGTGATCACTTTTTGGGCTCAGAAATAATCGAAGAAACAGCTGACGAAATCACTCTTCAAATTCTAATCAAACACTCAGAGTTTCCAATCGAAAAGGCTGTCCGAAGAATGGCCATCGTCGCTCTCGCCGCAAACAGAGACGCTATTGCCACCCTAAAAGACATTAGCAACACCCTATTTGACAGTGTCATAAGTGCTCACAACGACGTAAACCGCCTCGGACTCTACATTGTTCGCCAGTTGAAACATGGTATAGAACGCAACCTCTACCGTGAACTCGGCTTTAAGACACCCAAGGAATTTCTTCTCTACCGGATAGCCGTAAACGACATAGAAAGCATAGCGCAAAACGCTATGAACATCATAAACAACCTCAGTACCCTCCAAAAACTAATCGACAACGAGACTCTGTTTATGAAAGAGGCCGTGGACGAGGAAATATACAATCAACTTGTCTATTTCAGTTCGCAGGCTCATGAACTCTACGACGACGCTATAAAGGCGCTCTTCAAACGAGACTATAAAGACGCTGAGAAACTAATCTCTAAACGTGAAGCCCTAATTCCACTGGAAAACGAGCTTATTATGTTGATGTCAAGCAAAAAAATCGACCCTAACATAGCTTCAGTTCTGCGTCTGATCTTTGAAAGCTCCCGACGCGTTATGGATTACAGCCGAAATATGGCAGAACTGACACTTAACCGCACCGTAGAAGAGCAATGCTCTATGCTCACAACCAAATAATGCTTTTTTCAAAAAAATAGGTGATTGGTGCTCCGGCCGGGATTTGGACCCGGGTCCGCGACTCGAGAGGCCGCTATACATAGTCCCCTAATAAGACAACTTAGTAAGGTTTGACCGGACTATACTACCGGAGCTCGAAAGATGTTTCTCTCTTATAAATAAATACATTGTGTACTTTGCAAACCAAAAACGGGGGCTTCACATATTAACGTCTATGGTTAATGAGGGGTTATTGGTTCTGCGGGGTTTTGGGTTTTAGATGATTTTAGAAGTTTGCGGGACATGTAGAATGCGATGCCGATCACGAGGAAGGTTACGACTATAGGCACGTAAGAGGGCAAATTTATATGAAAACTTTCAATAAGCATAAACAACCCGAGGAATCCTATCGAAGTCAAAGCGCCATTCTTTAGATACTTGTACTTGGCGATTGCATCTATCCCTTTAATGGTTAATTCCCTAACGACTATAGCGCCGATTCCGATTCCAACTAATATGAGCAGAAGGTTTATGGTGAAGGCAAAGGCACCTATGACGCCGTCAAAACTGAAGGTTGTATCGAGTACTTCAAGGTAAACAAACTTTGAAAGGTCACTAAGTTCGCTTTTCCCTGAAGCCATGTTCCGCTCGCTTTCTTCAGCGGTTTGTCTGAGACCGTACACTATAAAGAAAGTTGCGCTTCCTATAGCTGCTGCAAGCATTACCAAAGGGTTTGAGCGTGCTAAATACATAACAACTACAAGAAAGATGGCGACGAAAGCGAAGAACCAGACACCGTGTTTCTCCTTTAGGAACCTTTCAATGTAAAGAGGCTCTTTTTTTTCGAGAAATAACCAATGAAAGTATAGAAATAAGAGGAAAACCCCTCCGAACATGAGAATCAAAGGTTTCTGGAGTTCAATAGCTTGCGCGGCGACGTCGCTCCTTCCTAAGAAAGCCAGAAAAAGGTCAGGCGCGCTTAGGGTGGGAACAGAAATCCAAACTATAATTAGTGGCAATAGGAACCTTACCAAAAAAACTGAGGTTATGATGCCAATCAAAAGGAATCTTTTGCGCCATAACACGCTCATTGTTTTTAATACGCTGGCGTTGACAATGGCGTTATCTACGCTGTTGACGACTTCGAAGACCACCAAGCCCAGTACTATTGCCACTGACTCTGCTAATGACAATTATAGAGCACGTCCAATCTTATGGTATCCCGTATAAAATCAAGTGTCTTATAAACAAACGCTTGCTTAAAGCAGCAAAAAACCAAATAACAATAAGGAAAGATTACAAAAAAGAAAAAATAGAGGAGCTTATTCCTCACCCATGCCGCCCGGCATTCCGCCTGGACCACCCGGACCGCCTTTTGGCGATTTGGATGTGATGACATCGTCTATTCTTAGTATCATGGCTGCTGACTCGGCTGCAGATTTGATGGCTTGCTCTTTGACTACTATTGGTTCGATTACGCCGTTTTCGATGCTGTTTTGGAGTTTGCCTGTAAATACGTTGATTCCCATGTATTTTCCGTTGTCTTTATCGTGTACTTGTCGTAGTTCAACGAGTATGTCGATTGGCTCTAAGCCCGCGTTCTCTGCAAGTGTGCGTGGGATGACTTCAACTGCGTCTGCGAAGGCTTCAACTGCAAGTTGCTCGCGTCCACCGACTTTAGTTGCGTACTTGCGTAGTTCTTTGGCGATTTCGATTTCAACTGCGCCACCGCCTGCTACGATTCTGTTGTTTTCTAAGACGTCTGAGACGACTGAGAGTGAATCGATCATGGCTCTTTCTGCTTCGTCAACCATTCGTTCTAAGCCTGCGCGGATAAGAATTGCCACTGAGTGTGCATCTTTGCATTTCTCGACGAAAATCATCTTATCATCGCCGATCTTGCGTTCTTCAACGTGACCTGCCAATCCGAGGTCTGCTTTCTTGAGGTCATCAAGGTCGCTGACTATTCTTCCGCCTGTGGCTCTAGCGAGTTTCTCCATGTCGGATTCTTTAACGCGTCTTGCTGCCATTATGCCTGCTTTAGATAGAAAGTGTTGGACCATGTCGTCGATGCCTTTTTGGCAGAAGATTACGTCTGCGCCTGAGGCTTTGACTTTTGTAACCATGTCTTGCATCATGTCGGTTTCCTGATCTAGAAATGCTTTCATCTGTGAAGGGTCTTTGATGCGAATTTCAGCAGTGATTTCAGTTTTTTCGATTTCTAAAGCTGCATCTAAGAGAGCAATCTTGGCGTTTTCTTTCATTTTTGGCATCCCAGGGTTGACGACTTCTTTGTCTATTATTATGCCTTGGATTAATTGGGTTTCAAGGAGGCTTTTGCCTGTTTTCTTGATTAGTTGGATGTTGTCTATGTCAGCGATTGTTTTGTCTCCGCGTTTTTCAGCGATTTGTGACACTGCATCGATAGATATTTCTGCTAAGTGTTCTTTCGCTGAACCTAGTGATTTGCTGCTCATGGAAGTTAAGGCGACTTTGAGGAGTGTCTTACGGTCGTTAACGTCTAGTGGAACCGCCATTTTTCCAATGGCTTCGATTGCTTTCACTGATGCTTTTCGGTAACCGCTTACCAGAATTGTTGGGTGAATGTTTTGGTCGAGGAGTTCTTCGGCTTTTCTGAGTAATTCGCTTGCGAGAACGACTGCGGATGTGGTTCCATCGCCTACCATATCATCTTGGGTTTTGGCGATTTCAACCATCATTTTTGCTGCGGGGTGTTCTACGTCGATTTCTTTGAGGATTGCTGCGCCGTCATTTGTTATGGTTATATCGCCTAGGCTGTCGATGAGCATTTTATCCATGCCTCGTGGTCCCAGCGTTGTTTTTAGAACTTCGCCGATTACTCGTGCGGCCATGATGTTGTTTCTTTGGGCTTCTTTGCCTCTGCTTCTTGTTGTTCCTTCTTTAAGGATAAGGACTGGTTGTCCTGAACCTGTTGTTGTTAAATACGCCATATTATCATTCCTACTTGTCGTAGAATCTTGTTTTATTTCGGATTATTGCAAAAATCAAACGTGCATATAAACTTTAAGGCTTAGCGACGTATTTGCTGGTTTGTTTTGCTTTAGAAACAAGGAATTTGGCTGCTTAAGGGTTTTTTCTTTGGATCTGTATGGTCTTCACTCTATTTTACAACTTTCGGATGCTTTTTTTCTTTAGGAGTTGTGGAAGAAAACTTGCTATAGTATCACTACAACCAACCGGAAAAGGAGCTTTTGCAGTTTCCGTTTCTGCATCAGATTTGGCGTACAAGGGGGGTGTGCACAGTAGCCTCAAGCAATCGCCGCACTTGTTAAATCAATGGTTACTTTAATTGTGGCGTTTTTTGAAATAAACAACTAAACCCACAACAACCACGCCTGCGGTCGCTGCTAAAACTGCGGCTGTTGCGGTTGGAAGAGGCTCAAGCATGGCCACACCAAAGGTAAATGAAGAAGTACCCATGTCACCAAACGTGTCGTAGCGTAACCATAATGCTGTGCAATCCGTCGGTAAAACTAACGATGATGCCCTTGCCAGTTAGGTTAGGTTTTGTTTTCCTTCCACGGTGTAAGTCTGTCAATTTACAGCATTATCAACGGTGAAAACTAAGGTACATCGCAGATGCGTGGTATGTCTGGGTCAGAGGTGACAGGATGGATATTTTTGGTGGGATAATCTGAACTGCATAAAAAGTGCTGTTGAAGGGCTTAATGAGTGAATCCCTGTCTTTATTCTACAGGTCTATACCTTAGAGAGGTTGAATATTCCTGATTTGCTCCTAACATCAACGTTGGGATATTTGTACATGTAATCCCCAATAGTTTCCACTATTAGGAAAACTATAATCCCATATGTTAACAGAATTTGAGACCACGGCCGTGCAGTGCTGTTAATGAAATTATTATGGAAAATCGTGTTGAGACACTTCTATGGGCTGTATTGGTGGTTTTCAATAAACTAAAATGTTATCCTGCAATATTCTGTGCCTGCAGAGCAACAAAAAAATAATCTGTCTATTAGAGTATTTTTACCATCGATTTTTAATATCAACATTGCAAAATAAGTCACCAGGTATCATGTTGGAAGCGCCCCAAAAGAAAAAACCCAACCAAGTCTATGTAATTGCAATAGCCGCTGTGTTGACTGTGGCAGCTTTAAGTCTTTCCCTGTACGTCCTAACTTCCCCTGCTCCAATGGGTCCTGGTCAAGTCCAAATTGAAATCACAACCGACAAGCCCACGTACATTCAAGGCGAACAAATTCACTTCTCAATCTATGTCAATAACACCTAAAAATGGAACGTTCCTCAACCATTCACTATCACCTTCCAAATAGGGAATTACTCCTGCGAAACAATATGCATCGATTATGCATATCCTAACATAGCCTTCGCAGCACACACACGAACCCTCTTTGTCAATCACCAATGGAACCAGCAGACAGGAACAGACAGCCAGACGTTTGTGGACCCGGGTTTCTACACACTCACCGTTACCTTGAGCGGACCAGTTGACTACGGCAACCCAGCCGCGTACACTTTTGAGATAAAACCATGCACCTAAAGGTAATTCTAGGCACTAAATTTGGAGCACAAACAAAAGCAAAATTAACTTCCCACCACACTCCATTCCTCGGGACACTCTCATGATTGAAGGCTTCAACCTTATAGCAACCACCGCCCGCGGAAACGAACGCCCAATGATAAACGAAATCCTGTTCTTACTCAAGGATGAGTTAGGTGACGCCCAGGCACAGGCAACTAAAACCAAAATCCGCGGCTTAGTAGTTGCCAAAACCACGCTTGACCCATGCATAGTTATAGAGAAATTCCGTGCAATCCTAACTGAACGCCCATACGAATTCCGTTACGCCCTGAGAATTTTGCCAATCCAAAAGGTTGTGTCCACCGAATTGGAGGAAATAAAAAAAGCCGCGGCGGAAGTAGCCACAAAAATCGGCGAAAACGAAACCTTCAGGGTTACAGTCGAAAAACGTTTCACTTCTCTTCATACAAAAGACCTTATAGAGGCTGGAGCAGGAGACCTCAAACAAAAAGCAGACCTCGAAAACCCAGACAAAATCTTGCTTATAGAGGTTCTGGGGGCACTAACAGGTTTGTCTTTGCTAAAGCCCTTTGAGATTATGGCTGTTGTTAAAGAAAAAATGCTTTAACCTAATATTGCGTCGCTAATAGCGCGACTTGCTCAATAACTAAGTCTGTAATTGCTTTGTTTGGGCTGCCGTTTTTTACAAGTTTTAATTCTTGGTCTGTAATTTCGAAGGCCTTTCTGATTTTAGCCTCTTTGATCTTTGTTAAGTTAAGGACTGCCTTATCTGGTTTGCCGTCAACGCATTCAGTTATGGCTTTAAGAGTTTCTTTTATTTTGTTTGGGTCGTCACTGATGATTGCGACCGCCATAGTTGTTGTTTGGGGTTTTATTCCGGAGCGGTCAATGGCTTTCTGGATTTGACATTGAGCCGAAGCGTACAGCATTGTTTCCATGGCTGGGCTCTTTGAATAGTTGGTTTTGCTCTTGAAAGCTTGCAGGGCATTTAGGACGGCAAAGTATAGGTGTTCATGGGTGGAGATTAGTTGGGCGTCGAAGAACTGGACATTGAGGTTTTGATGGGTTTGTTTACGGTTAGCCTTCAAGAATGCCTCTGCCTTATCAAATGTTACATTTCGGTACCCAGTAATTTCAACGTATTGTCCAAATTCTTTCATATACTGCGGCATGCGAAGGCTCCTTTACTGCATGTTTTTTAGGAGTTTTTCAGTTAAATGGTTGGGCAAGCCTGCTTTTACGAGTTTTGCAACTTCGTGGTTCAATGCGCGTTTGCCCTCTCGTTTTTGGATTATTTTTCTTAGTGTTTCTTTTGTGTCCCAAGGGAAAACTACCCAACTATTTGTTTGTTTTTCGAAAAAGTCTGGGGCTGTTGTGGATTGGGGTTTTTGGTATAGGGTGGCTGTTTTGATTTCGAGTGCACCAAGGGTTTTAAGGTGGGTTTGAGCGAGTTTTAAACTCTCTCCAGTGTCGGCGATGTCGTCAACTAATAGCGCTTTTTTGCCTGTTACTGGTAGGGTCATGTTCTGTTTTATTGTGGGTTGTTGACTTGTTTGGTTGATGCCGGTGTAGAACTTGATTTGGATAAACCCAAGTTCTTTGGTTTCCAGCAAATCTGTTAGAATGCGTGCAGGCACTAACCCGCCTCGTGCGATGCTTACGATGACATCGGGTTTGAAGTTGTGGATTTGGATCGTTTGGGCTTGGCAAAGAAGCATGTCGTAGATATGACTCCAAGTTGGAACTTCATAGTCGATGTTGGCAGCCAAAAGGTTTTCCTTCTTTGAATAGAAACTAGTTTTTTGGTTCTGTTAAGCCTTTCGATATAGCAAATTTGCCATGCAACTTAATTCAGATCTATTTTTTGGTATTTAGCTATTTGGTAGTTTTTTGTGCATGTGGTTTCATTTTTATGTTGCATTTTGTTGGAGGATGATTTGTTTTTGCTTGCTTGATTGCATGTTTATTAAGGTGTTTTTGCAATTGATTTTATTCGAGAGATAAGCGTCTGCAGATATGTGTCGCGTTTCGTAATATAGTTTAAATGTCTTGACGTCTTTTCCAATACTAACAATGAAAGGAGATTTAAAAAATGGTGAAGAATGTGGAAGAAGAGAAGATAAAGCGCATACTTACCGGGCCCAAGCTGGCTGCCATGAAATCAATGCTTGAAAAAGACCATGCTATCGACTGCTTGCTTCTGCTCCATGTCGGCCGCGGCAAATGGAAGGATGCAAAAGACTTCATGAAAGACAACAACTTAACCCTTAGCGACGGAACCTTTAGGGCTAGAATGATTGAGATTGAATCCCTTGGGTTGGCTAAGAGTGAACGGATTGACCCACTCAAGAAGTACTATGTTAAGACTGAGCTTGGGGAAAAAGTAGCGCAGCTTCTTCTCGGTTTCTTTGACGAGCTTGGAGCTTAATTGGTTTTTTTAGCTTGGATGGCTTGGTGCCTTTTTTTTCTTTTTCTTTTGATTTTTATTTTTGGTCTTTATTTGTGGGTCTGTTCTACAGATCTTTGGTAGTGTGTAGTAAGACGTAATATTTAAAAGGCTGGATTTGTCGATAAGTAATACAAACCTACAAAAAGGTAAAAGAAAAATGAACACATACCTAAGAAAAATAAAGAAAAACTCGAAAGCACTAAGCCCCGTAATCGCATCCATCATCCTAATCGCCGTCACAGTCGCCGTCAGCGTCGTTGTTGCAGCCTGGATGGGGGGTATCTCTCTCGGATTCATGAACAACGCAGAACAAGTAACTTTATCAAACCCAGTGTTTACTGGCACTACTGTTACAGTAACAGCTAGAAATAGCGGAGCAGGGTCAGTTACCATACAATCAGGAACCGTAGATGGAGCCAACGCAGTACTATCAGTTCCAGTTACAGAACCCGTAGGAAGTTTAACCGTTGCTAAAGGCGCGACCCAAGACATCATTCTCACGGCTGGCACCTTTACATCAGGTGCACAATACCAAATTCAACTGATCACTTCAAAGGGAACAACTATAGTCTTCACTGCAACTATGCCATAAACTTTCCAATCTTTAAAAATTTCGGGTTAAGGTGAAGAAAGCCTTCACCCAACTTTCCTCTTTCTCTTTAGAAAAAATCAGGAGTCAAAAATCATGGTTACACAAATCCGAGAATACACGTCCGCCCAAGCCATAGCTGAAACAATGGATAAACAGCTGTCTGAAACCAAAAGCGTGTTGGGCGAGTATCTGCGCAAGCTCGATGAAATCCGCACATTAGCGGAGAAATCAAAGAAAGTTCGTGAAGTAGTCTTAAAGTTAGCAGGCAAAAAAGCCTCAACTGAGAACACCAGCGAAATCACCGTGGGAACCTTAAATATTGTTCTGGATGCCAGCCCCTTCCATGAGCTTGGCGCCATAGAATCCGTGGTGCGCAGCCATCAAGAGCGATTGTTGGTTTTACAGAAGGTACGTGAGGCGCTGAAATGGCTTGACCAACTCGGCGATACAGACGGTCTCAAGTACCTTGTGGTGGAAGACGAAGGCATCCCAGAACGCATACTATTCAAAATATCTTAACACAACGGGGAGAACAAACGGTGACGGTGACTGAGGCGCAAACTAACCCGATCCAAACGATAATAGACGAATTCAAAACCTTAAGCCCAGAAACCACTATGGTCCTGATTTTTAAAAACAATGGTCAAACTATAGCCAACACCCAGGCAACAACCGAAGACCAAACAAAGAATTTTATTCTCAGCTTCTGCAGCATCGCTCATCAGGCCCAAACCATCGGCGGCATAGAAAGCCTAACTATCCAAGCAGCCAACAGTCAACTATGCATCACCAACATCGATAGCCTCTTTCTGGCGACGGTTTCTTCGCATGCAGTAAACCAAAAAATCCTAAAGTCCTTAACTCAGGTTGTGGTTCCAACAGTTGTTAAGCTTATTGACCAAACTGCTTCTCTTCCTCCAGAAAACCCGTTTCCCCAACCAGTTCAACTCGAAAAACCTCAGCTCGAAGAAACAAGCTTCCATCTTGAAGATGAACCAACCGTAGAACCTATCGCTGAACCTCAGCTACTCTGTGAACCGGTTCTTCCAACAACGCCCGTTAGCCAGTTCATGGTAGAAAAAATCGGAGGTATACTTAATCCATCTGACCTTGTGAGAATCGATCGAGAAATTATAACGAAATGGATTGAACTCTATAACGGGGAACTAATCCAAATGGTAAACATTGAAACTTTAGATGGTAAAAAGACCACCTGCGAATTCAGAGCGATAAGAGACCCAAAATCCAACGCTAAAGGTATAATCCAAATTCCAGAAAAAATCCTCAGAACAATGCAAGCAGAAAATGGTCAGCTGGTTTTGGTTAAGCCAGTAATCGCATAAAGTGAGGTTATGATCTTTGAAGCAAAAAATAACCATCGAACCCTCAACTGAACTAAATGATGGCGCCGCTGTTATTTCTGTTGGAGACAACGACTCTGTTTTTGCAAAATTAGCTACCAGTTTAGCTGAAATACGCAAACTCAAAGGCATCAATGGCTATATTCTAAGAAGTAGCACCTCCGCCATAATAGACCTAAATGATCAAGACAAAATAATCGAGTATGCACTTTTATCGTCTCAAATCTCTGAGTCAAGCTGCGAAATAGCAAAACAATTCAGCTTGGCAAATATTGAGAGCGTGATAGTTGAGGGCAAAAACGTAAAAGCGCTTTGCATGAGCATCGGCGAAAACAAAATCGACGTTTTTATGGAGAAAACCGTCACCCATGTATTGATAATAAAAAGAATCCTGCTATAGAACTTTTCAGATATTTTGGGTCTATTCTTTATTTGCCGATAGCCGTAACATATTGTAACCTTTATTCGCTCAAACTGTCTTCAACTAATATGTGGCAGCATTGACCGTTTTGTCTGTTTTCCTGCATCCATGAAGTCGGTTAAAGTAAGGTTTTCGAATGGAAGTTCAGCAGTCAGTGCCAAAACAAAAGACGGATGTTTCTCTAAAGACACCTGTAACACGTACTTTGTTTTAACAAAGGATAAGGCTGTGGTTGCTCTTTCAGGCGTCATTTCTTGGAGCGTTGCGAAATAATCGATGGTGCGCCATGGAGGCGAGCTAGTCGCCTGCGGCGAATCCTGGAAAAAACTCATCTGCCTGGAATGTTCAGGGCAAACATTAGGCTGAGCCATTTGTAGGTTTAGTTATTAATTTCTGAGGCATCTTGTTGTTCCCCTTGTATGGAAGCCAGTTACGTTATTCCCTTCCTTTTTAAGATGTTAACAAAACAACATAACGGGGCAGGGGAGGGTCAAATGATAGTGAAAAATATGCATTTAGGCTTGATCTCGCCGAAGTTCTCTTTGTTGCCGCAAAAGTCCAGCCGCCAAAGTTGCTAAGAACATGATAGTGAAAACAATCACTGCAATACCTATCTTGTACATGAAATCCAGGTCAACGTAGAAGAGCACAAGAAAGAAAACAAGCATCAACGCTAAAACAAGCGCTTCCTGAACCCCACTAAAAACCTTCAGGTTCCCAAAACTCAATTTTACCCTCACTATTTTCCATTCTCATGCACAGGCGTGCCATATTAATTTTCTGCTTCAAAATTGGAAATTGAAAATTGAGCAATAGACTATGAAAATTTAAGGAATTGATGAAAAATGGAATAAAATAGAGGAAAATTTGGGTGATGATTGCTCAAACCTGGTCAATTGACAGTTCTTTAACTCGGCTTTCTATGAATTCTGCGACTTTCTGCTCGCTAAAGTTTCGTTCGGTCTCTTGTGCTTTAAGTTGTTCCTTCACGGTGTTTAGCAATTTTTCAATGTCCACGGGCTTTAGCAAGTATGCATCAGCGTCTTTGTTTAGTGCACTTATAGCGTTTTGCATTGAAGGGTAACCTGTTACCATTATTTTGCGTGTCTTTGGAACGCTGTCCTTCATTAGTTTTAAGAGTTCTATGCCTTCCATGTCTGGCAATCGAATGTCAAGCAATGCAACGTTGTAGTTTGTATTCTGTGTTTTCTGGATAGCTTCTTTTCCGGTGCCCGCTAAATCAACTATGTATCCTTCGTCTTCAAGTATAGCTTTCATTGTTGTTCTGATGGTTTCATCATCGTCAACTACAAGAATTCGGGTATGTTTATCCATTTGTTTTCACCTCCAACATCCATTTTCGTTTCAATAGGTAGGGTTATCGTAAAAGAGGTTCCTTTACCCCTAATAGTTTTAACCGCTATCGCTCCTCCATGCGCCTCTACAATGCGTCTGCAAATTGCTAAGCCAAAACCCATGCCTTGCGCTTTAGTTGTAAACAGGGGCGTAAAAAGCTTGGGCAAAACATCATCCGCTATGCCTGCACCAGTATCTGAAAAAGAAATATCCAATCTTCCCTCGAATAGATTGCTATTGACAACTATTTTGCCTCCATTGGGCATAGCGTCGACTGCATTTTTAATCAAGTTTATGAAGACTCTTTTTATTTTGTCTGCATCAACCTTTAAGGTTGGTTCATCATTAAGTTGATTTTGCACTTCGATTTTTTTAGAGATATCTAAAAGGCTTAGCGATTCTGCGATTAGTTTTTTAGGGGATTCCTCGTGAAGTTCTAGTTGAACTTCTTTTGAGTAGTCTAAGAGATCGTTAACGATTTTATTTGAGTAATCTACACATTTATTTATGTTCTCCAGCATTTCCTGCGCTTGACTTGGCGAGATTTCGCTGCCCTTCTTCTTTATGAAGTAGGCTGAGTTTTTGATTCCCGTCAAGGGGTTGCGTAGATCGTGTCCAACCATTCCTGCTAATTCGCCGATAGCCGCAAGTCTCTCTGATTTTACAAGCTCCGTTTGAGTTTTCTTAAGTTGCTCAGTTCTCTGTTGCACTAATTCCTCAAGTTTTTGAGAATATTCTCCAAGTTTGGTCTGTAATTTTTTTCTTTCGGTAATATTCACGGCTAGTTCCAAGGCAGCGATGACTTTGCCGTCTTTGTTTTTGATGGGAGTTACAATGAGTTCAACCCAATCGTCTCGACCATTTATGTTGAAGTGATAATCGTGTCTGTCAACTATTGCTCCGTTTTCAAAAACGTTTCTTACACCACAATCAGGGCATATTTGGGTGGACTTGTTATAGGTGGAATAGCATAGTTTGTTTTCTATATCGCTACCGTTAATTTGTTTTAGCAGATGGTTAGCCCATAAGATGCGGTAGTCTCTGCTTATAATTGTCAGACCTGCGTCTATGTTTGTCGCCATGTTTTCAAGCATATCTCGCTCTTGCCTAAGAGCTTCTTCCATGGCTTTCCACTCTGTGATATCCCTAACAATTGATAGGAGACAAGTTTTGTCTTTCAGCTTAACCGATACCACAGCCAGGTCAATCGGGAATAAGCTTCCATCTTTTTTTGAGGCCAAGTAACCGAAGTGTTTCTCGGTTAATTGTTGCTTTCGGAGCTCTTTTAGTAAAAGTTCATGTTTTATTTTTCCATGAGGTGGGATAACCAATTCAGATAGTTTTCTTCCCATCGCTTCGCTCTCATGGAAGCCAAATGTTTTTTCTGCAGCAGGATTCCAATAAATAACTCTGTCTTCTTCATCGCTAAGAATAATGGCGTCCATAGCTGAGGTGCTGATCGCGCGGAATCGTTCTTCACTTGACTTTAAATCTTCTTCTAGCTGTTTGCTCTTAGTTATATCTTCTAGTTCGGCAATGAAAAGTATGGGTTGTCCGTTTTGGTTTAGAATAATGTTAGAGCTTACTTTGCCGACTATTGTCGTGCCATCTTTCCTTATGTAGCGTTTTTCTTTGGAGAAAGAGACTGTTCTTCCTTTACAGAGGTCGTTTACCTTTTCTATGCTCTCTTTGAGATCTTCAGGATGAGTGATGTCTTTGAATGTTAATTTCCGTAGTTCATCCTCCGTGTACCCAAGTATTCTGCAGAATGCCTCATTTGCGCTTACAAAATGGTAGCTTTTTTCTGATGTTGCTATTCCAATCGGAGCGTTTGTAACTATTGCTCTTGACAGCTCTTCACTTTTTATCAAGGCATTTTGCACTTTTTTGATTTCGGTAATGTCCCTGTAAACGCAGTGTAGAAATGTTTTGCCTGCCGACTTAAACGTTCTAGCAGACACCAAAATATTCTTAACTTCGCCATTTTTTGTTCGATGCAGAGTTTCAAATTCTACTTGATCCTCTTTCAACATTTCTTTTACATGAGACTTAATTTGTTCTGGCGATTCATTGACCTCTATGTCGCAAATTGTTAATTGTTCAAATTCTTCTCTTGAATAACCCAGTTGTTGGTGCGCAATATCGTTGAATTCAACAAACTCTGATGTTTCCGGATCAACAACTAAAACGCCTAAGAGGGGCTTGATTAAAAATCGCGTGATAGCGTTGTTCAGTGTCCATTAGTTTTTGTTCGGCTTGTTTTCTGCTGGTAATGTCTTTGACTAACCCTACGGCATTCCATTTTCCTCCTAATTTCGTGGGAGAAATCGATAACTCTAATGGAAATTCGCTGCCGTTTTTGCGGCGACCGACTAATTCAACGTTTCCGACGGCGAAGTAGCCCATTCCTGTCTGTGTAAAAGTCTTCACCCCCATAGCGATGCGTTCTTTTCCTTCCCTGCACATCGAATTTGGCACAACAAGTTCATGTATATCTTTTCCAATTGCTTCTTCAATTGTGTAGCCGAATGTTTTTTCTGCGGCGGGGTTCCAATAGGTCACTCTGGCTTGGTCATTAACCAAGACTATTGCTTCTTTAATCGAATTGATTAGTCCTTGCATTTTTTCTTGGCTTTCAAATAATCCTTGCCGAAGTTCATTTTGAATTTTATTTTCTTCTGTTACGTCGTAAAAAATGGCGAGGACTAATGCTTCTCCTTCGTTTATGAAGCGGTTTCCGTTTACTTTTAAGCATCTTAGCTCTCCGTTCTTGTCTGTTATCTTAATTTCGTAAGGTGGTATGTTGGAGCCATCCAATCTGTCTTTTGCGTTTTTTTCCATCAGCCGTTTGTATTTGTCACTTATGAAACTTAAACTGGAAAAATTCTTTTCAATCAGCTGTTCTTTTTTGTATCCAGTAAATTTCCCAATCATTTTATTTGTGGCAATTATTTTTCCTGAACTGTTTATAACTAGAACGGGATTAGGAATAAGGTCGATCAAAACTAACAAGGATTCAGCGTGTTTGTTGTTCTTGTTGCTCTCCAGCGTCAATCATTACCTCCACTTCCCCTGTTTTCTCTGTATCTTCGCACCAAACCTGAAGCATCTTCACATATTTTGCAAACGTTAAGTTAGGAATAAGCCATTTTGGGCCAACCCAGCGGTAGGAGCAAGCGATTTTTTCATTTAGGTATTTCATGATTAAAATTTCAAGTTGCCGAGCTGCTAAACCGAATATTTGTTCAAGGGCTTCGGAAAAGTCATCAATTCTATCAGGAATATTCTGTTTGGAGATCGCAAATTTGTTTGCAAGATGGAAGTATATTGATGCTTGTGCGGTTCTTCCTAACGTTAACAGTGCTTCATCGATTGTCTCCAGTATGATTTCATTAAATTTTTCATTTTTTCTTTCTGTTTTTCTATTCATTCTTAGTCCGTGCCCTAAGCTGGTTGTGAATGCAGTCTTGGAATGAATAGTTAAATGAGTGAAAGCAAGTAAAGGCTTATGAAATCGTAATTCTGACTGCTAATTCACTAGAGCAAAAACTTTTTTAAAGGTGGTTTTACAGTTGGCACAATTGTAGCAGTTCAATTTGTCAGGTACTGAAGTTAAGTTGCCACATCCCAATAGAATGTATAAACATGAGCGAGAACATAGAATTATTGTTGAATCTTATCGTTAAGCCAATTTAGTTTATTTCTGGTTACCCTTCTGGTTCATTCTTTTTCTTAAAGTGAACTCCAAGATTTTAGGTAACTTATACCAAAGTTACGAAAAAAATATTTAGGTTCGTTTCAAGTCGTTTTTATCTTTATTTTATTTAAACAAAATTTATTGGGTAATTTAGTTACCAGTGACCACTTGCCACTCGATTTTATAAACTAAAACAAAGTAAAATAAGAAATGGTTAACCAAATTGGCATTTTAATGTTCTATTTGCTCGACCAAAAGAAAATTATAGGAGAGAAAAAAACGAATGACAAAAAGTAAAATGATTATTGCTATTGCACTAACAATTATGATGATTTTGCCTTCTATTGCTTTAATAACAGAAGTGGCAGGCGTTGATGTCGAAACTAGAATGTTCATAAGCGCAGTTCCAAATCCTATCGGTGTCGGCCAAAGAGTGAACGTACAATGGTGGCTTGCAATACCGAATCCTGTTGCTGGGACCTCTTGGGAAAACGTCAAAGTAATAATTGAAAACCCCGACGGGCAAATCCAGACTTTTGACAACTTAAAATCTGATATAAATGGAGGAGCATACATTTCCTTTGTCCCCGACAGAGTTGGGACATATAAAGTACATGCAAGCTTTCCTGGACAATGGGTAAACACCACCGGACCAAACGGTTACACTCGATATTACACGCCTCTTGAATCTAAAGTAGTCGAAGTCACTGTTCAAGAAGAACCAATTTCTGTCACGCCAGAATTGCCTTTTCCAAGCGAATACTGGACCAGACCAATAAACTCCGAAAACAGAGAATGGTTCCAAATTAGTGGTAATTGGTTAATGGGCAAAGGCGACAAGGATGCCGTAGCTTTTGAAGGCAGTGGCAACGCAAACTTCTACTCTACCGCACCAAACACAGGACACATAATGTGGACAAAACCACTACTTCCCGGAGGAATAGTTGGAGGAGAAATTGGCTATGGCGAAGCATACTACGGCGGACTCAATTACGAACCCATGTTCAGACCACCAATAATAATGAATGGCGTACTTTATTACGAAACAGCCGAACCACCAAGATATGGAGTGATAGCCGTTGACGTGCGCACAGGAGAAACGATCTGGTACCAAAACATCTCTTACGGCTCAGGTTTTAACAGCTTAAGATTAGGTCAAGTATTCGACTATGACTCAGAGAATCAACATGGTAGCTTTGCGTATCTTTGGTTTAGCAGCGGCAGTACCTGGTACATGCACGACGCCTTCACCGGAAACTACATTCTAAGCGTAAGCGGCGTACCAAACGGTTACATTCAAATGGGGCCCAAAGGTGAGATTCTAATCTACAATGTTAACAATGCTCAAGGTTACGTACAGCTATGGAACTCATCCGCAATGCCCGGGTTATTTACCGCTTCAAACCCCTCAGAGAACCCAAATTCTGAGTGGCGACCAGAACAATCACAAGGACAAACGATTAACGGCTCGACTGGAATTCAATGGAAAGTTTCAGTACCAACCGTAACTGGCGCAGGAAATGGCATCCAATGGCTTGATGAAAAATTAGGAGTATTTATCACAACCTCAACTGTTCAGCGGCCTACTGATGCATGGCCAACATTTGTTCACACAGCTTATAGTACCGAAACAGGCAATTTGCTTTGGACACAGAATCGAACCAATATAGGCGATATGAAATACCCCGTATACATCAAACCCTACTCCGGAGTGTATGCACTTCCTTACAGAGAGAATAAACAATGGATCGGCTGGGATATGAAAACTGGCGATGAACTGTGGAGAGTTGATGGTCCCGAAGATGACTGGGGTATCTTTGATGTAGGAGGTGGCTTTGTTGGCGATATATTCTATACTGCAGGATTTGCTGGAGTTGTAACAGGTTACAATATTGAAACCGGACAGAAAGTATGGGAGTTCTACAGCGGCAATTCAGGATTTGATACAACCTACGGTACTTGGGGATTCTACGGTGCATCAATAATTGCTGATGGAAAAATCTTCATAGCACACAATGAGCATTCACCTGACCAACCATTATGGCGAGGAATGAAGATGTGGGCTATCAACGCAACGACAGGAGAGGGCATATGGAACATTTCTGGAGCCTATCAAGGTGGAAGAAATGCCATGGGTGCCCTTGCCGACGGATTACTGGTGTCACACAATGCCATGGATAATCAAATATACGCATTCGGTAAGGGTCCAAGCACCACAACCGCTACAGCGTCGCCGAAGGTTACAACACGAGGAAACAGTTTGCTGATTGAGGGAACAGTTATCGATATAGCTTCTGGCACTTCACAAAATGAGCAAAGGGCTCGTTTTCCAAACGGTGTTCCAGCAGTCTCTGACAATAGCATGACTCCTTGGATGGAATACGTATACATGCAGAGGCCTCGTCCAACCGACGTTACTGGTGTTACAGTATTAATCGATGTCACCGATGCCAATGGCAACTATCGAAACATCGGCACAACCACAAGTGATGCCAGCGGCGCGTTTAGTTTCCAGTGGACTCCTGACATTGAAGGAAAATACACAGTTACTGCTACTTTCGCAGGATCTGAGTCTTACTGGCCATCATCAGCAGAAACAAGCTTTGCTGTGGACTCAGCAGCTCCAACAGCATCTCCGTATCCAGAGATAACTTTACCTCCCACAGAAATGTACTTCGCAATCAGCACCATCGCAATTATAATTGCAATATCAATAGTCGGCTTGTTATTACTCAGAAAAAGACCATAAGCCAACAAGAGGACACAAATAACCTCTTTTCCCTTTTTTATTGATGACTACCTTTAAGGTTTTACTAATTTTTCTGGAAGGCTATAAGGTGATTTGCTGGTATCTTGTTAGGTGTCAAAGTTATGACTTTTACTAAACAAAACCAGAAAGGAAGATTCACTTTCCCGAAAGTTGGACGTAAGTTGTGACGGATGAGTAGCTAGTAAAAAATGCGGCGTGGTAAGTAAAATTGAAATGTGACCATACCTTAACTATTACGGGAAAGAATAAGCGGTTAATAAAAACAATTCACGGCTAAATTTACAGAGGAGCTAAATTTTGACGAAGAAGACTACACAAACCAAATTTGAAGAATATAAGCTGAGCGCTGTCAAAATTCCAGGCAAACTATTCGAACATTTCTATCGCCTCATAATTTCTGAAATTAAATATACAAATATGGCACTTTGCCAAATTGACCTTAAAGAAGCGGACTGGACGCAACATTTTTTTACAACGTGCTCTTTTTCTGGAGGAGACTGAATATGTCTGTTTTTGTGTTTGACCAAGAAACAATAGGAATGATTCGCTACATCCTGGCGCTCCAACGTTTTAAGGAGTATTCAGCTGGACCTCAAGGGCTAGACGAACATCTTTGTGTTCTGTCTTTCGAAAGGGTTCTGATCCAAACCGGGCTAAACTTTCCAAAGTTTCAGAAAGAAGCTCCGAGTGATATCCGAGCATATGATGTCATCCGATTCTTGGAGCAGAAAAGCCAGATAAGTGCTACAACAGCTAAGAAACTGAGAGAATACGTGGATTTTCATGACTCCCTATTATCTTCCTCCTCTCAAACCACCCAAAAAAAGACTAATCCTAAAGCACAAGAAATTTTGCGGTTCCTTTGCACCGAAGCGGGTGTGGATCAAGATGAAGAACTCAAAAATAGAACATTTGAGGACATAGCAACTCTGGGAACAAAGAAATCTTCCGAAAATGAGTACTTTGAGAAACTTGTTGAATCGGATTTTGACAATCTCGATAAACTCTATGAGAAATGTCCAACCTTGCAGTTGGAAATAGAAAAAAAATTGACGACCTCATTGCGAGGTGCAAAAATATCAGGGTTCACACCTAATACTGGAGGGATATGGTTACCTTTTGTTTCACTCAAAGCACCTAATAATAGAACACATATTGATAAGGCAAGTATTGGAGTTGTCTTTACACCGGTCGATATTAGGATAGGCTTGGATTTCGGAAGTCAAGCTCACAAGTATAGGATAAGATATTATGAACTGCTCCTGAATGGAGAATTAATTAACGAGGTTGAATCTCTTAATAATAGAGATATGGGATACTGTCTCTGTGATACTTTTTGGCACTACCACATAAGAAACTTGCAATCTCTCCAATGGTGTCTTACTCTTTACAGTAGCACCAAGATGACTATTGAGGGTGCTATTGAAGAGACCAAACAACTCGAAGGAACCCCCTTGACGGCAAACAGGTACTTAATTAGTAAAGTGATTAGGAGACGACCGGAAGACTTTGCTTACATTATAAATGGGGTTGTCGATGAGATTGCGAAGACTTTAAACGAACTTTACCCCACGATGGCACTTATTAACAAAGCCGAAATCTGAACACTTCGACGTGATGCAGACAGAAATGTTTTGAGCTTTGATTCTATTCCTTCGTAAGTTACCAATAATCTCAGCTTACGATGCATTGAACTTTAAAACCCTTTGGGAATTGGGTTGGAAACTTTGCTAATTAAACCAACGGCAAAGTTCCAAAAGCCCAAGATACTTAACATAAACGGGTAGAACGTACCATGAAGTATACATTCCGCTACTCAACTTACAAGACGACAACTTCGAAGTAACAGAGGCAAGTACTTAGGAGGAAATAAGAAACTGAGTATAGCAGGATGGAGGAAGTACGATAAATAACAATTAACAGAACATCAATATGCCCTTTTACAAAAAACCTGATAAGTTCTAAACATAGTACTTCTAATGTTATCGTATAAACGCAGCTGCATATGTAAAGCTTTTATAACGTCTCCCATGGCAACACCTAAGGCATCTCCCGCAAAACTTCTGCCGCAGATGTAAGCATAGTCCTTGTCCGGAAATAACATTTCTGCCTGAATGGATTTTCGGCTGATTATTAGAACTTTCAGATCTTTCGGACTGTGGATATTTGTTTGTTTTCGGCTCAGCAGGTTACGTGAATGATGGCGACCGCTTTTCTTTTTTCGTTTTCGATTTTGTCTATGATTTCTGGCGTCGGCATCGCGTATGTCTCGTATTCGTCCAGTATTTTCTGGGCTTTTTCAGTGATTGGCAAAGCTGCCTCATAGCCTGTTCCGACATAAACGACTTCTGGCTTCTCTTGCGACAAAAAATCCATTTCTTTCTCAGACAAAGGCGTATGGCCATAAATCGGTTTAAACTCTTTGGATTTTTTCTTTTTTCGTTTTGAGATGTTACCGTCGACATGCATTATGATGTCTTCTTCATATTTGTGCCCGAATAATTTGACCGAACCAAAAGAGTCTTTCATTCAACACACCACTGCCCATTGGGCACTATTATGAAGGCATCGACTCGATTTGAACCTATTCCCTCACAGTTGCCCCTGCAATGTACGCTGAATCAGGGCATGCGCAAGGTCTTCCAAAATCTGGGGGGTATAGAGGGAGTGAGGCTTTACGGGTTTTAGCTTATCATCAGAACATATAAAAAATATAAAATAGATATCGATTTGTATTTCTCTTTCTATCCCGTTTCACGACAAGCCTTCGCCATCGTTAGTCCATGAGCCACCGGCGACAGTAAACGTTGACAACGCGCATTTTGGAAAGAGGTTTCACAATTCATATCCTGAATATTATGCTGGCTTTCATAAGTGAGTTAAGTACCTTGAATCTTAGTTGATCATCAACAACAGAATTCGAGGAAAATAGTTTGAGCCAACAGTTGGATGTTAAAGGCAGGAAAGAATTGGAAGCTCAGATGGCTACGGTTTTCGGCGAAAAAATCAAAGACCTATCTGTGGAACTACAAGAAATACTATTAGATGACTTGGCAACCGCGTTTGAGAATAGGCTTATCGTATTCAAACGTTCCAAGGAAACTAGGCGAGAAGGTTGGAACCATGAGACGGTCTAAACTGGAAATGTATGTTGATATATTGAATGTCTTGGCTCAAAGGGGGCCTTTGAAGTTGACTCACGTTATGTACAAGGCTAATGTCAACTGCGGCGTTCTGAAGGAGCACCTTGAATTCCTAATTAAGCAGGGACTGGTTGATGAGAGAATTATTCGAAGAGAAAGAGTAGTCTACGCGATTACGCAACGGGGCATTAATGTGCTCAAGCAGTTCAAAGAGCTCAAAGAAGTGCTTCCTATAATCGAAGAAACAAAAAACCAAACACCCTATATGTTCTAACACTCCAATTCTTTTTCATATTCAACTGCGTAAACTGTCGACTAAGAGAACTCTGCCTTCTTCCTGCAAGCCTACCAAGGTTTTCCACGAATTTGTTCTCTTCTGGAGAGGAATGGGCTGTCTTAGTTTTATATTATCATCAGAACATAGAAAACAAAATAAATAAAATAAATTATGATTTGGCTTATCCTATGGCGTCCAATCTTGAAAGGCCTTGGTTATGGAGTGTTTGTGGCATCTAATGTACACGCTTTGACAGGCGATTCTTCTGAGCATAAAGCAGTGGGGTTGTTTGATTTCGGGTTTCGTCTATTATAGGTAACGCTTGTGTGAGTTCATGGAAATACTTCAGAACATTGATGCCGCGTTGAGTGATTGCGAAAACTACTCGCATTTTCGTGATCGTTCGTTTTTCGACCAGAGCTTGCTTAATTAAGAAGTCTAAGTAATCTGTAAGAACGTTACAGTTAACGTTAGCTTTGTACATGATATGTGTCAGCTTTGATGGACCTCTATGAGCTAACACGTTGAGAATGTCAACATAAATTATTAGTTTTGATCGTCTCATCTTTGAACCCTTTCCCTCTCACATAAACGTATATATCTGCATGTTATGTGGCTGATTGGTATAAGCTTTTGCTATTTTTCGTTGTTTAATTCAAGCAATTATGCTTTTTATTAACAAATTATGATATTAGTATGATAAAAAAGAATTAAATGATGCATAAATTAGTGAATAATTGATGAATTGCAATGTGACTTGTGACTGTGCCGTGCCTACTACAATATTTAATATGATTTTCAAAGAATAACTAGAATTTTCCTTGCTCAAGGATAGAGGAAATGAGAATGAGAAAAAAGGACATTCAAGAAAGTAATTTCATTTTGAGTAAAGATCGTACACGAAAATGTTGTTGCTCATAAAACACGCATGCCTATTATCAAGTGTGTCTGTGGCTTCGAAATTTTAGTTGTGCCTGATTTGAAGGCTATGGACCGAGCCATAAAAAATCATGTTGCCAAACACAAGAAATCGGATTATGGTATAGTGTTTGATTCTTTGGAGGAGTTTTTGACAGAGCGGACTTTGATGGCAGCAAGCAAAATGAGTTTGCCAAATGTAAGTTAGTCGCTAGCCAAGGTCTTCCAAAATTTGGGCCCCATAGAGGAGAAGGTCTTCTGGAAAATATCTAATCATCAGAATATATAAAAATCAAATAAATTAAAATCAAACTTTTCTACTCTATACTCGCCAATTTTCGGCGGACCTTTGTTCCCGCAATGGTCAATTAATTGTGTCATGGCTTAAAGATAATGCAAACGCCCATTTCATTGTTTATGCGAAACTTTAGGCCTTTTTTGGCGATGAAATTTTGCAAAGGCGGTCTGCATTCATCCTTTATTGCCAGTTCAAACTTGCCCTTGTTTTCTCTGACAAAAATGGCTGTTGGCTGCGCTAAGTCATTAGCGATAATCTCTTTTAGCAGCGCCACTGTCTGCTCTCTTTGCAAGTGTACGTTCCCCAAGTCCTTTAGTTGTTGACTTTGTATATAACGATTTGGCGAATTTCAATGTACATTGTATCGATTTTAGCCAGAGATTTTTCCGGAAATTTTCGGACGCGCCCACACATAGGATCCTAGCCTTTGGACGGATTTAACATTTCTACCCAAGTGGATTTTCAGTGGACGGGTTTTAGATTTTTCTTACAGTGGCTACGCGTCCGGTTGGCGTGTCGGTCATTTGCCATTCGAGCGTATCGCCTGGTTGTAAATTCAAAAATTCAGCTATTCCCTCGGGTATTGTTGCCCTCAAGCTTTTCGATTTTGGCCTGGCTATTGATGTTTTCGATTGAAGAGGCATGTGGCTTTTT
This sequence comes from Candidatus Bathyarchaeota archaeon, assembly GCA_963775685.1. Taxonomy (GTDB): domain Archaea; phylum Thermoproteota; class Bathyarchaeia; order Bathyarchaeales; family Bathycorpusculaceae; genus Bathycorpusculum. Next base: position 2,154,863 of record CAVZJV010000014.1, read on the forward strand.
CTCCGTTTACTTCTATGTTCCATAGATTATTTATTTCTACCTATTTATTGGCAGATAAGTTTATATGTGTTTTTGACCATGCTTTATTGTAGGTAGATATGTATGGCAACACAAGTCTTAACTCGAAAACAAATGGGCGACATGATTGCCCTGGAAGACATCGTTGAATTGAATCCTCAAACCTATTTCGTCAAGTCCCAGAGTTCGAGAGGTGGCTACTCTGTGACAAGGTTCGGGCAAAGTTGGACGTGCGATTGTCCCCGACTACCGGTACCGGGGAATCAAATGCAAGCGCATCCACGCTGTTGAAGCTCAAATTTCGCAGGTTTCCTCTAAACAGGCATGGCCGTTTCCGATAGGGTTATGGGAGGCGACGCGATGATCGAGAGCTGTCCCGACTGCGGATCGAAACATCTTAAGACTTTAGGAATAGAAAAGAGCGATCGGCTTGGCGACAACTGCACCGTTCTCGTTACAATGTGTAAGTGCAAAGACTGTGAGTGCGAGTTCCGCGAATTCATGGTCACCCACTGGCACCTCGCAATCACCAAGCACGACCGAATAGAGAGGCTGTTCATGGAGGCGCAACCTTGACGTGCCCTGAGTGCCGCGAGATGAACTCCAAGGTTCTCGGATTCACAGAATCAAGCAACCTACGAATTGCCCAATTCAAATGTAAGAGTTGTGGATGCGTCTATTCCGTCAAAACTCAAACGGAAATCAATGTCTTGGAACATGGCAAACGGGCTTGGATGATGGAAGTCTATCAAAAAAAAGAGGAGCGTCAAGCCCTATGAAATCTCCTATAATAGGCTTGAACACATTTGCCGTAAATCCTGCTATGCTTTCCCCGCTTTGTCTTTAGGAGCTGAAGGAGCAACAATTATCTGGCCTTTTAGGACATCAAACGTAATGCTGTGGTCTTTTAAGAAATTAGAAACCGAGGCCTTGATATTCTTAAAATATCGATCCCATGTAGCTTTGTATCTATCAAGTTTTGCATTGATCATGGCGTCTCTAACTTCACCTTGCAGATAAAGGTTAATTGTCTCAGTTATGCAAGTGCTAGCTTTGGTTAAATCGTTTAGAAGATCAGAATTGTCAATTCTTGCAAAGGCAACATCTGTTTTGTCTTCGGGATTCGTAGAAAATAGAGATTTAGCCGAAATTATAACCGCAGGGCTACCTTTTATTTTGAAGGTTTTTATCACTTGCTTGTATTCTTCAGCCGCTAAACTCCATGCTCCAACGAAAATTGTCTTGCCGGCATCTTTTCCGTAATCCAATAACGCCTTTTTCAACTCCTCATATTTTATCATTCCTGGAATGTAGAAAACGTACACATCGCAGTCTTCCGGAATTTCAGAGGATAGTTTCAGGTCAGGAACGCTAATTTTCATTATTGTTTGAGGTTTAAAAAGTAGTTCAGGCATTTCAACCGCCGGTTTTGGATATGATGTTTTCTTAATTTAAGCCTTTGCAGACCTTAAATTATAAGGTCTTCCAAAAATTTACCCCCATAGAGGGAAGAAGGTCTTTCCGGTTTAAGCTAATGCTCAGAACACAAAAATATAAAAAAATATAATATTGAATGAACCTGCTCTATACCCCTCCGTCGGTGGAAGGCCTTATTTGGTGAAGCTGTCGGGTTGAGCGTCTTCTTCAAGCAAGCTTGTATACAAGCGAAATTTTTCATCGTAAATGTCGGCCAAATGCGCATCATCCCAGATTTTTGATCGGCTCCTGACGGCTGCGTGCCAAAACTTCTGCTCTTCTTCATATCCGGCAACGTAAACTTCAAGAAAATAGAAGACTTCGCATTCTTGATTCTCTATCTTAGGAATGAAGGCATAAGTGACAATGCCTTGTTCGTTGTCCGAAGTAAATTTCATCGCGTTTTGGATGCTGGCAGACATTGTTTTTAGCGTTTCTTTGATTGCTGTTTTATGGCTTTTGGGAATCTTGTTTTTCTTGTTCCAGAGGATTTCGCAGTCTAAAGACAGAGAACTCTTCCATGTGGCATCTTGCACATTAGTGGTTCCTCGGGATATAAGGCCTTCCAACAATTGGGGGGGTATAGAGGGAAGAAGGTCTGTCTGGTTAGCCTACGGCCTCTTTTTGAGCTTATTTTCTTGCCCATTTCTTACCATAGGGACGACTTGTACAGTATTAATTCAGATTGCTTTGGGCTTTCCTTTGAGGTAATCCTGAATGAGCTTTCTCGCCTGCCCAACCTGCAAATCATTGCGACTGTTCAAGAACGGCAAGCGCAAGCTTCGGACTGGCGAGAAGGTTCAAACTTACATATGCCGCGAGTGCGGGAAACGGTTTGCTGAACCTCGGCCGCAACAGGTTTCTCCTGAGAGGTCAATAAATAGCCCAGGCGGTACATCGATAGATAGTCAAATATGCGCTTTAAAGGAAGCGAAAAATTTGGTCTTTGCACAAAAAACCAAGATTTGTGCGGGAGAAAAACAACCACATGAACCAGCAAAGTTATTGCCACCAGACGCAGTAAGCTTAATCACACAGTTGATGGCATGGCTTGAGAAAGAATGCTATGCCCACGAAAATAGCTACCCCGCCTTTCTACGTTCGCTTGTTAATCGCGGCGCCAACCTAAGGGACCCCGAAAACGTCAAAGAAATCATCGGGAAAATGAATTGCAAGAACGGCACCAAGATGCTGTATAGCTATGCCTACAAAGCCTTGGCAGATATGCTGAAAATACCTTTTGAGCGACCTAAGAACCTGAAACAAGACGACTTTGACCCTACATTCCTGATGAGTCTGAACTTGACGCAGTGATAAACGCAGCACTAAAAAAAAGAATGGCTACCTACCTGCAAACACTCAAAGAAACTTTCGCTGACCCAGGAGAGGCTTTACGAATCAAATGGATTGACATCAATGAAAAAAATAGCACAGTCAAAATCAACTACCCTATAAAAGAACACAATACGCGGACGCTCGAGGTCTCAAACAAGCTAATTGCCATGCTCAACGCTTTACCCAAGACATCCGAACTTATTTTTCCCATAAAATACTCCAGTATGCTATATACTTACGTCCGCCTGCGTAAGCGTGTCGCTGAGTTGCAGCAAAACCCTCGTATTCCATCAGTCGAGCTTAAGGTCTTTCCGCCATTGGGGAGGCACAATGCTTGCTTGGAAGTCCAACGGCAATGTTTTGATAGTGAAAAATATGTTTGGACATAAGAACGTAAAAAACACGATGAGGTATATCGGAAAGATACATTTCAAGGATGACGACTTTGAAACAACAGCCGCAACTACTCTCGAGGAGGTCCTTGCATTAGGAAAAGCTGGTTGGATAAAGTATGATGAAATCACCGTCGGCGGCACAATTGTACACGTTTGCAAGAAACCCAAGAAGTTCCAAAGCGCTGCGGTCTAAAAAAACCGCTCAGAATCTCGATATATACTATTAAGGTCAAAATAGATATCATTAAGCTTTTATACGTATGTTGATGAGAGATGTTAAAAAGAAGATGAGCGCTTCCGAGAGGTAAAGACTAAATGCCCTACATAAAAAAAATCGAGTTAAAAGGCTTTAAGTCTTTTGGACCCCAAACAGTAAAAGTTAATCTAGATAAGGGGTTCACGGCCATAACTGGTCCAAACGGAAGCGGCAAAACCAACATCATGGACGCACTCCTCTTCTCGTTGGGCGAATTGAGCACCAAAAGGCTCCGTGCCGAAAACTCGGCTAAACTGATTTTTCATGGTTCCGAGAAAGCTGGGCAAGAAAAAGCAAAAATGGCAAAGGTAGTTGTCCAATTCGACAACACTGATGGCACCATGCCTGTTGATACGACTACCGTAACGATTTCAAGAGAAGTATACCGCAACGGGCAAAGTATTTACCGCTTAAACGGGCGCAGAATGTCCCGCACACACATTACCGAAACCCTCTCCATGGCTGCAATCAGTAGCATGAGCCAAAACATCATCCCCCAGGGCACAATCACGCGTTTAACCGACCTAACCTCTATGGAAAGGCGAAAAATCATTGAAGATCTCATCGGCATAGCTCAGTACGACTCTGAAAAGACTGAGGCGGAAGAGAAACTTCGTGCTGCCGATATATCCATCCGTACCGCCATGGGCAGAATCGACGAAGTTCAAAAACGCCTCGACGACCTTGAAAGGGAACGCAACCAACTCCTTCGCTACAATTTTATCCAAGCCGAAATCCGAAAATTTCAAGCCGTCAAAATCTCAAACGACGTTGCCCAGCAAAACACAAAAATTAGCGAAAACACAGCCCAAGCCCTGAAGGTCAAAGAGAGAGTTGACAAGCTAAAAGAACAACGGGACCTACGAAGGAGCAAACGTCATACAATTGAGGGTGACTGGAGAAAGCTCAGCGGTGAAGGCCTTGAACAAGGAGGCTCAGAAGTTCTCAAGGTCCAAATAAAGATTGGGGAGCTAAAATCCAATTTAACTGAATTAACCACCAAGATTAGTTCGGGGCAGTCGAGCCTAGAAAGCTTCAGACGTGTTAGAGAAAACAACCTAAACCAACACGACACGTTGCAGAAAGAAATAAGGGAAAACAGGCTTAGAATCCGCTCCTTCCGTACGGAGCTCGAAAAACTAAAGGATCAGTTGGCAGAAAAACAAGTAGCACATGAAGGGCTAGCAAAGGAAACTGCCCAGCTCTGGGAGGGACTAGACGGCAACAACCAGCAAATCCGCGCTCTAGATAACCAGACCCAAGAGCACCTTAAGCGACTGGCATACTTGCGTTCTGAATACAAACAAGACAAAGCAGCCTTACGCCTCTGCGCTGGCAGACTCAAGAACCTGAGCGTACGCAAAGAGAAATTCCAGTCAAGCCAAGTTGAAATCGAAAAATCCTTGTCTGAACTTGAGCAGGTGCAGCGTGACCAGAGAGCCCAATTCAAAAACCTTGAACATACAATCGAACGCAAAAAACTTCAAAAAGAAACTGTTCAAAAAGAAATTGCGGAAGCAGAAAAAATCGCTAGCTCCGCAAAAGACGCCGTAGTAGAATTCGCGACACAAAGAGACCTTGCCGCAACCATCGCTGCCGAAGAAAAAGCCCTGCGAGGAATTGAAGAAATGGGCGATGTGGGCGCGATTTCGGGTATTCATGGTCGGCTTCGCAACTTGATAAAGCTCGATAAGAGCTTCAAGAAAGCCATCGAAGCAGCCGCCACAGGCTGGCTAGACGCACTGGTCGTAAAGGACGTCGACATTGCCTTCACCTGCACAGAAACACTGCGTCGCATGAAACTTGGAAGAATCAAAATCATTCCCCTCCAAGGCGCAATAACCATCAAAAACAAAGCACCCCCCAAACGCGAAGGCGTCATGGGGCCCCTCTCTAGTTTCATGAAGTATGATGGCGAATTTGAACTAGCGGTTAATTATGTGTTCGGAGATACAATAGTTGTCTCAAACGACAAGACCGCTTTTGCCTTATCAAATGAAGGTTACCGCGCTGTCACTACAAGTGGCGACCTCTATGAGCCAGGCGCTTTTGAGGGAGGTTACTACCGTGCACCAATCGACTTCTCTACAATAATCCCCAGTGAAGGCGCACTAAAGAGCCTTGACGAAGCTGTAAAGGCGCTCCAGACCCACCTGATCCAACGCGGCACGGACATTGTAAGCATCGAAGAAGAGCTTGAACACGCCAAGATTGAGATAACCCGGCTAGTTGACTCTATCGCCACCTTAGACAGGGAAATCATTAGGGTAAAGAGGGGCGTTAAACGTACTCAGTTCAACATTCGCCACATCGACAAGTACGGCGGCAAACTTGAACGCGAAGCAGCCGCTTACAAAGGACGCATGGCTATGTTCCGCAACGAACGCAACTCCATTCAGGGAAGCCTCAAAAAAATCCACACTGAAATCGCAAGCTTGAGGTTGAAAACTGACCTAGCACACATCCAGGAGATGGAGGTTCAGCGGGAAAAGCTCGGTGAAGAAGCCAACACTCTTCGGCAAAGGTTAGGGTCAGTGCAAACGGAAATATCTACTCACCAATCCCAGTTTGACAGGGTTTTGCGGGTGAGTTACAAGAACACCAAGATAACGCTTTCAAGAATGGATCAGCAGCAAGGTAAACTTGCAAAAGAAGTGGCAGATGCACTGCTTGAACGCGACACAATCAAAAAAGAAGCCGAGGAGCTGGAGAAGAGTCGCGTGGAGCTTTCAAATGCTGTGCTCTCTGCGCGTGAGGAATCCAAAAAATTCACCAGCCAAATCGATAGCATCGACGGGGAGTTGCGGCTTTTGGACACCGAGTACGAGCAGGCTGACAGGCTTCTAAATCAACTTAACCTGGGTATAGAAACCACTCAGATGCGTCTTCAGCAGCTTCAAGGGCAACTTAAACAGTTCGGCTATGAGCAGCCCTTAGAAACTAGTCCTCGGCAGGTGCAGGAGGCAGAAACAACCATTCGCATGATGCAGTTTGAAATGGAACGCATCGGCGCCATAAACCAGCTGGCGGCCCAGCATTACTCTGACCAGATTTCACGTTACCGAGAACTGTCCGTGCGCCTAAACGAGTTGGAGCGGGAAAAACAAGCCATTGTGGCGTTTATGGATGAGATTGAAGCCAAAAAACGCAAGGTTTTTATGAATGCGTTTGAAAAAATTAACATCAGCCTAAAAGTGTATTTTGCCAAGCTTACAGGCGGTGGAGAAGCAACCCTTAAGTTGGAAAACCCAGAAGAACCCTTCTCCGGAGGTATAGACATGGTGGTGCAGTTCCCAAACAAACCCTCCATTGTTGTAAGCGGTGCAAGCGGCGGCGAACGTTCCGTTTCAGCCGTTAGCTTCATATTCTCCCTCAAAGAATTCTCTCCCGCATCCTTTTACATCCTAGACGAAGTTGATGCCCACTTAGATGCGTACCACACAACCAAACTTGCCGAGGTACTTTTGGAGGAAGCGGGAAAAATCCAGTTCATTGTAATCAGCCTACGCCCGGAAATGGTTAACAAAGCACAGAAAGTCTACGGCGTCTACGAACGCAACGGCATCTCAAATGTGGTAACGGCAAAATTCCCGCAGGAGGCACCACACTAACATGGTATCAACCTCGGCAACCCCAATGAGACGACCCTTCTATTTGCGTCCACCCTGGAACATTCTGTTCGAAATCAGCAAACTCGAAAAACTAACCCCTTGGAACATCAACATAGCCTACCTGCTTAGGTCTTTTCTGTTAGAGATGGAGAAATCAGCCCCGGACAAAGTTGATTTTCGCGCCTCAGGAGTTGCCTTAGATTCTTCCGCATTAATCTACCTCATGAAATCTAAACTTTTGCTTACGCTTCAGGAGCCGCCCACACCGCCAGCGAAGATTCCAACAGACTTTGTTCCGCCGCCCCTATTTTTGCCGTTGCGCCACGAGTTAACCTCCACAACCATCCAGAACTTGCTCGCAGTTTTAGACGACGTGTTAAAAGGCGAAAAACTGCTAGCCCTCAAACACGTAGTCGAGCAGCATCCGATTTTGCCAGCTATGACGGATTTGCTTCCGAAATTTGACAAGTTTATTGCTGAACTCGAGTTTGAAGTCGACAAACTTTACGCTATACTCTGCGAGAAAGTTAATGGCCAAGGCATTATTGACTTCACAACCCTCTCCAAAGGCGCAACCCGCATCGAAGCCCTCAGAATGTTTATCTATTTGTTGTTCCTTGCGCAGGATGGTTTAGTTAGCCTTTGGCAGAATGAGGAAACAGAGGAACTCTACATAGCTGTGGGGAAACTAAATGTTGGAAAAGCCGAACCGAACTGTTGAACAGAGCCCAACCCAGAACCCTGCGGTTGAGGTTGCGCATGAAGTCGACAGAAAAGCTCATCTTTTGGCACTGTTAGAGGCAGCCCTCTATGTTGCTGGTCGCCCATTAGACCTAAACGAGCTGTGTCAGGTTGTTGGCAGCCGCTCCAAGAAGAGGACCCAAACCTACATTGAAGTGCTCATGAAAGAATATGCTACACGGAATACGGCTTTGGAGCTGTTGGCGCTTAAGAATGAACGCTACGTTTTACAGGTAAAAGCAGAATTTACTCATTTGATTAAGAAACTGGTAAATCGCCCCTTGCTCTCGTCAGGTCCACTTAAAACACTCTCCTACATCGCCTACCGCCAACCCATCTCCCAGAAAAGAGTAATAGAGGTTCGGGGACAACACGCCTACGGACACGTCAAGTTACTCAAGGACATGGGCTTAATATTGTCTGAGAGAAGTGGGCGCACCTTGGCACTGAAAACTACTGATTACTTCTCTGACTACTTCGGCTTGACTACGGATACTTCGATCATGAAGAAGGACCTCAAGAAGATTTTCGGAGAAGCCATAAAAGAGGATTTGGCAGGGCGTCAACAAAAAGAAAGAGTGCAAGAAAACCAAGAAAATAATGTCGAGGACGCGTAGGCCACTTCTAAATACTAATAACCAGCGCAACCAACAAACAGTCGGAATCTAAGAACATTAAACGCGATTAGTCTGTCGTCGCGTTAGTTGTTGTCGTGGTAATAGAGGCTTTTCTTTCGCATAGTAAACAAAAACCCAAACACAATACGCAACGAAGGTCTTTTGACGGATATGTTTATATTGAAATCTATGGTTTTAGTTGCTACTCGAATCAAGGATAGGTAGAATATGTCTACTCATAGTAGTTTACGCAAAAGAAAGCTCACAGGCGGCAAAAAACGCGCTTACCGTAGCAAGAAGAAGTATGAAGCAGGTGGGTTCCCAGCTGAAACAATTTTGGGTGAGCCAAAACGCAAGGTCACCAGAGGCATGGGCGGAAACACCAAAATCAAAGTCTTAACCGACAAATTTGCCTCCGTTACTGACCCAAAAAGCGGCAACACTGAAAAAGCTGAAATTACCCGAGTCGTCAAAAACGCCGCAAACGTCGATTATAACCGACGGGGCGTCATAACAAAAGGCGCAGAAATCGAAACCTCACTGGGCTTAGCAAAAGTTACTAGCCGACCCGGCAGCGACGGCATAATTAACGCTGTCCTGATCAGCAAAGAAAAAGTCTAAAATTTTTTAACGCTTCTTGACGTTAACTGGCTGCTGGCCTTGTTGACTTTTAATTTTCACAAGTTGCTTAGCTAATTTTTTGATAATTGCTTCTTTTGCTTCCATCTTCTCTACAAGCAGCATTCCAGACTTAACCCAAGGTACCTTGGGGAAATGTGCATCAATGTTCAGTTGGTTCTCTAATCCTAGTTTGTCTGCGGCTTCTTTGATTTCTAGGATTTTGGGCGAATTGACAGCTTGATTTTTTGGAACACGGCGTCCTTCCTGGCGTGACTTGTTTATATCAAAGTAGACTGGCCAGATTATGGCTTTATCGAGTTTACGCATACCTTGTACCTACTTTTGAGAGTAATACACTACTAGTTTTTCTCCGACCTCGGTTATGTGGACAAATCCGAAGCGTTCAAATTGTATGATGGCGTCTGGCTTTAACTTTTTGCAATCAGATTCCGAAAATCCCTCGGTAATTGATGCGTCCTGATTAAACACTTGAGTAGGGTACTCAGTGCCAAGGGGGATCCACTGGATAAGTTGAACCTTGATTTTCCGCACATCTTCATAGGATTCACTAGCATAAGCCGCGAAGACGCAGGTTTGGTTTTTCTCTTGAATTTTAATGTTAAAGAGCTCCATGAGCCGAATCGTCTCATCAGGCTCCATGGCTTGAGCATCTTTCTGTGAAATCCACAAACTAACCGATCTCTCGTCACCCTCGGGAACTATTACGTATTCTCTAAAACCACGCTCGGGATGTTCAGGATGCATGGGCAACTTAGCCATAAAGGCTTTAGGTAACCCTATAACTTTTAGTTCAGTTGGCTGCGCAACGAAGAAGTAGCGGTCGCTTGTGGCGTCAAGAAGTTTGCGGTTATAAGCGTAAAGGTTCTCCCAGCTAAGTGTAACATCATTTGGTTTTATGCCGACGTCGATAATCATTTTTTTGATGGCTTCAGGGATGATACCCCTTTTTCTAAGCGCTTGGAATGTGCCAAGTCGAGGGTCATCAAAATCCGCATAGTCGCCTTCTTTTATGCCTGCAACGATTTTGGATTTGCTTAGGGCGGCGCCAGTTATCTTTAGCCTTCCATAATGTATGGCTTCAGGGTATTCCCAGCCCAAATGCAGGTACATGTATTTTTGCCGGACCATGTTTGTGTAATGCTCTTTACCGCGGATTATATGCGTCATGCCCATTAAGTGGTCATCTAAACCTGCAGCAAGATTGTAGAGCGGCCAAACAATGTATTTGCTTCCTTGCCTTGGATGCGGATATTTTTTAGTGTTAATTATACGCAGGGCTGGCCAGTCACGCACAGCAGGGTTTGGATTATCCAACTCTGTCTTCACCCGAACGACCGCTTGTCCCTCTTCGTAGCCGCCTTCTAACATGCGGTGCCAACGATCCATCTGATTATTAACATTGATCTTTCGGCATGGACAGGCTTGTTTAGCCAAGGTTTTGTTTCGAAACTCCTCAGGGCTGCATTCGCAAACGTATGCGTTACCGTCGCTGACCAGTTTCTCGGTGTACTGATAGTAGATTGGGAGGCGATCGCTTTGGATGTATTCCTCGTCGACTTTGCAGCCGAGCCATTTTAGGTCTTGCCGGATGCTGTCATAAAATTTGAGGACTGGCTTTTTGACTTTGGGATCAGTGTCTTCAAAGCGTAGGATGAATTTACCATTGTATAAGCGGGCGTACTCATGGCTAAGCAATATGGCTCGGGCTGAACCCAAGTGCAAAACGCAGTCAGGGTTTGGCGAGAAACGGGTTACTATTTGCTTGTATTTATCAGCGTTAGGCAGGGGCGGTAATCGTTTTTCCTCAGCTTTTTCTTTCTTTTGGGTTTCAGGCCAGTTTTTCTCCACAATAGCTTTCTGCTCAACTAATGTTAAGCTGTTAACTTCAACAACAACAGCCGTAATGACGCTTGAGAGCTCTTTAAATTGGCTTCGGAGTTCAGATCTCTCACCGAGAATCTTACCAACCATGGCGCCTGCCTGCGCTTTTCCATCATGCCCGACTGCATTTAGCAGGGCAGCTTTTCGAATAAACTCACGTAATTCAATATCGTTTTCTAAATCCAAATCCAATACGCTCGTTTTACTTGCTTCGTTGTATCAAGAATTCAGCGAACGCTTTTAATTTTTCCTTAGCCTGAGGTGTGGGCAGAAGTTTTTCTGTTTCACGCCAGCTTTCCGCAACCATTTGTTCCGCTGTCTGCTTAACATGATCCATGGCCCCGTATTTCTGCATAACTGCTATGGCTTCGTCTCGAAGGGCTTGGTCTGAGGTGTGAATGTTAAGGATTTCAATTAGCTTTTTTTTGTCTTTACTGTTAGCTTTTTTTAGTGTGTAAATAACCATCAGCGACCTTTTGCCCTCAGTGATGTCTTGTCCGACGCCGCCCTTTTTTTTGGCAAACTCTTGGCCCGTTAAATCTAAGATGTCATCCTGCATTTGGAAGGCCACACCAATGCTTTCTGCAAATCTGCCTAGCGCCTCGACCAATGGTTTATTGGCTCCTGCGAGAACTGCTGCAATTTTTGCGGCCATGCGTGCTAGGGTACCCGTTTTGTATGCACACATCTGCAGATAGTCGCCTTCGTCAAGTTCGTCGGCTTTAGCTATGCCCCTGTGCCATGCAATATCCATTGCCTGCCCCATGCTCAGGTTAATCATCTCCTGAACATAAATTTCGTAAACATCACGTTGTATATCAGGCGAAATTCTCTCTTTTTGCTCCATCAGGGGCAGAAGTGGCAGGTAATACATGGCGTTTCCAGCGTTAACTGATATGTCCAATAGGAAAATCTTGTAGGTGCAGGGTCTGCCACGGCGCATTTCTGAGGAGTCTTCGATGTCGTCGATGACTAGGGTGCCATTGTGGATGACTTCTGGGATTATTGAGAAGTCCAAGCAGTAGTCCGCTTTTTTGCCCAGAGCTTCACAAATCAAAAGGAAAAGAGCTGGGCGCCAACGTTTTCCTCCTCGGTCCAGCATGTCCCAAATGGGGTCAGCAATCCCCTTGTTAATCGGCTCCAAGGTGTAACTGTATCTGGGCGGGGTAACTTTGAATAAAACCGCGTCCTCGCCAAACTTGCGGGGAATGTATTTTTCGATAGCTTTGTCGACTAACAGTGCGGTCTCTTCGAGAAATTTTTCGATGTCCAAGTTAATATGCTCCTCTTTTTGCGTATGTTTCCAATTTAAATCCGCGGGCTTGTAGCCACTGAGCAGTTTTCCCAGTTATGACTACAGGAGACTTTGTTAAATCGTTTAGTTTTTCTGATCCCACAAGGAACATGACGTTGCGTAGTTCCTCTATTAGGCAGGATAGTTTTTCCTCAGTTTCTCTGGCGCCTTTGACGGCTGTTTCCAGTATAGGCTGTGATACGCTGGCTAAACTTGCTCCAAGAGCTAAAGCTTTGGCTATATCGGTGCCGCTACGAATGCCCCCTGAAGCAATCAAGGGCAACTTTACTGTCTGCGCATTCTCGACAAGGCTCACTGCAGTGGGTATGCCCCAATCCCAGAAAGCCTCTCCTAAGTAAACATCTTTTTGTTTAGTTGAGCGGTAATATTCAACTGCTGCAAAGCTGGTTCCGCCCAAGCCGCCAATGTCTATTGCTTTGACTCCTGCTTTCTCAAGGGCTTTTGCGTCTTCGGCTGCAATTCCTGCGCCTGTTTCCTTAACGATGACGGGTACATCGAGGGCGCCTGTGATTTCGCCAATTTTTTCGAGGACTCCATGAAAATCGGTTTGTCCCTCTGGTTGCATTGCTTCTTGTAAAGCATTCAGGTGGATTGCGACAGCGTCAGCATCAATCATTTCTACAATTTTCTTTACTTCTTTAACGCCATAGCCTTGAACAAGCTGAATTCCGCCGACATTGGCAATTAAGAAAGCTTTTGGAGCTTTTTCACGTGCCACACGATAGGTTTTTTCTAGATTTTTATTTTCGATGGCCGCTCTTTGGCTACCCAAGCCCATCCCTAATCCAAGTTTCTCCACGGCTTCGGCTATGGAAGCATTTATGGTGGTTGCTTCTTGGGCTCCTCCAGTCATAGCTCCCACAATTATGGGTGCGTTGAATTTTTTTCCAAGAAAAGTGGTTGAGAGGTTGATTTTGGATTTGTTTATTTCTGGCAATGCACGGTGAACCAGTGAAATATCCTGAAAGCCTGGGGTAACATTTTTGGCTTGCGCTTTTTTATCTAAGCATATTCGGATGTGGTCAACTTTGCGTTTGCCAGTTTCTTCCGCCATCTTAGGTCTTCTCTATTTCAGTGCCTAACACACTTTGGTCTGTTAAGGCTCTGTAAATAGATAACCCTTTTGTGGCGCCCGTCACAGTCACATGGACTCCCGCTTCGATTGCTGGGATAAGCGCTGCTATTTTGCCTGCCATGCCGCCTGTAACGTCTTTACCTTGTGATTTGCCGAGTTTTGGCTGAATCGCTTTGAGTTCCTCCAAGGTTAGTTTTTTATAGGGTTTTGCGTCTGGGTTAGTTTTGGGGTCTGCGTCGAATAAGCCGTCTGTATCTGTGCCGACAACGATTTTTGAAGCGTTGTATTTTATGGCTAAGTACCCTACTAGTTGGTCCCCTGAGAGGATTGTGAAGCCTAACTTTTCATCTAAAACTGCGTCGCCATACATGACTGGGGTGAAATTCATTTTTTGCATGGCTTTAAGGACGGTTTCGTCGAAGAATTTGATTTTTCCGTTCTCTGTCAAGAAGCAAGATGAAGGCGCTATGCTTACGGCTGGTGTCTCATGCCAAATCATAGCATCCATAACTAAACCGTTTAGAACCGTCATGACGTGATGTGTTTCAGCGAAGCCCAATTTCTGAGTTGGGTCCTCATTGTAGCCTTCTTTTAACCCATATTTTAGTGCAGTCGGGTGACCAAAACTGCCGCCTCCATGGACAACAATAAGGTTGTCGAGGTCTGCCCGCTTGATTTCCTCCGCTAGGCGATTAATGATTTGGGTTTTCGCTGCTAACTCTCCAGTTTTGTCGGTGATGGCTGAGCCGCCGAGTTTTAGGATTATTGGCTTTAAATCGTTCATGGCAATCGTAACCAACCTATGTATTTGTATTCTGCTAATTTAACATTACAGTTTGTTGTTGCAATCTTTAGCTAATGAACTCTTGTTGCCTGTCATATTTGTAAATGCGTCAGTTTTATTATGCACAAATTTTGGAGGTAATTTTTATAATATTTATGTATGAAACCATTTTACCACAACAGCACCCAGTACCCAACCGACTGCACTGCCTTTTGCATTTGCCATCCACGTCCGCCCCACATATGCAGACTGGTTTTGCAAACAGCCAAAGCAAAGCCAAAATGTAAGCTCGCAAGCGGAATGCCTCGATATAAAAAAAAGAGTTGAGGTAGAATTCGGCCGAAGGTTCTTTTTTTATTGCATACATAGTTTCTATAAATTTTATTGAACTGATGTTATTGAGACGGTGTCGTTTTCTATTATAATTTTGTCGCCTGTTTTGATTTTGCAAATATCGATTTTGTCAATGCAGGGGATTTCGCTTATTATGGCGCCGACTGCTACTATGGTTTCGCATTCTTTGTTTATCATACCCCTTGGTGCGGTTCCGTTTTTCTTCATGCGGTAGAGTGTGTAGCTGCCTACGGTGGAGCCTTTGCCCTGTGGGAAGACGAGGATTTTGTCTTTGACGCTTTGACCGTTTAGTTGGTGTCCTTTTTCTAAGACCACTCCTGTATTTGGGTCAACGCCGCCGTAGAAGGAAATCGGCATCTCCGTGACTAACGCTTCGCCTTGCGCCTTGCCTTTGTAGATTATTCTCCCCTTTAGCTGTTCCATTTTCCAGTCACCGCCGCCTCAACGCATTCTTTCATGCTGCCCATCTTGGTTTTCATAAGGTTCTGCCTTGAATAGAAACATCCCTTAGCTGATGTTGTTGCTAGCGATTTGAACCTGCCTTTCAAGGGCGCGACTGCCATGCAGGTGTCGCATGCGAATTTTCCGCCTGCTGCCTCAATTGTCGCTGTGTAGCCGCGTTTATCCGCTAGCTGCTTTGCTGTTCGTGAGGTGGCAACCCAAAACTCTGTGCTTTCCGCCACCTGTCTGCCTTTCACTAACTCGGCAATTTCAGAGATTTCTTTGATTGAGCAGTGTGGGCAGCCCACGCATACAAGCTCAATTTCGGATACATCGTCGTTGATGTTGTCGTAGGCGTTTTTAAGGTCGCTTTGGTCAATGATTACTTTTTCTTTGAGTTGCGGCTGTTGCTCAGCTCCAGGTGTTACACCTTTCATGTAGAAAAGCGGTTTCGCACCATAAGTTACCACGGAGGCGCAAAATGATTTGAGTTCGTCTAGTTCCGCTGCTTTTATACCTGTTATGTATGGGATTTTGTTTTCTGCCTTCCTGCCAATTGCGTAGCCCAATGCACCCCAATCGGAGAGCTTGGTTAATTCTGCGTTAACTCGAACGTGTACGTCGGGTATTCGGTTCTCGTCTAGGTGTAGACCGTAACAGGGGGTTTTGCCGACGAAAGCGGCTGCGAGTGCCGATGGCCCCCCTTCCCGGTTAGTTTTAGCTCCCAAAACGGAGTTGGCAAATGTGACTGCACTACTCTCTGACCATGCGACGTGTTCGCCGTAGAGCGGTAAGTTGCCGATGAGGTAGGGTGTGCAGGTACAGCTGATTATGATGCCCATGCGTTTGAAGGCGTCGATTACTAGGTTTTGTTTTTCTGCGAATTCTGGGCTGATGCCGAGTTGCTGCCAATTTTCGAGGTCCATGCCTGCGGGGTTTAGGGTGGTTAGAACTTTGACTCTGCCGTCAACTGCTAGATCGTTTAGGAATTCGAGTCCTGCATCTCCAAGGTTGTGGTAGGATACGCCTGCGACTTGGACGCTGCCTACTTTGATTAGGCTTTTTGCGCCAAAGATGTCGCCTAGTGCAGTTAGGATTTCCATGCTTTTGCGTACGGCGTAGCCTTCTTTGCCTTCTAGCATTGCTTGTTCTTGTTTAGTTAACTCCATATTCATTCACTATCTTGATATCCCGTTTCATACGCCCATTTCTTCATTTGTTCGCTAACTTTCGGGTCATTTGTGCGTAGACGCAAATAGGCAATTATGAAGTTGGCGGGCACATGTCCTAAGTTAATGTCGCTTTTAAGCCATTCCAACAGTTGCTTGTGTGGGGCGACGATTTTGCCGTTGACTATGTAACCTTCTCTCTGTGGCTATGCGGTAGAAGTCCGCTGCGGTTTTGCCGCTTTTCGTCTGAACGTTTTGCATGTATGCTTTGAAGGACATAGCATTCCGCCTAGAGGTACTTGTTTAAGTTAACTTTGATATAGTCTACTTTCTTGAAGCCCTTTCCCGTGGATACCAGAGGCGCGGTGGCGTCTAAGCCGGCTTTGGCGGTTGTGGCTTTTTTGCCCTCTGAGAGGTCGCCTGATGGGTCAAGCGATGAACCAGGCTGGTTAGATAAGATTACAACGTTTTTGTCTGCTTGGAGCCTTGTGGCGATTGCCCATTCAACGTCTTGTGGATCATAGATGTTAATGTCTTCGTCCACGACGATGCAGTGTTTGAGTGATCCATGTCCTTTAAATGCGGCGGATATTGCTTTTTTGCCATCGTCGGTATTCTGTTTTTTGATTTGTACAACGGCGTGGAGCCAGCTGCATCCGCCCGGGGTAACGTAGACGTCTCTGACTTGGCAGACTTTGCCCACTTCGTTGTAGATGGTGGGTTCTTTGGGCATGCCCATGAGGAACTTGTGCTCGTTTTTGCCTGCCAGGATGGTTTGGTAAATGGGGTTTTTGCGGTGGGTGATGCATTTGATTTCTACGACGGGTTGTTGGCGTTCGCGGTCAACTATGCCGGTTAAGTCCAGAAATGGTCCTTCTGTTGCTTTTTCCTTTGTTATTCTGCCTTCGAGGATGAATTCGGTGTCTGCTGGTACCATTAAATCGACGGTTTTGCATTTTACTACGTTGATTTTTTCTAATGCGTTTGCCATGCCTAACTCGTTTATGCCCATAGCCAAAGTAGTGGCCGCCGCCAAGAGCACTGGTGTAGAGTTGCCGATGCAGATTGCGATGTCGAGTTCGCCTCCTGCCTTTGTTAATGCTGTGTCGGTGCCTCGGTGCTCGACGATACGGGAAACGAAGTGGTTTTTGTCTTTGAGCATTAATCGGTGAAAGCACATGTTTGGACCGAGTTGTGGATCTTTGACGACGGATACGGCTGAGGCGATGTATTTTCCGCCGTCTTTGTCAGTGTAGTGCATGATTGGAAGCTTGGTTAAATCAACGTTTTTCTCGACTACTTCCTGGCAAGGTGCGTTCTCAACCTTTTGGGGTGGGATAGGCTTTTCGATGGCTGATAGCAATTTCGGGAGAAGTTGCTCTTTGGTTATGCCCATTGAGCGGCAAATTAGCTCTTTGGAGGAAACCAGCCCAGCCACTACGGGGTAGCTGGATTCTTTAACGTTCTCAAAATAGACTGGTTTTTCGCCTAGCGCGGCAATTATGCCTGCCATCTCGTACTCGACTGAGACAGGCTTTATAATCTTTTTTAATTCATCCTTCAGTTGGAGTTCTTCAATAAAGTCTCTAAAGCCCACTTTGGTTCGCCTTAAGTCAATGTAGCTTTTTTCTATCTTAAAAAACAATCGCAAAACCGTTCTTGTTTGGCGCTTTGTTTTTTTTTGCGAGTATGGGGTGCTCTGGAGTTTTCCTATCCCGTCTTTTGTTGTGGGGAGGTTTGGTTTTTTGGTTTGGGTTGTTTTTCTGGTTGTGTTGGGATGGGAAGTGTGGGTTTTTTGGTTGCATTCTATGTTGGGTTGGTTGGGATGGGATGGGGGCGATCGGGTTTACTTGGGCGTAAATTGTGGGTCGAGTTACAGTAGGTAGGTTTATGCGTGGATCGTTTGCTCATACATTAAGCAATTAACTGCTTGTGCCGAAATAGAGAAGTCACTATTGTTATGTAAGCGTTGTATTGGCATTGTTTTATCCGGTTGATTTTCTGCACAGAGAAACAGTTGATGGTAATGGTTGCTTTCGCTTTGACGGAGCCTACATTCAGTGGGTGCCAAAATGGAACCGTTGACCCAATTGTCGATTTGAACCATGACGACAAGATTGGCTCGAACGACTTCTTCCCTTTCATAAGCGTTAAACAGCTTATTGGCAATCAGGAACTTGACACAACAATTAGAAATCACCAAAAAAGAGAGGAGCTTGCGGGCGATTATCCTATGGATAAGAGTTCGATGCAACTGCTGCTCAAAATGCCAGGGGGTGTTGCTTCTAACTCCTCTACGTCACTTCTTTTTGAGGATATGAGTTCTATTTTCTGCCAATATCGAGGGTTCGAGTTCAACCCCGCTTGCCTTTGGAGAAATAATGTTAGTGTGAATCTACTTTGGAGTAATGCCTTTCCCCACCTTTCTCTTCAGCCTTCAAGTTGCCTAGTGCATACTGAGCTTGAACGACAGCTTCAACGTACGCCATATCCAATACTTGCTTGCAGAACTATCAGAGTTTGTTTCGAATCGTGTATGTGAACAGAGTTTTCTAAAATCAACTTATTTAGGGTGGAAAGAAAGAATATAAAAAAAAGTTGTTTTCGGCTAACTCTAAATTAACACTGCAAAGTCTATTTGGATTATTTGACTTTTTGAGACAACTCTACTCGGTGACAAATTGGGCCTATCAACAATCCTCTTAATTGCGGTCGGGTTAGCAATGGATGCCTTTGCAGTTTCAATCGCAGAAGGAATTGTTATAAATCGTCAAAGGCGAAAATTCGCGTTGTTGTTAGCTGGTTTTTTTGGAGGCTTCCAAATGTTGATGCCTGTAATCGGGTGGTTAGTAGGCTTAAGCTTTCAAGAAATAATTATGGGCGTTGACCATTGGATAGCCTTTGGATTGTTAGCTTTTCTTGGCTCCAAAATAATTTTTGACGGCACAAGAAAGTCGAGGAGGAAAAAGAAGAGCAACTTGGGCTGCATTTGATTGTTGTTTTGGCGGTCGCAAGTAGCATGGGTGCCTTGATGGTTGGCTTAAGCTTAGCCTTTTTAAAGACGCCAATTATTCAGCCAATACTAATTATTGGGTTGGTCACTTTTCTGCTTTCAATAGTTGGATTTTTTACTTTGGCTGTGGGTTAGGACGAATCTTCGGAAACAAAATCAAAATCGTTGGAGGACTGATTCTAATAGCCATAGGACTGAGAATCCTATTAGAGCATATACTCTAAAAGAATTGGATTCTGTTTTTAACGTCAAAATTGTGGTTATCACGCTATAACATAAAACCCCTTTTTTTGTCATTATTGATTTAGAAAAAAGGGGAAATGCGGGTGAAATCTCCATGGATATGGGTTCGAATCCAATCACTATCGGAAAAGCACCGGGGATTTGCCTTCAATCAGGGTACTCGGGTATATTCCAAACATTAATGTTAACCTTTCAATTTTGTTCATATCTTTAACATGAATTAGGTTAACAAAGTTCCTATTTTGATCTTTCATGACGCTTAATTGCGCATCTCCTCGCGTTGTCAAGGAATAATCGCTCTTTTTCCTTTTCCAACTCTGGTAACCCATTCTTTTCCTCATCATTTCTTTGATGGTGCGAACGATAGATGACGGGTACTTGTTAAGTTGCTCACTCAAGTCACTGGGTGTAAGCCGAGATGGCAAGAAACGGGGCGGATTATTACAATCGTTTTTCTTTTGTTTGGCGCCTGAAAGCAATGGGTTGGAGCCTTTGGAGGGGATCAATGTTTTGACTAAAAGCCATCTAATGCCATTGTTTGGTTGCATAGTTTTTTCTTTATTGGTTGCAACTAGACTTAAAGGTTGCTTTTTGTAAGCAATTCACTGATCTACATTGACGGGCAAAGTCTGGGCGGCTCAAGAAGAAGCTGAATTAAGAACACTTGTCGAAGCGGACTCAAGTTTCGACGAAATTGCCGCTAAACTCCAAAAAACACCCAAAGCAGTAATCACAAAATGTCAACGCTTGGGTTTGCGGCTTCACACCGAAGGCTATGTGAACACTTCTGTAGCTATCCCAAGGGAGTTGCCTAGTGTTGAAGAAGCCTTAAAGGTGTTGGCGGGTGCCCTCAAAGCCTCGATTAAACCTGGGCTCAATAGGCTGGAGGTTCAACGTTTGGAAGCCGTAGCAAACATTTCTAAAACCTACAAAGAACTCCTAGTTGACTATGTTCGTTATCGAGATGTTGAGCGAAAACTCAAGGAAATGGAAGAGCAAAATGCACAGCTTAAACAGGCGCTCAAGGAGATCCAAGAAAGAACCTCGAGCTCTACGCCCCAACCAGTTCATAGCTAAATGGCATGAGGTACAGCAAGAAAACAGTCAACTAAAGCAAACAGTTACGGAGCAGACTGAACAAATAAGCACCAATACAATCGATTTCTTTGAGTGCATCTTGGGCTTCAAACCCTATGCATACCAAAAAGAGTTCATTGAACTCTTTGAGAACAATCAGTTCACCGCTGCGCGCTGGTGTAGACAGAGTGGCAAGACAGAAACGATATCTGCCCTGCTGCTAAAATACGCGGTTACACATTCAAACGCTGCAATCTGCATAGTGGGACCTTCTTGGCGTCAAACCAAGCGAATCATAACACGCGTAGTAGCCTTCGCACATAAGCTTCCGCCGGGCATTGTTTTTAAGCCACAGAAAACGCAGATTTATTTCGTCAACGGCAGTAGCATTGAGGCTTTCCCAAACAACCCCGAAACAATCAGAGGCCCAACGTTTGATGTAGTATACGCAGACGAGTTTAATTTCGTGGCTAATGACCAAGACCTCTACGACGCCATTCTCTACACGCTTGGAACAACTGATGGCAAATTCGTATGCAGCAGCACGCCTTGGAACACCGACAGCGTCTTCTACAAAATATTTACCCACAAAAACTTCGCCCACTTCAAAACCACGCATGTCACATACGAAAAAGCCCTAAGCCCAAACGGCCCCCTAAAACTCAATACTATCCAGCAGATAAAGGCACAGATGGGTGATGATCCGTCCCGGTGGAAGAGGGAAATGGAGGCAGAATGGGTTGAAGATGACAATGTCTGGTTAACACAGAGTTTGATTGCGTCCTGCATAGGCACAGTAAAGAATTGTAGCGAGAAGGTAGATGTATTCGATCCAGAGGTTTCCAAAGAAGGCGATTTTTTTGCCGGCTTAGACTTGGCTCAAACCAAAGACTACACTGTATTCTCGGTAATAGAGCGCAGAAACGATACTCTTTATCTGCGTCACCTCAAAATCTTCAGTCAACCAACCAAATACGCCCCCGTTTTAGGCTACATTAAGGCTCTGCAGGATCGCTGGGGCGGCTTCGAACGAATCAGAGTGGATTTCACCCGTGAAGGCCCAAGCATCATAGCCGACATGGAAGCTGCTGGCATCGGTAACGCTGAGGGCGTCAACTTTAGTGTGCCACGCAAAAGTGAAATGGCCAGCGTGCTCAAGCAACGCATGGCTAATGGCAAGTTTTACTACCCGCTTCTAAATTGGGAACGACCCTACCGAGGAGACATCTGCAGCGAACTAAACGTTGAACGCTACGAGCACCGCAAGGACGGAACCATAGGCTATTCACATCCTAACTGCACCCACGACGACGTCTTCTGGAGCATAGCGCTAGCCGTCTTTGCATCCATGCATATGGAGCCTAAACCATTCTTGGCAGTTATCCCCCGAAGCTAAAGACCAATTTAGCGTCAAGAGATTTAAGTTTGAAACTCCGCCAGAAACTGCCTTCCGTCTCACTGGATTACGAACTCAAAGTTTGCTTGTGATGGAACCGCTGGGACTCGAACCTAAGGTCGTCACATGCGCCCCAGACATGTATCTTAATCTATGCTATCGGTTGTTTGTAATGTCCATACTAATGAGGGTTTTAATGCGATAAAAAAAGCAGAGGATTTTGTTCGTTGAGGATGAAGGATTAAGACCATTTGAGCGACAGAGCAGTTTTTAGAAGCACAAGACAGGCCACCACTGGTACTGTGGATTCCTTCAAAAATATATCCCGGCGCAAAGTTTGTGTTCTTTGAAACCGGCGGATAGATGTTTGGTGATACCTAGATGATTTACAAAGTGAAACGGGTCAGCTTTCTGCGAAAGAACAAAATAATTCCATAAAAGGAAAAGTTAGGGGGTTATCCGCCTCTTTTTTAATACTGGGTTACGACGCCGATTTTGGTAGCTAAGAGCTCGTAGCCCGCTGTCTTGAATGAAGACGCAACTTTGCCCTGCAACTCTTTACCCGGTGTCAACGCAATCATGCAGCCTCCGCCTCCGCCGCCTGTGAGCTTAGCCCCGAATGCGCCCTGCTTTCTGGCTAAGTCAACGAGGAGGTCGAGTTCTTTGCTCGATACCCCGATTTCTTGGAGCAGGCTATGGTTTTCGTTCATGAGATCACCGATTTTTTTTAGGTTGAAGAATTCCAAGGCAGCTCTGCCCTCGTAAGCTAGTTCTTCTGCTCGTTTGAAGATCTGGTTGTATTTTTGGGGGTTTTTAAGTTTGCGTTCGGCTACCCCTTCAACCATAGCTTTGGTGTTGGCAACTTTGCCCGTGCTTCCGATGACGATTTCCACAGGCTCTTTGATGCTTAGAGGCTCAACTTTGTCGGGTCCTCCACCCATGTTTTTCTTAAACCACATCAGCCCCCATAAGTGGCTGCGGTGTTGTCGATGCCTGAAGGGTTACCCGCGTAAGCTTTCTCGGCTTCATAGGCAACTTGATTAATTTTTTCGTTAGCAATTTTCATCCCGAGTTCTTGGGCGATGGCACGTGCAATGGCAACGCTACTTGCCGCAGAAGCTCCAAGCCCACTGAAGCCTGGAAGGGTGCCGCCTACCCAGATGTCCAATGCGATTTTGGGGTCAATGCCCATGGCTTTTAGCATCCTCTCGATAGATTCAAGTTGCTGGAGCCTTTTTTCCTCGCTGTAGCCCTTAGCGGTTTTGCGCTCATCCTGAACGTTTATTCCTTTAGCAGCTTTTTTTACCTCTGCATCCGTTGTGGAATCAATGGCTGAAACGATTCCCGGCACACCATGAACGACGAAGTGTTCTCCAAACAAAATTACTTTTCCATAACCTGAACCTTTACCCATGTTGAACCACCATAATGGCTAGCTATTAACACAGACCTAATTAAAACATTTTTTACAGGATTTTTAATTGCCAAATTTTTTATTCAGTTTGATTCTGATAAATGTACTGGACTGGAAAGGCGCCTACAGATATTTTATTAGATTCAGAGTCTAAAAAAGAAAAGAAACGTAACCAAGCCATGTACCGCTGGGATTTGATCTAACCGAACGTTTGCCTTATTAATTGGGAAAAGACAAGCAAGCCCGGTTAATAGGGAAAGTCTTTATAGGTTCTTGGGTGGTGGTGTTTTTTTAGGTTTTAGACCTTGTGTCATATTGCTTTTCTAGTAGGTAGGTTAACCAAACCCAGAATGCGAGCATTTAGGCGCATGTTAGGGTTTTCCGAAACCTAAAATAAGACCGTGACAAAAGTATAGCCACCTGAGGTTAACTGTCCGTGTCATCCATTATCGAGGACCTCATTGCTAGAAAGATTTTCAACAACCGCGGAGAAGAAACCATAGAAGTCGACGTAATAACCGCTTCCGGGTTCGGAAGAGCAGGTGCGCCAGCAGGCAAAAGTCGCGGAAAAGCTGAAGTTGTCTACTATCCACAGGGAGGCGTTGAAGCCGCCATCAAAAAAGTCGACGACCTGATCACTCCTGAACTCGCAGGGCTCAACGCAGATTTCCAAGAAGAAATCGACAACACCCTCCATGAAATTGATGGGACAACAGATTTTAAGAACATCGGCGGAAACACTGCATTCTCTATATCTCTTGCCAACGCCGAAGCCGCAGCAAACAGCCACAGCTTGCTCTTGTTCCAGTTTTTGGGCGGAAACGCTGCAACAACTATGCCCTATCCGCTGGGTAACTGCATTAGCGGTGGAGCACACGCTCGAGGTGGCAAAACCCCCAGTATCCAAGAGTACCTTGCTCTACCGCATGGCGCTGAAAGCTTCCTTGAAGCACAAACCGCCAACACCCAGATCCACAAAAAAATCGAAACCTCGCTAAAAAAGAAAAGCACAACTTTTTCAGGTGGCAAAAGTGACGAGGGGGCCTGGATTGCAAACATCGACACAGAGGACGCGTTTGAAGTTATCGCCAAAGCCTGTGAAGAAGTCGGTAACGAAATGGATTTTGAATGTGGGTTTGGCATAGATGTGGCCGCTTCCTCGTTTTGGAAGCCGAAAGAAGAAAAATATGTTTACGAGATGGAGGGCAAAAAACGAGACACCTCCGAACAGCTTGAATTTATGCTAGAGTTAATCAAGAA
This sequence comes from Candidatus Bathyarchaeota archaeon, assembly GCA_963775685.1. Lineage (GTDB taxonomy): Archaea > Thermoproteota > Bathyarchaeia > Bathyarchaeales > Bathycorpusculaceae > Bathycorpusculum. The sequence goes on from CAVZJV010000014.1 coordinate 2,179,376, forward strand.
ATATCACCTTGCCTACGTTGAAGACCCCTTCGACGAAGACGACTTTGACAGTTTCGCCGAGCTTACCCGCAAAGCCAAGAATTGCATGATCTGCGGAGACGATTTGTTCACGACTAATACTGAAAGGTTAAATAATGGAATTAAGATTAACGCTGGAAACGCCATCATAATCAAAGTCAACCAGATTGGCACCTTAACCGATGCAGCTGAAACAATAGAATTAGCTCAACGTCACGGTTATGATCCTGTTATGTCTCACCGTTCCGGAGACACCTGCGATTGGCACATCGCACATTTGGCAGTCGCCTATAAATGCCCCGTAATCAAAACAGGCGTTGTGGAAGGCGCGCGTATAGCCAAACTAAATGAGCTCATCCGCATCGAACATTTCCTTGGGAACCGAGCCAAAATGGCTGACCTAAAAATACGCTAAGAGAAGATGAATAGAATGTCTGAAGACCAAGTAAAAGAAAACCAACCAGTTGAAAACGAACCCACAGAGGAACCTGCCGAAGAAGAAATGGAAGAGGCTCCTCAAGAAGAAGTAGAGTCAACTGAAATCGTTACTGCTGAACCTGAAGCCGAAGCTGAGGAAGAAACTCAGGAAATGCAATCTCCAGAAGAAACCCTTCTTTTACCCCGAGACACCCTGCTGTCCGCAGGCATCCACATCGGTACCCGAATGAAAACCCTCGACATGGAACCATTCATCTACCGTGTACGCCCAGACGGACTTTTCGTTTTGGACGTTAAAAAAACAGATGACCGAATAAGAGTTACAGGAAAATTCCTCTCACGCTACGAACCAGCACGAGTAGCAGTTGCAGCAACAAGGCTTTATGCACATGAACCTGTCAAAATGTTCTGCAAGCTTACAGGCGCAACACCCCTAATCGGCAGATTCATCCCCGGACAACTCAGTAATCCACAGTATTCAAGCCGCATCGACCCAGAAGTTATCCTTGTATGCGACCCACGAGCTGATGCCCAAGCAGTCAAAGAAGCGTCCAAAGTCGGTATACCAATCGTTGCCCTATGCAGCACTGACAACGAGTTTGCAGGCGTAGACCTTGTCATTCCAACCAACAACAAAGGCAGACGCGCCTTAGCAGTCGTATTCTGGTTACTATCAAGACAAGTACTCCGAGAAAGAGGCGAACTAGGTCCAGACCGCGATCCGCCGGTAACTATTGAGGACTTCGAAGCTAAAGTGACGCGCGAAGAGGATGAGGAGCCCTAAGAACTTTGCCGTCGATTCGGCGTCCATATGTAGCTTCTCAATTTTATGAGGGCAACGCCGAAGCGCTCAGAGCACAAATCACCTCTTGTTTCCTCCACCCGATTGGTCCAAAAAAACTTCCCCAAATAAATTTTCATAGCCACCCTCGAAATATAGTGGGTTTGATTTGTCCACATGCAGGTTACGTCTATTCAGGTCCCGTGGCAGCACATGCATTTTACGAGTTAGCTTTAGATGGCAAACCTGATACTGTCTTTCTTTTGGGTCCCAACCACTCAGGCTACGGTAGCGCTTTAGCGTTGATGCGCGAAGGAATCTGGCGAACACCTCTAGGCGATGTCGAAATTGATACTGCATTGGCGGACTCAGTGCTACATGAAACCAGCATCGTGGATGTGGATGAAACAGCCCACAAATATGAGCACTCACTTGAGGTGCAACTGCCTTTTCTCCAATTTCTCTACGGCAACTCATTCAAAATCGTGCCAATCTGCTATTTGATGCAGGATTATGATTCAGCAGTTGAAGTTGGACGCTCACTTGTGGAAGCTTTGGACGCAACAAACACCGTGATCATCGCTTCCTCCGATCTGACCCATTATGAACCAGCTAAAACAGCAGCTTCCAAAGACCAAGCGGCGCTCAAAGCCATAATAGATCTCGATCCAAAACGCTTCTATCAAACCGTTGAAACCCAAAACATAACCGCATGCGGTTACGCGCCAATTACTTCATTAATTACTTATGCTCAAGGCGTGAGCACTAACGAGGTTACGCTTTTAAGCTACCACAACAGCGGTGACATCACAGGCGACTACTCAAGCGTAGTTGGATACGCAGCGTTGTGTTTCAAAAAATAGCTTTTAGTTTGAAAATCGCAAACTAAATTTGGTGCCTTTCCCTCTTCACTCTCGATTGTAACGGTGTCGTTCATTGCCTCTGCCATGCGCTTAACGACTGCTAACCCAAAACCTTGTCCCTTAGATTTTGTGGTCATCAAAGGTATGAATAGTTTACTGCGAAATTCTTCAGGGATACCTTCCCCTGTGTCTTCTATGTCAATTGTGATTTGGTGTTTTTGGAGATAGGCCCTTATTGTGAGTTTTCCGCCTTTGGGCATGGCTTGAACAGCGTTTTGAATTAGGTTTACAAGAATTCGCTTTATCATGGTGGAATCGATGCTGAGAAGAGGAAGATTCTCGTCGGCTAAAACTTCAGTTTTTACAAAGGCGGGAATTGTTATCATTTCTAAGGCATTGTTGATTGCTTTGTCCACTTCTACTTGTTCTTTCTTTGGGTTTAGGGGTCTAGCGTAGTCTTGCAGGTCTGCCACAATTTTGTTGATGTAAACCAAGTTTTCTTCAATACTTTTTATGCTTTCCCCGAGGTTTTCTTTGCATTCGCTTTCGGCTAAAGAATTAATCTCAATCTTCTCAATGTAGAGTTCGTTTGTGATTGCTTGCAGCGGGTTGCGAATATCGTGACCAACCATGCCTGCAGTCTGGCCAATCGCCGCCATGCGTTCAGCATCTTTGAGTTTTTTTGCCCTTTCCTCAGCTAATTCTTCCATTTGGGTAGCGAACTCTTCAACTTCCGTAGCTTTTTCCTCAAGCTTTCCCTGTAGCTCTTTTTGATTGTAGAGGGCTTTGGCGAGTTTGAGGTTTGCATGGCTTATTTTCGAGATGAACTCTGACATTCTAGAATAGAAGACCATTAGGTCTTGGATTTTTTCTCTGCTAAATCTCGGAATGCTATCAAATGCTGCCAAGTATTCTTCTTTGTTAAAACCGTATTTTTCGGCTTGGGCAATAAATAGGTCTCGGTCAACTTTTTCATCGTCAAAGAAGAATTGACCAAAGAAAACGTTAGCTACCTGTTTGTCGCCGATGAACAGCGGCGTAGATACATCCCAAATGTTGTTTTTGCATTTGTATAAACGGATTTCGCCGTTTACGAGTCCACTTGTAAGTTCAAGGTCGCTTTCTATGCAGTTTTTGTATGTAGTCGGGTTAACTCGGTGGAATTTTGTGCAAATATCCTGCCAACCTGTGCCCACGAGCACGTTTCCTCTGAGGTCTACTAACGCAAAACCCATCTTTGTAACTGTGTAGAGGTGGTCCATAGTGGCCTGCAGTCTTGGCACATCTAATATGTTGGCTACTTCTTCTTCCGCCATTTCTACATCAGGAGAGAGTACAGAGTCCAATTTTAATTGTAAGCGTTCTTCGCTTTCTCTCAGTGCTTCTTCGGTGGCTTCGCGTTCCGTGATTTCTTTTTCTAGCTTCTGGTTTACCTGTGTTAGTTCTTCTGCATGATTTGCCAGTTTGGTTTCGCTTTGTTTTAGGTTTCGAAATAAGAGTTCGTAGGGTTTAGTGAGGCCAGTCTCGATTAAGGCCCTGTAGATAAAGTAGAATGATAGGACGTTAAGCAAGTGCCCCACTAAGTTCGCCACCCCGTAAACATCGGTATATAGAGTGAAAGCCATTTCTGTTGCAACTGCCAATGCCATGGCAACTAACAGAAACTTGTAGATATCTGCGCTAAAGTCTCTGCGTTTTTTAATAAGTAAGCCGATGGACGCAATAATCATTAGTGAGATGCCATATTCACTGCCTATCTTAAACGCCGTTAGGCTTAGAGAATTATTATCATATGCTACGGGAAAATTTTGCCAATAAAAAATTGAAGCCAGAATAAAAGCTGAAACTAAACTGTAACCAGCAACGATTAAACTTGGTTTTATTTTTCTTTGAGTAAAAAACAATGGAATTAAGAATGAGAAGCCAAGAACATATCTTGTGGCAATCCAAAGTTGAGTTGCGAGATTTGAGCCTACAAAACCTGGAAAAACTCCCATTCCCTTGTAGGCTAAAGTATGAAACACATCCAATCCCACCACGAAGAGGAAAGCTACACCTATGAAAACCAGATAATTGTTGTCAATTAAATGTCTGCTGTTCCACGCTATGGCAAAAATGGCGAAGGCAATGACTATGCTAAAGATTTCTACAATGCTGTGGAAGAGCAGGTAGTTTTGACGACTTAAAAGGTAAAGTGCTATTAAACTCACTGCGCCACCGATGATGACGACGATGTTTCGAAAGTGGACTGCCTTTTTAATGCGAATTGCATTTGGGGGTGGGTCTACTCTTTGTTCACTTCTGAGACCAGCATCTTTAGAAATCATCGCTTAATTTAAGATCTCCACGGCCAAATATTGTTGAATATAATTCCATTGTGATTTAAAAATATGATCAAAAATTATACAAAAATTTTTAACGAAAATTCGAGCAAATCAGAAAGTGATAAGAAAATACTATTTATATTTCTTTAAAGTTTTCTCAAAAAACACTTTGGTTTTGGAAATTTCTTCCATGGACGTTTTGCGTTCCAGCTCAAGCGTTATCGGACCGTCATAACCGTAGCCATACAGTTTAGAGAGGAACTCAATTAGCTCAGGAGTTTCTTTTGTGAAGGGTTTGTGGGCTTTGTTGGCCATATGAACATTGCAGACCCGCCTGCCATATACCTCAAGCAGATTATCCACTTCTTTAGTTTCTAATGCATGACATAAATCAAACGTTATCCCCATTTCGTCATCTGGGTCTATTACCTCTAAGACTTCCTTTAGTTGTTCAACGCTCTTGCCAAATCCAGTTGATGTATACGACAAATTCTCCAAAGACAACTTGATGCCGAGTCGTTTTGCAAACGGCTTGATCTCCCCGTTGAAAATTTCATTTAAACAACTTTCCCTGACGTTCCGTGGTAGCTTTTTAGAAATGTTCGAATGCACCGTCATAAGAGGTGCTCCCAGCACTCTGGCACATTCAAGAGAGATTTTGCCATAATAAATTGCTTGGTGAACCTCAATGGGGTCTTTAACGTGGAGAACTGCTGAGTGAAGGGTTAGGCAATTGAGTCTAGAGGCAACGTACGCTTTCTGCTCCAGGTAAACATCTGTGTCATGTTCTTTTTTTATAGATTTCATGTTAAACTCAATGTTTTCAAAACCAAGTCGTTTAACATTGTTAAAATTGTCTTGTATTCCCAGTTTGCTAAAAATTCCGTTGGATAGACTCAACTTCATGCGTTAGCCTCAGTTTTGGTTTTCTCTATTAACTGTAGCATCTTCGTTCTTTAATTGTTGTTTCGTTACATAAAGTTAAATTTCCAGACTTTCCTTTTAGCTTCATGGTGCCAAGCGTGGAAGTTAAAATCCGCTTCTTCACTAACCTTCGTGAAATCGTGAACAAAAGAGAAGTAACTCTAAACTTTTCCGACAATGTCAAGGTTACCGTGGACGTGGTTCTTAAAACGCTTTCCGACAAATATGGCAAACCCTTCATTGAATATGTCTACAACCAGGAAACGGGGCAGCCTAAGGCTTTTCTTCAGTTTCTTTTTAATGGAACAAGCATATCAAATCTGAATGGGTTAGAAACGGAGCTTAAGGACGGCGCCGTTTTAGCGGTTCTTCCGCCCGTCGGTGGCGGCTAAAGTTGAAATGAAAGTTCGCTTGGTGCGCGGTGTCTTCATAAGAATTTATGTCTGCGCTGGGAAATCGTCAAACGTTCAACAATGAACTCGTCTGCATTCAAAAAAAAGAAAGACTACTGAACAAGTGTAGCGTTGACAAACTCAAGCTCACAAGTCTACCAGTTGAACACTTGACTAAGTGGACGAATAATTCATATAATTTTTAAAGCACTGGAAACAAAAGTAGGCTTGAGGGAAAAAAAATTAAAGCTGCCGTACTAGCGCCTTTGTACCTTTCTATATCCTGGATTCTCACAGTAAGTTACCAACTGTTCACCGATACTGCTGTTAAGTCAGTTGCGTCTTATGCTAATTTGTGGCTCCCTTCTGCCGGCACATGGATAAACTCAAATGTTCAAACACTAGTTTTTATCTATGCCTTCACGTGGATTTTTGTATTATCTTCAGTAATACCCTCAGCGATTCTTGGAAAACATAGAGGCGTTTTGGTTCAATACATTGTGGTTCTCATACTAACATTGTTGGCTTTCTTCATGGCAGATGTACTTCAAATAGTTGGAGGTATCCAGATAAACGACTTGCTTTCCGCTTCGAATATTCTCACTAACCCGATTTTAGCAATTGTCTACCTAGCAGTACCTTACATTTTCATGGTTGTCTTAGATTTCCGCTCCAGAAGGGCAGCAAGAGGCATAAAACAGTTCGACCATATAGTGCAAGAAGTCAGTAAGTAAGACGCATTTTATTTTTTACGTACGTTGCATTGGAGCACTTTGGGACAAACCAAGCATTCATCCGTACTTCCCGAAGGTGTATTGAGCAATCCGCTAAAATGTGTGCATTTGGCTGGCGAATCAAAAACCATTGGGTATTCTGTTGGTCTAATGCCAACGATCTTCTCTTTAACAGTGTCTAACTCTAATCGAGACATGCAAAATGGGCAAGCATAATGCGTTTGGCGAGGCATAACAGAGTCATCTGTAATCATCGTCGGCCTATCAAAGCGCTTCTCGCAGCCTTTGTAGGGGCATTGAAGCTTGTCATTTGAACTGTGAAAGTTGAAAAAACGCATTACACTCAGCCTTTAAAAAAACGTGTCGCAAACTTTAATAAACCTTCCCGCAACGCACCCAAAATGCTGAGAATTACAACACAAATACACAAAAACCGAGAAAGCCTCGAGCGGGCTTTGCTCCCGCGGCCTGCTGCTTACGAGGCAGCCGCTCCACTGGGCTGAGCTATCGAGGCATACAGCTGTCTTTAGCGTATTGAGTATATTTGGTATTTTTAAATGTTGGTTTGGGTGTTGGCTGTGATTTTTGGGTGTTTATTTATTTGGTTGATTATCTGATTGTTTGTTGTTTATTGGTGGACGGTTTGGCTGGCGAAGGTTTGGGCGAGCACGAAATAATTAGGCTTATCCAGCAGCGTTTAACAGTTATGCCCGATATGCCTGTGCCGTTTGGAGACGACGTTTCAGCTGTATCGCTAGGTAACAACGAAGTAGCAGTTCTAAAAACAGACATGCTTGTGGCAAAAACCGACGTACCATCAGGCATGAGCTTATTTGCAGCAGCCCGAAAAGCAGTCGTAATGAATATCAGCGACTTCGCTGCCAAAGGGGTCTTACCGTCAGCGGTTTTAGTGGCGCTTGGTTTACCCAGAGGCCTAAGTACTGAAGATGTCATAGAGATTGCTGAAGGGTTGAATGTTGGAGCACGTGAATATGGCGCTTACGTGGTTGGTGGCGACACAGGTGAAGCATCTGACTTGATAATTGGCATTTCACTTTTTGGAACCGTTAAACAAAGCTTTTTGATGTTGCGTAGTGGCGCTCGAGCCGGCGATATTGTTGCGGTTACTGGGTTGTTTGGGAAATCTGCAGCTGGACTACGTTTGCTGCTTGGAAAATGCAGGGCTTCGAAAACAATGAGTGATGTTTTAGTTGATGCAGTGTTTAATCCTAAGGCGCGGTTGCGTGAGGGTTTGGCTCTCCGCAGCTACGGCTATATTTCAAGCAGTATAGATTCGAGTGATGGTTTAGCTTGGAGTTTGCATGAGTTGGCGCGGATGAGCAATGTTGGCTTCGCGCTTGATAAAGTTCCAATTGCATCTGAGGTAGAAGAATTTGCGTTGTGGAATGGTTTGGATGCGTTGGAGCTGGCTTTGTACGGAGGCGAAGAATACGAATTGGTGTTGACGGTTAAACCTGAAAATTGGTCAGAGGCAAAAGCGGTAGTTGAAACCGTGGGCGGATGTCTCATTCCTATTGGAAGGGCAACCTTTGAAAAAGAAATCATTATGGAGATAAACGGCGAAAAACGACTTATTGAGGCTCGTGGATGGGAGCATTTCAAAAGCCAGATTTAGCTTGCTTGTCTAAGGTATAATTGATTATTGTTATGCATGACGCTGCAAGGTATGGAGTTTTTCCAAGGCTGATTTTTTCTCCAAACCGCAAGGCGAACAGTTCTGTTTTTTTGGGCAAACCAACATGGTCCCCCAGGATAAAGACGCTATTTTCTGCAAGCTGGACTTGGCTTATGTCTTTTCCGCCTTCCTCAAGTACATAGACCTTGTGCGTTTGGGCTTTGGTTTTAAGGAGTGTTTCAAAACTTGTTTTGTCCTTGGATATACCAGGATGAGTTTTCCCAGATATGATTTTTTTTAGGATTGCCTGCCAAGTATCCCTGTCGGTTCGTACATCGTAAAGATTGTCTCCATTGATTTGAATATGCAAAGGTGGGTTAGGTGGACCATTTAGGATGGCGTGAAAGGTTACGTCTCTGCGGAGTCCATGAGAAAGAAAAAGGCTGCTGACGACGCATTCGTGAACGATATCAAGTCTTCCAGCATCGTGCAGATTATGGAAGTTTGAATCGGTTTGACCTATACGTGAGAAAAGGATGAATTCACATGGCAAGACAGTCACGGCATAAACCTATGTGTATATTGCTTTAAAGCGCTTTCCCGCCTCTCAACCGATGTTCTTGGTGTCTATTCAATGCTATTAAACGAAACAAACGCGACATCCCACGGAACCTGAGCAAAGGGTAGCTAAGGTTTTTATGGTTCTTGCCAAATTATGTTCACTGCAACACGGGCGGGGCCATCGGCTAGCTTGGTCTAGGCTTGTAGACTTGGGCTCTATAGACTCCGGTTCAAATCCGGGTGGCCCCACCATTAACTTTCTAAAAAAAGCTTGGTTTGAGCTTGGTTCATTCTTACTGATTTCCGTAATCTTACTTAATTCAATAAGACCCGCCCGTTGAAGGAGCTCTAACTCTACTTTTTATTTTATGTTTTAAAACGTATGAGTAATCAGGGTTAAAGCTCTGGGGAGAGCGGAGAAATTCGATTTCTTTTTGGCTAAACATTTTAAATCTGTCTCCGTTTATAGAACTAAGCGAATTTTGGGCTTAAAAAGGCTCGCATTTAATCATTCAAAGTTTTTCGGTGTCTAAATGTTACAGCCATAGAAACATCGAGAGGAGCAAACTCAAAATTGCTTTTACTTAAATATGTAAGGCGGCGGTGAAGAAACTGGAACAGGACCTTCTTGGTTAGTCGTAGGTGAAGGCGAAATAGACGGAGGAGCAATAGGAGAAATTATTGGCTCAGCGCTTGAAATAGTCGACTTGACGTATAAGATTAATTGGTTAGAAGTCACATTTACGCTGCCTACCACGATTTGCAGCCCCTCAAAACTGAATTTAGCTCCTTGAATCGCTCTGAAACTTTGGTTTGAGTTAATAATTAGTGTTTGTTCTGTTGTAATATGGAAAAAAGGGTCAGGAGGGGCACCTATTATGGGAGCGCCTCCATCAGATTTTCCAACTAAGTAAAAGAGTATATAATACGAAGTGTTGCCAAATTTTACAAAGGTTGGCGGGTAAGAATAAGGGGTTAAAGTAATTTTACTATAACCTAAGAGCGTATTAGCTACAAAGAGTTCAATGCCAACGACCGCTATGACAACTACTGCCAATAAAATGGCGACCGTTACAATTTTTCTCTTTGGCATTCAATCGGTTCCTCTAATTCCCCATTAGGCTCTTTGTTTCAACAGTTTTTACCTATACTTAGTATTAGGCATGACTAGCTTTATGCACATTTTCGCCAGCTGTAAAAGAATTATTTGATTCAGGCTTATAGTTCTACGCTTGGAACACACGAAAACTAGTTGTTCCAAGGCTGGAACAGCTAAGATTTTTGTTTACTGGTTTTTCGATGCCTTCTATAAAGGAAAACAGACAATACGATAATAGCCACCATAACGCTGACAGGAATCAAGTAAACTATTGGATCTAAGTGGGGTGGATTTCTAGGCGGAAGATAAGGCGTTGGCGTACCTGAACTTTCAGGAACAGTTATTGTTTGTGTGTTACTCCAATCGCTTGTTTCAATAGTTGACCAAATAGCTATAGAGTTCACTCCTGTGGGTTCTCCATAAAATTTAATCCGCCAGGAAGGCAGGGGTTCAGAAACACCGTATATATCGGTTACATTCCCTATTATTGCTTGAACCTGAAAGTCGATTGAGTCACCTACAGAAGCGTTAATTGGTAAGGACGTGGCATAGGTAGAATTGTTTCAACTAAGTTTAAGGTTGGTAAAGGAGTATTGTTTGGGAGGGTGTCAAAATTATTTGACTGAGTGGGGTATCCGCCAGGCTGATAAATATCTGTCCAGTTGTTTTCCTTTTGATTTTTTACCCGAATATTGTAGTATAATGAAATTGTCGAGTTTGTTCTTGAATCAAAGTAGCTTGTGAAGTTTTGATTGGTTATGATAACTTCTATGCTGTTTGCCACAAAGAAATTTGGGTATGTTGAGTTTGTAGTTGTAGGACCATTAACGTACAGAAGGGTAAATTGAGGAACAGAAGGTTTAGACTCTGCTGTCTCAGCAACTTGCGCCTCAGCCAATATTGAAGTAACCAATAAAAAGATGGCAACTATCGTTGTGAAGGATTTCTTAATCATAGCCATCTCTCAACTTCCTTTTTCTAATCAGGACTACAATAAAGAGTAAGGAAAGGAATAGGGGCAGAATCATCAACCAAGAAAACTCTGGAATGGTTGGAGTTGGAGTTGGGGAAGCAGGTGCAGAGTTATTTGTGACATAGCCAGTTACATAGGCGTAAGACGGAAGTACATAGTCTAAAATTGGGAAAAGGTATGTTTCACCGGGTTGAATTGCATAGTCCATTAAACCTCCTGATCGGTATGGTTCCTGCCAGAACACTGTAACGCTGTTTAGCGGGAAAGTGTTGTTGTTGAAAACTGTTACGTTGCGGTAAGTGTAATCGAGCGCACCCATGTGATGCATTAAGCCGAAGTTTTCTGCGTAAATATCATACTTTGAAATATTGTGGTATCTCTGATAGTAATTGGGGTTGTAGGCAATGGTGACCATATTGCTTTTTTGCGTGCTGTCATAATATTGACGGTATGTGCCTTCGTCAGATTCTACTGCTCTGAAATTTACGATTTGTAAGTAAGCTTGCGCTTGTGGCACAGTTAATGATTGACCGTTGATAATGTCTCCAAAGTTGTTCTGGGAAACGTAAATTGTTAGGTTGTGAGAGCTAAACCCAAATGAAATTTGGCTTTGGATACTCAAGCTAATATTTTCTTTTCGGTTTGGCTCAATGTTGATTGATATTATTGGGGTGCTGAAGTTTTGGATATCTTGTAGCATCTTTACGCTTTCAAAAAACGAGTTGGGCGTTTTTAACGTGTAATTGGAATCCCACAGTTTCAGGGTTGGACTAATTATCTCTGAAATATCAAACCGTATGGATAAGTTTAGATTGCTATAAGAATTGCTTGTAGGGTTTACAAGGACTATGTTTCCTTGTGTTTTGCCTTCCGTGGTTGAACTGTAGTTAGTATGGCTCCAGGGTCCGGGGATGTAGCTTGCTACGTACAGGCTGTTGTGCGCATCAGTGCTTGCTAAGGCAACTTTTGATTTTTCAATAAGCAAAGACGTTGTCAAAACAGCGAAAAGGATGATTGTTACCACGATAAGACATGCCTTTTTCGTAATCTTTCCTCACTTCTCTTATTATAATCTTGAATACTCTTAATTCTATTCATGGAACACACTGTTCCAAAGCTGGAACGGAATGGCAAAAGGGGTTCTTGACTAAAACGCTAAGGGTTCTCGCTGGAATAAAGAATTCTTAGAATAATTTTTCTTGTCTCAATAAGGCTTATTTTGAATCATTTTCATTGAACTTAAGATGTCTGCAAAATAGCCTATTGTCTGATTATAGTCTGGGAAAAAATTACTTGGGTGAGCACAAAGGTTCCTTTTACCTAAGAAACCATGAAGCATCGCATTTCACCTTTTGTCGCTAATTTTAGATCTTTGCATACTTCAACTATTGAAAACTCTGTGCAATTGTCTCGCAAGTCATCAAGACAAAATTTGCGATTTGTTGATTAAAGCTTCAAACCAAGGGTTTTTAATATCCCAAATAAACATAAAACGCAAGCCCTATGCCAATAACACCTGAAGGAAGAGCGGTAGACTTCAAAGTTCAATTTGTTTGTAGTAGCTGTCCTAATGAATAAAATCAGAATCGAATAATTTAAACAAGATTAAAAAGAGGGGGCAAATTTTGACAGCTAACCACTTAGCGGAAGCTGCAGTCAAGCCGCAAGAATTAAACGCTGTCTCTATGAGGAGCTCCTAAACCGAACTCCCCAACCTCGTATTTTTAACGAGAAAAAATCAAAGGAGAAAAAAGACAAACCATTGATGCATGGATTAGCGAAGGGTCTCTTTTATTTGCGAAATATCTTAGAAATGAGCGAAAAGAGTGGAACCCGAGAGCAAGTAATCACGCTTAAAAATGCAGGTTTTAGAAAAACATAAATTGGTATTCAACTGGATTAAAACTCAGGCGGTTGAAAGCTATACTGGTTAAAGTTGAGAAGGAGGTGTATGTTATTGAGTGGTAGTACAGAAGTTGTTAACCAAAATATAACGAAACTGCCATTATTATCTGGAATTTTCACTATAATTTCTGCCATATTAGTTATACTAGCTGGAGTATACACAATTTACGGTGCTTTAATTACTTATGGCGGCTCGGGTACGGCTTTATAGAAGGTACAAATGTATTCTTCTGGATTGTTGGAATTTTTGAAATAATTGCTTTCTCAGTAGGTTTAACTGGTGGTATCTTCCAAATTAGAAGACAGTATTTCTTAGGCACGATTTTCAGCAACATTCTTTTGATTGCTTCAGCTATAATTCTAGTGGCACAATCATTCTTTAAGATTGGACGTATGGAATTGACTTTTGCGAACCTTTTACTTCTCGCAGTACCAATACTGATATTGACAATTCTGAGCATCGTCTTTATCGGGATGTCAAAAAAAGAGTTCAAAAACTAGTTGAAACGTAATTCCCCTATTTTTTTTGTTATCCTTTATTATTGTGTAGTGTGACGTTAGTTTTTTTTCTGTCTGTTTGTCTTGGTTTATCTATCTGTCTTTGTCTGTTTGACTTGTGCATGCTAAAGGAGCGAGCGTAATAGAGGATCTGCTTAATGCTATCAACGAATTGATTGTATTGTTTCTTGCTGGTGGATAATCGATAATATGCGTTTACGTTGTTTAACAACTGATAATGTTTTCTTGAGTGTTCAAGGATTGATAGAGCATAACCTTCAGCATACTTGTTATCTACATATTGTTTGAAGTCTTGCCAGTAGATGACTTTCGGATTCTTGGGCTCTATAGACTCCGGTTCAAATCCGGGTGGCCCACCAATAATCAAATTGTTTGATCAATGGTAAAGAGACATTTAGGTCTTATTTTGTCTAAGACTCTCTTAAATAACACAAAAAGTAGCTCTTTAAAAAGGCATTTTTAACAATTGATGGCATAACTATATTAATAAACTTTAAAGTAAAAACCCTCATTATAATTGTCTATTAAGGATTTGGATGTTTTTTTAGTGTTTATTTTTGAAAAGTAAGTTAAAAGGAACGGGTTCAGAGCTTTTTCGAAGATGCAAGGTGTGATGGCAAACCATCAAATGCATTTCTCTCTGAACCCATTTATTGAGAACAGAATTTCTCACACTAATGCTTTATGAAACCTGGATTCATATTTGAAGAATTGATTTCAAACAAATATAACAAAATCTCTGGTTGGCTGGTGCGTTAACATTTTACTTAGGGACTTGTGAATATATGAATTATATTTAGCTAAGTAAGAGAGACGAGCTTGTCGGGGATAAATTGCATGATGTAAAAAGGACTTAGACGAAGAACGCAAAGGCACATTCTAAAATGGTTGAAATAAGAAGTGTGGCAGACAAAGGATCAAGCTTGCTTTGTTCCATGGGGTCGCTTAAAAAAATGCCGTTTTCTCTTGACGACCTTCATTTTGTGCCAGCTCAAGTTTCCAAAATTCCACTTAACACAGACGAGGAGGTAAATATTAAAGTCGTTATAGGGTCTGCGGCAAAAAAGCCTCTGAACTTTTTCTCTCCAATCATGTTTAGTGGCATGAGCTATGGCGCAGTATCTAAAAATGTGAGGTTGGTTTTGGCGAAAGTTGCCTCAAAACTAAATCTTGGAATAAACTCGGGAGAAGATGTTGTTCTGCCAGAGGAACTAGATATTGCCTCCAAAAATCTTGTTGTACAATACTCCACCAGCAGGTTTTCAATATCTGAAGATATTCTAAAGAAGGTTTCAGCGGTGGAAATAAGATTTGGCCAAGGAGCCTATCCAGGGTGGGAGAGCCTATTACCCGCAGAAAAAGTTCCACCGGAAATAGCTAAGCTGATGAACCTTAAGGAAGGTGAAGCGGCACACGCTCCTGCGCATCACTCTGACATAAAAAATGAAGCTGAACTTAATGAAAAAATAAGGTGGTTAAGGGAGTTGACTGATGGGGCTCCCATCGGAGCTAAGATAGGTTGCGGAAATGTCGAGGATGACATTGAAAGTTTAGCAAAAAGCGGTGTGGACTTTATTTCACTTGATGGATTTGGAGGAGGGACTGGTGCAACGGAATCTTTTGTCAGAGAAAATGTTGGAATTCCCATTGTAGCAGCTTTACCAAGAGCTGACAGGCATTTAAAAAAATTGGGCCTAAGGAATAAAATAAGCTTGATAGCTGGAGGCGGATTAAGAACTTCAGCAGATTTCGTAAAATGTCTTGCCCTTGGTGCAGACGCAACATACATCGGAACTTCTGCTTTGATTGCCATAAACTGTCAGCAATACCGAATCTGTCATACAGGCCATTGTCCAACAGGAGTTACTACAAATAATCCAGTTTTAGTTAAGCAATTAAACGTTGACGAGGGCGTTCGTAGACTGACCAACTTCGTTAACGTTTCAAATTTAGAGGTTGCGAATTTATTGAGAATTATTGGGAAGAATGATATCAAGAAAATAGCCGTGGAAGACCTTGTTGCACTTGGAAAAGAACTATCTGAAGTTACGGGAGTCAAGTGGATAAATGGAAAAAACGTTAGTTTACAAGAAAAGTAGTTGCTGACAAAATCGTTTCAAATAGCTTTTAAAACAATTGCCATAAACCCACAAACTCGTTGGCTCTTGATATCTGGGTGATCTTCATTTAGAACAAAATGAAAAAACCATGTTTTTTGATGCCTCAATGTATAAAAGAAAAAGAACACCATGTGCATTCATTTAGCAGACTCGTTTCTGTTGCATATTTTTGTTTTTTGGTAACTTTATCTGGTTTATGTAATTTTTCTGCAGTTTGTTCCAGCTCATTTTGGGTATAACGGAGTCGCCAACCGCTGGGTAGATAAAACTAAATTACTATGGATAGCGGAACTTGCTGTTGTTTCATGTTATGCATTCGGTTTATGTTTGAAATTTGGAAAATACGGGGAAGGCAATGGTGCTTTTGATGGGTGCAATATTCATAGCCGTTATTGCTTTGTTTATCTTTACCAACTATTCACACGATAACAATCTTAGAGTAGTCTACGGAAATTCAGTTTCGGAAATGTTTTAGCTTTGGCTTGGGCAAATCTCTAATAATTGTAAAAACTAATGAATTATGTAAAATGAAGGTTGCATAAGATGAATCCCGTTGGTTTATGGACGCTGCACTATGACTGGGGACCCAAAGGAAACTACAGTTGGGCTCCTCTCTACTTCAACTTTGACGGAACCTTCGCATATTTGGCTGGCGCCAACGAGGGAACATGGGTGCAGGTTGATGACACGATTATTTGGCGGTTCAAGAGGCTACCGGACACAGAAAACAACACCGTTTATTCAGGAACATGCACAAGAAATTTCATGTCTGGGCTGATGCTGTCGTTTGAAGGAGAAAAAGGCCACTGGTACGCCGTCAAGAAAGGCACCAAAGTATTTGCCCTCAAAGAAAACAAAAAATTGCCCTACCTGGTGGAAAGAGAAAGCAAACCACAACTCGACTCAACAGGAAAAAAAGTAAGATAGAATTTTAAAAAAGTCTTTTTTGTGACAGATAAAGAAAATAAATAGCAGGTAATTGGCGAAGTTGCCCTATTCTACGGCTTCAACTTTCTGTATTTCTGGAACTCTTTGCTTAATCAGTGCTTCAACGCCGTTTTTAAGCGTCATAGCCGACATGGGGCAACCTGCACAATGTCCAACTAAACGAACCTTCGCAGTCGAATTTTCAACAGCTACCAGCTCCACATCTCCGCCGTCAAGTTGGATTTGAGGTCTTATCTCGTTAAGTGCATCTTGGACTCTTTTTTGGATTGATTCAGTCATGTAACTTCACTTATGTATCTTTGAAAAGAATAAACGATTATAAAAGATTCCTGTTTCTTGGGGCGCTTCTTCTACTCTTTTAATTTAGGCAGAACCTTTGTAGCCCATTCAGTTCTGGTTGAGTAGATTTCTCGCAGTTTTGGAGTAGAGGTGGATGTCAATTTAACTTTTGCAAGCATTCGGCTTTTAGATCTGCTGATTGCGCTGTTTCGTTTTGGCTTGTTCCGGTTTATTTTATAATTTTCAGGGTTCATATTCGATCTCTGCTATTCAAGCTTGAGTCCTTGCATATAGAAGTTTTCCCTTTTTAGGATTGTTTTAAAAATCAGTTTTTCCCAGCCTTCTCCACGCTAAAGGAAAAATCAGTTAGAAACGATTTAGCTAGGGTTACATTCTTCAAATAGGATAAAGTGCTCGAATTAGTTATGAAAAACAAAATACAATCCCTACTGCGGAAGACTTAAGCTCTCATAACCTATTTACACATAAAATAAGGCAAGGTTTTGCAATGGTCCATCGAAGAGTTCGAGGCGGGAAATTTAAAATCAAACATGTTGAGAAGCGATGCCCCGTCGAGTTAGGAGACGAATTAGAAGTAAACATCACTGACACTTGCCCAAATGGCGATGGCATGTCTAAAATTCAAGGTTATATTATACAAGTCCCGAAAGCTAAGCCTAGAGAACGGGTGACAGTGAAAATTAGTCATAGTGGGCAAAAAAATGGCAACAGGCGAAATAATCAAATAAACCACTCCATCTGCCAATTGTTATGCTCGCGGTTGCTTATCTAACAAAACCTGCAAATAAAAGCCGCCGCGACTTAGTACTCTATGTTTTTGTCCTTTAACTTTCTATCAATAACGCCAAGTAGCAGATCTGTCTGTATTGGTTTTTCCAGAAGCGCGTCTGCGCCTTCAATGCTGTTTTGCCAAAAGGGTCTTTTCCTGTAGGCGTAATCTTCACCGCGCTTGAGGAAGTTGCGTGTATTAGTAGAAAAAGCTCGGTGCCTTGCATATCAGGGAGACGTAAATCAATCAACGCGACATCGTAGTGGTTGTTGCTTTTTTTCAATGGCGTCTTTGCCCTTTTTCCAACTTCTACAAAATAGCCTCTCCTCTGGAAAACTTTAGTTAAAGTTCGCAGAATCACTGTGTCATCATCGATGATCAGTATAGAATGGCTTGCCGGCAAAACACAAGCCTCAAAACCTACTAAATATTGCCGCTGTCAAGTTTATTTTCCCCTATGTAAAAGACAAATCTCAGCATCTCTTAGCTTAAGCGGCGGGCTGTTTAATCCAAACTTTTACCTTGTTCTGCACCTTTATTCGACCCTCAGTCTGCATCAGTCTAATCTGAGACTCGACAATTCTTTCATCTGCCGTGTGAAATTCTTTCTTGATTGCGTCTTCTAGCTTTGGTATGTTAATGTGTTCAGCTGCACCCACAACATTCCAAAAACAAACCTGTACCCTCTGTCTTCCTTTTTGCGCTTCCAAATCGAAGTCTTTACCCATCAACAGTTACCTTGCACAGTATGGGTCTTCATTTTTTGCTTTGTGGTGATTTACGCATTCTTGGCAGTCGCCATGTCTTAGGCAATCTTTCTTTGGGCAGGGGCAATTCGGAGCTTTAGATGACATAACCAAACATACTGGTTAAGCAAATATATTCATTGCCGAGCCAAATCTGCCATATGTACCGTCAACCTAATTAGTGACCGTAAACTCCCATGCTACATAAGGCAAAAAACATGACTGCTGCCCCATTAGCTAGCACAATAATTGCCATAGGCTTAATCCCCGTCGCATTTCTCTTCGTCCATGCGTTCCTCAGTGGCCGAGGAAAAAGCCGCATCCACCCAGTCACAGGAACGATTGCAATTACGTGGGACCTTGTTATGTCTATTGGCTATATGCTCCTACGCAGTGTAACCATAGCTTTGACTCCACTTTTGACAGTTTATTTTGGAATCCATGGAGCAATAGCCGTAATTGTTATGGGTTTGGAAATTTCGGTTCTCGCCATCGGCATTCTACAGGTAAAACAGAAAACGCCGAACAAATGGCACCGCAAACTAGTAAAGTTTCTTTTTCCAATCTGGTGGTTTGCGTTCCTTTCGGGAGAAATAGTTTACCTACTAATGTACGTATTCTAAAAAAAGAGTTTAGTGGAACAGAGTTAGTAGCCTGAAGGCTAAACCACCAATCAAGACAGCCGCTCCAATGTTGGCTAACGAAATGGTTGTTGCGGCTTTCCAACCGAACTCTTTTCCCAAAATCGCCACCGTCGACACGCAGGGTATGTAAAGCATCGCTACCAACGCCATCACAACCAGCTGCACAGGCGAGAAGTACAATGCCAAATTAGTAGTGCCAAAGATTGCTACAGCACCCAAAAGCACGAACTCTTTGCGCACAGTGCCCAAGATTAGTAGTACTCCAGCCGCGGCGGGTAAGCCAAGCCACCAAACCGTCAATGGCGAAAGCGCATTACTAATGGGCGTTAACACATTGTACACATACAACGCTTGGAGCAAGGCACTCCCTACGATGTAGATGGGAAACACTATGTAGATGATAGATTTGGTTCTGGCCCACGTCTGCTTGAGCACGACTTTAAGTGAGGGCATCTTGAAGCTACTCATCTCCATAATCAACCCAGTGGATTTACCCGGAACAACTTTCATGGCGATTCTGCCTAAACCAAAAATTATTGCAACATCAACCACATAGAGCAGCAGAGCCCACTGTATACCGACAAATAACCCAACCATGCCAAATAGCACGATTGTTCTCGCTGAGCATGGCGCGAAAGTTATGGCGAAAGCTGCCAAAAGCCGCTCACGTCGGGTCTCCATGATTTTGCATGCCTGAATCGCGGGCACGTTACAACCGTAACCCAAAATAATCGGAATCAAAGCTTTGCCATGTAAACCCATTTTGTGCATAGCGCTATCCATCACAAAGGCTACGCGGGTGAGAATGCCTGAGTTTTCAACCAAAGCCAACAGTAGGTAAAATGGGACGACGAAAGGGATAATCAGGGTCATTCCCGCGTTGAATCCGCCCCAAACACCGTTCAAAACAATCGATAGAATCGGTTGGGACACTGACAAAGCGGGATCAACTGGTGTAATCAAGCTTAATCCGCTTGAAATCAAATTAGATAATCCATTTCCTATAAAAAACGTCCAAAGCAGCAACCCAGCGATTATTCCCACCGAAGTGAAATATCCCAGCACCCTGTGAGTGGTTAACCATTCAAGTTTTTCAGAGAAAGTGCTCTTAACTTCGCTCTGCTGGAGTGCAGAAGCAGCGATGGAACTTGCCAAGGCATATCTTTCAGAAGCAATAAGCGAGAAACATGCTTCTTGGCAGGTGCTGGACATTTCCTTTGAAATAGCTACGGCAGAATCGATGACCGCCCTTGACTGGGCAGAAACGAGCTTGACGATTTCAACATCGCCCTCAAGCAGTTTTATAGCAAGCCAACGAGGGGGATACTGCAACGAAAGGTTTGCTTTTTCAACAACCTCTCTTAGTTTCTCTATGGTTTCCTCAACTTCTCGTCGGTACTTTAGATGCTTGGTTTTCGGCTTTGACAGGGCTACATTTACAGCTTCACCCATAAGTTCATAGATGCCTTCGCCCCGTGTTGCAACTACAAAAACAACAGGCACGCCAAGGATTCCCTGTAACTTTTCCTTGTCAATTACCATACCTTTGCTTTTGGCAACATCCACTTGGTTTATGCACAAAACCAAAGGCGCCTGCATTTCGAGCAACTGAATCGTAAAGAACAAGTTTCTTTCCAAAACTGAAGCGTCAACAACATTTATGACCACGTCGGGCTCTTCAAGAGCAATGTAGTCCCTCGAAACAAGTTCCTCCATGGAAAACGTCGAAAACGAGTAAATTCCTGGCAAATCAATAATTTTAATTTCGTAGCCTTCATAGCATAACGTACCCTCTGCGCGGTCCACAGTTTTTCCGGGCCAATTACCAATTATCTGGTTTGACCCAGTGAGCTGGTTAAAGATGACGCTTTTGCCTACGTTGGCGTTTCCTGCGAGCGCAAAAGTTAGTTGATTACCAGTTTCTCTGTTGGGTTTTTTAGTCTTTGATTTAGGGTTAGGATGACATGACAAAGTTTGTAACCCTCCTCAACTCATATGTTCTGTCTCAACGAAAACTTTTGATGCGATACCTCTGCCAAGAGCTAATTTTGAACCCCGCACTGAAATCTCAATAGGCCCCTCAAATGGCGCTGCTTTTAACAGAGTTATCTTTGTGCTAGGTGTTAACCCCATATCTAAGAGTCGCTGAAGCACGATGTGACCACCTCTTATGAAGGAAATTTTGCCTGATTGGCCCGCTTTTAACTCACTCAACGCAACAAGGTTTTCCTTTCGTTTTCCTACTTCTTCTAAGCCTTGACTGTGAAGTTGAATGCATTCTTCACAATTTGAAAAAGGTAAGTTACAGGCTGGAATTGTTTTACCGTCATCGGAACAAATGTCTGGATGTTTTAGGAGACGGCATAGTGATTCTTCTGCCTCGTCGGAGAGGGAGTGTTCCATTTGACAGGCTTCCTTGTGGACTTTGTCTTTTCCAATGTGTAAAACGTCGGAGAGGAAGGTTTCAAGCAAGCGGTGTTTTCGAGTTACTTTTTGGGCTTCTTGGAGTCCTCTTTCGGTAAGGGTACTTCCGTGGTAGGGCGAATAGTTTACGTAGCCGTCTTGAGAAAGTTTTTTTAGCATCTCTGTTACGCTTGCGGGTGCAACTTCTAGTCTTTGGGAGATTTCGGTTGTGCTGACTAAGTCTCCGTTTTTGGATTGGCTGTAAATGGCTTTGAGGTAGTCTTGGGTTGATTTTTGCTCCATTCTTCTCGCCTCAAATTTAGGTAAACCTAAACTTTGCCTAATAAATGTTTAGGCATACCTAAAAAATAACTTCCATCAAACATGACACATTAAAACCCTTGAACTTCCACCCCCTTCCAGTAACGGCTAAATACTGCAAAGACTAATTCCGTTGATGCCCAGCAGAGGGAAAACAATGAAAGACCTGCCCAATTTAGTCCAAGACATCGTGGAAGCCACACGCAAACACGAACTATACCGCGACAAAGAATGCATAAACATGATAGCCAGCGAAGGACTAAAATCTCCTGCTGTCAACCAAATGCTCGACCTCTCACACGACCTTGCATGCAGGTACGCCGAAGGAGAAAACGACGCCCAAGGACACGTAAAAAAACGCTACTACCAAGGGCAAAAATACATGTCCCAGATAGAGGATTTTGCAACCGACATCATGAAAAGCCTCT
Source organism: Candidatus Bathyarchaeota archaeon (assembly GCA_963775685.1). Lineage (GTDB taxonomy): Archaea > Thermoproteota > Bathyarchaeia > Bathyarchaeales > Bathycorpusculaceae > Bathycorpusculum. The sequence goes on from CAVZJV010000014.1 coordinate 2,201,222, forward strand.
TCAACTGCACCTGGGCAGACGTCCGTCTGGTTTCTGGAACCCATGCGAACCTTGCAACTTTCAAGGGCTTGTCTCTAGCCTCAAAGAATAACAAGATGGTTGTCACGCCACTTAGTTGCGGTGCCCACATCAGTCACGATTACACGGGGTTAGCTGGCAACATACTCGGCTTAGACAACATAAATCACGTTTACAACATTGACGAATTCAACATCGACGCGGAAAAATCCGCGTATGTCATCCGCGCTGCCAAACCCGGAATTGTCACATTTGGCGGCAGCCTCTTTCTGTTTCCCCATCCGATAAAAGAGTTAACGGAAGTCTGCCATGAAGTTGGTGCATACATCGCCTATGACGCCTCACACGTGCTCGGCTTAATCGCGGGTGGACAATTCCAAGACCCCCTTCGTGAAGGCGCAGACTTCATAACATCTTCAACACACAAAACCTTCCCAGGACCCCAAGGTGGAGTAATAATGGGAAGCCCAAACAGTCCCGCAACTGAGAAGGCAGTGAGAAAGATACAGTTCGCGGTTTTCCCACTTAGCGCTTCAAGCACCCATCTTGGCAGGTTACCTGCACTCAGCATAGCTGCCTTGGAAATGAAGGTTTTTGGTCCACAACTGGCAAAACAAATTGTCAAAAATGCCCAAACCGCAGGCCAATACCTCTGCGAAAACGGCGTCAAGGTCCTCGCTGAACACAAAGGCTTCACACAATCTCACCAGATTGCACTTGATATTCGCAGTTTTGGCGGAGGCAACAAAATCGCACAAGACCTTGAAGACGCAAATATAATCCTAAACAAGAACCTTCTGCCCTACGATGATCAAAGTACAAAAGAGAACCCCTCAGGATTGCGAGTTGGTTTCCAAGATATAACTAGACGGGGTTTTGCAGAAGGCGACATCAAGCATCTGTGCGACCTGATGCTTGACGTAATCAAAGGCAAACGCAGCCCTGCCCAAGTGAAAATGGAAGTTTTGGCTCTCAAAAAAGAGTTCAACAGCGTAAAGTACGGGTTCCAAGACGTTGAAGAAGGCTTAAACTACATCAAAAAGGTTTAAACCTCAATTTTTCACCTTTTGCCCTAAACATTAATTAAGTAACTTTTCGCTTTTTAGCACTGAAAACCAATGACCTTCGATCCTCTTTCGGTTCTCTTCTTGATTGTTGCCATAGGTTTTGTTGTGCTTTTTGTTTTGTTACCAAGATATGGGCCACACTACACATCGAGATTGACCTGCCCTAACTGCAGAAAAAGCTTCAATTTCCACTGGGTGCCCGGCGCCACAATAGCCTCTCTTGTTTACCGAGGTAGGCGACAACTAAAATGTCCCTACTGCCATGTGAAATCAACCTACGAAATAGCATCAACAAGAGTTACCAAACCAAAAAACTCCCAAAAAGCCAAGCTCAAAGCTTAAACAACCTGCGGTTTATTTCAGAGAACTTTATTATCCACAACAGCAATCAAACTTTTAATTAATCTTTACTGGAGATCCCTTAGCATGAAAGTATTGTTGAATGACGGTTTGGAGAAGGAAGGCTTGAAAGTCTTCCAAGAAGCAGGCATAGAAACCGACGCCAAAAAAAGAGAGTTAGCTGCTCTTGTCGCCGAGATTAACCAGTTTGATGCTTTAGTTGTCCGCAGCGCCACAAAAGTTACGCGCGAGGTTTTGGAGGCAGGAGCCAGAGGCAAACTCAAAATCGTAGGCAGAGCAGGCGTAGGATACGACAATATCGATGTGGCGGCAGCCTCAGAGTTTGGTATTGTAGTAAAATCTGCACCTTATGGAAGCACCAACGCCGTCACGGAATTGACCATCGGTTTAATGCTGAGCATCTCAAGAAACACCCCCCAAGCCCACTCTTTACTAAAGGCTGGCGTTTGGGAAAAAGACAAACTCAAAGGAAAAGAATTAGCCTACAAAACGCTGGGTCTTTTAGGTTGTGGCAGAATTGGACAAAAGGTCGCTCAAATCGCCAAACGCGGCTTCGACATGGAAGTCATAGGCTACGACATTAAACCATGTTTTGAATCAGGCATAAAGTTCATGACAAAAGAAGAAGTCCTCGCCAAAGCAGATTACATCAGCATCCACACAGGCGGCAAAGAAACAATTATCACCGAAAAAGACTTCGCCCTGATGAAACCTACAGCTTACGTAATCAACACCTCAAGAGGAAATAACATTGACCAACAAGCCCTCTATAAAGCACTAAAAGAAGGCAAAATCGCAGGCGCCGCAATAGATGTCTACAAAGAAGAACCCAAAATGGAAGGTGCTGAATTCAAAGACCAACTTAGAGAACTCGATAACATCGTTTTAAGTTGTCACCTTGGAGCATCAACCGCAGAGGCGCAACGTGAAACTTCAACAGAAATTGCCAGAGTCATATCAGGATACCTTTTAGGCGGAGACTTCACCAACTCCGTCAACGCTGGAGAAAACATCGAAGTCGAGGAAAAACCAGTTCACACTCTGTTCATCCACCACCGAGACGTTCCAGGCGTGTTCGCAAACATCGACAAAGTCCTAGCTGACTGCGACATAAACATACGCGCAAACTATTCAAGGCAAATCGGCAACAGCGGCTACGCCATATCAGTCTACGTGCTCCACAAAAAAGTCACACCAGAAATCATCAACAAACTCAAAGCAATCCCAAACATTTGCAACGTTAAATTCTAAGTCGCCTGTTTCACACAGGCATATAAACAACTTTTCTTCTTTTAAGTAGTTATGCACTTAGGAGTTTTATTCTCAGGCGGCAAAGACTCAACCCTTGCTCTACACTTGGCTAAAGAGAAAGAGGAAGTAGCTTGCCTAATCACGGTTGTTTCAAAGAACAAAGAAAGTTACATGTTCCACACCCCAAACATTGAAATGACTGAGCTTCAGGCTGAAGCCTTGGGGTTGCCGTTGATTTCGGTGGCTACTGAGGGGCAAAAAGAAGAGGAGCTTGCCGAATTAGAGAAGGCAATTGCGCAGGCAAAAAGTAGCTTTCAAATCGACGGTGTGGTCACGGGTGCTGTGGAATCAGTATATCAAGCCTCCAGGGTTCAACGCATCTGCAGCCGTCTTGATGTCTGGTGCTTCAACCCACTGTGGAAACATGATCAGAAAACGCTTTTGGAAACTTTTGTTGAAAGAAAATTTCAAGTATTAATTTCGGGAATTTTTGCTTATCCCCTTGATGAGAAATGGCTTGGGAAACAAATAGACGTACAGGTGATAGCGCGATTAATGGAGCTCCAAAGCCAATATGGAATTAGCCCCTCTGGGGAGGGGGGAGAGATTGAAACGATTGTCCTCAATGCCCCATTGTTTAAACGGAAAATAGAAATCCTCGATTTCGCGGTTGAGGCTAAAGACAACTGTGGAGTTTTCCAAATAAAGCAGGCTCGGTTGGTTGAGAAATGATTTTGGTTGTAGACATGAACTGGAGCCAGAGGTCGTTGGCTTTCAACGAGTTTGTTTCCCCAATCGTTACCGTTGTTCAGCAGCTTGAGAAATGCTTGGTAAAGCATTTTTTGGATATCGAATCCTCCGAACTGGAAGGTTACAGCAAGGTTGTGCTCTCAGGAACAGCGCTTAAAGACCATGCCACGCTAAAGCAGGTTGACAAGTTCAATTGGATTAAAAAATATGACAAGCCCATTTTGGGGATTTGCGCTGGCATGCAGACAATCAGTTTAGTTTTCGATGACCCCTTGATGAGTTGCCTGCAAGTCGGAATGATCGAAATCACAACGCTTAAAGAAAACCCCCTGTTTCAAGCCGACTTTAAAGCTTACGCGCTTCACAACTACTCAACTGCGCCTTCCCGAACCTTTGAAACACTCGCAAAATCCACAAAATGCATCCAAGCAATAAAACACAAACAAAAGAGCATCTACGGTGTCCTGTTTCATCCTGAGGTGCGAAACCAAGAAATCCTAAAACGCTTTATGCAATTAAATCAATGAGCAAGCTTCGGGGTATGGAAATGCACTTAAGCGGCGAACACTTACAACCCCAAATGCAACCTCCAAGGATTCTAATCAAGCCGGGCATCCGAGTAAAAATTGTTTTGAAGCAAGACCAGCGAAGTGGCAAATTAACTGAGGGCGCTGTCGAAGAAATTCTTACCAGCAGCCCAACTCACCCGCATGGGATCAAAGTAAGGCTTACAGACGGCAAAGTCGGCAGAGTACAATCAATTGGTTAATTTCTGTATGCTGGCCATTGACAGAAAAAAGTAAACAGTTAAGGGGTCTGTTCAGAATTGACCTCTTGTTCAGCTTGTGTTTTTGGTTCTGCTTTTGCTGGCTTCGAAGTAATGAAAGCCACTGCGAATGAAAGAACCGCGGCGACTATGAAGGGAACCATCGCTGTTAAGACGCTTAACCCAATAAAGATTGCAGGAGCCGCTGACGAATAAAGCGTCGCATCTAACTCGTAATTTATAATCGCTGCAAACACAGAAAATACTACGAAGATAATGCCAAACACTTTGGCAATTTTGTTTATAATTTTCCAGTTACCTATTTGTCCTCACCAATTATCTTCTGCTTGTACTTGCGTCCTTTTAAGGAATTGCTATTTCAAGATGACACTGCTTATGATCGAATAATCAAAAAATCATTCAATAAAAAAAATTAGGTCAATATAGCATGTTGACGCTTGGCAGAAATGGTTAAGAGTTAAGAGTGTGTTTTTTTAATGTAGCTATTAGGAGGATTTTTGTTTTGGTTAACCAACTGCCCATAGAGAAATTGAGGAATGTTTGTGATGCTAATTTTCTGCATTGTGAATCAACCAAGGACCTTGTTCCGCTTAACGAAATCATAGGTCAAGAAAGAGCTGTACGAGCACTAAAATTTGGACTCGGCATAAAAAACCATGGCTTCAACGTATACGTAGCCGGTTATCCCGGAACGGGAAGAAAAACCGCAGTGAAAAACTTTGTCGAGGTCCAAGCTAAAACCCAGCCTGTTCCACCTGATTGGTGCTACGTGAACAATTTCGGCAATCAGTATGAGCCACAAGCCATAAAGTTGCCAGCAGGAAAAGGCAAGGAATTCCGCGAAGACATGAAAAACTTGATCGAGAATGTTAAGACGGCGCTTCCTAAGGCTTTTGAGAGTGAGGACTACGTTGCCAGAAGGGAAGCAACAATCAAAGGTTTAGAGAACCAGAGAAAAAAACTAATCGACGAGTTAAGCGGAAAAGCACAACGCGAAGGATTTGTAATTAAAACAACCCCCATAGGCATACTAATTATTCCTGTCTTAAATGGTAAACCACTTAGCGAAGAAGAAGTACTTGCGCTCCCCCAAAAAACCAAAGACCAGCTGAATGAGAAAAGGGAACAATTAGAAACAGAATTCAGAAACGCCATGCGACAACTAATTGACATGGAAAGAAAAATTCATGAAGCTCTAACGAAGCTAAACAAGGAGGTAGCCCTCTACGCTCTCGGAAATCAAGTAGAAAGCCTTAAAGTAAAATACCGAACTATCTCCGAAGCCACCAATTATCTAAAAGAAGTAGAAACTGACATCTTAGATAACTTGCAGCAGTTCATACATCGAGGTGAACCTGAACAGCAATTTCCTTTTCCAACGTCATGGATGAAAGAGGAACCCTATAAAAAATATGAAGTAAATCTAATCATTGACAACTCCAACACGACTGGAGCACCAGTAGTTATGGAAACCAACCCTACATACCACAACCTGCTTGGCAGAACCGAAAAAGAAGCCCAGTTTGGCGCCCTTATCACTGATTTCCGGATGATCCGCGGAGGGGCAATACACCGAGCCAATGGTGGATACTTAATCGTTCCAGTTGAAGATTTGCTTAGAAACCCATTATCCTACGATGGATTGAAGCGAGATGTCCGAGATGGAAAAATGTCCATAGAGGAACCGGAAGAAAGATACGGATTTCTCAGCATAAAAACCCTCAAACCCCAACCAATTCCTTTAACAGCTAAAATAATTCTCATAGGAACACCCTACTTATATCAGCTTATGTTCTCTTTAGACCCTGATTTTCAGGAACTCTTTAAGATAAAAGCAGAATTCGACACAACAATGGAAAGAACGGATGAAAAAATAAAGCAATATGCTGCGTTTGTGTGCGGACTTTGCGATAAAGAAGGGCTCAAGCACCTTGACGGCAGCGGTTTAGCGAAATTAGTTGAGTACAGCTCGAGAATAGTTGAAGATCAATACAAGCTATCAATACAGTTCTCTAACATCGCTGATATTATTCGCGAATCAAACTATTACGCAGAACAAGAATATACTGAGTTAATAACAGGCGTCCATGTCAAGAAAGCCATAGAAGAAAAAATCTACCGCTCTAAGCTCATCCAAGAGAAAATCCAAGAAATGATAACCCGCGGCTTCTTCCTTATAGATACCACCGAAAAGAAAGTTGGACAAGTTAACGGCTTATCTGTTATGGGGTTAGGCGACTTTTCTTTCGGCATGCCTTCACGGGTAACCGCAAGTATCGGTTTAGGCAGGGAAGGCGTAATGGATATTGAACGGGAAGCGAAAATGGGTGGTCCAATCCACACCAAAGGCGTATTGATCCTCAGCGGCTACATAAATGACAAATATGCTCGAGATAGGCCTTTGAGTCTCTCAGCAAGACTGGTTTTTGAGCAGAACTACGCGGGCGTGGAAGGCGACAGTGCATCTAGCACTGAGTTGTACTCCATCCTTTCGGCATTGAGTGGCTTGCCGATAAAGCAGAACCTTGCTGTCACCGGTTCGGTGAACCAAAAAGGAGAGGTGCAAGCTATCGGCGGTGTAAACGAGAAAATCGAAGGCTTCTTTGAAGTCTGCAAAGCCAAAGGATTAACTGGCGAGCAAGGCGTAGTGATTCCTGAAAGCAACGTGCAGAACCTAATGCTTAAAGAAGAAGTCGTTGACGCGGTTAAAGCCGGAAAGTTCAACGTTTACTCGATTAAAACAATCAACGAAGGTATCGAAGTTCTTACTGGAGCAAAGGCTGGCGAGCGCAGGGCAGATGGAACCTACGAAGAAGGCACAGTTAATTACCTAGTGGACAAGCAGCTTCGCGAGATGGCGGAAAAACTAAAAGAATACCCCCCTTCGACAGGACAGACTAAAAAGATTGAGTAAGCAAAAAATTTTAGACCCCTTCCTTTTTTATTGATTTTCAATCTTTATTCTAATAAATCAAACCTTATTGTCAATCAGCATGGTAATAAATGGTTACAAATTTGTACAAAAAACGCCTCGCAAACGTAGCAAAGGATAGTCATTACTTCTACCTGTGCTCATTTTCATTGGCTTAATTGGGTGGCTAATGTACACTTAGGTAACCCCGAAAAGCCACAAGCATCCCGAAAAACACCCAAAAATGACAACGTGCCCCTGTTGCCCATTTTCGGTGAACAACAAGAAATAAATGTACATAACATAACACAACAAGGAACCACTAATTCTTATCATTCGCCAATTTTAAAGGCAGACTCGGATTCAGAGCTCGCATGCTTGTTGCTACACGAGCACACCCACAACTTCATTTATAGTCGGAAAATAATTGTTATCTTGCGAGAAATAGCCATCCAAGAGGTACACCCATGCTTGACGGGTCAGCTGTTAACCACGACGCGAGTCGTTTCTGCCCCTAAAGAAGGATTAGGGAGCTATTTTTGATTCGCGCCTTAGGGTAACATTGGCGATCCGTCAAGCCTACTTTTGGTTACAACGTTCAAACATAATATAGTCGGTTTCGGGTATATAATTTATTAAGGAAGATGCTCTGCTGTCTTGCGTGAGCATCTTTGAGTTATAAAGAACGTATGCATCCTAAAGTCAGTAGAGCAGAAATCGAAGTTTTCAAATCTTTAAGCATGTTAGGATTAACCAGTGGTATGGTTACACAGCAACACATTATCTTAAAATCCACAATTCCTGACTTTTGCTGGATGGAAAAACGCAAAATCGTCTACTTAGATGGTAACCCAGTGCATAGAAAAGACAAACAAATTGAACGCGACGAAGAAATCGACAACCTCCTAACCTCACAAGGCTGGGATGTACTCAGAATTCCATATGACCCGCCTTTAACAGATAAAGGGTTGCAAGAAATTATGGTAACCATAAAACGGTTTTTGAATGTTGACGAGGAAGAATGAGCAGAATTATTTCCTCTAAACATGAAACTCGCAAGGCGAACGGTAAAATTAATTCCTGACTTTCACCTATTCCGTGCGCTTTTGAAACGCTGCCAAGAAAGAATCTCAAAACAGAAAAAGGAAAGAATATCTTGAAAATATTGCAAACTTATTGAAAAGATCTACAACCAAAAACTACTTCAACTTTCTTTCGGGTTATGCTGTTAACATATTGTCCAAAAACCCCACGGGCTTCATTAATCAAGATTTAAGCAATAGCTCATAAATTCCCAGAAAAACCCCGAACTTTAAAAGGCGCCGGGTGGGTTCATTTCAATTGCAAAAGTGGTCCACGGCTCAAAAGGGCAAGTAAAGCTCGACATAAATGGAGTCCAAAAATAATCTCCTCCTCTGACAAGTTTAACCAAAAAACAGTTTTTGGTTACGCTTAAACTCGCAGCTGTCATTTTGTTATAGGAACGACAAGTTTTAAATCCTAAATGGAATGGTTACATCAGTAATCTTCTTAGGGGAACAATTGTCGAAATTACCTTTTGATGAAATCAATTGCCCAAGTCATTGTTGATGTGGGATTTCCAATAAAATCTAAGCTACCGTCAAGTTCGCTTGGCGATTTGGGTGTTGCTGAGGGAGAAGTTGTTTATGTGCAATTCAAGGGTAGGCACTTTGAATGTATCTCTTTAAAACAATTTTGAGTTGTAATAGTAAAACAATCTTGTATTGCCTGCTTTTTGAAATTAATAATCAATAGCGTGATTCGGGGTGTGTTCTTTTTAATTTAGGCTGTTCTAATTAGTAGAAGAAGAAGGTTGATGGGGGCGCTTCTTCTTCTTTCAGTTAACTGGTTGCTTCTGATTTGGTCAGGAGAACAATAATGTGCTACCGACTGTTGTTGTTATTTTGTAAGTTCTGAAATAGATTGAAAGAAGAAAGGGGTATGTTGCAGGAATTTAGCTGTTTTTTTCTTCTATTATTTTATTGCCTTGCTATAGATAATGAGTGATCGGCATTCTGGGTTTACAACTCCAATTTATGGTCTATTTCTCCCCTTCGCAAAAGTAGTTATTTCCAAGAGACATTCTTGCTTCTTGACTAAGGCTCATTTTCTTCCACGTACAATAGTTAGAGTAGCAATCAGTTCATAGCACACATCGCTACTTTTCCTCAGAGGCTAAATAAATCAGCACCGAATGGAGATTACACGCGTTGCAGTGAGATTGTTTAAAATTTTGGGAATATCGCCCCTAAGTGTTTTTATGAATCACAGATTTTACAACAGTTGTGCAGTAGCAATGTTTGCATTGTGAATATGCGTCACATATTTCACAATTTGTATGAACAATTCTCAACTACCTTCTTATCCTCTCGCGTCCATTCAGCGGTTAGGAACGTGTGCAAATGAAAAAAACCTTCGGAAAGGAAACCAACTTTAAAAAAATTTGCCAAAAAAATAGCGAATCGCTAACAAACAGAAAAAACTAAAAGGATACTTGTTTGCTTACTTCTTTAATTCAACCCTTTCTCTTCTTCCCTTTGCTTGTCATTGCTTTTATTCCAATCGCAATAGTTTTGGTCTTTCCAATTAGACCACCTTTTAAACTGGCATTAGTCATATTCCTGTAATCGTTTTTAGATATTGGGACATCACTGATAGTTTGCATTATTTCAGGAGATACAACTCCAATCGTGAGCTCGGCACCAGCTTGTCTAACTGCCTCAATATTGTGATCAAATAAATAGGGAACATTCGCTGCTCCAGCAGAGGGTATCAGAATTTCGCCAGCCCACGGTAATCCCATATTCATCATAATTTTCTTGAAATGTTGACTCATTAACGTAAAATTCTCCATATCTGGGAAACCACAGGAGGAAACTAACACACCTTTTGCCTTAGGTGTAAACCCGATGGGGGTGATTAGTAATTCCGTTATCCATTAAAAACTGTGAAGATTCCAAGTTTATGAAGAACCGATCTATGACGTTTTTCACTGTGGCTGGAAAACCAAAAACATACACAGGTGCCGCAATTATGAAGTAATCACACCTTTTGTAAATGTCATAAATTAGTTGAAAATCGTCTTTCTGGATACATTCCCCTTTGTTTTTTCCTTGCCAGCACCTCCCACAGCTTGTGCAGGGTCCAATTTTCATCTTATGCGGATAAAACTTGTGAACTTCCATTTCACCCATTCCTTCAAGCAAGGTGTCTAATATTTTCTCGGTAAAAGATTGGCTTCTCAGAGAGCCTGAAATTACCAAAACTGTCGGTTTCTTTTTGTTAGACATCATTGATCACAACTCCATTTTAGGTCAATTTGTCTTTTCAAACGTCTTTAGCCATTAGCAAAGTACCTTTTCTTCAATAAATAAGAGTTACATCTTAAATGGAGCCCCATAAGGGAACCAAACCCTATCCACCATGTCAAAAATTGAACTGGGGATGGCTTTTGAGTTGAAGTACGTTATCTAACCTGTTAGGGCTCGAACAGGTTGTCAGCTTTTTCCAAGATTCTGCAGGTTGCAAATCACAAATTTGAAATAACGTCAAATATATCACTTTAGACAAATAATCTCAAAAACAACCCTAACTGGTAATTGTCGCCGGGGAGTGGGATCCCAGCACCCTTTTTACCAGTAAAATTAATTTCAAGAAAGTCTACTGGGATTAGCTTAATATTTTAAGCGAATCTTGTTCAAAACAGACACAAAATTAATGTTGAGGCCACAGGGGGCATACCAAAACGGGGCTCAGCTCTATCGCCAATTTATCAGAGCTTCGCAAGCCCAACTGCTACAAAAAATAGATAAATCCAGCTTCAAAACAAAAAAAGTTAGGAAACGAACATGTAGAACTGCATTTCGGAATGCTTTTTTCAGAAAGTTTGCACAGAGTGTGTCCAGCACGGAATCAGCTGAATTTGGGAAATCTGACTTTTCCAACATACTGGAGAATCCATTTTACAAGCTCATCGTAGGTGTCAACTCCAAGCTTTGTAAGGGAGGCGTCATCGTTTGAATCGAACTGAATTAATCCCTTATCTGACATCCAAGTCAGATACTTTATCAGCCGGTCATAGGACAAACCTGTAGCTGTGGCAAGAGCAGTTTTGTTTGTTTTGCTCTGTTCTTTTAGGGTTTTAATTACCCTTGCCAGGACATAGAGGTCAGGCTTTGAAATCGACTCTCCTGAATTCACTGTCAAACCACCGAAGCTCCCACAGAAGCGAGTCAAGACGCCCAACCTGTGCATAACGATAACGAAGGTCTTTCATGCTTAGAATCAAAACAAGAACCAGAGGAATCACAACCATCGAAATTGGGTCGAAACTCAAATGAACTGTATTTTGAATCACCCCTACCAAAACACCGAAGAAAAAGAAGACCAATACCCAGTAAGCAAGTATCTTCACGGCTCCATAAATTACGAACCCAAGTTTTGCAAACCTTATATCGCTAAAGGTTTTTTCCCAGTTTGTTTCTTGCAGAAGCTTTATTGCACCCGGCGTTCCGTCATCCAATGTGCTTTTCCACTGCATAATTATTACGGAACTCAATTTCCGTCGAACCCATAAAACTCCAAAAATCACTCCAAAAAAAAGAACTACTGCACTGTAAGAAGGAAGCACAAGTGAAATTCCCGGATAAACAATGCTTTGCCCATAAAAAACATCCAGTAAGTTAACGATGATGTATCCTGCCTCTAAAGCAATTATCGAAGCTAAAACTATTATTACAAAATCCGACATGGCACTAGAGAGTTTTCGGTAGGCTTTAACCTGATCCAACACGGTCATGAACTCAGTCATTTTGGCTGTAAGGTTCTCTTCTGTCAAAGTTCCACACCGTACCCTTGAATGCTAACTTGAGCGTTTCCTTGAACAAGAAACCAGTAGACTGAAATTCCTACCGAGGATCCCGTGTAAGTTTGATATTGAGAAAGGACCTGTTGGAAGGTGGTGCTGCTGTTTGATACGAACTCTACATCTATTGGATGATTATTTGAAATGTTAATGCCTTCAGTTTGAAGAGCAAAGCTTCCTGTATTTGACCCAGTCCTTGGTAGGATAACGGAGAATTTATAGTGCGTCATTGCAGGTACATTAGTTGAGGTTCCGTTTGGAAATATCAGCGTCGTATTAGATTGTCTATTGATGACTTGGGCGAATATGTCAATTTCAACCCTAAGATGAGCGTTGGCTGCCTTTGAAATCACCACGGTAGTTGAGTCACCTGCCCAAGTGTTAACATCAAGAGAGTGAAAGGAAGATAGAACGGCTACTTGGCTAGACACAATAATAATTAATGCCAAGAGCAGCCAGAGTTTTTTCATGAATCCTATTAATGGGGCTGTGAATATAAGGGAAACTCACCCTCGAAGAGTATGTTAACCGCGTTTTGCCCAAGCACTGTTCAGGAGTATTTTCATACGGAGGCTGCTGTAGTGAGTTAATCTTAAAAATAGTGTGGTTATTAAGCTCAAGATTTGGACAACCATATTATGCTCATAACATGACTCCTGAAAATGGTCTAACTCTTGGGCACACTATCAAAAAGCGAGAACAAGCATGCGCTATGTAGGATGCGCCTAATGGAAAAGAAATAGAACGGACCCGCTGGGATGCGCTTAAATTATTAAGCGAATCCTTTCAAAGACACAAAATTGCTGGTGAAGCAGAAGGACCGAATAACAAAACGAGCCTATCATGCGTTATGTTATCAATAGATAATATCTGTTAAAGGCGAGAGTTCGAACCAAAGATCTGTCTCGCTTTAGGTTTTAATACTGTTAAATAAGCACATTAAAGATAGTTGTTTTCAGATGAAGCCAAAGAATCCCGAGAATTAACAAGCATTTGGAAAAAGAGTTTGGCGAACATGTTGCGGAGCAGAGAGGCTGTCTCTGGGCTAAGGGCAAGCTTTGGCGTAGCGGTTTACAAGGTATCCGAGAAGGATTTGATGGTTGAAGGTATTGCTCTGAATAGAACTTCTGAGGAGGAGTTCTAGCTGAGTGTGAGCGACAGATTCTACGGTTGCACGCTGAGGGCTTAAGTATTATCGGATTGCGCGTAAATTGAATATGGAAATGCCTAATGTCAAGCGTTCTAGAAAGAATGCTTTAAAGAAACTTGAACTCGCAAGGGCTGATTTAGAGTTTTTCGACTGCACCAAATCAAAGCGGTTTCGAACGTAAGCCATTTAATGGTTTCCTATAGCCGCGGTTACTGATGTTTTGTCTTAGCTACAGATCCCCAAATAAGCAATAGAGTGGCTGCAATGAGCACTAAGCCTGACAAACCTGCCATCACTCCATCCGCGATGGGGCTTTTGCCTGCATATTGATGTGCCAACCCTGCGATGGTGGCGCCGAGGGTAGATCCGAATGCCACTGTGGCTGCGGCTCCATTTCCCAAACTTGGTAATCGAAATGAAATAATTACCGCTAATACCGTGATTGTAAGCAACAGTATCTTTGCAAGGGCATGGAAAACCAAGAATCCAAAGTCATAGGGGATGCCTGCAACCCTTTGATCCGCTAGCAGTGATCCTGATGCAATCTCCATTGCTAAGAAAACGATGATTGGAATTGATAAGATTCGAAGACTTTTACTTTTCGGTTGATCTCCCTTAAGCTCTTTTGAATGTCCTCATTCATAACGATTACCCTAATTTTCATATTAACCTTGATTTACTATATTAACCTTAGTTTAATTAGTTGGGCGTGAAGGGAAGACATATAGAAGAAGAAATGTTTGTATTTGTCAACATAGGAAGAATCGCCTTTCTTAGTCTAAGAGAGATTAATGATGCCTCGAATAATTGCTAATTATAAGAGTCAAGCAAAAGCACTATTATTGAAGCAGGACTAGCTGAATTCTCAAAGCGAGGTTATCGGAATACAACGATGGAGGAAATCGCAAACAAGGTAGGAGTAACAAAGGGGAACCTATATCACTATTTTCCTAGCAAGCTAGCTCTTCTTCGCGAAATATTCTTAACACTGCAGCAAGGTTTTCTCCAATCTCTTCTTGAAGGCTTAGTTAAAGCTGACTCTTTGGAGGCACTGATAGGTGCTGTCGAGCGAATTCTGGACAAGCAGAATCCTAGTGCCGAAGTCAATCTTTGGTTCGACCTGTTGGCTGAATCTACAGACGATTCGGAGGTAGAAACCCTCTTGAGAACGTTAAATGATGAATATCTGCAAGCGGTGAAGATGGCACTATCTCGTTTTCCTAAATCATCCAATTCTGGTTCGAACTCCTACGACTTTGCAATGTCAATTATGTTTCTACTTCATGGCGTGCTAGTAAACATTAAATTGGGCACACCTCGCGAGGCGATTCGAGGCACCCTTCGGGAAGGGATAAGGTCCATTCTGAGCTGCTGAGTTTACCCATATTCGCACTTCAGCCCCCACGAATTCTGGCAACCTTCAGTATCGTTGTATGTCGTGTTTGCGATAGAATCGTGTTTAGGCTCTCAAGCCATTAATGCTTAGTTTTGGATAATTTTTGCGATTTAGGGCTATATAATTGTGTGGCTGAGGTTGTAAGTAATATTCCTGGATGCATAGCCAGGAGTCGGCTTAGACAAACGGCAATTAAATAAACCTTACTGAAAAAGAGTAAGCTTTAATCTTAACTTTAGCATAAATCAATTCCTGCTCATTTTAAGGTGGTTTGCTTTTTCGAAGATTTTATATGTAATAAATCGCCGATCGGAAATAACTTCAAATATGTCAATTTTAGGCAGAATAAAATCAAAATAGCCATTGCTGGTAAATTGGCGCCGGGAGGGGGATTTGAACCCCCGTGGCCCCGAGAGGCCACAAGCTGATTGGTGTCCTTTCAAAAGGACATCTCCAGGCTTGCTCCCTGCCTGGCTAGGAGACCCCGGCACAAAGATGAATATGCTTGGTTTGCACCTTTTCTCTGACCTTAGCACAATTTAAAGTTTTATCGTAAATGCTTTCGTTCTGTGCAGTTTATTGTCTTAGCGTTTAAACAAGCAGTTGGGGAATAAATTACATTTTGTTTACTAACAAACTAACCGCTAAACTCCGCCCCAGAACAGTGTCTTCTTCCGCATGAGCGCAATGTACTCTTTGAGGACATCCTGCTCTTCAATTGTCAAATCATCCAAATGCGCAGTCAATAATTTTTTCGCATCAGCCTCAGGCACCTTCACAAACAAAACATCTCGTTCAAAAACGTGCCTTCCGGCAACGGGTTTATCCATAGAAACCGCTACTTGCGCCCCAACTTTGGCTTCACCAACAGCCTTGCCTTTGTCTTGGACCTGCTGGACCTCCCCTAAATCGCTACTATCCTCAGCGCGCAATAGCCCAACGCGCGGTTTAATGCGGCCGCCCAAAACTTCTACACCAAAGATTGCTGGTTTAGCTCGACGGAATATGCAGTTTGGCAGCACCATAAGTTTTCCCGGTTTGACGAGTGCTTCGAATTCTTGTTCGCTTTTTGTTTCACGTTTGTTCTTAACCCATTCAAGGTACTTGTCGATTAGGTTGTAGATGATGGGTTCTTTAAAGATTGGAACGTTGCTCGCGGCCGCTTCTGTTTCTGCATCGGGCAAGGTTTTTACGCCAAAGGCCAAAATTGCACCAACCAAAGGTTCCCGCGTTTTTACCACCGAAGCCTCAATAACGTCGCGTTTGCTGATGTCACCGATGTCCGCGATTCGTACTTGTACATTGTTGGCTTTTAGGATTTCAGCCATAGCCTCTAAAGAACCCAGCGTGTCAGCTTTAACGATGACGCCTTCAATTTCTTTGGCAATTCTGATTCTGCCAATTTCTTCGGTGATGAGATTGCAGTACTTTGCGGGGTCTTCGCCTGAGGGCACAGCAAACAAGGGTGCACCAGCCAGCGCTCCTTCTAAACCTGGAGCAACAATTTTCACACCCGCTGACGCATATACGCACTCGACGCTGGTGAATTTGTCGCGAGGGTCACGCATTTCATCGAGCGGTTTTGGCACTAAAATTGTTCTAATGCGGGCGGAAATGGGGCCTTCTCGTCCACCAATGACGATTAAATCGTCTTTGTGTAATGTACCATCGTAAACGATGGCGTTTAGGGTTAAGCCTAAACCTGGCTCTTCCTTTACTTCTAAAATTGAGCCTTTCGCTGCACCCTCAGTGGTTTGCAGACGCTTCTTGAGGAACTGCTGGGTTAACCCAACCAAAACCATGACCAACTCGGACAATCCTTCACCCGTTTTCGCACTGGTTGGAACCAAGGCAATGTTGACAGTGAAGTCTCGGATATGGTCAAAGCGGTCGGTTTTGAAGTTTAAGCGGCTGAATTCACCCATGACTTGGTAGAGTCGGTTGTTGAAGTCTTCCTGAACAAAACTATTCTGCATCGAATACGACTGCAAGAAAGGCGTCGATTGCTGAGGCTTCCAACCTGGGATGCGGTCGATTTTGTTGACTGCAACAATGAAGGGTGTCTTGCGCGCCTTGAGGATTTCTATGCACTCAAAAGTTTGTGCTTCAAAACCTTTGAGAATGTCTACGACGAGGATGGCTATGTCGGCGACGCTTCCGCCTCTGCGCCTCAAATTCGTGAACGCTTCATGCCCTGGTGTGTCAACGATGAGCAAACCTGGGATTTCAATGCCTGTTTTAAAATTAGACATGTATGGACCGATGAGTTGTTTGAGAGTTTCTATGGGGAAAAAGCTTGCGCCGATATGCTGTGTCATTCCCCCGGCTTCACGTGCTTGAACACTGGTTTTTCTGAGTTCATCTAGAAGCGAAGTTTTGCCTGTATCTACATGTCCAAGAACACAGACTATAGGTTGGCGCGTGGGCATCTGGTTTTTCTCCTTAATAATCGATGATTGGTTGAATTGTTATGAGTGTGGATTAATAAATACTCTTTTTATCTGCATTGTGCCTTTGTTTGTATAGTTTTAGCTCTGTCAGGTAAGGTTTTTATTTTGTCAGGTGTTTTCTGGTTTGGAGATTGGTTGCCTTATTGCGTCAAGTGTGGATCTTTACTGATTGACGGGGACAAGTTTTGTACGATTTGCGGTGCAACGGTTCCCCAGTTTTCGCATGAGGAATACACGGTTTCTGGCAGCAACCTGATTGAACGCGTAAGGGAGTTGTTGCGTGAGGGAAATGTGACGCGTGTAATCGTTAAAAACGAGGGAGATAAAACTTTGCTTCAGATCCCTGCAACGGTGGGTATGGTTGGGGTAGTTTTGGCTCCTTGGTTGACCGCTTTAGGAGTTATTGCAGCTTTACTTGCAAACTGCAGAATTATAGTTGAAAGAAGAGAATAGGGAGTTTATTCGGGCGGTTTAACCAGAAGCAGGAAAATGCCCAAAAGCATTAGGATAACACTCAGGGCACCAAAGAGCACGCTAAACGGACCTAAAGAGTCAGTGGTTGAGTTAACGCTTGTCGCAGTGAAATAAAGCAAAACTGCACCAATTATAATCAGAAATACTCCAAATAGTCTTTCAGCTAAGGTTACCCAGAATGTGTCGCCTTCTTCGCTCATGTATTTTTTCTTCCCTTGCGTGTTTCTTATGTGTTTCTTTCATATAAACAAGAAGAGTTATTTTAAATTATTCCATAATTATAGAAATTAAAGGTTTCTTGCCGTGGCTTTTTATTACCTTTGATATAAAGTGGATTTATGCCTGTTGGAATCTCACAGCCTCTCTCTTTGCGACCTAATCGCTCTATCTAAGGGGAACAGGATTAGGTGTTGGTTTTTCTTTGCACTCTTCTATTTGAAAATTGCAGTTGCCCTGCAGTTTTTTGGGTCAGTGTTGATTGACGTTTTCTCACAGCTTTAGGCTCGAAGCCGTCGCCTTACATCATTCCCACTTTAATGTTGTTTATGCGGATTTATCTATTTTGATAATGAAGGCATTCTTGCTTATTTCTTGAGAAACGAAATTTTTAGTAGGAAAAATAGTGCATAAATCATTTTTTCCTTGGTGCCTTGAGTGAATTTAACGTCAGTTGACGAATCTAAACGCTTAAACCACTCTGAGAGTAGGGTAGCCTATACGGCTTATCCGTGGAGGTGAAAAAAGAAATGATATTCGAAGAAGAAGATGAATGGGAAGAAGGCGAAGACGAAGAATGGGAAGAAGAAGAATGGTAAACTAAACCCGTAATGCAACACTTTGTATATTTTCTTTTAAGTTTATGTTTTTCCTCGATGTTTTGAGGTTATTTTTTTGGACCGATTAAAAAAGCCAATTAGCTTCTTTGTTTTTCTTTTTTCTTCAAGGTTTACATTTATAACTATCTTGTTTGCATCATTTAACGACGCCACCCATGACGCGAATTGCTGTATTAAACGAAGACAAATGCAAAGTCAAAAAATGCAACTCACTATGCGTTAGCTTCTGCCCTATGGTTCGCAGTCGAGTGGAAGCCATACGCGTCGAAGGAAGCAAAGCCATAATAGCGGAAACACTTTGCAGCGGCTGTGGAATATGCGTCAAAAAATGTCCCTTCAAAGCCATCAGCATCGTTAATTTACCTGATGCGCTTGAGAAGGATTGCAGTCACCGCTTCAGCGCTAACAGCTTCAAACTCTTCCGCCTGCCCATGCCCTCGCCTGGAACAGTTTTGGGGTTGCTGGGGCAAAACGGCATAGGCAAAAGCACCACGCTTAAGGTTTTTTCAGGCGAAATCAAACCTAACCTTGGCAAGTTCGATGACCCCCCCGACTGGCCTGAAATTATCCAGTATTATCGGGGTTCAAGCCTTCAGGATTACTTTTCGAAGATAAGTGAGAAAAAACTCAAAATCAGCAGCAAACCCCAATACGTCGACAAAATCCCCAAAGCAGTATCTGGCAAAGCTGGCGAGCTCTTAGAAAAAGTCGACGAACGTAAACAACTTGATGCAATCGCCGAGGAGTTGGAGCTCAAGAAGATTTGGGATAGACCGCTTGATGTACTTAGTGGAGGGGAACTTCAACGTGTCGCAGTTGCGGCAGCGCTTAGTCGTGAAGCAGACGTATACCTTTTTGATGAACCATCCAGCTACTTAGATGTTAAGCAGCGGCTTGTAGTAGCCAGAGCCATCCGTAACCTCAAAGAACAACAGAAAACCATTGTTGTGGCCGAGCACGACTTAGCCATAATCGACTACTTATCCGATCAAATCTGTGTCTTCTATGGCGAACCAAGTGTCTACGGCGTTGTCTCACACACTCATGGAGTTCGAACAGGCATTAACATTTACCTTCAAGGCTACATCCCAGACGAGAACATAATGTTCCGCAAAGAAGCCATAGTCTTCCACGAAAAACCGCCAGGTGCGGGCGAAATGGTTGGCGAACCTCTTCTTAAATGGAACAAGATGGAGAAAACCTTCAAAGGTTTCAAACTTGCCATTGAACCAGGCGAATTACGAACTGGCGAAATCATAGGAATTTTGGGACCCAACGGTATTGGGAAAACCACGTTTGTGAAGATGTTAGCAGGCTTAGAGGAAACAGATGATAAACGTCAACTGAGCAAGTTAACTGTAAGCTACAAGCCACAGTACATCGCGCCTGATTACGAGGGTTCAGTTCAAGAGCTGCTCATGAGCGTGGCGAAGGAAAACTTTACTTCCAGCTGGTACAAAACCGAAATCGCTCAGCCGCTTCGGCTTCAAATTCTTATGGACAAAAACGTCATGGAACTCAGCGGTGGAGAACTACAGAAAGTCGCCATTGCCGCATGCCTTAGCCGCAAGACAGACCTATTCTTGCTCGACGAGCCAAGCGCATATCTGGACGTTGAAGAACGACTAAACGTGGCTAAAACTCTGCGGCGAGTTGTCGAAGCCCACGGTATTCCCGCCTTCGTGGTTGAACACGATGTAGTTACGCAGGACTTTATTGCTGACCGATTGATGGTTTTCAACGGTGAACCAGGCGTATCTGGCTTAGCACATCCCCCAACCAGCCTAAGGCAAGGCATGAACACTTTCCTTAAAGAAATGGATATAACCTTCCGACGGGACTCAGTTACTTTCCGCCCCAGAGTTAACAAGGAGGCTTCACAGATGGATAAGTTCCAAAAGGGCATCGGCGAATACTACTACACCAAAACAGTGAAACCCGAAAAACTAGAAACCAAGCCAGAGAAGCAAGACGCACCTAAAACGCCCAAAAGGTAACTTGCCCTGTGGAATGTTTCTTCCACTTTTTCCTTCATAGACGCCTGTTTCGCTAATTACCCAACTGCGACCTTGCCCGAGTCAGACGGATAAACATCAAATAGCTTGCCTCTAACTCGTTGAAGTGCGTTCGACTGCAAATAGTTTCTTCTCTAATCGCAAAATCTTCTTCCGTTGGAAAAAAGTAGAATGGAAATTATCATCGGTTCAAACAGTTTGGGCTGCGTTGCGTTGCTTCCTGCTGAGGCATAGTTTCGGCAAGCATACATTATCTCTTCAAAGGCTTTGCGGTCTTCGGTTCTGAGTGCCTTCTCAAAGCCCTTCCATCTGTGTATCTCTTCTTCTAACGCTATGCGATTCGACTCAACAGTTTGCCCATCAGACAGCTCTCCTTGTTTTTTCTCATATTTTTCTCCAGATGTTGAAGTGACAGAGAGTGTTTTTTGGGTTTTAAAGCATCAGGTAAAAAGACATTACTCGAGAGCAGAGGGCATAGTGTAAGTGAAGTCTGCAAACATCAAGTTTGCAAGTGGCAAGAAGAGCGAGTGAATCAAACGGCAAAAGTCGAATTCAAAAAACATAAACCATTAAAGTCGCCGAAGACTAATTGTTAAACAGGCAAAAGCAACCAGACTTTTTCCTCCGCACCGAGGCTCTCGCTGAAGCTCAATGCCGTTAAGTACAAGCTCCAAGTGAAGTCAAGGATAATTCTCTTCCTGGCTCTCGATAAACCACCACCTTACTGCTATTATATGCATCTTGAAATTTGCTTTTGCTCAAAATAGATGGTGGCGAAAAAATGGCGAAAAAATCAAAGGTTCATCAAATTTTTAAAAGAACAACGTCGCACTTATTTACCAAGCCAGCGACAACAATGTACCCCTATATTAAACCTAAATTAACAGACAATTTTCGCGGTCAACCAGTATTCGATATTGGGCTTTGTGTTGGTTGTAGCATATGCAGCAAAGATTGCCCTTCAAGCGCTATTGAAATGGTTGATGTTAATGGCAAAACACGTCCTCAATTTAGACTTGACAAATGTATCTTCTGTTATCAATGTGCGGATGCTTGCCCCAAAAAAGCCATAACGAACTCGATTATCTATGAGTTAGCCACAACTGACAAGTCCTCTTTAATTATGAAGCCGCAGACAATCCTTCAGGAGAATTGAGAGCAACCGACGACTATTGAAGCACGACTAAATATTCCACTTTTCTTGAATTTTTTGGTTAACGAGAACGTTTTTGCTTAGAAATTTTTGTGAGTTTTCCGTTTTTGGATAAATGAATTTTTAGTGGTTTAAATTGGGGTGTGTGGCTTCTTTTCACTGGAATAGTGTTTAATTTACATGTTTAAAGCAAAATTCACCATTCAACTCTGCTTCAGCCCGCTTTTGGAACAAAGGGTTTATTCTCAAAGTGTAGTTAACTTAAAGAACAAGAACAAATATACTAAGCACTCGCAAACTAAAAACGGGAAAGTGGTGTAAGCAGAAAGTGGCTCAAGCAACATTTGAAGAAATCAGTGCATCTGACTTTTTCTACCGAAACCGAGACATCGCAGGCTTAACCAACCCCTCACGTAGCATCTTTGTTGCCATCCGTGAAGTCGTAGAAAATTCGCTAGATGCAGCGGAAAGCCAAAGAATCCCTCCAGACGTTTACGTGCGCCTATCCTTCGAAGCCGAAGCGACCAAAGATACCCAGATTTACAAACTTCGCGTCGAAGACAATGGCTCAGGGATCCCACCACGATTCATTCCGTCTGCTTTTGGCCAAGTCCTCTACGGGAGCAAATACAAGCTAAAACAAGCCCGAGGCACCTTTGGCTTAGGCGGAAAAATGGCGGTCCTCTACGGGCAGATCACAACTCATCAACCCGTATTTGTCACCTCAAGTACAGGTCAAGAAAAAATTTACAGTTTTAAATTGATGATTGACATCCAGCGAAACAAACCTATAATACTTGACCGCAAAGTTCAGATTAACAAAGATCAATGGCGAGGAACAATAATCGAGTTCACTCTTGAAGGCGACTACCTACGTGCCATGCCAAAAATTATCGAATACTTCAAGCAAACCGCTATGGTTAACCCATACGCAAACCTGACATTTGTCGATCCGAAGGGAAGGCTCTACAAGTTCATAAGGGCAACCACTATTATGCCCGAACCACCCAAAGAAACCATGCCTCACCCATACGGTGTGGATGTTGAACTTTTGCAGCGGCTTATTCAAATCACCGAAACCAATAACATGCAAAGTTTTCTAAGAGGGCATTTCCACCGTGTCGGAGAAATTACTGCACAGAAATTCCTCGAGTTCGCTGGTATCCCGCCTACCAAAAACCCCAAAAAGCTCTCTCACGAAGAAATCGTGCGGTTGATGCAAAACCTAAAAAAATACAAGGATTTTCTGCCTCCAGACGCAAGCTGCCTCTCTCCATTAGGTGAGGAGCTTCTAAAAGCAGGTGTGATGAAAGAGTTAAACCCTGAGTACCTTGTGGTGCATCAACGAAGGCCTTCAACTTATGCGGGTCACCCGTTCATTGTGGAGATGGCTATGGCTTACGGTGGCAACATTCCTAAACGAGGCAACTTTGTAGTTTACCGTTTCGCAAACAAAATCCCGCTACTTTATGACGAAGCGAGCGACGTTTCGTACCGTGTAATTTCAGCTATGAACTGGCGACGTTACAAAGTCGCCCCTGAGATGCCTATTGCCATTGTCGTGCACATCTGCAGCACCAAGGTCCCCTACAAAACTGTTGGCAAAGAATTCATCTCGGATCGTCCAGAAGTACGCAGAGAAGTTGCAAACTCACTCCGAGAAGTCGCACGGCAAATGCAGCATTTCTTGGCAAGGCAGGAGCACGTACACATGGAGAAGAAACGCTTGGGAATTTTCAGCAAGTACCTGCCTAAAATCGCCGAGTTCTCAACCACTCTGGCGGAGGAAACGAAGAAGCCTGACATAGAAAAATTACTAAAGAGTGTACAAAAGTATGGCACAGAAGAAAGCTAGGATAGCAAAAAGGCAACAAGAGGTCCTAACGGGGCTAAAGAACTTCGGTACCCAAATCTATGATCAACTTGAACAGGGCGTCTTCCCAACTATCAATATGCCTAGCCGTTCAACTGAAAACATCGCCTACGACCCAACTCTACGCCAATACATACTTGGTGAGAAAAGCGTCGTTAGAAGCGCCCGCAACATCCGCCACATAAAACCCTTCACACAACTCGCATGGTGCGCTATGTTTAGTAACGAACTGACTAGTCAACGTAAAACCTCAACCTTAAGAGATGTCTACTATTCGGCGCAAGCTTATGAGATGACTTTTACTGACCAGCAAGAATCAAACAACATAATCACTGACCTTGAAACCCTGACGGGCTTTGCTCGCGAAGATTTCCACATTTTTCCCGAAGAACGTAGCGCAATTTTCGGCGACTTAGACATTGGCTACACCGTTCCTGGCTACGAAGGAAAAACACTCAACTTAACAAGCCACCCAGACGGCGTACTTATCGGTCCAGCCCTGACTTCAGCAGAATTCATAAACACCAGAGCCGACAAAGTCATAGCTATTGAGAAAGGTGCTCTCTTCACAAGGTTTATCGAAGAAAACGTCCACAACAAACACAAGTCGTTGTTGATTTCATGCGGTGGTCAGGCTCCTAGACAGACACGTAGCTTCATTAGGCGTTTGCATGATGAGTTAAATTTGCCTGTCTTTATTTTAACCGATGGTGACCCCTGGGGAATGCACATTGCCCAAGTCATCATATCAGGTTCAGCCAACGCGGCACATCTTCGGGACCTAAACACCCCAGACGCAGTATGGAGCGGTGTTTGGGCATCCGATATCGTCGAATACAAGCTACCCACTGACCCATTAGATGAAGTAGATATAAAGCGTCTCTACGAGTTGCAGAGGGACCCACGATACCAAAATGACCCACTATGGCAAAGAGAAATCAAGTTGTTTCTTAAAATCAAACGCAAGGCGGAACAGGAAGCTTTCAGTCGCTACGGATTAACTTACATTGTTGATGAGTATTTGCCTACAAAACTTGAGCAGGCAAATGACAAGAAAAAGTAGCAGCTGCACATAGTAGAATTGTCTCTTGAAAGTAAATGATTTTGGCGCAACCGGGTTAACGGCACTTACCTAATGGAGGTGAAGTTTCACGCTAACAAGGGAAGCGCTTTTCAACAATAGCTACTGTAGAAAAATGAAATACAAATTGTCCTGAAGCCTATTTTAATGCTATAGAAAGAAATCCTTTTTTTTGCTTAGATAAAGTTTTTATGCGCGTTTGGAACTCTTACAATTCCTCGTTAAGATAAAGGATGATTCAAGATGACCCTACAAAAAGGAGATTTCATACTAATCGATTATGTAGCTAAAGTTAAGGAAACAAACGAAGTTTTCGACACTACAAAAGATGATGTTGCAAAGAAAGAACATCTTCACAAAGAAGGGCAAATCCACGAGCCTGAACTCGTCGTTGTAGGCGAAAGCTGGGTCTTAAAAGCTCTAGACGACGCTTTAGCGACAATGGAAGTTAACAAGCCTGAAACAGTAGAGATTTCGCCTGACAAGGGCTTTGGACAACGTGACCCAGAAAAAATCAAACGTGTCCCAATTAAGCAACTCTACGCAAAAGAAATCAACCCAGTTGTCGGCGCACGCATCGAATACCAAGGCAAAAACGCAACCATACGCTCCGTTGGCGCAGGAAGAGTTCTCTTAGATTTCAACGCTCCCTTGGCAGGAAGAACCCTTGTCTACGACGTCACAATCACAAGCAAACTAGACAAGGTGCCAGAGAAAATCGGTGCATTGATCCACCGCAGAGTACCTGTCGTCGAACAAGACAAATTCAAACTAACTATGAAAGGGACAGACTTAATTATCGATATGCCTGAAGAAACCTTCTATGTCGAAGGCATACAAATCGCCAAGCGCGGCATCGCCATGGACATCCAAAAATTCTTACCTGTCCTGACTGAGACAAAGTTCGTTGAAACCTTCAAAGCTGAGCCAAAACCAGTTCCCACACCAGCCGCTCCCGCAATACCTGCACCTGAAGCAACTGCAGAAGCGAAGCCCGTGGAAGAAGAAAAACCTGTAGCGGAACCGAAACCGGCAAAAGCCCCCAAAGCTGCAAAAGCTTCCAAGGATTAAAAACGCTAAACCCGATTATCTTTCCTTTTAATTTTCCATTTTAGTACTTTCCCAGATGGAATTATGCTCTTTGTTAAATTAATAATAAGAGTTAAATTCTTTCTTGCCCTATAGTAATTGAGCACTTAATTCCCTCCTTATTTATTCCAGATGGAGGTGTAAAACAATAATGGACCACACCTTAATTCATTTTGAAATCCCAGCAAACGACGTAGAGAACCTCAAGCGTTTTTATGAGGAAGTTTTCGGTTGGAAAATTACTCAAACTTCAGGACCAATCGAGTACTGGTCAATCCAAACGGTTCCTGCTGATCCAAACGGCAAGCTATTGCGACCAGGAGTTAACGGTGGTATGTACAAAAAACAGGTTCCTGAAAGCAAACCTGTAAACTACTTCGCTGTCGAATCTATTAGCAATTTTCTGGCAAAGATTGAAAAATTGGGCGGAAAAGTTACTCAGCCCAAACAAGAAGTTCCGGAAATCGGTTGGATTGCAGCGGCGGAAGACCCAGAAGGAAACGTTTTTGCGCTTATTCAGCAGATACATGTTTAAGCGATTATTCCTGTTGCCTTGGCTGTTTTTTCGCAGGCTTCAACTCCCAGGTTTAGTTTGTGCAGGATGGTGTAACGTTCAGGTCGTATCTTAGCTGCCATTTCCAAGGCTTTGACTACGTCGGTGTCTTGGATTCCCAGTTCGGCGGCTGTTGTGGGTGCGCCGAGTTGTTTTAGAGTGGTTTTTATGCGTTGCCAGTTGCCTTTTTGTAGATAAGCAGTTAAAATCGAGCCAATGCCGCATTGTTCACCGTGCATAGCGTGTTTTGTGTTTATTATGTCTAAGGCATGGCTAAAGAGGTGCTCGGAGCCGCTGCATGGACGGCTGCTTCCCGCGATGCTCATGGCAACCCCGCAGCTGATTAGGGCTTCAAGCAAAACTCGTAAACCTTCATCTTGACGATAAACGATTAACTCTGCGTTCTCCGTTACCAGCTTCGCGCTCATCAACGCCAAGCTTGCTGCATAGCCGCCATAATACTCGCCGTTTTCTATGTGCGCCAGTTGCCAGTCTTTAACGGCTGTGTACTTGGAAATGATGTCTCCGCATCCGCTCACTACGAATCGCCAAGGTCCTTTAGCAATAACTTGTGTATCGGCAATTATGGCAAGGGGTGCCTGCGCCATAATCGAGAAGGGCTTGTCGGAACCTTTGATTGAAGCAAGGGGACTGGCGATGCCGTCATGGGATACGGTCGTTGGAACGCTTATGAAGGGGATTTTTAGTTTCCCTGAGCTTACTTTGGCAGAGTCGATGATTGTTCCGCCGCCAACTCCAAAGAGCACCTGCGGCTTTAGGGTTTTAATCTGATCCTCAATGGCCAATACGTCAGTCATTGTCATGGTTTTGACTTGAAGAAAGTCCACGGTTAAGCCTGATTGTTCCAGAAAACCCGCAGACTGTTTTGCCGGCGATTTCGTAACATTGTTGGTCAGACATCACTAAAGCTTTGTCTTTGAGACCTAGGCGTTTGGCTACGTCGGGAATGCTGCTTAGTGTGCCTTTGCCAACGATGACTTCGCGTGGTAGCTGCATGTAATGGTATTTTAAACTCAACTCAACCACTGTTAACTTGCAGAGGTATAGTTCGGGATGGATGCTTTAAAACTTTGGGAATTGGTACCCAGTTTAACCCTCTACAATTAACCAAAAAGGCTCAAAAGCGATTAGAGTCCCGATGCAAATGGGCTATCTGTCTTGGTTACTCCCACATCATCATGGGCATTCCAAGGCATGATGAATTGGTGTTTTCCAGATGTTCCCTCTTGATTTTCCTAAAAGATGCTTACAGCATAAACTGCTTATTTGGAAGCGTAATGCCGTATTGTCCAGACTGCACTGGCACAGTGAATGTTTGAACGATTACGTTTGTAGCTGTAAGTCGCTCAAGTATTATCTGGGTGGGAACAACTCCCGAGCTTACTTTTACAGTGCCTTACACTGAAACCTTAGCGTTTATTACTGAGCGGGTGTAGGGCAAGGAGATTGTAATTCCATTGTCTGTTGTAGCATTGAAGGTGAGGTTGTAGGTGTTTGTTGGGGTTGTTTCTGAAACATGAAGTGTTAAGGTACTTTTAAAGAACCTGTTGTTTGTCGGCATCCTTATTGTTGGCTAAAACTGAGGATTTTGCCGTCTGGAGAATCCAATATTGCCTAATCTGACGTTTTCAGGCGACCCCTTAAAGTTCCTTACAATCACGTTAACCTCACGCTGCGTCCCCGTATAATGATACCATGCGAAGTGGAAATTTCTAGATGATAATTGAAAGGGACGAGACTTATGGTTGCCGCTATTTGGGGCGTCTTGGTCGGTGAATTTCCAAAAAAGTAGATGCTGCTAACCAAGAAAACAGTTAGCAAAATAACTGCTAAAACGATTCCTATAGTCCTTTTTCGGTAACGGATAATTCGAGGTTCTTGGTCTATTAAACACATAACCTCAAAATACCTACACCTTAAGGGCAATTTAGTTCTACCTATAGAACAAACCGTTCAATAACAGGAACAACCAAAAAAAGAGCAACTCCACAATGTTATGCTTATATTCTCGGATGGTTGTTATTGGTTTTTTAGGAGACATAGAAAACATGCCCGCT
Source organism: Candidatus Bathyarchaeota archaeon (assembly GCA_963775685.1). Taxonomy (GTDB): domain Archaea; phylum Thermoproteota; class Bathyarchaeia; order Bathyarchaeales; family Bathycorpusculaceae; genus Bathycorpusculum. The sequence goes on from CAVZJV010000014.1 coordinate 2,229,399, forward strand.
ATTGAAGTCGGAAGATTATGCGTAAAACATCTCGGTCGAGAGAACGGCAAAAAATGCGTCATCATTGACGTTATGGACAAAAGCTTCGTGTTAGTTACGGGACCCAAAAAAGTTACCGGCGTCAAACGCAGGCGAGTCAACATAAACCATGTTATGCCTCTGCAAGAAAAAATCGAAATTAAACGAGGCGCCTCAGACGAGGAAGTTGCCCAAGCGTTGGAAGCTGCTGGCAAACTCAAAGACATGACCCAACCTGCAAAAACCGCATAATTTTAACCTTTAATTACCTCACATATCCTTTTTCTTACACCTAACCTAGGAGAAAGAAACCAGTCATGCCCAGAACAACCCCGCCGTGGGAAACCCAACGCCAATTGCTAACAAAAAAAGAAGACTACACCGACCCAAAATACGGTTGCAAACCCTCTGAGCGACCAGCAAAAGAATACATCAAATATGGTACCATAAACCTCGATAAGCCTGCCGGTCCGACAAGCCACGAAGTTGCGGCATGGGTCAAAAAAATCATGCATTTAGAAACGATTGGGCACGGAGGAACCCTCGACCCCAAAGTCACAGGTGTTTTACCAATCACACTTGAGGACGCGACCAAAATGGTTCAGGCGCTGCTTCACAGCGGCAAAGAATATGTCTGCGTCATGAAACTGCACGGCGACGTAGGCGAGGACCAGGTTAAGAGTGTTTTGGCTGAATTTGAGGATGAAATCTATCAACGTCCACCTTTACGTTCATCAGTCAAACGGCAAATCCGTACTAGGCGCATATACTATAACAATTACATGGAGATGGATGGACGAAATGTTCTCTTCAAAGTCGGCTGCGAAGGCGGAACATACATCCGTAAACTCTGCTTTGACATCGGCGAAATCCTAGGCGTTGGCGCTCACATGCAGGAGCTCCGTCGAACCCGCGCAGGGCCATTCCTTGAAACCAGCGCCAAAAAAGTTACGTTGCATGATGTTGCTTACTGGTTTGGTGAATACGAAGCGAAAAAAGAGCAGTCATTCTTGTGCAAGTTCATTGAGCCCATGGAAGTTGCTCTAATGCAGGTCCCCAAAATCATCGTTCGCGATTCAGCCGTTGATGCTCTTTGCCACGGCGCCAACTTGACCGCGCCAGGTGTGTTGCAGGTTGATACGGGTATCATGAAGGATTCAGTGGTTGCGATTTTCACGTTAAAGGGCGAAGCAGTTGCGTTAGCTAAAGCGCTTGTTTCAACCCAAGAGATAATGGAGCTAAACCATGGCGCAGTTGCTGCTCTTGCACGTGTGCTTATGCCACGGGGCACTTACCCAAAAGTTTGGAAAAGTAGGGGCGCCAATGAGCAAAGACCCAAAGAACGTTGAGCACTATTTTGCCTGTGCACCCAGATCTCAGGAACGCTTCGGACTTGTTCGAACTATCCTTTGCGGTAAATCCTTCGAGTTTTTGACTGCCTCGAGTGTTTTTTCGAAGCGAAAGATTGATTCTGGCACCAGGCTGCTCATCGAAGCCATGGTGCTGCCTCAAACAGGCTGCGTTCTTGACATCGGCTGCGGATACGGTGCTGTCGGAATATCCATCGCTAAACTCAACCCCAAACTGCACGTAGTCATGACGGATGTGAACGCCCGAGCAGTGCGCTTAGCCAAGAAAAACGTGGAGTTAAACAGAGTAACAAACACCGAGGTACGTTACGGCTTCTTCTATGAGCCTGTGGAGAATTTGAAGTTCAATTGCATTCTGTCGAATCCTCCTGTAAGTGCCGGCATGGAAACAGTGAAAGCAATAGTGACGGGTGCTCCTATAGAAATGTCGACCGACGCGAGTTTTCAAATGGTTATCCGCTCCAAAATTGGCGCAAAATTATTGCCTTCTCTTTTTACTGAAACTTTTGGCAATTGTACAGTTCTTGCTCGTGAGAGTGGTTTTAGGGTACTCGTAGGCAAGATTTAGCGTCGGTGCTGAGCTTATCGAGTTTTTTTAGGTTTCTTAATTTCGCGAGTTTTGGTAGACGACAAGTGAACATTTATCAGATATGACCTTTTTCGGTGAGTTTTCTTCTTAACTTGAGCTTTCAACAGTTTCTGCAAAGGTCAATTTAGCTTTAGATGAAGGGAAGTCTACTATCTGTTGGTGAAAAGAGAGTGTCTCTAAAAGTTCAACACAGCAATTCGCATTGAGTACGAGAATCTTTAGAGCACACGAGCAAGGACTATTTCTGCCAAAGTACCGCAAACTTGAAAAAGCCACCCCAACATAACAAAAGAAAACATTACAAGGCAGTGGACTGGGATGAAACTAAACAAGATCGACGAAAAAGTCTACCAAACCCTCAAAACAGAAGGAAAGGAATTAACCCTGCAGGAACTAACTGACAAAACAGGTGAACCCTCAAAAAAAGTCTTCAAATCACTAAAAAAGTTTTTCGAGCAAGAAATCATAGAGACCAAAGCTCGAAAATACTCTTTGACTGGAAAAGACCCCAAAACCGCGAAAGAAGAAGAACCCAAACCAAAAGAATAAAAATTTCTTGTGGAGCCTCGAGCGGGCCTTGCTCCCGCGGCCTGCTGCTTACAAGGCAGCCGCTCTACTGGGCTGAGCTATCGAGGCACATGCAGATTCATTTTTGCATCAACACATAAAAACCTACCCAAATAAAAGTTGTTGCTAACGGTACTGAAGGCGATTTATCGCCAAAGTCCTTAAGAGGACAAATTGGGTAGTGCCTCTTACATAAATGGGATAAAAATTACTATTCTCGCATAGTTAGGTCAAGCTAATGAAGCTCGTGAAAAAGAGGTCAATGATGGTCTTTGCAGGTTTACTTTTTAGTTGTTTTAGCAAGTATATTACTGTTTGAAAAAGTATCGATTAATGATCCCAAAGGAAGAATGAATTGTTATGTTGGGGTTGCTTTTGGCGGCAACACCATTGAGGAAGCAAAACTTTTGGATTGACCGAACAAAAGAATACTCAAACCTCTTCATTCTTTAGTCGGGTCCAATAAGCATGAACGAAACTGCATAAATGAAATTTGTAACTATGCCGTTACATCAGGGCTAAATATTATCGTTTACTTCGGCGAGCTATACCCGAGAATACTATCGCAGAAGGATTTGACGTGGCGAACGTCGTGGATTGGCAATGCCAGAAAACTTTATGGTGACCCTTTTTTGGGTGTATATTACTATGATGAAAGCGGCGGAATTTACCTTGACTCTGACAAAAATGTACAAATTGGCGTTTGACTCCTAACTCGATCTATGATTCAGTCGCGTAAATATTTGAGACCGGCTTCTTGAAAGACCCTGGAACTATCTCATTAAAGAATAGAAACATCCCGATTTTTTGCTCTGATTATTTGCTCTATTGATTTGATTATCTTTCTGGCTACGATAGAGTTCTAGCGAGGTCGGGTGGAATCATACTTTGGTAAGAGATATTGCGTTGATTAGAGTGGCAGCAAATTTCCAGCATAAGGACTGAGGAGTTATAATCACTTGGAAATATACAAATCCTCCCTATTTCCTTGATACGGGAGCAGCAATTTATGAAAAAAATGTGTTCCGCCTATGTAGTTGGTGCCAAATACATAGTCATCTTCAATTATCCCTACACGAACGATACTTATGGAATAATGGGCGATGAACACTTTGCAGCTCTTGAAAAGTTCTGGAACGAAGTAGCACAGAACAAAATAATGAAGTGCAATTCTGCTGAAGCTGCGTTAGTTTTGCGCAAAAACTGCGGTTATGGATTGCGTTATCCTGAGGATAAGATTTGGGGATTTTGGGGTCCAGATGAAAAGTCGTCAATAATATGGGAGATGATCCAGGGATTGTTGAGTCATTATGGTTATTCCCTTGACATTGTATACGACGATTGTTGCTTAACTTTCCTAAATAGCTATAAAACGGTATATTCTGGAATTCAACCCTTGCCTAAAAGTTACCCATTGGCAACGGGCCGAATAGTCATTTGATATTTTTGTGATATTAACATTGCAGTATTGTGGTTTTGATTCTATATATATTGGGCGGGGTCAGCTGTGAGAAGTCGCGACGTTTAACTTGACGTTATTTTGCTATAAATACGGGTTTTTTCAAGTTACTTTGAGCGTGAGGTCTTTTGGCTTATAGCGTCGCTTTTAAGTCTTCATATTGCTTCATGCATAGGCCAAACAACAACGACGCAACACACTATACAATGAAATATGTGTGGCATCTGAACGCTGTTTTTTCCTACGGGTGTTAAACGGGACAAAAAATGTTTCTGTTGTTCTATATTTAACGACAATCTTATATGTTGGAAAGTTGCTAGTATGGTTCCCCACGTATGCAACTCGGCAACGAAACATTTGCTTGAGTGAAGAACCCAAAGGAAGCCAGAGACGCACACCAAAACATCGATAACAAACCATGCTGCTGTTCAACGATACACTTATATTAACGAAATCTGCTTCTATTGCAGTTCAGCAATTATGGGTTATACCATAAAAAAGATGCAACTCCCCACTTAACCGTGTGGAGTGAAGGGTGAGATGAGTTCCTGATCACTGGGAATTCACAATGACACCATGCATAGGCCAAACAACAACGACGCAACACACTATACAATGAAATATGTGTTTCACCAAACGCCAAACAGACACTACCATTGGCCCGAAACATGCCACGCTGTCTGGAGGATGGCTCGGCTTGAGAGCCGAAGAAGGGCGCGGCAAGCCGCGATACCGCCTCGGGTAAGCGCACGCAGCCTTAGAACCGAGGATACCCGAATGAGACTTCTCACCAGTCGCAAGATTGGTGCTCCTTTACGGAGCGGGAACCCCCCGAACGGAAGCATCTTAGTAGGGGGAGGAAAAGAAACCAAACACGGGATTCCCTTAGTAGCAGCGAGCGAACTGGGAATAGTCCAAACCGAATCCCATGCAGAAATGTATGGGAGATGTAGGGTTAAGGGCCCGGTTTCCTCTTCGTTGGTTAAGCTGAAGTGGCCTGAAATGGCCCGCCACAGAGGGTGATAGCCCCGTAAACATACGCCAAAAAGAGGTTAGCTGGAGTCCCAGACTACCGTACCATGGTTTTGGTGCGGAAAGTTGGGAGTCACCAACTTCCAAGACTAAATACATCTCAAGACCGATAGCGCACTAGTACGGTGACGGAAAACTGAAAAGTACCCCGGAATGGGGGTGAAAAGTGCCTGAAACCAGACAGTTACAGACGTGTGCGGCCCAGAAGAGTAGAACCCATCCATAGGAACCCGCTGTGAAGCGGCAGTACGAGGAAGGGGGATCAGGGTCGCACGTTCCGTCTAGAAACACGGGCCGGGGAGTTTATTGCTATGGCAAGCCTAAAAGCATTAAACTTGTAAGCAAAGGGAAACCAACAAGCGCGCAACTCGCAAGAGCCAGGCGCAAGGTCTGAAAGGGCCTGAAGTCATAGCGATACATACTAGAAACCAGACGATCTAGCCCTGGGCAGGGCGAAGCTAGGCGAAAGCCTAGTGGAGGCTCGAAAGGGTTCTGACGTGCAATTCGTTCCCCAGACCTGGGGCTAGGGGCTAAAGACCAATCTAGTCTGGTGATAGCTAGTTCCTTCCGAAGTGGGCCTGAGCCCAGTCCCGAACGAGGCGGCTGGTGGGGTAGAGCACTGATTGGAAAACAAGGATCCGAAAGGGTCCACTTTCCTTTCAAACTACGAATCCACCCGCACCTAAGACTTTGGGAAACGGGTTAGTGGGGGTAAGCTCCACGACCGAGAGGGGGACAACCCAGACTGAGGTTAAGGTCCCCAAATGCTGGCTAAATGTCAAACCAAAGGGCGTCGTCAGCCTCAGACAGCGGGGAGGTAGGCTTAGAAGCAGCCATCCTTCAAAGAAAGCGTAACAGCTCACCCGCCGAGGCTGACGGCCCCGAAAATTGACGGGGCTAAGCCAGCTACCGATACCTCAGAACGCAGTGCACACTGCGCTGGTAGGAAGGCGTCCTATTTGGGCAGAAGCTGGGCTGTGAGGTCCAGTGGACCGATTAGGATTGCGAATCCCGGTGGTAGTAACAGCAAAGAAAAGTGAGAATCTTTTCCGCCGAAGGGGCCAGGGTTCCCCGGCAACGATCGTCAGCCGGGGGTAAGTCGATCCTAAGGCATAACTTAACCGATTATGCCGAAAAAGGGAATCCGGCTAAAATTCCGGAACCATAGAGGTACATGCGGCGACGCAAGCTTAGTGTTGACGTTTCGGGGTAAGCTGAGCAAGGTCTTCGCCTTGTTTAACCTTATAAACCTAGGGAGTGCCGTAATGGCGAGAACTAGGCGAAAGTGGGAATAGCCACCCGTTTTAGGGAGGTTCAGCTGATCTCTGGAGCCACTGAAAAACACACTAAGAAGGATCCTTTATGATCGTACCTAGAACCGACACAGGTGTCCCAAGGCGAGAAACCTAAGGCGTGTCGGGTATACACTAATGCGAGGGAACTCGGCAAATTAGCCCCGTACCTTTGGTATAAGGGGTGCCTGTTCTTTCAGCTTCGGCTGGGAGAGCAGGTCGCAGTGACAAAGGGGTCTCGACTGTTTAATAAAAACACAGGAAGCCGCAAGAGCGAAAGCTTGTGAACGGCTTCTGAATCCTGGCCAGTACAGGTACCTGAAACCTGGGTCCAACTGGGCTAAGGGCCTGCAAACGCCGGGAGTAACTCTGACTCTCTCAAGGTAGCCAAATGCCTTGTCGGGTAAGTTCCGACGTGCATGAATGGATCAACGAGGGCCCCACTGTCCCCGCGTAGTACCCGGTGAAACCACATAACGTGGACGAACAGTCCACGATCTCCCAGCGGGAAAAGAAGTCCCTGTGGAGTTTTACTGCAGCCTGTCGCTGGAATACGGTTGCGGATGCAGAGCGTAGTCGGGAGCCGTCGATCCTGTGTTCTCTGGGACACGGGGGAGGCAACAATGGAACACCGACTTTCTGTAACCGTGTTTCTTACCGGCCCCTAGCGGGCCGGAACAACGGTAGGTGGGCAGTTCGGCTGGGGCGGCACGCCCTTGAAAAGATATCAAGGGCGCCCTAAGGTTGGCTCAGGAGGGACAGAAACCCTCCGTAGAGTGCAAGGGCAAAAGCCAGCCTGACTGAATCCCAAACAGTAAGGGATGCAGAGGAGAAATCCGGGCTTAGCGATCATCCATGTCCCCCTTGGTGGGGGCTGGATGTGTCAGAAAAATTACCCTAGGGATAACAGGCTCGTCGCGGGCGAGAGTCCCCATCGACCCCGCGGCTTGGTACCTCGATGTCGGCTCTTCCTATCCTGGCCCTGCATAAGGGGCCAAGGGTGAGGCTGCTCGCCTATTAAAAGGGAACGTGAGCTGGGTTTAGACCGTCGTGAGACAGGTCGGACTTTATCTGCTGGGAGTGTTGGCTGCTTGAGGGGAAAGGGTCCCTAGTACGAGAGGAACGGGACGCTGTGGCCTCTAGTTAACCGGTTGTCTGATAAGGCAGTCGCCGGGCAGCCACGCCGTTGTGGATAAGAGCTGAAAGCATCTAAGCTCGAAGCCTCTCCCGAAAAGAGGCAGCCATTCCAGTTTCACTGGACGAAGGCTCCCATAAAAGATGGGTTTGATGGAGCCGGGGTGTAAGCTAGAAGACTTCGGTCGACTAGCTCAGCCTGCGGCCACCAATCGCCTGAGATGTCGAGTCAATGTAGTGTCTGAGCGATATTTGGTTGAAACGCATCTTTCGGTACGGTGTGAAGTGAAGTGTTTGGCCTATGCATGGCGTAACTGTCATATTGCTGAAAGAATTTTTATTTTTTTGGATATTTTATTTTGTTTTCTTTTGTCCATTTTCTCTTTAACTAATGGGATTAGCCTTTGTGGAGTTTAGTTGTTTGAGGGTGCACGTTATGGCTTAGAGATGATTTATTTGGTGTGTTTGTGGGAATTCTGGGATTTTTCTGGGCAAAAGTTATATCGGCAAACTACGGCTAAACCTTTTATGCCAGATAAAACAAAAGTGCCCCTGTGTCCCACTTGTTTTATAGAAATGACGCCCAAATGCAACAGCCAAAACGTAGTAATCTACCACCAATGTCCCCAATGCGGAACCCTGATCTTATTTACTCACTCAGGACACTAACTGATTAACGAATTAAGAAAAGTTGAGTAGTTTGCCAAGTCTTGGTCACTGAGGGGTTTAGCCAGCGCTCTTTCATACTCGGGATAAATTACAAATAAATTATACATAGTTCATTATTGAGTTGTCCGTTAAATCGAGTACAAATTTGGTGAATTCTGCATCATTTAGGCTGTATTTTTACGATCACTCCTGTTTTTTAGGGTTAATTAAGTACGCTTTTTGAGTTTGGTCATCTGGCAAGACCAAGCCTGTGAAGATACACCCAAACTTTGTGCGATTTCACTGTGTAGCCGGAAGGGGTTGAGAAAAAATCGTTAGGATTTTGGCACCGGTTTCGTGCCTTACTCCGAGAAATCAGCTTCAAATCTGACTGTAAAACTTCTAACTATGCCGTATGTTCAAGCGCAGTTAGGTAATGTTGTGCCACGCAGCCACAAATAAACCCAAGCTATCGTAGATAACTCTGAAATGTACTCTGGATTGCTTGTGAAAAATTCGTCAATTTCCAGTCTTGTCGGGTGGTCAAGAGGCAATGCCGAGTTGGTGTGCGCGCCTATCCAATAACGATGGGAACCGAAGCTTTCAGTTGCTGTAGGTTGTCACCACGTTGGTCACTGCCTAAACCATAAAGTACGTCAGGCGTGTTAGTTGCCACTGCAAAACAAACAGAAATTGCAAGCATAGTTAAGCAGATTGCTAGAGCGACTTTCGGTTCAAAGATCTTTAACATGAAAGTTTGTTGTATTTCGCTATTTATCGCCACAAATGGATGACGGTTCGGGAAGTCAGGATAATCGCGAGGCTATGGACCAAAAATATGCCTGGTTCAAATATGTTTGAACCTGAATTTCAAATTCATAAAAGCTATTTATATCCTCAGCAAACGTGTTTCTGATTCAAAATGAAGTGTAAACAAAAACTTGAAACCTCCGTTTTAGATTTCCCGATTACCATTGACTATTTAGACTTAGACCTAGCTGAGCAAGTGGTCGAGGAAGCCTTCATTAGAGAACCAAAGAAACGAAGAAGAAAAGCATAATACCTTTACTTCGTGTTGCCTGCTCGCGAACATTATTTCTGTTTACTTCTTTGTTGATTGTTCAAATCATTACTTGAATAAAGACTTAGAAAAAAGTTGAAGACTGTTGAGTTTGCGAATGTCTTATTCGCCCCAGTCTTCGCCTTCAATGGTTAACTCTTGAAGATCTATGCATCCACCTCCATCTGGTATTTTTTTAACTTCGAGTTCAAGTCCGCAGCCTGGGCAGCTTAGGATTTCTCCTTTTTCTGTGTCGCTGGGAATGGTTAGTTCGAATTCGCATTCTGGACATTTGGTTTTGTTATCCAAATTTTGAATTTTTGAGTTTGTTGGTTTTATCATTTTTTTCTCTCTTTTGGGTTGGTTCTTTTATAGTTTTGGAGGTCTTTTAAGTATTGTGACTTTTATGTCACAAATTGCACTATTTGTGTTCCATTTGGAACAATTGCCTTTTTTCTATGGAAAAAACATTTATTTTGGAAAAAAAATTCTTGATTGCTAACGGTGGAATTTGGAGAACATAGAAATGGGGAGTTGGATGAGGTATCATTGCTAAGAAAGGCCCTGTTGATTGTTGCCTTCTCGTTTCTGTTCTACAACATCTATCTGGTCATAACTGCAACAGTCTTTGTTTCCCACTTCCCTTCCATAGTTGCCCAATTACCCCATGTCATAAAAAGCACCCAGCCGAACCTGCAACTGGGCCTTTTCTTATTCCAAGAGCTTTCTGGATTAGTTGGTAGCTGCCTACGTTTTGCAGGTTCAATACTTGCCTTGATTAGTGCCCTGCTCTTTTTGCGAAAAGACCCTGAATATCTTGGAAAACTTAGATTCGCTTTCCTTTTTGATTCGCTTTACTTTTTGCTGCTTTTACCAGCTGCAATCAACCACTTAGCAGGTTCAGTGATCTCGAATAGTCCATTTTTGAATTTTTACACGGGGGTTTCATTCTTGCTTCAGGTGATGCTGATTTTTCCTCCGATGTTTATGCTTAGCCGCAAAGCTAAGGAATCCCCAAGCTGTCCACCCGATTCTAAAATGGGTTAGTATAGCTGTTCCTTTTTATGTTTTGGGCTTGTGGATTAAACATAGCTTAATGTGGGTGTATGCTATTTCGCCTTCAGAAACCCAGAAGAACAGCTTGGTTGGAACATTTGGTTTTGTTAATTCGTGGTTAACTCTGCTGGTTGCCGCTATTGTTTGCACAATTGTTTTCTTAACTTTTAGGGAAAAGTGCAAACTTAACATCAAGTTTGTTGGGATAGCGTTAATTTTGATGAGTGGTTACTTTTTGATTTATGATTTGGTCTCGATTTGGGACCCGATTTACCGTGCTTTCCTGCCTCTGACCGATTTTTGGATGATAACGCTGATAGTTGTGGGGATTGCAGTATTGCTGAACTTAAACCCGCGTGAAAAGTCTGTTACACTTTTCCAAAGTTATTAAATCTTGCATCTGCCAGTTATTTGGTTGCTCGAAAAAGATGTCTATTGCAGGTGGTTTACATGAGGGTTATCTTCCATTTAGATATGGATCACTTCTACACAGCGGTTGAGGAGCGGGAACGCCCCGAAATCAAAGGTAAACCCGTCATAGTTGGTGCTGATCCCAAAGAAGGCAAAGGCAGAGGCGTCGTTAGTACAAGCAATTATGAAGCTAGAAAATCAGGCGTGCGCTCGGGAATGCCCATTTCTATAGCTTGGCGGCTTTGTCCAAGGGCGGTTTATTTGCTCCCTAGCTTTCCATTGTACATTCAGGTTTCAAGCGAAATCATGGCGTTAGCTCGTAAGTACGCTGGGAAGTTTGAGCAGTGGGGGATTGATGAAGCTTTTTTAGATGTCTCGGAAAAGGTTGGGACTTGGGCTGAGGCTGAGGTGTTGGCGCAGAGAATTAAGCAGGAGATTAAGGAGAAAGTGGGACTCACCGCCTCAATGGGCGTGGGACCCAACAAGCTCGTTGCTAAAGTTGCCAGCGACTTTCAGAAACCCGACGGCTTAACTATCGTTAAAGAAGAGGAAGTTGAAAAATTTCTTGCTCCTCTTCCCGTTTGCAAGCTGCTTTGGGTGGGACGTAAAACTGAAGCAAAACTAAAAGAACTGGGTATAAACACCATTTGTGATCTGGCACACTACAATCCGCCAGCGTTGACTTCAATGTTTGGAGTGATGGGTTTGCAGATGCATCTGATGGCTAAGGGAATCGACAAAAGTGAAGTGGAAGAACGCATTGGCGTAAAAAGTGTAAGCCATGAGACTACTTTTGAGGAAGACACCGCTGAATCAACCCTCATTTTTCAAGCTTTGGATGCGCTCTGCGAGGATGTTTTGAAGGAAACCGTTGACCAGCACCTGCTGTTTAAAACGGTGACAATTAAGATTCGCTATCAGGGCTTTGAAACTCACACAAGAAGCAAAACCTTGCCGTTTTTAACTAACCGTCTCCATGACCTGCAAAAAACCGCTAACGAGTTACTTTTTGCTAATTTGCAGAAAGACCGTAAAGTCAGGTTGATTGGGGTGCGGGTTTCAAGTTTAGTTTCGGGCGAAAAACAGATGCGGCTCCTTTAGAGTTCTGTGATTTTCTTTAGCACGAGAGGTTTTCCGAACTCTTCTTCGCTGGTAACTTCGCTGATGTTTTTTCTTGTGCGCACCAGGTTTAGGAGTTTGTTTGATAAATCTACTTTTTCGCCTGGGTAGCCGACGGCTAACATGACGAGGACCTCAAAGTTGTCGGGGACTTTTAGAACTTTGGCGACTTCTTTTTCGTTGAAGCTGCCTACGCAGCAGGTTCCTAACCCTTCACTTACTGCGGTTAAAACCATGTTTTCCACAGCTAAGGCAACGTCGATGGCGTACCAGTCTGGTGAGGCTTTCTTGTCGCCGCATGCAACAATCACAAGCGGTGATTGTGTTAAGAACTTAGCCCATGTGCCTCCTGACAACGCTTTGCGTTTCTGGGCGTTGGTTACTGTGATGAAGTGCCAGGGTTCGATGTTCTTTGCTGAAGGCGATAGTCGTCCAGCCTCCAAAATCTTCTCGATCTTTTCTCTCTCAACTGATTTGTCTTGGTAGCTGCGGATTGAACGCCGTTCCTGTATTGCTTCAAAAACATCCATTTGGGTCTCTTCCTATACAGCAAATAACTTTGTAGACTAATATTGGTTTTTAGCCGTTTAGCTCTCAGTTTTATTTATTCAAGTAGCTGCTGCTTTAAGTTGAATTATGAGAAAGAATAGTTGTTCAAAGTTTTTTCTCAATTGAAGAACAACACCAATTGTGTTTGCATTTTTCGGTGGGCTTGTTTTGGGGTGCCTTTTTACTTTAGACTTGTGGCGTCTGCAGGTTGCGTCTGGAAAAGTCACAAAACGTCACAAAAAGTCAAAAGCGTCATGTGGGAAGAACAACAAACTTGTTTTTGCGGAGTTCTAAGTCAAAGTCACATCAGGAATAATTGTTAGATTTAACATTATGCAAGTCTTGGTTCAAATTATGTTTTAGTGCAATATTGCTGAAAAATTTTGGTATTTGTTAGTTTTGGAAAGCTATGGAAGTTGAAGATTCGATGCAGGGTAAACATAGTTGATCTGAAAGATTATGCAGTGCAAAAACGCTGTTAATCATCTTCTCTGGCTTTGTTTACTGATTAGTTTTCGTATTTTGTTGGGTCAGCGACGCCTGTTTCCTGAAAGGCTTTTTTGCGGTTTCGCAAGATTCGCATATGCCACAGTGTTTCTGGCGCCGACGGTAGCAGGACCATGTGAGTTCGAAAGGCACGCTTAATTCTGCGCCTCTATTGAACAAGTCGGATTTGTGTTTACCGCTGAAGGGTGCTTGGATGCTGATTTCTTGACATGTGCCCAATTTTGCAGTCTTTTCAAATGCTTCGTAGAATTCTCTTCGGCAATCAGGGTAGAACGGTTCATCTGAGCCTTGTGCGCCGTAAAAGATCTATGTCCGCACCAACTGCGACGGCGTAGGCAACTGCTGCTGAAAGGAAGATAGCGTTGCGGAACGGGACAATGATGGGCTGGCACTGAACTCGGAGGTCAACGGGATGTTGCTGTTGCAAAGTGAGGTTACATTGCTGAAGATTTCCTTTAGAGCAGAGAGATCGACAATTTTTGTTTTGGTGCCGAGTTTATAGGCGATTTTTTGTGCGCATTGGGTTTCTTTCATTGCGATTTGTCCGTAGTTGAAGGTTATGGGGTAAATTTGGTAGCCTTGTTTTTTTGCCCAGTACGCGACTGTTGCGGAGTCAGGTCCGCCGCTGAGAACGATTACGCATTTTTTTTAGGGTTCATTTATTGTTCCTCTCTTTTAATGGAGGTTTTTGATAGCTCCGAACCATCTTTGGAATATGCCTGTTCTTTTCAGTAACTTGAAAATTGGCCATCCGACTGAGTACGTCATGCAATAGTGTTTCCAATGGAGACGTAAGCGATAGTCAGGGAAGAAGTGGCAGTACCGTACAGGGTCAGACAGCATCCATCCGACTGTTGTGCCTAAGACAGCGGAGTAAGCGACGCATGTTCCAATCACTGTATAGTCGTTTTTAGTGCGTTTGTAAATGTAGTAGACTACAAAGGACATGCAAATGAAGGAATAGTGTTGAGAAGTCGATGGACCAAATGGCGAAGAAATGTTTCCAACAAATACTCCTATTGTGTGACCTAAAACCCCTGGCGATGCCCAGCAATGGGAACTGCTCCCAGCAAGGATCGGCTATTCGAAGTTGAATTGGTCCATAAGAGAATAGTCCGAGGTATACGACAACTAATAGCTGCATAAAGTGAGCATAAATTGCTATAAGGGCTATATCTTTAGATGTGTATTTTCAATGCATTTCTCCCTACTCCCGGGTTTTATTTTTGGTTGGCGGAACGGGTAGGAGAATCCACTCACCCGCCAATTGCCTATAAAAGTTCCAATGTCCCCTAAAAAGCTTTAGTTAAACAATTTAATTTTGAAAAGGTTCTTGCAAACATCTTAGATTCAAAAACTAAGTTGATGAAGAGTAAGACTCTCAATTTGACCAAACATTTTCAAAGTAGGCAACCAACACTTTTACGAACTCAGGATTGTCTGATCATAAACTTGGCGCAATTTCATTATCATACACCGTTCTTACACACATGTTCGCATTCTTTCCATCATAGATCGCTGCCTTAATTGGGACAGCGTTAATTACACATCGAACCTCGAACAATGGATTAATTTGTCTCTTTATCATCTTGATAAATTTCTCGTCACTGCATCTCTGTGTTATGATCCGAATTTTCACCCCTTTCTTCAGAGTCTGCTGATATATTTGAAAGTGACTAAAAAACAACGGTCTGATAGTAAACCAGTCACCCATAACGTCAATGTTGGTTTTTGCATTTGAATCCTCAAATTCAAATTGAGTTGCTTATGGTGGCTCTTTTTAGATAAAAAAATTGCAATTTTTCTTTTTTTGTTATGTCTTTAACAATTATACTATGTTGCGCTCGGTCAGCTAAAAGATACTTTTTCATTACATTTATTCAATAGTTACATAATGTTTGATCGATTACTTGGTGCTGATAAGATAGTTTGATTGCGACTTTTTATGCTTTGATGACCAAAAATAATCTTTCCACACACGTCTGGCCATGGCAATTTGTTAGTCAAGAAAGTTTGACTAAATTTAGTCAAGGAAATTTGACGAAAATGCATTTTAAAGGTGGATGAAAATAGGGAGTCAATGGAGAGATGAGCAGGATATGGCGTTAAACCACTATATAATAAACCATAGACTTCTGATACAAATGCAGAAGAACGGATGCATTTTCTGTGCAATATGTCATCAACCCATCGTTGAAGGGCAGCGAGTAGCTTCCAGAAAAAGCACATCTGTGCGGCATGAAGAATGTTATCAATGGTCATTTGTTTAACGCAAAGCCTCGCAAACTTTGAAATAAGCAAGAAGGGATGCAAGTTAGATAAGGCGTCTCGGTTCGTTAACATAGCAAATAAACGTGCACAGCTAACAGCACCTTTTGCGAAATATTAATAAATCTCTCGGAAAGATTAGATGATGCTACTTCCTAGTGGATGGCATTCCGATTAAACGGAGTTTTAGGGAGCACAAAACTATGTCACAAAACAATTCAGCTAGCCAGCTAGTCCTTAAAGGCACAACAACAATAGGCGTCGTCTGCAAAGATGGCGTAATCTTGGCTTCAGATACAAGAGTGACCATGGGTTACTACGTTGCACACAAGTTCGGCAAAAAAGTCTACAAAATCGACGACCATATGGGTATGACCATCGCAGGAACCGTTGCTGACGCGCAAAGAGTGGTTGATATATTAACCGCCAACGCGCATCTCTATAAAATTAACCTGAACCGACCCATGCCAATCAGCTCTGCGGCAAGGCTTGTAGCAAACCTGCTGTTCTCAGCTAGGTATGTGCCCCTGTCAACACAGGTATTGGTCGGTGGCATAGATGAAACTGGTCCCCACGTTTTTAACTTGGATCCTTACGGAAGCTTAACCGAGGAGAAATCTGTCTCCACTGGATCCGGTTCACCCGTCGCTTACGGTATTCTTGAAGACAAGTTCCGTGAAGGTATGACTATTGCTGAGGTTTTGCCTACCATCGCTAAGGCCGTCAATGCAGCTATGAAGCGTGATGTTGCAAGCGGCAACAACTACAATATCATTGTAATCGACGAGTTCGGTTACAAGGAATTATCAGACGAGGAGAAAAGCAAACTCCTCAAAGCAGGAAGCTAAATACATTGGCTCGAACCCAAGAAAGACGGACCCAAGAAAAAGACAAAGAAAAGATAGAAATAAGCCAATACATTTTGCAGAAAGTTCCTCGTGAAGCAGAAGTTACTCGAATCGAATATGAAGGTCCCATGCTGGCGGTTTACACTAAAAAACCAGAAATCTTAGTTGACCAAAGTAGTATTGTGGCTGAAATCGTCGGAGTCATACGAAAAAGAATAGTCATCCGACCTGACCCGTCCGTGCGAATTCCTGAGGTAGAAGCAGAAAAAATCGCACGTGAACTTATTCCTGCGGAAGCAGAAGTAACAGACATTAATTTTGATCCAAGCCTTGGCGAAATCATCATTGAAACTAAAAAGCCAGGTCTAGTCATTGGTAGAAACGGAGCGGTCCTGCAGGAGATTATAAAGAAAACTAAGTGGCGCCCTCATGTGCTTCGGAGCCCACCGATTAAATCCAAGATTGTTACTCACATGCGCCATTACCTTCACTCTGAGAGTAAAGAGCGCGAACGCATCTTGCGTACAGTGGGAGAACGTATCTTTAGACCCAAAACATTTGATGTGGGCGACATACGCATGACCGTTTTAGGTGGCGCTCAGGAAGTCGGACGCAGCGCATTTCTGATAAAAACACGCGAAAGTGCCGTACTTTTGGATTGCGGCATTCACCCGGGTTCCCAGAGACCTTTTGAGTCATTTCCACGTTTTGATTGCCCAGAGTTCCAGCTTGACTCTTTGGATGCGGTTGTTATAAGTCATGCTCATCTTGATCATTGCGGCTTAGCTCCCTTCCTCTACAAATACGGCTATGATGGTCCAGTTTACTGTACCGCGCCGACATCAAATTTGATGACTATGCTGCAACTCGATTATTTGGATGTTGCAAGTAAACAGGGTGTTACCCCCTTCTATGACCAAAAAGACGTTCGTGAATGTGTCTTGCACACGATTCCCCTCCGGTACGGTGTTGTCACGGACATTGCACCCGACATCCGTTTAACCCTGCACAATTCAGGCCACATATTGGGTGGCGCTATGGTTCACCTTCACATCGGTGAAGGTTTACATAATATTGTTTACACCAGCGATTACAAGTTCGCACGGACAATGCTTCTTGAGGCGGCCGCTACGGAGTTCCCGCGAATCGAAACAGTAATCACCGAGAGCACTTATGGTGGCACCGAAGACTTTGCGCCATCCCGAATTGAAGCAGAAGAAGCCCTGACCAGAGTCATCAACCAAACCTTGGAGCGTAAGGGTAAAGTTCTCATACCAGTTCCCGCTGTTGGCAGAGCCCAAGAAATCATGCTCATCATCAATGGCTACATGAAGCGTGGTTTAATGAAGGAGGCGCCAGTGTTCATTGAAGGTATGATTAGCGAAGCCACAGCAATTCACACAGCCTACCCCGAATACTTGGGCAGGGAAGTCCGCCACAGCATCCTGCATGAAGAAGTCAATCCATTCCAATCAGACTACTTCACCATTGTTGAGCACCCAAGCATCCGCCAAAGCATAATTGATGGCGAACCATGCGTTGTCTTGGCTACTTCAGGCATGCTTGAGGGCGGTCCAGTTATCGAGTACTTTAAAAACTGGGCAAGCAACGAGCGGAACACAATCATATTTGTCAGTTACCAAATCGAAGGCACCATGGGGAAACGTGTCCAGAAGGGCGTGAGCGAAGTCACCATGATGGATAACGAAGGCAAAATGGCAGCTTTGTCAGTTAAAATGCAGACAGAGTCAATTGAGGGGTTCTCAGGTCACTCGGACAGACGCCAACTCGTAAACTACCTGACTCATCTAAGCCCAAAGCCTGAACGCATATTCGTTGTCCATGGTGAAAAACAGAAAACTATGTCATTTGCTAACTTTATGGATAACAAAGCGGGCATAAACACGGTTGTTCCAGCTATTCTGGAAACTTATAGGCTACTGTAAGGATAAGAAAAGTGAAATTTAGAAAATTTAAGCCGCTGTTGGTAAAGGCTCATTGCTGCTTGAAACTGGCGCAGGCGTTTTTTCTCTCCAAATCCTTACTGTTTTTGGAGTTATGACCACTCTTTCTTCGCCGAGACGTGCAATGTCGCCGCCTATTGAATCAGCGAACTGGAAGAGATCGTTAACTGCAGTTTTAACGTCTTCTATACTTTTGCCCGCAAGAGGCGTAACACGTAAAATTATGATGTTACCTTTTTTTACCTCTGTTTTGATGTTATCAAGATCCGATAGTTCACGAAGTGGCATGGCTTTAAGGTAAGTTTTGCTTGGAGTTTCGGTGGTCGTAGGCATCTGCTCGAAAGGCTCTGGAGCAGGTTCTTCTGGTTGTTCCTGGGCGGGAGCATCGATTTCTGGGGGTTGCTCCTGGGTTGCCGTGAGAGGTTGCTCTGCTGCCTCCTGTGTTGTGGTCGTAGGCGTCTCTTGAGGTGCTTCTTGGGGTTGAGCTGGTGTTTCTGATTGGGCTTGTTCTTGAGGAGGCACGTTTGGTGTTTCCTGTTCAGGTTGCTTCTTTTTGTGGAATAGATTGAAGGGCATTTTTTTCTCCTCTAAACCCATTAATATCAAAGCTTTAACAGTTAAGCGTTTCTTTACTTCATCACTGGCAAGGAGCTATATTTTACATTTGGTGGCACCTAAATATTTGATTTGTGTTTTTTTAGTTTCGTATTTCCAGGGTTTCAGAAAAGTCTAGCGTGATTAGGTGAATTTATCTTAGAGATAGGGAAAAAGCTCTTATTCAATTTTTATGTTTAGTAAAATAAACTATTGCACCTAAAGCCAGTGCAGCTAAGCCAAACAGGATTGCTAATTGAGTATAGTTGTTGGTTTTGTCTTGCACTTGTGGGTTTGTATTTTTTACTGGTTGTTGAGTGGGGTTATTTTGTAGCGATGTGCTTGTCGATTCTGAGTCAGGGATAGTGGACATAGTTGAGGGGTTTAAGGTTGTGTCTGAAGGGTTTGGGTTTGTTGGATCAGCTGTCAAATTGGTGGGCGAGGCGGGTGGTATTGGTGTGGCGGCAGTTGTTGATGAAGCAGGGGCTGTTGAGGGGTCAGGGTTGGTTGTGGGTGCAAGTGGGGTTTCTGTGGGGGCAGGCGGTGGTGTTGGGGAGGGAGTGGGAGTCGGCGCATCTGGGACATTGGGGTCAGGGGAGTCGAGGATAGGTAAATAGTTGATGTAGCTGGAGCATGAAGCATCATCATTTTTATCGTAAATCATAGAGTCGATTAATGTTGTGTTGGTTGTTCCCCAGAAGTTTTGAGAAGCATCCATATCTGCGGTTGTTGAGGTTTTTTCTACTTCCAGAACTATGCTTGCCGTGTCGGTGAAGGAATTGTCGTTGACGCAGATTTTGCTTAGCCCATAACTTGCGTAGTTGTTGATGACGTAGCCTTGGTTTTTGGCGAATAAGTTGTATCTTACATAGACCATTCCTGAAGAGTTGGAGTAGTAGTCATCTGTTCCTATTTTGATGCCTGCGGTATTTGTGAAGGTGTTATATTCTATGTATGAATCTTGGGAAGGATACCATAGGTACGAGTTTTCTGAGAGGTTGCTTAGGTCTGAATTGGTGAGGTTTAGATAAGCCGTGTTGTCAAGCCAAAAAGCACTGAAGCCATCTCTTATAATGCAGTAATCGAGTTCAACGAAACCCTTGGCAACGGGGTGATTTGTTTTAAAGAAATAAGAATTGCCGTTGCCATCAAAGACTATTTTGTTTGTTGCGTTGCCTTGTGCCTGGATGATTCCGTTTATCAGAAACATTGTATTGCTGGAGGATTGACTGGTGACTGTGACGCCAGGTTCGATTGTTAACATCACATTTTCTGGGATTTGTATAGTGTTTGTTATTATGTAGGGGCTATTTGCCTCTGTCCAGGTTGTGTTGCTGGTTATTGTTCCACCGACTTGTGTACCTGAATTGCCGGAGGCAACAATATTGTTGCTTGGAAGGCTAATTTGGAGAACCAGGAGTATGCTTGCTATTAGCAATGATGTCAGGAGGGTTTCTTTTTTGTGCTGTTTGTGATTTTCCAAGGGATAACCGGTTTGGTTAGACATTGCTGCCTTTTATTGTTTATTGAGATTGACTACAGATATTTAATTGTTCAACAATCCAACACAACAACAACAAAAGAAATAGAAAATTCTGTTAAATTAAAAGAACTGCAAAGTTGTTTATTACGGTGATTAATAGAAAAACCATTAAGCCCGCATAAGCTGTCTTCATGAGCTTGTTTGAGTACCTAAAGGCGCGAGTTTCTTTGTTAAGGGACTTGTTCAGGGTGCGTTTAGCTAAAATGTAGGTAAACCCAATTAAGAAAGTCGCTGAAACCTTAAGGACCAAAAAAGCCATTATATTTGTGTTAACGATGCCAGTCATTAAGGGGTTAAGCTCGGAAGCTCCAAAATATATGACTCCTACAACAGTAGTTACAGCGTCGATGGAACCCAACAGTATAAGAAGCAAGCTAGGAAACAACTCTGCTTTTAAAGCATACATGAAGCCTTCTCCTTCTCCTCTGCTTCTCCTTCCTTCTCAAAACACAGTTATCCGACAGGGCTTAAGAACCAGGTTGCCAAACTCGATATATTCCAAACATAAAACAGCAAAAAAGCTCTTCAAAGAGCCCTAACTAACTGCTAAATATTAATATCGCACGCATCCAATTAAACATTCGCCGAATTTATGTGTAAATGATAGATAGTTTTTCAAACGATAGTTCACATGGGTGTTGATGTTTGAAAGGAACAGCTTTTTCCGCATAAGCCTTATATTTTAATGCTCGACTCTCTTGCTGAAGGCTTTATGCATGCACAAGAAACTCTTAATTCCCGGTCCAACCGAAGTAAGCAAAGAAATCCTAGATGAACAGACCCATTTCCTAATTGGTCACAGAGAAAAAGAGTTCTCCGACCTCTACGGCGGAATAACCGACAAAATAGCCAAGTTTTTCCAACTAACCGCCGATTATAAACCCACCGTAACCACCTCTTCAGGTACATTGTGGTTTGATATAATCGGTCGAAGTATCGTAAAACAGAACGCTTTAGCATGCGTTAATGGTGCTTTCTCACAACGGGCTGCGCAAACCCTTGCTGCATGTGGCAAAGAAACAGATGTTTTAGAAGTTGAAATGGGGAAGGCAATCAAACCTGAAATGGTTGCTGAAAAACTTGCTAGTAGAAAATACGACACACTGTCTGTTTGCCACAACGAAACCTCCACAGGCGTAAGAAACCCGATTGCTGAAATCGGCAAAATGGTTCGCAAAGAATATCCGGATATAATATTTGCCGTGGATGCTGTCTCTTCGATGGCTGGCGACAAAACTTTGCCCTCAGAATTTAATTGTGATATCCTGTTTGGTTCAACCCAAAAATGTTTCGCGCTCCCACCTGGCTTAGCAGTTGCACTCGTAAACGACAAAGCAATTGAGCGCGCCAAACAGGTCCCCAGCAGAGGAGCATACACCGACTTGGTGGACATCATTGAATTTGAAAAAAAACACCAAACTCCCTTCACCCCAAACATCCCGTTGCTCTATGCGTTAAACAAACGCATGGACCTCTTACTGGAGGAAAGCTACGACAAAGTTTACCAACGCCACAAAGACATGGCAACTTATACCCAGCAATGGGCGAAGAAGCATTTTACGATGTTTCCTGAAGAAGGATACGAATCAATAACCGTTAGTTGCATAAGCAACACCTTGGGCAAAAACGTCAAAGAACTCAATCAGAAACTCGCCGAAAAAGGCTACATGATTTCCGGAGGTTATGGCAAAATGGCTGAGAAAACCTTCCGCATCGGACATATGGGCGAGTGGAACCTTGCAGGAATCAAGGAAGTCATAGGGTTAATTGATCAGATTTGGGGATTAAAGTGACCATTAAAATCCTCGTAAGCGACAAAATATTTGTCGAAGGCATCAGGCTTCTAGAAAAAAAAGGTTATAAAGTTACCTGCGCATGGGACAGCCCAAAAGCTGAGCTTCCAAAAATTATCGCAGACTATGACGTGTTAATCGTTCGTTCAGCAACCAAAGTCAAAGGCGAATTGCTTGACAACGCCAAAAAACTCCGCATTATCGGTCGTGCAGGTGAAGGATTAGACAACATTGATTATGAGCGAGCCAATAAAATGGGCATCCAACTTGTGAATACACCCCACGTTTCATACGCGAGCGTTGCTGAGTTAACCATTGGTCACTTGTTGGCGCTGGCAAGAAACATCGTTCAGGGCACAACAAGTTTGCGTGAGGGCAAGTGGGAAAAAGAAGAATTAATGGGCAACGAGGTAAATGGCAAAACTTTGGGCGTTATCGGCTGCGGATACATAGGCAAAACCGTTGAGCGATTAGCTTTGGCTTTGGGCATGAAGGTTTTGCCCGTAGAGGAATGTGTCTATGATCGATTTGTTCCTCTTGGCGAGATGTTGCCCCAAGCAGACTTCATAACAATACATGTTCCATTAACCCCGCATACAAAACACATGATTTCCACAAAAGAATTTAATCTCATGAAAAAAGGCGCTATGTTGATTGACTGTTCGCGCGGAGGTGTAGTGGATCAAGAAGCCCTCTACCAAGCCATCGTTTCAGGCAAAGTTGCTGGCGCTGCACTAGACGTTTTTGAAGAGGAACCCCCCAAAAACAGCAAACTCCTTACTCTAAACAACGTGATTGCCACGCCACATATGGGTGCCCAGACTAATGAAGCACAGCTGAAGGCAAGCATACAAATAGCTAACGCAGTTATTGAAGCTCTGGAAAAAAAGTGAGTTGAGCGGTTTGGTAGAAATTAGACCCTTCAAAGCCTTGCGCTACACTCAAAAAGCTGGCGAAGCAGAGAGCCTTATCACGCAACCATATGACAAAATTGATTCTCAGATGCAAAAAGAGTACTATGAGAAGTCGCCTTACAATTATTGCCGTTTAATTTTGCCTATAGAAGAAGATAAGTATGAAGTCGCAAACAAACGCATCATGGGGTGGTTAAAAGAAGGCATAATAGCTAAAGAAAACCAACCAGTAATCTTTGTATCGCGTCAAGAATTCGCTCTTGACGGCAAGAAGTTTCAGCGGACAGGCATAATTGCTGCTCTGAAACTTTACCCTTACAGCGAAAACAAGGTGTTCCCGCATGAAGCGACCTACAGGGCGCCAAAGGCTGACCGCTTAAACATGCTGCGCACAGTTCAAAAAGATCTAGAATCCGTGTTTTTGATGTATCAGGACCCAGAGGGTGACACCAAAACTTTTCTGGATGAAGCAAAGAAAACTGAACCCCTAATTCAAGTTACTGATGCTTTGAATGTTAGGCACACCGTTTGGAAGATAACTGAGATAGAGAAAATCAAGCAGTTGCAAAAGGTCTTGAGCTCCAAAACCATGGTGATAAACGACGGGCATCACCGTTACGAGAGTGCTTTGGCTTATCGAAACGAAATGCGCAACAAAGGCAGCTGGACAGAGGATTCAGCCTTCAACTTCCAAATGAGCTACTTCGTGCCTGTTCAAGAAGAAGGACTGGTTGTCTTGCCAACTCACAGGTTACTGAAAAACTACACGCTTACTGATGATTTGGTACATGCTTTCAAGTTTTTCTTCGACATGGAAGACGTTGAACCCAAAGTTGAGTCATTAGAGAATTTTCTTAAGACCCATATTGACGAGCACGCTTTCTGCGTTTATGACGGTTCAAAGGCATATGGTTTATTGTTAAAGCATGATAAAGCAGTGTACGAGTTCGTTGATGCTAATGTTTCGAAGGAGACAAAAATCTTTGATGTAGTTATACTAAGAGACCTAGTTTTTAGGTTTATTCTTAAAACTGGCGAGTTAAGCATGGATGAGAACATCCTCTATGTACGCTGGACTAAGGCAGCTGTGGAGAAAATTAACCGTGGCGAAGCAAGTATCGCATTCCTGGTTAACCCGATTAGTGCGAAAACAGTTGCAGAAATAGCGCAACAACACGAACTCTTGCCTGAGAAAAGCACGGATTTTTATCCAAAGCTGGCGTCTGGCTTTATGATGATGGATATTTCTGCTAGCGAAAACCTCTAAACGCATTTTTGGTTTTAGCTCTTTCTTGTTAAAAACAATTATTAAGTGATTGATAGAAACTGAAAGCCAATCATAAAAAAGAGGAGAAAAAATGATTGAAACAGAACAAATTTCATTACCTATTTCACCCACAAAAAAATACGTTGCTGAATTGATTGAAACAATGGTGCTGGTGCTGATTGGCTGCGGTAGCGCGGTGATTGCAGGTTACGCCATTGGATTCTCTGGTATAGCTTTTGCTTTCGGACTTGCTGTGTTAGCTATGGTTTACGCAATAGGCGCAATTTCCGGTTGTCACATTAACCCGGCAATTTCAATATCAATGTTGGTTGCAGGAAAACTAACTGCAAAAGATACGGCGTTCTACATCGTTTCTCAATGTGCAGGCGCTATCATCGGTGCAGGCATACTCTACGCAATAGCTGTTGGAAACCCATCGTTTAATTTAGCGATAAGTGGTTTAGGTCAAAACGGTTATGACCTAGCATCTCCTGCCCGTTACTCTTTGGCATCTGGCATTAATTGCTGAAATTGTCTTAACGTTCATATTCGTTTTCGTTGTCCATGGCTCCACCAGCGAACGCGCACCTAAAGGATTTGCAGGCTTAGCAATCGGCTTAACCCTTGTGCTGATCCACCTTGTTGCGATACCTATTGATGGTACATCCGTTAACCCTGCAAGAAGCTTGGGACCAGCACTCTTTGCGGGCACCACAGCGTTAAGTCAACTTTGGCTGTTTATTGTGGCACCAATAATAGGTGGAATTCTAGCGGCGGTCGTCTGGAAATTCTTCAAGCAAAATTAAAAAAATGTATTTTCTTTTTTTATTTTTTTTAGAAAGATTATTTTACAAATTTGGTTGCGTGCCGTTTGAACCGTTTTTTGCAAACTAGGCTGCAAAAATAGTATGTTTCGCCGTCATAAGAAATTTTGAATTTAGCTGTGTTCTCATCTAGCACCGTTCCGCAAACTGGATCTCTCATTGACATTACTTGTAAGTAACCCTCAGAGACAAGATTCTCGTTTCTGCCTATTATGGTTAGTGGTGGTGCAAACAGAAAGCAACGGGGCTCTATCTTCTGTTGCTCTTTTTTTTCTTTAGAACTCTTATATACCTGGGGATTTGTGCCATGTTGGAAGAGTTACGTCCTCTCTTAGGTGACCCTTTCCGTTATGATGGGGAATTCATTCCGACAGAGTACTGATCGAAAAAATGGCAAAAGTAATTTTAACTTTTTTGTTGAGTCAAACGAGCAGTAAATATTGTCTTTCTCATCGACTACTTATGAATTGTAGAACAAATTATTCAATACGTTGCAAAAGGTCGATACATATTAAATAGCTATAAAAAAAAATTCGGATTAGTCATCTTCTGCGTCTGCTTTAGCTAACTCGACTGAAACTGAGTCGTCGTGGCTAACAGCGTTTTTGCGTGTTTGTTTTTTGCTTGGTGGTTCATCTTCTCTTCCCCTCATGAAGCCTTCTTCAGCAACGGTTATCTCGTCGTCGTCCAGCATTTCTTCTCTTTCTTTTGAGTTGTATATGTCGTCAGTTTCTTCTGTTCTGTCAGCCGCTTCTCCAGAAAAGAAGTGCGGCTTGGGTTTTTTTTTGGCTTGACTCATTCTTTATTCTCTCCTTTGTAAGCTTTCAAGCTAATGTTTTACGACTCAACTTGTGCTTTCAACTGCTTTTATGAGTATGTGATTGCGGCTTGACAGTCACAATAGTTTCTCTTATCCTGTTAACTTACTTCATAGTTTTTATGTTTTTAATTCTGTTCATCGCAAAAAAAATTTAATTAGCCGAAAATTCTGTATTTTTTGGTGGCAAACTGCATGTTTTTATGATAAAACACTAATTTCAATGTGTCTTTGCTTGAAATCTTGCTAAACCTTTTTATACGCGCCAACCCATTTTTGGGCTGTCACATTAATCATGCTATCACCAAAGCTTTGAAGCTTTTAGAGACATCATGAAAAATCCTGTGGCAGAAGAAACAAAAAGTATGCAAATTCAATCATTTAAGGACTTGCCATTATCAGGAGAAGTCCTAAAAAGTATAGAAGAACTCGGGTTTGATAGTCTTTTTCCAATTCAAGCTCAAGCAATAATTCCCTTGCTCGAAGGCAAAGATGTTGTCGGGCAAGCACAAACTGGAACAGGGAAGACAGCCGCATTCGGCATACCCATGGTTCAACGTTTAAACCGTGAAATCCGCGGCGTTCAAGGACTAATTTTGGTTCCAACCCGCGAGTTAGCCGTGCAAGTAGCTGAACAAATGGGGCTTTTTGCAAAATACGCAAAACTGAAGGTTTTAGCCGTTTACGGTGGGGAATCAATCAACAAGCAAATCCACTCACTATCCAGTGGAGTCCACATAGTTGTAGGCACACCGGGAAGGTTAATCGACCTTATGGAAAGGCGCGTTCTGAATCTTTCGTCCGTGAGGATAGCGGTTCTTGACGAAGCTGATCGAATGCTTGACATGGGCTTCACTGAAGATGTTGAGTTTATTCTCTCAAAAACCCCTAGAGACCGCCAAACCAGCTTATTCTCCGCCACCATCGATGAATCAGTCATGCGCGTCTGCAACAAATACATGAAAAATCCGCAGAAGATTCTTGTTAGCAAAGATGAAATCGCTCTCACCCAGATGAAACAACTCTACACCGTTGTCAACCAAAATGGCAAATTTGGTACATTATGCGACATCCTTCATGATGACCGAGTGGATAAAGCTATAATTTTCTGTCGGACTCGAAGAGAAACCAGTAGACTCTCAGACCAGCTCTACCGCAAAGGCTGCCGTGTGCAAGCACTCCATGCAGGTTTCACGCAAGCCCAAAGGGACCGTGCAATCAACGATTTCCGATGTGGCCGAACAAACTTGCTCGTAGCAACCGATGTTGCTGCAAGGGGTTTAGACATCGAAGGCATAACTCACATAATCAACTATGACGTACCCAATGACCCACCAGTATATTTCCATCGCATTGGCAGAACCGCACGCAAAGGCGAAGAAGGAACAGCAATTACACTTGTAAGCTACGGTGAAATGTCAAACTTTAACAACATCAAATGTTTGACTAAGACCAGAATCGAAGAAGTCAAATCCGCAACCGCCACAAAAGACGAATCGCCAATCCAAAGCTTCTATTAAGGAGCTTTTTTCACTTTTCTTATTTTTTTCTTTTTGATTGTTATTTCATTAAACTTAAAAGTCCATCACCCCTTATTGTTGAGTTATGAGCAAACTCTTAGGGCGCCTGTTTCAGGGCTTAGTTGGGTTTACAAATAAGAGTTTGATAAAAAACCTCATTGTAACTACCCTTGTTATCCTTTTGATATTTGTCCAAATCTTCTTTCCTTATCAGTATTATGCGTCAGCAGACAAAAACGGGAGTTCCCCCTTCCAAGTCGGAATTCACTATGTGTATGAGCAGGATGAGCTTGACCAGATATATAGCCAAGTTAGCCGTATCCACGACTTAGGTTTCAAAGCCATTCGGATAACGCTTGAATGTGATCCGGCCGATTACAATCACATCCAAAACCAGAAAACCGACATGTTCTTTTCCGCCACTGATAATTACGGTATCGCTGTGGCGCTTGTGGTCAAAAACCTTGAGTTAACCGACAAGGTGGACTATTACCTTAATCGTTGGGGGAGTCATCTCAAATACATCCAAGTTATGAATGAGCCAGAATCGTCCTCAACATGGTCTGTTGGTTCAATATTTACTGATGACGAAATAATCACCAACTTTGAAACACTATACAAAACTGTTGAGGCGCATAATCTTCCAGCCCAACTCTACACAAACTTCGGAATCGGATACCTTATACGAAGCAATGTGCCAATCGAGATAAGTAAAAAACTTGATTTCGTCGGTTTAGATGTCTTTATGGATTCATTTCTCGTGGTGTCACCGCATATAATTCAGAATTTGCATAAAATAACTAATAGAGATGTGCTGATAACGGAGTTTGGCATGTCAACAGGCAACAGCCAAGCTCAAAGCGACTTCATCATAAAAGGGCTCAACCTCTTTAAGAGTATGGGGCTTAAGGGCTGCTGGTTGGTTTATTGGAATAGCGCATTTGACAGTTATGGAATTCGAGATAGGCCCTCGGAACAAGCGGTAGGCGACTGGATTGCTAAAAATGCTAACTGAAAATAAACTGCTTAGCTACGTTCGGAGTTTGCGGTTAGTGGTAAAACTGCTCATTCAAGGCTTAGCTTTAGCCATCGTGTTACTCGTTGTCCAGACACAATTAGATGGTGCACGGCAGTCTTTTATGTCCTATATGCCGCCGATTGGGCTTGCTCTTCTACTATTCACTACATACCTAGTTCAGCCAATACTTCTGGGCGTATTAAACATCGTACTCATAAACATGTTCTATGGCACCAAGGGTTGGCAAGTGGGCTTTTGGTTAAACGGCATCTTTCTGCTGCTTGTGTTCTCAACCGTTAACCTTTTGCTACAAACCGTGCTAAATATCTCCTTTACCGCAACAGCCATTGTTGACGTTGTTTTGCTGGCGTTTCCGTTTGGATGCATAGCAAGGTTCAGCAACGGCGGATGGAAAAAACCTATAGACTAAAGATATATTGACTTGATTGGGAACCTATTTTTATTTGAAATTGCTATTGGGGTAGTGAAAGCAGCTTTCAAACGCTTAATGGTTTGGTGGGTCTTATTTGAGGAGATTGATTGGTTTGGTCCTGGCAGTTATCCTTATCGTATCCTCAGTTTTTGCCACTATACACTTTCTAAACATTAACCAGCCCCCAGCATATCAGAAAGCAGGTTTTCATGTGGGCGTCTCTTTTTGTGGTAACACAACTGCAGAAGCCAAACTTCTCATAGACAGAGTGAAAACTTATACCAACCTCTTTGTTGTGCAGTCTGGTCCGGTTAGCGTCAACGAAACCGCTATGAACGAAATAGTCAATTATGCTGTTGATTCCAAGTTGGATGTTATTGTTTTCTTTGGTTATTTCTACCCTAACATAACCTGGCAAATACCTTGGCTTGACTATGCTAAGCAGCAGTGGGGGAACAAGTTTTTGGGTATTTATCTTAATGACGAACCTGCGGGACAAACAATTGACGCAAACTGGAACAGCTACTTTATTCAACAGAAAATTCGCAATTCCTCAGCTTACTACACGCATGTGCCAGAAATTGACCTTCAACTCAACGGCACCCTGCCTCCTGATAATAATGAGGCTACCCTTCATTTTCTCGATGCTGTCGAAACAAGTTTAGGACTAAACCAGTTGGAAAGCCGCGAAATCCCCTCTTTCACCTCTGACTATGTCCTCTACTGGTTTGATTTCAAAGGCGGCTACGACACCTTATTTGCCGAGTTTGGTTCGAACGCAAGCATAGTCCAAAACATAGCGTTGAACAGAGGTGCGGCGCGGCTGCAGAACAAAACTTGGGGAACCATAATAACTTGGACCTACAACCAACCACCCTACATAGTGGACGGCACAGAAATGTACAACCAACTCATAACCGCCTACAAGTCGGGTTCAAAATATGCCGTAATCTTTGACTACCCACAAATAGAAGGCAACCCTTACGGAATCCTAACCGACCAACATTTTATTGCGTTGGAGACTTTCTGGAACAAAATACAGACTCTCCCCGTCAACGACCCGCCCAAGGCAGTTTTGGTTTTGCCACATGATTACGGCTGGGGCATGAGAATGCCACAGGAACCTGTTTGGGGACTGTGGGCTCCAGACAATACTTCGGCGCAAATATGGAACATAACCCAGAACCTCTTAGCTCAATACCGTACAGGAGTGGACATAATCTATGAAGATGCACAGTTTCCGGTAGAAGGAAAAGGATACCAACAGGTTTACTACTGGAACCAAACCCTGTCATAGGTAGTCTAGGGCTTTGCCTTCAACTAGAATTGATTATGTTCTAAACTGGCAGGGTTCTAATCTGAGAAGCGTCTGTAAATGGAACCAAGCGTTAACAGGAATATTCAATACGAATCAACAAGGTAGGGTTTTAGTTTTGCGAAGACCTTGATTTCTTCTCTTATTTTTTCTTCAGCTTGGTCTCGTTCCATATCCCATGTTTCTTTCATGAAAACAGCAACTCTACCGATCCAAAGTATTCTTAGTGCATCCAACAATATTACTGCGGCTCTGGGTTCTTTGTGTTCTCTGTGGAATGCTTGCGATAAACGTGTAGACTGTTTTTGCCCAGATCTCTGAAGGAAAGTCAACTTTAGATAATTCAAGTTTTTTTAACTCTTCAAATTTGGTTTGAATGTCTTTACTTAATAGTGACCTATAAGTAGGAGCATAATTGTCATAGTTGGATTTAAACGCATTAATCGTGTTCGACAAAGAAACGTTAACTGGTTTGGGAACACTATCATATTTGTCTTCACCGATCTTTTCTGTCTCGGCGATGCCGCTGATTTTTTTCCAAACTGGCTCGTAATTCTCTATGCATGTGAACATGGTACCCGTTACTTGCCTGAACATGCCAGCTAGTTGGCTAGATGGGTCTTTGGGGTCATGTTCTTTTATCCCTAAAGATGCCTCCGTAATTTTGAATCCTTTTGCCAATGCGGTATGAGTTTCAAAGATGTCTATCCCAAAGCGGCTTACATAAGGATAATCCCACATGGGCGAATCTAAAATCTCTTCTATTAGTCTCCTTGATAGGCCAAAGTCTCCTCCTATTGGTTGTCTAACGTTTTTGCCAAAAAGAGATGCCGTTAGTGGGTAACAAAGGAAATTCGTAATAGTTCCGTCGTATTTGCTTCGATTATATAAGGGAGCTACAAAATCAGTTCCTGTCATTGTAGGCGCAATTAGTAACTTTATCCACTCGGGTGTTATGCTCCGCAGATCGGAATCAACAAGCGCTACACTTTTTACCTGAAGGTAGCGAGCTGCCTCGAAAATTGCTTGTACTGCTGTTCCTTTTCCCGAGGCTCCAATGTAAATAGTTGGAATTAACTTGATATTGGCTGATTGTATATCGATTTTTTTAACTGAGGTCAATGTTTCATCGCCAGACCCGCCGTCTGAAACAAAAATCACGGACTTATAGTCTGGAAAATGTTTATCCAACCCCTCAACGATCTGAGATACCACATAGTTTGCGGTAACTACGTTGTTGTAGGAAGGCATGCCCACAAGAATATCTGCGGTGCTTATTTCCTGCAAATACTTGGAGGCTTTATTGGAAGAAATTAAGCTTACATCTTTGTTCATTGTTACCACCCGCCTAAAAATCCTCATTAATAGTTCATAAAATTTGCTCTAAAATGTATACTTGAACTATGTGCGCGCTTGAATGACTCATCATTAATGCAGACAACTCTTTTTTTACATTTGTATGCAGATATTTGAAACCAGTATCAAATTACTATAACGCGGGTTTTTTATGATACAAACTCTCCGAAACTTTTATACATAATTTTTCCCATTTAACTATTGGTGCCAGATTTTGGTAGATATTATAGGACTTTTGAACAATATTGCTGCCGATATCGTCAATGCAATTCCAGCTATAATCGCCGCAGTCATCATTATTGCGATTGGTTATGGCGTCGGAACTTTAGTGGGAAGAGCGGTAAATACAATTGTCGAAAAACTAGGCATGGAAAAAAGCTTTGACCAAACGGTTACGGGGAAATCTTTCAGATCCGCAGGTCTTGACCTGTCTAATTTTATTGGAGCAGTCACCAAAGCGTTCATAATAATATTGTCGATAATTCTAGCGATTCAGGTATTGAATGTTGGAGGAACATTCGGATCGTATCTTGCAACAATAGCCGATTATTTGCCAAGGCTACTTGGAGGTATACTTATAATAGTCTTTGGCACGGTGTTCGTGGATTTTCTGGCGACATTTATAGGCAAAATGCTACGGCCTATGTTTCCTGAAGCTAAAGTGGAAATAGCTGATATGCTCAAGAACTTGTTGCTAATTGGACTAATTGCATTCATAATTCTGCTTGCCCTCGATACTATGCTTCTCTCAGGAAACACAATCTATCCGCTAATTCTTGGCTTTGTAATAATAGGCGCCGGAATAGCCTTAACTGATACATTGATAAAGTCAATCACAGATGATCATTCCGAGTTCAAAACAGTCGCAGGCTACGCGAAATTCGTCTTATACAGCATATTCTTAATTATCGGTGCTGGTGCAATCTTCGCTACTTTTCCTGGTGTCACAGATGTCATCGCAAATATTTCTTGGGCTTTTGCTATTGCACTTGCAATAATGCTCATTCCAGTTGGATATGCAATGGCTAAAAAAATATCTAAAGAAATAATCTAAACCCCCGACTTTTTTTTTAAAAAAAATGCCGAAGGTATTTTAAAATTATTTGGTTGAGACTTAGTATCTATAAGTTGTAGTTTTTAGCAGTTAGCTACTTTGGTCGTTTTTTTCTTGTTTGACATGAATTGGTGGGAACCCCGTTATGTTAATTGTTGAGGATGCTATTTTGATTTTTTCAGATTTTTCAATTTCGCTAAGAATTATTCGGCTAAGCCGATCATGCAGGTTTCTTCGACTCCTAACTTCAGTTACGTACCTAATTCCCAGTGTTATCCAGTTATCTGTTAGAGTTACGAAAATAGTGGGTTCTAAGGATCTTTTTGTGAAATAGTACTTGCCTTCTAATTTCTCCATTATTCTTTGTGCGTTAGCGCATATTTGTTCAGTTTCTATCTTTACAATGTCAAGAATCTTGGTGGTTGCTTCTTTCCAGTCGCTATCATATGTTATGGGGATTGTTAGTTCATCCCACATGAAATCAAAGTCTCGAGTATAGTTCTGAACTGTGCCTGTTAAGACGGTTCCGTTTGGAATAATTGTTAATCTCCCGGTGTTTTGGTCTCCTACAACCCATTCCCGAGTTTCCATTAAAGTTGTATAGAAAAGGCCAACGTCGATTACGTCTCCAAATTTGTTGTTAAGTTCAATTCTGTCGCCAACTCGGTAAATCCCATTCAAAAATACCATTACTCCTCCGATAAAATTTTTAAAAATGTCCTGTAATGCAAAGGCGATTGCAGCTCCAATTAATCCTAAAGCGATAAGGATACTTTGTGTCTCAACTATCCATACACTAATGAAGGCAATTAAAAAAACAGCTATGCTCAAGATTGAAATTACTTTTCTTAAAGAGTATCTTGTTTTTGAATCTTTGATTTTGTTAGTTATTAGCTCTTCGAACAAAATTTCAAAAAGAAAGTAGATTATTGCCAAAGCAATAATGCTGTAGCTTATTTTTAGTAAATACTGGTCAGGATACTTGAAGTTGACAAACCATGATAGAACGCTTAGAAGTATAAGAGACAACAAAATGAGTAGTCTGGAGCGTCTAACCAAGCTATTTTCCCTAAATTATATTCCGTGGAGGCTGTATTTATATTGTGTTTTCTTTTTTTTGGTCAATTTCAAAAATAGTCTTTTTAGAAATTCTCGAGGACAAGCATACTTGAAGATGGACCCTTGCCGAATTGAAGAATTTTTCCACAATTATCCCTGATTACCGCTATGCTAAAATACGATTCAGTCATAAAGCACTCTGTTGCTTGACCTGCCTACGGGTCGCAATTAATTTACTGGGGACCTTTGAAAATGACAGAGACATCAGAGCGTATTGTTACTCGCGGACTACGAAATGTCCATGCTGCTGAAACTAAAATCAGCTTTGTAGACCCAAACGGCGCCCTTTACTATTTAGGCTACAACATTGACGACCTCATAGAATACGTTTCCTATGAAGAAGTCGCATTTCTATTAATTAACAAAAAACTACCTACAAAAAAAGAATTGAGTGACTTCAAGTTGCTTCTTGAGTCAGAGATGAATCTGCCGGAGGCATCGATTAGAAGCCTCGAATCCAACTCAAAGTTCTGCCATCCCATGGAAGTTTTACGTACAGAAGTTTCACGCTTCAGCCAATTTGACCCTGACTGCAACGATAATTCGATAACTGCAAACAAAAGACGGGCTATTCAGTTAGTGGCTAAGGTTCCCACGTTGGTGGCTGCCCTTCATAGGGTACGCAACAACCAAAAACCGCTCGCTGCAGTGAAGGAATTTGGTTTTGCGGAAAATTTTCTCTACATGGTACGCGGAATTCACGCAGACGCTGAAGAGAAAAGAGCTATTGACCGATTCATGACGCTGCATGCTGACCATGATTTTAACGCTTCAACCTTTGCGGCCCGGGTAACAGCAAGTACCAACTCAGACGTTTATTCCGCAGTCACTTCCGCTATTGGCACTCTCAAAGGTCCTCTGCATGGAGGTGCCAGTGAGAAAGTAATGCACATGTTAGACAACATAAATACTGAAGAAGAAGTGGACGCTTACATCCAAGGCATGCTAGATGACCAAAAAAAGATAATGGGTTTTGGTCACAGAATATATAAAACAGAAGACCCACGAACAAAGCATCTGAGAGGTATGGCTGAACAGTTGTGCCACCACAAGAATTCCTTAAAAATCTATAATTTGTCTCTTAAAATTGAGAATGTTGTTCATGAGAAAAAGAAGATTTTTCCCAACGTAGATTTCTATGCTGCTGTGACGTTAAATACCCTTGGGGTTTCATCAGAATTCTTTACCCCGTTTTTTGCTTCGAGCAGAATCTCTGGGTGGGCGGCTCATATATTGGAGCAGTATGAAGATGCGGTTCTTCTGCGTCCTTCTTCAAAATATGTTGGCGAATTCGACAGACTGTTTCTTCCAATCGAACAAAGGTGAGGTAAACATTCTAGATTCTTTTTATTGTCATGGGTATTAGACTTTTAGCCTATTTTTCGACTTTTATGCTGTTAATTGTTCGGATAGCACCATTATCTGTAAGAGGAGTGCGTCCTCTAATTCTCTTGTCAGTGGCCAAGGTGTTGAGTGGAAGGGGTTTGAACCCTTGAATCCCAACTTAGGAAGCTGTACGCGTTATTTCTTGGTAAATCAGTATGACGACCCATAGCATTGACAGTGTAGCTATAAAGAAGATTGGGTAGAGAATGAGGTCTGAGATTTCAAGCGATGTCAGTCGTGCCAAATCGTAGAAAATATAGATGATGAAAGTTAGGAATATGCCGAAACCAAGAGTTCTTTTCTTGCGAACCGCTATTAACAGCCCAACCGCAGCGATTGCGCCCTCTATGATTATTGCAATGTATTGCAGCGGTGATACAACATCCCCGAATGTTTGAACGTAGAGTCCTGACCCGACGAGCAAAACCTCTTCACCGCTTTGGACACCTTTGATGAAGGTTTGTTTGGTTGATGGCTCTGTTTCTCCAGGTTTAGGCCATTGGTAGTTTATCCAGCCTTCTCCTTTTCCACTCAAGGCGATATCTATAAACAGTTTCCCAATCGGTTTTCCTGTCACATCTACCAGTGTGCTCATGTTTTGGCCTTCTCCGGTCCTGTCGGGAGGATAAACAAGGCGGAGACCATCCATCTTCCAGACAAAGATGTACGTGTCGTCTTGGAACCATTTGGTTCCGTTCTGTCTGAACTCAGAAAATGCAGCTTCACCTTTAACTGTGATAAGATTGGCGGCGTCTAAAACAAGCGATTTGATTGCTTCTTTTCTGTTAGTCTGCTCAGTTTGATTAATGAGGCCTATTATTAAAAATACAGACAGAATCACAAGCAAGGCTGCAAATACTACATGTTTCTTTTCCATTTTATATCGCTTACCTTTTTTGATTTGACAATTTAGTCAATCTCGCTTAATATTATCAACTTAATAGGTTTTTTCTGTATTTCATGTGTTAAAGGCGGGCGCGTTTATCCGTGGCAGGCGGGGATATCTATGAGACCTCGTTTGAACCTTCGGGTTAGCGCCTTTGATACGGCTAATAGACTCGACCTCGCTTAGGTTCAGCGACCCACCACAAAAAATACCGAAACAAATGAGCCGCTTCAACGGGGTCTACCCTTTGTGTCTATCGGCAAAGTATCACAATCAAGTATCCAAGAATAAGCAGATTGATTGTGAAAAGAGAAACAACGTTAATAGCACTGAACATCTGGGCGTTTTTTCCTTTACGTACTTGCAGTAAACCTATGAGCCCTGCAACTAAGGGTATGCTTGAAAACGTTGTGATTACAAAAAGATTCACCTGTAAAATAGCTGGCTGCAAAGCAAAGTAAAGAAGCACCAAGAAAGCAATAAAGGCCGAGGAGAACGTTAAAGTAAAGACTGCCCCTACCCCTTTAGTTACACCCAAGGTTTTCTTATCGCCTAAACGATCGTCTTCTACATCGGATGCTTCAAGACTCAGTGCAAGCATAAAACCGTAAAGTATGAAGGATACCACAAATAATCCGTACCAGTTATCTATGGCGCCTTTATTTGACAAATAACCCGCGGCAGGAATCGCAAAGCCAAAAGCTAACGCTATTGCGAATTCCCCAAATCCCCTTGAAACCAGACGTAATGGTGGCGAAGAGTAGAACCCAAAAAATTGGCTCCAATCATTATCAACACCAACACCAAAGGGGCAATATTGAAAATAACCGCAAAAGACGAAATCAGAAGCGATATCACAAGAAGAACAACCGCTATTTTTAGCCAATGGCAGCATTTCTGGGTTGTCTGTCAGAACATTGTTGCTTGAAAACAACAGTTTCTTGTGTCTTGCTTTGTCTTGTTTAACATCGAAATAATCATTACTAAAATGGGTTGAAAGATCTCCAAAGAATACTGTTGCGTAGCAGACAACAAAATAGAGGGGGTTAAAAATTCCACCATTTGCTAATCCTAACAAAGCTCCTACTGCAAAAGCCAATAGACCTCCGACAACAATGTGGAGTCTTATGATCTTTAGGTACTGCTCGACCACGACTAAACCTTCAGAGAGGTATTCTACTGTTTCTATGATAAAACAACTTATATGTAAATTAGTTTAATAAAAAAGTTAAGTGAAAAGAACATTGATGAAAGTTAAAAAGTATATGGATCTGCTGCGTCTGCACTTCTTTTTTGTTTGGCCAACGCTATTCTGTGCGGGATTGTTTTTAAGTTTCATTTTCTATGGCAGCTTTTCCTTAATTACAGTTTTGAAAGCCGTTTTAATTGGGTTTCTGGGTTTTGAAGCTGGACTTGTACTCAATGATATAGTAGATGCAAACATCGATAAAAGAGAGTTACCATCTGATGACAAATTAACCAAGTATTGGCGGCCATTCGGAAACCGACCTATCTCCCAAGCCTTGATTTCACGTAATCATGCTGTCGTAATTTTTGTTGTTTTTGTTGCGTTGACGTCGGCAGTTATTCTCTCTCTTCCTTATCCTCATTCGTTGTGTGTCTTTGTTATTATGATTACGTGCTATTGCTTGGAGGC
Organism: Candidatus Bathyarchaeota archaeon; assembly: GCA_963775685.1. Classification (GTDB taxonomy): domain Archaea; phylum Thermoproteota; class Bathyarchaeia; order Bathyarchaeales; family Bathycorpusculaceae; genus Bathycorpusculum. The sequence goes on from CAVZJV010000014.1 coordinate 2,266,786, forward strand.
GTTCTATCAGCTTAAAAAGCGACACGAAAGTTTTCCAGTTGCACAAGTAATTGGAAGAATGGATTTTGCCCTGTTTCTTGTTGCAGGATACCTCATTATCGGTCAACCGGATTTGAATGCGCTTTTTCTTTTTCTCTTCTTCTATCCTCTCGCACTTGCGCATTTGGGTGTAAATGATTTGATAGATGTATCAAACGATGTTGCTAAAGAAATGAAAACAATAGCGACACTTTACGGGTTAAATTTTACCGCTTTTTGGGTACTTTCGCTCAGCATATGGCATTTTGTAATGGCTATTGTGTTTTTAACTATGCTTGGGACGATTTTGTCTATTGCAGGGTTTGCAGTAAGCTTGACTATTTTAGCTGTTGGAAATTTCAGGATAATGAGAAAAAAGAACTCTGAGTCGGCTCTCAGTGCTTTGCCGCTCTTTCATATAGCTATGCTATTTTATGCAATAACAATAATTCTAGACTTCTTCATTTAGTACTATCTTGTGCTTTTTGTTTAGGTTTAAAATGGGGACAAGCTGATTCTTCAGGGTTTAGATTAGTGAAATGAAAGAACTTGCAGGTTCCATAATCACAGTTGCTGCAGTCTCCATGTTTATGCTTGTAGAAATCCATTCGTGGGATTCCACTTCGAAGTTGCCGAAGAGCATTTCCTAGCACACTGATCAGCCTTGGAGTAACTATGCCCCTTAAGTAACAATTTAATTTTTCTGAGTTATTAAACAAAAATCAGGGTCTACACGAATCAAACTCAAAGGAAAATTTTGCCTGTGATTTCTTCATTGTGGGGGATTGTCTTGCCGATTTCTGTTGTCAGTAGCTTGACTTTTCGATCTCAAAACTAGCAACATATTCCAGATTCTTGGGTGGCTTCTTATCTTTTGAACTGTCGAAGACGAATTTAGTTTTCCAACTATTGTATTCTGCAGCAACATGTAAATGGCAAAGGGCAATACCCATGTTGATCGGATAGTGGCTCCCGCCTACAATTGTTCTAAGGAAGTTAGACTTGTGGAGGAATAGGCTTGAATTGCATTCATGTTGCCGGTAAAATACCAGTTTTGTAAGTTTACAGCTGATGGAGCAAGACGCGCTGGCTCTAAAATTTCATCGGTGCCCTGTGTGTTTGTTATTTCCGTAATAGATTTTCTTTTGAACTCTGAAGTACTGTTCCTGTATACTGGTTCCTTTGAATTTCCAAACGACATCAAAATAATGAATTTGAGATTTGAAGCGTTTGTTAAGTCTTTGGTTGGTTGAGGAATACCCAACCAGCAACTGCCTAAACCGGAAGCTGAAAAATAAAGGTCCATTTGCTGAAGCATAAAACCAATGTTGACTTTGTAGGCGTCCTTGGCTTCGGAGAATGCTGCGATAAAGTGGGGCGCTTTATTCCCAAGTTTTCTGGTTACCTGGTTGGGCGAAATAATTTTGAACTCAGTCTTTATCCCTGATAACAAAGGCTGTAATGACTGCAAATTTGTTGAAATCTCTTCGAGAAGATTTGAGTCAATCGGCGCGGAGTCATAATCCCTGATTGGTTTTCTTTTAAAAATTGCTTCGTAAAGACCATTCTTATCCATTTTCTTGCAGATCCAACGAAATTCTTATTATTACTTCTGACCTCAGACCTTAAAACTTACTGTGTGAGATATAGACGCATAAATCCGATTAAGAGACGAAATCGAAAATTTGGTAACCGAGTATTACACCACCCGCAGACATTGGCAACAACAAGCTGTTCTATGTTGGCTGGTGTTGAATTGTTCGTTTGCACCCTAATAACTGCTGTAGAATCTGAAGGTTCAAACGCTCATTGGAATAATAATGACAATAGTGGTTGAAGTCAAAGAATAGCATTCTTTTGGGTTTGAATTGATAAAATTGGCTTCTGGCGGGCGAGGAGGGATTTGATCCTGCGCCCTAAAAGGGATATCACCCGCAAATCCTCTTTTTTTCCAACATTTTGATTACTGTTTAGTTTCACAATCGACGTATTCGAAAAGCTATATCTAAAACAACTCAGAACTTTTGAACAAACGACAAGTTCAGGTTAAAATAATATTTAAATAGATTTTAACAGGCAAGTTATGATAAAGGCGCTAACTATGGAATTTGAATTAATTCTAGTTGCATTGGCTTCATCGTTAATAGTAGTAGACATAACCTTGCCATTAATGTCCAAGGCAATTTTCAAGCGGCTGAGCAAATACACAGTTGCTCTAAGTTCACTTGCTTTTGTCCTTATACTATGGTCTTACATTCAGCTACTCTTCGCTTTCGTTAGCAACGATTTTTCTTACTCGAGCGTCTACTTTTTTTGTTCCTCAAGCCTGCCGTTACTATCGAAAATTTATGCGAGTTGGGCCGGGGCAGGAGGCTCAATGCTACTACTATCCATAATCCTTAGCCTTATCTACTTTGGTTCAAAATTAGCAGCCTATAAAAAGCCTGAAAGGTTCCAAATCGTTTCCAGCCAGATCTTAGGCTTTGTTGTTCTGATATTTCTTAGTGTTACTCTGTTAAGAAATCCATTTGAACGTTTGCCTGCCGCTATGGTGGAAGGTTTAGGGCTCAATCCCCAACTTCAAAGCTTCTGGATGGCAATCCACCCGCCGATTGTTTTTTCGGCTTACGCTTTTGTTGTCTTAACGTTTGCCTTGACTCTTGCCAGCTTACGCACTAACCAAGAGTTAGAAAAAAACATTGTTTTCAAAATCTCCATTTATGCATCGTGGATTCTGCTAACCATCGGAATAACTTTAGGAGGCGTTTGGGCGTACGCGGTTTTAGGCTGGGGCGGATACTGGGCATGGGACCCAGTGGAAACCGCTTCCCTCTTGCCTTGGCTTATACTTACCGCTTACTTCCTAACCCGAAGCCTATCAAAGCTCAAAAAAAGCTTAACCCAAGAATCAATGATTATGATGACTTTTGCCAGTCTCGTTTTCCTCAGCGCCTTAACCCGCGGCGGTTTAACACCATCAGTCCACTCCTACGCTACCTCAGCAATTGGTCCAATCATGCTTTCTTTCGCCGTCGCCATGATGGGGTTTTTCTTTTTCTTTGCTAAGGGCAAAAAGAAGCCTTTCTTTAAACTCGAAGTTGATCGCGCCTCGCTGATTTCTCGGTCGACATTTGTTGCCTTTTGGGCGTTAATCCTCATTTCAATCGTTTGCCTCGCGGGGTTGGCTTTCAAAGATTTCCCTTACAGCCTCTTCACCTACCCCTTTGTGTTGTTGTTCATCATTTCGCTTGTTGGATTTAGTTTAGATGATAAAATCCATTATGCCCGCCAGCTTTTAATCGTAGTTTTTTCTTTAGTCGCGGGTGGTGTGCTCACAGCGGTCGGGGTTTTTCCGGTGAATGTTCTGCTCACTCTGACTGTCCCCATGTTTGCCGTAGTGTTTGTTTTGCTGCTTTACCAGCTTATCAAGTCTGCAAGAAGGAAAACGTTGCTTTGGCAGCGCCTCTTTGGCTTAGCTGTTGTTGTAATGTTGCTGGGCGTGTTTATCAGTGCAGGCGCAAAAACCTCCACAACCCTAAACGACCTAAAACCCAATGTTCCCACAGAAGCTCTGGATACAACAGTTGAAGTAAGTAACCTTAACATCGTCAACGCAACCTCCGAAGTTTACAACACCCAAGCCGGAAACGTTCTGCCGCAGTACTCTGCTGTCACTGCAGATATAACCATCCGCCAAGCAGATGCAACATATAGCGGCGAAGTTTCAGCGAGTTTCTACCCCAACTACGGCTTAGCCCTGACACCGCTAATAGTCAACACCCCCTCAGGCGACATTTATGTGCACATGGAAATCGATGAAGAACTCTATAGCATATTGTCTGCTCAGCTTACTGGCAACAGCACCACCCCCGCCGCCGTAACATTAACTGTTCAGCATGTCCCTATGGTTTACCTCGTTTGGGCGGGCGTCACGTTGATGGTTGTTTCAATGGCTGCGGAATGCTTCATTGACCTGCATCGAACAAGGCAGCAACAAAAATTGGTCATCCGAAGCTGATGTGCAGGATATAGTATAAAGTGCCTAACCCTAAAGAGAGAAGCCAAAGCGCAAGGATTTTCCACATAAGCTTCTTTCGGGGGGCGCAGAACTTGGTGCTGCTAGACTCGTTTATGGCCCAAACCCAAAGAAGCCAAACGCCCAAAACCACCGCAAATGCTCCAATGATGCCGTGGATGACACCTGATAAAGCTACAAAGTAAAAGTCAGCTAAAGTTTCAGCGGCCGCGGATACAAACGAGGGTCCCATATGCGAAATTAAGAGTAAAACGGTGATTAACATGACTACCATCATGGCGTTTCCATGCCAAACCCATTTGCGCTTCTTTTCCAGGTATAGACTTAAACCGATTATGCCCAGCGCAGCCACAAATATGACGATGTTTGCCTGTGCCATCCATTCATGAACTACCTCGAAGGTAACCATATACTCTCTCCAAAGTTTAGTTATAGTCTTTATGTTAAAAAATTTTCATAAATTTAAAATAACCTGGATTATATAAAATTAGAAACCTTAATAAAGACTGGGTTTGAGACCTTAAGTGGCAGTAAGGGGTTTGTTTTATGGCGGCAGAGCAAGAAGCTGTTAAAGCGGATGCTGAAGATTCTACTCCAGTTGATTTAAAATCAGCTGATTCAGTGGCAAAATACTGGTGGTATGGGGCGCTGTTGTGGTTCCCGATTTTCACCACCTTCGGAATGATTATGGCTATAAAATTTTTCTACCCAACTTTCCTGATTGACTCCGCCTGGGACACATTTGGACGTATAAGACCCGCCCACGTCAACGGATTACTATTCGGCTTTTTATCTTCGGGCTTAATCGGCTCAATGTATTATATAACCCCTCGGCTCAGCCACAAATCACTCTTCCAACCCCTAATCGCTAAAGCTTCCGCAGTTTTATGGAACGTAGCCGTTTTAGCAGGTGTACTTCTCATTCTAAGCGGCGACACCCAAGCACGTGAATACGCTGAAATGCCTTGGGTCGTAGATATTGCAATTGTAATAACTTTGATTTTAATTGGGATAACAATTATAGGTACAATAATCAAACGCAGAGAACGAAAACTCTACGTAAGCCTCTGGTTCTTCGCTGCCATTTTCCTCTGGTTCCCCATAGTTTATTCCATAGGAAACGTAATTTGGAACCCGCCTTCGGGAGCACTTTACGGTTTAACCGATGCCATCGTAAACTGGTTCTACGGACACAACGTTTTAGGCCTTTGGTTCACGCCTTTTGGGTTAGCTCTTTGGTACTACTTTATTCCCAAAATCTCCAAACGCGCCCTGTACAGTGTCACCCTATCTCTAATCAGCTTCTTCGCCTTAGCCTTTTTCTACACCGGCGTCGGCGGACACCACCTTCTCCAATCCTCCATCCCTGAATGGCTCAAAACAATCGCCGTCGCCACCAGCGGACTCATGATGATCTCCGTTTTAACCTTCGCCACAAACATCGGCATGACCCTCAGAGGTGCATGGAAAGAAATCATGAGCAACGTGCCGTTGCGCTTCATAGTTTTCGGCTTCATATGCTATATATTCGTCTCGATACAGGGCACCTTCCAAGCCCTCAGAGACATGAACATATACCTTCACTACTCACAGTGGACAGTCATGCACTCTCACCTTGCCCTGTACGCTTCCTTCGGAGTGACAATAATGGGCATAATGTTCTGGGCAATTCCCAGAGTCACCCAAAAACAACTCTGGAGCAAAAAACTAATGGACGTGACTTGGTGGGTTACACTTTTGGGATTCGTGATTTTCATGTTGGGCATGATGCTAGGCAGGGCTAGTTGCCAACGCCAACTGGTTCACTCATCAAACAATAGCTCAAGCACTTCCAACTCTAGAACCATACTTCATAGTCCGAGCTATCGGCGGAGGCATAGTGGTTGTTTCCGCTTTCCTCTTCGCCATCAACATCATCATGACCGTAATTTCAAAACACCGGGCATCCGCTGTCCCGATGGATGAAGACAAAATCGAGGTACCTTAGCCATGACCGCGACAGAAAAGAAACTTGAAGAGCAACTGGAAAAAGTTGAGAAAACCGTCAATTACCAAATGCGAAAAGCGAAGAAGAAAATTGTTATCAGAAACCTATTTCCAATCGTAGCCGGCGGCGTAGCAGTCTTTCTGCTCATGGTAAGTATGGTTGTAGTTGCTCCATACATGTTCCTCCTTGATGTTCCCCCCTCCGACACAGCCCACACCTACACAACCCAAGAACAGGAAGGCAGAACGCTATTCATGAATTTAGGCTGCTTCTACTGCCACTCCCAACAGGTTCGTGCCGCCGACTGGGGTTTGGGTAACGTTTCGCAGGAAGGCGATTACGTATACGATAGTCCCAACGCTTTAGGCACCGAACGTACGGGCCCCGATCTGGCTCAGATTGGGGGGATGCGACCTACAATTTGGCATCACCTGCACGACCGAGATCCCAGAAGCGTAAGCCCCGGCTCAATCATGCCCAACTTTGTTTTCCTAAGTGACGCGCAAATCGACGCCTTAACCGCTTACATCCAGAATTTGGGTCAAGAAAACCTCCAAGTTGAATCCTCAATCACCAACGGCTCTGCATATCACCCTGTGGTTCCGGAAAACTATCTTAACGCCTCAAACCAATATGGGCCCCTTTACTTTGATGTCTTGGCACAGTACGACGCAGACAACGACGTCTACAATGGACCAGCTTCGCTTGGAGACCAATGGGCTGCGATATACGACGTCGCCAAAGCCGACTACACCGCACGTTGCCTGCCATGCCATGGATGCTCTGGAAACGCTCAGGGACCATACGCCCGCCATGTGGTTACTCAACCGGCAAACCTCCATGAACGAATAGCCACCTTTCCCGGCGACAACTATCATATCTGGCGCGTGACTGAAGGAGTGCCTGGAACAGCTATGCCTGCATGGGGGCTAAGTCTCAATGATACGCAAATTCAGATGATTGCCGTTTACGAGATGAGTTTCGTTTTTGGCTCCGCAAGAACCTTCGACGGAGCACTCTCTGATGCTGAAGGAGACGCTTTTGCTCAGTCAACGCTTAATTCACCTCCGATTGCTGGCACGCAGCAGGAATTTCAGAATGGCAATGACCTCTTTAACTTGTATTGTGCCCAATGCCACGGTGTCGATGGACAAGGAGACGGATCCGCCTCTGGCAAAGTCGCAGGTGGATACATAGTGCCTGTTCCAGCTAACTTTACTGAGTCAGGAAGTGACTTTCAAATGTATGGTAGATACGTCTGGAAAGTCAAAGAAGGCGTAGAAACAACTAACATGCCGCCTTGGAAAAATGCTTTAACAGACAACGAAATCTACCAGCTTGTATTCTACATACAAAGCTTCGCAACACCACAAGACTACAACGCCAAATGGGGACCCCAATATAGCGACCCCTACGCAAGAAACCTGAAAATCAACCAAGCCAGCATAGGTGCCGACCCAGCTGCCGCCCTGACATTGTTAGCCGCCATCGTGCTTTGGGACAAAAAGTTTAACGGACAAAAACTTCGCTTCCAAAATGGGCGACATAAAAAATTAGTAGATTTAATCAGTTTTGGGAGGATTAAGCTTTGAATTTCGACATGCTAATCTACACCATCGGTGCGCTAATTATAACTCTAATCACCGCGGGCTTCGTAGTTTGGGCTTTTAAAACTAAGCAATTCGAGTCAAACGATTTTCTCCGTTACTACCCTCTTGAGGAGGATGAAAACCAACAATGAGCTATCTACCAACCGCAAAAATCGTAGAGTTAGCCCCCTACGACATTTATTTAGCCCTGTTTCTAATAGCAGCGGTAATAATCGCCATTGTGTTGATTGTCAGAAGTTCAGATGAATACTCTGTTGAGAAAACCGAGAAAAACTCTGAAGAATTCGCAGGTGAAATACGGGACTCTCAGGGGCCAGTTACAAAATGGTTGTGGGTTGTCTATATTGTTCTGATTATTTGGGCTGTTGCTTATTTGGCTCAGCACTGGAGCGAGTTCGCTTTTTTCCCATAATTTTTAACTTCATAATTATTTTTGGTTTTTCTTTTTGCAATAAGAACGGGGTCCTTAGAATACAAGGCGATTTTCTCGCTCTTGCTTCGTATGTCAAAATTTTAGCCCGGTTACCAATAATTATTAAATCAAACTTCTTTCTTTAGTCAGATTCAATATAGCAGATATAGGAAAAAAGATGTAGATGTGAGTAATACCTCAAAACTAACCATCTGCTTATAGGACGTAAAAGAAGCCTGTCTTAGCTGAAAAGTACATTTACAGCATATAATCTTTAGTTAGTGGCTTTTCTAAAAATTCAAATACGCAAACAACACTAAATTTATAGTCAATCGGCGGTATGAATAGATGAAGTTCTTAAAAGATAATTTCAACAAATTGCTTAAGCAATTTAAAGCATTAAGCGTTGAGAAATTGGAAATAGAAAATGAGATTCTCAAGTTGTATGAGTCTTCAACTACTGACAACGTTGTAACAATAACTTCTGATAAATTAAAGAAAATAGAAGCCTTGAGGGAAAGATTGAAAATCGTAAGCAAAGAGATGAAGAAAACAGATAAGAAGATTTTTAAATTATTCAAAGACAAATAGCTATTATTAATGTGTTTGTACTTTTTTCTGGGATGTTTATTGGTTCCAAATATACTTACAAAATAATTTTAAGTAGAAAAAGTTAGTGTCATAAGCATCAGTGTTTAGTGTATTAATTAATTTTAAAGTTTGTTATTAACATAACCGTAGGTGTATTTACTATGTTTATTGTATCTGCCTTAAATAGGGTAATTAACATATATAGAGTGTGAATCACATGGTAGATTCGAATAACTCCAAAAAGAAGTTAGTAGTTAAAGCTACGCCAGTAGAGGAAGTTCCAGAGGGCAAAAAGATAGCTAGAAGACCAGAGTATGATGAAGTATTCAAAAAGATTATGGAAAACCCCGAGAAGATTTTCAAGATTGAGGTGGAGGGCAGAACTGTAAAAACGTTGTATGCTCCATTTGCTTCTAGAGTAAAAAGATACAATAAACAATCTGAAAGAAAATTCAATGCACAGCTTAAAGTAAGAAGCAAAGAAATCTACATTGTCAAAGTAGACAAGTCAAACTAGGATACAGCAGGACATTCTTTTGTTCAGTATTTTCTTTCTGATTAATCTTAAAAGGTTTTTTTACGCTCCCTGAAATTGTTTTAATGGTCTTTAAATCTGAAATTGACCAGTCTGGGTCCCAAACTTTAAAGAAGAAATTAGAATGAAAATCAAAGGTTATAGATTTCCATGTTGAGGTATGTGGAGATAATAAAGTTGTTTGTAGCATCCAAGTTTTTCTTTAGAAAGAGTGGGGAGGTATATTATGCTATAGCTAGGCATTATGGAGCCGATAAGAAGTTCTACTATCATCAACAAAGCGTTGAATATACCAATAGAAAACTTATAGCGCTAGGTATTATTGACCCTTGTCAAGCATTTAATAATAAATCCCTTGCTCAGACTGTAATAGAATCAGGTTCTAAAATAGATACAATGGCGGGCGGGGATAGCTATGAGCCCTCGTTTGAACCCTCGGGTCGTAATGGCAGTAGAGACTGCACACAGCTTTTGGTTGAAGTGGCAAAATAGAAATAGCTTTGGAGCTAGCGTTCGCCCAAATATCGGGCGCAGTAGAGATAGACTTATACTAAAAAACTATCGCAAACTCATTTGTAGGTCAATTTACCGTTTAGCTCCTTGGGGGGGGGCAAACGAACTGTGAAAGTGGTGCCTTTGCCTTCTTGGCTCGTGAAGGAAACGGTGCCACCCGAGGATTCTGTCATCCTTTTAACAACCGGCAAACCAAAGCCTTGACCTTTGGACTTTGTTGTAAACATGAGCGTAAACATTTTATCCTGAATTTCCCGCGGAATTCCAACGCCCGTATCCCTAACCGATAAAACGGTGTCGTCAACTTCTTTATGTGCATCTATCGTTAACTTGCCTCCGTCAGGCATTGCCTGAACAGCATTAGTAACTAAGTTAAACAAGATTCGGTTCAAGTAGTATGAGTCAGCTTTAATCCTTCTTGCTTCATCTGCTATTTTTACCTTAACCGTAATATTTTTGGGCAAACCGTTTTTTGCAATGAATGCTTCAACGATGGACTTCAAATCGCTTTCTTCAATCTTTGGGTTAAGAGGTCGAGCATAATCCTGAAGGTCCTGAACAATTTTGTTAATGTAATCGATATTTTTCTCGATTTCATCCATACTCTCCAAGGCATTCTTCTTCTCTTCACTATCGGGTATGGAAGCTAACTCTGTTTTAGCTAAGAACACATCGCTGGTTATGGCTTGCAATGGGTTTCGAATATCATGCCCCACCATACCTGCAGTAGCGCCGATAGCGGCCAAACGCTCTGAATCTTTGAGCTTATTTGCTCTCTGTTCTGCAAGCTCCTCCAATTGACTGGAGTATTCCTCAAGTTCTACAGCATTTTCTTCAAGCTTTCTTTGGGTATTCTCTAATTCCTCTGTTTTGTGTTTCAGATCCAATTCAGCTGTCTTACGCTCAGTAATATCTACTGATAAAATAAAAATGCCTTCAGGAACAGGTGTTATCCTTAGGTCATACCATCCAGAGGTTTTGTCGGGAAAAACGAAAAAGTTCTCCATTTCTTGAGGAATTCTCTCCTCCATACAGCACTTCAATTTGACAAAGCCTTCGGTGAATTCAACGCCTGGCCACATTTCCATATACCGATTTCCCAATAGTTCTTTGTTTGATTTGCGGTTCTGAATTTCAGCCGCCTTATTGATGTAAATATACCGCCAATCATGACCAATTATTTGACCGCCTTCAATCATGCTGTCTAATGTGCTGTGGAACCGCGCTTCACTTTCTCTTAATGCTTCTTCGGCTTTCTTGCGCGCTGTTATGTCCTCAAAAATTGAGACAAAATAGCCCTTTCTTGGACAGTATGCTGAAACCGAGTACCATCGGTCTAGTTGTGCAGCGTAATTCTCGAAAATCAAGGGTTGACCTGTAATCGCGACCTTCCCATACACTCCTATCCAGTCAGCAGGGTCTTTCTCTATTCCAGGCAAGATTTCCGTTACTCTTTTTCCAATGACATCTTTTCGTTCTATTCCAGTCATTTTCTCGAATGCATCATTGACGGCGATGTAGACGTAGTCTACCGGTTGCCCTTCTTTGACCAAGATTTTATGGTAAGAAAAGCCGTCGAACATACTTGAAAACAAGTTTTCCAGCTGTCGACTGTCATTGCGGAACGCCTCAGCCCAATTAGATGAAACCCCTAGTTCAGAACTTGAATATAAACTAGCTCGGGGGCGAGCCATCAAGATAGCCACCAAGAAATAGACGCCTGCGAGCCAATACGACACTCTGGTAGCCCAGTTATATGGGCCGTTGGGTGTTTTGTAAGTTGCCAAGCCTACAAGAGATATTGCGAGAAGTGCCAATGCCAACGCATACCAGAAAACAACTTTAGATTTTGAAAGCCTGTATTGCCAACTTAGAAGGATACTGCTAACTGCGCTCAATGCTCCAGCTCCAACGATAATCCTTTGCCGAATAGCAGTGGGACCTGATACTGCAAAAAATGTGGGTGCGAAACCGCCAAGAACTAGAACAGCTGATATAATAACAAGCGCTGTAACTGCAACATAGCCTAAGAATAAGAGATGTTTGCGACGGCTTTGCGAGCTAGGGACAGCACCGGCCACGATTAGTACAGCGCTCAATAGCTGAAAACCGCCAGAAAAGAGAAAGCCAAGGTTGAAGAGGGCTACATTATCATTTACGGATATTGAAGCTGCAAACCCTGCGACTGAAGCTAACACTCCTCCCACTGCAGTTGCCATTCCTAAAAACAGCAAACTCAAGTCTCCTTCAGAATGGTAACTCCATGCAGAGAGGATAGCGACAATTAGACCTGAAACCGTCAAGAACAGAGTGTTAAGTGCGAACAGGAGGTTGGGTGATGGATAAACCGTCACCTCACCTATGTTAAGCAGTGCCATTATCAGGTAGAGAACCACGAGACCGATTGGTGGGATTAATGCCACTTTTTGTAAAGATAGCTTGAGCGGTCCCATTTTATTATTAATCCTTCGTTTTAACTACATATAACTTTCGCGAAAGATTAAAACAAAGTCTAGTGCACTTGCTCATTAATCTTGGAAGAGCATGAACTCAACTTGAAAGCTCCGATAGTTTCACTAACACTGGGTAATTTTGCATGCTAACCCCGAGCGTTCAAACGCTAAATTGAAATATAAGCACTAAAATGAGTTAAAAAAGCAGTTCTTCTTATAGAAATCATTTATTTGCCAAAATAAGCTCTTGGCGGGCGGGGAGAGATTTGGTCCTGCGCCCTAAAAGGTATTTCACTCGCAAACCCCTTTTTTTATTTGCTTTTTTTCTTTTCTCCTATTTCGGTTCCGGAGCCTCAGCAAACCCACATCAAACAGAAAAATAATAAGTACCATTTCCACCGCATAAAAAACTTTTTGCCACCTCAACTGATTAGGTTTTTTCGCTTTTTGTCGTCAGTGCCAACTTGTCACTTAGTTTATATACTATATTCTCGTAAAGTCAATAAAGTTGACTAAAACAAATCTCAAAACAATTTGTTTGGGTCAATTAAAATAAATGGAGAAAAAAGAAAAAATGCATTTTAAGAAAATATTATCTACTTTGATTTTAGTAGTATTCTTAGTTTCAACAATTGCGGTAATATCTATACAACCAGCAACAGCACAAGCGACACAGAAAACCTATCCAATTGTCGATGCAATTCCTAACCCTGTCGGTGTTGGCCAGGAGACACTACTTAAATGTGGTATCTCAGAGGCTGCACCATCAGCATCTTATGGCTGGAGTGGAATCACCATTACCGTCACAAAACCAGACGGAACAACCGAGACTCTTGGTCCATTCACAACTGATGCTACAGGCTCAACCTACACCACATATGTACCAACCCAAATAGGAAACTACACCATAACAACAAACTTCCCTAACAACACATATCCAATAACAACCTTAGTATCTGGAAGAATTGTACCAACACAACAAGGCACTATACTTCTAGCAAGCTCCATATCAACGACATTGGAAGTAGTCGAATCCGTAGATATACAATTCTATCCTGGTCATGCCTTACCAACTGAGTATTGGAGTCGACCAATCGACCCAGCGCTCAGGGAATGGTATTCAATCTCAGGTAATTGGGTAGAACGACCATTCAACTCGTTTATAGAGTACCAAGGTGGCGCTCCTGAGACTCCCCACGTCCTATGGAATACCCCGTATGAGCAAGGCGGCATATCAGGCGGTTTGTACGATGGCGAAAACAATGTAATTGGAGATATGTATGGGGGCGACGCTTACGAAGGTAGATTCGCAAACTCGGTCATTATCAACGGAGTACTATACTACAACACCCAAGGAAACGGTTTATACGCGCAAGTTAGCATACCTGGAATTCAAGCAATGGATCTGCATACAGGTGAAAAACTTTGGTTCTTAAACAATACATTTCTGTCATTTGGTCAGACGATGTTTTTCCCAAACTACAACGTTAACGGTGTATGGAACTACCTCTGGTCAGTAACTGGCAACAACTACACAGCATACAGTACAAATGATGGCTCATTCCAGTTCATGTTCCATAATGTACCCTCTGGCACAAGAATCTGGGGTCCAAACGGAGAAATCCTCATCTACCAAATCGATTATGCACACGGTTGGATGGCGCTCTGGAACTCAACATTAGCAGGTCAACAAAACGACGTTATCAACACACCATCCTATGGTAGCTGGTCCTTTGGTGCCTTAGGAATGGATGCAAACGGTAAAGGCTCACGCGACGTAGGCGGTCCTACAAACCCAATTAACGCAATAGGTCAGCAGATAAATTCAGACTTCCCAGTGACAAGATACCTAGATGGTTCAATAGACAAATGTTACACATGGAACGTAACCATACCCACAGGCTTAAGCGCAAACTATGTTAGAGCCTACCAAGGCGACAGAATCGTCGGTATGGCCTACAACGATTCAATGGTACGCGTCTGGGGATTACCAATTGATGGGATAACTACCACACGCAACGCATCCATAAACACACAATCAATCTCAAAACTATTCGACAAGACTTGGACTCCCCCATCTGAATGGCTCGCAGGATCAAACATACTATACTACACTGGTGCATCAAACTATGTCACAGACGATACTTATGGCGACGGTGTCATTGCAGTTTTTGATAAAGAATTAACAACCCACTACGGCTTCAGCCTTGTCGACGGATCATACCTCTGGGCAACTGCACCTGAAAACTACCTTGACCTTTACGGTTCGGGTGCTGGTGAGCACACCTGGTACTTTGCTTACGGCAAACTCTACTCAGTCGGTTTAGCAGGTATTATGTATGCATACAACCTCCAAACTGGCCAAATTGACTGGACCTACGCACTAAAAGATCCCTACACTGAGCCAGTCACCGGTGAGAACTGGTGGGGCTGGATTGACTTAATTATAGAAGGCAAAATCTACATTGGCACTCTCGAGCACTCTGCAAACAGTCCAATGCCAAGGGGTGGACCTTATGCTTGTGTTAACGCGACTGACGGTAGTGAAATTTTCCGTATTAATGGTTTAATGCGTGAGACTCGTTGGGGTGGTAACCCAGTTATGGGTGACAGCATCATCGCAGGCTACGATACATACGACCTACAAATCTACGCAATGGGCAAAGGCCCAAGCAAAATCACTGTAGCAGCGCCAAACCTTGGAGCCGCATTAGGGCAAAGCGTACTATTATCAGGTAGAGTAACCGACGTTTCACCAGGAACAACTGACCCACGCATTGTGCTACGGCTCCCTAATGGTGTAGCTGCAGTTTCAGATGATAGTCAAAGCCAATACATGCTCTATGTCTACAAGCAATACGAGATGCCAACCAATACAACCGGTGTTACAGTTACAATCTCAGTGATTGATGCAAACGGAAACTTCCGTGAAATTGGAACAACCACAAGTGACTCCTCAGGTAGCTACAGCTTAAGCTGGATTCCAGACATTCCAGGTAAATACACAGTCATCGCGACCTTCGCAGGCTCTAAAGCATACTATGGATCATACGACCAAACAGCTTTCGTCGTTGACCCAGCACCAGACGTAACAGCAACACCAACAATCACCACATCATCGATAGCTGATCAATACCTTCTGCCAGGAATAGTTGGCATAATCGTTACGATAGTCATTGTCGGCATCGTACTTGCACTGCTAATGCTAAGAAAACGACCATAAAAAATCTCAAACAAAAACAAACTTTCTCCTTTTTTAGTTTTTTTTGGAAAATCAATTGAGGCTGAGTAAGCTCTGAATAAATCTAACTATTGAAGCTGCAATCAAAAAGAGGTTTATGCATTTTCCTCTTTTCTCCTATTTCGGTTCCGGAGCCTCAGCAAACCCTGATTTTCTCTTAATTCGCTGCGGTAGAGGTTTGCCCACAGTGTACGCTGTATCATTTTTGTGCAGAAACTTTCCGGGAAATTTTCAGGCGCGCCCATACGTTCGAGCCAAGCGGGTCCATGGATTTAACATTTTCTGCCTAATTGGATTTTCGAGGAACGTATTTCAGATTTTTCTAACGGTAGCTACACGTCCGTTCGGCATGTCCGTCATTTGCAACTCTATCGTACCGCCTGGGGGGAGAGGTTCAGAAATTCAGCTATTTAATGGACTGTTTCAGTTTTGTTTCAGGTAATTTATATAAGTAAATATTAGTATATTATAATGTGGTGATGAAAGAAAATGTCAACTGCAAAAATCGCAATTGTCCTCGCCGCAATAGCCACAATAACACTCGCAATCCTTGGAATCGCAGCAGCATCGCAGATAGCTCAAAATCAAATCTACTCTAGCACACAGGCAGCCCCAAACAACGTAGCACCAAACCAAGGTTTCTGGGGATGGTTAGGCAACTGCTTTGGTTTTTGGGCAAATCAAACACCTAACAACCAATACATAGTTCCGCCAGTCTCCGCAACCAACACTACAGCACCTGCACCTTACCAACCATATCAAGGCGGCTACGGATACGGCTATGGACCCTGCTGGGCAGGCTGGTAAACAATAAGTCCTGCTCAGACAATAGTCCTTTGTTTTCTAAAGTTTTTTTAATAACCCTAAGTTATACGCGGCAATCTCCTTTAACGATATTAGTTAAAGCTCTGTATTCATTGATTGGTCGTGAGGACTTTTAACCCAATATTTTCCAAAAATTTTTAACGCCCGTGCTTGCAACCCTACCTTTTGCACGGGTTTAACATTTCTGCCTAAGTGGATTTTTGTTAGAATGTCTTTTAGGCTTTTCTGACTTTGGCTGTGCGTTCGTTTCCTTCGGTGTCCATGGTCCATTCGAGGGTGTCGCCTGGGTGTAAATTCAAAAATTCAACTATTCCCTCAGGTACTGTAGCTCTCAGCGACTTCGATTTGGGTCGGGCTATCGATGTTTTTGATTGAAGTGGCATGTGTATTTTATGGTTTAGGCGCTATTTATTTATACCTATGTGTTGGCAGAAGAGTTTATATATAGTTTCGCACATTTTACGATATGTGAACCAAAATGGCAACACAAATCTTGACCCCAAAACAACGGAGCGAAAAGATAGCCTCCGAAGACATCGTTCAAATCAATCCCCGAGTTTTCGTCAAATCCCAAACAAGCCACGCGGCTATTCAGTGACGTGGGTCGGCAAAGTTGGAGCTGCGACTGCCCAGATCACCGGTATCGCCAGCTGAAGTTCAAACATATCCACGCCGTTGAGTCCCAATTTGCGCAGGTTCCATCTAAACCGACATGGCCATATCCCCTGGGGCTTTGGGAGGCACAGAAATGAACTCTTGCCCCAACAGCGGCGGGGCAGATCCGAAGGCATTGGGAATAGAGCAGGTCAAATCCATGGGCGACAACTGCGCCGTCCTCGTCACCAAATACAAATGCAAAGAATGTGAATGCGAATTCCGCGAATACATGGTCACACACTGGCATCTCGAAGTCACCCAGCATGACCGATAGAGCAGTTGTTTATGGAGGCGCCGGTTGACGTGTCCCGAATGCGGAGCCCTAAATTCCAAGTTTCTCGGATTCACAGACTTAGGCAGCCTGCGGATTGTCCAATTCAAGTGCCAAACCTGCAAATGCATTTTTTCCGTTAAGACTCAAACAGAAACCAAGGTCTCGGAGCATGGACGTCGGGCTTAAGGCCCAAACATGCAACCCGCCTAGGGACAATGCATACATAAACAGCTATGTCACAGGCGGGAGGGCTTTAGGTATATGACCAATCAACTTGAGATACTTCTGAGCGATCTGACACCCGAGGCGCAAGCCAGAGTAAAGAATTTCCTTAAAATCAAAGATGCCGAAGAAGCAAATCTCGACGTCTTTCCGCTGTTTGTTCTGCCCAAGCCCGATCAATCATGGTAAACACTTTAGACGAGTAAAAAAAGAGGAACGGATGTCCAAGCTACTCAATGGTTATTTTGAATTTGGCAGGCACTATTCCGACTGCTCTGCGAACATATAGGACCTTTCCCGCAAGTTTGGCAGCATCGACTATGGTCAAGAACTGATTACCCGGGCCACCTGAGCTAGCCAACATCATTCCAACAGCATTCTGGTCAAAATCACCCATGGATCCCGCGGAAAGCATAAGATTTGTACCTGACGTATTATTCTCAAAAACAATCTTCAAAACTGCGTTCGAAGTAGTTTGCACCGGTATTCCTGAGACAAGGTATTTGCCGTTTGCGCCGACCGTGCCGGTTATTATTAACATTTCTTTCTGTCTCCTGATACTTATAGAGAAAAACTCTTGCTAATAAAATTCACTGAAAGCGGGCACCAAGGTTTTTCGGGGTGGGGCGCAACTTTTTGAAAGCCTTCGCCATTTTGTCCCCCATAGAGAGAGAGCGGCCAACGCTTGCCTGAAAAACGCTATTCCTCACAATAAATAAAAAATAAATAATATATTTTGATTTGACTCTATCTATCCCCCTCAAACCGTTGAAGGCCTTCAAATCGCCGGAAAATCCGCTCGTGTACTTGGTGTATAAAGTAAACCAGAAAAGGGCGGGGATTGTCCGTGGCGGGCGGGGAGGGATTTGAACCCTCGACCCCCAACTTAGGAGGCTGGTGCTCTATCCGTGAAGATATCAAAACAAAGCGGGACCCCCCTCTTTGTAGAGAACTCTCCAATCCGTACTGAGCTACTCGCCCTCTCCGAGACTGATGAAGCTACAAAGAGTAGACCTAAAAAGGTTTTTGGAGGTAGAGAAAAAAGAGGCTGAATTAATAGAAAGGCAAAGAACAAGAGGGCGAATTAATTCTATCCCTCAAGAGCTCAAAGTAGGAGTGCCAGTATTGATAGTTTGGGGAAATTTCAAGAAAATAGAAACAGAAGTAAGATTCAAAAAAGAGGCTGAAAACGAAAATAATCTTCAATCTACAATTGACCAAAATTCAGCTCAGTCCAAGGAAAAAACTTAGCGATAACAAGAAAAAGCATTTCTTTTGTAAAGAAGTTGCCAAGAAATGAATTACTCTATGTCTGCACAAGAGTAATCAGAAAGCCGATTTTGACACCCCAATACTCAAAAACTGCGACGTAACAAGTCGACAAAATGGTAACTTAGTCCAAGCATGTTTATTTGTAATACACAAGTTTTTTATGGTTTAACTCCCATCTCGCGTCAGGCGTAAAAATGTTTAGATTTGCACAAGTACCGTCACCATCAAACAAGATGAAAAACAAAGCGAAAGCAAGCCAAATAATACCAGTTGTGATACTAATCGTGTCAATCGTCGGAGCGTTATATTTTACTGGTTTTTTAAATGACTTCACTGATACCTCTATTTCCGATGGAGGTAAACTTACTCCAACAAGAGACATAGAAGGAACATGGAAAACAGCAATTTCCACAAAATTTACAATCGCCACAGACTATGAAAACTTTGGTCAGCTCACAAATGCGGGCTCAGAAGACCGCACAATGACGTGGACCATAACGGGAACAAGCGACGAGCACACCGTAATTGTCGACATACAGTTTACTTATTCAAATAGACAATTAGTTCAAGGGGCCGGTTATACCCCTGATGTTTCACCAATGCAGCTAACAGGCACAATAAATGGAACACAGTTGACTCTAACTAAAGGAAACGTTGGTCCGATTGAGCAAATAGGGTTAGTTGGTGTATTTACTTTTACTTCAAATCAGATGGAAGGCACATGGCATGACCATTGGAATGGCGTATACGAACAAAACGTCTATACAACAACCAATGCCCTAAAACTAATAAAACAATAATCTGCGAACCACAATTTTGAAAAAAATAATGCCCAATCTGTTAAGCAAAAACACCTCAGGTAAAATCGTTATCCAAAATCAATTTTCAAGTAATTGGCTTATAACTCATTCGAACCTTTTACAGCGGGCAAGGGTCTAAGTATTCACAAAGCCCGAATGCAAGTTAGTAATATGATTTATTATTTAGAGAATAATTTGGGGAATGAAATTACCTCTATGGTAAATTCACCTTATTTTCTTTTGTATGTTCCAGTGATTGTTCTGGAAGGAAATTTATTTGTTTATGAGAATGACCAATTAAGTAAAGCGGATGGTTTATTCTATCACTTCTCTCATTTCCAAGCGACTTACATAATTGACATAGTTAAATCAACAATCTTTGAGAAATAAATAGATAACTTTGAACAAATAATGATTAATCTTAAAATCAAATAAAATATCAACATAACGAAATAGAAATCAATGGTATCAGTTGAGTCTCAAAAAGCTTTTTACTAGAAAGCAACGTCACCACTATTACTGAATTATTGAAGTGAGTGAATGTATGAGTAGAATGCAAAAGAGTAAGAAATTACTAAGCCCTAAGGCTGGTGCTCTATCCGTACTGAGCTTCGAGGAAACGCTCTTTGGCTTTCTTACTTGCCCAAATTCCCGTCCAGCAACCTTGCAAGTTGGTTGGGTGTTATAACTCTAACGTTCAGGTTAGCGAGCAATTCAGAATATTTTTTCAAATAACGGTCGGCTGTTACAATAACTGTTTGCAAGTCTAGTTTATGATAGTGCTCAACCTTTTGGTAGTTCTCTTGCCTTTGTTTCTATCTATGTTCTTGATAGCGATTGAGCATTTATGGAGAAAACAACTTCTAAAAGCTTAACTTTACAGCAACAATAAGAACTCGGATTAAACAGAATTTTAAACTATCTTTATGTTTATGTCATCTATCGAACCGAATTTTTGATCACAAGTCAACAAAAGCTCGTTGTTGGCAAGTGAAATTCCAGCTATAAGCAAATTGTTCTCGTTGACCATCTTTCCAGCTTTGCCAAGCTTCTCAAAAAGTGCAGCGGCTTCTCTTGCAGAAGCTCTATCGAAAGGACAAATCGTTACCACTGACAAAAACTTTTCCGCCATTTGCCTTTTTAGTTCGGTTTTATGTTTAAGTAATTCGTACTCTGTTATGGTTGTTGTTTTGATTTCGTCTTTCGCAGCGAGTTCTTTTATTATGGCAACAACTTTTTCGTCGCCTGCTAAGAAATCGATTATAACACTTGTGTCTATGAAGGTCATGGGCTCACTTTAGTGGTCTTCCGTAGTTGGCTTCTCTTTCAGCCGTTATTTTCGACTTCAAGTGCTCAAGCTTTTCTTTTTCGTCTTTAAGAGCTCCTGCAAAGCTCATGATATCTTTTTTTCCTTCCGTCGGACACAGATTTTCTTTTATAACTTGAGAGAAACTCTTTTTGCCCTTCCTTTCTATCAGAAGTTCATAGACTTCGTTTGAAACTGAAATCTGCCGTGCCATCTTATGCATTCACCTATACATAATATATAGATATCTGTAAATAAACAAATAAACTTTCTTGGCTTAAACCTGAAAGTAGCCGAATGCCAAAGACAACAAAAGGCGGTTACTGAAGGACCCTAAATCCAATTAATACGCTTTCCTTAAGGGCACTATTTACGAGAAGTCTTATAATGAAAATCATTCCTATAATTGAGCAATGGATAGCACAAGCAAAGGTTCTCGCTACTTCTTGTTGTTATCTTGGCAGTTTCAAGGCTAATTATGGTTAAATTTGCATCTGCTAAGTCAATACCTCTGTGCTGGAATTCACTCTAAAGTTTGTTGACCATCCATATGATGTACCACCAACCTGTTAAAATAACCCCTACACTGGTAAGAGTATCGAATAATTTCACTGGAATAAGAAGCGATGGGAGCAACACCTAAACCGTCACCAATCTGAAACATACACTTTTTCAACTCCAACATCTAAATCTCTAGAATTCCTTATGCTTTTATTCTTGTTCTTGCTTGTAGCTATACCCTTGATAGCGGCTTGTTAGCAAGCGTTCGTTTTTTGCAAAGTCAAGTAGACAAGGCTTGTTAGTCGAGTTCTACATTCAAAAGTCAAATTTTCAGTTATATTTGACTTTAATTATTTTTCACTTGGGGCAGTGCTGGACGCCTATTGTTGCAGCTTGTTTTAGTAGACGAACAAGTTCAAGCTGTACCTTGATAAAATCGCCTACTTCAACATGGCGGACATTCTCGTTCTGTTGTGAGGATCCTCTACTCTTCAACATTTCCGAATCGAGACTTGCACCCATAGCAAACTCTAAATCCATATGCTCCTGAAAATGGCTAATCCACGCAAAGTCTTTCTCGCCCAGTTTATATGTTATCTTACCATGCTTTACCATTTCAACGGTTTCTGGAACGGTGTTTTTGATAAGTAAGCGTAGGTTTTGGAGAGTTTCTTTTTGGGTTGGATTTAGACTGCCTAAAACTTCGTCGAATGTTAATTGTTTTTCCTGTGCTTTTGGCATAATAGACTTTTGGTATGGGACTTTTTATTAGTTATACTTTTACGCTGTCTTGAGATTCTTTTTGCTTTAGGAAGACTATTAGGCTTATTTAAAGCGTTAACGAGGGCAGAATGGGCTATAGAAAAAATTTGCAAAAAGTTTGAGCCGCCGGGTTGAATCTAAACCCCAAGGCAAACACCGTCAATCCAATAGCTCTTACCAATTTGCCTCCTTGATGTAATCTCGGCTGCGCTTTAGCAGTGACTTAGCGACTAATCTGCGTGTTAGCCGTGAAGAATGTTCCTCAACCGGCACACAATAAATTCTTTTCATTGAATAAATTGTTATGTTGGCTCAAGTCGAGCCAACTATTCGTTATAAAAGCTTATGAAATTTACTGAGCCGCTTCTTTTTTGTTTCTGCTGAGGTTGGAGAGTTCCTTTTTTCCCTCCGCAAGCGTAATCGGTATTTGTCCAATCAAACCCTGACTTTTTAAATCGGAAAACAGGTTAACGATGGCAGGGGGCTCTAAACCCGACGATTGCAAAAGCGACGCATCCTGCAAAACTTCCCGTGTTGCACCACCGCCCAGCATCAAGCCACGGCTGATGACGATTATTCGATCCGCTAATTCAGGCAGTGCTTCCACGTCATGTGTGGAAACAATTATGGTTGTGCCTGCCTTATTGAGTTCGTTTAGTGTGTCTATCAAGCCGCGTCGAGAGACAAGATCCAAGTTCGCTGTGGGCTCATCCAAAATTAACAACTCAGGTTTGAGCACCAATGCGGTGGCTAGTGAAACCTTCTTCTTCTCGCCAAAACTTAGTCTATGCGGTGGTCGGCTCTTTAGGTGTTGGATGCCCATTTTGTCAAGTACGTGTTCGCTTCGAGCTTTGATGTCTTCTTCGGGGAGCTTGAGGTTTTTGGGTCCATATTCGATGTCTTCGATAACGCTTTGAGTAAACAATTGGTCGTCGGGATCTTGAAACACCAAACCTATCCGTGAACGGAATTTTTGGAAGTTTTTGGAGGTTGTTTTTTCCCCGAACACAGTGATTTCGCCTTTTTGAGGTGTCAACAACCCAGCTATCATTAGAATAAGTGTGGATTTTCCCGAGCCGTTAGGTCCAAGGAGGGCTACTCTTTCACCTTGTTGTATATCAAGTGATACGCCTTTTATGGCGCTTACTCCTGCGGGATAGATGAACCTGACTTCTTTGACCGAAACGATGGGTTCCGCCATGGCGTTGCCTCTATAGAAACGCAAGTAATGCGAACGCAACTATTAACGCTGATGCAAAGAACGCATCCAGGAGTCCAAATGAAGGCATCGATGATTTGCCACTGCTTTGCACTTCAAATCCCCGAGCTTTCATCGCCAAATACACTCTCTCAGAGCGCTCGTAGGTGCGAATGAACAAGGCGGCAAGTATGTGACCGAGGTCTTTTAGGGATTGGCGGTTTAAGGTTTTCCTGTTGAAATATGTTCGGGCTTCTTTGGCTATTAGGACGCTTTGAGCTTCATGTATGGATACGAAGAAGTAACGGTAAGTTAAGGCGAAGAGTTGGACGATTATTGCTGGAACTTTGATGGAGGAGAGAAGTTTTAGCATGCGGTCAAAACCAGTAGAGAGGATCAGCAGGGTAAGGGAAGCAACGCCGAACCAGACTCTAACTGAGAACACCAAAAAATGTGTTAAGCCCTCGGCAGTTACGGCGAGTGTTGTTATGCCAATATTTGCGCTCCAAACTGGGTTACCAGCACTTAAGAAAAGAGTGGGTATGGCGATTATAGCGGCGAAAACTGGGAAAAGAGAGGTCCGAGAAAAGAAATGCTTAAGCGGGATTCGTGATGCTACCGCCAAAGCAAAAGGCACAACACAGATTGCAAGCAAAAACGATAGTTGGAAAATGCATAACGACGCCGCAATCATGAAAACGATGGCGACAAGCTTAACCACGGGATTTATAGATTGCAACAGACCTTTTTTGCTGCTTAAGTCTTCAACGTAAACTAACGATTCTGCACCTTCAACTAAATCTCTTAAGGATTGTGGAACTTTCATTTTAACTCTTCCTCTTTTTCAATAATTTAGCTACCCCAAAGGTTACCGCAAAAATTAGTAACGTGCCAGCTATCCCAATCACTAAGGAACCTAATTGACTATCTAAGCCCAAGAAGCTGTAATCTGGAAAAGGCGGCTGATAGATGGTTTGTTCTTGTGCGCCGAGTTCTTGTGCTTTCACATCAAGAGTTTCCATAGCGTAAGAGAAACAAAAGACACCTATCACAACGAAAAGTAAAGCAACTGTTAAGCCAATGATGAGGGTTTTTTGGTTCAGATTTTTTGTCATTTATTGTGCCTCCGAAGATGCTTTATTTTTGAACATGAAAAGTTTCCCTAAAATGGGGCTCTTCTCTAATACGTCAGGACGCAGTTTCAGCAGTGTCCCGATGAGGACAACGGTGACTATGCCTTCTGCAACTCCGATAATCGAGTGGTTTAGCGCCATCACTGGTACTGCGATGTTTATGCCAAACCACGGAGACAATGAAGATAAACCGACTTCGGTTCCTGCAGCTACAGCAGCAAGTAAATCACCAAAAAAGGCTGAAATGAAGATTATCGTGTAGATGCTGCCGTTTGTTTTGGGTTTAACCAGTTTGTTCATCGCTATGAATACTATGCATGGGATAAATACGGATAATATACCTATGTTTAATACGTTGGCGCCAAGGGTGGTGATTCCTCCGTCTCCAAAAAGTAGTGCTTGTAAAACTAGGGTTATGGTCATGGAGATTACTCCTGCAAAGGGTCCAAGTATGAGTCCGATTGATGCTCCACCCAAAAGATGGGCGGTTGTAGGTCCGACTAAGGGGAAGTTTAGCATCATGGCTGCGAAGAAGAGTGCGGTTAGTAGGCCCATTATGGGGACTTGTTGTTCGGTGAGTTTGATTTTTTTGAAGGCGATTATCCAGACGATTATGGTTATTATGAATGTTACAATTACTATGTCGAGTGAAAGGTATCCGTCTGGTATGTGCAATGTCATTTCGCCTCCAGTAACACTTTATTCAAAAAATGTGTTACTTATATAAGTGTTACTAACCCAACAAAAAATGTTACCGTCAAACCCAACAACCCAAACTAACCAGTTCTACGAAATTTCGCGGCTCGATTAGCAACCAAACCAGCCACGGCACCAGCAGCAACACCGCCATCAATGTTCACAACCGCTAACCCCAACGAACAAGACTGAAGCATAGCCATCAATGTACTAACACCTTTCGCGCCAAAACCATAACTATTCGAAGTTGGCACCGCAATCACAGGAACATCAACGAGTCCCGAAACCACCGAAGCCAACGCACCTTCACGCCCAGCAACAACCACGACCACGTCAGCATCGTTAGAAGCAACCTGCTTCATGGGTTCAAGTAATCGGTGGATACCTGCAACGCCCACATCATAGATAGCAGTAACTGCGCAGCCCATTTCCTGCGCTATAAGCTTGGCTTCCTCAGCAACGGGGATGTCGGAGGTTCCAGCAGTTAAAATGGCGACTCGTCCACCGCTGGAATTAATTAGGAAAGTGGGTTTTTTTATGATCATCATACGCGCTTTATCATTAACTTCCATAGATACATCGCTTTGGAACGCTTTCTTAACTGCCGCCAAATGCTCCCTGCTGCATCTACTCACAATCGCTCGCCCACACTTCGCAACCATACACTGCGAGATCTCCGCCACATCCCCAGCAGTTTTGCCTTCAGCCAAAATAATCTCAGGCACACCCTTCCGCAACCAACGATTCCTATCCAACTTGGCCAAACAACCCACCTCCTCGATAGCGAGCAACTGCAAAAGTTTCTCCGCTTCCGCGGGTGAAACCTCTTTTTTGGCGACTTTGTCCAAAACATCTCTTAGCGATGACATAAACAGACAATATTTAAAAAACGCTTGATAATATATCTATTATGCTTGCTTGAATGAAACATGTTTTTGTGATATTTATGTCTGAATCGAAAAGAGTTTTGGTGATTGATTGTCAAACTTCAGGCGTCGCCGGTGACATGATTTTAGGTGCGTTAATTGATTTGGGAGCAGACATTAAAAAGGTAACGTCTGCTATAAAATCTTTGGAAAACCCAGATTTTGGCTACGAAAACGTCAATATTAACCTTAAAGAGGTCATGCGAGGCGGGTTTAAAGCAACCCAAATCGATGTGACCTCGCAATCCGTCCATAAAAGTCATGGGAGCGAACTCGTCGATATAGTAGAGAAAGCATCCGGTATTCTTGAGCTTTCATTGAAAGCCAAACAGTTCGCCTCCAAAGTCATCCGCACCCTTGTCGGTGCGGAAGCGCAGCTGCACAATACCTCTTTTGATGATGCACATTTGCATGAGGTAGCCATGGTTGATACGGCAGCTGAGATTCTCGGTGTTGCGGTCGCCCTTGATGATTTAGGCTTGTTTAACGCAAAGATTTACTCGACGCCGCTTGCGGTTGGCGGAGGGAACTTCCAGTTCTCGCACGGCATCGTCTCCAGCCCTGCTCCTGCAACATTAGCTATTCTTCAATCAAAAAATTTCCCATTCCATGGCGGACCAATCGAAGCGGAGCTGGCGACGCCTACTGGCGTTTCGATTCTAGTCAACTTAGTGGATGAGGTTGTTCAGTTCTATCCCTCACTTGTGCCCTTGCTGGTCGGTTTCGGAGCAGGAACCAAAGAATTCATTGGGATGCCGACGGTTTTGCGACTTATTGCAGGTAACGTGTATAGTAATGGGTTGGTGAAAGATGAAATCGCCATTTTAGAAACAAACGTTGACGACGTAACTGGCGAAGTCGTGGGATACACCCTTGACAAGCTCCTTGAAGAAGGCGCCAAAGACGTTAGCATAATTCCCATGTATACCAAAAAGAATCGGCCCGGACAAATAATCAAGGTTATAGCAGACCAAAAAGATATCCAACACCTCTCCAAAATCCTCATCGATGAAACAGGTACATTGGGAGTTCGAGTCTACTACTGTGAACGCCACATCATTAACCGCGAATTACACACCGTTGATTTGTTGTTGATGGGCAATAAAGAAACCGTCCGGCTCAAAATAGCCAAGAACCTCCAAGGCGAAATTATCCATATAAAACCCGAATATGAAGACCTAAAACGGCTGGCGGAAAAAACCAAAAAGCCTCTACGTGAACTCTTGGAGCTTGCAGTTGCCCAAATGAATGAAAAATTAGGCAATTAGGAGCAGACACCTTTGGAACCACTGGGTCGGAAACTTGAAGCACTAAAAAGTTACATCGCCGAAAAGGGACAGGACGGCGTTGTCATAGCTTTCTCAGGCGGCGTTGACAGCTCAACTTTAGCTGCAGTTAGCCACCTAGTTTTAGACGAATAAAACGATAGCTGTCATCGCAACTTCACCAACCTTCACCTCCGAAGAGTTACAGGATGCAAAGCAAATCGCCAAAGACATCGGCATTCAACTCTTCACTCTGCAAACTAACGAGTTAAACAACCCTGACTTTATCAAAAACCCTGAGAACCGCTGCTACTTCTGCAAAAAAGAACTTCTCCAAACGCTGGTAAATTTTGCTCATGAACACGGTTTCCGAGCGGTTTTCGAAGGCACAAACTTTAGCGATCTAAAGGACCACAGACCAGGATTCAAAGCGGTTCAAGAAGCCCCAGACGTTTACAGTCCATGGATGATAAATGGGTTTACAAAAGATGAAATCCGCCAAGTTGCAAAACATTTGGCTCTTAGTGTTCATGATAAACCTGCACTGGCGTGCTTAGCGTCGCGCATACCCTTTAATGAAGCGATCACTGCAGAAAAACTGCAACGCATTGAAAGAGCAGAGCATGAAATCAAGGTAATAGTGCCTGTTAAGCAGCTTAGAGTAAGGGATCACAAAGGTTTAGCACGTATTGAAATTTTGAAAGCAGAGTGGAATCTTTTCTTCGAGGATGATGTTTCTGATAAGGTCGTGGAGACGCTGATTGGATTAGGTTTTAAGTATGTTACTTTTGATTTGGAAGGGTTCCGATCTGGGAGCATGCTCAAAACCTTAGAAAACCCATAGCCTAACGGTCTAAGCAATCCATCTACCCCTTATTTAAATTAGCAATAGATAGTTTGAGTCACGATTTCCTTAGAATAGACAAAGAAATCAGGGATGCAAGGTTGAGTCTAAACCTCCCGTAACAGTGATTAGTCATTTAATATTTGCCTTATCCTTTCCTTTTTAAGGGAATACTTTCAAGAATTCAATTAACAACTAATTCAATGTACCTCATGAAGTGTTCTTCAACTCAACAAATAACAACTTTACTTTTCAAAAACAAATAATCCTTTGTTGGCATCCCAGGACAACAAACAAAACAAATACAAAAAACTTAAACAATACCGCGTAGATGTATCGGTGCTGGTGCCGGGGTATCCGAGCCAGGTCTAAATAGGCGGCCAGATAATTTGATTGCCTAAGATATGGAGGAGGACTTAAGATCCTCTGGCGCAGGCCTTCGTGGGTTCAAGTCCCACCCCCGGCACCACTATGTTAAAAACTACTGTGGGTTTGTCTTGGCGATAATTCTTAATTGATCCAAAAGGACATTTTTTCCGCTTGACTTTTTTGTGTTTGGTTAGTCATGTTGTTACTTCCTTTTCCTGAACAGTTTGTGTCTTTCAAAATCGCAGACAAAGTCAAATCCAGCTTCTATTAGTAGGCAGGCTTCAGCTTCCGTTTTTGCTATCTTTGAGGTGAAATCTATTTGGTCTTGGAATAGTGCTTCTTCGAACTGGATTTAGTGTAGCGTGTTTTTGATGTTTTTGTGACCTAGAACCTGTAGAGGATGAATCTTTGAGAAGAAAGCATTTGACGGTTTAGTTCTAGGATTTTTCTATTTGAATCGCCCCTTAGACTACGTCAAGGAGTCTGTTGGAAAAAAGGGTTGGATTGCGCTTGAGAAAATCTGACGTGTCGTTGAAAGCGACTACGAATTAAGGCAGAAACGTAACGAATTTTTAGGTTTTTTGGCGAGAGAACAGTTAGAGAGTGCTAAGACTATCGTAGATTGGATAAAATACCTAAAAGTTGACCAAGCAACAAAGAACTGACAGGTATCATCGCAGCTTTTCACTAATTGGTAGAAGAAGAAAAACGACTAAATTCCTACAGAAAAGAGTTGTTCTTCTTCTTTTCAGGAGAGAAAAATCGATTTTTCCATAATAACAATTTTTTCCTCTTTCAACTTAAGGCTAAATTTCTTTTGAAAAGTCTCTCAGCTAAATGGTAGAAGAAGTGGTAGAAGAAGAAGCACCCGTACAACAACCTTCTTCTACTGAAAACGGCTCATTTAAAGAAGAAGAACAACAAGCAAAATTTTCATCTGTTGTTGTTCTAGCGATCCCCAATTGCCGGTCAGATCAGGGCGGCCTTTACACTTTAGGCTAAGACTCTTGATAGTCAACTGTTAGCTTACAAACCAACTCATAATGATATGGTCCTGCATCGATTTGTTTAATGACACAAAAACCGTTCTCGCCAAGAACTCGATTGGCCTCATCTTCCAAGAGGCGTTCTTTAAATGGCGGTCCATGATCAGTTTGGATCTTCTTCCAGTCTACATCAACAATCGTGGCTGTTGGTTTAGCTATGCGCCTAACTTCTTTAAAGAACACTTTCTTATCCGCTACCTCATGCAAAACGTTAGCGAATAAGGCAAGGTCAACGGATGCTTTCGGAATTCCAGTATGGCACACATCGCTATTTACTGTTTTTATGATATTTGGGTTCACTTCTGAGTTGGCAATGTTTTCTTTTAAGCCATTTAGCATTGTCTGGCTGCTATCAACAGCGTATACTATGCCTTTTTCTTCTGTCATCTGAGCCATTGGTATAGTAAAAAAGCCAGGTCCCGAACCCAAGTCTACTATAACCATTCCTTTCGTTACCCCTATCTTGTTTAGAAGGGTTTGTGGATTATGCCATTGTTTTCTTTCTTCAGACATTAAGAACTTGACAAGGTCAATATGAGGGTCAATATGAGGGTCAATATGAGGGTCCATTACTAACTCCTCAACTTTGCCTCTTTGGGTTCGAGCGTTTTTTGGTTCGCCACGTTAAGCCACTATAAATCGTAAACGCTAAAAGAACCACAAAAACCGCTGCCTTGATGACTGTGAAATCTATGATGGCAGAGTAAAGGGCAAATGTTGCTGGAAATGCCCCTATGTATAGAGTGTAGAATATTGCTGTGGGTAGTTTGTAGTTGTATTTGTAGTCTTTGAAGATGCGTTTGCCAAAGTATAATGCTGCTAAGCGTCCTGTGCCATGAGTGCATTTTATGCAATTGTAGCATGGACGCAGGCAACCAAGAATGTTTAGCAAACCATAAATTAAGATCAGCGTCACTACAAAAAATACAATACCGGCAGTTAAATCAAATAGTAGAAAAGCGACTGCGTCAAGAATAATCCATAAGAAAAGCGCGAGGTTGCCGTATATAACTAATTTTTTGGGGAAGAAGATTGGTCGACCATTTTTTGGTTCTGTCAATGCCATAGCCTCTGTCTATTGCACAATGTATCGTTTGAATGTTGCTTCTATGTGGGCTTTTGGATAAGCGCCGACTATTCGCTCTACTGCTTGACCGCGGTGGAAGATGACGATTGTGGGTATACTCATGATTCCAAAGCTGCTGGGCAGGATTTGGTTTTCGTCTACGTTCATCTTTCCGAAAGCTACTTTGCCTGCATATTCAGCGGCAAGTTGCTCAATTACTGGTCCGACCATTCGGCAAGGCCCACACCAAGGCGCCCAGAAATCAACAACTAGTAGCGCATTTGTCTTTACTGTGTTATCGAAGTTGTCATCAGTAATGATGAACGGGTTGTTGTTTTCCTGCTTTCCCTGGTCTGTTTGGTTTAGCATCGCTTGAATTTTTCTTAGTCTTACTTGCTTTAATTCGCTGTCCTCATACATTGATGTTCCCTCAAGGCTCTACGCTTGTTTTTTTGCGACCTCTCTTAGTTTCCAAACGTTGCAGGTGGGAGCGTGATCACACATCTCTTCGGGTATGCCTCTTGGGCATTCAAATTTTTTCTCCATGTTCTCACTTTCTAAGGGAATGCAATATGGTTACGAACAAATATGTGTTGTGGTATTGACAATACCAAACAATACCATTTATATGCGAGAAAATACATTGTTTATCCATGGCAAGCATCAATCTGTTAACAAAAAAAGGCGCATCATGCACTGATCTACTAACATGTCTGTATAACTTGAAACCCGCCGACATAGAAGTCCTTCAAGCTGTCGCAAAAGACGAAAACTCGAGTCTAGACCAAATTGCCGCTAAAGTACAAAAGGACCGAAGCTCGGTTCACCGCTGCTTATCTAAACTTGTTAGCATAAATCTGGTCACTAAGCAAACTAAAACCCTGAAGGGTGGCGGATACTACCACATCTATTGCATGCTTGACCCAGTATTGATTAAAAAGCATCCTAGAGAACGTGTAAAGGAAATAACCGAAAGCTTACAGTTATTAATTGATAACTTTGACTCAGACCTCAAAAAACACTTGACACATATATAGTTAGGAGCCCACAATTGGGCACGCAGGGGTCAATCCGTAGCGCCATTTTTTCTTCTTTTTGACTTTATACTTCTTTACCATCAGGTTCTGGTAGAGAAGACGCACCCATTCAGCAACCTTCTCAAACAAAGATTACATCAACTCTAAAGTATACCGGTTGAAAGACTACAGTGGAGAAGGTCTATGAAGCGCTTCATAAGATAGGTCTTCCAGCGCTGGAGCCGACACTTGAGTTCCTTAAGGAACAAAGAACCCAGAAGGATGATGGAGGCATTTTGGGTGCAATCGTAATCCTTAAAGGTATTAAGGACGAAAAAACTTTCATCGCACTTATTGATTTGTTGCATGATGACGCCGTGGAAAAAGAGTACATAATCCCTGATCTTGTACAATATGGAGATGGCCGAACAGCAGAGCATTTGAGAACGCTTGTAAGCGATAACGAGGATGAAAGCGAACGACTCGACGTTTTTGAAGCTATACGCGATTTGGCACCAACCGAAACCCAAGCCTACCATGATATGATAGCTCCATACTCGGTCAAAGACCTCTCAAAGCTTTCAGCACCAATCCATAGGGCACTGGGAAACCTAACCTTGGCACATAAGCACAATTTGGAATTTGAAGGCGACAACGCCAAAGAATTCAATTCAGTAGTCTTTTCGTACCGAATCCAAGAAGCCATGGCTGACTTGCTTCGGGCCGCGTTTGAATTGGGAAGCTATGAAACCATCCTCCCAAATCATCTAAATAGCTCAGGCGAACTTTTGGAAATCAGAACTAAATGGTATAATTTAAAGCAAGAGAACGTCGAAATCATAGAAATGATAAACACCCCTTTCCCAGAAGATTGTTTAAGCCAAGTGACGAAATCATATAATGGCTTGGCTACATCCCGTTATGAATCTGGACCAAAAAATTGCTCAGCTGCAAGGCAGAATCCAGCAATGGCTAAAAGAACAAGGCTTCTCAGTCACTGATCGCGATGGAAATCTATGGGCATACAAAGGCGCAAAGGACAAACGGCTCGGCGGTTTTTTCTCTTCAGGAAGCGATTATGAAAGCCCCAAAACTTGGGGCCCCCTTGACCTTGCTGTTTGGGGCAACGGATGGACTGAAAGCAATGCTAACCTGTTTAGCGCTGCCTTCTGGGAGTTCTCAGAAAAGACTATCGCGGAGCTAATTGGCGCAAAAAGGCTTCAAAGCCTAACAATCAATCCTGCGAGTCAGACTTGAGCGGTTCCAAGACGATTATCAACTGCTTCGCGTTATATCCGGTATTATTATCCAGATACATTTTATAAGCGCCCATGATGATGTATAGGTATAGATGAAGGCATCTTAAGATAGCATGCCAGCGGGTTACAGGGTCTCCAGAGAAGGCAACGTCCGCGTTAAAACGGCAAGCGACGCCCGATAAAGAATTTGTTATATAAGCAAACCACCCAGGAAAATCCTTATCATAACTGCGGCAGCCTCAATCTGTTTCTGATTCAACTAAGAAACCTCACCAATATGAAAAAAAGAAAAAGGTTGAATCATCGTTTTTCTGAAAATCGATACCAACACTTTCGGCATAGGTACCGTTGAATTTCCTTTGAACGAGTATATCTTATGTCGTCTTTGTATGACTTCTGGCTGCTGCGAACTGGATATTTAGCTACTTTTTCTTCAATGTTTCTTCATCTCCTCGTTGCTTTTTAGTCGATTTTTAAAGAAAATGGGGTGGTGCGGGTGATATATCTGCTTTGAACGGGGTTCAAATTAAGCCGGGGTCAATTTAGGACTGGGGGTTAAAAAAATTAATTGCAAGGGTTTGCTGAGGCTCTGGACTTTAGGAGAAAGAGCAAATGCAAAAGCTCTTTTACTATGGCTATTTCGTTAATTGTTGCCGGAGCCTTCTCAGCCCTTGTCTTGTTTTCCACTGTTTTTTTAAGACTAAAAAAGGGGAGAGATTGTTTTGCTTGATATTTGTTTATGGTCGTTTCCTGAGCACTAAGATTATGACAACGCCAATTACAGCTACAAAGACAAATAGCCCTGCAATTGCCGGTAGGAAGTATTGATCAGACATAGACGGCGCCAGAGTAGGCGAGGGCGATAAAGTCGGATGCTCCTCCATTACATTAAACGCCGCAGTTGCAGATGATGGCCAGTAAGCGTTGGTGCCTGCAAAAGTAGCAATAACATTGTATGTGCCTGAAATGTCTGGTTGCCACACTAGATTATATGCGCCAGTGTAGTCGGTTGTTGCTGTTCCAATACTTCTAAAGTTTCCGTTTGCATCAACAACATTTATTGTAACATCAACGCCAATAAAGTTGCTAGGAAGCGCCTTCTGCTGATAGACATAGCCCATCCAGTCTTTCATGATAGAGTCAGCTGCAACTGGAACACCCGCTGGAAAGTCTGCTGCCTGCTGGCTCTGCTTTGTACCTGCCGAAATATCCGTCACTGCGCCATGTATCACCACTGCCTGTCCTGAGGCTGCCGATAGGTCTGGAGCTGAAACTGTCATTGCACTGGGTCCTTTGCCGATGCTGTAGATGTTGTTATCCAAGCCGTTCATGCATGTCAAATAGCCGTCTGCAACAGCCCAAGCACTACCAGGAGTAGACCACTCACTGGGATAGCCAGAAAGCTGCCAAATCAACTCGCCAGTAGATGCGTTAAGAGCAGTATATGTAGTGCCCTTGTAGAGTGGATTTGGTATGGTGTGTTCATTTGTTGCCAAGTAGATTACACCGCCAGCAATCGATTGAATAAACGTTGGATAATGCCCATATGAGAGAGATAGGCCAGCGTTTGTGCTGTTGCCTTCGCCGCCGTTGCCCCATGTCCACTGCAGTTGGCCTGTTACGATATTGTATGCGTAGCATGTGCCTGAGAATCCGCTGGTGTAGAGGTTGCCGTAAGCTGGAACACTTAGCATAGTGTTGCCCACACCGTAGTAGTCAAAGTCTGCTTGACGCGGAGTTGTGTATAGGAGGTTGCCATTGTCCAAACTGTAGGCTACCCAATTGAGTGTTTCCTCATAGTTAAAGTAGAAGACACGGTTCTGGAAATCGACTCCGACGCTATTTGCGTAGGTGATGTTGCCTTGTACGGGGTCGTATGTTTTCATCCAAAGTATCGAGCCGACAGCTCCGCGTGAGGCGTTGAGGTTAACAGTGAACATCGTGTAAGGAAGCTGCAAGCCGCCATTGCTATTTCCCTTATATCCAACGGGTAGTGAGCCGTTTCTGCAGAGCATCACATCGCCATCAGCTAGCTGCGATCACCGATACAGGATTTGATCCCTTAGGTGGCAATGTTACTTCTCCTGTTGTTGTGCTGTAGGTTGGTGCTAGGGGCATTGTGTTTAGCCAGGGTAGTGAATAGTTCCAGTCGTATGTTGTTATGCCTTGACCGGCAACACCAACTCCGCCGCGTTGCCCTCCAATAGTTGTAATGTTAATCGGAATGTCTGCATTGACTGTCGATTGTGGATACCATAAGAAACTGAGACGGTTGATCCACGTGGGTGAAGTTGGCCTGTAGCTGAGCCGGAGTATTTGGATTAGATGGAATAGTTGAAATTATTACTCAGGTTGCTTGCGTTAATAACAGATGGGTTAAAGCTTCCACGGCCAGTGTAGGGGTTGACATCGTACTGCCAGAGTTTGCTAGAGTTCCACTCAGACAAATACCATTGCGGATTATTGTTTGTGCCAGCGTTTCTTATAACATAACGTATTTGCTCACCAGTTGGACCAGACACCGAGGTGCCTGAAGGAACACCAGTTACGTTAAACAACTGCTCGCCTGTGTATGCATCATAAGCTCTGCCAAAGTTGGATGTGAACAGTATTGGCGGGAAAGTTCCATGTTGATCACCATTCCAAAGATTGTAGATATAGCCAAATGAAAGCGGTGCCACATCGGTGCGAGACCAAAGAACTTGCCCTGTACGAAGATCAACAGCCGTGGTTGGTCCACTGCTGGGACCTGTGAAGGAAATTACTTCGGTGTAGAAGAGAATGCCGCTGATTATTATTGGATTGCTGAATCTTGGTTCGTATGAGCTGCCTTCGAAGTATGAGACTCCTTGAACTGCACCGTTGGGGTTAGTGCCGCCCTCGACAAATGCGTTTCCTCCAACAACTCCTCCAAACTGAAGTGGACGTGTCCACATCACGTGAGAGGTCAAAGGTCCTATGCCGTCGGGCACGTAGAGCCTGTTGCTGGTATAGCCGCTTAGAACGGGTGATCCTGAACCTAGCCAGTCAGAGGAGACTGTCCACCAGTCTGTGCCTTCGCCGTAAATTGGGTGTGTCCAGTACTGTGTTGGAAGCGGAGAGCTGCCTAAGGGCCCAGGTATTGGATCTTGCTGAACAGTAAGAGTTGTAGATGCCGTGCTACCTAAGTAAGAGTCGCCTATCAGTATTGAGTTTTCGTAGCCGTTGCCGTTCTCGCCGTAGACTTGTCCTGGGTATGTGAAGTTGAAAGTGTATGTGCCGACTTGGTCTGGAGCGAATCTGGTAAATTGTGAGGATGTGGTGTCTGTTATGGTGGCAAAGGTTTGTGATGTGGTTGTTCCGTCAGGGGCTGTGATTGTGAGCTGGTAGTTTTTGAATCTGTAAAAGTTTGCTGTCAATGCTGCACTAGTTGTGGAAGCATTCGTGCCAATGGCGGCAGTAGATCCGCCTGCTACTCCGTAAACGGGGTCAAGCCACATGTAAACGTGTACTTCTTGACCGACTCCTACGGGGTCAGGTGCTGCAACGATGTATGCATAGGTAGGAATATTCCATCCAGGGGTATGCGCATCAGTATAGGGTATTAAAGCTATTGAAGCTGTCATTGAAACTGTTAAAATTGCTGCAATCAAAATAGCTAAGCTTTTGTTTTTTAGATTTAGCATTTTTTGTTTTCTCCTTTATTCTGTAATTAACATATTGGTCCTCGCTTTGCTTAAAAAAGGTTGTAACAAGTACTCACACTGACAAAATTGTTCAGATAATTTAAATTGAATAAATCCCATAAATCAAATTTGTGGATTGTTTTAGACAAAATGCCAAAGGGTTGCTGGCTTGTAGAACCATCAGAGAGAAAATCCAAAATTTTGGGCCAAAATTAACCTTGACCCTGTCGATAATGTTTTCAACTGTTGTGAACCCTTAAATATGTTCAACTGTTGTGAACCCTTAAATATGCCAAGTATATACCATTTATATTCCGTTAAGGTATTAAATAATGAAAATAACAAAAGAAGTAATCGTATGCTTGATCATCGGTGCAATCTTGGTGTTCTTTGGAACATCAGTCAAGAGTTACATCTTTGAAGCATTAGCTATTATCATAATAGCTTTCGGTGTCATCTTAGCTGTTTTCTGGGATGACCTCTTCAAGACTAAAAATCGAGACAAACAAGAAAAAAAGAGGATGTAAATGGAATCGTTGTTTAAAAAAATAGTTGCTGTCGCCATAATCGTTATGGTTGCAATTGTGTCTATAGCGGTATTAACGAACGCATACCAAACAGTACCAACAGGATACCAGGGTGTCGTGCTCGCATGGGGTAATCCAGTGCGTACTGTCAGTTCAGGACTAAATTTGATTACTCCAATCGCTGAAAATATTGCTTTAGTGAACACTCAAATACAAAAAGCCACAGCGCAAGAGTCAGCCGCGTCTTCTGACCTTCAGGAAGTATCAACATCAGTGACAGTAAATTATCAGTTAGATGCGGCTTATGCTAAAGAAATCTACACCAACCTCCGAGACCAATACGAAAGCAGAGTTATTCTTCCCGCGATGCAAGATGCCTTAAAAGCTTCAACAGCAAAGTTTCAAGCAAGCGAATTAATCACACAACGAGAAGCAGCTAAAACCGCCTTTTTAACTCTGTTGCAAGACAAATTAACTCAATATCACATAACTATAGTCTCAGTTTCTATCACCGACTTCCAATTTTCAGAATCATTCAAAGTTGCCATTGAAGCAAAAGTAACTGCCGAACAAAACGCGCTTGCTGCAAAGAATAAGCTTGAGCAAATAGGCTATGAAGCTCAGCAACAAGTCATCCAAGCGACCGCTAATGCCACCGCAATAGTAACCACGGCAAATGCTAACGCAAATGCTACAATAATTGCGGCTAACGCAACAGCTCAAGCAGTGCAAATAATCCAGGTGCAACTTACCCCGGAGTACATATCGTACCTTTATGCAATCGGCTGGGATGGAAAGCTACCCATCTACTGGTCTTCCGGTAATAGTACAGCTCCCTATCTGTTACTGCCAACGCAACAACCAATCAACAGCACAAGCCCATAGGTTGAAACAATGCCAAGAAGAGAAATATCAATACTATATGCAGATGGAAAAACCTTGATCTTGGAGGGTACGGTAGGCAAGGACTACCGTTTTTCAATCCCCAAGCAACTTAGAAAAATCATAAGTCCAAATTCAAAAGTAAAGATCACAATAGAGATTGCCCCTTGTCCTTGAAGCGGTAAGTTAGAAAGAGCAGATCTTTGTTGTATT
Organism: Candidatus Bathyarchaeota archaeon; assembly: GCA_963775685.1. Taxonomy (GTDB): domain Archaea; phylum Thermoproteota; class Bathyarchaeia; order Bathyarchaeales; family Bathycorpusculaceae; genus Bathycorpusculum. Next base: position 2,304,906 of record CAVZJV010000014.1, read on the forward strand.
GTAGATGATTGTTTTTCCCAAGTCTGCCTTTTTTGGAGAGCAAATTAAATTAAAAAACAAATTTACTTTAAAAAAGGGGAGTTCAAAGAGCAAGAGGCACAAGTTTGAGTTATCTTGCCCAGCATGGTCCAAAGCCGTATTCGTAGCCATAGCCGCCTTGATAAGGTGTAGGTGCGGGAGACGAACCGTCAGTTGACGCCTGTGGCACTACGTTTTGGCTGCCGTAGGCTTGGTTTGCCCCAATCCCAAAGCAGTTGCCGATCCAACCCCAGAACCCATTGTTAAAGGGTACACCTGGGCTTGTGGTTGAGGAAGGTTGGGTGACTATTTGGGCTGAAGCCAATCCAACGATGGCCAGGGTTAGTGCCGCAACAGCGACCAAGGCGATTATGATTTTAGTTCTTTGCATTTTGTTTTATCACCATATTACACTATGGCTACAGCGTCTTATGGAAGTTGTCTGAAACAAAACTGAAACAGTTTCCATACTTCCAAGTTCTTGAGATTTGCTCATGAATTCTTCCTTCTATCAAAAATTTATTGATTATTTGCCTTTTTTTGTCCATGCCACGCATCTAGTCTGAATTCATCTTGTTTTCTGACATTAAATACTTACCTAAAAAATGAGGGGTGCGGGGTGAAACCTCCTCACAACTGAATGAGGTCAAATAATCCCTCTGGAACTACTGTAAGCTGTTTGAGGAAAAAATTTTAATCTTAAAGCAACCCATAATAGGCATGAATAAAGAATCGAATTCTGTAATTACTAAAATAGTAAATGCTGAATCCTTTGATGATTTTTTGGGTTTAATTGATAAACTTGCGGATTATGAGAATTTGGCTCCTCCGGATGATGAAGCTAAACAAAGATTGCGAAGGGATTGCTTGGGTGAACACCCCAAGTATCAAGCGGTTATTGGAAAAGTAGGCGATAAATCTGTCTCTTACTGCATTTATTTTTTTACTTATTCGAGTTTTCTTGCTTTGCCGACGCTTTTTCTTGAGGATATTTTTGTACTTGAAGAATATCGAAGACAAGGTGTAGGCAAAAAAATGTTCACCGTCCTAAAAGTAATCGCTAAACACGAAGGATGCGGCAGGATTGAGTTTGCCGTTTTGAAATGGAATAAATCAGCGCAAGAATTCTATGAAAAAAACAAAGCTAAAGGCTTGGAATGGTTTTTGTATCGTTTGGTCAAAGAAGACTTTTAGGGTAATAAGGAACTTTTTTCCAATAGAGTTATATTTTTTTGTGTTTTAGGTAAGGGATACTTCACAAGAAAAGAAGCAGATCTACGATTATTAACCAACTGCTTTTCTGGTTTCTTAGTATCTTTTCATCCCTGAAAATGTCAATAATGTGGAGTCAGAAGCGCCTTTTCTTCTCATACTGCCTTAATAGAGACTTGAGCTTCAGGGTGTGATATATTCAAAAAAAGAAAGAAACAACTGTTAAGACAGTTGCCTATTACATTTTATGCTCTTTGAGAACGGTCATCGGTGACGTACTAGTATCGGCGATGCCCGGCATGGCTCGTAAGATCTCTCCGACGAAGTGAAGACTGTTTTCATTGCTATCGGCTTTGAAGAAAATCACGAAATCCCAGTATCCGTACAAGCTCCATGAGGACTCGATCTTTATTCCTTTCATTGGTTCGGTAGGCATCTTTTTAAATGCTTCCCAGAACTCGCCGCCCTTTCCAGAGATCGTTTTGATTAAAACTTGATATTTATTCGTGCTTTTTTCCAATTAAAACACCGCTCTTATTTTTGTTAAGACGAACCTTTAAGATTCTGTGGCTGCATTGTCACAACCACAACTGCGTACCGATCCAACGTCAACTTCTCCCATTCACAGACCCTTTTGTAAACTCCTTCGCGTTTCGTTATAGACCTCTACTTGTTCGTTTCCGACTTTGTTGTATTCTTAATATGGCTAAGTGAAAGAAAATAGGCTGAATTCTAAACTGTTAATTCGTCATTTTATTAAACAAAACTTCTAAATTATTTAATAAAAATAGTTTATTTTCTTTTTTTTAACAAGCTATTTATAGTTATACGGGTTGAAGACCCAATTGGGTTGCCAAGGGGCAACCAACATAGGTAGCTTTTTGTCAACCCCAAAATATTGGAGAAGAAAAAAATGTTTAAATTAGAAAACAAAACTGCAGCTATTGTAATAACTCTGTTGTTGACACTGTCAATTGCAGGCGCAATTGCTGTCCCAAAAGCAAATGCAGCTAATTTCCCCGGAACCACAATTCCAACTTGGGCATATCTTCAGGTTGTACCTGACCAAGTTGGAGTAGGTCAAAACGTACTGATGGTAATGTGGATTGACAAACCTCCACCAACAGCCAACGGCATATTAGGCGACAGATGGGTAAACATGACACTTAAAATAACAGACCCCGACGGAACCGTTCAAACTTCTAGGACCTTTCAAGTCGGACGACGCAGGTGGCTACACAACCAACTATGTTCCCACTAAACTTGGCGACTATTCTGCAATCTTTATCTTCCCAGGCGAAACCCTCACAGGCTCTCTTGGAAATGACGGCTTCCCATTTATCAATTCAGCAGTAGGCGATGTCTACGGCTCCTCAACCAGCAACGCAGTTCACTTTACTGTAAGCAACGAACCATACTCCACGATTCCTGAGAATCCTCTTCCAACAGATTATTGGCAGAACCCAGTTGAAGCTTTTAACCACTACTGGTCAACAATTGCAGGCAACTGGCTCGGAATTTCAGCCGTCGAATTTGGAAACACAGGAAACTATAACTTTGCGGGCAACTTCAACCCCTACACCCAGGCACCATTAACCGGACACGTAGTATGGGCACAACCGCTTGTCCCTGGATCTCCAGGAGGTCAACTGGGCGGAGAATTCGGTGGCACCGCAGAAAGCAACTATTACTCAGGCTTCCAATACCAACCTAAATTCTGTCCAATCATTATGAACGGGATACTCTACTACCAAGCAATGCCAAACTTCAACTCGCTAACTCAGGGTTTTGTCGCTTTAGATCTGAGAACGGGCGAAACCCTTTGGACCAAGAACTACAATAATTACTTCTCGAACGGCTCGCAAGACGTTTTGCTATGCGGACAAATATACGTATACAAAACAATGAACACATATGGCGGCCAGTCATACCTTTGGGCAACCAGAACCACTGCTGGAGTAACTTACCTTGATGTCTTTGATGGGGCGACTGGTAACTATGACTTCAGCATACAAGGAGGCGGAGGCGGAGGATCGTTTGGAAGGCAAAACTTCCAAGGGGAAGACGGTAGTCTACTGCAATTATACCTGAATTCCTCTAGAGTTGACGGTGTAACACGACAATCTCTGACTCTATGGAACTCTAGCCACTGCGTAAACCCAACCGACAGCCAATTCTTTAACTTCCAACAAAACGGAAACTATCAATACAACACAGGAATAATGTGGTCAATACTATTGCCAAACCAAACTTCAACTGGCGATCCAATGCCCAGCTGGATCCTTGACGACGCTGGTCACTCAACCTGGGACCCAGACAAATACATTTTCATCATACAAGGAGGTACAGGTATGGTACCTACATACGGATGGAACCCTGGCTGGCTGATGGAAGCAGCATACGACATGAAAGATGGAACACAGCTCTGGATAAAGAACCAAACTGAAACACCATTCGCCGCCACAATGATGATGACAGGAGCATCAAACAGTATCTACGCCGAATACACAAAGGAAGCAATGACTTTCACAGGCTACAGCACAAAAACTGGAGAAAAAGTCTGGGGTCCAACTACGCCTCTAGTTAATCCATTAGCTTACTATGACCAAACAAGTGCAGTCTGTGCATACGGAAAACTATATACATGGACATTCGGCGGGGAAGTCTACTGCTTTGATATGGCAGATGGTCGTAAGGTCTGGAACTGGAGTACTGGAGACGCTGGAGCAAACACACCTTATGGGGTCAACCCACTTTGGATCATCGGTAACTACGAAGCAACTGTTGCAGATGGAATACTCTATGTAGAAACAGGCCACGATTATGGACCGCCGCTATTTAGTGGCGCGAAGATATATGCACTAAACGCAACAACAGGCGAGCCAATTTGGGATATACTGAACTTTGCCTAGTGGCTCGTGCCTACCAGTTACATACGGCTATATGCTCTCGTTCAATGCATACGACAACCAAATATACTGCTATGGTAAAGGACTGACCCAAACCACCGTTACAACTTCACCCGTGATAAATAATAACGCTCAGATACAGATTAGCGGTACCGTCAACGACCAGTCACCAGGACAAACCTGCTTAGGAATACCCGTAGCAGGCACGCCAGCTATTGACGACCAATACATGAGCAGATGGATGGAATACCTCTATATGCAATCGCCAAAGCCAACAAACGCAACAGGCGTTCCAGTTACTCTATCCTACGTCGACCCCAACAACAACTACTACGAAATCGGAACCACAACATCCGACGTAAACGGTCAATACACATACAATTTCAAACCCGACATACCTGGAACTTATGCCATTACAGCAACATTCGGAGGATCTAACTCATACTTTGCATCGTCAGCACAAACTCATGTCAATTTTGATACACCAGCAGGAGCTACCCCTACATCCACACCACAACCCGCATCCATGGTTGATTTATATTTTGTACCAGGTATCATCGGCATTATCATTGCAATCATAGTTGTCGGCGCAGTCATAATAATAGCTCTAAGAAAGCGACCATAAAGCCAAAAAATAGGAATTATTTCCTTCCTTTTTTTATTCTGTAAAGCCTAAATTTTACTGGCATGGGATCCATTTAAAAGTAGTAACGCTCCGTAGAAAACTGTTAAGCTAACAAAAATATTAGTTTTGCCTCATTTTTACTAATTTTTCTTAACCAATTTACTCTAAATAATTACTATTTTATGTCACCAATGCCCACTTGCCACTCACCATTATAAGCTGGTACTATAAGAGACGGATTGGGCATGGAAACAAAAAGAAACATGTGTATTTTGTTTTCTGTCCTAAAAAAATAACGGAAGAAAAAGAAAAATGCAAAAAATAAAATCTTTGATAGTGCTGCTTCTTTTCACTATTATAATAGTACCCATGACAATGCAGATATCCCAAATAGCGCCCGCAGCCGCAGCAGATGACATGCCAGTCTACTTAAAAGTATATGCTGAACCAAACCCTGTAGGCGTGGGTCAAACAGTATACATCAGTCTCTTCTTCACTAAACCCATACCCGTCGTCGGCGTAGCTGGCGGCGCAAGCCAATATATAGGGCTATCACTTAACATTGTAAACCCCGATGGAACCAACACCACTCTTGGACCCTACGCAAGTGACACAACTGGCGGAGTAGGGGGGATCCAATTCGTCCCTGCAACCATAGGAGACTACTCTGTGCAAGCATTCTACAAAGGACAAACGATTTCCAACAATGCTGGAACCCTCAGCTATAATATACTTCCCACACAAAGCGATACCATAACCTTCACTGTGCAGACAGATCAAATCTCCAACGTTCCACTAACGCCACTTCCAACCGAATACTGGTCACGTCCCATCTACGCTACAAACTATCTATGGGCACAATTAGGTGGCAACTGGTGGGGCTTAGGAAAACCCTCTTTCACTGATACCGGAGGATACGACGCATCTGGCAACAACTTTAATCCTTACTCCCAAGCGCCAAACTCAGCCCACATTATGTGGGTTAAACCAACAGCTTTTGGCGGACAAGTAGGAAATCCAATTAGCGGCGACCAAGAAAGTCAATATACAGCACCTCAATTCTATACAGACAATTCGAGCCCATAATACTCAACGGTATCATTTTCTACAAACTATACCCCAACGTACCGACCACCGTAACTAGCTCAGGAGGAACCCCCGGTTGGGCCGCAGTGGATCTTCGCACAGGCGAAACACTATGGACCAAAGATACCAACGATACACTAGTTTTTGGCTGGAACATGCAGTTCCACACCATTCAAGAATACGGGACGCAAGCATTCCTAGTGGCAATTGGTCCAAGCGTTGGCAGCGGCTTTAACGCATACAACGTTTGGTCCCTGTACGACCCAATGACAGGATACTTCATCGCCAACATAACCAGCGTACCCAGCACAACGGCTTCAGGATTAGTTGAAATCGACGACGACAGTACACAGGGAGCGGTCTACATATACAGCACTAACGGGACAACAGGCGCTCAAAGCCTAACCATGTGGAACTCGACCAGATGTTTAATGTCGAGTCTTTCATCAAGCACTATACGTCCATCAGGCAACATCAACTACACGCGAGGGTATCAATGGTCAGTTCCGATTCCAACAAACATCACTGTGAACGGAGTTACAACCGACATATACAATCCAGCAAATGCTCTGAAAAACCCCGCCCTTAACATTGCCGGAAGGACAAACGAGGTTATCCTAATGCGAGCATACGGGGAAACTATGGATACATTTGCCTCAGAATTTGGTGAAGATTCCGAAATCGAATGTGGATTTAACGCAAAAACAGGCGCACTTCTATGGGGTCCAGTAAACAGAACATTGCCAAGATACCATGAAATCAGCGTCCTCGCAGCAGGCGAAGGCTACTATGTTGAACAAGACAAAGACACAAACATAGCATACGTCTATAACCTGAAAACTGGCGTAGCAGTTGGTGGACCAATCCAACTTCAAGGAAGTGCTTTGAGCACTCTTTCGCGAGGCGGAGCAATCGCATACGGTAAAGCTTACATTTGGGACTTCGGAGGATACGTAAACGCAATCGATCTAAAAACAGGAACCCTAAGCTGGACGTACACACCCCGACCTGCAGGATACAATACTCCCTATGGCATCTATCCTTTCTGGCACTTTGGATCGCACAGCATAGCAGACGGCAAACTATTCCTATCTGAAGCCCGCATGTATGACCCCCCAATGTTCTCTGATGCACATAAACTAGCGATAAACTGCACAGACGGATCGCTCGTCTGGAGTGGACTTGGTTTCTATGGACGTGAACCAAGCGCAATCGCAGACGGCTACCTTGTTGCATGGAACAGCTACGACTGCCAAATCTACACATACGGCAAAGGACCAACATTAACAACAGCAAACGTTCAACAAAACGTTGTGCAATACGGTAGCAGCGTGCTAATAACAGGCACTGTTATGGACAAGTCTACAGGAACAACAGACGACGATAGAGCAGCGCGCTTCCCAAGTGGAGTGCCGGCTGTTTCTGACAATAGTCAAACTGCTTGGATGGCGTACGTCTACATGCAGCAGCCAAAACCAGATAACGCAACTGGTGTGCAAGTTACCATAGGTGTCGTTGATTCAAACGACAACTATAGAGAAATCGGAACCACCTTAACTGACGCCACAGGATTCTACAGCTTACAATGGAAGCCAGACATAGACGGCAAATACACAGTCTACGCCAAATTCGCCGGCAGCGAATCCTACTGGCCTTCAGAATCAACAACCGCATTCGCAGTTGACGCAGCCTCAATAACCAATAATCCAACCCCCATTCCAGTTCGATCTGTAGCTGACCAATACTTCATTCCAGCCATCTCAGGCTTATTCGTCGCAATCATCGTTATCGGCGCAGTATTAGCACTTTTGTTGCTAAGAAAGCGATCTTAAGAAAACAAAACAAAACACACCCCCCCTTTTTAGTTTAAAATGTAAGAGAAATGTGGCTGAGAATGCTCTGGTAAGAACTAACGGGTGACTTACTCACCGACGCATTTGCATTTGCGTTCTTTCTTTCCTTGCCCCAGAGCCTCAGCAAACCCTTGCATTCTAACTAAATTGAGTAAATTATCCAGATGCCCTTTGAACAAAGAAACGTTTCTGTATGCAACTGCAAGCCTTTTTGTATTTTCAGCCTCTTAAAAGTTTCTTTGATGAATGGTTACTATGTGGAATTACATAAAGACGCAATGTAATACTATTTAAGGCACTTCCAGGAATTGCTGCATTGATTATCGCATAAAACGTGTTATGCTTAAACTGGCGCAATATAAGCCAATAATCAATAGACCGTTCTATCCAACGGAAGCATAATTGATGATCTAATTAAAAACTGTGAGCAAAGCAATTAGAATTATAACCCCCAAAACACTTTATGACTTTGGCGGAGTGCGAAAGGGGAAAAGAATGATCCTTAATTATGGGTTATCTCTTATTTTTTAGTTAGTTAAGCTCTGGCTTTTTTCGCTCAGTAATTTACCAAAGGTTGGACCGATTGGAAAGCTTGTATCATTAATGCAAGCGATTTTTATTTTTTGTATATTCGGAGCCTTTCTAGCCTCTTTGACTATCTTCTGGATGCTCTTTAGATCAATAATAGGTGCGATTGCTAATATTTCGTAAGGCCCGATTAATTCAGTAAGGACAATTATGTTTTTGACTGTCTTAAGGTATGAAATTGTATCAGATCTCTTAGCATCAGGGCCAACAGTTATAAAAAGAAAGGCTTTGCCCTGGTAACCCAACTTTGCTAGGTCTATGGACACGATGCACCTATGAATTATCCCTGTCTTCTTTAGCTTTTCGTATCTTCTTCGAACCGTATAAGGTGATACCCCTAGTTTTTTCGATATTGTAACGAATGAAAGGGTCCCGTCTTTGAGCAATTCGCTAAGTACAAGGTAATCCAAATTGTCCATAATTACCGCTCTTCAGATGCATTCAATTCAACATTTTCAAAATTAATTTGCGGAGTATTTGACCATACGTTAACAGTTAGTTTCCTTATGTCGTACCGTCTTTTAATGGCCTCTAACTTTTCATTCAAGCCAGAAAGACTTTCAGCATACACTAAAGCGCATAAATCATACTCCCCTACACTAGTAGCTGGTTCTATTAGCGTTGTATAACAATCAAGCATTTTCAGAATTTCATTAGCGTCCGCATCTGTCTCAATACCAATTGTTGCCACGACTGTGAATCCCAACTTACTAATTGAGGGAAAAAACGTTGCACCTGTAATTACACCAAGCTCCTTTAATCGATTAATTCTGTTTAACACTGAGACTGATGATAAACCGCATTGTTTAGCTATTTTCTTCAAACTTGTGCGAGCATCTTGTATGAGGATATGTAAGATTTTATCGTCAATTTCATCGATTTCGACCATGTTTGCCATTTAAATTCGTATCAAGTAAATGTTCACAATTAAATAAAGCTTTAATTTTAGGATAAATGATAGAACAGATGTTTGTTATAATTATGTAATCAAGTGATGTAGGCTAATTTTAATTGAGCATTTTGGTCATTTTGCAATCTTATGACCTAGTAGAGTTAACTCAAGTTCAACAAAAAGTATCATCAAAAATATTGACCTTATTCGAAAAATTCTTCAAGATATTGCATAACCAAAGCATAAGCCTGCATATCGTCAGGGCCTACTCTGATGTTGTTGCGGTCAATGCTGATTACGGCGCTACCCTCATTCTCTCCGACTGGCTTATTGTTCTTGATTCGACAGACACATCGTATAATAGAGTCCGATTGAACCTGAAATGTTAACAAAGGATATTTTACCCCAGACAAGTGCAAATCGTATTTTCCCAATGCTTTAGGCTCAATTATAAAATGCTCTGTCTCTTCAAGCCGAAGAAGACTTTGTAGGAGTGATCCTTTATACTGAGGAAAATGAGATTTCAATTTTAATTCAGCTTTTTTTCTAACATCGTTAATTTTTCTGGACAAAGTTTCTGCATCCCAAAGTTCAACATGTAGTTTCTGGGCATCTGCAATCGCTTGTTGGGTGAAATATGCGGAGGATAAGACAATTGAATTCTGACACATGTAAGTTTGTTTTGCTAGCATCGACATAAAAATTATTACGTTCGAAATTTTGTAGGTTTTAGGATACCTTCTGGCTTGAATCACAATTTTCTCGCCGTTTTTCGTAGCAATCAAGTCAACACCAAAAGCCAGTGCGTACTTTTCTGAGTGGACTGCGTATCCTAGTTCTTCCAACAGCCATATTATGAAATGTTCAAATTCTTTTTCCGAAAGACTCTCAACAGAATAAACTCTATCTTTGGGGATGCATTCTGATTTACTTGGTTTTTCCAAGATTGTTTTTAATGGTTTTTGCTCTGTTTGCTCCGTTTTTTGGAAGTATTCTTTTTCTATTCTCGAAGCCAACTCTTCTGCTTTATAATCGGGAAGCTTAAGTTCTATTTGCAGAAGCCCTGCCATGTCGATATTTGAATACTGCTCTACAATTTCTTGTAAGATGCCGTTAAATTTTAAGAAACGCATTTTGTTACTCCTTTGATTTCTGGAGGCAGTTGGCACATAATTTTTTCCCTGTAGCTTTACAAACCTTGCTTTCATCGACTCCGATGATTGATTGGCAGTTTTCACATTTCACAACGTGTTTGGGACAAAGTTTTCGCCTGAATTCTTGGGTAGATGCAAGGTTAGAATTTGAAAAGACACTTCCACAGACATCGCAAAGTCCATAGTGGTGGATACATACGCTTGAATTGTCATGACTGCATTTGAATTCTAGAAGCTTGCTGTACCTTTTTCCGCAGACCGCACAGACGAACCCTGAATCCTGTTCTATGTATTCATGCAACGTTTCGTCTAGTTTTAAAGCGGCTTTTTTTGAGTAAATTTTTGCAGTGTCGATGGATTGTCTAATGCAGCCTTTGCAAACATAAAGGGAATCTTGGGTTGCATATCCCTCAGAGAAAGTGTTACGGCAGATGGGGCAAGTAACTTCTGCGGTATGATTAACTCCGACGATGATTGAGGAGTGTATCGTTGCGTTGTTGTCAAGGTTTAATTCAAAACTAATCTTCGAGGTATTGATAACGAGTAAGTTGATGAATTTTACCTCTATGTTGGTTGCTAACGATTCTTCTTCTCTCTTTAGAAGCGCTTGATAGTTAGCTGGTCTTTTCTGCGCATTAAAATCCTCTTTCTCTATAATTAGCTGTTCTAGCCGCTCTCTTCGAAGCCTTTTTTCGTATCTTTTGAGTTTAGCATTTTTTTCTTTGCTAAGCGGTAAGTCAAAAATAATGAGTTTTTCTTTAAGTAATTTTTCCAACTTTTGGTCAGCGACTTTTTTCAACTCATCAAAAGTGGAAATTTTCAGTTTTGCCTTAAAATCTTGAACATCCAACTGTCCATTATCCAAGATATTTTCTTCATCAAGATTTTCGATGTTATCTACTATTGCCTTGCTCATCCATGCCTATGGAAATTATCTCTTCGTTTCGTGGTCTCAACTTGTTCTTGAATGAAGTTAAATAATAAAATCGATAGTAGCGCACGGGTTCTTTTTTAACTACAGTCACAGAAGCAATTTTTCCATTGTTTATTTGATGGTAACATGGTTGAGGGTTAACACAGACACAAGCCACTTTTTCGCCCAAGGTCACCTTGCTACAGTCTTGGCAAGCAAAGACTGAATCCTTAAAGTACTCTTTTGGAAGTGTCTCAAAATCTTTTTTGGGATTAACTAAAATTTGGCATAGAGCGCCATCTTCTAAACATTCAGTCAATATCTGTTGGAACGTTTGACTTCCAAATGTTATTAGCGCTAATTTTTTTTCCCGCGCTATTGCAGGTTCATAAGTGTACTCTGTTGGGTTCATTTGGTTTGGGTATTTTACGGTAAAGACTTCATTAGATTGTTCTGTTAATTCGCCATTTTTCGATTGGACAAATGACCTGATAAATTGATGAATTTTTGTTTCAGAATATTTTGAGCTCAATCAATAACCCCTTGAGTAAACTTTTCAGCTAACTCCTGATTTTTCCTTGAAACACTCAAATCGTTAGCAAGTTTTTCCAGTTCTTCCTTTATACTTATTTTAGAGTCATTTCTCAATACAATGCTCATAATTGTTTTCTGTAGGTCCTGTGAGCCTTCTTTTAGTTCAGCTAAAACAGTTTCCATTTTACCAATTGTCATAGTGAATAAGTCTATTTTTTGGTATAGAATGTGCAGAACATAGTCGTCGATGGTGTCTTTTATGCTTAGATTGAAGACCGTTACGTCGCGTTCTTGTTTGTACCTATGGATTCTGCCAATTCGCTGCTCAATTTTCATGGGGTTCCAATGCAAATCATAGTTAAACATTACACTGCAATTCTGAAGGTTTAGTCCTTCTGCCGCAGAATCTGTTGCGATAAGATATTTGATCCTGCCTTTTTTGAAAGCTGAAATGACGCTGTCTCTTTCGTTCTGGGTCATGTTGCCTAAGTAGACGTCGGCTTCTCCGAATTCTTGACATAGAACTTCTTTTAGTTTATGTGCTGTGATTCTTCTGAGACAAAAAATTATCGCTTGCTCATTTGGGATTTCCCTGAGAACCTCTTTTAATAATTTAATTTTTGAGCTCCGAACTTGTTTTGCCATCTCAATTAATTTTCCTGTAGCTTGAGCTTCTGAGGGAAACCGCTGTTGCCTTTTCATCAATGATTCAATTGAGGCTTCGGGGGAGCTGGAAAATGACTGTTGAAGCGCAACGGCTTGAAAAACTAAAATGGCATTGCTTTGGGATTTGCTGAATTTTCGTGTTGGATTCTCCGCCATCAACGTCTCAATTGTCCTAAAACTGTTTTTGTATATGTCTCGCAGGTACTCAGTTGCTTTATCAATAAAATTACGTTCGCTCTCATGTGGCTCAAGCGTTCTAGAATCAACACATCTTTTCGTGAATGGAACGCCAGTTTGTTCTCTTCTGGTACGGCACATTACTTCTCGAAGGGTTTGTCTTAGTTGATACGCCCCTTCCGGTTTAACAACTCTGCTCCTCGCGTCTTCCGCAAATCGGGAAACGAATAAGCGTTCACTATCAAAGATTCCTGGTTGAATTAAATCAACTATACTGTACAAGTCAGTTAGCCTATTGCATAAGGGAGTAGCTGTAAGAAGCAACAAATGATTTTTCTGAAGATTCGCCAAGCACACTCTTCCTTTGCTGTGAGTATTTCGAAATGAATGAGCCTCGTCTACAACAATTAAATCCCACGTTCGACTTGCCAACACATCATATTTTCTTGCCATAAGAGTATGAGAGCAGATAATTCTGTTAGCCGTCTTCAAATCAAGTCTGTGATTGTTCGCAACAGAAAAGGTCTCTCCAAATTTTTCAGCCATTTCAGTCTTCCACTGAGATAGTAGGCTTTTTGGAGATACAATAAGTATCGAATTAATTTCACCTCTTAGAAGCAACTCTTTAATGATAAGGCCAGCTTCGATTGTTTTGCCAAGCCCCACTTCATCAGCAAGAATTGCATTTGCGTTCATTTCGTTAATTACTTGAAGAGCAATTTGCATCTGAAAATTATAAGGCACTAGTTTAGCTCGTAAAGTCTCTGCAGAGATTAACTTGTCAATTTGGCATGAGTCTTTAATCTGTAGTGCTTCTAATTGAAGTTTAAAGTTTCTAAAACTTGAAAATGACCTAGTTTCTAATCGTTTTCTTATGCTATTTGGGTCAGAAATAGTGTAGGAGTATTGATATCGGGCTTTTTCTCCATCGGCTGTTTCATCTTCAAATTCAAAACTGCGAATCTCAGATATAGATGGAACAGACGGTTTGTTATTGGTTTTCTTTCTAATTTTTTTAGCGGGGGGACGCTCTGTTTTGTGATTATCAACTTTATTTGCGGATGATACTGTGCTTTGGATATAATTGTATTTTTCACAAGTATTATCATAAGGATTAGGAGTTACCGAATCGGGTGGCTGGCACTCGTTAGTGTTAACTTTGCGCTTAACAGACAAGAGTATCGCGTTCTACTCCGATATCTTACTATAAAAAGATGAATGGAGGAAAAACAAAATTTGCAAGCCTTAACTAAAACTATGTCTTGGCTCCGAGAGCTAAGGCGGCTGAAGTGCTTTTCTCTGCAGAAATGAATTCACTGCATCTATGAGGGCTTCACAAGCAAACCACCGTTCTTCCAAGGATCCATCTGTCTCCATGTTCTGGATTATTCTGTTGAATTTTTTTATTTCCTCCAAAACTGGCTCCCTTTTTTTATCGTATTCGGCTCGTATTTCCTTTTGCTTGACACTAAAATCCAGCATAACCAATTCAAGCTCGGTTTGCTTATCGTTTATTTCCTTCATTATAGCCATTTCTTTTTGTTCTCTTTTCTTCTTGGAAACGCCACGGAAAAATCCGGTTTTCATCCGAATTACCTCATCCTGTTCTTTTTTCAGAAGGTTTATGGAAATGTAGAGACTCTTAATTTCTCGGTTTCTTTGACTTTTAATTGCCCCTGTCAAAGTTGCATATTCTTTATTGATTAGCTTTAGGCGGCTTCGCCAATCTGACAGACAGTTAATTTCTTGGTCAAGTGAGGCTTCCCTTCGGCGTATGCCTTCAAGATGTTGATCAATATTGGCGAGTGTTTGGGAGCGCTCCCTGACAAATTGTTCATCTGCGATTACGTTAGGGTGAGATTCAAACTCGCCAAGAACATCCGACAAGCTCGTCAGCCAACGATCAAAATGTTCGCTGAACGGGAAAGAACCAAACTTCTGGATGCCCAAAGTATGGAGCCGCTTAAGGGTTGCCTCTGAAATCTCTTTTTCAGTTGCAATTGGCTTCTCTTCCTGTACTTGACCAACAATTCCTCTATGTACGCGTTTTCTATCCTTCCTTTTTTCACGAAGAGTTTTTTTGTATCCATGAATCGCGCCTCTTGGCGACTTCACACGAGGCTGGTATCCCATAAACACAAGGTATCATCAATGAACTATTTAGTTTGCGCCTAATTGCCTCAGAATTCGTCTTCTTCCTGATTATTGCCTGACCCTTATCAAGTTTTTCACAGCCCTTGTTTAAGTCAATTTCAGACTGGGGTAACTCAAACCACAAACATAATAAGTTTAACTCGTGAAAGAAAAGAACTGTGAAAAGTATGCCGCAGTTTGTCGTTAATCCAAGCCGAATTGACCCCTACAAGAAATTCAAGTTCATAGTAAAGTGGGATGGTAAAGTCGTTGCGGGCGTCTCAAAGATGAGTCCCCTGAAACGAACCACTGATGTCATTCTGCACCGCGAAGGGGGCGATGCAAATGTGGAGCGGAAATCTCCCGGCAAAACTCATTATGACCCCATCATTCTAGAACGAGGCGTAACACATGACCCTGAGTTTGAAACTTGGGCTAATTTGGTGTTTAACAAGGGCAATGGTTCAATGTCTCTTAAAAACTTCCGCAAAGACATAGTCATCGAATTGCTAAACGAAGCGGGAGTTCCAGTGATTGCTTACAAGGTCTATAGGTGTTGGGTCTCAGAGTATACTGCCCTGCCTGAATTGGACGCGGGTCAAAATGCTGTTGCCATACAAAGTATAACCATCGAGCATGAGGGCTGGGAAAGAGACACTGGGTTAGCTGAACCCAAAGAAACATAGAGGCTCAGAGTAGGATTTGACCTTGCCAAGCCAACCCAACATCCACAGAGGAACCTTAATACTGCTTGCACCAAACGCTGCAGACGCCTCTATCTCCTCGAAAAATATCTATTTTGTTTTCCAGTACAACCCAGAAAAACTAATCCACACCTTCAACCAAAGTATGCCCTCAACATTAGCATCAAACTCGACAGATTCACAACTCCCAATAAATGAGCTTTACAACTTAACTTTTGAACTCGACAGTTTAGATGCCGATTCGGTTTCTCAGAATCAGAGTTCAACCGATCTTGGTCTCCACCCAACTTTAGCCATGCTTGAGATGATGATGCGACCGCAGGTCGTTGGCAAACAAAAGTCATTACCCATCGTTGTATTCAAGTGGGGTGCAAAACGATCTGTTGCGGTTCGGTTCATCAGTATGAATGTTGAGGAAAAATCTTTCGACGTTACCTTGAACCCGACGAGGGCAACTGTTAGCTTAACATTGAGAGTGCTTGACGCTGCCGAGACTGCAGACAACATTGGCGCCAAGAACATTTGTTTGGTCCATAATAATGTGCTGGCAACTCTGGTTGACGCTTACAAATTCCAAACTAGTCAAGCTTCTGTTCAAGCAGGAAGTGTTTTGGGCGTTTCTGGTACGGCAGGTGAGGGGTTAAACGTTGAAAGGAAAACAAAATTTGGTCCATAGCCCTTTTTTTCTTTGTTGAACAATTTTTTGCTAATTTTAGATTTTGGTTTTTGCTGTGTTGTTTGCTAAGCTTTAAATCAGGCAAGTAAAAGCTTAGTTGGTTGGTGAGGGGAGCCTGTGAAACTGTTGAAGATCCCCTTTACCTTTCAAACTCGGGTTTTTTTCAATCGTGAAGTAGGAACAGACTCAACGTTTCTTCCTTAAAACGTCGAGATCAAGATAAATCGGGTTAAAAGATTTCCCTGACGAATTTGTTTTCTATGCTCTATTACCGTAGTTTTTGCTCATGCAACTCTGGCAATAATTTCGCTTAAACCTCTTTATTCGCTTTGGTTGGAAGAGTTTTCCGCATGAACTGCATTTTATTTGGTTTACTGTCTTTGGGTCGAGTAGTTTGAGTCTTCGTTCAATCTCATTTTTAATATCTGAGTCATTTTCGGTTATCAATGCATGGGTTAGTAGTGTCTTTGCTTGATCTTCGCATTTGTCTCCGAACATTTTTGAAAACACATTGTTTTTTTTCTGGTCAACACTTATCTGAGATGGCAACATACAGATAAAATTTGAAGGATAACTCTTGGATTTATCTGAGTCGACAACGGCAAATCGATAGTGCCTGCCCACATAGTTGCCCTCAACATTATCCTGAGTAAATATTTGTAACTTGAATTTCAATTGAGTGCTCACACGTATATAGAAAGCACTTGCCCAGCTAATATCTGTAGTTCTTCAGGACTCGATTTTCATCGCTAAATTTGTTTAGACAATTGGTAAACCACAAAAAATGTTATATCATCCATTTTGTCTTTTTAGTTTGCCAATGATATTGGCAAAGCCTTTTCTAAAGTCAAATGACGCTACGACCTCAGTGAAATTAACGAGGATTAATGACGTTAATGTCAAGGAGGGTATGAGTGCGTAATAGTAAAGTGGTGTAGTTAATCCTGAGCCTAAAACCATACTTACAAACCCTGCCCCCATGCCGGGGGAAAAAAGCATCAAATTTGATAAGAACAATGCGGCGAGGCCACTTGCGGATGCGACCTTGAGGTTTTTGCAGTTGTACATCACAAAAAGAGGAAGAGCCAATAAACCGAACCTTACATCAAAAAATCCCAGTGCCAATGCAATTCCTGAAAAGAATGGTTTGCCTTTGCTGCCAAGGTATAAGCTGAGGAGAAGCAGAAAGGTAAGTATGACTTTGGCTTGTCCTTCTCCCCATTGCCAATAGTAACTTGGAGACAGGCCCCAATTCGAAGTTGGGAAGGGCAGTAGCAACGTAATGGTCATCACAGCTAGAGTTACTGCAAGATGCTTGCCGCTTAAGAGCTTGTAGAGCATATAGGCGATTGCGGGGAGAAGCATAAATTGGATTATGTCAAAGACCAGCAATGCCTTCTGATAACCAAGAGACAGCAACGGTGAAGCAACCAACAGAAAAGAGGGCAGATACTTATAGGCTTCAGGATATGGTGGAGTTAAGGGTTCGCCACTGCCTAAAGCGCCGAAATGATAGATTTGCGAGGGATTATGCCAGAGTCTCCAAGCACCAACATAGTAGGCGGAGAAATCTTTTGCAAGTATGCTGCCTGAAGTATTGATGCCTGGGCTGGGTGTGTAGGTTTCTGGATACGCCACTATGAAGGTATATAGGTTTAGGGTGATGAGCAAGGCGACTGCGATGATGAGAATGACTTTGTTTGGGAGTAGTTTATGAGTCATTTTTTCTCAGCGGTGGACTGTTTATGGTTTTATTTCACTGTGATGGAAACTTTTATACTTGGTTATTTAGTAAATTGTGTCTAAATGTTCTTGAATGTATTACACTCGTCTTACAGATGAAAATGCTTTTATTCAATTTCCACTCTGAAGCCTTAAAATGCTCAACTCAAAGGATTGAATCTGAAAATGTTGCAAAAACAAACCAGCGCAAAACGAGCCTCAATAATTGCCATGACAACTGCACTCTACGTCGTATTCTTTTTCCTATCCTACTCCGTAACACTACCAAACTTCACTCTCCTCTACCTTCCTATTATTCTGTTAGGCGTTTTCCCAATATGGTTTGGATGGAGTGGACTTGTGGGCGCCATGCTTGGGGGATTCATTGGCGGTGCTTTTGTCGAAGGCTTAGGTTTTCTGGGAATATTCGAATCAGTAGTAGCGCTCCTCATATATCTCGTTAACTGGACACTTATTCCCAAAAAAGCAGCCGAAGACGGAAACAAACTCAACCTAATTGCTCTTATAGGCGTACTGACAGTGAGTCTTCTTGCGGGCACAAGTTACATCCTCTTTCAATACACCATTCTACCACAATTATTCACTGCATCCGAAGCGTTATTCATTCTGATTCCCACGTTCCTGATTAACTTGCCAATTGTCTTGATTACTTGTCCTCTTCTGATTAGGGCTGTGTCGCCTAAATTGAGAACTTGGGGTCTGTACTCCGGCAACTTTGCAGAATGGCGAAATCGCAATGCCTCAAAACCAGTATAATTTTTCTCCAAAAACTTCTTCCTTTTTTAGAACCTAAGCGCGTCTGCTTGTTCTAACCAATGCCAAAAACTATAGTCGCCAGATGGAAAATACTTTTAAGTTGTGGTCCCTTAAGGCACCTGAAGCGTTGAAGATGAAAATCAGAATCCTAAAACTAACCTCTGAATTTCTGGCTGTATTGCTCAGAGGCAAGACTTTCTCTTTTACCTCAACTTTGCCTCTTGACGCCGAAATTTTAGATGTAAAAATGGATTTATTTTCCAAGCAGGTTTCCATAATAGTGAGGAGCGATAGTTTTGAGGATGTTGCCGAGTCCATGCCAATTCCCGAGTTCAACGTTTCAAAAACCGATGAACTCAAAAACGAGCCAAAACCAGCTTCGCCAGTTAAAGCTCAAGTTGTACCTGAGTTTAAGCCTACTATTGCAAAGTTGCCTCAGCCGCAACCAAGTCGAATGGCCTCAAAAATGGAGAACGAGTTTAGCCCTGAACAGCGCAAACTGCTAAGTTTCACCGTTAAGGAGGACCACGTTGTAGTTAAGCCTGTGATGTTTTTGAAGGCTGAGTGGGACGACATAAATGAGGTTGTGCGGAGTTTAGGCGGCAGGTGGGTTAAGGGCGACATTATTAGCTACTGGGAAATTCCACTTCTATAAATAGTGTTTTAGTGAGAAACGAAATAACTTTAAACCAGAAACACCTAATTGGAAGCAGAGTGAGCCTACATGGAAAAAACCGATAAACCATTAACCAGAGACGCATTAGTCTCAATGCAAGTTATAGATGCAAAAGGAAAGCTGCTGGGAAAAGTTCAAGATGTTGTTTTCGCCGTTGGAAAAATGGGCATAGCTTTAACCGTTGAAAATGAAGATGGGGAGACACAAACAGTTGCGTGGGAAGATGTTCAAGCGGCCTCAGACTACATTATCCTAAAACCCGTTACACAGACCACATACCAGCCACAGACACAACAACAGCAACCTGCCCAAACCGCAACTCAGCCAGTTCAACAACAATCAACTCAACCGCTTTGCCCAACATGTGGCAAACCCTTAACATGGATTCCGCAATACCAACGATGGTACTGCTACAACGACAAAAAATACGTCTAAAACCAATCGTTCATCCTTATTTTTCTTTCTTAAATTTTTTCCAGTTTATGCCTACCTAAGATTGAGGCTTTAAGTTCTTTATTGCGTTTGGTGAGTGAGCTATCGCCCTCGCGGTTTGTCTCCTTAACAGTTCTTAGACTATTATGCTTAACTGGTGATTGTTAGCAAGAGGAGATTTTACAACATCTTTCATGAAGGAATACTTGGGCCCTTTATCGTTTGTATACTGCACGCTTGTACTTTCAAATAGACTTGGGCAAACCGCTACCTCTCAAGCAACCTACCCCGCCATATATCATTTCAAGTGTAGGTTCAACCAAAAGTTGACTTGGAAAAAAATTATGGTTAACGAGTCAAAAAATTGGTATTTTTCTCAAAAAACATGCCTATTTGGGTGTTTAGTTGCCTATGGGCTTTTCTAAAACGGTAATGTTTCCGTTCTTTCCTAGTCGCAACTGCTTTTCACCCTTAAACATCGCCACATGGGCATTCTTAACTTCTATAAAGTCACCAGTATGGACGCTATTTATCTGCTGATCCCAGAGGCAAAGTAGAATTTTTCCTGTTTCATCCCCAATTGACGCGTTAGAAACAACCGCGTTGTCCCGGAACTGGGTGTGAACTTTGGCTGGCTCAGCGGTCTGCAAAACTTCTGCAGTGACGTTGATTTTTTTCATCCCAACACGCAAGTTCTCAATTTTTAAGTGTGAAGGCGCAGGGTTCTGTCGGGCAATTTCTTTACGGATTTTGTTGCTGTCCATTGAGCTGTCAAAGGAAACATCCGTTCTTGCCAAAGTCTCATCAGGTACTCGAAACTGAGCAATTACTTTACCATCTTTTGTAATCAAAAAGATCGATTGGGTACTTACGTTTCCACGGTACTCCACATTCAAATCCGTAACTGTAATTGGCTTGCTCTGTTCCTTTGCGTCTATTAAGGCTTGAAAAAGCTCTGTTGGATAAACCTCATGCTGCGTAGCGATGAATGCAAGCTGATCTTCTAGGGTAGGCTTTTTTGGTTTCATGCTCTATTCTATTCTCCTTTTAATTTAGCGAATAACCTCGAAATAGCAAACTATTTAACCCTAAAATTTACTTTTTCTAGATTAAATTCCGCAATTTAGTAATATGCCTCGCTCAGTATATAGGTGTAACTATAAAAAAATGCGTTTTCCATGGAATAATTGAACATTTGTGTAGGTTTCAAATTAAGGTCTGGTTTTCCAAAAAGGAAAAAGCCCAGCTTTACAATACATATATAGAGAGATTATTTTGGAGCAAAAACATGACCGAAAACCTCAAAGACCTGACCAAAGTTGACTTGAAAAACCTCGATAAAATCTTCTACCCCAAAAACAAAGTAACCAAAGAACAAGTCGTCGAATACTACATCAGAATGGCGCCCAAAATCCTTCCCGTCATAGCGGACCGCCCCTTAGTTTTAACAAGATATCCTGATGGCATTGAAGGTGAAACGACGAGTTTTTTCGAAAAAAACGCTCCTGAAGGCACACCTAATTGGGTTAAAATAAAAACAATCTACTCTTCAACTTCAAAACGAGATGTCAACTACATAGTTTGTAACGACTTGGATACCCTTATTTGGCTTGCAAACTTGGCAGCCCTGGAAATTCACATGCCCTTCTCTAAAATAGATGCTCTAGACAAGCCTGATTTCCTTTTCTTCGATGTTGACCCTGAACCTCCTGCAACTTTGAGCGACGCCGCCGAAGTTTCACAGCTGCTAAAAGAGAAGCTCCTCGATTTAGGGCTTACTCCTTACGTTAAAACATCGGGCAAAAAAGGCTTACATGTCATAATTCCCATTGAACCCCAACATACTTTTGAAAAGACAAGGGCTTTTGTGCATTATATAGGAATCGAACTTGCAAAAAGAAGCAACCTTGTTGTTTCTGAATTTAAAGACACAAAAAAACCGGGCAAGGTTTTTGCCGATTATTTGCAGAATTCTTCTCTACGAACAATGGTTATTCCCTACAGTTTGCGCCCAACGCCTGACGCCACCGTTTCAACGCCTCTTGAATGGAGTGAAGTAAAGAGAGGCATGAATCCTTCTGATTACACAATTTCAAGTGTAGCTAAACGGACCAATAGTCCATGGAAAGACATTTTTGAGAAAAGAGCCATCTTGAAGATATAGTTTTTCAGAGTTGGCTAATCTTTAAAAGTCATACCTTATTTTTTGCTATTTAGACCATATATTCTTTGGGTGTGTAGTTATGCAGTACCGGATTGTACCAAAAAACAACGACAAACTCTCCGCTCTCGGTTTCGGATGCATGCGTCTGCCTATGAAAGGGCAAGTCGTCGATGAAGAACGTGCCATCAAACAAATCCGTCTCGCAATAGACAACGGCGTAAACTATGTTGACTCCGCTCCACCCTATCATATGGGAGAAAGCGAAAAAATCCTCGGTAAAGCTTTGCTTGATGGCTACCGAAACAAAGTAAAAGTCGCAACAAAACTCACTCCCTTCATGCTTAGACGTGCCGAAGACATGGAGAAAATGCTCAACCTGCAACTGCAGAAACTTCAAACTGACCACATAGACTACTACCTTTTACATGGGTTAGAGGCAGAGTTTTGGAAGAAAATGCGGGGATTTGGAGTTCTAAAATTTTTAGAGAAAGCAAACGATGAAGGAAAAATCGTTAACATGGGCTTTTCCTTTCATGGTTCACTTTCAACTTTTAAAGAAATCATCGGAGCCAACGATTGGACCATGTGCCAAATCCAATACAATTTCCTTGACGAAAAACTGCAGGCAGGTACTGAAGGTCTCAAGTATGCTACTTCCCAAAAGCTTGCGGTTATGGTCATGGAGCCCCTACGTGGCGGCTGCTTAGCTAATAAACTGCCCAACGAAGCCAAAAAATTCTATGATAATGCAGCAATTAAGCGAAGTCCAGCTGAGTGGGGGCTACGGTGGGTTTGGAATCATCCCGAAGTAACCCTTGTGCTTTCAGGTATGAACGAGGAAAGCCAAGTGATAGAAAACATTAGAACTGCTAAAACAGCCCTTCCAAACTCCATGAAACCAGACGAACTCGAAGTGATAAAACGGGTTGATGACGCCTACCGAAAACTTCTCAAGGCCCCTTGCACAGGGTGCCAGTACTGCATGCCTTGCATAAATGGCGTAAACATCCCCCGCAATTTCCAAGCCTACAACGAATTGTATCTGTCAGGCGACGAGCAACAAACCCGCAGCATGTACGCCATGTTTCTGATGGGTGGTTTGACGGGTACACGGGCGGATGCAGCGTTGTGCAAGGGCTGTGAAAAATGTTTAGAACGTTGTCCACAACACATAAACATCCCTGAGAAACTAAAGGAAGTTGCCAAAGACTTGGGCGGTCCCAAAGCGGAAGAGGCTATTGCCGCTTTGAAAAACAACATAGCGCAGTTCCCAAATAGAAAACCATAAAATGAATCGGTTGGAACATGCCTTTAGTTAAGAGCGCCTCTTCTGCTTCATGATGTCGGGGATTCAGAAAAAGGTTAAACCCTTGAAGACGTATAGTTTATTTTAAGCAGATTTTGACGGTTTTGGAGAGTTAAAATTTTGAGCTCAGAGCAAGAAGAACAAGAAAATATTAATCAGCCTGAAGAGAAAACCAGTGCTGCTGCCCCCAGCAGGTCCATTTGGTCAGGAAACATCACCATTGGCTTGGTGAATGTTCCTGTAAAGTTATTCTCTATGATCTACGATAAGGGCATAACTTTTCATTTTTTGCATAAAGTAGACGGTCAACCCCTAAAATACGTAAAAATGTGCACCAAAGACGACAAAATAGTACCCTGGAACGAGGTTGTCCGCGGCTACGAGGTCGCCAAAAACGAATATATAACCTTTGACCAAAAAGAACTCAACAGTGCCAAACCCGAATCTGACAGGCGCATCCGCATAAGCAAATTTGTCGACTACTTCTCTGTGGACCCCGTTTACTTTGACCGAACATATGCTTTGCTTCCTGACAAAAGCAAAGATGCCTACAGTCTACTTTATAAGGCATTGGAAAAAACTAACAAAGCTGGTGCTGCACGGATAACCTTGCGAACCAAAGAATACCCCGCGCTTCTCCATACATACAAAGGTGCATTGGTCCTAACTACTCTTCGTTACGCTTACGATGTCGTTGACCCGGCCGATTTTGAGCCCCTGCATAAACTTGAGACGCCGCAGAAAACCGAATTAGACCTTGCCATTAAAATCGTCACAGACCTCTCAGGTGAATTTGACATAACAGAATTCGAAGACACCTACCTTAAACGCGTCCAAGAACTGGTCAAGCAGAAGGTAAAAGGAGAAAAAATCCACATAGAGAAACCTCCAGAAATTGAAGCTAAAAGTCTCATGGTTGCTCTTCGAGAAACCCTCAAACAGTTGGAGCAAAAATGAGTCGACACATCTATCGCCCTATGCTTGCAAAGGTCGCCGAGGAACCTTTTTCCGATAAAGACTGGATTTTTGAAGTAAAATGGGATGGATTTCGGGCAATAGCCTACGTTGAGGAAGCCTATAGCCTAAAGAGCCGAAACGAGAAAGAGCTAAAACAAAACTTTCCAGAACTATACGAACTAAACAAACTAGCCAGCAACATCGTGGTTGACGGCGAAATCGTCGTTATGCGAGAAGGCAAACCAGACTTCCAATCCCTTCTCGAACGCGGTCAAGCAGTTTCGTCGGGTGAAATTCAAAGGCAAGCAAGTAGGGCACAAGTCGTTTACATAGTCTTTGACATACTGGAAAAAGATGGAAACCCACTCACCACGTTGCCTTTGATGGAACGCAAAGCGATCCTTAAGGATTCGCTTAGGGAGGGTTCGAATGTGCTTTTGTGTGATTTTATCGAGGAGAAAGGTGAAGCCTATTTTCAGTCGGCTTTGGAGAAGGGTTTGGAGGGGATTGTGGCTAAGAGGAAGAATGGTGAGTATGAAGAAGGTTTGCGGACGGGGAGTTGGTTGAAAATAAAGAAACTCAAAACATGTGACTGCGTAATCTTCGGTTACACTCGGGGGACAGCGATTAGGGCGCAAACTTTTGGTGCCCTGCTTCTTGGCCTCTACGATAAAGAGGGCAAACCAGTTTACGTAGGTAAAGTTGGTACGGGCTTTACGCAGAAGACGATAGGCGTTTTAGCTGATAAATTTGAAAAAATAAAAATC
This sequence comes from Candidatus Bathyarchaeota archaeon, assembly GCA_963775685.1. Lineage (GTDB taxonomy): Archaea > Thermoproteota > Bathyarchaeia > Bathyarchaeales > Bathycorpusculaceae > Bathycorpusculum. Next base: position 2,329,847 of record CAVZJV010000014.1, read on the forward strand.
GATGCCGCGCCATTCAAGCCCGAAGCTGGCGACGTAGTGACTTGGCTTGACCCCAAACTGGTCTGTGAAGTGGCTTATCAAGTGTTAACAAGGGACATGAGGTTGCGTATGGCGCGGTTTAAGCGTTTAAGGGATGACAAGCAGCCCTCAGAATGCACAATCGACCAGATTGTTGAAGCCAAAAAAACCGAAACATCTGCCCCCATCGACGACGACAAGCTTTTCGATTATGCAGGGAAAAGACATTTTGAGGAAACACCAGAACCAAGAGCTACTGTTGAAAAAAAGGAAGACAAACTAATCTTCGTAATCCAAGAGCACCACGCACGAAGGCTCCACTACGACCTAAGATTGGAAAAGGATGGGGTTTTGAAGAGTTGGGCGGTTCCCAAAGGCATACCTGAGGCTGGGAAAAAGGTTTTGGCTGTGGAGGTCGAGGACCATCCTTACGAATATGCCAGTTTTGCGGGTGAAATCCCAAAGGGGCAGTATGGGGCTGGAACGGTGAAAATCTGGGATAAGGGGCACTATGAAGCCAAACTGTGGGAGGGCGACAAAATTGAGTTTACCTTAGATGGTGACCGCCTCAAGGGACGCTACATTCTGGTGCGGCTAAAGCGGGCGAACGACAAAGATTGGCTCCTTTTAAAGGGAAAAGAATAATATGGCAAATCTTCATTTGGGCACGATTGGCTGGAGCTACAATTTCTGGAAGGGCAAACTCTACCCCGACAAAACTAACCCAAAAGATTACTTAGCCTACTACGCCTCGCAGTTCAATACTGTTGAAGTTGACAGCACGTTCTACCGAATCCCAACCCAACTGACTGTAACTAACTGGAAACAGCGAACCCCCGATGGCTTCAATTTTTCGCTCAAGTTTCCCCAAATGATAACGCACATTAAGATGCTCAAGGACTGCAAGTATGAAACAGGCATTTTTCTTGACACGGTAAGCTTGCTTGAAGAAAAGCTGGGTGTTTTGCTTTTGCAATTTCCGCCAAACTTTGGCGTTAATCACTTTCCTGATTTGATGGATTATTTAGATAAGCTGCCAAAAACGCATCGTTATGTGGTTGAGGTCAGAAACAAAGGGTGGCTAAACAATGAATTCTATTCCCTTTTAAGAAGCAGCAAGGTTGCTTTGGCATGGACTGACAGCCCCATTATGACCCCAATAAACGAAGTCACCTCGGATTTCCTATATGTTAGATGGGAGGGCGACCGAAAAAAAGTCAATGGCCTTTTGGGCAAAATAGAAGCCGACAGGGAAGAAGATCTGAAGTTGGAGGCAGAAAAAATCAAGCCATTCCTAAGCAAAAAGGAAGTTTTCGGCTACTTCGGCAAATACTACTCAGGATACCCGCCTTCTGATGTAAGTTTCCTTAATAGTCTGTTGGTGTAGCTTTTTTTATCTTTTTCTAGTGGTGCGCCAATTTGTTTTTCGGAAGCAACCAAGATATTTTCAAGGTGAATAGGAAACAAACAGCTAAATAACAAGCAAAAATGAAGTATAATCAGAATAGGCGACGCAAGAATGGACACCGATAAACTTTTTGAATTAGCTAAACCCTATCTTGAAAAAAACGAATTCGGATTATCTCATACTCAAAGAGTCTTTAACATTGCCAAACAGAATTTTACGGTTAAACCCCAATTGGAAGAGCTAACTCTTACAGCAATTATTTTTCATGACATCGGCGGCTGCACCATTAAGGATCAATACGAGAAGGGTCCCCAAATAACAAAATGTATACTTGAGAAGTTAAATTACCCGGAACAATTCATCCGGCAGGTTTGCGAGATAATTAGTGCTCACCATGAACACCCTGAAAACCCATCTGAACCTTTTAAGGCACTCTACGACTCGGATAAGATAGTTATGTTTTCCCCAGAAGAATACTCGTGCCACAATGCACGAGAAGGCTTTGACTGGGACAAAATCGTTTCGCAGATCTACACTACGAAGGGGCAAGATTTAGCCAAAAAAGCTTTGACGCAGAGAAAAAAGGAAAATGGCGAGCGTGAAACCCATGTTTTTTGAGCAAATTCAGCGGCACAGCGACAACTTCTCGTACATTATAGCAGATGAAAACACCAAGGAAGCAGCGGTTGTTGACTCAAGCTACAACGCTGACGCACTGGCCAAAATCATAAAAAACCAAACATTCCAATTAAAATACGTCATAAGTACCCATGGGCACTCGGACCACACTGCTGGTAACACAGAATTAGTCTCTATGTTTGGAGCAAAACAAGTTTCCCACAAGCTATCCACGGTACTTCATGACATTTCAGTCGAAGAAGGTGATGTTTTAAATGTTGGCAAGGTCTCCTTGAAAATTATTTACACACCGGGGCACACTACTGACAGCATCTGCCTTCTTGTAGACAACCAAAAACTGCTAACGGGCGATACGTTATTTGTGGGCGAATGCGGAAGTACAGATTTTCCGGGCGGCAACTCAAAAAGCATGTATGAGAGCCTTTTTGGTAAGCTTACAAAACTTGACGATGATGTGGAAATCTATCCGGGACACGACTATGGAAGTAAACCGTCATCAACTATTGGCGAAGAAAAAAAGGCAAACTACACTCTACAACCCAGAAGCCTCAAAGATTTCCTTGAATTCATGAGTCAACCCTAACAGTTAATCACGCTTTCTTCTTCTAGCAATCAAAGCCACTGTAACTAACACAGCAATAAAAAATATGGCAATTGCCAAGATTTCCGGATGAATCAGAATCTCAAACATCAAAATAAGGGTTTGACCAATAGAGCTGTTGGCGAATGTTTGGGGGACCGTGTTTTCCACTGACACAGGCAACCCCCTATAGTCTATTTCTGAAGGCAAAATTACTGAATTCTCTTTTAACCATCCACTAAGCGGGTAAAAGCCCACGTTACTTATTTCCCAAGCGAATAGCGTGGCAACTCCATAAACATCCAATGTAGAAACTTTTTCAGGCGAACTCCCACGGGTGTAGTATGCGTTCATTAAATCCCCCGTATAGTTGCTGTGTCCCAACCCTAAACTGTGCCCCAACTCGTGAAGGGCAACATTTTGCAAGTCTCCTTCATTTAACGAGTCTCCATGGTGGGTGTGGGCTGCAAGCATAACCGTGCAATTATTGATAGTGTTTCGGTAGTTTGCTGAGATCTGTGATAAGCCTATTTCATCAGTTGTATTGCTAAATGGCGTGGTAGTCCATTCAACATAGATGTCAAATCCAGATCGTGAAGTGTTTGAAACCGTCGGCAGAATCGTAAGACTAGATAAATATGAAAAGTCGGAGTTGTTTGATGCAAAAGCAGCGATGGCTTCATTCCATTGGTCGATTGCTCGTAGGGCGACGTTAAGGTACAAATTACTCCACCAAGACTCATTATTGGACGTAACTATAAGCGCGTTTAATGCTGTATGATTCCAAACAAACCCTTGAAGCTGCAGGGAATACTCATCCTTGACTTGCGCCAGAGCTCCGCTACAACTATTAAAACAAGCTACAAAAATTAAGCTTGAAATCCATAAAAAGAACAAAAATCTGCGCATTCTGCTCCTAGCACTAAAAAGGGATTGCCACCTTTAAGTTTTCTTGAAGATGCAATCTTATGATATGAAGCAAAAAGCTGAGATATCGAGCAAAATTAACTGCTAACCTCCAGAACAGAAGAGTCTGTTTAACTTTCATTTCAGAATAAATACGCCGCGTTTATTCAGATACTTTTTTATTGCTGCTGTTCTAAACAATGGGTTTAAAAGTTAACGCTTAATACCCTTAAAGAATACAAAACTTAAAAAGTTAAAGAAAACATATGAGAGAACGTAATGGAAAATAGATTTGTGATCTCTTGCGTAAACCAAAAGGAGCGCTTTGAAGCTGTTAATTGCGGCGTAATCATCAAAATCAAATCGGAGATTATTTCTGCTATTCCTCAGTTCGGATTCGTGTTAACCATTAGAAACTTGAATCAGGCTGGTGGATATACATAATAATTTTCGACTTAATATCCATAACCTTGCTTGCGGCACTTCTTTTTTGGACAATCTACAACGGTTCAATAATATATGTGGGAATAAGAAGTAACCGCAAGCAGCAGTTAACCCCCAAAAAAAATGCGATTGGTGACTTGCCTAAGTTTTCAATTATTGTTCCAACAAAAAATGAGGAAACTGTTATCCGTCGTTGCCTAGACGGCATATTTAATCTAGATTACCCTAAAAATAAAATGCAAGTAATCGTGGTTGACGGAAAATCAAACGATAATACTGGCAAAATATGCTCAGAGTTTTCCCAGAAATACCCTGAAAACATCCAATTCATCTGTGAGAAAACTGTAAAAGGCAAGCCAGCTGCCCTCAACCTTGCCCTTTCACACGTTAACGGCGATATCGTGGGAGTTTTTGACGCCGATAGTCTTCCTGAAAGAGATGTCTTATCGAAAGTCGCATTTTACTTTAACGATAATAAAATTATGGCAATTCAAGGCAGAACAACATCAATTAACGAAAGAACAAATGCCCTCACAAGAGTTATTGCCTCAGAAGAGAGAGCCTGGTTCCAAATGCTGCTTAGTGGAAGAGAAAAACTGCAGCTATTCGTTCCACTAACTGGAAGCTGCCAATTCGTTAGGCGCACCGTTGTCGAAGAACTCCACGGGTGGGATGAAAATTCATTGACTGAAGACGTGGAATTTGCATTAAGGATGGTTGAAAAGAACCATCACATCAAATATGCACCCGATATTTGCTCAGGACAAGAAACACCCAACGCCATAGGTACTCTCTTTAAGCAAAGAGTTCGTTGGTATAGAGGCTACATGGAAACAGCCATTAAATATGGACGCCTCCTCGACAAACTTAACAAAAGAACCATCGACGCAGAAATCTCGATGGCGGGACCATTCATGATGGTTGTTTCCCTTCTAAGCTACATTAACTGGTTCTTTGTCGCACTGTTCCTCTCACAAAGCAATCCCGTTATAAACTTCACCGGTTTAGTAATAGCTCTAACAGCAGTTTCACTTGTATCGATAGGCTTAGGATTGATGGCATCTGAAAAACCCATCAAAACTCGCAATGCCCTCTGGATCCCCTTCATTTACGTTTACTGGCTTTCCCAGATGTTCATTGCAGGTTGGGCATTCTTAAAGCTAATTTTTAGAAGAAAAAGAGTTTGGACAAAAACAGCTAAACAGGGACTCAACATTTCAGATTCCATGTTGAGTGAATAATTAGTATGAGAATCTGTTTCGTCTCCTCCTACCCATCCAATCAAGCTAGACTAAGCGAGTACGCCTATAACCTTTTAATGGAGATAGCAAAAAGACCCGCCATTAGCAAAGTTTACGTTTTGGCAGACACAGTTAAAGCTTTTGGGGAAAAATCCGCTAGAAACTCCAAAGTCGAAGTGCGGAGGGTTTGAATGGCAGATAATCCTCTATTTATAACAGCTATACTGAAAAAATTATAAAATTGAAACCGGGTATTGTCAATTTTAACATTTATTTTCAAAGCTACGGCAGAAATAGGGTAACAAAGTTTATCGGCTTCTCCCCTGCGCCCCTGTCAAGGATTTTTGAGTTCAAAACAATGGTTCTCCTGCACAATTTAGGAAACAAAGTTGATTTAAAAAAAGTAAAGGCTAAAACCCCAATCTAATCAACAAGATACGCTTACTTGTAGCCACTATGCTTGTCCTTTCCGCCTCAAGCACATTTGTAACGGTTCAATCCTACGTCGAGTACATAAAGAAGCGTTATTGGAATAACACTGTTCTGTACATACCTCATGGTACCATAGCAGCCAAAACAATACCAATACAAAGTGGCGAAGAAGAAGTAATCCTAATGTTTGGGCATATGAGGCCCTCAAAGTGGATCGATGTGTTGTTCCAATTATTTGAAAATCTTAGTAAAGAAACGGCAAAAATTAAACTTGTTATCGCAGGAAATAACCACCCAAATTTATCAGGCCACCTCAAAAGGAATAAGAAAATCGCTCCGCAAAAGGTTGACTTTCTTGGATACGTCTAGGAAGAAACATTCCAAAATGTATTGGGCAAAGCCGATGTCTTTGTGTCGCCCTATTCTACTTCCACTGGTACAAGCAGTGCCTTTCATCTTGCCAGCGGCTTTGGAAAGCTAATAGTGGCTTCAGCTCTACCGGAAATCAAAGAGCCCTTAAGCCAAGGTGCATCGGCCCTCATAGTTACTTCACACGATTCAAAAACTCTTAGGAAAGCATTTTGAAAAATCCTTTCTAATAGACAGTTAGCTGATACGATGGGTAAGCAGAATTTGGTCTTTGCAAAACAAGAACAATGGAGTTCTGCGGCCGAAGCATACGAGAAAGCGAATCTAAATCTCATGCATTTTAAACCTGATAATTGGCGCGTGGTCTGTTGTCCGATGTCCCTTCCCTCCTGCGAAGAATTTCAAAAATAATTAAAAGAATAACCCTTCAAAAATATAAATAATAGCTGACGAATAACCATTCTTGTACTGCGCTTTTTCCCATAATTTTAAATCCTTGATCCAACGTTGAATAACTTTGTCCATTACTTCTGAACTGAAGATAGTGGTCGGTCCTAATGTCGTTCCCACAAAAGGTAGAGTTCCATGACATCTCTATTAGCCAAAAATCGAAAACTCACAGTTTCTAAACATTCTTTTTCTCTACATATATTTGCTAACAAAATAAAAAGTGAAATCTTTGGGAGAAATCCATTGATTACTGGCAAGAAAGTAACTTCGATTTTAACCATTACGATAATAATTATTGTGTTGGTTTCTGCTTTTGTATTCATGCCAAAAGGACAACAAAGTCAACCTATCGTGCCACAAAGCACTGAAAGCCCAACTGCTACGCCCACCGCCATTCCTGAACGTACTATTTCTCCGACTCCATCCGATCCATTTTCTCAAATTACACGCTATATCACTGGATTTGGCAACACTATTGTGCAAGCTGTAACTCCTAAAACTCCCGGTATTATAGAGAACGCTTCAGCAATAAATGGTTCCTTATGGCGGCAGGTGGCAGCGAACGCTTGGAAGTATTTTCAGCCTGATATAGGTGTAAATCCCAACACTGGGCTTCCACTTTCCGGCATTAATGCTCCTTATTTTACTGATTGGGACTTAGGGGTCTACATTCAAGCCGTTATGGATGCCAACACGACAGGAGTTATTGGTGGTAATGATACTTGGGGTTCAAGTGCACGGTTAGAAAAAATTATACATTTCCTAGAAACACGTGAACTAAACAACGCCAGTTATCCATACTGGTTCTATCAATCAAGCGATGGGAAAAACTATCATGCGATGTCAGATTTATCTAACAATACAGTCGATTATGTAGATACTGGGCGATTATTTGTTTCCCTCAATAACTTGAGAAGTTTTAATAGTAGTTTAACTCAACGCATCAATAATATTGTTCTCTATGGGCAAAATAATAACCGGTCCAACTATGCCGCTCTAATCCCCAGTATTTATTCAAATAACTTTGCATCGAATAGTATTTACGCTTACTACTTTTTTAGCGGGTTTGCAAGTTTTTGGCCCGACCAACTTTCAAGTTTGCCAAACAGAATACTTGATAACATACTAACGTCTGCTAGCATAACAACCAATAACGTCACATTGCCCATATCCGCAATTCTAAGCGATCCACTGCTTTGCTCAGTTTTTGAACTCAACAACAGTTCTAAGCTTATGACTATAATGCACCAGGTTTATCTAGCTCATGAAGCTTACTTCAATACTACGGGTATTTACCGCGCTTTTAGTGAAGGAGCTTCCCTTTCAGACAACTGGATATACGAATGGGTAGTTTATCCTGACAATCGAACTTGGGTTGTTTTAGATGAAAATGGTCAGCCTTTCAATATGAGCCCCGTAATTTATGCAAAGGTAGCTATGGGGTTCCTTGCCATTTATAACACAACCTACTCGTATAACCTAAACGTGTACCTTGAGAAAGCTCTTCCTCCTCCATCAAACGGGTACTGTGAAGGTGTTACCGAGGAAGGTGCCCAACTTACAGGTACTGGGTCTAATACAAACGGTTTGATTATAGGTGCAGCAAAATATGCCTTACAAAATAGTTCCTAATGTGTCGTCACTTAAAAAAATGAGCTAATAGTAACATCTTCATTTTGTGCAAGCGTAAGGCATTTAGGAAGGCAACCAAAGCTTACTATAATCTATAATTTACGCTTATGTTGGAAGAACAAATTGACTAATACTCTTAATCTCATTAAGGCTTGGACTATCCAAAATCAACATATTTTTCCTCTCTTGGCACTTGTCATCCCTCTTGTTATTAGGGCTATACCTGAGGTTCTGATGGGGCCCTATGTTCTTGGCTTTGACACTTTAGGTTTTTACATTCCAAACACCCTGTTATGGTTGCAACATGGCGTAAACTTAGCAGATTTCCTTGCAACAGCACCATTGTTCTACACGTTTTTCTTGTCTATAGTTGCTATTGGCGGATCCCCAGTTATAATGCTCAAAATAATTTCCCCTCTGCTTCTTGGGTTCTTAAGCCTATCAATGTATACATATGCCAAAAAAGGCTTGGGTTGGTTACCGTCAAAAAGTGTATTTGTGGCTCTTTTAGGGTCAATTTACTTTGTGGCTCTGCGAGCCTCTTGGGACCAACTTCGAGAAGAACTAGGGTTAGTTTTCTTTTTTGTAGTTCTAATGTTGCTTATCAAAATAAAGCAAAAATCGTGGAAACAGTATGCAATCCTCTCTTTTGCAATGATTGCAGTAGCTTTATCTCATCAACTTGTATCTGTACTTATGTTCGGGGTAATTGCTTCCACAATAATCTATCGATTGTTCAGCAAAGATTTCCGAGTTTCTGTTACTCTAATATTAGTCTCTTTGCCTGCAGTTTCTTATTTTTTTGTCGTTTACATGAGCGGTGTGCTTCAGTCTGGGTTTCTTGATTATTCAACGAATGTGGGGTCACCATTGGCTAGCTGGACCGGTTTTACTTCTTACCAATCTATGTTAATAAGTACAGGAGGTTTGTTCATGTATTGCTTCATCTTTATCTTACCTTTGGCATTGATAGGCATAAGTAAATTTAGAAACCTTCAGCTCGGATCTTGGCTTCTTATGAGCTTAATTCTCATGTTGCTTCCAATAGCTTCAGTAAGCCCTTACCGTTGGGTACTAATGCTTACATATCCGCTCGCATTTTATGCAACGGATTCACTAAGCAGGCTCAGGTCAATTAAATGGAAACGTTATCGGTTCATCGTGGGAAAGATTGCAATATTTTACCTTGTTCTTTCGACAATTATTTTGAGCTTCGGCTTCATTTTTGCGACCTCAGAAAAACCTTTCACGTACTTTAATCCTAGTCAGTTTAACTATTATGCCTTTCAAATTCCTTCTTCAATGTTGCAGAATACCATCTCGCTAACTGATTGTCAAGGTACATCCAATGCCCTCAAATGGTTTAAAGATAATTCGATTAGCAGTTCGCTTCTGCTAACACATACGGTATTTTATAGTTGGGCACTGCTAGCTCTTAATGAAAGCCAAGTAAGGAACTACGGGTTTGAAGACGCTGACAAAGCCGCAATGATGGCCGCACAAGAGAGCCATTCACAATTATATATAATATGGTGGGCTAAAGGACAAGGCTGGTATTCACAACCGACATTGCCCTCTTCATTCCATGAAGTTTATCAAAGCGGAAAAATAGCTATTTACAGTTATAATTCCACTTTTGGTAATTAGCAACACAAATAATTTTTTACCCCATTATGCATAATTCATAAATAGTAAAACAATGGATTTAAATGAGACTGGGAATTCCCAACATAGGTAAGAATAGCAATGCTGAATGAGTACCATAATTCTGAGGGTTTCAATTTCCTGAATAGAAAGCAATTGGCAAATCTGAAAACAAAAGCAATGCGATCAGGGATATGGTTCAAAGTGCTTCAAAGAATTGACAGAGTGCTTTTTGATTTAACTATAATGATCGTAGACAACGTTCGAAGTAGCCAATTGGCAAAAAGTATTCTTGAGCTCACTACGAAACTGGAAAATGGAATGAAAAGTGGTTTTGAAAGAAGTTTGGTTAAAATCGGTTTACCTATAGCTCAAAAAATCAGTTCCATAGCTCAGAAGTTAGGAAACCTTTCAGCTAATGAGTGGTTATTTGATACATCTTTCATTAGGTTTTTAGCTGTGTTGCATTTTAACGATTTTAGAGTGGCTAAATGATCTTTTGCTCAAAGTTGCAGTCGTTGGACAAATGTTAAATCTTGAAGATACGCATACTTATGAATAGGCAGTGCAACAAAGAATGTTACAAACTAGCTATCACCAGATTATATTTAGGGTCAAAAAGTATGTTAAAGAGAATTGGGGGTCACCTTTCATAATGGGGTTTATGTTGCTTTTAGTCGGATCTGCAGTATCTTTATCTTTCGGCCTATCATCGTTAGCGGATAACATTGCCGTCTCCGCATTTTACGCATTAATTGTTGGTTTAATATTGCAAGTTGTGTCTTTATTAAGAATTGGCAGAAAAAGAGAGGCAGAAGCTCACTAATGAGTCAATTAGACCTTTCTTTCGTCGTTCCAGCCTACAATGAAGAAGATTATATTGAAGACACCTTAGGGACGATCGATGCTATTGTAATGGGCAAGAAACTATCCTACGAAATTGTAGTAGTAAACGATGGAAGCGCAGACGAGACTCTGACAAGGGTAAAGACTTATGCTGGAAAAAACGGTCACGTGCGAGTCATCAGTTACGGTAAAAACGCAGGAAAAGGGTATGCTGTAAAAACCGGTTTTATGAAAGCAACTGGCAACGTTATATTTTTTACTGATAGCGACATGGAAATTAACCTCGGCAAAATATCTGATTACATTGAGGCTTTAAAGCATGGCGATATTGTTATAGCCTCTAAACGACATAGCGCTTCAAAAGTTGATGTACCAGTAACTCGAAAAATTCTAAGTATTTGTTTCAATGTTCTTGTAAGGCTTTTGACGGGAGTGCCTCTTAAAGATACTCAGTCTGGTCTAAAGGCGATGAAGAAAAGCACATTCACAAACATTTTTCCTAGATTAGCTGTCAAGCGTTACGCTTTCGATGTTGAGCTGTTAGCCGTCGCAAATCTTTATGGACTAAAAGTCATCGAGATGCCGGTAAACATAAAGCTAGATGCTAAATTCAAACCGGCCGAAATGTGGCACATGCTTATGGATCTGTTAGGAATAGCATATAGACTACGAATCCTCCACTGGTATCAGCGACAACTTCCGGAAAAAAACGGTTTTCAAAGCATGGTTTCATTTGTTCTTCGGGAAGGCTAAATGAAAAATCTCAAAATACTATTGTTAAATTGGCGGTGCTGGTTAAATCCAGCAATGGGCGGTGCAGAGGTTTTTACACGAGAGGTTGCCAGTCGATGGGCAAAATACGGACATGACGTTACATTGTTTACTTCAGAGTTCACCGGATGTAAAAAAGAAGAAATATCTGAAGGCGTCAAAATTGTTCGCTCTGGCGGACGTCTTTTAGTCTACCACAAAGCTAAAAGCTTTTACCAAAAAGAAAATAAGATAAGTAGTTTTGATGTTGTTATTGATGAAATTAATACTCGACCTTTTTTTGCACCCAATTTTGTACAGCAAAAAACAAAAGTAATCGCTTTAATACATCAGTTAGCCAGAGAATACTGGTTTTACGAAACACCGTTTCCGTTTAGTTACTTAGGCTACTATTATCTAGAAAATAGGTGGTTACGGCAATACATTAAAGTGCCAACTGTTACCGTCTCTGAGAGCACTCGATTCGATTTAACTGAATTGGGTTTCAAAGATATCTGCGTTGTTCCTGAGGGTTTGGGCTTTTCGCCAGTTGAGAATACTCCAAATAAAGAATTCAAGCCTATTATTGTATTCGCGGGGCGTTTGAAACGTACAAAACGACCTGATCATGCAATCAAGGCATTTAATCTTGTAAGAGAAAAAGTGCCTGAGGCACAGCTATGGATTATAGGTGCTGGTCCTCTCCGGTCTCAATTAGATCGCATGGCTGGTGAAGGAGTCACTTTTTTTGGCTCCTTAAGCAATTTTAACCGTAGAAATCTTATAAAAAAAAGTAGCGTCTTAATTAACCCCGGGCTTCGTGAAGGGTGGGGTTTAAATGTTATCGAAGCAAATGCGTTGGGGATTCCTGCAGTTGCTTACAACGTGCCAGGGTTATGTGATAGTATTAGAGACAATGACACCGGTCTATTAGTGAAAAATGGCGACTTTGAAAATCTGGCTGAGACGATTGTTGGTGTCTTGAGAGATCAAGAGTTGTTGAAGAGGTTGGGTAGAAGTGCATTGGAGTATTCTAAGGGTTTTTCCTGGGATAAAACTGCTATTGAATTTAATGATTTTATAGAACGAAGTATTCTTTCAACTGGTCCTGATAGTATTGTTTGAATTCAGAAAAGATTAAGTGGCGACTTGAAATATTACCGATAGCTTCAATCGATTCCTTTGAACAATGGAGGGAACTAATTTAACGAGAAAATTGAAGTACGTCCTCACCATTATGGTTCTTTTGGTTTTTCTGGTTTCAATGGTAAATTCTTCTCTCCAATTAACAAAAGGGTCAGTTACCTGTGAGGTTAATTATGATAAAGTTTCGACCAATTATTTGGAAGTAGAATCAAAAGAAGCTTTATCAAGCTATTATTATTCATCCTATTCTACATTGATGGAAGACTCCGATAGGCTTGAATACCCCTCCGTTTACGATGGCTACTTATGGATCGTTCGATCGAACCCATGGCCTTCAGTGCTAAAGTGTAACATCACTACGCAGGAAGTTATTGATCAGACCGCTTTACCTTATATAACAACGCTGGCCGAATATTTCCCTGCATACGTTTATGATGGTCTTGTTTTCGTTCCCGGAGAAGACGGTCTAACAGACGTTTCCAATGGTCAAATAGTAATTTTGAATGAAACCACTTTGGCTACTGTTGCGACATACAATCTTACTCCGCCAATGGCAAACTTCATTATTAGTGTAATATATGACAAAGTAAGCCAAAACCTGCTTTTCGGACTAGATTCGATGGACGGTAATGTAAATATATTGGGGGTACAGGCATCCGAAGCCTCAAATACTTCAGCATATCGCGTAATACCCGTAGCTAACATAAGTTCATCAGGTGAAAGCCAAATAGTGACTTTCAACGATACAGTGTACGTATTATCCACTTACCCCTGCGGAGGCGCGAACGGAACAATTTACACAAGACTTTACGAAAGCAAAAACCTTGAGGATTGGATCGAAGTTTTCGAAAAAACTGGCACCAATATAGGTCCGGACGCATATTTTGGCCACTTAACAGCTTCTTCAGATTATCTGGCCGTAGGACTTTTATCTGATGAGAATACAGGAGTCACCACGAATAGGATCGAGTATATGAATAGCCAAGGACTATGGAGAGAATACGACTCACTGGTAGAAGGGAATTGGGGTGAAGATCACCCTTCAATTAACGCTATAAGCAATGACCTGTTTTTGTGGGAAACATGTGCTAGATTTAACAGTGTGCCGCATTCAATTTTTGTGTTTAATGCAACTTCAGGAGAAATGACCGACTTATCTATTACAACCAACAGCTCAGGATATAATGATCGATGGGTTGGCATAGATGTAGATAACAAAGCGCTCTATATCGCGGATTGTTATGCACCCTCCGGCGGAAGCCAAATCATAAAACTCGACTGGAATCTTGAATTGTCTATGCCCGATTATTTTCCTCTGCAGTATAGAATTTACTCTTTAGCAGACGAGCATTCATCCATAGTAACTAACGGAACAGTATTTGTGAATCAAGGAGAAAGCAAATTATTCGAATATTCTCCAAACCCCGGATATTCCGTGGTTAATGTCCAAGTAAACGGCTCTTCTATTCCGGTTACTGGTAACTATACTTTTACTAATGTCTATGACAACTACATAATTTCCGTTAAATCAGATGCTAGCCGACTAAGTTATTTTACTATTGCCGGAGTGCCCTCTTCAATCACCGCCGGGTTAAATATTAACTCCACTATCGTAACAGCTTACGATTCAAGTAATAATATTATAGAGGGATACAAAGGCATATTATACTTTACAAGCTCTGACGCTAAGGCAGTTTTGCCCTATTCGTATTCAAATCTTTACATTTTCAATAATAGCGATAACGGTCAACATACTTTTTCCGAGCTCATTCTTAAAACTGCAGGCATGCAGACAGTTACAATAACTGATGGAACAATAAGCAAAAGTTTCAATGTAATGGTTAATCCAGCTATTTTCGACCACATAACAATTTTGCCAGCCAAAGCAATGATAACTGCCGGAGCTAACCTAACTTACGTCTCATTAGCCTGGGATGCTTACACCAATATTATAGGTGCAGTTACTTCGGTAACCTATTGGGATATAACCAGTGACGCCGGCGGCGCATGGAACTCGAATGTATATGCAAGTAAGTATCCTGGTATTTGGAATGTGACTGCCTTAGTGATGGGAGTTCAAGGTACTGCCTCTCTAACCATCGAAGCTGCTTCCACACCGATACCTACTGCTGGAGCTGATGATCGACCAACAACTTTTCCCTCAGCTAATCACTCGCCTAATCCATTAGATGGGGCAATAATCAATCTCTTAGCGCTAATTTTGGCCTCGGGAATTATCCTTGCAGGAGCATCAATTATGATTGCCAAAAGAAGGGGCAAAAAACGCAATACCCATTATTAAATTAAAAAGCAATACTGACATTAATATTTCCAAGTTCACAAAGGTTTATTATACATGCATTTGGTTCTAAAATCAAGGTACTCATTTCATAATATTAAGGACGAATATAGATGGCTTGCCTAGAAGCTAAGGCTCCCTTGGTCTCAATAGTTATTCCGACTCATAATAGGAAAAGCAAATTAAAGAGATTAATAAAGTCAATTAAAGATAATGCTTTTCACAATATTGAAATAATAGTTGTTGATGATGCTTCAACTGATGGCACGTACAAAGAAATTGGCGCTTTATTTCCGGACATAACGATTTTCAGTAATCAAAAGAAACGTCTTGTCTCTGCATGCCGTAATACAGGGATAAAAAACTCGCACGGAGATTTTATTTTTATAATTGACGACGATAACATCATAGACAGCCACTGCATAGGAAACCTTGTTCAAGTGTTACTTAAACGCATGAACGTCGGTGTCGTGGCACCGCTTATGTATTATTACAATCAACCGCAGATAATTTGGTGTGCTGGCATTAAAAGAAATCTTGTAACGAGTAGGACAATAACAATTGGTAACGGCAAGCTTGATGGAAACAAATTCAATGTGGCTATTGAATCCGATGATTTTCCTAACGCTTTTATGGTTAGAAAGGAAACCGTGAAGGCGCAAGGCGTCTTGTTTGACGAGCAGTATTTTCCATTCATGTACGAAGAATCCGATTTTATTGCAAGAATCAAAAAGAACGGGTGGAAGGTTATGCTCGTTCCGAAAGCAAAAATTTGGCATGACGTTCCAAACGACCTTTTCTTCATGGGGCGCTACACAAATCTAAAAGCATATTATTTGGCTAGAAACAGAATACTATTCCATAAAAAATATAGCCAGAGTTATGAATTCTCGATTTTTAAAACAATTTTTCTTCCATTTTTTTCCTTAACCTACACGACACTTATTTTACAGCATTGGCTTTTGAAAGGCAAGTTTCAATCAAGCATTCAAACTTCCCAGTCATACATTAAAGGCATTGTCCACGGTATAGCATTATCACGAGAAATAGTTTAAATGAAAATCGCCATAATTAATGACCATTTCTCCGACGGACCTGGAGGACAACACAGAATTCAAAATCTTTCAATAGGTTTGAAACGCTTAGGTCATAAAGTGACTTACATAAGTCCTCAGGGCACCTCAGACAAAATATCTTCATTATACGTTGAGAGAGACTTTTCTCGAGGAAATTCGTCTAGCTTTCTTATTAAGGACTATTTTAACGATTTTTTCAAAATCTTCACTAATCTTCAGACAATTCGTGACACTCCTGATCTTGTGATAATTGAGCTGCCAAATACTATGTTAAAAGCAGTTAATGGTCTATTCATGAATGATGTTAATGTAGCTTTTGATTTCGCAGGTTTATGGACAAGCACCTTCGACAAAAACAAAACTTTTCAAGGATCTGGAAAAGCTGTCTCTTCTTTCCGATTTTTATCGCAACTCTTTGAAGATTCACTGAGTCTCATTACTTCAAGATCTCCCGATGTTATAACAGTCGCTACTACACCGATGAAAAATTTTCTTGAGCATTCTATTGTGAGAAGAACGCATTTAATTTATCACCCAGTTGATCTACATTGTAGTTTCAATCCGAATTTGCTAAACCCCAAAATATATGCACATCTTCTTCCTGAAAGATTTAGCGGCAAAACATTGATATTGCTAGGAGTAAAGGGAGATAAATGGTTTTTTGACGACTTCTGTAGGCTCATTAATAAAGTTAAGTCGCTAAATGTTGCCTTTGTTATTTTAGGATCTTTTCCGGTCACACAAAATCTTGTTTCTAAAAAAGGTCTTGATGAATACGTATATTTTGTCGGAAATGTTCCTTACGAAACGATTCCTTACTATGCAAACTCATGTAGCTTTGCATTGGTTTTAACGCCACCTCAAATCAACCAAATCTGGTATTCGCCACATAATATCAGCAAGATTGCCGAATTTTTAGCACTAGGGAAACCCGTGATCACGGACACATTAGGCGCGGTTGACTATGTCATAGAAAATGAAACAGGTTTTTTTGTTAAATCACACAATGATGCAGTAGATAGAATAAACATACTTGTTAAGAATCCTGATATTCTATTAAGAATGAGTAGTTGCGCCAGAAAGTTTGCACTTGAGAGACTAGATTGCGAAAAAGTTGCCCAAGAATACATTCAATTAATGAATTGATGATTTAACTATGGTCTGGTTTAGCTTCATAAAATCAAGAGCAAGAATTGAATTAATATTGCCTTGCGTTGTTGCGATAGTACTTCCCCTGATAACTTATTGGCAAATTCTGCATTTTATTACTTTTTCACAGCCAGGTCTACCTTTCTGGGATTACATTAATTCTGGACCAGCAGTTTCTCAAAGTCCCCAAGCCGGTTCATATCCTGTTAATTTTTATTGGATATTTTGGATTGCAACTTCTGCCCTTAATCTAAATGTACTTTCCATTAATGTTCTGCCAAAGTTGATGCTTGGCTTCATTTCTCTATTGTCTTCTTATATTTACTTTAGATTCCTAATTCTCAAAAGTTTCCCTACAAAGAGAGAAAAAGATACTGCCATCGTTTTTGGCTCCTTAGCTGGCTCAATCATTTACTTCTTTGGCATATCTTCTTTCGATGCGTGGGCAGGAATAACGAGTGTATACTCTTTATTGCCTTTGTTTGGCTTGTTAGTTCTTTTTGGGTATGCAGGATCTATAAAACGTAGATTATTCTTTATGTTCTCTTCAGCATTCATTTGGGTTTTAGAAATAGCTTTATACCCACTAGCAATAATAACATACCTTCTCCCACTTTTGATCAATTTTTTAGTTATTTTTAAAGATCAGAAAAAAAAGCTAATGCCCTTTTTGTATGTCTCATTCATATTCATTTTCATGTTGGTTTTAGGGTATCCAGTGATCAGTAGCTATTTCCACAGTAATGTCATAAACCCTGAAGTTTTTTCTTTACCACAACTTGGACGAAAGGGGTTATTGAATAGCGGAAACACCATTTCAAACCTATTAGTGGCTCTGCCAGACCCTTGGCTAAATTTATTTGTAATAAATTCACATTCAATTCTGTATTCTTTCGAACTTATCATTCCAATTTTAGCGTTCGCTTATTTGCTGTTCCTTGGGAGAAAAGGGCTCAATCGAACCGTCGGGCTTGCGTTAACAGCGATTGCTATATTAACCGTATGTTTGTATACGATTAGTTTTCCGAATTCCCAAGGGCAGCCTCTTCTAATTGTTTTAGGACAACATCTTCCAGGACCTTTTAGTACAGTGGTTGTAGATCTTCTGGGCGAATTCAGAGTTCCTGAGCAAATTTTGCCTGTGATATTTTCTATTTTAATTTCTTTTACTGTTTATTCGATATTACGTGCAACAAACAATTATCGAATAACCATTAACTTTGCTTCGAAAATAAGGCAAATAGAACTCAAGATTTTTTCAGTAATTCTTATTTTTCTCGCAATCTCTGCAATTGGCTTTAGCTCTTACACTCTCTATACTGGCTACGGAGGAACAAGTATTAACGGGTTTTCTCCAGTCAATGATTCAGATATAGCAGTCACTAATTATATTTTAGATGTTCACCCCTCGGGTTCTGTAATTTGGGTTCCCAATCCTCCTCAATTTGAATTCCTTTTATATGGTGGTGGTAACCTTATCACGTATCCTTTTGGGAATGATGGACCATCAGCAACATGGTACTTAGACTACGTAATCAGTACAACGAATTCGTTGCTCACAAATGGAGAAATTGAAAATCTCGCGGTCTTTCTGTCTCAAATAGGTGTTGAATATGTTGCCATTAGCTCTGAAAGTAGCGTACGAGGATCAACTTTGCTTTCTACATTAGGTTTCACTCTAGTTTATCGCTCAGGTAATTCCTATCTCTTTTGCAATAACTATTATGTTAAAAGCTGGACAAGCGACAATGTACTTTATGTCGCAGGAGGCCTCAATACATACAAACAAATGATTCCCTACCTAAGTATGGTTCAATACAATTACACCAATCCCGTGACTTTCTTCTTAGACAGGGAACCCCTGCCAAACATGCAGACCACAAATGGGGCTTATCTTTTTTCACAAACTTCAAATATTTATGACGTAGCGGTCCCCCTTATTCAAAACAGTACGATTATTGCTCCATCTCACTACGCCAGCCAAACTCAAGGTCCGCTACAAGGCTGGACTATAAATTCTGTTACCGCTATCGGGTTAACAGATCGCCCTTGGGATAATTGGATTAGTGGTAATGCTTTATACGAATGGCAATATACTTACCAATTAAACTACGGTATTGCCTACACGAGCAGTGTAGCTCCATCTGTCTTGTCTATTCCAGTTAACGTACCAAATGACGATGAATACTATATTTTAGTTAGAACATATGCTAATCCAGATTCCAAAGGTTTGAATGTAACGATAAACGGCCAATCCTACGAACTCAATGATCACCCGACCGCAATAAGCGGATTTACTTGGAATGCTATATCTGTGAGCTTGCGTCAAGGCTCCAGCAACCTTACCATAACCTCATTTGGAGGACTCGCAGCTGTTAATTTGATAGAGGTCGTTAATCAGAGCTCGTTAATCCTAGCATTGAGCCAAGCAAGGGCGCTCTTAAACGACACCCATCAATTTAGCATTCTTAATTTAGCAAATTGTTCGGATTCCACTCTTACTTTCTCTTTAGTTTCTGCTGGAAATTACTCAATTTATGTCCAAAAACAAGATCCTGGTTTTCTGGATTTAAACTTTGAATCAAGCAGCGGACAACTTCTTGCTCAGTGGAACGGTAATGGCACAGGTGTCTTCAAGATCGGTTCAGCTGACTTCCAAAATAAATTCTCTCTTTTGACTGATTCAAACAAAGTTTTGAACAATACTTCGATTCTTCTATGCAAATCAGTCGAAATCGTTTCCTCCCATAATTATACTGTTCTCGTAAATCCTATTCTGTTCCATTTCCCATACAAGAACGTAACATTTGGAAATTCTTCATTACAAGCTTACCCAGCATATGGTATGTCAACGGCCTTTATATTGCCTGTAGAAACTGTTTTCTTAGGAAAAGTTAGTAGTCAACCTTTGCAAAGATATTTAATACCTCAAGATTAGAAACTTCTGAACTGAATTCTTTGATCCAGAAAGCGTTTCTCTTTTTTTAAAGACAATTAATGAGCGTTAGCACTTAACTTGAATATAGTAAGCCTATCAAAATTATTTAAAATTTCTTATAAATCTATTCAGATAGCTCTCGAGCTTTTATTAAAACAAAATTGCCCGAAGAAGATTTTAGCCAAGCTGCAATCGTAGGCAAATCATTTTTTAGATTTAGTGCCTTTTTTTGACTAAAATTATAAATGGACGTAAATTTCACATCTTTAAAAAGCTGTACTAATTCGCCCACATTTCCGCCATTTTGCTCAATCATTTCAGGAACAATTTCGATAAATAATACAGGATTATTAATGGCCAAAAATTTCTTCATTCCATTTAAAACTTTTAGTTCTGCTCCCTCAACATCAACCTTGATTACGTTCACATTAGATATTTCTTCTATTCTGTTAAAATAGTCAAAGGCAAAAAACTTGGCTTTGATTCTCCTATTTTTAGTTTTCTGTCCTTTAACAAGTGCTGTGAAATTTTTTTCGCCGATGGTCGACTCCCCAAAGTTTCCTTCAGGTATAACCATCGGCAAAACCTCCTCTCTGTCAGATAAGCCGAAATTGAATGTCTTAACATTTCTGGTGTCGTTAATTTCCAGGTTGCGCTCAAGACGCTTATAGTTCCTTTCAACGGGTTCAAAAGCATAAACTTTTCCTTCACTACCAACTTTCTTTGCTGCAATAAGTGTGAAATATCCCACATTTGCACCAATGTCCAAGACTATGTCCCCTGAATTTATTGTTGAATAAAAGAGGTCAACGTATTCTTTTTCAAAAGTCCCAAGGGCAATTTCGCGTTCTACGAAATCAGTATAATTAACACATATCCGAAATCCAAAATGTGTATTTAGTTCTATATCTTCCGAAATTGTCGACAAAGTCTCTTTGTAAAAACCTTCGTATGTTTTTGAAAATCTACTAAAAAATCTCTTAAATCTTCTTGGCAAATAACTGGGGCCTTTTGTCATTATTTTTATTACTATTGCTCGTGCAAGAAGCATCCTCATAAGACGTCGTATGTTATTCTCCACCCTAAATCTCCTAAATGTTTTATTATATCAAAAGTAATTTATATAAACTTCACATTACCATTTTTCTGAGGTTTTCTCAAATTCAGTTTTTCGATGGATTTCTTTAGTTTAGACACAGTTAAGAACCTAAATTGTTACAAATCTTTAAAAACAACATATTCATCCTCTTTTAAAACAACGCGGAAATGGTCTGGAAAAGGAACTCCAATGAGGGTATTAATCTTCAGCAAGTTTAATCCATACCCTCCAACATCCGGTGGGTCTATTCGTATGTGGACATTGGCAAAATCTCTCATTACAAGAGGCATTGAGGTCAAATTCGTTACACCGGTCTTAAAATCGCCGAAGAATATGGTATTCGAGGGCATTCCAGTTTATGAAATCAGAATATCGATGGTCTATGTACTTTTTGGGTTTATTTTTCGTAAAGTTTTTCCATGGAGGATTGGGTGGCTATTTCATTATCTATTCATGGTAAAATACTTCGAAAAGAACTTGGTTAAGAAAGTAGAAAATCTTGCTGAAGATTCGAATATAATTCAATGTGAATTCACTTGGCTTTATCGTATTCCAGCAATCGTATCAAGAAGAAGAAATTTGCCATTCATCCTTACCTTTCATGATATCAACTCTGATTTTTTATCAAATTATATGGACCCCCGAGATTTTTTTTCCAAGTTTTTGATTCGCAAGATCCTTGAGTCAGAAATTACTGCTTATAATACTGCAAATGCTTTGGTTTCCTTTACAAAACAAGATTTCGATGAATTAGTTACTATGGGGATACCTCAAAACAAAATAAAAATAATCTCACATGAAATTTCAAAAGTTCCCATTACTTCTACTTCGTCAACCGTTAGACCTATTGTTCTTTTTGTAGGTTCTGGGCATCCGCCAAATGTTACGGCAGCGGAAATTATTATTAGCCAAATTGCACCGAAGGTTCCAGAGGCAGATTTTTTTATTGTTGGAAATGTTGGTAATTTCATAACGCGTCTTAAAAAACCCCTGAATGTTTTGGTCACAGGTTTTTTATCAGAGAAAGAATTGATCGACATTTATAGAAAAGCTGCTTTAGGAATCGTGCCTTTGCTATGTGGAGCTGGCATGAGCGTAAAGACTTTAGAGTTTTTATCTATTGGCTTACCTGTCCTTACTACTTCTATTGGGGCAAGAGGTTTATCACAAGATTGCAGTAAATCAAGTGCATTGTTCATCAACGATAACCCTTCTGAGTACTCTGAAAGAATAAAAGAACTGATTAAAAATCCAAAATTACGAGAGCGTCTTTCAGAGGAGGCTAAACGTATTTACAGAAACTCCTCCTCAGACATAGGTCTTGAATACTTATCACTTTACAAGAAGTTAGCTAAGGAGTCAAATCACTAAATTTTCATCTTTCAGGCAATTGCTAAAGCTATTCTCATACTAGGCGAAATTCGGTATTTGCTTTGTTCATCTTCTGAATTTAAAATACTAACGCTAAACAAAATTTGCAATAAGTTTATTTCGCCTGATCAGATATAATTTGGCGAACTATACATGGTTACGCCAAAACTGAAACCTTTTCGTAACTTTGCCTATTGGTTTGCAATATTGCTGGCAAATTGGACTGGACACATAGGTATACATAGAGTTAGACATTATTGTTACCGACATTTCTATAAAATACAAATTCCATCCGATTCTGTGTTGTATTGTGGATGCCGTTTCTTCGACCCTTGGGGGATAAGCATTGGAAATAATTCAATTGTGGGTGATCACGCTTTTCTAGACGGTCGTCGCAAAATAAAAATTGGAAACAATGTAAATATTGCTCAAGAAGTGAGGATTTTTACTCTCGAACACGATATAACAAGCCCAACTTTCGCAGCAGTAGGTGACATGGTAAATATTGAAGATTGGGTCTACATCGGAAATAGAGTGACAATTTTGCCAGGAGTTACAATTGGGGAAGGTGCGGTGGTGGCTTCAGGGGCTGTAGTAACAAAGGATGTTTCTCCATGGACAATGGTTGGGGGAGTCCCTGCCAGGTTCATAAAGGGCAGACCTGTTGTAAAATATACATTAGACACAAGAAACAAAGGGTTATTTCATTAAGCTTTGACCCCAACATTACACGCTTTTTGGTGTTTTTTTTACATCTAAAACCATTTTACAATGATATATCTTTCTGCAATAAACGGGGACTCAATTCTTAATGTTAATACATTTTTCCTATACCAATTTCCCCCATTTTTTTGGAGACTTCAATCATTAAATAACGCAACTATTTATTCTGAAATCTATCCTTTGGTAGATTAAAGTATGGCTACTCGTAATGGCGAAAGCGCATTTAGCTCGCCCAGCGGCATATCGTAGGTCAGATGGTGCGTTGTAACATTGGTGATTATACTTATACTAACTTTTGGCCATTGTCTCATAAAAGATTTAAAAGATGCCAGATGAATAAAGTCATATAATCTGTGGTCAAAAATATGGCTTGAGGACTAAAATGCAGAAAGGTTGCGTTCTTAATAATCCGATTCAAGAGTCTTCGCCGAGTCAAAATGTGATGGTGTCAATAATAATTTCAAATTATAATGGCGAGCAACATCTGCATGAGTGTCTTTCTTCACTTATGCAGTTGGACTATTCACACTATGAAGTTATAGTCGTTGACGCAGCATCAAGTGATAATTCCATAGCGATCGTAGAGCGCGATTTTCCAAGAGTTCGTCTTATCAAAAAAGGCAAAATAGGCATTGGTGAAGCATTAAACTGTGGTATGCTGTCTGCCAAGGGTGAATTAATAATCTTTGACTTGAACAACGACGACATTGTTGACAAAAAATGGTTAATCCGCTTGGTAAACGCTCTCACAGACTCACCTAATGTAGGAGTTGTTTGCGGAAAGAGATTCAAGTATAGAAGCAACAGAGTATTAGATTCAGCAGGAGGCTGCATAAGCTTTTTAACAGGAAACAGCGCGCAAAGGGGTCACAATGAGCTCGATTTGGACCAGTACAATGTTCAAAAAGAAATCGACTACGCTGAAGTTATTGCAATAAGGAAATCAACATTGGAGAAAGTCGGCTTATGCGATCCTGTTTATTATATATATTATGAAGATACTGATTTTTGTTTACGTGTTAAACGATTTGGATACAAAATAGTTTTTGTTCCCTCTGCCATTCTTTGGCATAAAGGAAGCAGTACTGTCGGTCAGCAGAGCAAAATGAGTTACTATTATCTGTACAGAAATCAAATCCGGTGTATTCTGAAAAATTATCCTTTGCGATATCTTGTCTCGGCTTTAACTAACATTTTATTCATACAGAATCTTCTCGAAATTCGTTTGCTAGTTCCCCCAATTGGAAAAACAGCTTCAAAGGTTATCCCATTTTTAAAGAAGTACGAATACGGTAAGGATGACTTAATGTTGATCAAGGTTAGAACAGCAGCGATCGTATGGAATTTTAAGAATCTTAAGAATACAGTTATAGCCCGATATCAAGCTTTGTGTTAAGTGGCTAATTCATCATGGCACTTTTTTCCAAAAGATTTTCTGTTAATTGGTATTTTGGGTCTCCGAAAAACTTTAGTTAATGCTTGTAAAATAAATAATGGGTATGTTGTGGTGTGTACATCTCGTTTTCATCATTCGTAAATGAGTAAATTGACTTTGCTGGGTTCTTTTCTTAACCTTGAAAAACTTCTGGGCATATTTTTTGTGCTATTTATAGAAATTTTAAAAAGTGACGACCTTTTACATTAGCTTCAAGTCTAATGGTGAAACAATGAGACGAATCCTCGTAACAGGTGGAGGCGGCTTCATAGGCAGCCATCTTTCAAGAGTGCTTCTAAAACAAGGCAACTTCGTTAGAGTCGCGGACATAAAATTCGATGATTACATCAAAGAAGAATACTGCTCTGAAAAGCTTACTTTGGATCTCCGTATTAGGGAAAATTGCCTTCAAGTAACCAAAGGAATTGACCTTGTGTACAATTTAGCTGCAAACATGGGTGGAATAGGCTTCATAACAGAAGTAGGTGCCGAAGTAATGCATGACAACACTCTCATAAATACGTTCATGCTTGAAGCTGCAAGACAAAATAAAATCGAACGCTATCTGTACACAAGTTCTGCTTGTGTTTATCCAACCTATCGCCAAACTGATCCACATATAAAAGGTCTGCGAGAAGAAGACGCTTACCCTGCTGACCCAGACAATTTTTATGGCTGGGAAAAACTTTACACTGAGAAAATGTGTGAAGCATACCAACGTGACTATAAAATGGACATTCGTATGCTACGCTATCATAATATCTACGGGCCAGAGGGAACCTACAAGGGTGGACGAGAAAAATCTCCTGCGGCTATATGTAGAAAAATAGCTGCGGCTTCAAATCCTGGAACCATTAATGTATGGGGCGACGGAAAACAGACTCGTTCATACTGCTACGTTGACGATGCTGTAAAGGGAACAATAACTCTGATGGAATCAGATTACGATAAACCTCTAAACATAGGGTCAGACAGACTCGTAAGCATAAACGAACTCGCTGATATTGTTGCTGAGATTGCTAGAAAGAAAATATCCAAAACTTATGACTTGTCCGCACCACAAGGGGTACGTGGTAGAAATGCTGACTTAACGCTTGTTAAGAAAGTATTGAATTGGCAACCTCAGGTAACACTCGAAGAAGGATTGGCAAAAACCTACCATTGGATTCAAGAACAGCTCTCAATTGACAAATAAAATTTCTTATTTTGTTTTCGAATAATTGAAAAGTAGCGGACATGGGCATATTTTTTGGGTGGCGTATATGCTTTCTTTCAATTCGCCTTAGTCGTTGATTGCTTATACTTTGTTCTGTCTCTTATTAGCGCGTTGTCTCAAAGACAATTGAAAACATCGATTTAGGGTCATGTTTCTTGAGAGAACCAGGTTATTGTTCTTTTTAGCCCTTCTTCAAAGCATACGTTTGGCTTCCAACCGACAAGGTTTTCCAGTTTGGTAGTGTCTGGACAGCGTCTTTTTGGGTCATCCTTTGGCAATGGGTGAAAGGTCACTTCTGAATTGCATTTTGTTATCTCTTTAATTATTATTGCTATCTCAAGGATGGTCTTTTCTTGGTCGTTTCCTATGTTTACAACTTCTCCATTTGCTTTTGGAATGGAGGTTAGCAGCACTATTCCCGTTATTGTATCGGTGATGTAGCAGAATGATCGTGTTTGTTTTCCGTCGCCGTAGACGGTTATGGGTTGGTTGGTTATTGCTTGTTGGATAAAGCGGGATATTACTCTGCCATACAGTCCGTCTTCTCTTAGGCGCGGACCGTAGGAGTTGAAAATTCTTGGTATCCTTACATCTAACCCATATTGTTTGTTGTATGCCATTAGTAGGGCTTCAGCGAAGCGTTTTCCCTCGTCATAGCATGATCGGGGGCCGATGGGGTTGACTTTTCCCCAATAGGTTTCAGGAGTTGGAATTATCTCTGTGTCGCCATAGGTTTCTGATGTTGAAGCAAACAGTAATGTTGCGTCGTTTTTTCTTGCCAACTCGGCCATTGCAAAAGTGCCTAATGCGCTTGTTTGAAGTGTTTCGATTGGGTGAGCTTGGTACTCGTCGGGTGATGCGTGTCCGGCCATGTGAAGGATGAAATCGAATTTTTCATTGCTTTGGAATTTGCAGACGTCTGATTTGATAAATTTGAAATTTGGATTCTTGATTAAATGGTCGATGTTGTTAAGTCTGCCAGTTGATAAGTCATCTAAAGCTGTTACGTCTGAGCCAAAATCAACGAGGAGATCGCATAGCCAACTGCCAATAAAGCCTACGCCGCCTGTCACAAGCACCTTCTTTCCGTTGAAAGCGTGAGCTCTAACAGCGCTTTTTACTGTTTCGATGTCTCGGCTGATTAGGGCATCAATCACGTCGATGTCCTCTTACAAAATTGCTTGTAAGAAAGTTCTAGGGCTTCCCAGTATCTTTCAGGGCTGCCGATGTCAAGATGTGAATAACCTTTATCTAACTTAACAGCATAAACTTTTAGTCCCCAATCAATGAGTTTTTGGATGGCGTCTGTTAGCTGTATTTCTCCATTTCTTCCAGGTTTGGTTGCCTCCAGTGCTTTGAAGATGATTGGGTGGAAAACGTACATGGCCATGATTGCCAGGTTTGTAGTTGGTTTTTCTGGTTTTTCCACGACTCTTGTGACTTTAATTATTCCACTTTCAGTTTCTTCTCCTTCAACGATTCCATATTGTTTTGGGTTCTCAATTTCCAAAACTAGAAATGCAGCGTCTGCGTTGAACTGTTCAAAGACAGTGAGCAGTTTTTTTAGGTAATCCATGTCTTTGGATATGATGGCGCTATCTCCAGCATGTACCAAACAGCTTTCGTTTTGAACAAAGGGTTGAGCCATCAAAACGGCGTTGCCGAAGCCTTTTGGTTCTGGTTGATTAACCCACATAATCATAGAAGTATCTAGTTTGTTGTAAAATTGTTCTAGATCGGATGCTTGCCCGTTTTTACCCATGCCCTCAAGCGTTCTAATGCAGTTTGCGTCTGGCATGAAATGGTCTTCTATTCCACGTTTTCCTCTGCCAACAACATAACAGAACTCTCGGAGTCCCGCATCGTATACTTGTTCAAAAACTAGTTGTACTACTGGTTTTACCATCATGTCTCCATGTGTTGATATTGAGAAGATGGGGAGCATTTCTTTTGGTTGCTCTTTGGTTGCTGGGAACAGGCGTGTTCCTAATCCAGCTGCGGGAATTATGACTTTGTGGATCACTATTGTCCTCTCTGTTGTCTTTCTGTTTTATATTAACCCATATATATTTATGATTATTTAGTCCAAATTATAGTTTGGTTTGGGTTTGACCTTTGAAGAAACAATCTAAGATATCTGTTATCGGCTCAGGTTATGTTGGTTTATGTACTGCTGTGGCTTTAGCAAGCAAGGGCTACAGCGTTTTGGCTTGCGATGTTGATGAGACAAAGATAGAGAAAATAAACAAGGGCATTCCTCCTTTTCATGAGCCTGGTTTGCAAGAAAAACTAAAAGAAAGCATTGCGAAAGGCTATCTGAGGGGCGTGGTTGGTCAAATTGACCGCGTTATTTTGAAGACGGATTTAACGTTTGTTGCAGTTGGGACACCTAGTAGGCCAGACGGCAGCATCGACCTTCAATACATAGAATCCGCTGCAAAGAGCATTGGAAAAGCGCTAAAACAAAAAAATACCTACCACATTACCATAATAAAAAGTACCGTCGTGCCAGGGACAACCCAAAGCATTGTTAAACCCGCACTTGAGGGAAAATCAAGGAAGAAGTGCGGCGTCGACTTTGGGTTATGCATGAATCCTGAGTTTCTCCGGCAAGGTTCCGCCTTTCAGGATACAGTTGACGCTGACCGAGTAGTCATTGGTTCATTTGATAAGCAATCAGGCGACGCTCTGGAAGACCTCTACCGAGGCTTCTACAGCGGGAATGTTCCCCCAATTATCAGAACTACCCTTTCCACGGCGGAACTAATCAAGTACGCCAGCAACTCGATGCTTGCAACAAAAATAAGCTTCATAAACACAATCGCTAACATTTGTGAAAAAATCCCAGGCGCCGACATCAAAGTCGTTGCAACCGCTATGGGGTTGGATAAGCGTATTGGTTCACTTTTCTTGGATGCAGGTTTAGGGTACGGCGGCTCATGTTTCCCCAAAGACGTAAAAGCCTTGATTGCTTGCTCTAAAGCTTTCGGTTACTCTCCTGAGCTCCTGGAATCTACTGAGAGCGTTAATAAGATGCAACCTCTCAAAGCAGTGGAGTTCTGCAAGCAACAAATCGGCAGTCTAGAAGGCAAAAAGATTGCGATTTTGGGTTTGGCGTTTAAGCCAGATACCGATGATATGCGGGAGGCAAGGGTGATTCCCATTGTTAATGCGTTGCTAAAGGAAGGTGCCTTTGTGGTTGCTTATGACCCGGTAGCCATGCCAATGGCCAAAACCATATTCAAAAATAAAATAGAATACGCCTGCTCAGCCACAGATTGCCTCAAAAAAGCAGACTGCAGCATACTTGCAACAGAATGGCCTGAATTCAAGAAACTAACACCGGAAGACTTCATCAAAAACATGAAGCAACCTGTGCTTATCGACGGCAGAAGAATCTATGACCCACAAATGTTTGAAAAGAAGATGAAATTTGTTGCGCTTGGGCTAGGGCAGACCTAAACCGACTTATCCATCACATTTCATTTTTTCTCTGTTAACTTGCAGAAAACAATGTGCCAAACTTGATTCACTTTTACTCCCCCCTCTACTGCAATAGGATGTCGTTTGCAATATTGGATTAAAAGGGCTATCATGAACTATCTTACCTCTAAAAAGTAATCGTAAATGAGGAATTGTAATGACTAAAGGCAAGCATTGGACAAATCAACAAGAAAACGAACTGAAAATTCTGGAGGAAGCAAATTCAACTGTTGAGGAAATAGCGGCAAAACTCCAAAAATCACCAGGAGCCATATTTTATCAAATGTCAACGTCCTTACCGAGGAGAAATCTGAACTGAGCTAACTGTAGAGCGGTTTGACCTGCGAAAGGACTTCGACACCTGATTCTCTCATCCAGTGGCACACACGACGACGTCTTTTGAAACATAGCATTGGTGGAATATGCAACGGCAAATATGGCGCCAGAACCCTTCTTAGTTGTTGTGCCTAGAGAATAGATCAACAACTTGTGCACCTAAGAGTACTCTTAACATTCTCCCACACCCACAACCAGTCAAACTCAACATAAGCCTATGTATACTTCTGAATGCGAACCTCGTAGTTCACTTCCCAACAGCAGGTAAAATAAAAGCAAAAAACAAAATGCAGACATAATTACACTCAAGAATTAGTGGTAGGGAAAAAACCACAACTACGCAAAGAAGGCTGAACAAAAAACCTTGTTGAAACCAAAAGTGATAAACGGAACATCACAAACAACAATTAACCCATAAAGACAAAGAAATGCTAGGAAGAGAGATATGTCTAAGGCTACAGAGATGGCAAGGGTTTCAGCTAAAGGCGGCTTTCACCTACTTTGGGGTCTAGTGCTGTCTACTGTCATCTCGGCTGTAGGAACAATAATTATTGCCAGGCTTTTAGGCGCAGACAACATGGGGTTGTACGCGATTGCTCTTGCCGCCCCAAACTTAATCGCTACGTTCAGGGATTGGGGAGTAACCACCGCCATGATAAAGTATTCCGCTGAATACAACAGCGCAAATAACGTGGCAAAAGTAAAAAGCGTTTTTGTGTCTGGATTAGTCTTCGAAATAATAGTGGGTCTTGCCCTCTCAGTATTGTCTTTGGTGCTCTCCCAGTTTCTAGCTGATTTCTATGGACGCCCAGCTATTGTTCAATTAATCCAAATTGCTTCTTTGTACATCTTGACAAGTGCATTAGTCGGTACAGCGACCGCTTCATTCACAGGTATGGAAAAGATGCATCTTAACAGTTTCATGTTAATTATTCAATCAATAGTTAAGACTGCCCTGATTATTGCGCTGGTAGGTTTGGGTTTAGGCACTATAGGCGCGGTTGTCGGTTTTTCAATGGGTGTCTTGGTTGCCGGTATCGTTGGAGTATTGTCTATGTTTACGATGTATCGGTCTTTTCCAAAGTCAACACATAGCAAATTAGAATTGATTAAGACAATTAAAACCATGCTTAGATACGGGTTGCCGCTCTCAATTGGCGCTATATTTATTGGGTTTCTTACTCAATTCTACAGTTTCATTATGGCAATATTTGTTACTGACAATTCGTTGATTGGAAATTATTCTGTTGCGGTAAACTTTGTTGTTCTAATAACATTTTTTGCTACTCCAGTTACAACTATGCTGTTTCCTGCCTTCTCAAAATTGGACGCCAAAAAAGACAAGGCAACTCTGAGGCAGGTTTATCAATATTCAGTTAAGTATGCAGCGCTTATTGTGATGCCTGTTACTGTGATGGTTATGGCTCTGGCGCAACCTGCTATCGGTACCATTTTCGAAGACAAGTACGTTCAAGCGCCTCTCTATCTTGCTTTGCTGTCAGTGATCTATCTTTTTTCTGCTATGGGAAGCCTAAGCACTGGTAACTTGATAAACGGTCAAGGCTACACAAAATATAACCTGAAACTAAACCTCTTTACAGTGGCAATAGGCTTTCCCTTGAGTTTTATTTTAGTTTCTCAGTTCGGCATCATCGGCTTGATTGTTACAACCACAATAGTTGGTATTCCGTCCTTTATCTTGAGCTTGCGCTTTGTCAAGAAAAAATTTGATCTCTCTTTGGACTGGGGTTCCTCTGCAAAGATTACGCTTTCTTCAGCTGCTGCAGGAATAATAACTTTTTTTGCGGTCTCTGTGTTACCGTTTAGTAGTCCAATACTGCCTAGTCTTAGGCGCAGGTGTTTTTGTGATAGTCTTTGTATTCCTAGTTGTAGTTACTCGAACTCTAAACAAGGTCGACTTAGAAAACATAAGGGGTATCACAAACGCAATGGGACCATTACGTAAACCTCTTAGTTTATTGATTCGTGTTATCGAGAAGCTGATGAATATTTTAGGTCGTCCTGAAAAGAAGTCTTTAGCAACTGTATAGTTGAATGGGCAATAGTTTTCTTATTGAATAAAATAAAAGGAAGGGTTACTGTGGAATTTCAATCAAGTAAGGTTTTTGAAGTTCAGCGTTTTTTGATAGATGGTTTAGTTTTCTGTATTTGCCACAGTAACTTCTGCCAGTGTGTGTGCATGTGTAGCTTGAGTTTGAGTAAAGATTGCATGAACGAGTGAATTTGCATTTTGCTTTCCGGTTAATCAGAGCAGAAAAAAGCATTTCTCTTGATTTTCTCATGTTACTCTCATCTTGCTTTATGAATTAGCGGTTGCTGTTGGTTTATTGTTCCATTTGTTAATAGGACTATGTGGTTGTACTCATGCAACTACATTTTGGTTAATGTAATTACTTAATAAGGCAAGAGTTAGTCATACTACACTGTTTATGAGGAATTAACGTGAAAGCCCTTGTTCTTAGTGGTGGAAAAGGAACCAGACTTAGACCACTAACATTCACCTGCGCCAAACAACTCATTCCAGTAGCTAACAAACCCATCTTAGGTTACGTTCTTGACCAGGTGGCGGCAACCAACATAAAAAAGGTTGGGATAATCACCGCTCACGAGACGGGGCAATTTGTTGAGGATTATGTTACTGATGGTTCAAGCTGGAACCTTGACATATGTTACATTCCTCAAGAACCGCTAGGCTTGGCGCACGCTGTCAAGACAGCTCAACGATTTCTGGGTAAGGATTCTTTTGTCATGTGTCTTGGCGACAACGTGACAGGTCAAGGCTTGCAAACATTTGTCAAAAAATTCAAAAATGAACATTTGGATGCACTAATTATTCTTAAAGCTGTTGACAACCCTTCAGCCTTTGGCATAGCCCAGCTAGATGAAAAAGGTAACATAGTAAAACTCGTTGAGAAACCAAAAACGCCAATGGGCAATCTTGCGATTATTGGCACGTACTTGTTCTCCAATAAAGTTCATGAGGCAATCGAGCGTATCACGCCGTCTTGGCGTGGCGAACTCGAAATTACTGACGCTATCCAAGAAATGATTAACATGGGCTTTTCAGTTAAGGCTGAAATCTTAAATTCTTGGTGGCTTGACACCGGCAAAAAAGACGACATTCTTTCAGCCAACGCCAAAATACTCGACGAGTATATAGAGCTAGATCTAAAAGGAACAATAAATAACAGCACAATTGATGGTCGAGTGAAAGTTGAACCCGACGCAAAAATAATAAACAGCACAATTAGAGGACCTTGCATCATAGGAAAAAACACTTACGTTGAAAACTCGTTTATCGGACCTTACTCTAGCATCGGTGACAATTCTAGAATTCTTTGTTCAAACATTGAGTATTGTGTAATACAGGATAGTGTAACCGTTAAAGACATCGAACGCTTAGAAGACAGTTTAATCGGCAAAAATGCTAAGGTAACCCGTAACCAAAGGAACCGAACCATAAAGTTGCACGTGGGCGACTACTCAGAAGTAGAGGTTTAGCGCTGCAAATAGCAACCATTATTAAGTTTTTTAAACGATATGTCTAGGTAAGCAAGGAATCACTTATGTTACAAGGGATAAAAATTAGGGCAATACGTCGAATTACAGATGAAAGAGGATTCTTCACAGAGGTAATGCGTAAGGATTGGAAGGAACTTTTCGGAGAAGATACTGTCGCCCAAGCAAACCTCTCGTTCACGTACCCTAATATTATTCGAGCTTGGCATAGACATGTTAGGGATCAAACAGATTACTTTTTGGCACTAAAAGGTATGATTAAAATTTGCGCATTTGACGATAAAACAGCCGAAGTTAACGAGATTATTTCAAGTGGTTTAGACTTGCAGATTGTTCGTATTCCTGGACATTATTGGCATGGCTTTAAAGCAGTCGGCTGTGAACCTGCTATGTTGCTGTATTTTACCACTAACCTGTATGACCCTGCAGACCCAGATGAGGAACGGCGGGATTGGAATGATCCAACAGTTATTCCAAAAATCGTTAATGGCAAAAAGAATGCTTCACGTGTTAGTCTCCCTTGGGATTGGAATTATCTACCTCATAAGTGATGAACTATGAAACTGTTAGTGACTGGCGGTTTAGGATTTATCGGAAGCAACTTTTGTAGGCTTATGCTTGCGAAACATCCTGACTTAGAATTGATAAATGTTGACAAAATGGGCATAGGAGCCAACCCTGCGAGCCTCCATGACATTGAAAACGATAAGCGTTACACCTTCATAAAAGGCGACATTTGTAACCCCTTGCTAATGAACCGTTTGATTCATCAGGTCGACGCCGTCGTTAACATAGCGGCAGAAACACATGTTGACAGAAGCATCGCTGACCCCAACGTGTTTTTGCAGAATAATACTGTTGGCACATTTACCATTTTGGAAGCCATAAGGAGGCATAACCATAAGGCGAGACTTTTGCAGGTTTCAACTGACGAGGTTTATGGTGAAGCCCTAGAAGGCTCCTTCACAGAAAACACTCCGCCGAAACCATCTAACCCCTACTCAGCCTCAAAAGCAGCGGCAGATATGTTCGTGCTTTCGTACCATAAGACATTCGGCTTAAACGTGTCAATCACACGGTGTACTAACAACTTTGGTCCCTACCAGCTTCCTGAAAAATTAATTCCTAAAACAGTGATTCGCGCACTTCGCGACCTTCCTATACCGATTTATGGGAAAGGAACCAATATCCGCGACTGGATTTACGTGCAAGACCACTGTGAAGCCTTAAACAAAGTTCTTGAAAAAGGCAAGCCAGGCGAAATATATAACGTTTCAGCAGGAAACGAGGTTACTAACTTTGAGATAGTCAAAAAAATTATAGCTTTACTCCATAAACCCGAGAGTCTAATCACCTTCGTCGAAGACCGACCCGGACATGACGCCCGCTATAGTTTAGATTCAACTAAGCTCTGCAAAGAGTTGGGTTGGAAGCCAAAATGCGGTTTCGAGAAGGCCATAGAATCAACTGTTCAATGGTATCTTGAAAACGAACACTGGTGGACTCCGTTTGCCACCGAAGTCATTTTGCATCCGACGCCTTGGAAGATCGGAGGGTTTCATTGAAGCTTCTGATTACGGGTGCAAGCGGGCTTTACGGTTCAAAACTTGCTCAGTTGGCGCTTGAAGAAGGCATCGAGGTTTACTCCTCGGACATTCAGAGCCTCTCTGTTTACGGCAATTTCGTTAAACTGGACATATCTGGAAAAGAACAGGTTGAAGAAGCGTTCAAAACTATAACGCCAGAGGTTGTGGTTCATGCTGCAACTTTGACAGATGTCGATAAATGCGAAACTAACAAGGAGCTTGCTTGGAAAGTCAATGTTGAAGGCACAAAAAATATCGTGGAATCAGCCAAAAGTGTAGGGTCATTTTTTATTTACATTTCTACGGATTACGTTTTCAGCGGCGAAAAGGGTTGTTACAAAGAGACCGATAGACCTGATCCAATTAACTACTACGGCTTAACCAAGCTTAAGGCTGAAGAAATCGTCCAAACGCAACCTGAATACCTCATTGCAAGACCCAGCGTAATTTACGGTTCAACGCCTGCAGCTGGAAAAGTCAACTTCGCCCTCTGGCTAATTGAAGCTCTCAGAAAAGACGAACGCGTCAAAATTGTTACTGACCAGTGGAATACTCCCACACTTAACACTAACTTAGCTGAAATGACTCTAGAACTTATCGAACGCAGATTAACTGGGATTTATCACTTATGTGGTGCCACGCGTGTTAGCCGACTAGAGCTTGCTGAGCGAATCGCTGACACATTCAACTTAAACAAGGGATTGATTGACAGGGTTACATCTGCACAGTTCACTTTGCCAGCTAAGCGTCCCATAGATTCATCGCTCGATACATCCAAGGCGCAGAAAACTTTGAAATGTAAACCAATGGTCATGGATAAGGCGATGATGCAACTAAAGTTTGAGGTTACCAAAAAGTTACCGTATTTGGCGTAAGCGTTATTTAATGGGCCGTGCCTTGAGGTTGTTTGGTAGAGTCGATGAACCATCAGTCCAATGTTAAACAAATTGCGAGACAACGCATAGTGATTTTGTTTGAGCAAGCCAAGAAGGTGTGTAAAGGGGAGCCTAAACGAGCGACGCAGTATATTTCTTCGGCTCGGCGGATTGCAATGGCAGCTCGGATTCGTCTACCTGTTGAGTTTCGACGGCAAACCTGTAAAAACTGCAATAGCTTATTTGTGCATGGCATCAACTGCCGTGTTAGGATAAAGCAAAAAAGGGAGCCTCATGTTGTAATAACATGTTTAAACTGTAGCAACCAAACTCGCTTAATGTTAAAGAAAAGGAGATAAACGAATTTGAGCAAAATAACAACCAGAATGAAGCGCCACGTTAGGCATGTTCTTAAAGATGAGAACCCAACGATTTGGGTGGGTAAAGAGGGATTAACACCTCAATTGGTAAGTGAAATGGAAAAGCAGTTGCAAAGAAACAAGATGGTGAAGGTTAGGATTCTGCCTGCTGCAATGCAGGGTGAAGTTACAGCTCAGGTGATTGCCGCTAATGCGGCCAAACAAACCAACGCTGCTTTGGTCGAGGTACGCGGTCACGTCTTTCTTCTATTCCGAAAACGTAAAGCCGTCGAGGCAGACCAAACAGAGCCTCAAAAATAGTTTTTCTAAATCTAACTTAGTTTTTAAAAACTTATTCGATAAGAGCTAAGATTTGGATCAAATTCTTTTCAGCGTTATTGTGGTTTTTAAGAAAACCAATAAATGAACTTGATACAACT
The DNA here is from genome assembly GCA_963775685.1 of Candidatus Bathyarchaeota archaeon. GTDB lineage: Archaea > Thermoproteota > Bathyarchaeia > Bathyarchaeales > Bathycorpusculaceae > Bathycorpusculum. Next base: position 2,366,277 of record CAVZJV010000014.1, read on the forward strand.
AAAGTCTTACATTTCATAAAATAAACGGGAAACTTTGAAGAAATTATCTAACTGTTTTTGAGGTTATAAGTAAGGGGTGTCGTCTTTTATGAGTGCAATAAGTTCAGAGAATATTTATATTAGGCTTCATTCTTTAACTGCAAGGAAAAACCAAAGGATAGAGACTCTTTGACGACTCCTCATGACGTTCCAGCTTCAAAATTCATCGAAAGATTAGCAAAGTATCTCAGGGAAAACGTTGACGAAGTTCAACCACTTCCATGGGCAACCTTCGCCAAAACAGGTCCCCACGTAGAGAAGCGACCACAGAACCCCAATTGGTGGTACACTCGAAGCGCTTCCATTTTGCGAAAGGTATACATTCATGGTCCAATCGGGCTAGAGAAGTTGCGTGCCGACTACGGCGGAAGAAAAAATAGGGGCAGCAAACCTAACCGCGTAGTGAAGGCAGGCGGAAGCGACATTCGTAGAGTTCTCCAACAACTTGACACTGCGGGCTTGATCCAGATTTCAAGACCAAAAGGAAGAATTATGACTCCTAAAGGGCGCAAGCTTCTCCAAGAAGTCGCTGGAGACCTTTCAAAAGAAATAGTTAAAGCTATCCCTGAGCTCAAGAAGTATCAAGGCGAATAGTGACAATGTCAGATGACGAGCTTGACCAGATCCGTAAACGAAAACTTTTGTCGATGCAGAACCGTCGCACGAGTGATGACCAAAGGCAAGCTCAAGCAGAACAACAAATAGAACAGCAAAAACAGGCGTTGCTCGCCAAAATCTTGGCCCCTGAAGCTCGGCAAAGGCTAAACAACCTGAAAATGGTTAGACAAGAGTTTGCTGAAAGTATCGAGATGCAGCTGATTGAGATGGCGCAAACTGGGAAGTTGCCAATTCCACTCTCAGATGCACAGCTCAAGCAAATCCTAGTTCAGCTTCAATCACGGAAGCGAGAGACAAAAATCAGAAGGATATAAAGATGGCAAGAGTTAAACCAACAGGAAAGAAACTCCGATTAGCCAAAGCTGGCAAAGAATCACAATCTGTTCCAACATGGGTAATTGCCAGAACAGACGGTAAAGTTAGGAATAACCCTAAGCAGAGACGCAACTGGAGAACAAGGAAGATAAAAGCATAGGAGAATAAACCGCGATGGCCAAAGAAACTCAAATTAAGCAAATACAAAAAGACGAAGAGATAGAAGAATTGGTAACGATGCCCGAAGAACAAGCTGGAACAGAAGAAGTTCTCGAAGAAATAGCACCAGCAAAAGAAGAAGCACCAGAAGAGATCGCAAAGCAAGCTGCCCCAAAGAAAAAGAAGAAAGAAGAAGAAATCGTTGAAGAAAGATTCTACACCATCCCCCTCCAGAAAGCACTGGTTCGACCACCAAAGAAACGTGCTCCACGTGCCATGCAACTAATCAAAATCTTTGTCACCAAGCATATGAAGCTTGAAATGAAAGTTTCTGAGGAAGAGGAAGAAGAAGAATTACCTCAACTTGTCATCAGTAAAGAAGTTAACGAGAAAGTTTGGGACAGAGGAATCGAGAAGCCTCCGCGCAAAATCAAGACACGCGTAACTAAGGACAAAGACGGCAACGTAACCGTCTACTTGGCTGAAACCAAACAATAACCCCTTTTCCTTCAATTTTGCATTTTATTTTTATATGTTAACCACAAGCTAAAATAGGAAGAACAAAGACACTTTTCGCCCACAATATCTCATATTACCTAGGAGACAATAATTCTTGACTGTTTACTTATCAAGCATCGTTGGAAGCGCGAGCATAGGCGTGTATTCACTTGTAACCGAAGACATAGTTATGATTCCACGGATGGTGCCCCAGCAAAAAGCGCAGGAATTTGCTGACTGGCTAAATGTGAAGCTTGCCTACACATCAATAAGCGGCTCAGTTTTAGCGGGCTCGCTGGTGTGTGCCAACTCTAACGGCATGCTTGTTTCAAATTCAATACGCGAAGAAGAATTAACGCAGATAAAATCGGTTTTCTCCGGAAACATCATTATTATGGAGACCAAAAAGACAGCTTATGGCAACCTTGTCTTAGCCAATGACAAAGGTGCTGTGGTTGATCCGCGTTTCAAAGAAACTGAAATCACAAAAATTTCCCAAGCCTTAGGCGTGGAAGCGGTGTCTACCGAAATCGCTGGGTTACCGTACGTTGGCTCTTTAGCTTCAGCAACCAACAAAGGCGTGCTTGCTCACCCATTGCTGACCGCTGAGGAAAAGAAAACCTTAGAAACCGTATTCAAAGTTCCTGTTGATGTGGGTACAGTAAACTGCGGGGTTCCTTACGTTGGCACAGGTTTAATCGCTAATAGCCATGCTGCTGTAGCTGGTTCTATGACCACTGGACCCGAGATGTTTATAATTGGGAATGCACTGGATGTTGTGCAGGAAGTAGAAAAATGAAAGTTTACAAAGTAACTGGCAAAATCAACAAGCCAAATCTAAAGACTCCATTTGTTAGGGAACTCTTATCTGACAAGAGTGAGCATGCAGTGGAAAAAGTCTACGCGGAAATAGGAAGCAGACACCGTGTGAAAAGACACCATATCAAAGTCATAAGCTCAGAAGAAATCTCTGTTGACCAAATCGAGAACCCCATTTTAAAGAAAATAGTAAGTGGGGAATAAGGTTTTGGCGCAGAGAGCTCAAGCCGAGGAAGAACTTCGCAGACTCAGTATGGAAATGCGTTACCTAGAACAAACGGCAGAAGCACTACAGCAACGTATAAGCATGGTAAACGCGGCTCTTACCGATATTAATTACGCTAACATGACGCTTGATGGTATTGAAAAAGAGAAAGAAAACTCTGAACTTCTCATACCAATTGGCGGTAGCTCTTACGTAAAAGTCAAGCTTGCAGACGCAAACAAAGTAATAATCGGCTTAGGTTCAGGCGTATCAGTTGAGCAAACTCTTTCCCAGGCAAAAGCAACTCTTAAACAACGCCTAGATGAGCTCGAGAAAACTATGCATGCCGCCCAGCAACAGTTTAGCCAAGTGGCTGAGCGCATAAACTCTGGCAGAAGCAGACTAGAAACTTTGCTGGCGAGCGCACGAGAAGGGAAACAGTAATTCGATGTTTGAGAAGCTAAGGTCTGGGTTTAAAGGCTTAGTAAACAAAGTAACAACAACCGAGCTTAAAGCTGAAAACCTAAATCCTATCTTATCAAATTTTAGAATGAGCCTTGCTGAAAATGATGTGGCTTACCAGGTGGCAGATAAAATCTGCGATGAACTGGAAAAGCGTTTGGCGGGCGAGCAGGTTAAACGTTTAGATGACCGCAAAAAAATCGTCGAAGATAACCTTAGGCAAGTTCTTTTGGATATTATGTTAACCAGCAAAAGAATTGACTTGCTAAAGTTAGCTGAAGAGAAACGTAGGAAAAAGGAACCGTTCAAATTGATGTTCGTTGGCATCAATGGCACAGGAAAAACTACGACAATCGCCAAAGTTGCCCAGTTCCTTCGGGACCAAAGCTTCTCAGTGCTGCTTGCTGCTGCTGATACTTATCGTGCAGGTTCTATTGAGCAGTTAGAAGAGCATGGCAAACGTTTGGGTATGCGTGTTGTTAAGAGCATTTATGGCGGAGACCCTGCCGCTGTAGCTTATGATGCTGTTTGCCACGCGAAAGCCCATGGGATTAACATTGTTTTAATTGACACGGCAGGTAGGATGCAGACCAATCAGAACTTGATGAATGAGCTTGTAAAGATTAAGCGTGTTGTTTGTCCAGATTTGACGGTTTTTGTTGTTGACTCGCTAATAGGAAACGATGCTGTTATGCAGGCGGAAGAATTCAACAAGGCAATCTGCATCGATGCAACAATCCTCACCAAAGTGGATGCCGATGTTAAAGGCGGTTCGGCTCTAAGCGTGACCTATGTGACGCAAAGACCGATCTTGTTTATTGGCGTTGGGCAAACCTACAAAGATCTAGAGCTATTTAACCCTGAAAAGTTCGTTCACATGGTCCTAAGATAAACTTACGGTTCTTCCAAGCCGGATAGTTCGAAGCGGATTTTGTTAGGGTAAACCCAATATGCCTTGATGAAATCTTCAATAGCTTGGTCAACATCTATGGCATCAAAGAAATTAGTGAATTCGGCATCAATTCCATCAGGATTCTTTGACGTGAACAATTTGAGTTGAGCCAGGTATTCTTTTTTAGGTTGCAAATCTTCCATGGGTATGTTTTTGGGAATTTCTATGGTAAGAGGTAAATTAGTTAAAACGTCTATTGCGGCTGCTTTGCGGACTTTTTTGTTTATTGTATTTATGACTATTAGTCTTTGTTCGATTTTTCGATAGTTCCAGTTAATATCCTGATTCATTGATGCTGACATATAAAATCCCTGTAAAAATAGTGCAAGCATATTATTTTTATGTTACTTCTTTAGTTCAACCACTAAGAGTTCTAGTGGTGATTGCCCAATGTTCTCAGCTTCATGAGACTGAGCGCTAAGAAAAATTACATCGCCATCCGCGAGGTCTAAAACATCAGTTTTTCCCATAGTGGTCAGCTTCATTTTTCCGCTCATAAGCACAAAACCCCCATGGTCAGGCGCTGGTGCATTGCTGCTTTGTCTCCAGGTTCAAAAGAAACTTCGAACATATGTACATGGTCGTTCTCCTTTTTTATCTTGTAAAAGTTACTTGCAATCCTCCAAAGGGTCGCAAATATTCTCAGTTATCAAATCAATTCACCAATTTTATGTTTAAGTTCAAAGGAATTAAGGCTGTGAGGTTACGTCTCTGCAGTCACAGGCACTTTAGTGCTCAAAAAAAACTAAACCCCTTATAATGAGCACCGATTAAACCCGACCCCCCTCTATGGGTTTTGCAGAGTTTCTAATAGGCAACAAATAGGTAGCTAAGCGATATCTCTCGATAGTTTCAGCGTACCTTGATATTAGCCTTTAAATATGAATAACCGAAAAAACTTTAATCTAACATTACTGTATACTTATATTTGCAGAAGGAAAGATTACAAAAAGAGCGATTGTTGTTTTATCAATAGTGGTCTTTGCATTATTCTGATAGCTGTTTTGTTTTTCGCAAACTCAGACTTTGCATTAACAAAGAAGTATGGACAAATGGTAACCTTATTCCACTGTAACAATTCCATCGTTGGGAAACGGAACAGACCATTATGATTTTTCCCTGAATTACACAAACACATAGTTTAAATTGACCTTAGAATCCGAATACATCAAAATTTATGATTCTTTTTTCCGTTTTGCTGGGTCACGCAGGTTCTGCACGGGGGAATCCGCGTTGAAGCCTAGACCAACTTGAGTGGTTTGTTTGTATTTTTGCTCGGCAAGTTTAGCTTTGCCTTCTTTGCTGCTCAACTCAACGCTATTCCCAAGTTTGTAGATGGTTCTGCCGATTCTGCGCTCTCCTCTTGTAGCAGTGCATCTTCCCATTTTAATCTAACCTAAGTTAGACTTGTTTTGGTACCCTTTTAATTTTCTGTTCAAAAGAAACCTTTCCCTGCAACGTTGTAGCTTTCGCTTCAAAACATGTTCTAAAACCGGCAAAGTCATCCCCATGAATGCACAGTTTTCTCAAGAACGTAATTCTTAGTAAACCTGCTTCTTAACCCCGCCAAGGTAACTATTACTCCCGTTTTCACCTCTGGCAATCCCAAACACTCTGCTGAACAGCAGATTTTCCTATTATTTTCTTGGACTGTTTCTGTGGATGTGAAACTGAGTAATGTACTGCCATAAGTAGGCAATGGCAGGGGCGGGTTATTTGCAGCAACTTTGGATTTGTTCTTTTGCTTGGCCGAGGACCTAATTTGTGGGGACCCGCTTGATGGGGCGATGGATTTAACAGCAGTGATTTCTTCTGTCGATAGTTCTTCAAGCGTATTTGGGTACCCCATTTTTATTGCAACGACTTTGTTTAACTCAAACAACCCAGTGTTTATCCACGCTAACTTCGGGTCATCTATTCTGATGGAAAATGCGGTTAAAGTATTCTCAGTTTCTTCAACAAAGACACCTTTGGCTTTTATTTCGTATTTTTCAAATAAATCTTCGTTATTTACTGTAATGGTTTTAGGTGATTGAAAGTTTTGGTATTTCTTGTTAACATCAATTGTCGACATAGCAAACAACTCCTTTACGAATTGGTAAAGTTGTGTTAGGATTTAATTCTGTTGCAGACGACATATTGTAGGGCAGCATCACAGTTAAAAGCTGTTATAGGCAAATACCTTAGTGGTCGTGTTGTTTTTGAACAAACAAGAAGTGACAACTATAACCCATAAAATTCTTATCTCCAAAGTGTCCCCCAAACAAGTCTACGACGCCTACGTGGACCCCAAAAATCACAGTGAATTCACGGGTAGCGAAGCCACAGGCAAACCGGTGGTCGGTGGCAAATTCACTGCTTGGGACGAATACATATCTGGCAAATTCGTTGTGCTTGAAGAAGGGAAGCGTGTGGTTCAAGAGTGGGCTTCAACGGATTTTCCCGAAGGTTACCCACCATCTAGGCTGGAGTTGACCTTTTGCGAAGTACCTAAGGGCACAGAGATAATAATGATACATTCGAATGTTCCAGCTGAGATCTCGGACGATGCTGCTGAGGGCTGGACAGAGTTCTACTGGGAACCACTAAAAGAGTATTTTAGCAAAACAACAAGATAAAGCTAAGAAATAAGAATTCTTGTTTCGGTAATTATTTCTCTATCTTGGTCTCTCTTATTGTTCCAACGATGCTCCGCATGGTTTCTTCGCATTCTTCTGGTTTCCACATACAAATGCCCTCAATAATTTCATCAAGATAATGCGCTAACTCTTCACTTTGTATGTCTTTAGCTCAATCGACTTTTTAGATGATTTCTCCCTCTTTTCGGCTAACAGTGATTGAAACCGGAACATCATCCATAACTTTCAGCTCTAACGCTATCTGACTTATTTCAGATTTAAATTTCTTGTTTCCCTGCCTGCATGGTCAGGTATATTCGGTTAAAGTATTCCAGCGGGGAATACCTGAAGATTGTTATGGGTTTTTTGTATCCGGGATTTTGGCATTTATATTTTGTTTTTACGATTTCTCCGTGGTAGCTTTTAGGTGTTGGTTTTTCTAAGGAAAAAGCTGAGTGAAGTCTGTTGGGTGGTTCTACCTTGAGGATTTCGTAGCAGAAGGGGCATTCCAAAACAGCCACAAGATGCCCTCCAATTACAATAGTGCGGTTTGCACTAAAAAAACTTGCCATTCGATTTGGAGAATCTATAAAACTTAATTAGCTTGTCGCTTGAAACAAAGCCCTAGGGTAACAAGAATGAATAAGCTCAGCTTGGTGCTCTCACAAGTCTACCAACGACGGGTCTCTTTGAGGCTGCGTTATAAACTCCTCATAATAACGCTTGTAGCATTGCTTGTTTTCTTGTTTTCCAAAGGTCCTGCTCCTGGGCAAAACCATTTTGTCTATTTAGCTGATGCTTTCCTTCATGGGCGTTTAGGGGTGACTGGCGGGGGCACAGCGCTTGCAGAAATTGTTCCCTACAACGGTAACTTCTATGTTGTTTATCCGCCCATGCCTGCAGTTTTTCTTTTGCCTTTCGTGGCTATTTTTGGCACAAATTTCGACCAAGGCTTAATGTCGATTTTTCTTGCATGTCTTTGCGTTGCAGCGATTTGGCTTATGCTAAAGAAAACGGGGGTAAATGGCAAAAAAACGGTGTGGTTAACGGCGTTGTTTGGTTTTGGAACATGTTTCTGGTTCATTGCGTCAGTGGGCTCCTCATGGTATATTGAGCATGTTTCAGCTATCCTCTTTCTTACCTTGGCCATAATTCTTGCCCTCTACAAGAAACGCCCTTTCTTTGTTGGCTTACTCTTGGGCTTTGCATTCCTTTCGCGGCTTCCTGTAGTGCTTTCTTTTCCGTTCTTTCTGCTTCTGATTTATGATCAAAACTCCGAGTGGAAGCCCCGACTGAAGCAAGTTGCCGGCTTTCTAATCGGTTTAGGCATATTGGTTGGCTTATATGAATTGTATAATTTTGGTCGCTGGGGTGTTTTCTCCGACCTTGGTTATGGTCTAATCCCTGGCATTTCCCAGGATCCTTACTTTACAAACGGAATCTTTAACCTCAGTTACATTCCACGTCACATCTATGCAATCTTCTTCCAAGGTCCTATCCTTCTAAACAGCTTCCCCTACTTTGAGCCAAATTGGGTGGGTTTGGGCTTATTCTTCACCACCCCTGCCTTCATCTATATCTTCAAGGGACCATGGACTAAACTCAGCAAATACACTGCCTTAGCGGTAGTCTGCATCTTGCCAAGCTTGATTACTCATGGCACTGTTGGTTTCACCCAGTTTGGCTACCGCTTCAGCCTCGACTTCACGCCCTTCCTTATGTTGCTGGTGGCGAAAGGGATGAGAGAAAATCTGGGCTGGGAAGAAAAGGCACTGATAGTTCTGAGTTTGCTGGTTAATTTGTGGGGTGTAGTTTCGATAATTGAATTCAACTTCGTAAGTTTTTAGCCTATTCCTTGGTTCTAAGGAGCAATTTTGACCCGTAATTGTAAGGGACAAAACTATTATATGGCAATAACGATGTTATATTTCAATGAGCAGGAGGCGTGATAGCTTTTTACCCTTGCCCAATGGTATAAGTCACCCTCATGCTTCCTGTTTCATTCTATATTTTTCTGAAAACTATGTTTGATCTATTTTCTCCTCCGATATTATGAAGGAGATTTAAAGAGTTCAACAAATTGAAGTTTTTATGGTTATGAAAAAGTTTGGGTTTGGAGTTGAACTTGTTTTGTGCGCCGAGGAGGGGGGTAACTCTTTTTCGCATTGAGTGTAGTTTTATTTTCGTTGTCTTTTTTTATAGATGGATATGGTCGCGTTTATAGTTATCAAGGTGGTGGCTATGATGGTTGCGTAGAGAAGTGTTGAGTTTTCTTTTGGAGATGGTGGTTTTGTTGTTGAAGTAGCCTGCGGGGAGAGTGATGAAGGCGGTGATAGGCTTGGAGTTGGTAGGCCTTGGCGTGGGATTGGGTGTGGAAGATGGAGTTGATGCGGAGGGTTGTGTTGGGTTTGGTGTAGGGGTCGAAGTTGGGTTTGGGGAGGGCGATTTTCCAATAACATTGGCTCTAAGACTGTGGATTTCTCCGCTAAGAGAACAGAAGTAAAGCTCTTTTTGTTCATCTACTCCGAATGAAGAAATATTGAGACTTGTATCAGCCAGCAGACTATTCATGGTCTTCGCACCTATACCGTATTGAAGCGCCCAAATTTTGCCTGAACCGTAATCGCCATAGATGTATTTTGAGTTAAGTCTCGCCAGGTTTGAGCCATGGTAAACATAGCCGCCGATAACCGCAATGCCTTCAGCGTGGCTGTGCTCCCACACAGGTAAATCCAATCCAACCTGACTCGCACTAGAATAAGTTAATGTGCCTTCCATTATGTTCCAACCGTAGTTTTTACCCTTTTCAACAAGGTCAATTTCTTCCTGCTGGTCTTGCCCCACATCTCCGACCCAAAGTCTTCCAGTCGGTGTATCGAAGCTAAATCGCCTGGGGTTGCGAAAACCGTAAGCGTAAATCTCCTCTTTATAGCCCGAAGGGTTGCCAAAGTAAGGATTGTCTGGAGGGATGTTGTAGTTTCGTCCTTGAGACGGGAAATCAACATCTATGCGCAAGATTTTGCCCAGCAGGGTCGAAAGGTCCTGAGCGTTTCCTAAGGGGTCGCCTCCCGAGTCACCATCGCCCAAACCAATGTAAAGGTATCCGTCGTCTCCAAACGCAATTTGTCCGCCTTTGTGGTTAGAAAATGGCTGATTTATCTCAAGTAGAACCAGTTCGGTATTTTTTAGTGCCTGGTTGGGATTGTTCTGAGAGACGGAGTACCGGGCAATCACTGTTCGAAGTGGATTCTCAGCCACGTAATCAATGTAGAAATATCCATTTGATGCGTAGTTAGGGTGGAATGCAAGACCGAGAAGCCCTTGTTCGCCACCAAACAAAACCCGTGTGCTAATGTTGAGAAAAACGGTGGATTCTGCAACGGTTGGCGCGTTTCTCAAACACACGAATAACCCCTGCCTGCCTCAATCACGAAAAGCCTGTTTGTTCCGTCACCTGGGTTAGCTATTCCAACCGGCTGATTAAAGACTATGTTGGGGAAGGCCAAATCAACCAAGTACGCGTTTTGAGTTTGGCCCGAAAGGTCAGGGATATTCCAAGAAAGAAAAAAGACAACAAAGCCCAAAACCACAAGGAGAGATATGACAAAGTATAGACTCTTTCGCTTGATATTTTTTCATCTCAAAATTATTTATTAAAAGAGCAATACTTGAAGATTCCTAAGTCGCTGCAAAGCCACATTTCCCTTCCCCCATAAGGTTCAAAGAAGTGAGTCGTACTCAAATATTGTTAAGCAGGCTACCGCTAAACCAATTCATCCGTGTCACAAACTGTCCGTAGACACCAACTGCCGAATCAATTAAATACCTAAAGGTTTCCAGATTTAGTATAGTGAGACTGTGCAGAAGAAAATCACTTTCAAATTCCTGTTTGCAACAATTCAAAGCTTTATTGCTTTTTCTGCACTAATCTTGGCTGCCCTGTTAAACTTCGACCTTCTCAATGCACAATCACTAAGTATATCTAAAGATGCCCTCAGTTTCTACGTCGTTATGCTCATTATTTTTGGCATCACTTTCCTGATAAGCAGTCTTTTTCTAATTTATGAGTGGTGGGAAAACCGATGAACTTGCTTCAAAAAACCGGCAAAAAATCTAAGGGCTTTGGCTTGTTCGATATCGTAATGGCTGGTCTTAGCGGCGCTATCGGTTTTGAAATCTTTGTGCTCCTCAACTACGCCTACTTCCACTTAGCGGGACCCGATATGCTTATCGCGTTAGCTCTTGGTGGCGTTATAAACTTTCTAATAATGCTTAGTTATTGTGAATTAGCCACTGCCATGCCCAAAGTTGGAGGCGAATACACCTATATTAAAACCGCGTACGGAGGCTACATCAGCTTCATTTTCGGGTCTTTCAGGTGGCTTGCTAGCATATTTGCTGCCGCTCTTGCAGCGGTCGCTTTCGTTTTGCAGTTTTCATATCTTTTCTCAGCCATTTCACCTCAAATTCAAACTGGTATTCTAAACCAAGGTTGGTTAATTGCTCTTGTTCTGGTCTTTGTTATGGGTCTTTTTGAGGTTAGAGGTGTTAGGCAAGTTGGAAACATCATCGTAATTGCTTTTATCTTATTGTTTTTGGGCTTTATCATCGGTGGGTTTGTTCAGGGAATCGGTTCGGTGAACCTTCCAACTGCCTCCTTGCCGACAGGAGTCTCGGGAATCTTTGCAGCCGTAGTTTATGTTTTTCCAATGTTTATAGGCACTCGCGCCATAGTTGCTGCCGCTTCCGAATCTAGAAGACCTGACAAAGACATATCCCGTGGACTAATAATATCTGCATTGATAATAATTCCCATTTACATTCTTCTTGCATTAGTTGCTGTTGCCACGGTAACCCCTGCAGAGACACTTGAACAGGTTCCGCTTCTAAGCTTTGCTGCAGGTAGAGTGTTCGGCAGCTACGGTAGCATTATATTTTCCATAGCAGGCATGGCGGCTTGTCTTTCTGCCTTGGGAACTTCTCTATCTATTCAATCCAGCATATCCCGCGGCATGAGCCGAGATGGCTATTTTCCCAAAATCCTTCTTTCAATCCATTCTAAATACGGAACCTTCCATGTCGCCGCCATCGTAGGCACCCTTTTCATTATGCTTCTTAGCACTTTGGGTGCTGTGCCTTTTCTAGGTTACGCTGCAAGCTTTGGTTCCTTGTTGGTCTTTGCTGTTGTCAACCTTTCTCTCATACGATTGAGAAAAACAAAGCCCTATATGGATCGGCCCTTCAAGACGCCTCTGTATCCTTTTACACCCGCTTTAGGTGTAATTCTTTCAGTGGCTCTGTTGTTTATTCCCGTATTGATCGGAGATGGAAATGCAATTGATGCTTTAACCTCAAGCATCGGGCTTTCAGGAATAGTCTTTGCGAGTTATTATCTTAGGATGGCAGGCCGCTTCCGGGCGCAAATAGCTTTGGGAGGTATAGGCATCGGTACAGGCATATTAATTGCAGTGTCTTCACTTCTTGCTCTTTCGGGCTCAGGCATCAACATCTTGCCCTTCATTCCCAGCTACATTCAGGTCTTCATAAGTGTCGTCTTTATAGTGACTGGATTTTTTAATCTCAAAGCAGGAGCCAAAAAAACGATGCCTAATCCAAAGGAAGCTGAGCAGCAGATTAACTCGAAGATTACTGCATGAGTGCTTGGTTAAACTCTGCGGACTCGCTTTCTGATAACCAGCCTTGCTCCTTTAACTTGGCCAGTCCGCTCCTAACTGTGTCCTGCGCTTTTTCTGTTTGCAGTACGTTAGCTTTCAAGCATGCTTCGGATATTTCATGGCTGAAAACTATGTTATCATCCATTAACCTGACGAAGCAGTTTAGGATTGAAATTATTTTCTTATCCTTTGGCTGAAAAAGTTGGGTGATTTTTGTTTTTCCTAAGGCTTTTAGTCGTGTGCCTAAACCGCCTTCATTCACGTCTGAGGGCGCCAAATAAGTGTAGCGGTTGGCGGATTTAGAGTGGTAACATGACAAATAAAAGGGCATGTATACTAAAGAGAGCTCTGTTCTTTTCTGCCTAATGCCCAAATTTTCAAACTCGAGCATTTTCTCTTCGCTGTTTTTTGCCATTTCATTAACTTTGCTGATGATGTTTGAAGTTAAATCTCCAATCTTCTCTATCTCATTTTGAAAAACCTTGATTTGAGCATCTCGGGACGATTCAATTTCTAACAAATCCTTGCTGGCTTCTTTAATTTTAGCTTCATTGTCCTGCTTAAGTTGAAATAGAGCGGTTTTTTTCGCCTCTTCTTCCTGATCGATCAGCTTTTGCATTTCCTTTAGGTTGGAAATGATTTCTGGGCGCTGATCCTTTAACTCGTTACGTTTCCCTTTCCATTTTTGTTCTGCGGAATCGTCTTTATTTATTGCAGCTGTTTTTATTTCTGATTCAGCATGTTCTATTTCTGCATCCAACCGCTCTTTTTCCTTCTCAAACTTAACCGCATCTTTATGCAGAATTGTTATTTTCTGCTCGAACTTGCCTGAGACTTCCGTTACTTCATCTGAATATGCTTTGTTAATTTTAGAAACCTTGCTATCCAAGATGGCCTTGGCTTTTTGGATTTTAACACTAAATTCTTTTTCAACGGCTTTGGTTTCTTCGCGTATGTCAGATTCGGATTCAAGACTCTTTGAGTTCAAGAGCTTGATTACTTCCTTTAAGTCTGCTAACTCCTTTGAAAGTGTTAACCTCGTGTTTTCAATGTTTTGAAGCATTTTTAAAACGCCATCTTTAATCAAAGCAGGTGTGACAAGGACCGCTTCGGTCACGGGTAAATCCGTTGTTGTTGCATGTTTGGTGTATTTTAAGAATTCCATGGTGAATTCTGCATCGTTCTGAAGGCCTTCTATAGAGAGTTTCTGTTCGTTATTTGAAGTTTGAAAATAGTTTTGAGTGTTGGAGAGAAATTCTGAGTGGACATGGCGGGTCATTTGTTGATCCCTCAGTTTTTCCATAAACGCCTTAAGATCCGGTAAGGTTGGGTAAGTTATGGAGTAAGAGGTTATGTTTAGGCCATCTATAAGAAGCGTTAATTCTCTAAGTGGTGCTACCCAAAAAGGATAGAGGACTTTTGAGGTGAAAACCAGCTTTTCGGCATCTTGCTTCCTGAAGAAGCCTCCGCCCTTTTGCCTATCCAATTCTGCGATACAGAAAACTGCTGCTTTCTCAACATCACCGTTAAAGACTTCGTTTGCTTGAGATGTTGCAAAGGGTAAGATTGTTTTCTCAATTGGTTTTTGCAAAGCAACCGACCATAGTTAAATGGATATTTGTGGCGAGAGTCCATTTAAGATTTGCTACTATTTTGCTTTTTTCTGATTTGAAATGCCAAGACAAAGTTTAACATGCAGAGGGAGTGTAATTTCTATTGAGAGCACAAGGAGTCTACTTCCATGTCGTCAGATGAAGAGAACAAGGAAATAACGGTTAAAGCTCCTTCAAAACCAGTTGACTCTTCTGAGAAAAAGGCTGAAGAGATCGCTGAAAAGTCCTTAGAGGAAGAAAGGTTTAATGTGCTTGAATTTCCTAAGAAAATTGGGAAGTACGTGGGTTTGGTTGTTGCGGTTACAGGTGTTTTACTTCTTTTTCTTTTCGTTTACATGAGTGCAACAGGTCAAACAGGCGGTATACTTTTATCCTCTGGAAGCGGTTGGTTAAGTTTTGTGGTTTGGGGATTTGTGGGGTTACTCAATGTCTTTATCGGTTTTCTTTTTCTGGGACGCGAATAGGTCTTTTAGTCTTTTTTCCCTAAAGACCAAAAGGATGCCGCAGAACACGTCCAAAAATCCCAGAAATGCCACTGCCCCTATCATAACTCCGCTTTGGAATATATTTTTCATGTCTGCGGCGCCAGTGGATGTTAATATTACGATGACTAGAATGATGAATCCTGTGAAAGAAACGAATCCTCCTAAGGCGGTTTTCAACCGTTTATTGGTTGATAGGGTTGACAAGGCTTTAACCAATTCTAGATTGCAGACTTGCTAGAACATAACTTTTTTGCTAAAGTTCTTCTAAATCAAGGTGAATGTATCTGAATAGAACGTTGGTTATTTGGAATAGAACAACATATTGTAGCCTTATACGCTATCGTTTGTGACTGAGGTTTGTTGTTTTTCGTTGTCTATATAGAAGGCAAGTAGTAAACTGACTTCCGATGAATTTGTGAACTATTTAGTGTGTGAACTGATCTGTTCTGCGACAATTTTTTGTTGTGTTAAGAGAACAACAACACTTGAATTTGCTATGCTGAAAGCTTATTTTTGGGGTGGTTCTTTAATTTAGGGGTTGTGGTGTTTGCAGGTTGCGTCTGGAAACGTCACAAAACGTCATGAAAAGTCAACGGATCATGGGAGAAGAACAACAATGCCGTTAACTGAACAAGTAAAATGGTGTTGGTTGATTGTTATAACTCTTCTTAGAGAGCGGGTTGTGTCAATAACAGCAACAACTTCTATTCTTTGCAGTCGATTGAGTCAATTTTATTTTGCCGAGGCTCAGGGACTGATTATCAAATAGGTATAATTTGAGAGTTTTTTGCATACGCTTTTTCTATTATTTTTTTCCAGACCCTGCAAAACTTTCTTTATGAATCCCGAGCTTGTCTATTTTTATCTAGTTGGTTACCGTTTATCTTTTTTAACGTGGTCTTATGGGGATTTGAACTCTGAGGTTTTCTCTTTCCCAAGGGAACTGCTGATAAGAGAAAAATTTTTTTACCGTTTTACTTTCGGTTTTCCATTAATAGATAATTGGTTCTTTATGGTTTGAAGTTTGGAAGGAGGATGATTTGAGAGTGTATTAGGGTTTAACTATTCTTTGGTTAGAACCCATGTTTAATTATTGATGGGGTAACTGGGTGCTTATTTTCTTTGGCTTTCTTTTCATGCTTGAACCTGTTGATTTTGACGACGTTATTTTCTGCAGAAGCCCCGTATTTGTTGCTGAGATTTTTGTGGCGGATAAACTTTGTTACCATTATTATCAACGAGTAAGTCGGAACATCATCTATGTTTAACTCCAAGCCTTCAGAGGTTATCTTTGAAGCCAACTTGAATTGGCTACCCAAAAAATCTGCAAGTTTCTCTTTTTCAGATTCTAAATCTGGCATGTAAACTTTTACAACATTCTTACGTTTAAACAGCAAAACTTTCACTCTAATTGTATTATATAACCTTGTTCTGCCTAAAAAAACCTTCTATGTGACCGCAAGAACTGCTTTAAGATCATTGATTAATCGTAATCATTGGTTGGTCAAATGCTCCAGACTTGGAGACCCATCCTTGATGAACAATGGGTAGTAGAACTGGGAATGGCCCGTGTGTAATGGTAAATAGGCCGTTTGAGTTTGCTTAGCTTTATAGTTATTATCTGATTCAACATAGGTGAACCCCATTTTTCTAAAAAAGGGGTGATTTGTCTTCTCGAAAGACTTGTATGGGTCAATTAAGTTTGGTTTCTTATTTGGTCATCTCCTTGTTGGGTTTTGGTTAAGAGCATTTTCTTTGATGAATTTTCGGTATTTTGTATTATAATAGATAAAGCCTGCTGTTAACGAGCCTGTGAATAGTGCAAATAGGATTATACTTGTTTCTGCGAACATTTTTCTCGCCTACACATGTGAAAAGTACAGGATTTCTTTAGGATTGATTTTCTTAAGGGATGTTTTTTCCATTATTACACCACAGTTTTTTGATATTGATTAATCAATAAATTGATATAAAGGTGTTTGAGATTTGTTCATAATTATTATGAAAAATTAGGTATATTGCATATTTGGTGGTTATTATAGTGAATTAACGTTAAGGTGTTCTATTAAACAGTTGTCATTTGTCAAATTGCGTTAAGGTGGTTTAAAGCTTATGTTCCAGATCCTTTTTGTGAAAAACTTTAGCCTATGTAGTGAGGCGGAGTGTAAATAGGTCAAAGCTTTTCAAAATGTATATGCGTTATCGAAGCATCTCTTGTTTAGCTAATCAACAAGGCTTGTTAAAAAAATAAAGTGGCTTTCATCAGTTGGCCTTTGCAACGGATTCGTGAACGATTTTGGATCGCGTGTTTATTGCAACTATTGTGCGAGCTTTGAGAGGCAATTCGACCGTTGAGGGCGCAATGGTGTTGTTTGTCTTCGCGGGTCTTCTATTATGGGTAGTGCTTGTGTTAGTTCTCGGAAATACTTCAGCACAATTATTCCACGCTGGGTAATTGCGAAAACTATGCGTTCCTTTTCGACAATTCGTTTTTCGATTAACTCTTGTTTGATTAGAAAGTCTATGTGTTCATTGAGTATGTTGCAGTTGATATTGGCTTTGTACATGATATGTGTCAATTTTAATGGTCCTCTCTGACCCAAAACGTTGAGGACATCGATGTGCATCTCTAGTTTTGATCGTCTCATCTTTGAGCACCTTTCCATCTTAATCACTTGTATATATCTACATGTTATGAAAAAGAATGCTATAAGCTTTGCTATTTTACTCTTGTTTAATTCAAGCAATTTTGCTTTTTATTAGCAAAATAAATATTTATATTAAAAAATGCATTTAATACGATATAAATAAAGTAAAATTTGTATTATCTCTAACATGATTGTGATTGTGCCGCGCCTACTACAATATTTAATATATTATTCAAAGGAATCATAGATTCTCTTGGCTCAAGGGGGCGGGAAATGGGTATGACAAAAAACAACATTCAAAAAAGCAACTTCATTTTGAGTAAAGGGCGGACCGACAATTTTGTTGTACATAAAACGAACATGCCAATTATCAAGTGCGCATGCGGCTTCAAAATTTTGGTTGTACCCGATTTGAAGGCCATGAACTGCGCGATAAAAAATCATGTAGCTCAGCACAATAAATCGTCCTCAGAAAGGTTGACGGATTTCTTAACAGAGCAGGTTCTAATTGTGACAAGCAAAATAAATTTTGCTTAAACATACAAACAAGGTCTTCCAAAATCTGAGTTAATAGTGAAAAATCCTTCTCGTTTCGGCTAATTATCAGAACCTAAAAAGAAATAAATAGAATAATAATCATGTCGGTTGTTCCTGTTCCGCATTTTTGAGGCCGGTCTTTGATTGAAGGAATTCAGAATTTTTTATGCGTTAAAACAAAGACATGTACGTTCATTATTGCAAAGCCAATCATCCACAAGACTATGGCGTAAAACATTAAATTGAAATATGCGGGTACACAGCCTAAACTAAGAAATATGAGCGCTGAAAAGCCTAAGGTTTTTTGTTTGATGTCCAAATCACTTCGATAGTCTGCTTGCTTTTCAGCGAAAATAAGTTTTATGAATTTAAAATATTGATATTAAATATAATAGCTGCTGGGTTTGCTTAAATGACTTTTATGGTCTTTGCCTAGAATTTAAGTTAAATGCGTTTAGCAGAAAATATTTTCAAAATTTCTATAGGCTATAACATATAAGCAAGCTGGCCGTTCGCGAGAAAAGGTTACCTGGTTTTTTTGATGCCTTCTATAAAAGAAAAATAAAGAGATAACCCCAACCACAATTGTCATAAACAGCAATATTAGCGGTATAGTGATGGAAATACCAGTTGGTGAAGACAATACAGTCGGTGCCTTAACAGAAATAACAACCGGTTGGGTAAGCGGATGTTTGTCAACATTATTTTGGTCAATTAGGAATGTTCCTTTTCCACAATAGTCGTCCAATAGTCATAATTGAAGCGAGAAGTATTGAAACTACTATGTTTGCGATTATCAACTTCTTACGATTGTCCAACCTTTGACACTTAATAGTAAAATAAATATCCTTCACTAAAGATATCTTGACTCGATTAAGTCAAGGTTTGTAGATGATTCTTTATTGGATTAATGTACAAATAATGTTCTTTATGTTATCTCTAGCAAACCCGTCTTTAATCGTGCTCCGTCGACAAAACTATTGATGGCTCAAACTTCTGAGCGTTAAGTTCATTATGAAATGTCCTGCGAGATAATGGTCAAAGTTCATAATCGGTTTTCCACACTATTAGAAATGAAGGCATCAGGTAATGCTTTAGCTATGGCAAAACTTCCTCTTCAACCTGTGCAATGTGATGGGATTATCCGCCCAGAGTTTATGTATTTTAATTTTCAACCGTCTGGTCAATTCTATTTTCGTTCTCTTTTCCAGCAAAGTGAAAGCCACTTATTACTGCGTAGACCTCTCTGTTTTCAGTAATCTTCCGGGCATAATGAATGGTGTTGATTATGCCTGCATGGGCGCGCCCTGAGATGATTATCAAGCCTTTGCCTCTAATCCAGATTACGAGAGCACGATCATCCAAAATCAGGTCAGATTTCCATGATCCATCTGCGTAGGCGCAATGCTTTGAATATCCTTTTTCGAAGTTGTTGATGCGTGGTATCTCTCCTGTGATAAGTGCCATACCATCTGCAATGAGAATGGGTTGTTCCGTTTGGACAAGGTTTGCTCCCTCTATGTTCTCTCTCAAAGGAGAGTTCGGATAACTTTCACTTCGCAATCTTGGTTCGAGGTTCCTCTGACCTTGAACATGTCTGAGCACAATAATCGGAGTATTCTTCTTGTTAATTGGTTTTAAATGCGGCAAGGAGCTCCCGATATGGTCCCAATGACCATGAGACAATACGATAAAGTCTACTTCCCTTAATTTTAGGTCCAGGTGAGCAACGTTTTTAAATATGCTTGTGGGATTGAGCCGGTGGCAAATAGTATTTGGATTTTTCTTTCATTTTGGGTAGTAATTAGCATTGAAAACCCATTGTCAGCAAAAAGAAGAGTTGAACCTTTTTTTTGCCAATTGTCTCAGAGATTGCAAGCTTTCTTTATTGGGGCTGGAAAGCAAATCTGCAGAGTTATCAACTAAGCTGATTAGTTGCACGTTATCGACGGGCTTTATTGCAATTTTTTGGCTAACCATGGTTTTACATGACCGTTTTCCTAGCGGGGGTTATTCAATGGGCACCCATTGCATTTATTAGTTGAGAATTGATTGCAAGAATTACAATCGACGCCACAACTCTTTGTAGTCATATTCTTGTTTTGTGTTTTTTTAGGCAGCTTACTCTCTAAATGTTGTCGGTTTTTTCTTATGATTAGAAACTATAATAAACAAACATGATTCAAGCGGCTTGTTGTTATGGCGCCCAATCCTTAGAAGATCTTTCAAACCAATAATCATAAAAGCATAACTCGCCTTCAAGGGGTTATATGCAGTTAGCTAGAGACAGCGGGAGAATCACGGCCGCCTATTCGGTTGAGACGGTTTGCCCTTGGTGCAAGATAAGCAAACTAAGGT
The DNA here is from genome assembly GCA_963775685.1 of Candidatus Bathyarchaeota archaeon. GTDB lineage: Archaea > Thermoproteota > Bathyarchaeia > Bathyarchaeales > Bathycorpusculaceae > Bathycorpusculum. Next base: position 2,386,278 of record CAVZJV010000014.1, read on the forward strand.
ACAATTTGGAGTTCCAAGTAGCAACGATCGAAAAGGGGCAAATCATTGACTCGAGCCATTTAATCAAAAATGTATGTTCACACTGTTTGACGGTCTGCGAAGAACCGCCCTCGATGGATTTCTTGTGTGCCAAATGTGGTCAACTCACGCTTTACACTCAAGAAGACCCCAGCCTAATCGAACAGAGCCTTTTCAAGAAGCTATTTTTAGGCACCGGATTCGCTGATTTCTATGAACAGCTGCTTTTAGGAGGGCAAAAGGAGGGCAAGCGGTTCTGCCTACCTTGCATGTACAAGATTTGGCAGAAGTTTCTGAAATGTCCTGCTTCGTTGCAAGAAGAGTTGGAAAAGCCAAAACCCGAATATGCTCTGAAGACATAATCGCCCAAAATCTTCAATTTTCTAAGGGTATAGAGTAATGTCTTTATGGTTTAAGCTAATCATCAGAATTTATAAAATAGAATAGTTATTTTTGGATTTGAAGTATCCTGTAGCGTCTAATCCGTGGAAAGCCTTTAGGGTAACACATCAACAAAAATGTTGGATGTGTGGCTTTGTTAGGGCTTTGCGAGAGTTATTTCCATCGTGGAAACCATTCTGGATCTGTTCTCGCCTTCTCTTGGTGGCATTTCTACGGTGCCGATTGCTATGTTTGTCACTTTGAGGTCTTTTATGAAGCGGTTTCTTGCGATTTCTGCGCAGTCAACTGCGGTTGTGATCGCTTGGCCTCGAGCTTTTAGGGTTATTTCCTTTTGAGCTCCAGAGAACGCGGTTATGATGGCAAGTACATAGCTCATTGGTGGTTTATTTCCGACGAAAATTACGTCATTAGATTTTTCAGTCATATTCTTTTCACTCTGAATTTTAATGGTAGCATCAATTAAATAGTTACCGCCGATTCAGTAACGGTTACCAAGACATTACAAAATTTTGGGGGTATGGTAGGAAAAACCCGAGTTTTTTCTTATGATCAGAACCAATAAAATACAAATAATTTTTTTGGAGTTGACTTATTCTATATGTGTCAATCCGTAAAAAGGTCTTTTGCCTCGATTACCCATTCAGTCCTTTACATAGCCAATAAGAAATAAAAAAAGCTCGACACAGTTACTTTTTAGCATAGACTTTAAAAGTGTATTCGCCTGTTGCCATATTGTAGGTAGCTTCTGACCAGCCCTTGATCGTGTTGATGTATGCCAGCTTTTGAGAAGGCGTCTGAAATATCAGGGTTCCCTCAATCTTTCCGATTGGAGTGGGGTCTACGAGTTTTCCGTCTGCTTTTCCTGCTACGAAGATAGGCTCGCCGTTGCTGAAGATGATTGACTTTAGATCAAGTTCGCTTGTTCCTCCCGGCTTCATGAGAATGTTGTGTGTAGACATGATTTGTCCTGTTATCTTGCCGTTGACTTTTCAGGCGACAGTGATGTCGAGTCTTACGCCTTCTGAACTGAATTCCTTAATATTGACTGAACTGGTGTTCTCTTTTCCTTCAAAAAGTAGTTCTCTTTCCAAAAGTAGTTTCAGCGTAGATTGTAGGCTGAACCAGCCAAGTTAAGCGTTTGTGATTGTTGTTTGACACTTACAAAAGTAATTTGTCCTTGCTATCTTACGCCTAAACAATTAGGCTGTATCTGCGCATTCAGAAGGCCCTCAAGTTTTAAGAGTATGGTAGCAAAAAGGCTTTACAGGTTTTTTCTTATCATCCGAACATAATAAAACAACTAAATAAAAATCAAGAAATTTATCTCTTTACCCCTTCTTTCGTGGAAGACATTGTCGCCAGAAAACTCGCGTATCTGTGCAAAAAGCCAGCCAACTTTAACTTGGTGGCTCCTCAAACAAGCATCAACGCGTCCGTTTTAACCTGTTCACCTTCCTCTCACGTTGCTCATATGCATTGCGAGTTCCTCTCCGATGACATAGTTTAGTTTGGACGAGCCCTATGAAGAACAAATACTCAGCATCACGGGCTTTTGGGCTGACGGGAATCTATTTTGAAAGTTTTGTCCCATTATTCCTTGGTCTGTCTGAGACTTCTTGTCCGTATCCATCCTTCTTGACTTTCAGCCTTCTTATCTTGAATAGCCTTCCTATATTTCGACAAGGTTTTTTATGGTGAATAAGTAAGGTGCAGCAAACAGAAAAATAGACTATAGTCATAAAAAAAAGATTGTAAGTTTTGTTTATTCTTCATCTTCACAGTCTTCGCAGTCGCAATCTTCATCGCAACCGCAGTCATCGTCTTCTTCTTCAAATGTCATTATACAAACCTACCGTATGGATTAATTACGAGTTAAATAGATGTTTCGGAAGCTATCCATTTTCAGGAACGAAAATCTACGTGTGCAGTCGTGGAGCTGGGGCTGGGAGTTGAACACTTCATCTGTGGAGATTTCTCTCACATGCTCTCTTTTTTCACTCAAAGAGCTAACGGAATTGGATGAATCATGTTACACGGGGCTACACAAGAACTTATTTTTGCAGAACAAATCCGAAGTGCCATTTTTATTATCAGACTACGCACTCTACTTCAGGATAGATCTTGAAAAAAATTTTTATCTGAGCAAATCCCTATCTTCTCCTTCTATAGTTGATAATGAGCAAAGAGATGACTCACTGTGAGCAGCAGATGTGAAGTATTGGTGATAGGGGGTGGCGTGATTGGCTGTGCGATCGCAAGAGAACTATCAAAATTTAAAATCGAAACAGTGTTGGTGGAGAAGGAAACCGACGTTGGTTCTGGGGTTAGCAAAGGCAACAGTGGAGTCCTTCACACCGGTCTTTACTATCCGAGGGGAAGCTTGAAGGCTAAACTGTGTGTTGAAGGGCGACTGATGTTTCCAGAGTTGGCAAAGCAACTTGATGTACCTTTCAAACTCTGTGGAAAACATGTAATTGCCCGAACAGAAGAGGAACTCGAAGACTTGGAAAGCTTAAAAGCAGTGGGGGAAGGAAACGGAGTCAAAGAATTAAACATAATCTCTGGGGAAGAACTGAAAAAGCGAGAACCCCACTTGGACGCTCTCTATGCGTTATATTCTCCTGTGGCTGGAATCGTTCCCCCTTATCTTTTTACGATTGCCTTAGCCGAGAATGCCCTAAACAACGGCGTGAAAGTTCAGGTCAACACCCAAGTGTCCGCGATAAAACAAGTAAATAGCGGTTACAAAGTAACAACAAATCAGGGAGTCTTTCATGCAGATATCGTTGTGAATAGTGCAGGTCTCTTCGCAGACAGAATCTCCGCTATGGTAGGGATTGATAATTACAAACTCTATCCCTGTCGTGGCGAATATCTCATCATTGACAAGAATTGCCACGACCTAATCAACAGTATGGTCTATCCGGTGCCGCCAAAAATTGCAGGAGTCTTGGGGGTTCATCTCACGCCCACATTAGATGGAAACATTTTGATTGGACCTAGTGAAGAATTCATCAACGCGCGAGAAGACACAAGAACAACCAAAGAAAAGATTCGGCAACTAATTAAGGGGGCGAAGAGTTTACTTCCGTCTATCCCCCTAAACCAAGTTATCTACGGCTTTGCTGCAGTGAGGTCTAAGATTACTCCACCAGAGGAGAAGGGATCTCGTGACTTTATCATCCAAGAAGACGTTAAAAACTTCATCAATATGATAGGAATGGAGTCTCCTGGTCTCACGTCCTCTCCTGCCATCGCAAAATTGGTTGTTCAAATGATCAAAGAAAAAATGGATTTGGAAGAAAAAACAGATTTTAATCTTATTCGTAGAAGAACAATTCCTTTTAGCGAAGCATCAAGAACAGAGCAAACTTCTTTGATTAAAGTAGATCCCGCATACGGCGAGATCGTGTGTAGGTGTGAACATGTATCCAAACGGGAAGTCTTAGATGCGTTAAACAACCCAATTTCAGAAAAAACAATTTCCACTGTGAAATACCGTACCCGAGCAGGTATGGGCAGATGCCATGGGGGCTTTTGCTTACCAAAAATTGTGGAAATTCTAAAAGAAGAATATGGGCTGTCTCCCGAAGAGATTAAGTTGAAGAATCTAGATTCGCCTCTGTTCATCGGTGAAACTAAAGTCCTGAGGGAGAGTAAAAAAAGTGAGTGAATTGTCATCTCAAGATGTTGATTTGGTTGTGATAGGTGCTGGTCCAGCAGGGCTAGCTGCAGCCATCAGTGCAAAGAAAAATGGCCTTCAAAACTTGGTTATCATAGAAAGAAACGGTTGGCTAGGTGGCATCCTTCCTCAGTGTATTCATGATGGTTTCGGTCTTGAACTCTTTAAAGAACAAATGACTGGTCCGGAATACGCTCAAAGATACGTCGATGAACTGAATAGATTAAAAATCCCGTATATGCTTGACAGCATGGTGCTTGAGGTCACTTCTGAAAAAAAGGTGTTCGTTGCTAGTCCTAAAGGTCTGTTTTATTTTGGCGCCAAAGCCATAGTTCTTGCTATGGGGTGTCGTGAGCGAACCCGTGGACAGATTTACATTCCAGGAACAAGACCTGCAGGAGTGTATACTGCTGGTGTAGCTCAGAATCTCATTAACTTGAAGAATCTAATGGTTGGCAAAGACGTTGTTATTCTCGGTTCGGGGGACGTAGGTTTGATTATGGCTCGTCGGCTTACTCTAGAAGGCGCTAAAGTCCATATGGTAGTTGAGATTCTTCCTCACACCAATGGTCTGCCGCGAAACATTCAGCAGTGCTTAATTGACTATGACATTCCTCTTCTTCTCTCACACACCGTCACCGAAATCCATGGGCAGAACAGGGTTGAAGCAGTCACAATCTCTCCCGTAGACAAGGATTTGAAGCCAATCAAGGGAAAAGAGCAAAATATTACTTGTGATACACTCCTTCTCTCTATAGGTTTAATTCCAGAAAATGACCTATCCAAAAATTGTAATGTTAAACTCAGTCAAGTTACTGGAGGAGGTATCGTCGACGAAAATCTTGAAACTTCTATGTCTGGAGTTTTTGCGTGTGGGAACGCCCTTCATGTTCATGATATAGTGGATTTTGTTACTCTTGAAGCGGAGAAAGCGGGAAAAAGCGCAGCGGAATACGTTCTTGGCAAGATTCAAAAGGTGGCGAGAATCACTATAGAGGCAGGTAATAAAATCCGGTATGTTTTGCCCCAAAGCATCCGCTGTGGCGCTGACATCGAGTTGTCGATTCGTGTGACCTGTCCCGGAGAAGATGTGGAAGTTGGGTTCTTTGATGGAGAAACGCTGATAAAGACAGTAAAGTTACGTAAAGTTCATCCTGCTCAGATGATCAAGATAAAACTGAAAGGAAGCGAAACCAGCGCTATTAACTCACTAAAAGTTGAGGTTTTAAGGAAATGAAGAAGGAATTGATCTGTATCGGCTGTCCTATGGGCTGTTATCTCAGTGTTGATTTCGTCGGGACAACAATACGTGACGTTAGCGGAAACCGATGCAAAGTAGGGCTGGAATACGTGGAAAAAGAGATTTCCAATCCTGAACGAACCCTAACAACCACTGTGAAAGTTAAACACGGTCATCTTCCTTTAGTTAGCGTTAGAACAAACAGACCAATACCTAAAAGTAGAATCTTAGACGCTATGAATTTGTTGGCAAAAGTTGAAGTAGAAGCACCCATCAAAATCGGAGAAACGATCATCCAAAACATCTTCAATACAGGAGTTAACATAGTGGCTACAAAAGGCATCTCAAAAAAGACAAGCTGGTGTTAGTTTGTGGCTAATCAAAGTAATCAATTGGAGAAAAGGTGCACATCTATACTCTAAGAATGATGAAATTGTTAACTACTCACTTAGGGCATTAAACTAAATATGAAGTTACAAATGACCTTTTTACTTTAAAAAAATACTTATTGAAATCAGAGAGACAGATAAAGATTTAGAATTTCTAATAAAGAATCCATAAGGGTTGCAACCACGACCATCTATAAAATCATCAGAAAATTTCCGATAACTTTACAAAATTTTTACAATAAATAATTTAGAGGCTGACTCTTTCAATTGGGGCCAATCGATGTGAGGCCTTTGTCAAGTGCAGTGTTTCTGGTTTGGAAAACATTTTAAAAAGGGTTTTTGCAGCTAGATTGCCCATAATCCTCATGCGAGGTGTTCCAGGCTAGCTGGTTTGCCCTGGCCTTTTGCTTAGGCTTCTTATAATTTAGTTATTTGGGTTTTAGGGGGGCGGCTTTGTTGATCCATGTTTTTATTGCTTCTTGGGCCGCTTTGGATAAGTCGCCTTTTTTGCCTCCGAATTGCTCGAAGGTTTTTAATCTGAATTGTTTTTCTAAGTCGTCTGAGATGTCTATGTTGATGCGGCCCATTTTTTGTCACTTGTTTTTGCTGGTTGGATGTTGTTGTGGTAAGCGAGTAGTCAATTTTTGTTTTCGGTTTTTGTGTTTGTCATGTTTTTTCCCTTTAAGATTCGCTTATTCACATTAGTATATAAGTGCATACGCACTTATAAGTGTATGTGTTTAAGTGTGTAAAATGTCTGGATCCTGCAACGTACGCTGTTATAACGCAAAGAGGTGGGGTGCCAAGACCTCCAAAATCTGGGTCCATTAAGAAGAGAGGTCTTCCGCCTAAAATCTAATCATCAGAACATACTGCGCAACTGACGGCACAAAGTTATTCAGAAAAACGGAAATAATCCCGCGAAAGCATATGATTCAAAAAATGAGCTGGGGATGGGAATTGAACCCATATAGAGCAGCTCTGCAGGCTACCGCCTGAACCGTTCGGCCACCCCAGCACGGGAACCTAGGGTTGTGACTGACATAAAAATATTGTTGGCAGGGTTTTATTTTCTGTTATGACTCTCAGCGCTTGTTGCTGAAATTTATTTTTTAAATGCTAATCCCGAGAAGACTGCGACCTGCTTGTTCTGGTTGCAGACTGAAACGTTGTACAAGCCCATGGTTTTGCCGTCTGAAACCCTTGTTGCCTCAGCAATTAAGGTGTCACCTTCGATGGATGGCTTAAGAAAATTTATACTTACCTGAACCGCCACTGCAATGTTGTCGCCGTAGTTGCAGGCTTGCGCAAAAGCGTAATCTGCCAATGAAAAAATGGCGCCGCCATGAGTGAAACCTAGGGCGTTTGTGTGGTTTTTCTCAACTTTCATCGAGACTTTGGCATATCCATCTTTTGCTTCGAGCAGCTTGATGCCTAGTGTTTCAGCAAAATAATCTGAGCCTTTCATTTTGGTTTTGTTCCTTTGCTTTTTGGTTCCGAAATAAGGTAATTGTAGATTTTTTGGACGATCGATATTAAGCCTTTTGGGGCGAAAATAACGATGACAAGAAGGATAACGCCTATTATTAGTAGGCTTATGGGTGCACCTACGTTGCTTACATTTGGGAAATATGAGCCAAGCCCTCCATTAAGTGTATTTACGACACTGGGTAACGCCAAGGTTTGTTGTAATGAAACGAGAAAAATTGATCCGATTATTGGACCGCCAACTGTCCCTAAGCCTCCTATGACGGTCATGATTAGGGGCAAGAATGAATTTGTTGGCGAAAAGATTGAGTTGTCGATTAGCCTGATCAAGTAGGTGTTTAATCCTCCAGCTATCCCCGCGAAGAATGTGCTTATGACAAACGCTATTAGCTTGTATTTTGCAGTGTTTATTCCAATCATCTTCGCTTCAGTTTCATTTCCATGGATAGCTCTAAACGCTAAGCCCATTCTGGAGCCCATTATGAACTGCATTACTAAAATGGATGCCATAGCGAAGAGAACCACAAGAATGTAGAAAGGGTATCCTCTGGGAACAAGCGTCGTTGTCGCATACCCATTTATCCCCTGAGTGATGGAGTCAAATTGACTCGATAGAGTAGCTGCGATGACTGAAAAACCAAAAGTTACCATAGCAAGGTACCACGCCTTCAATCTTACACAAGCTAAACCTATCAACAACCCAACTCCAGCCGAAAGCAGCCCACCCAACAAGAGAGCTAATACCAAAATGGTCACCGACAAGCCTCCAACCGGCATTTGAATGACACCTAGAGCGTTAACTGCTGCTTTTGATATAGAGCCACCTATTATTGCTGAAGCAAAGCCACCGATGCCCAAGAAGACTGCATGTCCAAGTGAGCCTTGTCCCGAATTTGCCAAGAAATTCCAGCTTGCAGCGTAGATGGCGAAGATAGTTATCAAAGTCATAACAGTTAAGAAAAAATTATCCCGAACAAGTAAAGGAACGAACGCTAATATGGTAAAGAAGGCAACTATAAACAAGAAGCCTTTGGAATGAATAAGTGTGCTTATTGTCTTTTTTAGTTGCATACTATTCCCCCTTCTCACCGAAGATTCCGTTAGGTCGAATTATAAGCACAATTATGAGTAAGGCAAATGCAACTGCGCTTCCCCAAGTGCCTCCCAAAAACAAGGTCGCCATCTGCTCTGTTATACCATAGAGTAACCCACCGATGATTGCGCCTTTGATGCTTCCTAATCCACCCATTATTATGATGGCAAAAGCAATAATTGTAGGTAAAGCTCCAACTTGATAATCAAAGGGGTAAATCACTCCATACAACCCTCCGGCAACCGCTGCTAAAGCTGCTCCAAGGGCGAAAGTAAACATGTAGACTTTTTGTACGTTTATGCCCATTAGCATGGCTGTTGTGTTTCTTTGGCTGGTTGCTCGCATAGCCAAGCCGATCTTTGTTTTCCACTGCAGCAAGCCAAAAATCGACAGTGCAGCGACTACGACAAAGACAGCTATGACTCGGTCGTAAGTTATCGAAAAGCCTGGCAGGCTAACGCTCATGCCGTAGAAGGGGCTTACAACCTGTTTTGAGCTGGCTCCCCAGATTAGCATGGCTACATTTTCAAAAATGTAGATTAAGCCTAAGCTTACAAAGATTTCATTTAGTTTGTCTGTGCCAAGCACCCTTCGGAAAGTGAATCTTTCAATTACAACGCCTAAAAAAGCGACGATAATCATGGAAACAAGTATTGCTAAATATGCGTTTAATCCAAGTGAAACAGAAATGGTCCAAGTTAGGAATGCACTTATCATAAGCAACTGACCATGGGCAAAATTAACGAGTTTCATGACTCCAAAGATTATGTTTAAGCCTGTGGCTAAAAGGATGTATACGCAGCCGATTGCTATACCCCAAACTAACGTTAAAACAATTGTCGGCGTCGTTATGTCCATGGTTTAATTCGTCCCTTAGGTTTAAGGCGATTGACATAATTTCTCATGTTAACTATTTAAAACATGCGAGAAACTAAAGAAAAGAGAGGGATTTAGTTTTACTGCCCCGCTTTATAGCCTGTTGGCAGTTTGAAGTCTACTTGTTTGAGGTTGCTGCTTCCTGGTGGTGACCAAACTATTTGTGATGTTAGATGGCTTGTTGATGCGTCCCAGCTAAGTTGCTCAATGAAAGTTATAGGGTCGATTTCATGGTAGTTGACACCCGTGCTAAACTGTATTTTACCTGTTTGTGTCTGGATAAGCATTTGGTTAAGGTTGGTTTTTTCTATGGCTGTGCGGACGGCTGCCTTATCAATGGTTCCTGCTCTTTGGATTGCGTCTTTAGCGATGTAGAGGGCATCGTACGTGTCGGCTCCCATCATTCCTGGCATTATATGTGGATTGGCCATGTCAAAGTTCTTAACGTAGTCTCCAACAACACTTGAGTACGATGGCGTCATGAAGGGGTCAAGTTTTGACTCAAGAAGCTGCCCATCACCAACGCTTCCCAACAGGTTATAGAATGCTTCGTCTTGGTTGTTTTCAACTGCAATGTAGACTGTCTTTAGTCCAACATCATCCCATCCCTGCTTTATTATGAGCGGTGTTTTGTCGGGGTTGTCAGCGATGAATACTGCATCTGGATGTGCTGAGGCGACTGCTGTTAGGTCAGTCTGATAGTTTGTTGTTGCTGGATCATAGTTTCTATCTGCAACGATTGTAATTGGGAGGTTTTCGCTCTCTATCCAGAATTTAGTGGCTTGTTCAACGCCCTGTCCAAAAGCATCGTTTCGATAAAGAATTGCGAGGCTAAAGTTTCGGTCAGCTGCAACCAAGGGCTTCATTTCAGAAGCGAAAAAGTCTACGACTGTTTTGCTGTAATGGTAGGTTGTCGTGCAGTAATGGAAGATGTAGCTCATGCCTTCAGAGTCGCTTACGCTGTTTGCGCCATCCGCTCCAAAGCCGCCGTAGTCTCCTTGAGGTCCTCTTCTGGTTACGAGTTGGTTAGATGCTCCAGTTATTATGTAAGGGACTTTGTTATCGATAGCTATCATTTCGTTAGCTAAGGTTCCTGCGCTTCCGTATCCGCCTATTAGTAAGTCAACGTTATCAGTTTCTACTGCCCGTGTAACTGGGGTTACTGCATTGGCTGGTGCATCATTTACTGTGTCAGCGAGGACAAGGGTTAGGTTTACGTGTGCATTCCATCCTGAAACATAGACGCCACCTGCATCATTGATTTCTTGGACTGCTAATCGGGCGGCGCGTTCCATATCCTGCCCAACGGGCGATCCAGATATGGGAGCGACCAATCCTACTCGTATGTCTCTAGCATCTGCAGAAGGTTCATTGGGGGTTAATTGCGAATATATTGCTCCTATTGCCGCAACTGCAATTATTATAACGACTAATATGGCTAGTATTTTCTTTTGCAATTTATTTTCCTCTTGTGCTTTCTTTGCTATATCTCAAAGAATCGTTAATAAAATTAACTCTTTAACACACAATCCCTGCCTAGCTGGAAGGCTTTAAGGTTCAAATTGATGTATTTTTCCTTAATCCTGCCAGCTATCGCTTGCTGGAAAGACTCCACCTTCACGGGTATCTCTGGAAGAGCCGAAAGCGCTCCTAAAAGAACAGTATTTACGACCAGTAAGTTGCCAAGTTTCTCGGCGATGCTCACGCCATCAACCTCATGGACCAAAGCCCTATCCCGAAGAATTGCCATAAGTGCCTCAACATTTTTGGGTTTACCTCTCAGACCTACGCAGCTGGGAGGAATATACTTCATATTAACTATTATTGAGCCTTTTTTCTTAATCATAGGTAATGCTCTAGCGGTTTCTAAAATCTCAAAACCTACAACTGCGTCCGCTTTTCCTGTTTCAATCAATGGTGATTCAACTTTGGGGCCGATTCTCGTGAATGCAACAATTGAGCCTCCCCGTTGAGCCATACCGTGAATCTCAGCTTTTGCAACATCAAAACCTTCAAGCATTGCCGCTTCACAATAGATGTCGCTTAAAACCACCACTCCTTGGCCCCCAACGCCACTAAAAACTATGTCAAGGGTCATTTCTCTTTTCTCCTTATTGCATCAAACGGGCAGACAGTTTCACAAACGCCACAGCCGTTGCAGAGGGTGGCGTCGATTTCAGCCCGTTGATTCGTTAGACTGATAGCTGGGCAACCGAAGGCTTTTACGCAGACCCCGCAGGCGTTACACTCTTCTTTGATTTCTCGGGGCTTGCCTTTCTCAACAAGAAGTGGGCATGCCCGCTGCGAAATGATGACTGATGGACCCTGGTAATCTAGTGTTTCTCTTACGGCGGCCATTGCAGCTTCAAAGTCATAAGGGTCAACTGTCACAACCTTCTCAATTCCTACTGACTTGGCGATTTCTTCGATGCTAACTACTTTAGCTTCAGTTCCCATAGCGGTTTTTCCTGAACCCGGCGTCGGCTGATGACCCGTCATGGCAACAACACTATTATCCATTATGATTACGCATACATTCGCTTTGTTGTAGACTATATTTAAAAGCCCTGGCATGCCCGCGTGAAAAAAGGTTGAATCGCCGATAACGGCGAACATTTTTTCTTTAACTCCAGCATGAATCATACCGGCTGCCTGAGAAATTCCTCCGCCCATGCAAAGACAGGTTTGCACTGTACTTACTGGAGGAAAAACACCCAACGTATAACATCCGATGTCACCGGTTACGATTTTGTCATTGGATTTTCCAGTCAAACTCAAAGCGGTCTCGGGGCAAGCTGGGATGCATTTTGGATCGCCTCCACACAGATCACATACCATTGCTTTGTGGCTGCTGGGATGAAGGGTTATCGCACCGTACTGGCAAGCATCAATGCACCAGTCGCAGCCTTTGCATTTCTGCTCGTCAACGATGATAGCCCCAGTTTCCATGGACTGACTTATGGCTTTCTCGGGGCAAGCATTGATACATGGCGCATTCATGCATGCTTTGCAGGTAACCGCCGTGTTGAAGGTTAGGCTGATTCTAACTGAGCGAATCCGAGACTTGAGGGGATTGAAGACCCTTTCTTTCTCAAAAGAACAAGCATACTCACAGTTGTCGCAGCCTACACATTTCTCGTTATCGCAGTTTATGGATTGGTAGGTCATATTTAAGGCGTAGTAGAATGCTCGGTGAGGGCATCCGGGGCAAAGCGCTGGGGGTCTTGGAGGCAAATCTAGAGGTTCTTGTCTTTCGGCTGGAGTTGCAAGTCCCAGTTTAGCGAAAGCTTCCCGGACACTGTCAGGCGTGAATTCACCAACTTCTTCTAAGCCTAACTGCCTTTTCCCAATAACTTGAAGGTTTAATCGCTGAAGGTTTTCCTCTATGTAGGGTCTTAATTCCTCGATAACTATGATTTTTTTTACTTTGGAAGCAAAGGTTCTAACCATCTCCGCTGGGAACGGATAAACAAACCCCAACTTTAGCCAAGAAAATTTTGTTGGTTCCAAAACTGACCTTGCATAATAGTAGCCAACTCCGCTCCCTACAATGCCGATTTCGCAGCCGTTATCCTCAAGAGTGTTGAAATTTGAGTTTTCCGCTAGTTTTTTCGCATCCTCCAACCTGTTTTCCAAAATTCGGTGTTGCCGTATGGCGTTAGATGGAACCATAACCCATTTTGAACTGTTCTTATCAAATTCGACTCGGCGGCTGATTTTCTGGAAATCTCCAAATCTTACTCTAGATTTCCCATGCGCAACTCTTGTCGTTAGGCGTAAGATGACTGGGAGGTGAAGTTTCTCACTAATTTCAAAAGCACCTTTTGCCATATCGCGGGCTTCTTGGGGGTTGCCCGCATCCAGCAAAGGCAACTTTGAGTGGACGGCAAAGAAGCGTGTATCCTGTTCGTTTTGGCTACTGTGTAATGCGGGGTCGTCGCAGACAGCGATCACCATGCCTCCCTCAACTCCAGTATATGCCAAAGTCATGACGGCGTCTGCGGCAACATTTAAGCCAACATGCTTCATGGAAACAATGGAGCGAACCCCCGTCATCGAGGCGCCCGCAGCAACCTCGGCAGCCACAATCTCATTGATGCTCCATTCAGCATAAAATCCAAAATCTTTTGCAACCTCGGCTAGTGCTTCTAAGATTTCCGTAGAAGGTGTCCCGGGGTAGGCTGTGGCAACTTTAACGGTTGCTTCCACTGCCCCGCGCGCAACTGCTTCATCACCGTTAAGCAAGGCAAACGCGCCTGGCTTACCTGTTGCAATCTTAGAAGTCATAGGTTTGTCCTTACATTTTGCCTTTCCGCAAGTCCAAAACTCTTTTTGCTTTACCTTCGGTCCTTGGAAGTTCGCCAGGCTTTACGATTTCGACCTCAGCCGATATTCCCGTTACGATGTGGATTCTTTTTTGGATGTCACTTATCAATGCTTTTTTGTCTAGTTGCGGGTTTTTGGCGGCTTGTTCACTTAACTCAACCTTAACCAAGAATGTGTCGAGTGCGCTTGGTCTGTCAAGAGCTATAAGGTATTGAGTTGCAAGTTCAGAGAAACACATGACAGCATACTCGATTTGAGATGGGAAAACGTTTACACCCCGAATAATCAGCATGTCATCCGATCTTCCAGTAACCCTGTCCATCCTTGCATGGGTTCTTCCACATGCACATTTCTCTACATTGATTTTGGAAATGTCTCTTGTTCGGTAACGTAAAATAGGTAAACCAATTTTGCTGAGTGCAGTGAAGACTAGTTCGCCTTCGTCTCCAATAGGCAACACTTCACCCGTGTCAGGGTTGATGGTTTCCACGATAAAGTGGTCTTCCCAAATATGTAATCCTTTATGCTCAGGGCATTCGATCGAGACTCCAGGACCACAAAGTTCTGTTAACCCGTAAACGTCGTATGCTTCAATTCCCATATCTTTTTCGATTCGTTCCCGAATTTTATGCGACCAGGGTTCAGCACCAAACATTCCTATTCTAAGTTTAAGATCCCTTTGAGGAACTATGCCTTCCTGAGCCATTGTTTCGGCAAGGTAAACCGCGAAACTTGGAGTGCAAGCCAATAATGTTACATCTAGATCTTTCATGAGTTTAATTTGGCGCTGCGTCATGCCGCCGCTTGCAGGAACAATTTTTGCTCCAACTTTCTGTGCGCCATAATGGAATCCTAAGCCTCCAGTGAACAAACCATAGCCGTAAGCGATGTGGATGACATCCTGGCGTCTGCCGCCCGTGACGTAGATGCTGCGCGCCATGAGTTCCTGCCACATGTCCATATCGCCCTTGGTGTAGGCGCCTATAATCGGGTTTCCTGTGGTTCCACTGGAAGCATGAATCTCAACTATCTCATCTGAATTAGAAGCAACCATGCCGAAGGGATAATTGTCTCTTAAATCGCTCTTTACGGTAAAAGGAATCTTTTGTAGGTCGTCAAGGGAACGGATATCCTCAGGTTTGAGACCGGCGCTTTCAAATTTTTTACGGTAAAAGGTGCTGTGTTCGTAGCAGTGTTTGACTTGTTCTTTGAGTTTTTGGAGCTGAAGTTTCCTTATTTCTTCAACTGGCATGGTTTCTATTTTTTCGTTCCAGTATTTGCCATCCGCCAAGTTTTTTGTCCCTCTCTGGTTAAAGGCCTAGATACACTTCTTTTATGTGACTATTAGATAAAAGTTCCCTACTCTTCCCTTCCAAGATTATCTTGCCTTCCTCAAGAACATAGCCTCGATAGGCAACGTTTAAGCTATCATGAATATTCTGCTCTACCAAAAGAACTGTCACGCCTTCTTCGTTAATCGTTCGCACTGTATCAAGGACCTTCTCCACAATGATGGGTGCCAACCCCAGGGAGGGCTCATCAAGGATTAGCAGTTGCGGATTAGACATTAGGCTTCGGCAGATAACCAACATCTGTTGTTCCCCACCGCTAAGAGTTTGAGCCAGAGCTTTCTCTTTCTTTTTCAAGACGGGAAAAATCTCGAAAACCCAGTCTTTGGTCTTATTAACTTTTGCGTTATCGGTTATGGTATAAGCTCCCAGCGATAGGTTTTCCTCCACCGTCATGCGGGGAAAGATTTCTCTGCCCTCGGGAATCATGGTGAGTCCTTTTTTGACTATCTCGTAGGTGGGCAGTTTCTCGATGTTTTCGCCCTTGAATTTTACAGTGCCAGTTTTCGGATGCAAAAAACCCATGATGGTTTTCACCAAAGTGGTTTTGCCTGCGCCATTGGGTCCGATGATGCTCACGATTTCGCCCTGTTCCACCTTAAAGTTTACGTCGTAGAGTATTTGCACCATGCCATATGCTGCAGACAACGTTTCGATATCAAGCATTTATTATTTCTCTCCAAAAGTGAACCGCTTCCCCAAGTAAACCTTCACAACATTCTCGTCACAAACCACAGACTTGGGGGAGCCTTCACAGATTTTTTCGCCATGGTTCAAGACAATAACACGGCTGCATAAGCCCATGATAACCCGCATAACGTGTTCAACAATTAGCACTGTTACACCCTGTTTGTTGATGGTTTTGATTAGTTCTATCGCTTCATCTGACTCTTTAGGGGTTAAACCTGTTAGCAATTCATCGAGCAAAAGCAGCTTCGGGTTGGTTGCCAACGCTTTTGCAAGCTGGATCCGACGCAACTCAACGACGTTTAGTTTCTTGGCTGGCAAATCAAACTTTTCCTTGCCCAAACCCACAAACTCCAAAAGCTGCTGCGCTCGAGGCAAGGCATCGGTTTTTCCGCTGTACTTTTTCTCGTTAAACAAAACGCTCGTTAGCACGTTTTCAATAGCGGTCATTTCTGGGAACGACTGGACGGTTTGCGCTGTTTTGGTTATGCCTATTGCGCAGATCTTGTAGGGCGCGAGCTTTGAAATGTCTTGGTCTAAGAACATTATTTGTCCAGAGTCGGGTTTATAGACGCCGCTGATTAGGTTTAATAGCGTGGATTTGCCTGAGCCGTTGGGTCCGACAAGTCCTGCTATCTCGCCGCTGTTTAATTTGAAATCGACGTTTTTTAGTGCTTGAAGTCCCCCAAAACGTTTGGACACTTCATTGCAATTAAGCAAACTTTGCACTCTCCGAATAGCAAGAAATTATTAATGTGGAAATATAAAGGTTGGTAGAAAACCAATTTCTCCCTTAAAAGTTAAATATCAACTTATCTTATCCTGTTGTAGGTGTCTGTTTGCCTATACCGCAAGTAAGCGTATTTCTCGATAATCATCCAGGGTCTCTTTTCGATACTATGTCGCAGCTTGATAAAAATAAAATCAAAGTATTCGCGCTCTCCATCGCGGATGCAGGCGAGTTCGGTTTGGTTCGACTGATAACTGAGGAACCCTCAAAAGCTTCCAAAATTCTGGAAGATGCAGAATTTAATCTTGCCAAGTCTAAGAAGAACACAGAGGTCACAGCAACATTCATTTCTGAGCAAAATACCCTTTCGAAAATTACAAAGATTTTAGGTGACGGCGGCATAAACATAGAATATGCCTACTCTTCTGCAGTACATATGGATGGAAAAGTAGCTTTGATTCTACGTCCAAGCAACGTTGATTTGGCAGAGGAGATGCTCAAGTCCGCCGGTGTTGCAGTTTTGTCGCTTGAAGAAATCCAAAAGTATTTCCAATAGCTTTTCTTTTAGAGTATTATTATAATATTTGAAAATATTGATTCTGGGACAATAAGCTTTAATTTGTGACATTATACGCCCTAAGGCAGAGGTCAGATACATGGTCACCAAAAACCTTGACAAGATTTTCAATCCTTCAAATGTAGCCATCATAGGCGCCAGCGACGTTGAAGGGTCCGTCGGCTATGCTATAGTAAAAAACTTCACCCAGATGGGTTACACCGGCAAAGTTTACTTTGTTAACATACGCAAACCAGAAATTTTAGGCGTTAAAACTTATCCTACGGTCGACCAAATTCCAGAACCCGTCGACTTAGCCATCATCGCAACTCCAGCAAAAACCGTCCCCGATGTAATGGAGGAATGCGGCAAAGGAAACGTCAAAGGAGCAATCATCGTTTCCGCAGGATTCAAAGAAACAGGACCTGCGGGAAAAGCGCTGGAAGAAAGAACCCTTCAGGCAGCCAAAAAATACGGCATCAGAATTATCGGTCCCAACTGCATCGGAGTAATCCGACCCCGAAATAGCCTCAATGCAACTTTCCTAGACAAAATGCCCAAGCCCGGCAACATAGCCTTCCTATCCCAGAGCGGCGCTTTGGGCTCTGCAATTCTAGACTGGGCTCTGCACGAAAACATAGGGTTCAGCAACTTCGTTTCCGTTGGCTCCATGATTGACGTGGACTTTGGCGATTTAATCGACTATTTTGGCTCTGACCCCAAAACCAAGAGTATTCTAATGTATGTTGAGGGCTTAACTGAAGCCCGTAAATTCATGAGCGCCGCCCGGCACTTTGCCCGAACTAAACCAATAATTGTCGTTAAATCAGGCAAATTCTCGGAAAGCGCACAAGCAGCCGCATCCCACACAGGCTCGCTTTCAGGCGAGGACGGCATCTACGATGCAGCATTCAAACGCGCCGGCATAGTCCGAGTTAATGAAATCGCTGACTTGTTTAATGCTGCGGAGGTTTTAGGAACCCAACCATTGCCGAAGGGACCCAGACTCGCCATAATCACCAACGCAGGTGGACCCGGCGTAATGGCAACTGACTCACTAATCGCACAAGGCGGCAAACTAGCTAAGCTCAGCCAAAAAACCTTGGATTCCCTTAACGCTTTATTGCCTCCGTTCTGGAGCCACGGTAACCCAATCGATGTATTGGGAGACGCCAAATCGGAGCGATATAAGGCGGCGGTTGAAGCTTGCTTAAACGATGAAAACATCGATGGTATATTGATTATTTTCACTCAGCAGGCAGTTTCTGAATCTGTGGAAATCTCAAAAAACATTGTTGAACTTGTGCGTAACAAGACTTTCCAGAACAAGACAATCCTAACCTCGTTTATGGGTTTTGGCGCAGTGCAAGAAGCAAACAACATCCTAAATGCCAACAACATCCCCACATACAGCACGCCAGAACAAGCAGTACGAACCTACATGTATATGTACAACTACCAACGCAACGTCGACCTCCTCTACGAAACTCCTGAAGAAATGCCTGTTGATGCAGCGCCTCCAAAACGACCAATCATGGCAATCTTAAGAAACGCGGCGTTTGAAGACCGTGAAATCCTAACTGAAGACGAAGCCAAAAAAATCCTCAAATACTATAATTTCCCAGTTATCAAAACCGAAGCCGCAAACAACGTAGACGAAGCCGTTGTGTATGCGCAGGAAATGGGCTTCCCAGTTGTACTCAAAATTCTTTCACCCCAAATCGTTCATAAGAGCGACGCCGGCGGAGTAATCCTAAACGTTAACTCGCCAGACGAAGTGAGAAAGGCCTTCGAACTATTAATCCAGAGAGCAACCGCATTCAACCCGAAAGCCCAAATAATCGGTGTCACTGTCCAACCCATGGTTGCAAGGAAAGGCTTTGAATTAATTATTGGGGGAAAAACCGACCCAGTTTTTGGTCCAGTCATCCTGTTTGGAAGTGGCGGGGTAGGAGTGGAACTTTTCAAAGACACCTCTATTGGGTTGCCTCCGCTCAACACAACCCTTATTCATCGTATGATGGACGAAACCAAAGTCTACAGCCTCCTTAAAGGTTGGCGAGGCGCAGCTCCAGTGGACCTTAAAAAACTCGACGAAACTATGCTCATGTTCTCCCAGTTGCTAGTTGATTTTCCACAGATAAAAGAAATCGACATAAACCCACTTTTGATCAGCGAGAAAGAATCCTGCATCCTAGACGCCCGCATAGTCGTCAACAAGGCGGCTATATGCAAGAAATTTGAACCTCACGAACACATGGTTATAAGTCCTTACCCTAAAAAATACGAGCTTTTGTGGCTGCTCAAGAATGGCCAAGAAGTCCTGTTACGCCCCGTAAAGCCGGAGGATGAACCAATGTGGCTGGAAATGTTCCAAAGCCTCTCCGAAGAATCAATACGCTATCGCTTCTTCCAAATGCTAAAAGACACACCACATGAAGTCCGCGTCCGATACTGTAACATAGACTACGACCGAGAAATTGCAATCGTCGCCGAAATGGTTGAAAACGGCAAAAGAAAAATCCTGGGAGTAACCCGCCTAAGCATAGAATCCGATGAGAAAAGCGGTGAAATCGCTTTCCTTGTAAGCGATTACTGGCAAGGCTTAGGATTAGGCACAAAAATGGTCGATTATGTGCTCGACATCGCAAAAGAGAAGGGAATGGAAAGAGTCCACTCCATAATCCTGCAGGATAACTACCGAGCGTTGAGCTTATCAAAGAAGATGGGCTTCAAGATTGATTACTTAAACGACGGTACAGTCAAAGCAACCCTTAACCTAAAAGAAGAAGACATAGACTTCCGCTGCATACAACTACCTGAACCACCACAAAAAAAACAGGAAAAGCAAAAGCAAGAACCTCCCATTTCCGAGGGCAAAAAAATAGTTCGGGAACCGCAAGAAGCGTCACCTGCTTAACTTCTTTACTTTTTGTTTTTGGTTAGTTTTAAATTTTTAAGCCACCACTATTAAATGGTGGAAGCATGAGAAAGCTCATCTGGCTAACATTGACTATCGCAACCTTGGTCACCAGCCTTTTTCTGTTTGCCAACGTGCATGCCGCCACTTCTGTTACAGGGCAAATCAATTCTGATACAACCTGGACCTTTGCCAACAGCCCCTACAGGTTAACTGGAACCGTCTTTGTGAGTCCAGGTGTCACTTTAACTATTGAGCCTGGAGTAACCATAGACTTTAACATGTTTTCCCTTCAGATAAATGGCGGCACACTGATTGCTCAAGGCACAAATGACAACAAAATAATCTTTTATTCTTCTTACATTTATAGTTCCATTTCAATTATCCTCTCTTCCGGCACAAGTTGGAATGACACAACTGGAACCGGCAGCATAATTGAAAACGCGGTCCTCAATTCTGCATACATCTCCATAGCCAGTTGCTCGCCTAAGATAAGTAACAACTATTTTACAAATAATCGTTATACCTCACTTAGTATTGTCAACGGGTCTTCTTTGATCCTGAACAATTCCTTCGATACCCAATCAACGAGTATCTATGTTTCAAGCACCGTGCCATGTTCCCCCAAAATCTTTGACAACTTTGTAAAATGTACCAGCATAACAGCTTACGGAATTAACGTTGGAAGCAACAACGCCTACATATCCGCCAACAACGTCACAGGCTGCTATATGGGCGTGTACGCCACTGGCAACGCAACCGTCACAAGAAACCTAATCAGAAACAATACTTACGGGATTTATCTGGGTAGCAACTCGGCAAATACAGCATCGGTTACAAGCAACATAGTCGCTAACAACAGCATTGGAATAAGCATTGGAGGTGGCATAATAATGGATAACACTATCGGCAACAACCAAATAGGACTATCTGTATCAACCACATCGGCAAACATTTCACAGAACAACATCTTTGCCAACACACAATACAATCTGGGCATCTCAACAGTAAACGCAGTTGATGCACGCTATAACTGGTGGGGAATCGCAGACAGTTCAGTCATCAACCAAACAATTTATGACAACAAAAACTCCACCTCCTTAGGAAAAGTCAGCTTTACACCCTTTTTGAATGATTCAAACACAGCCGCGCCCGCTATAGAAAGCATAAACTTTGTTCCCAACCCTACCCCAACAGCTATTCCCACCCCAGTTCCCGCCCCAACCCAAACATATACTCCGATACCGACAAACATTACCTTTGGGCCTATCTCAACGGAAACTCCGCCGCCCACCCTTCCCACATCCGAACCAACACCCATCCCAACACCCACTCCAATGCCAACGCCGACCCCTACCCAAAAAGTCATACCCGGCTCTCCACTTTCGATGGGCGGTCAATCGTTAGCCGAAGCAATATCCCAATTCGACCTCATGGGAGTAGCCCAGTTAGTACTCATCATATTGGGCGTTATGTGGACGGTTGTAATCTTGGTTTACGTTAATAAGACGGTTGGGAAAAAGAAGAAAGCATCCACAGGCCTCTAAAACATTTTTCATTTTCAAGTTCCATTCGTTTCTTCGGAACGAAAGATTGAAAGAGACAAACGAAGATGCTACTTTGTTAGATGCGTTATGGTTGAAACGTTTTATCTGCATTTAGAATTTAGAGGCAAAAACGGTGGATGGTCAATTAACCTGCCTTTCTTGTGCAATAAATGTGGTATTTGCTGTACTCTTGACGATTTCTTGACTGCGGGAGAAATTACCGCCAAACCTCAAGAGCAACCAGAAGTCCACGCCAAAATAAAAGTCCTCTTTGAAGAGTTGGGCAGGATGTGGGAAGCAAGCGAAGCAAAATACGACCAATACGTCCAGCAAAACCCCTGCCCTTTTCTGATAGATAAATCCTGTTCTATCTATGAATTCCGACCTGACGGGTGCCGACTTTTCCCCAAAACCAAGTTTGGCATGCAAACCCAAGACTGCCCACCTCTCAATCGTTTTAAAAAAATGCGTGCCTCCCTAAAAAAAGGTAGACTCAACAAAGAGAACTACTATTTTACAGGAACAATTCAAGAGCCAATAAAATACACAAAGTTAACAGAAAAACAATACCAAACATGCATAACAAAACTGCGCCAAGCAGGAATGACCGACGACGAATTAGAACTTTTCAACTACTTCAATGGGCAAAATAAACCTCAAATTTAACTTTGAAGTTGGGCATATCAAAAGCAGTCTATTAAATGGTCGTTAACCAATCCAGCTGCCTGCATGAATGCATAGCATATTGTGGGTCCCACAAACTTGAAGCCCCTCGCCTTGAGTTCACTACTCATCGCTTTCGACTGCTCTGTCTCGGCTGGCATTTCAGAAAAATCCTTGAAAGCATTCTGAATTGTTTTTCCATGTACAAACTGCCAGATGAATTTGTCAAAAGTAACGAATTCTTTTTGGACTTTGAGAAATTGTTGTGCGTTAGTTATGGTTGCGGAGATTTTGGCTCGATTCTTAACAACGCCGGGTGCTTTCATTAAACGCTCAACATCCTTGGCGGTGTATTTTGCAACTTTTGCAGGGTCAAAACCGTCAAACGATGTCCTGAACGCTTCTCGCCTCTCCAATATCAGCCACCACGACAACCCTGCCTGAAAACCATCCAAAACCAAAAACTCAAACAGCTCTGGTCGTCGTGAACAGTTACGCCCCATTCTTCATCGTGGTATCTGATGTAGAGTTGCTTATCAACATTCCAGCATCTTTTCACCGCCGCAGTAATGGCTTGTTATTAACCATCAAGTTATGTTTAAACCTAATCGAAGGTTTATTTGCTGAGTTCCTTTCCGATGTTCCACGCTTTAGCTATTTTTTCTCCTGCACCATAGTAACTTTGGTTATTCATAACAAATAATATTGGTTGCACTTTTTTGATGTCTACTTCGCCGTTAGTGAGAATTGTTTCATCGCAGAATGTGTTCGCTATTTTGCCTATGAATATGTCATGGTTTTTGAAATCTAAGGTTTTTATGAGTTCGCATTCCATGTTGATGCTGCATTGTTCAATCATGGGCGCGGTTTTAAGTGTTCCATAGAACGTTTTAAACAGATCTGCTTTGTTGTGGTCTTTGCCTGAAGTTAAGCCGCAGTAGTCGGTTTCTTTTATCATAGCTGTTGAGGGGATGTTGATGCTGAAGGTTTTGACTGCTTTTATTCCCGCATTGGTGTAGTGACGTTTGTTCATGCCCAGCGAAACCGATTCGAGCTCCATTATGCCAATGTGGGCTATGGTGATATAATTGGGTTTCCCATCAACCAACGCCCCAACCAGTACAGTTGGCATAGGGTACAGACAGTTTTTTGCTCCAAGTTCAATCTTCATTTTTAACCCTCAAAAAAAGTTCTTCCAGCTGAAAGTCTGTTGTTCTTAGTATTTTAAGGAAGCGACGACCAACATTTATCCTTTCACTAATTTATCAAAAGGGTTCGCCAACAATAGGTTTGTGTTTTCTCTGGGTTTTTGGTTTGCTTAGGGCCGCTTGCACAACAAGCAGTCAACCCAGAGGTGAGGCAAAAGAAAAAGTAATAGACAGAGCATTCTGTTGGCTGTTATTGCGTAAGGGTATTCTGACACAACTACAAAAGAACCAGCCAGCTACACCCAAAAAACTAACTTTTGGCGCTTGAAACTCTTATATACGGCAGTTGCTAATTTCTCTGTTGAGTGTCATGGCTGAAGTTTGTTCAACATGCGGACTACCAAAGGACCTTTGCGTTTGTGGAGAAATAGAGAAAGAACAACAGCGCATTCGTATCCGTCTTGAAACCCGGAAATTTGGCAAAGCAACCACCATCGTCGATGGCATGGATGATAAAAACTCAAATTTAACCAGCATTGCCCAAAAACTCAAAACATACTGCGCATGCGGCGGAACTAGCAAAAATGGGCAAATTATGCTTCAAGGCGACCACCGGGATAGAGTGCGTGAGTTCTTGGTTAAGATGGGTTACCCACAGGAAAACATTGAACTACAGTAACCCTCCCGCGTAGTCTCAAACAAGGTGAATGTTTCCTAATGAAAAAGACAGATGGCATCCGCGATGTCTTCAAAAATGTTAGACATCGCAAACCAACCCAAATTTATTGTCCTCGCTGCGCAAGCCCAAAAATCGCTTTATCAAGTAGCCTCTCTATGTGGTTAACGCCTAGAGAATACTTTTGCGAAAACTGCGGTTACCTTGGAATAATTGTTATGGAACTCGAAAAAGAAGATGAAAAAGAAAAAGAAGAAACTTAATTTTGCTTAAGTAACGAAAAGTGCCCTAATCGGGCAATTCAAGGTTTAATTGCTTTTTGAGTGTTTTGTATCGGTTGCGAACGGTTACTTCGGTTACTCCAGCAGCTTCAGCGATGTCTTTTTGTGTTTTCTTCTCGTTATTCTGGAGGCATGCGATATAGAGGGCAGCAGCAGCTAAACCCATTGGGTCTTTTCCTGCTGCGGCACGCTTTCGCCTTGCCTCTCTGAGTATTTGGATGGCTGCTCCTTGAGTTTTTCCTGAGATGCCTGTTTTTTCAGCAATCTTGGATACGTAGGTTAATGGGTCAGCGATGGGCATGTGAACATCGAGCTCTCGCAACAGAAGCCTGTAGCATCTTGCGACATCTTTTTTGTCAACTAAGCTGGCTTCAGCGATTTCCCGTAGCGTACGTGGGGTTCCACTTCCACGGCATGCAGCGTATAATGCTGCGGCGGCTATAGCGGCAATGGATCTTCCACGAACGAGACCTTTGTCAAGTGCTTTTCGATAGACGACGGCAGCTTTTTCTTTGATTGGTGGTGGAATGTAGACTTTGTCAGATAAACGGTCGAGTTCCGCCATGGCTTGTGCGAGGTTGCGATCTATGGATGAATGAACGCGGCTTCGGATTTGCCATTTACGTAGACGCCACATCTGTAACCTCGTGGACAGCGGCAGCTTTCTGCCAAATGCATCGCGGTCCACCTGGCTAATTGCAGTTGATAAGCCTTTGTCATGGACTGAATAGGACGTTGGGACACCGACACGACTTCTTGAGGCTTTCTCCTCTTGAGTGAAGGCCCGCCATTCTGGTCCTTTATCCATCATTTGTTCATAGACGACTAGTCCACAGTCGCCGCACACGGTTTCTCCAGTATCGTAATCGTGAACTAAATTCTCGCTACCGCACTCTGGGCACTTGTCTACCAAGCGCTGAGTAGTGCGTGGTTTTTCTTTTGTGCTCAATCTCTCTCTACCTCGATTTTAATGTGCGTAGAACCGTCACCATAGGCCACTCTGGCTAGAAAATAGTACATTCGGCCCGCGCAAACTAAGCAAAGGAACTGATTAAATATTTAAGCTTTGTGGTTTATTAAACCTATTGCACACTATGGTTTCGAATTTCCTGATATGACAAAAAAACCGAATGGAAAAAAACATAAGAAAGTGTAAAAAAGTACAAATACGCGCTAGGGCGCACCATGAGCTAATTACATACTTTTTCTCATGAAAACTGACCCCAAAACATTTCTAATTATCACAGCGAGAATCCTTATTAAGAAAAAAGCCAACCATTAAACCTCTAACAATAAATAAAACAAATGCTAATTGAAATCGTGCAGCCCGGTGGTGTAGTGGTCAAGCATAGTGGGCTTTGGACCCACCGACGAGAGTTCGAATCTCTCCCGGGCTACCACATCAAAAATCTTAAGGTGAAAAGTATGGCAGATTTGAAAGGTTGCCCGTTTGGTCAAGACATAAAAAACGATTGCAAGAACTGTGACTACGGAGACACAAACCACTTCGACGCTGCCCGTGGGAAATGTGTTAAACGTTAATTGACCCGTATTTTGGCAATTCAGCAACGTAAGCATCCAGATCCAGGAACCTGTTTATTCCTTTGGTGTTTTCTTCTCCGCAGTATCCGATAGAAAGCGTTATTTCACCGTTGAAGGTGCTGGTTCCCAGCATAAACCCTGGCAGATATATAATTGGACTTGAGATAAATCCCTTTATCATAATTAATTCTCCAAAATGATATGCGTTTAGGATCCCGAAGTTTGACAGCAACGGAAAAGGAACGTTATTTTTTTTGTCCATCTCCGCAGATTCCGCAAGATGCTTCTCCATCCCCGCGTATCCTTGACTAAAAAGGTGCTCCAGCCCCGCAGCACTTTCAAGTCTAGGGTAGTTTTCTTTTATTTTCTCCATGGCTTCGGTGACCTTTGCAAGTGTGTCGTCGAATGTTTCAGATTTTTTCCTATATAGTCCTATTACGTTGCTCCTGAAAGGTTGCATATCGCTTCCGCTTTGCAGTTGGAAATGTACCGTCTTAGGTCTATTGAAATCTGAGTTATCATGGGTTTACCCTACGCACTGTTGTTTACGGCAAAAGCGTTCGATAAAGCGCAGTTAGAAATACGTCGTTTATGGTTGCTTTTTTGTTGCCGGCATAGTGTTTTATTGCAGTGAATTGGGCTTGGGATATTGTTCTGAAGGTATGCAATGGTTCGTTGCCTTTTTTTGGGCATTGACCCGGTTGGTTTGGGATAACCTTTCATTGCCATGCTATTGGTGTTTTTTTATGTGTTCAAAGATTTGGCTTTGGTCTCGTCTGCCCAAATTTGGCTGAATGGAACTTCTTCCACAAGTAACCAGCCTGCTGTAGACGTCAGAGACTAAAAGCGCATAGTCTTTAAGTCGGCCTGCGTCACAGACAGCGTGGTTCACTTTTTATGCATATGGTGTCAGTATCTTTTTTTCTGAAAACCTTCAAGGCAACAAGCGGATCTACGTCTGCATGGATAGCTTTGTTAACAAAAGCATTTATTGCCTGTTCTGGCGAATCAATTTCGACGACTTAACACAGTTCTATCTGGTCTAAGTCGACTCTGCGTTCCCAAAAGGGGTCACCGCAGTTCTTGACCAGTCTATCCCAAAACAGGCTCCAAATCCTCGGTCAAACGGATAGCTTTTGCCAGAGAATTCTCATCTATCTCTCCGCTTAGTTTAGAACCATGCAGAGTTGCTGGTCAGCAAAAAACTTGCTCAAAGCATAATTGTACGCATCCTGTGCAGTTACCTTAAATTTGTAAAGGATACTCATTTTGCCCTTTTCCTGTAGTATTTACTTCTTTTTTGGTTTGCCGTTTTTGGAGGCGAAAATCTGAAAACCTACTATTGCGGAGTAAAAACCGTATGAAAGCAAGAGTATTGGGCGGTGAACCGCATATTTTAAGTCGCTAACGACAAATTCGATATGTTTTTGGAGTGTCCAGACGTGTTCTGGTCTGTAATGAATGCAGCAAGGCTCATAGACACCAAGCACCTTGTAGCCTTTTTTCTCTATCCAATCTTTTATATATCCATCTTCGTAGGTGTGCAGATCAAATGGGATGTTGATATCTTCCACTGTTTTTCGGCGAACCAAAAGATCGTGAGTTCCACCCCTTTTATCAAAAATTTTTAGGGTGACTCTCTCGAACAAGCTTAAGATTTTTGAGTCCTTTAGAACAGACCAAATCTCAATTCCCCAGACTGCGCCAACCCCATCGTTTACCAGTTTTTCTGCCTCCGCAAACCAGTTATTGGACAAAACCACATCACTGTCGACAAAGACAAACCAGTCACTATTCACCAGCCCAATTGCCGTCTGCCTGGCACTGCCTCGGGTTCCCTTCTCTTGAACAAAGACAACATTGCCATACTTTTTTTGGTACTCTTTTATAATGGGTACAGTTTTGTCGGTGGAAAAGCCGTCAACAACAATCAGGTTGTTAACAGGTATGTTCTGGTACACGGAGTCAAGGCATTCTTTTAGTTTTCGTTCGCTATTCATAGTGAGAATGGCGACGTCTACGGATGTTTTTATGGTTGAATAGGCTGGTTTTGGTTGTTTGTAGTCGGCGTTTGTCAAATAGGTGTCTCCTTAGGATCACGTCATTTTAGTACCCCATTAAGCCGCAGCACCGAGAACATATTGGAAAAACTCCGTCTTCGCAGCTTTTTAGGGCTCGTCTAAACTTGCGATGTTTTTCACTATTATAAATTTCAAGGATGCTTTGTTCCTGAATGTTTCCTGTGACAAAATCAGGAAAGTCTCGGCATGTAACTGTGTCTCCGTTTGGCATCACATCTAGTTGGAACCAGGGTGAAATGCATTTTTTGTATCCGAAGAAGTTTTCTGGCTCAGTGTAGTATGTTTTGATTTGCTCTGGTTTAAGGTCAGGAACAAACAGGATTGGAGTTTTGAATTTATCAGATTTAATCTTTCGTACTTGTTCAGCGATTTTTTCCATATCCAATATTGAAGTGTCGCGGACATAGCCCTTCCAAGCGAAGGGTGTTACACCTAACTTTTCTTCTGCTATTTTGATGTGTTTTTGCCCGATGGATTCTTTTGTAAACCAGGAATAGTAAATTATCATTCCGTCAGGTCTAAGTTTTTCTGCTTCTTGCACAGTCTCAAACAGTGTTGATTCGTTGTTCTTGGAAATTGTTGTTAAAACAAAAATGCCTGGCTTGCTGGTTTTTTTCTCTTTCTTTAACTTTTGGATTGCCATTATTCCACGAGTTGCTGTATCCAATGCTCCAGGTGTGCCGCGGCATTTATCATGGATTTCTCTAGGTCCATCGAAAGAGACACAGATCATATCCCAGCAGTTATCTACTATGGTTTGAGCGTTTTTTTCCAGCCCAACGCCGTTTGTCACAATCTGAACTGTTAGGTCTTTTTGTTTCATGTAGTTAACAAGCGGAACAAGCGGTTCGTAAAGGAAGGGTTCCCCGCCTGTTATGTAAACATGAACTTTTTTAGGCGCGACTTCGTCTATTACGTTTTTGTAGGTTTCAAGAGGGACTTCGCCTGTGACTTTTGGCGTATCTTCCCGTGCGTTGTATCCGGTGTTGCCCCATTGAGCGCAGATTGCGCATCTGTGGTTGCAGCGGTGTGTGATTCTTAGGCTTAGCAGCCATAGAGACGAGCTGCTTCCGTCTTTGTTTCGATAATCCATTTTGGTTTTTACAAACTGTCTGTAGGAGCCTCGTGCAAAGCTCATTAGGAGCTGAGGATTTTTGCACACTGGACCGAAGAGCTGCGTTGGAATCCTTTTCATGAATACTACCGTTTGCTTAGTGCCTTAGTGAGGAGTGGCATTTAAATTTGCCCCAAATTACTCACAAGTTAACAAGCATGTAGATTCATAAATATGGTTCTTTCTGACTGAAAAAACAAATCGACTCATATTTTCATGTCGGTCACAGCTCATTTTCTATGTCTACGGAATAAAGGGCTTAAGGCTAACTTGGAAAGAGTTATCTCTCTCACAGGAACTATCCTTCTCGGAACCTTGAGTGTATTAATGATTTTCCGAATGGTGTTCTTTTATTTCGTTGGGCATATGTTTCTTTAAAATGTCAATCCTCTTTGAGAGTAAAGGCAAGAGTTTTTCCACCGCTACAAACGCCACAGTCGCGTATGCTATTCCTCCTAAAACATCAACAAAATAGTGCTCGCCAAGATAGACAGCGCTAAACCAAGTTCCAACAGGAATCACTAACACCGGAAGACTCTTCCACTTCCAAATTTTAAACGCAAAGAGGAAAACTAGCCAAGGCATGGCTGAATGCATGCTTGGAAAGGCAGCGAACAAGTTCCCGCCTAAGAAATCAAACAGTGTTTTGTAAACAGGTATTCCCAGGTTAACGTCAACTGAACTAGTTAAGAGTCTTTCAACTACAGGTCCAGTATAGGATGACGTGAAGGCTGAGTTAAACTGGTACCATGGAGGCGACACTGGGTAAAACAGGAAAGTTATCAACGCAGAGTAAGTTAGCACGCCAAAGGCAACGATGTATTTCCAATAATTCTTAGGGCTTTTCCTCCAAACGATGTATGCGAATATAGTTGGAACAAAGAAATATATTCCATAGAAGACAGCTCCCACATAATCTAAAGCCGGAAACCTAAAACCTTGCTGCAAAGCTAGACTTGGCAGTTGCCCAAATAATTGCATATCCCAACTGCGTGGTCCTCCATGAAGATTATAAAGCGAGATAGAGCCAACGAAACTGTACATTATTTCGTAAGAGATGAATACTGTAACAAAAGGAAGCCAATCCTTCAAAGCACGCCAGGTTCGCTGATTATAAGATGTGTAAAACAGGATGCCTAAAACAAGAAATTCCGGTCCTGGAATAATGCTGTATTCCACGCAGAAGATTGCTATTGCTGCCGCATAGATTCCTAAAAAAAGAAGAGAAAAGAACCTTGAAGAATGATAATCAAAGCTCAAGTCATGCTTCATTTTTTCGAAGTTGAGCTTTTTATTCTCTTCTTTCCTTTTCACCATTAGCTGATCGTCCAGTTTTTTAATAAATAATCTTCATCCTTTTTAAATGGCTTTTCCCAATTCCTCCGGAGAACTGATGCCAAAATAAGATATACATTTGCTTGTTAGACAATCCAGCATATGTTGGATAAGAAACTTTAGAAACCGCAAGAAACTTAAAAGACCTTCAAACCTATAACGGCTGTGAAACAATGGAAAAAGTTTGGGATGAACTGAAAAAAATTGAAGCCCAAGCAGAGCAAATCCAGAACGACGCTCAAGATAGGGCAAAAAATATGGTTCTTCTCGCAAAGCATGATGCTGAAAAACTGATTCAAAACAGTAAAACCTATGCTGAATCTGAGTCACAGAAGATTTACGCAGAAGCTATAGAGAGAGCTAATCAGGAACGCGATGAACACCTAAAAGCGAATGAGCAAGCTGGTGGGATCCTGAAATCAAAAGCTGAAAAACGCATGGATAATGCGGTTTTAGTGGTTGTGAATGCCGTACTTGAGGACACATAACTTTGACTCAGACAACACACTATGCTTCTGTTCTAGCTAAAATCGGTGCAGAAAGAAGCAAACTCATTGAAGAATCAAAACTCAAAGCGCTCGCAGAAAATAAAAGCCTTAATGAATTTGCCACTCAACTTCGAGAAACAAGCTACCAAGAACAAATCGCCAAAGTAACCATGCCACTTACCAGCCAAAAGCTTGAAAGAGCATTCAACGAAAACCTTATTGACACCTACATAAAAATCATAAAGTATTCACCAAAAAAAACAAGAGAATACTTGAGTTTGTATCTGTTACGGTTCGAGATTGAACATGTAAAAGCTCTTATGAAAACAATTAGTGCCAAGCTGACTCCTGAGCAAAAGCTGGCAAAAATATATTTTTCCGTTGAGGATTATTTCAAGAAACGAGCAGTCTTGGAGGAAGCAGCTAAAGCCTTATCTCCCATCCAAATGATTCACGCGTTTAAAGGCTCAGAGTATTTTTCTGCTCTATCCATTGGGCTGAAAAAACATGAGGAAAACTCTTCTACAGCATCTTTTGACATATTTTTAGACAAGATCTTTTATGAAAAACTCTATGAAAGCTACCAGCGCCTTGACAAAAAAGAGCAGACTTACGCAAATTTCTATGCAAGCACAGAAAACGATGGCTTCGCGTTGGTGACATTACTTAGGGGAAAAGCACTAAATTACGAGCCAAATAAGCTGCGATTGGTCGTTCCTCAAAGCTTCTTCAACCTTCGAGAACGAACAGTTGAAGCTCTCGTTACATCGATTGATTTTGAAGCGGCATTAAAGATTGTTCTCGACAGTTACTATACCAAGTTTTTTGTTAAAGCCCAAACTCCAGAAGATACAATAGCTGTTGCAGAAAAAGCCTTAAAGAAAGCAGTGATTCAGCACGCCAAATCAAATGTAATTAGTAAGGCATTTAATATAGGGTTACCGCTTGCATTCATAACCCAGAAAGAAACTGAAGTTTACAATCTCTCCGTTTTAAGTTTAGGCGTAGATGCAGCAATGAAGCCTGAAGAAATCCGCAACCAACTTTTACTTTAACTTTTTTTCGAGCCTTATTTTAAAGGCTCTTTTTTCT
The DNA here is from genome assembly GCA_963775685.1 of Candidatus Bathyarchaeota archaeon. Taxonomy (GTDB): domain Archaea; phylum Thermoproteota; class Bathyarchaeia; order Bathyarchaeales; family Bathycorpusculaceae; genus Bathycorpusculum. The sequence goes on from CAVZJV010000014.1 coordinate 2,418,001, forward strand.
TCAGGACCAAATCGGTATAGACGAATTTCTGTTTGAAAGGACTGAACTCTGTTCCTGTACCTTGGTAGAATTTGCTAAACCACTCGTAGAAATGCAACCTCAATGTGTGGATGAAAACTATTAAGCCTTCAAGTGCCAGCACGAATATGTTTCCGAACACTATGATTACGCCCGCGAGAATTAAACCTAATATCGACGCTGAACCGACTGGATTGACCAAGTCAGCGATTGTATAAGTTACCAACATCAGTGCCCAATGCGCCATCAGCAAGGCAAGAATTCTTGAGTAAGAGATCGTGTTGCTTAGCAGGCGAGTGATTAAGTCTCCCCCTTCAAACAATCTGCCAGAAATTGAGTCTGCTTCAGCGTGGGCTGTTGCAGTGCCGTGATGCGGTGGCTTTGCTATAGCTAGATAGATTGGTTTCCCAACGACTAATATAATGAAAGGGATTATCGTGATTAATATTGGGCCACTGAACCATGCGCCGAAGTTTAATTGGTAGAAGTAGATCAAGTACACTCCACCCACGAAGAAACCAATTTTTGGCAACGAAGTCAAGAGGGTATCAGCTACATTGTGTTTCAATGCAAAATTTACACCTTCTAAGACAATTCCGCTGATTATCTGAACTATGCCTACAAATAGGGCAAAGATCAGAAATGTAAACACGTTTTCGAATGGACTAAACCATATAGGCGCAAATAATTGTGTGCCAAAAAACTCGCCAAAGAGTAATCCCGCCCCAATGGCGCCTATTCCGCATGCGGCCATTATAAAGCAGACATTTTTCATTGCTTGATTGCTTTTGATTAAAGTGCCTACGATTAATCCTCCGAGCAAAAGAATTAAGCCATGTCCAACATCGCCGAACATTAAACCAAAGAGAATCGGAAATGTTATAGCAATTACAGGTGTTGGGTCTACTTCGTCATAATGGGGTAAACCATATAGTTTAGTGAGTTCCTCAAAAGGCCGAATAAACCTGCTGTTGATAACTTTTGTAGGCGGATCTTCAGCTTCTCCCACTTTATTTTCGAGGACCAAAACTTTTCCATCAAGCATTCCCGTAACTTTTTCGTTTAGTTCCTTGAGCTTTTTCTTGGGCACAAATCCTTTAACAGTCGCAAGGCGACCTGACTGAAATATTTTTCTTTCTGCATACAGAAGCGCAAGAATGTTTTCTGAAGTTTCCTTCAACGAAGCAAGATTATTCTTGTTTTCTTCGCCTAACATTTTTAGTGAAGTGCAAAGTGCTTTTTCTTTTTCTGTGTTTTCTTTTAGTTGCTTGTTGACTTCTCTTAGTGCTTCAGTCATGTCGTGAGGTAGCTCTTCTGGTACATGAAAAATTTCGGCATGATGAGTTTTTAGGATTTTCTCGATTTCTGCCTGATTTTTGGTTGGGCTGGCTAAACACACAAAGGCTACTTCCTTGGCTATGGCGCAACGGTCAATAAAAATAGGCAAACCTGAGAGGGCAGTTTCTAACCCGCTGAAGTTTTTTATCGGTACGCTTGCAGTCGCAACATAAATCAGTTTTAAATCTTCCAAAGCTTCAAGGTCTGCGCCCATGAAGTTGAGTCTTCCCAACATATCTTTGGTATAGTTGAGTTGTCCAGTTTTTTCTTGAATGCCCAAAAGTGATTCATTGAAGGTGTCAGTTTCTTTTTTTAGCGCTAAAATTTTTTGGCTTGTGGTTTCTAAGAGAGCCTTCCAATTTTCCTCTGTGACCGGTATTTTAGTTGGTAGATTTAACTTGAAGATTGAAAACAGGCTTGATTTTTCCTGGACCAGCTGATCAATCAATAAATTTACGTCTGAAAGAGCCTCTTCGACTTTCTGGATGGTCTGGTTAGATTCACCTAAATCTGCGTTGTCTTGAGCCGTTTGTTCAATATGGAATTCTTCAAAGCTGCTGAGTGCTTCCAAAATTGACTCTACATCTTTCTTAACGCAGATTATTGATGTCGAGGTCATTCTTTCTGGTCGCAACATTTTTAACAGGATGTTTGATTTACCAGCAAACATTTAAAGTTATATTTGGCGATGGCATGATTGGCTTCGTAATAGGTGATAGCGACATGATTACGGGCTTTAGGCTCGTTGGCGTTGAAGGCGTCGAAGCATCCACTGCCGAAGAAGCACTAAAAGCCCTAAATAAAGCATTAACACGCGATGGTGTCGGCGTGATAATAATCAGCGAATCATTCTTCAATGACCCATCCATACGGGAAGAAGTAGATAAAATACGTCAAGAACGTGTAACCCCTTTAATCGTGGAAATTCCGGGCAGTAAGGGTCCGGCAAATAAAATGCAGCTATCTGACATGATTAGCAAAATATTGGGCAACAAAATCTAATGGTGACTTACATGATCTTTAAAAACGGTATTTCAGCAATTGCCAACGATGTTTTAGGCGACGTTCAAAAAGAAGCTGAAGCGTTGATCTTAGCAGCTGAAAAAGAGGCAAAAGCAACCTTAAAGGCAGCAAAGGAACGAGCCGACCAAAACTACCGTGCTATGATTAATGAGGCAACTGCGAACGCGGAGGCTGAAAAACGAAAAATTGCTTCGGTAACTGAAGTGGAAATTAGGAACAGTTTACTTCAAGCAAAAGAAGATTTGGTTGATGTAGCGTTCGAGAAAGCTTTGGCTAAACTTAAGAATTTTGTAGAAACTGACGAGTACCATGATTATCTTCTGAAGATAATACAAACTTCCGCTGAAAAAATTGGCCAAAAGAACTTAACCATACAATTAAACGCTAAAGACAAAGGTTGGTTAACGCAAGTGCTGAAGCGTTTATCAAAGAAGTTGCTTTGTGAATTGACGCTATCCGACAAGGCTGAAGATTACATTGGGGGATGTATAATTCAAACCGAAAACGGCAAAATAATTAACGATGTCACAATAGACAATCGGTTGAAAGAGCTTAAACCGGCTTTACGTGTTGAACTAGCAAAAACATTGTTTGGCGAGGTGTAATAGAAAAATGCCCGTTAAAGGCCGCGTAATAAGAGTTGCAGGACCAGTTGTCGAAGCCAGCGGCATGGCACAAGCCGTTATGCATGAGATGGTTGAAGTCGGAAATGACCTGTTAGTAGGTGAAATCATCCGTTTAGAAGGCGAACAAGCCACAATTCAAGTTTACCAAAATACCTCTGGACTCAAGCTTGATGAGCCAGTTTTAGGAACTGGAAGTCCCTTATCAGTGGAATTAGCTCCGGGCATCTTAGGCCAAGTCTTCGACGGCATCCAAAGACCGCTTGAAGAACTAAAAACCCTAACAGGGGCCTTCATTAAGCAAGCCTCTGGAGTCACATCCCTTTCTAGAACTAAAAAATGGACTTTTATACCAACTGCAAAAGTTGGTGCTAAACTTGTTGGAGGGGACATACTTGGCATAGTAAAAGAAACCAACCTGTTTGAGCACCGGATACTAGTTCCCGTTAAGGTACAAGGCAAACTGGTTAAGATTGTACCACAAGGCGACTATACAATTACCGAAATAATCGCTTCCGTAGAATCAAATGGTGTCACGGTTGATTTGCCAATGCTTCAGAAATGGCCAGTAAGAGAACCACGCCCCCACAAAAGAAGGTTATTTGCTACTTCTCCATTAATCACAGGACAACGCGTAATCGACACGTTCTTTCCCATCGCAAAAGGTGGAAGCGCATGTATTCCTGGTCCCTTTGGCTCAGGAAAAACCGTCACCCAGCAACAACTCGCAAAATGGTCAGATGCAAACATCATTATTTACGTGGGTTGCGGAGAACGCGGCAACGAAATGGTCGATGTTTTAGATAGCTTCCCCAAACTAATTGACCCAACAACAGGACGCCCACTCATGGAGCGAACTGTCCTCGTTGCTAACACAAGCAATATGCCTGTCTCTGCCCGCGAAGCCAGCATTTACACTGGCATCACCCTTGCAGAATATTTCCGTGACATGGGCTACGCCGTCGCGATGATGGCAGACTCTACAAGCAGATGGGCAGAAGCACTCAGAGAAGTGTCGGGGCGTCTTGAAGAAATGCCTGCTGAAGAAGGCTTCCCAAGCTATCTGCCATCGCGACTCGCTGAATTCTACGAACGCACGGGAGTTGTGGAAACGCTATGTTCAGATAAACGTGTTGGATCTATCTGCGCTATTGGCGCAGTTTCTCCTCCAGGAGGAGACTTCTCAGAACCAGTTACTCAGCACACGAAACGTTTCACTAGAGTCTTTTGGGCACTGGACGCTGAACTCGCAGCTGCAAGACACTATCCATCGATCAACTGGATGTCAAGCTACAGCGGCTATATCCAAAACCTCGCTGAATGGTGGCATAAAAACGTTGATAAAAACTGGAATAGCTACCGCGAAGAAGCCATGCGTATTTTGCAGGCGGAAGACGACCTTAAAAACATCGTTAAACTCGTTGGACCTGAAGCTTTACCTGACAAACAACGCTTAATCTTGGAAACCGCTCGGATCATCCGCATTGCGTTTTTGCAACAGAACGCATTAGACGCTATTGACACTTATAGTACTCCTCAAAAACAATTCAAGATGTTAAAGTTAATTGTGGATCACCACCGATTAGCAGACAACGTGGTAAGCAAAGGCGTACCAATCTTTAAAGTTACAGAAATGCCCATCACCGACGAAATTATGCGTATGAAAACTTCGATACCTAACGATAAAGTTGATCTCTTAGATGATTTAGAAAAACGGATGTATGAAAGCTTCGGAACGTTGGAGGCATCACTGAGGTAATATTTATGGCAACAAAAACAGGACCCGGATTAGAGTATAAAGGGGTAGCTTCAATTTCAGGGCCTATCATCATAGTAGAAAACGTAAAGGGCGTAGGCTACGATGAGCTTGTCGCAGTGAAACCGCAAAGTGGCGAAATACGTTTGGGCAAAGTAGTTCAAATAACACAGAAAGCGGTATTCGTTCAAGTTTTCGAAGGCACAACTGGCCTCTCCCCCGCAGAAACCCGCACCCGCTTTCTTGGGCACTCGTTACAAGTTCCAGTATCTATTGAAATGCTTGGGCGCGTAATGAACAGCTTCGGCGAACCAATAGACGGGCACCCGAGATTCTTCACGGAAGAAAAACGTGACGTCAACGGTTACCCGCTCAACCCCGTTGCCCGAGAATACCCCAAAGAATTCATCCAAACAGGTGTCTCGGCGATCGATGGTTTAACAAGCCTCGTGCGCGGTCAGAAACTCCCAGTCTTTAGCGGTCCAGGGTTGGCTCACAACGAACTTGCCGCACAAATTGCAAGGCAAGCCCAGATTCGCAGTGGAGGAGAAGACTTCAACATAGTTTTCGTGGCTATGGGTCTGGAACACGACGATGCAGCCTTCTTTCAGAAAAGTTTCGAAGAAACAGGCGCCATCAAAAACGTTGCAATGTTTCTCAACTTAGCTGAAGACCCGCCAGTCGAGCGCATCATTACCCCTAGAGCAGGGTTAACATTAGCAGAATACTTAGCATATGACCAAGACCGACACGTACTCGTAATCATGACTGACATGACTAACTACTGCGAAGCTCTTCGCGAAGTCAGTGCCTCAATGGAAGAGGTGCCCAGTAGGAAAGGGTATCCCGGTTACATGTACAGTGACTTAGCAAGCATATACGAACGGGCAGGCAGAATACACGGCAAAAAAGGGTCCATTACACAGATGCCAATTTTAACTATGCCAAACGACGACATTACCCACCCAATTCCAGACCTCACTGGTTACATTACTGAGGGACAAATAGTTTTGTCTCGCTCGCTTGAGAAACAGGGAATATATCCGCCAATCTACATATCCACAAGTCTTTCCCGACTGATGAAGGACGGTATAGGCAAAGACAGCACACGAGATGACCACGCTAACGTTGCAAGCCAACTATACTCGGCATATGCACAGTACAACTCAGTAAAATCACTAGTAACAATCATAGGCGAAGAAGGCCTAGGTCAACGAGACAGAGAATACTTACGCTTCGGCGAAAGCTTCGAGAAAACCCTCATCAATCAGGGCAAAAATGAGAACCGGACAGTCGAACAAACACTTTCAATCGCTTGGGATGTCCTTTCACTTCTGCCTGACGAAGAATTAACGAACATAAAGCCTGAATACATCCATAAATACTATCCAAAGTTTGCTAGCGAGGTAAAGTAACAAAATTGTCATCTGAACACGTTAGCCCAACAAGAATAAATCTCATTCAAACAAAGAAGACGCTAAACCTTGCAGAGTCTGGCCGAGAGGTCCTTGAACGCAAACGTGATATTCTGTTGCGTGAGTTGAGAAACAGTATATTCGAGGCTGAAAGGGCCCGCGAGGAAATTTTGGATGCTCTTGCTAAAGCTTACCAAAGCTTAAGAGAAGCCAACATGGCTAATGGGTCAGAGACAATTGCAAGCGTTGCCTTAGGCTCTAGCAACGTGGCTAACTATAACATTGACTACAAAAGTATCATGGGCGTAACTATCCCAACTGCAGAATTTCAAAGGAAAGCTAACATGAAACCAGATTACGGTTTCGCCAACACTAGCGTGGAACTAGACAAAGCATTCAAGCAATTCCACAACATACTAACTTTAATCGCTGAATTAGGTAGAGCTGAAGGCACGTCATTTCAGATTGCAAATGACGTACGCAGAACCCAACGGCGAGTCAACGCCTTAAACTATGTTCTTATCCCTAGGTACCGTAAAACTGCTAAATGGATTGAACTAGTGCTCGAAGAAAAAGACCGCGAAGAATTTGTTAGGACCAAAATAATTAAACGTGTAGTTAAGGAGCGTAAATAAATGAAGTTCAGTTTTCAAACCATAAAAAAAATCTTAGTTCCCACTGATGGTTCAGACTACAGTATTCATGCAGCTGAATACGCCATAGGCATTGCAAAAACTCATGATGCTCAAATCATGTTTGTTTATGTGTTGGATGAGGTTGTTATCGACCGATTTACCAAAATAACTGAACGTGCGGATGTTGAAAAGGAACTTAAAGCGGATGGTCAAAGATACATAAATTACATCCTCAGTCTGGCTGAGAAAGAAGGCGTTAAAAATACCTCTCTGATTGCAAAGGGCAGACCGTTTGAACAAATTGTGCATTTAGCTAATGGCTTAGACATCGACTTAATTGTTATGGGAACGTATGGACGAAGAGGTTCGGAGAGAATTCTTATCGGCAGCGTTGCCGAGAGAGTAATTGAATATGCACATTGCCCTGTCCTAGTTGTGAAATAAAAAAGCGGTTGGGAGTCAAATCTTTGACAAACAAAGCCCAGTTAGACCAAGATTTCGATAACTTGAATCTAGAAATAGAGCGAGAGACAGAAAAAGAATTAACCAGAATCCGCGCAGAAATCAATACGCTCAAAGACAACGCCATTAAGATGAATGAAATACTATCGAGCCCTCCCTCCAATGAAGAGAAAAGAAGTTAAGTGAGAAAAAAGTTAATAGCTAAGCTTATTGTGTGCAATGTTAATGGAGTGAACGTAGCTTGAAAACTAAACTATTATTGCTCGTAATCCTTCCGCTATTGCTTCTGCCGCTCATGGGAGTGGCAGCTGCACTAACAATCGACACCGTTCAAAATCAAACTACGACAACAACTGGACAATTTGACAGAGTCGGTATTGCAATCAGTGCGGCATTAGCAATTGGCTTACCTGGTCTTGGTGCAGGGCTTGCCATTTCTGCTGCTGGTAGTGCTGCAATTAGTGCCTTAGCTGAAAAACCTGAAACGTTCTTTAGAAGTTTCTTGATTGTGGCGTTGGCGGAAGCGTTGGCAATTTACGGTTTGATTATGGGTATTCTTCTCTGGCTGAAGCTATAGAAGAGATCCCTTTTATAGTCGGATTGGTGCTGGTAGAAACCAGTTTATCCCTTTTTAGTTTCTGTTACCCTAATGGTGGCAGATTAAGAACTTTAAGTGTACCCAGAACAGATAGCAGTTAAATGTTGTTGAGGCCACTTCTGATTTGGCAGTAGAAGCTTTTGGTTAATCCGTTTTAATTTTTCTCCACATTTCTGTGGTATTCAATAAGCGTTAAATAATACCTTGAAATAAGACAGCGAAGGCGACATGATGGATAAATGGGCTGATTACTTAGTCTCTGCGGTAAAAACAAACCCTGACCAAAAATATATTGACTCTGTAGAATGTCATTCGGACTTTGGTTGTGTAGTTTGTGAGAACATCATAATTTCCAGGTCTGAACTAATATCAAACATAAAGAAGGGGTGCACCTACACTACAGTTTTTAGGACTGCCATTGGCAAATGGCGTAAAGGCCAAGAGGTGCATCTAATAAATGTGGACGGTACCGACTTCCTTAGAACTGACTCAAAAAACACTGCCGCTTCCGATAACTTTGACGATATTCCAGAGTTTTAGGGTTGAAGCTCTTTAGAGATTTTGGGTGCGGTATTGAATGAGGCATTGGCGATTTACTGATTAATCCTTGGATTATCTTGCTCTGGCTAAAATTGTACGGTTTTGGTCTCCAGAAACGTTTTATGCTAACCCTTATAGGGTACCTGCGACTAGGCAGATATTGACGGAACTTGTCGCTCTTCAAAGGAAAATTTTTTCAAGCTCGAACAATACTGCTCTTACTTTGTTTTTCGCTATTTCTGATTGTTTTGGGAGGTTTTCTTTCTTCTTCGGCGGCAACTAACTCGGCGACGTCAACTCAGTCTGTGGTGGCAGGGGATGTGGTTATGGTTGTGGATTTTAGTGTTCAAGTGGATCCAGGGTCTGCCACATTTATGTCTCGTGTTGCTAGCACTGCGCAGAGTCAAAACGCGGCAGCTATCCTTATAGAGATGAATACGCCCGGCGGCTTGTTGAGCGATATGATTTCGATTGTTAGCTCAATTACTACTGCGAATCAGTCTGGTATCCCAACTTACACATTCATTGTGCCAAACGGTTTAGGCGCGTCCGCAGGCAGCTATATTGCAATGGCGACTAACCAGATATTGATGGCGCCAGGTAGCGAGATTGGTCCTAGCACCCCTATTGTGGTTGGGGGATCTGCGCTGGAGCAAAATCACACTCAAGCTGTCATGCTTGACTACATGACGAGCCTCGCGGAAAGGTGGGGCCGAAACACCACTGCTATCTACAATATGGTTCAATATAATGAGGCATTCTCGGCTAACGAGGCGGTTGCAGTGCATGTTGCTGATGGAACTGCCGATTCATTTTCCGCGGCTCTTAGCCAACTTGGGTTGTCGAATAATCCTCAGGAAAAGCTCGTGGAGAACCTCTATGAACAGATAATTAGCGCATTAAGCAACACTATTCTTGACGGTATCCTCATATTGTTGGGTATTGTAGCCATTGTTCTTGACATTTATCATCCCATGATTGTTTTAACCGTTGTAGGTGTTATAGCTATTGTTGCTGGGTTAATCGGCGCTGAAGTGATTGACGCGTCAATACTTGGGCTTGTCATTTTGGTGCTCGCCGCGGCTTTGATTATTTTGGAGTTGAAGCTTGGTCACGGTTTCGCGTTAATGGCAGGCGTGGTATTGGGTGCATTTGGTATATATTATCTGTCTTTTGGTCTGCAATACGCGCCTTCGCCCATAACGGAGCTCGTGGAAATAGAGCTCGGGCTACTTGTTGTCTTCGGGGTGCTCATTGGTTTGTATATTCGTTGGATAATTGGGCCACTGAGGCGAAAAAACAAACTCACTGGTCCGGAAGCCATGAAGGGCAAAACAGGCTTAACGGTAACGGATCTCACTCCGAAAGGGGAAGTTCGAGTTCAAGGCGAAATCTGGAGAGCTGAATCCATTTCAGGTAATATTGTAAAGGGGGATCAAATCATCGTTAAAACTCTAAAAGGGCTCGTTGTTATAGTTGAAAAAGCCCCACTTCCTGAGGAAAAGATACATGCGGACCCTGCAGCTTAGCTTACAATATAATGGGCTGTCGGCAGGAGGTTATTAGCTCTAACTCGTTGTTACACATGCTATGCTACAACATAACCTTAAAAGCGTATCTTAAATTTGATGGAACGCACATTGGGTACACAAGCCTGCGCATACTTGCTTACTTCTTTGATACACTTAAGATTAAGTGACTGTAACAACACACCTACAAGATATGCTGTGAACCCTTGGAAATTAGCTTTTTTCCTCTTGAATTCTTATGGATGCATTGGTTTCAGCAAGCTTTACATTGTGGGCTATTCTTAATTTAAGGTAAGGTGAAACCGAATGGTAGTTCCTTTCTATATGCTGCTTAGAACCAGAGTGGGGCAATCTAAAAATGTTGTTCATGCAACTCTCAAGATTGAAGGCGTAAAAGTATCCCATTCCGTTATGGGCAATTATGACGTTATACTCTACGGAGAAGGAAAAGACATCGAAGACGTACGACGCATTCGCGACGCTGTATTTGAAATTGATGGCATAACTATATCGGAAACAGTAGTGCACGCTTGATTTTTTTTATCCAATTTTTTTCAGATCATAAACTACCTATTTTAACATAACCTTTTAAACCCTGATTATAGAGGGTAAAAATTGGGTGATGTGTATAGTCTCCAGGAAATTTCATTTAAAACTAATATTCGCATCTAAATTAATTAATGCACGGGGATTATTGAGTTGAAGAGCTTCAAGGGGGTCTTAGTGATTGGGGAAAGAAATATTTTTGGTGAATTATCTCAGATTATCTCCATTGCCGCCCAGGTCAACCTCATTTTGAAAGCCATGTTCAAGAACTGCTGTAACAGTCAAGCGTTAACAGAGAACATGCATGCCGTCCGAGCTCTCGAGAAGAAGTCGGATGAAATCGCTTTCAGACTCAACGAGGATATAACGTCTGGAGCAATCAGCCCCAACCTAATCGACGACCTCATCGAAAGTACCCACTTAGCTGATAACATAGTGGATCTTATATTTTATTTGAGCCGAGAACTCAGCCGTATGGCTAAAGTTAACATAACAGATCCCTCGGCGGCTCAACAGGAGGTTGAGTGGGCTGAAATTTACTTACAAATGCTTGCCCTCGTTGACCGATCACTTCCGAAACTGCAATCGATGCTATCCAATAGCAACGTTCCAAATATTATACAGTTACGAAAAGAAATTGAAGCCATAGAAGAACAAGGCGACGACGTCAAGGATGCCGGGTTCGATAAACTCTACTCAAAGGCTTCTGGAATGCATTTTCTCCATTTTTACCATTACAGTGAAATGCTGCATAAATCCGATGATATCTTAGACACTTGCGAAGATTTCTCTGATATAATCGTGTCGATAGTCACATCTATTCTCAAGTGAGTCTAAATATGATGTTGTTGTCTGTTGCTCTTCTAATTTTGGTGTTTGTAGCGGTAATGTTGGTAGCAGGCAACAACTTGTCAGCTTGTGTGGGTCCTTCCATAGGCTCAAGAATAGTTACAAAACGGTTCGGCGTACTTGTGGGTGCAACAGGCTTTTCTGTTGGATTGCTGGCTCAAGGTTCAGCTATGATGCAGTCGGTTGGTACCTTACTTCCTAATGCTTCGCCTGAGTTAAGGGCGGAAGCTTTGCTGGTGGCAATTACAGTCTTTGTTATAGCCTACAGGATTCGGGTACCCATGTCGCTGAACATGTCGCTGGTGGGACTTCTTGCAGGCTTGTCAATTGCTGGGAATTCCCGCTCGACTGGTTTGTTTGTAGTTGAAGTAGTTTTAACCTGGATTGCTGTTCCACTAATAGCGCTTGCAGTAGCATTTTTTCTAATTCGCTTCTTAAATAGGGAGTGGCCAACAAACTTTTGGCATCGCCTTCAAACCTACAAGATTCTGATTGTAGTAGCGTCATTCACAACAGCCTATGTAACCGGAGCCAACACACTGGGAATGATAGTTGCAACAGAAGGATTTGATTTAGCATCAGTTTTAGTCGCCATCGCTGCAATTTTCGTCGGATCTTTTTTCCTCAGCGAAGGCGCCATAAGAAGAGTTTCAGAAGAATTCTTTCTGATGCGTTATGCAAATGCGACTGTGACACTAATAACTTCAACAATTCTAGTGGAAGCAGCCACAATTTTCAACATTCCCCTATCCATAACCCAAACAACTTCAATAGGCGTCCTCGGAGCAGGGTTATCTTACCGAACACGATTTGTTTCGGCAAAACCGTTCTTAAAAATTGTAGCCGGCTGGGTAATTGCTCCCTTGTTGAGTTTTGCCATCGGTTTACTTATCGGTTAATCGTCGAGTGTTTCGCTCATAGGTTTGCCGCAGCACCAAGGTGCCTTCTCCACATTACGTTTGGCATCGCCTGTGCAGGACACTTCAAATTCGTTTCGCGTTTTGCGACCGCATACAGTACACTCAAACAATGGCAATACAAAGCCTCAACTCGTGTAACTGAAAGGTTTTATAAAAAATTTCTGCTTAGCGATGCAACAATTGACGAAGAAGTAACAAATACCGTCAGGCTTGCCAAAAAACTGATTTGCAAAGTTATCGCCATAACGGTAGTAAATCAAGCGAAAAAGCCTTTGTCATTACGTTTTTATTTGTTGAACCCAATAAAATTTGATGAGGGTTTGAGAAAGGAGAGAAAGGTTAACTTAAACGCAAGCGAATTCAGGAAGAGAGAGGGGAACACTTCGCCTGCATTTAAGCTAACCTTTTCTGTATTCTATACTGAGAGTCTTTGAACCATAAATAATGATGTGATTGTGCCTATACAGCAACAAGTTAGATTTGATGATGCCGAATTGGTTAGTTTTTGGATTTATGCGGGAGCAGGTCTTGTGAAGTGCAAAATGGTGTTTGAGTCGTATTTTTCCTGATTACCGACTTGCTTTTCCATAACCTTTCCGTTACCAAAAAAACCTTTTCCTGCAATAAGAAGGTCTAAAAAACGATAAAAAACTATAAAATAATCTTGAATTATTTATCCAATACATCACAACCTCATCGATGTTACATTTAACCGGATTTAGTTATCTTTGTGAGGGTGGAAAAGAAATGTTTATATCAGTTGACTAGGCTTCTGTTAGAATTCAGCTATAATTGCTAACCCCGCAATTTTCACATGGCGGCGGCTCAACCCCTACCGAAACGGCGATTACGCCTTGCAGGAATGACGGAGTTGGCCTCCAGTTGTGGGGACAAAAAATAGGAAATGTAGACCTGACTAATTGCTCAGTTAGGTCTGAATTGGGCTTTGACGTATAATTTGTGGAGAATGTTTCTCCCTCCAAATCCAGTTAGGCACAAAAATGCGAAAAGTGCAGAACGTACCACACAAAAAACATGATAGTAAGAATCCGCAGAAATCAAAACGGAGTGCATAACTCCGGTTGATCCTGCCGGACCCCACTGCTATCGGGATAGGACTAAGACATGCTAGTTGAGCGCTTCCAGCCAACACGGGAGCGCAGCGCACAGCTCAGTAACACGTGGCTAATCTGCCCTTGGGATAGGAACACCCCCGGGAAACTGGGGCTAATTCCCAATAGGTGAAGAACTCTGGAATGAGTCTCCACCAGAAAAGACGTTTGCGTTATGCTCGTAGGCGTCGCCCAAGGATGAGGCCGCGACCGATCAGGTTGTTGGTGAGGTAATGGCTCACCAAGCCTTTTACCGGTGCGGGCCGTGAGAGCGGGAGCCCGGAGATGGGCACTGAGACAAGGGCCCAGGCCCTACGGGGCGCAGCAGTCGCGAAAACTTTGCAATACACGAAAGTGTGACAGGGCTATCCCGAGTGCCATCCGCTGAGGAAGGCTTTTACCCAGTCTAGAACGCTGGGGGAATAAGGAGAGGGCAAGTCTGGTGTCAGCCGCCGCGGTAATACCAGCTCTCCGAGTGGTGTGGATGTTTATTGGGCCTAAAGCATCCGTAGCTGGCTAAGTTAGTCCCTTGTTAAATCCACCGAATTAATCGTTGGATTGCGGGGGAAACTGCTTGGCTAGGGGACGAGAGAGGCAGACGGTATTTCCGGGGTAGGGGTGAAATCCTATAATCCCGGGAAGACCACCAGTGGCGAAGGCTGTCTGCTAGAACGCGCCCGACGGTGAGGGATGAAAGCTGGGGGAGCGAACCGGATTAGATACCCGGGTAGTCCCAGCTGTAAACGATGCAGGCTAGGTGTTTGGACGGCCACGTGCCGTTCTAGTGCCGCAGGGAAGCTGTTAAGCCTGCCGCCTGGGGAGTACGATCGCAAGATTGAAACTTAAAGGAATTGGCGGGGGAGCACCACAAGGGGTGAAGCTTGCGGTTTAATTGGAGTCAACGCCGGAAATCTCACCGGGAGCGACAGCAGTATGAAGGCCAGATTAAAGGTCTTGCCAGACGAGCTGAGAGGAGGTGCATGGCCGTCGCCAGTTCGTGCCGTGAGGTGTCCTGTTAAGTCAGGCAACGATCGAGACCCGCGTCCTCTGTTGCAACTAGCTTTGAGCTGGGCACACTGAGGAGACCGCCACTGATAAAGTGGAGGAAGGAGCGGGCCACGGCAGGTCAGTATGCCCCGAATCTCCCGGGCCACACGCGAGCTGCAATGGCAGGTACAATGGGTTCCGACCTCGAAAGGGGAAGGCAATCTCGAAAGCCTGCCGTAGTTGGGATCGAGGGCTGCAACCCGCCCTCGTGAACATGGAATCCCTAGTAATCGCGTGTCATTAGCGCGCGGTGAATACGTCCCTGCTCCTTGCACACACCGCCCGTCGTTCCATCCGAGCGACTCTTGGGTGAGGCGCCGTCTTTCATGGCGGTGTCGAATCTAAGTTTCGTAAGGAGGGAAAAGTCGTAACAAGGTGGCCGTAGGGGAACCTGCGGCCGGATCACCTCCTAAGTAAAAAGCATGTATGTGCTTAATTGGAGGAGCAAGGAGAATACATTAGAGCAGGCCACAAAGGTCACGTCAAAGCCCAATAACATTAGCAATATAGCTCCGAACCTCGGGTTGCAAACATAATCTTTTCTCTTTTAATCCTTAAGAGATTAAGCTGTTCTGTTGAAATCTAATTAAGACCTTTTTTAGTTTCCTGGATGTTTTATTTGTTTTCCTTAAAGAAACAAGAGAATTAGTACTATTCCAGTTTCGATTGGAGCCGAATAGCCTCAGGATTACCGTGATTTGATAGTTTATTAATATTAAGATAAAATGTCGCATATTTTCAGTATTTTTTAATTGCTTCGGTTTTTTGGGACCATGCATTACAAAGAAGCTTGGATAAGGAAAATGAAATTTTTTGTAGAATTGCTTTCTCGTTGTCTATTCTAGGAAAGGCAATCGGTGCCATGATATGCCATTTTTAGAGAATGACTTAAAACCGATTGTCTTTAAGAATCGAATTAAACTTGGAAACTTACTAGAGCGTCGCCCAAATTCTTGACATCATTTTTTAATAAAGTGGGTTAAGGCTTATGAGGGGGGGGTTCATTCTTTTACATTCCAAGAAATAATACCGTGAGGGTCAGAAAAGATAAGTAACCCTGCGAGTTCTGAAAAATCCTCCAATCGCAGGAATCATGCGGTGCAATCACATTATCATCTAGTTTTGGCCATAGTTTAGCGATATTATCTTCGTTCTGGTTGACAACCTGCCAATAGTGAGGATCTTAAAAAGGTCGCCAACATTGGAGGGACAGCAGTTAGTTTTCCAAATTACAATTAATAATTTAGTTTCTGCTTCTTGTTGTGTTCATAATAGTTTACTGTGTGCCATGAATCTCTTCAGTAGATGTTTTCCTTTATTCACTGGGTTAGAACTTTTTAGGAAATCACTTATATGTTAGGGTTAAGTCTTATTTGGTTCGCCTTCGCTGTCTTAAGTAATAGGTGCGGTTGTTTGATGGTTAAAGTTTTTGTTTTTTACGATTCAAAGTATGGGAACACGAAGCTTTGTGCGGAGAAGCTTGCGGAGGGTTTGCGTGGTGGAGGTGCGGAGGTTGATTTGGGTTACGTTAAAGTAGTCAGCCCAGAGCACGCCCTGGATTACGATTGGATCGTTTTAGGTGCTCCAAACCACATGGGTCGACCCAGCCAAACCATGAAGAAATTTGTCAATCGTCTGTCGGAGCTTGGGCTAAGGGGCAAAAAAGTCGCTGTTTTCGGAACTTACTCGGGGAAAGTGAAGTCGCGTGATAGGGCGGTTAGGAAGATGGAGGGGATGGTGCAGGAGAAATTGTCCAACTTGACTCTGGTTTCGTCCTCACTGTCGGTTAGGGTGAAAGGGGTGTCGGGTCCAATAATGGAGGGGGAGTTGTCTCGATGCGTGGATTTTGGCAAAACCCTCCTTGCCCAGGTATAAAATTTTTTCTTCCTATCAGAAAGCGTAAACTCCAAAACAGAAAAAGTTAAAACCAACCAAAAAGAATAGTAAGTTAGTGATTTCATGCAGTTTTTTACGGTTACAGACCAATCCAGCATTAAACATAAAGTTCTAATCGTACCCTTAAACCAGAAAGAAATGACTCAGCTTGTGGGTCAATGCACAAAATGTATGCCCTCCATCTCGGTTTCCTCGGTTGTCCAAATTGGGCATCCTTATGTGGTTGTAGATTTCAGTGGTGGCACATGGAAAACAGCCATTGCGTTAGATGAGGAGTCAGAGGATGGCCATAAAGTAGGCGAAGAGTTGGAGGTGGGAGATGTTTTGAATGTGATTTTAACATCCGAACCCAAAGCTCTTCGGGTGGCAGGCGAAAAGGTTTATATGAACGTGCCCCTTGAAAGCGTATTGGCATTTAGTTTCTTATACACTACCGACATCGCAGAAAACTATGCGCTCTTCAAGATGATTAAGCAGCCTAAAGGCGAGTAAGGCGGCTTTAGTGCAGGTAACGCAAAAACCAGTCAATCGAGACCTTTGCAACCTGTTCTAGAGTGCCAGCCTCTTCAAAAAGATGAGTTGCGCCAGGTATAATTACTATCTTCTTTTCGTTTGTCATTTGATCCATAGCAAGACGGTTTAGCTCAATCACTTCAACATCCAAACCGCCCACTAACAGCAGAGTCGGCGCCGCCACGTTTGGAAGATATTTTCCTGCAAGGTCAGGGCGTCCGCCGCGCGAAACCACTGCCACGATGTCGTTTGGCAATATAGCAGCTGCAATCAAAGCCGCAGCCGCACCTGTACTTGCCCCGAAATATCCAAAAGTTAACCTCTTAGTTAAGGGGTCATTTCTAAGCCACTCAGTTGCCCCAATAAGGCGTTGAGCGAGTAGAGCGATGTTAAAACGGTACTCTGCAGTTACTACGTCCGTTTCTTCCTCTTCTGCCGTGAGCAGATCAAAGAGTAATGTGGCGATTTTTGATTTATTGAATTCTTTGGCGACGTATTGGTTTCTGGGGCTGAATCGGCTGCTACCGCTGCCATGAGCAAACAAAACGACTCCTTTGGTGCCAGGTGGCATTGTCAAAGTGCCCTCAACTGTGAAGTTGTCAACTGGAATTTTCATGTCGGTTTGGTTATGGATCATAAAACAACCTCTCTTTTGGATTTTTCCAAATTTTTATGCTTATTTTCTCGTAGTAACTCGATGACTTCCTCATCTTCGGTTTGGCTAAAGTCGCTATAGAATTGTCCGATAGCTTGGAAGAACTCGGGGGTGTAGAGGCAAACTACGCGGTTCGCCATCTTCTCTAGCTCCTCGATGGTTGAGGGTGGACCAATTGGAACAGCAACAGTCACGCTGGCTGCTCCTCGGTTTTTCACCGATGCTAAAGCCGCTTTTACTGTAGAGCCCGTGGCGATTCCATCATCGACAACGATTACATCTAGTTCCTTCACGTCTGGGTAGCCTGCGTCTTGTCGGTAGAGTTTTAGTCTACGATGGATTTCCTGTTTTTGCCGCTCTGTTTCTTCTTTTATGTACTGGGGATTAACGCCCAAGTAGCTAACCAGATTTTTGTCAAGGATTGCAGTTCCGTCCTCAGCTACCGCGCCAATAGCCAGTTCAGGGTTGTTGGGGGAACCAAGTTTGCGCGGTATAATCACATCCAAAGGCAAGTTAAGTGCATTAGCAATCTCATTGCCTACCACCACTCCGCCGCGGGGAATCGCCAAAACAATCCCCTTTCCCTTAAAATCTCTCAGAGCCCAAGCTAGCTTTTTGCCCGCGTCAACTCGGTCAGTAAAATATGCCATTTGTATTCCTCAAAAATCGCTGACTTAATAATAAGTGAATTTGGATATAAAAGGTGGTTGTTGATTTCTGCGTCTGTTTTTCTTTGCGGTGTTTGTTTTTGATGAGTCAAGAAACGGGACTAAGCAAATAGCAATTTAGTCGATAAACCTTGACAAACCCTTTTACCGCAAGTAATTTTGCAAACTATCATGTATCAGCTCGAGAGCCTGACAGCTTGATGTTTGCTGTCTATTCTATTATAGCCAGATTTTCAGCGGCTATAGTTAACTTGAGGGCGAGTTAGGGAACAAAGATTCAAAGACTACTTTCTTGCAATTCCAAATATGAGACCTAAAAGATTGGTGTAACTGATGCTTCCTTTGATTTCTCTTCATAGCCTGTCTAATCAAAAGATACTCATCTTCCATCGAAGCACAGTAAATATTACTGGGCAGGGAACGACTTTTAATGCAGGATTAAATATCTTTAATTATTTTTTCGGGCGTTTTTCTATTCAACTTAACCATCCATCCAGTAATGGAACATAAGGAACAGACGCTTCAAAACAAATCTATGAGTGAGGGTTCATTGAGGCTTGGGACTTTGTTCGTCGATCAAAAAGAGACGATTAGCCTGGCATTTACCATGAAGGTATGGTTGTCAATGGACTCCAACACCTGTCTAGACAAACTCGCCATAAAATATTGACGGAATTTTTCAAGAATTTATGGTCTTTTGGTCAGAGTAAAGTTATCCTTGTTAAACACGTATTCGTCATATTTTGATGAGTAGTAAAGTCTCAGGTATTCCGCGGCAAACCTTGGTTGGAAGGGCAGGTCATGTGGCAACAGCTTTTCTTTCTGTTTGAGCTGTTCTTCAATGGCTGCTTTGGCCAAGGGGTAGTTGAGAAGGAACTCTTTGCGTTCACTGTAAACAGCCAGCGTCTGGACTGCTTCGTCCACGTATGAGAGGTACTGGGGTAGTTTCTCCATTATTTGATTTATCTTGTATTTGGAAGGGTTACCGAGAATTTCGGTTGCTATCTTGAGCTGACTACGCAATGTGCTGTTTTTCTCCCATAGATAATCTTTGGTAGGTAATAGGCGGTCGATTGCTTCTTCATTGCTGACTATTCCAGCGTTCAAAATAGATAGGACATCGTTAGCCATGTCTATGGACCCTTGAATATCATCTTTCAACGTGACGACATCTAAAAGGTCCAACGCAGCTTTTTCCGCTCTCTTCGCCGCGATAGCCTTCATTGCCTCAGCTTTCTGGGCGTAGCCGAGAACTTTGAGTGTTTGTTCACCGAAAACAGGCGGCAATTTCTCGCTTTGGCTGTTCAGGTTGGCAATGGGCGACAAGGATGTTTGGAGATACCGCATAGAAACTTGGATGTCCTTGCCATACTGCCGCTTCCAATTGTTGAGCGCATTATACAGTGCCTCTATGGCTATCCATGGGGATTCTTTGCTGTTGAGTTTTTCTGTGGCAAATTCTGCGGCTCGGCATTTTTCTGGAAGAGATGGGTCGTAGAGGGGTCTTATTATGTCGTAGATTGGATCTGCGACTGCAATTACTTCTTTGGTTAGGTCTCTGCTTGTCTCTAGTACTTGTTTGATGGCTTCGATTCTTTGTTCTATCGGCATCTCTTTTTGATATGGGGTGTTTAAGGTGGTTTTGATGGGTAAGCCGGCGGTTTTGAGTTTTCCTGCCCAATTCGAATACTCGCATGAAGCGAAAACTTGGTACTCTGACAGGATAGCGTTGAGTTCGGCTTCTAAGGCCCCGTTTTCTTTGTCAATCCTGTCTAAGCCCTCGAACTGGTAATCCAATTCTTCTTGCTCATAAACACGCTTTTCCGCGTTCCTAAGGGTTTCTCCAATTGAATCTTTAATTATGAGCATTTTTCCCTCAGGACTGCTAACTATGACCGGAATGTTGTCTTTGACGTTGGCCAGATGCCCTTCGAAAACGAGCACTTTGTTCAATAGTGCACGTGCTTTTTCAGTGATTTCTTGGTTCGAAGCCCTCTTCTTTGGTGTATAGTCCATGAAGGCAACAGGTAGGGTAAAGAGAAGCGTGGCAAAAATGCCCAGCACCATCGTTACTCCACTGACATCCGCGGTGAAAGCTAAGGGCGCCTGAAGTGAACTTAGGAGGATGAAGAATAATGCAGCCGCGATGGTGGCGGTGAAGCAAGGGAAAAGTCTGTCGCCGCTACCGATTAAACCTTCTTTAACTAGAACTCTTGTGAAGAAAATAAGTGTCAAAGCAAGCCCCACTACAACGACTACGAACATCAGTATACCCGGGATAGAATCTCTGTATTGCGTGACTGCGTCACCGATGGTACGACCTTGCCAGTCTGGATTCCATGTTGTCTGACCCGCAATGTCATAGATTACTTGTGACAAATCGTAGAGTCGGAACTGACTCATGGAGGCGCTTAAGTCTTTGGCAATTGAAGTTAAAGGCACTAGCAACGGTGGAGCTGAACCGGGTTCAAGCCACCAATCGGAGCGTACAATAGGCAAAACTGTGTATTGATAATACTGCATGATTTGCAGTGGCACTGAAAGCAGGACGTAGTAGACGACTGTGAAGCTGACATATTTCTTGAAGAACACCGCTGAAGCCAAAATCAACGGGATAGCCAGAAAATAAGTGGGAGCAAAAAAGAGAGCAGTGACCGCAAGTATCCCAAAATCGATTGCTATAGCGCTCTTGTAACGGTTAGAAGTCAGGGGCAAAACAATAAATAATGTGAGCCAAGCAACGATAAACGCCACTCGGACTGGTGTGTCCCCGATAAAGGAGATAAATTTAAGTTGGGCCAAATGGGACATCAACCCAAATCCGATGACAGCCCCGCCAACAGGCATCCCTAATCGTGGTTTCTGGTACACAACAAACGCCACAAGAATCGCTAAAAAGATAGGTAGAGGTTGTGGAAAAAGTGGTAGATATGACATACCAAGTCCCATGGCGATGGCGGTGAATAGGAAAGTTAGCCATTTAAGTGCGGAGGATTCAAGGTTACGATTTTGTTCTTCCTTCTCTTTTCTCTTCTGGTTTTGGGTCTTGAACCAGGAGTTTACATTAGAAATTTTAAGCGAGGGCTTCTTCACGCAATCAACTACCTAAAGCCTTATTTTAGGTAAACTCTTCTTAAAGTTTATGTAGGTACCTCGGATGAAAGATGGCAAAGGCGTTTTTGACGTACTTGCAAGTATAGAAAGGCATATTTCAGCTCTAAAGCCGTTATTGCCAAAACAAGCTTTAGTTTGCATCGGCGAATACCCGATAAAAATTCTGCTAAAAGAACCTGGTTTAAGCAATGAAGTCACCTTTCCAATTTTGGTTGAAAAGTCAAGCAGTGACATATACAAGTGGCTCCCAAAAGGATACCACACACATTTAATTTTGGGATTTGAAGAGAAGCACATCGATTCCCATTTCTGGTACAACGTTGTGCCAACCATCATGAAGGATGATTCAGTTATTGAAAGTTTACAGAGAAAATCTGCTGAAAAACTTCGTGGAGCGGTAATTTTTTCGTCGATTTGGGATGGTATAGGCAGCGCCGTTCTGCCAGCCCTGATAAGTAAATTCAAAGCCGCGAACATGGATTCGTTTTCCATAGCGGTATTGCCCTCAAAAATACAGCCATCGGATGCCATCTTCAACGCTTATGCCGCATTAAAAATATGTTCAGTCACTGACGGTGCAACAGTTTTGCTTATGGGCAGAGATCAAGTGGAAAGCTACGAGGGCGTTAACAGAGAAGGTGAATCAATTAAGGGAAACATGGTTGCCAACTATCTTTTGAACCTGTTTTTAGCCAAAGACTCCCTTGTAGAGGAAATCTCCGAGTTATCTAGGACCTTTGACATTAGACTGTTTGCACCTATCGTAGTTACTGGCGCAAGCTACAATATTTACGGCTCTATAGAAAACATGTTAAATACCGCGATGTTGAAACCTTTCTTAACGTTTGATTTGTCCACCGCATCGCTTCTATATGTTGTTTTGCGAATGCCCATAAGCCTAAAAGAGAAGCTTCCACGGGGAAAAATTGAGTTAGCGATAACAAACTGGTTTAAGGAAAAAACAACCCTTCAATCAATCTACTTAACTGAGCCCATCTATACCGAAGACATGACTGACCGAATAGATGCCGTGTTATTTGTCGGCGGCTTCGATGTCAGCAAGATGCTAATTGATTTGGAGCAGAAAGTTTTGCCCCTAAAAACTAAGGCAGTAGAAAAAGGTTTCATGACTACAGATGGATCCTTTGTCATTAAAATTGAAGAAAAAAACGTCGATGCACCGACCTTTATTGCGGAGCCACCGCAGATTATTGAGGAACCACAAAAAGAAAAGGCAGGTGTAAGTATGGAAACCCCAAAAGCGATCAATGTCCAGCCCAGGCCAACTGAAAATACATCCCCCATCAAGCCTTTGACAAAAGGTAAAGCTCCCAAAGACATTGCTGCTACAGAAAACGCAGGCGAAACCCAAACTGGCAAGGTACAGCCAGATGTTAACTCCGAAAAAGCAGCAGGACTAAAACCCATTGAAAAACCAAGGAGAACGCGTCGAACAAAAAAAGTAGAGCCGCCTCCATCGATCAAGGAAGGAAAAGGAAAAACACAACAGACTCTAACCAAACCAAAGCGCACGCCAAGAACTAAAAAGCCGCGGAATAAACCTGATTAAAACAAAGTTCGCTCCGAGCATATCACCAAGTACGGGATCTTTGACCTAAAAAGGACACCTATAAAAGAGTGAAAAACAATCATTGCCTACATCAAAAGACGGATAAACATGACTGAACAACCAAACGAACAAAACAGCCAGATCCAAATAGAGAAACTTTTAATCGATGACCTCTCAAATTTTCAATTCCATGCCGCCTACGTTGTTTATGATGAATCATTTGACAAGGTAAGCGACGCCCAATCAAAAGAGGAATTGAACCGAAATATTCAAGATTTGAAAGATAACAAGATATCGCCTGAAACATTCTATGGAAACGTCTCTCGTTACCGGAAGATGGATGTTCCACGGCAAGAAAGATTTTCTATGCAGACGCAGCGAAAAAAGGATTGGCGCAAGAAAACGCAACGTCAAGAGAGAATTAAAAGACACAAAAAATAGTTTAGTGTTTTCTTTCTATTATTGTACTTTCAAGTTTAAGCTCACGGGGTACCCATCATCAATATGCACCTAAAACGAATTAACATGGACCCCTGCTAAATTAATAAAAGTTAATGCAAAACAATCAAACAAACGAAGCTTTTTAGTCTAAACATGTATAAACATTATAAACGGAATCCTTAATTGCAACACGTTATCTGAAAGTTAAACTTAAGTTCAAAGGGATAACGATTGAAAACTCAAGATATTGCAGTTATCGGTATATGTGCAGCGCTTTATGCTATTGTCGGAATCCTAACAGCAAACGTAAGTTTTTTTGGCATCGGTTTTCTACCAGCAGTCGTTATACCAGCAGTTTTTGCAGTATTATATGGCCCCTGGGTTGGCGGAATCAGTGGAATATTAGGCATCTTCATTAGAGACATGTTCGTTCATGGAAATGCCGCCTTAAGTCTTGCAGCCGGTGTACCACCGAACTTCATACTTTTCTTTCTTATCGGCTACATTTCACACAGAAACATAAGCCTAAAACAAGCTATCGTAGGAGTAATGGTGGTGGCCTTTGGGCTTCTAGCGCCCACGATTATTCTTCTTCCAGATATCACAGCCTATACCGGATTATCAACCGAAATATTCGTCATATCTTTCACACTAACAGTTATTCTGAGTCTTGCCGTGATTGCTGCGGTTGTAATTCGCTGGAAAGAGTGGAGAAGTTATGCTATTGCAGCTGTAGTTGGGCAAGCCTTAGGAGCCGGTTTACCGCTCCGCGTCGCGCTGCTCCTTCAGGTTGTGGAATCCCCACTTCCAGCCCATCACCTCGATCTGCTTGATGAACAGGTCGTCGGCCGCCTCGCCGACGACCGGGATCATGCTCGGGCGCACCAGGGAGAGATAAAGCTGTGCGTTGTCCATATCGCGGCGTGCCTCGTCTAGAAGTCGGTCGGATGCGACGAGTAGATGAACGGCGGCATCGGCACCGCGGCAGGTCCGACCGGCTTGACGTAGCTGATGCTGATCATCTTGAAGTTCAGCGTCACGGTCTCGACCAGCTCCGACATGTTGCCGTCCTGCTCGAGGTTGAGGTCGACGCTCTCGAAGTACCCGTCGGTGGCCAGCAGAATGAAGCCAGGCTTGTGCAGCCCGCCGACCACGTTGGCGACCGGGCTGGCCGCGCCCATCACGTCCCCGGCCGTGCCCTTGGGCAGCGCGCTCGGGCTGAAATGCAGGACCGTGATCGACGCCGAAACGACCGGCACATGGTTGTCGAGGCAGGTGTGGATCATCGAGGAGGCGACGTCGAAGCGCTTGACGAACGTCAGCGGCTCCATCTCGATCGGCACGTTCTTGCTGACGCCCAGTGCGCTCTTCAGCCCCCCGAGACCGAAACCCGCACCGGCCTGATCGGCCACCGTGCGTGCACCCATGCCCCAATCGAAGCCGCGCAGCTCGATCGAGCCTTCCCAGCCATCGAGCAGGCCCTCACCGAGCACCGGCCCGGTCGCCGTGATCAGCTGCAAGTAGATGTTCGACCAGCTCATTCGACTCCCTTCCGCGCTGCGGACGACACAGCGCGCCGAACCTTCTGCGGCACGGCGCGCTAGCCACCTTCGGGCCGCCCGCCCGCGGGCCGAGGCGGCGACTGCGGACGGTCAGGACGACGGCGACGCCGTGCCCGCCGGGATGTCCCAGTTGTAGGTCTTCACGGCACCGAGCTTGCCGGTCTTGTTGTCCTGCGGCTTGTACTCGATCTTGACGGTCTTGAAGACCATCTCGACCTTCTGCGTCACGCTGCCCTCTTCCGTGCCGCTGTTGCTGACCTTGGTGATGAAGGCGCCCTCCATCACCATCGTGAAGTAGGTTTCCGGGGTCGCGCTGCCCGTGGTCTTCATCATCTGCAACTCGACCTTCGGGAAGGCCTTGCCGGTACAGATGTATCCCATGATCACCGTCGACGAGGTGTCGAAGTAGTGCTCCCAGTTCATCTTGCCGGGGTTCGGCTTGCCGACGCTGGCGCCGCCGCCCTTGGTCCAGCTGGTCTCAGCCTCGATTTCCCAGTCCCAGCCCTGAATCTCGATCCACTTCTCCTTGCCCTTCTGGATCGACTCGCCGTCGCCCTTGTCGAAGAAGCTCAGAAACGCATTGACTGGCATGATTCACTCTCCTGTTTCAGTGTCAGATTCCGCCGCCGCGCCGCGGGGCTGGGGTCAGTTGGACGACTTCTCCGACGGTAGCTTGGAGACCAGCCGCAGCGACACCGTCAGGCCTTCGAGCTGGTAGTGCGGCGCAGGAAGAACTTGGACTGTAGTAGCCGGGATTGCCCTCGATCTCCTCGACCACGACCTCGGCCGCGGCGAGCGGCCGCTGCGCCTTGGTCTCCTCGCTCGAGTTCAGCGGGTCGCCGTCGACGTAGTTCATGATCCACTCGTTCAGCCAGTCCTGCATGTCGTCGCGCGCCTTGAACGAGCCGATCTTGTCGCGCACGATGCACTTCAGGTAGTGCGCGAAGCGGCAGCAGGCGAACAGATACGGCAGCCGCGCCGCCAGGTTGGCGTTGGCCGTGGCGTCCGGGTCGTCGTACTCCGGCGGCTTCTGCAGCGACTGGGCGCCGATGAAGGCGGCGAAGTCGGAGTTCTTGCGATGCACCAGCGGCATGAAGCCGTTCTTCGCCAGCTCGGCTTCGCGCCGGTCGCGAGATCGCGATCTCGGTCGGGCACTTCATGTCGACGCCGCCGTCGTCGGTCGGGAAGCGTATGGGTCGGCAGGCTCTCGACCGCGCCGCCCGACTCGATGCCGCGGATGCGCGAGCACCAGCCGTACATGCTTGAACGAGCGGTTGATGTTGGTCGCCATCGCGTAGGCGGCGTTGGCCCAGGCGTACTTGCTGTGGTCGGCGCCTTCGGTGTCCTCTTCGAAGTCGAACTCGTCGACCGGGTTGGTCTTGGCGCCGTAGGGCAGGCGCGCCAGGAAGCGCGGCATGCACAGGCCGATGTAGCGCGCGTCGTCCGACTCGCGCAGCGAGCGCCAGGCCGCGTACTCGGGCGTGCGTGAAGATCTTCGTCAGGTCGCGCGGGTTGGCCAGTTCCTGCCAGGACTCCATCTGCATCACGCGTCGGCGACGGCGCCGGCGATGAACGGCGCGTGGGCGGCAGCGGCGATCTTGGCCATCTCGCCGAGCAGCTCGACGTCCGGCGGGGTGTGGTCGAAGTGGTAGTCGCCGACGAGGCAGCCGTACGGCTCGCCGCCGAACTGGCCGTACTCTTCTTCGTACAGCTTCTTGAAGATCGGGCTCTGGTCCCAGGCGGTGCCCTTGAATTTCTTGAGCGTCTTGCCGCAGATCCTTCTTGGAGACGTTCAGCACGCGGATCTTCAGCATCTCGTCGGTCTCGGTGTTGTTGACGAGGTGGTGCAGGCCGCGCCAGGCGCCCTCGAGCTGCTGGAAGTCGTCGTGGTGCAGGATCAGGTTGACCTGCTCGGTGAGCTTCTTGTCGATCGCGGCGATCATCGCCTCGATCGCTGCGGATCGCGTCGTCGGAGATGATCTGCGGTGTTCGCCAGCGCCTGCTGGGCCAGCGTCTGCACGGCCTGTCTCGACCGCCGTCTTCGCCTCGTCGGTCTTGGGCTTGAATTCCTTCTTCAGCAGCGAGGCGAAATCGCTGCCTTCCAACGTGACGCCGGCGAGTGCCGAGCCTTGCTTTTCGAGTTCAGCCATGCGAATTGCTCCGATTCAGTGGTTGCGCGCGCGTGCCGATCATTCCTGCGGCTTGGCCTCGGCGCGACAGCGATGCAAGCAGCGCGGGGTCCGTTCAGCACCTTGGCGATCAGGTCCTCCGCGCCGGTCTTGCCGTCCATGTAGGTGATCAGATTGGCGAGCTGGTGCGCGCCTCGAGCAGCTTGTTCAGGGCCTCGACCTTGCGCGCGACGGCGGCGGGCGAGAAGTCGTCCATGCTCTCGAACGTGATGTCGACCGTCAGGTTGCCCTCGCCGGTCAGCGTGTTGGGCACCGCGAACGCGACGCGCGGCTTCATCGACTTCATGCGGTCGTCGAAGTTGTCGACGTCGATCTCGAGGAACTTGCGGTCGGCGACGGCCGGCAGCGGCTCGGCGGGCTTGCCGGACAGGTCGGCCATCACGCCCATGACGAAGGGCAGCTGGACCTTCTTCTCGGCGCCGTAGAGCTCGACGTCGTACTCGATCTGCACGCGCGGCGCCCGGTTGCGCGCGATGAACTTCTGACTGCTGCCCATGCTCACTCCTCAAGTGAAAGTCGCCGAGAGACCGCCTGCGGGCCCTGCGGGCCAGTCGGCAATCTTGCCATTTAGTACGAGCCCCCGGAAGAAATCTCGTCCGACGAAACCCCCATGATGCGGGCCACCTGCTCGAGCGACTCGGGGGCGAGTTCGCGCACCAGCTCGAGAAAGTTCTTGTCGACCAGCTTGCGCGCCCGGCGCAGGAAGAACTGGGCCGGGTTGGTCGGCTCGGTGCGCTCGAGATAGGCGCAGACAAGGTCGATCGCGCGCAGCGCGTCCTCGCGCGACTCGACGGAGCCAGCCAGACCACCCCCGCGGCCCCCGCCCCGGCGCACCGCCGGCGCGGCGGAGCCGCTGTCGTCCGCCCCGTCGTCGAAACCACTGGACCCATCGTCGGCCATCGACCCCTGGTCGCCCGGCATCAGCCCCTGGATCGCCTTCACGAGCGCGATCAGCGGCTGCAGGTCCGGCGCGCTGCCATAGCCGACGCGCTCGCTCATCAGCGCGTTGATCTTCTCGAGGTACGCCGCAGCCCGCGCCGGGAACAGCCGCAGCGGCGGGATCGTCCGCAGCGACCTCGCTGAGCATCTGCTCGATCTGCGCGCTCCCCATCTGGGAATCGCCGTCGCGCGGCTCCAGCATGCCGAGCGCCACCTCGATGTCCCGCCCACGGAGCTCGCCAACGGCGCGGTTCGAGACGATCGCCCCGTTGCGCATGTCGCCGAGCAGGCCGGCCACGCTGGCCATGTCGTTGAGCGCATTCACCCGCGCGTAGGCATCGCCGTCGTCCGGCCGCGGATGCACGTCGTCCCAATAGCGGTCGAGCAGGCCGTGGATCAGGCGGAAGCTGTCGGCCAGCGTCGCCGCGCTCTCCAGATACACCTGCGCGCGCGCCCAGTAGATCGCGACGCGGACGTCCCGGGTGCGCTCGAAGAGGCTCTCGGCCAGCCGCTGGACGCTGCGCCAGTCGGGCGGTACGGCGTCCTTGTCATCGGAGAACTGCGTGCCGGGTTTGCCCGCCGCAGCCTGGGTCATCTCCAGGAAGTCGTTGTCCCACTCGAGGTCTTCGCCGCAGGGAGGATCGCCAAGCGGCTCGAGCCAGGTGTCGACGATCGTGGGCGGACCCGAGTTCTCGAGCTCGTCATCCATTGTTGTTCTCTGAGATGAGGACCTGCGACGCGGCAGACCCCCTGCGGCGCTCCCGGGCCTCCCAACGGGAGCGGCGGTTGTATAGCGCGGAGAAACGGTCGTCAAGTACACGCAGCCGGACCGATGGCCGCTTCACAACAGAGCTCCTGGAGCCAATCGCATGCGCGATGATCCGATGCGCCGCAGGGCAAGTCATCCCCCCTCAACAAGGGATTCATGCGCGGTCGAGGGGATGGGCAATTCACGCGCCAAGCGCTACGCTCGCACGCCCGTCGGGACAGGCTGCGAACCGGCCAGAGACAAACGTTGGGGTGATCGTGGCAACAAATTTCCGGCCATTCGTCCGGGCCGCCGTGGCGCTCGCCGCCGCCGTTGCGACACACGCTTGGGCGCAGACCGCAACACCGCCTCCCGGCGCAGTGCCGACGCCCGAGCAACTGCGACCCACTCTGCCCGCTGCCAAATCCGACGCACCGGCGCTACCGACCCCCGCCGTGCCACGCGAACTTGGCAAACCGAGCGAAGAGATCACGCTCGACGTGACGTCGTACACGGTCGACGCTTCCGCACCGGCGCCGCTGCGTGCCGCGCTCGCGGGCCTGACCGCCCCCTTCGTCGGCAAACAGCGCAGCTACGAGGATCTGGTCAACGCGGCCGGCGCGGTGACCCGCTATCTCCAGCGCGAGATGGGCTTCTATCTCGGCTACGCCTACCTGCCCGAACAGACGCCCGTCGGCGGTGTGATCCGCATCGCCGTGCTCGAAGGCCGGCTGGACGAGGTCATCCTGAACTGGCCCGAGAAGATGCCGCTCGAGCGCAGCGTCGTCGAGGCCTACCTCGCGCGGCTCAAGCCGGGCGAGATCCTGCACGTGCGCGACGTCGAACGCATCGTCTTCCTCGTCAACGACCTGCGCGGCATCACGGCGCGGTTCGAAGTCAAGTCCGGTCGCACGCCCGGCACCGCCTCCCTGGTCGTGACGCCGCAGCCGGAGAACCGCATCGTCAGCCGCGCCGAGGTCGACACCTCCGGCTCGCGCTACTCGGGCGTGGGGCGCGTGAGCTGGCTGAGCACGATCAGCAGTCCGCTCGGGCGCGGCGACGGCCTGGTCCTGAACGCGCTCACGACCACCACGCGCGGGCTGATGTTCGGGCTGGCCGGCTACACGCTGCCGGTGGGCTCCGACGGGCTCAAGATCGGCGCCTCGCTGTCGCTGGTCCGCTACGAGCTCGATCGCGACGAGCTGCCGCTCGGCCTCACCGGTGACGCCGCGACGCTGACGCTGTATTCCCTGTACCCCGTGATCCGCTCGCGCAACCTGAACCTGTTCGCGCTCGTCTCGCTCGACGGCAAGCAATTCAACGACCGCACCGAAGCCACCGGCCTGGAAGCCCGCAAGCGCGCCACCGACCTCCAGTTGTCGGTTTCCGGCGACGCGCGCGACGACCTTCTCACCGGCGGCGTCAACACCTACGAGCTGAGCCTGATCCAGGGCCGCATCACGGCGAGCCGGCCGCTGCCCGCCGACATCGCGGCCAGCTACACGCTGGTCCGGGCGAACGCGTCGCGACTGCAGAACATCGCGTCGAACCGGTTGCTCCTGTACGCCGCCCTGAAGGGGCAGCTCGCGACCAAGAACCTCGACAGCACCGAACAGTTCCAGCTCGGCGGGCCCGACCGCGTGCGCGCCTTCGCGCCGGGCGAAGGCACCGGCGACACCGGCCTGGTGCTGTCGCTGGAGCTGCGCTACCTGCCGCCGGAAGACTGGTTCGGCCGGATCGCGCGCGAGCTCGTCTTCAGCGCGTTCTACGACACCGGTCGCATCAAGTTCAAGGACTCTCCCCTGCCCATCGCACCGGGCGACGACCCGGTGGCGAACACGTCGACGCTGAGCGGCTGGGGCATCGGCGCCGTCTGGGACCGCCCGCGCGACTTCGCCCTGCGCGCCTACCTGGCATGGCCCAGCAGCGGCGTGGCCGTCAACGACACCGTGGTCAAGAAGCCGCGGCTCTACCTGACTGCGAACAAGACCTTCTGACCATCATCATGAAGACACGCTCGCCCCGGCCGTCACGCCCCGCCGTCTCCACACGCTCGGCTTCGTTCGCACTGCACCCGCTCAGCCTGGCCTCGCTGATCGCGCTCGCCGGTCCGGCGCTGGCATTGCCGCAGGGCGCCGTGGTCGTCAGCGGCAAGGCGACGGTGACGAAGCCGACGAGCACGACGCAAGTCGTCACGCAGAGCACCGACAAGGCGATCATCGACTGGACGAGTTTCTCGATCGCCGCCGGCGAGAAGGTGCGCTTCGACCAGCCCACCAGCAGCGCGGTGATCCTGAACCGCGTCACCGGCTACGACCCGTCGAAGATCTTCGGCAGCCTCGAAGCCAATGGCCGGGTCTTCCTGCTCAACCCCTATGGCGTGGTCTTCGGCGCGAGTGCGCGCGTCGACGTCGGCGGCCTGGTCGCGTCGTCGCTGAGCCTGTCGAACGCCGACTTCAATGCCGGCCGGCTGCGCCTGACATCGAACGACGGCTCCGGCCTGGCCATCCGCGGCGAGGTGCGCAACGAGGGACTCATCTCGGCGCCTGGCGGCACGGTCGTGCTCGCCGGCCCTTCCGTCTCCAACAGCGGCGTGATCGAGGCGCGCAACGGTCGCGTCGGCATGGCCGCGGTGCAGGACGTGCTCGTCGACGTCGAAGGCGACGGCCTGATCTTCTTCCAGGCCTCGGCCACCGACGCCGGCAATCGTCTCGCGCAGCTCGGGCGCATCCAGGCCGATGGCGGCAGCGTCGAACTGCGTGCCGCAGCGCGGGGCGCGTTCGCGGACACGGTGCTGAACATGAGCGGCGTCGTGCAGGCGCGCGCGATCGGCACCCGCGAGGGTCGCATCGTGATCGACGGCGGCGAGTCGGGGATCACGCGCGTCGCCGGCGCGCTCGATGCCAGCGGCGCCAGCGCCGGCGAACACGGTGGAGCGATCTCCGTCCGTGGCCAGAAGGTGTTGCTCGACCTCGCCGCGGTGCTGAACGCTTCCGGCGACGCCGGCGGTGGCACTGCGACTGTCGGCGGCAACTGGCAGGGCGAGGGGGGCGGCAACGCCGAGATGACCCACGTGGCACGCGGCGCCCGAATCGACGTGAGCGCGACCTCGAGCGGCGACGGCGGCACGGCCGTGGTGTGGTCCGACCAGAACACCCGTTACCTGGGTGACATCGCGGCACGCGGCGGGGCGGACGGCGGCAACGGCGGCAAGGTCGAGGTGTCGGGCAAGGCCTACCTCGCCTTCGAAGGCGACGTCGATCTGGCGGCACCCGTCGGGCGCGCCGGCTCGCTGCTGCTGGATCCGTCCGATATTCACATCACGACGGGCACGAACTCCGTCGATCTGACGGACACGACTGCACCGTTCGACGTCCTTGGCGTCAACGCGACGTCGATCCTGAACGTCGGCACGCTCACCAACCTGCTGCGCTCCACTGCAGGCGGCGGCGACGTGATCGTCAACGCCACGGCAGGCAGCGGCGGAGCCGGTTCGATCAGCGTCGACACGGCGGTCACCTGGAATTCCCAGCACTCGCTGACCCTCCTCGGATCGGGGGCGATCGACGCCAACGCCGCGATCACCAATAACGGCAACGGCAACCTGAACCTGTTCACCAGCGGCGCGGTGACGCTGAACAGCCCCGTGACGCTCAACGGCGGTACGTTCACCGTCGCGGGCACGGCTGGTGCCGGCAGCCGCGCCGCCTCGTTGACGACCGGCGCCAGCGGCACCATCACGACGACCCCCAACGCCGCCGGCGTCAACGGCGGCAACGTGAACATCGCGACATCGGGTGACATCACGCTGGGCGCCGCCATCACGACAGCGACGACCGTGGCGGTCGCCGACACCGCGGGTGGCAAGGGAGGCGATGTCTCGCTGACCACCACCGACGGCGGCATCGTCGCCCAGGCCATCACGACCAGCGGCATCAACAACATTGCCGGCGGCGGACCGAGCATGAACAGCGGCACGACCCGCCGCGGCGGCAACGCAGGCAGCGTGACCCTGCAGGTCAGCGCCGCGACCAGCGACCGCGCCATCGATGTGCAGGGCCAGATCCTCGCCAACGGGGGCAGCGGTGGAGCCGGCAGCGGCAACAACGACGACGGCGGTGATGGCGGGACGGGTGGCGCGGTGCTGATCAGCACGTCGCAGGGCGCGGTGACCACGCTCGGCATCAACGCGAGCGGCGGGACCGGCGGCAACGGTGCCGCGAACAACACCGATGGCGGCACGGGCGGGGCTGCGGGCACCATCACCGTGACGGCGGCCGGGAACCTGGCTGCGCGCGACGGTCAACGGCACGCTCAACGCCCGCGGCGGCGTCGGCGGGAACGGCGATCTGTCCAATGGCACGCAGGGGGCCGGCGGCGCCGGCAACACCGTCGCCGTGACCTCTGGCGGCGGCGCAGTGACGATCGGCGCCGTGACCACCGGCGGGGGCAATCACGGGACCGGGAATACGGGCGCGGCAGCCGGCGCCAACCGCGGCATCACGGTGTTGGCGGGTACGAACCTCGACCTGACCGGTGCGCTTGACGCGACCGGCGGCACCGGCAACGCTGCCGTCGCGCTCTCATTCGGCAAAGCAGACGCGGGTGGGGTCATGAACCTCGGCAGCGGGCTGGTCAGCGCGGGTTCGCTGGCATTGGCCGGCGGTGGCGGCACCGACACCCTCGTCGCCACCCTGCCGGCGGGAGGCGCTACGCTGACCCTGGGCGCCGCGACGCTGACGATGACCGGTCTGCCGGCAACGACGACCGTCACCTCCATCGAGGCCGCCAGCGTCACCGGCGGCAGCGGAAACGACACGATCAGCGTCGCAGCGTTCGGCGGCACCGCCACCATCAATGCCTCGGCCGGCACCGACGCCATCACCGGCAACGGCGCCAGCACGACGCTGGTCGGGCCGGCCTCGGGCACCTACGCCATCAGCGGCGCGCGCGCCGGCTCGGTCGGTGGCACCACCTTCACGGCGGTCGGGACGATCGACGGCGGCAGCGGCGACGACAGCTTCACGCTCGCCGCCGGCGTCACGACCTTCAACGGCACGATCAACGGCGGCGGCGGCACCAACACGCTGACGCTGACCGACGGCACGAACGCGATCGCGGTGACCGGCGCCAACGCCGGCACCGTGAACACCAGCACGGCCTTCAGCGGCATCTCCAGCGTGACCGGCGGCAGCGGCGCCGACACGTTCACGCTGGGCAGCGGCATCACCGGTTTCGGCGGGACGCTGGCGGGTGGCGCCGGCACGAACGCGCTGGCGCTGACCGACGGCAGCAACGCGATCACGCTGACGGGCGCGAACGCGGGGACCCTGAACACGACCACCGCCTTCAGCGGCATCGCGACGCTGACGGGCGGCAGCGGGAACGACACCTTCACGCTGGCGAGCGGGGTCACCAGCTTCAACGGTTCCATCGACGGCGGCGGCGGCGCCAACACGCTCGCTGCCACCGACGGCAGCAACACCTTCGCGGTCACCGGAGACGCCAGCGGCACGCTGAACACGACGACCCTGTTCTCCAACATCGCCACACTGGCCGGCGGCAGCGGCAGCGACACCTTGTCCGTGACCAGCGACGTCGCGAACCTGACGCTCACGAACGCGGCATTGACCCGCACGGCACTGACCACGATCGGCCTGTCGGGCTTCGAAGCCTCTGCGCTCGGCGGTGGCGCGGGCGACAACATCATCACGGCCAGCGGCTTCAGCGGCAGCGTCAGCGTGGCGGCGAGCGCCGGCGCCGACACCGTCGTCGGCAACGGCACCGCGACCACGCTGGCGGGCACCGACAACGCCTCGGCATTCTCGATCACCAACGCGAACGTCGGCACGCTCACCGAGGGCGCCAACGCGACGACCTTCAGCGGCGTCACCCAGCTGACCGGCGGCAGTGCCAACGACACGTTCACGCTCGGCCAGCGGCGTGAGTTCGTTCGCCGGCACGCTCGCCGGCGGGGGTGGCAGCAACACGCTGGCGCTGACCGACGGCACCAACACGATCGCGCTCGGCGGCTCGAATGCCGGCACGCTCAATGGCAGCACGACGTTCAGCGGCATCGCCGTACTCACCGGCGGCAGCGGTACCGACACGATCGTCGGCCCCGCCGCCGGGGCGGCCTTCGCGATCACGAACGCGAATGCAGTCACGGTCGCGGGCATCGGCGCCACCGGCATCGAAGCCCTGGTCGGAGGCGGTGGCAACGACACCTTCACGTTCGGCGCAGGCGTGGCGAGCTTCAATGGCCAGATCGCCGGCGGCGGCGGCGCCGACACGCTGACCCTGACCGACGGCACGAACGCGGTCGCCGTGTCGGGCGCGAACGCGGGCACGGTGAACACCAGCACCGCCTTCAGCGCAATCGCCACGGTCAACGGCGGCAGTGGCGCCGACACGTTCACGCTCGGCAGCGGCGTGACGACCTTCGGCGGAACACTGGCGGGCGGTGGCGGCACGAATGCGCTCGTCCTCACCGACGGCACGAACGCGATCACACTGACCGCGGCCAACGCCGGTTCGCTGAACGGCAGCACCACGTTCAGCGGCGTCTCGACCCTGAGCGGCGGGAGCGGAACGGACACCGTGACCGGCCCCGCGGGCGGCGCGGCCTTCGCGATCAGCGGCGCCAACGCCGTCACCGTCGCGAGCGTCAGCGCCACCGGCATCGAAGCCCTGGTCGGCGGCGCCGGCAACGACACGTTCACCCTCGGCGCCGGCGTGGCGACGTTCAACGGTTCGATCAACGGCGGCGGCGGATCCAACACGCTGGCCCTGACCGACGGCAGCAACGCGATCGCGGTGACCGGCGCCAACGCCGGGACCGTCAACGGGTCGACCGCGTTCAGCGGGATCGGCACCCTGGCCGGCGGCACGGGCGCCGACACACTGACGGGTCCCGCCGCCGGCACGAGTTTCACGCTCGACGGTGCGAACGCGGTGACGGTGGCCGGTATCGGCGCGACCTCGATCAACGCGCTTGTCGGCGGCGCGGGCGACGACACCTTCACGCTCGGCAGCGGCGTGGCCTCGTTCGGCGCGTCGATCGACGGCGGCGGGGGGAGCAACACACTGGGCGCGACGAACGGCGCCAACACCTTCGCGGTCGCCGCGGCGAACAGCGGCACGCTGAACGCGAGCACGTCCTTCACCAACGTCGCCAACCTCGCCGGCGGCAGCGGCTCGGACAACTTCGTATTCGCGGCCTCGATCGCCGCGGTCCTGAGCGGCACGATCAACGGGGGCGCCGGCAGCAACAGCCTCGACCTCAGCGCCAAGGCCCCCGGGCCGCTGGTCGTCAACCAGTCCGGCAGCGTCACGGACAACGGCGCGAGCGTCGTGGCCGGGTTCAGCAACATCGGTGCGTTGATCGGCAATGGCACGAACACCGAGCTGATCGGCTCGAGCGCAGGACAGACCTTCACGCTCGGCGGCGACCTCTCGGGCTCGGCCGGGAGCATGGTCTTCAGCGGGGTGACGCGACTCACCGGCAACGGCGCCACCGACACGCTCGCAGTGGCCAACGACGTCGCGGCCATCACGCTGACCGACACGTCGATCGCCCGCAGCGGGTTCACGACCATCGCGATCTCGGGCTTCGAGGCAGCGTCGTTGAGCGGCGGCGCGGGCGCCAATGCGATCGGCGCAGGCGCGTTCTCGGGCGCCGTCTCGGTGCTCGCCACCGCGGGCGCCGACACCGTCACCGGCAATGGCGCGGGGACGACACTGGTCGGCACGGCGACCGGGTCCACGTTCACGGTCGGGGGCGCCGACAGCGGCAGCCTTTTCGATGGGGCCAACACGACGACCTTCGCCAGCGTGGGCAACCTCGCCGGCGGCAACGGCAACGACGCGTTCGCGATCCAGAACGCCGGCACGCTGAGCGGCGGCATCAACGGCGGCGGCGGGACCAACACGCTCGACCTGAGCCAGAAGTCGAGCGCGACGATCGTCTTCAACCAGGGTTCGAGCACGATCTCCGGGGTCGGCGTCGCGGGCGCGATCACGAACATCGCCACGACGATCGGCAACGGCCTGAACACCACACTGCTGGGCAGCAACGCCGGTCAGACGTTCGCGATCACGGCCGACAACCAGATCACCGTCGACGGCTCGCAGGTCTTCCAGGGTGTCGGCAACCTGAATGCCGGCACCGGGGCGGACAGCATCAGCGGCGACATTGCCTTCCACCTCGACGGCAACATCGTCGACGCCGGCGGAACGACCTCGCTCGCCGGCACGATCATCACCTACGGCAACCAGACCTACGCCGGTGCCGTGACGGCGGCCGCCCCGCTGGGTCTGGCGGCCCTGGGCAACATCACCGCGACGAACGGCGGCAATGACTTCGGCACGCTGTCGCTGTACACGGCCGGGACCGGCGGTGTGGCGATCGTCGATGCGAACAACCTGACGCTCGATGTCGTGTCGCTGGCAGGCAGTGGCGCCAACAGCATCAGCGCCGGCACCTCGCTGAGCCGGACGACGGCCCTGTCCACCGCAACCACTCCGACCCTGACGGTCGGCGGCGTGGTGGTCAACGCGGGCGTCAACACGCTGTTCACCGGCGGCGCGGCGACCTCGGTCCAGATTCAGGCCGGCGCCGGCGGCACGCACAACGTGAGCGCCACGGGCGTCAGCGTGTTGCCCGGCCTCGCGGTCTCGGGCAACCTGGCCGTGACCGCCATTGCGAACCTGACGCAATCCGGTGCGCTGACAGTCGGCGGCACGACGACCATCGACGCCGGCGCGAACAACATCACACTGGCCTCGGCCAACGACTTCCAGGGTGCGGTCTCCCTCACCGGCGGCGCCACCCAGATCACCGATGCCAACGCGCTCACGCTGGGCACGCTGGCCACCGGCGCGCTGACGGCCACCTCCAGCGGCGCGCTCGGCCTCGGCCAGGGCAGCGTCGGCGGCAACCTCACGGCCACCAGCAACGGCGGTGCGGTCTCGCAGTCCGGCGCGCTGATCGTCGCGGGCACGAGCAACGTCAACGCCGGTGCCGGCGCGATCACGCTGGCCTCGGGCAACGACTTCCAGGGTGCGGTCTCCCTCACCGGCGGCGCCACCCAGATCACCGATGCCAACGCGCTCACGCTGGGCACGCTGGCCACCGGCGCGCTGACGGCCACCTCCAGCGGCGCGCTCGGCCTCGGCCAGGGCAGCGTCGGCGGCAACCTCACGGCCACCAGCAACGGCGGTGCGGTCTCGCAGTCCGGCGCGCTGATCGTCGCGGGCACGAGCAACGTCAACGCCGGTGCCGGCGCGATCACGCTGGCCTCGGGCAACGACTTCCAGGGTGCGGTCTCCCTCACCGGCGGCGCCACCCAGATCACCGATGCCAACGCGCTCACGCTGGGCACGCTGGCCACCGGTGCACTGACGGCCACCTCCAGCCGGCGCGCTCGGCCTCGGCCAGGGCAGCGTCGGCGGCAACCTCACGGCCACCAGCAACGGCGGTGCGGTCTCGCAGTCCGGCGCGCTGATCGTCGCGGGCACGAGCAACGTCAACGCCGGTGCCGGCGCGATCACGCTGGCCTCGGCCAACGACTTCCAGGGTGCGGTCTCCCTCACCGGCGGCGCCACCCAGATCACCGATGCCAACGCGCTCACGCTGGGCGCGCTGGCCACCGGCGCGCTGACGGCCACCTCCAGCGGCGCGCTCGGCCTCGGCCAGGGCAGCGTCGGCGGCAACCTCACGGCCACCAGCAACGGCGGTGCGGTCTCGCAGTCCGGCGCGCTGATCGTCGCGGGCACGAGCAACGTCAACGCCGGTGCCGGCGCGATCACGCTGGCCTCGGGCAACGACTTCCAGGGTGCGGTCTCCCTCACCGGCGGCGCCACCCAGATCACCGATGCCAACGCGCTCACGCTGGGCGCGCTGGCCACCGGTGCACTGACGGCCACCTCCAGCGGCGCGCTCGGCCTCGGCCAGGGCAGCGTCGGCGGCAACCTCGCGGCCACCAGCAACGGCGGTGCGGTCTCGCAGTCCGGCGCGCTGATCGTCGCGGGCACGAGCAACGTCAACGCCGGTGCCGGCGCGATCACGCTGGCCTCGGCCAACGACTTCCAGGGTGCGGTCTCCCTCACCGGCGGCGCCACCCAGATCACCGATGCCAACGCGCTCGCGCTGGGCACTGTCAACGTCGCAGCGGGCCAGGCCTTCACCGCCACCGGCACCACTCTCACGCTGAACAACGACATCACCACGACCGCGGACCAGACCTATGTCGGCAACATGACGCTCGCCGCCGACGTCGCGCTGGCCGCGGGCAGCGCACGCATCGACGTGCAGGGTGGCGTGGACGGCGGCGGGCACAGTCTTGCGCTGACGAGCACGGGCCTGGGCGCGAACGCGCTGTCGATCGGCGGTCCGGTCTCGAACACGGCGCAGTTCACCGCGAACGGTCGCAGCACGATTGGCGCGAACGTCACCACGTCCGGCAACCAGACCTACGCCGGACTCGTGACGTTGACCGGCGACGCCGCCCTCGACGCCGGCGCGGCGACCATCGCCCTGCTGAGCGGCGCCGACGGCGGTGCGCACGACCTCACGCTGGCGAGCACCGATGGTGCGGCCAACGCCATCGCGACCGGCGGGCCGATCGGCAACGTCCACGCCTTCACGACCCAGGGCCGCACCAGCCTCGGCGGCAACGTCACGACCTCGGCGACGCAGACCTACAACGGCACGCTGCTGCTCGGCAGCGACGTCACGCTGAGCGGCACGACGCTGGTGTTCGGCGGCAACGTCGACGGCGCGCATGCGCTGACGGTCAACGGCAGCGGATCGACCGCCGTCTTCAACGCCGCGGTCGGCAGCGGCGTCGCGTTGAATCTGCTGAACGTGACCGGGCCGACGCAGCTCAACGCGAACGTCACCACCTCGGGCAGCCAGACCTACGCCGGGGCCGTCACGCTCGGCAGCGACGCGACGCTCAGCGGCAGCGCGATCACGTTCGCCAGCACGCTGGACGGCGCCCACGCGCTGACACTGCAGAGCGCGGGCACGACGACGTTCGCCGGTGAACGTCGGTGCGCTCGCGCCGCTGAGCTCGCTGACCACGACCGGCGGGGGTGCGGTCGCGGTGACGTCCGCGAGCATCGACACCTCGGGGGCGCAGAGCTACGGCGGCAACGTCCAGGTCGGCGGCAATGCACGCCTGAGCGGCGGGTCGCTGGCCTTCGCCGCGGGCATCGCCGGCGCGCAGGATCTGCAACTGGAGGCGGACACGCTGACCGTCGCGGGCACCATCAGCGGATCCGGCGCCTTGTCGATCCGGCCGCGCAGCGCGAGCCGCTCGGTCGGCGTCGGCGCGCCGGGGGACCTGCAGGTCTTGCCGGCTGCTCGCCGCCGCCACCGGCTTCACACAGCACGTCATCGGCCGCGCCGACGGGAGCGGGGACGTGACCGTCGGCGCGCTCGCGCTGAACGCCAACACGACGCTGCAGAGCGGCACCGGCGACATCCTGCTCACGGGGGCGGTGAACGGCGGCTTCGACCTGGTGCTGAACACGGCGTGGGACGACGCGCATCTCCGCGCCCGTCGGCACCACCACCGCGCTGCGCAGCCTGACGCACCGACAACAACGCCGCCGCCTCCGACTGGGACGGCACGAGCGGCGAGCACACGCTGATCGACACGTCGACGCGACCGGTCGGGCGCAGATCGTCACCACCGGGGCGCAGACCTACAACGACCCGCTGATCGCGCTCGTGCCCGTGCAGTTCACCGGCGGCGCGGTCAGTGCCGATGCAGGCGGCGAACCGCTTCGACGGCGGTGTGAACGCCAGCGCCGCGCAGCTCGACCTGCGCAGCACATCGGCCCTCACCCTCGGCGACGTCACGCTGTCGGGCGGCGGCCGCATCGAGACCGACGGCGTGCTCGAGCTCGGCGGTGCGCTCGTGCTGAACGGCGGCACGCTGAGCCTGATCACGAACGCGACCCCCGGCGCGGTCGACTTCACCGATCCCGAACTGCAGGGCCGCGGCCTGAGCTTCGGCCTGGTGCCCTTGAGCGAAGCCAGCGCGACGCTGTTCCAGGGTGCCGGCTCGACCATGAGTTCCGCGGCCGGCAGCCTGCTGGTGCTGCGGTCCACCCAGGGCGGCTCGCTGCAGCTCGAGAACGCCGGCAACGACCTGCGCGGCGGGATCTCGGCGGTGAGCGGCCTGCTCGGCGACAACAGCACGACGCGCTTCACGGCGCTGCCGCTCGGCTTCGTGCGCATCAACTCGACCGAGATCAACGCCGTCGGCGCGCCGCCGGCTGACGGGTCGCAGACCCTGCTGCAGGCAGGCATCGAGGGCGACGTGCTCAAGCTCAGCGCCGACCGCATCACGACCGGTGCGACCGGCCAGTTGCGGGCCCGGCTGCCGTTCGACAACAGCCAGGGCTCGCAGAGCTCGGTGCCGGGCATCACGCTGATCATGAGCCCCACCGCGCTGACGGTCGGCGGCGGTTTCGGGCTGGCGACACCGGATGGCTACATCCAGGTCCGCATCGGCAGCGAGCTCGGCGGCTACCTGACCGTGCGGCCGCGCGGCGCGAGCGGCGACAACGCCTTCATCCTGCTCGCCGGGCCCGATCCGAAGCCGTTCTACGACGGCAACGGCAAGCTGACCGAGGTGCGCGTCTTCTACAACGGCGACGCGCCCCGCACGCCGCAGGAGTCGGGCGCGCTGACGGCCGTCACGGCGATCGTCGAGGACGCGCGCCAGACCCGCTTCGAGGAGGCGGTGCGCACGGAGAACGTGAAGTCGCGGCTTCGCTCCGGCGTGATCGCGGAGGTCGGCGCGGGCCGGCCGGCGACGGTCGGGCGGGAGTCCATCATGCTGCCGCCCACCTGCAGCCCGAAGGGGACGTCGCTGCAATGCGAGTGATTCCTTCCGACACGCCCGACCCGACGCGGCGCACCCTCGCCGCGCTCCCGTTCGCCCTCGCGGGCCTGGGCGCCTGGCCGGGCGCGCTGGCACAACCCGTCGCGGGGCCGCCGCGGCTGGCGCTGCTGATCGGCAACCGGGTCTACCCGGCGCCGCACGACCTGCCGCCGGTGCACAAGAACATCCGCGATCTGACGGCCGCGCTCGAACAGCGCGACTTCCAGGTCACCGCGGCGGTCGACCTCGACCCCGCTGCGCTGCGCCAGGCGATCCAGAAGTTCGCCGCCCGCGCGGCCGCCTCGCCGCCGGATGCCACGGTGCTGTTCTATTTCACCGGTCACGGCCTTCAGGTCGATGCCGAGAACCTGATGCTGGGCGCCGGCGTCGCGCCCAATGCCCGCGAGGACACGCTGCTGAACAGCAGCCTGCACCTGACGCGCGACGTCGTCGACCAGTTGCCGAAGCGGCGCACCGGGTTGTCCATTTCGGTCATCGACGCATGCCGGGTCGACCTGCGCGCAGCGCTGCGCGAGAACGACGGCTTCAACCAGGTCGAAGCGCCGCCGGGCTGCCTCATCGTCTTTTCGACCGCCGCCGGAAAGCCGGCGATCGCGTCGGCGAAGGAAACCGACAACACCTTCTACACGGCGTCGCTGGTCAAGCTGCTGCAGACCGCCTCGGACGAACTGTCGTTCTCGGACCTCTTCCGGCTCGTCAAGCTCGACGTGCAGCAGACGATGCTGAACCACCCGCTGTCGGTGATCCGCCAGTTCGCCCAGGTCCCGTTCATCGCCGAGAACACGCAGGTGCGCTTCCGGCTCTCGCCCAAGCCCGAGTTCGAGGCACCGCCGACGCCGCAGCCCACCGCCGCCGAGGAAGCCGCGGCCTGGAAGGACCTCGAGGCCAGCATGTGGCCCGGCGACGTGCTCAAGCTGGCCGAGGAGTACCTGCAGCGCTACCCGCTCAGCGGGCGGATCGGCAGTGTGCAGGTGTCGCGTGAAGGTGCGAACGAGGCCGTCCGCGCCTTGCGCGGCAACGACGTGCGCCTGTACCGCAGTGCCTTCCAGCCGAAGACGACGCAGGCGGGCTGGCTGGCCGAATGGCGCAAGGCGGCGCGGGGCGACAAGGACGCCGCCGCTCGCATCGGACGGGCCTACCGCCAGGGCGACGGCGACATCCCCGCCGATGCGAACCGCTACGAGGGCTGGCTGCAATACGCCGCGGCCCTCGGGAACGGCATCGCCTGCTACGAACTGGCGGTCTGGTACCGCCGCCAGGGCCAGCCGGTTCCCGCCGCCCAGTACGAGGCGCGCTCGCGCGAACTCGGCTACACCCCCCGCGCACGCTCGACCACTACCGCAAGTGAGGTACTGCGCCATTCGCAGGCCGACCTTGCAACGTCACGAACCGGCCCTATAATCGTTCTGCTAGCACTCTCAATCAATGAGTGCTAACGGTTCGCCGGGATGCCTCGTTCCATCGGTTCGACCGAAAGTGAATGAGCGCTGACTGCGACTCCATCCTCAGCAGAAGTTCGATTCGAGTCATCAAGGAGATGCTATGAAACTTCGTCCTTTGCACGATCGCGTGATCGTCAAGCGCCTGGAACAAGAAACCAAGACCGCTTCGGGCATCGTGATCCCCGACAACGCCGCCGAGAAGCCCGACCAGGGCGAAGTGCTGGCCGTCGGCCCGGGCAAGCGCAACGAGAAGGGCGACTTCGTCGCCCTGAACATCAAGGTCGGTGACCGCGTGCTGTTCGGCAAGTACAGCGGCCAGACCGTCAAGGTCGACGGCGACGAACTGCTGGTGATGCGCGAAGAAGACCTCTTCGCCGTCGTCGAAGGCAAGTGACCCGCCACACCCCCTGAACTGAATCGGAGAAACAAGACATGGCAGCAAAAGACGTCATCTTCGGCGGCGAAGCCCGCGCCCGCATGGTCGAAGGCGTGAACATCCTGGCCAACGCGGTCAAGGTGACCCTGGGCCCCAAGGGCCGCAACGTGGTGCTCGAGCGCTCGTTCGGCGCCCCGACCGTGACCAAGGACGGTGTCTCGGTCGCCAAGGAAATCGAACTCAAGGACAAGCTCCAGAACATGGGCGCCCAGATGGTCA
This sequence comes from Candidatus Bathyarchaeota archaeon, assembly GCA_963775685.1. GTDB lineage: Archaea > Thermoproteota > Bathyarchaeia > Bathyarchaeales > Bathycorpusculaceae > Bathycorpusculum. The sequence continues at coordinate 2,461,724 of CAVZJV010000014.1, forward strand.
AGGAAGTCGCTTCCAAGACCAGCGACAACGCCGGTGACGGCACCACCACCGCCACCGTGCTGGCCCAGGCCATCGTGCGCGAAGGCATGAAGTACGTCGCCGCCGGCATGAACCCGATGGACCTGAAGCGCGGCATCGACAAGGCGGTCACCGCCCTGGTCGAGCAGCTGAAGAAGGCCTCGAAGGCCACGACGACCAGCAAGGAAATCGCCCAGGTCGGCTCGATCTCGGCCAACAGCGACGAGTCGATCGGCAAGATCATCGCCGACGCGATGGACAAGGTCGGCAAGGAAGGCGTGATCACCGTCGAAGACGGCAAGTCGCTCGACAGCGAACTCGAAGTCGTCGAAGGCATGCAGTTCGACCGCGGCTACCTGTCGCCCTACTTCATCAACAACCCCGACAAGCAGAGCGCGATCCTCGACAACCCGTTCGTGCTGCTGTACGACAAGAAGATCAGCAACATCCGCGACCTGCTGCCGACGCTGGAGCAAGTGGCCAAGTCGGGCCGTCCGCTGCTGATCATCGCCGAGGAAGTCGAAGGCGAAGCGCTGGCCACGCTGGTGGTCAACACGATCCGCGGCATCCTGAAGGTCGTCGCCGTCAAGGCGCCGGGCTTCGGTGACCGCCGCAAGGCCATGCTCGAAGACATCGCCATCCTGACCGGCGGCAAGGTCATCGCCGAAGAAGTCGGCCTGACGCTCGAGAAGGTCACGCTGGCCGACCTCGGCCAGGCCAAGCGCGTCGAAGTGGGCAAGGAAAACACCACCATCATCGACGGCAGCGGCGCCGCCGCCGACATCGAGGCCCGCGTCAAGCAGGTTCGCGTGCAGATCGAGGAAGCCACCAGCGACTACGACCGCGAGAAGCTGCAAGAGCGCGTGGCCAAGCTGGCCGGCGGCGTGGCCGTCATCAAGGTCGGTGCTGCCACCGAAGTCGAGATGAAGGAGAAGAAGGCCCGCGTCGAAGACGCGCTGCACGCCACCCGTGCGGCCGTCGAAGAAGGCATCGTGGCCGGTGGTGGCGTGGCGCTTCTGCGCGCCAAGCAGGCCGCGGGCACGATCAAGGGCGACAACGCCGACCAGGAAGCCGGCATCAAGCTGGTCCTGCGCGCGATCGAAGAGCCGATGCGCATCATCGTGCAGAACGCCGGCGACGAGCCGAGCGTGGTCGTGAACGCGGTGCTGGCCGGCAAGGGCAACTACGGCTACAACGCCGCCAACGGCACCTATGGCGACATGATCGAGATGGGCATCCTGGACCCGACCAAGGTGACCCGCACTGCGCTGCAGAACGCCGCGTCGGTCGCGTCGCTGATGCTGACCACCGAGGCCATGGTCGCCGAGGCGCCGAAGGAAGAGGCTGGCGCCGGCGGCGGCATGCCGGGCGGCATGGGCGGCATGGGCGGCATGGGCATGGACATGTAAGTCCGGCCACACGCCGACACGTCGAGAAGGCCGCCGCGAGGCGGCCTTCTTCCGTTTCGGGGCGACATAATCTCGGCCATGGCCGTCGCCCCGCTGATGCTGCGCTTCGTCGAGGACGAACTCGCCCGCTCGACGGCGCTCGTCGAGCGCTGCCTGGCGGGCACCGTGCAGCTGTTGCGCGACCACCGCGACGGCGGCCTGACGACCGCGGAGCGAGAGCACCACTTCATGCTGGTCGAAGCGCTGCAACGTGGCGCGAGCCGCTACCAGACCGCCTTCCTCGACGCGCTGCGCGACGGCGTCATGCGCGAACTCGCCGCGCAGCCGGACCCGAACGCAGCGGTCGATGCGCCGGGCGGCGGACTCGAGCTGATGGACGAGTCCCGCGTCGAGGTCGACATCGAGATTTCGCGCGCGATGCAGATCATCGACACGACCGCCGAGTGGGAGCTGCGCGAGCTGCAGACCTTCACCTCGACCCTGAACGGCCAGCAGCACGTCAGCGCCGAGTCCAATCCGCTGCGCCCGCTCGTGTACGCCACCGCGCTGTGGAAAGCCGCCGGGGCCGTGGTCACGGTGCAGGCGCAGCAGGCGATCCTGCTGCGCATCTCCTCCGGCGTGATCGCCGGCCTGCTCAAGAATGCCTGGGCCGCCGCGAGCACGCGGCTCGAGGCCCTGGGGGTGGAGCCCGGCATCTACCGCACCGTGCTGCTGGCGCCGGGGAGCACGCGTGCGCCCGAGTTCGATGCGACCCAGCCGGGCGTGCTGGGTTCGCTGCTGGCGCGCATGCCAGGGGCTGCGCCGCATGGCGCCACGCTGCTCGGCCGCTCGTCTCCGGGTACTGCCGCGGTCGACGGGCGTGTCGTCGAGCTGCTGTCGCGCGTGTTCGCGCTGATCCAGGCCGACACCCAACTGAACGCCGCGTGTCGCGCCGTGCTGGCGCGGCTGCAGGTGACTGCCCTGCGCGTCGCCCTGCACGACCGCGGCGTGTTCGAGTCGCACGAACATCCGGTGTGGTTGCTGATGGACCGCATCGCGTACGCGGCAGTCGGCCATCCGGTCCCCGACGACAACCGTCTCGCGGCGCTGCTGGCCTTCTGCGACGCGGTGGCCGAGGAAATCTCGCGCTCGCCGTCCGGCGACACGGCGCTGTTCCGGCGCGGCGTGGCCCGGGTCGACAGCTTCCTGGCCGAACAGCTCCAGTGGCAGCATCGCGAAGCCGCCGCGACGATCGAGTCGCTGCGACGCCGCGAAAAGGGCGAACTGCTCGAGCAGCATCTTTCGCAACGCCTGTCCGAGCAGATGGCATCGATGCGTGCGGCTCCGGACATTCGCCGCTTCGTGACCGGGACCTGGGCACGCGTGCTGGCCGAGTCGGTGCTGCAGTTCGGCGAGGAGGGCGAGCCGACGCCGACCAACATGAAGACGGTCGACGACCTGCTCTGGAGCCTGCAGACCCCCGATCACCCGCAGAGTCGCCAGCGCCTGCTCGCGTTGCTGCCGAGCCTGCTTCAGCGGCTTCGCGCCGGCATGACGCTGATCGGCATTGCGCCGGCGGAGCAGCAGTCGCTGCTCGATCCCCTGATGGCCGTGCACACCGAGGCGCTCCGGCCGGGGCACCGCGCCGGCGGGACGACGCTGACCTCCGAGCAGATCGTGCAGCGCATGCGCGAAGAGGTCATCGAGGACGCGCCCGCCGCGCGGCCCTTCAGCGACTCGGTGATCGACCTGGCCTCGATGGACACGGTGCCGGCAGACTTCCTGCACACCGATGTCGGCGGCGGCAGCGTCGAAGTCACCGCGCAACGCGTCGACGCTCTCGTCCCGGGGCAGCGACGGCGCCTGTTCGTGCAGGGGCGCTGGACCCGCGTCCAGCTGTTGTGGCGCAGCGATCAGGGCCGCTATTTCCTCTTCGCCGGCGAACGGCCGGGCCGCACGCACTCGATCACGCGGGTCGCGCTCGAGCGGCTCGAGGCCGCCGGGCTGGTGCAGCCGCTGGAGGACAAGTCCCTGGTTCAGCGCACGCTCGACGCGTTGCTGAACCAGATCTCGCTCGACGCATGACGATCCGGCCGCGCTGCCGTTGCGCCTCGCTGATCGTGGGGCTTCTGGTCGCCACCGCCGCGCACGCGCAGTCGCCGGCGCCGGCCGCGGAAGCAGCTCGCCCGCGCGTTGGCCTCGCGCGCTCGGGCGGTGGCGCTCGCGGACTCTCCCACGTCGGTGTGCTCAAGATCCTGGAACGCGAACGCGTGCCGATCGACATGATCGCCGGCACGTCGATGGGCGCGATCATCGGCGGCCTGTACGCGAGCGGCATGACTGCCGCGCAGCTCGAGGCGGGCTCCTCAAGGTCGACTGGAACGCCGTCTTCGCCAGCCGGGTCGACCGCCAGCAGCTCTCGCAGCGTCGCAAGGAAGAGGACTTCGAGATCTCGCCGGTGATCGAGATCGGCATGCGCGACGGCGAACTGCGCGCGCCGCTGGGGGCGCTCTCGGGGCGCGGGCTGGAGTCGCTGCTGCGCCGCTACACGCTGCCGGTGCGCGACGTGCGCCGCTTCGATGCGCTGCCGATCCCCTTCCGCGCCGTCGCCACCGACATGGAGACGGGCAAGCCCCTGGTCCTGTCGGAAGGCGACCTCGCGCTCGCGCTGCGTTCGAGCATGAGCGTGCCCGGCGTGTTCGCACCCACCGAGGTCGACGGCCGCATCCTCGGCGATGGCGGACTTGTCGACAACCTGCCTGTCGACGTGGTGCGGGCGATGGGCGCGGACATCGTCATCGCCGTCAACATCGGCACCCCGTTGGCGGGCCGCGAGACGCTGTCCTCGGTCGGCGGCCTGACGTCGCAGATGATCAACATCCTGACCGAGCAGAACGTGCGGCGCAGCCTCGACGCGCTCGCGCCCCGCGACGTGCTCATCGCGCCCGACCTCGGCCCGCTCGGATCCGGCGACTTCGAACGCGTGCGTGACCTGATCGCGCGCGGCGAGCGCGGTGCCCTGCCGCTCTCGGCGCGGCTCGCGGCGCTGTCGCTCGACGCTCCCGCCTACGCCCGCTGGCGCGAGGCGAGGCCCCATGCGGACGCAACTGAAGCGCGCCTGTCGTTCGTGCGCGTCGAAGGCGCCGAGATCAGCCAGCCGCAACGCTTCGTCGCGCAGCTCGAGTCGAAGCCGGGCCAGCTCTTCGATGCGGCCAAGGCCGAGCGCGATGCGCGCCGCCTCGCCGCCACCGGCGACTACCTGCGCGCCGACTACACGCTGGTGCACGGTCCGATGGCGACGGTCTGGTGTTCGACGTCGAGGACAAGCCCTGGGGCCCGCACTACTTCCGCATCGGCCTGGACCTGAGCACCGACTTCCGCGGCGGCGGCGGCTTCAACGTGAAGATCAGCCACAACCGCCACTGGCTGGACGCGAACGGCAGTGAATGGCGCAACCGCGTGCAGATCGGCCAGGCGCCCGGCTGGTTCACCGAGATCTATCACCCGCTGAACTGGACCGTGGGCGCCAGCAACGAGTGGTTCCTCGCCGGCTACGGCGAAGTCGCGCGGCGCACCGTGACCGTCTACGACAACGACAGCGGCGCCAAGCTCGCGCGCTTCGAACGCGGCCTGGCGCGCGTCGGCGTCGACCTCGGCCAGCCCTGGGGCGAGTTCGGCGAGTTGCGCGCAGGGCTCACGCACGTCGTGCAGCGCGTCGATCCCGACATCCTTTCGGCGGGCTTTCCGGTCGTCACCGGCGCGATCACCGAACGCGAAACCGGCCTGCGGCTTGCGACGGTGATCGACCAGCTCGACTTCGCAAACTTTCCGCAGCGCGGCTTCCGCGTCAAAGGCGAGGCCGTGACCGGACACCGCACACTGTCGCTGACGACCGAGCGCGAGCGCTTCACGCGCATCGAAGGCGACGCGCTGCACGCTGGAACCTGGCAGCGCGACACGCTCAACGCCTACGTGCGCGCGCAGAAGGCCGCCTCGACGGGAACGGGCGGCATCGGTCGCTACACGCTCGGCGGATTCCACCAGCTGTCGGGCTACGAGCCGGAGCAGCTGAACGGAAGTGCCGTGCTGTTCGGCCGGCTGAACGTGGTACCGACGCTCCTCGCAGGTACCGCTGTTCACGCGGGGGCTCTTCGTAGGCGCGACGCTCGAAGCCGGCAATGCCTGGGCGCAGGCGAGCGAGGTGAACCTCGGCGACCTGCGGACCGGCACGAGCCTGTTCGTCGGCGCCGACACGGGCCTCGGGCCGGTCT